>NZ_JBPXRR010000001.1:0-3166063 GCF_051842935.1 Pseudalkalibacillus sp. Hm43 | reverse complement strand
GTGGTCAGTATTATCCGGTATTAGCCCCGGTTTCCCGGAGTTATCCCAGTCTTACAGGCAGGTTGCCCACGTGTTACTCACCCGTCCGCCGCTGATCTCAGGGGAGCAAGCTCCCCATTGATCCGCTCGACTTGCATGTATTAGGCACGCCGCCAGCGTTCGTCCTGAGCCAGGATCAAACTCTCCAATAAAGTGTTTGATTGCTCATTAAATGTAAATCGAAATTGATTCAGGGTTCTTATAAAAAGACCCGTTTCACGCTTGGCTTTTGTTCAGTTTTCAAAGAGCTGACTTGCCCATGGATGGGCTGACTTCGATGTTGTCACAGGACGTGACGCTTTTAATCGAAGTACCGCTGTTTGAAGCGACTTAAACAATATAACATTTCGCTAAGTGCTCGTCAACAACTTTTTGTAATTTGTTTTTCTTTGTTGAGTGCCTCTTTCGAAAATGCCTCTCAAAAGCGACAAATAATAATATAGCACGATTAATGAGACGTATCAACCCCTAAAAGCAAAAAAAAGAAAGGGAATTTCCCTTTCAGTATTAAGACAGGATATTTTCTATGTATAAATCGTTACGTTGCTTCAAGGCGATGATGTCTCCGCTCTCAATCTTCACCATTGGTCGTGTATGGGATTGCGGATCCATGAAGACGATCTCACCTATTTGTGTATTTGAAAGTTCTACTTTCGTACCTACAGAGAAGTTAGAGAGTTCACTCACCAAAACATTCAATATTTTCGGATCGAATTTCCCGAATTGATCCATCAACATCTGTTCTAATACTTTAAAAGGGGATTGCTTCATCCGATAAAATCTTTCAGAGGTCATGGCATGAAATACATCTGCAATTGCTACGACTCTGCTGAACGGTCTTAAGTTGTTTCCTTTCGTGCCAAGTGGATATCCACTTCCATCTTCACGTTCATGGTGCTGAAGAATGGACAGAAGAACATCTTCTTTAATGCCTGGTGTCCCTTTGAGCATCTTGTAACCTAAGATCGGATGTTGTTTGATTTCTTCAAATTCTTCTTTTTTCAATGTTTCTTTTTTTGTCAGTATGCGTGGTTGTACTTTCGACATGCCACAATCAATCAATGCTCCGGCTAGACCGATTTGGATGATGTCTCCTTTTGAATAAGATAGTTTCTTTGCCAGGAATGAGGAAATGAGTGCGACTGAGATTGCATGATGATAAACGTAATCCTTCTCACTTGAGAAATGATGCAAGGATAGAATCGTTTTCGGTTTAGTGATCGCGAGTTCAATGAGAGGTACAATCTCTTGGCGGACCTGAAAGAGGTCGACTGGGCTTCCAGCTTGCCAATTGGAGAATATTTTTTTGTACTGGGATACTGCTTTCATATATTTTGGATAGAAGTCGTCGTATAGTGTGGGGGTATCTACCGTTGTAGTTGTGTCTGTCTGCTCTTGTTTCGGGTCTGTTGTCACCTGAGATGGTTTTACATCTACTTCTCTAATATTGAAAGCTTTAAGCACTTCTATGTGTTCTCGCGTCAATTCTGTACCTTGTCCGACAATCGGTCGACTCGATAGTGAAAAAACGTCCTGATTGAGCATGTCACCTGTTTTTAAATTTTGGACATGAACTTTCAACCTAACCGCCCCTTTTATGCGTTGGTATTTAAATTATGTAAGAAAATGAATCGGCTGATGTTATGTAAGGAATTAAAATAAGTTATAAGAAACGGAGGAAAAAATCATTTCCTCCGTTCCAACTATTTCTTATTCGTCTGTTTGGTCTTCATCCGGTGATTCTTCTTCATTGTTAGTATCGGACGCTTCCGTTTCTTCTTGAACGTCTTCTGAAGAATTTTCGTTGTTTTCTTCGTCTGTTTCTCCGTCTAGAAGTTCTTCTTCATCTACCGGATCAACGACTGCAATTGTCGCAACGTCGACACCTTCGTTCAATCGGATCAAACGGACACCTTGCGTGTTACGTCCGTATTGTGAAATATCCGATACCGCCATACGAATGACGATTCCTGTTGTCGTGATGATCATGATTTCTTGATCTTCCAACACAGTCTTCAACGCGATGACCTTACCGTTTTTATCTGTAATGTTACATGTTCTTAGACCGATACCGCCTCGGCTTTGAACACGATACTCTTCCATTGGCGTTCGTTTACCGAATCCTTTTTCCGTAACGATGAGGATATCCCGTTCTTCCTCGGAAGAAAGAAGTTCCATTCCTATAACGAAATCACCTTCGCGTAAGGAAATTCCTTTCACGCCTGTTGCAGTTCTTCCCATCGATCGGACATCTGTTTCAGGGAACCGGACAGCCATACCGCTGTTCGTACCGATGATGATGTCCTTATTACCGTCAGTCAGTCTGACACCAATCAGTTCATCCTCATCACGTAGGTTCACTGCAATTAGTCCGCTCTGGCGAATGTTCGCGAATGCAGATAGAGGGGATCGTTTACAAATTCCGTCTTTTGTAGTGAAGAACAAGAACCAATCGTCAACGAATTCCTCGACTGGGATAATCGCTGAAATGGATTCGCCTTTTTCAATCTGCAATAGGTTGATGATCGGTATTCCTTTTGCCGTTCGTCCAAGCTCAGGAATCTGATACCCTTTCAAACGATAAACCTTTCCAAGGTTCGTAAAGAACAGAATCGTGTTATGCGTATTCGTCGAAAGTAGATGTTCGACGAAATCGTCATCGTTTGTCCCCATACCTTGGACACCTCGACCACCACGTTTTTGTGCACGATAGGTCGACATTGGAAGTCGTTTAACATATCCGTTATGGGTGACGGTGATGGCGATTTGCTGACGAGGAATCAAGTCTTCGTCTTCAATGGCATTTTCACCGATTGTGATCTCTGTTCGACGGACATCGTTGAATTTCTCTTTGATTTCCATCAATTCAGTACGGATGATCTCGAGGACCTTCTCTTCATCCGCTAAGATGGCTTTCAGTTCTGCAATCAATTTTACAAGCTCGTTATATTCTTCTTCGATCTTGTCACGCTCTAAACCAGTCAAACGTTGTAGACGCATGTCGAGAATCGCTTGGGCTTGTTCATAGGATAGGGAGAACTTCTCCATCAAGCCGTCCCGTGCGATATCGGTTGTACGTGAACCACGGATCAATGCGATGATTTCGTCAATGTGGTCAAGTGCGATTCGTAAACCTTCAAGTATATGAGCACGTGCTTCTGCTTTCTTCAGTTCGAAGATTGTACGACGACGGATCACTTCTTGTTGGTGCTTCAGGTAGTAATGAAGACATTCCTTCAGGTTCAACACTTTTGGTTGACCATCTACGAGGGCAAGAAGATTGATTCCGAAGCTCGTTTGAAGAGCTGTTTGTTTGTATAAATTATTTAATAGGACGTTTGCATTTGCATCTTTTCGAACTTCGATGACAATTCGCATACCGTTACGGTCGGATTCATCACGAAGGTCTGAAATGCCCTCGATCCGCTTATCACGGACCAACTCAGCGATTTTTTCAATCAGCTTCGCTTTGTTGACCTGGTAAGGGATTTCCGTCACGATGATGGCTTTTCGTCCATTATCCTTCTCATCGATATGGGCTTTTGCACGAGTCATGATCGAACCGCGACCTGTTGTATAAGCACGACGGATTCCTTCACGTCCCAGGATTTCTCCTCCTGTAGGGAAATCCGGACCAGGAATGTATTCCATCAAATCGGCAATATCTAAGTCAGGGTCTTTACTTAACGCTAGAATCCCATCAATGACTTCACCAAGCTGATGCGGAGGAATGTTCGTTGCCATCCCGACTGCAATCCCAGCTGCACCGTTCACAAGCAAGTTCGGGAACCGTGCAGGCAGTACGACCGGTTCATGTTCACTGCCGTCATAGTTCTCTTTGTAATCAATCGTATCTTTCTGGATGTCACGTACCATTTCCATAGCGATTTTAGACATACGTGCTTCTGTATAACGCATCGCAGCCGCTGCATCTCCATCGACAGAACCGAAGTTTCCGTGTCCATCGATCAACATGTTGCGATAGTTGAAGTCTTGCGCCATACGGACCATTGCATCGTATACAGCTGAATCACCGTGAGGATGGTACTTACCGATGACTTCTCCGACGATACGCGCAGACTTTTTGTAGGCTTTGTCTGCTGTCATGCCGAGGTCATTCATCGCATATAGGATCCGTCGATGAACGGGTTTCAGTCCGTCCCTGACATCTGGCAGGGCACGGCTGACGATAACGCTCATTGCGTAATCCATAAACGAGGTTCTGATTTCCTCGCTAATGTTTATTTCTTTCTTTCGAGATTGTTCGATATCGGCCATTCCCGATTACCTCCAATTACACTTCATTGTCTTACAAATCTATACATCAAGGTTTTTCACATATTGGGCGTTTTCTTGAATGAAATCACGTCGTGGTTCTACTTTATCACCCATGAGAATTTCAAAGATCTCATCCGCTTCAATTGCATCTTGAAGCTCGACTTGCAAGGTTGTCCGTTCTTCCGGGTTCATAGTTGTTTCCCACAGCTGGTTCGGGTTCATCTCACCAAGACCCTTATAACGCTGCAAGGATGGCTTAGGTGATTTGGAAATTTCATTCATGATTCGATCTTTCTCTTTATCGTTGTAGGCATACATCACTTTTTTACCTTGTTGGATTTTATACAACGGTGGTTGTGCGATATAGATATATCCTTGTTCAATCAACGGTCTCATATAACGATAGAGGAACGTCAACAACAACGTACGAATATGTGCACCGTCCGTATCAGCATCCGTCATGATGATGATCTTGTGATAACGGGCTTTTGAAAGATCGAACTCTTCACCGATACCAGTGCCAAGTGCCGTGATGATTGCACGGATTTCATTGTTGGATAAAATCTTATCCAAACGAGCTTTTTCAACGTTGATGATCTTACCACGCAACGGAAGGATCGCTTGGAAATGACGATCACGGCCTTGCTTGGCAGAACCACCTGCAGAGTCACCCTCTACGATGTACAGTTCAGAAATCGAAGCGTCTTTGGAAGAGCAATCAGCAAGCTTACCAGGTAGAGAAGAGACTTCTAACGCACTCTTACGTCTCGTCAACTCACGGGCTTTCTTCGCTGCCAGACGTGCGCGAAGTGCCATGCTTCCTTTTTCAACGATTTGTTTTGCGACAGTCGGGTTTTCATATAAGAACTGGGAAAACTTTTCTCCGAAGACGGATTCTGTTGCCGTACGTGCTTCTGCATTTCCTAATTTTGTTTTCGTTTGTCCTTCGAATTGAGGATCCGGATGCTTGATGGAGATGATGGCTGTTAAACCTTCACGGACATCATCACCAGAAAGGTTCCCTTCTTCTTTCAACAAGTTGTTTTTCTTCGCATAATCATTAATGACACGCGTCAATGATGTTTTGAATCCGTACTCGTGTGTACCACCTTCGTGGGTATTGATGTTGTTCGCAAAGGAATAAAGGTTACTCGCGAAGCTGTCATTATATTGAACAGCGATTTCAACAGAAATCTCATCGCGTACACCTTCTACGAAAATCGGTTCATGAAGCGACTCTTTTGTACGGTTGATATGTTCAACGTATGACTTGATTCCGCCCTCATAATGATAAACATGTTCTGCATGTTCGCCACGCTTGTCCTCAGCAATGATCTTCAGACCACGGTTCAAGAACGCAAGCTCACGCAAACGGTGTGCAAGGATTTCAAAATCATACTCTTGTGTTTCAGTGAAAATTTCAGTATCTGGAACGAAGTGCGTCACTGTTCCAGTAATGTCCGTCTCACCGATGACTTTAAGGTCTGCAGCAGGAATACCGCGGTTGAATTTCTGGTAATGGATCTTTCCATCACGGTGGACTTTCACTTCAAGTTCAGAAGAAAGGGCGTTAACGACAGATGCACCAACACCGTGCAGTCCTCCAGAAACCTTATATCCTCCACCGCCGAACTTACCGCCGGCATGCAAGACAGTCATGATAACCTCTACGGCAGGTCTACCCATTTTTTCATGTGTTCCGACTGGGATCCCACGTCCATTATCCGTGACTGTGATACTGTTGTCTTTTTCCACTGTGACACGAATTTCATCACAGTATCCCGCTAATGCTTCATCAATACTGTTATCGACGATTTCCCATACAAGATGGTGTAAGCCTCGCTTACTCGTTGAGCCGATATACATTCCCGGTCGTTTTCGTACAGCTTCTAATCCTTCGAGTACCTGTATCTGACTCTCATCGTATGATTGCTTTTGTGTTTCTTGATCAATACTCATATTATTCACCTGCTTCTTTTTTCGAACATCCTTAGATCCCATATATCAAATTCCGATCCTAGCTGTTTAACAGCTTTTCGAAATTGTTATTGATTTTCGCTCTTCGCTTTAAAGTAATAGAGGATAGAGGCGACAAGTATATTCCTTCTGTAGTGAGAACGATCGATTTGATCAATTCATCACTGATCGTTTCGAGATTCTGGTTCTCTTTATGGTGCTTCAAGAACGCCATCGTCTCCTCAGATTCTTTCGCAATCTCATAGTCGAATATGGCAACGACATCCCGTGTTTGCACGACAACATTTTCACCTAGATGGATAAACAAGGATTGCTCACCTCACTTTATTAACGCTGCTGTTCCGTTCTCCACATTGAACAGGCTCGCGTTTTTCAGCGTTTCGTGTTCAATACCATCCACACTCGTCGTAGTGACGAAGGTTTGAACCTTCCCTTGAATTGTATTCAACAAGTGGGACTGGCGGCTGTCATCAAGCTCCGATAATACATCATCCAATAACAATAGTGGATATTCACCAACTTCCGATTTGATCAGTTCGATTTCAGCTAGTTTCAAAGAAAGAGCTGTCGTCCTTTGCTGACCTTGCGAACCGTAGGTCTGAACATCCTTACCGTTCACGTAAAGTGCGAGATCGTCACGATGCGGACCTGCTAGGGTCGTGCCTCGTTCCATCTCTTTTTCTTTTATTTTATCAAATTTCAATTGATATTCTTCTATTATTTTCGTCATATCAAGCGAATCTGATACCTGTATAGAAGATTTGTATTGAATCTCGAGCGTTTCATGATTCCGAGTGATACCAGAATGGATCGGTTCTGCCCATTCTTGCAGCAATTGGAGGAATTCATGTCGCTTGTGAAAGATTTTCACGGCGTGCTCAATCAATTGTTCCGTAAGAATATCGAGCATGATTTCTTGCTCTTGCTTCCTCCTTCTCTGGAGATCGCGGAGCAAATGGTTCCGTTGCTGTAAAACCTTCTGATATTGACTGAGATGATGTAAATAGACAGGACTGATCTGGCCGATTTCCATATCGATAAAACGACGTCGCACCTGAGGGCTTCCTTTGACAAGATTCAGATCCTCAGGTGCAAACATGACGATATTCAACGCTCCGATATAATCGGTCAACCGTCTTTGTTCGATATGATTATATTTGGCCTTTTTGCCTTTTTGGCTGATAACGATTTGTAATGATAACGGTCCGTTCCGTTTTTGGACCCTACCTTCTATTTTACCATATTCACAGTCCCAACGTATCAATTCTTTATCACGCGGTGTCCGATGGGATTTTGCAAACCCTAAAACATAGATGGCTTCCATAACATTCGTTTTCCCCTGGGCGTTCTCGCCTATGAAAACATTCACATTATCCTGGAAGCTGAGTTCTTCGGTTTCATAGTTTCGATAGTTTTTCAGTAGTAATTCCTTCAAATGCAAAGGGAATCCCCCATTCAACGTGTTACGACAAAGGAGCCTGTCCCCGGTATAGTCACCGTATCACCTTCATACAGCTTTCTTCCTCGACGCTGTTCTGGTTCGTCGTTCACCAACACTTCATGTTCTGCTAAATACCATTTTACCATTCCACCGGATTGAATCACATCCGCTTGTTTAAGTAGTTGTTGCAATGTAATGTATTCGGTCGTGATATGGATTTCCATTTAGATTTCCTCCTGACATTTATGATTGAAATTTGGGGATTGTTGTTACTTGGAATCACCAATCCTATACAAAAAATCTCAACCTGTAAAAAAGCTACTAGGACGTCCATCAATGTCACTAGTAGCTTTTCACATATGAATTAATAAGTTCTTACTGGAAGGATCAATTGTTTGATCGATTGTTCTTCGATCGGAGTCAAGACGAACGGTCTCATTGCTCCGGTAAACTGGATTTGCACCTCTGAACAATCCATTGCTTTCAGAGCATCCATCATATATTTTGCACTGAATGAAATCTTTAATTCATCACCTTCAAGAGATTCCGTGACAACTTGTTCAAAAACTTTCCCGATTTCCGGAGAATTAGATGAAATTTCGACTTCATTGTTCTCTAGTGTAGAAAGTTTGACGACATTGTTTCTGCCCTCTTTCGCCAACAAGGAAGCGCGGTCGATTGCCTGCAAGAATTCCTTCGTGGAAACGATCATTTCCGTCTTACTTTCGTTCGGGATGAGTTTAGATGTATCCGGATAATTCCCGTCCAGGAGTCTTGAGAAGAACAAAATGTTTTTCGCTTTGAACAACACCTGACTTTCGGTTAGAACGATATCGATCAAGTCGCTATTATCATCCAGAATTTTCGAGAGCTCTGTCAAACTCTTACCCGGGATCACTACATTGGAGAAGTCGATTTCTTCCGAAGTCGTTTCCACTGCAGCTGATCTCGATGCAAGTCTGTGACTGTCCGTTGCAACACACTTCAATTCACCATCTTCAATATGCCAGTTTACACCTGTCAAGATGGGGCGTGTTTCTGAGGTGGACACTGCGAATACGGTTTGACGAATCAACGTTTTCAAAAGATCTGCCTGAATGCTGAATCGGTTATTTTCCTGAACTTCTGGCAATCTAGGATATTCCTGAGGATCGAGTCCATTCAAATTGAATTCAGACGAACCAGAGCGAATTCGTGTCGCAAATCGTTCAGATACTTCAATTTCAATCTTTGAATCAGGTAACTTTTTTACGATTTCTGAGAAAAAGCGAGCTTGAAGAACGATGCTTCCAGGCTTCTCAACCGTTACATGCTCATAACCATCTTCTTCAGCTGGTACAAAACGTTCGATTGAAATATCGGAATCGCTTCCTGTCAACGTTACACCATCTTCATGTGCTTCAATCTTAATTCCCGTGAGAATCGGAATCGTTGTTCGTGTTGAGACAGCTTTCATTACATCTTGCACACTGTCGACAAGCTGATCTCGGTTCATTACGAATTTCATTTATTTATTTCCTCCTCAGAAAGGTAATCCCTGAATCACTAAGGGCAACCTTTTTTGTCTATCAATCGAATCTAATTTCGGAGACATATTATTCTTTATTAATAAATAAAAATTAGCAGTAATAATAGTAGGGGCTGTGATTTTGTGGATAAGTCCAACAGAACGTTTTGTTAGCGGTTATCCACATGTGGACAGGTTGTGCATAAAACATAGGATTTTCAGATGAATTATTCACAGTTGTTCACAGCATTAACTTTTCAGTGCATCCCGAATTTCTTTGATTTTGTTTTGTAATTGTTGATCAGACCCTATTAATTTAGAAATCTTTTCGTGGGCATGAATGACCGTCGTATGATCACGTCCGCCGAACTCTTCTCCAATTTTCGGTAAGGAGAAGTCAGTCATTTCTCTGGATAGGTACATCGCAATTTGTCTAGGAAATGCGACAGTTTTCGTTCTTTTCTTCGCTTTGAAGTCTTCAAGACGTACATTGAACTTTTCTCCAACCATCTCTTGTATATCATGGATCGTCAATGTCCGTGGTTTAGATGACGGGATGATGTCCTTCAATGCTTCCGCTGCCAGATCCGCATTCATATCTTGATTGATGAGTGAAGAATAAGCTACGACACGAATCAACGCACCTTCTAATTCACGGATGTTCGTATCAATCTGATTGGCGATGTATAGCATCACTTCATTCGGAATATCGAGACCTTCGGCTTTCGCTTTCTTGCGTAAAATGGCGATACGTGTCTCAAGGTCCGGTGGAGTGATATCCGTAATGAGACCCCATTCAAATCGAGACCGTAACCGGTCCTCAAGTGTCGGAATTTCCTTTGGCGGCCTGTCACTTGAGATGACAATCTGCTTGCTTTCTTCATGCAAGGCATTAAATGTATGGAAAAATTCTTCTTGAGTTTGTTCTTTTCCAGCTAAAAATTGAATATCATCAATTAGCAAAACATCGACATTTCTGAATTTGTTACGAAAATCGACTGTTTTATTATCACGGATCGAGTTAATGAACTCATTCGTGAACTTTTCTGATGATAGATAGACAACTTTCGCACTCGGTTTATGATCGATGACGTAATGACCAATGGCATGCATCAAGTGAGTCTTACCGAGTCCAACGCCCCCGTAAATGAATAATGGGTTATAGGCTTTAGCCGGTGCTTCAGCTACCGCTAGGGATGCAGCATGCGCAAACCGGTTACCAGAACCGATTACGAACGTATCGAATGTATATTTAGGATTCAACATGCTTTGCGTCAAATTTTCATCCGATTGTTCCGCTTCGACTTTTGCTCTCTTCTTAGAGGCTTGATCCAGGTCAATCTCATCCTGTGTCTGATTTTGCGGAATGATGAATTTTACAGCTAACTTCGTCCCAGTGATGCTATCCAATGTTTCTGATATCAAATTGGAATAGCGGGATTCAAGCCAATCACGTGCGAATTCGTTAGGAGCTGTAATCACTAATGTATCGTTTTGAAGCGAATGAGCGGACGTTGATTTCAACCAGGTTTCAAAGCTTGGTTTACTCAATTTCTTTTCGATTTCACCCAAAGCTTTGTTCCATAAATCAGTGATATTTTCCATCATCACCCTCCTTTACGTTTTTTGTCGTAATTTAAATAAAGGTTATGTACACGGCTGACGTACAAACCATCAACTTCATCTCTATACATTCACAGAAAATGTGAATAACTATTAATATAGTAGAAACTGGAGTTATTTTCTGTATACACAAATTTGTGGACAAGCTTATACACAGACGTGCATGAGTGTCCACATTTTTATCCACAGCGTGTGGATAAGAGATCTATTCGAGGAAGTTTTGAACGGGTTAAAACACACTAATCATATCAAAAGGATACTGTAGTTGCAACGAGTTTTTTGTGGTTATCCACATTCGCAACACGTTGTGGAGAGAGGTTGTCCACAGCACTAGATTTTGTGTGTAATTTGTCGATAAAGGATGTGGATATGAAAAATGCTGTCGAAATTTTATCCACAAGACAATAAACAGACATGTATCTGCAATTCTTGAAAGTGAATTGTTGATAACTTTTAATCAGGTCATTCAAATGTAATTTTTGGCTGGGAGATGGAAGAATCGGAATAGGGAGAATGTGAACTGATTTGAAGAAAGTAGTTTTAAGAAATAAATGAAGAGGAAGAAAACGAAAGTGTTAGAAGTAGATCTTTGGAGAGGAACAACTTTTGCAAATTGATTGGAGAGCAAGGTGCGAGACTCCAGCAGGATTGCCGCACGCCCCGCGGAAAGTGAGCAGCTGGAGCGGAAATCAATATCCTATGAGTATTTAACTCAATCAATTTCATAATGAAACTTGACAGAAAGTGCAGATGTTCTTATAATTACAAAGACTGTCTAAAAGCATTATGCAATTATTTAGTTGTACTTGAAATCCTCGAGGAGGTGTAAATAAATGAAACCTACATTCCAACCAAATAATCGTAAGCGTAAGAAAGTACACGGTTTCCGTGCGCGTATGAGTACAAAGAACGGACGTAAAGTTCTAGCTCGTCGCCGTCAAAAAGGAAGAAAAGTATTATCTGCGTAGGCCACTGAATAAACAGTGGTCTTTTTTCACTTGCACATTATTTTTTTGCAGTGAAAAGAAAGATCCAAGTAAAGTGTTGTACGGAGTGAATCCGGATGGAGAAGAAGTATCGAATAAAGAAAAACGAGGAATTCCAAGCGGTTTTCCGAAATGGTGAATCCTTCGCAAACCGACAATTCGTCGTTTATTTTTTGAAGAAACCGAACCAGGATTACTTCCGGTTGGGTTTGTCGGTGAGTAAAAAAATCGGTAATGCTGTTACCCGAAACCGGGTGAAAAGGTATGTCCGAGAAGCTTTTCATCAAATTGATGAAGAAATTCGAAATTCCTATGATTATGTCATAATCGCAAGAAAACCAACCTCTAATATGGATTTCCATGAAGTGAAGAGCAGTTTGATCCATGTCATGAAACGCTCTAAACTATTGAAAACATCGAGAGGATAATGGTATGAAATATATATTGATGTTCATCATCCAAATCTATCGAAAAGGCATATCTCCATTTACTCCGCCATCGTGCCGATTCTATCCGACCTGTTCATCATACGGATTAGAGGCGATACAAAAGCATGGCGCGTTTGCTGGAGGATGGCTGACATTGAAGCGGATTTTGAAATGTCATCCTTTTCATCCAGGTGGAGTAGATCCTGTACCTGAAAAGGACAAGATGGATCGGGAATAACCTTTTTTTGTAGAAAGGTACCGTTGTAAGGAGGATTTAGCAAGTGAGAAAGAGAATAGGCTTAATAATCTCAGCCATTTTCATGGTTATAGTTTTAGCAGGGTGTTCACTTGACAAACCAATTACAGATGAGAGTACTGGATTTTGGGACGAGTACTTCGTCTATCCATTATCCTGGTTGATTACTGAGGTAGCTGAGTTCTTTAATGAAAACTATGGCCTCGGAATCGTCATCGTAACCCTGTTGATCCGTTTAGTATTATTACCATTAATGATTAAACAGACAAAAAGTTCTATGGCAATGCAGCAGATTCAACCTGAAATCAAAGCATTGCGAGAAAAATACAGCTCAAAAGACCAGAAGACTCAACAGAAATTACAGCAAGAGACGATGCAGTTGTTCCAAAAACATGGCGTCAATCCTTTAGCTGGTTGTATGCCATTGATTATCCAAATGCCGATTTTATTAGGATTCTATCATGCAATTATGCGAACAGAAGCGATTGCGGAACATAACTTCCTATGGTTTGACCTTGGAAGTCCCGATCCATATTATCTCTTACCATTAATTGCAGGTGTGACGACTTATTTACAACAGAAGATTATGATGGGCGGGTCAGATGCGATGTCTGCCAATCCGCAAATGAAGATGATGCTTTACATCATGCCGATCATGATTATCGTCTTCGCAATATCATTCCCAGCTGCACTTTCCCTTTATTGGGTAGTCGGAAACCTGTTCATGATTGCACAAACCTACTTTATTACTCTTCCTATGAAAAATAAGGAAAGTAATGCTACGGGGGGCGCGAAAAAGTGAAGCAATTAACGATAACGAGCAAGTCAGTTGAAGAAGCAGTCCAAGAAGCATTAGCTCAATTACAAACATCAGAAGAAAAAGTTGAAATTTCGATCTTAGAAGATGCTAAGAAAGGGTTTCTGGGACTTGGTTCCAAGCCTGCGGTCGTTCAAGTCACTTTGAAGGTTGATCCTATCGAAGATTCCATCGAATTTTTGAAAAAGGTCGCTGCGAAAATGGGTGTTGAACTGTCCGTTGAAGTGAAGGAAGACGAAGATGGTACCGTATTGGACCTATCAAGTGAGAAGATTGCGATCTTGATTGGAAAAAGAGGCCAAACGTTGAATGCACTTCAGTATTTGACGAACCTTGTAGCCAATAAATCTTCTGATGAATATCAACGAGTGATCTTAGATGCTGAAAACTATCGTGAGCGAAGGAAAGAAACGCTCGAAAGACTTGCCCATCGTTTAGCTTCCAAAGCGTTGAAAATCAACAAGAAAGTATCGTTGGAACCGATGCCGTCGATGGAACGGAAAATCATCCATATGACATTGAAATCCAACAATAAAGTGCAAACCTCATCGGAAGGCAGTGAACCACATCGTCGCGTGGTCATCAAACCTTCATCGATCTAAATGAAACTGTAACTTATACGAGTGCTGATTCTTAGCTACCCTTAAATGGTAGGAGGATCAGCACTTTTTTAGCGAGATTTACCGTGAAAATTGTGCTGTCTTAGAAATAGACGCGCTTGTTTTGTAAAAATAGGTGGTCGTTTTAGAAATTGAGAGGCTGGTTTTAGAAAAACAGCAGCTCGTTTTAGAAAAACAGTGTTCGGTTTTAGAAAATCACCCAGAAGTTTTAGATTGATTCTTGTGCTGGAAAGAACTAAACTAGTATGTTGTGGATAAGTGCAAAAATAGGTCGAAAAAGACCGTTAAAAGTTATCCACAGTGGATAAAATGCAGGTAATGCAATCAAATTCTACCAATAGATGATTTATAGAGATTCGAAAGTGTGCTATTCTATTGTGTTAGGAAGCATGATTCGGGAAAACATAGAGAAAAGAGGTGAAATCGATGGAAGGAGATACGATTACAGCGATATCGACTCCTATGGGAGAAGCCGCGATCGCGATCGTTCGTTTGAGTGGGGATGATGCGCTGGATATTGCGGATCGAATGTTCCGGGGAAAGCAATCGTTGAAAGAGGTAGAAAGCCATACGATCCATTATGGCTATATCATTGACCCAGATACAGGGGAAAAAGCGGAAGAAGTCATGGTAACTGTCATGAAGGCTCCGAAGACCTTCACTCGAGAAGATGTGGTGGAAATCAACTGTCACGGTGGGCTTGTATCTGTGAACCGGGTCCTTGAACTTGCCTTGAGCGGTGGAGCGCGACTCGCTGAACCTGGGGAATTCACGAAACGAGCTTTCTTGAATGGTCGAATCGATCTTTCTCAAGCAGAAGCGGTCATGGATCTGATCCGCGCCAAAACCGATCGAGCGATGAACGTCGCTTTGAATCAAATGGAAGGTCGACTGTCTAAATTGATTCACACGCTTCGTCAAACATTGCTTGAAACGGTAGCCCATGTAGAGGTGAACATCGATTACCCTGAATACGATGCAGAGGAAATGACGCATCAGCTCTTAAACGAGAAGTTAGGATATGTGCAAAGCGAAATCGACTCGCTCCTTCAAACTGCAGAACAGGGGAAAATTCTCCGTGAAGGACTATCTACGGTTATCATCGGTCGTCCGAATGTCGGGAAATCATCCTTATTGAACAGTCTCGTTCATGAAAATAAAGCGATTGTTACGGATATACCGGGTACGACACGTGATGTGATAGAGGAATATGTAAATGTTCGCGGTGTTCCGCTCCGTCTTGTCGATACGGCAGGTATACGAGAGACAGAAGATATTGTCGAACGGATCGGAGTTGAGCGCTCTCGACAAGTATTGAAAGAAGCAGACTTGATCTTATTGCTGTTGAACAATGGAGAACCATTGTCAGATGAAGATCGGAAATTGTTCGAAGCAGCTCGTGGGATGGATGTTATCGTCATTGTGAATAAAACTGATCTGGATTCGAGAATCGACATGGATGAAGTTCGACAGTTAGCCGAAGACCATCCAGTCGTAAGTACGTCGATTAAGGAAGAAAAGGGAATTGATGAGCTCGAGGAAAGCATCAAAGAACTCTTCTTCTCAGGTAGTGTCGAATTAGGAGATATGACCTATGTGTCGAACTCCAGACATATTTCGTTACTGAAACAGGCTAAGCGTTCTTTGCAAGAAGCCTTTAATGGTATTGAAGCTGGCCTTCCTGTCGATATGGTGCAGATCGATATCACAAGAACTTGGGAAATTTTAGGAGAAATTGTCGGAGATACTGTATCAGAAAGCTTGATTGATCAGCTATTCTCACAATTTTGTCTCGGGAAATAAATTAGGAACGATTAGGAGGTTCCGATATGAAACGATATGATGCGGGAAACTTTGATGTCATTGTCGTTGGAGCAGGCCATGCAGGAGTAGAAGCAGCGCTGGCCTCAGCAAGAATGGGGGCGAAAACCCTCGTACTGACATTGAATTTGGATACGATCGCTTATATGCCATGTAACCCATCCGTCGGTGGTCCGGCAAAAGGGATTGTCGTCCGTGAAATAGATGCCCTCGGTGGGGAAATGGCAAGGAACATTGATAAGACCCACATTCAGATGAAAATGTTGAACACAGGAAAAGGACCTGCTGTTCGTGCACTACGCGCGCAAGCAGATAAATTCCTGTACCAAAATGAAATGAAGAAGACGATGGAACAAGAAGAAAACCTTACACTCCGCCAAGGTATGGTTGAAGAATTGATCATTGAAGACGGAGTATGTAAAGGTGTCGTGACCAAAACCGGTTCTGCCTACTATGCGAACAGCGTTGTCGTGACAACTGGTACGTACTTGAGAGGGAAGATCATCATCGGTGAATTGACTTATGAAAGCGGACCGAACAACATGCAGCCGTCAATCAACCTTTCTCATGACTTGAAGAAGCTTGGTTTCAATATGGTTCGTTTCAAAACAGGCACACCACCTCGTGTCAATTCTCACACGATTGATTACAGTAAGACGGAAATCCAGCCAGGAGATGATAAACCGCGAGCGTTCTCTTATGAGACGACGGAATACATCACCGATCAAATCCCTTGCTGGTTGACGTACACAGGTGAAGTGACGCATCAACTGATTAACTCGAACCTGGAACGTTCACCAATGTATTCTGGTATGATTCAAGGAACAGGACCTCGTTATTGTCCTTCTATTGAAGATAAAATCGTGCGTTTCAATGATAAGCCACGCCATCAGATTTTCTTGGAGCCGGAAGGACGTAATACGGAAGAAGTCTATGTACAAGGCTTGTCGACGAGTCTACCGGAGGATATTCAACGAAAAATCCTCGCAACGATTCCGGGTCTTGAAAAAGCGGAAATGATGCGCGCTGGATATGCGATTGAATATGATGCGATTGTACCGACACAGCTGTGGCCATCACTTGAGACCAAGTTGGTGAACAACCTGTTCACGGCAGGGCAGTTGAACGGCACAAGCGGATATGAAGAAGCCGCAGGTCAAGGAATCATGGCTGGAATCAATGCTGCACGAAAATCACAAGGTGAAGATCCAGTCATCCTGGATCGTTCCGAAGCATATATCGGAGTTCTGATTGACGATCTCGTGACGAAAGGGACGAATGAACCTTACCGTCTGCTTACATCGAGAGCAGAATACCGTCTCTTGCTCCGTCATGATAATGCTGATCTTCGTTTAACCGAGCTTGGTTACAAGATCGGACTTGTACCAGAAGACCGTTACCAACGCTTTGTTTATAAAAAAGAACAAATTGCTGAGGAAATCAACCGCCTGGAGCATACGTCCGTCAAACCGGATGAACAGACGCAAGCCATTCTTGAAAAAGCAGGAAGTAGTGCACTGAAAGAACCGATGAGTGCAGCTTCATTATTGAGAAGACCTGAAATCACTTATGACGTAATTGCGGAAATTGCTCCGGCAGATCAAGAGGTTCCGGAAGTTGTAGGGGAGCAGGTTGAAATCCAGACGAAATATGCTGGATATATAGATAAGCAACTGGCACAGGTTGAAAAAGTGAAGAAAATGGATGAAAAGAAGATCCCTGAAGATATCGACTATGATGCGATCAATGGTCTAGCAACGGAAGCAAAGCAGAAGCTAGCTGAAGTCCGCCCGCTTTCAGTCGGCCAAGCGTCCAGAGTTTCAGGTGTGAACCCATCTGACATTTCCATTTTGCTCGTCTACCTTGAACAAGGAAAGATTGCGAAACTTGCCAAGTAATGAGGTGCACCAATGAACATTGAACAATTCCAACAAAAGCTGGAGGAGAAAGGGATCACCCTTTCTCCTGAACAGCTTCATCAATTTGATACATATTACGAAACATTAGTGGAATGGAACGAGAAAATGAATTTGACAGCGATTACAGACCGGGAAGGGGTGTACTTGAAACACTTCTACGACTCGATCAGCGCGGCATTCCATTTCGATTTCAACCAGATTGAAAAGATGTGTGACGTTGGTGCCGGAGCCGGCTTCCCGAGCATACCGATTAAAATCTGCTTTCCACATCTAGACATTACGATCGTTGATTCGTTGAAAAAGCGGATGACGTTTTTAGAGCATTTATCTGAAAGATTGAACCTAACGAATACGCATTTTTTCCACGATCGCGCCGAAACGTTCGGAAAAAACAAATTCCACAGAGAACAGTATGATCTCGTTACTGCGCGTGCCGTCGCACGCCTTTCTGTGCTAGCGGAATTATGTTTACCGCTTGTGAAAGAAAACGGTACATTTTTAGCAATGAAAGCGGCCAATGCATCAGAAGAACTGGAAGATGCTAAAAATGCAATTACGCAATTAGGCGGCCGATTTGAAAACTTAGAGCAGTTCCAGCTACCGATTGAAGAGAGCGAACGGAATTTAATTTTCATTCATAAGCAAAAATCGACACCTAAAAAATACCCAAGAAAGCCTGGTACGCCAAACAAATCCCCACTATAGTTTCACGTGAAACATCCTATTTTGTCGGAAGAAAGATGCCTCTTCATGAAAGGATATAGGAAACATCCTGTAGAAAGTTATGTATGGAGTTTGAAAAAGGTGGTGTAAGAGATGAAACATCCGTTTTCACGATTGTTTGGTCTGGGAGAAAAGACTTCTGAGGCTGAAGAGGGTACTGTCGAGAATGAAACGATCGAAGAAGAGTTCAGTGGAAACGAAGAAGTGCTTCAAATACCAATCAAAGAAATCGTCCCGAACCGATACCAACCACGTACGGTCTTTATTGATGAACGAATAGAAGAATTGTCTCAAACGATTAAAACACATGGAATCATACAGCCTATTGTTGTCCGCCGTAGAGAGGATGTATATGAGATCATTGCAGGGGAGCGCCGCTTCCGTGCAGTCCAAAAGCTCGGGTGGTTGACGATTCCTGCAATCGTCAAAGAATTCAACGAGTCTCAGACGGCATCCATTGCGCTTATTGAGAACTTGCAACGTGAAGAACTCTCTGCCATTGAAGAAGCGACAGCGTATGCAAAATTGATTGAGATTCATGGCTTAACGCAAGAAAGTCTTGCCCAGCGGTTGGGCAAAGGGCAATCGACCATTGCGAATAAGCTTCGTTTGTTAAAGCTGCCTGATGCGGTCCAAAATGCTCTTTTGAATAAAGAAATAACAGAACGTCATGCAAGGGCGCTTATTTCATTGAAAGTACCTGAAAAACAAGAAAAGGTACTGAAGGAAATTAAGGAACGCAATCTGAACGTTAAACAAACGGAAGAACGGATCAAGCAGCTATTAGAAGCTGAAGATCCAGACAAAAAGGCGAAACCGAAGCCAAAGCGTAAATCGGTAAGTAAGGATATGCGCCTTGCGATGAATACGATTCGCCAATCGATCGATATGGTCCATCAAACAGGTCTTTCTATCGATACAACAGAAGAGGACCTGGATGATTGCTATCAGATCACCATTCGTATTCCGAAAAAGTAATCACAATCGACGATAGATTCATAGAGAGGGCTGGCTACACACCGTAGCTGGTCTTCTTTGTATTAAAATTATCATTCCTTTTTCCGTATTCATGATAGAATAAGAAAAAGTAGTTGTAGGGTAAGGGTAGGTGACATCGTGGCGAAAGTCATTGCAATTGCCAATCAAAAGGGCGGAGTTGGCAAAACGACCACATCAGTGAATTTAGGAGCATGCCTAGCATATCTAGGTAAGAAAGTGTTAATGATTGATATCGATCCTCAAGGAAACGCCACAAGTGGTGTTGGTATAGATAAAGGGGACATTGATCAATGCATCTATGATGTATTGGTGGATGATGTAGACGCTCAAAAAGTCATCCAACAAACGAATGTAGAAGGCTTGTCGATCATTCCTTCTTCCATTCAGCTTGCGGGAGCTGAAATCGAACTCGTACCGACGATTTCCCGAGAAGTACGATTGAAACGTGCGCTTGAGCAAGTAAATCATCAATTTGATTATATTATCATTGATTGCCCCCCTTCATTAGGGCTTTTGACGATCAATTCTTTGACAGCATCAGATGCAGTCCTCATTCCGGTCCAGTGTGAATACTATGCCCTGGAAGGCTTAAGTCAGCTTTTGAACACAGTCCGTCTCGTACAAAAGCATTTGAATACGGATTTACGTATAGAAGGTGTATTGCTCACCATGTTTGATGCCAGAACCAATCTTGGCATCCAGGTGATCGAAGAAGTAAAGAAATATTTCCAAGAAAAAGTGTATGGTACTGTCATTCCAAGGAATGTCCGGTTGAGTGAAGCACCCAGCCATGGGAAACCAATCATTATCTATGACCCGAAATCTCGGGGAGCGGAAGTGTATCTAGACCTCGCAAAGGAAGTGATGTCGAATGGCTAGAGGATTAGGAAAAGGAATCAATGCTTTCTTCCCGACGAATGAATCTGAAACCGAACAAGAGATCCAAGAAATCAAGCTCAGTGACATTCGTCCCAACCCATATCAACCAAGAAAAACGTTTGACCAGAATGCCATCAATGAGCTGAAAGAATCCATAGAAATGCATGGTATTCTGCAGCCCATCGTCGTTCGGAAAAGCATCAAAGGGTATGAAATTGTGGTCGGCGAGCGCAGATATCGTGCAGCCAAGGAATGCGGCCTGAAAAAAATCCCGGTTCTCGTAAAAGATTTGAACGAACAGAAAATGATGGAACTCGCATTGATTGAAAACTTACAAAGGGAAGACTTGAACCCAATTGAGGAAGGACAAGCTTATGCCAGCCTCATGCAAGAGTTGGAATTAACGCAAGAACAGTTGGCAAGCCGTTTAGGAAAAAGCCGACCGCATATCGCGAACCACTTGAGACTTCTGCAGCTGCCTGCGCTGGTACAACAATTGTTAGCAGAGAAAAAGCTGTCGATGGGTCATGGACGAGCACTTTTATCCCTTAAAAATAAAACGCACGTTTCTTCTGTCGTCCAGAAAATCATGAAGGACAACTTGAGTGTGCGCCAAGTGGAACTTCTTGTACAACAATTGAACCAGAATGTTTCACGTGAAACAAAGAAAAAGAAACCTGAAAAGAACGTATTCGTTAAAGAAAAAGAATCCAGTTTAAGAGAACGTTTTGGAACACCTGTTACGATCAAGCAGACGAAACAAAAAGGAAAGATCGAAATCGACTTCTTTTCAAAGGACGACTTGAATCGTATATTAGAGTTATTAGAAGGTAGAGAGTAGACCAAAACCATCGACTTCGATGGTTTTTCTTTTCGAATATTATGAAAGATAAATGCGATTACTTTTTAGTCATATAAATGGAAAGTAGGGGAATCATGGTACTGCTTGGGACACTTGTCAATGGTTTAGCCATTGCGTTAGGAACGTTGTTCGGCTTGATCTTCACGAAAATCCCTGAAAGCACAAAAACGACCGTACTACAGGCAATGGGATTAGCTGTTGTTTTATTAGGGATCAAAATGGGACTGCAAAGCAATCATATTCTCATCGTGATCATCAGTCTCGCACTTGGAGGGGTGATCGGGGAAAGCTTGAAGCTGGATGACCATCTTAATAACCTCGGTGCTTGGATTGAAAAGAGAGCTGGTGCTAAGCGGGAGGGAAGTGTCGCAAAAGCATTTGTTACAGCGACACTTGTATTCGTAATCGGCGCGCTATCGGTTGTCGGGGCTTTGGACAGCGGTCTGCGACTTGACCATGAAGTGCTTTATACGAAGGCTTTGATCGACGCCTTCATTTCAATGATCTTTACGACCACGATGGGTTTTGGAGTCATCTTTTCTGCTGTACCAGTCGTATTGTATCAGGGGACGATTGCCCTGATGGCAACACAAATCCAGAGCTTGTTCAGCCCGGATCAGCTTCAAGTGTTAATTACAGAGCTGACAGCGACGGGTGGAATCCTCATCTGTGCCATCGGCCTCAACCTGTTGAAGATCATCCATGTGAAGGTATTGAATCTACTACCGAGCTTAGTGGTAGCAGGTGTGTTGATTTATCTTTTACCTTATAAAAACACCATCTTAGACTTTTTCTCATTCATTCCTCTATAAAAATAAAAAGGCGGACCATGACGGTCTGCCTTTTTTAATGCAATTCTGCAATATCTTTCGTGATTGTACTTTCCGGTGGTCGTTTCTGGAAGCTTTTCCTCAAACTCGACAAGTAGATGCCTTCTGCAATCAGATCAGCCATCTTCATGACGAGATTCAATCGGGTATTTTGTAAGACGAAGTACTCCATGAACCCACTTACGTTGACGATTCCGGTCATGTGGATTTCACCGACTGGAGGTAGCTGTTTTTTGACCGCAGCACCTGGTTTTACAGGACCTTCTCCTAACGATACCATCCCGACACTGCTTAATTTACCGAGGCATGCGTCAATTCCGATAATGAACGGATTGATGTGTTCTTTTTTGATTTGGTCGAGTTTTTCCTCGAGATTCACAGCATGAACAGGGTCTTCAAGGGTCCCATAAACTTCATAATAAGCAGAATGTTTCGCTTTCAACTTCGTTCCGACTAGTGGTCCTAAAGAGTCACCTGTCGAACGATCAGTTCCAATGCAAACAATGACAATCGGTCTTGAATTTGGAAGGAGTTTGACTAGGTTACGGGTAATTTCTTGAATCGCATCCGCATCTTCATGATGAACTTTATATTGAAACGGTTTTTTTGGAAGTATTCTCCGTTTTAGATTCATAGGACCCTCTCCTTTGTAATAGTAGTATCAGTATACGGATAAAATTTGGACGTTATACATAAATCCGATAAATACTAAACGTTAGGGAGGATAACGAGTTGGTGAGAGCAGGATTTCAATGGATGTTTCTGATATTGGGTACTGTCATTGGAGCAGGTTATGCCTCAGGCCGGGAGCTGTGGCAATTTTTTGGTCAAGAAAGTGTACTTGCTATCATTCTATTTTCCCTATTGTTCAGTTTTTGCTGTTATATCATCATGTCGATGAGTTTCAAAGAAAAAACCATTCACTATCGACCGATTTTGGAAAAGCTCATCGGTTCACGACTTACCACAGTGTTCGATCTATTGATCATATTGTATTTATTCTCTACAACGGTCGTCATGTTAGCTGGGGGTGGGGCGACATTACACACGTTCCGCATCCCATATTGGTTCGGTGTCTTATTCATTATGGCGTTGCTCGTTCTACTCTTTTTCTGGGATGTTGAAGGTATGATCTCCATGAATGCATTCGTCATTCCGATCCTCGTCATCTTACTTGTGTTCGTATTATTTGTATTCACGAAACATCATATGGACGAACTTCCCTTTGATTTCCGTCATCATGCCAATTGGCCATCCGCATTCACTTTTACGGCACTGAATATTCTACCGCTTGTTGCTGTATTATCAGCTGTTGGGAACCAGATTCAGAGAAAAGGGGAAATTCTCATTGCAAGTATCGGAAGTGGCGTCATACTTGGAGGTATCTCGTTATTGTACAATCAATCGTTGTTGTCTATCGCAAATGAGATCGTCTTATATGAAATACCGCTGTTCGCAATCTTGAAGCATTATCCTTACTTCTGGGTGCTAATCATGTCGGTCCTATTATGGATCGCCATCTATACGACAGCGGCATCAGGTGTTTTCGGCATAATATCGAGATTCCGAAAGACGATTAACCTACCACTCTGGTTAATGAGCGCTATTTTATTATTGATCATGATGCCGATGACAAGCTTTGGATTTTCTACGCTTATAGCGATTTTATACCCGATTTACGGCATCCTTAACCTTTACATTCTTGCTGCCATCCTTTTGTACCCTTTCATGAACAAAAAGGGGTACAGAGAACACTTGTAAGGTAAAAATTAGATGAATTTCGAGTGAACTATAACGAAAGATGTATTGCGGAGAATGGTAAACCTTTTGTAAGATAAAGTTATCAATTCGAGATGAATGGAGGGAAAGGACGCTATGAGCCAGACAAAAGAATTCGAGCTGAACGACGTAGTCGAAATGAAGAAACCTCATCCGTGCGGTGAAAATCGTTGGAAAGTCATCCGTTTGGGTGCGGATATCCGGATTAAATGCATGGGATGCGAACATAGTGTCTTGCTTCCAAGAAAAGAGTTCGTGAGAAAGATGAAGAGAGTTTTGACTGAAAAAGAGTAAGTCGTCGATCGACTTACTTTTTTTAATGCGACTGGAATGTGTTCCACGTGAAACAAATGTAACAGGGGAAGGGTGATGGAATAGCGTTTCGTTGCTTGTTTTTTTCAACACTTCTCTCTATAATTGGAAAAGATGTAGAACTCGTGTTCAAACCTAAAAGGAGTGTATATAGATGGCGTTAACAACTGGAATCGTGGGGTTGCCGAACGTAGGTAAATCCACACTATTCAATGCAATTACACAAGCAGGAGCAGAAAGTGCAAACTATCCGTTCTGTACAATCGACCCCAACGTTGGGATTGTAGATGTGCCAGATTCTCGACTACAGAAGCTGACAGAGCTGGTCAATCCTAAGAAAACTGTCCCGACTCACTTTGAATTCACTGACATCGCTGGTATTGTAAAAGGCGCAAGTAAAGGAGAAGGTCTCGGAAACCAGTTCCTTTCACATATCCGCCAGGTCGATGCGATTTCTCATGTGGTCCGTTGTTTTGATGATGAGAACATCACACACGTTTCAGGGAAAGTCGATCCAATTGATGATATCGAGACAATCAATCTAGAATTGATCTTCGCTGATATGGATACGATTGAAAAACGAATTGCACGTGTTGAAAAATTGGCACGTCAAAAAGATAAAGAAGCATCCTATGAATTCGAAATCCTTTCAAAGCTGAAGGCAGCTTTTGAAGCAGAGCAGCCAGCACGTAGCGTGGAACTGTCAAAAGAGGAAAAGAAAGTCGTTCATGGACTTCACTTGTTAACGATGAAGCCTGTTCTTTATGTAGCGAACGTAGCAGAAGAAGATCTGCTCGAAGGCGGAAACGAACTTGTTGAGCGTGTTCGTGACTATGCTGCGAACGAAAATGCAGAAGTCATCGTCATCAGTGCAAAAGTAGAATCGGAAATTGCTGAACTTGAGGGTGAAGAGAAGCAGGCGTTCCTTGAAGAGCTTGGAATCGAAGAAAGCGGACTCGATCAATTGATTCGTGCAGCATACAATCTCTTAGGTCTGGCAACGTACTTTACAGCTGGGGAGCAAGAAGTGCGTGCTTGGACATTCCGCCAGGGGACGAAAGCACCTCAAGCAGCGGGAATCATCCACACAGATTTCGAACGTGGATTCATCCGTGCAGAAGTTGTTTCTTATGATGATCTTGTTGATGCAGGCTCAATGGGCATCGCTCGTGAAAATGGAAAAGTAAGACTGGAAGGAAAGGAATACGTCGTCGTAGACGGAGACGTCATCCACTTCCGTTTCAACGTATAAAACAACAATAATTAACGACCATCGATTTCGGTGGTCGTTTCTTGTTTGTTACAATTAACAAATCGTTTATCTTTGTTTGTGCTGAGACCCTTGTCTATGCATGGGCTTTTTGCTATAATGGTTCGGTGTGAGTTATTATTGTCTAAATAATTGACTCTCCTTGCTTTTACGAAACAGTAAAAGCCGCTAAGACCAAAAGGAGGTGACCGGAATGCGTAGATATGAAATCATGTACATTCTGCGCCCGAATCTAGAAGAGGAAGCTCAAAAAGCTACTGCTGAAAAAGCTGAAAGCATCCTTAAAGAGAACGGTGCAGAAATTGAAAAAGTTGATGACATGGGTAAGCGTCGTCTTGCTTACGAAATCAATGATTTCCGTGATGGCTACTACAAAGTTATGTATGTAAATGCAGAAACTGAAGCTATCAACGAATTTGACCGTCTAATGAAGATCGACGACAGTGTTCTTCGTTTTATGACTATCGTTAACGAACAGCAGTAATTTAAGGAGTGGTTCTGGTGATCAACCGCATTATTCTTGTCGGCCGACTAACGAAAGATCCAGAGCTACGATATACTCCGAACGGAGTTGCCGTAGCGAATTTCACACTAGCTGTGAACCGTCCATTCACGAACCAACAAGGTGACCGTGAAGCGGACTTCATCAACGTCGTAGTGTGGCGCAGACAAGCTGAAAACGCAGCGAATTTCTTGAAAAAAGGAAGTCTTGCAGGTGTAGACGGCCGTTTGCAGACTCGATCTTATGATAACAACGAAGGTCGCCGAGTATACGTAACCGAAGTGATGGCAGAAAGTGTCCAATTCCTTGAGCCTAAAGGGTCCAGCCAGGGTGGCGGTGGATATGGAAACAATGACAACAACAATCCATTCGCTGGTTCAGGTTCAGGACAAGGTGGTCAAGGCGGCTACGGAAATTCTGGTAATAAGAATTTCGGCGGTGGCAATCAGAACCGTAATAACGACTTTAATGATGATCCTTTCGCAAACGACGGTAAGCCAATCGACATCTCTGATGACGACCTGCCGTTCTAAGGACATCGACTGACGATATATTCTACAAAAAATGAGAAGGAGGGGTAATAATGGCTCGACCTAGAGGCAGAAAGCGTAAAAAGGTTTGTTTCTTCACAGTAAACCAAATTACCTACATCGACTATAAAGACATTGATCTTCTAAAGCGTTTCGTTTCTGAGCGTGGAAAGATTCTTCCACGTCGTGTAACCGGAACTTCTGCGAAGTATCAACGACAATTGACAAGAGCAATCAAGCGTGCCCGTCAAATGGCATTGCTTCCATACTCAGCTGAGTAGTATGAATGACAGCAGGGATTTGTTCCCTGCTGTTTTTGATTACATAAAAAAAGGTTTGAATCAGGGTGTGGTGTCTAGCTTCAGCGGCTAACTCCTTGGACTACTTCAGTCCCCTTGCGGCGGCCACAGCCTCCTCAGTGGACTTCCAGTAGCCATCGGAGTTACTCGAGCCGCTTCAGCTTTTCTTTTAAAAAATGTGCAGGAGACGTCAACACTTGTCCAAACAGACTTGTCCACCAAGCATAGTATGTATTGTAGCTAGCTAATCGACACTTGAAGTGCGATGCCACCCCATTCTCCTTTATTGTTAAAACCCTCATCTCGATTTCCAGTGTAGAGATGTCCTCCATCGCTTGACACACGATGTAAAATAAATCGGCACGCATGACAACGTATCCATTAGCTGGCTCATAAATATAAATGAACATTGAACGAATGATAGGAGCTTCAATAAGCTCTTTTTTATTTTTTGAAGGAAATTCATCAGATCCATGGAAAGTATCCTCTTATAACGTTTTTTGACCAGGAGGACATGCTGATGAAATCACACATCATCGCGATGGGCGGTGGCGGTTTTTCGATGGAACCCGATAACCTCCTATTGGATCAATACATACTTGAACAAGCTAATCAGAAAAAACCGAAGATATGTTTCATCCCAACAGCGAGCGGGGATGCAGAGGGATATATTGAGCGCTTCATGACAGCCTTCAACACACTGGAGTGCGAACCAAGCTATCTATCCCTCTACAAACCTCCCCAATCCATAGAAGCGTTTGTGATGAGCCAAGACATTGTGTACGTTGGTGGAGGCAATACGAAGAATCTCCTCGCATTATGGAAAGAATGGGGACTCGATACGATTCTGTACCGTGCCTGGAAAAGCGGACGGATTTTGGCTGGCTTAAGTGCAGGTTCGATCTGTTGGTTTGAGCAAGGTCTGACCGATTCTTATCCTGGAAAAATCTCTCCGATCACTTGCCTCGGGTTTTTGAAAGGAAGCAACTGTCCCCACTTTGACGGAGAAGAGACCCGGAGACCTTCGTATCATCGCCTTTTATCGGAAGGAAAGGTGAAGGAAGGTATTGCAGCGGATGATGGTGTCGCTCTCCATTATGTAGATGGTGAACTAATGGGGATTGTCTCATCCCGACAAGAAGCGTATGCTTATCATATGCGTGTAAAAGAAGGTACCGTTACCGAAGAAAGGTTAAATCCTCGTTATCTCGGCTAACATGAAGAAGAAACACTTTTTATGACTGAGGGGTAAGGTAAACATTGAATGAGACTACAAGAACCCATACAATGAAAAAGGTGTTTCGAAACGGAAGACAGATGAGGTGACACTGTGAATCGAACGCGAGCGCTGACAGAAGGTGCTATACTGGCATCTGTTTATGCAGTATTATTTTTAATAACTCTATATATACCGGTTTTATCAATAGTTACGTTGTTTCTATTATCCTTGCCTTTCATCCTATATACAGTAAGACACGGTTTCAAGAAGAGCTTATTGTTCTTTGCAACGACCCTTGTCTTGTCCGTGATTGTTGGTAGTCTGGCAGCCATCAACGTACCGATTTTATTTGGCTCAGTTGGAATCGTTCTAGGCCATTTATATCGTAAGAAGAGTGGAATGTTTGCGGTACTGTTAGGTGCGACGCTCACTTATCTCGTGAACTTCGTATTGATTTATGTGATGAGCATCATTCTATTGGATATCAATCTAGCAACTCAACTCAAGGAATCTCTTGAAGAGTCCATCCGATTGACAGAAGAGGTCGGTGGCATGTTGGGTGGAGATGTTGAACAGACGGTAGGGCAGCTACGTGAGCTCTTATCCATCGTTCCATACATTTTACCGGCTTTGATTGTGATTTTATCCGTATTCTTCGCATTCCTTACAGTGGTTGTTTCCAACTTGTTTCTGAAAAGGTTCAAAATCGAAATACCAGACTGGAAGCCATTCCGTTATTGGTCTTTCCCGAAGAGCATCATCTGGTATTATCTAGCCGTCATTCTCCTGTTTCTCACCAATCCAGAGGAGGGATCGGCACTCTATATCATTACGATGAATCTTTATCTTGTCCTTGAAATCGTCCTGGTGATTCAAGGTTTAGCATTCATTTATTTTTACTTTTGGAAAAAGAACAAAGGAAAAACGATTCCTGTACTCATAACAATCTCACTATTTATCATTCCAGTAGGATTTTATGTCATTCGAATCTTAGGTATAATTGACTTAGGATTTGATTTAAGGAATCGGATTAAAGCCTGAAGCATGGGAGCTGACCTTCATGCCAAAGTTTTTTGAGAAAAGGTGGCAGGAGCTGCATATCGTATTGCTGCTTGTCATTTTGGCTATATTTATTGGTGTCATAACCTACTATAATTGGATATTCGGAATCGTTGCCTTTTTCCTGTTAGGAGCGACGATTTATTTTGCGTTAATGAAAGAATTGGAATTCAGGACAAAGATCGAGGATTACATATCGACGCTTTCCCATCGTGTTAAGAAAGTCGGGGAAGAAGCGTTGATGGAAATGCCGATCGGAATCATCCTCTATGATGAACAATACAAGATCGAGTGGACGAACCCGTATTTGACGACGATCATCGAACAAGAATCGTTCATCGGCAACTCCTTGAACCTGATTTCTGAAGAACTGATCCCTTTCATCAAAGGAGAAGAGAAAGAAGATATCATCAAAGTCAATAAAAGGAAGTACCGAGTCTATTTAAAAAGGGAAGAACGTCTGTTATATTTTTCAGATGTAACCGAACAAGTCGAAGTAGAACGCCTGTATGATGAAGAACAAACGGTCATGGGGCTTATCTTCTTAGATAACTATGATGAAGTGACACAAGGGATGAACGATCAAGTCCGAAGCAACATCAACAGCAAGGTCACTTCCATCCTGAACCAATGGGCGAACGATTATGGCATTTTCCTGAAGAGGACATCTTCTGAACGTTTTGTAGCGGTCCTGAATCAGCGAATTTTGTCGGAATTGGAGAAGACGAAATTCGCGGTGTTGGATGAAGTGCGTGAATTGACGTCGAAGCAGAACATTCCATTAACATTGAGTATCGGTTTAGGAAGCGGCTCTGCAAACTTACCGGATCTTGGTCAGCTTGCTCAATCCAGCTTGGATCTTGCCCTCGGCCGAGGCGGAGACCAAGTCGCGATCAAACAGACGAATGGCAAAGTCCGTTTTTATGGCGGTAAGACGAATCCGATGGAAAAACGAACACGGGTCCGTGCACGGGTTATTTCTCATGCATTGACGGAACTGGTGTCGGATAGCGATCAAGTCATTGTCATGGGGCATAAGAACCCAGATATGGACGCGATTGGCGCAAGCATCGGAATTCTGAAGGTCGCAAGTATCAACGAAAAGCCCGGAAGTATTGTGCTGGATCCGAACGATATCGATATCGGTATCCAGAGACTGTTGGAAGAAGTCCGGGAGAAAGAAGAGTTGTGGGAGCATTTCATTACGCCTGAAGAAGCGTTGGAACGTGCGACACCGAATACATTGCTCGTTGTCGTAGATACCCACAAACCATCTCTTGTGATTGAAGAGAAGCTGCTGAATAAGCTGGAAAAAGTGATCGTCATCGATCATCACCGCCGTGGTGAAGATTTCATTGATGATCCAGTCCTTGTCTATATGGAACCTTATGCGTCATCGACAGCCGAGCTCGTGACTGAGCTATTGGAGTATCAACCAAAGCTTCGTAAGATGGATATCCTGGAAGCTACCGCTTTACTTGCCGGTATCATTGTAGATACGAAGAGCTTTACGCTACGAACCGGTTCAAGAACATTTGACGCCGCTTCTTACTTGAGGTCACATGGAGCGGATACGATACTAGTCCAGAAATTCCTGAAAGAGGACCTTGATCGATACGTGAAGCGTTCCAGATTGATTGAAAATGCTGCAATCTATAAAGGCGGAATTGCTATCGCCCTAGGGGAAGAGGACGAGGAATATGGCCAAGTGTTGATCGCGCAAGCAGCGGACACACTTCTCTCTATGTCCGGCGTTCTTGCATCGTTTGTCATTTCCAAGCGAATTGATGATAAAATAAGTATTAGTGCCCGTTCATTAGGGGACGTGAACGTTCAAATGATCATGGAGAAATTGAACGGTGGAGGGCATTTGACAAATGCAGCCGCTCAATTGGAAGACGTTACGATAGAAGAAGCGGAACTACGCTTAAAAGAGATATTAGATGAATATTTTGAAGGGGGAGACGAGGAATGAAAGTCATTTTCTTAAAGGATGTAAAAGGAAAAGGAAAACAAGGTGAAGTGAAGAACGTTTCCGAAGGATACGCTCGAAACTACTTGTTCCCGAACAACCTGGCGGCAGAAGCGAATAAAGGCAATCTGAAGTCATTAGAGAAAAAGAAAGAAAGTGAAGAAAAGAAAGCCGAAGATGAACGTCTTGAAGCTGTTGCGTTGAAAGACGAGCTTGAGAAGCTCACGGTTGAACTTTCTACCAAAGCCGGAGAAGGCGGTCGTTTATTCGGTTCCGTTACAAGCAAGCAGATTGCGGATGAATTGAAGAAGAAAAAATACAAAGTCGATAAACGGAAAATTGAACTTTCAGAGCCAATCCGTTCGCTTGGTTACACGAATGTTCCCGTCAAACTTCACCCTGAAGTGACGGCTACGCTAAAAGTACATGTCTCAGAACAGAAGTAATAAGGAGGAAAAGCAATGAGTGATCTATTTTCGGATCGTATCCCTCCTCACAATATAGAAGCAGAGCAGGCAGTCCTCGGGGCTGTCTTTCTCGAGCCCGAAGCATTGACGACAGCGACTGAGCTGTTGATGCCAGAAGATTTCTACCGCGCTGCCCATCAGCGGATCTTTTCGGTCATGGTCGACCTTTCGGAAAAAGGCGAGCCGATTGACCTGGTTACCGTTACGTCAGAGCTGCAGGATCGGAAGCTTCTAGAGGAAATTGGCGGCGTATCGTACCTGAGTGACCTGGCGAACTCGGTCCCGACTGCCGCAAATATTGAATATTACGGCCATATCGTCGAGGAAAAATCGTTATTAAGACGTTTGATCCGTACGGCAACCGATATTGCCGCCAACGGTTATTCCCGCGAGGACGAAGTCGAAGAGATTTTGAACGAAGCGGAGAAAAACATACTGGAAGTGGCACAGCGGAAGAACACAGGTGCTTTCGTATCGATTAAAGATGTCCTAGTGGACGCATACGATAACATTGAACAGCTTCAGAATAAAAAAGGGGACATCACAGGGATTCCGACTGGTTTCGTAGAGCTTGATCGTATGACCGCAGGGTTCCAACGGAACGACCTGATCATCGTCGCTGCGCGTCCTTCGGTAGGTAAGACCGCATTCGCGTTGAACATCGCACAAAACGTGGCAACGAAGACCGATGAAAACGTCGCGATCTTCAGTTTGGAGATGGGGGCGGAACAGCTCGTCATGCGTATGCTGTGTGCAGAAGGAAACATCGATGCTCAACGTCTACGTACTGGTGACCTGCAAAGTGAAGACTGGCAGAAGCTGACGATGGCGATGGGAAGTCTATCCAATGCTGGTATCTATATTGATGACACGCCAGGTGTCCGAGTCAGTGATATCCGTGCGAAGTGCCGTCGTCTGAAACAGGAAAAAGGCCTCGGCATGATTTTGATCGACTATATGCAGTTGATTCGTGGGAATGGTGGAAAATCCGGAGAGAACCGTCAGCAGGAAGTCTCTGAAATTTCCCGTTCATTGAAAGGGTTGGCACGTGAACTTGAAGTTCCAGTCATCTCCCTGTCTCAGCTCTCCCGTGGGGTTGAGTCCCGTCAGGATAAGCGTCCGATGATGTCCGATATCCGTGAATCCGGAAGTATCGAGCAGGATGCCGATATCGTCGCCTTCTTATATCGTGACGACTACTACGATAAGGAAAGTGAAAGCAAGAACATCATTGAAATCATTATCGCGAAGCAACGTAACGGTCCAGTCGGAACTGTAGAGCTCGCCTTTGTAAAAGAATACAATAAATTCGTTAACCTCGAACGGCGTCATGATGAAAGTGGAATGCCGCCAGGGGCATAGATGAAGCCAGGATGGAGTGATCCATTCTGGCTTTTTTGTATGTTGATGAGAAGCGGTGTTGAAATCCCATGGATTTCTCCTTTTGGTTTATAAATTAATAATGCGGATTATAATTTCCTGATTTGGATTATAAATCCGGAATCTGGATTATAATTTCTGAAATTGGATTGTAAATTCTAAATTTGGATTATAAATTCCCAAAATGGATTTATCCCTTCCTATCTGTTCCACGATCTGATTTTTTACAAATGAAACCGATAATCATTCAGATAACGAACGTATAAAATAAATAATCATTTAATGTTCGGATTTGATTGACATCAGACGTGTGAGTTGGTACACTTAGCATGGTTTTTAAAGCAATAAACGAACTGTTCTAATACCTTGGAGGTGCACATTATGAGTTCTGTAGTCGTTGTTGGTACCCAGTGGGGAGACGAAGGAAAAGGAAAAATCACAGATTATCTTTCACAAGAAGCGGAAGTGATTGCTCGTTATCAAGGTGGAAATAACGCTGGACATACAATTGTGTTTAATGACAAGAAATATAAATTACATTTGATCCCATCCGGTATTTTCTTTGATGACAAGATTTGTGTCATCGGAAACGGTATGGTCATCGATCCGAAAGCGCTCGTTGAAGAGCTTGCTTATCTTCATGATAAAGGTGTAAGTACGGAAAATCTGCGCATCAGCAACCGCGCGCATGTCATCCTACCTTATCATTTGAAGCTGGATATTTTAGAAGAAGAAAGTAAAGGCGCAAACAAAATCGGTACGACGAAAAAAGGAATCGGTCCAGCATACATGGATAAAGCAGCGCGTACTGGCATCCGTATCGCTGACCTTCTCGATAAAGAAGAATTCGCGGAAAAACTAGAGCGAAACTTGAATGAAAAGAACCGTCTATTTGAGAAAGTCTACGAAGTCGAAGGCATGAAGCTGGAAGACATCTTAGAAGAGTATTATGAGTACGGTCAGCAAATCGCAAAATATGTAACGGATACTTCTGTTACATTGAACGATGCGCTTGATAATGGACGTCGTGTGCTCTTTGAAGGTGCACAAGGTGTTATGCTCGATATTGACCAGGGAACGTATCCATTCGTAACTTCTTCCAACCCGATAGCGGGTGGCGTAACAATCGGATCCGGTGTCGGCCCATCCAAAATCCATCATGTCGTAGGTGTATCCAAGGCATATACGACACGTGTAGGTGACGGTCCATTCCCGACTGAGCTTCATGATGAAGTCGGCAATCAAATCCGTGAAGTTGGAAATGAATATGGTACCACTACAGGCCGTCCACGCCGTGTCGGTTGGTTTGATAGTGTCGTAGTTCGCCATGCACAGCGTGTCAGCGGGATTACAGACTTATCTTTGAACTCGATTGATGTATTGACAGGTATTGAAACGTTGAAAATTTGTACGGCATACAAATATAAAGGTGAAATCATTGAAGAGTTCCCAGCGAGCTTAAAAGTTCTTGCTCAATGTGAGCCTGTTTACGAAGAAATGCCAGGCTGGAAAGAAGATATCACGGGTGTACGCTCATTGGACGAGTTGCCTGAAAATGCCCGCCACTATGTGGAGCGTATTTCACAGCTTACAGGTATTCCACTCTCCATCTTCTCTGTAGGACCGGATCGTAAACAAACAAACCGCGTGAGAGGCGTATTCTCTTAATTGTAAAAGAAAGTAGTGACCTTGCGAAAAACAGCAAGGTCACTTTTTATACAGTTCTTTAGACCCCGCATAGATGGATGACTCTTTCCTCTGGATCGGTGTAGGTCTAAAATCACCTTTGAACTAAATTGAAAGACAATTAAAACTTGTCGATTTCTCGTTGTATTTTCATAGATTCCATGGTACTATTTATTTTGTCGGTCAAAACGAGAGCCATTAGCTATGAACGACACATCTATGTTTTGGCTGTGAATTGTCCTGACGCAGCACTCTACGGTAGGAATACTGGCAGAGGAAAGGTCACAGTTTGAGTAAACTTCGAGAGCCATTAGCTCAGTCGGTAGAGCATCTGACTTTTAATCAGAGGGTCGAAGGTTCGAGTCCTTCATGGCTCACCATTTTTTCAACGCAAGGGACTCTCACCTACGGTTCCCCTGCAGAAGTTTCATAACGCGTGCTTATACAGCAGGACTAGCTGACGCGTCGGAGTCCTTCATGGCTCACCATTTTTTCTTTTAAAACAGTTTTTTCATGGACCCGTGGTGTAGGGGTTAACATGCCTGCCTGTCACGCAGGAGATCGCCGGTTCGAATCCGGTCGGGTCCGCCATTAATAACTTAAAAATTTTAACTTCATATGGCTCGATAGCTCAGTCGGTAGAGCAGAGGACTGAAAATCCTCGTGTCGGCGGTTCGATTCCGTCTCGAGCCACCATTTTAAACATTCAGCATGAGAAATCATGCTTTTTTTATTGTCTTTTTCCACTAAATTCCTGAAAAGAGAGTTAACTGGAAATCATTTTACAGCAATACTACAGTTACATTACAAAAAGATGTAATATATTGTCGAAGAAATACATCCTATGATAATGTTGAAAACGGAATCTAAACTAGATAAAAAGTCATGAGATAAAGAGACTAGCTATATAGAGACTACATAGTAGGAGGAGAAGTAAGGTTTTGGGTATGGGGATCTGTAATTCAAAAAAGTATAAAATCACATTTCTAAGTTTACTTGTTATGGCATTGGGAATGTTCGGTTTCAGTTCCAACACATATGCGTCAGATGATCGCTTCGAACTGATCAAGACTGTATTCCACGTGTATGTTGATGGAGAAGAAATTGGCATAGTGAACGAAAAAAGTGTCGTAGAGGACACAAAGAAAAAAATCATCAGTAAGAATGAAGATCGTTTCAAGGATATACAATTGACTGTAAACGAAGACATCCAGTACGTCCCTGAAAGAATCTTCAATCCAGATATAGATCACGAAGCTGTAAAGAAGAAATTGAATGAACGTTTAACTGTTGGCATCATGGGTGCAAAAGTAACCTTTGGTGGGAAAACACTAGGTTATTTCAAAACGCCTGAAGAAGCGGAAAAGTTTTTACGTGAGTTGAAATTGAAGCATGCTGATGCTGATACGCTTGACCGATTGGAAAAAGAAGCAACTGCTAAGAAGAACGGTACAGAAGGCATTGAAACAGTTTCTTTAGACAACACAAGCAAGGATACTGAAGAAGAAAAACAAGACAAAATCACGAGCGTCGATTTTGATACATCTGTTCAAATCACGCCTTCCAGTGTTTCAATTGATGAAGTGACAGACCAAGAAAAAGCTCTTTCTCTATTTGAAAAAGGGACACACGAAAAGAAAGTACACGAAGTAGAGAAGAATGACACAATTGAATCGATTGTGAAGGAATACGACCTGAGCTATGAAAAAATCTATGATTTGAATCCTGGTCTTAAAAAGGAAGACAAGCTCAAGATCGGACAAAAAATTAATGTAATGGCATATGAGCCTTACGCACGAGTCATTGTTAAAGAACACGTTACAAAAGAAGAAACAATTGCTCATGAGTCTGAAGTTAAAGAAGATGACTCCATGCCTAAAGGTGAAAGCAAGATTACACAAGATGGTAAGGACGGAAAGAAAAAAGTCCAATATGCCGTCACCAAAATCAACGGAAAAGTATCTAAAGAAGAAGTGCTTTCTGAAGAGATTCTCTCAGAACCTGTAACCGAAATTGAGCTTAAGGGAACGAAAATTATTCCTTCCCGCGGAACTGGTTCTTTCCATTGGCCGACAGTAGGAGGTTATATCTCCAGTAAAAAAGGTCAACGTTGGGGCAGAGCACATAAAGGAATCGACATTGCAAGACCAAGCAATCGCTCCATTCTATCAGTTGATAATGGTACAGTCGTTTCTGCTAGTTTCAACAGTGGTGGTTACGGAAATCGAATCATCATCAATCACAATAACGGATTCAAGTCTGTATATGCCCACCTCGCATCAATGGATGTGAAAGTCGGACAAACTGTCAAGAAAGGGCAAAAGATTGGAGTAATGGGATCCACAGGACACTCCACAGGAGTTCATCTACACTTTGAACTTTATAAAAACGGAGCGCTACTGAATCCGTTGCAATATATTAGCCAATAACGCTATTGCCTCTGGTAGGTCATACCTACCGGAGGTTTTTCTATAAATTTTACAAGAAACGAGCAAATTTCCTCATATCGGGTTAGTGTGGTAAAATAAGTGAAAACTATGAAAAATAATTATAATGTTATATATGTACTTGAATTGGTTTTAACTTTTCTGAAAAGGAGACCATCAACATGGATAAAAAAATCTTAGTAGTAGACGATGAAAAACCGATTGCAGATATTCTGCAGTTCAACCTAGAAAAAGAAGGATTCAATGTCGTTTGTGCGTATGATGGTGCAACAGCTTTAGAAAAAGTAGAAGAAGAAATGCCGGATATGATCTTATTGGATATCATGCTTCCTCAAAAGGACGGTATGGAAGTTTGCCGTGAGATCCGCAAGAAATTTGACATGCCGATCATCATGTTGACGGCTAAAGATTCCGAGATCGACAAAGTCCTAGGATTGGAGCTTGGTGCAGATGATTATGTGACCAAGCCTTTCAGTACACGTGAACTGATTGCGCGTGTGAAAGCCAATATGAGACGTCACCAGCAAGAAGGGGACAAGGAAGGTATCGATTCAACAAGCGAAATCAAAATCGGTGCACTTACCATTCACCCGGAAGCGTACTTAGTGACAAAACGCGGTGACACGATTGAACTGACCCACCGTGAATTTGAGCTGCTTCACTATATGGCGAAGCATACAGGACAAGTCATGACTCGTGAGCACCTATTACAGACTGTTTGGGGTTACGATTACTTTGGAGACGTACGTACAGTTGACGTAACGGTTCGTCGTTTAAGAGAAAAAGTGGAGGATAACCCGAGTCATCCAATGTGGATCATTACACGTCGCGGAGTAGGGTATTACCTTAGAAATCCAGACCAGGAGTAGTTTACATGAAAAAGGTTGGCTTCTTTAAATCTATACATTTTAAGTTTGTTGTGGTATATATTCTTCTCATCCTGATCGCCATGCAAGTCATTGGCGTTCTTTTTATGGATCGACAAGAACAGAAATTACGAGAAAACTTCACAAAGAACATCGACGAAAATGCAGACATGATTGAAGTTAACGTAGAGGAAGAACTCGAAAATATCCTGACACAATCAGATAAAGAAGCTCCTCAAGAAAGATTATCTTCTTTGTTACAGGATTTTTCATTCACATTTTCTGATATTGATAAGATGATGGTGGTCAATCTAGACCAACAGATTATAGCCGCGGATGATGAAGATTTAGTCGGAAAAAAATCAACTCAAAATTTAATCTCCCAAGCACTTTTAGGTCACAGTACAAATGATATCTTTCAAATAGAAGATGGAGATCAGCTTGTACGCACATATGTTGTATCTAAACCTGTTCGCTCTGCTCAAAATGGGCAATTATTAGGAGCTCTATATCTCGAAGCCTCTATTGAAGATATTTATGGTTTGTCGCGAACACTCAACGAAATTCTCGCAAATGCGACAATTATTGCCCTGGCAATTACCGCATTATTAGGAATTGTCCTCGCGAGTACGATTACACGACCTCTAGCGGATATGCAAAAACAAGCTCAAGTAATGGCAAGAGGAGATTTTACACGTAAAGTTAAAGTGTATGACAAAGACGAAATCGGACAACTTGCGGCTTCATTCAACGATTTGACTAAAAAACTTCAAGAAGCGAATGAAATCACAGAGAGCGAAAGGACAAAATTACGTTCTGTCCTTTCTTACATGACAGATGGTGTTATTGCAACTGACCGTGATGGATTTATTATTCTCATGAATGATCGCTCTGAAGAAATGTTGTCCATGTCCAGACATGAAGCGATGGGTAGATATTTACCTGAAGTGTTGGGGATAGAGAAAGACTTTTCAATTGATAAATTAGAGGAATCTTCAAATTCCTTAATATTGGATTATAGTTCTCATGAAGTGCCATTCATCCTACGGGCAAGTTTCTCTGTCATTCAAAAGGATGATGGACCCGTCAATGGAATCATTACCGTATTACATGATGTAACAGAGCAAGAGCAGATTGAGAGAGAACGTCGAGAGTTCGTTTCGAACGTTTCCCATGAACTCCGTACGCCATTGACGACGATGAGAAGTTATTTAGAAGCATTAGAAGAAGGTGCGATGCAGGATGAGAACTTGGCACCTAAGTTTTTGAGTGTAACCCAGCAGGAAACAGAGCGTATGATTCGATTGGTAACGGATCTGCTTCAACTTTCCAAGATGGACAACAAAGATTTCCGACCTAATTTCCAAAAGGTCAACCTACGTGAGTTAATGCTGCAGGTAATTGATCGTTTTGAGATGTCGAAAAGTGATCAGATTACTTTTGAAAAACATATATCAGATAAACCTTTACCTGTAAGAATCGATCGTGACAAGATTACTCAGGTGCTCGATAATATCATCTCTAATGCTTTGAAATATTCACCTGATGGAGGTAAAGTGACTTTCCATCTGAACAAAGATGGGAAAAGTGTCCACATCAGTATAAAGGATGAGGGAGTAGGTATCCCGAAGCAGAATCTATCTAAAATTTTTGATCGATTCTATAGAGTGGATAAAGCAAGGTCTAGGGAAATTGGCGGTACTGGACTTGGTCTAGCTATTGCAAAAGAAGTCGTCATTGCGCATAATGGTCAGATTTGGGCTGAAAGTGAGTATGGTAAAGGTACAACTATACATGTGAAGCTCCCCACTCATCAAACTAGGGAGGCAAGTGCATGATGTCAGTAAAAAATTTACTAGAGAGTATGCATAAGTTCTACTCATCTTTATGGGATAATATTGAAAGAATTAAATCCGTCCTTCTTACTCTGTTGATCCTTCTCAGCATTTTTTTGACATGGAATCTTTGGACGTATACACCCCAAAACAATGTGCTTGAAGAACAAGAACCATTCAAGTCGGCTATTGAGGAAGGGGAAAAGAAGAAGTTAAGTGACATCATCCAACCTAAGCAAATCATCCTTCATGAGAATGGTAAACATTATTGGTTTTATGGATATGGTCAAGAAAAGTTATACAATTCAATCCAATCAAATCTTTTAACCTCTGGAGATATCAAAAACAAGAAAATTGAAAATCCTGAATATGGAATTACTATCTCTTATCCAACTCCAATCCCAGTGGAAGTACTGAAAGAGACATTTAACTTTAGTGGTGAGAGCGCAAGAGCTAAATTGAATGGGGACAAAGCTGTAGAAAAAATAATTTGTTTCAAGGAAAACAATGGTTGGAAGCTACAATTTATTATTGGAGACAGAAAATCAAATTCTGAAACAGACCAAATAGTAAACTCAAATCAAGTTATTGAGTATCAATTAAGCAATCCTGATGATATTGATAATACAGTTGTAGAATTAGAAGAAGATGAAGATATTGAGAAAACAGAAGTGGTACAGCGTAGTTTTCAGCGGAAAGATTATTACTGGCCGAAGGAGAACATGACACTTGATAATTACAAGGTTCCTGCGAACACAATAGATATAGAGTTATTCGTAAAAGCACTACTTCCGCCAGATGTGGTTTCTAAAACCTCTAATGAAACAGAGACGACTCTCTTTTTAAGACAACGGAGTCAAATCAAGTACTTTAAAAATCGTGAGGAATTCACGTACATCAATAATCAATATAGTCAAGAAGAGGTTATTAGGCAGAATGCAATTATTCAGAGCCTTGATTTTATTAATAGTCATGCAGGGTGGACTTATGACTTCTATTTAGAACATTATTATGATGCAGAAGAAGACCCAACAACCAACAATAAACAAAAAGATTTGACATATCGATTGTTAATGCATGGTTTCCCGGTTATGGAAGGATTACCAGGGAGCAGATCTATCGGTAGTATGGATCTAGAGTATACGTATAATCAGGTGACCAAATATAATCGCTATCTAGATTTTCCTGAAGAAGACTATAAACATGTACCAGTCGGGGAAACGAAGATTCAGGATGATGAGGCAGTTCTTAATGCTTTAAAAAGGCTAGAGGAAACTTATAGTAATCTAAAAGTTACTGATGTAACGATTGGTTACAAAGCCAATAAGGAACAAGATGTTGATAGGTATGACATTGTTCCAACATGGTTCTATAAAAGCGGATCTTCCTGGGTGGAACTTGATATTGACACAAATGAAACACCTACGAATAAAGGAGGATAACTTATGGATTGGAAAAACATTAAAACCATTTTCATCTTTACGTTCCTCCTGTTAAATTTATATTTAGGTACAGAATTTTATAATAAAGTGAACCCAGACCTAGACATCTTAAATGAAGAGACGCAAAAAAAAGTTAATGAAATTATTGATTATAGTAAATCTCTCCCTAAAATTGAGAAGAAGTTATTTATCACTACAGGGACAGTAAAAGAATTTACGGATGAAGATATAAAAGAGTTCACTAATCATAATTCGAATCAGGAAATTAATTTAGGCCCTACAAATGAGGGTGAAGATAAGCGAATCATTAGTGCAATATTGAATAGTCCATATCCATTTACTCCAGATAGTGAAGTTAAAGGACAACTAGAGCAATTTGTAGAAAATTATATTCCAAATGGAGAACAGTATAAATATTGGAAGTACGATGAGGAGCGAAACATCTACATTTTCACACAGCATCTGGATGGCATTCAATTTTACTTCGAGAATTATATTGCTGATAACAATCTTACTGGAATGATTGAAATCTACGTAGATTCCCAAAGTAAAGATCAGAATGAATCTAAAACTTCAAAACATCAAATTACTAGTTATCGGTTGACCCAGATGGAGTTAAATAAAGAACAAGAAGTGAAAAAGTTTTTGACTGCAGAAGAAGCATTGTTAGTTCCTGATATTAAGCCTCGAACAACTCTGGAGGATATTAAACTGCTTTATTTTACATCCATCAATAATGAAAGTATCAAAGTATTTGTACCGAACTGGTATATTGTTACGGAGTCGGATGAATGGATGGTTGATGTTACGGATTCCAATGACATCAAGCTGGATCAGGAGAATGAAGAAGAAAGCGAAGTGGAGTAACTTGAGATTTAGTGTATTGGCAAGTGGAAGCACAGGGAACGCCTGTTATATTGAGACCGACCAAAGTCGCTTGCTGGTCGATGTCGGTTTAAGTGGGAAGAAAATCGAAGGATTGTTCAAAAAGATCCAACGTGACCCTAAACACTTGGACGGTATTCTAGTGACCCACGAGCATAGCGATCACATCAAAGGGCTCGGTATCTTGTCTCGTCGTTTCAAGTTACCGATCTATGCGAATGAAAAGACATGGCTAGCCATGGAAAGTCAGATCGGTGCGATACCGACCGATTTAAAATTCCAGTTTGATTGTGAACGTGTGAAAACCTTCGGTGATCTGGATGTCGAATCGTTCGGTGTATCACATGATGCTGCGAGCCCTCAGTTCTATGTCTTTCATCATGAAGGAAAGAAGCTGACCCTGGCGACCGATATGGGATACGTGAGCGACCGGATTAAATGGACTGTGAAGGATTCGGACATGCTTATTTTTGAATCGAACCATGATATCGACATGTTGATGATGGGACGTTATCCATGGAACATTAAACGACGTATCCTTGGAGATCAAGGGCACGTATCGAACGAGGATGCGGGTGAAGCGCTCGCTGAGATCATCGGAGATCGCACGCGTCGCGTCTATCTTGCGCATTTGAGTAAAGATAACAATATGAAAGATTTAGCGAGAATGTCTGTTCAACAGACCCTTGAAAAGCATGGGTATCAGATTGGTGAAGAGCTCGGTCTATACGATACGGATGCCGAACATCCTACTGAGCTCATCACTGTATGATTTAAGCAATTGAATACCGTTTAAGGACCGTCAGTAACGGAAATATAGTAAGTGATAGACAAATGTCAAAAATCACCCAAATTCCGGTACTAGGCGGTTTTTTTTTTCTTATAATGGGTATACCAAAAGTAGTGAAAGGGCTGATGTTAGAATGGGTTACTATGATGATGGATATCGTAATCCTCAGAAACCGACGAGGAATCGATCAAGAAGCTTTTTAATGGGACTAACCGGGGTACTGCTGGGTGCTCTTTTAGTTATATTTGCGACCGATTTCGGGTTGTTTTCTGGTGATGTGAAACCGGATCGCAATACGGAAGCAAACGGTGACACGACTGAGACCACACCTGGTGAAACGATTAACGTGGATGTGAACACAGCCATCACTGAGGCCGTTGAAAAAGCCCAGGGAGCCGTCGTTGAGGTCGAAAACATCCAAGGATCAAGCCTATTTGAGCAAGAAAACAAAGCCGGAGTTGGATCGGGTGTCATATATAAAAAAGAAGGCGGAAATGCCTACGTCGTGACCAATCATCACGTAGTCGCAAATGCCGGTCAAATCGAGATCGCATTAGTAGATGGCACTAAACTGGATGCTGAATTACTAGGTTCTGATGAAATCATGGACCTTGCTGTGTTAAGAGTAGATGGAAGTAAAGTTGAAGATGTAGCTGAATTTGGCAGCTCCAGCACTTTAAAACCAGGAGAACCTGCGATTGCTATCGGGAACCCGTTGGGGAATTTTCCAGGTACAGTCACACAAGGAATTGTCAGTGCGGCGGACCGTACAATCCCAGTCGATCCGAATGGAGACGGACAACCCGATTGGCAAGCTGAGGTCATCCAGACCGATGCAGCAATCAACCCTGGTAACAGTGGAGGAGCTTTAATCAATATCAAAGGTCAAGTGATTGGAATCAACTCGATGAAAATTGCACAACAAGCGGTAGAAGGGATCGGGTTTGCGATACCATCTGATATCGCTCGACCGATCATTGCAGATCTTGAGGAACATGGACAAGTGAAACGTGCATATATGGGAGTGGCAATCGTTCCTCTCACTCAAGTATCGAATTATCACCGCCAACAAACATTGAAAATTCCGAGTGATGTAAATCAAGGTGTCGTCGTGACACAAGTGGAGGCGACTTCACCAGCAGGTAAAGCCGGATTGAAAGAATTTGATGTCATCATCTCACTCGATGGTGAAAAAGTGGAATCACCTGCAGAGCTGCGAAAGCATCTTTATTCTAAGAAAGATATCGGCGACGAGATGGAAGTAGAGTTCTACCGAGAAGGTGAAAAGCAGACAACAACCATCACGTTAGGAGAAACACAAGGCCAAGGAGAGTAATCCACACTCTCCTTTTTCTTTCGCATATTTTAAATGTTTACTGAAGCTCTGTGCTACACTATTAACATGTGTATAACTAACAAAGGAGTGTGATGGACGTGATTGCTTGTTGTAAAGAGCACGTCGAACTGGCCATTGATATCATCGTTGACGAGCATGAAGTCGCTCCGGAAATGCGGATATTGACGGAGGAAGAGCAATTATCCACAACCTGTGAATATTGCGAAAAACATGCCATATATATGGTATCAAACTAATGTTCCTATACTGAATGTGGATAGAAATTGTGTATATGTGGATAAAAATTGTGGATAACGTGTTTATAGAGGTGGACAACCTGTGAATATACAAATTATTAGTGTTGGAAAGTTAAAAGAAAAATATTTAAAACAAGGAATAGCAGAGTATGTGAAGCGGCTAGGACCTTACGCAAAAGTGGAGATCATTGAAGTTCCTGATGAAAAAGCGCCGGAACAATTAAGCGAAACGGAAATGCTACAGGTAAAGGATTCGGAAGGCCATCGGATCCTTTCTAAAATTGGACAAGACGTACATGTGGTAGCCCTTGCTATTGAAGGGAAGCAGCAAACCTCTGAACAACTGGCGAAAAACCTCGACCAACTCGCAACGTATGGAAAGTCAAATGTCGCGTTTGTAATCGGAGGCTCATTAGGCCTGAGTGATGAGGTTTTGAAGCGCTCCAATGAACAGCTCTCTTTTTCTAAGATGACCTTTCCTCACCAACTGATGAGACTAGTGCTGGTGGAGCAGATCTATCGTGCTTTTAAGATTAACCGAGGGGAACCGTACCATAAATAGAGAAAGTGAGTTATGAAGCCAATCAGCTACATAACTCACTTTCATTTTGTTTATAAAAAAAAGAGAGAAAAGCCCGAAGGCTCCTCTCTCCTGAAATAGCTCATAAATAATTCAATTCATACGTGACTTAAGAAACAGAAAAACCTTTCTCTTCCTGAATGCCGTCTTCTTTCGCTGCAAACTCATCCAGTAGAGCACGTACTTCGTCCGTCGATTCTGTTTCCATCAGTTGATTCCTTAACTGACTTGCGCCTCGGAACCCTTTGACGTAGATCTTAAAGAAGCGGCGGAGCGGCTTGAAGAGTCGTGGCTCTAGTTCTTCTGAATATTTATCATGAAGATCGAGCTGCAGACGTAGAAGATCGAGCAGTTCTTCGCTCGTATGCTCCTTCTTCTCTTTCTCGAAGCAGAACGGGTTATGAAATACGCCTCGTCCAATCATAATGCCGTCTACGCCATATTTTTCCGCAAGTTCAAGTCCCTTTTGGCGATCAGGGATATCCCCGTTGATGGTCAGAAGCGTATGTGGAGCGACTTCGTCACGAAGTTTCTTGATCTCCGGAATGAGTTCCCAGTGCGCATCGACAGCACTCATCTCCTTCTTCGTACGGAGATGGATGGAAAGATTGACGATATCCTGTTCCAGGAGATGCTTCAGCCAGTGGCGCCATTCATCCACTTTCGTATAACCGAGGCGTGTCTTCACACTCACAGGGAGTCCTCCTGCTTTAGCTGCCTGGATCAGTTCCGCTGCAACTTCAGGACGGCGAATCAGCCCGCATCCTTTTCCATTCCCTGCAACATTCTGCACAGGACATCCCATATTGATATCAATGCCACGGTAGCCCATTTCAGCCATGCCAATACTCATTTGGCGGAAGTATTCAGGCTTGTCTCCCCAAATGTGAGCGACGATCGGTTGTTCATCTTCCGTGAACGTAAGACGCCCTTTTACGCTGTCTTTTCCTTTCGGATGGCAGTAGCTTTCCGTATTCGTAAACTCTGTAAAAAATACGTCAGGTCTCGCTGCTTCACTTACGACATGACGAAAAACGACATCCGTCACAGCTTCCATTGGTGCCAGAACAAAAAACGGTCGCGGCAACTCATGCCAAAAATTATCTTTCATAGTATATCTGAACCCTTTCCTTAATGGAAAATATATTTCCAAAATTAAAAAGCGAATATATTTCAATCATATCTATTAACATTTAGGTTAGATTTCAACCATTATATACTTTAATAGTATTGCACGAAAAGTGCAAGGGAACGAGCCATGTTGCTATAAACCAGATTATTCCATTTCGGTCTTGCTACTCTAATTTGGCTTACATAGTAAATAGGAACAGTATTGTTGGAAATGATAGAATGGATGAAAAATAAAAGAATAGGCGGTAAACAATGGATTTATTAAAACAGATTGAAGAGTTGAATTTTGCACTATTACAGTCCTTTTCAAATAAACAAGATCGAACGTGGGGTGTTTTGTTTTGGAACAAGCACCAGCCAGACTATTATGATGCCAACCATGCTCATGTAAGTGAACCACCTGACCACCCTGAAAAAGTAATCGATGAGGTCATCTCATTTTATGAGGCTTTGAATATCATTCCAAGATTTTATTTATATAACGTTGATTCTTTGACGAATTTCATTGCTCTTTTAAAAGAGAAGGGCTTTCAATTTGAAGACTTTTCCCAGCCCATTCAGCTCTGGAATAAAGAAGTCATACAGTTACCAATCAATAGCGAAGTCATGATAGAAAAAGTAACCACTAAGAATTATCACGACGCATTAACGGTGGAGTGCCAGATAAAAGAATTTGGAGGGAAAGCCGTTCGAGAAAAGGCTTTTGAAACTGAATTCAACGATCAACGTTATACGCATTTTTTATTAAAATATAACGGAACACCTTGTTCCACTGCGTGCTTATTTGTTCATGGCGACCAAGGAAGAATAGAAAGCGTCGCCACAATTGAAGAATTTAGAGGAAAAGGATTAATCGGCTCTATACTCCAGCACATACAAAAAGAAGCTCAAACCCTCCAACTAGAACAACTATGGGTTCATCCGATCAATGAACGAGTTGAAAAGGTGTATAGTCGTTATGGATTTAATACGATAACGACCTTACAGACCGGCCATGCTTTTTTAGGTGGAAAAAGTGTTAAGGAGATACAAGGACAATAAAATACAATATTAGAATAAGGTCCATTCATAAGAATGGGCCTTTTGAACGTCATAAAATTTACAAAACATCATACAAATGGATATAAGCAATGTGCTTTTTTGCCGTTTTTTTAAATGAAGAAAGCTTGTTCGATGTGGGTACTTTCCAAATTTGGAGGTGGACGGATGCCTGAATTCATTGAAAAGAGGCACAGGGTGTCAACAAAGCCGAAAGGTCAAGAGTTGAATTTCGAAAGAATGTTTGAGGAAGACGGAAACTTTCTTGATCACATCCCACTTGATGAGCTGCAAAAGCATATGAGAAAGACAAAAACCTATTACAAAATTAAGAAAAGAAAAAGATGAGAATAAAAAATTGGAGGCAACCCTTGTATGTATGCATATAAAGGGTTGTCTTGTTTTTATACTAAACCAAGGTCATGATTTTAGGACCTCGGTTTTTGTTGTTTTCTAGGACAATATCCATAGACTTACCTTTTTTACCAGCCCAAAATAGTGTATAATTATCAGATAATAGTACTTTTTTGAATAATAATGAATTTTAATAGATTGAAGATCGAAAAGGTGTGTTCCTAAGTTTCGACCTACATTTCAACATCTAATCAGGAGCGCCTATTCTTTTTATGCAAAAAAGAAGATAAGGATGATGAGCATGAGCAACTTGCAGAAAAAAACAGACGTTATCTTAATTGGTGCTGGAGTCATGAGCGCGACTTTAGGATCGATATTAAAAGAGTTAGCACCTGACTGGGATATTAAAGTGTTTGAAAAACTTTCTAGTTCAGGCGAAGAAAGCTCGAACGAATGGAATAACGCGGGTACAGGACATGCAGCCCTGTGCGAGCTTAACTATACGAACGAAAAGCCGGATGGCTCGATTGATATTAGCAAGGCGATTAAGGTCAATGAACAATTCCAGGTATCAAGGCAATTTTGGTCTTATCTTGTAAACAGAGGACTGATTGAGAATCCACAGGATTTCATCATGCCACTGCCTCATATGAGTCTTGTGCACGGTGAGCAAAACGTCGATTTTTTGAAAAGACGATATAAAGCGCTTTCAGCTAATCCGCTTTTTAAAGGGATGGAATTTTCCGATGACCCTGAAAAATTGATGGAATGGTTGCCACTGATTATGGAAGGTCGTAAAATGGATGACTCGATGGCTGCCACCAAAATCGACTCTGGAACGGATGTCAACTTTGGGGCGTTGACGCGATTGTTGTTCGACCATTTACAAAAGGAAAACGTAGACGTCCACTATCGACATAGTGTAGAAGACCTCAAACAGACGAAGGATGGCACTTGGGAAGTGAAAGTGAAAGATATCGATGGTGGTAAAATCGAGTATCACACAGCGAAATTCGTCTTTATCGGTGGTGGAGGTGGAAGTCTCCCTCTACTTCAAAAGACAGGCATACCTGAATCGAAGCAAATCGGAGGGTTCCCGGTAAGCGGGCTGTTCATGGTCTGCAATAATCCGGAAGTTGTTGCGCAGCACGATGCGAAAGTGTACGGCAAAGCGAAAGTCGGCGCACCTCCAATGTCAGTACCGCATCTTGATACAAGGTACATCGACAACAAGAAATCATTACTGTTCGGACCGTTCGCCGGTTTCTCACCGAAATTTTTGAAAACTGGATCCAACTTCGATCTTTTCGGTTCTGTCAAACCGAGCAATCTCTTAACGATGATTTCTGCTGGGGTCAAAGAGCTCGGGCTGACGAAATATTTAATAGAGCAAGTGACATTATCAAAAGAGCAACGTATGGAAGAGTTGCGCGAGTTCATCCCGAATGCGAAGAGCGAAGATTGGGATATCGTCGTTGCAGGTCAACGTGTGCAAATCATCAAGGATACAGAAAGCGGTAAAGGGACGCTACAATTCGGAACAGAAGTCGTCAGTGCAGCTGATGGTTCAATCGCAGCATTACTTGGTGCTTCACCAGGAGCATCCACTGCCGTTCAAGTCATGCTTGAAGTATTAGAAAGATGCTTCCCAGAACAAGTAGACGAGTGGGAACCGAAAATAAAAGAAATGATCCCTTCTTATGGTGTCTCATTAGTGGACAACCCTGAGTTGATTAAGGAGATTCATTCTACAACAGCGCAGACACTTGGCCTGATTGAAAAAGAAGAAGCGGTTTACAGCTAAAAGTACATGGGAACAAAGAAAGAACCTTCGATTAGTGGAAGGTTCTTTTTCATAGACAAAGTCGAAAGGAGCTGTTCAACATCCACTTTGATCGAGTAGACATTTACACGTACCAGCTTCAAGAGTTAAAAGAATTTTACGTAGAAAAACTAGGGTTTACGCTAAAATATCAGAGCTTAGATGAAATCGTCCTTCAGATCGGTAGCAGTCAACTTTCATTCAGAGACGGTTTCCATAACTCAAAACCGATTTATCATTTTGCGTTCACCATTGCGGGTGATCATTTTAACGAAGCGAAAAAATGGTTTCGTTCCAAGGTGGAGCTGAACAAAGAGGGAAGTGACGATGAGGTCTATTTCAAGTTTCTCGATGCTCACTCATTTTATTTTCATGACCCGGCAGGTAATGTTGTGGAAATCATTGCACGGAACGCCTACAGCACCGAAAATGAATCTTTTACCATCGACGACCTCATTACCATCAGTGAGATGAATTTGACAGTAGACGATGTTTTTTCAGAGGGTGAGAAGCTATTGTCTCATGGATTCGACTTTCTAGGAGAAGGTCCTTTGGATGCAGACACATTGAACTTCATCGGTGAGCAAGAAGCTTATTTCTTACTGGGGCCACAAGGGAGAACGTGGTTCTTTTCCCATCATGTATCGGACATCTTTCCAGTAAAGGTTGAATTGAGTGGTGGAAAGACCGTCCGTGTAGACGAAGAAGGCGTTCTGTACGTTTCTGAAAACCCGCAAACATAAATGTGAGATGAGGATTTGTTATACTAATAGAAAATCACACAAGAGGTACGTGTATGAATACAAAAGATTTGATTGAAAAAGCGAAAAACCATACACCATCCATACTGGGGAACAGCAAACAATTACAATATTCTATCCTAATTCCGATTATTGAAAAAGAAGATGGCTTGCATGTTCTGTTTGAAGTGAGATCGCAAAAACTCAGGAGGCAGCCAGGAGAAATTTGTTTCCCTGGAGGAAGAGTGGATCCTGAAGACGAGAATGTTCAATTCACAGCTGTGAGAGAAGCGATGGAAGAGTTGAGAATCGCAAGAAAATCCATTACGCATGTGTATCCTTTTGATTACATGGTTTCACCTTTCGGCATGGTACTGAACACGTTCATAGGCGTGCTGGCGTGCGAAGACACTGAAATCGATCCTAATCCAGCAGAGGTGGCTGAAGTCTTCACCGTACCCCTTTCCTTCTTTCTAGAGCATAAGCCTGAGGTTCACCAAGTCCATTTCGAGGTAAAGCCGAGAGAGGATTTCCCTTTTGACCTGATTCCTGGTGGTGAGGACTATGATTGGTCAACGAGAGCGTTTGAAGAATACTTCTACTTATACGATGGAAAGGTCATTTGGGGGTTAACTGCGAGAGTACTCTATCATTTTGTACAAATGCTGAAAGGATCAGAAAGTCCGAGGTGATCATGAATGCACCAAATCATTAAGGTTGTACTTCTCATAATCGGGACCATCTCCTTATTTCTAGGGATCGTAGGCATTGTATTGCCACTTGTCCCTACCACCCCGTTTCTTTTGTTAACAGCAGCCTGTTATGTAAGAAGTTCTGAGCGGATGTACAAATGGCTGATGACAAATAAGTGGTTCGGCTCTTATATACAAAATTATAAAGCGGGGAATGGTATTACGGTAAAAGCGAAAATGATGATGCTCATCATGATTTGGTTTTCTATGCTGTATTCCGCAGTCTTCATTGCTTCTAACCTGTTCTTGAGGATTGGATTCATATTCGGTGCATGCTTCTTCACCGTCCTTATCCTCCTGGCAAAAACGTTGAAAACAGGGCAACACAATGAATATGAGCAGAAGCAATTTTGATTGAAGCAGAGGGACGGTTCTTGTTCTTCATAAATCCATTACTGAAATTGCCCACTAAAAGAGCCCCTGATACCCTCAGGAGCTCTTTTTGGTACTTATTTTAATTTTTTCAAGTCCCAATTCGCCACCGGACAACTTCTGCTGAAACGGTCTGCTATGTCTTCTGTAGATTGCAGTCTGATTTCTTCTATGACCTTAATAAACTGGTCGACAACCTCCGCATCGAACTGTGTTCTTTTTCCTCTCCTCAATTCCTCAATGGCGTGAGAGACGGATAACGGTGCCTTTCGGTATGGACGTTCAGACGTCATCGAATGGAAGGCATCTGCTACAGATAGAATGCGAGCTCCTAACGGAATGTCATCCTGCTTCAACCCTTCTGGATAGCCTTTGCCATCAGGTCGTTCGTGGTGATAGAGCACATAAGGCAATGTTTCTTCCAATTCATCCACGCAAGCAAGAATGTTATAGCCTAGTACCGGGTGAGACTTCATCATTTCATATTCTTCATCTGTCAAACGATCTTCTTTATTCAAAATATGGTCTGGAACGCCGATTTTTCCTACATCATGCAGGAGACCAGCGATGGAAATTTTCTTCACTTCCTCATCTGTCAGCCCCATGCTGCTTGCTAAAGTACCCGCGTATTTAGACACCATTTCTGAATGACTATGGGTGTATGAATCCTTCAACTCAACTGTTTTCGTCAATGAAATGATGGTATCCAAAATCCATTTCTGATCGTCTGTCTTCCGTTCATAGTCTTGATTTTTGTAAGCCGCAAGATCACGAGCGGATACGACTCGGTTTTTCCCAAGGCTTTTTGCCGTATACATCGCCTTGTCTGCCATATGTACGAGATTTTCCTCATCCGTATCATCTGGATAAATAGCGATTCCAATACTGATTGTAATCGGCGTCAGTATGCTTTCATGGCCATTTAATGCGACCATATGGCGGACTCTTTCGGCAACGGATTTCGCCGTAGCTTCATCCGTGTCTGGCATGATGATGACAAACTCTTCGCCACCGTAACGGCAAACCGTATCCTGAGGTCGGATATGATTCAAGATGACCTCCGAGATATGCTTCAGTACCTTATCGCCATAAATATGCCCTTCATGGTCATTCAACCGTTTAAAATTATCAATATCACAGAAGAGAAGTGCCATCGGTTGTTCCAGGCGTTTCGACGCTTCTACGACCTCTGAAAACTTTTGCTTGAAGTAGGCACTATTATAAATGCCAGTCAGCGAATCCGTTACACTCTTCTGATAACGATCCTCCAGGTTGTACACCATCTCATTAAAGGCAACTGCGACTTCATTTATTTCTTGACTCGCGTTCAACAAAACGTCTTCATACTCTTTCCCATGCTGAATGGAAACGGCTGCTTCACGTAAGGTCATGAGTGGTAATACGAGAAGTCTGCGGATGATTATCCATAATAGGATGATTAAGATGAGACTAACGATGAGGACGACGATGGTCATCCAAATGATACGATCCTGGATGAATGCTATTTCATTTGAATTGTCTAGATACAATTCTATAGCACCAACTGATGTACCATCTTCGAGTAAAGGGGCTACCATCCGAACGATATGTAGATCCTGATCTTTAATATGAGAGATCAATGTCTTGCCCGATTGAAAGGTGGGTGCTAATGCATCGGTGGACGCACTTCCGATTAAACTGCGATCGGTCGAGGCCATGATGGCATGCTCATTTTCATTAAGCGCATGTAAATTCAATTTGATGACGTTTTCTTCCCTATGTTTTATGTAATCAAAAATCGTTTGTACATTATCGATTGAACGGGATTCTTCATATCCCCCATTAATGGTGGTCGTAATCCCTTTCAATTGGCTTACATACGTCTTTTTCATCGCATCGTTAAAAGTGTATGAATTGAATGCAATGGCAACAGACATGGTGGCTATGATAACGGTTGAAAACAGTAGAATGATCTTTGTTTGCAGGCTCAATTTTTTGGACACCAATACTTCCTACCCTTTATTTATTCATTTCAATTTCCATTGTCTCGGAAACGCCATATGGAGTATGGTCATTGTTATGTAAGGATACTTTGATCTGATTCGTTCCTTTTTCTAGGTTTTTCAATTCGTGGGGGAAGGTTGTAACCCCTTGTTTTTCACCGTTATTGACATAGACATGGATATGTCCCTGGCCGTTGATTTTCTTTGCGCCATAATTTTCTTTTGAAACGACAAGGTCGGTTTCAACATACAAAAAAACTTTTCCGTCTTGTTTTTTCAACTCAGTTTGTAGACTTGGTTTCTTTTCTTGACTGGATGAAGTGCCTTCTTCCACGACTTCAAAATCATTATGAGAATGTGTATTGCAAGCGGTTAATAACCCGACACTGACAAGTAAGCTTAGACCGATTTTTTGCACAGTTGAATTCCTTTCTCTTTCGTTTTTTCGATAATCAAATTCTATCATACTATTTATCGTCAGATTGCCTGGATTTGTTAAAGGTTTGATAGGTTTGAGACATGCTGATGCTCGTAGGGATAAGTGACGACATATAATCCGTCCCCTTCAAGCCATTCCGCAAAAAGGACCTCTTCGATCTGATAGATTTCGTTCATTTGAAGTTGCTGTCTTAACCAATGCTCGTCTTGATTGATTTCTCTTAAGTTTTCTTTGATTACCTTCCCATCCCGTATGAGTGTAAATGGCAAATAAACGGCTTGTGGAGACATGTTGAAGTCTTCCTGAGTCGTTTTTTGATACGGTGTCTTTTTCAATATGCTGATAGAGCCGTTCGCTTCTATGAAAGCATAAGCGACTTCACGGATCGAGAAGGTTTCACTTTGTCGGAGGAGACTTTGCAATTGATTGATGTTCATGCGGTTCTTTTTTAATTGCTCATAATCGATCTGACCGTTCCGGATGACCATGGATGGTTTCCCTTCAAATCGTTGTTTTAAATATGAAAATTTCAACGCAACATAGTCCACAAGAAAAATGAGACCACCCCAAACGAGAATGGTGTAGAAAATATGGGGTAATGGGATTTTCTCATCATAGACCGCATTCCCTAACAATTCACTCAAAACAATCGCAGAAATAAAATGGAACGGTGTGATTTCATTCATCAACTTTTTGCCGATGACCCGCACTAAAAAGAAAAGCAGTAAAAACCCCAATATCAATTTGATCGACATATCCATCCATTCCATCTGCCACACCCCCAGTGCACGCTACTAATCTCATTACTTCTAGCATTTACAAGATTGATAGGATTGATACATGTAAAGGATGAACCCGCCAATATTCTTATACTGTAAAAATTCTTTCTAAAACTCGAGGGTTTTCCGGTCGATAAATAAGACATCGGACATCTTACAACATAGAGCAAAGGAGAAACACAATGAAAAAGCAGTATTGGTTGATGGTTGGATGCTTATTACTTCTATTAAGCGCATGTAACAATGAATCAGACAAAGCGATTGAAGAGAAAAGCATTGGACTTGTCGTAACGGAAAATGGTCTCGGTGACGAATCTTTCAGTGATTCGGCATTGGTAGGGTTAGAGAAGGCACGTGATGAAGAAGGTGTACTCTTTGATTATCGTGAGCCGTTAGAAGGCGATCATGAGAAGCAAATGGAAGAGCTTATCAAAAACGGTCATGATCTCATCATCGGCTTGAGCTTCCGTGTTCAAGGAGCGATGGAGACGTTGGCACAGAAATATCCAGAGCAGCAATTTGTTCTGATTGATGCAGTTTCAGACTATGAAAATATCACTTCCATCACGTTTAAAGAAGATGAAGGAAGCTACCTGATCGGATTGATTGCCGGAATGCGTACACAATCGGACACGGTCGGCTTCATTGGTGGGGAGAAGATCCCTGTCGTTGAAAAATTTGAACAAGGCTTTACAAGAGGGGTAAAAGAAGTGAACCCGGATGCACAAGTCCTAGTTGACTATACAGGAACATTTGGAGATGACAAAAAAGGAGCTCAAGTCGCGAAGAAACAGATCGACGACGGCGCTGACTTTGTATTTCCTGCAGCTGGTTTTACAGGGATTGGAGCCTTAAAAGAAGCACAAACACAAGGCATCTATGCATTTGGAGTAGACAGCGATCAATATTACTTAGCGGAAGATGCGATTGTCACTTCCATGCTGAAACGGGTAGACATTGCCTTATTTGAAATGGCGAAACAATTGAAAGAAGAGAAGGCGTTCACGGGTGAGCACAAGGAACTCGGCCTTGACCAAGGTGGAGTGGGGCTTGCTCCGATCCGTGTCATTCAATTGAATGAAAAGGAACAGTCCATACTGAACCAAGCAGAAGGGAAGGGTGAATAGGTTATGTCCATCGGAAAAAGAATTCTCATCTATTCGTCCATTCCACTCGTATTAAGTCTTGCCTTGATTGGGTTCATCATTTTTCAAATGGTAGGGATCCAAAAGTCATCAAGTAATGAAGTGCAGCTGCTCCTGACATCAGAACGTCTGAATGGTGATTTCATTTCAGCAGAACAAGCATTAAGCCATTACTCGACGAATGCATCGGAAGCGAACAAGGAGATTGCTCTAGCATCGCTCCAAACGATTCAAAAAGACATTGATGAACTGAAACCACATCTGAAAACGGATGACCAGAAACAATGGTTCGACCGAATGAGTATGAAATTTGATACATTATCTTCAACAACTGAGGACTCGTTAACAACAAACGAGGTCAATGAAGTGAAGCGTCAGGCTGCTCGTACAGGCGGTATATTGAACGATGTCTTCATGTTGAACCGTTCAGCTACTGAGTGGTATGAAGCAGAAATGGCACAAAGGAAATCCAACATCCAGCAATTGATTATTTTCACGATCATTGCAAGCATTGTGCTAGTCATTTTATCTGTCGTTGCTTCATACATGCTAACGAAACGGACGGCAAGTCCTCTTCGTAAACTTGCCCAAAATGCCAACCGCGTTGCTGAAGGTGATTTGACGGTGCAACTCGATGCCAAAGCTGACAGAAAAGACGAAATCGGCCAACTGGAAAATGCTTTTCAATACATGGTGACGAGCTTGAAAGAGACGATCCAATCCATTGAAAAAATGAATGTCGAGGTCAACCAGTTCAGTAAGGATCTTGCTGAGGAAGTCGGCATTTTAACGGAAGGCTCTAAACAGGTTGCTTCTACGACAGAAGAGCTTGCCCAGGGCAGTCAATCGATTTCACATGACATCCAGGAATCTACCACTCTAATTGAAAAAATGGCGAGTGATTTCCGGGCGAATGTCGAATCGACCAAACAGTCTCAAGTCCAAAGTGACGCTGCCTTACAGTCTGTACATAAAGGACAGTCTTCACTGACAAGCCAACGTAAGCATGTCGATGATAGTGTACAAGCAACTCGGAAAGTGGAAGAATCCGTTCAGTCCTTCGTACAGTATGCAGACCAAATCGAAAACACGGTCCAATTTGTAAAAGAGATCGCGGAACAGACGAACCTTCTCGCTTTGAATGCGGCGATTGAAGCGGCTCGTGCAGGGGAGCATGGGAAAGGCTTTGCAGTCGTAGCAGAAGAGGTACGTAAACTGGCTGATGAATCAGGGCGTGCGACCGTCCAGATTTCGAAAATGGTCCAGCAAATACAGACCGGTGTTCATGATATTCAAAAAGTGACGGTCCAATCCATGGATCTGACGAAAGAACAACAAGTATCCATGGAGCAAACGGAAGGTGCTTTCTCGAACATCAACGAACAAGTATTGGTCATTCATAACCAGTTGAAGAACCTTGTCGAAGGTGTGGAGCAATCCAATCAAATGGCGGAACAGATGGCTGCCTCGCAACAGAACATCAGCGCGGTCATTGAGGAAACAGCTGCGAGTACAGAAGAAATCTATGCTTCTACCGATCAGCAACAGCTCTCTTTCCAGGCCGTGCAAGACAAAGCGGTACGATTGGAAGGATTGGTTCGAAATCTTGAACAGCAACTGAACCGATTTAAAGTATGATAGAAAAAGCGACGGCTCCGGCTGTCGCTTTTTTCGTCTATATTTTTCATTTTTTATGGCAAATCTCTCATTCTGATCTATAATTTTTTATTTTTATGGAAAAACCGAAAATCTGATCTATCATTTTCTGTTTTTATTGGAAATACCATGATTTTTATGGGAAATAATTGTGAACAGCTCTAATGATGAGTTTTCAACCTTAAAACCGGCAAAAGTTACCGGAAAAAGAACTGCTGCACTCCTTTTTTACTGGTTTGTGAGCTGATGTATACTGTGAATGAGGAGAAATTTTCTCAAAAGCCATCTTATGAAGAGGAGAAAATTCATGATTCATTATAAAAGTTTGAAAGAGGAAGACCTATCACACGATTTTCTGAAAGACTTCAATCGTTATCAAGAAACGAACCAGATCGTATACAAGAACAATGCGGATTACATAATAAAGCAGGACCATTTTGTCGATCATTGGGACGAAGCACATAAAGCACGGGTAATTGGTGAATTGAAAAGCTGTATTATAACAGGCGGAGCGGTCATTGGGGCTTTCGATAAGGAGGCTCTCGTCGGTTTTGCCAATATTGAAGGAAAGAAGTTCGGTTCCAGAAATCAGTATTTTGAGCTCCCGTACATTCACGTATCACAGGAAAAGCGGGGACATGGCATCGGTAAGAAGCTCTTTGAACATTGCTGTGAAAGTGCGATAGAAAAAGGGGCAGAAAAGCTTTATATTGGTGCTCACCCTGCTGTTGAGACCCAGCAATTTTACCGTTCATTAGGGTGTACGTATGCAGAAGAGATTAATGAAGAGATTTTTAACAGAGAGCCATTGGATATCCAGCTTGAGTATAGATTGTGAGGAGAAGTAGATCATGCATTATGAGGAAAGGAAGCCTCCAAAAGAGCTCCAGCCCTATGTAAAATGTTTTTGGACGCTCAACCGGACGTACGATGAAAATGACAGTGCAGAAGTGTTGTGGCCTGATGGTTGTTACGAAATGATTTTTCACTTCGGAAGTGCTTATCAGGTAAAAGGTCAAGAACTCCCCGTCGCCTTTCTTATTGGCTCGTTGACGAAGTATCATGTGTTAGAAGCCGAAGGACAGATCAAACTGTTCGGCATTCGTCTGAAGCCATGGGGTTTAAAACGATTCGTCAATGAACATCTGAAAGGCTTGAAAGATCGTTTCGTACCTTTAGAAGACCTATTGAATAGCGGAGAAATCGCCCGTCTTACCCATCAGCTGGAGGAGATCCCTTTTGACGATGCCTTCAATGCACTCTCACAATTCATGATCGACGAAATAGAACATTACCCGATGGATAATCAACTCCTTGCTCAAGTATCAAGAATATACGATAACCCCATTGAAACGGACCTTTCGGAAGTCATAGAGAAAAGTCATTATTCCAAGCGCCAATTTGAAAGAAAGTGCAGCGATCTGACTGGGCTTACTCCGAAAAAGCTCAGTAAAGTCGCTCGGTTCAATCAAGTGAGGTTAAGGATCTTTTTCAACCCAACCGTTCATCTTCATGACTGTATGCATGAATTCGGTTACTTCGACTATGCCCATTTTTCCAAAGAGTTCAAAGAAAGTCTGGGGATCACCCCGAAAGAATACCAACAATGGATATTCAATCAATTCAACCAACCGAGGGATGACGTCGCTTTTTTACAAGAGGAAGAATAAGACCTCTGATACAATGAGAATAAATCAATGAAAAGGGAGTTTGATTCATGATTACGAACTTAGGAACAGTAGCGGTATACGTTGATGATCAACAGAAGGCGAAGAACTTCTGGACAGAGAAAGTCGGATTCGAAGTTGTGGTAGAACAACCGATGGGGCCGGACACTTATTGGCTTGAGGTTGCACCAGCAAATGCACAAACTCGTCTCGTCCTTTATCCTAAAGCGATGATGAAAGGACATGAAAATATGAAAGCATCCATTGTTTTTGAATGTGACTCGATTACCGAAACGTACGAGAAGATGAAGGCGAATGGCGTTCCTTTCAAGGAAGAACCGCAAGAGATGCAATGGGGTACATTCGTTCAATTTACAGACGAAGATGGAAATGAATTCATTTTAAAAGGATAACTACCTGAAACAACCATTCCTGACATCTTGGGGATGGTTTTTTAAATATTTTCCAACAAAATGAAGGTCTTTTGGTCTAAAAAAGACCTATCATTCATCGTCTTTATAGGTCTTTCTATTAAATTTTCAAAAAAATGAAAAAATGGGTACACATTTCTTTTTTATTTATGTATACTGTACTATAACAGATAGACAAAACAGATTATTGTTATATAAAAAAGGAGGGAGAATGATGAGTATGTTAGAAAATCCGGTAACATTCTTTAGAAATCTACCAAAGAAAAAATGTCCAGAATGTGGGGAGCAAATCCAAGAGCAAGCAGAATCTTACTTCATGGAGTGTGAGCGCTGCCTGGCTAAAAAAGAAGAGTAGAAGGATGAGGGAGACGCCTCGTCCTTTTATTTGCGACGAGTGGAAAGAAACCATACTTAACCATTTATAAAATTCAATACCATTGAGCTGGGAAGGAAGTGTCTGTACGTACATGAAAACAGAGGAAAAAGGCATTCAAATCAATGCTACTGTTCAACCGCAGCATGAAACAATCCTAACACCTGAAGCATTGCAATTTGTTGAAAAACTGGAACGCAAATTCGGTACTCGCAGAAAAGAGCTATTGAAACGACGTGAGATTGTCCAACAAGACATTGATGCCGGGAAGAATCCTGACTTTCTGAAAGAGACCGAAGAGATTCGACAGTCAGATTGGACCATTGCGGCGATTCCTGAAGATCTCCAAGATCGAAGGGTCGAAATAACCGGTCCGGTCGATCGGAAAATGGTCATCAATGCACTCAATTCTGGTGCAAAGGTGTTCATGGCGGACTTTGAGGATGCCAATTCACCTACGTGGACCAATTGTCTGGATGGGCAAATCAACTTAAGAGATGCCATCCGAGGTACAATCTCATTTGAAAATGAGAGTGGGAAGAAGTACGTATTGAATGAAACACATGCTGTACTAAAAGTACGCCCTAGAGGCTGGCATCTAGAAGAAAAGCATGTTCATGTAGATCACCAACCTGTTTCAGCGAGTCTTTTCGACTTCGGGCTTTACTTTTTCCATAATGCAAAAGCACTGATTGAAAAAGGAAGCGGTCCATACTTTTACCTTCCGAAGCTTGAAAGTCATCTGGAAGCAAGATTATGGAATGATGTGTTTATTTTCGCACAGGAAGAACTTGGCCTACCTCAAGGCACCATTAAAGCAACTGTACTTATTGAAACGATCCTTGCCGCTTTCGAGATGGACGAAATTCTGTATGAATTGAAAGATCATTCCGCAGGTCTGAATTGTGGAAGATGGGATTACATCTTCAGCTTCATCAAAAAGTTCAAGAACCGTCCTGAAGTAATCCTGCCGGATCGCTCACTTGTCACGATGACGGTCCCGAACATGAGAGCGTATTCCCTGCTAGCCATCCAGACGTGTCACAAGCGTAATGCACACGCGATTGGTGGTATGGCAGCGCAAATTCCTGTAAAAAACGACCCGGATGCAAACCAAGCCGCATTCGAAAAAGTGCGTGCGGATAAGGAGCGGGAAGTGAAAGATGGTCATGACGGGACATGGATCGCCCATCCTGGAATGATTCAGATTGCAATGGATGTGTTCGATGAACACCTCAAGTCGGCGAACCAAATAGACCTGAAGAGGGATGATCTGACCATCCAGGCAAATGACCTCCTTCATGTACCAGAAGGAAAAATAACGGAACAAGGTGTAAGAACGAACTTGAATGTAGGAATCCGGTATATCGCAGCATGGTTATCCGGAAGGGGAGCTGTACCTATCAACAACCTTATGGAAGATGCAGCTACTGCTGAAATCTCTCGAGCTCAAGTATGGCAATGGATTCGACATCCACAGGGGGTATTAGAGGACGGACGGAACGTAACGGTCGAACTATTCAAAGAGTTGTTAGAGGAAGAAATGACGAAGATCAGTGTCGACGTCGGCAAGGAAACATTTGAGAAGGGTCGCTTTGAAGAAGCGAGGGTCTTATTTGAGGACTTGATCTTACAAGAACAGTTTGAAGAATTCTTAACACTACCAGCTTATCAAAGATTATAAAACCGGTTAGGGAGGAAATAAAGTGAATCAAGATAAAGCGTTGAAAATGCAAATGGACTGGGATACGAACAAAAGATGGGACGGCGTTACGAGACCTTATACGCCAGAAGATGTGATCCGACTAAAAGGATCCATCGATATTGAACATACATTAGCAAGGCATGGGGCAGAAAAGCTGTGGAATCTACTTCACAATGAGGATTATGTGAACGCACTTGGCGCATTGACAGGAAATCAAGCGATGCAGCAAGTAAAAGCGGGGCTGAAGGCGATTTACTTGAGTGGCTGGCAAGTCGCTGCAGACGCAAATCTCTCAGGACAGATGTACCCGGATCAAAGCCTTTATCCTGCCAACAGCGTGCCGCAAGTCGTGAAGCGAATCAATCAAACACTACAGCGCGCAGATCAGATCCAATGCATGGAAGGTAAAGGGGAAATCGATTGGTTTGCACCGATTGTAGCAGACGCGGAAGCAGGATTCGGTGGGCAATTGAATGTGTTCGAATTGATGAAAAACATGATTGAAGCGGGTGCAGCAGGTGTGCATTTTGAAGATCAGTTGTCATCTGAGAAGAAATGCGGACATCTTGGTGGGAAGGTCTTATTGCCGACTCAGACAGCGGTAAGAAACTTGATCTCGGCAAGGTTTGCAGCGGATGTGATGGGAGTACCGACCATCATCGTAGCACGTACGGATGCCAATGCAGCCGATCTGATCACTAGTGACATTGATCCAGAGGATGCGTCCTTTATTACAGGAGAACGGACAGCAGAAGGATTCTTCCGCACAAAAGCAGGAATCGACCAGGCAATTGCCAGAGGACTCGCATATGCGCCATATGCAGACCTTGTTTGGTGCGAAACATCTGAACCGAACCTAGAAGAAGCGAAACAATTTGCAGAAGCAATTCATGCAAAATATCCAGGGAAGCTCTTAGCATATAATTGCTCACCTTCATTCAACTGGAAAGCAAAGCTGGACGATGCAACGATTGCAAAATTCCAAAAAGAACTCGGGAAGATGGGTTACAAATTCCAATTCGTCACACTGGCAGGCTTCCATGCGTTGAATCACAGCATGTTTGAACTTGCTCGACAGTATAAAGATAAAGGGATGGCAGCATACTCTGAGTTGCAACAAGCGGAGTTTGCGAGTGAACAATATGGCTATACAGCAACACGTCATCAACGTGAAGTCGGAACAGGGTACTTTGATGAAGTTGCAAAAGTGATTTCAGGTGGTACATCATCCACCACAGCTCTTGGCGGTTCGACAGAAACTGAACAATTCCAATCAGCAAAATAAATCAATATAGGTGGCCTTTAAGATCCTCTACCCCTTTCGACAGTTTGACAGCATTCATGTCGATTACTGGATCTTATTGGTCACCTATCTTTGTATGGACACCCCCATTTACAAAAAAATACATATGATCGTTATCTTCTTCCTCTTTTATAAGACTCCTGTCCTATTTCTTCCTCTCTATATCTCTTCTTTAATCATTCTCTTATATCTGATCTTACACACAAACAATTCGAACAGACATAGTTCTCATTTCCATATATTCTACTCATCTTTTCATCTTTAAAACCAAACAGTCAAAACCACCCCTCTCAATCTAAATGATAGCTCTATTATTCAGCTTCTAATGAAGAGTAGGGGAGGGGACTTTTTACTATATAAGAGCATGTATACAATAATGTGTACATGTGTACAAAAAGAAAACATGATGTTTACAAAAACGTTTACATGTATACGAATAAGCACACATGCTGTTATACCAGCCGTGTACAAGAATGTGTACATGTACACGCAAAAGAACACATCGAAAGGCTGATTGACTATTTGTCGTTTCTCTAATACCTTTAATCTAGTAACATACTTTTCTCTGAGAGGGGTAATGGAAGAATGACAAAATCAAGAATTGCTGCGGTTGATGTTGGTAATGATGCGGTGAAGGCGAATTTCGGGAAACTTGAGAATGAGTTATACATCCCGAATGTCATCGCAAGGGATATGGAAGATCGACCAGTAATCGGAATAGAAGAATTAGATGAAAAAGACCCACTAGACAATCTACATATTCGAGTACACTCCCCTGCTTTAAAAGAAAACAATGCGATTTACAGAGTAGGTAACTTAGCAACGAAAACAAGCAACTCTACAGAATTGGATCCTGGAAGTAATAAATCAGAAGAAGATCAGACACTTGTCATGTTGTTTGCGGCGATCGCATTAGATGCAGTCGGTTATGAAAATGGAGCAAGTTCGTTCAAGACAGCGAACAATGTCATTGAGGCGAATTATACGCTTGGGACAGGTCTTCCACTGAGAGAGGTTAAGGAAGGTAAGGATGTTGGATATCGTTCACAATTGCTCGGCTCAGTCCATCAGGTTGAATTCCTGATTACACCTCAATTTCAGGGCAAGAAAGTGAATATTAAGTTTGATGAAGTGAAAGTGTATCCAGAAGGATTTGCAGCTTACGTGAACCTTGTCATGGATAACGATTTGAACATCATTAACAAAGAGTTGATCGACAAGCAGATTCTCATCCAGGATATTGGAGGTCTTTCAACAGATATCGCGGTAATCCGCAACCGGAATGTAGATGACGATAAAGCTCAAGGTTTCAACCTAGGTGTAGCTGAGTCTCTTGAACAAATCCGTGATGAAATCCTCACAAAGCACGGTGTTGAACTGGACAGCCGTCGTGATGTAGTCGATATCATTACTAGAAAGAATAATCGTCACCATATCATGGTGAAAGGAAGCCGTACGAACGTCCATGATATTACCGATCGTATTCTGCTTGAACTAGCAAAGAAACAATATCGTTACCTCCGTAATGTATGGCAACGCAACTCCCAATCCGAGATCTGTTACTTTGTTGGGGGTGGCTCTGCAGTCCTGAAGGATTATCTGAAGACGCTGAATAATAATTTGGACGGATTCAACATCGAATTCTTTGAAGATGAGAACGAAAGCATCTGGATGATGGCCAATGCTTACTATAAGTTGATTTCGGATTATATCCGTAAATCAGAGAAAGAAAAGAAAGTAGAGAAGAAAGAGAAAGAGACTTCAGCTGCTAAGTAGGGTGATGGTATGAGAGATTCGAAAAAAGGTGTAGAACGAGGTCAAACAATTACGTTTCGTGTCCCTTCAGATACACCTGATTATCTTTTAAAACAACTTCAAAAGTTGAAAGAGACAGAGAGAAGGAATTTTTCCAGTAGAATCGCTCAGTATGTGATGCAAGGTGTGAATGAATCCCTTGCAAAAGAACGCGAAACCATCACGATCCCTCTCCCGAAGCAACTGACGAAAGAACAGCGAAATTGGATTAAACATGAACATTCTGAAGCGTTGATCGGTACAATCGTTTATCAATTGATGAACGATCCGATGCGTGCAACGACTCTTTTAGCAGCGTTGAACAGTAATTCAGTCGATATCGACCAGGCGTTGTATCTTCAGGAAGAAGCTGCAACGATTCCCTTCCCTGTTCAAAAGGAAAATCAGGAAACACAATCATGGTCGAGCGAAGATGACTTAAATGACATCAACTTGGATACGTTAAAAGATGAAATTCATACAGAAGTCGAGGAAGAGGAAGAAGAGGATGATGATCCTTTAGCGGACTTTTTCTCAAGTATGAATAAATAAGTGATTCAAACCCCTTGTGAACAAGGGGTTTTTTCATTACAGTAAGGATGTTAAAAAAGTTAAAAATAGAGTGAGAGGTCATAAACGATGCGGAAAAAATCACATGCATGGTTAGAAATATTAAGTGCTTCAACAAAGTTAGGCTTTACCTCCTTTGGAGGTCCAGTCGCTCACCTTGGATATTTTAAGAACGAATATATCGACAAGCGAAAATGGCTAGATGACAAAACATATGCGGATATCATTGCATTGTGTCAGTTCCTACCGGGTCCAGCGAGCAGTCAGGTCGGGATTGCAATCGGTATGTTACGTGGCGGTTTAATTGGCGGGCTTATTTCCTGGCTTGGATTCACCCTGCCGTCCATCATCGCACTTGTCCTGTTCGCCTTCTTTTACCAAAACAGTACCATCGATGATGCTGGTTGGATCCATGGGTTGAAAATTGTTGCCGTAGCTGTCGTTGCACAAGCTGTCATTGGAATGGGGAAAAAATTGACCCCGGATAAACCGAGAATCACGATTGCCCTACTGGCTGCAGTACTAACCCTTGCCTGGCCATCTGCAGTTGGTCAACTCGTAATCATTTTGGCCGCTAGCCTTATCGGTCTAATCCTTTATAAAAAGCAAGATGTTCCAGAAATCCAAGAAATGAATGTACCATTCAGTAAGAAGGCTGGCATTATTGCCTGGGCATTATTCTTCGGTCTATTGATCGGTCTTCCGATTCTAAGACCAATCATTCAAAATGGCGCGTTCGATGTTTTTGATACCTTTTACCGGGTAGGTTCTCTCGTGTTCGGCGGTGGGCACGTTGTTTTACCATTACTGGAGCGTGAAGTGGTACCGATCGGCTGGGTGAGCGCAGAGCAGTTTTTAGCCGGATATGGATTTGCTCAGGCTGTACCTGGACCACTGTTTACATTTGCAAGTTATCTAGGAGCTATGATCAATGGTGTGAGTGGCGCTATCATTGCAACAATCGGAATCTTTTTGCCATCTTTCCTGCTCATCATCGGTTCGTTGCCTTTCCTGAATGAAGTGCGTAAGCGACCTAGGTTCCAGGCTGCACTGACCGGAATCAATGCAGCAGTCGTAGGGCTTCTGCTTGCCGCACTCTATGACCCGGTTTGGACAAGTTCAATTCAGACGACATCCGATTTCATGTTGGCGTTAATTCTGTTCGGGTTATTATTTTTCTGGAAATTTGCACCTTGGCTTGTCGTATTGATTGGTGCAGTTGGTGGAATGATTTTGACATATTTATAAAAGGAAATGAGGGATACGGAATGGTTTTAGAAGTCGCTTTTTTTCACATTAAGGAAGGGATGGAAAATGACTTTGAGAAAGCTTTCGAACGAGCAAGTAAGCTTTTCAACAAGGTCGATGGCTACCTCGGCCATACCATCCATGCCTGTGTTGAAACGAAAGGGAAATACATGGTGCAAGTACAGTGGGAGACGCTGGACAGCCATATGAAAGGTTTTGTGGAGTCGCCGATTTTTAATGAGTGGAACGACCAGGTTGGCCACTATTTCAAACCCGACATCTATATGGAACACTTTACAATGGTACATGAAAGAGGAGATGACTAGATGGTCATCTCTTTTCTTTATGCTTTACTGCCAAATAAAATGCGGATGAATGGTATAGGTCGGATTATATAGCGAATAGACAGATAAATCCCTAGATAGCTAAAAACGAGAATTAGAAAATATGAAAGTGTGACCGATAAATTCAATTTCTGAATATAGAAACCTGCTAGAACGATATACGTCTGATGAAGAATATAGATGGTAAAAACATTCTTGTTCAGTTGATGGATCGTTTCATACTGTGTGTTGATATAGCGCTGGACATAACCGATGATGGCGGCTACACATAGGAACGTGTTGACAGCGTATAAGGTTTGGAACAGAACATAGGAAACAGGATCCTCAAAACCGACAGAAAATCCCCAGTACTCTAATAAAAGAACCGTACTCATCGTTATAACCCCGAAACATAAGGAAAATCCACGAGTCTCCTCAAACGCCTTTTCAAATGCTTTTTCTCGTACAAGAAGAAACCCGTACATAAATAATATGAAATAGAACAGTGGATTCATCTCCATACCTAATAAGACAATTCTCGCCAGGATCAATGGAATGGCAAAAAAATAAATACGGTATGACAATGGTCGGTTTGAGAACGCATCCTGTTGTTTTTTCAGCCAGGAATATACGGGCTTAGCAATAAGTGAAAATATGACGAGGTACAATATGAACCACATATGTGCAGGCGTAAATGTACCAGTAAATCCATGGATTGTCTCTAATTTAAAAGTGAAAAACGCTGGGAAATAATCCAAGTAGTGTTTGAAGTCACCTATTCCTTTACTAATGACAGCTATATAACCTTGTGGAGGAACAATGACCAGCACGGCAAAAAGAAAAGGTACAAGTAATCGAGTGAGGCGGTCCTTTACGAAATGATTGTTATTTTTAGAGCTAAGTAGAAAATAAGTTCCAACACCTGAAACTAAAAATAAGATGGGCATACGCCACTGATGCATAGAATGGGCAAATAAATGCATCAGCATATTAGGTTCATCTTTTATGTAAAACGGAACGAAATCATAAATCCTCGCTGTATGATAAGGGACAAGCAAAAGTACGGTTATGACTCGCAACAGATCGATATAGTGTTTTCTCTCCAAAATATCCTCACGCCTCTATTTTCATCTATTTATAGCGTAATACAAAAATGGATGCAATAAAATATCAAGCTTGACGACATTTGAAAAATATCATATAGTTAACCATATGGTTAACTATTATAAAGATAACCTTGATCAAATATTTTCCGTGTTGTCAGATCCTACTAGGCGGAAGATTGTAGAGGAATTGTCGAAAGGCGAAAAAACCGTCAAAAAGTTAGCAGAACCTTTCGATATGTCGTTGCCGGCTTTTACAAAACACCTTAAAATTCTGGAAAACGCCGGTGTAGTAACGTTTAAAAAGGAGGGACGTTATAAGTACTACAGCCTGAAACCAGATGCATTGGAAAGCGCCATTCAATGGATGAACCACTGGAGAACATATTGGGAAAGTCAATTATCAAGGTTGGAAACATATTTCGATAACTTAGAAAATGAAGAAGATGAAGGAGGAAAATCATGATCACAATGCAAACCGAACAGAATTATAAACTTGAACTCAGTCAGACGTATAACGTGAAAAAAGAAAGAATGTATCAAGCATGGACAAATGCAGAGGAACTCGCAAAATGGTGGGGGCCTGAAGGTTATACGACCACTGTTGACCAAATGGACGTTAAAGTCGGCGGTGAATACAAGTTTGCCATGCATCCACCTGAAGGAGAAGCAAAAGTGCTTGTTGGCCGATATGAAGAAGTTGTACAGAATGAAAAGCTTGTTTTTACATGGCAATGGGAAGATGCTGACAATGCATTTCCTGAAACGAAAGTGACTGTACAGTTTGTCGATCAGGATGGATCAACAGAAGTGAAGGTGACTCATGAGCAGCTTCCAAGCGAAGAAGCAGCAGAAGGCCACAACCAGGGCTGGAGCAGCTCTCTAGAGGGAAGCCTGAAGAACTACTTTGCATAACCTGAGAACCACTCGCCGGAAGCGAGTGAACTTTGAAGAATCAAAAAAAAATTGTAAAGGATGGATGAACAATGGATCAAAACTTGATATTCAACCAATTCGAAATGGGTCGTAAATTCTTGATGATGGGTGCAGAACACATTACAGAAGAGAATGCCGATATCATCCCTGAAGGATTTCCGAACAATCTTCGTTGGCAGCTAGGCCATATTCTTGTATCTGTAGAATACTTGGTGTTCATGAAAGCTGGAGAAGAAATGAACTTGCCAGAAGGATATGTGGAAATGTTCAGCAGAGGAACAAGCCCTAAGGATTGGACGACAGAACCACCAAAAGTGGATGTACTGAAAGCTCAATTAACCGACCAAATGGGACGTGTTAGGGAAAAATTCGACGGTAGGCTGGATGAAAAGTTGCCGGAAGTGTTCCAAGCTGGACCGGTTGAATTCCATACAATCGGAGAAATGCTGTTATTCGTATTGTTTCATGAAAGTGAGCATATCGGATGCATCAAAGGCTTGAAAGCCGGTATCAAATCTCACGTAAATGCGTAAAACCTAATCAAACAAAACCCAGGAAGGCTCGTTGCCCCCTGGGTTTCGTTTTCATTTACTTTTGAAGATATTTTTCTATATTCGACCAGTAATTTTCTTGCCACCCTGCTTTCAAATGGTCAGCTTGTCCTTCTGGAAAGCCGATATGATCAAAAACCAGCAACGTTTGATCACCTTGAGGTTTCAGCGTGAATGTGACGATAGAGTAAACACCAGGGTCCCAGTTACCTGCTCTCCATGCTTGAACAATCCGTTCCCCTGGAGTAAGTTCAATGTTTCTTCCGTGGATCATTCCTCCAAAACAAGAGAACGATCCTCCGTCCTCCGCATGAATTTCCGTCGGTGCACCACCTGTCATTGCACTGAATTCTTCAGAATTCAAGAGTAATTCATACAAACGCTTGGGTGTTGTGTGAAAAATAATTTCTTCATGAATCTTCGTGTTCACCATGATTCCCCTCTCCATATCTTATTTAGTAATCGACCATGGATCCTGACCGATTTCATTACCTTCTCCTAGTTGTTTCATTCGTTCTAAATAATGTGTCCAACCCTTGTGATTTGAAGTGACTTTTTCACTTGGGATGTCATAATGGTTCAATACAAGCCGTGTACCTGAATCTTCTGGGATTAGGAGGAATTCCACCGTACTTGAGCCAGGTGGCATGATTTCTGATCCTTCCCATCCCCAAGTCATGACGACCTTTTCATTTGGAATGATGTCGATATATTCACCTATAGCGATATTCTCACCGTTAATATCAATCCGATATTTCCCTCCGATTTTCGGCTCAAGCAAAACCTGCCTGCCCATCCAACGAATCAGTTTTTCAGGGTCGACAAAGAAAGGAAATAAAGTTTCGGGCTTACACTCTATGAAGATTTCCTTTTGCAAAGTCTCAGTCGGTTTCGTCATGCTTCCTCCTTTCTTCCTCTTCTGCTGCTTCTTTTAAGCGTAACAACTGATCGTCCCAGAATTGGTCGATGAATTGCTTCAAGTCTTTGAAGCCTTCCCTTCTTATACGGTAGAAACGTTTCGTACCAGCCCTGCGTACAGAAACAAGACCTGATTGCTCTAAGATTTTCAAATGCTGTGAAATTGCTGGTGCTGAGATATTGAAGTTCGAGGCGATTTCGCTCGAGGTCAGCTCACCACCACGTAATAGATATAAAATGTCGCGACGTGTCGGTACAGACAATGAGTGGATGGTTTGTTCAATCATGACATTAATTTAGCACACACTTAATTAAGTGTCAACTTAATTAGTAGGTCCTCTTTTATAATCCAATGGAATTCGTCGATAATACAAGTATGAGACTTAAGGGAGATATGCTTTTATGACCGATTTACATGAACAGAAGAAATACATATTCAATGTATTAGACTACATAAAACAAAACCTTCATGCGGATTTGTCTTTGGAGAAGCTAGCAGAAGTTTCTACATACTCGCCACATCATTTTCATCGATTATTCAATCGTATTATGGGGGAGACACCCTCTGATTATGTAAAAAGAATACGGATGGAAGAAGCTGCTCACTTATTGATCTATGAACCAAAACGGTCTGTGACGGATATTGCAATGACTTGTGGCTTTTCTTCTCTATCCTACTTCACGTATGCATTCAAAGAATTTTATAAGCACTCTCCAAAGGAATGGCGTGAAGGAGCTTATCTGGAAAAATTCCCGAGACCGTATCTAGATAGCAAGAAATCTAAACAACGTCGCACGAATCTGAAAGAAACGACGGAAAACAAAGGATATAATGAATTCCAGTGGTTGGATTTATCCAGGGTGAAAGTGGAACGGCTGCCAGAACTCCAATTAGGGTACCTTCAACATATTGGGACATATTCTGACGAAGTACATGAAACCTGGGAGAAGATATACCGGTTTTCAGAAACGAGAGATTTGATTATGGAAGATACAATGTGGATAGGCATCCCACATAACAATCCTTACCTGACCCCTGAAGACCGATGTCGGTATGATTGCTGCATTTCTTTACAAGAAAATATGGATCCTGGTACAGGATTGAAAACGACACAATTACCCGAGGGCAAATTCGTCTTTTATGAGTTAGAGACACCTGTTGAATTCAATCGGAGAGATTTTTTAATAGAGTGTTATTCTGAGCTTTATAGCTATTGGCTTCCGAAAAGCGGATATAAATGCTTGAGTACACCGGTAGAGATCATCCAACTCACTCAGCAGCAGGATTCTTTTGATATACAACCTCTCATTAAGAAGATCGGCTTACCCATACAACCGAAATAATACAGAAAGAAGGGATTTCAATGGATTTGAACATTCTCGCAATACTTGTAGGTGGACTTTTATATATGGCATTTGGAGCATTTTATTATTCGCCTGTACTCTTTGGAAATCGATGGGGGCAGTTGAACAACATTGGTGAAGAAGGGATGAAACCAATCAACTTCGTGTGGTCAGGGGTGGTGGCGTTCCTTAGTTCGTTCTTTATGGCCGTCGTTGTAGAGCTGACAGGAGCACAGGACTTAGGATCCGGACTGCTTGTTGGAGCAGTGGTCGGCGTTCTGCTTGGGTTAGGTCTTTTTAAGAATATGGTGTTTGGAATGACGTCCAAGAAAGTATTCGCGATTGCTGTCGGAGATCACTTCATCATTCTCTGTCTGCTCGGCATTTTGCATGCGCTTTGGAGCTAAAGATCGTTTAAAGGACTTATTTATTTCAGTCTTAGGAGGGGCATGTTAAACTTCAGAAGAATCATTTTTGAAGTGAAGAGGTGCTCATGATGAATACATTTTTACAATATAATCCGACTCGTTTATTGTTTGGAGAAAATCAGATTGAACAACTCCCAGAAGAATTAGGGCGTAAAGGCTTGAACGTCCTTGTCGTTTATGGCGGAGGAAGCATCAAGCGCAATGGTGTCTATGAAGACGTTATGCGTGAATTGAAAAAAGCCGAAGCAAACGTATTCGAGCTTTCGGGAGTCGAACCGAACCCTCGTTTATCAACGGTACAGCGGGGTGTGGAGCTTTGTAAAAAGGAACAGATCGATTATCTGTTGGCAGTCGGTGGTGGTAGTGTCATCGATTGTACGAAAGCGATTGCCGTTGGTGCGAAGTATGAAGGGGATCCGTGGGATCTGATCACCCAAAAAGCACCGATTGAAGACGCGCTTCCAATCGGTACCGTTTTGACACTTGCAGCGACAGGTTCTGAGATGAATGCTGTCTCAGTGATTACGAACTGGGAAACGAAAGATAAGCTGGGTTGGGGTTCTCCGCTCGTCTATCCGGCGTTTTCCATATTGGACCCTACGTATACCTACTCAGTCCCTGAGAACCAGACGGTATATGGGATTGTGGACAGCATGTCGCATGCGCTGGAGCACTATTTCCACCGAACAGAGAATACCCCGATGATTGATGGGTTCATCGAGTCATTGCTGAGAACCGCGATTGCAACCGGACCTAAGTTGATGGAAAACTTGCAATCCTATCAGCACCGGGAAACGATGATGTATATCAGTACAACCGCCTTCAACGGTACCCTGATGAATGGGACGGATGGTGGAGACTGGGCAACGCATAGAATCGAGCACGCCATTTCTGCCATTTATGACATCCCGCATGGTGGAGGTCTGGCTATCTTGTTTCCGAACTGGCTAGAGCACGTGTTGGAAGAAGATCCAAGTCGAGTGAAACAGCTTGCGGTCAACGTTTTCAGTATTGAGGATGCTGGAAAAACAGATTTAGAAGTTGCGAAAGAAGGGGCAAAAGCTCTCAGAGACTTCTGGAACTCAATAGGTGCACCGAGTCGTTTAGCCAACTATGATATCAACGATCAGGAATTTGATGCAATCATCGAGAAAACGTTCATCAAACCAGGCGTCGGAACCTACAAAGAAATGAATCCAGAGAGTGTAAGAGATATTTTGAACCGTTCGTTATAATTCATTCAAACGAAAAGCCGGGAAATCCCGGCTTTTTTCATTCTTTAATATCCAACTTCAACAGATGCGTTGACGATATACATCAGATCGTTTTTGTCGCCTTTATCCTCTAATTTAATGCCGCTCGTCGTCGCCATACCACCTTCGATGACCTCTACAGAAACCTTGCCATAAGGAATCGCTTGTTTAATCTCTTCTTGATCGAGTTGGTCCTGGTCACGCGGGACGGCGAGTTTAACGTTCACTTTCATATTTTCCGTTGATTGGTCCGGTAATGTGTTTCTTATTCCTGGCATTGAATTCGTGTAAATCGCATTATCGACCGCACGAACGGCTGCTTTCGTCACGTTTTGACCGTGTACATCAATACCCATTCCAGTTTGGATGAACAGTACTTGTTCCATTTTGAAATACACTCCTTTTTAGTGGGGAATGATATTTTCATTTTGTAATTGCGATTCCCGCTCAACATGAACTTAAACATAGAGTACAGTCTGGATGAATAAACTAAGAAGAGCGACCTTATCGGTTCGCTCTTTTTTCGATATCCTGTATAATTGTACCAACTCTAACTTAGGTGTGAAGATCATATGCGCAAAGTGTTTTCCTATTTACCTACATATAAATTTTCTGTTGCTGTAGCACTATCTCTAATGGTTCTTGAGCTAATTGTCGAGCTCATGCAACCTTTACTAATGGCGAAGATCATTGACGAGGGTATTGTAGCGGAGGATATGTCGGTGGTGACCATTTGGGGTGGCGTTCTGTTGGGATTATCGCTAGTAGCTTTTGCGGCTGGAATCATCAATTCTTATTTTGCAGCCAACGCGAGTCAAGGTGTCGGCCATGACATTCGTCGGGATTTGTTTCAAAAAGTGCAGGCGTTCTCCAGCAGGCACTTCCAAACCTTCACGACACCCGGACTTGTAACCCGGATGACCAATGATGTTACACAAATACAAGGTGTGCTATTCATGCTCATGAGAATTGCGCTCAGAGCGCCACTTTTCATCATCGGTGGGATTGTCATGTCCTTTGTTGTCCATCCAGGTCTTGCGACGATTCTTGTACTGTCCGTTCCTATTCTCCTTCTATTTCTGTTCTGGATTTTGACGAAAGGAATCGTTTTATTTCGGAAGGTGCAGGGAAAATTGGATCGGATGAATACGGTGTTACGTGAAAACCTTTCTGGAATTCGCCTCATAAAAGGATTCAACAGAAGCAAGTACGAAGAAGAACGTTTTCAAGACGTGAACAAAAACCTCATGAATGACAATAAAAAAGCTTTATGGATCATGGAAGTCGCGATGCCGGTCGTCATGCTCGGCATGAACATCGTCATCCTGATCATCCTTTGGATTGGTGCCATCCAACTGGAAACGGACATGGTCAAAGCGGGAGAGTTGGTCGCCATCATCAATTATGCGACGAAGATCATGTTCACTTTCTCGGTGTTTACGTTCCTCATTATGAACTATTCAAGAGGGAGTGCTTCTGCAGCAAGAATTACAGCGGTTTTAGAAGAGGATACAAAGGCTATACATGCAACCGATCAAGCGTTAAAGCCTGACGTGAAAGGCGGGGTTTCGTTTGTAGATGTTTCTTATCAGTATGATGCTGACCAAAGGGTTCTACAGAACATTTCTTTTGCTGCAAAACCAGGAGAAATGATTGGGATATTAGGGGAAACCGGATCGGGTAAGACGACCCTTCTGAACTTGATACCGCGCTTGTTGGAAGAAACAGAGGGAGACATTTATCTTGATGGGTACCGAATGAAGGATTTGGACGTCGAACATGTCCGTAACCAGATCAGTGTCGTGCCTCAGGAAGCCCACCTTTTTTCAGGTAGTTTAATTGAGAACATCCGGTGGGGAAAAGAAGATGCTACAAAGAAAGAAGTCATATCAGCAGCAAAAGACGCTCAGATCCATGAGTTCATCAAAGGACTGCCAGACGGATATGAAACGATACTTGGCCAAAAAGGGATTACGTTTTCAGGTGGTCAGAAACAGCGTTTGTCGATTGCAAGAGCACTCGTGCGTAAGCCGAAAATCCTCATTTTGGACGATAGTACGAGTGCATTGGATGCCCATACAGAAGAAAGGCTGCTCAGTACGCTGAGACGCCAGAACTGTACCGTGTTCCTTGTCGCACAGAAAATCAGCTCGATCCAGAATGCCGATCAAATTCTTCTTTTACATGAAGGGGAAGTGATTGGAATCGGTGATCATCGTTCCTTGTTGAAGGAGAATCCTTATTACCAAAGTGTCTATCAGTCCCAAATGGAAGAGGATGTGATCTGATGAAACGAGATTTGAAAGAGACCAACAAGACACAGCACACTCCTCGTAGGAGGCATCAAGGGATCGGGACGAAACCACCTAAGGTAGAAAATATGGGCGTGACCTTGAAGCGGATATGGTCGTACATGGCAGGGGAGAGGAAACGATTCATTCTGATCCTATCGATCGTCGTCATCAGCTCGGCATTATCCTTGTTAGGACCTTATTTACTGGGAGTTGCTGTCGATGCCATCATCGCAGACCCTGTCACGGATACGCTCCTGGTAATGGCGGGTATCCTTCTAGGCGTGTATATCCTCCAATCTGTGACGATGTGGCTTCAGAACTATTGGATGATCGGAATCTCCCAGAACACTGTTTTTGCCATCCGTAATCATCTCTTTTCTCACTTGCAGCAGTTGCCGCTGCTGTTTTACCAGAAACGTCAACAGGGAGAGCTGATGAGCCGATTGACGAATGACATCGAGAACATCAGCCGGACCTTGAATTCAGCCATCATCCAGTTCACGACAAGTATACTGACCATTACGGGAACAATCGGGATGATGCTATGGTTAAGTCCGCTGCTCACCCTTTTAACGTTGACGATCATTCCGGCGATGTATTTCGGGATGAAGTGGATCACGAAACGTACGGGCCGATTTTTCAAAGAACAGCAAAAGCATTTGGGTGATATGAACGGTTATGTAGAAGAGATGTTTTCGGGGCAACAAATTGTGACGATGTATTCTCAAGAAAAACGGGTCATTGAAGAATTTTCCCATAAAAATCGATCCTTGAAGGAAGCCAGTTACTGGGCCCAAACCTATTCGGGATTCATCCCTAAATTGATGAATATGTTGAATAACGTCAGCTTCGGAATCATCGTCGGGGCAGGTGGATTGCTGGCCTTGAATGGAATCATTTCCATCGGAATCATCGTCACGTTCACGACCTATTCAAGACAATTTACGCGTCCCCTGAATGATTTAGCAAACCAATACAATATGATTCTTTCTGCAGTTGCAGGGGCGGAGCGGGTATTTCAAATCCTTGATGAAGCGGAAGAAAGTGCACAGGATGATAAAGCGGTCGATATCGAACGTATTCAAGGAGATATTACATTTCGATCGGTCGATTTTTCGTATGAAAAAGATCAGCCAATCCTGCAAGATGTCAGTTTCCATGCAGCACAGGGCGAGACGGTTGCACTTGTCGGACCAACAGGGGCAGGGAAAACGACCATCCTATCTTTGCTCTCCCGTTTTTATGAACATGAAAAAGGTGAGATCCTCATTGATGGGAAGGATATCAAGACGATTACGAGAGATAGCTTGAGAAGGCAAATGGGGGTCGTCCTTCAAGACTCGATTCTTTTCCATACGACTATCCGTGAAAATATCCGGTATGGAAGATTGGACGCTACAGATGAAGAGGTAGAAGAAGTAGCGAAGGCTGCTCATGCCCACGATTTTATCTCAAGATTGCCTGAGGGGTATGACACCATTCTGGATTCGGATGGAAAAGGGATCAGCCATGGGCAAAGGCAACTGCTCTCTATTGCTAGGGCGATGCTGGCGGATCCAGCATTATTGATACTAGACGAGGCGACGAGCAGTATTGATACGGTTACTGAAATGAAGATCACCGATGCGTTGGATAAACTGATGGAAGGAAGAACGAGTTTCGTCATCGCCCATCGGTTGAACACGATTCGGAATGCAGATTGCATTTTGGTGCTACATGAAGGCCGGATCATAGAAAAAGGCAACCATCACGAGTTGCTACGAAAAAATGGCTTCTACGCGGATCTCGTCCATACTCAGTCAGGTCGTGCAGAAGTCGTCAATGAATAGAAAAAGGGTGTGCCATTTGCTGGCACACCCTTTTTTCGTTGTGGTCAATTCATCGAGCTTGTGCTGCATTTTTACGATAGAGAACCAATAATCCGAAGGCAAGTGTCATAAGGACAGTGGTTGTGAGGTACGTAAATTGGAAATCGAACTCCGTATACGTATCTCCACTCAGTTCGAGTAAGATCCCTCCAAGGACCGCTCCGGTCGCACTTCCGACAAATTGCGTGAGCTGTTTCAAACCGATTCCCGCTGCAGCCTGCTCCCTCGGCAGGATTTGTGAAACCTCGTTAGTCGAACTCGAGGAGAGACTCGAAAACCCAAAGCTTGTGAACATATAACCGAACATGATCATGTATTCGTTGATTGGCGAAAGTAAGCCGAATATCAAAGTGGATACACCGAGCATGAGGGTTGCCCAAACCATGACACGGATATTTCCATAGCGATCGATCAGTCTGCCGACATAAATTGCCGCGACCGCTGAGAACATCGCTCCTGGGAAAATGATCAATCCGACGAGGGATGGGGACTTTCCAAAAATCTGTTCAAGCATGATCGGCATCAATAACAAGATGGCGAAATGCGTACAAAACCCGAAAAAGCTGATGTATAGTATCTTCCGGTATCCCTTATTCTGAATGAGCTTCGGCTGGATGAACGGGATGTCGACGCGGGTGATTCTTAACCAAAGGACAAAAGCAAGCACGAAGAATGCAGCGATGTAATACCATTCTCTCGTTGAAATGAAGAGCAGGAACGAAGTGATTGTCAACCCGGTCAGCAATCCACCAATCACATCGAATCGTCCTTTCCGAATCTCTTCTAGTGGTAGTTGGCGAAAAATGATAGGAATGACGAACAACACGAACAACGTGACGATGAATAAGAAATTCCAGTCAAACGTATTCGTAATCCAACCCCCGACTACAGGACCTAGACCGAAGCCGAATGAAGCGGCAGATGCGATCATCGCCATTGCCTGACCTCTTCTTCGCTTCGGAATGAACCTCCCTGCAAAGACCATGGATAAGCCGGGTATCGCTGCTGCTCCGGCAGCTTGGCACAATCGGGCGATCATCAACCAGACAAAATTCGTAGCAAAAAATCCGAGGATGGATGCGAGACCGAAAATACCAATTCCCGTTATGAGTAATCCCCTGATCGGTAAATAATCCGAAAGACGCGTATAGGTGATCGTAAAGATCGCGAGGACAATCGAATACCCCGATACAATCCATGCGCCTTCAGAGGCTGCCAATTGGAAGTCTCTCAAGATCGTCGGCAGAGCTACATTGAACATTGTCGTGTTCATGACGACGAGCAACACTGCCAGACTCAATATGAGTATCGTGCGTTTATAAGAAACAGATGGTTCTTCTGTTGCTTGATTCATACGAATTTGCTCCTTCTTTCTGAACATCACCGAAAAACTATAGCATAGAGCCTATCTTTTTAAAAATGATAAGACTTTCATAGTCATTGTCCTTATTATGGTGAAAATCAGAATGAATTAATGAACGGAAGCCAAAATAATGAAGAAAACGACAACCCTATCCATGAAAGGAGTTCTAAAATGAAAAAGATATTCGTCTTGAAAACGATCCTACTGATGATGATGGCTTTCGTCTTATCAACGCCATTACAAACTGAGGGGAAAACAAGAGTTCAACAGTCTTATACCCAAAAAGAGGCCGCATTAACATTTGACATGCGTAAGCTATGGATCGACCATACGATTTGGACGAGGAATTATATCGTAAGTGCCCTTGCTGGCGCTGATGACCAGGATGCTGCACTTACAAGGCTGCTTCAAAATCAGAAGGATATCGGAAACGCGATCAAGCCTTATTACGGTGAACAAGCAGGAAATAAGCTCGCTGAGTTGTTGACGGAGCATATCGTCATAGCTGGACAACTGGTGGAAGCCGCAAAGAACAAGGATCAAAAGAATGTTGATCAATATAACAAGGAATGGTACCGAAATGCAGATGATATCGCGACATTCTTAAGTTCAGCGAATCCGAACTGGTCCAAGAAAACCTTGAAGGGATTGTTGGACGAACATTTAGTCCTTACATTCGATGAAGCTGCCGCGCGCTTAGAGAAGAATTGGGAAGCGGATATCAAGGCTTTTGACGATGGGGAAGTGCACATCATCAAACTGGCAGATACTTTATCAGAGGGCATTATCAAGCAGTTCCCGAACAAATTCAAATAACCTCTCTATTATTCCTCTCGAACAGTCTCTTTCGGACATGAATATGATTTAGAAAGAGATGAGAGAGGAAGGTGGTGGGAGTGGGCAAAGGAAATACCCAGGTTATTGAAATAACGGGTTCTTGGACGCAAGCTGTCGGTACAATTCTCTCGGCAATCGGTAGTACGCCGAGTTTTCAATTACCGAAAGAAGTGAATAAGCAATTGAGGATTGTCGGAAACGTTCTTCAAGCGCTAGGTAATGCCATCCAAGCCTTTGGTGCACCCATCACCCTAGAATCAACAGGGAACCGGATACAAGCTGTAGGGAACTTGACGGTCATTTACGGGATTGTGGCAGAGCTCCCGTATGTGCAAAAACAAGAATATCAGATTGCAGGGAACTGGCTTCAAGCGCTAGGTGCCCTGCTTGCTGTGTTTGAACAATTGAAGGATATCCGAAATGAGTTTCTGAATATTTTAGGGAATACGTTGCAAACATGGGGGAATTCACTGCAAGCGATCGGGGGTATTCTCGGTCTAAGAGGGGATCAGATCACGAGTACATCCCTAGGGGTCAATGGAAGTTGGATTCAGGCATTGGGATCCGTGTTCACTGCAGGAGGTACGACTTTCCAATCGGTAAAGGATGAAAGTGATGATGATTAAAGATGGCTTCATTCCGATATCATGATACTATGTAAAAAGAAATCTTCTTAAGTAAGGATGTTATAAATATGAGTGAAGCAGTAACGGTAAAGATAAAATCAAAGTTTGCCAACCGTTTTCATGACGGTTATCCGCTTATTTTCAAAGAGGCAGTGGTGAACCTGCATGACTTGAAGGAAGAAGGGGCTCTTCTGGAGCTTGTAGATGAGCAGAACAGGTTTATCGGAAAAGGGTATTATGGGCAGCAGAACAAAGGATACGGATGGGTCCTTACGCGGAAAGAACATGAGGCGATCGATCAGTCTTTCTTCAATCGAAAATTGAAAAAAGCGATGGATTCCCGACAAGCATTCTGGGATGACCCGAATACGACAGCCTTCCGGTTATTTAACGGTGAAGGAGATGGAATAGGCGGATTCACCGTAGATTATTTTGATGGCTATTTACTGATCAACTGGTACAGTGAAGGCATTTACAGATTCAATGAATTCGTTATGGAAGCATTGAAAAGCCATATGGATTTCAAAGGCATTTATGAGAAGAAGCGGTTCGATCAGAAAGGACAATACATAGAAGATGATGATTTCGTCTTGGGGGAACGGGCTGAATTCCCGATCGTCGTAAAAGAAAACGGGGTCCACTTCGCTGTTTACCTGAATGATGGTGCGATGGTCGGGGTATTCCTTGATCAGAGGGATGTACGGAAAAGCATCCGGGATCATTATTCGAAAGGGAAGACGGTTCTGAATACGTTTTCGTATACGGGTGCTTTCTCGGTCTTCGCAGCACTTGGTGGAGCTGAAAAAACGACCAGTGTAGACCTGGCGAATCGTAGTATGGCTAAGACCATTGAACAGTTCAGTCTGAATGAGATCGATTATGAAGCACAAGAAATCCGCGTAATGGATGTTTTCAACTACTTCAAATATGCTGTGCGGAAAGAGATCAAGTTCGACATCGTCATCCTCGATCCTCCGAGCTTCGCGCGTTCAAAAAAACATCGATTCAGTGTAGCGAAAGACTACAAGGATCTGATCAAGGATGCGATTGCCATTACAGAAGACAAGGGAACCATCGTCGCTTCCACAAACTATGCTGGATTCGATATGAAAAAATTCAAGTCGTTCGTCGATCAAGCCTTCAAAGAAACGAGCGGCAAATATAAAATTCTTGAAGAACATTCTTTGCCTGAAGATTTTAAAACGACAGAAGCTTTCCCGGAAGGTAATTACTTGAAAGTACTGTTCATCCAAAAAATCAGATAGACAAAAAAAGCTGGCTCGAAATTTCGAAGCCAGCTTTTTTTTCTAGGAAATCTCACGCTCTATTTGGTCTGTTCTTCGCATCGGTTGTTTCCGTCCGTAGGTCAATGTACGCCATAACCATTCAAAAGGACCGAATTTGAAATGCTTCAACCAATAGAGGCTGAACACGACCTGTAAGGCGAAGAAACCAAGTGTGAGCAACAGTCCCGCCCACAGACTCACTTTCCCGTACAGATCAAATCCTAATGCAAGAGTGACCGCAAACATCGTTTGTAGAAGATAGTTGGTTAGAGCCATTCGGCCAGCTGCACCGATTGCTGCAATCAGCTTCGTCAGTGGAGATTTCACCATGAACAAGACAAGTGAAAAAATATAGAACGTGGCTAGAAATAACCCGCTTATCTGCTGCACCAGGAAATGCACGGTCTCTTGGTGGTAGCCATAATCAATCCCCTCAAGTTGCACCACGGCAAGCCAAATCAGAAGTGGTAATGCTAACAGACCACTTACGACCCACACTTTTCGAATGAAAGGTAGATGGGAGGCTGCTTCGGTTATGTATCCTTTTTTCGCAACGTACAAGCCCAATAGGAAGAGTGCAAGAATCATCGGTGCACTGAATAGATAGAGTTGTAAGATCGGCATCACTTCGTTCGACAAACGATATCCGATCAGTTCGCCATAACCTGCCCCAGTGTAAATCTCGAGCGACTCATCGACTTTCTTGTTCCCTACTGTTTCATTCATGTAAGTTACAGATTCCATATAGGAGGAAGGGATGAGAAGTTGTGTAGCTGTAAAGGCATAAAAGAGTACGAGTAACGAAATCGCCCAGATTAAGACCGTTCTAGCTTTCCGGTAATAGAATAAGAGCAGGAAAAACCCAGTCAATGCATAGGTGTGAAGGATGTCCCCATACCATAAGAAAACAAGATGAAGTAAACCGAACAGAAGAAGGATAAACAGTCTCTTTGAGAAAAGTTTCCTAGGTTTGTCTGACTTCAATTCCGCTCTGGATAGAAAGATGTAAAAGCCGAATCCGAACAAGAAGGAGAATATAGGATAAAATCGAGCTTGAACAAACAAATCGAAGAAAAGGCGTATCCATTGATCCAGTCCCTCATAAGGAATGGATAAAGAATAGAAATCGTATTTAAAAGCTGGTGTGAAGAAGGATGGCATATTGACTAGGAAAATGCCCAGAAGCGCAAGCCCCCTAAGGACATCGATCGTTGCAATACGCTGGTTAGTAGATAATGGACCTGGCTGTTGCATAACGTTGAAACCCCCTCGACGATGAAGTGCTTATTATTTTGTTCCATGTGAAACATTTTATCATAATTGTTGGAATTATCAGGAACATATGTATATAATAAAAACAGAAGTTTAAGGAGGTATCGAATCGACAAGTCATGGATTCCCTAAACATTTTTCGCGTAGCTTAATACGAAAAATGGCTCTGCCTGTAATCAGAGTATAGGGATAAGTGTGTCTAAATTCGATATCGTGTTCATATGTCGTTTTATTTTTTCATGAATTTTATCGCTTTCATGAAGCATGACTCCAATGATCTGAAACCACAGGCGGACGCCTGTGGTTTTTTATGTACACGAGCGATGGCAAATGAAAAACATTGGAGGGATTCGATGCTAGTATTGAAAGCGGATGAGGTATGTGTAGAACTGAACGGCAACCTCATTTTTGAAAAGGCGAATATAGAAGTGTTCCATGGCGACAAGATTGCACTCGTCGGTAGGAACGGTATAGGGAAAACGACATTCATTCAAAGTTTAATGGGAAAGCAGGCAATCAAACAAGGCTCCATCCATCACGGCGTGAAAAAAGAAGACTGGGGCATTGTGCTTCAGCACTCTGAAGCAGATGAAGATTTGAAGCTCCGCTCTTTTGTGGAAAAAGGAAACAGAGACTTGTATCAAGCCAAACAAGCACTCCGTTTTGCTGAGGAAGAGTTGAGCATGCATCCTGAACAAATGGATGTGTTGAACCAATATAGTAATGCGCTACAACATTTTCAAGAGCTAGATGGGTATGAGTGGGAGGCTTCCGTTGATCGATGGATGCTACAGCTTGGACTGCCGAAATCCGTTTGGGATACACCTCTTGTCAATCTGAGCGGTGGACAGAAGACACGTGCAAAGCTTGCAAAGGTCATGCAGCGAGAGCCCGCTTGCTTATTGTTGGATGAACCGACCAACCATCTCGATCTAGAAACGATGGATTGGCTGGCAGATTGGCTTAGCACATACAAAGGGACGGTATTGTTCATTTCACATGAGCGTGCATTCATCGACCGCGTAGCTAACATCACATATGAGCTTTCTGAAGGCGGTACCAAGAAATATCACGGCGGCTATACGTCTTATAAGAAGCAGAAAGAGCATGAACGTCAGACGGTGGAGGCGGCTTATCAAAAACAACAAGCTGAAAAGCGTGCATTGATGGAGGCGGTTGCTAACTACAAGCAGTGGTTCCAAAAGGCTCATAACTCGGCAAGTGAGCGTGATCCGTTCGCCAAAAAGAAAGCGAATAAAAATATGACGCGTTTCAAGGCAAAAGAAGCTGCCTTAGAAAGGTTGGAAAAACAGAAGGTAGAGAAGCCGAAAGAAACTTCAAAAATCAAGGTTGAACTGGAATCGAATGCTCTAAGCGGCAGAACGTTCGTCCGGTTTGAAAATGCGTCCTTTCACTATGAACGCCAGACTGATTTACTCGAAGGAATCAATTTTACGATTGAGAAAGATGACCGGATCGCCGTTGTCGGTAAGAATGGAACAGGCAAAACCACTTTATTGAATTTGATTACGGGTCAGTTGTCCCCGACAGAAGGAATCGTCCATCATCATCCACAGTTCAGACCCGGGTATTTCATGCAACAGCTCGAAGGACTGCAACCCGACTCGACCATTCTGGATCAAATTCTTGAGCTTCCTGGTATGACGGAGTCAGAAGCCCGTACCATTTTGGCGTGCTTTCTATTCAGGAGAGACACGGTTTATAAAAAGGTGAAAGACTTAAGTATGGGAGAGAAGTGCAGAGTCGCATTTGTTAGATTATATTTCTCCAACGCAAATCTACTCGTATTGGATGAGCCGACGAATTATCTGGACATTGAGACCCGGGAACGGATCGAGGATGCTTTAGCAATCTATCCAGGAGCCGTCGTAACGGTTTCACACGACCCTTACATGCTGGAAAAAGTAGCAAACAGGGTTCTATCATTAGATGACGGTTTCTATGATTATAGAGGCTCTTACAAGGAATGGAAGGGGCACAGGCAACGGACCAATGAGGAACAATGGACCGACAATGAGATCGATCGTTTGAAGCTGAAACTTTCCAATCTGATGACTTCTGAGATCGACCCTGCACACGAAGAAGAGTTGAATGCAAAAATAAAGGAGTTAAGAGATCAGATTCATGACATTGAAAAAAGAGGTTGAGCCATCGGCTCAGCCTCTTATGCTTCTTCATGGTTATCCATTGTGCTCGGCAATGAAATCGTGAAAGTCGTACCTTGGTTGATTTGGCTCTGGACATCGATCGTACCTCTCATCCGACGGATGATCTCGAAGCTTACCGTCAGCCCGAGTCCTGTTCCTTGATCTTTTGTCGACAAATAAGGGGTTCCGAGACGTTTTAACTGATCCTTCGGAATCCCGCATCCATTGTCCTGTATCGTCACTCTGATCGATTTGCCCTGCCGGGTAGCAGACACATGCATTTTACCGGAACTATCTATCGATTCAATGCCGTTTTTCATTATATTGATCAATACTTGCTGAACCTCATGTTTAAAACACTTTACTTTCAAATCGTCATCAATCGCTTTGGAGATTTCGACATTGTTGATGATTGCATAGGTGGAAATGACTTGTACAGAATCATTCAACACTTTCGTAAAGTCAATGACTTCAAAGGAGCTTTGTGTCGGTCTCGATAGCGACAAATACTCGTTAATGATCATTTGCGCGCGATCGAGCTCTTCAATCGAAATCGAGATGAATGAGCGATCCGACTCTGGTATATGTTTGCTGTTGCTCAGGATTTGCAAGAAACCTCTGACGGTTGTCATCGGGTTCCGGATTTCATGTGCAACGGAAGCTGCCAATTGACTGATGGCGTTCATCTTCTCGACATGTTCCAGCTCACGATTCAAGCTCAGCTGTTTTCGCAAGGTTTCAATCAAGGCTATCACACATATGAGCGTGATCAAGGTGATGATGGATAAAAGGATATTCAATACCATCTGTTCTGTATTGCCGCTTGTAATGAGATATAGCGTCCTAGTCGAAGCGATGACAAGATAAAAACAAGACAGGATCAAGATTTTATATTTGTTCGATTGTCGGTGATAAATCTTATGTAAAAGAATCAACACAACAGAGGCAATCACATAATTCCCTACTGTTGGCATGAAATCCTCAGGTGTAAGTACATATGTCAAACCAAACATCGCGATCGTCAATGACACCCCAGGAAAGGCACCGCCATACATGTACGCGATGATGATAGGTATAATTCGAAGATCATACTTGAATTCTTCTGAATAGACGGCTGGTAATGACATTGTCAGAACGAGCGACAGGATCAACGTTAAGAAAAATTTAGACACAAAAATCTTTCCCCGCACTTGTTCATCTTCACGCATGAAGACGATATAAAAAAGAGTGGGGAATAGGATGAAAAGAACATTGACGAGAATGTCTTTTACAATAATCCACATAAACTGACCTCATCCGTTAAAATTTGTCTTTCATTGTCCAAAGGGTATTCATACATTGCTTTCAAAACCATCTCATCTCTTTTACTTCGTTTTTGCACCTTCAAATCCTTTTTTCGATTACTCGGATACTGAACTTTAGTAATAAAGGATGGAGATCATCGTTCCTTTAAATAGTCCATATTTCGCTGTTTTTCGTCAAACTAAAACAGGTGATCCTAGAAGCGGATCACCTGTGAGATTACTTTTTTAGTTATTTTCTTTCGGTTTCACTCGGCTCCTTCTTAAAGTAGCCCGGATTTTTCCTCTCACTTTTTCCTTTTGCCCTTGTTCTTGTCGCGATGCTTTCAAGTCAGCACTGAAGGCTTTGACGAGAGCGTAAGAAGTGAACAACAGTACGACTCCTAACGGGAAGGCACTGATGATGATGGCGGACTGGAAGCCCTGTAGTCCTCCCGTGAACATCAACACGACTGCAGAAGCAGATAGTACGAGACCTAACACGATTTTGACAATGGTAGGTGGATCGATACTTCCGTAAGTCGTTTGCATACCCAGAACGAATGTTGCAGAGTCTGCTGAAGTGATGAAGAATGTAAGAATCAACAACAGCGTAACCACAACGAGGATGATCGTGAATGGTAATTGTTCATATACAAAGAACAATGCCGTTTCTAAAGCTTGTCCTGATACATCTAGACCTAGGTTGTATTCCATGTAGATCCCTGTTCCACCGAAAATAGCAAACCAGAATGCACAGACGAGGGTAGGGATGATCAGGACAGCAGTAATGAATTCTCTGATGGTTCTACCTCTGGAAACACGTGCAATGAACGTCCCGACAAACGGTGCCCAGGCAATCCACCATGCCCAGTAGAAAATGGTCCAAGACTGCAACCATGTAGCATTGTCCTCACTGAATGGTGCAAGTCTCAATCCCATGCTGGCTAAGTTCTGTACATAACCACCCAGTGTTGTCGTGAACAAATCGAGCACGAACACAGTAGGTGCAAGGAAAATGAAGACAATGAATAAAATCAGAGCCAATCCAAGGTTTGCGTTACTTAACCATTTGATTCCTCTCTTGATTCCAGTTGCTGCAGAAATCAAGAATAACACTGTGACGATGGCGACGATTGTAAATTGGATCGTGAAATTGTTCGGAACGCCTGTGAGGTAACTGAGACCCCCATTGATCTGGGCAGCTCCTAACCCGAGCGATGCGGCAACACCGAACAATGTAGCTATGACCGCTATGATATCAATGATGATTCCGATTGGACCTTTCGCTTTATCTCCAAGTATCGGAATTAATGTAGCACTGACAAGACCGGGATAACCTTTTCTGAACTTGTAGTAAGCAAGTGCTAAGGCAACGATTGCATAGATTGCCCAGGCATGGAATCCCCAGTGCAAGTAGGTGTATTGAAGTGCGTTTTTCGCAGCCTCACTTGTTCCTCCTTCACCGATAGGGGGATTCGCAAAGTGTGAAATCGGTTCCGAAACTCCGAAGAAGAGAAGACCGATACCCATTCCCGCACTGAACAACATGGCAAACCATGTAGGCCGGCTGAATTCAGGTTTGTCTTCTTCCTTTCCGAGCTTAATCTTCCCATACCGGCTAAAAATCAAAAACAGGGCGAATACAAGGAAGAAAGTAGCAGAAAGCTGATAGAACCATCCAAAACTTTTCATGAAAAAAGATTGGGTGGCACTCATCGTATTGATCAAGTTTTCAGGGATTATCGCACCCCAGATGACGAATATGACAGCAATAACTATTGATATCCAGAAAACACTTGATACCTGTTTCATTGTAACCCTCCGATTTGTAGTAATTTCTATCTATACTAATACCCTATTAAGTAGGAAATAATCCTCTTATTAGTGAAAGGACTTAAGGTTGCTGGTCAAGTGAAACTTTCTTGAGCGGCATCTCTGCAGGACCTTCCACAACGTCCCCATCATAGGAGAATCGGGAACCGTGGCAAGGACAATCCCAGGTTCGATCGCCGCTGTTCCATTCACACTCGCAGCCCAGATGGGTACATGTCGTATCCACCAGATGGAGATATCCGTTTTCATCCTTATATGCACCTGTTCTTTTTCCTTTTACTTTGACAACAGCACCTTCATCATTAGACAATTCTTCGATTTTCTTATGCTTCATTCCCAATTTACCAGTAATGAAGTGCCCGGCAACATCTGCGTTTTGCACGATGAAGTCTTTCAGACCTGGATCCGCTAAAAATCTGGACGGGGTAAAAACATCTTTAAATCGATTATCCTGTCTCATGACTAGGTCGGTGAGCAATTTTGCTGCAACGGCACTGGTGGTCATTCCCCACTTTCGGTAACCGGTAGCTACATAGATATTGTCATGCTTTGAACTGATTCGACCGATGTATGGAATGTTATCAATGGTAATTAAGTCCTGTGTCGACCAGCGGTACGGGATCTGTTTAACGCCAAGGGTGTTTTGTGCCCATTCCTGTAAGGCTTCATAGTGCTTGATCGTGTTGATGCCCTGACCGGTCTTGTGGCTTTCACCACCAACAAGGATGTAGTTTTCCCCGTTTATTGTCGTGTACCTTAGAGAACGGGTCGGTTGATCGACACACAAGTACATGCCGCCTGGATATTCTTTTTCTGCTTTAACCGCCAATACGTAGGATTTTTCAGCATGCATCCTAGTAAAATAAAAGCCTCTACCATCAAAGAAAGGGAAATGAGAGCTTGTAACGACAGCATTACAAGTGATTTTCCAGCCTTGTTTCGTGACGACGACAGGTTGGCTGTTGTTCGTCTGGATATCGACCGCTGTCGTGTTCTCATAAATGGATCCCCCGGAAGCATGGATGTCTTGAATAAGCGGAATCAGGTATTTGAGAGGATGGAACTGAGCCTGGTTTTTCATCACAAGGGCAGATTTCACATCGATGTTAAATGGAATATCACTAACCAGGTCCCCATCGATTCCTAGCTTCTGATAGGCTGCAAATTCTTTTTTCAGTTTTTGATGAGAAGAGTCGGTGGTTGCATAGAGATACGCGTCTTCTCGTGTGAAACCACAATCAATGCCTTTTTCGCGGATGATCGCCTCTATGAACTCCAGCCCTTCCATATTTGCTTCGTAATAGAGTTTTGCTTTTTCTTTTCCAATATGACTAATCAATTCGTCATAGATCATATCGTGCTGAGCAGTTACTTTTGCGGTTGTGTGACTGGTTGTCCCATTCACCAGTGGACCTGCATCGATCAATGCTACGGTCATGCCTGCTTTTGATAGGAGATAAGCGGTGGTTATACCAGTGATGCCTGCTCCGACAATGGCGACATCAACTGATTTATTGCCATTCAAGGGACCGAACTTCGGCAGCGTCGTATCCTCATTCCAAATCGGTTCAGGGAATTGCGGGAAGTTTTTTGTGCTCGTCATGTTCTTCCTCCTATGTAATCAGATTCACCTTATAATTTTTCCGAAAGAAAGAATTTCATGTAAGACGTGAGAAAATAGTATCTAATCTTATTAGCTGGTAATAATTATGGATTGACAACTCGTTGTAAAGACTGTTAGCTTTAACGAAGTTCAATAAAAAAATTTTAATGGTGTATAGATCTTTCATAGATAGAGAAATAATTTGGAGTGTGCGTACCATTTCACACGACGGTCAAGAGGTTACATCATCAGAAAGGGATGTTGAAATGAAGGAATATCATTCATTTGGTTGGTATGCTGCACGTATTGCTCCTCACTTACCAAAAAATGCATTTAAGCCTGTTCCTACAAGATTGTTTGGAGGACTAGCTTATTTACTGATCGTCATAGCAAGCTTTGTATCGATCATCTTTTTTGATTTGAATATATGGGTGAACCTGATGATCAGCTTCATTCTAGGTTCAAGCTTTGCAGGACTTGGCTTCTTAGGGCATGAAATCCTGCATGGTACAGTCGTACGGAAACCATGGCTACGAGATTTACTTGGTGCAATTGCTTTTTGGCCATTGACCACTGGACCGAAGCTATGGAGAAAGTGGCACAACTTGACGCACCACGTCCATACGCAAGACGAAGAGAAGGATCCGGACGCGTGGCCGAGTATGCAGAAATTTAAGAAGAGCCGGTTTATGAGATGGATTTATCGTGTTCCGTTTTCCATTCGTGCTCTTTCAAGTTTCGCGTCACTTGCTTTGATGTTCACGCTCCATTCCTTGAAAATGTTCACGGTCTACGTGAAAGAGTTCAAACCGAAAAAACAACCCGCCGTTTGGTTGGAAGCCATTCTTCCTTGGGCGACTTGGATTGGGCTTCTACTTTTGATCGGTTTTGTAAAATGGTTGTTTGCGTTCCTTCTGCCGCTATTGATTGCCAACTTCATCGTAATGGCCTACATTTCGACCAACCACAGGTTGAACCCGCTCGTACCGGTCAATGATCCGTTGGCAAACAGCCTGACAGTCACAACACCTAAATGGGTGGACGTGCTTCATTTCAATTTCTCCTACCATACGGAACATCATTTGTTCCCAGGGATGAGTCCTAAGTTCTATCCAATGGTGAAGGAGCAGATCAAACAGAGGTGGCCAGAGCGCTATCACGAGATGCCTTTCGGTAAAGCGTTGATTGCGTTATTGAAAACCCCACGTGTGTACTACCACGATAAGGAATTCATCGACCCGCACAAAGGGAATTTGTTCGGTTCGCTCGGAAATGGCCTGAACCCGAAGAACTTGAAAATCAGAAGAACCAAATTGAAATTGAGATAACAAAATGGAGAACTGACCCATAAGGGCCAGTTCTCTTGTTTTTAAAAAATAGGATTAGTGTTTTATAAATAAAGTTGATTGGAAATCTACTGCGGAAAAAGCGAGCCAAGCGAGACCCGCAGTAAACTGTACATATAACTTAAGGATCTTCGACTAGTCGAAGCCAGCACATCCTGTGCAAATGAAGAATTATAGTTCTTTTAACAGACACAAAAAAGTTACAAAAAATTTAAGCGAAAATGATAGCTTTTTCTCTTTTCGACAAGATAAAATAGGTGACGTATTTCTTGAGTCATGTATAATTTATGAAAAGGTTCATAAACAACTGAGTATATTTTGTTCTGGTGAGGGACAATGAAGATATGCCATTAAGTCTCAACCGGCGGATAAGGCTTGGCTCTGCCAAGTTTTCTTCACTTTTATACAACGAATGAATGAGAACCTAAAAGGAGTAAACGGATGCTAGATTCGCTATTATTTTTACTTATGCTGACAATCGCATTAGGGGTCCTTTCACAATGGGTCGCTTGGCGATATCGTTTCCCTGCAATTGTATTGATGTCATTAGTTGGACTTATTGTTGGTCCTTTCCTTGGCATATTGAATCCGAAAGATGACTTCGGAGAGTTGTTCAATCCGATCATCTCCATTGCAGTTGCCATCATATTATTCGAGGGGAGTCTGAACCTGGATTTCCGTGAAGTGAGAGGACTTCGTCATTCCGTTTTGCGAATTGTAACGGTTGGAGCTTTCATCGCCTGGATTCTAGGATCATTGGCAGCTCACTACGTTGCAGGGCTTTCATGGGCAGTCGCCTTTGTCATCGGTGGTTTGTTCATCGTGACGGGACCGACTGTCATCCTTCCTCTCTTAAGGCAGGCAAAATTAAAATCAAGACCTGCGAAGATCCTGAAATGGGAAGGGATTGTCGTAGACCCGATCGGGGCTTTGCTCGCGGTATTTGCATTTGAGATCATCAAATTCTTATCCGATGAAGCGATCACGGCTACCATTCTATTTCATTTCTTCTTAGGGTCTTTATTTGCGGCTCTTTTCGGATGGTTATGTGCGAAGCTCGTCGGTTGGATGTTTGAACAAGGTTATGTTGCCGAGTTCTTGAAGTCCCCAATGGTGTTCACCGTCGTCATTGCTTGTTTCACAATTTCGGATGAAATCATGCATGAAACAGGTCTTTTAGCCGTCACTGTAATGGGTGTGGTGCTTGCGAATATGCACATCTCGTCCATCGATGATATGCGGAACTTCAAAGAGAACATCTCTGTCTTGTTGATTTCCACCATCTTCATTATGTTGACTGCATCATTGACGATTGAAACGTTGCTGGATATTTTGAATTGGCACATCATTTTGTTTGTCATTTTGATGTTGTTCATCGTCCGTCCGATTTCCATTGCGCTTTCTACAATGGGAACTGAACTTTCCTTTAAAGAAAAAATCTTAATCGGTTGGATTGCACCTAGGGGAATTGTAGCCCTGACGGTTTCCGGTTATTTTGCCAGTGTCTTGATGGACCAAGGGTTTGAAGACGCGAATCTTCTCATCCCTCTTACATTTGCACTTGTGTTTGCAACAGTTGTGGCTCATGGATTTTCGATCGTACCTTTAGCGAAGAAGCTTGATCTTGCTGTTGAAGGGAAGCCAGGAGTGATGATTGTCGGCGGGAGCAGCTTCAGTACAGCACTCGCGAAATCATTCGAAGAGCTGAACATTTCGACGGTTGTGGCAGATTCTTCATGGGCAAGGCTGATTACAGCTCGTAAAGCAGGTGTGACTTCTTACCATGGGGAGATTTTATCAGAACATACCGAGTATCATTTGGACTTTACGCCATATGAACAACTCATTTCCATGACTGAAATCGACTCTTATAACGCACTGGTCTGTACAAACTTTGTGCCGGAATTCGGAAGAAACAATGTGTACCAGCTGTGCTTGCATAACGACCACATAGACGATCTGGAAGATCTCGTGCATACAATCGGAGGCAGAACCTTGTTCCGTAAAGGGGCGACATGGGAAGAGTTGAACAAACGGGTCGAGTGCGGTCACGTCATCCGTAAAACGAAACTCACCGATAAGTATAACTATAAACAATACTTGGAAGAGCGGGATGATGATACGATCTTGCTCTACATCATCAAATCAGGAAAAGTATTTTTCTATACACAGGAAACGGAATTGAACCCGGTGGTCGGCGATCTGATCGTCAGTCTTGGACCACCGAATAATGGAAAAGATAAACCCAAAAACCCAGTGGGTGGCAAGTTATAAACGAAACTTTCAAGAGAGAACGTAGTCGTCGTAGGGCGACTACGTTCTTTTTACGTTCAAAGAAAGGAATTCCTGACAGACGAATCGAACAATAACGAAAGACCCAGAATAAGGAAGTGTTGTTGTGTTTCGAAAAATAGCGCGTCAAATCCCTGCCGTCATTCTATATACAATTGTCTTCATTTTGCTTACAACGTTTTTCTTTTCACTAGCCTTTAAACAAACTGCCATGCAACCTTACGAAACGACAGAGGCATTAGAAGGGACGGGCGTGTATGCCGAACTTCAAGATATATTGCCAGAAGCCCTTCAGCAATCCGAAGAACTGAATGATGTCACATCTGACGAAGAACTGAATGCCGTTTTTGGAGAAGTGATGGAAGAGGAACTGACCATTGGCAGGATTAAAGAAATGGTGCACTTCATAGAAAAGGATATTTGGGATTACATATTGGAACGAGATCGACAGTTGGAACCATTGGATATAAGGGATATCCGGACTGTTTTGCTCGAACAGATCAATGACAATGAAAATATGGGGAACCGAATCATTTATACCGACAAGTTCGTAGAAGAAATCGAGTGGTCCTCGATTATGAGTGTCAAAACAAAAACCCTAGATCGGCTGGCGAGCTATTATGAACGAATCACATCGCTCACCATCATAAGTGGCATGGTCGTATTGATTTTAGTCGGATTGAGCTTCCTGCTCCTTGAAAAAAGAAGGCATGCGATCCGGTGGCTTGCGGGTGCATGTGTGGTTACAGGCATCGCCTTGCTCGTGTCTGTCATTCTGTTTCATATCATTGGGATTGATTGGATGGATACGAACTTAGAAATCACAGGTACTTTTGCTTCACTTAGTGACAATGTAGAAGTGGCGATCGACAAGCTGTATATCGCATTCCTGACCGCATTACTCGGATGTTCGGGAATCGTGACCATGTCAGGCATCGGACTGTTCAGTCTGAGCTATGTACGTCCGAAACCCGTACAAAAAAAGACCTCCCGTGCGGCATAGTATGCATAAAAAAAGGACTCCACATCGTTTTGAACGATGCAGGAGTCCTTCTTTCTTTATGGCGTTTACGCTTTGATCAATCCGATTTCAACAAGTCTTTCGTATAAGAAATCTCCAGCCGTAATCGCAGGATACTTTTCAGGATTATCCTTCGACACACAAGCAGGAATCGTTTCTAACAAGCAGCTGCTGTATGGATGTACGAAGAAAGGCATAGAGTAACGAGACGTGTTTTCACCAACAGGGTTCACAACACGGTGCGTCGTTGCTGGAATCACTTCATTCGTGATTCGAGAGAGCATGTCCCCTGCATCGACGATGATTTGACCCTTCTCAGCTTTTACTTCCATCCATTCGCCTTCACGAGTAAGAAGCTCTAATCCGGAAGCAGTGGATTCAACCAATAAGGTGATCAAGTTGATGTCTTCGTGTTCAGCTGCACGAATCGCATTTGGATCCATAGATTCATCCAATTTCGGATAGTGGATAGAACGGAGGATACTGTTTCCGTCTTTAATCATATCCGAGAAGAAATCTTGACGAAGATCGAAGTGCATTGCCAAAGCTTCAAGCATGTTACGTGCAACACGCTCTAATTCACGGTAAAAGTTCAAAGCATTTTTACGTAGCTCAGGTACTTCTTCTGGCCAAACGTTTGCCGGGTACTCAGAAGTCAGAGGATGACCGTGAGGCAATTCTTGTCCAGTATGCCAGAATTCTTTCAAGTCACCGACTGTACGATTTTTCGCATGTTCCTTACCGAAGCCTGTGTATCCACGTTGACCACCGTCAATACCTTCGTACTTTTGCTTCGTTTCAGTGTCTAAGCTGAAAAGCTCTTCCCAAAGCTCGTAGTTCTTGTCGATCAACTTGTGGTCAACACCGTGACCTTCCAAGATGATGAATCCGATATCCTTCAGACCTGCTGCAAACTCCTCAGAGAATGCTTGTCGAGATTGCGAATCTCCATGTGTGTAATCTTTTAGATTAAGCGTGCGGATAAATGGTTTACTCATTACTAAAAAACCTCCTGAACATTGTTGTGAAAGCGATTTCAATCCTTTATGAGTATATCACGACATTAGAGGTCTAACAACTTGGTAAATAATAGATTGATAGCCACATATTTGGGGGCGATGTTCATATAAATGGTGAGAGAAGGGGGGACAACTTGTGAGGTTTTTCTTTGGCTTGAAGGAGTTCTTGTTACGAGGCAATGTCGTCGATATGGGGATCGGAATCATCATCGGAACCGCATTCAGCAAGATCGTACAATCCTTCGTCTCCGACATCATCATGCCCCCGATCGGATTGATTCTGGGGAAGACCGATTTTTCAGAGCTTTATTTGAATCTGTCTGGTAGGACCTTTTCATCCTTGCAAGAAGCGCAAGAGGCAGGGGCAGCAACCGTCAACATCGGTCTTTTTGTAGAAACGATCATCCACTTCCTGATCGTTGCGTTTGCCGTCTATTTGTTCATCTTGCAGGTGAACAAGGTAAGAAGTGTACCCATTGAACAAACACGGTTCAAAACATGTCCGTTCTGTTATTCGACGATCTCTAACCTGGCCTCTCGCTGCCCTCAATGCACGTCTGAATTGAATGAACCACCAACCAGCTCTAGTGAGCGTTTGAAGGTGAGGTTTAAATAGTGACAGCGATTACGTTGTCTCAAGCTGTTTCTTCAATTTCTTATAATCCGACTTCACTGATTGTTTCACCATCAGCTTCATGAATGGTTGAGCGATCTTGAATGTGCTGCTCGCGTCCCCTTCGACAATCGCTGTCACTTTTGTAGCGCCGTCATGCGGTTCTACCACTCGAGTTACTGTGATCGGAAACGTACTCTTGATGCTTTCGATTTTGATTTTGTGGTTCTCTTCATACTCCACTACTTTAAAAGTCGTAAGGATTTCTTTTCCGAGAAAAGTAGCAACCTGTTCGTAGGTGGAACCGACCCCGATCGGTCCATCTGAAGTGAATCGAGCCTCTACCATGCCGCCTTGCCATTTAGGGTTGTTCTCAAAGTTTGAAATGTAGGAAAACACTTTGTCATGAGGTTGATTAATGGTATTGCTGACGATCACTTTAATCATACAATTCACCTTTTTCGTTAATTTATGTGACTTAAAAGTAACATAATAACTGGTTTGTGACAATCCTTTTCCAAAATTTAACGAATAATGTATTGCCAAATTCTACTTACAAGAATATAATGAGAATAATTAAACAGTGGTCAATTAATAGGAGTTGAACAATGTCACCGAGAAAAAAAGTAGATCAAGAACTGTCTAGAGAGATGATTTTAGAAGCTGCTAGACAATTATTTGTGGAAAAAGGGTTTCAAAACGTATCGATGCGCCAAATCGCGAAAGAACTGAATTATAGTCACGGAGCCATTTATTATCACTACAAAAACAAAGCTGAGTTGTTTTATGCCCTTGTCGATCAAGATTTTCATCTGCTCAACCAAACTTTAGAAACGATTATGGCTGAACAGAATGATTACGCTGTTAAACTGAAAAAAGTGCTGTTGGGTTACATTGAATTTGGGTTAACACATCAGAGCCATTACGAGATTATGTTCCTTATTAAGGACGAAGAAATCCAGCATCATATTCAAAATGGCCCAAATGTGAGTTATGCAAACTTTGCACAGGCGGTAAGTTCCTTAAGCAAAAGTCAATTGACGATTCAAGAAATTTGGTCGGTTTTTTTATCTCTACACGGCTTCGTCGCGCACTACTGGCGCACCAATCAATCTTATGAGGATATTCAATTTTTAGCTGAGGCACATGTGTCTTTCATCATCAAAGCAATGACCAGATAGAAAAATTTTTACCCATTAATTGACCGGTGGTTAAAAAAGGAGGCTTATGCATGAAAAAAGCTTTAGTGTTAGGTGCAACGGGTGGGATGGGATACGCGATCGTAAGTGAATTAAATCAGAGAGGAATAAAAACAGTCGCATTTGCAAGGAACCAAAGTAAGTTAGAAAAATTATTTGGAACATATTCATTTGTGGAATGTGTTGTGGGGGATGTTTTTCAAAAAGAACAAATGATCACTGTAGCAAGTGGAGTGGATGTCATTTTCCATGCTATCAACATTCCTTATCATCGCTGGGAAGAAGATCAGCCTACTATTGTACGAAATATTGTAGATACTGCTAAGCAAACGGGCGCAAAGCTTGCCATGGTAGATAACATTTACGCATACGGTAGGGGAGATGGAAGCCTTGTGCAAGAGACGACACCGAAACGCCCTCATACGAAAAAGGGAAAAATCCGTCTGGAGTTAGAGCACATGGCTTTCAAAGCGAATGTGCCAGTCTTGGTGGCGCATTTTCCTGACTATTATGGACCGAACGCTGAAAATACCTTCATTCATTTTCTATTGAAAGATGTACTCCAAAACAAGCGTGCAAGTTATGTTGGGAACACGGCGATTGCCAGGGAGTTCCTCTACACACCAGACGGAGCAAGAGCTATCGTTGAGCTTTCCCTTAGGGAGGACGCTTATGGTCAAAATTGGAACATTCCTTCAGCAGGTAGCATTTCAGGAGAAGACATTTTGCAAACTGTAAGAGAGTTGACAGGTTATGAGAAGAAGGTTTCAGTCGTAACAAAGAATATGATCCGTATGGTAGGGCTATTCAATCCCCAGATGCGTGAGTTGACTGAAATGATGTACTTGAACGAACAACCGGTCGTCCTTTCCGGCCATAAATTTGAATCGAAAGTCGGACCTGTACCGAAAACCCCATATAGAAAAGGTCTGGAACAAACCATTGAATTTATGAAAGCACAGTGAAATACTTTGCCAGAGCAGTCCCTAGGTAAGAAGGCAGGGGCTGTTTTTTATATGGCTGCAAACGTTTGATAGTTGAGCTTCAAAGGGTAATGAAACACATATCATTCAGAACATACGAAGTTTTTTAAATATACAGATAAATTATCATGTTAAAGAAGGGTGGTGATGACGTTGAAAATGAAGACTAGAGTACTTTTCGTCAGTTTGTTCCTTATAGCTTTGACTTTTGTAAGCGGGTGTAGCGAGCTCGCTGTGTTGGATCCAAAGGGACCAGTCGGTATTCAGCAGAAGGATCTGATCATCTGGTCGATTGGATTCATGCTGTTCATTGTCATCGTGGTCTTTGTTCTTTTTACATTGTTCATTGTCCGGTACCGAGAACGTCCAGGGAACAAAGACTATGAACCGCCTCAAGAAGAAGGGAATAAATTCCTTGAAATTTTGTGGACCGTCATACCAATCCTCATTGTGACCGCGCTTGCTGTCCCGACGGTGAAAACGATCTATGCCTTAGAAGAGCCTCCTAAAGCGACGTCCCACAAGGACCCGCTTGTCATACATGCTACGTCTGTCGATTGGAAGTGGATTTTTTCTTACCCTGAACAGGAAATCGAAACCGTGAATTACTTGCACATACCGGAAGACCGTCCGATTCTCTTTAAGCTGACATCAGCTGATTCAATGGCTGCAATATGGATACCACGGCTAGGAGGACAGAAATACAACATGGCCGGGATGTACACGGAACTTTATCTCCAAGCGGATGAACCGGGTACATATAAAGGCCGGAATGCCAACTTTACAGGTGAAGGATTTGCGAAGCAGACGTTCATAGTTACTGCTCAGGAAAAAGAAGAATTTGACGAGTGGGTAGAAGACACGAAGGCTACTGCACCAAAACTCACGAAAGAAACTTACGACAAGTTAATGCTTAAAGGAAACACGGATCGACACACATTCTCTTCTATGCATCTGGAATGGGTCGACCATGCCAAACAGCCGGATTATGCCATCAAGGTAAGAGAACGTTTGAATCCGGATCACGATGAACCACATTAGTGGAGAAAGGGGGAGACCAGGTTGAACTTGGAATGGGACGAATTTTTCGTAACCGGAGAGCCGTTCATCTATGCTGCCGATATTTCCATATTCCTCACAACGATTGCCATCGTCACCGTACTTACGTATTACAGGAAATGGACATGGCTGTGGAAGGAATGGCTTACAACCGTTGATCATAAAAAACTGGGCGTCATGTACATCTTTTCTGCGTTATTGATGCTGTTCCGTGGTGGAGTGGACGCGCTGATGATGCGAGCGCAAATCACCGCTCCGAATGCCAAAATACTCGATTCACAACATTATAACGAGATTTTCACCACGCATGGTACGATCATGATCATTTTCATGGCGATGCCTTTCTTGATCGGATTGATCAATTTCGTCGTTCCGCTGCAGATCGGTGCAAGGGACGTGGCATACCCGTACTTGAATGCGGTCAGCTTTTGGACGTTCTTTTTCGGAGCGATGCTGTTCAACATTTCATTCATCATCGGAGGCTCACCTTCTGCCGGTTGGACAAGCTATGTACCTCTTGCAGGCAGTGAACTCAACCCTGGACCTGGACAGAATTATTACTTACTCGGACTCCAGATCGCTGGAATCGGAACCCTTCTGACGGGGATCAACTTCCTCGTCACCATTTTAAAAATGCGAGCTCCAGGCATGTCGTTGATGAGGATGCCGATGTTTACTTGGTCCTCCCTCATCACGATGATTTTGATCATTTTCGCGTTTCCGGTTTTGACGGTTGCGCTTGCTTTGATGACATTTGATCGGTTGTTTGACAGCCATTTCTTTACGTTAGCCGATGGCGGTCTTCCGATGCTTTGGGCGAACCTTTTCTGGATTTGGGGTCATCCGGAAGTATACATTGTCATTTTGCCAGCCTTCGGAATCTTTTCAGAGGTGATCAGCACGTTTGCCCGGAAGACGTTATTCGGTTACAAAGCGATGGTCTGGTCGATGGTCGCTATTGCCGGGCTCAGCTTCATCGTTTGGGTCCATCATTTCTTCACGATGGGTGCGACAGCAGCCGTCAATTCATTCTTCTCAATCACGACGATGTTGATTGCCGTCCCGACGGGTGTGAAAATTTTCAACTGGTTATTTACGCTCTATAAAGGAAAAATCAAAATCACAACCGCGATGCTTTGGTCGCTCGCCTTCATTCCGAACTTCACGATTGGCGGAGTGACGGGAGTCATGCTTGCAATGGCCGCAGCAGATTACCAATATCACAATACGTATTTCCTGGTCGCGCACTTCCATTACGTATTGATTTCAGGAACCGTCTTTGCATGTTTTGCGGGCCTCTACTTCTGGTATCCGAAGATGTTCGGTCATAAGTTGAACGAACGACTAGGTAAATGGAGCTTTTGGCTGTTCATGATCGGGTTCAATGTCACCTTTTTCCCGATGTATTTCTTAGGCCTTGCCGGAATGCCACGAAGAATCTACACGTATGAATGGGCAGACGGTTGGTTCAGTTTGAATGTGACAGCCTCTATCGGTGCTATCGGAATGGCACTCGGCTTCGTCCTTCTCGTCTATAACATTTACTGGAGCTTCCGGTACGCCGAGCGTGAAAAGTCAGGGGATCCATGGGACGGTCGTTCCCTTGAATGGGCCACCCATACTCCGGTCCCATTCTATAATTTTGCTATCACGCCCGTGGTTAAAGGACTTGATGCTTACACAATCATGAAAAAAGAAAAGGAACCGAAGAAGACAGACTATAAACCGATTCACATGCCGAGTTATTCTGGACTGCCGATCATCATGAGCGTGTTCTTTTTCATAAGTGGATTCGGACTCGTTTTCAAATGGTGGTGGATTGCCATTTTTGGATTGATCGGTGTGTTGGTCACTCTAGTGCTCCGGTCTTTTGATTATGATGAAGGTTATTACGTTCCTGTCGAAGAGATCGAACGAATCGAGAATTCTCATGAATGAAGGAGGCGTGTAAAAATGGAATATGTGCAGTCAGAAGAGAGCCGGCACGAAGCTCCAGACACGCCGTTAGAATATCAATCGGAAACTGGGCGGCTGAACATCTTAGGGTTCTGGATCTTCTTAGGAGCAGAAATCGCGTTGTTCGCAACCCTTTTTGCCACCTACCTCGTTTTGTTGGGCCGATATGGGGATGGTCCGACACCGAAAGAATTGTTCGAGGTGAAGGGCGTGTTGATTGAAACGTTCTTGCTTTTGACCTCGAGTTTCACTTGTGGCCTAGCCATCCACGAAATGCGACGGAACAGTTTCAAAGGATTAATTGTATGGTTGATCGTCACTCTAGGCTTAGGACTTGGATTTTTAAGCTTTGAAATCTATGAATTCATCCATTACGTCCATGAAGGAGCAAGCTTGACGACAAGTGCGTATTGGTCCGGATTTTTCGTACTCGTCGGAACACATGGTGCCCATGTCACAATGGGGATTGGATGGATCGTACTGATCATCATCCAGTTGTTCCAGCGAGGTCTGACGAAACGAACGACAGGGAAAGTGTTTGTTGCGAGCCTTTATTGGCACTTCTTAGATGTCGTCTGGATCTTTATTTTCACAGCCGTATATCTTTATGGAATGATTGGAACGGGGGCGGTGATGCACCATGGCTAATCAAACATCTCGTTTTCCTTGGAGGCATTTGATCGGGTTCCTTTTGTCGGTTATCTTGACGCTCGCTGCACTTTGGATCGGGTTATACTCAGGTTTTTCGATGACATGGATCATTGGAATCATCGTTGCACTTGCCATTTTGCAAGCGCTCATCCAACTACTTATGTTTATGCATATGACCGAAAGCAGCAACGGAAAGCATCAGACGCACATCATGATGCACTCAGCATTCATTGCAGTCGTTGTCGTCATTGGGACGCTTTGGGTCGTATCCTATGGGTTTCATTAGGTTGGGTTGAGGGTGCTCGTACCGTGAAAAGTGGTGAAACGCGAAAGTATGTATAAAATAAAAAGACCTCAACGCCGACAAGTTGAGGTCTTCCGTTAAATTTTCTTCGCTTTCTTAAGCACGTGTGTCGTGAAAATCATAAACGCGGCAACATGTGCAAAAATGACATTCGCCACAAATATAGAACCTAGTATGATATGGACGAGTATGCTTAACTCAAAGGATAGGTACAAAATGACATAGAGCCACATGCACATGATGAATGGTATTTGAATCATGGCTAGCTTTTTTTTGTCATGCCATAAGAAAAGCGGTGTCGCGCTTGCCACTAACAAATAGACAAGAAAGACATCCATCCATAACGACTCCTTTATCAGTAGTACATTTGAATTGTGAACAATTTGTTACAATTAGTATAACACGATAACGAAATATTGTGAAAACGCTTTTACAGTTGAGTCAAATATTCTTATAGCACAACGGCGTGATTATGCGTTTCATCTTTTGCTGCATAAAGCAGAGTGACCTTCCCGTTCTTGAGATAACGCCTGATTTTTTCCATTGCATCCATCTTCTCTTCCTCTTGATCCAGCTCGTTTATGTATTTTTTCCTGAATGCTTCAAACCGTTCTGGATCATGGTTGAACCATTTTCTCAGGTCTGGGGAAGGCGCGACTTCTTTCAACCATTCATCGAGTTCAGCATCCTCTTTAGAAACGCCTCTTGGCCAGATTCGATCGACTAAAATTCTTATGCCATCCCTTTTTTCTTTTTGGTGATAGATCCTTTTGATCTGGATATCCATACTGGGCGACCTCCTTCCTTCAATATTTTTCCCTGATCATAGATCCCCAAACCATAGGCATTCACCTACATAAGCCCTACCGCATAATCTGAAAATAGGCATCTTTATGACTATAGGAAGAGGGAGTGTATGCGAGTGCCAGGAAAGATCACGAATTATTATGCCGGTGGGAATACTGCCAGAGGTTTTTATAGTCTGTACGACTCTTGTCTTCAGGGCTTGGAACGTCTTTATATTTTAAAAGGAGCACCTGGTTGTGGAAAGTCTTCCTTGATGAAATCGATCGGATATGATTGGAACGATAAAGGATATGACATTGAATTTCTGCATAATGCATCGGATAACCAGTCCGTGGAGGGTGTGCTAATTCCGTGCCTGAAGGTCGGGATTGTGAACGGGTCCGGTCCTCAGGTGATCGAACCGAAATACCCTGGTGTAGTGGAGGAGTATATTAACCTGGGAACAGCCTGGGACTCGAATCAATTGATTCCATATCGGGATGAGATTGAAAAACTGAACGCTCAAATCCAGAAGGCATACGACGATGCTTACAGTTGTTTTTCCAAAGCATTAGAAGTGCATGACGAGTGGGAAGCGATCTATATTGACAATATGGACTTTACAAAAGCGAACCAACTGACAGACGAGTTGATCGAAGCTTTCTTTGCAGGGAAATCTTTGCACAAGAAAGCGGATGTCCGTCATCGTTTCCTAGGGGCAGCCACACCGAAGGGCGCCGTCGATTTTGTCCAAAACCTGACGGAAGGCGTTTATAAGCGCTATTTCATCAAAGGTCGTCCGGGATCTGGTAAGTCTACGCTGTTGAAAAAGATTGCCGCCATTTCAGAAGAAAAAGGGTTCGATACCGAAATCTATCATTGTGGTTTCGATCCGAACAGTCTGGATATGATTATCATACGTGAACTCGGCATCGCCATATTCGACAGCACAGCGCCACATGAATATTTCCCTGAGCGAGAAAATGACGAGATCGTCGACATGTATAAACGAGCGATAACAGCAGGTACAGATGAAAAATATGCAACAGAACTTCTGGATATTACCGAGCGTTATTCATCTTACATGAAGGAAGCGATCGCGTATCTAGCTGAAGCGAAAGCCTGCAACGACGAGCTGGAACAGTACTATATCCATGCCGTCGATTTTGAAAAAGTGGAAGCACTGAAAGAGGAAATCGAACAGGAAATCAAGCGCATCTCAATGACAGCACAAACCACATAAATGGGTAAAAAGGATAGGCTCAAAGCCTGTCCTTTTTTAATTTCAGGATTATTGCTATTGGAGCTCTTCTCCATTGTAAGTTGATTGAAGCGCAAGGTGCGAGACTCCTACGGGACGAGCGGGCCAGGTGAGACCATTCAATGTCGCAGCGCGACGAATGGGCTCACCGCACGCCCCGTGGAAAGCGAGCATCCTGGAGCGGAAATCAAAGACTTTTAAAGAAAACTTGGCGAGACTAAGCCTTTTATAGATCGAGCCTTAGTTGCCCTTATACTGAAGAAAGTATTTTATACTTTCTTCAAGTGCAAGAGCAACAATATATTGCTAAACAGCCTTGATTTTACTAGGCTTGTTTGTAAAAAATTACTAACTCTATTGAATGGACAAACACCGTTACCAACTTGCTAGATTCACATACTATGTTAAGAATTCAATACATTTAATAGAGGTGAAGGTATGTTTGGCTATTCAATGGTTCAGACAGTAAGAACCTATGCACATAAAATGGATCAACCTCTTCGTGAACAAATGCTATACATTTATCGACCGTTTACCTGGATCCCGTGTTTCCTGCATAAAACGATTGAAACATGGATCAAAAGGATGAAGAAGATATCTGTCGTGATCGAATTTTACGAAGATGAGTATGATCAAGGCTGTGAAGATCTGCATCAAATTTCAAAGATTTATAGTCGCTGCGGGATGAGGAAATCGTTCTCAAACGTCTCTTGTTGTACGATGGATGTCACTCCTGCCATGCTGGAAAATATCCTGTCGAACTGTAATCATATCAAAAAAGTTTATTTGAATAGGGAAGTTCAAGCCTTGCTGGATGTTGCGGTCCCTTCAGTAAAAGCGGAAAATGTCGTACGTAATGGACAACCTGTCTCAGGCAAAGATGTGACCATCGCTGTCATTGATACAGGAATCTATCCCCATCAAGACCTGGAAGGTAGAATCATAGCTTTCAAAGATTTCGTCAATCAAAAGGAAGAACCGTATGACGATAATGGACATGGCACTCATTGCGCAGGTGATGCTGCAAGTAATGGGAAAGCCTCTGGAGGTAAGTATACTGGACCTGCTTATGAAGCGAACCTGGTCGGTATCAAAGTTCTGAACAAGATGGGCTCAGGTACTCTCGAGTCGATTATGGAAGGTGTCGATTGGTGTATTCAATACAATGAAAACCAGCCGGACAAGAAAATCGACGTCATCAGTATGTCTCTTGGGGCCGCAGCACAGAAATACGAAGAAGAAAATAAAGATCCGATGGTCCAATTAGTAGAAAAAGCATGGGAAAAGGGCATTGTCGTTTGTGTAGCAGCAGGCAACAGTGGTCCGAGCGGTCAGACGATCGCAAGTCCTGGCGTAAGTGACCGTGTCATAACGGTAGGTGCATCGGATGATAAAAATACGGTTGATTCGAACGATGATGATGTAGCAAGCTTTTCGAGCAGGGGTCCTACCATTTACGATGTGACCAAGCCTGATCTACTAGCTCCAGGCGTGAATATCATTTCGCTCCGATCCCCGAATTCCTATATTGATAAATTGCAAAAATCCAGTCGGGTGGAAGGGGACTACTTCGTTATGTCGGGTACGTCCATGGCAACCCCCATCTGTGCTGGTGTTGTCGCTTTACTTCTACAGCTTTACCCTGATGCTACGCCTGATGAAATCAAGCAAAAACTCATCAATGGTGCGGACAAGCGTGATGACATGGATCCGAACAGCTACGGAAACGGGTTTTTGAATTTTGAAAAAACAATATCTGAGTGATGTGAAACCGATATATAATAGACTGTGAAGCAACACTGTTCACAGTCTTTTTCATGGAGAGGAAGCGTGCATGATGAGAATTGAGCCGTTGACAGAGAATCGTTTGCAAGATTTCATAGCTTATTGCAAGAAATACAGGTCGATCGTTGATGAATCGTTTTTAACGGATGAGGATCTTCATTCAATTGAAATCAGTGATGAGCAGCCGACTTATCTATTGTTGGATGGCGAAAGGGTGATCGGTGTCGCCTCCCTGATGATGGATGATTATTTTCTCAGAGGAAAGAAAGGACGTTTTCGTATTTTCCACTCTGAATTGGATGATGTGGAAGCCTATCGAACGTTGATGGAATCAATTATCCCGCACACATCTGAAATCCATCGTGTTTTCCTGTTTACGCAGGATGTACATCAGGATTTTCGACGTATTGTGGAATCACTTGGTTTTGGTATTGAACGATACTCCTATGTATTAGATAGACCGGACCAACCTGCTAGTGATATTGAGTTTCCGCTCGGTTATGAGTTGAGAGATTTTGTTTTCGATTGTGATGAGGACAAATGGCGAGATATTCGAAATGAGGCATTCGCTAATCTGGCAGGTTCAGAAACACCAATCACCGTTGAACAAGTGAAAAAGATGAAGAAGGAGGAAGGCTTCCTGAAAGATGGTCTCAAACTCCTCTACTATGAGGATGAGCCTGTCGGTTTGCTGCGACTTACGGAAGAACCGCATAAGGGAGAAACTCATCTGTTCATCCACCTGTTGGCAGTCCGTCCTTCCCATCAAAAAAAAGGACTAGGGCGTAACCTGTTGCGGTCTGGTATCCAATACGGACGTGCCAAAGGACTTCCGAAAGCACTTCTGACCGTCAATGCGGAAAATGAAAATGCGGTAAAACTCTACCTGGCTGAAGGCTTCCAGAACGATGAAACAATGATTTGCTACAACTACAATCTAAAATGACCCATTCCTCACCTATCGACTCGATCTCCACCTTCGATAGGTTTTTTATTTTCTTACCCTTTCATAGTCTTATAGTCCCGAACGTTAACCCAAACAAAACTCCTCCTTGCTCTATTGTTGTCTGAATCAAAGGAACGAAAAATTTCTAAAAAGTCCCAATTATTAGAAATTAAGAAGGTGATTGTCAATATTTGTGTAAATTTCGTCTTAACCACAAAAAGAGGAGTGAATGGTTTGCGACGGATGAAACGGCAAAGAAAGCACTTTGGACTGGTGTTCAGTTTTCTACTCGTTTTTTCTATGTTCATGCCACAAACTACATACGGTCAAACGGAATCAGAACGGAACTTAGGCGTAGAACATGACATGCTTGAAAAGGAAAGAGAAAAAGAGCAGATCACAACTGAAGAGAAAGACATTACATCTGATTCAAGTGAAGAAGAATTAGCCTCACTCATGGAAGGGATCGGATGGGAGCCTCCTCCATTGTCTGGACAACCTGACCCTTCAGCTAAGGAGCCTGAAAAAGTCGAGGCAGATATCATCAAGCAATTGAAGCAATCCGAGAAAGTGGACGTCATCATCCGGATGAAAGAGCGTCCGAACATCGATGCAATTTTCCCTCAAGTAAAAAAGAAACCATCAAAGAAAGACAAGATTGAACTCATCAAAGCCCACCTCCAAGAAAAAACAAATGCCTCTCAAAAAGCACTCAATCAAGCAATGAAATCTCTTGAACAAAAAGGAAAAGCCCAAAAGAAGAAAAGCTTGTGGATCATCAATGGAATGACTGCAACTGTAACAACTGAAGCTTTGGAAGAATTGAAAAAGCGCGATGATATCGAACGGATTTCATTGGACCGCACGCTACAGTTACCGGAACCTCAAGAGTCTGAGAACCCTCCTAAGTTACCACAATGGGGTCTAGAAAAGATCCAGGCAACAAATGTGTGGGGAGAGTATGGTCTCAAAGGTGATGGTGTCGTTGTCGGAATCATGGACTCCGGGGTAGATGGGACACATGAAGCTTTGAAGGATAACTATCGAGGTCGAGATGGGAATCACCAGTATTCCTGGATTGATGTATCCGGTCAAGGGTATACGACACCAAGCGATGGTCATGGACACGGTACACACGTCGCTGGTTCAGCTGTTGGTGGGGGATCTGGTGAACCGATCGGGGTTGCGCCTGAAGCGGAATGGATTGCCGCTAAAATTTTCACAGATGGCGGTTCGACCACGACATCTGCAATCCATGCTGCGTTCGAATGGTTCATGGCACCAGGCGGAGATCCATCCAAAGCACCTGATGTCGTAAATAATTCTTGGGGGAACTCGAATGCCTATACGACGGAATTTTATGAAGATGTCGAAGCATGGGTTTCTGCAGGGATTTTCCCGATGTTTGCAGCCGGAAATGATGGACCTGGCTCACAAACGATCGGCTCACCGGGAAGCTTTCCGCATTCCTTTGCAATCGGGGCGACAGACATCAATGACCAGATTGCTTATTTTTCGAGCCGTGGGCCAGTGTTTTGGGAAGATGAGAATGGTAACCAGGTACGGATCCTGAAGCCGGATGTATCTGCACCAGGACATCATATCTATTCAGCATGGCCAGAGGGTAAAGGAGAAGGTAAGTACAACACGATCAGTGGTACGTCTATGGCAACACCTCATGTAACAGGAGCAGTAGCCTTACTATTGCAGGCAAACCCTGATTTGACAGTAGATGAAGTCAAGAGCCTTATTCGTGATACAGCCAGGGTGGAGCCGTTCATGGGTTCTTTGCCGAATGATGTGTACGGGCACGGAATCGTCAACATCTATCAGGCAGTCACAGAAGCTGCGTTTGCCGGTGATTTGAAAGGAACATTGAAAAATGATGCCGGAGAACCGATTGCTGGAACGCTTGATTTTGAAAACGGTGGGACTTACACCATTGAAGAAGATGGCGTCATCGATTTGAAAATCAGAGAAGGGAAGCACAATGTCCTCATAAAATCGTTTGGATACGAAGATCAGACGATTACGATTGAAATCCAGAAAGATGAACGGACAGAAGTGGATTGGATTTTAGACCAAGCACCTTCTTATAGTTTGAACGGAGTCGTTGTGGATTCAGCTTCGGGTGATCCAGTCTCTTTTGCCTATGTTCGGGTGAGAGATACCCCGATCGAGACAGCACGGACTGATGAACAAGGGAATTTCACTATAGAAGACATTCCTGTTGGAACCTATCAGCTGCAAATTTCCGGTGAGGGAATTGCTGGCAAGTCTATGGAAGTCGTCATGGATTCTGATCAACAGCTCCAAATTGAGATGACAGCAGCTGAATCGAGTTCGAAGAAGGGCTGGAGTACAGCGAACAACAATAATGCTCGGAACGCTGTATCACCTGCTGCAATTGATGTGAAGAAGCTCGATCTTGGCTGGGCATACGACCTCGGTTCGAAAGGACAGATTTTGTTCTCGACCCCTGCAGCAGCAGATCAAAGTGTTGTGCTGACCACCGATCGGGGTTGGGTCGTGAATCTGAATTCGGATACCGGTGAAGAAATGTGGAGCATCCGGTTAGGTTCGACAAACCGTTCTTCTCCTACGATTGTTGATGGCAAAGTCTATTTATCAGGTGGGGAAGATGGTCGAATCTATGCACTAGATCTCGCCAATGGAAATATCCTATGGAACTACCAGACTGATTCATACACCATCTATGAATCTCCAATTTATCAGGATGGGAAACTGTATGTAGGATCTGGTTTGGATGAGAACGCCAAGGTGACTGCCTTGAATGCTGAGACTGGAGAAAAGATTTGGAATACCGCACTAGGGGCACCGTCTTTCTTCGGGGGCAGTTTAGGTGATGGAAAACTTTATGTCGGCAGCTACGATAACATGACCATCCGGGCATTGGATGTATCGGATGGATCAGAAGTGTGGAGCAAAACACTCAGCAATGAAGGGGTTGCCGCCAGACCCGTCTATGTGGATGGGGAGTTGTATGTTGTCGGCACAAACTTTAATACACAGGCTGGCACGCTTTATAAACTGGATCCGTCTACTGGAGAAGAAGTTTGGAAGGCTGAAGGTGTAGGAGATACGCAGGCTGGTTCACCTGTTGTCTATGAAAATATCGTTGTGATGACATCTGCCGCTCACCCGATTTTACGAGCGTTCGATCGTGAAACAGGTGAGATCCTCTGGACGAACCGTACGGTCGGTACCGCTTTGAACAATGGCTCTGTCACAGCAAATGGCGTATTGTTCATTGCTGGGACAAGCGGCACGTTGTTTGCACTTGATATCTATTCCGGTAAAAGTTTAAAAGAATTCTCATTGCCGGATTACAGCACTTCCGGTTTACCCATTTTAGCCGGAAAGGTCATCGTCCCTTATCGCACTGGAATCCAAAGCTATCAATCTCCGGGAATCTTAATGGGAACGATGAAAGATACAGATGGGAACCCTGTGCAAGGTAAAGTGACTGTACTCGAAACAGGAGTGGAAGTAGAAGCGAATGAAAATGGAACCTTCACCATGGAGCATCAACCTGGTGAATACACCGTTAAGGTTGCACAATATGGAAAACAGCAGGTGGAGGAATCGATCAAGTTCGTTTCTGGATTTGAACGAACGAAGGATTATATCCTTACAGAAGCAGAATCCGGTTCTCTCGATATCCAGGTCAAAGATCAACGGACCGGAGAGGGCCTTCCGAATGTGAACGTCACTTTGAAAGACACGTCTATCAACGGGGAAACCAATGAGGGTGGATCTTTTACAAATGCAAACGTTTATGAAGGAAAATATGAGTTGACCTTAAGCTTAAGCGGATATGTCGAGCAAAAACAATGGATCACGGTTCAACCAGGAGAAGAAACGGTTCTAGAAGTTAACATGAAACCAATTGACATTGCCGTTTTGAACGATTGGAATTCTGAAGTTACGAAGCTATTGAACGTCAACGGTTATGCAGCTGAAGAACGGGATTGGGATATCGTCGACAATATTGAACGATATCAAGTCGTATATCTGAATGGTGCGTATGGGTCAGGTGGGGAACAGCCTGATGCAGCAACTTTCGATTCGCTCGTTCAAGCAGCGAACGAACATGATGTGAGTTTGATTTTCGCGGATCAATGGGGTTCCAGCTACGGAACGATTGAACACTTACATGAATATTATGGTGATCCGAAAGAATTCGCTCATCAATATGATGGCGGTGCTGTCAGGATGCAGGTCGATGTCGAGCATCCAATTTTTGAAGGGTATCAAGCTGGAGATCGTCTTACATTGTTTGAACGTACTGGTGATTTAACCTGGTTCAACCAGTATTCAGGACGTCATCTCGGTACGATCGGAAACGGTTCTCTAGGCTTTGTCGGTACCGGGGTCGCGTATAAGGCTGTTTCCGAAGACAGTGCACACTTGCTGTTATCTGGTCATGCCGCAGCACCTTGGATTTCTCCTTTACAAGGCTGGTTGACTGACCAACAGAATATTCTATTCAATGGGATCGACTTCTTGATCGACTCCGATTTTGGACAAGTATCCGGAACGGTCATGGACGTAGATGGAAATCCTGTTGAAGCACAAATTGAAATCCTGGAAACAGGGGTTAAAACGACGTCTGTTCTAGGAGAAGGCTCTGGCGCAAATGCACAATATGAACTATTCCACGATCCGGGAACGTATACGATGGAAATCCGTGCAATCGGGTATGAAACACAAACGCAAGAAGTGACCTTCACCCACGGCGAGCCAGCTGAAATCTTCGTTACACTTGGAGCGTCGAATGGTGGAACGATATCAGGTCTTGTAACGGATGCAAACACACAGCAAGTCTTAAGTGGTGCGCACGTGAAAGTGACGAACGAAGCAGGGGAAGTTGTCACGGAAACAACGACAGGTTCAAATGGACGCTATGAAGTGAGCGATCTGGAAGATGTCGTATACAACTTGTCCATAGAAAAAGACGGGTATATCAAGTACTCCAAACAGATCGACATGGCAAGACATGAAGGTGAATTGAACGTCGAATTGTCTGCTGTCCCTAGACTCGCAGTCGTCGGTGATTACTGGTCATCGGAACGTAATTTCGCCTCCATTTTCACAGCGATGGGTGTTCCGGTCACAGAAGTCGATGAAACGGAGATCGCAGCGGAAGTCGGTAATTACGATGTTGTCTTCTTCAACGATGCAACTTCTTACAGATTCAAAGAGCCCGCTTTCGAAGCGATGATGAAAGCAGCTGATGAGCATGAAACAAGTATCATTTTCGGTGAAACGTATTGGAGCGGTTCAGGAATCGATTATCTGGTGGATTATCGTGGGGATCCTGAATCAAGGGAAACAATCCGTGGCTCCAATCTTGCGGCTGGATATGTGGTGACCGAAGAACATCCTGTTTTCGGTGACGCTCAAGCTGGCGATTTCATTGAATTGCTTTTACCAGAAGCAAGCTCAATCGGAACATTCGAAGGATACAGTGGATACTCATTAGCGACGATTAAGCATGAAGGAGACGCTGAACCATATGGCGGAGGTCTTGCCTATAAACCAAGATCGTCCGGAAGCATGGAAATCTTGATGGCAGGTCACGGCTTCTCTTTCTCACATGATGCGAGCGATTATACCCCTGAAGGAAAGGAATTGCTCGTCAATACGGTGCTTTGGGCGGCAAATGCGAAGTTTTCGACCATCAGCGGTACGGTAACCGATGAAAGTGGGAATCCTCTGGATGCCACGGTCAAAGTGAACGGAATGGAGTTCTCTGACAAGACGAATCCAGATGACGGCTCTTACGCCATCGCCATTTTAGATGGCGAATACGAAGTCGAAATTCAATCATTCGGGTACCAGACGCAAACAATGAACGTGAGTGTATCTGGAGACAGTGAACCACTGGATATCCAAATGAATGTAAAAGGGAATGTCGGTTCCATCTCAGGAGTGGTCGCCAATGAGAAAGATGGCAATGCGATTGAAGGTGCCACAATCGACGTATTGAATGTTCCACGGGCAACAGTTTCAAATACGCAAGGTCAGTATTCACTCGAACGTCTAGAGCCAGGAACGTACACGTTACGTATTGAAAAAGATGGCTATGTTCGTAAAGACATAGAAGTTGAAATTGGCGACACAGAAGAGGTGAACCTGCCGATTGACCTTAAGCCGTCACCGACGGTAGGTGTCATCGTCGATATTACAGCCTCAGGCTATCCGACTTTACGAGGCTATCTAGAAGAACGAGGCTATCTCGTCGAAGATATGAACTTCACAGACCTGGATAAGCTCAGTGAAGTGGACCTTGTTTTTGCAAATTCAGATTACGCACCGGCCCTCGAACCTACTGAGGGAGAATTCAAAACATTCTTGAAAGCGCTCGATCAGTCAAGAACACCGGTGATCTGGACGGGTCAGGATGGCGGTCGCGGATCCATTGATATTTTGAACGAGTATTTGAATGACCCTACGACCGTATTCGGTGGAAGCGAAGAAGGCTCCACAGGTAAAGTGGTCAAAGAACATCCAATTACAGAAGGTCTTGCTTTAAACGAGTCCTTCGATATCCCGGCTCGTTTCGATTACTACTATGGATTTGACGGTTACTCTGGGGAGACCGCAGTTGAATTCTCGAATGAAACGACGGGTGATCAAGGAAGCATGGTCGCATACAAAGGTCGTACGATCGATTCCGTCGAAATTTTACTAGCCAATATGACATTCAGCCACGTCTGGAACCCAGACCAATCGTTTGATCCAGTCCGTGAGAAAATATTGAACAACGCAATCCTTTGGGCGTTGGATAATGAAGAACCATTTGTGGGTGAATTGCATGGCCAGGTGCTGAATGATCAGGGTACACCTGTTAAATCGACAGTGACAATTACGGAAACAAATGAAACGATCGAAACGGACAATGAAGGTCGTTTCTATGCAGGACTTGAAGAAGGAAGCTATGAACTGACCTTTAATGCTTTCGGACACGAACAAAAATCTGTGCGTGTAGACATCACGAATGGAGAACGATTGGATGAAAGCTTCGAGTTGAAATCAGAAAATGCAGGAACGGTAACTGGTACAGTCATCGACAGTTCGACGAATGAACCGATTGCCGATGCATCTATCTCGTTCTTAGGTACTCCAATCGAAGTTTCAACAGATGAAAATGGAACGTTCACAGCATCTGTCCCTGAAGGAACCTATGACGTACGGGCACTCGCTTCAGGTTATGGCCCGAATACGCAAAACAATGTACAGGTCGTTGCTGGTGAGGAAATTGATCTCTCCTTCGCAATGCAAGTATCGGAAAAACTTGCAGTCATCGGCTATAGCCCGAACGAAGCGCGACTCGTTCCTTTCTTGGAAACGAACGGATATGAGGTCGATTTCTATCAAAGAGCTGACTTCGAATCCTTGCAAGATGCACTTGCAGATTATGCACTAGTCATCTTCAACGATAAAGATTATTCAATGAGCAACGATCAATTCCGAGCTTTCGTTGAAGAAGCGAATCAACTGGAAGTGAGTATGATGTTCGTCAGTCAGTATGGTGGCGGAACGATCAAGAGCTTGAAGGATGCCTACGGGGATCCTGAGAATGTCATCTCATCCTTTGAGAGTCAGTCTATCAACGTTAAAGTCGATCAGCTCCATCCGATTTTCAGCGGTTTTGAAGTCGGAGAAGAGATCGAAATATTGAACAATGGAGATCGTAACCAGCAGTATTCAGTTTATGAAAACTATTCCGGTACGACAATTGGATCCTTGACACATCACACAGAAGGATTACTCGGTGAAGGTTTCGGAATCAAGTATCCAACAGCGAATAGTGTTCACGTATTATTGTCTGGTTTACAAGCAAGCAGCTATGGCTCTCCTGATGATGGCTGGACGGAAAATGCAAAACAAATCTACTTGAATGCAATCGAATTTGCAACGACAGCTAGTCTTGGTGAAATCAAAGGGACTGTGACAGATGCTGAAGGGATGCCGATTGGAAATGCCAAAGTAACGGTTGCTTCTGAAGGCATCGAAACGGTCACAAGCGCTGACGGCACTTATCGATTAGGAGTCGGTGTCGGAACGTACGATGTTAAAGTACAAGCACGTGGTTTCGTTGAACAGACGCAGGAAGCCAATGTAGCTGAGCTTGGTGATTCTGTCACATTGAATTTCACACTTGAAGCAATTGAAGGTGTGGCGTTATCAGGAAAAGTGGCGGATGCTGAAACGGAAGAAGGTATTGAAGGTGTTAAGCTGACCCTGACACCAGAAGACCCTGCTGGATTTGTAGAAGAAGCAACAACCGATGAATCCGGTAACTATTCGTTCGAACAACTGCTGCCTGGTAATTACGAGTTGAAAATGGAAGCGGACGGCTACTTGCCAGCTATTGAAACGATCGCTGTCGGAGAAGAAGATGTTGAAACGAACCTGACGTTGAACGCGTATCAAGTTGCTGTATTAGGTGACATAAACGGAACGCTCGCCTCCTTCCTGAACGGACAAGGGGTCTATGCAGAATCTCGCGACTGGGATGTGCTGGGCAATGTAGACGATTACAGAATCATTTTACTCAATACAAAAGACGGAACAGCTGAACAGGTAAAACAATTGATTGCTGAAACGGATGAAAAACAAGTAAGCGTTGTGTTCACTGGAACGTGGGGAGTTGGTGAAGGCTCCATCCAGCTGTTGGAAGCAGCGAAAGGATATCCGCAATTGGATCAACAAGGATATGATGAAGGAGCCGTATACGTACATCCACTGGAAGGGCATCCGATTTTCGAAGGATTGGTAGCAGAGGATGGGGAAGTCACTCCGATTAAGATTCATACAGCGAAGAGTCCTTACGCGACCTTTAAAGGATACCCTGGTATCACACTTGGAGATCTAGCAGTAGATGAAACGATGAAAGGATCTTCGATCGCTTACGATTTCACAAGTGCTACGAGTGTGCAATTGCTTCTCTCTAGCTACAACGTGACCAACATCATTGGACCGGAGTACGGCTGGACGGAAGAAGGAAAACAACTTTTCGTCAATGCATTGAATTGGGCGATGGATGCAGAACAACAAGCTCCAAACGCGCCTGAATGGGATGATGATAAATTGAAATTCAAGCGTGAGCCTGTTGTTGTGACAGGACAAGCAGATCCGAATACGACCATTCACGTGTACAATGTGAAAGGTAACAAACGTACTAAACTAGGTTCTGGTCAATCGGATACAGACGGAACATTTGAAATCAAATTGGAGCTGGCAAACGGAAGTTATTTCTTGGTAGCAGAGGCTGAGAATTTTGCAGGAACTGCTGAAAGCGAAGACCAACTTCATGTGATTGTGGCAGGGAAACCAGAAACTCAAAAATCAAAAGAAAAAGAAAAGGTCAATTGATTTGAAGGAAAGAGGCACCCCTGTATCGTAAGGGGTGTCTTTTCTTATCTTGAATTTTGTTGTGGTTTCTGTCATCTTTTATTAAAGATCATAATCAGACGGAGGATCAACCATGTCATCTGATATATATAGTACACAAATCCATAACCTTGCTGTAGCCTTCCAAGAGCAGGCCATCCCTTATCAATTCATAAATGAAACAGCCCTTTCTTTGCAGGGGATAGACTTAGAATCGGATCGAGTATGCGTGGAAGTGCAGTGGGACGTTTTCGAAACGGTATATGACGTTTTTGCACCATACCACCCGAGTCCGGTTGAGCAGACGACTGAGAGAGGCGCTTTTCATTTTAAAATGGAGGATGTGACCGTCGATGTTTCCTGCCGATATAACACCACAATTCGGACGAACCGTTACCGAATCGAGGTTGAGAACAGTGGGGCATCTTTATGGTGTCAGTCCTTATATGACTTGAAGGAAGATCCGCGATTTGAAGGACTCGTTGCTTCGTACTTAGCTGATCAACAAGCTCGGATGACGAATCAAAACGAATCTGCCTGGAACCAAAATACGTATGAGGCACTGGTTAACCGTCATGGAACACCAGAAGTAGCAGCGGAAAAAATCAAACGGCATCCAGCTGGAAGGCTCGGATCGTTATATCCTCAATTCGGATCTTTGGAAGGAAAAAAGGTCGTTCATCTGATGGGCTCGAATGGAATCAAAGGTGTGGCGATGTCTTTACTCGGTGCAGATGTAACGGTTGTCGATTTTTCAAAAGAGAATGCGGCTTACGCACAGGAAGTTGCGGAATCCTCCGGTGTCGAACTAGACTACCGGGTTGCAGACGTATTGTCGTTTGAAACGGAAAACCACTATGACGTCGTTATGATGGAATTAGGAGTCCTGCACTACTTCATCGATTTGAAACCTTTGATGAGTAAAGTCCAAGCGTTGTTGAAACCAGGAGGCAAATTCATCCTCCAAGAATTCCACCCGATTTCGACAAAACTGATCACTTCCAAAGGGAAGAAACATAAAGTGGACGGCAATTACTTCGACCCGACGATTGAACGAAGAGGTGTAGCATTCTCAAAGTATTCATCTGAGGGGAAGAAAGAAGAAAATGAAGTGCTGCAACGGAAGTGGACTCTAGGAGAAGTTGTAACAGAAATCGCTCAACAAGGGCTGGTTGTCAAGATGTTGGATGAAGAAACGAACCAAAAAGTCCATGACATCGGACTACCGAAGATGTTCACGCTCGTTGCGGAAAAAGCGTAATACGGATGGAGACTGCCCATAAAGAAGGGTAGTCTTTTTTCGTTAGTGAAAAGTCCCCGGTACACTCAAGGCGTTTAATTTGCTAATGGAATAAAGATGACTATGATGAAAGATAAGCACTTTTTTTGAAAAACTTTTTCCAAAGAGGATATTCTAAAAGTGGAGCAGGAAAATTGGAGGGATGAAGATGGCTGAAAGCAATAAGCAATTACAGAAGGCTACTTTTGCAGGTGGCTGTTTCTGGTGTATGGTAAAACCCTTTGATGAAATGCCTGGAATCGAAGAAGTTGTATCCGGCTATATGGGTGGAACGATTGAGAACCCGACCTATGAAGAAATCGTTGCGAAGCAAGACAAGCATCGTGAAGTCGTCCAGATCACGTTCAATCCGGAGATTTTTCCATATAAAAAATTACTGGAAATCTACTGGCCGCAAATCGACCCGACAGATGCTGGCGGGCAGTTCTATGATCGCGGCGAGATTTATAAGACCGCCATCTTTTATCATAATGATGAGCAGAAGGAACTAGCAGAAGCATCCAAGCAAGAACTCGAACAGAGCGGTCGCTTTTCCAAGCCGATCGTAACTGAAATTCTGCCGGCTTCTGAATTCTATCCGGCGGAGGATCATCATCAAAAATATTATAAAAAACATCCTGGCCATTACAATGCGTATTACAAGGGATCGGGTCGTAAGGACTTCACCGAAAAGAACTGGACAATGAAAAAAGACGACAAGGAACTTCGTGAAAATCTGACTGACATCCAGTATAAGGTGACCCAAAAGAACGGAACAGAGCCTGCTTTCCAAAACGAATACTGGAACAATGAGCGGGAAGGCATCTATGTCGATATCGTTTCTGGAGAGCCGTTGTTCAGCTCGAAAGACCAGTACGATGCAGGCTGTGGATGGCCAAGTTTCACAAAGCCGATCCACGTTTCCAGAATCAAAGAAAAGAAAGATTTGAGCCACTTCATGATCCGTACTGAAGTGCGCAGTAAAGGCGGAGACTCGCATCTTGGACATGTGTTCAACGATGGACCTGGTCCGGATGGTATGAGATATTGCATCAACTCTGCCGCACTCCGTTTCATTCCGAAAGAAGACCTGGATAAGGAAGGGTATGGGGAGTACAAGGTGTTATTCGAAGACCAATAAAATAAACCCGAGATATCAAATCATTCAAGACGCAATGTGGTTTCTACACGAACCACTTGCGTTTTTTATTTGAGCAAGCATTAAAAAGGAAGCTAGAAAAATAGGGCTTAACGGACAGGAGATCCGTTATTTGTGACAAAAATGCTCAATTGGAGATGCTAACGGACATCTGATACGCTATTTGTTAAAAAGTACATTGTTTTTGATGATTTTGGACCAAATAAGGTCTCCTATGTCCGTTAAGTTTAGCAAAATGACTATTTTATAGAAATAAGGTACTCAATGTCCGTTAAATTTATGGATCAGTCATTCTTCCTTCATGATCGGGTGCATACTCGAAATTCCACATAGTTAGATTACAAAAGAATATTAGATGATCATAAACAAGGAGAACAGGCAAGATTCCGACTTTTAGAAGTATATGCTTGCATTAGGTCTCAATTCTAGTTCAATTGATGGAAAGAGAGTTTGATAGATAAAGGGGCAACCTATAAAAATTTGTGGTTTGCCCCTTTTCTAGTTTGGAAATCAGGTTATTCAACCGATACGGTCTCTAGTCCTAAATCAATGGCTGGGCCGAAAAACTCGTAGTGGATGTTTTCGGCTGGTACACCTATTCGTTGTAATGAGTTGATCACATTTTTCATGAACCCTTCTGGACCACAGATGTAGCACTCTGCGTCACTTGATACTACATTTTGTAGCCAGTCAAAGTCTACATATCCTTCTTTCGCAAAAAGTCGATGCGCACGATCATGATCTGACGGTTTTTCAAAAATGAAATGTGCTTTCATTTGATCATGCTCATTTGCCAAATTTAAAACGTGTTCACCCAACGCCTGATATTCTCCATTGATGGCAGCATGAATGTAATGAACTTCCCGATCAGGTGTGTGCGTAAGTGTTGTTGCAAGCATGCTCATGAGTGGAGTAAGGCCAACTCCTGCGCCAATCAATACAAGTGGCTTTTCGGATTTTGTATCCAGGGTGAAGTCTCCTGCAGGAGCACTTAAGAACAGGCGATCTCCTTCTTTTACGTGGTCATGCAAGTATTTAGATACCCGACCTTCTCTTTTGATAGACAGTCGGTAGTGCTCTTTTTTTATAGAGTCGGATAGACTGTATTGGCGAATGTGCGTGTGTGGATCTCCTGGAATTTCCGTCTTCACACTTACATATTGTCCTGGCAAAAATGGTGCCAACGCGTTTCCGTCAGAAGGCTTCAAATAGAACGAAGTGATGACCTTGCTTTCCACCTCTTTTTTGACCAATGTAAATTCACGATAATCTTTCCATCCGCCTACCTGATTCTCAGCTTCTTGATACATGTCGGCTTCAACCTGTATGAACACATCAGCAATGACTTGATAAGCTTTGGCCCACGCATCTAAAATCTCATCAGTTGCAGCATCTCCTAATACATCTTTAATGGCTTTAAGGAGATTTTCACCTACAACAGGATATTGCTCCGGCTTGACGCCTAAACTACGGTGTTTGTGAGCGATTTGCTTCACAGCCGGAAGGATTTCCTCCAGACGATCGATATGTACTGCAGCAGCATATACAGCATTCGCCAAAGCACCTTGTTGGCGTCCTTTTTGCTGATTGGAATGGTTGAATAGGTTCAATAGTTCTGGATGGTTCGTGAATAGCAATTCATAAAAACGTGAAGTAATAGCGGTTCCACATTCCTTTAATACAGGGACAGTCGATTTGATCGTTTGAACGGTTTTTGGATCTAACATCAAAATCAGCTCCTCTTATAAAAGATGTATTTTGAATACACCTTTATTATAGTTGAGGTTCCTGTATAAGATGTATATGAAATACATCTTTTCGCTGATTTGTCACATTCATGTTCAAAAAGCTGTCACACGTGAGTTCAAGTGCTTTTCCTGCATGGTTGGCAGTGGTACGATTAGAGCATAATAGTAACTCCTATGAAGGAGGGATTCCTTTGCGAATGACCCAGTACAGTGATTTTTCTTTAAGAGTGTTGATGTACTTGGCGACCCAGGTGGATGGCCGGCTCGTCCAAATTAAAGAAATCGCTGATACCTATAAAATTTCCAAAAATCATTTGATGAAAGTGACGCACGAGCTCAGTAAGCTTGGTTACATTAAAACGGTGCGAGGAAGAAATGGTGGCATCACACTTGGTAAGAATCCAGATGAGATCAATATCGGTACATTGATCCGAAGGACAGAAGAGGACTTTTATCTCGTAGAATGCTTCGATGCTGCGAATAACACCTGCATCATAAGCCCGGCGTGTAAATTGAAAGGTGTATTGAACAAAGCATTGAAAGCTTATTTCGACGTATTGGACCAATATACGTTAGCCGATCTGACCCAGAATACAGATCAATTGCAATCACTCTTTTCAATCGAACAAGAAAATTAATACGCATTTACCCGATGATTCCATTGGTATCATTGGGTTTTTTAGTTGTAAGATTTGTTTTGGAGGTTCGTAATTTCATATAATGGAAGTAGACGAGGGAGGACGGAAATGGAATTCAGTGTAGATGGTACGATTTTGCTTGTTTCAATTTTATTGATTATTGGCGTCATAACCGCCAAGTTCTCTGCAAGATTAGGGTTGCCTTCATTAGTTCTGTTTATCATGGTCGGTATGATACTGAACGAGTACATATATTATGATAATGCATTGCTTACCCAACTGATCGGTACCTTTGCGTTGATTGTCATTCTGTTTGAGGGTGGTCTTAAAACGCAATGGCATGATATCAAAAAGGTCTACAAACCGTCTTTATCTTTGGCCACAATCGGTGTGCTCATCACGACGATGGTTACTGGTATAGCAGCAAAATACATATTGGATGTCAGTTGGTTAGAAGGATTTCTTTTCGGTGCGATTGTCGGCTCTACAGATGCCGCAGCGATTTTTGCAGCGCTAGGGAATAAGAACATCAAAAGAAAACTGACATCGACTTTAGAAGCCGAATCCGGTACGAATGATCCAATGGCGATTTTCTTGACGGTCACGATTTTACAGTTAATCCAGATCGACAATGTGAATCCGGCTACGTTCCTGTTGGACTTTTTCTGGCAAATGGGTGTAGGACTCCTTATCGGATTACTTTTTGGAAGAGTGGCAGTATGGGTCATCAATCAAATCAACCTGGATTCATCAGGCTTATATCCAGTCTTATCGATCGCTTTAGCCATCTTCACCTTCGGAATTGCTAGTCTCATAAGCGCGAGTGGTTTTCTTGCCGTATATGTGATGGCGGTATTCCTAGGGAACCGCGATTTGACCTATCGACATTCTATTGTTCGGTTCAATGAGGGGTTCGCATGGATGATGCAAATAACCATGTTCATCTTACTAGGTCTGCTGGTATTCCCGAATCAATTACTGGATGTCGTCTGGCAAGGGATCGCTCTATCTTTCATCCTGATGCTCGTTGCTCGTCCAATCGGGGTTTTCATTAGTCTGATCGCGACCAAATTCGACGTAAGAGAGAAGCTCTTCATCTCGTGGGCTGGGTTGAAAGGAGCGGTACCCATCGTACTGGCCACCTATCCGATGGTCGCAGGATTGGAAGACAGCGGATTACTCTTTAATGTCGTCTTTTTCGTTGTCTTCACTTCAGCATTGATTCAAGGGGCAACGATCTCACCGTTAGGCAAGTACTTTAAATTTTTGCACGGTGCTAGAGCAGAAGTACCACATAGTCTGGAACTCATTTCGATTGGTAAGACCCAGAATGAAATGATGGAGATCCGAGTGGAGAAAGAATCTGCTGTCATAGGAAACAAAATCAAAGATCTTCCCCTTCCAGATCATACTTTGATTTCGGCGGTCATACGGAAGGACGCTCTCATTACTCCGATGGGGGATACCGTTTTATGTGGGGGGGATACGTTGTATATCCTTGTTCATAAAAAACAACGCAGTATGGTAAAAAAGCTTATGCTTGAACATGCTAAGAAGCCTGCTGAGTCAGAATAACGTAAAAAAATGGCTGGACTCCTATGAGTCAGCCATTTTTTTGTGATCACTTATCGAATGAATACGTCCAGAATCGCTCAAACTTGATCCAGTTCATCAGTTCCTCTTCGTTTGCTTGAAGGCGCTTCTTCATCCCAGCCATCAAGCCTGCTGTTTGGCTCTTATGGGCTTCCAATGTGTTCAGCTTCCGGTCGATAAAATCTGAAACATCGCGGATGACATCGGGCTTCCCGAGGTCCTCCTCACAATTATGGGAAAACGCGACACACTCGACTTTCGGTCGTTTCGCTTCCTGCAATCGGCTCACAGCTTTGATGACTGCTGCGCCACATGCGTCATGGTCTGGATGTACGCTGTATCCTGGATAGAATGTGATGATCAACGATGGATTCAGCTCTTCAATGGCATCGTTGACCATATCAGCGAGCATTTCAGGATCTTCGAACTCAATCGTCTTGTCTCGAAGCCCCATCATTCGCAAATCATTCAAGCCCATGACTTTGCTGGCATTCAATAGTTCTTGTTTACGAATTTCAGGCAAGGTTTCCCTCGTTGCGAAAGGAGGGTTGCCCATGTTACGTCCCATCTCTCCGAGGGTCAAACACATATATGTGACAGGCGTTCCGCTATCAATGTATTTTGAAATCGATCCCGAGACCCCGAACGCTTCATCATCAGGGTGAGGGAAGACCACTAATACTTGCTTCTCCATGTTATCGCTCCTTTCCGCTTTTCTTTATTCAAACGGTGTTTCGCTGATTTGCAGTGCGACGGCTAGTTTTCCGTCTTGATCATGACCCGCCATCAACAGTCGGTTTTTCGCATCCAGCTCCCAATGGGTGATCCCCTCAGCATAGATCCATCCAAGGTCCATCTTCAACCCGACCCGGTACGGTCCTTCACCAGTGATTTTCCCACGTGTGTATTTAATTTTACCGTTTCGGATATATGCACCTGCAGAGAACACTTGCTCATTGAAATGAGAAGCGTACGCTCCGTTTGTCGTTTCCAGGTGGATGTAGACGTCTTTATCGACGAAACGTTCTATGATAGGTTGTACTTTCGAAATATCGATCAGATCCAAAACAGAATCCCTCCTACATAACAACTAGTATTCACTATTGTACTAAAAATAGGACAATGATGTTTGTACAGACGCTCATAAAAGAAAAAGAAACGTCAAAAAATGACGTTTCCCATCGTGATCCTTATGCTTGCTTTGTCCATTCGTGGCTTAATATCCCGTACATGAGCATGTCGTAGCGTTCGCCGTCCCGTTGAAGGAATTCTCTTTGGGCGCCTTCGTGTTGAAATCCTAACCGCTCGTATAGTTTGATCGCTCGCTTGTTGTAGCTGAAGACGGTCAATTGAACGCGATGGAGGTTCAGTTCGTTGAAGGCGAAATTCAACACAAGCTCCATCGTTTCGTATCCTAAGCCTTGGTCCCACAAGTCCCGTTCGCCGATGCCGATCGCTAGCCAGGCATTGCGATGCGGCCAGAGGATATCATCCAAGTCCACCCAGCCGATGACGCGGTCATCCTGTCGCATGCGGACGGCGAATAAGTATGATTTCTGTTCTCGGGGTTTAAGCTCGACCCAGTCTTTGAAGTCCCTTTTCAATAATGGAAAAGAAGGGGACGCATCCATACAACGCATATATTCATCATCGTGGTACCATGCTGAAACCTTCTCCAAATCTTCTTCTGTAAATCGACCTAAATAGACCCGTTCACCTTGTCTGATCGTTTTTGCTAACATATAAATCCCTCAAATCGTAAAATCTTAGAAGCGGTTGAAACAAACCGGTTTCTGATGTGTGTAAAATAATTGCGTTACCTTTGCGACGTAGGCTGGATCTGATATTTTCGCTTTTCCATACGTGTATAAGGCATGGAAAGGGAGCACGCCCATGAGCATGGACGAGAAATCGGCTATATCGAGCTCGATTGCGACATCCGTCTTTGTCTCCTTCTGGATGGTCATTTTACCGTCTTCAAAATGGACATAAAAGCGCTTATCGTTTTCCGGCAGGAACGTGTCGGAAACCTTAATTTCCAACGCCAATTCCACACCGTTAAAATGATGCCCCTTTACCGAATCCATGAACTTTTCCGTATCGAGGACGCGATACATGAGTCCGACACCTTGTGTATTGCTCTCATGGAAAGCATGCGGAATCAGATGCCCAGAGCCGTTGCTCGGATCGGTGAGCAGGTGGTGGAAATGTTCGTCTTGTGTATCGAAATAGATGGAGCGGATCTGATCCTGCTGGCTATGGAAAAACGTAAGCATCTCAGAGAGAACTTCACTGTCCTCATACATGAACTCATGAATGAGGATGTCGTTTTGCAAGAAGCTGTCCCTCGTTTCGGATTTGAATGAAAAACCTGCGTAACCTTTGATTTCTCCATTGTCTATGTATCCGATCGTGTAATTGCCTGGCTGTTTCATCGGTTTCTCAAAATCCTTCTCAGAACGAATCATGAGTCCATGCGTTTGAACAGCCATTTTATTGTAGAACGTTACAAGATCACCGATTTGCCCAAGCGATATGTAGGCGATATGCGACTTTGATGGACCTTTCGGGAGATGCTGTGGCTGTACTCGATAGCGGTCTTTCTTCGTACCGTATCCATACCCCATCTTTTTATAAAAATCCGGTCTGAACGGATAGAGGGCCGTCATGTAAACGCCTCTCTCCAGATAATGCTGATGGAAATATTCGAGCATCGTCTTGGCGACCCGTTCTTTTTTATGTAATAGATCGACGGCCACCATACCGATCCCGCCTACCGGTACTTTCTGCCCATAAAACATCATCTCGAAATCATGGAACAGCATGCCGCCGACAAGTTTCCCCGATTGATAGGCACCGTAAAGGGCTTTTGTCGTATCGTTCTCTTGTATATCAATGAAACGGTCGGTCATCTTCTGTATATCGTCATCCGATACGACCTTCATTCCTGGATAAGACCGGCTGACGATTTCGATGAATGAATTGATATCTTCTGTAGGTATACGTTTAATCTCCATATGGAACCCCCTTTGAGCTATGACCCAACGATTTTCATTATAGCAAACTTATGACAAAACATTCCGATTCGTGTGATAATTAAAAAACAGAAAGATGGAAAGGGGTTAGTGGAATGAGGAAACCGACAGATCAAATGGTCATGCACAGTTATCCAGGCATGGTCGCAATCGTGACCGTTTCATATAACGGAGAAGACAATGTCATGGCAGCAGGGTGGCATTCTTATATCTCCTATGATCCTGCCATTTACGGTGTGGCAATCGGAAGGGAGCGACATACCCATCAACTTGTCAAAAATGCGGGATCATTCGCGATCAATTTCCTGCCATACGAGAAAGCGGAATTCATCCAACAATCAGGGTCATACTCTGGAAGCGATACGGATAAGTTTGAGCTGGGAGGCATTTCTTTCGACAGAGGGATTACGACGGACGCGCCGATTTTACATGATGCGTATGTGGCGTATGAGTGCAAGACGATCGACGTCAATTCGTATGGAGATCATGACTGGTTCGTCGCGGATATCACGAAATTTTATCGTGATGATACCTTGTTCAATGAAAAAGGGTTGCCGGACTTTGAAAAATTGGAAATCCCGCTCTACTTGGGACGATCCAGGTATTTGCGAGCGGATGCGACAAGTGTGATCCGAAAGTATATGGTATAACGGTGTAGAATATTGTCGGGGAAATAATACGGGCATCGAATGGGATAATTTCGTGTGATATACTACCCGTAAAACAACGTTAAAAACAGGTGATTGAACGATGGAAATCCTACAAAATGATTGGTCTGTACTTCTAAGAGAGGAGTTCGAAAAGGACTATTATCATAAACTGAGAGAGCAATTGAAAGTGGAATATGGTACCCATACCGTTTTTCCAGATATGTATGATATCTTCAATGCGCTTCACTATACATCTTACGAGGATGCGAAGGTCGTGCTCATCGGACAGGACCCTTATCACGGACCAGGACAAGCGCATGGGTTAAGCTTTTCAGTTCAACCAGGTGTACGACAGCCACCGTCTCTGAAAAATATCTTCAAGGAGCTTCAAGCTGACCTTGGACATGATATCCCGAACCATGGATCGTTACTTCATTGGGCCAAACAAGGTGTCTTGCTGCTGAACACAGTGCTCACCGTACGGAAAAAGGAACCCAATTCCCACAAAGGCTTAGGCTGGGAGCAGTTTACGAATTCCGTGATCCAGACATTGAATGAAAGGGAAAAACCAGTCGTATTTTTGTTGTGGGGGAGACATGCTCAAGCGAAAGAAGAGCTCATCACGAATGGTCATCACTTGATTCTGAAATCACCTCACCCAAGTCCTTTTTCAGCGAACAAAGGATTCTTCGGCAGTCGACCTTTTTCAAAAATCAATATGTTCCTCCGAGAGAATGGGATGGAGGAAATCGATTGGCGTATACCGGATCTGGATCGATAGGTGAATGAGTCTCTTGGAAATGCCGAATGAATTTCAAAGAATCAACTAAAAGTGAAAGCTGTCCTTAGGGGCAGCTTTTTGTCTTGCAAAAAGACCAAGCCTGAGGCTCGGTCTTCATGCATAACTTCTTCCTTTTCCTGAGTCGGCCATCTCGACCAGATCTTCCGGGTAAGGTTCGAAAAACGATTGTTGCAGAAGGTATTCGTTGTCAAAGCGATATACCCATGACTTCAAAATGCTTAAAAGGTTGCTGAGCGGTATTTTCCGGTCCTTATAGCGTTCTAACAAGTGCAGAAAATGGTCCCGTTCATTTTTACTCAACTCCTCTGAAAAATAGCCCATGATGTGCTGGCATACATTGATGTTGGACGTGTATCGGGCAGCTTTTTGGAACATCGCATGAAGCTCTTGTTCATATTCCGCAAATACTTCGTCAATGGAATCATACTGCTTATGGTTTGCAATGATTCTTCCCATCTTTTTCATACGTGTTTGGTTATAGGCCATGAACAAATATTTGTTCTGTGATTGAAATTGGATCAATTTTTGTATCGACGGATCTCCCTTTAGAATACGAAAGGAAGTCAATGTGTACAACTTTGTGAGGAAGTGTTCCCTGATTGTAAAGTTAGACAATCGGCCTTCTTCTTCAATGGCAAGGTTTCCATACTCATTTAACACGTTTCCTCCAAAGAGGCCAGTACCTTTTTCTTTGACGGGTGCTTTCTCTACTCCCGTGTAAATTCGCACATCACGTGTTCCACAGCTAGGGGAGCGGTTTTTCAGGATGAAGCCGTCCACATCTGGCAAGGAATCAAAAAACGCTCGGCTGAACGTATTCATGTCTTCTGTCAGATCTTGTTTTGTAGAGGGTTGAATCATTCGTACTTCATTTTCCTGAGAAACGAGCCTGACCGTCTCTCTAGGGGTTCCGAGACCGATTTCTACTTCAGGACAGATCGGTATGAATTCTACATATGGCATTAAACGGCGTACGGTCATGTCCTTCAACACATCTCCGTTATAACGGCAGGCCTCGAACTCCAAGCACTTGCTGACGACGACTCTTGGTTTAGGAAAAGATCGCATATATACCTCCAACAACTCGAAAATGATGATAGTGATGTTTACCCTTTACTATGTAAGGTTACTCGTTGTTTTGAACAAAAGGGTAACGCTGTGCCTGACACGTGGTTACCCTTCTCACATTTACTTCTTCTTTTTCTTTCTAGTCGAATCGAGCGGTGTTCCTATTTCGATGCCGGTACCTTGACCTTCCGGCTGGGAGGATGGCAATCCTGATGTAGTCGCATTCTTCTTCTTTTTCTTCAATTCGTTCACCTCCGTACTGTTACTTTGACCTGAAATAAGGCAATTCAACCGAAAAATAGGTGTAAATATTTACAAGCAGGGTATATAACTATCACAGAAAAATGAAGGAGGAATGGAAAATGGAAGCTAAGATCTACCATGTCGTACCGAACGAAGACAACAATAAGTGGGATATCAAAATCGAGGGCAGAGACCATTCAGAAAAGACCTTCGATACGAAGGATGCCGCAACGGACGAAGCAAGGAAAATGGCAGATGAAGCGCGTCCGAGCCAAGTCGTCCTACACCGCGAAAATGGAGAAGTCGAAGATGTCAGCAAATATTCCATAAATGGATGACAAACATAACGAAAGCCGCCGGAATTCCGGCGGCTTTTCATGTTCAATCGACTTTTTTCATCATCATGATGTCTTCTGTGACTTTTTGAAAACCTAGGTTTGTAAGATGTTTAGTAGTTGGAGCAGCCGCTTCATAAATGCTGATTGAGCCGGCGTTGCGTTCATAGAGCTCATTGATGATGGTTGAAATGACACCTTCGAATAGATGTGAATCTCCTTCAGCCAAAGAAGAAGCAATCACTTCAGCATACCCTGTGTCTTTTCGGTGGGTGACACCGAAGCAACCGATTACGTCGGCCTCTTTTACACATAAAACGGTAAAATCAAAATCCACCGAAGCATAATATGTCCGGTAAAACGATAGGTCTTGCTCGGTTGTTCCAGGTAATTTCTGTGCAGTACACACGAAGGTATCGATATCGAACCCTGACTCGATTTTCAGCTCGATTCCCTTCGTCACTGGCACAGGAACTTTAGAAATATCCCTTCCGAAAATCGGAGAGCGGCCAGTCACCTCGAATCCTTTGCTTTTGAAGAATTCGATCTGCGTCGTCCATTGTGATCGGAAACGCTGAGCGAACATATTCGCTCCGTACTCCGGACTGATGGCATAGTGGTAGATTCTCTCGAACATCTCTTCCTGTAGAGCGCCTTCATATCCTTCCAATACCCAGGGGTAGCCTAAAGATACGAAACTTCCTTCGCCTGTAAAACCCATATGTCCAACCAGCTTGTCTCCGTCGAAAGCAAAACAGCGGGTTTCAGGGTCAAACTCATTCTGTTGGCGAAACTTCTTCGGTGACAGCGTCGGCTTCCACGCATAGGGAAGGTCAGAGGTCACTTTTCTCCAGAAATCATACTGAAGGTCCATATCGCTTTCGTTTTCGTATCGGCGGATCGTCAATTTCATTCTTTTGCCTCCGGTTTACCATTCGTGTCATTTTCTTCTGTTTCTAGAGAAAAATCCTCTTTCTCTACATAGATGCTTCTGCTTGGGAATGCGACGGATACACCTTCACGATCAAGGATTTCCATGATGCGCAGATTGATATCTTCCTTGACATCCAAGTAATTGACCCAAGCCGTCGTTTTCGTGAAGAAGTAAATCATGATATCCAGACTGCTATCGTTGTATTTATCAAAGCGAACTTCAATCAGTTCCGGATGGACCTCTTGATGTTCCTTCAGCATGTCTTTAATCTTTTTCACACACGTTTCAAGCTTCTCTTTCGGAGTCGTATAGGTGACACCAAGATTGAAGTAGACACGGCGCTTACGCATACGCGTCCAGTTCGTGATTGGGTCGTTCGCGATATTAGCGTTTGGAACAGTTACCAATGCATCGGCAAACGTTCGGACCTGCGTACTGCGGAAGTTGATGTCTTCAACCACCCCTTCTACAGATGGCGTCTGAATCCAATCACCGATTGAAAACGGCCGCTCGATGATGATGACGATACCGCCGAACAGATTCCCGAGTGCTTCTTTTGCAGCGAAAGCGAACGCCAAACCGCCGATACCAAGGCCGGCTACAAATCCGTTGACGTCATAGCCCCACTCTTGTGCAAGGACACTGATGCTGATTGCGACGATGACGAATTTCAGGACTCTTGATACGAACGGAATTAGAATCTGATCTACCTGTAGATCCAGTCGATGATGGAATCTATGGAACAGGACTGATGATGAGGAGGATAAATTAACAAGCCCCCAAGAGATCATCAGGATGACAGATGAACGGAAAAGTCTGAGTGGTAGTTGGACAAATCGCTCACTTATTTCTAAAGATTCGTAAGCCAGATATAACCCGAGGAAAATGAAGAACACATTCAACGGACGTTCAAAGGCGAGCAAAATTTTATGTAAAACTTGTGTTGAGGTCTTATCAGTTAGGTTCGTAATTAATCTGAAGATATATTTGGTGAACAGCTTTCGAAACACAGCAATGCCAATGAAAATAGCAAGTGCAATTCCGATATCGATCCAAAAGTTCAGATCGGTCAAATAATCGATGGTTGTATAATACCAATCCAGCATGACGGCACTCCTTCACAATATTTTCTCTTACTAAATCTATCAAAAAAAGAGTAAAGGGTAAAATTTGGTTCGTATTCATATATGTTCTAATCATGTCCGTCTATACTGGGGGTATACCATCCGCTTCCTTATTTCGAGGACTTGAAGTATCCAGTTTCTTTTGTAATGAAGACAGGACCTACTTGTTGAATCTTCAGGGCAATAAAATCTTCAAACGATTTCCCGTTGTCCGTTTGTAACTCTATTGCAGCCTCACTCATGGTTGAAAGCACATATTCAACGAGTGGACGAGCTTCTGTAACTTTCAAGTGACAGTCATATAGAGAGCGGGAAACTTCAGAGAATATCTCCTGGAGCTGACTTTGGCCATTCTGTAGTCCGAATGCTTGATGGAATTTCGACGTGTCATAGCGTAAGGATGGGTTGAAATCTTTCAAGATTTGGCTCAGTTCTACCAAGTGATTTTCACCAACAGTCGACGTATAACAGGTCCCACCTTGTTTCAAAACTCGACGTAATTCCATCAACCCCTTTTTACGGTTGTGATCTGATAGGTGATAAAGCATATGGTTCGCCATGACGATATCAAATTCCTCAGCATGAAATGGAAGAGAACATAGATCACCGACGTAAAATTCAGCCGAAACGCCTGCTGCCTCCAAATTATTTTTCGCTTCCTCAATCATCCCTGCAGACTGGTCCATCAAGAACAGTTTTAACGATTTTGGCAGTTTCTTTGCATTCTCTGCCCAAAACCATCCCGTTCCACAACCAACATCCAGGATGGTATCTGTATCTGAAAATCTCATTTGATTGAAATACCATTCTGACCAGCTGACTGGGTTGGTACCATACATTTCATGTAATTGAATACGCGCGTTCAATGGTTTACTCGTTCGATATTGATGATGCAGTGTATGTTTCATCCTTCTCGCTCCTTTTTCAATATTCTTTACATTTTAACAAAAAGTTGAATTATTTTTCGAAATATTTTGATATACTTGAGTTGTATTTCCATGAAATAGGAGAATGAAAATGAACTTACAACAAGAAGCACGACAAATGGCAGATTACTACATAAACAATCCGAAATTAGAGGTTTTATTTCTTGGTGGGTCGGTCTCGAGAGGGTGGGAAGACCGATATTCCGACATAGAACTGTTTTTACTATGGAAGGAACCTCCGACAGATGAAGAGCGGCAAAGTCCGATCCGAAAAGCAGGAGGAGAAATCCTGTCCTTTTATCCATACGAGGACTTGGAATGGTCCGAAACCTATCTCGTCAATGGTACGAAGTTTGAAATCAGCAGTTTTTTGACAAAGACGGTCGAGCAATTCATACAGGATATGAAAAACGGCGACCTCTCATTGGAAAAGCAGTGCTTGATTGGGGCTGTCGCAGACGGGAAACCCTTTATAGGCGAAACACGTTTCCAAGAGATTTATGATCGGGTTTTTCCATATCCTGAACGTTTGAAAAAAGGTTTGATTGAACAGGCGTTTGAATTCGGCGGGCCCTGGCAGAGCAGAGAAGCGCTCATTGATCGGGGTGATGTGCTCTTATTTCAAAAGACACTAGCGGATATCGGAATGAAACTGATGCTTTCTTTGCAAGCCTTGAATCATCAATATATCCATCATCCTGGCATGAAGTGGCTGAAAGAAACGAGCGACCGAATGAAATGGAAACCGGATCGTTTCTATGAAAGGATGACAACTGTTTTTTACGCGGATAACCCAACAGAAAGAATAAGGGTTTTAGAGCAATTGATTTATGAGACCGGGCAACTTGTTCAGAAACATAATCCTGGACTGGATCTCACAGCTCACATGCAACAGGCACAAGCGAACCGGCCGGGTGTCAAGCCGAGTTAACGGAATGGCTTTGAAAGGGGAGGCAGAATGGAAAAGGTCATCGAGAGAGAATATGAAAAAGAGTATAGGACCAGTCGGGGGACGAAGCTCAAAAAAGGATTGACCATCGGTTTCACTATCATTCTCATACTTGCATTGATTGTCACATCAATCGCGATCTATGTCCTTCAGAGAAGTCTCCCAGATATCAGAGGAGAAAGAGCATTAGCTGGACTTACGGGTCCTGTATCGGTCTATCGGGATCAGGCGGGGACTCCCCATATCGAGGCTGGCAGCTTGAAAGATCTTTATATGGCACAAGGTTTCGTTACTGCCCAGGATCGTCTCTTTCAAATGGACTTGAGCAGACGTCTAGCTTCAGGAAGATTAAGTGAAGTTGTAGGCGATGGAACGGTTGACCGTGATCGCTTTTTCCGGACACTTGGTTTAAGAAGAGCGGCTGAAGCCTCTTATGATCAATACTCCACCGATGCTCAAAAAATCCTCCAGTGGTATGCCGATGGGGTGAATGCATACATAAAAGAAGCGAAAGAGAAAAACATACTCCCGCCGGAGTTTACAATTCTGGATTATGAACCGGAAAAATGGACGCCGACCGACTCTTTGACAATCGGCAAATACATGGCTTTCGACTTAGGGGGTCATTGGGAAGGACAAGCTTTCAGACAGTACTTATTACAGACTTTTCCGGAAGAGAAAGCGTTGGAACTTTTCCCGTCCTATCCTAAAGACGGGCCGGTCATCATATCAGAAGCGAAGTCACATCCCGTTGATTTCGAAAAATCTTTTGCGGGTGCCGTTATCCCGGATCCGTTCAATGGGAGTAACAACTGGGTCGTTGCTGGTCAGAAAACAGAAAGTGGGGTTCCTCTTCTAGCGAACGATCCACATCTCGGACTTGGAACACCGTCAATTTGGTACGAAACACATCTGAAGGCGGATGAGATGAATGTCAGCGGGGTCATATTCGCTGGCATCCCAGGAATCATCGTCGGACACAATGAAAAGATCGCTTGGGGAGTTACGAATGTTGGACCGGATGTGCAGGATCTTTATATCGAAAAAAGACATCCGGAGAACGCAGAACTCTTCTTATATAACGAAGAATGGGAAAAGGCTGAAGTCATTGATGAACCGATCAAAGTAAAAGATGGCGAAACCGTCGATCATCAAGTGACGATTACAAGACATGGTCCGATCGTTTCTGAATTTGCTCGATACGACGAAAAGGATACAGCCCTGGCTATGAGGTGGACCGCCCTGGACCCATCCACCGAGCTTGAGGCGGTGATCCGTATGAACCAGGCAGATGATTGGGACACGTTTAAGGAAGCCTTGACGTACTTCCATACTCCGGCACAAAACTTTGTGTTCGCTTCTGTTGATGGTGATATCGCTTACCGTGCGAACGGTTTGATTCCGATTCGTAAGAAAGGGGACAGCCTGCTTCCTGTGCCAGGTTGGACAGACGAATATGAATGGGAGGGCTATATTCCATGGGAGGACCTTCCGACGGTCGTAAACCCTTCTAAAGGATTCATCGCTACGGCCAATAACAAGATTGTTGATGACGATTACCCTTATCACATTACGCATATATGGGCACAACCGTACCGGCAACAACGGATTGTAGATACATTGTCGAGAATCGGCCAGCTGACGACGAAATCGATGAAAGATTTGCAGATGGATCAGTACAACCTCCAAGCTGCTGAAATGGTTCCGATCCTTTTACCGAAAATCTCAAGAACGGACCTGAATGAGATTGAAAATGATGGGTATGAACTGCTCGCTAAATGGAGTTATGAGGACCGGATAGATCTAGGGGGACCGTTGTTATTCCATTTATGGATGTCTGCCATGAGTGACGTATTGTTTGAAGATCAAATCGATAAGAAAATGATGAAGTTCTTTGATGGACGGGCACAAGCAGTAGATGAGCTGATCCGAAATGCCGATCGAGGCGAAATAGGGATATGGATGAGGGATGCAGGAGGATTGAAAGCAGCCGCTACGGAATCTTTTAAACGAGCTGTAAAAGAGGCTGTCGCCCTGCAAGGAGATGAAACGAAAAACTGGCGATGGGGGCAGTATCATTCCTTGTTGTTTGAACACCCTCTTGGCTCCATCGAACCCTTGAACCTATTGTTCAACCCGGATGAAGTGGAAGTTGGAGGAAGCCGCGTCACAGTTATGGCGGCCGGCTGGGATCAAAAGACCGGCAAAGTGAATCATGGAGCAGCATGGCGTACCGTTGTCGATCTTTCAGATATTCAACGCTCACAAAACATTGTCGGTCCTGGTCAATCAGGACATGTTTTAAGTACGTGGTATGATGATCAAGTGTTGGATTGGGCGAATGGGACCTATCATACGACTAGCATCGAAAAAGAAGACTATGCTGACGGCGACCAACTAAGGTTGGTACCGGCAGAGTGATATGATAGACTGAATATGGTTCTTAAGTCATGTTCGATTTGAACTACCGCAGAAATTCTGTGGTAGTTTTTTTATTCCGGAATGAGTGAATTTCTATAAATTTGAAAAGAAATTCAACATCGCAATAGATATAAAAACTTTCATGAAACCATATGGTCTTATGAACGTATAAATTGATAAGTGAGTTTTTAAAGGGGGTTGTAACAACATGAATCGTACAATGAAACTAATCATCTTCATCCCGCTCGGGTTGTTGATTGCTGCGGCATTAGTCACGAGTGTGTATACAGTGGACGAATCCGAACAAGCCGTCATTGAGACATTCGGTCAGGTGGAAGAGGGGATCATTCCTTCTGGCTTACACTTCAAATTACCGTGGCCGATCCAACAAGTGCGGAAGTTTTCAAAAGAGACATTCAGTTTGCAATTCGGCTATGAAGAAGTCGATGGTGAAGTGACGAAGGAATACCCAGAGGATACGAAAATGATTACAGGGGATGAAAATATCGTCTTAGCGGATATGGTCGTCCAATGGAAAATCACAGATCCGAAAAGGTATCTTTATGCCACAAATGATCCGAAGCAGATCCTTTATAATGCGACATCTGCTTCACTAAGGGGAATTATCGGGACATCAACCATTGATGAATCTTTGACATCCGGAAAGGCAGAAATTGAAGCGGAAGTCCGTGATCTTCTGGTCAAACTGATTGAAGACTATGACATTGGTGTTTCAATCTTAGCGGTCAAGCTTCAAGATGTGGATCTGCCGAACAAAGAAGTTCGCCGAGCATTCACAAAAGTAACGGATGCCCGCGAAACGATGAATACGAAAATCAACGAGGCGAAGAAGTATTCCAATAAGCAAAGGGAAGAAGCAGAAGGGGAAAAGGATGCCATCATCTCCAGAGCGGAAGGAGATAAAGCCGCTCGTGTCGAGAAAGCAAGAGGGGATGTCGCGACATTCAACGCTCTTTACTCTGAATATACGAAACAACCGGATATTACAAGAGAACGTCTTGTACTGGAAACACTTGATCAAGTTCTTGCCGAAGCTGAAATTTATATCATGAATGATGAAGGCGGGACATTGAAATACTTACCGATCCGACCTGCTGAGACGAAGCCGGCTGCGGCACCAGAGGGGGAGAAGAACAATGAGCGATAACATATATGATATCAATGAACAGAAGCGATCGTTCAACTGGAAAAGACACAAGAAGCCGATCATCTTCGGAGTGATCATACTTCTCCTATTAAGTTTCATCATCAGTAACCTGTTTATCGTAAAAGAAAATGAATACCGCGCGGTCCGTCAGTTTGGAGAGGTCGTCAAAATCATTGATGAGCCTGGTTTGAACTACAAGCTACCGTTCATCCAAACGGTGTCGACTTTACCGAAATATCAAATGATGTATGATGTGTCAAAAGCGGAAATCAATACGAAAGATAAAAAGCGGATGATCATCGACAATTATGCGGTATGGCGTATCGAGGATCCGAAAAAGATGATCACCAACTTGCGTACGACGGAAAATGCAGAAGCTAAAATGGCCGAATTCATCTTCTCCATTGTCCGTTCGGAGCTTGGTAAGTTGGATTACGATGAAATCATCAATGACGAGAACTCATCGAGGGGTAGTCTGAACGAGCGTGTAACGGAGAAAGTAAATAACTTACTGGAGCGTGATCAATTCGGTATCATTGTAAAGGATGTCCGTATGAAGCGGACCGACTTACCTGATGAGAACGAAGAATCCGTCTTCACACGTATGATTTCAGAACGTGAAACGAAGGCGCAACAATACTTATCTCAGGGTGATGCAGAAAAGAACCGGATCATCGCCAATACGGATAAAGAAGTGAAACAACTATTAGCGAAAGCAGAAGCGGACGCTGAAAAGATCCGTGCTGAAGGGGAAAAAGATGCAGCGTTGATCTATAACGAATCCTTTAGTAAAGACGCAGGATTCTACTCGTTGTATCGAACGCTGAATTCTTATAAGAAAACGATTGATGACGAGACAGTCATCATCTTGCCGAAAGACTCTCCATACGCCCGATTGTTGATGGGATACTTGGATTAATAAAACGATGAAAAAGACTGCCAGCACATCCTATAGTGGACTGCTGACAGTCTTTTTTTAAGTCCCCAAGGACTTTTATAAACATCGTAGAATTACCATCCATGCTCAGAAGGTTGATTTCGCACGAGATTCACGACACTCCTCGAAAATGAAATTCGCATTTTCTTCGTGCGATGGAATGCTGTCGAAGTTTTTCTTGTCCTGCGGGAATAGCGAGCCAGGCGAGAACCCGCAGCGAACACGATCGAGTGTTCTAAGGAACTTCGACTAAGTACCATCACGTCCTGTGATGAACGTCGAAGTCAGTACATCCTGTACAAGTCCGTCCTGTGGTGAACGTCGAAGCCAGCACATCCTGTGGAAGTGAGGCTCGCGGTTCGCCCGCGGAAAGGGAGTGAATTTCGAAGAAATCATATGTTATGAAAGCCGTAAAGAAAGGTGTTTCGCTGCAACCATGCCTTGAGCGGTCGCTGATGAAATGCTTGAAAACATCGGATGCGTACATACATCACCAATCGCATAGATCGAAGCATCACTCGTCTGTTGGCAGCTGTTGACGACTACATAATTCTCCTCATCAAGATGGACATAATCTTTTACGTAACGAGTGTTAGGTTGGACACCGATTCGGATAAAAACACCTTCTACGTCTAGATGATCCGTTTTTTGTGTCAGCCGGTTATATAGGTCAACCCCATTGATCCCGTTTTCTCCATGATGGATCTGCTTCACGACAGTATCCTCCATGACCCTGATACGGGTGTGATTTAAAGCGGGTTTGGTGAACTCATCTCTTGCGCGGAACTGTTTAGATCGGTGGACAAGATACACTTCAGCTCCGCTTTCTGCAAGCAGAAGAGCTCCTTCAAATGCGCGATCTCCTCCGCCTACGATGACGACCTTACGCCCTTGGAAGCGGTGGCGATCTTTTGTCGCCGAGTAGATTTCTCCCCGATCAATCATCTCCTGCTCACCTGGAATGTCCAGACGACGGACGGAAGTACCTGTTGCAAAGATCAAATATTGATATTCGACCTGCATTTTTTCTCCGTTAGAATGTAAGTGGACCGTTTTTTGATCATGGTCGAATGACTCGATCGACATCTTGACATGGGCTGTACAATCGAGTTCTTCCAAATGGTGTTCAAACTGTTTTTGAATTGCTTTTCCATTTTCAAATATGCCACCAAGGTAATCGACAATTTGATTATGGATGTCATTCAACTGTCCACCGAGGTAATCAGCTTCTTCAATTAACATATAATCCAACCCGAGTCTTTGGCACCATACAGATGCTGACATTCCGGCAGGACCACCACCGATTATGAGAATATCCTTTTTGATCAAGTGCGTTCACCCATTTCGAATTTTTCGATTAACGTTTCAAATTCAATCCAGCTTCCTACTCGATCCACATCGACATTACGATTGTATGGATAATCCATTGCCACAGCTTTTCTTCCGGTTTCAGAAAAGGCAATGAGATTATGGGGTGCATCATCAAAAAGCAAATCCCCGACGACCATTTCTTTTCGGTGAGTGAAAACCAAGTTTCGTGCACCGATGAACGGTAGATGTTTCTCCACCCATTTTTCTTTTTCCGTATAGGCGTAAGTCCGACTGCTTGTGACAATCAGAATCTCGTATGTTCGAGAAAGACGTTCGAGGACTGCAATGGCGTTCGGAAAAGGTTCTAGGTTCAAAAAGAGGCCTGGCTGATCCAAATATTCATAGATCTTTTTCCCGCATGCTTCTTTAACGTATTTTTCACTTTGCCAGCACTTGAGGTCTTCCACACTCAAGTTGTCATCATAATCTTCGTTATATCTTCGATGCCATTCCGTCATTAGATCCACGATGACGGAATCCATATCTATGAGTAGCGTTTTCATCCTAAAATCCCCTTTTGCATTCGACACTTGTTAACAAGATTATAACAAGAGGTTGTTGAAAAACAAAAAGCCGTGAATCTCGCTCAAAGAGAGCTTTTGGATGGGTGAAAAAAAGGAAAGCGGTGAAGTCACCTACCCAAAGAGAGCTTTTGGATAGGTGAAAAGAAGGAAAGCGGTGAAGTCACCCACTCAAAGAGAGCTTTTGAATGGGTGAAAAGATGAAAATCGTTGAAGTCACCCACTCAAAGTGGGTTTTTGCATATGCGCAAAGATGAAATGGACCTTTAGCAGTCGTTATTCAACTTTAGTCGCTTTTCCATTGAGGATCTTCAGTAAATTGTTTTCAAAGCTTACAGTGTAAGTGCATTTATAGACGAACGTTTTGGTCTCGCGATTTTTCTGTCGTTCCAACGCATCAATGATGATCGTGACTTTCATCGCTTCTTCCTCTTCCATATGTTCCGCTTTGATCTGGTTGATCGTAATATCCACCGTATGAATATAGCCGTTTCGAAACTTCTCATATGATGTGTTCTTCTGCCATTCACTTCCGAGCAGAGAGTATGCAGTCACGTAGTCTCCCATCGCAAGACTTTCATAGAAGTATCCGACAATATATTTACTATCTTCTGCATCAAGTTCTTTCGTTATCGAGTTGTCATCCTCGTTTTGAGGTGGCGGTGTCACGTTTGATGGATTTTCCGACCAGGAAGACAATTGTTCAAACACATCTTTCATCGGAATACTGAAGCCGATGGAACCTTCTTCTGTTCCGGCTGAATTGATGGCAACCACTTCACCCGTTCTCTGATCGATCAACGGACCACCACTGTTCCCTTGTGTGATGGGAGCGGATATTTGATAAACATTCGAGTATGTATAATTTTCTAATGTGAAATCTCGATTCAAACCGCTTATGATTCCTGTCGTGACAGAGTTTTGCAATCCTAGAGGGCTTCCAAGCGCAATCACTTCGTCCCCGATTTCTGCCAGATGATCATGAAGGACAGGAAGCGGATCGTTTCCTTCCAATTTTGGAACTCTTACGAGCGCAATGTCTGTTGATTTACCGATTCCGATCAGTTGCCCTTCATATTGCTGCGCATCTGCTGTCCGAATGGTGATTTTCTTCGCTCCAGCAACGACATGTGCATTTGTGACGACATCACCTTGATCATTGTATAGAAAGCCGGACCCGACGCTATTGCCAGAATCACTTTCAACATCCAGTTGGACGACGCTTTTCTGACTCTCATGGATGATGGTTTTCAGATCTTTCTCAAGATGAACGTCCGACTTTTCCTTTGCTTCTTTCAGACTGCCGATGGTAGAGGTCGCGTTCACTTGAAAATGGTTGAAATGATTGTAAAGGAGATACCCTCCTACGATACCCGTGATGAGTATGAGGGAGGTGGTGATGGTTGATATCCAAGTTCGAGTGTTCATTGATGACCTCCCCTTCATTCAATTGACATGCCAATCTGCTTCATTGAATTTTACATTCAGTTCTTCGTTGACCAGATAATGCGTGTATTCAAAAGTTCCAGTTTCATCAGGGTATAAGATATCTGGATACACGAATACTTCATTCTTATCAAAGATTTTCCCGTCCTGATCCGTGAGCGTATAGGAAATCCGGATTGAGCCGATCGGCACGGTTGCCTGACTTTTAATAGTACCGGTTACGATGATATCCCCGAGATGATTCATCTTGGCTTCAATGGAATTGAGCTTGATCGCATTGTTCAAGTTATGTTCCTTTTCTTCAGCTGCGGCGACAATCGCTTGTTCAATCCGCTTTTGCTCTGCTTGTTCGAAAGCGACTTGCTCGTTATGGATCGTCGTCTTCAAACTGAGCAGCTTTTTGCTCTTCGGTTCATGGTAGAGACCCTTTTTAACAGAGGCAAGAGCTGCAGAGAATTGATTGTCGGTCAGAAAATCATTCGCCTGCACATAGGCGATTTCAGCAATTCTCTTTCGAATTTCTTCCGCGATTTGTTCCGCTTCAGGTGATTGGATTGCGTCTGCTTTCGTTAAAAGGGGTTCCAGCTCATCCAGGGTTGATTTGCCTTCCATATCATATTGCAGGTGGGCGATATTCAGTGCATTCTCATTTGAGGTGATTTTCTGATCGAGTGCAGATGCAACTTTTCCTGTATAGCTCCTTAGCGTGCTTTCTGCTTTTTGGATCTGTTCCGAAGCTTTGTCGAAGGCTTTCTCTTCAATATGTTTCTCGGATATGTTCAACCGTTCTTGTATGTGAAGGGCATCTTCTATCAATCTCATGTTCTCTGTGGCGGCTTTAAAATCGGACCGGTGATCCAGAGCCGTCTGGAATGCTTGTTTCGCTTTTTTATAGTCGCCGTCCAGTGCAGCCTTTTCACCATTATCGAAGGCTTGGATAGCCGCTTCGGTCTTCCTATGCTCACTATAAAAATAGCCTGCTAGACTGGTAGTCACGAGGATGAAAGCGAGGAGAGGAGCAAGCCACTGCCAACGTTTCATTTTCTTAGTAGTTTCATCAACTGTAGGCAACCGTTTGGATCCGCATGCTAGACAATATGTATCTCCTATTTGGAGTTGTTTTCCACAATTCGAACAATACATCGAAATCCCACACCCTTAAAAGCAATTACTTCTTCTATTCTGTCATAATTTAGGACGCTTTGGAACTCCTAAATGCACCAATTTTAAGCAAAATAAGTTGACGGATGAACACGTATAATTTATTATATGTTTAAACAATTAAACGAATAAACCTAAAAAGGGTGAATGAATATGAAAACAGCGTTGATCACAGGAGCTTCAGGTGGAATCGGTCTGAAATTGGCTCACCATTTTGCGAAGGATGGACACAACCTCGTGCTTGTTGCACGATCGAAAGACAAGCTAGAGAAGCTTGCCGGTAATTTGAAAGACCGCTTCAACATCCAAACGGAAGTGATTATAGCGGACCTTGGTGCCACAGGCGCGGTTGATCGATTGCTTGAAGAACTTTCAAACCGCAACATCAGCGTCGATATCCTCGTCAATAACGCAGGTTTCGGATTATACGGGGAATTCTTTGAAACGCAATGGGAAGAAGAGAAGGAAATGATGATGGTCAATATGATGGCATTGACCGAATTGACCAAACGACTTGTTCCATCAATGATGGAACGCAAGTCAGGGAAGATCCTGAATGTCGCCTCTACAGCTGCCTTTCAGCCTGGGCCTCTTATGGCAGTCTATTATGCTACCAAAGCCTATGTTCTTTCATTTTCAGAAGCGTTAGAAAACGAATTGAAAGGTACGGGTGTCTCTGTATCGATCTTATGTCCTGGTCCGACAGATACAGGATTCCAGCAACGAGCAAGCATGGAGGAATCCAAGTTGCTTGAAGGTGGAGTCATGAGCGTCGATCAAGTCGCAGATATTGCTTACAAAGAGTTCATGGCTGGAAAGACGTTGATCATTCCTGGGTCTCAAAACAAGCTTCTTGCGTTCATGATTCGATTCTTGCCGCGTAAAATGGTGACGCGAACTGTACGTAAGGTTCAAGAACGGAAGTAGGGCAAGTAGCATTCCCCAGTGCCGATTGTTACAATAAAAGGAAATGATTGGTGCCAGGGTGATCTGTATGAAAATGAGCGACATTAAAAAATGGGTTGGAGGACGTGTAATCAAGACAGGACTTGCAGCCTTCGTGACCGCCTTGATCTGTAACCTTTTCCATCTCCCTGTCCTCTTTGCCGTCATTACCGCAATCGTAACCGTCGAGCCGACCGCTTCAGATTCCATCAAAAAGGGAATGATCCGCTTCCCTGCTGCGATGATTGGAGCGGCTTTTGCGATGGTTTTTGAGTATTTTCTCGGACCATCGTCTCTTACATATGCGTTAGCTGCCACACTTACCCTTCTAGCCTGTCATAAGCTGAGACTGGATGCGGGTATGCTCGTCGCCACCTTGACCGCTGTTGCGATGATCGCTGAAACGGAAGATCAGTATTTCTCTTCTTTCGTCGTACGCCTTTACACTACCCTTATCGGCCTGGTCGTCTCAACAGCCATCAACTATCTGATCCTGCCACCTCATTATCATGAAATGGTCCGCACGCAAGTGGATGAACTCTACGACCGTTCTGGGATGCTATTGAACCGGTTTGTAAAAGGAGGTACTCCACGTGAGCTTCAATCGGAATACCGCAAGATAAGCAAAGATATGGAACGCACCTTTTCACTTGCTCAGTATCAGAGGGAAGAGTGGAAATACAGACGTCATAACTTGAGGGATATTCGGGAATTCGGAATTCTCATGAAGAAGCTCGAGTACTATCAGAAGATCCTCTATCATTTTGCCAATCTCGTTTACTTGAACATTGAGGAAGCGAAGCTGAGTGAGGAAAAAGTCACTACGATCATGAAAGCAGTCGATTCCATTGGGTCGATTCTGAGAGATCCTTCTCATCGAATTCCAGATGAACACAACGCACTGATTGAAGAGTTGGACGAGTTGTTCATCTCAGAAAGAGAACGACGGATCCAGACAGAACATAAGTCGACAAGAAAACACTTATCTGTTCGGATTGCCATCATCTATGAATTGTTGGCTTTGGAAGATGTATTGGAAGACTTGGAAAGGATATGTACAAAAGAAAAGGCACACTAATTCTGTCAAAAAAGCTCGAAGGATTCTTCGGGCCAATTTACTTATATGAGCAGGATTTTCTATGGTTATAAAGAATCAGAAATGGGTACATAGTTTTAGAGTCTTTTTTGGGAACGTAATGTGAACGTTATGTGGATTCATCTTCTCATAGTTGCTGTCCAAGGGTGACATCCGATATTCTTATGACAGGACTATCGATATAGGAGAGAAACGATGAATCAAAATCAACCGAAACAACAGAAGAGTTACACTGGCGTTGTTGTCATTTTATCCATTGTCATTAATGCACTTGTGGTCGTCTTGTTCTTTTTACCAGAATATCAGGGCGAAACAGGATTCGATATTAAGATCCTTCCATTGTTGAATGCGATTTTCAACAGCTTTACATTCGTCTTTTTGCTTGCAGCATTATGGTTTGTGCTACGGAAAAACATTAAACTTCATCGTCGCTTTATCTTTGCGGCATTTACGACGACCGCATTGTTCTTGGTGTCTTATGTTTCCTATCATTATCTAGCGGAATCCACTACCTATGGGGGAGAAGGTCCGCTGAAGTACATTTATTATTTCATTTTGATTACCCATATCATTCTTGCGGCAGTCATCGTTCCGCTTGCTTTGTTATCCCTTGTGAGAGGGTTGACGATGCAGGTAGAAAAGCACCGGAAGATTGCAAGGTGGACCATGCCTTTATGGCTTTATGTCAGCCTGACAGGAGTGTTGGTGTACATCTTGATTTCTCCATATTATTAACAGGCGGGGTGCGCAATGGGGCAGTTAGGGCTTGATACTCGAAAGTTGAATCGAAAAATTTTAAGCGTCTATTGGATTGTGATTGGATTAGCGATTCTCATCAAGCTAGTCAACAGTAATTTTTCTGAACTGCCATTTACGGAATACTTTATAGACTTTGTGCTCATTCCGAGCGGTATAGGAGTCCTGGTCGTCTTATCGACAGAATGGTGTGTAAGGAAATTGAGTTGGAATGTCGATTTGATCGTTATACTGGCAGGGCTCGCTTTAGCGCTCAATTTCATTTACAGCCGTCCAGATATCATCATTCTTCGTTCTGCCCTGTTCTTGCCGATACTTGTTTCTGGAGCGTATTTCAAAAGGAACACCATCATCATGACGTCTGTCGCGACGATTGTCAGTTACAGTTTTCTCACGATGATGCAGCCGATTCTAAGGACTGGGGTGACCATCACCGATCATTTTACGATGATAGCGATGCTGGTCATAGCAGCCATTGCGGTCATTGGAATCATGGAAAGAGGGCTTGAACTGGCAGGGCATTATCGCCAGTCAATCGAGAACCAGCAAGATTTGCTCGTCAAAAATACCTTGATGGAGAAATTGACGAAAACAGACTCATTGACGGGGATGTACAACCAGATTTCGTTTCATCAATTCCTGGATGAACTGCTCGCTCATCATGCTCAATATCACTTCTCGATCCAAATGGCGATTTTCGATCTGGATAATTTCAAGCAAGTGAATGATACATATGGTCACCGTGCAGGTGATGAGGTGCTGAAACAGATTTCTAAGCTGATCAAAAGTGAAATCACACCAGATGACTTTGCGGCCCGTTATGGCGGGGAAGAGTTCATCGTTTTGTTTGTCGGTAAGCCGATGAAAAAGACGGCTCATTTAGTGGAAGACATCCGTAGAAAAATTGAAAGCATCTCCTTCCGCGTTCTGGAAGGACAAAGTGTTACGGTGAGCGTAGGCCTACAGGAGTACGAAGCGCACACTGGAAAAGACGCCTTTTTTGAAAAAGCCGATTCGTTATTGTACGATGCCAAACGAAACGGTAAAAACCAGGTGATTACAGGATGATACAGAGGAAACTGCAAAGTGCTGCAGTTTTTTCTTTTTTGTTCAAAAGATTGCAGGAGTCCACTTCCATATATGGAATATTGGTAGTCTGGCATTTTTATAGGAGGGAAGAAAGGTATGACAACCATTGCTTTTATTAGACACGGCGTGACGAACTGGAACTTGGAGAGAAGAGCACAGGGGCAGTCGAACATTCCACTGAATGAGGAAGGCATCCTTCAAGCGAAAGCGGTTGGACGCAGATTTGAAGGAGAAAAATGGGATGCGATTTATACGAGCGATTTGAGCCGGGCAAAAACGACTGCTGAAGAGCTTGGTAAAGTCCTTCAACTAGAAGTCACAGGAGATGAACGGCTTCGGGAAGTCTCATTCGGCGACATTGAGGGAACGCTGGAAGATGAGCGTGTAGAGCGTTGGGGACCGAATTGGAAGGATCTGAACTTGAATATTGAAAAAACAGAAGAGGTTTATAAGCGGGCTCAAAGCTTCATGGATGAAATACGAAACCGCCATGAAGGTCAAAAGGTCATCGTCGTAAGTCATGGTGCATTTTTGAACGACTTGTTCAAGCTTTTGCTTGGTGATCAATTTGAACATTGTCGATTGGATAACACATCCATCTCCATTGTCGAATTCCTTGAAGACCAGTGTGAAATGAAGCTTTTGAATTGCTCCACGCACCTTTCCGAAATCGGTGAAAAAGAGGCGTGAATAAGCGCTATTATCATTATAGTGAAGAGCCGGATATCCAAGACTTCAAACCGAGGATATCTCCATCTTTTCCAGATGAACCACCTATGGTGTGGGCGATTGATGCAGATCATCGCCCGCTTTATTATTTTCCAAGAGATTGTCCCCGTATCGCTTTTTGGGAAAATGAGAAGACGACACCCCAAGATATCGATCGGTTCAAGTTGAATACGAAAATGGTCATTATCATAGAAGAAGGTTGGCTGGGAAAACTGGAGGATGCGGTTCTCTATGAGTACACATTCTCAGGTGAAACTTTCCGATGCTTTGATGAAAATGCAGGATATTTCACCTCAATGTCCTCTGTAAAACCGGATAGCGTGAGGAGACTGGACGGTTTGATTCACCGGCTGCTGATGGAAGGCGTTGAGCTAAGGTGGGTGCCCTCTTTGTGGAAGGTAAAAGAAGACGTCCTCGCATCTTCACTCGCCTTTTCGATGATTCGTTTGAGAAATGCAAAATACTGACAATTCACTCTGGGCAAAGAACGTGGTATGATGGATAAATGAATTTTGAACAACGGAGGAAGAACAACATGAAATCATTCATCGTACGGTTGATCAGTTTTATACTTGGGCTGAGTCTCATTTCATTCGGCGTAAGTTTGACGATAAAAGCAGAACTTGGCACAGGCGCATGGGATGCCCTGAATGTCGGGCTCTCGAAGACGATTGGTTTGACGGTTGGAAGCTGGGTCTTCATCGTCGGCATCGTGCTTATTGTTTTGAACGCAATTTTGATGAAGTCGCGACCTGACTTTCTGGCGGTCATTACGATTTTCCTAGCAGGTCTTTTCATTGACGGCTGGTTGCTGGTTGTACTGGATACGTTCCAGGCCAATGGGTTATGGGAGCAAATCGTTGTGTTCGTTGTCGGTGTGATCGTCCTTTCATTCGGGATTGCAGTCTATCTGCAAGCGAACTTCCCGCTCATTCCGATCGACAAGCTTATGCTGGCCATTCAGGATCGTCTAGGTGTGAGTATGGGAACGGCCAAGACCATCGGAGAGCTCTCTGCACTTGTCGCAGCATTCCTTTTCAGTGGACCGATCGGCTTAGGGACACTGATCGTGACCTTTACGATTGGACCGCTTGTCCAATTGTTTGCACCTCGAGTCCACAAGTTTCAACAACGATTACAAACATGATATTTTTTAAAAAGGTGGGTCAAGGGATCCACCTTTTTTTACTGTATAAAAAAGGGTTTGGCATGTCGGAATTGGTATATATTAAGAGAGTGATCAAGGAATGGAGGGGATTTACTTGAGTAAGGCGACTGTCAAACATGTCGTTCGTTATCCTGTCAAATCAATGCAAGGTGAATATATGGACACATTGGAAATACATAAGCATGGAGCCGCTGGTGATCATATTTTCGCATGGGAAATGCAAGACAAACCGGGCGAATACCTGACGATACCGAAATATCCATTTTTGCTGGACTATGAAGTGACGTTAAGTGAAGGTGGCGCGCTGAACATTCAGAAAGAGGCCCTTCAGCTGAGCAGCCTTAGGTCGAAGGAGGCGGAAGCTCATATATCCGACCGCGCTGATCGACCTGTTTCACTCGTATCAATGGATGTTGAGAACGAAGAACCGAGCTATTGGGAAGAACCGCTTCTCATAGCAAGTACAGCCTCGCTTCGTAAAATCCAAGAAATGACCGACCGGGACTCATTGGACATGCTCCGATTCCGACCTAATCTGATCGTTGATGTTGAAGGGGACACGCCGTTCGTGGAAGAATCTTGGATCGGGAAAGAGCTCGTTCTGAATGATGTTGTCTTATTTGTGAAAAAAGCGTGTGAGAGATGCGCTTACGTCAATGTCGATTCAGGTACGAAAGAAGTGGATCCGACTGTATTGAAGACGGTCGTGAAAGAGAACAAAAACGTATTCGGCGTCTATGCCACAGTGAAAAAGACGGGAACCGTGCGAGTCGGAGACCCGATTGAGATCAAATAGAGGAAAAGCTGCCTGGTAAGGTTCCAGGCAGCTTTTTGTGTGCTTATTTATACGAGTCGTTTAATGCCTCACTCTCTCACTCTGACCGATGGCTTGCTAACCATTGCATACCTGCATCTGTCAGCTCGGATCCTTTTCTTCCGCGGTGGATCTTCACGAACCCGACCCGCTGCAAGTCTTCCATCCTCGTCCGGATTTGTTGAGGGGTCAAAGGGGTAGCCGTCTCTTTTAGCGTATCGACGAGCTTCAAGCGGCTCGCATTCTCGTTCCTTTCATGCAATATCTTCATGGCTTGGAGCAGTTCGCCGTATTCTTTCCGATTTTTCGGCGTGAATGGCGAGCTCGGTACTCCTTTTTGCACTGGAGAAGGACTGTATCCATCCATTTTCGGCATATCTTCAACCTTTAGCTCGGACGCTTCACTCAGCGCAAGCATATAGAGGATCGTGTTTTTCAACTCTCGCACATTTCCTTTCCACTCCGCATTTAAGAGCCGCTCCAACACGTCAGGATGGAATGATTTCTTATAACCGGCTTCCTGCAGAATGAAGGATTCTGCCAATAAGGGGATATCCTCTGTCCGTTCCCGCAAGCTCGGCAGCTCGAGCGACAACACTTTGATCCGGTGGTAAAGGTCCTCCCGGAACAATCCTTTCTCGACAAGTTCAGGCAAGTTCTTGTTCGTAGCCGTGACGATCCGTACATCGACGGATATGTTTTTCGTATCACCGATCCGCCTGACCTCCATCTCTTGTAAAACGCGCAATAGCCTCGCCTGTAGCTTCAGACTGATATCACCGATTTCATCCAGAAACAGCGTACCGCTATCCGCCTGCTCGAAGACGCCTTTTTTACCGCCTTTTTTCGCACCTGTAAAAGAACCTTCTTCATAGCCGAACAATTCGCTTTCAAGCAGCTCTTCCGGCAAGGCGCCACAATTGATGGCGAGATATGGATTTTTCCTTCTGGAGGATTCATTATGGATAGCGGATGCGAACAATTCCTTACCGGTACCAGTTTCACCGTGGATCAAAATCGGCAACTCACTATTCGCGAGTTTACGGGCGATCCGTTTCGTGTCTTCCATGATGGCACTCTGGCCGAGAATGCTTGAGAAGGTATACTTCGCCACATAACCGCGTCGCTGTAGCTCTTGTTTTCTCGCCTTTTCCATCTCCAACGTTTCTTCCATATCCTTGAACGTAGCGACGATCACGCCTTCCTGTTCCATCCGGAATCGATAGACCATCACTTCTCGTTGCCGTAGAGTGAAAAAGCTTTGAGATTCGGCTTTTTCAGAGAGCAAAAATCTTGTCAGCTCGATATTCTTGAAGACCTTTGATAGCTTTTTCCCTTCGGCATAGCTGCCGGACATGCCGAGCATTTGTTCCAACGCTTCATTGAACACGGTGATTTCTCCATTTTCCTGAATGGCGAGAATTCCGTCGTTGACACCATCGACAACCCGGTTCAAAAATTTGTTCAGCCTTCGAGCTTGCATGTGGGTATCTGAGAGCTTTTGACTGAGCTCGATGATTTTCTTCGTGTACCGGTCTGTGATATCAATACTCAATTCCTCTGAGAGTTCAAAATGATTGGCGATTTTAATGATCGTGTTCAAATCGATGAGTCGGACACCAACATCGATCTGCTTTTCAATCCACGAAGGAATCAGATGGGTTTCACCAGGTGAAATGGCAATGTGTACGCCATCCGGCTTTTGTGTACTCTCACTTGAATAGGGAATATAGTCGACGTGATTGATCCCGAGCTTATTCAGCTTCGTAATCGCCTCTTTCGACGTTTCCAAAAGATCGTTCACATAAAGGACTTTCTCTCCACGCTTCAGTTCGAAGATACGGTCAATGAATTCGTAATTGATCGTCCTGGTCGAACGAATCACGGTACAGGATGAAAAGTCGATGTAACTTTCGACCTCTTTTTCAATCAAAGAAGAAGAGAGAACGATAAGCTCATTCTCGAAATAGTGGGGGATGCCATGATCGCTCGCATGGCTTTCGATATGTATAAGGTCACCGAACACGGAGGCTAATTGGTTTTTTAAAGCTTTCTCCGTTTCTCTCGTTCCGGCAAGTAGAATTAAACGTCTCATGAATCACATCTCCTTTACGCCTTTCCTATGCTCTCAATATGGTGTAATAGGTTTAAGTGAGAAGAACCAATAACAACTTATTGTTACCAGAATAACATACATTTGTTGATATTTTCTGATTATTCTTCTTGGCACGAATCTTGCATTATTAATGGACAAGTACAAAATAGAGGGGGATAAGAATGGATCAAGAACAAAAAGCATGGAAAGTACCACATACATTCATCATCATTTTTTTCGTCGTATTGTTAGCTGGATTGCTGACGTACATCGTGCCGAAAGGGCAATTCGAGACACAAGACGTTACATACGTCAAAGACGGTGAAGAACAAACGAAAACCGTCTTGAATCCGGAATCGTTTACATATGTGAAGGATGACGAAGGAAACCTGGTTCGTGAAGGAACGAGCTTATTCGAGCCGGGTGGTGGAATCGGATTTCTGAACTATGTGTTTGAAGGGCTTGTGTCAGGAGATAAGTGGGGCTCTGCTGTCGGAGTCGTCGCATTCATCCTGATCATCGGTGGTGCTTTCGGTATCATCATGAGGACGAAAGCGATCGAAGAAGGCATCCTGAAAGTCATCGACCGTACAAAAGGGAAGGAAGGACTGATCATTCCAGTCATGTTCTTCTTGTTCTCACTCGGTGGTGCTGTATTCGGTATGGGAGAAGAGGCAATCGCATTCGCCATGATTCTCGTTCCAATCATGATTGCCATTGGTTATGATGCGATCACAGGTGTTATGGTCACTTATGTTGCAACTCAGATCGGATTTGCGACCTCTTGGATGAATCCGTTCGGTGTCGCCATCGCACAAGGGGTTTCCGATGTACCGGTCTTGTCCGGTGCAGGGTTCCGTATCACGATGTGGATCGTCTTTACGCTAGTCGGAACGTTCTACACTTGGAGATATGCACAAAGCATCAAGAAAGATCCAAAGAGGAGTTTGACCTATGAGTCAGATGGCTATTTCCGTAAGCAAGGTGAGGTAACGGATCTCAACTCGAAATTCTCGCTCGGACATACACTGGTTGTATTGACGGTCGCGTTGGGTGTAGTCTGGATCATTTGGGGAGTCGTGGAGCACGCGTATTACATTCCTGAAATTGCGAGTCAGTTCTTTACGATCGGATTGGTAGCCGGCATCATCGGCGTCATCTTCAAATTGAACAACATGACATGGAACGATATAGCGGAAGGCTTTACAGATGGCGCGAAGGATCTGCTTCCAGCTGCATTAGTCGTCGGGATGGCGAAAGGAATCGTCATCATCTTAGGAGGAGACAGTCCGGATGCACCGTCCGTATTGAATACCGTGCTTTATGGTGCTGGACAGGTTGTTGGTGATTTTCCTGAAGTGATTTCAGCCTGGTGCATGTATCTGTTCCAATCGATCTTCAACTTCTTCGTCGTGTCCGGTTCCGGTCAGGCAGCATTGACGATGCCACTTATGGCGCCGCTTGCTGATATTGCTGGTGTAACGCGTCAGACTGCTGTCCTTGCATTTCAATTAGGTGACGGGCTGACGAACATTTTCGTACCGACATCCGCTGCGTTGATGGGTACACTTGGAGCTGCAAGAATAAATTGGGGTGTTTGGGCGAAATTTATCATTAAGTTCATGCTGATCATGTTCGTTCTATCCACGATTTTCATGGTTACAGCCGTTATCATCAACTTTTAATATAGGGTAAAAATATCAGATAGAGAGGAGCTTGCATCATGTTGAAACTAGTTCGGAACGGAGAAATATATGCTCCCGAATATCTAGGGAAGAAAGATGTATTGATCGTCGATGAGAAAATCGGGTATATCGATGATCAGATTGACGTACCGGAAGGCTTTTTCGGTGAAAAAGTGGAAGTCATCGACGTGGAAGGGAAGGTAATCGTTCCCGGATTCATCGACTCGCACGTCCATATCATGGGAGGTGGCGGAGAAGGAAGCTTCAAAACGCGCACACCTGAGCTTATGCTGACAGACGCGACGACGTCTGGCATCACGACCTTGATCGGGGTGATCGGAACAGATGGGACGACACGGACGATGGCCAGCCTGATTGCGAAAGCGCGTGGCCTGGAGGAAGAAGGAATCACCTGTTACGTGCAAACGGGATCGTACCAGGTACCCGTGAAAACGTTGACCGGTAAAATCGAAGACGACATCATCCTCGTCGACCGCATTATCGGAGCAGGGGAGATTGCGATTGCTGATCACCGTTCTTCACAGCCGACTGTGGAAGAGATGGCGAAAATAGCTTCTGCAGCACGTGTCGGAGGGATTTTATCCGGTAAATCAGGAATTGTGAACGTCCATGTCGGGGATAGTCCGGATTGCCTGAATCTGATCGAGGAAGTCGTTGAAACGACTGACATTCCGATCAAACAGTTCTACCCGACGCATATCAATCGTAATTCCAGATTGTTTGAAGCGGGCATTGCTTATGCGAAAAAAGGCGGATATGTCGACTTCACGACGAGTACGATTCCGAAGTTCCTTGAAGAAGGGGAAGTGAAATGCAGTACAGGTCTGAAGCGGATGTTGGATGCAGGGGTCCCAATCGAGCAGATCACCTTCACATCCGACGGTCAGGCGAGCTTGCCTGAATTCGATGAAAACGGAGACTTCAAAGGCTTGAAGCTCGGAAAAGTATCCAGTCTGTTCAAAGAGGTGAGGGATGCGGTGCTAGAGGAGGATGTTCCGCTTGAGACCGCGATTCAGGTGGTAACCTCAACGCCAGCGCACATTTTGAAGCTGAAGCAAAAAGGTCGGATTCGTGAAGGGAACGATGCGGATCTCGTCATCCTTGAAAAAGAAACGCTCGAGATTGATACTGTACTTGCGAAAGGAAAGCTGATGGTGAAGGAGAAACAGGTAATCGTTAAAGGGACTTTTGAATAAATAATACGAGAAGAGGCGCATTTTGTGTTGCGCCTCTTTTTTGTGGTAGTAATGATGTACTATTTAAGTTCCCCAAGACGAAGCAAAAGTTCCACAGGTAGGACAATCAGCGTTGCTTTTTTCTTTAGACATGCTTGATCCGGACAGGCATAGGATGGTGGTATAGGACTTTTTGAAGGAGCACCGCTATGATTCCATTCAAAATGAAGCTGGCCTCATCCTTATATGCCACGATGTCGATCACGTTCTGGGGGATTTCATTCGTGTCGACGAAAGCTGTGCTTGATAAGCTTGATCCTTTTACACTACTCGTTGTAAGGTTCGGCATCGGTTCACTGTTCCTATTGGTCCTGATTCTTGCTTTAGGTGGGCAGCTGAAAATACCGCTCAACTATATTCCGCATTTGATTGTGCTGGGTATTTTAGGGGTGTTCGTCCACCAAGTGTTCCAGGCGACAGCGCTATTGACGATCGACGCCTCATCAGCAGGCTGGCTCATCTCCTTTTCGCCGATCTTCACGGTCATCCTGGCGATGCTCTTTTTACATGAAAAAATGACGTTGCGAAAAGCGTTCGGAATGACGGTAGCGGTGTGCGGAGTCCTCATGGTTACCACCCAGGGTGAAGCCGGCTCCTTCAATCTTGCGTTGAATATCGGGTACTTACTCATGGTGTTGAGCACGCTGAATTGGGCGGTGTACTCCGTACTTTTGAAAAAGTTGCGCGTTCCCATTCCGCCGCTCGTGCTTACGTTTTACATGAGCACATTAGGCTTCATCCTCACGATTCCGTTTCTGATCCGGAACAAAGGGTGGAACGAGATGGCCCTGCTATCTGCGAGCGAATGGACCCATTTACTGTTCCTCGGTATTTTCGTATCAGGTGTCGCTTATTGGTATTGGGCGAAAGCGCTTGAAGTCCTCGATGCTTCTCAAGTTTCCGTATTTCTCTATTTGGAGCCGATTGCGACGTTAATCGCCGCGGTCCTTTTACTACATGAAAAAATATTCATCATAAGTGTCATAGGTGGAATTATGATTATATTAGGCGTCGTTTTGGTCAATGGGCAATTGTTGTCGGCAGTACACCGGGTAATGATGAGATTCAGAAGCTGAAAAAGCCGAATGGAGGATGGTCGATGGATCTGTTGAAGCGGATTGAACAGCATTTCAGTCAGTTGCAGTCTACATCTAAGGAATCCTTACGAGAAGCGCTCGAACAACTGGATGTCCAGCTGGAGGAATTGGTTCCTTTTTTACAAAGTCCGGAGGGGAAGCCGTACTACCGGAAGCTTCTCTATCAAGACGACCAAGTGGAGATGCTTGTCATGAATTGGTCTGATCTCGAATGTGCGCCCCATGATCACGGGGATTCCTGTGGGTGGATCCAGGTCATGAATGGGATTTCCCGCAATACGGTTTACGAAGTGAAGGAGAATGAACTGCCTTTCGAAGTTTTCTCTGAATATAGGAAAAAGGGTCGGCTATTCTTTGCACCAAAAAAAGGGGTGCATAAGATGACGGACCCGGCAAAATCGGATCTCGTCACTCTGCACCTCTATTCACCACCCATCTCCGGTATGGTGGTCTATGATCTTGCGACTTGCGCAGCCTGTGTCGTATCGGATGATTGCGGCGCATGGTGGCCGGATGAGCAACGGCAAAAGCTGAAGGAATTCAAGCTGCAGAAATCTGAGAACGTCAACCTTTGAACTCAGGGGGTTTCCGGTGCTTGGTCAACTGTTCATAGGCATACCCAAGTGAAACCAAGGTCGATTCTTTGTACGCTTGACCGGTAAAGGTTACTCCGACAGGCTCTCCTTCTGGCGTGAACCCTCCTGGGACCGTGATGGAAGGATAGCCTGCTTTTGCTGGGATGCCCGCTCCATTGGAATTTGGAAAAAGAAGTGCACTCAATTGATGCTCTTCCATGACAACGTCGATCCCTCGCGTCCGCGAAAGCTGGAGGTCTCTCAACCGGCTTTCGATATAGGCAGGCTCTGTCATCGTTCCGGACGTTTCCTCCGCCTGAATCAAGATGTCTTGTCCATATTTCAACGCCTTGTCCTCATGTTCTTCGTTGAATTGGATCACATCGGCGAGCGAGTGGACAGGCAAGGACGGGTGCAGTTTTTTCAAGTACGCGTTCAAATCGGACTTGAATTCATACAACAGCACATTGTAATCCCACTTCGTGTCCATTTCCATCGGTGAAATCGACTCTAGTTCAATGATCGTTGCACCGGCTTCTTTCATATCCTCGATCGCTTTTTCCATGACCGCGCGCTGGCCATCCGGTAAACCGTTGAGGTATAGCGTACGGCAAACGCCGATGCGTGCACCGTGCAGCGCATAGGGGTTCAGATAGGTCGTAAAATCTTGAAAGCTTCGTTCTCTGCTTGTGTGTGTAATCATGTCTTTGTCATCCTGACCGGTCATCGCACCGAGTAAAATGGCCGCATCCGTTACGGTACGGGCGATTGGCCCAGCAGTGTCCTGACTGTGAGCGAGCGGTATGATGCCTGCACGACTGACGAGACCGACTGTCGGCTTGATCCCGACGACATTGTTTTGGCTCGCTGGACTCAATATGGAACCGGAAGTCTCGGTACCGACAGCAAGGGTGGCAAAGTGAGCCGCTATTGCTGCCGCAGAACCTGAACTGGATCCCCCAACGTCAAATTGACTACCATAAGGATTTAACACCTGGCCCCCACGAGAGCTGTAGCCGTTCTCCATCTTCATACTCATGAAATTCGCCCATTCAGTCATATTCGTTTTACCGATGATGACCGCTCCGGCCTCTCGTAATTTATGTACAATCGTCGCATCCTCACTTGCATAGTGATCGGCTAATGTGAGCGATCCGGCACTCGTATGCATCCGATCGGCGGTTTCCACATTATCTTTCAAAAGAACCGGAATCCCGTGTAAAAGTCCCCGCATCCCTCTTAGTTTACGTTCCGCATCGAGCGTTTCCGCAATTTGGAGGGCATCAGGATTCACCTCCAGGACTGCGTTGATGTTCATTCCTGCGTGGTTCTGTTTTGCGATATATTCCAAACAACGGCTGACCAGTTGCAGTGAAGTCAGGTCTCCGTTGTTCATCGCTTTTTGGATATCAAAAATCGTCGCCCTCTCAAGCCAATCTTCATTCCGTAATTTGAAGCTTTCTCTCATGATTCTAAACTCCTTCTAGTTTGTTACTTTTTACATTCAACATAAGAATTGAGGACTCCTTTTTAGTGTGTGTCAAAAAATCGAATGTAGACATGTAGTTGTGTTGATACCGCTTTCATACTACTATTAAACTAGAGGAAACAGTGATTTCTGTTCAGGTAGAGAAAGGGGAATGGTTGTGGGGAAGACCAAACACACGGGCCCGATGAAATTAGCAAAGGACCTCGATCCATCACTATGGGTAAGCAAGGTTCCTTTTGGACTTGGAAAAATAAAACCGAAACATATACGAGATACAGCCAAGGTCGCTTGGGAAAATAAAGACAATCTTCCATATGCAACGAGGATTTTGACACAAGGCGTTTGTGACGGCTGCGCGTTAGGGGTAGCGGGACTGCAGGATCAGACCCTGCAAGGTCCGCACTTATGTACGACCCGTTTGAACGTTCTGCGGTTGAATACGATGCCGGCGATGAAACCAGAAGTTGTTCATGCGGATATTGATGATTTGAGAAAAAAGAGCAGCACCGAACTGCGGAAGCTCGGACGGATTCCGTACCCGCTCATCCGAAAGCCTGGCGACAAGAAATTCAGCCGTCTTTCTTGGGATGATGCGCTCGATTTGATCGCCGATAAAATGAAGACAATCGATCCGAAGCAATACGGATTCTATTTGACCTCCCGCGGAATTACGAATGAATCGTATTATACCGCTGCCAAGGTTGCGCGTTTTTTGGGGACGAACAATATCGACAATGCATCACGCATTTGTCACTCACCATCCAAGACGGCACTCAGCCGCTCGCTTGGAATCGGTGCATCAAGCTGTAACTACCAAGATTGGATCGGGACGGATGTACTCGTATTCTGGGGATCGGTTGCAGCCAACAACCAGCCAGTCTCCACGAAATACATGTACGCTGCCAAACGGAAAGGGACGAAAATCATCGTCATCAATCCTTACTATGAGCCTTCTATGGACAAGTATTGGATTCCGTCGATTCCCGAGTCGGCTTTGTTCGGCACGAAAATCGCCGATGATGTATACCAGGTGAACATAGGTGGGGACATCGCGTTCATGCACGGGATCATGAAGCATTGGTTTGAGATGGAAGAAGTAGAGCCAGGTTCAGCGATCAATCATGCATTTATCGAGGAGCATGCGAATGGATTGGACGAGTTGAAGGAGAAGGTAGAGTCTTATGACTGGTCTACGCTTGAACAATCGTCTGGACTGACGAAGGACCGCATGAAAGAGCTTGCCATTTTACTCGCCAAATCTGATTCAGCCGTATTCGTCTGGTCGATGGGATTGACGCAGCACCGCTTCGGCACCGATAACGTTTCACAGGTGGCCAACCTCGCTCTGTTACGAGGGTTTTTAGGTCGTGAACATTGCGGTGTCATGCCGATTCGCGGGCATTCCGGAGTACAGGGATCTGGTGAAATGGGAGCAGATCCATTCGTATTGCCAGGCGGTGGATTCGATGACACGAACGTTGAACGCGTAGAGAACGTATGGAACTTCAAGATTCCGAGGTGGCAAGGAGATATCGTCGGTATTTCACTCGAAAACGCTCTGCTTCCGGAAGACCATGAACGCAAGTTGAAACTGTATTACATGTCGGGCGGGAACTTCCTCGAGACGATGCCGGAACCCGACTTCGTCAAAGAATGCCTGGAGGGTGTCGACATTCGCGTCCACCAAGATATCATCTTCAACACATCAACCTTCGTTGATGCGAAGGAAGCGGTTGTTGTCTTGCCGGCAATGACCCGCTATGAGCAGCCTGGAGGAGGAACATCCACGTCGACTGAGCGAATGGTCTACTTTTCACCGGAAATCAAAGGACCGCGCATTGAAGAAGCCCGCTCCGAATGGGAAATCTATGTCGATCTTGCGAAACGTGTAAAACCGGAAGAAAAGCATCTGATCGATTTTAAAAATGCACAGGAAATCCGGGATGAAATTGCGAAAGCAGCACCGAATTACGATGGCATTCAGCACTTGAAGGAAAAAGGCGACGTCTTCCAATGGGGTGGTGCATGGCTATGCGAGGATGGTGTCTGTCCGACACCGGATGGTCGAGGTAATCTGATTGCAATGGATATTCCGGAGCTTCGCAAAGCAGACGGTCTCTTTTATGTGACGACTCGCCGTGGGAAGCAATTTAACTCGATGATCTACTCGGACAAAGATCCATTCAATGAAGCGGATCGATACGATGTGTTGATGAACGAGGAGGATGGCGAACGCCAAGGGATTAAGCAGGGCGATGCTATCGTCGTATACAACAAGCATGGTCTGTTCCATGGGAAGGCGCGTTTCGTCGATGTGAAGTCAGGGAACATCCAGGTCCACTGGCCGGAAGGAAACGTAGTCATTCCGAAAGGCGTGTACGAGGAGTACGCCGGCATTCCTGAATACAACACAGCCGTCATCGTAGAAAAAGCCGAAACCTTCCACGCACAAAAAGATACGAAATATCTCGAGAAAAGAATCGAAGAGCTGGAAATGGAAGTAGGATAATAGATTAAATGAGCGCAGGTGAGGAATCACCTGCGTTTCCTTTTAGAAGAATTATGTTTAGGGAAAATATGTTAACCTAGTGAGGGATATGTTTTTTTATGGAAATGGAGAATGACAAAATGAGATCGAGAAATAAGTTTCCCATTATCTTAATAGCGATCATTTCCTTCTGCTTCCTTACTGGCTTTACAGAGGTAGACTATTACATAGATGTAGCTGAGGATGAAACCACTAAACTGAAGCTTGTCGTTCAGGTGGATAAGAAGTACTCGGAAGCACAAATCCTAGAATATATAGATGAGCACTTTTTTCTGAATTTTGAAGAGAGCGCTTTTACAAAATATGAATATACGTTTGCTGAAGAAAATCAAAGAAGAGTAATGATTGTTGATGTGCACTACGATTACTTTTCTTCAACCTTTGATATTAACCATTTTCATGCCTTCAATATTCTTGGGAATTCAGGAGGCCATACAAGGACCTTTCCTTTTTATAAAAAAGCGGAAATCGAAGCTGTCATGGAGATTCCTGAAGATTCGATTAAAGGAAACGTCAATCATGGTTACATAAATGAAGAAGAGGTGGATGTTCAGGTACACTTATCTCTCCCTTTTACCGTAAAAAATCATAACGGAAGCTACGATGGAAAAGAGATCGTTTGGACGTTGGACCCCGTGAGAAATAATCACCTCCAAGTCACCTATGTTAACAATGAACTTTACAAACCCGTTATTTACGTGGGGGCAGCTGTCCTTTTCATATGGATGATTAGGATCAGAAAAAAGAAGCATATGGACCTTAAGTGAGTTTAAAAGGTCATGAAAATGCTAGAAATGAGATTTGGTATATTCATGGAGGACCATTCTGTCCCCCAAATGAGCGAAATCAGAAAATGAGGGACAGTAAGAGGCTCTTTCTATCCTCGAAAAGCACAAAATCCCAAAATGGAGGATGGAAAGAGTACTTTTCGTACCGTGATAAGAGCAAAATCCCCTTATAACGGATAGAATAGTCTCCTATTCTTCTAACGATTTGTCATTGGACCGGTTTTCCATGTAGGATGGGTATAGTAGAAGGTTAAGAGAGGAAATAGACTCATGGATGACAAATTGGTGTTCGACCCTGCCTGGGAAAAGGCAATTGCGCCACAAGATCGTGAGGCGATCGAAGAGTTGCATCGCAACAATCCAGTCAGAGAAGGAGAACTTCGCTGGACTCCGATACGTGCGGCGCTCAACCATCAAGGCTCGTTGCTCGCAATGGTGTTAATGCAAAATGGCCTATCGGAAAGTTTTACAGCAGATGCAATTGACCTGACATATGCTGAGAAAGAACGAGGGACCATTGCAGAATCCCAATTCAATCTGCCCAACGTCCACGTCCCGCCGGGTGCCTCCATGCCTTGGACATTCGTATTCTCTCAACAGAAATTAACGATGCGTCCATTGCTTCAGGATTGGTTCATCAAGCTATCCGAAAAATCCACCAATTTGAAATTATGAGACATTTTCCCTACTCTTCCATGCTTTATTGTGATAAAATGAGAACGTCATACATATTGAGAAAGGGGAAATAAACCAATGAAAAAGCTTTCATTAACATTCGTTCTTATGTTAGCGTTTACACTTGTTTTGGCAGGATGTAACGAGCTCGGCGGCGGAGACGGAGCAGAAGCTGACCCTGAAGAAGTAAGCATGCTTACAGGTGGGACAGGCGGTACTTACTTCCCACTGGGCGGTGAAATTGCCGAAGTGATGTCCAAGAACTCCGAAAAATCCGTCAGTGCACAAGCATCTGGTGCATCTGTCGAAAACATCCAAACACTACAAGATGGTGACGCGGACCTTGCGTTCACACAAACTGACATCGCTAGCTATGCGGTTGAAGGTAAATTGATGTTTGAAGATTCAGCAGCAGATAATGTTCAAGCGATTGGTACATTATACCCTGAAACGATTCAAATCGTTGTATTGAAAGATAGCGACATCAAGTCTGTTGAAGATTTGAAGGGTAAAAAGGTTTCAATCGGAGACGTAGGTAGTGGAACGGCTGAAAACGCGAAGCAAATTCTTGAAGTTCACGGAATCTCTACGGACGATATCGAGGTACAAAACTTGCCGTTTGATGAGTCTGCAGAATTGCTTCAAGACGGTGATTTAGATGCAGCATTCATCACTTCAGGTGCGCCAACAGGTGCGATTGAAGGACTTGCAGCATTGAAGCCAGTTCGAATTGTACCGATTGAGGATGACAAGGCGAAGGAATTGAGCGAGAAGTATCCGTACTACGCTCAGGATACGATTCCATCTGGAACGTATCAGCTTGAGGAAGAAGTGAACACTGTAGCAGTCCTTGCGATGCTTGTTGCACGTAAAGATTTGAGTGAAGACGCAGTGTACAACTTGACGAAAGCATTTTTTGACAATGTCGGGAATATCAAACACGCAAAAGGTGAGAAGATCAGTGCTGAAAATGCATTGAACGGTGTTGGAATTGATCTTCACCCTGGTGCAGAAAAGTACTATAAAGAAAAAGGCTTGAAATAATAGAATAGAAAAACGGTTTGACCCAAGAAGTGTCTGACTCTCTCCGTATGAAACAACATTTGTAAAACGCGTGTTTTGGACACGGAATGTTGTGCCGGAGGAGTCTGGCACTTTGTTTTTGGGTTTACACTTTACAAAAATACACAGTTTAAGGTGCTCATTATGAAACAGTGGAAAAAATGGAGCTTGCTCATCCTTTTAGTGATTGGGCTTCTATCAATGGGAATGATTCCTTATGGAAAGGTGCTCGCGCTACAACTTGAAAGCAGTGGACAAGTTCTCGTCTACATGGATGTGAATGAGGGTACAGACTTCCGAATCCGTTATACCCACTCGGTTCATCAGACACCTGTAACAGAATTTTATGAGATCAACGAGGTAAACCAGATTGTACAAACGAAACTTGCCTATGAAAACTTTGCAATTGGCATGCCATCGAATGCAACTGGTGAAGAGAAGTTCATAGAAAAAGATGGCATCTATTACATTACGAATATGAATCGCGAGTTCTCACACGTTGATTTACGAACGGGACAGGTCATCGCGAATCATACATTGATGATGGATGATAACGAAATCCCGTTGAAGAATTGGGTCGAGCCAGGATCATGGATTCGCCTAGAGGTTCGACCGATCAGTCTATGGCAACGGCTGAAAGGAGAGGATATTCTTGGATGAAAAAGCAACGAAGAAGGATCAACAACTATCAGAAGAAGAATTAGAACAGCTGATGTCTAAGTTCGATCCAGAAGCTGGTTACCGGAAATTGACCGGAATCCTTGGTTGGATCGTAACCATTGGACTGCTATGCTTTTCTCTTTATCAATTGTATACATCGACGTTGGATCGATTCTCACCACAGATCCATCGTTCGATTCACTTAGGTTTTGCCTTATCATTGGCATTCTTACTATTTCCTGCTTCTAAAAAGAAGAAGCTGAAACAAGCGAAATCACGTTTCCAAATTACATGGCTGGACGGGTTGTTGGCGGCACTTAGTGTCGTTGTCGGATTATATTGGCCATTGTACATGGACGACCTAGTCATGAGGGTTGCGCGATTGACGCCGATGGACTTGATTGTCGGAGCATTAGCGATCTTCCTTGTTTTAGAAGCGACACGAAGGGTCGTCGGACTGCCGATCACCATCATTGCGTCCGTTTTCCTCGCGTATGCTTACCTAGGACCGATCATGCCCGGATTTTTGGCGCATAAGGGGATTGGCATCGACCGGATCATCCGGACGATGTTCTTTACGACCGAAGGGATTCTCGGTACACCGTTGAAAGTATCCTCGACCTTCATCTTCCTGTTCCTCTTGTTTGGAGCGTTTTTAATCAAAACAGGGGTCGGACAATATTTCAACGATCTGGCGGTTGCGATAGCCGGTAAACGGACTGGAGGACCTGCGAAGGTTGCGATATTCTCCAGTGCCTTGCAAGGAACGATTTCTGGAAGCTCGGTCGCAAACGTGGTTACATCCGGTTCCTTCACCATCCCGATGATGAAACGGCTCGGATACCGGAGAGAATTTGCAGGAGCGGTAGAAGCAGCCGCCTCGACAGGAGGTCAGCTTATGCCGCCGATCATGGGGGCAGCGGCCTTCCTGATGGTCGAATTCATCGGTGGCGGCATCACTTATTGGGAAATTGCCAAGGCAGCCGCCATTCCTGCATTGCTGTATTTTGCGGGAATCTGGGTCATGACACATTTCCAGGCGAAGAAAATCGGATTGAAAGGTTTGGATGAAAGTGAGATGCCGAACCGAAAGGAAGTATTGAAGAAAATCTACCTGCTTGCTCCGATTTTCGTTGTTGTCATTTTACTCATGTCTGGAGTGAGTGTCACGAGAGCAGCACTATGGTCCATCGTTTCTGCGATTGTTGTAGGTATGCTTAATAAAGAAACACGTATGGGACCAAAAGATTTTGCAGAAGCGCTTATTAACGGTGCACGTACAGCGATCGGTGTAGCGACAGCAACCGCATGTGCGGGTATCATCGTCGGTGTCGTGACCATTACCGGCTTAGGGCTGAAAATGGCGGGCGGGCTCATCGCACTGTCCAACGACATCTTATTCTTGACGCTGTTGTTCACGATGATTGCATCCCTCATCTTGGGAATGGGATCACCGACCACGGCAAACTACGTCATCACGGCGACGATTGCAGCGCCAGCATTGATGACTTTGAATATTCCAGATCTCTCGGCGCATATGTTCGTGTTCTACTTCGGAATTATTGCGGATATCACGCCACCTGTAGCACTTGCGGCCTTTGCGGCCTCAGGGGTGTCGGGAGGAGAACCGCTGCGGACCGGGGTCAATTCAGCCAAGCTTGCCATTGCAGCCTTCATCATTCCGTATATCTTCGTCTACTCACCTGAGCTGATGATGATTGATACGACCTGGACAGAGGTGCTATGGATCATAGTCACTTCCCTGACCGGTATGATTGCAATCGGAGCTGCGATGATCGGTTATTGGCTGAGAAAAGCACACTGGGCTGAGCGAATCGTCTCCCTCGGAGCTGGAATCATGCTCATCTATCCGGAAGGAAGTACGGACTTGATTGGGTTAGGAGTCTTCATTGCACTGTTTGCTTTACAATATTTCATCAAAGAGAAAAATTCAGAACCACAATCGGCAAGTGCATAAAAAAAGAAAAGGGGATGACAAAAAATGTCATCCCCTTTTCTATATATGATTGACATAGTATACATACAGCGGTATACTTATCTCGAATTCGAGATAATGAAGGAGTTAATGAATATGCAAAATTCATCATTAGAACTCTTCGTCGTACTATCCAGAGCGTATCAATCCATCATGGAGGTCGCTCGAAAAGATATTCAACGATATAACCTGAATGTGACGGAATTTGGTGTGCTTGAATTACTATACCATAAAGGTCCTCATCCTCTACAGAAAATCGGAGGAAAGATTTTATTGGCAAGTGGAAGCATTACGTACGTTGTCGATAAGTTGGAGGAAAAAGGATACTTAGAGAGAAAACCTTGTGAAAACGATCGACGGATTACGTATGCACACCTCACTGAGCAAGGAAAATCCTATATGGAAGAGATCTTTCCACCTCACCATGAAGTCCTTGAGAAAGCGCTAGCTGGCATACCAGAAGAAGAGAAGCGGCAAGCGATTGAAACGTTGAAAAAACTTGGGAAGTACGCCCAGAATTACCAGGCATAATTTTTTTACCTAAATATCTCGAATTCAAGAAGTATGAATACAGGATTTTTGCTTAAAAAGAGATTAAATTACATCAGGTATGGGAACGTATAAAGAGACGAAATTTTGAAAGAGGAGTGATTTTGAATGGCAACGAAAATTTTAATTCCGTATTACAGTGCGTTCGGGCACATCTTACAAATGGCAAAAGCGGTAGCAGATGGCGCAAGTAAAGTAGATGACGTCGAAGTGAAGATCGTGAAGATCAAAGAGTTTGAAGAAGTGAAGCAAGCGATGTCCAACAATGAGTATTATGTAAAAGCACAAGAAATGCAATCGGACATTCCTGAAGCAACGCATGAAGATCTACAGTGGGCAGACGGCATCATCTGGGGCATCCCGACTCGTTACGGCTCTATGCCAGCTCAAATGAAGCAATATCTTGATTCTGCTGGTGGTCTATGGATGAAAGGGGAACTTGAAGGAAAGGCGACAGCTGTATTCACAAGTACAGGTTCCATCCATGGTGGTCAGGAAACGACAGCGGTCACTTCTTTCGTACCACTCATGCACTTCGGGTTGATCTATGTGGGACTTCCGTACGGTGAAAACCCTGAACAGTTGACAGCTGAGGCGGTCGGAGGATCCCCTTATTCTGCATCCACAGTTGCTGGACCAGAAGGTGGCGAACAGCCGAAGGAAGTCGATCTGACAATGGCAGGACGTTTAGGTGCACGTGTTGCGAAAGTAGCCGGCGCATTGAAAACACTACGATAATGTAGGAAACAGGACTGGCCATATAGGGCCGGTCCTTTTTTTGATGTCCTATCTCTAAAATAAAAGGCTTTTTCCTCTCTTCTTAGACAAGTTGAGTTGGAGCGGAAATCAACAACATTTAAAGAAAACTTGGCGAGACCAAGCCTTTTGTAGGGCGAGCCTTAGTTGCCCTTATACTGAAGAAAGTATTTTATACTTTCTTCAATTGCAAGAGCAACAAAGTTTATGAAAACAGATTTTAATATGCTTGAGTCGAATCAGTTGGCGAGCGGTGGCAAACCTTTTACAATAAAAGGATAGAAAGAAGGAGGATGTTCACATGACCTTGAAAATACAAATCTATTCCGATTACGTTTGACCATTCTGCTATTTAGCGGAGGTTCCGCTACAAGAAGCAATGAAAGGGAAAGACGTTGAAGTAGAGTGGAAGCCGTTCGAGTTAAGACCTGAACCCGTTCCACCACTTGATCCGAGCGGAGACTATATACAGAATGCCTGGAAACACTCAGTCAAACCGTTGAGCGAGAAACTCGGCGTCCCGATGAACTTTCCACCTGTCCAACCGAGGACACATCTAGCATTTGAAGGATTCCAATATGCGAAAGAGCAAGGGAAGGCAAACGAATACAACCACCGGATGTTGGTAGCTTTCTTCGTAGAAGGGCAGGATCTCGGCGATGTCGATGTACTTGTGAGGTTGGCTGAGGAAGTCGGACTCGATGCAGACGGATACCGGGAAGCGGTAGAGTCACGAAGGTATAAAGATACCCATAAGGCAGCATTGAATGAAGCAGCTGCTAAGGATATCCGCGCTGTTCCGACGTTCTTCATCGGAGACCGAAAGTTGCAAGGTCTGTATCCCGCCGATCGCCTGACTCAGATCATTGATGCCGAATTAGAAAAACAGGGAACTGCTGAATCGGAAGAAGGACTCTCCTGTGATATAGATGGATGTTAAATTGAAACTACTGAGCTTGGCTCAGTAGTTTTTTCTATAACCATTCCTAAAGTTCTATACCGATTTTCCTATTTCTACTTCACAATCATTCTAAAGTGTCGATATAAAGGGAAATTAATGTGAAGGTCCGTGGGGGAAATTGGTTATGACGATAGCAGCAACAGAACATATTACAACTCTATTGAATGGCACAATCAATGTGGTGAAAACGGTGCTCCCGATGGATTTTACAGTCGGGAAACCGGTCAACGATATAGAGTCGGTCGATGTTCATCAAACTGGGGTTATGATCGGATTGGAAAAAGAAATTAATGGATCGCTCTTGTTTCTCGGATCCCGAGACTTATTTGGCGAATGTGGAAACAAAATGTTCGGTATGCCATTTGAAGGTGAGATGCTTGATTCGTTCATGGGGGAGCTCGGCAATATTCTGGCTGGTAACATTGCAACGCAGTTATCAACTGAGGACATCACCATCGATATTACAACACCGAGGGTCGTCGAATCCGTCTCTATAACGGAAGCTAGAAAGATTCTCTCTGTTCCTATGAAATTTGATGAAGAAGATCTAACGATCATCTTCATCATTGAATAGGTTCATTTCTATAAGATAATAGCCTTCAATAAAAAAACAGACCATTAAGGTCTGTTTTATTTTAACGACTGGACTTGTCTCTTGCGATTACGCCCAATCGGATACTTTTTCTTTATCGGTAACCATCATGATGATGCGTCCTTGGTCCAGCTTGTCCTCATAATGGTTCGCTTCTTCTTGTGAGAATCCCATCTCTTTGAATTTCGCTCTCAGCTCATCGCCTTTTTTATTGAAAATGTTCCCTACTGTACTTTCAAGACCCATTTCCTTTAGACCTACAGTATTTGCATCTGCACTGTCCGCTACACGGTTCGTGCGATCATCGTCGTGAGAAATGACATAGATATCGTCCTTGTACACACCTTTATTTTGCAAATCGTTGATGTCGTTCTTCAGTTCTTCATCATTGACATATTCGCGTACAATCGGTTTTTCCATTTCACTCACTCCTTATATTTGTAAAGTCTAGTATTCTATATATCACGTATCCGCAATCGCTAAACCTTTTCTTCGAGCAAGTGAGGGGAATCACGATCAAGCGGGATCTTTTTCAAAAAATCAGAGAGCAGTTATGATTATAGATAAATAGGGGAATAAGGAAGTAAGGGGACAATATAGAAGGAGGAGATAAGTATGACAGATAGACGATTGAAAGACTGCCCGTCTTCACCAAACTGTGTTTCGTCTCAAACGGATAGTTCCAATCATTATATCTCACCGATTTCATATAATGGATCCTCTCAGCATGCACTTTCAACCTTGGTGAATATATTGAAGAAAATGAAGCGAACCAAGATTGTGGAAGAAGAAGGAGATTACATCCTGGCGGAATGTAAGTCGAAGCTGTTCCGTTTCACAGATGATGTAGAGTTCCTTTTCGATAAGGAACAAAAGGTCATTGAAGTCCGCTCAGCATCACGGATGGGATACTCTGACATGGGCGTGAACCGGAAACGGATTGAGAAAATCAGGCAGCAATTCATCAATGATTTGTAGAAGAACATAGTGAAGAATTGTCGAGTACATGCGTTTTGACGCACTTTGTACTTGGCAATTCTTTTTTTATGGATTTTGTCACCGATATTACGTGCTAACTTGTGTGAATGTGATACCATTTTCTGGTTCGTCAGAGAGATTTTCCGATTACTTTGACCTGACGTGGAAAATGGGAAAGGTTTTTGTAGATAATTTCTTCCATTTCTCACCCAGATTGTGACAAACATTGAGACTAGCTTTACGTATACTTTTACTCATAGACGAATACATTGGTACGTTCCGATTCGAAAAAAGGAGGTGCGTGTTGAGCTTCGGGACATCATACATCAAATTCTAATCTTGTGAGGGAGAAAGGGGTAAGGGTATTATATGATGAGCGATTTGGTTACGTATTGTATGGTGATGTGGTTGGCTATTATTCAAATTGTTCGTATCAAGCACCATGAATGGAACGGATCCAAACGACAGAATGCATATTTCCCTAATCGACCGGTTCAACGTCCATTTAGAATTCTGGAAGTCCTGATGCTCAATCCCAGCGTGAAGATCATTTACCGACTAAAGACGAACGTGCTTTGGGATACATCATAACTACACCGATACGACCGAATGATGAGCTTGTATTAATATAATTGCAATTAAGAAATTCACGAAACACATGCGAGAAAAGCACCTGAACTTTTCATTAACAGGGAGTCCCTTTATAATGAGGTAAGAATGATTCTAAAGGAAGAGGGATTCTCTTGAGTATAAAGTCCAGCATTGTTGTACAGAAAATGATCGACCGCCTTGAAAACATAAAAGAAGAGGTGGATGTAAATGCATCTTCCAGCTCAGTTCGAGATGAACTTACAGCGATTAAAGCTTATTGTGATTTGTTATTGGAGGCCAAGGATGTAAAGCCGTCAACGTACAGAACGGTCGAAAATAAACCGCAGAGTCCTGCGCCTGTCCAGAACTTATCCACTAAGCGTTTAGAAGAAGATGATGACGTGAACGGAGATTCGATCTTTGATTTCTAAAAACTTCATATTGAAAAAATGAATGTTCAAAGAGGATACATTCCTATTTGAGCAACCTGAATATAAGGAAAAAGGGAGCACTCTCAATCCGATCAGCCCCTTTCTATCAAACGGCCTGAGTCAACCGCTTGATAGAGGGAGAGGTGTGATGGAGTTGGAAGAGTCGCTCCCCAATTGAAGTTGGTTTCATTTAGTTTGTATACTCATAAATGCGAGCTTCATGAGGCTGCAGAGTGGTTTCCAGTTCTCTAACCGTTTTTTCCGTGTCCCCGTAGTTACCGATCATTAATTGAGCGCCTTTGCTCTCTTCAGGCAACTCCAAATCATGTGCTTCATCTGAATGGTTGAGCACGACCAACCAGGTCACTCCGTCCAAGCTTCGTGTATACATATAAAGTCTTTCATCGCCTTCAGAAAGGTCTTCATAATTTCCATATACCATCACATCGTTCTCTTTTCGTAGTGAAATGAGTTTTTGATAGTAATAGAAAATGGACGTTGGGTCCTCCAATGCTTGTTCCACATTGATCTCTTTATAGTTCGGATTGACCGGAATCCAAGGTTCTCCATCAGTGAAGCCGGCATGCTTTGTATTGTCCCATTGCACCGGTGTACGTGAGTTGTCTCGGCTGAGTGGCTTCAATTCCTCCAACACTTTCTGAGGATCGCGTCCTTTCCCGACTTCCTCTTCGTATTTGTTTTTCATCGCAATGTCGTGGTAATCCTCAATCGAGTCAAAATCCACACCCGTCATGCCGATCTCTTCACCCTGGAATATATAAGGTGTACCAGGCAGGGTGTGAATCATGGTAGCCAACAGTTTCGCAGACTTCTCACGATACTCACCATCATTCCCGTAACGCGTAACCTGACGGGTATGATCATGATTGTTTAGGAATTGCGAATTCCACCCTTTGCCATACATGCCTTCGTACCAGGTCTTCTGGATCTCCTTGAAACGAAGCATATCCCATGTCGGCATATCGTCGGCGACCTCGAAATGGAAAAGCGTATGAAGCTCATCACGATCTTCTCCAACGTATTTCAAGCCATCTTCAGGTGTGACAAAAGGAATTTCCCCGACCGTCATGATGTCATAATGGCGTAGAACTTTTTCATTCATTTCCTGAAGATACGCATGAATTCCAGGATTATTTCCCAGATAATTAATTTTTTCAGGCTGCTCGGCATCCGGGAACCCTTCTAATTTGGCAAGTAAATTGATGACATCCATCCGGAACCCGTCGATGCCTTTATCGAGCCAGAATTTCATCATATCGAAAATGGCTTCTCTCACTTCAGGATTGCGCCAATTGAGATCCGGCTGCTCAACGGCGAAGGAGTGGAAGTAATACTGACCGGTTTTTTCATCGTATTCCCATGTTGAAGGCGTGAAATAGGAACGCCAGTTGTTCGGTGGTCCACCTTCCGCACTTGGATCCTTCCATATGTACCAATCACGCTTCGGATTCTCTTTTGAAGAACGGGACTCCTGGAACCAAGGGTGCTGATCGGACGTATGGTTCACAACAAGGTCCATGATCAACTTCATGTCTCTCCGGTGGACTTCATTCAACAGGTTTTCCCAATCATCCATCGAGCCGGCCTTATCCATGACAGACTGGTAATCCGAGATATCATAACCGTTATCCTTGTCCGGTGATTCATAGACTGGGTTCAACCAAATCACATCGACACCTAGCTTCTTGATGTAATCCAACTTTTCTATCACGCCACGGATGTCTCCGTATCCGTCACCATCTGTATCAAAAAAGCTTCGCCAATACACTTGATAGACGACCGCTTCTTTCCACCATCTCTTATTCACGACAAGTCAGCCTCCTCATGTTCGAATACTATTCTTAGTCACATTATGCTTTCTATTCCCTTACGTGTAAAGTTCGCAGTCTGAGGGTAAAAATAGGGGATGGAAAGTTTGAATTCGATTGGAGCGAATATCTATGGTTAAAGTGAAAAGTATGGCCGCACTCATCATGATGTTTTTTACAATGTTCCTTCTTGGAGGATTATCGAGTACAAAAGGAATCGTCCTGGACGAAGTCGAGAAAGATATTGGACTTGATCTCAGCCAATTCGGTCTCGTCGTCTTCATCTTCCAATGGGGATTCGTCCTTGCGAGTGTGTTGATCGGTTATTTTACAGATAAAAAAGGCGTCAAACTCATGATGATCATCGGAAGCATCATCATGGGTGCTGGGCTGCTCGGAACGGGAGTTGCGCAAACCATCGCGTTCTTCCTCGGCTTCTATTTGATCGTCGGATTTGGCCTTGGTGCCATGACCGTCGCTTCCAATGCGATCGTGCCAGCCGTCTACCCTGAGAAGCAAGGTGTCATGTTCAATGTTGCCATGGGGGTTTACGGCTTTGGGATGTTCATTTTCCCGATCGTTTTGAAAACGATGTTCGCTAACGAGATTTCCTGGCGATATTTTTACATTGGGATCGCCATATTGCTGATCGGGTTCATCATATATGTCTTCGCTTCCAATGTGCCACAAGGAAAAGTCGACAAAATCGACCTGTCTGCATTTAAAGAGATGCTGAAGCAAGGGCAATTCCTGCTCATCATGGTCTTCCTCATCTTTTACGTGTCAGCAGAAGTGTCGTTCTTGAACTTTTTCCCGAACTATTTAAAAGATCTCTCGCTAGGTGGAGCATCTGAAGCGGCGAAAAACAGCATGGTTGCCACCATCATTTCCGTGTTCTCACTCAGCTTCACAGTTGGCCGACTCGGTGGCGGATGGCTGATTAGTAAACTAGGAGAACGGTGGTTGTTGATTTCCTTCTCCGCACTAGGATTGCTCTTCGTTACGGTGAGTAAAGTGTTCGCTGACGAATGGGTATACTTATTCGGTGTGGCTGGACTGTTTTTCTCTGTGTTGTTCCCGACCGCAACTGCGATCGGTACGAAAATGTCCCGAACAGGTGGCTCAGCACTTGGTTTGGTGTACGTCGCTGCAGGTGTTGGAGGGGCGTTCGCCGGTTGGATCGTCGGTATCGTATCCGAAGCGTTCGGCTCGAGCGCAGGCTTCAACCTACCGATCGTTTTCCTCGGGATATTGCTAGTGATCGCCTTTTTCATCCGTCCGCCTAAGGAAGAGGCTGCATAATCCAAAGCTGGAAAAAGTAGGACGTTGGACACGAACAAAGAACACCCTAAAAGCCTCATGGTCAAAGGGTGTTCGCTTTTTTATACTTAAAAATAAGAACAAACGTTCGCTTTTTAGTTTGTTTTTTGTCCATTTCATTTTGCTTTATAGATAAAGGGAGGGATGCAAAATGAGAGATGCCAAACAGATATTACAGGAATTCCAAAGACAGAAAGATCTCTTGACTGCATTTTTAGATCAGCATGAAAACCAGAAAGAAATGCTCCGGTTCATTCAGTCACCGACATCGGGTCGGTTGAAAGAACTGAATCATCGCTTCCGACAATTCTGTTTTGAATGCAGGTTCATCCACTATATGTCGAAATTCATCTATTTCCAATCGATCAATACGATCCGAAAACTGCGACGCAATCAATTGCACCCGTTGGAGGAAGTGCCAGGAGAAGGCGTTGCCGTATGCGGAGGCGAGCCGGAACAAGGTTTGATCGAGAACGAATTCGGTTGCCCGGTTTTGGCGAGTGCGATTGAAAGACTGACGGATTTACAGCAAAAAGTGATCCATCTACATTATCAAAAAGGCTGGAAACTGAGGCGGATCGCGGAATCGTTTCGGGTGACCCCGCAATCCATCTCCAAAACCCATAGACGTGCCCTTGAGGAAATCAAAAAAAGAATGGAGAGTGAGAAGCATGCTTGAAGGTAGCGTAGTGGGCTGGTTCAATCTCATCTCGAACATCGGTTTCCCTTCAGTAGTCGCACTCTACTTACTCTTTCAACTAGAAAAAAGACTTGTCAGCCTGGAAAGCGCTGTTGAAGATATTGGAGAACATATAGAAGAGAGGAATGAGCAAGATGAGTTTGTACGACGAGGTCCAAAAAGCAAAAAGAAACGATAGGGAAGCGATGGAGAGGATCCTTGAACGGCTCGAGCCGAAAATCAAACACACCGTCCTGTCGATCGAAAAGAAATATCAAGAGGACGTCGAGCAGGAGGTCAAATTACGGGTGATGGAGGCTGTCCGCCGATATGAGGTCGACGATTTACCGTCGTTTGTAGAAATGCTCCAGAAATCTGAGGCAGGACATGCTCTTTTGGAAAAATTGAAAGATGACAATTCCGAGGCACTCTAGTGAAAAGGTTGGCAGAGGCGTTCACGATGATTTAAGATGATGGTAGTTAGGTTAGACAGCTAAAACGCAGTAAGGAGCTTAAATATGTTTAAACTATTCATTCTTCTAGGTGCTTTGAATGCAGGGCTTTCCGTCATACTAGGTGCATTCGGTGCACACGGTCTGGAATCAAAATTATCGGAAAAGATGTTGGACGTATTCAAAACAGGCGTTCAGTATCACATTTTCCACTCACTAGGGTTATTTGTCGTCGCTTTCTTAGCTGATAAGTTCCCGGCATCAGGTATGATTGCCTGGGCAGGCTGGGTCATGCTGATCGGAATCGTCCTGTTTTCCGGAAGCTTGTATGTGCTAAGCATCAGCGGAATTTCGAAGCTTGGCATCATCACGCCATTCGGGGGACTCGCATTCATCATCAGCTGGTTACTCATCGTGTTTGCCATGCTGAAGGTGTGATGCATGAAAGTGAAAGTGTCTGATCAATGAGATCAGACACTTTTTTTGTGCAATGGATTATAAATTCTGGATTTGGATTATAATTCCGAAATTCGGATTATAAATCTGAGTTTTGGATTGTAATTTCCGAATTTAGTCTATAAATCTGAAATCTGGTCTATAATTTCTGAATCTAATCTATAATTTTCATTTTGTATGGGAAATACACCGATTTTTATGGGAAATAACGCAAAACTGAGCTATAATTCTGTTTTGCTATGAAAACAAGCGCAAGATGACATCAAAACGAAGGCGATTCCTCCACATCCAGCCAAAAGAGTGGGAAGAATCGCCTTTTTCTTTACCTCGGTGAATAGTTCACCAATTCATTTTGATTAAAATAGTCGATTTCCTCATCAAACGTCACATAATCGAGATAAACCATTAAGAGAAGATAGCGTTTTCCTGTTTCCGGATCGCTGATGATGATATGGTCACGACCCGCAGCCTCTACGACCCCTTTGAAAATCTTTGCCGGCCACTTCGGATTACCTTCGAACGTCATATAGAAAGTACCCACTTTTCCACGGTTCAGTCGAAGGATATTTTCTATATAGGACTGTTCAATTGGAAGCTGCCCATTCATTTGCGAAGCACCAGGGAATCCGGATGGGAACTGGCCAGGCATTCCACCCATTCCCTGCATACCAGGCATTCCACCCATTCCTGGCATCCCTTGCATACCGGACATACCAGGCATTCCCGGCATTCCTTGCATCATCCCACCTTGGTTTTGGCGATTATTCGGATAGTTCATAACAAACCTCCCCATCTTCAATAGTACTCCCTATTAAACAGGTATACTCGACGCTCGTATAACTTATGACTATGAAAAATGAGGCACACCCCTAATAGGTGTTGTACGCCTCTGGACAATCGGATTCGGTAGGAATATAGAAACAGTGCGATTTGAAACGGCCGGAATTCCACTGGTTGAACCACTGGGCTGGACAGCTTCCGCCAGGCTTGAAAAACCAGAGCGCATTCGAGGCTGGGTGAAATCTCTCTCCAGCAATGGCGCGTTTCGCCAATCTGATCTCACTTGATCGAGCCCGTTGATAGAAATATCCCTTCTGGGTCGCTTCAAATCCACCTGGCGATTGAAAGACCATTCTGGGAATCGTATTGATATCTTTGAAATCGAGACAACGTACTTTGACACGATTGACTCCGACATTGCCGACCATGAGCATGCCCTGTTTTCCTTCTCCTTCTGCCTCAGCGCGCATCAATCTCGCGAGTGTTTTGATGTCCTCCTGGGTCGCCTTGACCACTCCCATGATGTCACCCCCGTGAAGTAGGCTTTCACTTATTATACGTATGACTTCAGTTGGGAAAAAAGAAGGAAGGACGGTATTTGTGTATAAAAAAACAGCCCTCTAAGTGAGGGCCGTTTGATACCTGTATAGGTTGTTACACTGCGAGGAACGAGCTTACTTTTTCCTTCGGCAGGATGTTGCCGACGTAGAAAGAGCCAAACTCGCCGAAGCGTGCACTTACTTCGTCGAAACGCATTTCGTATACGAGCTTTTTGAATTGGAGTACGTCATTTGCGAACAATGTAACGCCCCATTCCCAATCGTCGAAACCGACAGAACCGGTGATGATCTGCTTCACTTTCCCTGCATAACCGCGGCCGATCATGCCGTGGCTGCGCATCATGTCACGACGCTCGTCCATGGAAAGCATGTACCAGTTGTCGTTACCTTCACGACGCTTGTCCATCGGGTAAAAGCAGACGTGGTCCCATTTCGGTAGGGTCGGCTTCAGACGGCCTTGGATCATAGGATCCGTTTCAGGATCGACGTCTTTAGAAGCCATGTAGTTGCTCAATTCTACGACAGATACGTAAGAATACGTCGGAATTGTATATTCAGCGAACGTCGTTTTATTGAAAGCTGTTTCGATTTCGTTCAGTTCTTCCATAGTAGGGCGGAGTAACATCATCATGAAGTCTGCTTTCTGACCGACAATCGTGTAGAATGCATGACTGCCTTTTTGCTGTGCTTCCGTTACTTCCCACTTTTCCAAAAATGTAAGTAGTTCTTGGATGGCATGCTCACGCTCATCACTTGAAAGGGACTTCCAAGCTGTCCAGTTCATCGTGCGGAAATCGTGGAGGCAATACCAGCCATCTAATGTTTTCGCTGCTTCGCTCATCATTAGACACTCCTTTATCCTGTAAACTATTATAACTGTTTTTACACCGCCTCTATCATATCACAAAACCCCTGAAACCTAAAAAAGAGCACCACTTTGGCAGATTTAACAGAGAGGGAGAGCGCAATGAGTACCTAAAAACGGGGAAAACAGAAAATGGAGGACAGGATGGGCTTTCATAAGGAAAGACTCGTCAGTCGACGAGTCTATCATTTTTACATATATGAACGAATGTGGTTTTCGAACATTTGCTTGAGTCTTTGTGGGTCTTCGGCATCCGCACGAGAAATGCTGATCATGGACTTTTGTTCGTCCAAATCCAATGCATCTTCTAAGAATCCGAAAAGGCCTTTACCTCGTTTATCTACTTCAATCAACATCTGAACATGGTTTTGGTCAGGGTAGAGGACAAGTTCAATCTCATCCAACTCACCACGAAACGATCCAGACGAAGGCACGAATTCAAATTCCTGTACAAATGGATGATTGCGTTGCATGTGTCTTTTCACATGAAGACATTGGGACTTTTTCAAGCGGAATCCAAGCTCTTCTACAGTTGAAAAGATGCGGTCTACAAGGTCGTGTGGAACGACATGAATGTAATCATTGTCGGTCGGGTCGACAGCTTGCTTGATATCCAGCGCCGTTTTCAACCAGATCGGTGTCTGTCCAACAGATAATGGGACATCATAAGGAAGTGGGATAGAGAGCGGGATTTCCTTCACTTCATTCGCGGCGATCGTGAACGGTTCAGAAACACGATATTTACCGAGTACGTGTGTTTCAGTAACGGTATTATCATCCATTTCACGAAGATATTCCGTCATTAAATAGATATGGATTTCATCGATATTTTGCTCAACCTTACCACCCTTAATGTGGACGACACCATGGATGTTCCCTCCAGCCTGGAATGTACTACCATCAAGCTTCGTATCAACGACAGCAGAGCCGATTCCTACACTAGCGAGCATGCGGTTTACGAAAGACATCTAATTACCCCTTCCTTTTACAAAATGATATGTTCAAGTTCGACGCGTTACGGGAAAGTACCCTGAAGAACGACATCAAACCTAAATACAGAATGACAAGCATTCCTGTAAATCCATTTTACTCCTTATACGAACGACCCGTCATCAAGTTTCAAAAAAATCAAACAAAACTTAACATAACGAAGCTCTGCAACATGATTAACCCTAAAAGTGGGACCCCGAAGCATATTCCTCAATGCTCCCCCTTTAAAAGTATTTTGAAAGCGTAGCGACTCTTGGGTAGCAAATGAAGAACACAAGTTTACTTGTAGGGCTTCATTTGATCCCTAGGATAGGAGGAGCATTAATGACTGTATAAAGTGTTGAAGAATTAAGAAATTAAAAACTTCTCCAATAAAGCGCTTTCCGAAATTTTTTTGGTTTCGTCCACGGTTAAAAAAGAGTATTGTAGGAAATGAAATAAAGAGTAGGTCTTTTTGACGTTGAACCATACTGGCTAAGAGCCTTGAATATATACGGATTGTAAAAAGGAGGACTTTGACATGGCGAACATGTTCACAGCAATGGAGCAGAAGCTTCAAGCAAACTATCCTTCCATCGTTTTTCCGGAAGGTGAAGACCCACGTATCCTGGAAGCTGCAGCAAGACTTGCAGAAACGAAAATCATCAAACCGATTTTACTAGGAGACGAGGAAGTCATTCGTACTGATCTTACGAATAAAGGCGTAGACCTTGATTATGTAGATGTGGTTTCTCCAGGATCGTACGAAGGCTTTGATGAGCTTGTACGAGCGTTCGTGGAGCGCCGTAAAGGTAAAGTGAGTGAAGAGGAAGCACGGGAAATCCTCATGGATGTGAACTACTTCGGAACGATGCTGGTATACACCGATCAAGCGGCAGGTCTCGTAAGTGGGGCAGTGCATTCAACTGCAGATACAGTGCGTCCGGCTCTGCAGATCATTAAAACGAAAGACGGCATCAAGCGTACGTCAGGTGCATTCTTGATGGTTAAAGAAGATGAGCGTTACATCATGGCCGACTGCGCCATCAACATCAACCCGTCTGCATCCGATCTAGCAGAAATTGCAACGACCAGTGCTGAAACGGCACGCATCTTCGGTATTGATCCGAAAGTCGCTATGCTCAGCTTTTCCACGAAAGGATCGGCAAAGTCGGATGAAACGCAAAAAGTCATCGATGCGGTCAGCTTGTTGAACGAAGCAGGTACAAATTTCCCAGTCGACGGTGAACTTCAGTTTGATGCGGCATTCGTACCAGAAGTTGCTGCGAAAAAAGCACCCGATTCTCCACTGGAAGGGAAAGCGAATGTGTTCGTATTCCCTGGACTTGAAGCTGGAAACATCGGATACAAGATGGTCCAACGATTGGGCGGTTTTGAAGCGATCGGACCTGTACTACAAGGTTTGAACAAGCCGGTCAATGATCTTTCCAGAGGTTGTAATACAGAAGATGTGTACAAGCTCGCATTGATTACAGCCATGCAATCCCTATAAGTCAAAAAAAGCACTGGAGTCATTGCTCCAGTGCTTTATTATTACGATCGACCACTCGTTTCAGATAGAAGTCATATTGATTGATTTCAGTGATGGAAAGGTGAGAGGACAACAGGTCTGCATCCTGCTCCTTCAAGAACAAAAGCACATCCCTCATCAAGTCGCTGACAGTAAGATCCTTACCCACCAACTCAGACAACGATGCCATCACTTCGGGATTGACCTTCGGATAAGTAAACTTCATAGACTCATGACTTTTTGCTTTATCATAAAAATCACGAATCAATGCAGCTCGATCAGCACCAGAGCCTGTTACACAAAGATAAATCTGGACAGCGATACCACCACGTAAACGCCGCTGCGAAATCCCCGCAAACTTTTTCCCATCGATACTCAAATCGAACTTCCCAGGACAATAGGAATCGCTGATTTCTACCACATCAAAGCTCAAACCGTATTTTTCCAGGATCCTGCGTGTCATATAGACCATCGCATCATACCCCTGGTCGATGTCGATCTTGTTCTTCTTTTCCGATAAAATCAAGGACAGGTTCAGAACCCCATGATCCAATACGACAGCCAGCCCGCCAGAATTGCGGACAATCACTTGATACCCTTGAGATTCTAAAAACTTTACCCCTTCGTGCAGTTCAGGTAAGCGACTATCTTGGATGCCAAGGACAACGGTCTTCTGATGGACCCAGGCCCGGACTGTTGGGGGTGAATCCTCAGATCCGATGGAACTGCATAGTGTATCGTCCATCGCAAACGATTGAAGTGCATGGAATGAATCTCCTAGCGTCGTCTGATCGATTATTCTCCATTTCGGTTGTGCTAACAGCTGTTTACTCTTATCTTCCATTGTTCCAAATCTCCTTTAAAACTCAACCGTTCTATTATAGCATGTCCTGTAAATATTCAAATCTACGAATTACGAAGGATGTCGAATTTTCTTTGCATATGTGAGGAGCAGTTTGGGAATATAAAAATGGGGTATGCGCGCATTGCTCGAGAGTGTATAGATTTTGCATAAAAGAATGCGTTTTCTTGTTAGTTTCTAGCAAGGGATATTCTTACAATAGCTTACATATCAGTGCTTTAGCAGGGTGAAAATGTATAAAGATACGAAATGTTTTATATTTACATTTGACAATTTTCCTAAACAATTAGAAAATAATCGATAGACAAATTCAAATCGTAGAATTAATAGGAGGAGAACTATGAAGCTAAGCATACAAATCATCATCGGTTTAGTTGTAGGTATTATTGTCGGACTATTACTTAATATCTTTGCAGCTGACGCTTTTGATGTTCTGGATAAATACATTTTCAGTCCAGTCGGAAAATTATTCTTGAATCTGATCAAGATGCTCGTCGTTCCGATTGTCTTCTTCTCAATTGCGCTTGGAGCTGCTGGTATCGGAGATCCTAAAAAGCTCGGTCGTATCGGTGGAAAGACGATTGGTTATTTCTTGGTGACCACTTCAATCGCACTTGTAATCGCTTTATCATTAGCGACACTCATCCAGCCTGGAGCAGGTGGAGGATTTGATACAGAGCAAGCCAATTTTGAGGAGGATGCTGAAGCACCTCCAGTGGTGGACACGATTCTGAACATCATCCCGACCAACCCGATTGACGCGATGGCGAAAGGGGATATGCTTCAAATCATCGCATTTGCGATCTTCGTAGGATTTGCAGTTGCGGTGTTAGGTGAGAAGACGAAAGCGGTGCATCGTTTACTTGAAGAAGGTAACGAAATTCTGATGTATCTCGTCAATATCGTCATGATCTTAGCTCCTTATGGTGCGTTTGCATTGATTGCTTCTGCAGTCGGAAGCTTCGGACTCGAGGCGCTGCAAGCGATGGGACTATACTTCGGAACCGTCGTACTCGCACTCTTGATTCATGCTGTCTTGACTTACGGAACAGCGGTTTCTACGCTTGGAAAAATGAATCCACTTGCATTCTTCAAAGGCTTTGCGCCAGCAATGTCCGTGGCATTCAGTACGTCCAGCAGTAGTGGTACACTGCCTGTTTCCATGAAAACAGCACAAGAAAACTTGAATGTGCCAAAACAGGTCAGCAGTTTCGTGCAGCCGCTCGGAGCAACGATCAACATGGATGGTACAGCGATCATGCAGGGTGTGGCGACGGTCTTCATCGCGCAAGTTTATGCAATCGATCTATCTATGGCTGACCTCGTAACTGTCGTATTGACAGCAGTTCTTGCGAGTATCGGTACCGCAGGTGTTCCAGGGGTCGGACTGATCATGCTTGCCATGGTATTGAACCAAGTCGGACTTCCAGTCGAAGCGATTGGACTCGTACTTGGTGTCGACCGACTACTTGATATGACACGTACTGCAGTCAACATCACAGGTGATGCATCTTGTGCCGTCATCGTTGCGAAATCAGAAGAAAAGCACGGTGGTCCACAACAACCACAAGCAGATTTGGATATTTAAATGCAGTAAGGAGCTGACTCATTGTTGAGTCAGTTCTTTTTTTGCTGTTTTCGCAAACTTTTATAGTAGTTGATCCCGCTTCAGGTGCTCGCTTTCCACTGGTCGTGCGGTGAGCCAACTCACTTGCACAGGATGTGCTGGCTTCGACGTTCACCACAGGACGTGGTGGGTCTTAGTCGAAGATCCTTTTAAAAAGTGAATGCTCTCCCTGTCCCGCTGTTCTCGCAGGACAAGGAAAGCCTCAGCAGTGTTACATCGCATGAAGAAAATGCAATTTTCATTTTCGAGGAGTCTCGGCAAGTTGAACGGACATGAGATCCGTTATCTGTGTCAAAAACGCTAACTTCGGGGTGCTAACGGACATCTGGTAAGCTATTTTTTGAAAAGCACCTTGTTTTTGATGATTTTGCCGCAAATAAGGTCTCCTATGTCCGTTAAGCTTAGTGAAAACGACTGTTTTATAGAAATAAGGGCCTCAATGTCCGTTAAATTTATGAATCAGTCATGCTTACTCAATTATCCAGGGGCTTTAATAGAATAAGAAGCAAGTTCCATTCTGTATAGACAAAAGACTCGTCAAATAAACGAGTCTTTTTTAATTTTGATTTTGCGCCTCTAAGTGGAATCCTTTACCTAAAGATGACAGCCTTTTTGCTGACCAAAAGATAGGTACTGAATTTCGTCTATTTATCTTGAAAATATTTTTTCCAAGCTGAAACCCTCTGTAGAAGTAATGGAAAGTCTGGCCAAGATTTTTCAAGAGGTTTTTTTCTTCTTTTGAAGAATATATAATTAACTATTGTCGAATCAAAAAACATAATCATTCGTTTTTCGTGGTACTAATAAGCATAGATACTTTTCTGGATACGGATAAAGAAAACTTGGCGATGCCCAGCCTTGGTGAAGGTAGAGCCATAGTTGCACTCATACTTTACACTTGAACTTTTCACCTACCTCGATTCACATCCTTGCTGAAAAGTTTTACATTCGTAAAGTGAGATGAAAGGGGAACTAGCCAGGCAATGAGCTATATGCAGCAACAATTAGACGAAGAAAAGGTATTCAAGGATCCTGTCCATCGGTACATCCACGTACGTGATCGTATCATTTGGGACTTGATCGGAACGAAAGAGTTTCAACGTTTAAGAAGGATCCGACAGCTCGGAACGACTTTCTTGACGTTTCATGGCGCTGAGCATAGCCGATTCAGCCATTCGCTTGGTGTATATGAAATCGTTCGCCGGATTACGGAGATTTTCCAAAACCGACCGCATTGGGATGGAGAAGAGAGGATCCTCTGTTTGACGGCAGCATTGCTCCACGATGTGGGTCATGGCCCTTATTCCCATTCATTTGAAAAAGTGTTCGATCTCGATCATGAAGATTTTACACAAGCCATCATCCTTGGAGATACCGAAGTGAACGAGGTATTGAAAAGGGTAGATGATGATTTTCCTAGAAAAGTGTCTGAAGTCATTGCGAAGACGTACGAGAATAAGCTCGTTGTCAGTATGATTTCCAGTCAGATTGACGCGGACCGCATGGATTATCTGTTAAGGGATGCGTATTTTACAGGTGTGAGTTATGGACAATTCGATATTGAAAGGATTCTCCGGGTGATGCGACCGAAGGAAGATCAGGTTGTCATCAAACAAAGTGGCATGCATGCTGTAGAAGATTACATCATGAGCCGATATCAAATGTATTGGCAAGTCTATTTCCATCCGGTGACGCGAAGTGCCGAGGTCATCCTGTCGAAGATTCTGAACCGTGCGAAGTCCTTGTATGAAGAAGGATACAAGTTCAAACTTGAACCGCTTCATTTCATTTCGTTGTTCAAAGGCGAAGTCAAGCTTGATGATTACATAAAACTGGACGAAGGCATCATTCAATTTTATTTCCAAGCATGGCAAGAAGAAGACGATCCGATTCTTCGGGATTTGTGCGAGCGGTTTTTGAACCGTCGTCTGTTCAAGTATATGGAGTTCAATCCGAATGTCCATATGGAAGATTGGCACAAGCTGTATACGTACTTTGTAAAAGCGGGTATCGACCCGGATTATTACTTGATTGTCGATTCTTCATCCGACTTACCGTATGACTTTTACCGTCCGGGTGAAGAAGAAGAACGGCTTCCGATCCATTTGTTGACGAAAAGAGGAGAGTATCGAGAGCTCTCAAGAGAGTCGACGGTAGTCGAGGCGATTTCAGGTAAGAAACGGACAGATCATAAATTGTATTATCCATCAGACTTAATCGAACAGATAGAAGATCAAGATATAAAGAGAAAGATCAGTGAGATATTAGATTTTTAGGAGGGGATTCAACGTGCTTGAGCATCATGCGCGGTTGATTGCATTGTTCAATTATGCGAGGGAAGTAGTAGGTCGTAAAAAGCTGCAGAAGATGGTCTACATTGCCAAGAAGCTGAAGTTTCCATTCGGGGAGAAGTATCAATTCCATTTCTACGGGCCGTATTCGGAAGAGTTGACGCTTCGAGTCGAAGAACTGTGTAACTTAGGGTTTTTGGAAGAGATGAAGGAGAAAGTGTCGGGATATTACCAATATCGGTACGTGTTGACGGAACAAGGAGAGCAATTCTTGAAGCACTATGATCTGGAGCTTGAGCCGCTTCAATCTTGTGTGACATCGATGAACGAGCAGCCTTCCCGCATCTTGGAACTGATTTCTACCATTCTTTATTTCGACCACTTGGCGAAGGAAGAAATCGTAGAGAAGGTTCAGACCGTCAAACAGAAACAGAAGTATACGACAGAAGAAATTGAAGAAGCGTTCAACTATATCGATGACTTGAAGAAACAAACGGTCGTATCGTAAGAGCAATTGGATAGGCTGAGAAGAAGAGATTTGAAGAAAAACACTCCCACCCCGCGTGGCGAGTGTTTTTTAATTCAAAAGACCTATGGTACCAGGTACTGAAAGAAAGCCCTTGCCCTGCAAGGGTTTCTGATCCGTACCTGGTACTGCCTATTGACACGTGCTATATTTAGTGAGATTCTATAGTGGACAACACAATATATTGATGAATTCGAGTGTCGGGTGCCTCTATCCATGTATTTAGAGGCTTAAAAGGGAATCTGGTGTAAGTCCAGAGCTGTCCCCGCAACTGTAATTGTGGACGAACGGAAGTGACCACTGTATAAGTCAGTCTAGCAATAGGTGCTTATATGGGAAGGTTCCTAGTAGGATGAAGCATAAGTCAGTAGACCTGCCTGCCGCTTGAGTGTTTCAATTCTTCGGGGATTGAGGGTTGAAGCGTAGGCGTTACATATGACGTATGTCTAACAATGCTCGTCCTCAATCGACGAGTTTGATGATACGGTCATTCATTCCGTCTCCGTTTCAACCACTCCCTCCGAGTGGTTTTTTTATATACAGAGGAGGAATAAGAATGATCACAAAAGTGAAAAGAAAGTCAGCAACAAGCCGACTGAAACAACAACTTCAAAAGGAATTTCCCCAATTGGATGTAAACGGTCTGTTCCGTAAAGTGTCGATCCAATCGACGGATAAAGAAAAAGACCCTGACACTAATCTGCTCCTATTAGAAGGGTTGGCGCGAATCACTCAACAAGAACCCGACTGGACATATGTTTGCGCCAGAATCTATCTGCATTCCCTCTATGAGGAAGCATCTATGAACCGATTCCAAGGCGGCCCTTATCAAGACTTTTACGGTCTGATCAATGAACTCGTGCAGCGGAGAATTTTCGACCTGGAACTCCTCAACCATTATACGAGAGAAGAGGTCGCTGAATTAGAAGCAGTCATCGCTCCAGAGAGAGACCACCTTCTTACATATGCAGGCGTCCGGATGTTAGCCGATCGTTATCTAGCAAGAGATCATGAGCGGAATCTATTCGAGCTCCCACAAGAACGGTGGATGATCATTGCGATGACCTTGATGATGCCAGAAACGAAGGAACAGAGATTAGAGCTGGTAAAAGAAGCGTACTGGGTGCTATCCAACCTGTACATGACGGTCGCGACCCCCACTCTATCAAATGCGGGCAAGGCCCATGGCCAGTTGAGTTCGTGTTTCATTGATACCGTGGATGATAGTCTGCGAGGCATTTACGACTCGAACACAGACATCGCCATGCTCAGTAAAGCTGGGGGCGGAATAGGCGTTTATCTTGGGAAGATCCGCAGCAAAGGCTCCGATATCAAAGGGTATAAAAACACGTCATCAGGGGTTATCGCCTGGATGAAGCAGCTCAATACGACCGCGGTGAATGTCGATCAACTGGGGCAGCGGAACGGAGCGATTGCGGTCTACTACCCGGTGTTCGGAAAAGATATTTTCGCTTTCCTGGACGCGAAGCTGAACAATGGCGATGAGCGTCAGCGGACACACGACCTTTTTACAGGTGTCGTCTTACCGGATCTGTTCATGGAAAAAGTGGAAGCGCGTGAAGATTGGTACCTGTTCGATCCGCATGAAGTGAAGAAGATGATGGGATTCGAGCTCGATGATTTTTACGATGAAAAAGAAGGCGCAGGGAGTTTCCGGGAGCGGTATGAGGAATGCGTCAATCATCCGCTTCTTTCGAAAGATAAAGTGCCCGCGATCGACATCATGAAGCGAATCATGATCAGCCAGCTCGAAACCGGAGGTCCTTTCATGTTCTACAAGGATACGGTCAACCGGCTGAACAACAATCGCCATGAAGGCATCATCTATTGTACGAATCTTTGTACGGAAATTACGCAAAACCAAACGGCCACGACGGTTGAGGAAGAAGTGACCGCTGACGGGAAGATCATCATCACGAAAACTCCGGGTGATTTCGTCGTTTGTAACCTGTCGAGCTTGTCGCTTGCGCGAGTCGTAGAAGCAGATGCGCTGGAACGGGTGATTCCGATCCAGGTCCGGATGCTCGACAATGTGATCGAGTTGAATAAAGATAAAATTGAAGTGAAACAGGCGGTCCTAACGAATGACAAATACCGCGCGATTGGGCTCGGTACATTCGGTTGGCATCATCTTCTCGCGAAAAAAGGGATCCGCTGGGAATCGGAAGAAGCGGTTGCGTTTGCCGATGAACTTTATGAAAAAATCAACTTCCTGACCATCCAGGCGAGTCAGACGTTAGCAGAAGAGAAGGGCAGCTATCCGACGTTTGCAGGCAGTGATTGGGAAACGGGGCGATATTTTTCAGAACGTGGTTACGAAGGCGAAGAATGGACGGAGCTTGCGGAAAAAGTTCAGGCAGGCGGAATTCGGAACGGCTGGCTGCTGGCGGTCGCACCGAACGCATCGACAAGCATCATTGCCGGATCGACAGCGAGTATCGACCCGATTTTCAAAAAGCAATATGCCGAAGAGAAAAAGAGCTCGAAAATTCCTGTCACTGCCCCTGATCTGTCACCTGAAACGACCTGGTTTTACAAAAGTGCATATGAAATCGACCAAAAATGGAGCATCCGCCAAAATGCGGCACGGCAGCGCCATGTCGATCAGTCCATTTCGTTCAATCTATATGTAAAAAATACAGTGAAAGCGAAAGAACTGTTGGACCTACATCTGTCAGCGTGGAAATCAGGATTGAAAACGACTTATTACGTCCGTTCGACCTCCCATGAAGATGTGGAAGGATGTGATTCCTGTGAAAGCTGATCAGACTTTGAAAGAGAGGAAGCTTTATGTACCAGATGCGCCGAACGCTTCGACTGGCATTTTGAATGGGCAAAGCTCGAATGTATTGAACTGGGATGATGTCCGTTATTCATGGGCGTATCCACTCTATAAGCAGATGCTTTCGAACTTCTGGACGCCGTTTGAGATCAACATGTCCGGCGATCGGAAACAGTATGCGGAACTCGCTCGGGATGAGCAGGATGCCTTCAACAAAATCATCGGGCTGCTTGCCTTTTTGGACAGCATCCAGACGGATTATGCGAACCGGGTAGCCAATTACCTGACGGACTCGAGCCTGACGGCATTGATGACCGTACTCGCCTTTCAGGAGGTCGTCCATAACCAATCGTACTCGTATGTATTGTCGAGCCTAGTTGATAAAGGGAAGCAGGATGAGATCTTCGAGTACTGGAAGCATGATGCGGTTCTGAAGGAGCGGAACGAGTTCATCATGGAGGGTTATGAAGCGTTCGTAAACAATCCGACTCCTGAAACATTCCTGGAGTCAATCGTTTACGATGTTGTGCTGGAGGGGCTGAACTTCTACTCGGGATTCAGCTTCTTCTATAACCTGGCCAGGAATCAGAGGATGGTCTCCACCTCGACGATGATCAACTACATCAATCGGGATGAACAGCTGCACGTGAACCTGTTTACGAAAATATACGGAGCTGTGGTTGCAGAGTTCGATTTGGATAAAAAGGAAGCAGCACATTTTGTGGAGAAAACCTTCAAAAAAGCGGCAGAGCTTGAAATCAAATGGGGGAAATACATTATCGGTGACCGCTTCCCTGGGATCTCGACTTCTGAGCTCGATGCGTACATCAAGTTCATCTCGAACATCCGAGTCAACCAGCTCGGAGCAGAGCGACCATTTCCTGAACATCGGAAGAATCCGATGCCATGGATCAAAGCGTACGAATCCGTCAACGAAGGGAAAAGCGACTTCTTCGAACAAAAATCTCGCCAATACACGAAAGTCTCCGAGGACAACGGCTTCGACGAACTGTAACCAGAATCAGACAGTACCAGGTACCGTCACAGATACCTTTGGGCGCAACGGGTTTGAGTCGGTGCCAGGCACCGAAAGAAAGCCCTTGCCCCGCAAGGGTTTCTGTTCAGTGCCTGGCACTCGTCGTTTTTGTCATACAATTGACATTAAATGGGCGGGGATTTTCGTGCCTAATCTCGTATTACTAATAATAGGAAGTAGTAATTTCGAGGAGGGTGCGACATGAGTAACAATGATGAATTTTATTACCAGGATCACATCGGAGAAATCATCAAACGTTCTGAAAAAGAAGGCATGTTCGACAACTTAAAGGGGAAAGGGAAACCACTAGAGCTTGATGGGGACCTCTCCTATAATCCAGATCGCCTCCTGAACAAAGTACTGAAAAACAACAATGTACTACCGGCCTGGATCCAAATGGACAAGGATATTGAAAAAATGAAAGCAGAGCTAGCGGGGTATTCGAGTGAATACAACATTCGGAAATACGTCGAGGAGATCAACAAAAAGATTTTCAACTTCAATTTAAGCTGTCCACCGCCAGCCCAAAAGCGTAAACTGAAGCTGGAAGATTACTTGCCAAACGAATCATAATTGATGAAAAGGGACTGTCGCGTAGACAGTCCCTACTTAAATTAATCTTCGTCTTCCTCATCTTCTTCTGATGAGCTCGGAACATAATCAGGGTAGTCAGTGATGATGCCATCCACTCCTGCATCCAACAGCGGTTGGACGTCTTCTTGGGCGCGGACAGTCCAAGGCATGATCCCCATCTCAAGCCCATGAATCTCCTCAACGAGCGCACGGTTCACTTTACTTTTACTCGGATTGACGTAATCTGCATATTCCGTAAATGCTTCCAACGCTTCAGGTGTTAAGTCTTCTGACTTCCAAGTGAGCACTCCGACCGGCACTTCATCGCTCAATTCGTTGAAAATTTGCATAGAGTTGAAATCGAATGATTGGACGATGACGGAATGATCTTCGGGCTCATCCATATCTCTCGCTTCCAGAGCGTCAGCCACTTTTTCCTCAATTCCAGGGTAGAGGGAAGGGGCCTTCAACTCAATCAAAAAATTCGTCTTTCCACGGTACTCATCCAAAACCTCACCTAATGTCGGAAGGTGTTCACCTTTAAACTCAGGAGCAAACCAGCTTCCCGCATCCAACGCTCGAAGCTCCGCATATGTAAGTTCGCCAACTTTTCCAGTACCGTCTGTCGTGCGATCGACGGTTGTATCATGAATGACGACCAGTTCACCATCCTTACTCATCTGTACATCGAGTTCAATGTAGTCGGAATCCATCTCAACAGCTTTATCAAAGGCCGCCATCGTATTTTCAGGTGCATATCCGGCAGCTCCTCGGTGAGCGACGACCTCAACACGCTGGTCTTCGTCATCCTCATCTTCAGCGACCACTTGGACTGGAGTCAATGCAACCAAAAGCGCCATCATTGTAAAAGTAAAAAGCAACAAGCTAAACCGTTTGAATTTTGTTTGAATCATCTTCTCATCTCCTCTTTATTCTTCATTTCACCCCTTATGTTAGAGCTGCTCTATTGAGGGCCTATGAATAAGAGATGAAGGATTCTAAAGAAAAGGAGGTCGATGGTCGCTCTAAATGACATCTGTTTGTCATCAATGAGTCTTTAGGTATAAAAAAACCGCCTGATATCAGGCGGTTTGGCTTGTTTTTAGTGTGGTACGAAAGCCAGTTGAATGAAAAACAATACTGCGAAAAGCATGACGAGCGGATGAACCTCACGCCATTTCCCACGAACGATTTTCAATAAAGGATACGTGATGAATCCGAGTGCAATTCCTGTCGCGATGCTTGACGTCAACGGCATCGTCAAAATGATCAAAAACGCAGGGAACGATTCATCAAATGTATTCCAGTCAATTTTCGCAAGACTCGATAGCATGAAGCTTCCGACGATGATCAAGGTTGGAGCGGTGATGGCTGCCAAACCTGAAATCGCACCTACTAGCGGAGCAAAGAACATCGCCATCAGGAACAAAAATGCAACAACAACGTTCGTCAATCCTGTACGTCCGCCAGCGGCAACTCCTGATGAGGACTCGATGTAAGCACTTGTCGGGCTTGTTCCGAAAATCGCTCCGACAGAAGTGGCGACAGAATCCGCAAGCAATGCCTGTCGTGCTCGTGGCATTTTGTTGCCTTTCATGAGACCGGCTTGCTCAGCCACCCCGATCATCGTTCCGGTCGTATCAAAGATCGTGACAAGTAGGAAAGAAAACACGGCTGCATATAATCCATATTGGAACATGTCGACAAAAGCTGTGATCGGACTTCCGAAGATGAACGCTTCGGGCATGGAAGGTGCGCCGACAACGCCTTCTTTAAACTCCAACTGTCCCGTTAAAAAGGCGATTGTCCCTGTTGCAACGATACCGAAGAATAAGGCACCATGTACGTTCAACGCCATCAGGATCAATGTGATGGCCAGACCGACCAATGTCAAAATGACGGTTGGAGAATGAAGGTCACCTAACGCGACAAGGTTCACTGGATGGGAAACGACTAGTCCTGTCATACGCAATCCGATGAACGCGATGAATAACCCGATTCCAGCTGTGATTCCGTGTTTCAAGTTCGAAGGAATCGCTTCGATCAACTTTTTACGGAAAGGTGTCAAAGAAAGAATGACGAATAAGATACCAGCGATGAAAACAGCACCGAATGCGACTTCGTATGAAATCCCCATACCGCCGACGACGGAGTAAGCAAAGTAGGCATTCAATCCCATACCAGGTGCGATGGCAATCGGATAATTCGCGAACAATCCCATCCATAACGTCCCGACGACGGTCGCGATGATCGTTGCCATGAAGACAGCGTCAAATGGCGCACCTGCTTCACTTAATATCCCTGGATTGACGACGACGATATAGACCATTGTGAGAAATGTCGTGATCCCCGCAATGATTTCCGTTCGGAACGTCGTATTGTTTTCTTGAAGCTTGAAAAAATTCGATAACATGAGAATAACCCCCAAAATACGAACAATTATTATGACCATCCAATATAATATTCGTTTTTGGTGCATGATGCAAGGGAGAATTCACAATCATTCATAAGATTTGTATAGTATGATAAGATAAAACCATACATTAGAAGGCATACTGAATGGTACTTATAGTTTGAAATTCGTATGTTTTATTTGATTTCAATAAAAATTCACGACACTCCTGCGGGAATAGCGAGCCAGGCAAGACCCCGCAACGGACTTGAGGATAACTCGTCCTGTGGAAGTGAGGAGGCTTGCGGTTCGCCCGCGGAAAGGGAGTGAATTTTAATGAAATTAACTTTTAACAATATAGGAGGTTTTGATCTTGAAAGATCTCTTTAATAACAATAATAATCAAGATGGAAATAAGCCGAAGAAAAAACAAGGCTTCACGATCTTGAGTGGTGATTCGACGGACGGGCACGGTGGTTACGGTGTCGGAACCATCAACTTGAATAATGTCACGCCCATCTTTGTCGATCCAGCTGAAGAAGAAGTGTTCATTGATATGGGCGCACTTCATGCCCGGAGTTCAGTTGAAAAGCGTATCAAATTCACCGCAAACCGTGAGGATGCACCAAATCCGAAGCTTTATTGGCTTGTTTGGGTGATGGTGGACGCTTCTGGTGAAGGACCCTATTACGCAGGACTGGGCGCGTGTGAGCTACAGGTCGATGCGGAAGCAAGAAGAGGGTACAAGAGTATGCCGGAACATGTGAACAACATGGATAAAGCGCTCAAAAAACGGGTCGTGATCGACCGCATGGATGACAAATCCAAAGCGCTCTTGAAAAAGTTCTTGATTGATCATAATGAAGAGTTTTGGAATCGCGCGAGTGAAGATGTGAAAAACGCGCTTGGAGAATAATTGAACCTTTTTTGAACAAAATGAAAAAGTTCTGTGCGTCTTCGACAAAATGAAGTAAAATGAAACTATTCTTTTCTTTACACACATATTTACTAGGACAGAAAAAGGGATTGGCTACATCATTGTAGTCAGTCCCTTTTTCATTAATTAACTCGCAAGCCAGTTCCAGATTCGCTTGAACAACCCTGGTTGAGGCTCATTGGTAGGTTTTGGTTTTTCATCCTTTGTTTCCACGGCTTTTCCTTCGCAATACTGTGTCGGTTCTGTCCCGGCGATATAGTAGGACACACGCTTTTCGGGACAGTTTTTGTTGGAAAGCAGCCCAGTGTCCGGATTGACACTTACCGCGACGACACCTTTTGGCTTGGAAAACTGAGTGATTGGACGATTGGCCATGGCATCCTTCATGAAGTGTGCCCAAATATTCTTTGAATACAGGACGTCATTGAATTCGTGCAACGTTTTCCCTTTGTCATAACCCGTCCATACACCCGTTACGAGCTGTGGTGTGTATCCGATGATCCAGTTGTCATAGTTCGTCGAACCGGTTTTTCCTGCTGTCGGCCGGTCGATCAATCCACTCACTGATGCTCCGGTCACGCGTGTATAGTCATTCAGCCGTTCATCAAACACCCCACGCATCAGATCCGTCATCACATACGCGTATTCAGGCTCGATGACCTGCTTCCTCTCCACTTCCTGTTCATACACGACATCGCCTTTGTAATCGACGATCTTCTTAATGAAGCGAGGCTCGCTCCTTTCTCCGTTGTTCGCAAACACGCTGTACGCTGAAGTCATTTCAAGTACACCGACCGGTTTCGTACCAAGCGCAAGGGAAGGAATAGAGGAAAGTTCACTCTTGATTCCGAATTTCTTCGCCATTTTTACAAGCTGATCCGTCCCGATGAAAATGTTCGTTTTTACCGCATAAACGTTATCGGACAATGCCACCGCCTGAGCCAGCGTGATTTCTTCGTTTGCATAATAGTTCCCGAAGTTTTCCGGCGTATATTGGTTTTCCTCTCCTTCATAGAAGGTTGTCCGTTCACTTCTCAATAGACTCGAAGGCGTATAACCTTTTTGAAGGGCTGCCGTATATAAAAACGGCTTGAACGTTGAACCAGGTGCGCGGCGCGCCTGAGTCGCCCGGTTGTATGAGCTTTCTTCGTACGACCGTCCTCCGACCATCGCCTTGATGTCACCGGTCCTCGGATCAATTGCGACCATTCCGACCTGGATGCTCGATGTATCAGGAATCGTATTTTCCACCCAATAGTCCGCTTTTTTCTGTAGCTTCGGATCCAGTGTCGTGTAGACGTGATATCCGCCAAGCTCCACCTCATCCGGGTCAAGTCCGACCTTGTTTTTCAATAAATATTCCACTTCGTCCTGGAAGTAGGAAGCCTTTTCTTCTGGTAAAGCGGATTTTCCGACGATTTCAATCGGCGTCTTGTATGCGTCCACCGCTTCTTTTTCCGAGATCGTGCCGGTTGCGACCATCGCGTCCAAGACGATCTGCTGTCTGTCTTTCGCATTTTCGATATTTTTAATCGGGCTGTAATACGTCGGACCCTTCGGCACACCAGCCAGAAGACTCGCTTCCGCCAGATTCAGCTCTTTCGATGACTTACCGAAATAATATTGAGCCGCAGCTTCAACGCCATAATGTCCGTGCCCGTAATAGATCGTGTTGAGATAGCCTTGTAAAATCTCGTCCTTCGTGTAATTGGCCTCGATCCGAGCTGCGTAGAACGCTTCTTTCAGCTTTCGCTCCCACGTTTTATCAGGGGCCAAAAATAGATTCCGAGAATATTGCTGGGTGATCGTACTCGCGCCCTGTACCTTCGCTCCGGCCTTGATATCTGCTAAAAGGGCAGCCGCGATCCGTTTGTAATCGAACCCGTGATGGCTGTAAAAACGACGGTCCTCAACCGCAATCGTCGCATCGACAAGGTGAGGGGAGACGTCATCGAGCTTCACCCAGAAACGATTCTGCCCGAGTGGCTCATGCTCTCCAATGATCGAACCGTTCGACCCATAAAAGATGGTCGTTTGCGGAACCTTCAACGGTGGAGGGCCAAGAACATTGATATATATAAGGAAAAAAAGTCCGAGCACAACAACGGGTATAGACAATAGTAAGAGTGTGCGGATCCATAACCACGCCCACTTCCACGTCTTTCTCAAGTCTTCTACTTTTATAAGCTCCATCCGGTTTCCCCTCCCTCGTAAACTTTTTCCGTACAAAAGTTATTTTTACTAGTATGGGAGGGTTTCATAGATTCTAAACGTCTATTCATAGCGGCATTTCTGGAAATAAATTTTGCTTGCAAAAACGGTGGATTCCAGTATACTTTTCTTGTTCTGATTCGAGATGGAATGTAGAGCTATGATACAATTCAAAATAAGATTCAACGATAATAGATGAGGTGATTGCTGTGGAATTATGGTACACGGAAAAACAGACGGAACGCTTTGGAATCACGGCGAAAATCAAGCGTACGTTACATACAGAGCAGACAGACTTCCAACGCTTGGACATGATTGAAACAGAAGAATTCGGAAACATGCTCGTATTGGACGGCATGGTCATGACGACGCAGAAGGATGAGTTCGTCTATCATGAAATGGTTGCGCACGTGCCTCTATTCACGCACCCGAACCCGAAACATGTACTTGTTGTCGGAGGCGGCGATGGCGGTGTCATTCGTGAAGTGTTGAAGCACCCTTCAGTTGAGAAGGCGGTTCTGGTTGAAATCGACGGGAAAGTCATCGAGTATTCGAAAAAATATTTGCCAGAAATTGCAGGCGACTTAGACGACCCGCGTGTTGACGTACAAGTGGACGACGGGTTCATGCACATTGCGAAAAGCGAGAACGAATACGACGTCATCATGGTAGACTCCACTGAGCCAGTCGGACCTGCTGCTAAGTTGTTTGAGCGCGGATTTTATGAAGGAATCTCTAAAGCGTTGAAAGAGGACGGAATCTTTGTCGCACAAACTGACAACCCATGGTTCAAGGCGGACCTCATTTCTCAAGTGAACCGTGACGTGAAAGAAATCTTCCCTGTGACGCGCCTTTACACAGCGAACATCCCGACGTATCCAAGCGGATTGTGGACGTTCACGATCGGATCGAAGAAACATGATCCGTTAAAAGTGGAAGAAGACCGTTTCCACGACATCGAAACGAAGTACTACACAAAGGAATTACACGCGGCTGCTTTCGCGCTGCCGAAATTCGTGCGTGATCTAGTCGAATAGGAGGGCCAGCACAACATGCGATTCGAAGAAGCTTATTCTGGTAATGTATTCATCAAAAGTCACCCTGATTTGGAAGAGAGCCAGGTCGTTATCTATGGCATGCCGATGGACTGGACGGTCAGCTTCCGCCCAGGATCCCGATTCGGTCCAGCTAAAATCCGTGAGGTCTCTCTCGGACTGGAAGAATACAGCCCGTACATGGACCGTGAACTGGAAGAAGTGAAGTTTTACGATGCAGGAGATATCCCGCTTCCGTTCGGGAATCCACAAAACAGCATCGACATGATTGAAGACTATGTCGGTAAAATATTAGACATGGGGAAATTTCCACTTGGAATCGGTGGCGAACACCTCGTTTCTTGGCCGGTGTTCAAAGCGCTTCACAAGAAGTATGACGATTTCGCGATCATCCATATCGATGCACACGCAGATTTACGTGAAGAATATGAGGGAGAACCGCTCTCCCACTCAACACCGATCCGTAAGGCGTGCGAGTTGATCGGACCGGAGAATGTCTATTCATTCGGAATCCGTTCTGGTATGAAGGAAGAGTTCCAATATGCAAAAGAGTCCGGCATGCACATGTCGAAGTTCGATGTGGCTGAACCTTTGAAGGAAGTGCTTCCGAAATTAGCTGGACGTAACGTGTATGTCACGATCGACATTGATGTACTCGACCCAGCGCATGCACCTGGAACAGGTACTGCAGAAGCGGGCGGCATCACTTCGAAAGAGTTGCTCGAAGCAATCGTCCTCATCGCGCAGTCCGACGTGAACGTCATCGGTGCAGACCTTGTCGAAGTAGCGCCAATCTACGACCACTCTGAACAAACACCAATCGCAGCAAGTAAATTCATCCGTGAAATGCTTCTCGGATGGGTAAAATAACGAAATGACAGGATGGCCGATAGGGTCATCCTGTTTTTTGGATTATAAATCTTGAATTTGGATTATAATTTCTCGATTTGGCTTATAATTTCGTATTTTGGTCTATAAATCCTGAATCTGGTCTATAATTTCCGAATCTGGTCTATAAATCTCAAAATTTATGGGAAATAACCCGTTTTTTATTGGAAATAACGATGTTTCACGTGTTTTTTATCAATCTTCGGTGGTTTCAAACAAAAATTACGACATTCATACAGAATCTGTGCTCTCCGCATTCAATAATGAACAAAATACGACCCCAAATTGCCCGAAAGAAGGAATATCTCTTCCAGAGTCTAATCTATAGGTAACAGACGAAAAGGAGAAGGTAGTGTGCAACCTATATCTGCTGCTTCAATGGAATTGAATCAGTCCATGATTGACCAGCTATCCGACGGATTCATACGAATCCAACCAGATGGTTCAATTTCCTATTCAAACCAAAAGGTCCACGATTGGTTCGGTGAACCGATTTTACAGCATAACATCCATCATTTTATTGAACAGATCAATGTTTTTCACATACAACAAGGGAAGTGGCTCCAGACAGAATGGAACACTCCACTGAACACCGCTCACATTAAAGTTTGTTCCTATCAACACCCTAACGGCGTCATCGATCTCCTCGTACGTAAAATGGAGGATGATCATGATGCGGATCAGCCATTCAATTCTCTCTTTTACCAAAATGATGTGCCGATTCTGATGATCGATCTGGAAGGCACGATCTTAGAGGTCAATTGGGCTTGTCTTCAAATCCTTTCTTACGATCGAAATCAGCTCAACGGCAAGCATTTGACGGACATTTTCGCAACAACGAACAAGGCAGATGCCAAACAGTGTCTCCAACAGATTAACGAAGGAAACATCTTTACCCAGGATATCCATATGGAATCGAAAATGGGTGAAAGGATCGAGTTTCAATTCACTCATATTCCGTATTACACGAATGGACAATTGGATGGGGCTTATTGTGTAGCGAGGAACAACTCTGAACTGCGAAGGGCTCAGGAAGCACTTCTCGAATCCGAACAACGCTACCGGCAACTCGTAGAGCATTCGCCAGATCCAGTCTGTCTCCACGACTCAGAAAAAATCATATATTTGAATGATGTCGCTGCCATGCTTTTAGGTGTGGAAGACAAAGATGCGCTCATCGGACAAGATATTTCCCGGTACATCCATATGGAAGATTACAATGATTCCATGCAACGAATCAATAAAGTGATGGAAGGTACACGGGTGGAACAGCTCTTCCCGTTGAAAATCGTCCGTCCTGACGGTGTAGTGTTGGAGATGGAAGGAAAGTCGATTCCGATTAAAGAAAACGGCAAGACGTATGTGTTAGCCGTTTTCCGGGACGTGACCGAGAAAAATCACGCGAAGCGGTCGCTTCAACAAAGTGAACGGCGCTATCGCTCGTTATTCCTGCACAATCCAGATGGCATCTATTCCATCAATTTGAATGGTGAGCTCACGAGCATCAATCCGGCTATCGTGAAAATCACCGGTTTTACAGCAAAAGAACAAATCGGTCTGCATTATTCCGATTTCATCTTGCCGGAAGATTGGGAACAGACGAAGGTTCATTATAAAAATATCTTCGAGGGCAAGACGGTCAAGTTCGAAAAGCGGATGTTGCGGAAGGATGGCAAAACCATCAGTGTCCGTGTCGTCGGCTTCCCGATGATTGTTGAAAATGAGATTGTCGGTATGTATGGCATCTTGCGGGATATTACGGAGGAAAAACGATCCGAAGAACTGCTACGCCGATCCGAAAAGCTCACCGTAGTCGGGGAGCTGGCTGCTGCGGTTGCCCATGAAATCCGCAACCCGCTCACTTCCATTAAAGGGTTCATCCAAATGATGGAGAACGGCGTGCCGGAGAAGGATCTCTATTATCAAATCGTGTTATCTGAGCTCAATCGCATTGAACAGATCATCAGCGAGATGCTCGTCCTGGCAAAGCCTCAGAGTGTTTGTTTTCAGAGGAAAAAAATCGGACACCTCATACGACACGTCCTCAAGTTGCTGGAAGGACAAGCGAATTTGCATAACATTCAATTCATCGTGGATTTTGAGGGTGATGATCTAGAGATCGATTGCGAAGAAAACCAGCTGAAACAGGTTTTCATCAATTTAATCAAAAACTCAATAGAAGTGATGCAGGATGGCGGAAAGATCATCGTCACCTGTCGAAAAACAGAAGATGACCAGCTTCTCATCCGAGTCATCGATCAGGGGCCTGGCATACCTGAAGATCGTCTTTCCAGACTCGGCGAACCTTTTTACACGACAAAAGAGAAGGGAACGGGGCTCGGTTTGATGGTCAGCTTCAAAATCATCAAAGATCATAAAGGGACGATGCATTTTTCAAGTGTCGTTGGTGAAGGGACGACAGTCGACGTTCTTCTACCGTTGCCATCCTCCTAGAAAAATTTCCCTATGGCGCTGCACCTTGAAAGAGGTGGCGCTTTTTTTATATAATGTGTAGGTTAATGAAGAATGAAGGGTGTGAAACAGTATGGACGCTAATCCTATTCCTGTAAAAGTCATGTTACATACTAAAATTACAGATTCGGGTGAAAATGAGGATACAAAGCTCACTTCTGACGGAACGATTCTCAGAAAGGCGGACACTGTATACCTTCGTTACGATGAAATGCTGAACGACACGGATCAAGTGAATACGACGATAAAAATCAAAGACGAAGATATAACGATCATCCGCAGCGGAGCCGTTTCAATGAAACAACGGTTTGCGCCGGGGAGTTTGAAAGAAGGAACGTACGAAAGTCCGTATGGTCCGATCCAAATCGCTACAAGAACAGAATCGATGGGTTTCGAGTGGCATGAAAACAGCCAGGAAGGGAAACTGTCTTTGAATTACCAGGTCCTTTTCCAGGGTGAAGAGGCTGGATATCATGAACTGGAAATCAAGCTGAGAGGGGAAGAAGAATGACAATTGTTGAACAGGTGAAAGAGCTACTGAAACAAGAAATTGCTGACTCTGTTATAAAAGCTGGACTCGCAAAAGAAGATCAGTTGCCAGACGTCGTACTGGAACTTCCGAAAAATAAAGACCACGGAGACTTTGCAACGAATATGGCGATGCAGCTTGCGCGTATTGCGAAAAAAGCACCACGTCAGATCGCAGAAGATATGGTCGCGAACTTCGATCGTTCGAAAGCTTCCATTGAAAAAATTGAAGTCGCTGGTCCGGGATTCATCAACTTTTACTTGGATAATCAGTATTTGACGAAGCTGATTCCGACGATCATTGATGCAGGTGAAGAATACGGCTCGACGAACACTGGTAATAACAAAAAGGTGCAGATCGAGTTCGTGTCTGCGAACCCGACAGGAAGCCTTCATCTAGGGCACGCACGAGGAGCAGCAGTCGGCGACACACTCTGCAACCTGCTCGATAAAGCGGGATATGAGGTAGGAAGAGAGTATTACATCAATGATGCGGGTAACCAAATCCATAACCTCGCCCTTTCCCTTGAAGCACGGTACCTGGAGGCGTTAGGAAAAGAAGCGACTATGCCAGAAGATGGCTATTACGGAAAAGACATCATCGGATTTGCGCAAGAAGTGGTTGAGAAGGACGGAGACAAGTACGTCCATTACAATCAGGAAGAGCGCTTGCAATTTTTCCGCGAGTTCGGACTAGAAAAAGAGCTTGAGAAAATCAAAGCGGACCTGGCTGAATTCCGAGTGAACTTCGATGAGTATTATTCTGAAACAAGCCTTTATACGTCAGGTAAAATCGACCAGGCGTTGGATATGCTACGTGAAAAAGGCGTCACATACGAAAAAGATGGAGCGACTTGGTTCAGAACAACGGACTTCGGTGACGATAAGGACCGCGTTTTGATTAAAAATGACGGGACATACACCTATCTGACACCAGACATCGCGTATCACTATGACAAGTTCAAGCGTGGATTCGAAACGCTGATCAACGTATGGGGAGCAGACCACCACGGCTACATTCCGCGTATGAAGGCCGCGGTCGAAGCGATGGGATACAATCGAGATCAACTCGAAATTCAAATCATCCAGCTCGTCAGCTTGTTCCAGAACGGTGAAAAGGTGAAGATGAGTAAGCGTACCGGTAAAGCAGTTACGCTAAGAGATTTGATGGATGAAGTCGGTGTTGATGCAATGCGTTATTTCTTCGCAATGAGAAGCTCGGACTCTCACCTCGATTTCGATATGGACTTGGCTGTTTCCCGTTCGAACGAGAATCCGGTCTACTACATCCAATATGCGCATGCGCGGGTATGCAGCATGCTCAGACAGGGTGAAGAGAAGGGGTACTCTTTTGAAGAGGATGTCGATCTGTCTTATATCAACTCGGAGAAAGAATTCGACCTGTTGAAAAAGCTTGGTGAATTCCCGGAAGCAGTGGATGATGCTGCGTTGACACTCTCGACGCACCGCATGACGAATTATCTGTTTGAATTGGCATCTGCACTTCACAGCTTCTATAACGCAGAGCGTGTACTGGATGATGAACAACCAGAGCAAAGTAAAGCTCGATATAAGTTGATGAAAGCAGTTCAACAGACGTTAGAGAACGGAACGAAACTAATCGGAGTTTCCGCTCCGGAAAAAATGTAAGAGAAACATATTTTCAGATGCTCTCTGTCATACTAATGCAGAGAGCATCATTTGTTGTTAAGTGATTTTACAGTATAAAAGAGGATTAAAGAAATTCACGAGACTCCTGCGGGATTAGCGAGCCAGGACAACATGGACCTTCGACTAACTACCACCACGTCCTATGGTGAACGTCGAAGTCAGCACATCCTGTGCAAGTGCGGAAAGCGAGTGAATTTCTGAACTTTGTACGCTAATAAGAGCATCATTTATTTGGAGGAATCATGAAATGAAACTATTACTATTATCCATCTTATCTGGCTTTATTGTGGGCGTTGTATTTGCGCTCTTCAAATTGCCCATTCCAGCACCTCCTGCCTTCTCAGGTATCCTTGGAATCGTCGGAATCTACTTAGGTTATAAGTTCGTTATTTCAGTTTTACCTTATATCATGAACAATTAAAGGAGTCATTGGCCATTGGATACCTTGTCTGTACACCATCGTCAACTGAGCATCATCGATCAGGGAGAAGGGACTCCGATCCTATTCTTGCATCCACCTGGATTGGGAAAAAGCGTCTTTTATTATCAAAAGGCGCTTTCGTCATCCTATAGGGTCATCTTCTATGACATGTGCGGTCACGGAGAAAGTGAAGGGACTGAAGAGCCTGTAACCATCGAGTCACTGGCAGAGGAACTGCTCCATCTGATGGACACTTTGAGTTTGGAAAAAGCGGTTATTTGTGGCTACTCGGCAGGTGGGACAGTTGCCCAGCATTTTGCCCTCACTTACCCGGAACGGACGAAAGCGCTCATTTTGAGCGGGGGCTTTCCGCATGTCTGTACACCTATGTTGAAAGCGGAATTCCTTGCTGGAATGAAACTGTTGAAACTCAGTCCGGATCTTTTAGGAAAAATTCTCGTAACAAGTCATGGAATCCAGCAGGAAGATCGAAATCGGCTGTGGAAAACCGTAAGTAGTACAAATCAGCGCAATTGGTATGAATTCTATGAAGCATCCTACCATTATTCCTGCTGTGAACGTCTGCCGGAAATGGATTACCCAGTCCTTGTCATCTATGGACAGTTCGTCAAGCACATCCGACGGTATCAAAGGGATTACGAGACATCATTGAAAAACGGAAAGATTGCGATTGTAAGGAATGCATTTCACGAAGTACCAATCCGACAATGGCGCGCGTTCAACCAACTTGTCGATACATTCATGAGCTCCAACGTCGACTGACACCCGAAATAATTGTCAGTGTTCGTGCATACAGTAGTTTTATACAAGCTATTGTTTAGGAGGAGAGGCTCTTGGACGAAGTCATGAACAAGCAACGTCCGAACATTCATGTGTACGCTTCGATTTGGCAACGAGTTCTTGCTTTGATTGTCGACCTTGTCGTCATTACTGCTCCATTGGCCGTCATCAGTTTTCTCGTTGTAGGGAATTGGAGGGGAGATTGGGTAACGATTGCCCTTGAAGCCTTCTATTGGTTGATGGTCCCTGTTTTGACCCGAGGGTATACCATCGGAAAATGGATGGCTGGAATCCGGATTGAAATGCGAAAAGGCAATCCGCCTGGTTATCTTTCCATGTTTCTCCGTTATGGAATCGTTCCATTTTTCTATATCGTTTCATTTGGGGCTTTGCTCGTGGTCAGCTTCGGTATGATGCTCTTGCGAACGGATCGAAAGAGCTTGCATGACCTGGTCGCAGGCACCGTCGTCGTGAAAGGTTCAGTCCCGAAATATGTACAGAAACAAGCCAAAATATCTGCATAGCGCAAACGACAGTCCACGGACTGTCGTTTTTTACATTTCAAAACTATGCATTATTGGCTATGTCACCAGGTGCTTTTTTGAATCGATGATACGCTTTCTTTTTTCTTGGTTGTTTGAACATGAACAATTGAACCAAACGATTGCCAAAATAAATACATTTACCCGTAAAGATAATGATGTTGGTGGACTGATAAATGGCGATGGTTTTGCAGATCGCCTTACCTCCAACGGTTAGTGCAGCAATGATACTCGTCAGAATAACGGTAATGATGATGAATAGAACAGATCCTTCCGTCGTATTGATTATTTTGGCTGCTTGAAAAACAACGGCAGTCGATGCAGCGCCACTTACGATTCCTGCAATATCACCGACAACATCATTGAAGAAGCTACAGAATACGGGTGCGTTTTTGGAGATGTAGGCAGCTTCCTTTGCTCCTGTCACTTTTTTCGATGCCATCGCATGAAAGTGGACCTCTTTCGAAGTGGCAGCAGCAAGTCCGATCGTATCGCCGATAATACCGATCAATATGAACAAAAGGACGACGAACATACTGACAAGTAAGCTGGAACCACTTCGGAAAAGGGTGGATACGAGGGAAAAGATGATGGCGAGACCGAATGTCAACAAACTGATTTTACTACTCCACGGGATAGATTCGTGTAATAGTTTGAGCATGAATAGAACAACTCCTTTTTACCGAGCGCTGTTTTGTTACCCATTCACATGAATTTTGCTCATGGGAAACATTTGCTCAAATTGTAACGCACCTCCAGCCTTATGTAAATGATAGGGCAAGGAGGTGGGGGGGGAGGAGACCTCAGATGGTCGCTCTATTCATCAGCATTCATCTCATAAAAATCTAGATATCATATTTGCGAAAAGCCCTTTTGTACGATCCAGAATAGATCGTTGCGTCAAATCGGGCAGGGAAAGCTGTTCGGATTGTTGTAGATCGAAGTCGATCACCTTTGAAATCTTCTCAATCAACGTTTCGCTCGTGAATAAGCAGTTCACTTCATTGTTCAAATAAAAGCTTCTTTTATCAAAATTAGCCGTTCCAATATCACAAAAAGAGTGGTCGATCATCAACACTTTCGCGTGATAAAAACCTGGATAGTACCGGTATATTTCTGCTCCTGCATTGAGTAACGGGAGTAAATACGGGATGGCTGCTTCTTTTACGAAAAGGTGATCCGCTCTCATCGGAATCAAAATCTTCACTTTCACGCCATTTTGACATGCGTTTTTCAAAGCTTGGACAAGCTTCCGACCAGGGATGAAATAAGGTGTACCGATAAAAATGGAGGACTTCGCTTCGTTCACTTTGTTGACGAAAAATTCCTCCATATGCTGACCGTTGGTGGCAAGTAACTCGAATGGTTCTGAACCGGTTTCAGAGACATCAGGAAAATCAATGTCGAATGATTCATCTGTTGATTGCTCCAATTCCCATCGGATCAAGGAATGGAACTGCCTTACTACTTGTCCGGACAATCGCAAATGATAATCCCGCCAATGGCCTAATTTCGGATCTTTTCCAAGGTATTCCTCTCCGACATTGTATCCCCCAATATACGCATAACGTCCATCTATGACGGAGACTTTGCGATGGTTTCGTCGATTATAGGAATAAAACAAGTAAGGAAATTTCGGTCTTTCTATAAGCAACACCTTTACGCCTGATGAACGAAGATTTTCCACCACTTGCTTCGGCAATTTATGGCTCCCAAGTGCATCCACGACAAAGAACACTTCAACGCCCTCTGAAGCCTTCTTCTTTAAAATCTGGAACAGTTCGCGACCGAGAGGATCATCCCGCACGATATAGAACTGGACGTAAATGAACGACTGGGCAGCCCTCAGATCTTCGAAAAATTGTGCAAAAAAAGTCGACCCTTCTGAAAAGAAGTCCCAATCACCATCTTCTGGGGAGAGCGTCAGTTTATTGGATTCAGATTGATGTTTTTTTCTTCCGAGAGTGAAGTCGGCAATCGCCCAAATCACTATGATGGCAAGGATTATGACGATTGTCATAAGCACGCTCATGGGAACCGCTCCTCTTTTCGTAGTGCTCTTACTATTCCCAAATGCACCTTCAACTATCAAATTCAGGAAAAAAGGCTCATCCAAAAATGTAGAATTTTTTACAAAAATATCGTTGACTGAATGCTCATTCACAAGAATCTATGCTATAATGATGTCAGAAAATTAGTTTCATTCTGAATTGAGGTCCTAATTTATTTTTTTCCGTAAATTCACCGCATGAAAAACCGAAGGGGGCTGAAACATTTTGGACGCACTATTGATTATCAACTGGCTTGCATTTCTTTTTGTAACCGCTTACGCATTCTACTTATTCGCTTACGTCGTGAAAACGAGATACGAGTATATCAAGCTTGGGAAGAAAGCTGAATTCGATCATACGATGAAGGAACGATTCCAGTCGATTCTCGTCAACGTTTTCGGGCAAAAGAAACTTTTGAAAGATAAAAAGAGTGGAATCATCCACGTCATGATGTTCTATGGATTCATCATGGTTCAATTCGGCGCGATCGATATGATCTGGAAAGGACTGGCGCCAGAATCGCATCTGCCACTTGGACCGCTTTATCCAGGCTTTACATTGTTCCAGGAACTTGTCACCTTGATGATTCTTGTAGCGGTGATCTGGGCTTTTTACCGCCGTTACATCGAAAAGCTCGTCCGCTTGAAGCGTGGCTTTAAAGCAGGACTCGTACTGATCTTTATCGGTGGCTTGATGCTTTCCGTACTATTCGGAAACGGAATGGAAATCATCTGGCATGACCTTGAATTGAGCTGGACAGCACCTGTTGCGAGTGCCATCGCCTTTTTATTCGGGTGGGTAGGAGAAACCGGCTCTGCCGTCCTATTCTATGTATCCTGGTGGGTTCACCTGTTGATCTTGCTCACATTCCTAGTGTACGTACCGCAATCCAAGCACGCGCATTTGATCGCAGGTCCGATCAACGTATTCTTGGGCCGTACGCATAAGGTTGGAAGGCTTGCAGCGATTGATTTTGAAGATGAAACACAAGAAACATTCGGTGTTGGTAAAGTAGAGGACTTCAACCAGAAGCAGCTAGTCGACCTTTATGCATGTGTCGAGTGCGGACGTTGTACAAACGTCTGTCCAGCGACGGGTACTGGTAAAATGCTTTCTCCAATGGATCTGATCATCAAGATTCGTGATCATTTGACGGAAAAAGGAGCAGCGGTCACATCTCGTACACCTTGGGTACCTGCTGTTGCGTTCAGTAACACGACAGGGAACCAATTGGCAGCACAAGGTGTCGGACATAACGAAACGGCTGCAGCTGTAGAAGAAGGAAGCCGTGGATTCGAATATACGATCGATCTGATCGGTGACGTCATCACGGAAGAAGAAATCTGGGCATGTACGACATGTCGTAACTGTGAGGACCAATGTCCAGTCATGAACGAACACGTCGATAAGATCATCGACATGCGTCGTTACCTCGTTCTGACGGAAGGGAAGATGGATGCGGATGGCCAGCGTGCAATCCAGAACATCGAGCGTCAAGGTAACCCTTGGGGCCTTAGCCGTAAAGAGCGTGAAGATTGGCGCGACGGACACGATGATGTCCATATCCCAACTGTAAAAGAAGTTGAAAAAGCTGGTGAAGAGTTTGAGTACCTGTTCTGGGTAAGCTCAATGGGCTCTTACGATAACCGAAGCCAAAAGATTGCGTTGTCTCTTGCACGCATGATGAACTCAGCAGGCATCAAGTTCGCAATCCTCGGTAACAAGGAGAAAAACTCTGGAGATACGCCTCGTCGTATCGGAAACGAATTCTTGTTCCAGGAAATCGCGACGAAGAACATCGAGTTGTTTGAAAAGCATAACGTGAAGAAGATCATCACGATCGACCCTCACGCTTATAACACATTCAAAAATGAGTATCCTGATTTCGGTCTAGAAGGCGTAGAAGTGTATCACCATACAGAGTTGTTAGCAGAATGGATCCGTGAAGGTCGCTTGAATCCAACACACGAAGTCAACGAGACGATCACATATCATGATTCTTGTTACCTAGGTCGTTACAACGAAGTGTATGAACCACCTCGTGATATTTTGAAAGCGATTCCGGGCGTGAACGTCGTTGAAATGAACCGTAACCGTCAAAACGGTATGTGCTGTGGAGCCGGTGGCGGACTGATGTGGATGGAAGAAGATGCAGGACATCGAGTCAACGTATCACGTACAGAGCAAGCGCTCGAAGTGAGTCCGACGATGATCGGAAGCGGATGTCCTTACTGCCTGACGATGCTCAGTGACGGTACGAAAGCGAAAGAAGTGGAAGACAACGTCCAGACGCTGGATGTCGTTGAAATCCTCGAACGCTCCGTACTTGGAAACGAAGAACAAAAGATTGCTCAATAGATGAAAAGCTTAAGCCCATAGATCAGCTCGGCCGAAAACCGAGCTTGATCTCTTTCTATGTAGCCGATTGAGCGTTCGCTCGCAATTTTAGTCTAATGCAATTCACCAATTAAAAGGAGGAGTTAGCAAATGGGGAAGACCGTAATCGTTAGTGGAGTCCGTACGCCGTTTGGAAAATTCGGAGGTGCTCTCAGTTCATTGACAGCGTCCCAACTTGGAGGAACAGCGATCAAAGAAGCGCTCGTCCGCGCAGGCATTTCGCCACAGGATGTCGACGAAGTCATCATGGGTTGCGTCCTTCAAGCAGGGCAAGGGCAAATCCCATCCCGTCAAGCTGCCAACATCGCTGGCATTCCATGGGGAGTGAAAACGGAGACTGTCAACAAAGTTTGTGCCTCTGGAATGAGAAGTGTGACGATGGCAGATCAGATCATCCGTGCTGGAGATGAAGAGGTCATCGTTGCCGGTGGCATGGAATCGATGAGTAACGCGCCTTACATGATGCCAAAAGCACGTTGGGGCTTCCGTATGGGTGATGGCAAGGTCATCGACTCGATGGTATCCGATGGATTGACGTGCTCTTTTAAGGGTGTCCATATGGGGAACTACGGAAACTCGACGGCAAAAGAGTTCAACCTCACGCGAGAGCAGCAGGACGAATGGGCATTCCGAAGTCATCAACGTGCAGTAGCGGCAACGGAATCTGGAAAATTAGCAGAGGAGATCATCTCAGTCGATGTTCCTCAGCGAAAAGGAGATCCAGTCGTAGTAGATGCCGATGAGGCACCACGTAAGGATTCGACAGCTGAAGCACTTGGGAAATTGAAGCCGGTGTTCGACCATGATGGAACGATTACGGCAGGAAACGCACCAGGCGTAAACGATGGTGCTGGTGCGCTCGTCCTTATGTCTGAGGATCGCGCGAAAAAAGAAGGCAAACAAGTGATGGCAACGATTCTTGGTCACACGGCAATTGCGATGGAACCGGAAAACTTCCCGCAAACACCGGGTGTCGTCATCAATGAACTCCTTAAGAAAACTGGAAGATCTTTATCGGAAATCGATCTTTTTGAAGTGAATGAAGCCTTTGCGGCAGTAGCACTGGCAAGCTCACAAATTGCAGATCTTGACGCGGAAAAAGTGAACGTGAACGGTGGTGCGGTCGCACTCGGTCATCCGATCGGGGCAAGCGGAGCACGTATCATCATCACCTTGATCCACGAACTGAAACGTCGCGGAGGCGGAATCGGTATCGCTGCAATTTGCAGTGGCGGTGGTCAAGGAGACGCAATCATGGTCGAAGTAGAAAAGCAATAATCCAAGGAGGCTCACATACATGCAAATTAAAAACATAATGGTCGTCGGCGCAGGACAGATGGGCGCTGGAATTGCACAAGTTTTTGCACAAGCGGAGTACAACGTCGTTTTACATGACTTGAAAGAAGATTTCGTACAAAAAGGGATGGACTACATCTCCAAGAACATGAACCGACAAGTGGAAAAAGAACGCATGACAAGAGAAGAAGCGGACGCGGTTTTAGGACGTCTTAAACCGTCCACAGACTTGAATAACGCATCCGATGTCGACTTGGTCGTCGAAGCGGTTGTCGAAAACCTTGATGTGAAATGCAAGTTGTTCACTCATCTCGATGAAATTACGCCAGAACATGCAATTCTCGCAACGAATACGTCCTCTTTACCGATTACAGAAATCGCAGCAGCAACGAACCGTCCGGAGAAAGTGATCGGCATGCACTTCATGAATCCGGTACCGGTCATGAAGCTGGTTGAAATCATCAGAGGACTTGCGACAACAGACGAAGTGTACAAAGTGATTGAAGATACGACAAAAACACTTGCCAAAACACCGGTAGAAGTGAACGACTTCCCAGGATTCGTTTCCAACCGTATCCTTATGCCAATGATCAACGAAGCGATCTACACGGTCTATGAAGGAGTTGCTGAACCAGAAGCGATTGACGAAGTGATGAAGCTCGGTATGAATCACCCAATGGGACCGTTGACACTCGCTGATTTTATCGGATTGGATACTTGCCTCTATATCATGGAAACGTTGCATGAAGGATTCGGGGACGACAAGTATCGTCCATGTCCATTATTGCGTAAGTACGTGAAGGCCGGATGGCTCGGTAAGAAAACTGGAAAAGGATTTTACGAATACAACTAGATTGTCGATGGATCGACAGACAGGGGGATGACCATGAATCTTCGTTTTACAGAAGAACAAGAAATGATGCGGAAAATGGTCCGTGATTTTGCGGAAGCGGAAATCCGACCGATTGTCGAGGAGATGGATGAAACCGATGAGTTTCCGAGAGCAGTCATTGATAAGATGGCTGAGCTTGGACTGATGGGGATACCGATCCCTGAGGAGTACGGTGGAGCTGGGATGGACTTCACTTCCTACATCATAGCGATCAATGAGCTCTCAAGAGTCAGCGCAACGGTCGGTGTCATCTTATCTGTGCATACTTCTGTAGGAACGAATCCGATTTATTACTTCGGGACAGAAGAGCAGAAGAAAAAATATGTCACGAAACTTGCGAGTGGACAGTACCTTGGTGCATTCGGATTGACCGAGCCAGGAGCAGGATCGGACGCGGGCGGTTTGAAGACGAAAGCAGTACGAGACGGAGATCATTACATTCTGAACGGATCGAAAGTGTTCATCACGAACGCTGGGGAAGCGGATGTGTACATCGTTTTCGCCTCGACGAACCCGGAAGAAGGCAGTCGCGGAATTACTGCATTCATCGTTGATAAAGATACGCCAGGATTCGAGGTCGGGAAAAAAGAGAAAAAGATGGGCTTGAACGGGTCGAATACGAGCCAGCTCATTTTTGAAGATGCCAAAGTACCGGTGGAGAACAGACTCGGAGAAGAGGGTATGGGCTTCAAAATTGCGATGTCCAACCTTGATGCTGGACGAATCGGAATTGCAGCACAGGCGCTTGGAATCGGTCAGGCAGCGCTTGAATATTCCACTGCGTATGCGAAAGAACGAAAGCAGTTCGGTAAGCCGATCGGATTGCAGCAAGGTGTCGGGTTCAAGCTGGCGGATATGGCAACGGAAGTGGAAGCTGCGAAGCTTTTAACCTATCGTGCAGCGAACTTGAAGTCACTTGGCAAGCCGTGCGGCAGAGATGCATCGATCGCGAAACTGTTCGCTTCAACAACCGCGACGAAATCGGCGATAGAAGCGGTGCAGATCCACGGCGGATACGGCTACACGAAGGAATACCCAGTTGAGCGATTGTTCCGTGACGCGAAAGTATGTGAGATTTACGAAGGAACGAGCGAAATTCAGCGGGTTGTAATCAGCAAACATTTGATGAACAACTAGTCAACGAATGATAAACGGCGAATTTCGTTGTTACTTGGTTTTTATCGGTCCTCATGTATGATTTATACACTCCGGCCGCTAAAAACCTACGTGCCTCGAACTTCTTGTTTCTAATCCGTTGACAGTAGAACTCATTGATGAATTGATCTAATTAGAAAAGGGAGAGGGAAACATGCAATTCCAACTAACAGAAGAACATGAAATGCTGAGAAAGATGGTCCGAGATTTTGCGAAAAATGAAGTGGAACCGACAGCAGCAGAGCGAGATGAAGAAGAACGCTTCGACCGCAGTCTATTCGATCAAATGGCGCAGCTTGGGTTAACGGGAATCCCATGGCCGGAAGAGTACGGCGGAATCGGTGCGGATTACCTTAGCTATGTCATCGCTGTAGAAGAGCTATCAAGAGTATGTGCATCTACGGGTGTAACATTATCTGCTCATACATCACTTGCTGGCTGGCCGGTTTATAAATATGGAAATGAAGAGCAGAAGCAGAAATTCCTTCGACCGATGGCGGAAGGGAAGAAGCTAGGAGCATATGGTCTTACTGAGCCAGGCTCCGGGTCTGATGCTTCCAAAATGAAAACGACAGCAGTCCGTGACGGCGATGACTATATCATCAACGGGTCGAAGATTTTCATCACGAACGCTGGAGATGCAGAAATTTATGTTGTATTCGCAGTAACGGATCGCGAAAGCAAGCACAAAGGAATCACAGCATTCATCGTTGAAAAAGGGACGCCTGGATTCTCATTCGGTAAGAAGGAAAAGAAACTTGGAATCCGTTCATCCCCTACACTGGAAATCATTTTCGAAGATTGCCGCGTTCCAGCGGAAAACCGTTTAGGAGAAGAAGGCGAAGGATTCAAGATTGCGATGCAGACGCTCGATGGTGGTCGTAACGGGATTGCCGCTCAGGCAGTCGGAATCGCACAAGGTGCACTTGATGCATCCACAAACTACGCAAAAGAACGTCAACAGTTCGGAAAACCGATCGGCTTACAACAAGGTATCGGATTCAAGCTGGCGGATATGGCGACGAAAGTTGAAGCTGCAAGACTTCTAACCTATCAAGCGGCTTGGCGTGAAAGCGAAGGGCTTCCATATGGTAAAGAATCAGCCATGTCTAAACTGTATGCGGGTGACATCGCGATGGAAGTGACGACAGAAGCCGTTCAGGTGTATGGCGGATACGGATATACGAAGGATTATCCGGTCGAGCGCTACATGCGTGATGCGAAGATCACTCAAATTTACGAAGGAACCCAAGAGATTCAAAGACTCGTCATCTCAAGAATGCTTTTAGCAGATTAATGGTCAGGTGAAAGACAGGAGGACCAACGATGCACGACCTCGCGAAGAAATTGATTGACAAAGATATGAGAGCGTTAGCCCGGGGTATCAGCTATCTCGAAAATGATCATGCCGATAAGCTTGCGATTTTGAAGGATGTGCATGACCAGGGGAAGGGTGCTCACATCATCGGAATCACAGGATCACCTGGTGCGGGGAAGAGCTCGCTCGTCAACCGGTTCATTCAATACCTCCGTTCAAAAAAGTTGACAGTCGGAATCGTTGCAGTTGATCCGACCAGTCCGTTCAGCGGAGGAGCCCTGTTAGGCGACCGGGTCCGTATGGCTGAACATTTTACCGATCCAGGGGTGTACATTCGAAGCATGGGGACCCGCGGCAGTCTTGGCGGACTTGCGAGAACGACGAAGGAAGCGGTCCGACTCCTGGACGCATACGGCTTCGACGTCATTCTCGTCGAAACGGTCGGTGTCGGACAGTCGGAGCTCGATATCATGAAAGTCGCGGATACGACCGCGGTCGTCTTGAATCCGGGAAGCGGGGACGTCGTACAGGTGTTCAAGGCGGGAATCATGGAAATTGCAGACTTGTTCATCATCAATAAAGCGGACTTACCAGGGGTGTCGAAGCTGATGACAGAAATCGAGGGAATGCTTGACCTCGTAAAACACGACGCCGCTTGGCGCCCGCCGATCGCTCAGACGATTTCCACCGAGAATAAAGGATTGGAGAGCCTTTGGACGCTGGTACAAAAACACGCCGACTTTTTAAAAGAGAGTGGAGAAGGCGAACGGAAGAAAACACGGATTTTACAAGAGGAAGTTCTGGAGGTCGTCCATTATGAACTGATGAAACGACTGCAAAAAGATCACCAGAACGGGAGCTGGAGAGACCAGATTGAACGCAGAGAAATCGACCCGTACACTGCTGCATCACAGATTTTGAGGGAGTTCATCGACGATCCAGCAGACGTTGAACGAGAAGATACAACTACGAAAGAGGGATGAGGTTGGGGAAGAAAAAAGTACCTTCACTTGTAAAAGATGAAAAGCTCATTCAAAAGCGTAGAGAAGAAATGGTCAAAGCGGCGGTGAGCCTTTTCAAAGATAAAGGATTCCACCGGACGACCACAAGAGAAATCGCAAAAGCAGCAGGATTCAGCATCGGTACGCTTTATGAATATATCCGTACGAAGGAAGACGTATTATATCTGGTCTGTGACTCGATCTATGATGAGGTACGTTCGAGGCTTCAAAGTGAGATTGTCATGGATCAGCCAGGCATTAACAGGCTCAAAGAAGCGATTGCCGCGTATTTTAAAGTAATGGATGAAATGCAGGACGAAGTGCTTGTCATGTATCAGGAAGCGAAGTCGCTTTCAGATGAAGCGCTTCCATATGTACTTAGGAAAGAAATCGAAATGACGGGCATGTTTGAAAAATTGATCCAGCGCTCTGTAGATGCTGGAAATCTGTCTTTATCGGAAAAAGAAGTGAATCTGCTCGCCCATAACATCATGCTGCAAGGGCAGATGTGGACGTTCAGACGCTGGGTGTTGCAGAGGGAACATACATTGGAGAGCTACACGCAGTTCCAGATCCAATTGCTGGTGGAAGGGATTGGGAAGGATCAAGCGGCGAGTCAGGTGTAGTTGATCTCACCAACAAAGTACTCTTTAAAACATAAATAGTTAAAAAAGAAAGGAGCAAGCCTCACATGGAAACGGAAATTTATAAGCCGAAAAATCATGTACGTTTCGTAACGGCAGCAAGCTTATTCGATGGGCATGATGCGTCCATCAACATTATGAGAAGAATCATCCAGGCGAGCGGTGCAGAAGTCATTCACTTAGGACATAACCGCTCAGTTGATGAAGTCGTGCAAGCGGCGATCCAGGAGGATGTTCAAGGAATTGCAATCTCTTCCTATCAAGGTGGACACGTCGAGTATTTTAAATACATGGTCGACTTGTTGAAAGAATACGGAGCTTCTCATATCCGCGTTTATGGCGGAGGTGGCGGCGTCATCATCCCGAAGGAAATCAAGGAATTGCACGAGTACGGTGTTGCGCGCATCTTTTCACCGGAAGACGGTCGAACGCTTGGCTTACAAGGCATGATCAACCAGATGGTCAAAGAGTGTGACTTCCCGACGTTCACTCAACTGAATGATGAACTGGATCTTCTTCCTAATCGTGACCCGAAAGCCGTGGCACGTCTCATTACCGTTGCTGAGAACTTTGGAAAAGTGAAAGCGGAAGAGATGGCTGCTACAGCTGAAAAAGCGATCACACAAATGAAAGAGATGCAGAACAAAGTACCTGTCCTCGGAATCACTGGTACAGGTGGAGCGGGTAAGAGCTCCTTGACCGATGAGCTCGTCCGTCGTTATTTGAACGAATTTGAGGATAAAACGATCGCGATCATCTCGGTCGATCCGACGAAACAGAAAACAGGTGGCGCATTGCTCGGAGACCGGATCCGTATGAACGCGATCCATTCTCCGCGTGTGTACATGCGAAGTCTCGCAACCCGTGGTTCGAAAACGGAGCTTTCCGAAGCGATTACCGATGCGCTGTCTGTCGTGAAAGCAGCCGGCTATGATTTGATCATCGTCGAAACGAGCGGTATCGGGCAAGGAAATGCGGAAATCGTCGAAGTCTCAGATGTATCCATGTACGTCATGACAAGTGAATTCGGAGCGCCTTCTCAATTGGAAAAAATCGATATGATCGATTTTGCCGATTTGATTGCGATCAACAAATTCGACCGAAAAGGTTCAGAGGATGCACTTCGTGAAGTGCGCAAAACGTATCAACGCAGCCGTATGCTGTTTGATCAAGACCTTGATAAGATGCCTGTCTATGGCACGATCGCAAGCCAGTTCAACGACGAGGGTACGAACATCCTGTTCAATGCACTCGTTGGTGTGTTGAATGAAAAGTTCGGCCTCGATTGGACGACATCTTTTAGCAGTGAAGGGAAAGTCGAAAAGCAGAATATGATCATCCCTCCTGACCGTGTCGGATATCTGAATGAAATCGTCCAAACGGTCCGTGGTTACAAGGAGTTCGTTTCTGAGCAATCTGAAACCGCTCGCAAACTGTTCCAAATCGAGGGTACTCTTGAAGCGATCGAAGAAACGAACGAAAACGGTGACGTGACAATCCGCACATTGAATGATGTGAAAAACAACTACGAAAAGAAAGTCCATCCTGAGGTGAAAGAAATTTTAGACGGATGGGATTCGTTGAAGGAACAATACAGCAAGGATGAATTCGTCACGAAGATCCGCGACAAGGAAATAGTGACCGAACTGAAGACACGAAGCCTATCGGGTCTTGATATTCCGAAAGTCGCTTTACCGAAGTTCAAGGATTGGGGCGAAATCGTCCGCTGGTCGATGCTCGAAAACGTTCCAGGACGTTATCCATTCACAGCAGGCGTATTCCCGTTCAAACGAAAAGGCGAAGATCCGAAGCGTCAATTTGCGGGTGAAGGGACACCAGAGCGAACAAACCGCCGTTTCCATTATCTATCGAAAGATGACGATGCGAAACGTCTATCGACGGCGTTCGATTCGGTCACTCTATATGGCGAAGACCCTGACCACCGTCCGGACATTTATGGAAAAGTTGGGGAGAGCGGCGTCAGCATCTGTACGCTCGAAGATATGAAAAAGCTGTATGCTGGCTTCGACCTGACGTCACCGACGACTTCTGTCTCCATGACGATCAACGGTCCAGCACCGATCATCCTGGCGATGTATATGAATACTGCGGTCGATCAACAGCTTGCTCGTTTTGAAGAAGAAAATGGACGCAAGCCGAATGAAGAGGAAACTGCAGAAATCAAGGCGAAGACGTTGTCTGTCGTGCGTGGTACAGTCCAAGCGGACATCCTGAAAGAAGACCAAGGACAAAACACTTGTATCTTCTCGACTGAGTTCGCATTGCGCCTGATGGGTGACATCCAGGAGTATTTCATCGACAACAAAGTCCGAAACTATTATTCTGTGTCCATTTCCGGTTATCATATCGCTGAAGCTGGCGCGAACCCGATTACGCAACTCGCGTTGACGCTCGCGAATGGTTTCACATATGTCGAGTACTACCTCAGCCGTGGCATGGATATCGATACGTTCGCACCGAACTTGTCGTTCTTCTTCAGTAACGGTCTTGATCCGGAATATACGGTCATCGGCCGTGTTGCACGTCGAATTTGGGCAACAGTCATGAAAAACAAATACAAAGGCAATGAGCGAAGCCAGAAGCTGAAGTATCATATCCAAACGTCAGGTCGTTCCTTGCACGCTCAGGAAATCGACTTCAACGATATCCGTACGACCTTGCAGGCGCTCATGGCAATTTACGATAACTGTAACTCGCTTCACACGAACTCTTATGATGAAGCGATTACGACACCGACGGAAGAATCTGTACGCCGTGCAATGGCAATTCAGATGATCATTACAAAAGAGCTTGGATTAGCGAAAAACGAAAACTCCTTACAAGGCTCCTTCATCATTGAAGAGTTGACTGACCTAGTTGAGGAAGCTGTTTTGAGAGAATTCGAACGCATCAATACGCGCGGTGGCGTGCTTGGCGCGATGGAAACACAATACCAGCGCGGTAAGATACAAGAAGAATCGATGTATTACGAAATGAAGAAACATGACGGTTCACTGCCGATCATCGGAGTGAACACGTACTTGAACCCGAATCCTCCTTCTGAAGAGGACTTCAACATGCAGCTCGCTCGTGCGACGAAAGAAGAGAAGGAACAACAAATCACGCACTTGCGTGAGTTCCAGAAGCAGCACGAAGATACGACTGCTGAAGCGTTACACCGCCTGAAGCAAACGGCATTGTCGGGTGGCAACTTGTTTGATGAGTTGATGACGACAGTCCGACATGCAAGCCTCGGTCAAATCACCCGAGCGCTGTATGAAGTAGGCGGAAAATACCGACGTAACATGTAATAGAATCATAGAGAGGGCTGACAAACGTCAGCCTTTCTTTTTTGAGGTTGTTTTCGTAAACTTTGTTGCTCTTGCACTTGAAGAAAGTATGAAATACTTTCTTCAGTATAAGGGCAACTAAGGCTCGACCTCATAAGCTTGGTCTCGCCAAGTTTTCTTTAAAAGTTGTTGATTTCCGCTCCAGGATGCTCGCTTTCCGCGGGGCGTGCGGTGAGCCCACTCGTCACTTCGCGACATTGAATGGTCTCACCTGTCCCGCTGATCCCGTCGGAGTCTCGCACCTTGCTCTACAATCAACTTACACAAGGTGATTTTTAAAAAGGGCTTAAAAGCAACAACTAACAACAAGACCAACATATGAGAACCATACAGAATCTATTATTTCTTTCTAGGAGATTTATTTGAAAAATTTATGCACAGCTATAGCATATCTTTAGAGAAATTGTTTATAATGGATGGTATGATTACGTTAGCTATGGCTATGGATACGTAGACATTGTTCTGCTTCCATCGCTTTATGTATAGAACAGCCTGAAGTTGGCTGGTTCACGATATCGATCCATAAGTAGAAAGGACGTGCCTTTAGATGCTCGATATGTACTCTAAGGAAGAATTGAAAGAAGTTTCAATGCTAGAAATCGCATATCATATTTTAAAAGACAACAAGAAACCGACACCGTTCACACAACTGATGGAACAAGTGTCCAGTGTGCGTGATATGGAACCACAGGAACAAAAAAAGCGTGTCGCTCAATTTTACACAGACATCAACATTGACGGCCGTTTCGTTTGTGTCGGAGACAACCAATGGGGTCTTAAGGTTTGGTACCCAGTTGAAAGCAGCGATGAAGAGCTAGCAACGACAATCAAACCTAAGAAGAAAAAAGGTAAAAAAGCGAAAGCAGCTTATGAGGATGACCTCGATGAGGATTTCGAAGATTTCGAGGATGAGCTGGATGAAGATTTCGAAGACGATCTTGAAGACGACTTCGACGCCGATGATGAAGATGATGTCGACGAGGAAGATGAGGAATACGTAGACTTCGACGAAGAAGAAGGCGACCTTTCCGACGATGACGAAGATTCCGAAGACGATAACTACGATAGCGAAGAATCGGAAGACGACGAAGAAGACCGATAATAGACCTTGACATTTACAAGGAAAGTAGATAGAATCATTTTTGGGCTTTACTTATAGTCTTAAAATGAATTGAAATCGAATATATATGAACCCAAAAACAAAAGCGCCCCCCGTGAGGGACAGGTGTCGCTTTTGTTTTTTTTATATTTATTTTGCCCCTTCTATTAATACCTGTTTATTTCGGCATACTGTTAAGAGGATAAAATTAAAATTACGGAACTCAAGGGGGAACCAACGTGACAAAAAAGTATATCTTCGTAACTGGTGGAGTAGTATCTTCCTTAGGAAAAGGAATAACAGCGGCATCACTCGGCCGTCTTTTAAAAAATAGAGGTGTAAAGGTCACGATTCAAAAGTTCGATCCATATATCAACGTGGATCCAGGTACAATGAGTCCTTACCAACACGGTGAAGTATTCGTAACAGATGATGGCGCAGAAACTGACCTTGACTTAGGGCACTATGAGCGTTTCATCGACATCAACCTGAACAAATACAGCAACGTTACGACAGGAAAGATCTATTCCACTGTATTGAAAAAAGAACGTCGTGGAGACTATCTTGGTGGAACGGTACAGGTCATTCCGCACATCACGAATGAAATCAAAGAGCGCGTTTTCCGTGCAGGACGGGAAACAAACGCGGAAGTCGTCATTACAGAAATCGGCGGTACAGTAGGGGATATTGAAAGTCTTCCATATCTCGAAGCAATCCGTCAGATCAAGAGCGACATCGGTGTCGAGAACGTAATGTACATCCATTGTACGCTCGTTCCATACATCAAGGCTGCAGGCGAAATGAAAACGAAGCCGACTCAGCACAGTGTAAAAGAACTGCGTTCACTCGGAATTCAGCCGAACATCATCGTCGTTCGTAATGAAATGCCGTTACCGCAAGAAATGAAGGACAAAATTGCCTTGTTCTGTGACATCCACCCGGATTCAGTGATTGAAGCGATGGACGCAGAGACGTTATACGAAGTTCCCCTATCTCTACAAAAACAGAACATGGATCAAATCGTCTGCAAGCACTTGAAGCTTAATTGTCAGGAAGCGGACATGACGGAGTGGAAAGAGCTCGTCAACCGAGTTACGAATTTGAAAAACAAGACGAAAATTGCATTAGTCGGAAAATACGTCGCATTACCAGATGCGTATATTTCAGTTGTCGAATCCTTACGTCACGCAGGTTATGAATTTGATGCTGACATCGAAATCGACTGGGTGAACTCTGAAGAGGTTACAGCTGAAAATGTAGAAGAAATGCTAGGCGATGCAGACGGGATCTTGATTCCTGGTGGATTTGGAGATCGTGGTATTGAAGGTAAAATTTCTGCTATTCGTTATGCACGTGAAAATAAAGTGCCGATGCTTGGTATCTGTCTTGGAATGCAATTGGCTTCCGTTGAATTTGCTCGTCACGTACTCGGATATGAGGATGCGCACTCTGCAGAAATCAACCCTGCGACGACACATCCTGTCATCGACCTACTACCAGAGCAAAAGGATGTAGAAGACCTTGGAGGTACACTCCGACTTGGGATCTATCCTTGTAAGTTGCAAGAAGATACAAATGCTTTTGCAGCTTATGGTGACGAAGTTGTATATGAACGCCATCGCCACCGTTATGAGTTCAACAATGAGTTCCGCGAAGAGATGGAGAACGCTGGGTTCATTTTCTCTGGGACAAGTCCGGACGGAAGACTTGTCGAGATCATCGAATTGAAGGATCACCCTTGGTTCGTCGCATCTCAATTCCACCCGGAATTCAAGTCACGCCCGACAAGACCACAACCACTCTTCCGTGACTTCGTAAATGCAGCAACAAACCTGAAAAAATAATTCATTATAGAAACCGATCGACGAAAAGCTAACGGGTTCACTTCAGAGGTGCAAACAAGTTAATAACAAAGAGAAACGCACTGGATTTCACAATGAAATTCACAGTGCGTTTTTTATTGTTATATCAGCCATTCCCTAATCTTTTGTGCCTAAATAACATATGAATTCACATACCATTTTACAAGGGCTGAAATAATTATTGGAGGGCTGTGAATTTAGGTGTGATTTTTTGTTGTACGGACAGGAGATCCGTTATTTGTGACAAAAAAGCTCATTTCGGGGTGCAAACGGACATCAGAGACGCTATTCTTTAAAAAGTATATGGTTTTTAATGATTTTGGCCCAAATAAGGTACCATATGTCCGTTAGGTTTAGTAAAAGTGAATAATGTATAGAAATAAGGTCCTCAATGTCCGTTAGATTTATAAATTAGTCATTCTTCATCAATTATCAATAAGTAACTGGATCCATTAAGACTCAAGAGTGGATTCAAGAAGTATAATCAAGCACAAATCGGAGGGAGATATATTAGAGACAACATTAAATATCCAAAAAACCCAAACAGGCTATGAACATTCCGTCGCTGGTTCCGGAATGAACATAGCCTGAAAAGGTCTCGCGTTCCACTATGTACGTGGCTCCTGCTACAGCCATTTTGAAGTATCAAATCGGGTCAGTTTCTGCATATGGGTCCAGAGATTGAGGGGAGAGAAGGTAGACTCTGAAATGTTTTGGGGGATATATTGTAGATGGGCTGTAGAGGATTTGCGGAAAAAGGTGACTTTTGTCACGCTTTAATCTAATGATTCTCCATCTTTTTACAATTTACCTGCTAAAATATTAAAAAAATATAAAAAATTTAACAGAATTAAACTTTTTCTGTAGAATGAAGACTAATTTAATCTTCAATATCATATTCTTCGAGCATTTCTGAGACGGTAAAATAAAGTGCATAGTAAGCATAAAGGGCGCACATGAAAGTCGGGTAACCAACTCGGCGGCCTTCATCGTCTGGTACCAGACCTTTCAGTAGTTTCGTATCAATGTGAAATTCATCAATAGCCGTTTCTTGTCCGCTTTCGACAGCACCAACGGATACAGTGGAAGCACCAACGGAACGGGCAACCTCAAGTACCTTCAAGCTTCGATCATCATTTGCTTTGTTTGAAAATACCAGCAAACAGTCTTCTGGCTTGAGCTCAACATCGTTCCGATAAGGTGAAACAGAAGGAATTCTTTCCTCACTATTGACGATGACCGTAGCAATGGCTTCGAGTTCATCGAAACCTTTTACATAGATGGTTCCATCACCAATGACGGATTGGGCTAGAAGACGGGCGCAGTCTTCAATTCGATCCTCTTCGGTTTCTTGTATATTACGAAACACCCCGAATAATTGGGTTGTGAATATTTTCAACATGTCGATCACCTCCCAAATAGTATAACGTGTCGACTGAAAATCATAAAATCCGAATTCAAATGGTAGATTTTGACGATATAGAAGGAGAATGAAGAAATTCAGCGAATTATGTAAAGAGATCATATAGAAGGGCATTACAACAACAAGGAAGCTAGGGTGTGATATAGGTATGAAAGGGAAAATTCTAATCGTCGATGACCAATATGGAATCCGTATTTTGTTGAATGAAATCTTCAAAAAGGAAGGCTATCAAACCTTTCAAGCTGCAAACGGAGTCCAGGCATTATCCATTGTAAAAAATGAAAAGCCAGATTTACTGATTCTCGATATGAAAATCCCGGGTATGGATGGGCTAGAGATTTTACGCAGAGTCAAAAAAGTGGATAAAGATGTCGGCGTCATCATCATGACTGCTTATGGTGAGCTGGATATGATCCATGAAGCCATGGAGTTGGGTGCGATCACTCACTTTGCAAAACCTTTTGATATCGATGAAATACGGGAAGTCGTGAAGAAAAATCTACCAATACGCTCATAATTGTTGTACACAACGCACAGAATAGGGTTGATTCAAAACCTTAGAACCGCTCCATTACGATTATCGGAAAGGAGCTGTACCTTGGGGAATTTGGATCAACCTTTTTTCGTACGGATTGCGGATTCCGGTCAAAATTGATATGCTATAATTGTTTTTATGAATCCAAGTTAATCTTGTCAGGGGTTGATTGGCGATCGATTCGCAATCACCCTCTGTAAGCATGAATAAATAAGGGTCAATTACCCACAAGGAGGAAAATGTCAATGCCTTTAGTTTCAATGAAGGAAATGCTCGAAAAAGCCAAGGCGGAAGGATACGCAGTTGGTCAATATAACTTGAATAACCTTGAGTTCACTCAAGCGATTCTTCAAGCTGCTGAAGAAGAGAAATCTCCATTAATTTGTGGAGTATCTGAAGGTGCAGCTCGTTATATGGGTGGCTTCAAAACAGTCGTCAACCTGGTTGAATCACTAATGGAAGAATACAATGTGACAGTACCGGTTGCCATTCACCTTGACCACGGCTCTAGTTTCGAAAAATGTGTCCAAGCAATCAACGCTGGATTCACTTCCGTTATGATTGATGGATCCCACTACCCACTTGAAGAGAACATCGCTCTAACGAAGAAAGTGGTAGAGGTTGCACATGCTGTCGGAGTTTCTGTAGAAGCGGAACTTGGACGTATCGGCGGACAAGAAGACGATGTGATTGTTGATGATGCAGAAGCAGCATACGCGATTCCATCCGAGTGCGATCAATTGATCCGTGAAACAGGTGTTGACTGCTTCGCTCCAGCACTAGGTTCTGTACACGGACCATATAAAGGAGAGCCTAACCTTGGGTTCGACCGTATGAAAGAAATCAGTGAATTGACTGGTGTACCGCTTGTCCTTCATGGTGGTACAGGAATTCCGACAAAGGATGTCAAAAAAGCGATCTCTTATGGTCACGCGAAAATCAACGTCAACACTGAAAGCCAAATTTCAGCATCAAAAGCTGTTCGTGAAGTACTTGCTGAGAAGCCTGAGTTGTATGATCCTCGTAAATACATGGGACCTGCACGTGAAGCGATCAAGGAAACAGTCAAAGGCAAGATGCGTGAATTCGGTTCTTCAAACCAAGCATAAGTCTAATTTGATACAAGTTGGTAAAGGAAACCGAGACTCGGTTTCCTTTCCACTTATCCATTAAGCCAGGATAACTTTCAGCAAAGTTGTCATTTCCCCTCCCTACTACAAAGTCAAAACCCACTAATATATACAAATACAAACGAACGTTTTATAAACATAAGGAGTGAAACTGCACATGAAATTCTTTATTGATTCAGCGAACGTAGACGAAATTCGTGAAGCTCATGAGCTTGGAATTTTAGGAGGCGTCACGACAAACCCTTCATTGGTTGCAAAAGAAGGTGTCGATTTCCATGATCGGTTGCGTGAAATCACTTCATTCGTTTCCGAATCTGTTAGTGCCGAAGTCATTGGCTTGAAGTATGAAGAAATGGTGGAAGAAGGGAAAGAGCTTGCAGCCATCGCTCCTAACATCACCGTTAAAGTCCCTATGACAAAGGACGGACTGAAAGCTGTAAAGACTTTTACTGAATTAGGAATCAAAACGAATGTAACGTTGATCTTCTCGGCAAACCAAGCGCTATTGGCAGCGCGTGCAGGTGCTACATATGTATCACCTTTCCTAGGAAGACTCGATGATATTGGTCAGGATGGATTACCGTTGATTTCTGAAATTGCGGAGATTTTCAATGTCCACGGAATCGAAACAGAGATCATTGCGGCATCTATCCGTCATCCGATCCATGTAACAGAAGCAGCACTTCGTGGTGCGGATATTGCGACGATTCCAGCGAAAGTACTGAACCAACTCATGAGTCACCCTTTAACAGACCAGGGCATTGAAAAATTCCTGGCTGACTGGAATAATAGTCAAAAAGGTTAAAAGAACTCAGGAAAATAATGGATGATTTATCCATTTTTGCTTACAATAACGTTAGACGAGTTTTGACTTCTTGAATTTGTATACGAAGAAGGGAGAAAGCAATGGAGAAATTAATGATCGAGGGAGGACATCCCTTAGAAGGTACGGTTCAAATCAGTGGTGCGAAGAACAGTGCGGTTGCGCTGATTCCTGCTGCGATTTTGGCTGATTCGACCGTGACGATCGACCATCTCCCAAACATCTCGGATGTAGGTATTTTACGTGATTTGCTTGAAGATATCGGTGGGGAAGCGAGCCTGGAGAACAACTCACTCACCGTTAATCCGGAAAAAATGATCTCTATGCCACTTCCGAATGGGAAAGTGAAAAAGTTGAGAGCGTCCTATTACTTGATGGGTGCGATGCTCGGTCGTTTCAAAAAAGCAGTTATCGGTCTTCCGGGCGGTTGTAATCTTGGTCCTCGGCCGATCGATCAACATATAAAAGGTTTCCAAGCACTTGGTGCGACTGTCACGAACGAACAAGGTGCGATTTATTTGCGTGCAGACGAACTTGTCGGCGCAAGAATCTACCTCGACGTCGTAAGTGTAGGTGCAACCATCAACATCATGTTGGCAGCGGTTCGTGCGAAAGGACGTACGATCATTGAAAACGCTGCGAAAGAACCTGAAATCATTGATGTAGCCACATTGCTATCCAGCATGGGCGCGAAGATCAAAGGAGCAGGTACGGATGTTATACGTATTGATGGCGTCGATTCTTTACACGGCTGTCGTCATTCTATTATTCCAGATCGTATAGAAGCTGGAACGTACATGATTTTGGCAGCAGCTATGGGGAATGGTGTCACAATTGACAACGTCATCCCACTTCACTTGGAGTCGTTGATTGCGAAGCTCCGTGAAATGGGGATTCATATTGAAGAGTCCGACGATTCCGTTTTCGTCAAAAGAGATCGTGAGCTTAACGGGGTAGATGTGAAAACACTTGTATACCCTGGATTTGCAACGGACTTGCAACAGCCTTTCACAGCTCTTCTGACGAGCACTGAAGGTACAAGCATCGTGACCGATACGATCTACAGTTCACGTTTCAAGCATATCGACGAACTGAGACGTATGGGTGCGAATGTAAAAGTAGAAGGCCGCTCTGCGATCATCAATGGCCCGACTCCGTTAGAAGGAGCAAAAGTGAAGGCGACAGACCTGAGAGCGGGTGCTTCACTCGTCGTTGCCGGTCTGATGGCAAAAGGCATTACGGAAATCTCGAATATCGAACACATCGATCGTGGCTATGAAAATCTCGTCAATAAACTGCAAGGGTTAGGAGCAAAAGTTTGGCGCGAGAATTTTGATGTGGAAGAGTTGAATGAAGTTAACCAGTCTTAGACAAACTCAGTTTGTCTAAGATTGATGTGTTGTTTTAAATAAGTTTTTGTAGGGGGAGAAGGTATGGAGAGAAGTTTATCCATGGAGCTAGTCCGTGTGACGGAGGCAGCTGCTTTGGCATCTGCACGTTGGATGGGCCGAGGTCGTAAGGAAGAAGCGGATGATGCCGCAACTTCTGCAATGCGTGATGTTTTCGATACCGTTCCGATGAAAGGAACTGTCGTAATTGGAGAGGGAGAAATGGACGAGGCACCGATGCTTTATATCGGAGAAAAGCTCGGAACAGGTTTCGGTCCACGAGTTGATGTAGCTGTCGATCCTCTCGAAGGTACGAATATTGTAGCGAACGGTACTTGGAATGCACTTGCCGTTCTTGCCATTGCGGATCATGGCAATCTTCTTCATGCACCAGACATGTATATGGACAAGATTGCAGTCGGTCCTGAAGCGGTAGGGATGATCGATATCAATGCATCAGTCACCGATAATTTGAAAGCGGTGGCACGCGCGAAGAACAAGGATATTGAAGATGTCGTAGCGATTATTTTGAATCGTGAACGTCATCAGAAAATCATTGATGAAGTACGAGAAGCGGGCGCTAGAATCAAGCTCATCCAGGATGGAGATGTAGCAGCTGCTATCAATACAGCATTTGACGATACAGGCGTGGATATCCTCCTTGGAAGCGGTGGAGCCCCTGAAGGCGTCATCGCAGCGGTTGCTTTGAAATGCCTCGGTGGAGAGCTTCAAGGAAAGCTTTTACCACAAAATGATGAGGAATTAGCGCGTTGCAAGGAGATGGGGATCGATGACATTCACCGTGTCCTGATGATGGACGATATCGTGAAGGGTGATGACGCCATCTTTGCTGCGACAGGGGTAACAGATGGAGAGTTGTTGAAAGGTGTCCGGTTCAAAGGCGCATCAGGTACAACGCAATCCGTCGTAATGAGAGCGAAATCTGGAACCGTCCGATTCATCGACGGAAAACACAGCCTGAAAAAGAAACCAAATCTAGTAATCAAGCCATAATTATTTCTTTATAAATTACAGTTGATTTCAAAAGAAATTGCTCTATTCTAAAAGATTGTTGCTTTTAAGGTATTTTAATATCAACTTGTGCAAGTTGATTGGAGAGCAAGGTGCGAGACTCCAGCGTGCCTACTACCTGAATAATCTGCTCGCAAGGCATGCGACGAGGAAGCTTGCATCGACAGGACTTTCTTGTAGACGCAGGAGCACAAATGGCTTCCTTGAAAGGAGACTCCTTAGATCGCAAAGCGACGAATGGGCTCACCGCACGCCCCGCGGAAAGCGAGCATCCTGGAGCGGAAATCAACGACATTCAAGAGCAACAAAGTTTTGCGGAAGCAACGAAAGAGATGGAGTAAATTTCGAAGAAATCAACGTCAAAAGGTTGCCACAATGCTGTTTTGAGAAAAACGGCATTGTGATTTCTTGATTATTGATGCTATTTTTGGGTAAAATAAGAATAACTATGTTTATTGCTTCATTCTATAAACTTCTTTTACAATACACTTCTTAATAAACGTTTCATTCCTTCCATGGTATGTCCCTAAAACAACGTTCCATTCTTGAAGAACACATTTGAAGAGCTGAAAGTTATATATGAACTTATTTAAATATGCATGAAAAGTGGTGTACTATGTCCTTTAACTTATCACAATTAGAAAATATGAAACTCAAGGATCTCTATGAGAGAGCCAAAGAACTGAAAATTTCATACTACAGCAAGCTGACGAAAAGAGAATTGATCTTCGCGATCCTAAAGGCACAGGCTGAAAAAGAAGATCTTTCTTTCATGGAAGGAATCTTAGAAATCATTCCTACGGAAGGGTTCGGCTTTTTACGTCCGATCAATTATTCTCCGAGCTCAGAAGATATCTACATTTCCGCTTCCCAAATCCGTCGTTTTGATTTGCGAAATGGGGACAAGGTATCTGGTAAAGTTCGTCCTCCAAAGGAAAATGAACGTTATTACGGTTTGCTGCATGTAGCGGCAGTAAACGGCGAAGATCCGGATACAGCAAAAGAACGTGTCCACTTCCCGGCTTTGACTCCGTTATATCCAGAGCAAAAGATGACGCTTGAAACATCCGCACAGAATGTGTCGACAAGAATCATGGATATGATTTCACCCGTCGGTTTCGGTCAGCGTGGTCTCATTGTCGCACCTCCAAAAGCGGGTAAGACAACTCTTTTAAAAGAGATCGCTCACAGTGTGACAACGAACAATCCTGACACAGAGCTCATCGTCCTGTTGATTGATGAGCGACCTGAGGAAGTAACCGACATCGAGCGTTCTGTAGAAGGTGATGTGGTCAGCTCGACGTTCGACGAAGTCCCTGAAAACCATATCAAAGTAGCTGAGCTTGTACTTGAGCGTGCAATGCGTCTCGTCGAGCACAAGAAAGATGTTGTCATCTTGATGGATAGTATCACTCGTTTGGCGCGAGCTTACAATCTTGTCATCCCACCGAGTGGACGAACACTCTCGGGTGGTATCGATCCAGCTGCCTTCCATAAGCCGAAGCGTTTCTTCGGGGCTGCGCGTAACATTGAAGACGGTGGAAGCTTGACGATTTTAGCGACAGCTCTTGTCGAAACAGGCTCCCGTATGGATGACGTCATTTATGAAGAGTTCAAAGGTACGGGTAACATGGAACTTCACCTCGACCGCAAGCTTGCAGAACGTCGTATTTTCCCTGCGATCGATATTCGTCGATCTGGAACGAGAAAAGAAGAAATGTTGATTGCAAAAGAGCATCTTGAGCACTTATGGGCAATCCGTAAGACGATGGATGATTCGTATGATTTCATTGAGCATTTCATGAGACGGATCAAGAAAACGAAGACGAATGAAGAGTTTTTCCATATGTTCGAGAAAGAACGTTCCGGTGGACAATCGAAAAAGATGACCGTTAAATAGGTTGTTGAAATCTGTAAGAAATCCTGATATACTACGTCATGTGTGCAAATAACTCTGTTCCTTAAGGGTTCAGGGCAGAAGGAGATGAATAGGATGAAACAAGCAATCCATCCAGATTACAAAAAAGCGAAAGTATCTTGCGCTTGTGGAAATGAATTTGAAACAGGTTCTGTAAAAGAAGATATTCGCGTTGAAATTTGTTCTGAATGTCATCCGTTCTACACAGGTCGTCAGAAGTTTGCTGACGCTGGTGGACGTGTTGATCGCTTTAAGAAAAAATACAACCTTAAGTAATAAGGTATTTTTTAAAACAGGCAGGGGATCGCCCTCTTGCCTGTTTTTTACTTCTTAAAAGCTCATGGAATGCAAGGGTTAGCAGATGATGAAATGAATTATCTGCTTTTTTCACGGAAATTTGTCGTTTTTCTCAAGTTTACTCTGTTAAACGGAAAAGCGTCTAAAAAACATCCAATCCTATACTTATGTTTTGTTACAATAGACAAAGAATACATATAGAGAAAAAATCGGATACGTAAGGTATGAAAACAGTTTTATTTAGAGTGGCGAAGGGAGATACGGACATGTACGTAATGAAAAAAGATGGTTGGGTCGAGCTGATCTGTGGCAGCATGTTTTCGGGAAAATCAGAGGAGTTGATTCGACGTGTTCGCCGTGCCACGTTCGGAAAGCAGAAGGTACAAGTCTTCAAGCCATTACTCGATGATCGGTACAGTAAAGAGGAAGTTGTGTCCCATAACGGAACTGCTGTCTTGGCGCTACCGGTGAAGGATTCAACGGAAATTTCAAATATCGTTTCTTTTGATACAGAAGTCGTTGCAATTGATGAAGTGCAATTTTTTGACGATGAAGTCGTAGAAGTCATCCAACAACTCGCGAACAGTGGAAAGCGAGTCATCGTTGCAGGATTAGACCAGGATTTCCGAGGAGAACCGTTCGGCGTCGTTCCTGAATTGATGGCGTTGGCTGAAAGTGTGACCAAGCTTCATGCAGTGTGCCTCGTTTGCGGAAGCCCAGCAAGTCGTACTCAACGGTTGATCGATGGTAAACCGGCATCCTATAACGATCCGATCATCCTTGTAGGCGCATCGGAATCGTACGAGCCTCGATGCAGGCACTGCCATGAAGTACCCGAACATCCCAAAATGACAACAAAAGAACAACCACAAACGTTCTAAATCATATAGCCGAAGGGGAACCGCAAATCGAGCGGTTCCTTTTTTAATTACAAAGCCCTACGGTGCCAGGTACCGAATGAGAAGCCTTGGTACCGTTTACTTCCTTTTCGGTACCTGGCACTGAAATCACTTTTCATCTCCAAAATCTGTCATGGGAGTCTATCTCGTATGTGGTTATCCTAAGCATACGGGGGTGTATATTTTGAAAACAGCAGCATTTCTAAGTGCAATTGTGCTCATGACTGCTTGTTCACCAATGCGACCTCCAACGACCGAGGAGATTGCCGAGCGGGAGCCTTCTGCATTTGAAACGAAAGAAGACAAAAATCCTCTCGTAGGTCACGGCATCGTCAACCACCATTTGACGAATCGGAAACCGAACCGAAGCTACATCTATGAAGCGAATCAAAACCCGAACAGCTATCGAAACCTCAATTCGAAGCGATTCACGATCAGTGATGATCAGGATAAGATTCGTGAAGCTGTAGTGGATGCGACGGGTAGAAGAGCGCAGTTCGTGACCATCAATGGAAACCGTGCCTATATTCATGTGAATGTTCCAAAGGACTTCACGAAAAAACAGATGAAAGACATGCGCAATGAAATTGAAGACGCCGTCCAACTATCTGTTCCAAGGTATCGGATCCATGTTCGCTTAGACAATAAATAAGCGTAAATAAGGGGCCGACCACAGCATGTGGTCAGCCCCTCTTCTAAAAAGTATTTCTTTATTTTTTCGCTCTTCTTGCTGCTTGTTGGATTGGATCCCACACACCATTGTACGGCGGTGCGTAGCTCAAATCGAGATCCTCCAAGTCATGCAGACTCATTTTATGGAACAGAGCCATCGCCATCACATCTACACGTTTATCTACGCCGTTTTTTCCGATAAACTGGCCGCCGAGCAATCGCTGATTTTTCGTGTTGAAAAGTAGCTTTACATACAATTTCTCAGCACCTGGATAATAGCCAGCAATGTCCTTCGCTTTCGTTCGAATCGTATCGTACGGGAGGTTCATTGCTCGTGCTTCACGTTCCGAAAGGCCTGTCCGCCCGAGGGTCAGGTCCATGAATTTAATGACAGACGTGCCGACGATACCCTGGAACGCTTTCGGTTGATCGATCATATTCAACCCAGCGATTCGCCCTTGCTTGTTCGCTGTTGTTCCCAGTGGGATATGGTCGTTCGTTTCTTTTACACGGTGATAATGAGTCGCGCAGTCCCCTGCAGCATACACATCTTTTACGTTCGTCTTCATGTATGGGTCAACGATGACGACACCTTTCTCATTCATATGCACAGGTGTATTCTTCAAAAAGTCCGTATTCGGCTGAACTCCAATCGCAATCAGCACCAAATCAGATTCATACTTGTTCTGGTCTGTCACCACAGTTTCGACGCGATCCGTTCCTTCAAAGCTTTCCACTTGTTCGCTGAAGCACAGCTCAATCCCGTGCTTTTCAGCTTCCTCATGAATATAGCTTGCCATATCTTCATCGAAAATTTTTGCAACTTGCTCATTCCGTTCGATCAGCCTTACTTTTTTACCGAGTTCAGCGAAACTTTCCGCCATTTCAAGCCCGATGTAGCCACCACCGATGACCGTCACTTTTTCCACCTGATGGTCGAGACTTTCCATGATTGCTTTCGCATCCGGAATCGTCTTCAACGTATGGATGCCGTTCAGGTCGCGTCCATCCCAGTCTGGTACAATCGGTCGGACCCCGGTTGCAACGAGCAAACGATCGTACTCATATGTAAAATCCTCATCCGTTTCAAGGTTTTTTCCGCTTACCGTCTTGGTTTCGGTATCCACACTTCTTACTTCATGATAAACCGTCGCGTTTATGCCGTATTTTTCACGGAAGGTTTCGACATCGCGCGCAATCAGATCTTCCGCTTCCGGAATTAGACCGCTGATTACGTAAGGCAATCCGCATTGACCGTATGAATAGATATCTCCTTTTTCAAGGGTGGTGACCTCTGCATCCGGGTCGTTCCGAACGATTTGCATGGCCGCACTCATTCCTGCAGCATCCCCACCGATAATGACATATTTCATCTCGATCACGACTCCTTTCTAATATGGACTAGATGTCTATTAGTATGGCACTTCTTATCTTCTTTCATTATACACTCAAGAATACCTTCCACTCATCGAATCTTACTTTGTGAAAGGGGTTTTTACACATGCTATACATCGATGCGAATGGACCTGATTGGGGAGGTCAAGAACCTGAAAACATACCAGCACTGATCAAACGGTTGAAATCGGAACCACTCGATCCCATTTATGAAACGATGGGCAACTTCATCGTATCGTACCAACCGAGTAGTTGGACGCCGGAAAACAAGCGATTTGAAGGCTGTACGCACTTTTTCGGTCACTTTGCGACGTCACCATACGTCTTCAGTATCATTACTGATGAGAAGGTCGTCATCGATTCGTTGACTTCCGCCATTCGAATGAACCAATGCCGGACGGACTACGAACGAATCAAACATAACGCAAAAATATAACGAACGCTCCCCGTACTTCCATTCCCGACTACATAGAAGATGAACCGTTTTTAATGCGAAGACTGCTACCGAAAAATCTCAGGTTCTAAATCTCCCTCCTAGCGAGGCTTAGTTTTTAGATATGATTTCACACGAAATTCACGACACTCCTGCGGGAACAGCGAGCCAGGCAAGACCCCACAGCGAACGGGTGGTCTGTGATCAACCTGTGAGCGAGGAGGCTTGCGGTTCGCCCGCGGAAAGGGAGTGAATTTCGAAGAAATCATTTCCACTCTATCTTCCTGAAACTGTACTTTGACGACCTATGAGACGTATACTATAATGTTAATGTTAAGCAACTTTTCGGATTTATGAATGAAAGTAACACATTGGGATGGTGAACCGTTGTGCTAGAGCGTTTACAATCGATTGAAGATCGATACAATAAGTTGAATGAATTGTTGAGTGACCCGGAAGTCATCAGCGATTCGAAAAAGCTGAGAGAATATTCGAAGGAACAGTCGGATCTCGAAGAAACTGTTACAGCCTATCGTGAATATAAAGAGGTAACGGAAGAGCTTGAAGGAGCAGAGCAAATGCTCGAAGAAAAGCTCGATGCTGAAATGCGTGAAATGGTAAAAATGGAGCTTTCCGAGCTGAAAGACCGTCATGAAGAGCTGACTCAACAGCTGAAAGTCCTTCTTTTACCGAAAGACCCGAACGATGACAAGAACGTTATCATCGAGATTCGTGGGGCAGCTGGTGGAGATGAAGCGGCGTTGTTTGCTGCGGACCTTTATAAAATGTACAGCCGATATGCGGAAATGCAAGGCTGGAAATCAGAAATCATCGAAGCAAGTTATACGGAGCTTGGTGGCTATAAGGAAATCATCTTCATGGTGAACGGTGCAGGTGCTTACTCCAAACTGAAGTATGAAAATGGAGCTCACCGTGTGCAACGTGTTCCGACGACAGAATCTGGTGGACGTATCCATACTTCCACAGCTACGGTTGCGGTTTTACCTGAAGCGGAAGAAGTTGAAATTGATATCCATGAAAAAGATATCCGTGTCGACACGTTCGCATCCAGTGGTCCTGGTGGACAGTCGGTCAACACGACGATGTCTGCAGTCCGTTTAACGCATGAACCGACTGGAATCGTCGTTTCCTGTCAGGATGAAAAGTCCCAGATCAAGAACAAAGAAAAAGCGATGAAAGTATTGCGTGCACGTATTTATGATAAGTTCCAGCAGGAAGCGATGGATGAGTACGCGGCGAACCGTAAGTCTGCGGTCGGAACAGGAGACCGTTCTGAGCGGATCCGTACGTACAACTTCCCGCAAAACCGTGTGACCGACCACCGTATCGGTCTGACGATCCAAAAGCTGGATCAGATCCTACAAGGTAAAGTGGAAGAATTCATCGAAGCGCTGATCTTGGAAGAACAAACAAACGCGATGAAACAGGCGGAAGCATAATGAAACAGATGAATGTGATTGAAGCCCTCCGTTGGGCTTCTTCTTTTTTAAAAGAAAAGAATAGGGAGCCGAACGCAGGCGAGTTGTTGCTCGGACATGTCCTCAGAATGAGACGTGGTGAATTGTTGGCTGCTTTCGAACGCGAGTTGTCCGAAGTGGAACAGAAACAGTTTACGGAATTCGTTCATCAGCATGGAGATGGAGAGCCGATCCAGTACATCACCAAGACGGAAGAGTTCTACGGTAGACCGTTCACAGTAAATCCTGAGGTGCTCATCCCGAGACCAGAGACGGAAGAACTTGTCCTCGCTGTACTCGAACGCTTAAAGCACTTTTTTACCGAATCAAAAGCACTCAACGTCGTCGATATCGGAACAGGGAGTGGGATCATTGCGGTTACGCTAAAGCTCGAGCGTCCGGACATGAAGGTGACTGGCGTCGATATTGCGGAAGAGTCGTTAAAAGTTTCCCGCAAGAACGGTGAAGCGCTTGGAGCGGATGTCCGTTGGGTGCAAGGAGATTTGCTGCAGCCGTTCCTGGCAACAGAAGAACGGTTTGACATCGTCGTTTCAAACCCACCGTACATTCCGGAAGCGGACATCGCGACGCTCGATGAAGTCGTGAAGGATCATGAGCCGATCCGTGCGCTCGTCGGCGGTGAAGATGGCTACGTTTTTTACAAGCAGATCATAGATCAGCTTCCTGAAGTCGTAGCGGACCGCGCGCTTGTCGCTTTCGAAGTCGGTTACGACCAAGGGGAAACAGTCGCATCACTGCTTAAAGAACGTTTTGGAGAGAAGATTCAGTCAGAAGTTCTGAAGGACATCAACGGAAAAGAGCGGATCGTAATCGGGACTTTGACGAGATAATGAGAGAACTTGTTGCGACTTTCCCAGGCACGACGCGATTCACTCAACCTAGCAAAAAATTTCACTAGATTACGAGTATAAAAAGATCATCCACCGTCCACACTGTTTACCAGAAAGGGTGTGGGTGAGAGATGAAACGCAAGACAATCGTACTTATCTTATTATCTTTAATGATTATGGTCGTATTCTATGAAACTCAAATAAAAGTGGCGAATGCCTCTTTCAATGACGTACCGCAAGAAATGATTCCGGATGAGTCGATCCGATTAAGAATCCTCGCGAACAGCGATTCGAAAGCCGATCAAGAAGTGAAGCGCTCCATCCGAGACGAAGTGAATGCACAAATCACGAACTGGGTATTGGGGATCGAATCCATTGATGAAGCGAGAACGATCATCAAGCAAGAGCTTCCATCTATCAAAAAGATCGTCCAACAAGCACTACTTCAAAAAGGGATCCAAGAAGCGTTTTCTGTAGATTTCGGCAATGTATCTTTTCCGACGAAAATGTATGGGGATCTTGTCTATCCAGCAGGGGAATATGAAGCAGTGTTGATTTCAATTGGAGAAGGAACAGGTGCAAATTGGTGGTGTGTATTGTTCCCACCGCTATGCTTCCTTGATTTTGACAACGGAGATGCTGTCCAACCGGAACAAGAAGGTAGTGAGCAAGCTGTTGCTGAAGCCGTTCAGGAACAGGCGGAAGAACCGGAAGTGAAATTTTTCGTTTTCGAGCTTTTCGATAAAATAGTTGGCGGGCTAGGGAATCTATTTGCTTAATGATAGATTCCTTATTTCATTAGGGTAGGAGTTGCAGTTTAAAATAGGGTTGTTTTCGCAAACTTTGTTGCTCTTTAACCCTGGCAGTTGGTTTAAACTACGAGATATTCTACCGCTTCGGAAATACACTACGCTTTCCGCGGGCTCGCGCTAAGCCTCCTCGCTCGCAAAGTACGCTCACTGTAGGGTCTCAGCGTCTTCGCTTTCCCGCAGGAGTCTACGTGTATTCCCTTCGCTAGGTCCTTTTGATTGGAGTGTAGGACAGTCGACTCCTGCGGGAAAAGCAACGGCTGAAGATCCCGCAGGAAGCGGTTTTACTTCCGAGGAAGCTGAAGCGTTGCCCGCGGAAAGCGACTGTCCGTAGTGGAAATCAACGACCTTCAAAAGCAACAAAGCCTTCTAGTAAAAATAAAGTGGGATAATCTCTTCTTTCCATTCATAGAATAGAGTAGAATTGCTAGAAGGGAGAGGGTGAGATGTTATCGTTTCGACCTGCTGAGACGAACGATACCCCATCTATTAAACAATTTGTAGCACAGGCCGGTCTTTCAAGTGAAGGCATTGAAAATTGCATACAGACATTCATCATCCTGGAAACGGACAAAAAGAAAATGGCTGGAACGGTAGGACTGGAGCGATTCGGAACCGATGGACTCATTCGATCACTCGTATTGGATAAAGAGTATTCATCAGAGGAATTATTACTGCAATTATTGAAAGCCGTCATTCGGCTTGCCGATTACAAAGGCATTGAAACAGTGTATTTGTTAACGAGAGTGACCTCGATTTTTTATGCGCTAGGATTCACAGAAATTCCGTATGATAAGGTTCCGGATGACTTGTTGAACAGTCCACATTTGAAGCAATATGACCGGGATCAAATCGCGATAATGAAACGACAATTGATACCATCCACATAGTTATCCACAGCACTATCCACAAATCCGGAATAGTTGTGGGTAAGGTGTGGAAAGACCTGAATAATATACACTTTAAAGGAGTACTTACCCACATGGAACAGTTGATAACATCGAGATGGAATGTGGAAAATGTGGATAACTTACGTGAGCATCCTTCGATACAGGAGGCTGCAATGTGGATGAGGGAAGGCGAGGTCATCGCGTTCCCTACAGAAACGGTTTACGGACTGGGGGCGAACGCTTGCTCCAACGAAGCGATTGAAAAGATTTTCGAAGCGAAAGGACGTCCGAGCGATAATCCACTGATTGTCCATATAGCAAATCAAGACCAGTTGAAGCAAGCGGCTTCTTCCTGGTCGCATACGGCAGAACGACTGATGGATGCGTTCTGGCCAGGTCCTTTGACGATCATTTTACCGAAAAACAAAAGTATTGCAGAGAGAACGACTGCTGGACTTGAGAGCGTAGGGGTGCGGATGCCCGACCATCCTGTTGCCCTTGCCTTGATTGAAGCGGCTGGGGTACCGATTGCCGCGCCAAGTGCGAACCGGTCTGGAAAACCGAGCCCGACAAAGGGTGACCATGTGGACAAAGACCTGAATGGTAGAATCAAAGGAATCATTGATGCAGGGACTACTGGTGTTGGGTTGGAGTCGACCGTCGTCGAAGTGACGGACGACCAAGTTACGATTCTTCGGCCAGGCGGCATCACGAAAGCTCAGCTTGAATCGGTTGTGGAAAACGTCTCATGGGATCATGCGCTTTTTGAAAAAGAACAAGTGCCGAAATCTCCAGGGATGAAGTACACCCACTACGCACCGGATGCGCCTCTCTTCCTAATTGAAGGTTCCAACGACTTTTTCCAATCCGTCATTGATCGATTCAGAAGTGAAGGGAAGAGAGTCGGAATTCTTGTGAGTGACGAACTTGCTTCGCATTTATCCACAGATGTGTTGAAAACATTGGGAACCTCGACCCGAGTCGAAGGTATAGCGCAAAGGCTTTATGATCAGCTAAGAGCATTCGATGAGACGGAAGTGGATGTCATTTTAGCTGAAATGTACCCGATTGACGGGCTAGGGGAAGCGCTCATGAACCGGCTGTTGAAGGCAGCGGGAAATCAAGTGATTTCTGAACATAAGGAACGGGACTGACTAACGTCAGCCCCGTTTTTTTACACTTGGAAAGACAATTTCACGGTTGTGCCTTCTCCAACTTCACTCTCGATTTCAATCGTTCCATTATGATTCTCTACAATCTTGTTGCAAATCATCATGCCGAGTCCGGTTCCTCTTTCTTTTGTAGTGAAGAACGGCTCACCGATACTAGGAATTTGATCCTGCGGTATTCCACATCCTTCATCGGTAAACGAAATCGTAACGATGTTTTCGTGCCGTTCCGCTTTGATAAAGAGTAACCCGCCTTTCTCCTCCATCGCCTCCATACCATTTTTCATCAGATTGATGAACACTTGCTTTAGCTGGTCGGCTTCACAATCTATAATTAAATCTGAATCAAAATCAAGGATGAACTGGATATTGTGCAAGTTAGCCTGGGCTTCCAAAAGTGCTGCAGCTTCCTGTAGAATGCGTCTTACATCGTTCTTTTTCACATTTTTCGGCTGAGGTTTCGCAAGCATCATGAATTCCCCGACGATCGTATTAATTCTTTCAAGCTCTGAAAGCATGATTTGATAGTATTCGCTTTCCTCACTCCGAGCGTTCGCTTTCAGCAGATGGGTGAAACCTTTCAAGGAAGTGAGTGGGTTTCGGATTTCATGTGCGATTCCAGCTGCCAATTGCCCCAGTACTGCGAGTTTTTCAGACTTTCTGAGAAAATCCTCAGTTTGCTTCCGTTCTGTAATGTCCCTTGAGATCGTCACGATGGAATCCAGTTCACTTTGACAATTGACGACCGCTGTCCCATAACTTTCTAGAATGATATAATCTCCGCCCGCTTTTCTCAAGCGAATTTCCATTTTCAAAGATTCCTTCGTCTGCTTCAATTGTTCAATCGCTTCCAACAAATCTGGTAGGTCTTCTGGATGGACGAGCTGGGTCCATTGAGTTTGAGTGAATTCTCCTTTTTGATACCCCAAAATCGATTGATGGGAGGGAGAAGAGTATTTGATTTGTCCATCCGGATCGAACACGTTGATCAAGTCCATCGTGTGCTCGGTTATGATTTTGTATTGTTCGTTCTTGTTCCGGAGCTCATCCTGCGCAATCCGCTGGGTATGGATATCCCTCGTGATGGCGGAGTATCCGATGATGTTTCCGTTTTCGTCTTCTAGCGGTGATAAGGACACACTTACATAAAATCGCGAGCCGTCCTTTTTGATTCGCGTCGTCTCGATGCCTGTGAATTTTTTCCCTTCTAGAACCTGTTGAACCGTTTCTAGATAGTGGTCCTTACTTTCCTCTGGGACGTAAGGGATGGATTTCTCAATCAGTTCATCTTCTTTCCAGCCGAAAAAATGCTCGAACGCCGGGTTTGCTCGGATCAAGCGATTGTTTCGGTCGAAGATTGCAATGGAATCCGCAGAGTGTTCAATCATGGAGGAAATCCGGTCTTTCAGAAAATGGACCTCACGCTCATTTCTCTTTTGTTCCGTAATATCCTTCACGATACCGTATATGATATGAACCTCATTCTCGATGAGGATCGGAATGGTCGTAACGTGTATGTAGAGTCGATGACCTTTCTTATGCATGATGACCGTCTCAAAGTCTAAAACTTCTCCATTCAAGGACCGCTGAAAATAGTCGGCAGCACGGTCTCTTTCTTCAGGGACAATCAGGGGCATGAACGGATGATCCGCAAGCTCATCTTCCTCGTAGCCACCAATCAGGCTCGTCACAGAATTGATGAAGTCGAACTCCCCATCTTTATTTAATGTAAAAATGCCATCTGGATGGTTCTCAATCAAAGTGTGGAAATAATTCTCGCGTTTATCGAGTTGCTTTTCTACCTTTATCTTTTCGCTGATGTCCACGCAGAAACCTTGCAATTGCAGAACATTGCCATTCTCATCACAGACAGGGGAGACGGATCCCAGATAAGGAATTCCGTTCACCTCATCTTCATAAGTGACCGCATCTCCTTCCCAAGCGCGGTTATATGAAATGACTCTGCGCATGGCGACTTCCATAGGTAAGCAATCTTCTATGCATTTCCCTGTAAAATCATCCGTTTCAAAACCGAATTTTTGAAGAAGCACACCTTTGCATGTGAGAAAACGAAAGGTATCTCCATCTTTTTCAACGAGGAACATCAAGCTGTCCCGAACTTGATTCTTCACTCCGAGTCCAGCTGATGTAAGAGTTGAAGACATAGCTCTATTCAGATGTGTACGATTTCCGTTGAATTCCTGCATGCTGATCCTCCGCTCGGCTAATTTCAATTAGGTAGTTGATTAAATCGATCTCTCCGTAATACATTCCCGATTATACGCTCATTTCCTTCGTCCTCTGAAGATTTCTTCCTATGAAATGGAAGAAATGTCTAATCCCAAGTAGACATGCATACGTTGAATTAGGGATAAAGGGGGAGGACAATCTTGGGTATACCGGTAGTTGGGGAATTTCTTACACTGACGATCATGGCGCTTGCTTTAGGTATGGATGCTTTTTCAATGGGATTAGGGATGGGGATGATCACCCTCAGGCTCAAGCAAATTTTGAAAATCGGTATTCTGATCGGCATTTTCCATATGGTCATGCCCCTACTCGGAATGACTGTAGGGAAGCAGCTGACCGTCCATTTCGGCAACATCGCAACACTGATTGGCGGAGTTCTGTTGATCATACTCGGCATCCAGATGATCGTTTCCTCTTTACGCTCGAACGATGAGCCCTTCATCACACCTAGAGGCTTTGGTGTCTGGCTATTTGCGCTGAGTGTCAGTTTGGACAGCTTTTCAGTCGGCTTGAGCCTTGGGATTTTTGGTGCGAAAGTCGTCATGACGATTTTCTTATTCGGCGTCATCAGTATGGGATTGACCTGGCTCGGGTTATTGATCGGACGGAAAACCCAAAAATGGTTCGGATCCTACGGAGAAGCCCTCGGCGGATGCATCCTCCTATCCTTTGGATTGAAGCTGCTGTGGTGACACGCGTTATATTTATATAAGGCTTTAAAGAAAGTGCGGAAAGTGACCTTCTATGAATAATCCTCAATGCCCTCCATAAAAAAGTTATGGACGCGGAGCGGAAATAAGCTTGGGTGAGAAGAATAAGGAGCCAAGTTGACTTGAAGCTCCTTATTTTAGAGGCCAAGTATGGAGGGCATGAAGTGCTCTTAGAGTTGAACCGCCCAACACTCATCCATTAAAATAAAAAGTAATAAACACAGAGCAAAACTCACAAGCTACCACTAGGAGGCTTTACATGAACATCTTATTCGTATGCACTGGAAACACATGCCGAAGCCCGATGGCGGAAGCGATCTTACGCCACCGCTCGGACGACTCCATCCAAGTGCGCTCGGCAGGCATTTTTGCCTCGAACGGAAGTCCTGCGAGCCGTCAGTCGATCGAAGTTTTACAAGATCAAGGAATAGAAATCAATCACCAGTCACAACCACTGACAGCAGAGCTCGTCGAATGGGCAGACCTGGTGCTGACGATGACTGGCCAACATAAGCAGGCAATCCTTTCTCAATTCCCATCCAAGATTGGACACATTTTTACATTAAAAGAGCATGTATTAGCAGAGAAGGAAACGTTAGACAAATTGGAGCAGATTTATGACAAAATCGGCCAAATCCGAATGGAGCTGTACGACCTTGGGAACAGTGATGAACACAAGCGTCAGGCGCTCATGAGGGAAATGGAAACCAAGATGAAAGAAGCTCAGAAAATCGAACGTACCATGCCTTCTATGGATGTTTCGGATCCATTCGGTGGCTCGAAAGACGTATATTGTCAAACGTACGAGGAATTGGACGAACTCGTACAAAAGTTGGCTGAAAAATATAGTTGAAATAATCTGAGAAACCTGCGATAACAAGGATAGGGAATCAGACCAGTTGAAAGTCTGTTCACGTTCCCTTTACAATGAAGACAAACATCAAATCACTGGAGGCTTCATGCAATGAAAGTAGCAATTGGTAGTGACCATGCAGGTTACAAAATTAAAGAAGATATAAAAGAAGTAATGGATGAGTTGGGTGTTGAATATGAGGACGTTGGCTGCAACTGTGAAGATTCAGTCGACTATCCGGACTACGCCCTTCCAGTCGCTGAGAAAGTGTCTAACGGCGAAGTAGATCGTGGCATCTTGATTTGTGGGACAGGAATTGGCATGTCCATTACAGCGAACAAGGTAAAAGGTGTTCGTTGTGCACTAGTCCATGATCTGTTCAGCGCTAAGGTGACACGCCTTCACAATGATTCAAACGTTCTAGCGATGGGTGAACGAATTGTCGGACCTGGCATTGCAAAAGAAATTGCGAAAGTATGGCTTCAAACGGAATTTGAAGGCGGACGCCACGAGCGACGCGTAAACAAAATTAAAGACGTTGAAACGATGGGCGCTGAGTGATTCACAGCTTTACCTTAAACTAAGGGGAATAGAGAAAGGAAGAGTAGAATGGACGAAACACTGCATCAGATTCAACCTCAAGTGGTGGAAGCCTTGGAGGATCTGGAGCAAGCAACACCGTTGTCATCGAACCATCTGTTGGTTATCGGAGCTAGTACGAGTGAGGTCTTAGGTGAAGAGATCGGGACGTCCGGTACGATGGATGTCGCGTCTCAGTTGTTCGAAGGGATCACTCAATTCCGTAATAAAACGAATGTCCAAATTGCCTTTCAATGTTGTGAACATTTAAACCGCGCATTAGTGATGGAGCGAGAAACTGCTGAACAAAGAGGTTATGAGATCGTCACGGTCATTCCGGTAAGGTCCGCTGGTGGAGCGCTATCCACTTATGCGTATCACCACTTGAATGATCCGGTCGTCGTTGAGCATATTACTGCTGATGCTGGCATCGATATCGGGGATACGTTCATCGGTATGCACCTGAAACATGTTGCTGTACCGGTGCGGTCTAAGGTGAAGTCCATCGGGCATGCACACGTCACGCTTGCACGGACCCGACCGAAGCTGATTGGCGGCGAAAGAGCGGTCTATCCATCTAAAGAAGAACTCACATCCTGTTGATTTCAATAAGGAGGCCGATCCAGTGTGCTGGATCGGCTTTTTATATTGGTAGGAAGAGGGGTCGATTGAGTTATTCATCCCTATTAGAGAGGAAAACTGGATTGATAGTAATGAATAGAGGCTATTCATCCCTAACGGAGCGAAAAACAGGGTTGATGGTAATGAATAGATGCTAATCATCCCTATCGGAGCAAAAAACAGGAATGAAGGTAATGAATAAGAGCGCTATCCTGCCCCAAAGTGGAGTAAGCATAGCATTTCGGGAAGGATAGAGGACTTATCCTGCCCCAAAGTGAGGTAAGCACACATTTCGGGAAGGATAGAGGGCTGATCCTTCCCAAAATAGCGCTAGCCCTCAAGGCACTATAGCTAACTCTTTTGCCTTCCAACACCTTGAATCCTCTACTTAGTTTTAAAAATAAGAGTTTACCATTACAGGACTATTGTAATAATGATAAAATAGATTTGTTGTGAAATTTCGAAAAAATGCAGTTGAGGTCAGTAAAGGAGTGAAACCATGGAACAACTTAAGAAGCAAGATGCAGAACTATTCAATTCGATACAGGATGAACTAGGTCGTCAACGGAACAAGATAGAGTTGATTGCATCTGAAAACTTTGTCAGCCAGGCTGTCATGGAAGCACAAGGATCCGTCCTTACAAACAAGTATGCGGAAGGCTATCCAGGACGCCGTTACTATGGCGGATGTGAGTACGTCGATGTCGTGGAAAATCTGGCGAGAGATCGCGCGAAGAAATTGTTCGGAGCGGAACATGCGAACGTACAGCCACACTCAGGGGCTCAAGCGAACATGGGCGTCTATTTTACTGTGTTAGAACCGGGAGACACTGTGCTTGGGATGAACCTTTCACACGGGGGACACCTGACACACGGAAGTCCGGTCAACTTCAGCGGTAAACTATATAACTTTGTCGAGTATGGTGTAGATGAGAAAGACCATACGATTCAATACGATGATGTCCTTGCGTTGGCACGCGAACACCAGCCGAAGCTGATCGTAGCTGGAGCTAGTGCATATCCAAGAGAGATTGATTTTAAAAAGTTCCGCGAAATCGCAGATGAAGTCGGCGCATACTTGATGGTTGATATGGCGCATATTGCTGGATTGGTCGCGACTGGTCTCCATCCGAGCCCGGTTCCGTATGCAGACTTCGTTACGTCTACGACTCATAAAACGTTGCGCGGACCTCGTGGCGGATTGATCCTCTGTAAGGAAGAGTTCGCGAAGAAAATCGACAAGTCGATCTTCCCTGGAATTCAGGGCGGTCCATTGATGCATGTCATTGCAGCGAAAGCAGTAGCGTTCGGTGAAGCGTTGCAAGAGGACTTCAAAGACTACTCCAAGAACATCATAGACAACGCACGCGTACTTGGTGAAGCATTAAAAGAAGAAGGGCTGTCACTTGTATCGGGTGGTACTGACAATCACTTATTGCTCGTGGATGTCCGTGGTATGAATGTAACAGGTAAAGTTGCCGAACACCTTCTAGATGAAGTCGGTATTACAACAAACAAAAACACGATTCCTTTCGATCCGGAAAGCCCGTTCGTCACGAGTGGACTACGACTTGGAACGGCAGCTGTGACGACAAGAGGATTCACGCAAGAAGATATGAAGGAAATTGCATCCATCATTGCACTCGTCCTCCGCAACCCGGAAGACGAAGCCAAGCAACAAGAAGCAGCACAACGTGTGGAAAAATTATCCTCAAAATATGAGCTCTACGTATAGAACCCTATATTAATAGGAAAGGCGACCCGCAAAGGTCGCCTCTTTTATTTGAATGAAAGTGCAGTACCTGGCACCGACTCGGACGCCTTGGGGCACAAGGGATTTCAATCGGTGCCAGGCACCAAATACAAACCCTTACGGCACAAGGGTTACAAAATGGTACCTGGTACAGTTGAGTACTGCAGAGGTACTGCAGATCATTTTGGGCAGTTATCACTTTGGTACTGTTTTTGGCTTCTCCTGTTATTTCCTGCTGATTCGTGTTGAACTTCACACCTTTTTTCTGTACAATTTTCGAGAGGCAAAAAACCTGCTAAGTTCGTATTCTTTCAGGTTTTAAGACAAGTTACAAACCTCATAAACTTTTTGAAGGAGAGATGATGAATGAGTAAAGTACACGTTCTGGAACACCCGCTGATCCAACATAAGATTACATACATTCGTGATGTATCGACAGGGACGAAAGAATTCCGTGAGCTTGTCGATGAAGTGGCAGCATTGATGGCATTCGAAATCACCCGAGAATTACCACTCCAAGAAGTAACGGTCCAAACACCGGTTTCGGAAGCAAAAGCATATACAATTGCGGGTAAGAAGCTTGGATTGGTACCGATCCTTCGTGCAGGACTAGGAATGGTCGACGGGATCCTGAAGCTGATTCCAGCGGCAAAGGTAGGGCACGTCGGATTATATCGCGACCCTGAAACTCTCCAACCGGTCGAGTATTATGTGAAGCTTCCAAGTGATGTTGAAGAACGTGAACTCATCGTAATCGATCCGATGCTTGCAACAGGCGGTTCTGCAGTGGCAGCAATCGAGTCACTGAAAAAGCGTGGCGCACAGAATATCAAGCTCATGTGTCTGATCGCAGCTCCTGAAGGCGTCAAAATGGTCCAAGAGGCACATCCTGATGTTGACATCTATCTCGGAGCGCTTGATGAATACCTGAACGAAAAGGGGTACATCGTACCAGGTTTAGGTGATGCAGGAGACCGTTTGTTCGGTACGAAATAAACGTTGAAAACATAAAGCCAAAAGGTTCAAAAAGTTTTCAAATCTTACCATAGAAATTGCCTGTAACGCAATTGACATGTACTAGTGGCTATAGTATTCTTACAAAGGATGTATGATAAGGTTTTCATACGCATCATATAAAGCTTTTTCGCTACATCCGAATCTCGTAAAATACTCCACAAAATAATCAGGAATTGACTCACCTGATGACCTCAAAATCAAGTCCAAAGAAAAGGGGTGCGGCAAATGCGCACTGATAAACGATCACCCTTTCATTCAATGGCTCTCATGTCTGGAATCCTCTCGCAACTCGTCGGTACCATTCTGGTCGGCATTTTCGGAGGCATGTGGTTGGATCGTACCTTTGACACAGCACCGTTTCTTATGATCATCGGACTGTTTCTTGGCTTGGCAGCAGGAGTTTACGGGACCATCAAGTTAATTCAGCGATTTTTTGGAGAAGAAGGCGAACAATGACCGAAAACCTCTCAACTTACAACAATGCGTTCCGTCGATACATAAAATACGGACTATACTTAGCTTCGATTTTCGTACTAGGTTGGGGGTTCACAAGCTACAAAACAGTCTTTCTCGGACTGTTGTTGGGAATTGCTGTGAGCATTCTGAACGTATGGTCGATGCATCGCAAGATCGACCGCGTCGGACAAGCTGTCGTTGAAGGCACGAAGGTTCGGACGATGGGCTCCTTATCCAGGTTGATGACCGCCGGGCTTGCCGTTCTGGTCGCGACCCGATTTCCTGAATACTTTGACTTGATTTCCGTAGTCGTAGGTTTACTCATGATATATCTCATCATGTTGATAGATTTTTACTTTGCATCAAAACGAAACTGAACTTTGGGGAAGAGAGGTGAAAGAATTGGAACACGAAGCGCCACATCTTGAACTATTAGGTTTAACTTTTAACCCATCGAACATCCTGATGATTACGATTGCTTCTGTAATTGTGTTCATCATTGCCGTACTCGGCTCACGTAGTTTGCAAATGCGTCCATCTGGTATGCAGAACTTCATGGAATGGCTGATCGATTTTGTAAAAGGAATCATCAACAGCACCATGGACTGGAAGACTGGAGGTCGATTCTTGACACTAGGTTTGACGATTATCATGTACATATTCGTCTCGAACATGTTAGGACTTCCGTTTGCAATCGCGATCGATCATGAGCTTTGGTGGAAATCACCAACAGCTGATCCAACCATCACATTGACACTCGCTGTAATGGTAGTCGTATTGACTCACTTCTACGCGATCAAAGTGAAAGGAACTAAATCATACGGTAGTGAATTCTTCAAACCGATGAAATTTATGTTCCCTTTGAAAATCATTGAGGAATTCGCCAACACGTTGACACTAGGTCTTCGACTTTACGGTAACATTTATGCCGGTGAAGTATTGCTAGCCTTGTTAGCAGGAGCTGGTACTGCAGGAATTTTTGCAGGGGTCTTATCCTTCCTACCGATGATGGTGTGGCAAGGATTCAGTATCTTTGTCGGTGTCATCCAGGCATTCATTTTTACAATGCTGACAATGGTTTACATGGCACATAAAGTCAGTGATGAACACTAGAGCTCACAAAGCTCTACAGTAAAAGGTTCAATTTTAACTCTGTGTACAACCCCATAATGGGAAGAAATTATAAAATAATACAATTCCAAGGAGGAAATTTAAATGAATTTAATCGCAGCTGCAATTGCAGTAGGTCTAGCGGCAATTGGTGCCGGTGTAGGTAACGGTCTTATCGTAGGACGTACAGTTGAAGGAATCGCTCGTCAACCAGAATTGCGTGGTACGCTTCAAACAACAATGTTCATCGGTATCGCACTAGTTGAGGCACTTCCAATCATCGGTGTCGTTATCGCGTTCATCGTACTTGGTGGTTAATAACGAGTAACGATTCTACCGAAGTTTTCATAATGGCGAAGTCTGTGTGAGACCTCGCCATTCCTTATGTATGACCAATGAAGGGAGGAACCGCTGTGCATTTCTTGAATCCTGACAATCTTGTTTTGGGTGCGGGTGCCGGTGTTAATACAGGAGATATCCTGTTCCAGTTACTAGCGTTCATCGTTTTACTTTTCTTACTGCGTAAATATGCATGGGGTCCATTGATGGGCATCATGAAAAAGCGTGAAGAGCATATCTCTAACGAAATAAACGAAGCTGAAAAAAGCCGAAAAGAAGCTCAGTCATACTTAGATGAGCAGACTGCGGCTTTGAAAGAAGCACGTAAAGAAGCACAAGCATTGATCGAAGCAGCTAAGAAGCAAGGTGAGCAACAAGGTGAGGACATCCTTCGCGCTGCTCGTGAAGAAGCAAACCGCATGAAGGAATCTGCACTTTCTGAAATCGACCGTGAAAAAGAGCAAGCTGTACAAACGTTGCGTAATGAAGTTGCAACACTTTCTGTACAAATTGCTTCTAAGGTAATCACCAAGGAATTGGATGAGCAAGCTCAACAGAAACTTGTGAATGATTATCTTAAAGAGGTAGGCGAAGGTCGATGAGCAAGGACACAGAATCTGTAGCAAAGCGATACGCAGCAGCTCTATTTGATGTTGTAAAAGAGAAAGGCTCTCTTGATCAAGTCGAAAAAGAGCTTCGCAGCGTTCAATCCATCATCGAAGAGAATGAGAAGTTACTCACCATCTTGAACCATCCGAAAATCTCTGCCGAAGACAAGAAAAGCTTGCTTTCGAAGGTGATCGGATCTGAAGTTTCTGAACCTGTTCACAATACGATTTTATTGATGGTAGACCGTAAACGCGAAGCAATGATTCCGAATATGGTCGACCAATACATCTTACTGGCGAATGAAGAGCGCGGCATTGCAGATGCTACGGTCTACTCCGTCCGCCTTCTTACTGAAGAAGAGCAACAGGAGATCTCCAGAACATTCTCTGAACGTATCAACGTCAAAGAACTTCGCGTCGAAAACGTAATCGATCAAGACTTGATCGGTGGGATCAAAGTCAAAATCGGTAACCGTATCTTCGACGGAAGTGTTAGTGGTAAGTTGAACCGAATTCAACGTCAATTAGTCTCCGAGTGAGACGAGTACGATAGGGGTGAAATTCATGAGCATAAAAGCGGAAGAAATTAGTTCGCTAATTAAACAACAAATTGAAAACTATTCTTCTGAAATAGAAGTAAGTGATGTCGGTACTGTCATCCAAGTCGGTGACGGAATCGCACGTGTCCATGGATTAGACAATGTCATGGCTGGTGAGCTCGTTGAATTCTCCAACGGTGTAATGGGTATGGCCCAAAACCTTGAGGAAAACAACGTCGGTATCATCATCCTTGGACCTTATGTCGATATCCGTGAAGGCGATGAAGTGAAGCGTACAGGCCGTATCATGGAGGTACCTGTAGGTGAAGAACTTCTAGGACGTGTCGTTAACTCTCTTGGACAACCAGTTGATGGTAAGGGTGCAATTGAGACTTCCAAAACTCGTCCAATCGAAAGTCCGGCACCAGGTGTTATGGATCGTAAATCCGTACACGAGCCGCTTCAAACAGGAATCAAGGCGATCGACTCCCTTATTCCGATCGGTCGTGGTCAGCGTGAGTTGATCATCGGAGACCGTCAAACAGGTAAAACAGCAATCGCAATCGACACGATCTTGAACCAAAAAGACGAAGATATGATTTGTATCTACGTTGCAATCGGTCAGAAAGAATCAACGGTTGCAGGTGTTGTTGAAACACTACGTGAGCACGGAGCACTTGATTACACAATCGTCGTAACAGCGAGTGCGTCCCAACCAGCTCCACTTCTTTACCTTGCTCCATATGCTGGGGTAACAATGGGTGAAGAATTCATGTACAACGGTAAGCACGTATTGTTGATCTATGATGATCTTTCTAAACAAGCGGCTGCATACCGTGAACTGTCACTACTACTTCGTCGTCCTCCAGGTCGTGAAGCATTCCCAGGGGATGTCTTCTACCTACACTCTCGCTTACTAGAGCGTGCAGCGAAGTTGAGTGATGCGAAAGGCGGAGGTTCACTTACTGCCCTTCCATTCATCGAAACACAAGCGGGTGACGTTTCGGCTTATATCCCGACAAACGTTATCTCGATTACAGACGGACAGATCTTCTTGCAATCCGATCTCTTCTTCTCCGGTGTACGTCCAGCGGTAAACGCAGGTCTATCCGTATCCCGTGTTGGAGGATCCGCACAAATCAAAGCGATGAAGAAAGTATCCGGTACGCTACGTCTTGACTTGGCATCTTACCGTGAGCTAGAAGCATTCGCACAATTTGGATCTGACCTTGATAAAGCGACTCAAGCGAAATTGAACCGTGGTGCTCGTACGGTTGAAGTATTGAAGCAAGGCCTTCACAAGCCACTTGCTGTTGAAAAGCAGGTTGCCAGCCTTTATGCGTTGACGCGCGGCTTCTTAGACGATATTCCAGTTGAAGATATCACACGTTTCGAAGCAGAATACCATACTTGGTTAGATCATAACCGTAAGGAATTGCTTGCTGGAATCCGTGAAACTGGAAACCTTCCTGAAGAAGACGACTTCAATAACGCAATCAACGAATTCAAGAAAACGTTCGTTGTATCTGAGTAATTTTTAGATCAACCGACGCTTTCAAACGGATCATAATGGGACGGACACCATTTCGTCCCCTTTATAAAGGTGGTGAAACGAGTGGCATCGTTACGTGATATAAAAACGCGTATTAATTCTACGAAAAAGACGAAACAAATTACGAAAGCGATGGAGATGGTTTCAGCTGCGAAATTGAACCAGGCTGAAAACAATGCGAAATCCTTCGTACCTTACATGGATAAAATCCAAGAGGTCGTATCTGGTATTGCAAGTGGCAGCTCAAATGCCCGTCACCCAATGCTTCAATCTCGACCTGTCAAAAAGACTGGATACCTCGTCATCACTTCAGACCGAGGCCTAGCCGGTCCATACAACAGTAACGTCCTTCGTCACGTGTTCCGTACGATCAAAGAACGACATAAGTCGACTGATGAGTATACGATCATCGTCGTCGGTAAAGTCGGACTCAGCTTCTTCAAAAACCGCAACATGCCTGTCCTTGACAGCATTGTAGGAATTGATGACCAACCTGAATTTGCGGAAATCAAATCCATTGCAAGTGAAGCTGTGAAACGATTCGCGGACGAAGAGTACGATGAGCTGTACATGTACTACAACCATTATGTGAGTGCGATCCAACAGGACCTCACAGAAAAGAAGTTGTTGCCACTTTCTGACATCGCAGGAGAGGAAAAGGCGAAAAGCTCCTATGAATACGAGCCATCTGAAGAAGAAATTCTTGAAGAATTGCTTCCTCAGTATGCGGAAAGCTTGATTTATGGTGCTTTACTGGATGCGAAAGCAAGTGAACATGCTTCTCGTATGACAGCGATGAAGAGTGCGACGGATAATGCAGACGATATTATCGGCAGTCTTACGCTTTCCTACAACCGTGCACGTCAGGCAGCGATCACACAAGAGATCACCGAGATCGTTGGTGGAGCAGCTGCGCTTGAATAGACCTTTCGACCATGTGGTCAGAAACATAAAAGCATCCTCAAAAGGACGTTAGGAGGGAAAAACATGAACAAAGGACGCATCACTCAAGTCATGGGTCCAGTTGTCGACGTACAGTTCGAGAGCGGGAACCTGCCTGAGATTTACAATGCACTTAGAGTCCAAACCACTGAGGGCGAAAAGAACATCGAGTTGACGCTTGAGGTTTCACTTCACCTTGGTGATGATACTGTTCGTACCGTCGCGATGGCTTCCACCGACGGACTCGTAAGAGGAACGGAAGCAATTGATACTGGATCACCGATCTCGGTACCAGTAGGTGACGCAACATTAGGTCGTGTTTTTAACGTATTAGGTGAGAAAATCGACCTTGATGAGGAAATCGGCGCAGACGTACAACGCGATCCGATTCACCGCGAAGCTCCAAAATTCGACCAATTAACAACAAAGACTGAAATCCTTGAAACAGGAATTAAAGTCGTTGACCTTCTTGCACCATACGTTAAGGGTGGTAAGATCGGATTGTTCGGAGGAGCAGGAGTTGGTAAGACGGTATTGATCCAGGAGCTTATCAACAACATCGCTCAAGAGCATGGTGGTATTTCCGTATTCGCAGGTGTTGGAGAGCGTACACGTGAAGGTAATGACCTTTACCACGAAATGACGGATTCCGGCGTTATCAAAAAGACAGCGATGGTATTCGGTCAGATGAACGAACCACCAGGAGCACGTCAACGTGTTGCCCTGACTGGATTGACAATGGCGGAATACTTCCGTGACGAGCAAGGACAAGACGTATTGTTCTTCATCGACAACATCTTCCGTTTCACACAAGCAGGTTCTGAGGTATCAGCCCTACTAGGCCGTATGCCTTCAGCGGTTGGTTACCAGCCGACACTTGCTACTGAAATGGGTCAATTACAGGAGCGTATCACATCTACGAAGAAAGGTTCCGTAACGTCTATCCAGGCGATCTATGTACCTGCCGATGACTACACTGACCCGGCTCCAGCGACGACGTTCGCCCACTTGGATGCAACAACGAACCTTGAGCGTAAGCTTTCTGAAATGGGTATCTACCCAGCGGTTGACCCGCTTGCTTCAACATCTCGTGCACTTGCACCTGAAATCGTTGGAGAAGAGCACTACAACGTTGCGCGTCAAGTACAGCAAACGCTTCAACGTTATAAAGAACTTCAAGACATCATCGCAATCCTTGGTATGGATGAGTTGAGTGACGAAGACAAGATGACGGTATCTCGTGCACGTCGTATCCAGTTCTTCTTATCTCAAAACTTCCACGTTGCTGAACAGTTCACTGGTCAAAAAGGATCTTATGTACCTGTTAAAGAAACGATCAAAGGATTCAAAGAAATTCTTGAAGGTAAGCATGACGATCTTCCTGAAGACGCATTCCGTCTTGTAGGACGTATCGAAGAAGTAGTAGATAAAGCGAAACAAATGGCTTAAAGATATTTGGCCCGAGGAGGGGTTTCATGAAGACATTCGCAGTAAGTGTCGTCACCCCTGATGGCCCTGTGTATGACGAGACAGGCGCAGAAATGGTCAGCGCGAAAGCCACCAGCGGTGAGCTTGGAATCCTGCCAGGCCACGTTCCGCTTGTAGCACCGTTAACCATTAATGCGATCCGCATCAAGAAGGAAAACAATACACAGATCTTGGCTGTTAGTGGTGGATTTATAGAAGTACGACCTGAAAAGGTTACCATTCTTGCTCAAGCTGCTGAGCTTGCGAACGACATCAACGTCGATCGTGCTCAAGCTGCGAAAGAGCGTGCAGAACAACGTCTGCAGAAATCCAAGCAAGAAGGTGTTGATTTTGCGCGTGCAGAGCTTGCTCTGAATCGTGCAGTCAACCGTATCAACATCGCAGGAAAATAAATGAGGAAGACCCTTTCGGAGACGAAAGGGTCTTTTTTCTATTCAGATTATGTAGTAAAAAAAGTGCTGAGTTCCCCAAGTAAGCGTCAAAGTTCCACAAGTTCCCCAAAAAGTTCCCTAAGTCAGCATGAAAGTCCACAAGACGGAAGGAAAGTTCCCCAAGTCTTCCTAAACATACATCTAAAAGGAAGGATTTTTAGGAAAATCCTTTCCAAATTGATTTGTTTCGACCTTTCAAAACAGAATTTTCAGACAAAATAATTGAACGCTCGCTCATTCTCGATATAATGGAAATAACGTGATTTGGAAATGAGAGGATGAAGTACGCATGAATCAGGACTATTTACATAACCCGTATCCATCGCAAAGAATGACGACATTCGCTAAAAAAGGAATGGTTGCGACATCGCAACCACTCGCGGCACAAGCTGGTTTGGATATTTTAAAAAAGGGAGGAAATGCAGTTGATGCGGCGATTGCGACAGCTGCATGCCTGACTGTTGTGGAACCGACCTCCAACGGAATCGGAGGGGATGCTTTTGCACTCGTTTGGATGAAGGGGAAACTGCACGGGCTGAACGCGAGTGGACCGTCTCCAAAGTCGATTTCTATTGAGGGTCTGAAAGAAAAAGGAATGGAGGAGATCCCGAAATTCGGATGGACGCCGGTCACTGTACCAGGTGCACCGAGTGCATGGGCTACTTTATCTGAGCGATTCGGAAACCTTCCGTTAACCGAAGTGCTGGCACCTGCAATCGAGTACGCGGAGAATGGATACCCGGTCTCCCCGACGCTCGGAAAGTTTTGGAAGTCTGCAGCTGACCACTTCAAAAAAGCACTGACGACAGATGAGTTCAAGCACTGGTTCGACACATTCGCACCAGAAGGAAAAGCACCTGAAATCGGTGAAGTGTGGCGCTCGGAAGGCCACGCAGCCACACTGAGAGAAATCGCTGAAACGAAAGCGGAATCTTTTTACCGTGGGAAAATAGCCGATCAAATCGATGCATTCTCGCGAAAATATGATGGCTTCATAAGAAAAGAGGACCTAGCAGACTATGAGCCTGAATGGGTCGATCCGATCGGGGTGGACTACCGAGGATATAAAGTTTGGGAGATTCCTCCGAACGGACAGGGAATCATTGCGCTTATGGCACTCAATATCCTCAAAGGCTATGAGTTTACGAGTCGGGAGGATGCCGATACGTTCCACAAACAGATTGAAGCAATGAAACTTTCATTTACGGACGGTCTCCACTATGTAACAGAAGGAAGGAAGATGGAACGCTCCGTCCAAGGACTATTATCCGATACATATGCTGAAGAACGTCGAAAGCTCATCGGCGAGCAAGCGCTCCAACCAGAACCGGGTGAACCTCCAAAAGGAGGAACGGTTTACCTGGCAACAGCAGACGGTGAAGGCAACATGGTCTCGTTCATACAGAGCAATTACATGGGCTTCGGATCCGGCCTCGTGGTACCGGGTACTGGAATTGCCCTACAAAATAGAGGACACAATTTTTCGATGGATCCGGATCACGATAACCGTTTGGAAGGCGGTAAAAAGACATTCCATACGATCATTCCAGGCTTTCTGACAAAAGGGGACCAGGCTGTCGGACCGTTCGGCGTCATGGGTGGATTCATGCAACCACAAGGACACCTCCAAGTCGCTATGAACACAATCGACTTCCACCTCAACCCGCAAGCGGCACTTGATGCTCCGAGATGGCAATGGATGGAGGATAAAAAAGTACTCGTTGAACCCAACTTCCCGAACCATATTGCTCAAGCGCTCGCTAGAAAAGGGCATCACATCCAGGTTGCACTAGACGGTGGACCTTTCGGACGTGGACAGATCATCTGGCATGACCCTGAAACAGGTGTGCTAGCTGGAGGGACCGAATCCAGGACAGATGGAAGTGTTGCTGCTTGGTAGAAGGAAACGAGGCTACTCAACCAGAAAAGAAGCACAATAAACAACTTGCCTTATTCCTAGCATTTTTCAGAGTAGGCATTTTTGGGTATGGAGGAGGTCCTTCTTCCATCCCTCTTGTTCATAAAGAAGTCGTTGAGCATTATCGTTGGTTTACGGATGACGAATTCGGAGATTTGCTCGCGCTCGGTAACACTCTCCCAGGACCGATCGCCACGAAACTCGCAGGCTACATCGGGTATCGGGTAGCAGGACCAATCGGTATAATTAACGCTGTGTTAGCGACGATTTTACCTTCGATCATTGCGATGATTGCCTTGCTGACGACGCTCAGCATGTACAAAGACAAGCCGTGGGTGCAAGGGATGACGAATGCGGTTGTTCCGGTCGTCGGGTTCATGCTCGCACAGCTCACCTGGCAGTTCACGAAAAAGTCGAAGGAAGGCATGGGATGGACAGTAGCCATCGTGTTTATTGTCATCTCTCTGATTGTGATGGAATTTCTTCATATACACCCTGGAATCTTAATTGCCATCTTACTGCTGTATGCACTTTTTGGCGGTAAAAGAAGGAGGGAGGAGTAATGCTTTATTGGAAAATCTTCCTTGCTTTCTTCATTCCGGGTGTGCTCGGATATGGCGGTGGACCCGCTTCCATTCCGCTCGTTGAAAATGAAGTCGTCGACCGGTATGAATGGATGACGACCGAGGAGTTCAGTGAAGTGCTCGCACTCGGAAATGCACTGCCAGGACCGATTGCTACGAAGATGGCGGGATACATCGGGTACGCCGAGGGCGGTTGGCTAGGAGCTGTGGTCGGTGTTTTCGCAACCGTTGCGCCATCCTTACTTTTGATGATCATCCTGTTAAAAGTATTGATGAAATATAAAGAATCGGAAAAAGTGAAGCGTATGACGATTACCGTACGACCTGCGATTGCGGTGTTGCTTGGGGTGATGGCGTTCCAGTTTTTCCAAAGTTCGTACGCCAACAGCGGAATCTTGCAAACCATCATACTATTGGCTGCGAGTTATCTGACGCTCGTCCGTTTCCGTATCCATCCCGCGATTGTCATCGCAGGGGCGCTCGTTTACGGAGCACTATTTCTATAAAGAGAACCACAGCTTACTGCAGCTGTGGTTTTTTGTGAGGCCAGCGTATCTTTTTTAGGGTCATTCCTCTTTTATATGAAAAAAGAGGTAAAAAAATGAGGAAAATAACCGATACTGAAAAGGGATAAATCCTACGCTTGTATCATTTACTTATTATGGTATTGTTTATTCCACACCGTGTCGACACCCAAAATGGTATTTGGTATAATTGATAACGATTACAATTTTTAAAACTTTCTAACAATAACGTTGAATGACAGATTCGGGAGGTACATATGGAGCTCTATCACCTGTATCAAAACAATTATCTGGTCGTCCTCATGTTCCTGCTTTTAGGGATACTGTTGCCTGTGGTCGCATTGACAGCCGGGAAAATTCTTCGGCCGTCAAAACCGAACAAAGAGAAACAGACAACCTATGAAAGTGGGATAGAGCCCTTTCATCAAAGCTGGGTGCAATATAACGTACGCTATTATATCTTCGCGTTATTGTTCGTCATTTTTGATGTAGAGACCGTCTTCCTATATCCATGGGCTGTGGCCTATGAGAAACTAGGAATTTTTGCATTGATTGAAATGACAATCTTCATTGTGATGCTGTTGATCGGACTCATCTATGCGTGGAAGAAGAAGGTGTTAAAATGGATGTAAGATTACAAGATATCTCCCCGCAAGACCATCAGGAACTCCAGAAAAATGTATTCTTTGTCACGCTCGAACAAGTGAAAGCGTGGGCTCGAAGCAACTCCCTATGGCCCCTCACGTTCGGGTTGGCTTGTTGTGCCATTGAAATGATGGGAACTGGAGCTTCCCACTATGACCTGGACAGATTCGGATCTATATTCCGTACATCACCGCGTCAATCGGACGTGATGATCGTTTCCGGCACGGTTACGAAAAAAATGGCGCCAGTCCTGAAGCGTCTTTATGACCAAATGCCAGAACCGAAGTGGGTCATCGCCATGGGTTCATGCGCGACTGCCGGTGGACCATACATAAAATCGTATGCTGTTGTAAAAGGAGTCGACCAGATCGTACCGGTCGACGTCTATATTCCTGGCTGCCCGCCAAACCCGGCAGCACTCATCTATGGAATTAATAAACTACAAGAAAAAATCCGCTATGAAGCTAAGACAGGAAAGCGGGTGACCGATAAATGAGCGATCAAGACAAACCGTTCTCCGAGATGACGCCAGAAGAGAAGGCGGAAGCGAAGCGTAAAGCCGTGGAAGAGGCGAAACGCAAGGCTGCCGAGAAGAAGGCGGCGAAGGAAGCGGCTGAAACCTCTGAAGCCCCCGCCGAAAAACCTTTTTCTGAAATGACCGAAGAAGAGAAGGCGGAAGCGAAACGAAAAGCCGTCGAAGAAGCAAAGCGCAAGGCTGCAGAAAAGAAGGCAGCGAAGGAAGCGGCTGAAACCTCTGAAGCCCCAGCCGAAAAACCTTTTTCTGAAATGACCGAAGAAGAGAAAGCGGAAGCGAAGCGTAAAGCTGTGGAAGAGGCGAAACGCAAGGCTGCCGAGCGCAAAGCTGCTAAAGAAGCCGAAGAGTCGTCTGCTCAAGCAGACTCACCAGCTGACGAAAAAGCCAAAGCTGCAGCCGCTGCCAAGGCTAAGGCCGCAGCTGCCGCTAAAGCCAAAGCTGCTGCCGCTGCAAAAGCGAAAGCTCAAGCGTCTGGTGGAGCTTCTGACGATGAAAAAGCAAAGGCGATTGCCGCTGCGAAGGCCAAGGCTGCCGCTGCTGCTAAGGCAAAAGCTGCAAAATCCGGTGGCGGAGACGGCGATGACGAAAAAGCGAAAGCAATCGCTGCCGCAAAGGCAAAAGCGAAAGCCGCTGCTGCTGCCAAAGCAAAGCAAGCGTCCGGTGACCAAAAGGAAGAAGCACCGGTCGAAGAAAAGCCATCACCTAATCAACCCCTCCTAGACAAGTACGTCAAGGTCATCCAAGACAATCTTGGCGACGACATCCTAGAAGATTCATATATTAACCGTTTGGCAAAAGATGTGCCAACGCTTGTTGCGAAACATGAAAACTACTATAAATTGGCTGAGTTCATGAAATACAACGAACAGCTCTGTTTTGAATATGTAAGCGAATTGCATGGAACCGATTTTGAGACCCATATGGAAGTCTATACCCATATGTATTCCTTCAAAAACAACCAGCCTGTCGCACTGAAAGTGAAAGTCGATCGGGACAAACCTGAAGTCGCTTCACTTGCACCTCTATGGCCTGGTGCAAACTGGCCGGAGCGGGAAGCGTACGACTTGCTCGGCATTCATTTTACAGGTCATCCGAACTTGACGCGGATCCTGATGCCGGATGATTGGGTCGGCTACCCGATGCGCAAAGACTATGAACCTTACGATGTGGAGGTGTAACCTATGATCCGTACAGAAGAAATGCTCCTCAATGTTGGACCTCAGCATCCGAGTACGCACGGTGTTTTCCGTATTGTCCTGAAAATTGATGGAGAAATCATCAAGGAAGCGAAGCCGGTCATCGGTTACCTCCATCGTGGAACCGAGAAACTAGCAGAAGACCTGCAATATACGCAGATCATCCCTTATACAGACCGGATGGATTACTTATCTGCGATGACGAACAACTACATCATCTGTCATGCGGTAGAGACGATGATGGAGATGGAAATCCCGGAACGCGCGGATTACTTACGTATTCTCGTCATGGAGCTTGGTCGGGTTGCGAGTCACCTCGTCTGGTTCGGTACATATTTACTCGATATCGGGGCGATGAGCCCGTTCCTGTATGCGTTCCGCGAACGTGAAATGATCATCAACATGTTGAACGAAATTTCAGGTGCCCGCCTGACGTTCAACTATATGCGTGTCGGCGGTGTGAAATGGGATGCCCCAGAAGGATGGATCGAGAAAGTCCGTGACTTCGTACCGCACATGCGTAAACAACTAGCAGGTTACCATGACCTGATCAGCGGAAACGAAATCTTCTTGAACCGTGTAAAAGGAGTTGGCTATTACACGAAGGAAGACGCCTTCGCTTATTCCTTGAGTGGCGCAAACCTCCGTTGTACAGGAGTCGATTGGGATCTTCGTAAAAAAGAACCGTATTCACTGTACGACCGATTTGACTTCGATGTTCCGGTCTTCGACGGTGGCGATGCGTGGACACGTTACCAATGCCGAATGGCGGAAATCGAAGAATCGTTGAAGATCGTCGAACAAGCTGTCGAGCAGTTCCCGGCTGAAGGGGACATCATGGCGAAGGTTCCACGGATCATCAAGCCACCGGCGGGAGAAACTTACGTACGAATCGAATCCCCTCGTGGTGAAATTGGTTGTTATATCGCTTCACAAGGCAAAAAAGAGCCATACCGGTTGAAATTCAGAAGACCGTCGTTTTATAACCTGCAAATATTACCGAAGCTGTTGGAAGGCGAAAACATCGCGAACCTCATCACGATCCTTGGCGGCATCGACATTGTACTCGGGGAGGTTGACGGCTGATGATTGAAGAACTGCTTTATTCAGCACCTTCATACTTGAGTACATTGATCTTTTTTGCACTTGGCGCAGGCTTACTGATGATGGTACTCGGATTCGTAACGTACGCCATCTTAGCAGAGCGTAAGGTCATCGGGTTCATGCAGCTCCGTGTCGGACCGAACCGAGTCGGTGGACCGCTTGGACTCCTGCAAACCGTAGCTGACGTTCTGAAGCTTTTATTAAAAGAAGATACCATTCCGAAAGCGGCGGATCGACCGCTATTCATATTGGCACCGATCATCGCTTTTGCACCCGCATTTATGGTGCTTGCGGTCATTCCATTTTCCGAGTCACTCCGATTTTCTGACATCGGAATCGGACTTCTCTACTATATCGCGATTTCTGGAATCTCAACCGTCGGAATCCTGATGGGTGGATGGGCATCGAACAACAAATACGCCTTGCTCGGTGGCATGCGTTCGGCGGCCCAAATGATTTCATATGAAGTACCACTTGTCATGTCGGTCATCGGAATCATCCTGCTGACAGGAAGCTTGAACCTTGTGGAAATCGTTGAAGCGCAACAAAATCTGGCGTACTTGTTCGTCCAGCCACTTGCGTTCTTCATCTTCCTCGTCGCTTCAGTTGCTGAGTTGAACCGTACACCGTTTGACTTACCAGAAGCCGAGTCTGAGCTTGTCGCAGGTTACCATGTCGAGTATTCCGGATTCCGCTGGGCGTTCTTCATGCTCACAGAGTACGTGTACTTGTTTGCAATGGCTTCGATTACGACGATTCTTTTTCTCGGAGGATGGAACCCGGTTCCGTTCCTTGAATTCATACCAGGGGTCATCTGGTTCGCAATCAAATTCAGCATCATCGTGTTTATTATGATCTGGCTCCGTGCGACGTTACCGCGTCTCCGTGCCGATCAGCTCATGTCATTTGGATGGAAAGTACTATTACCGTTAGCCTTGCTCAACATTTTTATCAGCGCGGTGATCAAGGAAATCTGGTTCTAACGGAGGGATTGCAATGAAAGGACTCGTAAAAGGGTTAAAATACACACTGAAAAATTTGACCAAACAGAACGTGACGTATTCGTACCCGGATGAACCGATCGATATGCCAGACCGATTCCGCGGAATCCAGAAGTTTTATCCGGAGAAATGTATCGTTTGTAACCAATGTGCCAACATCTGTCCGACCGATTGCATCGAGCTGACAGGGAAGAAGCACCCTGACCCGAACAAAAAGGGGAAAATCATCGATACGTATGACATCAACTTCGAAATTTGTATCCTTTGCGACTTATGTACAGAGGTTTGCCCGACAGAGGCGATCGTCATGACGAACAATTTCGAGCTTGCGGAATATAGCCGTGATGAGCTGTTCAAAAACCTGGAATGGCTCGATGAAAACGACACGAATGTTCGAAGGGAGAATAAGGCATGAATGGTGAACTGATCTTATTCTTCATCCTCGCGCTCGTCGCGATCGGTAGCGGTGTGCTGATGCTGAACCTGACGAAGGTCGTGCACATGGTCATCGCTCTCGTGTTTACATTTTTATCAATTGCAGGATTATACATCATGCTGTCAGCGGAATTCCTCGCATTCGTGCAAATCCTGATCTACTCGGGCGCAATCACGATCATCATGCTGTTCGGAATCATGCTCACGCGGCATGACGATAAGACGGAGTCGAAAATCGGGCTCCCGAAATTGATTCTGGTGCTTACCGGAATCGGTGTCTTTTTCGCGATCATGTTCTTCCAGATCAATGACTTGAGCTTTGGAGAGCAGGCGACGGAGCTGCATGTTGATAACGCTGAGAAAATCGGTATTGAACTTTATTCAAAATACGTCATTCCATTTGAATTGACATCCGTCCTGTTGTTGGTCGCATTAGTCGGTGCGATTGTACTGGCGAAGCGGGATGATGAAAAGGAGGCGGAGGACAATGAGTAGTGTCCCTTTATCGGTTTATCTTGTCCTTGCTTTAATCCTCTTTTGCATCGGATTGTACGGGGCACTGACGAAACGAAATGCCGTTATCGTCCTGATCTCGATTGAATTGATGCTGAATGCAGTGAATATCAACCTTGTTGCGTTCGCGAAGTATGGTATCAACCCAAGTATCACGGGACAAATTTTTTCCTTGTTTACGATTACCGTCGCAGCTGCTGAAGCAGCGGTAGGACTTGCAATCCTCATTGCACTCTACCGTAACCGCAAGACCGTAAACGTAGATGAGATGGATATATTGAAACGATAAGGAGGAGGCCGAAACATGAATCCCATCATCTGGATCATACCCGCACTACCGCTTCTATCCTTCGTCCTTCTCTTATTGTTTGGTCGTAGGTTGAAAGAAGCGTCCGCACTGGTCGGCTCATTGCTGACTTTCGGTTCGCTCATCCTCTCACTCGTCATTTTCGCAGGGCAGTGGGGTGGAGAATCGGTAAAAGCAACGATGGAATGGCTTGCGATCGGCGATACGGTTCTGACCGTCGGATATCTGGTCAACCCGTTGAATGCCTTGATGCTCGTCATCGTATCGCTTGTCAGCTTTTTAGTACAAGTGTATTCGAAAGGCTATATGCACAAAGATGAAAGGTTTCCGATCTTTTTCGCCTATTTGGGCTTGTTCACATTCGCGATGCTCGGATTGGTCATATCGCCGAACTTGCTTCAGTTGTACATTTTCTGGGAGCTCGTTGGAGTCGGATCGTTCCTATTGATCGGATACTACTTTTATAAAAGAGATGCGCGTGAAGCCGCGAAGAAAGCGTTCATCATGACGCGTATCGGGGACGTCGGCTTGTTCATCGGGATGATTCTCCTGTTCTGGCAAGTCGGAAGCTTCGAGCTTGATGTCATTTTCGATGCCGTATCGGGTGGCGATATATCAGAAGGATGGATCACACTCACAGCCATTCTGATCTTTGTCGGCGCAATCGGAAAATCAGGTCAATTCCCGTTACATACATGGTTACCGGACGCGATGGAAGGTCCGACACCGGTTTCCGCATTGATTCACGCCGCTACGATGGTAGCAGCCGGGGTCTATTTGGTCGCTGCGATGTTCCCGTTGTTCGAAGCATCTGAAACGGCGATGACGACGGTTGCGGTCGTAGGTGGCTTCACCGCGATTTTCGCCGCGACGATCGGTCTTGCTCAAGCGGATATCAAGCGGGTTTTAGCCTATTCAACAGTCAGCCAGTTAGGCTACATGATGCTTGCACTCGGATCATCTGGATATGTCGCAGGAATTTTCCACCTGACGACACATGCCTTTTTCAAAGCATTGCTGTTTCTGGCAGCAGGTAGCGTCATCCACGCGGTACATACCCAAAACATCCACGAGATGGGTGGCTTATGGAAAAAGATGAAATGGACCGCTCCGCTCTTCTTGATTGGAGCGATGGCAATTTCAGGCGTGCCTCTGTTATCCGGATTTTTCAGTAAGGATGAAATCTTAGCTTCGACTTATGCAGATGGTCGTTACGGACTGTTCTGGGTCGCAGTCGTTGCAGCATTCCTGACCGCCTTTTATATGTTCCGACTGTTTTTCCTCGTCTTCACAGGCGAGTCGCGCAGCTCGGATAAGAAACTGAAGGTGCACGAATCTTCTGGCGTGATGGTGTTCCCGATGGTTGTTCTCGGTATTCTTGCGATTGTTGCCGGATATATCAATACACCAATGGCGACCGTGTTAGGAGACTACCTGGCACAAAATCAGTATTTGGACATTCATCACCATGAAACGCACTGGTGGATTCCGGTCGTCGCAACCGGCGTATCGTTGCTCGGTATTTTCATGGCATGGCTCGTCTATGCAAAGAAAAAGGTCGCTCGACTTTCAGAGTCCGCACCGGATTTCCATTACATCTTATTAAATAAATATTTTATCGATGAAACATATGATTATAGCTTTGTTAAAGGAACGAGAGGCTTCAGTTATTTATGGTACTATGTCGATCGGTTCGTCGTTGAAGGCTTAGTCCAGTTGGTTGCTTCAGTGGTCAGCTGGTTCAGTAAAATCGGCTCCAAAGTACACAACGGACAGGTTCAAATTTACGGGTCCGTTGCATTCGCCGGCATGGCGATCCTGTTGCTGATCGTCGCCTGGTTAGGGGGGTACTTGACGTAATGGATTCTATACTTCTATCAGCACTCATTTTCTCCCCGTTACTCGGTATTTTGGTTTTATTATTCGTCCCGAAAACGGATGAAGTTCTTATCAAGTGGATTGGTTTATTGGCAACCCTTTTACCATTAGTATTGGCGTTCTTCGTCTATTTCGGTTTCGACACAGCGAAAGAAACGCTTCAATTCGCTGAACAGTACAAGTGGATCGATTTCAATATTCAGGGACAGCCGAACGGGAATGATTTCACGATCAAGTATGACCTCGGCGTCAATGGATTGTCGGTTGTGTTGATGTTGTTGACGGCGATCGTTTCAACTTTGGCCGCAGCAACGTCGGTTTGGATCAAAGACCAGTGGAAAGGATACTTCATGTTATTCCTTCTCCTCGAGGTAGGAATGCTCGGCGTCTTTGCTTCTCAGAACCTATTGCTCTTCTTCATCTTTTTTGAAATTACGTTGATCCCGACGTTTTTCCTGATTGGAAAATGGGGTTATCTTGATAAGGAAAAGGCCGCTTACAGCTTTTTGATTTATAACGGATTAGGCTCAGCGATCTTGCTGATCGTCTTCATCATTCTGTACATGAAGTCAGGTACGATGAATTTTACGGGGTTATCAGCGTTCCTGAGTCAACCCCCGGAAATGCTCGAACGTTACTATTTAGGTGATAACTTCCGCATGGGACTGTTGATTGCCTTGCTTGTAGCGCTCGGTGTAAAGCTGCCGATTGTACCGCTACATTCGTGGATGCTACAAGTACACGTGCAAGCACCACCATCCATCGTGATGATCCACTCAGGCATCCTTTTGAAAATCGGTGCTTATGGACTGTATCAATTCGGACTCGGTTTCTTCCCGGGTGAATTTGAACAGATCGCATTCTGGATCGCATTGCTCGGCGTCATCAACTTGTTGTACGGCGCATTCATCGCGTTCGTTCAGATTGATTTTAAAAAGGTGCTCGCCTATTCCAGTGTGTCTCACATGGGGATAGTGTTGATCGGACTTGGGAGTTTGACTGAAGCCGGAATCCAGGGTGCGATGTTCCAAGTGATCTCTCACGGATTGATTTCCGCGCTGCTGTTCTTCCTCGTCGGGTTGATATATCAGCGCACGGGCACATCACTCATCACCCATCTCGGTGGGCTGGCGAAGATGATGCCGATTACTGCTGGATTCTTACTTGCTGGAGGATTGGCGTCACTTGGATTGCCGGGTATGTCCGGATTCGTCAGTGAATTCATGGCCTTTTTCGGATTGTTCAAGACGATGCCAGTTTTAGCCGCAATCGGAACACTCGGTATCATCCTGACAGCTGTCTATATTTTACGAGCTGTGTTGACGATCACGTTCGGTGAAACGAAAGAAGCGCTCGGCACGATTAAAGAAGGCCGTTTCGTCGAATGGCTGCCAGCGTTGATTCTCACCTTTTTCATCATCTTAATCGGTGTCTATCCGGCAGTGCTGTCTGATATGTTGCACCTTACGATTGAAGCCATGATGGCAGGTAAGGGGGCGATCACATGACATTAGAAAAATTACTCAGCTACGACTGGGGCATCATGGCTCCGGAATTTACGATTTTGATCGTCGCGACTCTGTTATCGTTGATCGATTTGTTCATGCCGGCCAAGGCTAGCCGCAAACCGCTCGCACTTCTCGGATTGCTTGGTGTCGTGGTGGCGATCGTTTTCGCCGTTTTTCAGATTGGCGAGCCGACAACGTCCATTCTTTTTGACACGTATCGCTTTGATTCATTTGCACTTGCTTTCAAACTGCTGTTCCTTGTTGCGACCGGACTGATCCTAGTACTCGCGATGGATTATGAAGGTGAGCACAACTGGCAGTACCGGGGGGAATTCTTCTACCTCTTATTGACCGCGCTACTCGGTGCGATGATGATGGCGTCCAGTGCCGACTTGATTACCTTGTTTGTAGGGCTCGAGCTACTATCGATTTCCTCTTACATTCTAGCTGGAATAAGGAAGAAGAACTTGCAGTCGAATGAAGCAGCCTTCAAATACGTTGTGAACGGCGGGATTGCCACTGCAATTACATTGTTCGGGATGAGTTATGTATACGGCTTGACCGGTACGACGAATCTATACGGGATAGCAGAAGGATTGACCAGCCCAATCGTTGAGCAGAATAAGTTCTTATTGCTTATGGCGTTCGTCATGCTGCTCGTCGGTCTTTCTTTTAAAATCGCAGCCGCACCGTTCCATATGTGGGCACCGGATGTATATCAAGGTTCACCGACGCCAGTAACGACATTCCTGAGTGTCGTTTCGAAAACGGCTGGCTTTGCGCTCATTTTGAAAATATTCTTGATCAGTTTCTTGTCGGTGCAAGGCTGGCACAATACGGTCGTCCTGGATCTACAGCCTTATATCGCATTTGTAGCGGGCGTGACGATGATCGTTGGAAACGTCATCGCGTTAAGGCAACGGAACATTAAGCGCATGCTCGCTTATTCAAGTATCGCGCACGCAGGTTACGTGCTTGTACCTTTCGTCTCTTTGTCTCTGTTGGTCTTTAAAGCGACTTGGTTCTATCTACTCGCTTACCTATTGATGAACATTGGGGCTTTCGCTGTCATCCAATTTGTGACGGAAAGGGAGAAGTCAGAAGACATGACCGCTTTTTCAGGGTTATATGCACGCTCACCATTTGTAGCTGTGATGATGTCCGTGTTCATCATTTCCTTAGCGGGCTTACCATTTACGGCTGGGTTCATTGGGAAGTTCGGAATCTTCATGAGCGCGCTCGGAACGGGCCACTACGTCCTCGCGTCGGTCATGATTGCGACGACCGTTGTCTCGTACGTGTACTATTTCAACGTGCTTGTGCACATGTATTTCCGAAAAGGAATACTGGAGCGGATTCGCCCTTCAGTCGGCATGCTCATAGTCATGATTGTATGTGCGGTTGGAACGATCGCGTTCGGCGTTTATCCAGCTGCTGCGCTTGAATTTTTCCATAACGGATTCGACATGAGTCAGTTGTTCGTAAAATAAATCGACAGAAGAATGCACTCCAGTAGAATGGGGTGCATTTTTTGTTCGAAATTCACCCTGTCGCTTATGTTACACTCATCAAACGACATCATTTTCGAGGAAATCGTCATATATTGCGTGGGAAATAACAACTATGTAGGACAAAAGGTGTAATTTGTAAAAAGATGCAATATACTGAAGGAAACATAAAGATCTTGTCGAAAAATATAGAGAACCTGAAATGGAGGTCCCTAAATGGAGCCTTTTGGACAACAGTCTTTGTTAAATATCATCGTCAACCTGGTTTTTCTAGCTGTATCATGGTGGGCGATTCAAGGACTTCACATTGAAAAGTTTATAAAGAGTGGAAAAGTGGTACAAGCAAGATTGTTGATGATCTTGCTCACGATTGCACTTGCGTCATTGGTCAGCACATTTTTCATGAATTATTTATCTTGGTCATTGCAACTTCAATACTTGTTTTAACGTCTAATGGAATAAAGGCTTTTGCAAGCAACTTTTTACGAACAAGAGGATCTGTACATAATATGTCGGTTCTTGACTACATCTTCCATGTATGAGTCTCCATCTAAGGGCAAAAATGGTAGTAGAGACGTTGTACAAAAATTCAGCCCTTTTTGTACTCATATCGAACGGGAGAGGTAGTGGGGAAGATGAACCGGAAGCTTACTGTGTTATGGATGACATTGGCGATTTTGCTTGCATGCTTTTCAGGTGCTGAAGCGAAGCAATCCGATTGGACGGATCGAGAGCTTCAGGACATCACACGTGTCATGGCAGAATCTGGGGTATCCATCCAGAACTGGTCATTATATGGTAAAAATGACTTGGGTTTTATATCTGATTTTGTCGGGTATGTATTGTTAGTAGAAAGCCTGCAGGCAAAAACACCAGAGTTTCGGTGGGATGAGGTTGACGAAACAAATGAGCATTGGAAGGTATCCGGATATACCAATAACTCATTTGGATTAACTGAAAAGGTTACCCTGTTTGCTTACCCCCACAAAGGACAGTACATGACGTACATTATCTATGAAGTTATGGGGACAGCATGGGACCCAGAGGAGTGGGACGCTTATAGGCCTATCTATAGGGAGAAAGTCCAATTGCTGATCGGAAAGAATCCTACAATTTATACTTGTGTCAAAGGTGAGAAGAGTGCTACAATGGGTATTGTTTTGCAAAAATTGGCGAAACAACTCGTTCAGTCATTTGACGCAACGATCATCGAATCAATAAACGAAGAGACATTTCTGTCCTTATCAGCATATACTGACGAATGGAAGCAATCCATAGCAACGAAACAACAAGAGATGAACTTACAAATTGGACTTCGAAATAACGGAATAGGCGGAAAGACAACCATTACTATTGGAACACCGATCATAACGACTGAATATTAATATTTATATAAATTGGACGCGGAGGGGAATATCTTGGAAAAAATCATCGTCCGTGGTGGTAGGCGGTTAGAAGGCTCCGTTAAAGTAGAAGGAGCAAAAAATGCCGTACTGCCTGTCATCGCAGCATCTATCTTAGCAAGTAAAGGAACAAGTACAATTTCGGAAGTACCGGCACTTGCCGATGTATATACGATTCAAGAAGTTTTACGTCATTTGAACATTGATGCGGAGTATGGGAACAACCAGATCAAGGTTGACGCATCTAAGACTTTGAAGACGGAAGCACCTTTTGAGTATGTACGTAAAATGAGAGCATCATTCTTAGTCATGGGACCATTGCTTGCTCGAGTCGGAATTGCAAGAATCGCATTGCCAGGCGGCTGTGCAATCGGCTCTCGACCGATCGACCAGCATCTGAAAGGTTTCGAAGCGATGGGTGCCGAAGTGAAGATCGGAAACGGCTTTATCGAAGCGAAAAAAGAAGGACGCTTACAAGGAGCGAAGATCTATTTAGACTTCCCAAGTGTAGGTGCCACTGAAAATATCATGATGGCCGCTGCATTGGCAGAAGGCACAAGTATCATTGAAAACGTCGCGAAAGAACCTGAAATTGTTTGCTTAGCGAACTATTTGAACGCAATGGGAGCAAAAGTTTACGGTGCTGGAACTGGCACACTTCGAGTCGAAGGTGTCGAGGAAATGCACGGAGCGGATCACACTGTCATCGCAGACCGTATTGAAGCAGGAACTTTCATGGTCGCTGCTGCTATTACGGGTGGAGACGTGACGATCACGAACGCTCAACAGGAACACTTGACTCCGTTGGTAGCAAAGCTTGAAGAAATGGGTGTATCTGTTACAGAAACACCTGCAGGCGTACGTATCGTCGGACCTGAAACTTTGAAGCCGGTCGACATCAAGACAATGCCTCACCCTGGATTCCCGACGGATCTCCAGTCTCAGATGATGGCTCTATTGCTTGCTGCGAAAGGCACAAGTGTTATTACTGAAACGGTATTTGAAAACCGCTTCATGCACGTGGAAGAATTCCGCCGCATGAATGGTGATATCAAAATCGAAGGACGCTCAGCAGTCGTGAATGGACCTGCAAAACTGCAAGGTGCAGAAGTTGCTGCGACAGACCTACGAGCAGGAGCTGCATTAATCCTTGCTGGATTGATTGCAGATGGATATACACGAGTGACTGAATTACAGCACTTGGACCGCGGATATGTCGATTTCTCTGGAAAATTAGCCGGACTCGGTGCAGACATTGAACGTGTGAAAGAAGAAACAGAAGAAATTGTGGCTGAACAACAAGAACAAACACTTAACGCAAAGCCAAACATGGCATAATACATGGATTATTAAGAAAAGCCATTCTCCAACTATGGAGGATGGCTTTTTTGCATTAAAGTAGAGAAGAAGTTCGATGAAGTGGTGCCAGGTACCGATTTAGAAGCCAGTTGTACCAGGGGTTTCTGATCGGTACCTGGCACTTGTTGAGGAGTGAGTGGTATCAAGGGTTCCTGATCGGTACCTGGTACAGACTCGGTATTCCAACTGCGTTTGGTTTATATTTTCTGATTTTGGATTATAAATCCCTGAAACGGGTCTATAATTTCTGAATTTGGATTATAATTTTCAAATCAGGCTTATATTTCTTCAAATTGGGTCTATAATCCCGAATCCTTCAATCTATGAAATGAAAAGGCGGCCAAAAGTCGTCTTTTTCCATTAACTATGACTTACGAGGGATTCTTTTTTACATCATCATGTCTTCTAATTAAGTTTACCATTGAATAGTATGGGACATGCTGTTTTTGAACACTGACGGGGGTCGAATCGTGGGTGGCAACGGTTCTAAATGGTTGTCCAAGCCCATAAGCTATACTATAACCCGTCAAATTTGGAGGATTGCCTATGAAGCCTATTCCTAACAAAATGCCATTCTACCTTCTCATCATTGGACTTCTTGCACTCATCATTTTACTGCCAGCCATGATTGTCATGCCATTCGGAAATGAGACGAAGCAGATGAACCAGCCTGTGCAATCAGACCGAGTAACGACAGATGAACCGATTGTCTTGAATTCTGATGTCGACGTTTCGGTTTATAAGACGGCTGCCAAAACCATTGAGACCCTACCACTTGAAGAGTATGTAAAAGGAGTCGTCGCAGCAGAGATGCCAGCTGATTTTGAAATGGAAGCATTGAAAGCCCAGGCATTGACGGCAAGAACGTACATCATCAAGATGCTTTTGAACCCGACCGATATGAACTTACCGGAAGGGGCCGACATCACTGACGCCATCATTCATCAAGTTTATAAAAACGATGCAGATCTTCAAAACATATGGGGCAAGGATTACGATTGGAAAATCAAAAAGATCACACAAGCCGTAAAAGAGACTGAAGGTAAAATCATCACCTACGATGGAAAACCGATTGAAGCGCTGTTTTTCTCAACAAGCAACGGTCAAACGCAAAACTCGGAAGATTACTGGTCAAGCGCTTTCCCGTATTTGAGAAGTGTGGATAGTCCTTGGGATAAAGATTCACCGAAGTATTTCTTCCAACAAGCATTTTCCGTTGGAGAAGTGGAATCCAAATTAAATGTAAAACTTTCTGGAGATGGTCAGATTGGGAAAATCGTCAAACGAACTTCAGGGAATTATATTGATGTAATTGATATTAACGGAAAGAAACTGAGTGGGAAGGATATCCGAGTCAGTCTGAACTTGAAATCCTCTGACTTTACGATTTTGAAAAAGAAGGATCAAGTCATCGTTCAAACCCGTGGGTACGGTCATGGCGTTGGAATGAGCCAATACGGTGCCAACGGAATGGCGCAAGAAGGTAAGGACTACGCAAAGATTGTTCAACACTACTACAACGGAGTCGAAATCACCGACACGAAAGCCTACACAACGAAGCTGACCGCCCAAAAATAAAAATGAAGTGCCAGGTACCGATTGGGAAGCCTTACAGGGCAACAACCACATATTGGTACCTGGCACTGTTTATTTCATCAATGATACCAACGCTTCTCAAAACGTACCAGGTACAGAATAGAAGGTAGCCACCGCTGAAACTTCAGCGGTGGTTTTTATTGTTCTTAAAGCATGGTTCATTTAGAGCGCAAACCATGCGCCACACCAGGCAACCCGTTACTTTCCCCTGTTTGTCGAAAATTTATTCAGGAAAAAATATCCGGAATGTATATATTTTGAAAAATGTGCCAACAATGTTGCTGAGGTGATAACCATGAGAGAAGAAGAAAAACAAAAATCAGTCAATCCTCTTAAAGGTAAGTGGTACAAAAAGAAGCGTTGGGTTTATCCGGCAGTATATCTTGGGTTCGCAGCAGTGATTCTAGCATCTGTCCTTTGGTATCAGAACACGATTGGGGAAAATCTTAAAGAAAAAGCTAACCCGATCGGGTATGAAGATCAAGATTCAGTACCAGTAATGTCAGATGCAGAGGTATTTAAATCTCCAGTCGATGACAAAGCTGTCGAAGTACAAAAGAAGTTCTATGACAGCGCAGCATCAGAAGCAGAACAAGAAGCAGCTCTCGTATTCTATAATAATACCTACTTCCAGAATAAAGGAATCAACTATGCTACTGAGAGCGGCGAACCATTTGAAGTACAAGCAAGTTTAAGTGGTAAAGTCGTAAAAGCAACTCAAGAACCTCTACTTGGATACGTTGTTCACATCGAACACGACAATGGAGTCATGACACACTACTCTAGCCTTGCAGACCTTCAAGTTGAAGAAGGCGACACTGTTAAACAAGGAACTGTTCTAGGAACAGCGGGAATGAACCTTCTTGATAAAGAAGCGAAAGTGCACGTACACTTTGAAGTACGTAAGGATGGCGTAGCCGTCAATCCGGACGCATACTTCAACAAATCCGTCACTGACATTCCTGATCAAAAACAGGACGTCAACAAAACAAACACGGAAGCTGAGGAAAACGCTGATGTAGACCCAGCTGACGAAAATGCGAACGAAACCCAAACCGACGACGCTTCACCACAGGAAAACTCAACTGAGGATGAAGACCAATCAGACGCATAAAACCAAAACTGCGTCAAAACTAAACCAACGATCAAAAGCTCTGGACAAAGTCCAGGGCTTTTCTTTTTGTCTTGCAGTGCCAGGTACCAAAAGTGAACCCGCTTGTATCAAGGAATTTCTTTTGGTACCTGGCACTCTTCTTAAATCCAGCCATACCAACGGTTTAAAATCGGTGCCTGGTACGAGAAGAAAAGTCCCCTTCCATTCCTCCTCCAAAAAATGGTTAATTACCTATTGACTTAGAAATATGTACCAGTGTATTATTTAACTAGTACACTAATACTTCGGTACATTAGGAGGTAACAATTACATGAATGCTTGGTTAAGTTTGACGAAGAAGGAATTGCGTTTAGGGTTTACTGCGTTTCTGGTACCGGTAATCGCATTTATTGTCGTCGCTTCAATTGCTACATTCTTTGGCTATCGTGGAGGTTACACGTGGGAAGTTCTGGCGAGCGTTTCGTTTGGCGCGACTGGAGCGCAAATCGCTTACCTGACTTATTATTTATTGTGGAGTCTCCAATCTGAACGAAAAAAACTGCACCTGTGGCTTCACAATCCACTGCCAGCTTACGCATTGCTTTTAGCAAAAATCGTAGCCGGGCTGATTTCCATGGCAGTAACCACAATCTTCACACTGAGTGTGTTCTTCACTGCAGCAAACCTTTCAGAAAACTTTTCAAAAGGAATTCCATGGTCGGTCATTTACGACAACGCTTGGATTATCGGATTGCATTTCTTTGTGTTCGCACTCGATTTAGCAATTTGGTTCATGTTCTATTGGATGATTTATCTATTATTCACACGCTACATTTCCCCATTCTTAAGTTCGGTGCTCATCATCATCGTCGCCATCGTCACATCCAGTCTTTATGGGTGGTTTACAGACTCGTGGCTCTATCAAAAGCTGACGATGTGGGGAAAAATCAATGTATCTGAATTAATAAAGTTTCCAGAGTTCAAAACTGACATCGGTCCAGATGGCGGCGAATTTACGAGCGAAATGAGTAACATGAGCGCTTATGCTGGTGAATACGTATTTGGAATTGCGATTGCTCTGATCTTGTTCTCCATCACTGCTTGGATGCTGGACCGAAAAGTTGAGGTGTAAACGATGACAGACATTTTTCAATCCACTCAACCGATCTACAGTCAATTGGCGGATCGGATCAACCGGCAAATTTTACGAGGAGAATTGAAACCTGGAGACAAACTCCCTTCGGTTCGGGATTTGGCGCTGCAGGTCAACGTGAATCCAAATACAGTCCAACGAACATATCGAGAGCTGGAGGGGATGGAAATCGTGGAATCGAAGCGAGGTCAAGGAACGTTTGTAACAGAGAACCAAGACATCCTGAACACGATGAGAGAAAGACTCAAGCAAGATGAAATCTCTCAGTTTGTAAAAGGAATGCATGAGATGGGATACACGGATGAAGAGATTGAAGCGGGACTGCAACATTTTCTCCATGATCAGAAAGGAGACCAGACATAATGATTCAACTGAACAATGTAACGAAAAAATATTTATCTAAAGTCGCATTGCAAGATGTGAACCTTGAACTGGAAAAAGGGAAGATCATCGGACTGATCGGTGAAAATGGAAGCGGAAAATCGACAACGATGAAATTGATCGCAGGTCTGACGCAACCTTCCAAAGGCTCCGTAACTGTGAATGGAGTAGTAGCGACGAGACGTATCGCGAGCCAGGTCTCTTACTTGTCGGAACTCGATGAATATTATGGTTTCTACAATGTCGGGCAAACGATTGATTTCTTCGCTTCACAGTTTGAAGACTTCAATATGGAAAAAGCGGAAGAGGTCCGAACATTCATGAAGCTCGACCGCAATGCGAAGCTGAAGCACTTGTCCAAAGGAAACCGTGGACGACTGAAAATTGTATTGACCCTAGCCCGTGAAGTACCAGTGATCTTAATGGATGAACCGTTATCCGGCCTCGATCCAATGGTCCGAGACTCGATTGTAAAAGGACTAATCTCATTTATCGATTTGGAAAAACAGCTTGTACTGATTACAACACACGAAATTCGAGAACTTGAAATGGTGCTCGACGAAGTCATTGCCATAAAAGATGGAGACATCATCGGCCACCACAACGTCGAACAGCTCCGCATCGACAACGGACTCAGCATCGTCGAATGGATGACCAAAGTATACGAATAAAAACTAGTGCCAGGTACAGAAAATGAACCCAGTAGTATCAAGGGATTTCAATCGGTACCTGGCACTGTTTATGATTCTAGTAATACCAAGGGTTTTACATCAGTACCTGGTACAAAGTTCTATGAATGTGTCAGGCTCTGAAAAAAGGGGTATGGGGTGGGTGTCGAGAATTATGTGGGTAATGAAAAGGAGGGAGAGTTGTCGTTATGTACACAGGTAAGATTCCAAAGGATTTAGTAGCGACCTTTTCGATCGTTGGTTATGACCCGGAAACAGAGGAACTTGGTATTGCTGTTCAATCGAAGTTCATTGGTGTCGGTTCTGTTGTACCGTGGGCGAAGGCTGGTGTTGGAGCGGTTGCGACACAGTCGTTTGCGAACACTTCTTACGGATCTAAAGGACTCGAACACATGGCATCTGGAAAATCGGCTGAAGAGGCCATTCAGCTCTTAACGGAAAAAGATGAGGAACGGGAGCTTCGTCAAGTCGGGATCGTTGATGCAAAAGGAAATGCAGCGACCTTCACCGGAACGAAGTGCTACGATTGGGCAGGCGGAAGAACAGGCGCGAACTACGCCGCGCAAGGAAACATCCTCGTCAACCAGGAAACGGTCGAGCAAATGGGGAAGACGTTCGAAACAACGGAAGGAACCTTAGCAGAGCGGCTACTCAAAGCGCTCAACGCTGGTCAACATGCCGGTGGCGACAGTCGTGGAAAGCAATCGGCAGCTCTTTTAGTCGTAAAAGAAAAGGGCGGATACGGTGGATACAACGACCGTGCCATCGACCTCCGAGTAGATGACCACCCTGAACCGATCTCAGAATTGATTCGGCTCCATGAGCTTCACCAGCTTTATTTTTCACGTTCAAAAGAAGAAAAGATCACGAAAATCGAAGGTAACGTTTACCGAAATCTTACGTTCGAGCTGGAGCGGCTCGGTTTCCTTGAACGAAGCGACGAGCATAATGAGGATGCGGTTTTCGACGCTCTCCGCGTCTACATCCACCAGGAGAACTTCGAAGAACGCGAACAAAAACGAGGCTATATCGATTTAGAAATACTCGAATACCTACAAAGAGGACACGAAAAAAGCGTGAGGGTGTGAGCCCTTACGCTTTATCTTTTACTCAACCAATGCATTTTCCTCCAGCGCATGTACGCTGACTTTCACTTCGAGTTTTTGAACACCACCATGGTAAACGCCTTTCAACGGTACGATATCGGAATAATCCCGACCCACGGCGATTCGGATATGCTGATCTTTTGCCAGCACATTGTTCGTCGGATCGAATCCGACCCATCCCGCTGTCGGAAGCTTTACCTCGACCCACGCGTGAGTTGCGGCATCTCCACGCATGGCGGAATTTTCACCGATATACAGATAACCACTTACATAACGTGCTGGAATCCCGCGGTATCGGCACAGCGCCAACATGAGATGCGTATAGTCCTGACAGACCCCGACTTTCTCTTCTAAAGCCTCAGCGGCTGTCGTATTCACTGTCGTGCGGCCCGGCTCATACGTGAAAGTATCGTAAATGTACTTATTCACCATTTTTACATAATCGAACGGATTCGCCGCCTCATTCCATAACGGAGCGGTCACTTCTTCACAAATCTCAGCGGGAAGCGTCGTATAATTCGTCGTCATCAGAAATTCCGCATATTGCTGGCGGAACCCTGGAGAAAACAGCGCATCGTTCATCTGAGAACTGAACGTGTACGCCTCCTTGAACGCATACGGATCGATCATCACTTCAGACGTCGTCACGAGGAGAAGCTCATCATGGTCTTCCCAAGCATAGAATGTCTCGACATGATTGCCCCAATAGTCATAATGGACGTAAGAAGGGACATCAGGCGTAATTTCCTTTATAAAAGAGATGCATTCCTGCTTCAAGTCATCAATCGGCTTCAATCGGAACTGATTGATGCTCTGGCTCACTGGGTGCTCATATGTGTAGTGCGTATGCTGGGTGACCCGATATTTCATACACCGACTTCTCCTAAGTAGTAGGTTTTGTTAATCAAGCGCCCAAGCTGGAAGCAGTTGGACTGAAACTCTTGTAAAAACTCATGAATATCTTCGGTGATGACGTCAACGACCGAACGCGACTTGAAGTTGTGCCTCATTTTCGCGATCAGCTCATGCAAGTCTTCCGAGTAGTGCTCGATTTTCCCGTTCTCAAGCTCTTGGAAAACCTGGTACACTTGCTCGACGCAATACTTGATCGAGCGCGGGAAGGCATCGTCGAACAGAAGGAATTCGATGACACGCTCACCAGTAATGAACGGATGGTGTTTTTTCAAGTAAGCTTCGTGCCCACTCACTGATTGCAACACAGCGAACCAGTGACGGTACAACGACGGATCGTTATGCTCAACATTTTCAGATCGGTAATAGAAGATGTTCAAAATACGAGACGTTTTCTCCGCGCGCTCGATGAACTTCGCCATTTTGATAAAAAGATAAGCTTCATCGAATGAGAGCGTCGCCTCGACCATCCCCTGAAACAAGGCGGAGTTGCGGATGATCATCTGATAAAAATCATCGATCGTTTCTGCCGACCAGTTCTCATACTTGTATTGTTTTACCTCCCAATAGAAGGCGTTGATCATTTCCCAAAGCTCCTGCGGGATGATTTCACGAATCGCACGTGCATCCTCACGGGCTAATTTTACACAGTTCAAGATTGAGTTCGGGTTATCATTCGAAAACGACATGAAGTCCATGACCGACTTCGCGTCATAACGGTCATAGCGCACCTCGAAATCATCGTTCGCTCCGATAATCGAAATGAGCTCGTCCCAATGGTTTTCCTTATGTTCAATACTTCCGATCAGACGCACAGAGATCAAGCGGGCCGTATTCTCTGCACGCTCGATATTCCGTGACATCCAATACAATGAATTCGATACTCTACTTAGCATGTATGCTTGTCCCTCCTCGTTATTCGGTCATCACCCATGTATCTTTTCCGCCGCCGCCTTGTGATGAGTTGACGACCATCGAACCTTCCTTCAAAGCCACTCGCGTCAAACCGCCAGGGAAGACGTGCGGCTGCTCGCCATTGAAAATGAACGCACGGATGTCGATGTGACAGCCCGAGAATTTTTCCCCACGGAAAACAGGTAATCGGGAAAGCTTGATCATCGGCTGTGCGATGTAGTTTCCTGGGTTTTTCTCGATTTGTCGGCGATACGCCTCGCGCTCTTCTTCTGACGCGTGCGGTCCAATCAGTAGGTTATACCCGCCTGAACCGTCCGTCTGTTTGACGACAAGTTGGTCGAGGTTTTCCAGTACATATTTCCGTTGTTCTTCATCTCGTAAAAAGTAAGTCTCCACATTCTTGATGATCGGCTCCTCACCGAGGTAGTAGCGGATCATCGTTGGTACATAATGATAGATCGCTTTGTCGTCGGCTACGCCGTTTCCGATGCCGTTGCAGATGGTCACATTCCCAGCACGGTACGCATCAATCAAGCCGGCAACACCAAGCATGGAATCCGGACGGAACTCAAGCGGATCGAGGAAATCGTCATCAATACGGCGATAGACGACGTCGACGCGTTTCAGGCCACGGGTCGTTTTCATGTACACAACACGATCGCGTACGAGAAGATCCCGGCCTTCAACGAGCTCAATGCCAAGCTGCTGCGCTATGAAACTATGATCGAAATAAGCAGAGTTATAAATTCCTGGTGTGAGGAGTACAATGTTAGGGTTGCTGACCCCGTTCGGTGCAACGGATGATAGGGCGTCATGGATGTGAGTGAACTGGTCTTCTAGAGATTGAACGTCATAGTCTTGGAAAAAGTCAGGGAAAATGTGCCGCATGACGTAGCGGTTTTGGAACACGTACGAAAGTCCTGACGGATTCCGCAAGTTATCTTCAAGCACACGGAATTCACCGTTGTCGTCCTTGACGAGATCGATCCCTGCCATGAAAATGTGATTTCTTCTTGGAACTTTGATTTTCGTAACTTGAGGATAAAAGTGGTTGCATGTGACGACGAGTTCACGAGGGATGAGCCCGTCTTTCAGGATTTGCTGGCCATTGTATACGTCATCTAAAAAGAGATTCAAAGCTTTGACTCTCTGAATCAAGCCTTTCTCGAGGTTCTTCCATTCATCCTTCGGAATGATGTTCGGAACGAAATCGAATGGAATCGTCCGCTCCGTGCCTTGATTGTCATTGTAGACGGTAAACGTGATCCCCTGTCTGAGGAAGTTTTGCTGCGCCGCTTCATGACGAATTTTCAATTCATCTTCGGGAAGGTCCGACAAACGATCGTAAAGCGTTTGATAATGGCTGCGCGGCCTTCCTTTTTCCTGGAGCATTTCATCAAAGAATGATTCCGTTTCATACGTCTTAAACATTCAATGTCCCCTTCCCATCATTTTTAGTTTGAAAATTCTAACACTTTTAGCGTACACCATAGAATCCCCGTTATCAAGGCAATATAAACACTAATACTGTCGAAAAAAGAAGGATATCCAAAATAAATCACCATCGATGTTTTTCCCTGTCACTGGAGGTGGTTTTTTGGAGGTAACTCAATCAGCTTGAACGTCCACAAGCTCTTATTGCAATATATAGGATTTTCAGTGAAAATCCTTTCCTTATGAGTGAAAGTCGCGAATTTTTACGGTAGTAAGAAGGTGCCGACTTCCACAAGTTGAGGGCAAAGTTCCACAAGTGAGCAGCAAAGTTCCACAAGTAGGCATAAAAGTTCCCCAAGTCAAAGCAAAAGTTCCACAAGTCACCCCGATTCCCAAACGATAATGTAGGATTTTTCATGAAAAATCCTTTCTTTATTGAATAAAATCCTCTTGAAGGCTGTTTCTGTATAGAAAACGATGAAGTATCTCTCGAATTAAACCTCAATTCCACGTCGGTACCAGGTACCATCACAAAATCCACATCTGATGCGCTTCCAAAACAGTGCCAGGCACCGATGACAATTCCGCACCGCACAAGGCTTGAAGATCGGTGCCTGGCACGGCCTGCAGCACCGCCAGTGATACAACCAAAACAAATTCCCTTGTCCCACTTGACTTTTAGGTATATAACCTCGTTCCGAATAATAAAATGTTACAAAACGAACATTAGGGGAACGCGATGAGAAGTCTAAGTAAAGCTGCGTGCGAGCTTAGCAGGTCATTTCATTCTTAAGGAAACGATGACAATTTAACATTTCGCAGCCTAGATATTGAAGTCTCATATCGCACCTCTTACATCCAATTTAGGGAGGCGAGTGGTGTGCACGATTACATCAAAGAACGAACCATCAAGATAGGCAGGTATATCGTGGAGACAAGAAAAACCGTTCGTATGATCGCGAAAGAATTCGGTGTTTCTAAAAGTACTGTCCACAAGGATTTGACGGAACGATTACCTGAAATCAACCCGGAGCTGGCCAACAGTGTCAAAGAGATTCTGGAGTACCACAAATCGGTACGACATCTTCGTGGTGGGGAAGCGACTCGGGAAAAATACAAGAAATCAACTGAAAAGGTGGTCAACTGATTTCTGGGTAGTGATTATGCACTATTTTTTGACAAATTCTGTCCCTATTCAACACATTCTATGGTAAACTGTACAGTGGATGAACTACATAAATTTAACAAAACATACTAACTATAGAACTAGTGTATAAAATAGGGGGATTTACCGGATGTTTTCAAGGGATGTCGGAATTGACCTGGGTACTGCGAACGTACTCATTTATGTGAAGGGACGTGGAATCGTCCTCGATGAACCATCCGTCGTTGCCATCGATAAGAACACGGATCGGGTCATCGAAGTAGGAGAAGAAGCACGGAGAATGGTTGGCCGGACTCCTGGAAATATCGTTGCCACACGACCTTTGAAAGACGGCGTCATCGCTGACTTTGAAGTGACCGAAGCAATGCTCAAATATTTCCTCGATAAGATCAACGTGAGGGGGCTGGTAGGCAAACCGAGAATCTTGATCTGTACCCCGACGAACATCACGACAGTTGAGCAAAAAGCGATTCGTGAAGCTGCACATAAGAGCGGAGCGAAGCACGTCTTTCTTGAAGAGGAACCGAAAGTTGCTGCTATTGGAGCTGGAATGGATATTTTCCAGCCGTACGGTAACATGGTCGTTGACATAGGCGGTGGAACAACTGATGTTGCCGTACTTTCCATGGGCGATATCGTCACCGCCTCTTCGATTAAGGTCGCAGGGGACAAGTTCGATCAAGACATCCTTCAATACATCAAACAGAATTATAAGCTGTTGATCGGTGATCGGACTGCAGAAAGCATCAAACATGAAGTTGCAACGGTCTTTCCAGGATCTCGGGACGAAGAAATGGACATCCGTGGTCGTGACTTGATCAGCGGACTGCCACGCAACATCACGATCCGTTCTTCTGAAATTGAAGAATCATTACGGGAATCCATCCACTCGGTTGTTATGACGGCGAAAAGTGTTCTTGAAAAAACACCACCTGAACTTTCAGCAGACATTATCGATCGTGGCATTATCCTCACTGGTGGTGGGGCACTTTTGCATGGAATCGATCAATTGTTCTCTGAAGAACTTAAGGTACCTGTGCATGTAGCTGATGACCCGATGACTTGTGTCGCAAGAGGGACAGGGTTGATGCTTGAGCATATAGACAAGCTCCCTAAGCAGAAGTTATCCTGATCCGCCCTGAATCTATCAACCATTTTTCAATCAATAGATTATGTAAAAATTTTAGGAGGAGAGCAGCATGTTTCGTGGATTTTACACAGCCGCTTCCGGAATGATCAGCCAGCAAAGACGTCAGGACATGTTAACGAACAATCTAGCAAATGCTAATACGCCTGGGTATAAAGCCGATCAGGCTTCGCTGCGCGCGTTCCCGCAAATGCTATTGAGCCGACTTGGAGAAACGAACATAGCCGGAAATTCAGTTCCGACGAAAAAACAGGTCGGGACGTTGGCGACTGCCGTTTATATGCAAGAGATGACGCCTAAATTCCGTCAGGGAGACATTCAAGAAACGGGCAACCGCCTGGATGTTGCCCTCCTCCAGGGTGCCGTGCCGACGGACGAGGAAACCGGTGCACAAGGATCGCTCTTTTTTACTGTACGAAATGAAGCGGGTGAGCTTCGCATGACCCGTAACGGCAATTTTTCCTTGGATGCAAACGGCAATCTCGTCACATCCAATGGTGACTTCGTGCTCGATACGAACGGCAATCCGATCCAGGTCGACAGCACTGATTTTACAATGGATACGAACGGGTTCATTCCTCAAGCGAACGCACAAGTGAACGTAGCGCTTGTCGAGAATCCGAATCTACTAGAAAAAGAAGGCAACGGACTTTTTCGTCTGGAAAATGAAGAAGCACTTGTCGCTGCAAACGGAAACCCGGAAGTTTCCTATCAGCTTAAGCAAGGTTTCGTAGAACGCTCTAACGTTGATGTCGAGCAGACGATGGTAGAAATGTTGAACGCTTATCGTACATTTGAAGCGAATCAGAAAGTTTTACAGGCATATGACCGGACGATGGAAAAATCTTCGAACGAAATCGGACGACTAGGGTAAAACTAGCGCGTATCAGGGGGTAGAAAGATGAACCGATCGATGATCACCGCATCCGTATCAATGGGACAGCTGCAGCGACAACTGGACACGATTTCAAATAACCTTTCGAACAGTAATACATATGGGTTTAAACGCCGCGATGTGCAATTCTCGGATCTACTCACGCAAGAGATGAACAGTCAGACGAATCCGAACCGCGAAGTAGGCCGATTGACGCCAGATAATATCCGGTTAGGCAATGGAGCAAGAGTTGCTGGGACCGTGTTGCGAATGGAGCAGGGGACGGTCGTTCAGACGGGTCGATCACTCGATTTAGCCTTGCTGGACCCTAGTATGATGTTCCAAGTACGAAAAACTCTTGAAAATGGCGACGAAATCATTGAATATACTAGAGAAGGGTCTTTTTATGTGACACCTGTTCAAGGGAACCCGAACCAACTGCAATTGACCGCTGGTAATGGGGACCGATTGGTAGGCGAAAATGGCCGCCCGATCACTGTGCCGGCTGGATTCGAGTCTTTCAATATCGGGTCTGATGGCTCCGTACGAGCGACAATGCCAGATGGTACGACGGTGAATGCAGGTCAGCTTTCTTTAGTAGAAATCATCCGACCGCAGCTGTTAGAATCTACAGGTGACAACCACTATCGTGTCGAACGTGATACCGAGTTGGGACAAGCACTCGCCCTGGTAGAAGGTAGAGATGGAATTGTTCAGCAAGGCGCATTGGAACAATCCAATGTCGATGTTTCACACGAAATGACACAACTCTTAACGACGCAACGTTCCTATCAAATGAATGCTAAAGCTGTAACGATGGGCGATCAGATGATGGGACTTGTGAATTCGATTCGATAAGTAAGAGGTATAAGGAGTTAATATGGTTCAAAATCATTCAGAATCCAACAACAACGAACAATCGACATCGCGTGAGGAATATAAAGCCAACAAAAAGAAGCAGGGATCTTCTCCTAAAGACGCTTCTAAAAGAGAAGAGATGAAGAGAGACGAGATGACGAAGCTTCGAGAACGAATCGTACCGATCTGGCTTCGCTTGATCATCGTTCTTCTGTTGTTCGCACTGTGTCTGGGAGCGGGACTCGCTGTAGGATACGGTGTCATCGGTGATGGAAACTGGACAGATGTCTTCTCGAAAAGCACCTGGCAGCACATCGTCGACCTTGTGAAGAAGGATCAATAGAATATATAGGATAACCCGGTTAAACGCCTATCCGCGTCCAACCGGGTTTTTGTTTGGAAGGGCAGTGCCAGGCACCGAATGAGAAGCCTTGGTACCACTGACTTCCTTTTCGGTGCCTGGCACCATCTCCAAACCCGTGTCTACCAAGGGTTCCGAATCAGTACCTGGTACCGTGTCGAAATTTCGAACTCCCATTTAATTGGAAGTAACGGTATAATGGGATTATCCCTTCATTCAACTTGGTTTGATTTCGTTCAACATTCCTCAACACACATCCACCCAGTCCTTTTCAAATCTACTAAATCTATTTAGGAGTGATGCATTTGCCTCGCCAACCTCGCGTTTGGTATCCCGGTGCTGAGTACCACATCACCACCCGCGGTAACCGAAAGACCCCGCTTTTCTATGACTCGCAAGACCGCCACATCTACTTGAAATACCTCTCCGAAACCCGCACACAATACCCCTTCGATTTATATGCATACTGCCTCATGACAAATCACATCCACCTGCAACTGAAATCTCACGACACCCACATCCAGCTAATCATGCAAAAGCTGAATTACCGCTACGCCACTTACTTCAATCGGAAGTATGATTACGTCGGACACTTGTTCCAGGGGCGTTATTTTTCCAATCTAATCGGTTCGCCTGCCTACCAGCTCGACGTCAGCAAATATATCCACTTGAATCCGGTCAAAGCGGATCTCGTCACACAGCCTTCAAACTATGATTGGAGCAGCTATCGCACCTACACTGAATTTGAGCGGAGAGCACCCGTCAACCCGTATCCAGTCCTCTCACAATTTCCATACCCACAGAACATTGAATACCAGAAGTTCGTCGAAAATGACCCAGCCGCATCCATCAACGGCAACAACCTTACCGAAGAGATCTTACTCCCTACGTAATCCACCTTCACGGATTTCTTTTTCCAAAACGATTTATGCTATCATAAGGAAAAAGAGTGTTAACCATAGGAGGATACATATGTTGAACATTGACGAAATCAAAGAAATTATCCCGCACCGCTATCCATTTTTGCTTGTAGATAAGATTTTAGAAGTGGAAGAAGGGAAGCACGCAATCGGAGTGAAAAACGTGTCTGCAAATGAAGAATTTTTCAACGGACATTTCCCTGAATACCCTGTCATGCCAGGTGTTCTGATTGTAGAAGCACTCGCTCAAGTCGGGGCTGTTGCGTTATTGAAAAAAGAAGAAAACCGTGGACGTCTCGCCTTCTTTGCAGGAATCGACAACTGCCGCTTCAAGCGTCAAGTCCGCCCTGGAGACCAGCTACGCCTCGAAGTGGAACTGACTCGAGTTCGTGGTTCGATGGGTAAAGGAAAAGCGACGGCGACTGTAGACGGAGAAGTCGCATGTGAAACGGAAATCATGTTTGCGCTAGGTAAAAAAGAAGACTAAGAAAGCGGGAAGAGGGGGAGTTTGGAGATGAAGATTTGGGATATTTCTCAACCGTTGAAAGAAGGCGTGCCTACATGGCCGGGAGATACGCCTTTTTCATTCAAGCTGAATTGGACGAAAGCCGAAACCGGATCTGTTAATGTCGGAAGCGTCACCTTCAGCACGCATACAGGAACGCATGTGGATGCACCGTTTCATTTTGATGATGACGGCAAAAAGATGCTGGACCTAAAGCCCGACCTCTATGTCGGTGATGCGCTCGTCGTCCACTTAGAAGGACGAGAATCAATCACACCGGAAGATTTACAAAACTATGATCTGAGCGAAGTGGAGCGGGTGTTGATCAAGACGGCCTCATGGAAAGATCGAACGAAATTTCCAGAGTCGATTACGTATCTGTCACCTGAACTTGCTCCATTTTTAAAAGAAAACGGAATTCGATTGATTGGCGTGGATGTACCATCCGTCGATCAAGTCGACTCCAAAGATTTGCCAGCACATCACAGCTTGCTCGACCACAACATTCATATCTTGGAAAGCGTCATGTTGGACGATGTAGAAGAGGGGATTTACGAGCTGATTGCACTGCCACTTCCATTAGCCGAATCCGACGCGAGCCCAGTGAGGGCAATACTTCGTAGGTGATTATTAAGCCAGTGTTAGCGAGATGTAAACATCGTTAGAGTTGTGTATTCATTCAGTAAATTCTAACAAATATCGCAAAAAATTTACTATAGTGTAGTTAACCGGGAAACAAGCCGGTCAAAAACTTTTGCGATATAAGGAGTGGATTGAACGTGAAGAAAAGTTTTCTCGCTAAACTAGGCTCTGCACTACTCGCAATTATGTTAATTACAGCTTGTAATGGAACGGAAGAAGAACCAGCTAACGAAGAACCAGCAAACGAAGAACAAGAAACCAACACTGAAGACGGAGAGTCTGAAGAAGGTTCTTGATCATATTATTTTGTAAAATTGAATAGTAGGCACACGACCTACCTCCCTCACCCTCACATTTGGAGCTGCCCCGAGCAGCTCTCTTTTTTTTGTGAGTAAAAAAGACGGTACCAGGCACCGATTAGGAAGCCAATGGTACCAACGCTTCTCAATCGGTGCCTGACACCACCCTTCAAATTACCTATTTCATATTGCTTATAAGAGTGGAAATATCATGCGGGATTGCCATTTCTGATAGAAAACACCTATAAATTATCAGAAAAAATAGGAAGATAGAACTTCGAAGAATGGTGTCGAATTGTTGTATACTAAAACCATTGAAGAGCAGATAAAGGCAAAGCTATCGAAAGGTAGTGACGCAAAGCTAAAGGGACTAACGGTGAACCCCACCTATGTCAGCCAGTTGCCTAGGACCGATCAGTCATACATAAGAAGGATTAAAGCTAGCATAGGTCAACAAGGCAAATTACAAGAGTACAGGATTCTGTAACTCTCGTAGTCTGCTTTTTTTATGAAAAATAAACGAAAGGAATGAAGCAAATGATGAAGAAATGGATTGCAGTACTAAGCGCAGCTTCTCTACTACTATTCGGAACCTCACCAGCAGCGTTCGCAAACACAAATGAGTCTACTCCAAAAGTTGAGATGAAAGACAGTACATCCACTACGGAAGAACCAACAACTGAAGAAAACAATGAGGAATCCACAACAGAAGAAAGTAATGAGAAAGAAGAAACTAACGAAGACGAAGCTACAGAAGATGAGGAATCAGAAGAAGCAGAAGAAGAGCCGTCCCTATTACCAGGTGACTTCTTCTATTTCGTAAAAACAATGATTGAAAATGTACGGCTTGCAGTAGCTTCTGACGACTTTGAAGAAGCAAAGATCTTAGCTGATATTGCATCTAAGAGAATTGCTGAAGCTAATGCTCTTTTTGCTGCTGGTGAAACTGAGCTAGCTGAGAAGACGCTTGAAGAAGCAATTAAAGCACAAGAAGCAGCTCTTGAAAAATCAGAAAGTAACGAAGAGTCTTCTGAAGAAACAGAAGAAGGAACAGAAGAGTCTGAGGAAGGTTCTGAAGAAGAGGAATCTTCCGAAGGTGACGAAGAGTCCACTGAAGGTGAACAAGAGTCTGAAGAAGGAACAGAAGAAGAGGAAGAGTCCACTGAAGAAGAGGAAGAAGATTCCGATATGGACGAACTCCAATCGAAACTTTCTCAAAACATTAACGCATTGCTAATGGCATTAGCGCTTGTTGAGAACCCTCAAGCTCAAGAGTCTCTTATGAAAAATATCCAAAAAGCATTCGCAAAATTGGATAAAAAGATTGCAAAACTAGAAGAAAAGCACAACAAAAAAGAAGATATGGATGAAGAAGAGTCAGAAGAGGAAGAGTCTGACGAAAATGAATCAGAATCCGTTGAAGAGGAAGCAAATGAGGACGAGGAGTCCGAAGATGAGGATAAAGACGATGAAGAAATAGCTGCTAAGAAAGCAGAAAAAGCAAAACAAAAAGCTGAAAAGAAAGCTCAAAAAGAACGAGAAAAAGCAGCCAAGAAACAAGAAAGAGCTGAAAAGAAGCAAGAAAAGCAAAAAGAAAGAGCGGAAAAGAAACAAGAGAGAGCTGAGAAAAAGCAAGAGAAGCGCGAAAAGCAAAAGCGTGACCGAGACGACGATGATGATCGTGAAAAAGAGCGTAAACGCGACCGAGACAAAGATCGCGATGACGATGATGAAGAAGATGAAGACGACGATGATGACCAAGACAACGATGATGACGAAGACGATGATGATGAAGAGGACGACGATTAATCGTTCCGTTGAGAAAGGAGACTGCCACGAGGCGGTCTCCTTTTTTTATAACGTCAAATTGTTACTCGCAACCGTCTTTTCCTTAGGACCACTGACAAAAGTCGCTTTTACTCTTTTTGACCTCATCAGATAAGGAATCCATATGATACTTAATAACAGCGCTCCAGCTTGCTGTCGATACGACTGGTTTTGGATATATTGCAATGTATCAGCTGTAATAGGTAGTGTACCGAAAATCCAATTCGTAATGAATCCATCAGCGACTGCAAAAACCGTCATGGCAATCAGAAAAGAAATCATAAACCTCGGAAAAAGAGAACTCCTCGTTAACAACAGCCACAGACCAACCAAGGAAAGAATGATCAACAGAAGATCCACACCAACACCCATCCAAAAAGCAGGTTCAAACCAGGTGTGATAGAGGGGATTACCACTTTCCGTCAATAAACTCCAAGCGGGTGTATTGTAAACGGTCCAATACGTTTGATACAAAGAATAGAGCCGAATGACCGGGACTAACAGAAGACCAAAGACAATGAGGATCAACCATCCACCAATACCTTCATGCTTAGACCCCATAAGGAATCTCCTTTCCTCTTAATAAGTTATAAATACCCTTCCCATAGTTACTTCAATCCAATTTTTTGAAAACCTTTAATTCGTTACCATAAATTACAAAAACAAATATAGACAACAAACATATGTCCGGACCGAATGAATTACTTAGTTAATTCAACTAAGGAAAGGTAAAAGGTGGAGAAGACAATGGCAGCTCAAACAACACGAAAATTCTTCGAAGAGATCCATTTTTTACGTGCATTTGCCTGTTTAGGTGTTATTTTAGTTCATGTGAGCGCAAGCTATGACACATGGTTCATATACATGTTTAATCAATTAGGCCGATTCGGAACACCAACATTCGCGTTGATTAGTGGATTCCTTTTGTTCCACCAAGTGAAATATAAAGGATTTGATTCGCAAAAATTCATTAAATCCAGGTTTACGAAGATTGTCGTACCATTCATAGTGTGGAGCATATTTTACTTTTTGCTGGGTCTCATACTGTGGAAATCGTTTCCTGATTTAGAAGTATTGATCAAAAGGTTCTTATTTGGTGATTCTTTTTATCACTTATATTTCATGGTGATTGTGATTCAGTTTTATCTCTTTTTCCCTTTAATGCAGCTCATTCGTACAAAAAAAGCCTGGATGATTGCCTTACTTGTATCATTTATCGTGACTTTTTTCTGTCTATATCATAAACAAATACCAATAGATGGACCTGTTGGAACATTCGTTAATGATCCCATCTTTTTATTTAAGTGGATTTTCTATTTTATATTTGGAGGGTTTTTAGCATTTTATTGGGAGCAAATCCTGCAATTTACGAAAAATAAAGGTCTTCTAATCCTGATCATAATTGCAGTTTATGCATTTACGATTTATGAATATCATATTGTAGGTGCAATAAGTTCGAGACGAGTTTCGAATTTAGTGAACATCCCATTGCTCACTATAGCTTGTATTGGACTTATTCCATTATTAAAACAGATGAAATTCCTTTACAATCCATTGAAGGTAATTGGTACTTTCTCAATGGGGATCTATCTCGTCCACCCTTTTGTGCTTATTATTTTAAAAGAGCTCATTCCTGAAGGGGTTTGGGCTGCTCCTGAAAGCTTCCCGGTGATCACATTGATGGTTCTAATCATTTCAGTTGCGATTGTACAAGCGATTCGAATGTTATCATTCGTACAATATATTGTCCCAGTGCCACAAATGAAGCCACGCAGACAGGAAGCAATCAGCTGACTCAAAATTATGAGTCAGCTTTATTTGTCTTCTTATATACTTCATAACTCCCGATCTCTTCAAACCCTAACTTTCGTAAAATCGGTTCAGAGTTATCCTTCCGAGCCTGGGTAACGATATACTTAGAACCGTTTTGTGCGGCAAGCTCCATTCTCTTTGTTAAAAGCGAATGATAAATACCTTGCTTCCTGTACTCCGGTAAAACACCTGTCCCGGCCAAATACATTGCTACGCCATCTGAGCTGAACCGATACCCGGCATATCCAACAGGTTTGTCCCCATGCATAGCAATCAGGAAACCTCCCCGTTTGTTTTCAGTCTTTAAATAACCATACCGTTGCTTCACCAAATGTTCTTTCGTAGCATCATCATGTCCCCAAACTTCTGCACTGACATCCACATAGTGCTGAACATCTTCCACCGTTTCCACTACCCGAACTTGGTAGGGGATAGGCTTAGGTTTAAGGTCATCTTTTATTGGTAAGATCAGTCCATAATAAGTATCTTCGTATGTCAGACCGCGTTCCAAAAGCAACTCTTCAAGACTTTCAGGCTTCGAATCAGGCCCAATCCACCATGAAAAAGGCTTTCCATCGTAAAACTGAAGCACTTCATCCAACAAAGCTGCAACTTCTTCCGTCGATTCAGCTTCAAATTTCGCCACTTTGTTCGATAAGATACTTGAGGACCCTTCCGTCTTATACATGAGAAGATCATCACGTTCTACAAATTCAACAGATTCCGGGATATGTTCATAATCCCACATGACTCCGCGGACATATTTCCAAAGTTGTACATTCATCATAGGTGCACCTCATATACATCAACATTAGCGAAACTTTTTCAGAAAACGAACGTCTATCTGAATAAGGTCGCTTTTACTCATTATTCCATCTCAATCAAAGGATTCCTTCAACCATGTACAGAAAGGAGAACAATATGATACGAAAAACCATTATTTTTATCGGACTAATTTTACTCTTAACGGCATGTTCTGAAAAACCGAAACCTGAAACGACATTTGAAAGATACATGAAAGCTTGGGAGCAGCAAGACTTTAAGAAAATGTACAGTCTCTTAACAGATGAATCGCAAAAGAACATAACGGAAGCAGATTTCGTTGAACGCTATACCAAAATATATGAGGATATTAAAGCCGAGAACTTGAAGGTTACATATAAGCTCCCTGAAGAAGAGCAAGACTACGAAGAGGAAGACACACCTCAGTTCGACTTTAATGTAAAAATGAATACGATCGCAGGACTTCTTGAAATCAATCACAAGACAACATTAGCATTCGAAAAAGAAGAAGATAATGACCACTGGGGAATAAAATGGGATACCTCCATGATATACCCGGGTATGAAAGAAGAAGATAAACTCTCTCTTGAAATACAGAAGCCAGTGCGCGGAGAAATCTATGATACCAACGGAGAAGGACTTGCAATCAATGGAATTGTACAGGAAGTCGGTCTAGTTCCAGGCTGGATGAAAGAGGATAGAGTGGAAGTAAAGAAAAGGCTATCTGAATTACTTGAAATGCCTGTCGAGGAAATCAACGCAAAGCTTGAGCAATCTTGGGTGAAAGAAGATTCATTTGTTCCACTCAAGAAAATCCCTAATGACGACCGTGCAAAAATAGACGCAATCCGACCGCTTAATGGAACCAAGTTTGTTGAAAAAGAAGGTAGAGTTTATCCATATAAAGGAGCAGCAGCTCACCTGACCGGCTACATCGGAAAAGTGACAGCAGCCGATTTGGAAAAGAAACAGAACGAGGGCTATACTGCAAACGATTGGATTGGAAGAAGAGGACTTGAACAAGTCCTTGAAAAGGAATTACGTGGTGAAGTAGGAGCGGAAATTTTCATTGTAGATCAAGAAAATGTCCGCCAAGATCTACTTGCCAAAAAAGAACCTGTTGACGGGAAAGACTTTACCCTCACAATTGATGTGTCGGTCCAATCCGTATTATTCCACCAGATGAATAAGGATGCCGGAACAGCTTCAGCCATCAATCCAACAACGGGTGAGGTGCTTGCATTAGTCAGTACACCAGCTTTCGACCCGAATGATTTCGTAAATGGGATTTCTACTGAAAAATATTCGAAACTGGAAAAGAACCCACTCAAACCATTAACGAACCGGTTCACCAAAACCTATGCGCCAGGGTCTGCCTTTAAGCCGGTCACTGCTGCAATCGGGTTAAAAACCGGAGCGATTGATCCTGCTGAAGAAAAAGCAATTCCCGCAAACAACCAATGGAAGAAGGATTCGTGGGGTAACTATTATGTCACAAGAGTGGATAGCCCTGATACAGCTGTGAACCTGCAAGATGCGCTCGTTCGCTCTGACAATATTTATTTTGCAATGTCGGTGCTCGATATTGGAGAAGAAGCCTTTTTACAAGAAACGAAGAACTTTGGCTTTGATGAAAAAATTCCGTTTCCTTATCCGATTCCAGCCTCCCAAATTGCGAATGAGGATGGTATCAAAAATGAAATACAGCTCGTTGATTCCAGTTATGGTCAAGGGCAGGTCGAGATGAGTGCCTTGCATCTGGGACTCAGCTATACACCGATTGTGACGAAGGGTTCTTTGTTAAAACCAAGTCTGTTCAAAGAAACAGAAAAACAAACGTGGAAAGAAAATGTCATCAGCGAAGAGACGGCAAATAGAATCACAAATGACTTAATACAAGTGATTGAAAGTCCGAACGGTACAGCTCCAGAGGCAAAGATTAATGGACTGCGTTTAGCTGGTAAAACTGGAACGGCAGAACTGAAAGCATCAAAAGAAGAAAAAGGGAAGGAAAACGGTTGGTTCGTTGCCTGGAATACGGAGAATCCATCCCTACTTGTGTCAATGATGATTGAAGATGTGAAGGATCGAAGAGGAAGCCATTATGTAACACCAAAAGTGAAAGAGGTATTCCAAAGTTTATATCCAAACCAATAAAGAAGAGGCTGCTCCTGGCAGCCTCTCTAATATTCATTAACAATCCCTTTCAGCTTACTTTGCCACTTTTCATCATCCAAAATGATCTGGAAGGAGATGCGTCGGTTTTTCTGAAGTGAGGCATCTGAACTTCCTTCTTCAATCGGCTTATATTCGGAATACCCAGTAGCAGCAACATATTGCGCATACTTCGGATCCTTGAACTTCGGATTCGCTTCTTGCATGTATTTTACAACGGAAACAGCCCGCTCTGTCGACAGGGACCAGTTGTCATAAGGGACGGAGTCGGTGTGTCCCTCGATCAGAATAATGTACAAGTAGCGGCTCAGCTCTTGCTCGTCGATGATCTGCACCAGGGCATCCGACAGCTGAGCAAGCACCTTTTTTCCGGACGCACTGATCTCCGCACTTCCCGTATCGAATAATATGTTCCCCTCAACGGAAATCGTATTGTTCGGTCCCCGAATGATCTTATCCTTCCCGACGTTCTCTTCTAAACGCTTTTCAATCAAGTCTGATATGTGTTGCTTCACATCAGCCACCTTCGCCAATTCATGCCGTACTTCCGTCTGCTCATATGCGTTGTAGATGCTTTGGATGTAAGCGATGATTGCTATGAACAGCATAACGAGCACCATCATCGCCATCATATCGGTGAATGACGGCCAAAAGTAACCCTGGACACCTTCTTCTTCGTTGTTCCATCTCCTTTTTCGCATGGCGATCACCGTTGATTCGAATCATGAATCGTGATCCGACGTGGCTGATCATAGCCATCACGGTCATAGCGTGCATTGGCTGATTGAACGGTCGCATCAAGCAACCGCTGCAACACATGATAGACATCCCCGAAATATTGATGCGTCTGTTTGAACTCACGGGAAAGATTCTGATACACCGAATCGAGCGCACGGATGAGCTCACGCATTTCCTGATCTCTTCCGTTATCATGCCGGGAATTACGTTCACGCTCAAACATATGTCCAAGCTGATCGATGAAATCACGCTTAAACGTTTCAATCGTCGAGTACCAAGCCTTTTCTAAATGCTGAACGGAAGCGGCAAATGTGTCATTGGCGCGACCGTATTGCTCCGTTTTATCCTGATACCGGTAAAACCACTCGTCGTTCTGCTGCGCCATCCGCCGCTCAAAATCCTCCTGTTTCGTTTCATACCTGGAAAGGACTGTCTCTACACCGCCGATCAACGAGCGTCCGAGTTCTTCGGTTTTCTTTTGCGACTCCTCGATCATCCGGTCGGAATGCTTCATGACCTGTTCCATCCGCTTTTGCCCCTGGTCCAGCTGTTCACTTGTTCGTTTGTACTGCTTTTCAAAGCCGGAAACATGTTCACCGAGCTTTCCCAGCCCTTTATCGACGGAATGCTGGACGGTTTCTAGCTTTACAATCGTATCGGAAAAACGATCGCCGAACTGCACGAGCACATCCGTACTGTTTTTAAACTGTTCGGTGTGATCCCGCTGTGCGGACAGGATGCCTTTCACATCTTCCATTGCACCCTCGAGTCCCGCAGTGAAACCGACCATCTTCGTGCTAAAATCTCCGATACTTTCCTGGAAGCTTTCCTGAACCTTCGTCACAAGGCGGTCCAGCAACCGTTCAAGAGAGTCCTTCGGCTTTTCGTTCTGCAATTGCTCCTGGACGACATGATCCAGCACACCTTCTGCTTCCGAAATGACCCGGTCTTGAAGATAAGCGAGTGACGTTCCGCCTGTCAGAAAACCTGACTGAACGAGGGATAAACAGAGGGAGCTGCCGATTCCCGCGATACTCGTCACAAATGCGATGCTCATCCCTCTAAACGGTTCAGAAATCGCGGTTACGATGGATGAAACGGACAAATTCGAACCACCGGGCTGATTCCCGATATTCACGAGCGTATCCTGCATCGCCATGATCGCAATCGTCAAACCGACGAACGTACCGAGCACCCCGACGATGATGGCAAGAGAGGGGAGTCCATGGATGAGGCGGATGATATTGCCCGTTGGTACTCTGAGTAGCCCCATCACCCGAATTGGCTGCTTCATCAAGTGTTTTTCCACAAGGACCGGGCTGTTTACATTCGCTACGCCGGAGAGGTGATACGTGCGGTATTCCTCGATCGCATCGTTCATCCACTTCGAGCTCCGTCCAGACTGGAGTGAAGCGGCATCCATATGGCCAAGCTCTTTTAACCAGTCCGCCATTTTTAGACGAGCTTGCATATTTCCTATTACACCGAACATCGTAATGAAACCGATGATGCACATGACAATAATCGTGACGTTTTCCAAGCTGCATTCCCCCTTGACATGTCTACTCACAGTCTATGAAAGACAACCAGGGAACTTGCCCACAAATAAAAAAACCCATTGCTAAAATAACAATGAGCTTGTACATCAATTTTTAAGTTTTGTTTTTTGGATCATATTCAGCTTTTCATCAAGCTGCTGACTGATCTGGACAATCATCGGATCGGAGTAACTATCAATCTTTTTACTATATTCATACATCAACTTTTGCAGCGAATAAACTTCATCTTTTTCTTCAATTCTACTAGATAGGATTTTGTTCATGAGAGCCTCCGTAATCAGACATCTATCAATCTCGTAGGAATAATTTTACAATAATGTTGATTCGTTGTAAATAGTAAATTAGCCAAATGGGCCTATTTATCTAAATTATGGATATAAGACATCAAACATGGTTGTCAGACCTATTTATGGTAAGCAGGGATGGTTTTTTCAGATATTTACAAAAAATACATTTCAACTTAATGAAAGTCTAGTAAAGTGAGAAATGGTGTTTCCAAAACTATTAATGGGAGGTTTATCATATGCATCATTTGCTCATGAAAAAGTGTACAACCTTTATGGTTGTAATTGCGATGTTGGTCGCGTTGCTTCCAGCTGGAATGGCGCAAGCGGCTACAACGTCGATCTCTGACGCAAAGATCATGACAGGACAGACCGTCACGGTTGAAGGCATTGTGACAGCTGATTTTACAGGCAGCAATCTATCGGCATACATACAAGACGAGACAGCAGGAATTAACGTATTTTCTTTCAATGAAAATCTAGTAGATTTACAAGAAGGTCAACAAATCCAGGTTACAGGTGAAATTAAAACATATAACGGTTTAACAGAGATCGTACCTGGTACAGTTGAAATCCTTTCCAGCGGAAATGCGCTTCCTGCACCACAAGCTACGAATCTCGAAACGCTTTACACGGATCAAGCGGAGCCGCTAGAAGGCTCTCTTGTAAACGTGAGAGGCTATATCCAGTCCATTCCTAGTAACACGGCAGGAAGCGGCTACAATATTTCATTCATCGATGATAGTTTACAAGGTGTAACGCTCCGAGTGGAAACGGCAACTGGCATCGATGTTGCATCTCTCCAAGAAGGCAAGTGGTACGACGTGACGGCGATCGTCGGCCAGTACAATGACTATCAACTTTTACCGAGAAAAATGGAAGACTTCAAGCTGGTAGAGCCACAACCACCAGCACCAAAACCGAAAGAATCTTATGAAGCGACAATCGACCGCGTCGTTGATGGAGATACGGTCCATGTAACCGATCCAATCTTAGGATCTACGAAAATCCGAATGCTTTCCATTGATACGCCAGAAACGAATTACAACGGTGAGTCCCAAGGCTATCATGCAGAAGCCGCGACAGAAGAACTGCAGCGTCTGCTCCCAGCTGGTACAAAGATTACGGTTGAAGTCGGCGAACAGCCTTTAGATGACTACGGCCGCTTGCTCGGTCACATCCACAAGGGCGAGATGGACGTGAACAAGGAAATGGTTCGTCTCGGGCGCGCAGTCCCTTACTTCATCTACCCGAACCTGAAGCATTTTGAAGCATATCATGCAGCTGCGAAAGAAGCGATTGAAAACGGCAGCGGGATGTGGGACCCAGCCAATCCAATTGCCGAATTACCTTACGAGTTCCGTTTCAATAAACGTGGCGGACCGGACAAGTTCGTCGGCGACTATTTTACAAAAGAATATGTCGCTCCTGAAAAATGGGAGGACATCCCGATCGAGAACCGTGTCTTTTTCTTTGAAGAGCAAGATGCCATTGATGCAGGCTATACGAAGAGTGACAGCGGTACAGGAGATCTGATTAAGGTACAATTGCTCGGACTTAACGACTTACATGGAAAAATTGATGTAACGAAGCGCGATGGAGACCAATCCTATGGACGCATCGATTACTTAGCTACTTACTTGAAAGAACGCGAAGCGACGAACCCGAACACGTTGACCGTACATGCTGGAGACATGGTCGGCGCAAGCTCTCCGGTGTCCGCGCTTTTACAGGACGAGCCAACAGTTGAGCTAATGGAAGCGGTCGGCTTTGACGTTGGAGTTGCTGGAAACCACGAGTTTGACGAAGGTGTCGATGAAATGCTTCGCCTCGTGAACGGTGGAACGCATCCAGACGGACTTGCAGACTACGATGGAATGGACTTCCCGCTTTTAGGAGCGAATGTCGAGTATAAAGATACAGGCGAGAATGTCCTTGATCCGTATAAAATTTTTGAAATCGGCGGCACGAAGATCGGTTTTATCGGAGTGGTGACGGAAGACACGCCGAGCATGGTCATCCCGGATGGCATTCAGAATGTCCGTTTTACAGATGAAGCAGAAGCGGTGAATCAATACGTACCTGAATTGCAGGCACAAGGCGTTGAAGCGATCGTTGTCCTCGCACATGAACCGGTTGATATGAATGGTGATGTCGCGACAGGCGAAGCGGCAGAGCTTGCGAATAACATCAACGACGCAGTAGACGTCATTTTTGCAGGGCATAACCATGTAAAAGTGAACACTGTTGTTGATAACAAGCTGATCGTTCAATCTTGGGAATACGGCATGGCGTTCTCTGATGTTGATCTTGAAATCGACCCAGTCACGCATGATATTGTAAAAAAATCAGCTGAAATCGTAGACGTTGTACAAAACGGCGTAACACCAGACGCTGAAGTAACAGCTCAACTTGATGAGTACCTAGACATCGTCGGACCTAAGCTGAGTGAAGTCGTTGGAGAAGCAGCGATTGCAATTGAAGGCGGATACTCTGAAAAAGGTCTCGTCGGGGACAATGCACTCGGAAACCTAATTGCAGAAGGCATGCGCACAGAAATGAGTGCCGACTTTGCATTAATGAACGGCGGAGGAATTCGTGACGACCTCGATGCAGGAGAAATCACTTGGGGTGAGCTGTACAACATCCAGCCATTCGGCAATACGTTGGTAAAAATTGAGCTCACCGGTGAAGATGTACGCCACGTATTGAACACACAATTCCATCCAACATACGGACCAGACTTGAGTATTGCAGGATTCCGTTACACATGGAATGAAGAGACGAACGAAGTCGTTGATCTGTACTTGCCAGATGGCACAGAAGTCGATCCAGCAGCAACGTATACGGTCGTCGTGAACAGTTACATGTATCCACACGGAACAGACCGTTACCGCCTGGATGAACTTGGAGCAAACCCGGTTCAAGGACCAACGGACTTGGATGCAACAGTGGATTACATCGAGAGCTTTGGAGAACCGATCGAAGCCTATCCTGACGGACGAATCAGTAGCGATTACGTTGCCCCAACTACGACTGTGACTCGTCAAACTGGCAATGGTGAAGACGATGACGATGATGAAAACGTCACGTACATGGTTGAAGCGACAGACGGCGAGGGTGTAGGAGTATTAAAAACCGTTTACCGAGTAAACAACGGTGAATGGAAGGTACTCGAAGGAAACACACTCACGTTCTCAGAAGAACGATACGATGACGATGAAAGACACCAAGTCGACATCCGATCCATCGACCAAAACTTCAACAAAGAAGTCATCCAAACATTCTACTTTGGGGAAGAAGAGGACGATTCCGATATGGGTGAAAATTTGGAAGAACTTCGCGAAGTGATTGAAGAAGGAGCAGAGGAAGGGAAGTTCAAGAACCACGGAATCTCCCAATCCATGCTCTCTAAAATCGACTCTATCGAAAACGAACAAAATGTAGAAAAACAAATTAAGAAACTTGAAAAACTCCAAAGCTGGATCGAGAAGAAGAGCGGAAAACATATCGACTCTGAACTAGCTGAAGAATTAATTGAAACAATCGAAGACATCCTAGAAGAAGACTAATCATTGAAGTGCCAGGCAACCCACAGTAGAGGGTGCCTGGCACTTTTTTTGACCCCATGGGAGAGTAAGGACGCTATTCGGTACCAGGTACCATTTTGAAACCGTTGGGAGAGTAGGGAGGAATTTTGGTACCTGGCACCAAGTAAGTGTCGCGAGCTTGATTTTGGGGAATAAATAGGTTTAATAGATACTGTTTAGATCAACCAATAGATATAGAAATGGGGAGTTGTCGTTGAAAAAGATTCAGTTTAAGAAGAAAACAGTGGTATGGAGCTTAGTTTGGGCTCTCCTTCTAATTTACATAGTGACGATGATTTATCATACGTACAAGCCCCTTCCAGAGGGGATTTCTTACGAAAGTGAAGTCTATCAGGTAGATGACGTGAAGTTCTATTATGATCTGACCTATAAAAAAGGCGATCAGTTGAATCATGAGCTCAACATTTTCAATCGAATCAATGAAATCATTTCCGAAGCGGAAGAGTTCATCGTGATCGACATGTTCATGTTCAACGGCTACCATGACAAGAAAAAAGAGTTCCCACCCATCAGTGAGAATCTGGCTGAAGCGATCATCGAAAAGAAAAAGCAGAACCCAGACATCAAGGTTGTCTTCATCTCAGACGAAATCAATACTGGTTACCGATCTTATGAATCTAAATTGTTATCCACGCTTGAGGACCATGGGGTAGAAGTTGTTTACACGAATTTGAATCGACTGCGTGATTCCACACCGCTATACTCCGGTGCATGGCGGATGTTTTTCCAATGGTTCGGTCAGAAGGGTGACGGCTGGATCATGAATCCGTTTGCGAGCACAGCTCCAGAATTGACAGCTCGATCGTACTTGAAACTTTTAAATGTAAAAGCGAACCATCGTAAGATTGTCGCGACAGACAAAACGGCGCTGGTATCAACCGCAAACCCACATGACGCATCCGGTTATCATGGAAATGTTGCATTTGAAATCAAAGGACCGATCATACAAGAAATCATCCAAGCGGAGCAAGCAGCAGTGAACATGTCAGAAGAGGGCGTTGAACTTCCAAAATACGAACCGAAACCGGACGCCAATCCTAATGAAGGCCAGTACAAACTGCAATATTTTACAGAGGGGAAAGCGCACAAGCATATCGTTGAAGCGATTGAGAAAACGTTGCCCGGACAGAAAATCCGCCTCGGTATGTTCTACATTGCTGACCGATCGGTAATTGAACCACTCATCAAAGCATCAAAACGAGGAGTGGATGTGCAAATCATACTCGACCCCAACCAGGTGGCATTCGGTAACAAGAAAACCGGTCTACCAAACATCCCTGTAGCAACCGAAATGGTAGAGGATTCAGGGGGCAAGGTCGACGTCAGATGGTACAACACGACCATGGAGCAGTATCACACGAAAATGCTCTATATAAAGGGTAAAAAGGAATCCACCATCATCGCAGGCTCTGCTAACTACACGAAGCGGAACTTGGAAGCCTTCAACCTCGAAGCGGACCTGCAAATTCAGGGACCGAACGATTCTGAAGTGGTGCAAGAGGTAGACGCATACTTCGAACGACTTTGGACGAACGACGGAGGAAAGTACACCGTCGATTTTAATGAATATACAGGTACGCTCACCTTCCTGCAAAGAGGGGTTTATGCGGTGCAGAAGTTCCTGCGACTCACAACATACTAATAAAACACCATAAAAAAAGTCCTTCATCAAAATCGATGAAGGACTTTTCAACATGTACGACAAAGTCAAGGAACGTAAATATCTAAATGTCTCGGTAAAATCTCGATCTTTAGTGGAAGCAAGTCTCCTTCTTCTCCATCAATATTGGAGTGCAGTTTCTCGCTAGACGAAATCTCTAACCGTGAAGTGCTGATGTACTCGACTTCATCGTCTTCCACATGCTTTCCTCTAATCAACTCAGTCACGATCTTGATGAACTTTGGTAATGCAATATCGTGCACTACGAGGCACTTCAGCTTCCCGTCATCCACCTCCGCATCGGGTGCAAGCTTTTCAAAGCCTCCAACTGAATTTGTCAACGCCGCTAAAACAAGCAATGCATCGCCTTTCCATTCACCGTGATCATGTTTGAGGTGGATATCATATGCTTTTTTAGAGCTCAGCGTTTTAAGGCCTTCCAACATATATGCAAGTGGTCCGAGCATCGTTTTCTGTTTCGGTGATACCTCATATGTAGCTTCTGCGATAGCTCCAACCGCTGCAATATTCATAAAGTAACCATCATTCACTTTCCCGATATCGACAGCACGTGTTTCGCCTTGCTGGATCAATCCTAATGCATCTTCAAATTTCGTAGGGATGTGTAAAGCCCGCGCGAAATCGTTCACCGTACCCATCGGGATGATCCCGAACTTTGGACAATGCTTTTGATCCGCCAAACCATTGACCGTTTCGTTCAACGTCCCATCCCCACCCATGGAAACAACCACATCAAATGCTTCTTCACAAGAAGTTCTTGCAAACTCCATTGCATCGAGCTGTTTCTTTGTCAGCTTAACAATGACATCATAACCTTTATTCCGAAGCACTTCCTCAACTTTATGCTGATTAGCCTCAGCCTCTTCCTTACCAGAAGACGGGTTTACAATAATCATGGCCTTCTTCATTACATTAATCACCTCACGATACCACATTTACACACACCACAAATATACCCCTTAATGGACCTAGTCAATCTTAATGAAGTTTGAAGGGTAATAAATATTTAGAGGTTTTGTTTTCCTTTAGTATCAATCATTTTTGGTACTAGATATTCAAAGAGTAATAGTATTGAAGGTACACTAGTTGATATAAGTACTGTAAATTCTAAACTAATTGACATTAAAATACATATAAGTGAGAGCAGAAACATACGGTAAAGAAATAATCCTACTAAACTATAGAATTGATTATCTCCTACAAAATATTTTAAGATAGTTATTATAACATTATCTACTGTGAGATTAGAAAGAACTAGAGCCACACCCATTATGATAAGCTCTGTTTTAGAGATATCTATCTTGAATAACGAAGAAACCAAGCTTGCAGATCCAGTAACAACCACAATTAATGCCGTAATAGTGATGGTAATAATCAAAGAGAGAATACTTGAAACAAATATTGTCATCGGTATTCTCACATTATTATTTTCTTTTCTTTCAGATTTGTAAATAAAGATAAAAAATAATGGGAGTATAATAAAGAATATAATCATTGCTGTTATGAAGAGTTCCATAGTAATCCTCCGATATTGAAAGAGAGTAGACAACCAATAAGGCTAAGTCCACTCTCTCCAAATCATATTTACATATAAGTATACTATTTCATTTATAAGAAAAAACAAACAAATTTAGCGATGTTCCTAGCATCTGATGGTGGAATACCAGCTTTAACTAGTCCTAAAGTTACTCCTGTCTCAGTAAAATTGTTAATTTCTTCAATGACATTTGCGGCTTTATTTCCGTATTTTGCTATCGATTTACTTGAACTCTGTGCCCACCGATAAGGAATTTTCTTTATTAAATTACTTAGTGCGAATCCCCCATGACGAACAGCTAGGACGACGGCTTTTTTACCAATAGAAACCCAAATTTGAGGCTCAGCTTCTTTTCCGGGACTTGGACCCTTAATAGGTGCAGGGGCTTTAATTTTAGTAACAGTACTCGGTGTTGTAGTTTTTGAATATGCGCTTGCATAAGTTGGTGTAACAGTTGCGATGACCATTACAGTCAAAGCAAAAACAGTAATGAACTTGAACCAGTTTTTCATTTTTCTTCACCTCTAGATTAATTTTTTTTATCTAGAATAAAGTTACACAACAAAATATCCCAAGTAAATACATAATATGTAATAAATTGTAAAACAGGAACATTAGTCTATTTATCATTTTTAGTTAATTAGTACACTTGACCCTGGTAAAAAAATAGAAGATGCTATAAGCATGTAGTTTGTAGCATCTTCTATAAATATTACATGAATCTATCTCAAGTATTCTTCCAAGACCTTGTTGTTGGCTTTCATATAACGAGCTACTGATTCACCCACATAACGTAAGTGCCATGGTTCATACTTGTAGCCTGTTACATCTTCTTCACCCTCAGGGTAACGGATAATAAATCCGAATCGATGTGCATTCCGTTCAACCCAACGGCCTTCTTCCGTATCACCAAACTCTTCAACCAACTGATAATTAACTGCAGGACTCGTCACGTCCATTGCAAGTCCAGTTTGATGTTCACTGTGCCCAGGTTCTGCACTTACACGATCGGCATAGTCTTCACCATATTCTCGAGTGTAATAGCGGTGAATTTCTTGTTGACGTTCATATGAGCGATAACCTGATTGAGCATATAATTCCATACCATCGTTCCAGGCTGCATCAAATAAACGTTCTAAATGTCCTTCTGCAATTGAGTTCATCAAACGCTTATTGTCATTCTCTGAAACATTCGGAGAGAAGCGTACATTTGGTTCTACTAATCTCTCTGGCTCGTAACTTGCAGGGATATTTCTTCTTTTATTAACAAGTAGTAATTGAATTGGATTTGCAAGCTCTGTATCAACATACTGATCAATAGCATTGTATCCACCGAATACAGTAAAGTTATTTAGCCCTCTGTCATCAACATACAATTTCGTAGGGTTCGGTACATAATTTTTTTCTGCTAAAAGAATCGGGTCATTTGTTTTCGCCGCTAAAATGGAGCCAGTCAAGGCGTCTGCAAAATCATACCCCGTTGCTACATACGCTTCGTCCGCATCTCCCATTTGGAAGACTTCTAGAATTTCTTTCGATGTTTCAAAACGATCTCCACCAGCTAATCTTTCAGCTCCATTGAAATCGTTTGCAACGCTTTCTGAAATAACGCCATGACCACCTAGAATATAGGACTTATTAAACCGATCTTTAAATTGATTTACTGCAGACGGAATTTCATTCGTTCTTGTTAACAAGATTGGGAATCCTTGTCTAGCTGCGTAAGGTGCTGCGGAAAGGGCATCAGGATAATTACCTCCATAAGCCACTACTGCAGTATCACTTGAACCTAGTTCTCTAGCAATCTCTACAGACGTTTCGTATCGATTTTTACCTGATATACGCTTGGTTTCAAGACCCATTGAGTTTAATTCAGATTCAATTCTAGAGGAAAGTGCTGCTTCTCCACCGAGTAAAATCACTCGATTCGCTTCTAATCGCTCAATCTCATCTTTTGTGACCTGTGTTAAATAATCATTATCTGTCAATAATATTGGAGCATCTTCTTGATAAGCAAGGGGTGCTCCAGCAATCGCATCAGGGAATTCATATCCCCTTGCGAGAACTACCGTGTTTGAGCCATCAGGCCATCCGTTTTGAGAAATTTCTACGGCAGTCTCATATCTGTTTTCACCTGAAATCCGATCCATATGTATAGCTGAGGCGGATTTTGGTATCGTTAATATCAACAACAGTGCTAAACCTATGACAACCAGAAAAAGTCCCTTGTTTTTCAACCCAAAGATAGTACCCCTCCTAAAAGTTTTATTACAGAACATTTCCCATATATACCCAAAACTCAAACTATGTTTTTAATGAAAATGAAACAAAAATTTTATATTTTGATAATAAAGTGTAATGATAAGTATCCCGAATAGGAAGAAGGGTTCTTTGTGGTAAAATAAGGATAGACAGTGTGTCTAGGGGGCTTTAAAGGTGTGGGATATTAAGGTATTGGATCTTATCGTTATGATTAGTTCATTTTTAATAAATACGTTTATCACTATTTTCTTTGCTCTATTATTTGCCTGGGGCTTTGTTAATGAGTTTTTATATTATTTATGGTTGGCCATCAGTATAGGTAGTACATTTTATTTCGCATTTTTTTCTAAACAAATATTTATGTTCAAATGCCTTTTCCACACTGTATTTATATTCCTCATTGGTATTTTTTTATCGTTCTTGGCATCAATATTTTATTATGTATAGAAAAAAGACTCGTCATCAACGAGTCTTTTGTTATGAATGCTTTTCTTTAAGCTGCTTCATCACTTTCAGAAGCGGTACTTTTAATATTCAAATGTTCTTTTAATCTATCGCTGATTTTATTACGCTCTTCCTCTGGAACGATGTAATAGAAGATTTCATTAATATAAGTTTCTTGAGCTTCCACTTCAAACGTTTCTAATTCTTTTCTAGCCTCTTTATAATTCGATTGGATATCTTTCATTTCAGAGAACGTGATGTTTGTTTTTACATTTTCACTAATAACATTCAGCACATCATCAAACTTTGTAATGGAAGAAGCTCGAGCCCCTTTGTCAATGACGGCCTTGATCACCTGGCGTTGACGCTCGTTACGTCCTAGATCGCCTTTTGGATCTTGCTTTCTCATCCGAACATACGCAAGAGCTTCCTTACCTGAATCCAGCTTAATTTCACCTTGTGGGAACGAGTATCCTCCATATGAAAAAGTTAAACCATTATCAACGGTCACCCCGCCAACCGCATCAACAATATCCTGGAAGGACTCCATATTCACTTGAACGTAATAATTGATAGGGATGTCCAAGAAGTTCTCAACCGTTTCAACTGCCATTTTCGTGCCGCCAAAGGCATAAGCATGATTGATTTTATCGTCAAAATCCATCCCTATGATTTCTGTACGTGTATCCCTCGGGATATTGAACATGATCATGGACTCTTCCTTTGGATTTACAGTCATGACAATCATTGTATCTGAACGTCCCTGATCGTTTTCACGTTCATCGACTCCCATCAATAAAATTGAGATGGGTTCAGGAGCTTCTTTATCATTTACTTTCGGTTTCGGAACCGCCTTTTCACGTTCTGGATCAATCGGTTCGTGAATGTTCTCAGCTGTATCTTTCACCGAATCATATAAATAGTAGGCATACCCAGCAACTCCAATCACAGCAATCCCAACTACGATGACCAATGCCCAAATAAACTTTTTCAACATAAATAGCCTCGCTTCTCTTTGTCTTATAATGCAATTATACAGTAAGCTTGGCTTGAACCAAATCATTTTAAAGATCGAGTTTAAACGTTAGGTTTGGTAAAATAGGACAAAACTTCAAAAATTGATTTGAGGGATACAATATGGACGAAAAAAGGTTCAAAGAGGATCCTCGTTTCCGTATAGCGAACCGTGAAGCGTTATTCGGTATTGGATTAGCGATCCTCAATTTCATCTGGTGGTTTGCTTTCGCGTATGGTTTAGGGCGAAAGGATCCAGAAGAATATACATACATATTTGGCTTTCCTGCGTGGTTCTTTTACAGCTGTATCGGTGGATTCGTCTTATTTTCTCTGCTCGTCATTGTAATGGTTAAATTTTACTTTACAGAGGTGCCATTCGAGGACCGAAGGGAGGAGTCTGAATGAATTGGGAAGTCATCATTCCACTCTTTGGTTTTCTCTTGGTGGTGTTTTTAATAGGAACCTATGCATCTAAACATATACAAAAAGCGCCTGACTTCCTACAAGAATACTTCCTTGGAAGCCGCCAGCTCAACGGGTTCGTTTTAGCGTTAACGATGGTAGCAACCTTTGGTAGTGCGAGCAGTTTTGTGGGAGGACCTGGCGTAGCCTATAACCTGGGACTTGGTTGGGTTCTACTGGCTATGTCGCAACTCGTGACCGGTTACTTCACTTTATCCGTTTTAGGTAAAAAGTTTGCCATTGTTGCTCGTAAAATCAATGCAGTTACACTGATCGATTTTCTAAAAGAAAGATACCAAAGCAAATGGGTTGTACTCCTTTCCGCATTCAGCATCGTCATCTTCCTTTTCAGTGCCATGGCAGCACAATGGGTTGGGGGGGCAAGGCTGATTGAAAGCTTTACAGGACTCTCTTATACGACTGCTCTTTTCATATTTGCGGCTTCTGTCCTCGTTTATGTTGTGATAGGGGGATTCCGAGCAGTCGCCATAACTGATAGCCTGCAGGGAATCGTCATGTTTATCGGAACATTACTATTGCTTATCGGAACAGTCATTGCAGGCGGAGGGCTCTCCAACATCATGACAGAGCTCACCTTAGAAAACCCTGACCTTGTATCCCCTTTCGGAGCAGATCGTTCACTCACTCCCTTGTTTGTGTCTTCCTTCTGGATACTAGTAGGGATAGGAGTCGTCGGTCTACCACAGGTCTCGGTAAGAGCCATGTCCTATCGGGATTCCAAAGCGATGCACAAAGCGATGATTATCGGAACGATTGTCGTAGGTTTCATCATGCTTGGTATGCATTTGATCGGTGTGTTCGCCCGTGTCGTCATACCTGGAGTAGAAGTAGGGGATAAGGTAATGCCACTAGTGGCACTTGAAGTCTTGCCCGGCTGGCTTGCTGGTATCGTCCTTGCAGCACCAATGGCAGCCGTTATGTCCACTGTGGATTCATTACTACTTCTAGTCAGTTCAGCTGTTATCAAGGACGTTTATGTGAACTATGTAAAACCAACAGCTTCACAGCGTCAGGTCAAAACAATCAGCATTTCAGTGACAGCTGCTATCGGAATTCTCGTATTCCTAATGGCAGTAAACCCGCCGGATCTATTAATCTGGTTGAATCTGTTTGCCTTTGGAGGGTTGGAAGCCGCCTTCATATGGCCGGTCGTTCTTGGCCTCTATTGGAAAAAAGGAAACGCCTACGGAGCCTTCACTTCGATGATTGTCGGAGTCGGTTCATACATGCTCTTACACCTGAACGCACCTAATTTGTTAGGCATGCACACAGTTGTGGTGCCAATCGTCCTATCCTTCTTTGGATATGTAATTGCTAGTCTCGCAACCCAGCAAAAAAACAACATCACGCAACAACAAATCATCCAACGCTTCTGGGGCATTTGACCTATGGTGCCAGGCACTGTTTAAGAATCCTTGTTACACATGGACTTCCTAACAGTGCCTGGCACTTTCGCGTTTAATCAAACGTTTGATTGAGAATGTAAAAGATTTGTCGAGTATATACTTCGAACGATATTTATAGTAATTCCATTATTTTGAATCCTTTTCTACATAAATTACGTCTCAGTGTTAGAAAAAGGGGGAGGGAGCTGTTTGGACCTTGGCAAATATGAACCAGAGTGAAAGCATGGATTGCTCAGCTGAAGAAGTCGATTTGTTGTATGAGGCAGTTGCAACAATTGGTAAGCAAATGACCAATTTTGCATTCACCTATGTGAAGGATTGGGGGCTGGCTGAAGATCTCGTGCAAGAAGCGTTTATCAAAGCGTATAAAAATTTTCACACGTTCAATGGTGAATCTGCTTTAAAGACTTGGCTCTACAGCATCCTTGCGAATCAATGTAAGGATTATCTTAGATCCTCTTATTTTAAGAATGTTTTTTTATCAAATATTTTCCCCATACGTAAAAGTGGTGACGAGTATGACAAGATCGGCACTAATGAAGAGTTATCCCAAAATGTTTTAAAACTTCCAGTAAAATATCGTGAAGTCATTATCCTACATTATTATGAAGAATTAAAAATTAGTGAGATTTCCAGCTTGTTAGATTTAAAGGAATCAACTGTGAAGACAAGACTGCAAAGGGCGAGAGCGAAATTGAAATACGAAATGGGAGGAGGCTCTCTTCATGCATGACGAGTTTGAACAACTAAAACCTAATCTTGATAATTCACTGTTCAACAAAAATCCTTTCAACAAAGATAGCGAACAAAAAATTATTAACAAATTGAATGAACTTCACAATCAAAAACATCAAAAAAGGAAAAGAATTGCTTTTAAACCAACCATCGCTCTTGTAGCACTGTTATCAATCTGTTCCTTCCTTATCTTTTTAGTGATACAGGGAGAGGGAGGGAGTAATCAACCCACATCCACAAAGCAGCCACAATCAGAACAATACCAAGCTCCGACGACTAATGACGAAGATTCTGATGACCAATCAGTTGAAAGTGTTGTTAAGAAAATAGATGAGGAAGAAGTTGTGGATGAAGAACCTCCACCTGAGAAAGGTCTAAATGGCAAAGAAGAATTATATCAATTGATGCTAAATAATCAAAGTGTATTCAAAACGGTTAATGCAACTTATAAAATTCAACACAATGGAACAGTGAACCCCATAACCTACCATTTAGCCGCCAGGGTTAGAGACAATCCCGCTTTCTATATCCATGAGCTGAGCAAGGATGGCTTAGATGAGGAACGTCTATATAAAGATAATCAAATTGTTTCGTTATACCATCTAACAAAGGAGTTCAGTGTAACCAAAAATATTGAATATTTACCTACTGAAATCTTGGATTTTGAATATGTATTCCCTAAAAATGAAGCGATTAGTTATTTAGAAGATTTCAGTCAATGGGCAATTAAGGAGCGTACTCAGTATTTGAATTTAGATACCGTAGTAATTGAAGGGGAGCTAGGGAGAAGTGGGCACCTATTCAATATATGGGTGCATGAACCATCGGGTATCTGGTTGAAATTTAGAATTTCTGATGAACAAGGTACAATTTTAAGAGACATGGAGATGGAAAAGTTAAAATTAAATACACAACTAGAACACGATACATTTACACTGTCCATACCTTCCGATTACTTTGGGGAAGGACAAGAGCATAACGGGGATGAAAGCGTAAAGGATTTATACAAAGCATATGAAAAAATAGGGGACCAATATCAAGACAAAAATGAAGTACAGGATGTAGAGATGTTTGGTGAATTTAAATATGTAAGATTGACGTTAAAAGCAGACTCGGAATTCGTGACCATAGATCAGTATCATAAATATGGTGCAGATATCCTGGATCAATTAGATGAATTGGATCCACCATATGTCGATGATCACCGCTTAGGATTAGTTTTGAAAACGAAAGACGGTAGTAAAAAGATTGATGGTTATTATGACTCTGATAAGGAAGAATTCATCATCGTTGAATCCAATGAATGAACCTTTTTAAACAAGCGTTTGATTTAAATTGAAACCCTACTATTTTCAACCACTAACAGGATTCAATCAAACGCTTGATTGACATATTGAAATAAATGTCGAAGTCAAAATCAAAGTTAAATAGGCTCCTTTCACTCCCTGTAATGTTTTTGTAACAATTGAAACAAAAGTGAAACTTTTCAAGTTAATGATTCGTCTAATTTATATAAGGAATTTTTTGGAGGGATTTTCTTGAAATCATTGTTTCTAAGTTTCGTAATTCTTACATTGGGATGGAACATTGGATCGGGTGTAGATCTCCATCAAGAAAAACTTGAACATTCTACGAAAGACGATTTGTTACAAGTTCATACGCTACAAAAAAATATTAATACCACAACAATTTCGGCTGAAAAGAGATTTGAAAATCCAGAAGTAGTAGTTGAAGAGAATACAGGTGAAGTAGAAACAAAAATAGTAGAAAATGAACCAAAAGAAGAAAAGAAAACAGAAGTAAAAGTTATTAAGAAACAAGAAAAGGTTAAGTCAGAAACCAAGGAAGACAAGATTAAGAACCAAGAAGTGGCCGAACCGAGTAAAGAAGAACTTATCCATACCGCTCGTACCTTTATGGATGAACTGCTTCAACCTTATGACGAAAGCAATAATAAGGTGAAGAACTTCAATACGAAACAAGAATTAGTGAGTCATGTGAGTAGTTATGCGACAGAAGCTGTAGCTGTACCGTATGTAAATATGTATTTTGAGGAAAAGGAAGATGGTCTCTATATCATACCGATGTGTCTTAATCCTTGGATTACGGATCAACAACCATTTACGATGACAAAAATTGATGATAAGCAATATAAGCTTAGTCAGTCCAATTCATCCGATATGCATGGTAGTTACACGATACACTTAACATTCAAACAAATGAATGAAAAATGGATCATGGTCTCAGAAGATGTTAAATATTAACCGTATATGATTCAGGATAAAGGGCTTAATCAAACACAATTTGATTAAGCTTTTTCTATTGGTTGTACATTAGTTTGTCCTCATCACCTTACAATTCGGCTAATGAGTTTGACCCATCCAAAGATAGAGATCCAAAGAGGAACGCTTAGCGAAATACCCCATAAAAGCCCGGTAAAGAGATTTCCTTCTTCTTTCATAGAATACACATCCTCAAGTAGCATATTAGAAACCAGTATATCCACACTCAATAAGAAATATCCCAGAAATGAAGTGTACCCGGTACCGATTACAACTGCAGTCATACCAAGGGTTTAAAATCGGTACATGGTACGACAATCAAATATTTCCATGTGATAAGTTTTCTGAATTCACTAGAAATTACATTCGATATGCGTTATCCTCTTTATTAACGGAATAAAAAAGGACATTGTCCGTAAATATAATTCAAGCCTTTAATATTCATCACCCGCACACGTAACAATGTCCTGAAACTTAAGAGGAGGAATTGCATTGCCGTCAACTAACCCAAACCATGCAAACGAAAATGAAACCGCTAACAAAGGGTTCATGCTTCGCTTTCTGGATCGGGTGGAAGTGCTCGGAAACAAACTTCCACACCCGTTCATGCTATTTGTTTACTTAGCACTTGGAATCATCGTCCTTTCCGGTGTCATCAGTCTGTTCGACGTGACGGTCGACCACCCGGGTACAGGGGAAACAGTCGCCATCAAGAGTCTGTTGACCGGTGAAGGACTGAAATACATTCTCACATCTATGCTCACGAACTTTACCGAATTCAAACCACTCGGACTCGTTCTCGGTATGATGCTCGGTATTGGACTTGCCCAAAAAGTAGGGCTTATCCAAACGTTCATGAAAAAGACGATCATCAATGCACCGCCTAAGCTGGTCACATATGCGATCGTCCTAACGGGTATCTTAGGAAATCTGGCCTCCGACGCAGCATTTATTATTGTGCCACCCATTGCAGCAATGGTCTTCCTAACACTTGGTAGACACCCGATTGCAGGACTAGCTGCTGGTTTCGCCGGTGTTGGTGCTGGTTTTACCGCAAACTTCCTGATTACAGGTACAGATGCCCTGCTTTCTGGTATTTCAACTGAAGTATCCAAAAACATCGGGGATGGAATCACTGTAACACCTGTCGATAACTATATTTTCATGTGTTTCTCAGTTTTGATGCTCATGTCAGTGGGTACCTGGGTAACGGAAAAAATCGTAGAGCCGAAGCTTGGAAAATATGAAGGTCCTGCGAATGGAAAAGAGCTTGAAAAAATCCAACCCATTGAATCCCGTGGTCTACGAAATGCTGGTATTGTTGCCCTAATCTATATAGGACTACTCGCATTGGCGATCTTTTTACCAGGGTCAGCACTTCGTAATGAAGAAGGCGGACTGATCCCGTCACCATTCTTAGATGGAATCGTCCCGATTATTCTATTCTTTTTCATAGCATTATCGGTTGCGTATGGCGTTACAGTTAAGAAGATCCAATCGGCAAATGATGTGCCGAAGTACATGGGTGAATCCATGAAAGACATGTCCGGTTTCATCATCCTGATCTTTGCAGCTGCCCAATTCATCGCTTACTTCGACTGGACGAATATCGGTGTCTGGATTGCCGTTTCAGGTGCCGAATTCCTACAAAGCATCAATATGACAGGATTACCAGTTATCATCGGATTCATCTTCCTGACAGCCATCCTGAATCTATTAATTTTCAGTGGTTCAGCTCAATGGGCATTGATGGCGCCAGTATTCATTCCGATGTTTGCGCTGCTTGACTATCATCCAGCGTTCACGCAAATGGCGTATCGTATAGCCGATTCATCTACAAACATCATTACGCCATTGAACCCATATGTACCGATGATCCTGGCATTTATGAAGGATTATGACAAGAAAGCAGGATTCGGAACATTGTTTTCTGTCATGCTTCCGTACACGGTCGTATTCTTGACAATCTGGACAATCTTATTCGTTATCTGGAATCTACTTGGATTGCCAATCGGACCTGGCATCCACATGAAACTATAGTCACAAGACATGGGGGTAATATCATATGATTGATTTTAAAAGACAAGGTGAGCGAGTGGAGGAAGAGATCATCTCAATGCGCCGTCACCTGCATGAAAATCCGGAACTGAGCGAAGAGGAATTCGAAACCTCTCAGTTCATCCAACGAAAGCTTGATGAATACGGAATCCCATATAAAAAAGGTTATGCCAAAACTGGTGTACTCGGCATCATTAAAGGCGGTAAACCAGGAGGTGTCGTCGCTCTCCGTGCTGATATTGACGCGCTGCCGATCCATGAAAAAACCGAATCATCCTATGTTTCGAAAAAGGAGGGCGTCATGCACGCCTGTGGACACGATGCCCATACTTCAATGCTCCTCGGGACTGGAAAACTCCTGAACGAACAAAAAGCAGACATCAAAGGAACGATTTTATTAGTCTTCCAACCCGCAGAGGAAAATGCACCGACGGGAGGCTCCCAGCCAATGATGGACGATGGTATTTTCGATGAATACAAACCAGACGTTATTTTCGGACAGCACGTATGGCCAGACCTTCCGAAAGGCCAAATCGGAATCCGTGATGGTGCGATGATGGGTGCATCGGATCGCTTCATCGTGACCATCAATGGGACAGGCGGACATGCGAGTATGCCACACCAAACGAATGATGCGATTACGATGGCATCCGCAGTGGTCAGTCAATTACAGACAGTCGTCAGTCGGAACGTTGATCCTCTAGAAGCGGCTGTATTGACCGTTGGAAAAATTGAAGGTGGATATCGTTACAACGTCGTCGCTGATAAAGTGACGATCGATGGCACAATTCGGACCCTGAATCCAGAAGTGCGAAGTAGAGTACAAGAGCGATTCAATAAAATAGTTGAAGGAGTTACTGCTGGAATGGGCGGTTCAGCTGAAATCGAGCATATAGAAGGCTATCCTGCGACTGTCAATACACCGGAATGGGCACAACAAGTCCGTGCGACGGCGCAAAACCTGTTAGGGGAAGAGTCAACTCCAGTACTCAATTCCTCCCTTGGCGGAGAAGATTTCAGCCGGTTTCTTCTGAAGTATCCGGGAGCGTTCTTCTGGTTAGGAACAATGCCGAAGAACGGCCAACCAAAACCGTTGCACGATCCTTACTTCGAGCTTGATGAAGACGCACTTGCTGGTGGAGCGGAAATGATGGCACAAGTGGCAACTGATACATTGGAAAAGTTGGAGAAATGAATATGAAAATGGAATCTTTCATTGAACAGAATAAGGATCAATGGATTGATTGGAGACGTCAATTCCACCAATACCCGGAAGTCGGCTGGACCGAATACGTGACCACCTATCGGATCGCCAAAGTATTAACAGAACTCGGCTATATCACTCATATCGGAAAAGAGGCACTTGTCAGTGATGAAAGGATGGGAGTCCCTTCTGAAGATGTCCTTCGAAAGGAAGAAGAGCGGGCACGAGCTGAAGGGGTTCCCGAATCCTTTATGGAAAGAATGAAAGGCGGTCACACTGGAGTGGTCGCTACATTCGATACAGGTAAAAAGGGGCCTCATATCGCCATGCGATATGACATCGATGCCCTGCCAATCAAGGAATCTGACAAAAAGCAGCATCAGCCGGCTCAAAAAGGTTTCAACTCTCAAAGAGAAGGTCAAATGCATGCCTGTGGTCACGACGGCCATACAACAATCGGCCTTGGAATCGCAACATTTTTAAAGCAGAATTCAGAAGGACTTACCGGGCGATACACGCTATTGTTCCAACCTGCTGAGGAAGGCTCACGTGGAGCAAAATCAATGGTAGAAATGGGCTGGCTGGACGATGTCGACTACTTCTTATCCGGTCATATTGGCATCCATAGCGGCCGATCCATCGGTCAAGTCTCCGCAACGACAAGTGAATTTTTAGCAACGACCAAATGCGATGTCACCTTCAAAGGACTTTCTGCACATGCGGGAAAAGAGCCTGAAAAAGGTCGCAACGCTCTACTTGCTGCTTCAAGCGCAGCACTACATCTACATGGCATCCCTAGGCATGGAGATGGAAAGACCAGAATCAATGTCGGGACATTGAACGCTGGGACGGGTCGAAATATCGTTCCAGATCATGCCGCTATGCAACTCGAAACACGAGGCGCTATAACGGAATTGAACGAGTATATGATGAAGGAAGCTGAGCGAATCATCCTTGCAAGTTCCGCGATGTATGGTGTGGAAGCAAACATCCAAATTGTCGGACAAGGAATCGATGCCGCAAGTGACGAATCTTTTATCCCGATATTGGAGCATATCGTTAAAGAAAGTCCGATAATCCAGTCGGTGATTCCTCGTGACGTGATTGGAGCATCAGAAGACGTCGCCTACATGATGGAACGTGTACAACAAATAGGGGGACAAGCGACATATCTCATTTTCGGAACGCCCCTTGCGAATGGACATCATCATTCAGAATTCGACTACCTAGAGGATGTTCTTGCCGTAGCGGTCGATACGCTCGCAAGAACCATCGTCCATTTACAAGAAAAAGAGGTGTAACATATGGAGAAAGAATCGTGGCTGATGACCACATTGAAACAACTCAATCTGACAGACAGCATGGAACAGGAAGAAGGCTTCAGCCGCCTCGGCTACAGTGAAGAGGAATGGAAATCAATCGCTGTGTTCGAAGAAAAAGCGATATCGATCGGGCTTGAGGTCCGACGTGATGAAGCCGGCAACAGTATCGCACGTTGGAACGCTAACGATGATAAACCTGCCCTTGCCATGGGATCCCATTTGGATACAGTGAAAAATGGGGGAGGATACGACGGAGTTGCGGGTGTGCTTTGCGGATTGGCAGCTGTCAAAGAACTGAAGGAAGAAGGCTTCCAGCCCGCATTCCCAATAGAAGTGATCTGCTTCGCTTCAGAAGAATCTTCTCGATTCGGCGTCTCTACAATCGGCAGTAAAGCGATGACCGGTCAGTTAAATAAGGGTCAGCTTGCTGAGGTAAAAGATGACGATGGAATTTCAATAAAAGAAGCGGTTGAAAGTTGCGGTCTTTCATGGAAAAATATCACCGACGCTGAACGTCCGAAAGAGGCGCTTCGTCAATTTATTGAGCTTCATATCGAACAAGGTACGCGTGTTGAAGAAGCAGGCAAGTCCTTTGGAATTGCAACTGCCATCGCATGTCCAACACGTTTGATGATTGAAATCGAAGGACAATCCAGCCACACTGGATCGACCCCGATGGATAAACGAAAAGACGCTCTGGTAGCTGCTGCCCCAATCATCTCGTTCATCTCGCAACGAGCTCGTCAGCTTTCAGATGAAAACGAAGTACCCGTCGTTGCAACGGCTAGTATGGCGAATGTCTATCCGAACAAAATGACCAGTATACCCGGTCGGGTTGAACTTGGCGTAGACATCCGTAGTGTCAGTGATGAATTGAAAAGAGGCCTGGCTGATGAAATACAGCTCGAACTTGAAAAAATGACTACGCAATACCAGGTGAAAATCAATACACGCACACTTGTAGACGATGACTCCGTATTCCTTAATCCATCTGTAACGGAATCAATAAAGGAAACCGGTGAACAAATCGGTTATCATGGTTTGATGATGGAAAGCGGTGCCGGTCATGATGTTATGAACATGGCATCCCGTTGGCCGACTGGACTCGTATTCATCCCTTGCCGAGACGGTCTGAGTCATCATCCAGATGAATTCGCTTCAGAAAGTGACTTGAACATGGGTGTCGAGATATTAAAACAATACATGAAGAATGAAGCGAGTAACCCTTCTTGATGAAGGGTTTTTTCGTACATCCATAAATTTTTGGTATAGTTAGAAGTAGAGATTGTGAGACGGAGGATATTTATGAAATTACGGTTAGGCATTCTAGGTCCAGAGGATTCAATAGGACGGATTAAAGAATTTGCAGAACAAATGAATGAATTTGAAATCGCCTATTTTCCTTACGAGCACGCTTCGGAATCAGCTGGTCTGATTGAAGGAAATGAAAAGGAGATCGACCATTGGTTTCTTTCTGGACCCGCATTGTACCGATATTTGATTCGGAATGAACTTCTCAATGCTGATAATACGAGCTATCCAGATTTGTATGGTGCCAGCTTGATGGGGACAATTGTTGAGGCAATCACCACGTTGGACAAGCCGATTCGAAGGGTGAGTCTGGATACGATCCGTGTTTCAGAACTGGAGAGTGTCAAAACGGATTTCAATCTATCCAATTTAGAATTCCACCTTTACCAGGGAGAAGAATTTTTACCGGCAACAGAGGTCATTGAATACCACGAAAGCCTATATAGAGAAGGGAAGATTGATGCAGTTCTCACTTGTATCAAAACCGTTTACCTATCCATGAAAGATAAGGGCATACCATGCTTCCGCGTCATCCCATCAAGATTAGGAATCGAACTCGAACTCCGATTTGTAAAAGAGCACGCACAAGCCATTTGGTACCGCAAATCGTCTCTCGGAATCGTCGGTGTTGAAGTAGGTACATCTGATGAGCAGCAGAACAATCAATTTTATTCCTATAAACTGAAGCAGCAGATGCTGGATTTGAAGCGCCTCATGCTCGATTATTCGGAAAAAGTTCAAGGTTCATTCGTGGAAGTCGGTGATGCACTGTATTTCATTTATACGACAAGAGGCGAACTGGAACTAAAGTTGAATGAATACAACCCATCGCAGGTTGTACAAAACCTGAAAGAACAATCAGGATTGAACCTTCAAATGGGGATTGGGTATGGAATGACCGCGTGGGAAGCGGAACAGAATGTACGCCATGCACTTCACCTATCAGGAGACCATGAAAATCAAACAGTTGTCCTCGTGAACGAAGAGAAGGAAATCACATTGCTTCAAAATGAAGAACGGCTTTCGTATCAGCAACGATTATCCGGGTCAGTTTGGGAGGAGAAGTTGAAGGACGCGAAAATCAGTCCGTCCGTCATCTCGAAGATTGCTTCCTACTACAAGTATTATGAAAAAGATTTCGTGACGGCAAACGAAATCGCCCAATGGCTCAAAAGCACCGACCGGAATGCCCGCCGGATCCTCGCTGAACTAGAACGGCTAAAACTTGCTACTATTAAAGGCGAAGAACAAGTCGGACGAGGACGCCCTAGAAAAGTGTATGAACTGAACATTTAGAAAAGCCCTTACTAGAGGGCTTTTCTTATATCAATCAAACGTTTGATTGACAAAACGTAAAATATGTCGTCTGTCTTTTCTTAGATCATTGACTCATAGAGATTTCTTGGTCTGCATAAGTGAGTACAATTCCATCTGGGTTTAATGTTATTTTGAAATTCCCGCTGTTACCCCATCCATCTTCGTCATAGCTATGAGAAACGCTGTTTTTATCGAAGTTAAGAGTAACAGGACCAATTGATGCCAACCGCACACATTTGCTTGAACATATATCTAATGAAATATCTGCAGAAATCCCCCTGACATTTTCTACTTTCAAAAAGAAAATACCATTAGAATCTTTCCATTGCCCGCTATAATCTTTAAGGCTAGAATAATTGGTTTTCACAGGCTTACTTGTGCTTTCTGTGTTATCTTCAACACTATCATTTTCTGCATGGCTCCCTGTGTTTTCTTGTTCAGGAACAGATACAAAACTTACTAAACCATTGCTTCTATCAATTTTGAGAACACTACCTTTTATGTACATTTGGTTATTGTTGATAACAGAGAACTCAAAATAACGAGGGTCTATCTGTTCATCTGCTTTTTTAATCTCTACACCATTTAATTTGGTATATTTTTCAACTTCTTCCCAAGTCAGTTCGAATGGTTCATTTGCAGCTTCTTCAATTTCAATATCGTCCAGATACCATTGTGCCTCTTTACTGTTATATAAAGCTGTCAAACGGATTAATCTACCCGTCTTATATGCTTCGTTTGCAAACTCTAGAGTTTCTACTTTAAACCTTGATCTGCCTTCCTCAAATGTTTTAAGTCTTACTTTAGGTTGTAATTCATTAGGTGGACCGTTTTCTCCTAATGTATTTTTTGACTTTTCAATAAGTGGACCCATTTTTTCTCTAAATTTTTCGGTCACCTTATTGCTATTAGGATTTTCAAGGGCTTCAAGATACAGTGCCATAACTTCATCAGGTGTAATTTGTTTTTGCTCAATCTGATTGATTTTCTCACTTTTTACATTTTTGCTTTTCGTTAAATCTTCGCTTTCGATAGTATTTGCTTCCTTTTGTTCACATGCGCCTATGATCATGATTGAGGATAATAGTAGTGCAAAAATTCTTTTCATGTTTTTCTCCCTTTGTTGGTTTATGATCATAGAAAATAATACCATAAATATTGTATTTATAGTAAAATATGTAATTCTGTTTATTGTGTTTTTATGTGATCAACTATAAAATAAATATCTTTTTTGATATGAAATTATAGTAAAATTTCAAAACCTCTATTAATGAAAAAAGAATCACGTCGATAATAATACTATGATTCCTATTTACTATAAATTATATAATTTTTCCCAAATAATTATAGTTTTATAGGATTAATATAGTGTTCGGGGGTGGTTAATTAGTCTGCTTTCTACGTAAACCAATTCATTACCGTAAAAAGAAAGGAGAAAGTATCTAATGAGATACTGTACTGAATGCGGGTCAGAATTAAATGAGGAAAGTACATTTTGTACGGAGTGTGGGACCAATCAAACGACTTCTAAAAGCACAAAGAATGTAGTTGAAAAACCATTGCATTCTAAGACCTCAAATGTAAAGACATTTAAGCCTCTATCTAAGAAAAATAAGATTCTAATTGCTTCAATAGCTATCATTTTTATTGCAGTTTTTGCGACACATAAGATTTTTTCTAATTATTATGATCCGATGGCTCAACTTAAAGAAATAGATCAAGCTGTCAATAATGGAGATAGCGAGTTATTGTTTTCTCATATTGATTATGATGAGGATGCTTTGTTGGATAAGGACCAGTTTATTAACCACCTTCAGGAATCTGACTGGGAATTTATTCGAACAAGCCTCACAAACACCATAATGAATGAAGAGAATAATAGCTTCCATCAAACAGTAAAGGACTTTTCAGGAAATAAGGTATTTGTAGTAAAAGTCGAGGAAGAGTTACTTGGACTTTATCAAAAATATATTTTTGAGGCAGTTCCAAATAATTTGTATGCTATATCCAATTATTCAGCGACCAAACTAAATCTATTAAAGAAAGATTATGAAATTGAATCTGCTGATGAACCAACTGAGATTGTTAAAGCTTATCCAGGTACTTATAATTTCAAAGCCATCCTAGATAACGAATTTGGTTCCATAACCCTAGACGAGCAAGTAGTGGTTATGGGTGATGGTAACAATCAAGATAATTTATACATAGACTTTCCGGTTAGACAGTACCATGCGAGTTCAAATATGGAAGATGCAATTCTATACATTAATGGAGTGAGCACAGGTAAAACATTAGAAGAATACGAAATTCTGGGACCATTTCCAGATGGTGAAAAAGTTGAAATGTATGCTGAATGGTCTGCACCTAATGGAAAGAAAGTTAAATCAGAAACTATTACGCAAGAAGATGTATCTTGGGGAGGATTGTTTTTTGACTTTGACTTAGAAGTGATAGAATCATTAGCTACCCTAGAAATACATGATGAGCGAAATATTGAAAATGCTAGTGAAAATGCTAGTAATGAAGATATTGTGGCTAACCACATCTTATCATTTAGAGATGCCTATGAGGTTTCATTAAATACGAGAGATTTCTCCCATATCGAGGGTTTCATGCTTAGTGATAGCCATGCCTATGATGAACTTAAGACTTATATTGGAAAGTTAAAAGATCAGGGATATAAATATGATTTTATAGAAAATTCCATCTTGGAGACTAATGAAATAGCTGATGGGAAATTCGAAGTATCTACAAACGAACATTTTATATTTACTAATCATGAAGGAAAACAAACGGAATACAACCGCTCAAAGATTTATACGGTAATAGAAGTTGATGGAACTTACAAGATTCAAAAAATAGATATAAACGATACAGATCGAAATAAAATTTAATACATTATGGAAGGAAAGTGAATTATGATTTGTCCAGTTTGTAAGCATGAACAGGAAAACGGAAAATTTTGTGGCAGCTGTGGTGCATCCATGATTGTTACAACAACTGAAAATGAGATAGCGGCAACCTCAGAAAGTGTAAATGTAACAACAAGCACTGTAAGTACCCCAAATGAAAATCTAGACAAAGCAAAGAACATTTCTAGAATGTATGGGAATTACGTATTAGCTTTATTGAAACGTCCAAGTCTTGCATTTACATTAAATGAGCAACAATTTGTAAATGGAATTATAACGATCATTCTGTATGCTTTAACTTTTGCGCTCAGCTTATATTTCTTAGCCAATAGCATATTTAAGGCTGCGATGGATGGAATTGGAGAATTGTTCATGGAAACTACTCCAGCCGCATCATTACCTTTTTTCGATATTACGTTTAAACTTTTATTAATTGGTGTGGTCTTTGTTGCAATTGGTATGGTTTCTACGTTACTAGTAGCAAAACTGATGGGTAACAAACTACCAGTTAAAGAATCCCTATCTCAATATTCGAGTGTATTGGTTCCATTTACTGCGTTGAACATGGTTGCTATGATTTTGGGATTACTCGGTTCTGTTTGGGGAACAATTATCATCATTGTACTATCACTTCTTTTTGTTATTCTATTTATACCAGGATTTGTTGTCTATGAATATTCTAAGGATACGAAAGGAACTGTTGACCGATTTTATTGGAGCTTCGGAGCGATTCTAGGTGCAATGTTATTCACTTATTTGGTTGGCAAGATGTTCGTATGGGAAGCGTTCTCTTCACTAATGGAATTAATGGAAAGATTTTAACTGAAAAATATTATTTAGTCTAAATAAAGCAAGCCAGGCCAAGTAGTAATTCTACTTAGCCTGGCTATTTAGTTGGGACTAAATAAATTCCAACAAAATTAAATTTTTTTCGGTGAATCCGGAACAATAGTTTCACGATCCGCTAACAATTTTTTCTTTGAGTCAGGAACAATGGTTTCTCTGTCAACAAATGCTGGATTTTCAATATCAGGGACGATTTCTTCTCTTTGACTTAAGCTTGTGTCAGTCGATAAGAGCGGTGTCACAACCAAACTAAGACACATGAATAGAAAGGCTAACCTTTTCTTCAATTTCTTTCCTCCTTAAAAGTTAAAGATGTCTTTTTGCAAGTATAACTCTTTGCGATGTTTTACTCGATTTTTCGAACTGGTGTTGGTCATGATAATACCTGGTCAATAATTCACCAATATGAATAACATCGTTCCACATTTCATTCTCTTCAAAATATGATAATCCTTCTTGTATTTCAGATTCATGTTCCTCAATCTTTTTATCAGAGTAGACATACAATGTCTTGAACCTCTGTAAGAAAATCTGATTATCTTGTTCCTCCGATAGCACCTGCCCTTCATTTTGATATTCAGTTGCAGTTCCGAAGTCTCTATTCAGATAATATAATTTTGCCAATTGGTAAGTAGCTTTTATAGCATAATCTGATTGATTCTGTTCTAAGAAATACTCTCTGGATCTGTTGAAATATTGAACCGCTTCGTCTTTATAATTTTGAGAATGATAGAAGGTCCCTAAGTTGAAAATTACAGCATGCTTGTACTCTAAATCATTAAAATGATCACAGTAACGAAGGGCATTATGATAGTGAAGCTCTGCATCTTCATAATCTCTAAGATCTGTCAGGTTAAGTGCAAGAAGAAGTTCACAATCTGCGCTTCTCTTGTAGAGATAATTCTTTTGGAAAACCTTTAATGCATTGTGCAGGTGTTTTATAGATAATGCATTTTGATAATGTTCATAATACGAAGCAGCCATCTTATAATGGAATTCACCAATCTCATCCTGATGCTCAGAGAAAATGATATGTGGTTGAGCCTTTTTGAAACTATCAATTGAATCCTGATAACGATTCAGTATGTAATAATAAATCCCTTTGAAGCTATGATAATAATATTGTAAAATCTCACTCGACTCATGAAATGGTTCAATATCTTTTAAGACTTGAGTAGCCGATTCAACATCCTTAAACATTAATTGATACCGAAATAAAATCAATTGATAATAATTATAAGCGAATGAATCCGCTGATGATTGCTTATATAATTGATCAAGTTCTGTAGCTAACTCTCTAGCTTTAGTTATGTTTAACTCCTTAATAGCTTTATACCAACTGTCAATTTTCTCATTAACAATTATTGTATCTAAAGATACCGTCATGAAACCCCTCCTAAATTTTAAATTGTATAAAAAAACAAAAATTTCAAATAATTTATTTTCTACTACATATGATACTATATATTTCCAAATTATGAGTTGGGAAAATTGTACCGAATAACCGTTTTTAAAGTATGATAATAAAGTTGTATTTTCCCAACAATGAAAAAAACACCTCTTCCTTAAGAAAAGGTGTTTTATAGGGCATGTTCCGTTGTCAGATACATTTCACAAATCATCTCAATAAAAGGTCCAACATATTCAGGATCAAATTGTGATCCGGAACATTTGCGTAGTTCCTCAATCGCTTCTTCAAAAGTTCGAGTGGCTTGATAGGGTCGTTCAGTTGTCATGGCATCAAAAAAATCAATGATACAAAGGATCCTTGCTAGTTTCGGAATCGATTTTCCACTTAACCCGTATGGATAACCTTTCCCATCAAAGCGTTCATGGTGTAATTCGACAAGGGGAACAATCTCTTGAAGTCCATCTATAGATTCTATCCATTCCTTGCCCCAAACTACATGCTTTTTTATTGTACTCCACTCATACTCAGTCAGCTTTTCAGTTTTAGTAAGCATATCTCTTGGTATTTCTACTTTTCCAATATCATGGATGAGAGCGCCCAAGATCAGTTGCTCGCGTTCGATATCTGTTAGATTGAGTCGTTCAGCCATTTGCTTACTATATTTATAAACTTGCATAGAATGGCGGAATGTAGTCAAATCCTTCTTTAAAAAGATACCAATTTGTTGTTTTAATATTGCGAGCTTTTCATCAAATACTTCATCACTTGTCTTGTTTTCTTCCAGCATTTTTGAAGGAGGGATTATGATGTTTTTTCCTCGACTTTTAGCGATATACATAGCCTTATCAGCTTTTTGTAAGAAGTCCTGAACGGTTCCATTTTCGTATTCGATAACCCCACCTGAGTAGGAGATACATCCAAATGGCAAGACCTCTACACCTTCATAATGTGAATCATTTACTTTTTTTCGAAGTCGATTCATACGTTGATAGGCTTCATGGCCAGGAGTGTTCGGCATTAGAACGACATACTCTTCGCCGCCATATCGAGCGACGATATCATGAGGACATTCCTTTTTAATGAGCTCCCCGATGAACTTTAAGAGGTTATCTCCTTGTATATGACCAAAAGTGTCATTATATTTTTTGAAATCATCTAAATCGAGCATCGCGAGACTGAGTGGTTTACCTGTTCTAGTAGATTCATTCACTTTTTCTTCTAACAACTCTTTAAAATAACCATGATTATACAAACCGGTAAGATGATCTGTATTCGCCTTTTCGGTTATTTGCTGATACAAGTTAAAGTACTGTTTAAAAGCGATAGAAAGAAGTAATGTAATAGTTGAAAAAAGAATAATACCAATATAAATATTAGTCTTTAGTAAAAACACAAGTACCAACGACAAAATTAACATAATTAAATAGCTGAATAGGGAATCCTCTAAAATAGAACGATAGATTCCGGAAAATTCATCTTTTGAATATAGGTAAAAGTAGCCACCAATGATAAAAACATTTAATAGGTAATAAACACTCAAAGCGATGACATAAATAAAAATATTTTTTGGTGTTATAGCGCCATGTACACCTTCAAATAGCTGAAACGTAAAATTTGCTCCAAACAACATTAGAGAATAATTGGATAAATTGAATAAGTGCTTCCACCAGGCAACATTTTTTGTTGTTATTAAACCGTATGCAATTGTTGTAATAACAAGAAGTTCAATGGTTGTGGACAAACCGAATAATAGCAAACATCCCAGGTATACTGCTGAGTCCATGGATAATGAGTTACCTTTAGGTGGTAATAGAATCATATTATGGGTTAGTAAAAGTAATGCAATAGTGAATATGCCAAGTAAATCTAAAGGTAGTTGAAGTAGGTTGGAACCCCATAATGTCAAAGAGGCAGTCAATATACCAGTAGTAATAATACCTGTAAGATATAAGTTAACCGGCTTAATACGTTTAGTAACTTGCAAGAGGCGCACCTCCTTTATTAAATATGGGGAAGCGTACATGCTCCCCCGTGTTTGTCCATTAAACTAGCTTGTAACCAGAAGTCAATGCAATTACAGCGGAACCAATGATGAACAAGTTGATAAGGACATTCTTCGTTTTTGCAGACATTTATTTCACCTCCTTCACTATGCTGGTAACATTGAAGAACGTTTTCGTGCTACCATCAATTTCTGTATAAAGAGGAAGATTCCTATGTTCATAATAATGTCTCCAATACTAATAACCTGATCTCTTGGGTAAGGATCGCTAATAGGAATGATGTCACCCAAAAACCCTATATGGGTTTCACTATTAAGAGCTGTATGTTTACCGTAATTATCTTGTGTTAGTGCTTGGGAGTATGAAGGAGCTAACACTTTGGCAGCATCTAATGAAACAGGCATCCGGCCATCGTTCGCAATCATTACAATGAAATTGAGTACAACACCTATAAGAATAAGTTGAACACCTATTCCTAATTTGCGATTTAACCATAGAAGGAAAATGCCAATTATGTATACCATTATGAATAAAAACCCACTAATTCTGTTTATCAAATCTACTTGACCTTGATAAAGAAAGATGAGGATCTGAAACACTAATAAAAGAGGGAAAACCCATCCAAATTTAATATTCAGATCAGCAATTCCTTTGAAGTTTCCTTTTCGTAACAACCCGACAATAATAGATAAGAGAATGCCGTCATATACCATGTAAGTGCTCCTTTATTTACATAGAATGCTTGTTATCGTTTATATCGGTAATTATGTTAAAGGATTATGAGTATTTGTAACTAAACACGCAATAGTACAATAGAACTATAAGCTTCTACTACCTTGGTTTAATGAAAATACTTCAAAAAGCACAAATAAAAAAACCTTCGTTAGATCAACTAACGAAGGTTTTAATGTAAGTTGTTATTTGAAGAGAGAAAACAATCCCCGCTTTTTTCCGCTTTTGTTTTTCTTTTCTCGTAAGACTTTCTTGATTTCTTCCGCTTCATCAACAGTCATAGGAACAAAATCGGTATCATATTTAGCGATGAAGTATGTACCTTCTGGTAAACCATGCTCTCCAATGCTATAACCATCATCTACATTACAAATGAGTCGAAATCCGCTATAAGCAAATTTATTAATGTCTACTGGACCCTCCAATATTTTCTCAAAATAATTTATGTCGTTAGGGATATTGGTCGTGACAGGGTTCTTATTAGACTGTTTTAGTACCACTAGAATATCACTCATTATATAACACCGACCCTTCCTGTCTTTTTTCCTATATTATCAGTCAATTCAGAACAAGTAAACATAAGAATTAGTCGTTATTTAGTCATATGGTAACAAATTCACAGCCGCATTTCTTGGTTGAACATTACTTAATGCCCGATTCATTCGACAAACTTTTTAGTTTTACGACTGAGAAAAGTTAATATAGATATATAATAAATACTTTTTTGACAAAATCCACTTTTTTCTGCATTCTAGTAGTAGAAGAAAAAATTTCTAGTTATGGGTGAAAAACATGAAAAAGTTACTATACATATTCGTCGTTGTTTTATCAATTTCGGCTGTCATCTTCGGTCACCTGCATTGGCAGTCAAAGCTAGCAAGTAAAGTAGAGGCTGCAAAAGATAATGTGATAGATTCTGATCGTGGAACTGAACGGGATAAAGAAAAAGCTCCAGCTCAAAAGGAAACAAATACTGCGACTGATTCAACTCAGACTATTGAGCAACTCACTTCAAACTTACCTAGTTCCCTCCAAGAACGAATAATGTCAGCCAAGGAAAACAATGAGAAGGTTAAATTTGCTATTATCGGTTCTGGTGAGCTTACAACAGATAACGGATGGACTGGCCAATTTGTAAATGGTATGAAGCAAGCTTATGGTGAAGAACTATTTGATATAGTTGCTATTGGATTTGGTGATACTTCATCCACAGAAATACATAGTAGCGAAAAATATATTAAGATTTCTCAATCACAACCTGATATAGCATTAATTGAACCATTTATATTAAATGATAATAAAGGGATTAACATTGATGATTCCATGGATAGTATCAAGATCATGGAACGTAGACTTAAGGATGAAAACCCTGAAGTATCTATCTTTTTACAACCGCCACACCCCATTTATCAACCAGGTCACTACATGACTCAAATTAATTCTGTTAAAGAACTTGCTGACGAGACAGAAATGATTTACTTGAATCATTGGGATGCTTGGCCGGATGTTCAAGATGAAGAAATTAATAATTTCGTAAATGGTGTTAGCGGTCCGAAAGAAGAAGGTAATACACTTTGGGCTGAATATTTAATCAACTATTTTACAGGTAAGTAAAAAGGATGGGCTCCTGCCCATCCTTTTATATTCCCTAATAGAAAAAATGCAAACCGAAAGTGGTGGAATTCTGGATACTTTAGCGCATTTCTTCTATAGTCCATATGAGGCTGCAATCATAAAAAAACTAGATTTACCTGTTAGCTACTCATCAAAAGGAATGTTTACAATGAACTTTTTTAAAATGTTCATCTACCCGATTATGACGTTCTTAGGAATTGTGCTCTTTATATTTGGGCTTAAATAAAGGAAACGACTTAGGATAAATGTTTAATGATGGTTGAAAGAAAGTTAATTTAAGGATGTGTTTTTATTGCAAGCTAAAGTTTATCCAATAATGATGCCTACCCGTTCTAGTTTGAAGTCATTCAATTTTTATCTACTTCAAAAAGAGCAGGGGTTTTCGTTGATTGATGCAGGTATTCATTCTGAAAAATGTTGGGATTACTTTCAATCTACTTTAAAAGAGTATCAGCTTTCCCTTAAAGATATTAAAGAAATTATACTCACACACAATCATGAAGATCATGTTGGATTAGTGGATCGGATTGTTGGCCGTCATGATATACCGGTATTCGCCCCGAAGAATTCTATTCATCGATTAAAAAGAGACCGGAGCTTTTTTGAAATGAGAATCGAGTTTTTCCGAAACCTATATCAACAAATGGATTGCGGAGAGCGAGGGGATTTGCAAGTCGAAAAACTTGAGGAAGCTCTTCAACAACATGAAAAGAAAAAACTGCATGCGGACATCATACCCATTACAAAGCTACCTAATTTAGAGCCGATTGAAACGCCGGGGCATTCACCAGACCATATGGTATTTTATCACCCCCACAACCGTTCCCTATTTGCAGGTGATCTGTTCCTTAAGCACATCTCCAGCAATGCACTCGTTGAACCTGATCAAGATGGGAATCGCATGTTTACTTTGCTAGATCATGAAAAATCATTGGAAAGATGCTTATCGTTGGATGTAGATATTGCTTATCCAGGTCATGGAGACATTATTGATAACCATAAAGATCTCATTAATAGAAGATTAGACGGAATCAAAAGAAAAGCTGATAAAGTTTATAGAAAAGTGAAGGAAGGGCACCAAACAGGCAGTCAGATCGCCCAAGAGATGTATGATGAAAAATACGAGAGTCAGTTTTCGCTTGTCATGTCAGAAATTATCGGTCATTTAGATTATCTTGAAGCACATGATAAAGTCAAAAAGGAACGAATCAACGGTGTTATTCATTATGAACATTTGTAAAAAAGCGAGTTCTGTTTGCTCTTAATTATTATTGGAATTTGAGCATTTCCCATAAAAATTGCGTTATTTCCCATAAAAATGAGAATTTATAGATCAGTTTTTCGAATTTGCCATTAAAATAAAAAAATATAGACGAGTTTCAGAAATTATAGATTAAAACACATCTTACCACACCATATTAAAAAGGGACTGGCTCAATAGAATGAATACTTCAGATTCTATTTGAGGCAGCCCCTTTTTAAGTAATCATTTTGAGCGTCGGATGGATTTTATCCCTTTCATAAATACGATCCAAAGTGGCAAACTTAATGAGATTCCCCACACAAGACCAGTGAAAATGTTTTTATCCTGTTCTTGTTTCATAAAGCCTCAGCTCCTTAGGAAGCAGGGAAGATTCTTCTGCTTCCTTTTTCTTTCAATTCCCCAGATTGTCTGTTAAATAACTCCGTTTGATAGCAGACTTCCTAATTCGTAACCCAGTCTTTCAAGGAATTTAGAAATTCCTCTTTTTCCATCCCGATCGTTACGTTAGGGTGATACAAGATTTCTAGCGTTTTGAGGTCTTTTTCATTCCAGGTTTGTACGTTGGAATTTACATCAGGATAGAGGATGCTTGAGCGATCGGTTTCAAAGTGGCTATGTAATCCAAGTGCATGCATCAATTCATGTGTGATGGTTGGAAGACGTTCCTGTTGATCTGTTTCGGTACCGATTAATATGGTGGATGCTTTGATTCCAAAGCTACGATAAGCCTCATCTATAACAGCTACCCCGATAATTTTGCGGTTCCCATCAATGATTTTTCCGTCAAACCCCATCTGATTAAATTCATATGTCGGCATAAAGTGGACATCAATACGTCGGTCAGGGAGTCCAGTAATTTTTTCTTCGTATTTCAAGTTAAAGGGTAAGAGATTATTCAGGTTTTGTATATCAGACTTTAACCTGGATACATCTTCAGGCTTAGGGTTGCCATGGACAAACACGACGGTGTCCGATTTATACTTCCATATCTCTGGTGAGTTTTTGAAATAAAAATCAGAGAATGTATCCACTTCCTGTTGTGAGTAGGTCCGATTGTCAATTTTGAACGTATAATCATTTTTAGCCACAAGGCCGTTATCTTTTTCAGCAACCAAATACAATGTATGTTTGCCTTCAGTTGTAATTTCATCACCAAATAGATACGGATCCTTACCGAGGGTTGCTTTATATTTCACACCAGGTTCTTCCTTTACTTGAAAGGAGGCTGATTGAAAGTACGCATTTTTAGGTTCTTCCAGTAATACAGGTTTTAAAGGTGGTTCATCGTCTCTTTTGAAAGTCATAGACTCCCTTTTCTCTTTCCAAAGAAAACGAGATTTTACCTTTAATGTATAGGAACCATTTTGGTTGATGGTTTTTTTAGTATGGATCTCTTTACCATTTAGCGTTATCGATGGTTGGATAAGACCCGTTTCAACATGAAGATTAACATCTTCAGCATACACGTCTCCATCTTTAACACCCTTGACTACAAATTCATGGGGTTCAAGAAAGTATAGAGACCCTATTCCAAATGAAAAGATGACCACTAACAAGATGTATTTTTTCAAGATGAATATTCCTTTCTAATGCGTCAAAATAAACCATTATTAAACAATGGAGGAAAATGAGTCAAACAAACGTTTGATTAATTCCCTATTGGTGTTAACCTCTAAGAACAAAGCCAATAAATTTATTTTAAACAAACGTTTGATGGAACCCTTTAAACACGTATGATTTGGAGATGCTTAAGTAACTCTTGTGTCGGATTTTGCGTGGAAGGTAAGTCGTTTATGGAGCCGAAATGTCGTAAAACTCCGTCCTCCAACACTAATACATAGTGACAGAGCATCTCAATTTCCTGCAGATCGTGGGAAGAAAAGAGAATCGTCTTATCGTGCCCCAATGCTTTCAAGAAAGCGACGATATCAGTTTTAGAAGGTATATCGATCCCGACAGTCGGTTCATCCATAATGAGCAGTTCTGGATTATGCAACAAGGCGATAATGATATTCAGTTTACGTTGCATACCACCTGATAGTCGATCGACTCGTTCGTTCAATTTCTCGTTCAGACCAACCATATCTAATAATTGCAAAACCCATTGATCAGAGACTGAGCCAGGCGCCATTCCAGCCCAGAATTTCAAATTGTCTTTTACAGTTATAGTTGGGTGAAGGGCAATTTCTTGAGGCACATAACCAATGCGTCTTCTCAGTTGTTTTTTCTTTTTCGTAACAGATTGTCCATCTACAAATATTTCACCACTTGTAGGTTTTACAAGGGTAGCGATCATCTTCATCAAAGTTGATTTTCCGGCGCCGTTTGAACCGACAAAGCCAACACGAGCCCCACGGGGGATCATCACGTCGATCCCTTTAACGACTTCTTTCCGCTGATAGCTTTTATGGACATTTCTAATTTCGATCATGCCGAACAACCCCGATTCCTAATCCAAATATGATCAATCCTAATCCGATAAAGAATAAAATATACAAATTGGTACCACTGTCAGAACTTATAAGACCACTTAATAACCAGTGTTGTGGCGTATACTCGGCTGCAAGCATTAGCCTTCCGGAAAATTCTTCTAGCTTGATGAAGCTCCCTCCAAGAATGCCCGTTACAATTGTAAAAGCTACAGCTGTGAGGTGGTAAAACATCTTCTCGGTAAAAAGGTTTGCTATGAAAAAGCTGATTCCTATACAGGCAAATAGATAACCGGCAATCATCCATCCTTTTTGAAAGAAATCAGTGAAACCAATGAGAAGATAAAGACTCACCGGCAATAATGTCAAAAGGAGCAAGAAGGATGTTCCAACCAAGTTAGAAATATATCTGGTCAGTTTGCTCACACCTAACATCCTTGTTCTGGATGCAATCCCGCTTCTTCGTTCAGTCAACACCCAATCCTGCAAATAAAAGTTAATTAAGAGGATATAAATACTAAGTAAACCGAATAGAAGAGTGGAGCCATCTGAGCTTTGTTTTTCTGCTGCTACGCTCTGACCGTCTAATTCGTAGCTTACAGTCATCAGTGGCTGAGGCTCCCATTGTTGATCAGTATACTTCCATGCATACTCATACAACTTGTCGCCATTAAACTCCTCATCCAGGTAGGTCGCTGCTTTTCCATTGCTGGCAAGACGAATGACTTCACTTGCGACGAATTCCTCAATCAGTCCGGTTGATATGGCATTTGGTGCTTCATACAAGTGAATGACATTTTTAATCTTTCCTTGTTTCAACTGTTCTGCTAGATTTTTTGTAAAAAGTACCGCTGCTTCAGCCTGGTTCCGCTCGAGCATTTCCAACGCAGTAGTTTTAGAATGTTCCATGACCCTCAACGTTTTATTTTGCTTCACTCGCTCAATAATGGTTTGTACCGTCTCATCATTCTCTTCATTGACCATAATGACAGGTACTTTCAATTCATCTGATCCTTGTTTCAAGAGCTGTTCAGCTGTCCAAAACACGACTAACGGTAAAATGAGCATGAAAACGAACTGCCAGCGGTTACTGAGTATCAGTTTCCATCTTGTAAGAATGATATGCCACATTCTCATGCTTGTTTCACCTGCCTTAACAGAAATGCAGAGAAGAGCATGATTCCACCCATTCCCCCAAGTACACCTAAGCATGCAAAAAGGATCTCCTCATTTTCGATAAAGAAGGAATGGACTAATAAACTATGAATCCAGTGGGAAAGCGTGGACAGGTTCACCCATTCAAGTATTCCAGTAAAATAGGACTCCGGTAAGCTTAAGCTTCCTAGAGTAGTGAAGATAACGAGGAAAACAAAAGCCACAAAAAAACGGATCCCTTCACCTAGAGGAAGGTTACTCAGAAACGTATACCAAATACTGATGATCAACACTGCACATAGTGTTGTTAAAGTACTCCAACCTAGGTGACCCGTTATTTTCAGATCGGTCAGAATCCACAAACTACCGAGAATGATAAGGGCTTGCATCATTAAAATGACAGCCTGTGTTAGAAAAGTACTCACTACGTGAGAACCAGCTGATACGCCGAAAGTACGAAGGCGTTCATCAACTTGACGATTTGAGGAGGTAATCAAGCTCATGGTAAGAAGTCCAGTGAACAACAAAAGGAATAGAAAACCAGAGATGCTGTAATATTCAAGAGGTTCAACCCCCTGTAAAGACTCAACTTTCTCCTTTTCAAACATGTTCTGCCGTCCAAAAGCAAATAGAGTGAAATCCGTTATGGTTTCATTTGCGACTCTATTGATGTAATCCTCGCTATATCCGATCTCAACCATATAGTCGTATATCGTGTTCACTCCACTCTGTGCAGCGCTGACCAAATCCGCAGCACTTTTCATCATTTCGAGAAATAATGAAGCCTGGAACGGTCGTTGCTCATTTCCAATCACTGTAACAGGTTTGTTCTCACCATAGCGTATTCCATCTGTAAAGCCTTCAGGGACCTTCAAGATTGCTGCAATCTTATTTGCCTCGAGTAAAGATTGGGCTTTCTCCTCATCCATGTTTCGAAATGTAATCAATTCGCTTAATTCATCGTCATCTTGGAACTGTTGAATCAAGATCTTTGTTTCCTTTGTATTGTCATCATCTACGATGGCAACATCGAAAGGAGGGAGGAGGGATTCAGTTTTTATAATATGTTCGAGTCCATACAGTAAAAAGCCGACAAGCGCAATTGGCATGACGAATAAAACGACCCATGAAACAGGCTGTTTCAAGATCTGTTTCAGCTGTGTGGTTCCTAGTGTAATCGCCCTCATGTCCTATCCCCTAAACATAGTATGTAAAAAGAAGGCAAGTGCAGAGGTTACTCAGGCACTTGCCAATAAGAATCATCCATTAGAATGGAAGTTGTGGTCCATTCATCATAAGACCTTCTATGCGTGTTTGAATGTCCATCATGAGTTGTTCTTTCTCCTGCTGGTTCAATTCTGCTACATTGACACCATCTTCCTGGACATTCGGGAACTTCAGTTGTTCCTTGAATGCTGTTGTTGCTTCGTAATCGAATACAACATTAATTGGTGAACCGAGACCAGGGTCCATTTCTAAAGCAAACTCTCCATTTGTGGAGTAGTTTCCGTTATCGAGATCATCTTCCACTTTACGAGTAAAATGTCCCTTTACTGGCGGAATCGGTTGCATCGCATTTTCAACGGATAGTTCGAATTGAACTTCCATGTCTTCAGGCGTTCCTGTCAAGCTCGCATCCACATTAGCTCCGGTTACTTGACCGGCTTCTGCAACAGCGAACGTTCCTTTTATATCACGTACCATTTCGTTTTCGCCCTTGTTTTCACCCTTCATTTCGAGAAGGAATTTCACATATTCCTGCTTCTCGCTACCGTCCGGGAACATGTTCAATTCCCATTTACCATCTGTTACGACGTTATCAGTGCGTAATGAATGGCTGGAGACTTCAGCATTAATAACTTCTCGTTCAGATCCAAATTTAAAAGAAACATCCCGCTTTACAATGAGGTCATCATCATTAATAAGGATGACACTTTTTAGTCCATCTGGAAACTTCATATCGTCAATATCTGTTTCCAGGTTTTCTAACATTTTCTTAAACTCTTCCTTAAAATCAACGTCATCCATATTCGAATTCATATAGCTTGTCATCATATCTTGACCGATGTAAAGGTCTAGAAGTTCATCATCATTGCGGACTTTGTTCAATAATTCTTTCAGTAGTCCTTTTGTTTCTTTTTCTGAAAGCTCGAGTGTTACTTGACGGTAATTTTCACCTTCAAATTCGACTCCGTCTTTCATCGTAACATTTTCATCTTTCACTTGATCAAAGATGAATGTTCCGTATTCTTCTGCATTTTCTTTCATCTTTTCACGGTTCTGCATCGCTTCTAATTGCAGCTTGACGAAGTTATCCAATTTTTCCGGTCCATCATAAGCAGGGTCCATTTCACTCATCACTTTACCGAAATCTTCATTGTTCATATACATGTACTGATTATAGAGCAACGGTACATTTACGCCGACGACTTCATCGGATTGATAGGCCTCCGCTTTAACAAGCTCTGTTCCGCCCATCCCAGCTTTCACCTCTGCAAGACCTATGTTTTGTTTCGGATCAAGTTTTGTGGACATGTTTAATTGTACCTGATTTAAAAATGAACTGAACATTGCAATGTTCGGGTCGATAGCTTCTAGCCCTTCAACACTCTTAACACTCAGATTCACAGATGAATCAGATGGTTCCTCCAACGTTTTTGTTGCAAGGTCTTTATTTACGGCGAACATTTGATTGAAGTCTTCAGACGTTTGTTCCATCGTCTTCTTCTCAGCTAAGAAATAGGTTTCTTTTGCACTTAAATCAAAAAAGAGTGCGTACACCGTTGCGCTGATTCCGAGTAGAACGATGACAGCCAGAGATATAATAAGCGGTTTTTTGCTTTTTTTAGACTGTTGAGATGGTTCAATTGTTGCAGACATTTTTCTCCCCCTAATATGTATGTATTATCAATTTATGAATCTCCTAATTTATTCATGCGAACAAGCTCTCGATATGAAATTTGTAACATTCGACATATTTAAGGAAATTCTTTGAAAATGCTTTACCTTCTAATCCTACACCCTCAATATAAGGGTTTCAACCATCATTTTAGCAATATAATGGTTTAGTAATAATTTACTAATTCACTATTTATTTAACTTTATTACTAACTTAGCCGATAAGGTACAATAGAATACTAGTTATTTAGATGGTTGGGAGTTGGATAATTTGAAATACAAATGGTATACCAATTTATTGAGCATAGTGTTGTTAACAATCTTCTTTTTTCCACCGCCGAATGGTTATGCGACAGGCTCGAATCAAGCGACTTGTGAAATGACAATCATATCGAGCCTACATACTCCTCAGAATCCAGCCCGGCCCAGCAAACCATGTACAAATGTCATTCAAGGATACTATGTAAAAGAATTAAATAAGTTTGGAATTTCCGGTCTAGCGACCCATACAGTAAGATACAGTGGACAACAATTCGAGGTTTCACTTCCAAGTGGTGAATATTCTACAGCACTGATTACAGTATACACGGTAGTTCAAGAGAATAAGACTCCTGATCCAGTGCCTACACCTGAACCTACACCAGAGCCAGAACCAACACCTGAACCTGAACCAGATCCACCAGAGACTACACCTGAACCTACGGAACCACCAGATGAAGGATCTGAACCACCTGTGGTCACAAACCCAGAATCTGAACAACAAAATTCTGATCGAGATACAAGTACTGAGGAAGATCAAGAATCAAATGAACAGTCAACCAGCGACGAAGAAGATGAAGAAACGGAAGAAAGCGAAGATCGAGATTTAAGTCAGGATGAAGATGAAAACGGAGACGAAATGAATGGGGATTCCATCTTCACAAGCTCAAATGCAGGCGATGTGGAGATCCAAAGTAATACAACAAATGAGACCACTCAAAAGAAACTTGCTTCTTCGAACGTAAAGGGGAAACAAATTCCTTTAATGGTTTATGTATTCTTCTCGTTTTTAATCGTCATCGCAGCTATCAGTGTCGTATTCATGCTTCGTTCCAGGACAAGATAATTTCCTATCTTTTTTTATGATAAAAGTAGGATGTTGTGATAATTGGGTGCTAAACGGCATAAGTTGAGTTAGACCGAGCAATAGAGGGCTTTTCCGACACAGACAGGCATAAAGCAACCGAGTCCAAGTCGTATATCCGTCGAAAAAACAACAGGAGGGATTCGGATGAAAAAGGTTTTGCCGAGTGCGTTGGCAGCGGGGTTTGTCATGAGCGTCGGGAGTGAAGCATATGCACATGCTGGTGAGGAAGTGGTGAATCAAGCCAAGAGGTATCTTGGAACACCTTATCGGTATGGCTCAGCAGTCGGAAATACCTCAAGCTTTGATTGTTCGTCATTCACAGCATTCCTATTTAAGCAGTACGGCATCAACTTGCCGAGAACGAGTCGAGCCCAAGCGACGATTGGAAAAAAAGTTCGTAGCGGGGATCTACAAGCGGGTGATCTAGTTTTTTTCGATACGGATTTTGATGGGCGAATCAATCATGTGGCCATTTATGCGGGGAATGGAAAGATGATTGGTGCGCAGAGCTCTGGAGTCGGGTATGCCAATCCTTTTTCACCTTATTACTGGAGCAGTCGTTATGTTACAGCAAGAAGAGTGTTACCTGATTCAGCAAGTGTGAACAAAGCTCCTCAATTAAAAGTGATCAATGGTGGAGGTCAAACGCAAGCCAATCACTCAGACTCGAACGTATCTGTAAGGTCTGTTAAGTTTCATACCGTAGCCAAAGGGGATACGCTATGGGACATCAGCCGTCAATACGGGACAAATGTCCAAACGTTGAAAAAGCTCAATGATATTAAATCCCATTGGATATACCCGGGGCAAACAATCCTACTACCTGGAGCTGAAAAGCATAAGGATGTCAGTGTTCATTCCTACAGCGTTTATACCATTCAGAAAGGTAACACCCTATGGGGAATCGGGAAGAAATACGGTGTATCTGTCGAGACATTAATGAAAGTGAACAAACTGACCTCATCACTCATCCACCCTGGACAACAATTAGTGATACCTAAATAATTATATAACTAGATTATCTCATAGAGGGTTAAGGCGTTAGGATCTTAACCCTTTTTACATACTTTTAATATAGGTATAAATGATTATAAAAATAGTATTTAATTACAAAAATATCTAAAATAAACAAATTGCAGGTCGATAATAACGGTGTAAAAGTTCTATAAAAGAAAATAAGGGGGAATTGGGTTTGAAGTGTTACATGCATAATGACCTAGATGTCATTGTACAATGCCATGGTTGCGGGAAAGGGTTATGTAAAGAATGCGCGGATCGTTTTGAAGCAATACTTTGTGAGCAGTGTTTATTATCAAATAATGTTTCAGCAAAGTCATCCGCTAAAAAGAGCTTGATCATTGCAGGAGTATTGTTTATTTTAGGTTTTAATTTTGGTTTAAGTTCATCATTCATGGCAGCTGTCATATGGGGGTACATACTTGCTGGAGTTCCTTTAGGTTGGAAGGCTGTCAACAAAATTACACCGAACTTCATATTAATACTTCCAATTATGGGGTGGGTAATTTTCTTTGTGTATAAATTTGTCGTATCTGCTGCAATTGGTATTTTCATGACACCGTTCCATATAAAGAGAATGATTAATGAAATAAAAATTTCAAAGACTACAAACGAACAAGTAGCTGCGGGAAAAATGTAAGTATATTAAAGATGACCTTGAACTCATTTCATGGTCATCTTTTTTAACATATAAATCTCCTTATATTAAACTACTGCAAAAAATAGTGTAAACCGAAGCCGAAATTATGTATCCTATAATTATCAGAATATTTGGGGGCATCGAGAATGAAGATACGTACGGTTTCTATTTTAGTAGGTTTATGTCTTTTGTTTTTCTTACATAACAATGTTTCTGCTGAAGAAGAGGTCAAGATACTCGTAAAATATAAAAATCCAGATACTTTTATTACGCAATCAATTGGAAAACCGGACTTAAAAAAGTTGGAAGTAAAAAAGTCGGAAGCTCAAAAAAGACTGCAAGAACTCAACAACAGCTCACTTGTTGAATACGCGGAATTGGACCAGCCAGTTTATACAATGGGAAATGTTTCAAATGACCCGTACTTCTCTTATCAAGAATCATACTTTAATCAAATCAATGTAATGAACGCATGGGGCGTCTTCTCACCAAAACAGAATGTCACAGTAGCGGTGCTAGACACAGGTGTTGATCACACCCATGAAGATTTGGAAGTATTATCTGGTAAAAATATTCTTAATCCAGAAACTATCCCTGATGATACAGATGGACATGGCACCCATGTTGCTGGAATTGTGGGTGCAAAAACGAATAATGAAGTTGGTGGCGCAGCGATCTCCCAACAAGTGAACATTTTACCTGTAAAAGTCTTGGAAGGAGAAAAAGGGGACATGTCTGACGTAATAGAGGGCATCTATTACGCAGTTGATCAGGATGTGGATATCATTAATCTGAGCTTAGGAATGTACAATAACAGCCAAGCTCTAAATGAAGCTATCCAATATGCAACTTCCAAGGATATATTGGTAGTGGCTGCAGCTGGAAATGACAATGTGGATCGAACCGTCTATCCAGCTGCCTACCCAGAAGTATTGGCTGTTTCGTCAGTTAAAACGGGGACAGAAGAAAAGGCGCATTTTGCCAATTATGGGTCCGGAGTTGATGTCGTTACCCCAGGTACAGAAATTTTCAGTACTTTCCCAGGTGGATACGGTTATATGGAAGGAACCAGTATGTCGACGCCGATGGTCTCTTCATTAGCCGCGATGCTCATACGACACCAGCCTACACTACATAATGATCAACTTAGAGACATTATAAAAAGTACCGCAAAACCAATCAGTCCTGAGTTAGGAAGAGGACTGATTCAAACTGATCAAGCTTTAGCTTACCTAAAGGAAAAGAATCGGATCTATGGAGCTAATGCAACAGAAACAAGTATACAAATTTCTAAATCACATTGGACGGAGCTTGAAAATAAAGTAATCGAAATTGAAGGGGATAAGCATAGTGGAAAGTTTATCATCCTTGCCACACGGAACGACTTTCCAGATAGTCTAGCTGCATCTCAACTATCTACTAAACTTGAAGCACCTGTATTATTGATTCGTAATGAAAACCAGGTGGGGAAAATAGTAGATGAAGCTAAACGGTTATCTGCCAATCAAGTTCTGATACTAGGAGGATCGGGTGCGGTTTCAGATTCTATTAAGAATAAAATTGAAAATAGCGGGTTAAAGACAGTAAGGTTAAAGGGAGTGAACCGTTACGAAACAGCTGTAAAAATTGCTGAAACGTCTACAAGCGCTTCTAAAAAAGCGTTTATCGTTTCAGGTCAACAGTTCCCTGATGCTTTATCAATCGCTCCTATAGCAGGAAAATTAGGAATCCCTGTGCTTTACGTCAATTCAAACAAAATACCAGACGCTACCCAACAGTATTTGAAAAAGCATAAGATTCAAGAAACGATTATCGTTGGAGGGTACAGTGTGATTAGTAATGATGTAGCGAAGAAGCTACCATCTCCTATTCGATTGAGAGGTAAGGATCGCTATGAAACAAATTATGAGGTCTTGAAATACTTTAAACAGTTTAATAGTGAGATTTATATAGCTTCTGCAAACGACTTCCCGGATGCATTGGCGGGAAGTGCACTAGCTTCTACTAAAGGGACGTCTCTGCTTTTGACGAATTCTCCTACCATTTCGACAACAACCAAGTCTTCCATCAATTTCATGAAAGGATATAACGTTTCTGATTACAGAATCTTAGGCGGATCTGCCGCTATCTCTATTCCGACAGCATGGGAGATTGACTCAAAGTTTATATCAAAATAATAATTCTGAAAGGTCCATCTAGGAGTATAGGCTAATGGACCTTTTTAATTCAATGAAAATTTTGTCGTTTTAAGTAATCTGAAAAATAGTTTTATTTAGAATTTTCAATTGACCTGGCAAGTTATAGGAGATAAAATAGAATCGTGCTAATTTTTACTATTTTTTGAAGAAAGGGGGGTAATTAGTAATATTTTGCGGTCAGAAACATTAATATAGGGGGAAAACGAATGACATTCAAAAGAAAGTTTCTTTCGGTTGTTGCGAGTGCTTCAATTGTGGCTTCTTCTTTTGCTGGATTCAGTGCAACAGAAGCCGATGCTGCATTAGACGCAACAAAAAAGTTCAAACCTGGAATTTCACAAGAAATTTCCTCGTTAGCACTTAGTCAAAATGAAACCCAAGAACTAGTTATCGTCACTAAAGGGAAGAAAGATATTTCTTCTGATTTGAAAAAATTAGGAGTAGAAGTTCTTTATAACCACAAGAACTATGTATATCTTGCAAATGTACCTACTGCCAAAGTGTTGGATGTCTATCACTTGGATGCAGTAGCTTCATTAGGTAAAAATGGCGAAGTAAAACTTGAAAAAGTGGACGATGCCGATCTTAAACCTGTGAATAAACCTGCTGAAGAAGTTGTGGTTCCTGCAACGGAGGAAACTCACGACGCAACAGGTGTTGATAACTTCCACGATAAATATGATGGATCTGGAATCCGCGTAGCGATTATTGACTCAGGTCCAGACCCAGGTCATGAAGCTTTCACCGAAGAATTAGGTGAAGATGGTAAATATGGAGAATCAAAGATTGTGGGAGTAAGAGATTACACAATCGGCGATCAAAGTAATGAGTTCCAAGTGCCTATTGGTGAAGGTGACGTACTCTTTGGAGAAGCGATTACAGAAGCGGACTCAATTGATGTTGACGGAACTACATACAATACAACTGGACTCGATTCAAATGATGACGAGTACCATTTCGGTATGCTAATGCCTGATGTGTACGCTGGAGATCTAAATGCAGACGGTGTTACGGATGCTAAAGAAGTAAAGAACTCGAAAGGTGAAATGGAAGGCACAACTGATGAATTTGGTGTATTGCTTGTAGACGATAAAGTATATATCGATACAGACAATGACCAAGATTTCACTGACGAAGTCGCTTTCGGTAATAACGAAGCGGGTACGTTTGACGTAGATACTTCAGATGATGAAGTTGGTGCGAATTTCCGAGTAAATTCACTAGGTTCTGAGAATCCTGTTAACCCAGACAATCCATTCGTTAACATCTTCTTCGATGTAAACGGACATGGTACCCACGTTTCTGGTATTACTGCAGCGAATGGACCAGCTGTTGATAACGGTATGGGTGCTGTGGCAATGCAAGGTGTTGCTCCTGGGGCTGAGCTTGTAGGACTTAAAGTATTTAAAGCTACTGGTGGAGCATCTACTTTTAGTATCATGAGTTCTATGGTTGATGCAGCCTTGCCTGAGTCTGAAGGTGGATTTGGTGCAGACGTAGCAAATATGAGTTTAGGTTCTCAACCTGACTTGAATGATGGAACAGACGCTGATGACCAACTCGTAAACATCTTATCTGAAGATCATGGAATTGTATTTGTTATCTCAGCTGGAAACAGCGGTCCTGGGGCAGATACAGTAGGATCTCCAGGAACAAGTTCAGATGCGATTTCAGTTGGTGCACACATCAACAGTACGATGTGGGCAACAGAGTATGGAGCGTATCCATACGGAAAAGACAAGGATGGTAACCCGAATCCTGCGGATGGTTTATGGTACTTCTCTTCTAACGGTCCTCGTGAGGATGGAATGCAAAAACCTGATATCGTAGCTCCAGGGGCATCTTTTGCAGCATACCCTGCACACTTAGGGAACTATGATGTTCTTCAAGGAACGAGTATGTCAGCTCCTTACGTAGCGGGTGTCGTTGCAGCTTTAAAGGATGCAGCAGAAACAGACCGTGTACCATTTAATTACGAAACAGTTCGGGAAGCATTGATTCAAACAGCAAACCCAATGGAAGGGTACACTCGTACTCAACAAGGTGCTGGTTTAATTGATGTACCAGCTGCATTTGATTACTTGAAATCCAACTTCATCAACGAGTTGAAAGAAGTAGATGTAACAGTTTACCACGGAGAAAAAGTATCCGGTGGTGAAGGCCTGTATGTAAGAAACGGTGAAACGCCTGAAGAAGTAGAAGTCCTTGTGACGAACACTTCTGATGAGAAAAAGAACCTTACATTAAAAGCAAGTGAAGGTTGGTTTACGCCATCCAAATCTTCAATGACACTTGAACCAGGTAAGAGTGAAGTTGTAAAGGTGAATTATGACACAGATGCACTAAAAGTCGGTAGAAACGAAGGTACTCTAGTAATTGATGATGCTTCTACTCCATATGTTGAAGCACGTTCTTACCAAACCATTGTGCATGGTGATCAATTCACTGCTGAAAACCACTTCCGTCATAGCTATGAAGGTGAAGTACAAGCTTCACGTTCTAAGAGCTATTACTTTGATGTAAAACCAGGTGCTGACAAAGTTCGTTTTGCATTAAGTGCATTAAAGGAAAGTGGAGAATACCAAGGTAGAGTACGTATGATCGTATTCAACCCAGACGGTTACGAAGTGAGTAGTTACCAGGGTTATGCTGGTTATGGCAACGGCGGACTTGGTGTAGAAGAAAATGTATTTGAATCTCCTAAGCCAGGCGTTTGGGAAGTAGCGGTATACGGTTCATTTGCGCCACAACCTGGAAAAGAAATGAACAAGTTCTCCCTTGATGCTTTCGTACAAGGAGTAGCGAAAACTCCGGGTAAAATTACAATGAACCAGCCGAAAGCTGGAGAAAAAGTAACGGAATCTGTTACTTTCCATAACTACCTTAAAGATGCTCGTAATGTAAAGGTAGAAGGTGCTGCATTCAGTAATCCTGAAAGCATGAAGACTCGTGAAACTGTTCCAAACAAAGGTTACTTTACTAAGTCACTAACACTTAAGAATAATGTTTCCTTGACTGTGAAGACTTCTAATCCTACAAATCCAAGTGATGATGTAGATTTAGAGTTCTACAAAATGGTTGATGGAAAGCCAGTAATGATTGGTTCTTCCGGATCTGCTTCCTCTGATGAAGAGGTATCCTTCAAGAGCCTAGAAGACGGTGAATATCTAGTTGCAGTCTACGGTTACTCTACAGTATCAGGTGGTCCAACGGATATTGACTTTACATTGACAGAAGCAAGAGTGCTTGATCCAGGTGAGAAAGGCAAAGGATCCGTTGAAACTTCTGATGAAGTTGTAAAACTTGGCGTAAGTGAAAAGCTGACAACTGACGTTAAGATTACGGCTCCTAAAGAAAGCGGAGATTTCTATTCTGGAGTATTCTTGAAAGATGCTGATACGGATGAAGTGTTGACATTGTTACCAGTAGAAATCGTCGGGGATATGATCAATGTCATCAAAGGGCAAGATCGTATTCTAACATCTGTTGAAACATCTAAAACGATGTATCCAGACGGATTTGTAGCAGAGGATAGTAAAACGATTATACTTGCTACTGCATGGAACTTCCCTGATGCGTTATCTGCTGGTCCACTCGCAGCTCATTACGATGCACCAATCCTATTGGTTGGTAGCAAAGGGCTTACAAAAGACGTGAAGGATGAAATCACTCGTCTTGGAGCAGAAAACGTCATCATCGTCGGTGGTGAAGGTGTTGTATCGAAAGACGTTGTAAAAACACTTACTGACGAATTGAAGATTGACGAAAACAACATTGAGCGTCTTGCTGGTACAGGTGATCAAAAGAACCGTTACGGTACCAACATGGCAATCGTTGAAAAACTTCAAGATGAAGGATTTATGTCAGGTAACGGTGTATTCCTTGCAACCGGTAAGAACTTTGCTGATGCACTAAGTGCGGGAGCGGTTGCTGGTGAATATCACATGCCGATCGTCCTTACTGATGGTGAATCTCTGACTAAAGAAGCGGAAGCAGTTCTTACGAACGAAGATGTATACGTTCTTGGAGGAACTGCAGCGGTGAAAGATTCTGCTTACCAGGCTGCTGAAGAAGTAGCAGGTATGGTAGAGCGACTTAAAGGAGCTAACCGCTACGGTACATTAGTTGCGATCTTAGAGCAATTTGCTTTAGATTCCAACAAGCTGTTTGTAGCAAGTGGAGATAACTTCCCAGATGCATTGTCTGCGACTCCACTAGTAACAATGAATGACAGCTCGCTAGTACTAGTGAAATCAAAAGAACTTCCAAAAGAAGTGAAAGCTTTCTTGACGAAGTATGACACAACAAATGATATCCAAACGGTTCACGTTCTTGGTGGAGACAGTGCGGTATCAGAAGAAGTTAAGAACCAACTTCGTAAAGCGTTACAAGATTAATAGAAAAAGAGCGAGGGAAATCCCTCGCTCTTTTTTTCTATGAAAAAACATACCTTATGTTAGTAACGGGTTTACTTGTGAGGTTCAAAATGAAACACAGTAATTCTTTTAAAATACTCAAAGCCGGGTCGCATATATTGAATAACCAAATTCTATTTAAAAAGGATTCAAAATAAGGTCATTACAAAAATTATATAGGATACAACCATGATGGTTTTATATTGTTTTAAGCTTATTCGATTAAACAGTAACTCTTCAATTACAAAAAATAAACATGCTACCACAATTGAAAAAAAGCTCAGCCCCAATAGTGAAAACATAAATAAAACTGCTACTACAATTGCAAAGAAAATATAAATAATAAATTTAAAACTACTTTTTCCTGCTGGTATTTTTCTCAGTATCAATTCTGCAACTATTCCAACCGGATATGCATATAAAAATACACCCAAAAAAATCACATAGGAAAATAGCGAGAAACTATTTATAACACTATTCATATCTTGGAAGTCTGTGAGAACAAATTCAGTTGGACTTAACATCAAGAACACAACAATACATGAAATCCAATATGTTACAATTGAAGCATTAAGCTTCTTTAATATCATGCTGACCTCCAAAAACCTATAAATTTTCATAATAAATAAAGGCTTCTTCCTACTTAGATCAATGCCACTGGTTATGAAGAAGACTAAAATATACATCAGATAGATGGTTAGGTGCTAGCTGAAAAGTACCGCTTGTATAACATTAAAAACTATGAGAACAGTATAAATAAAAGTCCCATGTAAAAGACTTTTAATCATAAATTCTTTTCCATTTGTAAATCTCCTAAAGTAAAACGCAAACCAAATTGCACTAACTATTCCGATGGCCAACCATATATAATAAAAAATAATACTAAAGAAACCCCAAACAGCAAAGAGTGCTATTACTGTTAAAAACAGAACATTAATTATAAATACCATTAGATTAAGTAATGTGTTAGAGTTCATTACTTCCTCCTTAAATCTTCGGTAGTTTTTGTAACCTTCTCATTCTTAAAAAAACATTATGAAGATTTTTGTCAAAAAAACTTATTGTGAAATATAAGTGTAATTAAAGACTCTTTATTATAAAAAACACCTGTTTAATACTATCCTTCGCACCTACATTTTAACATAATTTTCAAGTTTCCTTTGAAATCTCATACACATTACAACACAAATTCGTAATCCATTAAGTCGGTGTTAGTTGGTGAATACATATGGATTTTGAACTGAAAATATTGAAATCGTTTAATATAAGAATAAAAAACGCACTGTGAATTCATTGTGAAATCCAGTGCGTTTTACTTTGATATTTTTTCATTTGCACCTCTGCATTAACCGGATATTAGGTTTAGGTAGAGAGGTTCTTTGTCATTAGACTTTAAAATACCATTCTTTCCGGTGTAAATACAGGGCTAGAATTGTCCATAAGCCTAGAATGCCTAATGCATAAATGAGGTGTCCGTGTGGTACAGCTTCAGGAATGAAGTCTCTTAACCACATTTGAATGGATTGAGTATCAACCTTGAGATTCTGTAATACAGAAGTAACAAGGTCTTTACCGAAATAAATTAATAGACTGTTTCTCCCCAATGCCATTAGAAATGTAGGTGCTTTTACTTGGTCAGCAAACTTTTGATCATAAATATAATATATAATGGCCAAAACTAGAATGGTAATGCCAGAGGTTAAGGTTACAAATGATGGAGTCCATATCTTTTTTGCAATTGGTACAAATAGAGAAAAGACCGGTGTGATTGCAATCAATCCTAATGCATAGACCGTCAACAACCTCACTTTATAGCGTTTTGCAGCCAGTATGATTCTGGATGCACCATAACCTAATAGGATGTTTGCTACTGCAGAAATCATTGAGAGGGTCCCTTCAGGGTCATATCCCTTAGTTCCATTATGATAAGTATGTTCATTTCCATAGATCATAGCATCTATCTTATGTAATGGATTACAGTCAGGTTGTACAAGTTGATCTGTACAGCTTTGCCCCCCAAAGCTTAGCAAGATTGAATAACCAATTAATATGACCAATGCTGTAGATGTAACGTACAACCAAGTTCGGCTAACAATGGTAAGAATTACAGCAATTAAACCAGAGATTGCAAAAAGCTGTAATACACCTGTAATTCTTAAAGTACTTAAATCATTATTCCAAGTGACGACAGCATTATAAGCAAGTCCGATTACCCAAAACCAGAAAGTCCTTTTAAACACTTTTTTCCACCGGATACTATTTCGATACGCTACAGCCAATCCTGCTCCAAATAACGTCAAAAATCCCGGGAACAATACATCGGAAATGGTTAATCCATACCATGGAGCGTGTCGTAACGATTCATAACCACCTGGTGGGATATTACTCACAAACAAAGCTAAAATAACCAAAATACCTCGTGCAATATCCAGCGCATCAATTCTTCTACTTAATTTGATTTCTTTCATTATTAAAAGCCCCACTATTTCTCTAATTTATGCCATTTATTTTTTGGATCTTTTTCCATTAACTTAAATGATTCAGTGACTGAAATCTTCCCTATACTATAAAAACCGTTCTCAGGATTCCATATACCATAGGCATCCAATGCAGGTTTTACATCCTTCAAATAACGGAATTCAAACGGTGCAATCTCACCAACATTCACATCTACATATCGGGGAACAAAGAACATCCCTTCGTTCACACGCCCTGATTGAAGAAGGTCCCGCAACGCTTTTCCTGTTGCTGCATGGTCAGGATGTGGATCATAATAACTGAAGGCGAAATGTTGAGCTTTTGGATATCTTTCGTCAAAGTTTGCCATGACCGAATTGACATTATCGATCTTCAGATTCCCGTCTGTGAAACCATATATATGGACATTTTCCTCATCTGCACCTAATTCACTGACAGCAAGTTTAAATTCTTTCACTCTAGCTTTCTTGAATTCTTCTACCGTTAGAGGAGCTTTCTTCTCGTTTTGTAATTTTTCATTTATCTTTCCTTTAACTGCGGATCCTCCGCCTTCGGTCAAAAGGACAACATGCACGTCATACCCTTGCTTTATGTAATGCACAATGGTAGAACCCATAGATAAGGTTTCATCATCTGGATGAGGTGAATAGAATATCGCTACCCCTTTAGGTTTTGAAGCAGTAAATATCATAAAGCCTATAAAGAAAATGATGAGTAATAAAACTGTAAAGCTTTTAACTCTCATTATAAAACCGTCCTTTAATTGTTCTAAAGAAATATTATATCACACCATAAAATACTGTTCTCGAGGGTAAAGAAATGTTATGTCTACCAAATTGTTATAAGGAAGAGACCCTTAAGAATTTTTATGTGGGAGAAAAGTTAGAAAAGAAAAGATGCATATCCTTTTGAAAAGGATGCATCTGTAGTTCGGAATCATTGCTTGTGAATTTTTAAGGTCTGTTCCCATTTCTGATTCCAAAAGCGAAAGTGAACTTTTGTGTATCTTTCATTTCTACAGTTACTTTAACAACTTGTTCAGGTATGGTTGAAGGTAAGGTAAATGAAGATCTTTGGATTGTTTTATCATGTATTTCATCATTCTCTATGTACATATACCGAATAGATTTATAATCTCTCTCTGTTTGATTTAAATTGATTTCAATATGTGCTTTACCCTGAATATCAAACTCCGCTATACCTATCGGATCAATGGGAAGTACATATGGCCCAGGGTGTCCTTCCATACAATCAATCCCCCAGCACATTCTTTCAACTTTTCCAATTAAAGAAGCTTCATCATTGATTTTGACAACGGGTACAGGAATCTCAGTAGTGTCCATTTTTCTTACAATAATTTCGTGCTGGATAGTTTCATGAAAAATGGGAATGAAAGCGGCGAAGAAAGAGATCAGTAGGATGAAAGATACGAATATTCTAGCAGTAGACTTCTTCTGGAACGAAAACCGTAAACAAAATATGATCACCACCAAGTTCCATAGGGCTAAGAGGTAAAGGGCAGATTCGAGCGGAATTTTCATAAGAGCAATCGACATTGGGAGATAGAAGAGGAGTGAAACAATCATAAACTTCCAAGATTTTATCCGATAGGCATATATGAACCAACCAATTGACATTAAAGAAAGGATTATAAAACATCCCATAATAAAATAAACCAAAAACCATCCCATACTAGACCTCCCTGATTTAGACTTTTTTGTTATGATTTAATATCTATTTTAGCATCAGTCACATAAAAAAAGAGGTGTGAATTAACGTACTAATTCCACCTCAATACTTTATGCAATTTGCTTTAGCGTTATTTTATGAATCGAATCGTTAGTGGATAGCGATAATAATTTCCTTCACTCGCTTTAATGGTGCCGATGATCATGAAGATTAAATGAAGAATCACCACTATAGGGAGAAGGACCATTCCAATAAGGACCAACATCAGTGCACCAGCAATCAATCCATATAAGAAAAAGCTGATTTGGAAATTCACCGCTTCTTTTCCATGATAGTCAATATAAGATGACTCATCTTTTTTAATTAACCATAAGACTAGGGGACCCAGAATAAACCCGAGTGCAGCTGTAAGATAGCCAATAAATGCAGCTAAATGAACATACATGCCCCAATTCTTTTCATTCTTTGTTAGTGTATCGTGATTTGTTTCCATGTTTCATCACTCCTTTATTAATATTTAGGCAACTAATCAATCGCTTTGACTTTTGTTTTCTCTTTATCACTGAATATAGCACTGATGAGAAGTACAATTGCTGTAAGGCTGTGCATGAACCAACCGATAAACGGAATCCAGGCTATGGCGGAGGTGATGATGCCCAAAATGCTTCCTGCACGCTGGAACCCAATGCTCGCTTCTTTACTCGCATAAATCAGAGTCAGGATGTGCAACCCAAGCATCACGAATAATGGTACATAGCCATTGCCGATTACAAATGCCCCTCCAAGAACAGGAATTGCTAATAGTGCTTCACAACCACCCGTAATCCATTGTAATATTTTATATGTCTTCATTTGAATTCTTCCTTTCAAGTTGAAAGCTCTAACATTAATGTATACGCACAAAAAAGAAAAAGGTCTCAAAATTATACTAGTGCCAAGTACTTCCGTACATATCCATTATATCAAGGGTTTCTAATCGGTGTCAGGCACTGAAGTTTAACATAGATATACCAAGGGTTCTGAAAAGGTACCAGGTACATAAAGGAGTTCGGTTATGAAGAAGTTTATCGTCTATTGGTTGCCGGTTCTACTCTGGGCTGGGGTTATCTTTTATTCTTCCTCGCAACCGTATGAGGATCAGGATATCAAGCCGTTTCTAAGTGGAAAGATTCCATTGGAGTGGGTGAATACATTCAGCTTTGTGAACTTTGACTATGCAGGTGAAGAAGTGAGCATAGAAGCTCTTGGGGAAGCTCGTTTTTTGGAATTCTTCATTCGTAAAGGTGCACACCTCACAGTCTATTTCATATTGGGTGTATTGCTATTTAGAGCGCAATACCGCACTAAGACATTAAATTACAGTTTATGGCTTGCGATAATATTGGGTGTGTTATACGCAGCATCAGATGAAATCCACCAGGGATTTACGCCGAACAGAAGTCCGCATGTTGAAGATGTCCTCATTGACACGGTTGGCATCATACTAGGTACCATCTTCATAAAAAACATACACAAAAAAAGAGCGGAGTAAAATCCGCTCTAGCTCAATTCCAAGTGACTTTTCAGTTTGTTCGTAATTTGATTACGTTCCTCGTCAGAAACGATATAATACCAAAGTTTATCAATGGTTTGTCCATGTCCTTTTACTTCAAAAGTCTCGATGTTATGTCGAACATCTTTATAGTTTTTCTGAACCTCTTTCATCTCATCAAACGTCATGTTGGTCTTAATGTTTTTACCAAGAACATTTAAGATGTCATCAAACTTCGTGATAGTGGATACTTGAGCACCTTCGTTAATGACCGCTGTAATGATTTGACGCTGACGATCGTTTCTACCTAAATCACCACGAGGGTCTTTCTTACGCATTCTGGCATAAGCCAGGGCTTCATCTCCATTCAAATGAATATTCCCCTCAGAGAAACTATATCTTCCAGCTGAGAAGCCGAAGCTATTATTGACACTAACTCCACCCATCGTATTTACGATGTCTTTAAAAGATTCCATGTTCACTTTGAAATAATAGTTAATAGGAATATCTAAGAAATTTTCTACAGTGTCAATTGTCATCTGAGTTCCGCCGTACGCATATGCATGGTTGATTTTCTCAATTGTTCCTCTTCCAACAATTTCAGTTCTTGTATCTCTCGGTATACTGAACATATACATGGAATTATCTTGGGGATTCAATGTCATAATGACCATGGTATCCGAACGACCTTGATCATTTTTCCTTTCATCCACTCCCATTAAGAGGATCGAAATAGGCTCCAGTTCATCTTTATTCCCATCTACTTTTGGTGGAGGCGTTTGTCTGCTGGATTCAATGGGTTCATGCATCTCATTTACTGTATCCTTTGCAGAGTCATATAGATAATATCCATATCCACCTAACGCTAAAATCCCAATACCTACTAAACTACCTAATATCAATAGGATTTTTTTTATCATTCAAATACCATTCCCAACTCTAAAAATTAGTAAATCTGATAGAGATTATAACCCTTCCAGAAGGAATAGGCAATACTACCAAAAATTATTAAATATGGAAAATTAAATGGTAATAGATTGGTAAATTTGATAGAATGAATGAGAAAAAAAGAGGAGGGATCATTTGTATAAAAAATTTGTAGCTTTAATACTTTGTTTTGCACTCACGTCATTTTACATACCTCAGGATAGTTTAGCAGCAGAATCCTATGAAAATCCATCCTATTCAGAGATTAATAAATTGCTAACTGAAAAAGCGATAGAAAAGGGAATTCCACCTGAAATCGTAAAAGCGGTAGCATATGCGGAAAGTGCATGGGATCAGTTTAAAAATGGTCAACCCCATATTACTTCAGACGGTGGAATCGGAATCATGCAAGTAACCGATAAAAGCCAGTTTAACGAAGAAAAGTTGAAATCCGATATCGAGTACAATATCGATGCAGGTCTTCAAATACTATTAGAAAAATGGAATATGTCTGGTAAAAGAATTCCAAACATCAACGACCAAACAAAAGACAAATTAGAAAATTGGTATTTTGCCGTAATGGCATATAACGGATTGGTTCCTGCAAACAGCCCGGTCAAAAAAGCAGACGGAACAATCAATAAAGACGCGTATCAATACAAAGTCTTTGGGTTCCTTGAAGCGTATAACCCTGGAATCAACCTTGCAGAAATAAAGTTTAATCCTTCAGAATTCCGTTATGAAAATGATCTACTATACTTTGAAAAGCAGCTATACAAAACAGAAAAACCAGCTCAAACGACAAAGCATCAGTTTAATGATACGAGTATCACCAAAACAGTATATGGAGCAAATATCAGAAGCGGACCATACCGTGATTCTAGAGATGTTGGTAACATCGAGAATGATGAATTTCAAACAGTAACCATCTTGGATTCTTTTGTATATGATCAATCACACAAACATGGGACTTCTGATAGTGGCATGAGATACAAACATTATGTATGGTACAAAGTTCAACTGAAAGATGGAACCATTGGTTATGCCGCCTCTAGTACATTAAGAGATTTTGCAGAAAGGTTATCAGGTAAAGAGCGGTATGAAACAGCTGTTGAAATTTCGAAGGAAGGCTGGAAGACAGCGGATACAGTTGTGTTAGCTCGAGCTTTCGACTTCCCGGATGCATTGGCTGGTGCCCCACTTGCCTATCATCTGAATGCACCAATCTTGTTAACGAATACAGGCAAGCTGAATGATGCAACCAAGAATGAAATCAAACGGTTAGGTGCTAAAAAAGTGGTCATTTTAGGCAGTGGATCTGCGGTAAGTGACAAAGTCAAAAATTCGATTAAAACTGAATTGGGTATTACAAACATACAACGTATCGGTGGGAAAAACCGTTATCATACTGCAGCTCTTATTGCAGAAGAAATGAAGAAATTGGGCGTCAACTACGATCAAGCAGTAGTCGCCTACGGATGGAAGTTCCCGGATGCCTTAGCCATTGCACCATATGCGGCGCGAAACGGAATCCCGATTTTATTAACCAACAACAATGAATTACCAGGTTATACATCTACAGCTCTGAAAGGCGTTAAGAAATCAATTGTCGTAGGTGGAACTAGCATGGTATCGAATAACATACTGAAAAATCTTCCTGATGCCAATCGGATTTCTGGAGCAGAGCGTTGGGACACGAATGCAGAGGTTGTAAAAAAATATCATAGTACCGCGAAAGAAGCTTTCGTCGCTACAGGTTACAAGTTTGCGGATGCACTTACAGGTTCTGTTTTAGCCGCCAAACGAAATACCCCAATATTGCTGGTGAAAACGGATTCTGTACCAAATGCAATTCAAAAGAATGTTACAAGCAACCAAATGACACACTTTAAGTTGTTAGGCGGTTCGGACGTCGTTAATGTTCAATATCAACTTAGTGATTTAACTGAATAAACAAAATTAGGGAATCAGTAACGGATTACTGGTTCCTTTTTTGTGCCAAAATTATTCTAGAATGATAGTGCAAATGTCATATTTGGACTAATATTTACAAAACTAACAAAAAATTTCCCGATTTATGCCAGTTAAATGTGCTATAATACGGGATGAAATATAGAACTTATCATTTAGTGGGGGAAATTATGGAAGAAACAATCAGTCTCAAAGAAATATTTGCAACGTTACAGAAGCGGATCTGGATGATTATCCTGGTCACCGTCATTGCAATGGGGATGAGTGGGGTCATTAGTTACTTCTTTCTAACTCCAATCTATCAATCTTCAACACAAATTCTTGTCAATCAATCAAATGAAGGACAACAATCTTTGGACATAAATCAAGTGCGAACAAATGTCGAAATGATTAATACATACCGAGTGATCATCAAAAGTCCAACGATTCTTCAAAAAGTCCAAGAAGAATTGGGGTTGGACTCAGTCGGTTCATTGACCGAAAAAGTGACAGTAAACAGCGAGCAGAATTCACAGGTGTTTTCAGTGGTTGTAAAGGACCCTGATCCAGAAATGGCTGTTAATATTGCCAACACCGTATCGGAAACATTCCAAGCGGAAATCACATCGATTATGAATGTTGATAATGTGAAAATTCTATCAAAAGCAGAATTGAAAGAAAATGCATCTCCTGTAAGCCCGAATCCACCTCTTAACATTGCTATTGCAATGGTTGTCGGATTAATGGTTGGTGTAGGTTTAGCATTCTTACTAGAATATTTGGATAATACAATTAAGACTGAACAAGATTTAGAAAAGTTACTAGACCTTCCTGTATTGGGAGTAATTGCTGAAATGGATGAAGAACAAACCAATCCACACCGCAATCAATTAAAGCATCGAGTAGGAAGTGAAAGCATTGAAGCGTAATCAACGAAAAACGATACGGGACTTTAAAGAAAGAAGCCTAATTACACATTTCAACTCAAAGTCACCAATTTCAGAGCAATATAGAACCATTCGTACAAACATTCAATTTTCTGCCATCGATCAAGAATATCGAACAATCATGGTGACTTCTTCAGGACCTGGGGAAGGGAAATCGACAACTGCAGCAAACCTGGCTGTCGTCATGGCTCAACAAGGAAAAAGAGTACTACTTATTGATGCAGATATGAGAAAACCAACAGCCCACTACACATTCCGTGTAAGTAATGTCCGTGGCTTGTCGAATGTGTTGACTCGCCAAGCTAATCTTTCCGAATGTATTAATTCATCTGAAATCGATCGCCTAGATATATTAGCAAGTGGTCCGGTTCCGCCAAACCCAGCTGAACTTCTAGGGTCACGTGCATTGAAAGCACTAGTGGAAGAAGCGAAAGAGAGTTATGATCTTATTCTCTTCGATTCGCCACCGGTATTGGCTGTAACGGACGGTCAAGTACTTGCTAACCTATGTGATGGTGTAGTGCTCGTCGTTTCAAGCGGCAAAACGGAAAATGAGATGGCACTAAAGTCAAAAGAACTCCTAAATTCTGCAAAAGCAAAGGTCTTAGGTGTCGTATTGAACCGAAAAAAGATGAAAAAAGGCAACTATTATTATTACTATGGTAGTAATTGATAAAAAATGGGGGATTCGACAAAATTCCCCCCTTTCCATTCGTGGGATATTTTGTTAAGATAACATTCGTAAACAGGAAAAATGTACTAGTTAACCTAAAAATAGGTGTGATTAAACATGATTGATATACATTGCCACATCCTACCTGGAATCGATGATGGAGCCCAGACAATTGAACAAAGTCTATTGATGGCAAATGCGGCTGTTGATGAGGGGATTACACAAATCATCGCCACTCCCCACCATAAAAACGGTAGATATGATAATTACAAAACTGATATACATACACATGTTACACAATTGAATGAAAAGCTAAATGAAGCGCAAATTCCACTAACGATCCTACCAGGACAAGAAAACCGAATCTATGGAGAAATGGTACAGGATTATGAAAAAGGTGAACTATTATCCCTGAATAATGGCGGGAAATACATCTTTTTAGAATTTCCATCTAATCATGTCCCTCGCTACGCCAAGCAATTAATATTTGAACTTCAACTCGTTGGGCTAATCCCGGTAATCGTTCACCCTGAACGAAACCAGGAGTTGATTGAGCGCCCTGAAAAGTTGTATGAACTGGTAAGTGATGGCGCTTTAACTCAAGTCACAGCATCTAGTGTAATTGGAAAATTCGGGAAATCAATCAGGAAATTCTCCTACCAACTTATAGAACACAATCTAACACATTTTGTAGCCTCAGATGCACATAATACAACATCGCGTGGATTTAATTTACGACCTGCTTATGAGGAAATTGAAAAGAAGTTTGGTATTAGCCAAAGATATATGATGATGGAAAACGCAGAACTACTTATTCAAGGGGAAACCATACATCTAGAATCACCATTACAGATTAAGAAAAGGTTTCTTGGGATTTTCTAAATAGGTTCATCTTCCCAAGGGGTAATGTCTCCTCACCACTATCAATGGAGGCACTCGGCTATACTGTGGGTAGAAACACACCTTAGACACTTCGTTGTCACGAGTATAGCGTGAGGGCGGGTTAGATGCCTAAATACATAATTATCTTATATTCGCCATTTATAACTTTCGTAGTATATATGTTTTTTTGAGGGTTATTTTATTGGATGATCCTCATTTAGGAGAGGTAGATGTTTTTGAGAAATAATGAATCATTTCCGAAATCCATTAATAAAGCCATACGATACATAAAACAAGATGCACCCTTAGAACAAATAGAAGAAATCAGGATCCAAATCAATCATGCCATTGAACAAAGAATAAAAAATGAATCGAGGTGTAAGTAAGTGACATATCGAAAAAGAATTTCCTTTTTGATTTTCGTAGATTCCATTATTGTGCTATCTGCAATCTATGTAAGTAGCTATCTATTAAGTTACCATAAGGTGTTATTTTCAGAGTCGATTCTTGCAAGCTCGATCGTGCTATTAATCAGTCATCATATTTTATCCTATTATTATAAGTTGTACAAGCGAGTATGGCAGTATGCAAGTATTGGAGAATTGGTTGTCATCTTTAAGACCGTAACGTTTTCAATTGTAGGTGCAGGGTTAGCGCAACTTTTGATTGTACAAGATATCTTTTTTAAAGCACTCATCATAACCTGGATGCTGCACATGCTATTAATTGGAGGTTCAAGATTTATTTGGCGCATCTATAGAGATACATACATAAGTCCAAAACATAAACAAAAACGAACATTAATCATCGGCGCTGGTTCAGCTGGAACGATGGTATTACGACAATTAAGACAAAATAACATAACGGAATTAAATCCGGTTGCTTTTGTGGATGACGATGTAAAAAAGCAACAACTTGAAATTCTCGGTGTACCGGTTCTAGGAACTTCCAAAGACATAAGTAAAGTTGCAAATAAACTAGAAGTGGATCATATTATTATAGCCATTCCTTCTTTAAAGAAATCAGAATTAAATCGAATTTATCAGGAATGTATGAAGACAAACGTTAAGACACAGATCCTTCCAAAGATAGAAGATCTTATGCTCGGCAATGTTTCCATCAACCAATTTAGGGATGTGAAAGTCGAGGATCTATTAGGAAGAGATCCTGTAGAACTGGATATACAAAGTATCTCTAATGAATTATTCGGACAAACCATCCTTGTAACTGGTGCAGGAGGATCCATCGGATCGGAAATTTGCCGGCAAGTATGTAAATTCAAACCGAAAAAGGTTTTACTATTAGGTCATGGAGAAAATTCAATCTATCAAATTGATATGGAACTAAAACAAAAATACGGTAAGCAACTTGAAATCATCCCGATTATTGCCGATATCCAGGATCGAGACCGTATCTTTGAAGTGATGAACACACATAGACCGGATGTCGTATATCATGCAGCCGCTCATAAACATGTTCCACTAATGGAATACAATCCACAAGAAGCTGTGAAAAACAATGTCATCGGAACAAAGAATGTTGCAGATGCTTCTGATGTATTTGGTGTAGGTACATTTGTTCTTGTTTCATCCGATAAAGCGGTAAACCCGACAAATGTAATGGGATCCACAAAACGCATTGCTGAGATGGTTATTCAAGACTTAGATTGTAAGAGCCATACCAATTTTGTGGCAGTACGCTTTGGAAATGTATTAGGAAGTCGAGGTAGCGTCATTCCATTATTCAAAAAGCAAATTGAAGCTGGGGGACCGGTAACCGTTACACATCCAGAGATGACAAGATACTTTATGACGATACCAGAAGCATCTCGTTTGGTCATTCAAGCTGGAGCTTTAGCAAGTGGAGGAGAAATATTTGTATTGGATATGGGAGAACCAGTAAAAATCGTAGATCTTGCTAAGAACCTTATCCAGCTATCAGGCTATGCTGTTGATGAAATTGGAATAAAGTTTTCAGGGATTCGACCAGGAGAAAAGATGTATGAGGAGCTTCTTGGTGAAAATGAAGTCCATCCTGAAGCAGTATTCCCTAAAATCTTCATTGGGAAGTCAGTTGAGATTGAATATGACAGAGTATCTTATTTAGTTGAAAATCACTGGAGTTTCAATAAAGAAGATTTATCAAAATATGTGTTGGAACTAGCTAACAAGAAACAAGAAGAGTTGTTAGTGAGTAACCTTAATTAATACTTATAGCATTACAATGGAAAACCCATCTATCAAGATGGGTTTTCCATTGTGAGAATCACTTAGTGCTTTAGTAGTTATTTAGGGATACATAGGAACTAAAGAATTCAAATAAGTACTAAACTACTAAGATAAATAAGCAATAATTTATGGAAGGAAGACTCCTAAAATGAAAGATAGAATATACCTCTCTTCACCACATATGAGTGATGAAGGTTTTGAGATGGAATATGTAAAAGACGCTTTTGAAACAAACTGGATAGCTCCATTAGGAAAGAATGTGAACGAGTTTGAAAATGAATTTTCAACTATAGTTGGTTCCAATGCTGCAGCTGCACTTTCCTCAGGTACTGGAGCCATTCACCTGGCACTAAGAGCAGCTGGTATTGGTGAAGGGGACATTGTTTTTTGTCCAACTTTAACCTTCTCAGCAACTGCAAACCCAATTATCTATCAAAATGCAACTCCTGTTTTTATAGATAGTGATTTTAAAACCTGGAATATGTGTCCTGAAGCTTTAGAAGAGGCTTTCAAAAAATTCCCGGAAGTAAAAGCAGTTATTGTCGTCCATCTGTATGGTCTCTCTGCAGACATGGATAAGATCATGGAAATCTGCAAAAAACATAATGTAGTAGTCATTGAAGATGCCGCAGAGTCCTTGGGTACTTATTATAAAGGAAAACATACGGGTACTTTTGGTGACTATGGAATCTTCTCTTTTAATGGCAATAAAATTATTACAACTTCTGGCGGAGGTATGCTCGTTTCTGATAATGAAGAGCGTATTGCAAAGGTTAGATTTTGGGCTACTCAATCTAGAGATCCTGCAAGACACTATCAGCATAGTGAGCTAGGGTTTAATTATAGAATGAGTAATGTTGTTGCCGGTATCGGACGAGGGCAGCTTAAAGTTTTGGATAAGAGAGTAACTAAGAAGAGAGAGATTTTTAATTTTTATAAAAGAGAACTTAGTGACCTGGAAGGCGTTGAGTTTATGCCAGTTAATGAATGGGATTACCCTAACTTCTGGCTAAGTTCAATGACCTTAAAAGGAAATGTTAGACCAATAGATATCATGGAAGCTCTTGAAAAAGAGAATATAGAATCAAGACCAATTTGGAAGCCGATGCATATTCAGCCATATTTTAAAAAATATAATTTTGTTGGTACTGGTATAGCAGAGGAATTGTTTGAAAATGGAGTATGTTTGCCATCTGATACGAAAATAACAGATGAGGATTTAGAAAGAGTTGTTAAGATTATTAAAGGGTTGTGGTTAGATTAATGAATGTTTCAAATGTTGGTCCATATCAAAAATTTATTAAACGGCCCTTGGACTTAATATTATCAGGATTGGCTTTAATAATTCTTAGTCCAGTCCTGGTGGTTGTTTCCTTTTTTGTGAGAATTAACTTGGGAAGCCCAGTTTTATTTAAACAAAAAAGACCGGGACTTAATGAAAAGATCTTTTTAATGTATAAGTTTAGAACGATGACAGATGCAAGAGATGAAAAAGGTCAACTATTACCAGATAGTGTAAGGTTAACGAAATTCGGTAAACTACTGAGAGCTACTTCCTTAGATGAACTCCCAGAACTAATTAATATATTTAAAGGTGATATGTCTATTGTGGGACCCAGACCTCAACTAGTACGAGATATGGTATTCATGAGTCAAGAACAAAGAAGGAGACATAGTGTTTTACCTGGTCTTACTGGATGGGCTCAAGTTAATGGCCGAAACGGTATAACTTGGGAAGAGAAACTATCACTAGATCTTGAATATATTCACAATATTTCATTTCTAAAAGATTGCAAAATCATTTTAATGACATTAGTGAAAGTATTTAAGAGTGACGGTATAAGTGCAGATGGATTGGATACTGCTGAAGATTTTGGTGATTATTTATTAAGAGAGAAGAAAATTAGCAAATATGAGTACCAGGCTACTATGGAAAAGAGTAAGGGGTTATTGAATACGAAACCTTAACGCTTTCTTGTGAACTATCACTTAAGTGGAAAATAATAATAAATGAGGTTTTTTTATGAATGTTTTATTTCTAATGCTGAACTATCCTTTTGAACAAGAAAGAGAACATATGTATAAAGAATTAAGTAGAAAGTATGCTGAAGAAGGTCACAATGTTTATGTTGCTGCTCTATTAGAAAACAAACATGGTAAAGAAACCTTCCTACAAAGTGAAGATAACCATCATATATTGTGGATTAAAGCAGGTAATTATTTTGGGGTTAACAAAGTAATGAAAGGCATTACAGCATTGTTATTACCACAATATTTTAATAACAATATAAATAAGTATTTTAAAGGCGTAAAGTTTGATCTAGTTGTCTATCCAACACCCGCAATTACACTTTACTATACAGTCAAATTGATAAAAAAGAACAATCCGTCAGCTAAATATCTATTAGTAGTTAAAGATATCTTCCCTCAAAATGCCTTAGACATAGGTTTAATGAAGAAAGGTATAGTATTTAATTTATTTAGAAATATTGAAAGGAAAATCTATAACATATCGGATTATTTGGGATGCATGTCCCCTAGAAATATAGAGTTTATTTCTAAATTTAATAATGTACCAAAAGATAAGTTCTTTATTTTAGAAAATTGGTTAACCCCTTCAAAACAACAGAAAATACCAGAATCTGACTTAATTGAAATTAGAAATAAGTACAATTTGACCGATAAATTTGTATGTACATTTGGTGGTAATATTAGTCCGGCAAATGAACTAGAATTTTTAATTCAGTTAGCCGAAAAAGTTGAAGACAACAGTATAAAGGATTTAGTTTTCATCGTCATTGGTAAAGGCACTGCAAAAAAGAAGATTCTAAATGAGATTAAAAATAAGAAATTATCTTGTATTAAAATTTATGATTTTGTACCAACCCAGGAATACGACCAATTAATTCATGCAAGTGATGTCGGATTAATTAATTTAAATAGAAGATATACGATACCGAACATACCATCAAAAACATTGAATCTAATGAGAATTGGCAAACCAATACTAGCAGCAACAGATAAAAATACAGATTATAAAGAATTAATTACTGAAACAGCTAACTGTGGGTTGTGGTGTGAGACAGGCGATTTAGATTCATATTTCAGAAACCTAATAAAAATAAAAGAATCTAAAGAACTAAGACAATTGTTTTCAAAAAATGCAAGAAAATACTTCATAAACAATTTGACAACAGATAATGCGTACAAAAGTATCCAAGAAAAAATGGGTGAGTAAATGAATGTTATAATTATTGGAGCTGCAAGATCAGGAACAAACATGCTAAGAGATACCTTAGTTAAATTCGATGATTTTGCTACATGGCCGTGTGATGAAATTAATTATATTTGGCGATACGGATTAAGAAATGAGATTGACGACCAGTTTGCCCCCTCACAAGTTACCAAAGAGAAAAAAGAGTTTATTAAAAATAAGTTTGATTGGGTTAGAAACAAATATCATGTAAAAAATGTAATTGAAAAAACTTGTGCTAACTCTTTAAGGGTCGATTATGTTAACGAACTAGTAGATGATGCAAAATATCTTTTTATTTTTAGAGATCCAATAGATGTTGTATCTAGTGCTGAAATTAGATGGAAAGCAAAATTGGATATCAAATACATTATGGACAAAGCTAGATTCGTACCAACAAAAGACATACCTTATTATGCAGGTAGTTATCTAACAAATAGAATAAAAAAATATTTTAATAATGAAAAAAGATTGAGTTATTGGGGACCGAAATATAAAGGATTTGAAGAAGATGCTATCAACTTATCTGCACTAGAAATTTCTGCAGTTCAGTGGAGAAAATCCATCGAAGCATCTGAGAGTAGTTTTCTAAAAATGGATAAATCAAAATATCTCTCAATTGACTATAACGATTTCGTTATAACTCCAAAAGAAGAATTAAAAAGAATATTGACATTCTTAAACTATGAAATTGATGAAGCGGATATTTCAGAAAGTATTTGTAAAGTATCCACAAGAAGCATAGGAAAAGGATACAAAGTTTTGTCTGAAAAAGAGCTAGAAATAGTAAATTCGATAGTCGGTAATAAATATGAAATACTAAAAAAAACTTTTGATAGGTAATGGTGATAATTTATGTTTAATGGTAAAACTTTATTGATTACTGGTGGTACAGGTTCATTTGGAAATGCAGTTATGAGAAGATTTCTTAATACAGATATTAAAGAAATTCGAATTTTTTCAAGAGATGAGAAAAAACAAGAGGACATGCGCAAGCTTTATAAGAATGACAAACTAAAGTTTTATATAGGGGATATAAGAGATTTAGGGAGTGTAAAAAATGCAATGCATGGTGTGGATTATATATTTCATGCAGCAGCACTTAAACAAGTACCTTCGTGTGAATTTTTTCCTTTAGAAGCAGTTAAAACTAATGTGATTGGTACAGATAATATTCTCACTGGGGCAATTGAAAGCGGAGTAAAAAAAGTGATTTGCTTATCAACAGATAAGGCTGCATATCCTATTAATGCCATGGGAATTTCAAAAGCTATGATGGAAAAAGTGTTTGTAGCTAAAGGAAAAACTGTTGACCCTGAAAGAACATTAATCTGCGGGACGAGGTACGGTAATGTAATGGCTTCCAGAGGATCTGTAATACCACTATTTATTGAACAAATCAAAAATGGGCAACCATTAACTGTTACAGACCCAAACATGACTAGATTTTTAATGAGTCTTGAAGAAGCAGTAGAACTTGTAGTATTTGCCTTTAAAAAAGCTGAAGCTGGTGACATTATGGTTCAAAAAGCACCTGCATCTACTATTGGTGATCTCGCACAAGCGATAAAAGAACTATTCGAAGTGGATAATGAAATAAAAGTGATTGGTACTCGGCATGGGGAGAAACTTTATGAAACACTTCTTACACGTGAAGAGCATGTAGTTGCTGAAGATTTAGGCGGATTTTATCGAGTTCCTGCAGACAAGAGAGACTTGAACTATGATAAGTATTTTGTAGAAGGTGATAAAAATTTATCATCTGAAGAAGAATACAACTCTCATAATACAGAAAGATTGAATATTGAACAAATTAAAGATCGATTATTAACACTTAATTATGTTCAGGAAGAGTTAAAAAATATGAAAAGGAAAGTATTTGTATGAAAATATTAGTTACTGGTGCTAATGGATTTATAGGCAAAAATTTAATTGCAGAACTTCGTAACAGAAATTATACAGATATCTTTGAATACACTAAGGAAACTGAACAATCCCTCCTGAATGAGTATTGTAAAGAAGCAGATTTTGTATTTCATCTTGCTGGTGTAAATCGTCCAAAAGATGAAACAGAATTCATGAAAGGTAATTTTGGTTTTACCTCTACCCTTCTTGCAACACTTAAAGAGTACGATAACAAATGTCCGGTAATGATTTCATCCTCTATACAAGCCGAATTTAATAACCCATATGGTAAGAGTAAAAAAGCTGGGGAGGCTATATTATTTGAATATGAACGGGAAACTGGTGCCAAAGCTCTAGTTTACCGCTTTCCAAACGTTTTCGGTAAGTGGTGTAAACCGAACTATAATAGCGTAATTGCAACATTTTGCTATAATATCGCAAATGATCTACCTATTACTGTAAACGACCCTAGTGTTACAATGAATTTGGTTTATATTGATGATGTAATAGAGGAACTAATCAATGCATTAAACAGTAATATGAATTCAGTTGGGGAGTTTTGTGAAGTCCCCACCGTTTATAGAGTTACTCTTGGTGAAATTGCAGATTTAATTTATTCTTTCAAAAGTAGTCGCGATGAGCGCTTAATTTTGGATATGTCTAATCCATTCACCAAGAAATTATATAGTACATATTTAAGTTATTTGCCAAAAAATCAATTCAGTTATGACCTGAAAATGAATATTGATCAAAGAGGTTCTTTTACAGAGTTTATTAAAACTCCAGATCGAGGACAAGTATCTGTTAATATTTCAAAACCTGGTATTACAAAAGGGAACCATTGGCATCATACCAAAAATGAAAAATTCCTTGTTGTGAGTGGTAAGGGAGTTATTCGTTTTAGAAAAATAGATTCCAATGAGGTCATTGAGTATTTTGTTAGTGGAGAAAAAATGGAAGTTGTAGATATCCCAACAGGCTATACTCACAATATTGAAAACCTTGGTGATACAGATATGGTAACTATAATGTGGGCAAATGAGCTTTTTGATTCAGAAAAACCAGATACTTACTACCTGGAGGTTTAAAATGAAAAAGTTAAAAGTGATGACAGTTGTAGGAACAAGACCAGAAATTATTAGACTGTCTGCAGTAATAAACAAATTAGACGAATCAGATGCTATTGAACATACACTTGTCCATACTGGTCAAAATTATGATTATGAACTCAATGAAGTTTTCTTTAACAATTTTAATTTAAAAAAACCTGACTATTTTCTTGAAGCAGCAAACGGAACAGCAGTTGAAACTATAGGGAATATTCTTGTGAAAATTGATCCTATCTTAGATGAAGTTAAACCTGATGCACTTTTAGTACTTGGAGATACAAATAGTTGTTTATGTGCAATCGCTGCGAAAAGAAAACAAATCCCAATCTTTCACATGGAAGCAGGGAACAGATGCTTTGATCAAAGAGTTCCAGAAGAAACAAACAGAAAAATTGTGGATCATATTGCAGATATTAATTTAACATATAGTGATATTGCAAGGGAGTACTTACTTAAAGAAGGATTACCGGCAGACCGTATTATTAAAACGGGTAGTCCAATGTTTGAAGTTCTTAAATCTAGAAAAAATGATATTGAAGAATCAGATGTACTAGAGAGGTTGGAACTTCAAAAGAGTGAGTACTTTGTAGTATCAGCTCATCGGGAAGAAAATATTAATTCAGAAATTAATTTTCAAGACTTGGTTGATAGTTTAAATGGGATAGCAGAAAAATACAATATGCCTATTATTGTAAGCACCCATCCTAGGACTAGAAATATGATAAATAATAAAGGGATTGAATTTAATCCATTAGTAAAGACATTAAAGCCACTAGGTTTTAATGATTATGTAAAACTTCAAATGAATGCAAAGTCAGTACTGAGTGACAGTGGAACAATAAGCGAAGAGTCCTCTATACTTAATTTTAAAGCGCTAAATATTAGACAAGCTCATGAGAGACCAGAAGCGATGGAAGAGGCATCTGTCATGATGGTTGGGCTGAAAAGAGAAAGAATTTTACAAGGATTAGAAGTATTAGAAACCCAAAGAAATGACACATTAAGGAATGTATATGATTATAGTATGCCTAATGTTTCAGATAAGGTTCTAAGAATAATCCTGTCTTATACTGATTATGTAAATAGGATTGTATGGAGGAAGGAAAAGTGATAAGCGTAATTATCCCATTATATAATGTTGAAAATTATATTTTAAAATGCTTACACTCATTTGAAAAACAATGTTATTCTGATTTCGAATTAATCATTGTAGATGATGGCTCAATAGATAATTCTTCTACAATTGTTGAAAAGTTCCAGTTAGACAGCAGTTTAAAAATTAAACTTTTAAAACAAAATAACGCTGGGGTAAGTGTTGCAAGAAATGTGGGACTGGATAATGCAAGTGGAGATTATATTTGCTTTGTAGATGCTGATGATATTGTGGCTCCCGAATATTTATCCGAAATGATAAAACAAATTAAACTAAATCATGCTGATTTAGTTATATGTGGTTTTAAATCTGTTCCTCAAGACTGGGGACTAGATTTTTATAGTTTTAATAAAAATACTCATACAAACAATACTTTAACCTCATATGAAGGATTACTTAAATTTTTGTATTTTGATATAAAAATTAGTATTTGTTCTTTAATGGTAAAAAAAACAATTATAGAAAATAATCACTTAAGATTTTCTGAAGGGTATAGGTATAGTGAAGACATGGAAATGGTATGGAAAATAATTGCTAATTCAAAAACACTTACCTATATAAATAGTGAATTATACTTTTATCGAATTAGAAATGATTCCGCTATGAGTCTTATCGATGATAAAAGATTAGATGGTTTTAAGTTAATAAAAAATTTAGAATCTTACTTTGAAAAGTATCGTCCAGATTTTTCAGAAGAGTTTAAAAGGTTTGGAGCAGCAAGGTGGGTCTGGGCTACTATGTGGCAACTTGCTGTAGCCAGTAATAACTATTATCTATTTAAGATAAAGAGAGGAAAATACAAACCATTTTACTATATGAAACAGCTTGTCTTTTATCCTAAAAAATATGTTTCATTAAGTGCCTTATTATACTGCATCACTCCTTATATATACTATAAAATTGCAAGTTATAAAGGTGAAAAAAGACTTAACAATAGAAAAATCACCACCTAATTTAATAAATCTGAATCCAAATAGGAGTGTATTAATGAATATATTATTTATAGGTGTTGCATGTACTAAAAATGCTATATTGGAGAGTAACAAAAAATATTATAATTTTGATCAGGTTAGACCACAACAATATTTTGATATGACACTAATATCTGGACTGTCAAACAATGCAAGTGTTACTGCGGTTTCTTTGCCTCCAGTTGCTTCATTTCCAACATCTAGTTGTTTGTATTATAGAAGAAAGAAAGAAAAAATAAACAAAAATTTATTAATAAATTATATCTCTTTAATTAATTTACCTTTTATTAAAACAATAATAATTATGATGTATATTTTCTTTTTCACTTTAAAGTTTTGTGTAATGACTCGTAAAGAAGATAGAGTTATATTATTAGGTAATTTAACTTCATATATTTCTTTTCCAGCTATGGTAATTTCAAAAATTACTAAAACAAAAATATTTGCAGTAGTTCCTGATGTTCCTAAATTTGCAGCTTCATATACACGAATAACTAATTCTGCGAAAAGAATTATTAATAAAGCGCTTGGAGTACTAGATAAATATATAGAACACAGATTTGATGGATATATACTACTAACTGAAGCGATGAATGATTTAGTTAACAAAAAACGTAAACCTTATATTGTGATAGAGGGAATGATTAGAAAAAAAGATTTTGAAGTTTTTTCTAATAAGGGTATAAAAAAATATCCATCTAAGGTAATGATGTATGCGGGTACTTTACATGCTAAGTTTGGTATTAAAAATCTAGTGGAGTCATTTGATTCAATAGATCCATCATTTAATGCGGAACTTTGGATATACGGTAAAGGGGATTTTGAAAATGAATTGGATTACTTTATTAAAAAAAATCCGAATATAAGATATAAAGGTTCCCAACCACGGTCGGAAATTATCGAAAAAGAACATATAGCAACAATATTAGTTAATCCTCGTCCCGCTAGTGAAAAGTTTACCAAATATTCCTTCCCGTCAAAAACACTTGAATATATGGCATCTGGTACTCCATTGATTACAACAAAATTATCTGGAATCCCTAAAGAATATTATAAATTTGTTTTTACATTTCGTAATGAAGATATTGAGGATATGACAAGGGATTTAGAAAATATTTTATCGCTTCCAACTGAAACACTCAAAAATTTTGGGAATAAAGCAAAAAAGTTTGTTTTAGAGAAAAAAAACCACGAAATACAAACTAAGAAAATTTATGATTTCTTGAAAAAAAGTAATGATTTATAAATTATTCATTAAAATTCATAAAAGGTTTTCGCACATAGAAGGATGTTAAATAATGAAAAACGATAGCCAAAAAACATTAAATAAGAATTTTAGAAGATATTTATATAGACCACTCATCCTTGTTGAATCATACATAATTTTCACTATAATTCTTTACGTATTTGGACCATGGGAATGGCAAACGGAAAATCCTATAAGTTTTTATATGCTTTTGTTTGGATATAATTTGGCCTTTATTTTGGGTTATTTTTTAAGTGCTAATAAAAAAAGAAAAAGTAATCCAAATTATATATTTTCACAACAAACACAGCTTAAATTTAAATCACTAATATTAAACTATTTAAAGATCGCTATATACATTTATTTGATTTTTACAATACTTAACTGTATAAGAGTAACTGGTCTTCAATATCTTAATCCAGTGGCTTACTTTAATGAGGTTTTAAATGGTTTGAAAAATCCAGCATTACAATATCACGAAAAATTCACATATAATTCAGGGAACTTATATGGTGGGTCTGTACTTTCATATATAAATGTTTTAATTTCCCCTTTAATTTATCCAGTAGTCCCGTTATCGATCTTTTATTTTAAAGATCTAAAAATAATGCAAAAAACAGTGGTATTCTTTTCTATATTATTGGAAGTTTCACGATGGATAGCTATTGGAACAAATAAGGGTATTTTTGATATTGCAATCATAATTGTAACTGTTTTGTTAATTAAAAACATTATTAGTAGGTTACACAGTAGAGTTAAGATTAAAAGGAATTTCACCAAATTTAAAACATTAGCACTAATTATTTTCCCCCTTTATTTTTTTGTTAATGCCATTAGTGATAGGCTTGGAGGAAGCAAAGTTATATATAGTCGATATATTAATAATACCGGAATAAACCCAGATAGTTTACTCATGATAATTACTCCGGACTATCTAAAGACCGCATTAATTTTATTGTCATCATATCTGACCCAGGGATACTATGCGCTTTCATTGGCTACAAATATTCCTTTTACACCAATGTTTGGAATAGGAAACTCAATGTTTTTAATTGATAATTTTCAAGGTATTTTTAAAGAGAATTTTTTTGAACATACCTTTCAAGAAAAACTAACAGTTTATGGATGGGACCCATTTGTTCAATGGCATACTTTTTATTTGTGGATAGCAAATGATGTTTCATTATTTGGCGTTATATTTGTTATGTTTTTTATTGGGTATGTTTATGCAACTATTTGGAAGGATGTTCTGCTCTATTCTAATCCCATTGCGATTGTTCTCATGTCGTTATATTCAATAATGTTTGCTTATATCTCAGCTAACAATCAAGTACTTACTTATCCAACTACATTTTTGGCTTTTTGGGGATTAACTTTTTATTGGGTAATAACTAGAAAAAGATACCGAATGAAGGGACAGTAAATGCTGAATAAAAGAAGCACCAAAGACTTTATCAGGGTTCTTTTTTCGAATGGTTTAGGATTGCTTTTAGGGATGGTAATCACCTTTTTGTTACCAATAAAACTTTCTGTAGAAGAATATGGTTATTGGCAATTATATTTTTTTTATAGCGGATATGTAGGTTTATTCATGATTGGCTTTGCTGATGGGATTCATTTAAGATATGCTGGTATAGACTACAATGCTCTAGATAAAGGATTATTTAGAACGTACTTCAGGATAGTATTATTTTTGTCTATGATAATGGCATTTTTTTTAATTAGTTTTATAGCTATTACCATAGATGATCCTGATAGAGCATTTGTATTAGTATTTGTATGTTTAAATATAATTTTATTTAATATTAATGGATTTTTTATTCATGTTAATCAGATATCATCAAGGTTTAACTACTATTCATGGGCTACCGTATTGAACAGATTAATATTTGCTGTTTCAATAATACCCATGTTCTTTATGCCTATAACCAACTATAAAATTTATATAATAGTAAATGTAATTTCTCGTGTCTTAGTTGTTTTTTATAGTATTTCAACATCAAAAGATATTGTATTTGGGAGGGCTACTCCAATTGGGGAGTGTATATCACAATCTATTGAAAATATACGAACTGGTCTCCCATTAACAATATCTGCGATTTTATCTATGTTTTTACTCAGTTATACTAGAATAGTTGTGGATAAATATATGGGCATAGAAGAGTTTGGTTTATATTCTTTTGCAATTTCCATACTATCAATTATTTTGCAGGTTGTAATGGCGGTATCTGCAGTTTTATATCCACTGTTAAGAAAGATTGATAGTGAAAAGTATCAGTCACTAAATATTATGTTAAACCAATTTGTAATAATATTAGGTGCTTTATTTCTTTGTACGTACTTTCCAGCAAATATAATTATTGGGTTATATTTGCCAAAATTTTCACCAATTCTTGATTACTTATATTGTTTATATCCGATAATGATCTATCAGGCTAAAAGTAATATAGTTTTAACTACATTTTATAAAACACTAAGGTTAGAAAAATGGTTACTAGTAAATAATCTTTTGGGGTTGATATTCTGCGTAAGTGTAACTATTCTTTCTTATAAAGTTTTCGAAAATATCATCTCAATTGTTGTTTCTTGGGTAATCTGCTATGTTATTTGGATTTACTATTCTGAATGGATTATAAAAAAGAAATGTAACTGGTCATTTTCTAATAGATTTCTTGATATTGTTATTATATTTGGTTTTTTATTGACAACTCAGATTCCTAATTTATACATTGGACTTCTTATTTACATTTTATATCTAATAATTTTAGGAGTTATTTACAGGAAGTTATTAAGCCATATGGTGAAGAAAATTTTAATTCTAAAGACTTCATAGTAAAGTGCTTTCATAGGAGTTTTACTATTAATAGATGAATTATTGATAGTAAACCAATTATTATTTAGGAAGGTTGTTTCTTATGGATAAAAACATTTTAGTTACTGGTAGTCATAGAAGTGGAAGCACATTTGTTGGCAAAATGTTATCAATTAACCATGATATAGGATACGTTTCTGAACCATTTAACTACAATTTTGGGATAAAAGGAGTCGAAAATTGGTTTCCTTATGTTGATCACCTGACGATTAACCAAGATAAATACAAGAGAATGGTAAACGATTTATTAAATGGTAAGGCCAAATACAAAAAAAATAAAAGTAATAGTTCGAATATTAAATCTAATATTCGGAAGCTAATTGGGTCGAAATCATCTTTACAGTATAAGGCACATTTTATAAATCCAAAAGTAAAAAGATTGTTAATTAAGGATCCAATAGCATGTTTTATGAGTGAATGGTTACACAGAGAATTTGATATGGATGTAATAATTTTGGTGAGGCATCCTGCAGCTTTCATTAGTAGCTTAAAGAGATTAAATTGGAGATTTGATTTTAATCATTTTACCAAACAAGAAATTTTATATGAAAAGTATCTTAATGTTTTCTTAGAATATAGGGATCTCGACAATCTAACCATTTTAGAAGAAGGATGTTTATTATGGAATAGTTTATATGGGGTATTACTGCAATATCTTGAAAACAATCCTTCAATGATATGTATGACACACGAACAAATTTCTGAAAATCCGATAGATAGTTTCACATATTTATATCAATTAGCCGACCTTGATTTTAATAAAAAAGTTGAGAGAACTATAAAAGATTACACTGGATTTTCGAACCCTTCAGATCCAACAAGTAATAAAGTTCATGTATTAAAAAGAAATAGTGCTAAAAATACAAAACGGTGGAAACAAAACTTATCAGCTGAAGAAATTAGCTATATAAAAGATCGTACAAATACTTTATCCAAAAACTTTTATAAAGAGGATGATTGGTAAGTTGAACGTCTTTTTAATTAATCAATAGAAAAATTATTAATCGAGATTCTAAAGGATATAAGATTTATTGGATTCCTACTTTACTATAGAGAAAATTTAATTAGTGTATTTTTCTTATGGAGATTTTATAAATAATTTAATGCATTAACATAATTATATCGGATTTTTATACTACAGTATATTTATAAGTGGTGAATTATTAACATTGGAGAAGACTAATAGAAGGGGGTACATCACCATGAAGGAATTAACACACCTCGATCAACTCGAGGCTGAAGCAATCTATATTATACGAGAAGTAGCTGCAGAATGTGAAAATCCGGTTATGCTCTATTCAATCGGTAAGGACAGCTCTGTTATGCTGCACCTTGCTATGAAAGCTTTCTATCCTGAAAAACCACCGTTTCCATTCATGCATATCAACACCACATGGAAGTTCAAGGAAATGATTGAGTTCCGAGATCTTAGAGCCAAGGAACTTGGAATTGAAATGATTGAACATATTAATCAAGAAGGTGTCGAACAAGGAATCAACCCGTTCGAGCATGGTTCAGCATATACGGATATAATGAAAACGCAAGCATTGAAGGAAGCATTAGATAAATATGGGTTCACGGCTGCTTTTGGTGGAGGCCGACGAGATGAAGAGAAATCACGTGCGAAAGAGCGTGTTTTCTCCTTCCGTAACAAAAACCATGCTTGGGATCCGAAGAACCAGAAACCAGAAATGTGGAAGCTGTATAACACACGAATCAATAAAGGGGAAAGCATGCGTGTCTTCCCACTTTCAAACTGGACAGAAAAAGATATTTGGCAATATATTCGCAGAGAAAATATTGATATTGTACCTTTATATTTTGCAAAAGAAAGACCGGTTGTCTACCGTGATGGGAACATCGTAATGGTCGATGATGACCGTATGCAATTAGAGCCGGATGAAAAGGTGGAAATGAAGAAAGTCCGTTTCCGTACATTAGGCTGTTACCCTCTTACTGGCGGAGTAGAATCTGAAGCAGATACTTTAGATGAAATTATTGAAGAGACGCTTGGAGCGGTTTCATCAGAGCGTACAAGTCGTGTCATTGACCAAGAGGCCGCTGCCAGCATGGAAAGACGTAAGCGAGAGGGGTATTTCTAAAATGAAAGGTCTATTGAAATTTATTACATGTGGAAGCGTGGACGACGGAAAATCAACTCTGATTGGACACATGCTTTATGATGCAAAGCTATTGTTTGCAGATCAAGAAAAAGCGTTAGAACTAGATAGTAAAGTTGGTAGTCGTGGTGGTGAAATCGATTATTCCCTTCTTCTCGATGGCTTAATGGCAGAGAGAGAACAAGGTATTACAATTGATGTTGCGTATCGCTATTTTACAACCGATAACCGTTCCTTTATTGTTGCCGATACGCCTGGACATGAAGAATATACACGTAATATGGCGGTCGGTGCATCTTTTGCTGATCTAGCTATTATTCTTGTGGATGCGACAAAGGGTGTCATCACTCAAACGAAACGTCATGCGCGTATTTGTTCCTTAATGGGAATTCGACACCTCGTCTTAGCAGTCAACAAAATGGACTTGATTGATTTTGACCAAAATCGATTTGAAGAAATCAAAAAAGACTTCATGCAAATGACACATGGTTTTAACTTGGAAAGCATTCAAGTCATTCCTGTTTCAGCTACTGAAGGAGATAACATCACGAAAAAATCAGAAAATACGCTTTGGTATAAAGACCTACCACTTTTACCGTATTTAGAGAATGTAGATGTTACGAAAGAGAATGAACAAGATCATTTTGTCATGCCGGTTCAACGCGTAAGTCGACCGAACCATTCATTCCGAGGATTCCAGGGACAAGTTGAGGCTGGAACCGTTTCTGTGGGAGATGAAGTCATTACTCTACCTAGTAATGAAAGAGCAAAAGTAAAAAGCCTCTTGGTAGGTGATCAAGAATCCGATAAGGGTGTTAATGGACAGCCGGTTACCGTTCAGCTAGACCGTGAAGTTGATGTTTCTCGAGGAAACGTACTAACTACTTCTGAGAATATTAACGTAACGGACATGTTTACGGCAACGATTCTTTGGATGGATGATACCAAGCTCGTTCCTGGTAGAAACTATTTGGTGAAAGTCGGCACCAAGGTTCTACCTGGTACGGTGATGTCAATTAAACATAAGATTGATATCAATACTGGAAAACAAGTTCCCGCTGAACAAGTATATAAAAACGAATTGGTTGAATGTGATATTTCATTATCTGAGAACATGGTATTTGATAAATTCGAAAATAATGAAGCACTCGGTGGACTGATCTTAATTGATCGAGTCACGAATATGACTTCTGCGTGTGGGGTTATTGAGCATGATCTTCGTCGCTCTACGAATGTCAAATGGCAAGAGACAGACATCACAAGAGAAATCCGTTCACAACAAAAAGGTCAAAAACCTTTGACACTTTGGTTTACAGGACTTTCGGGATCAGGTAAATCAACCCTTGCGAATGCAGTTGAAAAACGATTGGTATCCATGGGTCATCACACAATGCTTTTGGATGGCGACAATGTACGTCATGGATTGAACAAAAACCTTGGATTCAAAGAAAATGACCGAGTGGAAAACATCCGTCGTATTTCCGAAGTTGCTAAATTGATGAATGATGCAGGACTGATTACTTTGACTTCATTTATCTCTCCTTATGAAAGTGATCGTCAAAACGCACGAGAAATCATTGGAGAAGAATATGTTGAAATTTATGTGAGTACTCCGCTTGAAGAGTGTGAAAAGCGCGATGTGAAAGGTTTGTATAAGAAAGCACGTGCAGGAGAAATCCCGAACTTCACAGGTATTTCTAGCCCGTATGAAACACCTGTCGATCCAGAAATTGAAATCGATACAAGCCGATATTCATTAGATGAAGCAACTGACTATGTTGTCGATCAAATCATGAAGTATCTTGACTAAAATTTGTAAAGCTACTATCAGTTTTTGGTAGTAGCTTTTTTACAGGATTGGAAGGAACGACTTTCCCATGTCATTAGAAATGATTTTTGTATTAGTCGTGATTATTGGCATGTTTGTGGCCCTACTCCTTGAGTTGGCTCGTCCAGACATGATTGTTTTCTCAGTGTTGGTAATCTTTTTAATTACAGGGCTGTTAACCCCTGAAGAGGCTCTTAAAGGTTTTTCGAATGAGGGGATGTTGACGGTAGCCTTATTATTCATAGTGGCTGGAGCGGTCCAAAAGCATGGCATCATTAATCAAATCATGCAGAAATGGTTGAATAAAAGCAAAAGTTTTAAAGGTTCGATGCTTCGATTTTTTGTACCACTTCCATTTTTTTCAGCCTTTTTAAACAATACCCCAATTGTCGTTACCTTTACGCCGATACTGAAAAATTGGTGTGAAGAGCGTGGGATAGCCCCTTCTAAAATCTTAATTCCCTTATCGTATGTAACGATTTTGGGAGGCACAATTACCTTAATGGGGACTTCCACAAACCTGGTTGTACATGGTTTGCTGATTAGTTATGGCGTAGAAGGTTTTACACTGTTCCAACTTGCTATAGTCGGAATTCCCATAACGATCATTGGTTTCATCTATTTGTTTACTGTAGGGTACCGGATCCTGCCTGATCATCTAGGATTCCGCAAACAAGTTTTAGCGGATTCAAGGGAATATATTGCAGAGATGATCGTGCATCCGGACTTTGCCTATTTGAATCAATCGGTCCAAAAAGCAGGTTTAAGAGATTTGAAAGGTCTATATTTGATTGAAATTATCCGTAAGCAAGAGAGGATCTCCCCAGTACGATCAACCACAATAATTCAATCAGGAGATCGCTTGATTTTTACCGGGTTAATTTCAACTATTGCGGATCTGCAAAATATCAAAGGGTTATCCCTTGAAACGGGCTCTGATCTTGAGTTAGATGATTTGAAAAATGGGGATGTCCAATTGGTAGAAGCGGTTGTATCCCATCAGTCCTCATTGTTAACAAAGTCGATTAAGCAATCACAGTTCCGCTCAAAATTTGATGCTGGTGTCATTGCTGTACACCGTAATAATGAACGGATTAAGAGCAAGATTGGTGAGATCGTACTTCGTCCAGGGGATACATTGTTACTCCTTGCTGGCTCAGATTTTATACGGAAGTACCAACAATCCAGTGACTTTTATGTCGTATCTTCTCTCGACACACCTTCCAAATTACATGAAGATGGAAGGAAAGGCTGGTTTAACATTGGATTATTAATAGCAATGATTCTTCTTGTAACTTTCGGGGTTTTAACTATGTTCAAAGCTATGGCTTTGGCCGTATTCATATTGATTATAACGAAAATGATTACACCAGAGGAAGCCAAGAAATATATCCAGTTTGATGTCCTTTTGTTGATTGCAAGTGCCTTTGGAGTTGGAGCAGCTATGAAGGAAAGCGGATTGGCGGCATTTATGGCGAAAGGAATGCTTGCATTTGGAGAGCCGTTAGGAATTTTTGTTGTTCTTTTACTTGTCTATGTTTTGACGAATTTATTTACTGAATTGATTACGAATAGTGCAGCCGCGGTCTTGATGCTACCAATTGGATTAGAAATTGCTTCATCTCTAGATGTATCCTATATGGGGTTTGCAGTCATTATTGCAATTGCAGCTTCAGCTAGTTTCATTACACCGATTGGCTATCAAACGAACTTGATCGTGTACGGACCTGGTGGTTATACGTTTAAAGATTATGTAAAAGTAGGAACACCATTAAGTATTTTAGTTATGATTGTATCTGTAATGATTGTACGATTGGTCTGGTTCTAAGGAATAAAAAATTTGGTGAAAAGGCGGTTTTGAAGTGAAGGATTTGAATCTGTTTGACTTGTTTAGGACCTCATTAGAGGCTGGAAAGGAAATTTTAGACGTTTACGCACAAGATTTTGAAGTAGAGTTTAAAGAAGATGAATCTCCATTGACGCAAGCTGATCAACAAGCACATGAGTCGATTATGAAAGGTTTAAAAGCGATTGACCCTGACATTCCAGTATTAAGTGAAGAAGGAAGAGCTATTCCATATGAGGAACGACGTGAATGGAGTCGTTTTTGGCTCGTAGATCCATTAGATGGAACGAAGGAGTTCATTAAGAAAAATGGTGAATTTACTGTAAATATTGCACTAATTGAAGGGGAATACCCATCCATAGGTATTATATATGCACCGGCATTGGATGTGTTTTATTTTGGGTGTGTGGGTGAAGGTTCATTTAAGCTTGAGAATGCTTCCAAAACAGAAGTCCGAGATGAAAGAGATCTAATTTCGAAAAGTACACGGTTACCGGAAATAAAAGATCGGCAAGTGACACGAGTTGTTGCAAGCCGTTCACATATGTCAGAGGAAACAGAAGCGTTCATTAAGGAATTAGAAGCGAAACATGGAGAAGTTGAAGTAGTCTCATCTGGAAGTTCCTTGAAGTTTTGCTTAGTTGCAGAAGGAAAAGCTGACTATTATCCTCGATATGCCCCTACTATGGAGTGGGATACTGGAGCAGGACAAGCCATTGTTGAAGCTGCTGGAGGGACAGTATCAAGGTATGAAGACAACCAACGATTCTACTATAACCGCGAAGATCTATTGAATGGATGGTTTTTGGTAACAACTTAACATCGTAATCTATCAATATATTCCCCCGCTAAAAGATTCTTTGCGGGGGATATTTATTGTTGTAAAATGTTTGTATTGTTCATGATGTTCTTTTAAATAAATTTAAAACTTACATCAAAATGTAGTTATGAGGGAGAGTGATTCGATGTGAAAGGAATAATACTGGCTGGAGGAAGTGGAACTCGTTTATATCCTCTGACAATGGTAACTAGTAAACAGCTCCTACCAATCTATGACAAGCCCATGATTTATTACCCACTTTCAACATTAATGCTTGCAGGCATAAAAGATATTTTAATTATATCTACGCCGGAGGACACTCCTCGCTTTGAATCTTTGTTGGGGGATGGCGCTCAATTCGGAATTAATCTTGAGTATAAAGTCCAGCCTAGCCCAGATGGACTCGCTCAAGCTTTTTTAATTGGTGAAGAATTTATCGGGGAAGATTCTGTTGCCATGATATTAGGTGATAATATTTATTATGGTAGTGGGATGAGAAAAATCCTTCAGCAAGCAGCGAAGAAAGAAAAAGGTGCTACTGTGTTTGGTTACCATGTCCAGAATCCAGAACGGTTTGGTGTCGTTGAATTTGGTGATGATGGTGAAGTAATTAGTATTGAAGAAAAGCCGAAAACACCTAAATCAAATTATGCTGTAACCGGTTTATATTTTTATGACCAACGTGTAGTAGATATTGCAAAAAACGTAAAACCTTCTGTGCGTGGAGAATTAGAAATAACTTCTATTAATGAAGCTTATTTAGCGACTGGAGAATTGGATGTTGAACTGTTAGGTCGTGGGTTTACTTGGTTAGATACAGGTACACATGAAAGTTTAGTAGCAGCTACGAACTTTGTTCAAACCGTAGAAGAACATCAAGGGATTAAAATTGCAGCTCCGGAAGAAGTCGCTTACATAAATGGATGGATCGGCGTAGAACAATTAATGGAATCCGGAGAATTATTTTCAAAAACAGGGTATGGTCAATATCTATTAAAAGTTGCCAATGGGGAAATCAAATACTAATTTGGAGAGGTGAAATATGAATATTATTAAAACGAATTTAGAAGGCGTGTTAATCATCGAACCCAAAGTATTTGGTGATCATCGAGGTTGGTTTATGGAAACCTATAGTGACCAAAAGTTAAAAGAGTATGGTGTTCATTTAAATTTTGTTCAGGATAATCATTCTTTTTCAGCATCCAAAGGTACATTACGAGGATTGCATTATCAATTAGATCCAAAAGCACAAACGAAACTAGTACGATGTACAAAGGGCTCTATTTTTGATGTTGCAGTAGACATCCGTAAAGAAAGTCCAACATATGGTCAGTGGATCGGTATTGAGCTCACAGCAGAGAATAAAAAACAATTATTAGTACCAAAAGGGTTCGCACATGCATTCTTAACCTTAACGGATGATGTGGAAGTTCAATACAAAGTAGATGAACTGTATTCTCCAGATCATGATCGCGGAATCAAGTGGAATGATCCTAAGATTGGAATAGAATGGCCTGCCGATTTAACACCAATTCTATCTGAAAAAGATCAAAATGCACCATCTTTGGAAGGGGCAGACAATAACTTTACATATAGAGCTAAGTTATGAAAATTCTAGTTACCGGAGCGAATGGACAGCTTGGATACGATGTGGTTCAAGAAGGCATAAAATTAGGTGTAAAAATGCTTGGAGTCGGTAGAGAAGATTTTGATATAACTTTAGAACAAGATGTTCATAAATTTATAAAAAAAGAAAACCCTGATGCAATTATCCATTGTGCAGCTTACACAGCAGTAGATCATGCTGAAGATGATCAAGATACATGCTGGAAAGTAAATGTAGAGGGTACAAAAAACTTAGCTGCAGCAGCTAAAGAAGTAAATGCAAAATTCATGTATATAAGTACAGATTATGTTTTTGACGGCATGGGTAGTGAGCCATTTAAAGAAACAGACACCCCTAAACCGGTAGGTTACTATGGTTTAACGAAATATGATGGAGAAAAGGTCGTCCAAGAATTATTAGATCAATGGTTTATCGTTCGTATTTCTTGGGTGTTTGGTATCAATGGACATAATTTTATTAAAACGATGCTACGGTTATCAGAAACGAGGAATCAACTCAACGTAGTGGGCGACCAATATGGTTCTCCAACATATACATTTGATTTATCCAAACTAATACTAGATATGATCGTCACGGAGAAATATGGAATCTATCATGCTTCCAATGAAGGATTCTGTACATGGGCTGAATTTGCGAATGAAATTTTCAAACAAGCAGACAAAAATGTAACAGTAAATGCTATATCAACAGAAGAGTACCCTACTCGTGCGGTAAGGCCAAAGAACTCTCGTATGTCAAAGCAAAAGCTTGTTCAAAATGGATTTGAGCCTTTACCATATTGGAAACACGCTTTGACACATTATTTAAATGAAATATCCGAAGAGGTGGAATAGATGGGGAAAAAGATTCTTGTTACAGGCGGTGCCGGTTTTATCGGCGGTAATTTTGTGCACTATATGCTAGGTAAATATCCCCAATATGATATCTATAATTTAGATTTATTAACCTATGCAGGTGACTTAATTAAACATAAACATGTGGAAGAAAAGGATAACTATCAGTTTATTAAAGCAGATATTGCGGACCGTAAAGAGATAATATCGCTTTTTGAGAAAGAACAATTTGATTATGTGGTTCATTTCGCAGCGGAAAGCCATGTGGATCGATCCATCACAGATCCAGGAGTTTTTATTAACACAAATGTGGTCGGCACCCAAGTGTTGTTAGATGCGGCAAAGTCTGTGCAAGTTACGAAATTCGTTCATGTATCCACGGATGAAGTATATGGAGAACTGGATTTTGATCCTTCAACATTCTTTACAGAAGAAACCCCACTGCAACCTAATAGCCCATATAGTGCAAGTAAAGCATCATCTGATTTACTAGTTCGAGCCTATCATGAGACCTATGGCTTACCTGTTAATATTACACGTTGTTCAAATAACTATGGCCCTTATCATTTTCCGGAAAAACTCATTCCCTTAACGATTTCTCGTGTTCTTAAGGAACAAAAAGTACCCGTATATGGAGATGGTCAAAATATTCGGGACTGGTTACATGTGGAAGATCATTGTGCTGCAATTGACTTAGTACTTCATGAGGGAGTTAACGGAGAAGTATATAACGTTGGTGGGCATAACGAGAAAACAAATTTAGAAGTTGTAAAAGCTATCATCAATACCTTGGGGAAATCGGAAACTTTGATTGAATTTGTTACCGATCGTCTAGGGCATGACAAGCGGTATGCCATTGATCCTACTAAAATAGAAAAATTAGGGTGGAGACCTACCTATACATTTGAGAGTGGCATCGCCCAAACCATCGAGTGGTATTTAGATCATCAGGATTGGTGGGAGCAAATTTTAAGTGGTGAATATCAAAAATATTTTGATACGCACTCCACATTGTAAGAGTAGAAGAATTTTTGAAAGCGTTTGGCGAGGAAGCAAAACATCACTTTTGCTTCCTCGTTATTTTTGTTTTTGAGAGGACTAATGTACTAATTGCCTGCACTACTATTAAAAGATTGGGAGATAAAACCGATTCTTAAGAAGAAGGATTTAAATAGTGTAAATGAAAAGGTGAATGTATGCTTACCAGTATAGTCATATTGACTTATAACCAACTCGAATATACAAAACTATGTATTGATAGTATTAGAAGATATACTAAGCCTGGAACTTATGAAATGATTATTGTTGATAATCATTCAACAGATGGTACTCCTGAGTGGCTACATGAACAAGATGATTTGAAAGTCATTTATAATTCTGTAAATGAAGGGTTTCCAAAAGGCTGTAATCAAGGAATAGAAATTTCAAATGGTGACAATATACTGCTTTTAAACAATGACACAATTGTTACCTATAAATGGCTTGAAAATCTAACTGATTGTTTATACAGCTCAGATAATATTGGAGCGGTGGGCCCTGTTACCAACAACTGTTCTTACTATCAGGCTATTAAGGTCAATTATAATGATATAGATCAGATGCAAACATTTGCTCGTAATTATAATCAACAAAATTGCGATTGGGAAGAACGAATTAAACTGATTGGTTTCTGTCTATTATTCAAGAAGGAATTGGTTCATAAAATTGGCTATCTAGATGAAAGGTATACTCCTGGAAACTTCGAGGATGATGATTATTCCTATCGAATAAAGCAATGCGGATATAAGCTAATGTTAGTGAGAAATACATTTATCCACCATTTTGGAAGTATTTCATGGAAAGACGATCCTTATCAATATACGGAACTAATGACAATCAATGCGAAGAAGTTCTATGATAAATGGGGATTCGAAGCCTCTTACCCTAGTATGATGCGTATAGATCTAATTAAATTGTTAGATGAGAAAGATTCCTTTTCAGGTAAAATCCTGCAGTATGGCTGTGGCAGTGGTGCTACACTTTTGTCCTTAGAAAAAGCTTTCCCTCATTCTACCATTGAAGCTTATGATACTAGACAAAACAGTGTGCTCCTCTCGGTGATGGATAAGGTCTATGACCATACAAATTTACCATTAGAGAATACTTACGATTATATAGTGGCGGATACTTATAATACCGAAGTGGATCTATGCAAAATCATAAGCGAGTGTAAGGCTTATTTGAAAACCAATGGTAAATTAATAATAAGTCTAAATACTTCTTATCATGATGAAACTGTGGAAGAGGTAATGAATGGTTTTGAGTTATCAGGTTATCAAGAGCTAGATTATGATACGGATCACAAGATCAACCATTATTTCGTCGGATACAAAAGTGAAAAACCACAGGTAGGTGAATCTCGAACTGACAAAATTAGTCAAATGGTTGAGAAACTCAAAAAATACAATCCAGAACAAATCATACATTATATTGGCACCTTACCTACCAACACCCAAATATCTGTATTAAATGTCATTGCTGAATCCAATTTTGAAAAAAGCAATCATGATAATGTTCTTCCATTCCTCCAATATGCACATCAATTAAATCCGATAAATGAGGAGACCATAGTCAATTTGGTAAATGTGTATAAGAGCATGGGAGAAAATGACCTTGCTCAACAATATTCAGAAATGCTGACGAATAACATTAATCAACATAAAGATAACCGTCTCTTCCTAATCATGTCATTACATAGGTCTGGATCAAGTGCGACCGCCGGAGTAATGCATCAATTAGGAGTTTCTATGGGAGATAATCTATTAGGTCCAGCTCAAGATAATCCGAAAGGCTTTTTTGAAGAGCGAAGTTATGTATTATTGAATGACAAGCTGCTGAATTCCATTTCAAAAAGCTGGGACAATCCACCAAGTAGACATGAAGCGACTCATATTACTCCAAACTTTAAAGAGTTGGCAAACCTCCTTAATACTCAGAAAAGGGAATTCTGGGGATTGAAGGATCCAAGAACACTTTTAACATTTGATATTTGGAAACCGTTATTTGAAAAGGTGGCTAACATAACCTATATCTTTGTTCATCGTCCATTTGAAGAGTCTGTAAAGTCGATTTCCAAAAGGAATAATGTTCCGCTTTCGCAGTCTGTAAAGATACTATCGCCATACCTTGAAAATTATTATTACTACAGGGACCAGTTGTACAGTGAAAACGCTGATGTGATAGAGGTAGAATTCAATGATCTATTAACGGATCCAAGTCAATTTGTAGCGGAAATCAATCAAAGAATGGGTGAATCTCCATTATGTAATATGGAGAAGGTTGAGGATTTTTTAGATTTGAAACTTAAGAACTTTTGAATCACTAAGCTGAACGGATTTGTATAAACGCCTGAGTTTTATAAAACTCAGGCGTTTGTTTATTTAATTTAAGAAATCACTTTAATTTCATAAGTCTTTCTCGTCTTTTAACCTCTATACTCTAACCAGCTATGAATTTCACTATAGAACAAAGTTTGTATATATGTTCTTAAAATGATTGGTTATTGGAATAACTCTCCCTAAAGAAGGGTATAAAATGACCGTAAAACTATTTGGTCTTAAAAGTAAATCGTGAGGATGAATTTTACATCGCTTTTACACACATAGAAAAATGCACATAACCGAATAGTATGTTAGTTTTATATTGAACTTTTGGTATTTTTATGGGAATTATCCAATAATAACTTTTGAAAAGGTGGTTTGTATGGTAGAGGAACTAAAAAGAAGCATTAAAGAAAAACCCCAAATTTACAGTAAGGTGATATTATTATATAGGTTTCTAATCGATCTGAAAAATGTTCTTTCCTATGGAACGCTGGAAAAGAAAGAATACATTATTGTGCATAACAAAAAATTAGTGTATTTGAACAATTCGAAAGTTGCTTGTTCATCCATTAAGAAAACGTTCATTTCTGATGACGTTCCAGATGATTACAGCATTCATACGAAAGCACAGGATTTAAGTCGAGAATATTTAACTGATGGAGAAAAAGAGTACTTTAAGTTCACTTTCGTTCGAAACCCATTCGATCGCTTAGTATCTTGCTATGAAAGTAAATATAAAAAGGATAAGAAAATGGGTCAAGAATACCTCCATTATGATAAGTATCTGCTAGGTTATATCAAGAAAGATAAGGGGTTTGAGAACTTTGTTAAAAAAGTGGACAAGATTCCGGACTTTCTCGCGGACCGTCATTTCCAGTCCCAGTATAATCTTACTCATGATAAAAAAGGGGAGCCGCTTGTCGATTATATCGGGAAGTATGAAAATTTGGCAGAGGACTTTGAGCACTTCAAACATAAATACAAATTAGGAGATCTGCCTCATTTCAACAAAGCGGTACAACGGAACTGGATGGACTATTACACAGTGGAGTCTGCAAAAATCGTTCGTGAAAAATATGCGAAGGACATTGAGGAATTCGGTTATGAAGAGGAGTATCAAAAATTACTTGAATATCTGAAAAATAAACAAAATAACGAAGTATCTAAATAAGGATTTGTCTGACAAGGAGGCATACGTCAATGGAAGAATTAAATCACCTCGATCAACTCGAAGCTGAAGCAATATATATCATTAGAGAAGTAGCAGCTGAATGTGAGAATCCAGTCATGCTGTATTCAATCGGTAAAGATAGCTCTGTAATGCTACATCTCGCAATGAAAGCATTCTATCCGGAAAAGCCACCTTTTCCTTTCATGCATATCAACACAACATGGAAATTCAAAGAAATGATTGAGTTCCGTGACCGTAAAGCGAAGGAACTCGGTATTGAAATGATTGAACACATCAATCAGGAAGGTGTCGAACAAGGGATCAACCCGTTCGAGCATGGCTCAGCATATACAGACATCATGAAAACACAAGCTTTGAAGCAAGCGTTAGACAAATATGGGTTCACTGCAGCGTTCGGTGGTGGAAGACGTGACGAAGAAAAATCACGTGCCAAAGAGCGTGTCTTCTCTTTCCGTAATAAAAACCATGCCTGGGATCCGAAGAACCAGAAACCTGAAATGTGGAAATTGTATAATACAAGAATCAATAAAGGGGAAAGCATGCGTGTCTTCCCACTTTCCAACTGGACAGAAAAAGACATCTGGCAATACATTCGTAGAGAAAACATCGACATTGTGCCATTGTATTTTGCACAAGAAAGACCGGTTGTCTACCGCGATGGGAACATTGTCATGGTGGATGATGATCGTATGCAGCTGGAGCCGGGTGAGGAAATCGTCAATAGAAAGGTACGTTTCCGTACGCTAGGCTGTTACCCTCTTACTGGTGGTGTGGAGTCTGAAGCAGATACTTTAGACGAAATCATTGAAGAAACGCTTGGAGCGGTATCTTCAGAGCGGACAAGTCGTGTCATCGACCAGGAAGCTGCTGCCAGCATGGAACGACGTAAGCGAGAGGGGTATTTCTAAAATGAAGAGTCTATTGAAATTTATTATGTGCGGAAGTGTAGATGACGGAAAATCAACTTTGATTGGACACATGCTTTATGATGCAAAGCTATTGTTCGCCGATCAAGAGGAAGCGCTAGAACTGGATAGTAAAGTAGGGAGTCGTGGTGGAGAGATTGATTATTCTCTCCTTCTCGATGGTTTGATGGCAGAAAGAGAACAAGGCATCACTATCGATGTTGCGTATCGTTATTTCACGACCGATCACCGTTCGTTCATCGTGGCCGACACGCCTGGTCACGAAGAATATACACGTAACATGGCGGTCGGGGCATCCTTTGCCGACCTTGCTGTCATACTTGTTGATGCAACGAAAGGTGTTATCACACAAACGAAACGCCATGCGCGAATTTGTTCGTTGATGGGAATTAAACATCTCGTATTGGCTGTAAACAAAATGGATCTGATTGATTTTGACCAAAATCGTTTTGATGAGATCAAGAAGGACTTCATGCAGATGACGCATGGTTTCAATATTGACAGTGTAGAAGTGATTCCGGTTTCCGCTACAGAAGGGGACAACATCACGAAGAAATCCGAGAACACACTTTGGTATCAGGGACTTCCGTTACTACCTTATCTAGAAAATATCGATGTTCGTAAAGAAAATGAACAACACGGTTTTGTCATGCCTGTCCAGCGTGTGAGTCGTCCAAACCATACGTTCCGAGGCTTCCAAGGACAAATTGAAGCGGGAAGCATCAATGTCGGGGATGAAGTGATCACACTCCCGAGTAATGAAAGAGCAAAAGTCAAAACTCTTTTAGTCACCGATCAAGAATCTGATAAGGCTCTGAATGGACAGCCCGTAACCATCCAACTGGATCGTGAAGTGGACGTTTCCCGAGGTAATGTCCTCACATCATCAGAGAATGTTCAGGTTGCAGACATGTTTACGGCGACTATTCTCTGGATGGACGATACGAAACTTGTACCTGGTAGAAACTATCTGGTGAAAGTCGGAACGAAAACACTCCCTGGAACAGTCATGTCGATCAAGCATAAAATTGATATCAACACGGGGGACAAAGTTCCTGCAGAACACATTTACAAAAATGAACTGGTTGAATGTGACATCTCTTTATCGGAGAATATGGTTTTCGATACATTCGAAAATAATGAAGCACTCGGCGGTTTGATCTTAATCGATCGGGTATCCAATATGACTTCAGCTTGTGGTGTCATTGAGCATTCGCTCAGAAGATCAACGAATGTCAAATGGCAACAGACGGATATCACAAAGGATCTACGGGCTCAGCAAAAAGGGCAGAAGCCGTTGACGCTTTGGTTCACTGGTCTATCAGGGTCTGGAAAATCGACACTGGCCAATGAAGTGGAGAAACGGTTGGTTTCCATGGGGCACCATACGATGCTACTTGATGGGGATAATGTAAGACACGGCTTGAACAAGAACTTAGGCTTTAAAGAAAATGATCGTGTGGAGAACATCCGTCGCATTGCAGAAGTGTCCAAGCTGATGAACGATGCAGGATTGATTACGTTGGCATCCTTCATATCACCTTATGAAAGTGACCGTCAAAATGCACGAGAGATCATTGGTGAAGACTATATTGAAATCTATGTCAGCACACCACTTGAAGAATGTGAGAAGCGCGACGTAAAAGGCTTATATCAGAAGGCTCGTACAGGTGAAATACCGAACTTCACGGGCATTTCCAGTCCGTATGAAACACCAGCCAATCCAGAAGTTGAAATTGATACGAGCCAACATTCTCTTGAAGAAGCAACAGAGTACGTTATTAATCAAATCCTGAAATACTTGGATTAAACAATGGGAAGCTACTATCTTTATGGTAGTAGCTTTCATTTTTATAATGTGAAACAGGATTCGAAGGGAAGACGACCCCTATGACATTTGAAATGGTATTCGTCTTAGTCATGGTCATCGGTATGTTAGCAGCACTTCTATATGAATGGGCACGTCCAGATATGATCGTCTTTTCGGTTGTCGTTATTTTCTTAGTAACCGGTTTGTTAACTCCACAGGAAGCTTTGAGAGGCTTTTCTAATCAAGGGATGTTGACGGTTGCGTTACTGTTCATTGTAGCTGGTGCTGTTCAAAAGCATGGAATCATTGAACATTATATGCAGAACTGGTTGAACAAGAGTAGAACGATTAAAGGGTCGATGTTACGGTTCTTCATTCCGACTGCATCATTTTCGGCATTCCTGAATAACACACCAATTGTGGTTACCTTTACCCCGATCATCAAAAAATGGTGTGAAGAACGAGATATCGCTCCTTCTAAATTTCTGATTCCCTTATCATATGTCACGATTTTGGGTGGAACCATTACGCTGATGGGGACTTCTACCAACCTTGTCGTTCATGGGATGCTGATCAACTATGATTTGGAAGGCTTCACACTCTTTCAATTAGCCGTCGTGGGAATCCCTATTACAATCATCGGCTTGATCTATCTTTTTACAGTCGGATATCGTCTATTACCGAACTATGTAGGCTTTCGTAAACAGGTGATTGCCGATGCAAAAGAATATATTTCTGAGATGATTGTCGAGCGGGATTTTCCTTTCGTGAATCAATCTGTCCAAAAAGCAGGACTACGAGATTTGAAAGGTCTTTATCTGATTGAAATTATACGTGGGAAAGAGAGAATCTCACCGGTTCGTTCGACCACCATCATTCAACACGGAGATCGGTTGATTTTCACAGGATTGATTTCCACGATTGCTGATTTACAAAATACAAAAGGGTTAGCACTGGATACAGGATCAGACCTCAATCTAGACGATTTGAAGAATGGAGATGTGCATTTAGTAGAGGCTGTTGTTTCGCATCAATCTTCTTTATTATCGAAGTCTGTTAAACAATCTCAATTTCGTTCAAAGTTTGATGCAGGGGTACTCGCCGTACACCGAAATAATGAACGCATCAAAAGCAAAATCGGGGATATTGTACTCCGCCCAGGAGATACTTTGTTGTTGTTGACTGGATCCGATTTTGTCCGTAAGTATCAACAATCAAGCGATTTTTATGTTGTTTCATCAATGGATACTCCAACAAAATTCCATGAGGATAGTAAAAAAGGCTGGTTGGCCATCGGGTTGTTGATCACCATGATCCTAACGGTGACGTTTGGGTGGCTCAGTATGTTCAAAGCGATGGCATTAGCTGTATTAATCTTGATTGTAACCAAAATGATTACTCCAGAGGAAGCAAAGAAATATATCCAGTTTGATGTGCTCCTATTGATTGCGAGCGCTTTCGGGGTCGGTGCAGCAATGACGAAGAGCGGACTTGCCGCGTGGATGGCGAAAGGATTACTTTCACTGGGAGAATCATTGGGAGTATTTGTCATTCTGCTATTTATGTATATCCTAACGAACATTTTCACCGAATTGATTACAAATAGTGCAGCCGCGGTCTTAATGCTTCCGATTGGTCTCGAATTAGCAAATTCATTAGATGTTTCCTATATGGGGTTTGCAGTCATTATTTCTATTGCAGCGTCAGCTAGCTTTATTACGCCGATTGGTTATCAAACCAACCTGATTGTATATGGACCAGGGGGATATAAATTCAAGGATTATGTGAAAATCGGGGCGCCATTAAGTGCCTTAGTCATGATTGCTTCTGTAACGATTGTTCATTTTGTGTGGTTTTAGAATAGTTGTGGGAAAAGAAATTTAAACGATTTAATCTCAATAGAGTAAATTTGTTGAATTGAATAGGTGTTTTATAGTTGAACCGTTCGAATTAGCTTTGTACCAAGTTTCGACATGCTCCTCAATCAAACGTTTGATTGAGGGCATTTTTTGTATGATTAATAAGGAATTTTCAATTTAAACAAACGTTTGTTTAGTAGAAATACTTAAATTTACATTCCCTTTACATTTGTAATATAATAGATACTTGTATTGTAATAAAAGTAAAGGGTTGTTTTGTATGTTGTTTAAAAAGTCTTTTAGTAGATGGGCAGTGTTGGGTATTGTGAATTTTATATTCGCAATTGCTTTATATACGCTTGTACAGTTATTCGTATTCATGTTTGATGTCGATCAAATGATTGATTGGACTCAAATGAATACAAAAGCATCACTAATGTATCTTGGGACCTCTTTTGGGGTTCTCCTATGCACATATAAATTTCAGATTAAAATGATTGATCATATCAATCAGTCCGATTTCTTTAATCAATGGTATGGAAAACTATTAACGACATCCATCCTGTTAATAGGATCATCACTGCTAGTGAATCTATTCTTTCAATTATCACAAAAGCTGTTCAATTTAGATCGAACGATCGATTGGATCCAATTGAATTCCAAGTTGTTTTTGATGGGTTCCTTTTATGTATTCTTTTTTGCTTTACTAATCTATTTGGTTATCGGAAATCCATTCACTTCCACAATCATATTCCTGCTGATTGGTATCACATTAGGCTATACCCATTACAATAAGCTGAAGTTCCGGATCGAGCCTTTATTTCCATCCGATTTTTCACAAATAGGGCATATGAAAGAAGTCCTGCCAATGGTTATGAGTTATCTGTCCATCTGGACGATCATCATCTTAATCGGTTTGATTGCCCTATTCGTACTGGCACTTCGTTCATTCCCGAAAATGACAATAAAATGGTGGAAGCGTCTGATCGTAGTACCTGTAGTATTATTTATGATCTACTCCTTTACGTTTTACCCAAAGACCTTTATGAAAGACTTTGTGGAATCAACAAGTTTGGATCTGATTGGGTGGAATCAGCTTTCCAATTATCGTGACAATGGATTTGTGTTTGCATTTCTCTCTAATTTACAAGGGGATAATTTTGAAAAACCCGATGGATATAATAAAAAAAATGTTGTGAAGCTAGCGGAAGACTTAAAAGCTCGTTATGATAGCCGCAATGTCCCTGAAGAGGAAATAAATCCGAATATCATTTATATCATGAATGAAGCGTTTTGGGACCCGACTGAATTTGAAAATATCAATTTAAGTGAAGACCCATTACCGAATATAAGAAAAATTCAACAGCAATATCCTTCTGGAAAGATTCTCTCACCTATGTTTGGAGGAGGAACGGCTAACGTCGAATTTGAAGCCTTGACTGGATTTAGCATGTCCTTCGTTAGAGCCGGCGTTACGCCTTTTCAAAATATGGTTGACCATCAGAATCCATTTCCTACATTAGCGAGTGTATTAAAGGACAAAGGATATTCTACAGTCGCCATTCATCCGTACAATAAGGTTTTTTATAAGCGTAACAGAGTATATGATAAGTTTGGTTTTGACTCATTCCTTCATATGAATTCTATGGAATTCACAGAAAAAGACGGAAGTTATATCTCAGATGAATCCGTTACAAAAGAGATCATTAAAGAACTGGAAAAAAGTAAAGGTCCGGCCTTCATCCATGCTGTGACCATGCAAAATCATTTTCCTTATCTAGAAGGAAGGTTCGATGAAAATACGATAGAAGTAGAAGGGCTATCTCAGGCCTACAAAACTGAATTAGAAGTCTTCGTAGAAGGCATTAAGCGCAGTGATCAGGCAACTCAACAATTAGTAGATTATCTGAATACGTTGGAAGAACCGACTATGGTTGTTTTCTGGGGTGATCATTTGCCGATTTTAGGGACCGATAAGGCCATCTATAAAGCCGCGAATTATACAGAAGGTCTGCCGCCTGAGACTACAAATCGGAAGTATTCAGAGACGCCATTGTTCATATATGCGAATTATCCCATCAACAAAACGGAATTAGGTACGGTAAGTCCAGCTTTCCTTCCTCCTACCGTCATGCAGTATGCAGGAATGGATTTACCACCGTTCTACTCGTTCTTAGAGAAGATAAAGCAAGAAATTCCAGGGTTGAAAGCCTCACTTAAAATCGGTAAAGATGGGCAGCCAATTAAAAAGCTTAGCGAAGAACAAGCTCAGCTTCTAAAAGACTACAAACTTTTGGAATATGACCTGTTGGCAGGAGAACAATATAGCAAGGATATTTTATTTGAATAAACGTTTATGAGATCTTTTCAAGCTCACTTGAGAAGATCTTTTTTTGTGTCTTTAGACCCAATTAGGAAATATATTTCTATTTTAGTAAAAAAGTACCTCTTAATCGTCGACATAAGAGTTGTAACTTTAAGGGGGGAAACACATGAAAAGAACAATGTACTGGTTCATTGGAATAATGACCATCATGATGATGATTGGTGTACATCAAAGTCATGCTGCTACAGATTCCTATGAGCGGATTTCAGGAAAAGATCGTATCTTAACAGCGATCGAAATGTCCAAAATGGGTTGGCCATTAGGATTACACGGGGGTAATCAGGATGTCATTTTAGCACGTGCAGATAATCCAATCGATGCCCTTGCAGCGTCTAATTTAGCCGGCTATATTGATGGTCCGATCCTCTTGACTTCTCCAACGAAGCTTCGTCAAGAGGTATTAGATGAAATGGCTCGTCTCAATGCAAATGAGGTTTATCTTGTAGGGGGGACAAGTGCGATATCCCTTGGGATTGAAAACCAGTTGAAGGATCTTGGATACACTGTTCATCGTGCAGGTAAAAAAGATCGTTATTACACAGCGGCGATGATCAATGCGCATGCAGATGCTCACATCAGTACGAAAGCCTTGATCGTCAATGGAAGTCGTGTGGCTGATGCCGTATCGGCTGCTTCTGAAGCTGCATTGAACGGAGTTCCTGTTTATCTGGCAACACATGACACATTGCCAATTGAACTGCCAAAGTCTATTAAAGAGATTGCCTTATATGGCGGGACAGGGGTCTTGAGTGAAAAACTTGAAAACAAATTGAAGGCACAAGGTTATAAAGTAACGAGAAAGTCCGGGAAGAACCGTTATTTGACGAATGTGGCTGCACTTTCGACGCTCGACAAAACAGAGCGGGCTTTAATGGTAAGAGGAACATCGACCAGCAGTAAAAAGGAAGATTATCCAGATGCTGTTGCTTCTGCGGGATTAGCGGCGAGACTGGGCGCTCATATCATTATCAGTGATAATGATTCAGCTGTCACGGATGTCAAGAACTTCCTTCAATCCAACTACCAGAAAGTTTTTGTAATTGGTGGAAAGGAGGCGATTCAGTCAAATGTCATGGAAGGGCTCAACTTGACGAATGAAATGAAAGTTGAAGACCACACAGTTACAATGAATGCATTTGACCCATATATGACGCTTGACAGTAAAATTGCAAGCGACTCAACTTCACTTGAAACAATCAACAATGTTATGGAAGGGTTGTTCCGAATAGGACCGGATCACAAGCTGCTTCCAGGAGTGGCAAAGACCTATGAAGCAAATGAAGATTATACGGAATTCATTTTCCATTTACGTAAGGATGCAAAATGGTCTGATAATCGCCCAGTATTGGCAGAAGATTTTGTGAGGACGTGGGAGCATACACTTCATCCATTTACAAACAGTGTTTATTCTTACTTGATGCATGATATTAAGAATGCAAAAGCTATTCAAGATTGGCAGGATCCAATGTATGCAATGACTGAGAATTTGGGTGTTTCAGCGATTGATGATCATACATTGAAGGTAGAACTTGAACGAAGCGTTCCTTATTTTGCTTATAACACAGCAAACCCAGTCTATTTCCCACAACCACGGTGGACCTACTTGGGGAGGGAATTTGGAGGCGAACAAAACAATACCTACTATAATGGACCATTCATCATTTCTGAATGGAAAAAGGATGGTAAGTGGACATATAAAAAAAATGAGTTGTATTGGGACCATTTGAATGTCGATTTGAGCGAAATTCATGTACAAGTTACGAAGGATACCAATACAGCTGTAAATCTATTTAATATGGATCAATTAGATCTAGCAGTGTTGGATGAAATCAATCAGGAAATTCAATCGAAGCCAGAATATTTGGCAACACTTGAGCCAATCACATGGTTTATTGAACTCAACCATAACAGGGCAATCTTCCAGAATACAAAACTACGAAAAGCTCTTTCTGCATCGGTTGATCGAAAGAAATTGGTTGATCAAGGTTTTGGAGGATTACATCAACCAGCAACGTATTTGGTACCAAAAGAATTTAGTTATAATGGAACGACCGATTTTAGAAACTTGTATCCGTCTTTTGACCTAGGGACTAGTTCTGAAGCTCAACAATTATGGTCTGAAGCTAAAACGGAATTAGGTATGAGTACTGTGGAGCTTGATTTGCTCATTTCTGAAAAAGGTACAAATACAGGTCAAATTGTGAAAGCAGACTTGGAAAGCAAGTTGCCTGGTTTGACAGTGAACGTCGTGGCACCAAGTTTTTCGGAACTCTTGAATAAAGCGTCGAATGGTGACTTTGATTTGTATTTCACTGGATGGGGAGCGGATTTCAGAGATCCTTCTAACTTCCTTGAAGTATTCACTGCAACGAGTTCATACAATTATGGCAATTACCTTAACAGCCAATTTGATGGTTTAGTGGAAGACATGTTAGCGGCAAATCGTTGGAAGAATATGCAGAACGCAGAGAAGCTTCTCATCGTTGAGCAGGCAGGAGTCATACCAGTCTATCAACACAGAACACCGTATTTACAAAAAGAGAATCTTTCTGGAATCATCAGGGAAACGGCAGGTATAGAGAATCTACAATCGTTTAAATGGGCGTCAAAGAAATAATTCGAGAAAAGAGACAGAAAACGTTCTGTCTCTTTTTTATGTATAACATTTTAGCGTAATGAAAAAATGAATGTACTAATAAAAAAATATGTCGGTTATTTACTAAAAATATGGAAAATAGGTAAATTGTATGTCGAAATTCCTCTAATTAGGAGTTAGAATTAATATTATATTACTAGACTAAAAATTTTAAGGAGGAACAGAATGGGGAAGGCAAAACTTTATATCTCTTTCCTCATAGGATTTGCGGTATTTATGGCAATTCCTATGTTGACGCACGCCCAGAAGACGGTAATTATTGACGCGGGACACGGTGGTGACTATTCAGGCACAACTGGTTACTCAGGTTCACAAACCGGTTACCATGAGGAACATGCGAACTTGAGTATTGCTAAAGAATTACGTGCAGCACTCGAGAACGAAGGCTTCAAGGTTTACATGACACGAGATCGGGACATGCACTTCGGTAAACCTTTACATACTGATTTAGCGAATCGAATGAAGATTGCCAATGATTTTGCAAAAGCAAACCGAGATCAAACAATCTTGCTATCGATTCATCATAATGCCAATCCATATAACATATATACCCGCGGCCATGAAACTTATTATTACTCTAAGAGTAAAGCATATGATCCGGAATATCCTCCAGATCCTATTCAAGTAAGCTATGAGGCTGAAAGTCAAAGACTAGCACATACGGTTCATCCTACGGTTGTAAATAAAGTAGGAATGGTTGATAGAGGCATTCGAAACAACCAGGCATTCTATATGATTCGAAATGCACAAGTCCCTGCCTTGCTACTCGAGATGGGTTATATGTCCAATCCTCAAGAGGAAAGTTTAATTCGTTCATACTCCCATAGATTAAAAGGCGCATTAGCAATTAAAGATGCAGTGGTTGAGTACTATCATGTTTTTGAAGTATTCACGAAAGATGATCAAAGGCTAAAAGTTTACAAGTCTAAGAGTGATGCGATTAACTACGCAAAAGGTCAACAAAACGTATATGTGTATGACAAGTTTAATGAAACAAAAGTGTACTCGAATATAGAAAAAGCATTTGCAGTCGTTCATGAGACAAACGGAACCTTAAGTAAATTCGTTACAGAATCTGAAGCGATTGATTACGCAAAAGCAAGAAAGCAAGTGAATGTTGTCCATGTTAAAAATGAGGAAATTGTTTGGTCAAATTATATCGACAAGACATATCAAGTCGTAAATAGTAATGGAAGCTTAGTAAAAGATTTTTATGAGTATGAAACAGCCTTGAATTTTGCAAAATCATACTCTAAACAAGTAAGTATCCAGCGAAAAAACAGAGGAGATATCCTTTGGACGAATGTTTCTGGGAAGAAAACAACAAAAGAGTTGAACCAGGAAGTTCTGAAAGGTGCAGAACGATTCCACACCTCAGTTGAAATTTCGAAGAAGCTATATCCAAATGGTTTTGCAGCAAACAAATCCGAAAAGACAGTCATCCTAACGACAGCTTATGATTTCGCTGATGCACTGTCTGTAGGTCCTATGGCAGCTATGAAAGATAATGCGCCGATTTTATTGACCTATTCAGATCGATTGGTATCTGTTGTAGAAAGTGAAATTAAAAGACTCGGTGCAGAGAAAGTGATCATCGTGGGTGGATCGAATGCGATTGAACCATCTGTTGAAAACAAGCTTAAAGGTATGGTGAAAGAGGTTCAACGTATCAGGGGTAAAAACCGTTACGAAACCAACATAAAGATTAATCAAGAACTTAAGAATGTTGATAAAGTGTTTGTTGCTTCAGGTCAGAATTTCCCTGATGCATTAAGTGCAGCTCCAATTGCATCGGCAAATAACATGGCGATTGTATTGACGAAAGATAATGAAATTGAAAAGACCTCGTTACAGTATCTAAAGGGTAAGAAAGTTTACCTAGTAGGTGGATCCAGTGTTATTTCTTCTTCTGTTGAGAATGAAATCAAAAACAGTGTTGGTTCATCTAACGTAAAACGTCTATCTGGTACAGACCGTTATGAAACATTAGCAGCGGTATTGAATGAATTCCAATCGATGTTTAACTCAGATGACCTTATTGTTTCAACAGGTGATAAATTCCCGGATGCATTAGCGGCTTCTGCATTATCAGTTAAAACTGGCTCACCAATCGTTTTAGTCGGTAACAATTCAAATGTGCTTGTGAAAGCAGCTCTTCTAGAATACGGAATCTCTAATGATGTCCGAAACATCTATCAAATAGGTGGAGTTGTATCATCACAACAAATACAAATGATTGGGAACAAGGTCTATTAATATTAAAGAGGAGAAGATACACCTATGAAAAAGTTGATCACAATAATAGGGTTACTCATGATTTTGCTTGTTGGTTGTAGCCCTACTTCTTCTCAAGAAACAGAAGAAAAAAACGCAGAAGAGAAAAAAGAAGAAACAGAAACCACATCTGAAAATGAATCAGCTTCCGATGAAGAAACACAGACTTCCGATTCAGAGAATGGGGAGCAAGAGGATCAGGATTCTTCTGAGAAGGACAAAGAAGAAACGAAAGAGGAAAGTCGAGTCAAGAATCTTCGTCCTTCAACCGGAATGTTGAAAGTATTCCAACAGACGGGTGGATACACATTGAAAGAGAAAATCATTGCAACGAATGGTCAGTATGTCCAACGGCTTTTAATCCTTGGGGATATGAAAACCATGCAAGTTTTGAAGTGGGATTCTTCGGAAATTAAAAGAATCTATGAACAGAGTAATCCTTCTAATGAAGATGAAAATATTTTAGACACGTTCAAGCCAATTGATAATACCGAGATATTATTATCAGAAAGTAAGACCGGAAAAGGTGATCAATCAGATTGGCAGATCATTGAAGAAAATGTAGAAACAAAGACACCATTTCAAACATTTAAAGACACAATCGTCGTCCAAAGGACATTTATGGAAGGCGAAAATGAAACCATTCACACCATGTATTACGCTCCAGAATTTGGCATGGTGAAGGAGATTTATAATGTAACGGGTGATAATGGCTACAAGGTTGAAACGCAATTAGAATCTGTTGAAACAAATTAAATAGTTCACTGAACTAAAGCTATCGAGAACGACTCTCGATAGCTTTTTTGTTACAAAATTATTGTAGAATGCTGTAGATTTGTAATGTTATTGTAAAGTAAGTTTTGTTTCATTTCATTTATAATGAGAACTAGGTTGTTTTTAATACTTAACAAATTCTTCTATGACGACATTAATTATCCATTGATACATAATCTATACATTTTTCTTTAGAGATCAAGTTACATGACATCCATACATTACTTCAGTAAGTCATAAGGGGAAAAGAAGAACAGGGGGAGAAAGGTTGATAAAGTTTACTTCTTTAGTACGGTTTTTTGTCGTGTCATTTTTGGTAGTGACTGCATTAATCGTTCATCAGAATGAGGCTTCTGCAGCTCCAAACAGTGTCGATCGAATTCACGGTTCTGATCGTTTTTCAACAGCTGTTCAAATTTCCAAAACAGGTTGGCCAAAAGGAGCGAACACTGTTTTAATCGCTGAAGGGTACGGGTTCGCAGATGCACTTGCAGGAGCACCGTTAGCTTATCGAATGAATGCACCGATCCTTTTGACGGGGAAAGATCAACTAAGTGGAACAACTGCGAAGGAAATTGCTCGGTTGAATCCATCTAAAATCATCATTCTAGGCGGAAACAGTGCAGTATCAGGTAACGTTGAGAAAGCACTGAAAACAGTAGGTGGAAAATCACGTACGGTAGAACGTATCGGTGGAACCAGTCGATATGACACAGCAGCTAAAATAGCATCTAAAATGGGGAATCCATCTAAAGCTGTAATTGTTTACGGTTGGAACTTTCCAGATAGCTTATCCATATCATCTTATGCTGCACGAAACGGTTACCCAATCTTGTTAACCAACACAAATGGTTTACCTGGTGAAACGAAATCAGCGTTAAAAGGTATCAATGACACAATTGTTGTTGGCGGTCCAAGTGTCATTAGTAATAACGTCATTTCACAACTAAATGGTAAGAGCCCAGAACGAATTTCAGGTAGCAGCCGGTACCATACTGGTTCGAAAGTTTTCGATAAGTTCTATGGGTCTTCTACCAAAGCATTCGTTACAACTGGTAAAAACTTTGCTGATGCTTTAACGGGTTCAGTATTAGCAGCGAAACAAAATGCACCGATTTTATTAGTCGAACAAAATGAAATTCCTTATGAAATTCGTAAAGATGTTCGGACAAGCCGTTTAAGTAAGTTCTCAGTCCTAGGTGGTACAAGCGCTGTATCACATCATGTCATCAATGAACTAAAGATCGATGTCGACGATATCATTTCTACCGCAAAAGCTCAAAAAGGGGTCCCATATAAATGGGGAGGGACAAGCCCGTCGGGATTTGATTGCAGTGGATTTTTGAACTATGTGTACGATAACAACGGTGTGAACATTCCTAGAACAGTTAGTGATATTTGGAATGCAGGAAAGAAAGTTAAAGAGCCAGTAATCGGCGATGTCGTATTCTTTGAAACCTACAAGTCAGGTCCATCACACGCAGGCATTTATTTAGGGGATGGGAAATTCATACACTCCAGCTCGTCTAATGGAGTAACAGTAAGTGAAGTGAACAGCCCATACTATTGGGGACCACGTTACTTAGGATCAAAACAAATTTTCTAATACATAAAAAGAGGATGAACTCTAAAGACGAGTTCATCCCTTTTTTATATCCTTTTGGCGAGGATCCTTTTTGCTTTTGATATGGCAATCATGACTTCATCAATTTTCAGAAGATACGTTGAGATCAGGAAAACAATGATCCCGATGGCACTCTTAACAATTAATGTTACAATCGAATTCTCAAATTCAAGAAAGAGTAATATGGCGCTCATGGCAGAGACGGCTATGAAAATCTTTAATACGTTCAGCCAAGGGAATACCAAAGGAAAGATTTTCTTTCCTATTAAAGCGCTTAAGATAAGTGATACAAGGTAAGCACTAATGGTCGAATAGGCAGCACCATATATTTGGTATTTAGGAATCAAGAATAGATTTAATACAACATTTAATATACTAGCCACTAGAACTGGCCATATTTGAAGTTTCGTATTTTTCCCTAATTGGAAGGCTAAATCGAAATAGAACATCTTAATTCCCTGTATAAAGATACCAATAGAGATTAAGGAGAAGATCACTTGCCCTTTTTCACGATAAGCCTCTCCTAGGAATACTTCTACGATAGGTTGACTTAGAATAATCAAACCAGCGACTGCCGGTAAAGATATCATAAATAGTAACGTCGTGTTTTGTCTTAGTTGATTTTGACATGCTTCTAATCCTTCCTTTTCCAAAGCCCGAACAACTAAAGGATATGCCGCCAGGTTGACGATAATCATGATCAACATAAGGATCTGTTTAGACAGATCATAGGAAACAGCATAGATTCCTGTCGCATTCGTACCTACAAACTGATTGAGAAGGAAACGGTCTGAAGTAAGTATGATATATTCCATACTTAAAGTTGCTATGAATGGCAGTCCATACATCACGACTTCCTTAATTAATGAACGATCGATCGTATTCAATTTCAATCGGTGGATATATCTTGGTAGAATGAAGATTGCAGCCAATGATGTTCCTGTAATCAGACCGAGAATGATTGCATCCCCACCAAGCCCTAATTTGATGTATAGATACGAAAAGGCTAGTGAGCTAATTACCTTAATCAGAGTAAGTACACCATACAGTTTAGATCGTAATTCAGCTCTCACGAATTCCGTTAATAATTCGAATGCGCTTAATGTACATAAAAGTGCTAGTCCTAATAACCAAAGATATCTTAAATGAGGCTCTTGTATAAATAGAAAACCACCGGTTGTACCTAGTAATACAGAAAGCAAGATCATAGATAAAAACGTTGCGATAATAGAACTGAAAAAGGTGATTTGTTCTTTCTCCGTATCATTGTGTCTCGCACTAAAGCGTAACATGCCGAGCTTCAACCAATGAAAGAGAGATGCATTGACGAACGTAACAGCCGCAAGAACAAGCGCGTACTCACCATATTCTTTTGGTTCCAGCATACGGGTGTAAACGGCAATGGCAACAAAATTGATGATGCCTGGCAACCCTTTCGCTAGAAAGTAATTCAATGTATGTTTAAGCATTCTAATTCCTCATTTGTCTATAAATGTCATACTGATTAATTTTACTTTAATCCAATATTATTTACAATATCATATTTGATTTCAATCAAGAGCTTAAATAGTGGCTAAGTTGTGATAAAATAGAGAAAGATTGATGAAGGCATTGAGAGAGTGGTAGCATGAAAATCATTATTCTGGCACCTGCCAATAACGTACATACAATAAAATGGTTGGACTATTATGAAGAATTAGGAATAGAGACGATTAATGTCAGCCTGGAAAATCATAAAGATTATACATCTCACAACTGGAAAAATGTTCGTAGAGAGTATTTGGAATTGAAGTTCAACGGGAAGCTTTCTTACCTATTCACCGCACGGCAGCTGCAGTCGATTATTAATAAGGAACAGCCCGACTTACTCCATGCCCATTATGTATCAAGTTATGGGCTTATTGGTTCCCGAGTAAATTTCAAACCATTCGTCGTTTCAGTATGGGGTTCGGATATTTATGATTTCCCCCGACGTAATCTGATTAACCGGAACGTTATTCGATATGTATTAAAGCAGGCAGATGTAATATGTGCAACAAGTAATGCTTTAATGAATGAAACGTTGAATTACGTTCAAGATAAACCTTTGGTTATCACTCCTTTTGGTGTGGATACTACAAGGTTTTCGCCAAAAGATCATCACAATGAAAATAGAAAAACAGTTACGGTTGGCATTGTTAAAGGGATGGAAGAAAAATATGGGATTGAGTACTTGATTAAAGCCTTCAGGTATCTTAAAAACCAATTGACTGTTGAAGAATTTTCAAACCTTCATTTGAAAATTGTAGGAGACGGTCCATCCTTGGAGTATTATAAACGGCTCGCAAAAAAGTATAGGTTAGAGAATACGATTACCTTTACTGGTAAAGTTCCGCACGATCAAGTGCCTCAAGTCATCTCGGATATGGATATTTTTGTTGTACCATCGCTTATTGAAAGTTTTGGTGTAGCCGCCGTCGAAGCTCAGGCTTGTGGGGTTCCTGTAATCGCTTCTGATGTTGGGGGATTGCCAGAGGTTGTATTGGATGGGAAGACAGGTTATATTGTTCCTCCAAAAGACCCAAAGGCAATAGCGAAAAAGATTACACAATTGATGATCGATCCTGCTTTAAGGAAGAAAATGGGAGAACAAGGTGTGCAACACATCAAGCAACAATATAGTTGGAATCAAAATGCAGAGTTGATGAGAACGTTGTACGAAGATATTACTTCAAGTAAAAGGAGTGAAACCAGCTAAGGTTCACTCCTATTTTTTATATTTGAATGTTTCTTTTATGGAATGAAGATACGTGTAAATCGGTTTATCCAAGTGGTTCGCTTTCTTGAAGAAGAAAAGAGTCAGTACGCCTAAAGCGACAGGCGTATTAAAAAGTTCTTTGAACATAGGCCCTTTTCCGATAAACGTTTTGTGATTAATTCGCGACTCCATCGTCGGTTTCTTATGAAAGATGATTTTTTTGGGAATGTAGGAAATCTTTTTATACCCTTTATTATAGAGGCTGAAAAGGAAGATGTTCTCTTCACCTGATGGATATTTTGCTCCTAATCCAAATTGTTCATCAAAAGCGATATCCTCAATTTTTACTTTCTCTAAAGACAAAAAAATCTCAATCGATGATTTTCGGAATAACCCCTTCAACGGTACTGTTTGTTGGCTGTCTGAAGGGTATTCTTTATAGTAGACATTTTGAATCGGGTCATAAATCTGAAAGCATAGGATATCTGAATTAGTATTGTTAAAGGAGGTTTGTACTTCTTCGAAACAACTGTTTTCATACCAGCAATCATCATCTGAGAATGTTAGTATTGAACCTTCGACATGCTTCAAACCTGCGTTTCTTGCTTTAGATAAACCTTTTTCCTGCATCTTCACATGTTTGGAAGAAAAAGAAAACTGGTTTAAAATCGCTTCAACAATGTCATGGTTGTCTTGTGAGACAACAATTACCTCATATTCTTGTGAGGTTTGGTTAGTTAGGCTCTCAAATAATCTTTTCAATTCTTCTTCTCTTGTTCCTAGTGTAGGTACTATTAGACTAATCATGACGTTCATCCTCACGAATAAAGGCTTTATCACCTGTATTATAGCATAAAATTGATGATGCAAACTTTCCGCAAATGAAAGCTTTTAAAAGAATACTTTCCATACATATTTTATTGATGGAAAGAAGATTTGTACATAGGTATCAAATTATTCTTTTGAACCATCCTAAGGTTAAATAAATTGTTAGATTTCTCATTTGTTCCTTATAGAGAAATACATGAAAATCTGGTATTCTTTCTGTATTGAACTTATAGGAGATAAGTTCGACATAAAATTCATGTTTATACGAAGGTTAATATATCTACATATTATTTCGTACGAGGAGTTTATTATGCGGTCATTCATTTTACTATCTTTGATTTTTTGTATAGCATTACTTTCTGGATGTGGGCAAGAACCTTTGAAATCCAGAAATCTAGTTGAAGCGGATTTATATATGAGAAACAACATAACGCAAATGAACTGGAATGAATTTCAGCACCTTCTAAGTGACGATCATAAGGTGACAAAAGAAGAGTTTACACATTTGAAAGATCTCAATTCAAAGAAGTTCAAATCTCAACGGACAGAAGTGGAGAATAAGATCTACCGTTTCAACCCAGACGAAGAATTGATTTACATGACAGAATGGAAAGATCAAGAAGACATACTTTATTTAGAAGATATTTATTACATTTCGAAATAGAATTATAAAGCTGAGAATCAACTAAAGGAGTACTACTGCTGATGAACTTTCGTTCTAAATTCGATCATTTACGCAATCCCTTTCTAACAACTATTATTGTTACGTTTTGTATCTACCTAGGATTGGTTCAATTTACAACTTCCTACCCATATATTCATATGCTGCCAATTCCAACACCTGCTGTATTGACATTAGGAATGGCAGGTTTATTTATCGTATATCACGTCTTATATGGATTGAAGGAGCAAGGTTTATATATATCTATAGCTGACCGATATATGAAATACTTCATTTATGCATTTGTCTTATCCATCATACTTTCTATTTTTTCAGCTCTGTTCACTGCGAGCGTGGTAAATAGTGTGGAGTTTGTCTCTTATTTGAAAAAATCCTTGATCACCAGGATGTTATATTACATCGCTTTTATCGGGATGACCTACTTTGGTTATAAAACCCTTTCTAAACTTGATTTGAGTAAAATCAAAAAGATCGTCAACGTATATCCTATCTCCATTTTGTTAATTACGGCGATTGGGATTTGGCAGCTCTTGTATTTTTTATTCAACGTTCCATTTTTGAACATTGAGACTCGATCCTTTGTTCATAGTGTCGGTGGACTAACTTTATTCGATTTCCGACTTACCTCTTTTGCGGATGAGCCAAGTTATTTAGGTCCGATTATCATTGATATGGTGATTGTTGGATACTTATTATTCAAAAGAAAGTGGATTTATGTAATCGCTATATTGATACCGGCATTGATTGTACTCATCTTTTCTTTCTCGGTTGCAGTTTATTTCAATTTGCTTATTATGTTCGGGATATTATTTTTGTTTATTCTTTTCCACCCAAAAGTACCGAAGAAATACATATGGATGTTCTTAGGGTTATCAGTAGCTGCAGTCGCTGTTGCAATTCTTGTGAAACCCGAACTATTCGCCAAGTTTTTCAGTCCGATCCTTAATCGGGAAAATCTGTTTGACCCTGAACATTCCAGTAGGATTTACATGTATTTGATGCCGTTATTTTGGTTATTTGATCACTCTGTCATCTCTGCATTATTTGGATATGGTCCAGGTGCTTTCGAGTTCATATCAGAGACGAAAATATTACCGAAAGATGGATCCAGATTAAATGTCTCTTCGAACAATATGTATATTGACCTGCTTTTTGAACATGGAATCATCGGGTTTACGTTGATCATGGCTGCTGCAGGTTATCTCTTTTTCAACCTGTTGAAAAGAGTGAGAAGAAACATCTATTTCTTAATTGCATTCTTAGAATTGATGCACTTATTGGTCACATCTTTATATCGAAGTGATTTTGTCACCCCTAGGTTTTGGGGCGTTCTATTAATTGTATTCTTGCTGACGAAAATAGGCGAGGTTACTGACAAGGAAAAGGAAATGTAATGGAGTGAACAATTTGAAGCGCAAATTTCTACTCACAGTCATATTGGTAACAAGTTTAACCTTATCAGGTTGTATCTTGCCCTTGAAAACGAAAGAAATTGATACAAAAGAATATCATTCAATCGGAAATGAGTTGAAGTTATTCGGCTTTGGCATAGGGGAAGACATTCATAATATTAATAAAGCTGTTGAAGGAACCGTTGAAGAGGAAGAACTTTATTATGAATTCCCTAAACATGAACTAAGGGTTTATTTAAATCCATATAAAAAGTCTCATTTCATATCCACAACCAATCCAGAATTTGAGATTCTTGATGAAACTGCACTGAATATGACAAAAGAAGATGTTATGGCTGAATTCTCGGAATATGATTTACATGAATTTGTTTTTGGCTTTGGTGAAGACAACCCTGAGGATACTTCATATATCTACTTTAGCGTAGAGAAAGAAGAAGACGATGATAAACAGAAAGTCGTATTGAAGTTTAATCAGGATAGAGTGGAAAGTGTTTTCCTTGGAACAGAAGACGTACCATTTCATCAAATTATTGAACCAGGTGTTGAAGAAGACGATTTATTTACGGATGATGAGTTGATGGTCTTATCGAAGTACTTGACCCTTGATGTGGATCTAGGTTTAAACAATAAGAAGGTTTTATCAAAAGAATTCATGCAGTATGCACAAGTCGGGCTTCTAGAAGGAATGCCGTTCCCTCTCGGATTTAGTAAAGATGACTTGATTAACAGGTTTGAGTTACCAAATACAGTTACAGCAGGTAGTGGCATGGTCAAACAGTATTATTATTATACAGCCTATAATGCTTATCTTGGTTTTACGCAAGAAGATGAAGAAAGCAAAGAGTTATTAACAGAGATTGTGATCCCTGTCGATCTCCCTATAGAGGAAATGGAAGAACGATATGATTTTAAAGATAAAAAGATGGGGGAATACTCTATTTCAATTGTTACTGAGGAAGAACGAGTGGTTGAAGTGATTTTGACTTTAGCTGACCCTTTTGATAAATCTTGATTGAGAACCCCGCTTTAGAGTGGGGTTTACGTATTTCTAAAATCGTTATGATTATCTAAAATGAACAACCTCTGTTAATATAAAAGTGGATTATTCAATACTGTCATACTTGCGTTGTTCTGTACGAATGATGTTTTTATGAGGATCGTAATTTGGGTATAAAGGAATAAAGCCACTTATTTAAGAGTAATTAAGTTCAAACAAAATGGAATACTAAAGAACTAATAATTTTGAAAAGATACTCTAAGAGATGGATTTAGGAGGAATGTTAATGAGAGTAAAAAAAGCAGTAATTCCAGCAGCAGGTCTTGGTACTCGTTTTCTACCAGCAACCAAAGCGCAGCCGAAAGAAATGCTGCCCATTGTAGATACTCCTACAATTCAATATATTGTGGAAGAAGCTATATCTTCGGGCATTGAGGATATAATAATTGTTACTGGTCGTGGAAAAAGAGCGATTGAAGACCACTTCGATAAATCATTCGAATTAGAAGAATCCCTCGAAAAGAAAGGTAAAACCACGGAATTAGCTAAAATACAAAAAATCTCGGACATGGCCGATATACACTATATTAGACAGAAAGAGCCTAAAGGGCTCGGTCATGCGATATGGTGTGCCCGTAAATTTATAGGGAATGATCCATTTGCAGTCATGCTTGGTGATGACATTGTAGTTTCAGAAGAACCATGTCTTCATCAAATGATTGATGAGTTTGAGAAAAGACAGTCTTCTATCATCGGAGTCCAAGAGGTAACAACTGAGGACGTTTCCAAATATGGAATTGTGGACGCTAAGGATACACCTAATAACACCAACCGGGTATATGAGATCAATGACTTGGTTGAAAAACCGAGTATTGAAGAAGCGCCGTCAAATCTTGCAATTATGGGACGCTATATTCTTACACCAGAAATTCTCGATATCTTAGAACATCTTGAGCCAGGTGCAGGCAACGAAATTCAATTGACAGATGCACTTCGGAAATTAAATATGGATCAAGGAATTTTCGCCTATCTCTTTGAAGGTAGAAGATATGATATTGGAGATAAATACGGGTTTGTACAAGCTACAGTTGAACTGGCACTTCAACGTGGTGATCTTGGAGAACCGTTACTTCAGTGGTTGAAGGAAATTGTAAAAGACCGATAATGCTAAAAGGAGAAAGTACATTGAATATTTGTGTGATAGGTACAGGATATGTTGGACTTGTGTCTGGAACGTGTTTTAGTGAAGTGGGAAATCATGTTACTTGTGTAGATTTAGATGCAGATAAGATAGAAAAGCTGAAACAAAGCATTATTCCCATCTATGAACCTGGTTTAAAAGAACTGGTCCAAAAAAACAGTGCAGAAGGACGCTTGAAGTTTACAACGGATTTGCAAGAAGGTATGGAAGCCGCTGATGTTGTCATAATTGCTGTTGGAACTCCTCCAAAAGAGAATGGTGAAGCCGATCTTAGATTTGTTAAGAATGTAGCAAAATCAATTGGAGAGAACTTAAACGGCTATAAAGTTATAGTGACGAAAAGTACGGTTCCAGTAGGCACGGGTAGCATGATTAAAAGGATTATTCAAGAAACGTCTGATGGCCATTTTGAATTCGATGTCGCTTCCAATCCAGAGTTCCTAAGAGAAGGCTCAGCTGTTAAGGATACTATGGAGATGGAAAGAGCTGTAATTGGTGTTGAGTCTGAAAAGGCTGAGAGGCTTTTGAAGAAATTACATGAACCTTTTACATCCAACATCATTGCTTCTGATGTTGAAACGGCTGAAATTATTAAATATGCTTCAAACGCATTTTTAGCTACGAAGATCAGCTTTATGAATGACATCGCAAATCTTTCCGAAAAATTCAACGCCAATGTAGATCTGATAGCTAAAGGGATGGGTGCAGATAGCCGTATTGGACCACAATTCTTAAACGCGGGTATTGGCTATGGTGGATCTTGTTTCCCTAAAGATGTCAGTGCTCTGATTAATATCGCTGATTCCCAAGATGTTTCACTTGATATTTTGAAAGCTGTAGAAGATATCAATAAGAAGCAAAGATTAAGAATGATTGATAAGTTGAAAAAAGCATTTGATGGAGATCTATCTAATAAGAAAATCGCTGTATTAGGTTTAGCCTTTAAACCAAATACAGATGATATGAGGGAAGCGCCATCCTTAACTGTTATCCCTGAACTTCAAAAGCTGGGTGCCGAGGTCGTCGCATTTGATCCAATCGCTGCTGAAAATGCTAAGAAAGAGATTGATGGTCTGAAAACGGTCGACGATATGTATGTGGCAATCGAAGGTGCAGACTGCATCGCTATTCTTACAGAGTGGGATGAGATTAAACAATTGGATTTAGAGAAAGCGAAACAACTATTAAAACAACCTGTTATCATTGATGGACGCAATATCTTTAAATTAGAAGAGATGGACCAACATGGTTACTACTATGACTCAATCGGTAGGACGTTAGTCCAAGGATAATTTAATGAGATGATGAGGAATGCGACTCTGGAAAAGGTGATTTTCCAGGTCGTATTTTTTATTTCATAAGATATTTCCAAATACCAATTAAAGTAATGGGTAGTCCATAAGTCCTTTAATATATATTCTCTCAGATCTTTAATATTCGTGTATTAAGATTCTTACGAGGAATGTCGATATATTAGATAAGTGAATCTTCACTAACATTATTTCATTACCAATATAGTATTTTATTACCTACTATTCCAAAATTACATATGGTAACCTGAAATTAACAAAACTAAACATGATTCGACTTTAAAAGGGGGGTTCTGTCAAACTTTGCAGGGGTTAAAAATCGTAATCATTTTATTTAAAACTTTTAAGGGGGAAACAAGAAATTGCGTGCCTTATTAACAATACTATTGGCTTGTATTATGGCCATTGTTCCATTCAGTTCGTCTGCTCTGGCTTTTTCTAAAGATATAAATGTCCGTCTAGTAAACTATATTGGAAATCAAGTGGATGTTCACTTCAATGTTGTCGGATCTTATCAGGTTGAAAATTCATCTGTGAAATTAGTACCGGGAGAAAGGTACTCTGTCGCAGCATTAGGTTCAAAAGTAACGTTATTCAATTCCGGTAAAAAATTGATGGAAGCTTCAGAAATTGTTCTCAAACCTACCATTAAAGGTTCTATAGATAGTCAAGTCCTTCTTGAGAACATGGAATACATTGGCGCTGTAAAGTTCATTAATGAAAATGGTTATGTCAGACCAATCAACACGGTTGATCTAGTCAGTTATCTGAAGGGTGTCGTTCCAAGTGAAATGCCTCAATCATGGGGTTACTATAGTGGGATGGAAGCATTGAAAGCACAAGCAGTTGCAGCTCGTACATATGTGTTAAGAAGAAACGCCACAACGATTGATGATGGACAGAGTCACCAGGTGTATAGAGGGTATGACTGGTGGTTGAGTACTTCAGATGCTGTTATGGAAACACAAGGTAAAGTATTGAAGTATGGAAATGAATATGTGAATGCACTCTATTCCTCCTCAAATGGGGGAAGCACTCTTACAAATAAAAACTCATGGGGTACAACCAATCTCCCATACTTTGACACGAAAAAAGATCCTTATGATGCAAAGATTTCGCCATATTCTGATTGGTCATTTACCTTAAACAAAGAACAGATCGACACTTCTAAATTGGATTTGAGTAAGCCGGATTCGTGGTGGGATGATACATATGAAGTCGATCGCTCGATTACGGATAGTATCATTAGTCGATTGCAATCCAAAGGGACTATTTCAAAATACAATGAAATCAAAGTTGTTAGATTTAATTCTATGTCATTTGATAGCCCTCCAAGCAATGCAAATGATGTACTGAATGGTACTTTCACATTTGAATACTTTGTTAAAACTCCAACGGATTATGTCATGGAAGATGGCAAGATAAAGACTTATAAAAAGACGATAGAGGATACTTCCTACAATATTCGTTTTATGATCGGTACTTCGACGATGAGAAGTCCAGTCATTAAAAATGTGGAGCAAGTGAACGGTGAATTCATCGTCAAAGGTTCAGGGTTCGGTCATGGAATCGGGATGAGCCAATACGGTGCTTATCAAATGTCCAAAGATGGTAAACATTATAATGAAATCCTTGATTTCTACTATCCTGGAACGAAACTTGTACGTGAAATTAATAAAGAAGATTACTTTAGTAGATTGAAAGGTCAAGACCGTTATGGGACAAGTGTCGCAATTTCTCAACATGCTTGGGAAAACAAATCAGAGGCTGTTGTGTTGGGACGCGGAGACTTGTCAATTGACTCTTTGACAGGAAGTGTTTTAGCCAAGAAGTATGACTCTCCATTGCTTCTTACGTATACGAACAAAATTCCAGACAATGTTAGAGACGAAATTCAGAGGTTGAGTCCTAAAAAAATCTTCTTACTAGGTGGCACAAGTGCGATATCTGACAAGGTGAAAGCGGAGCTTGAAAAAGCTTATCCAAATGCTCAAGTGAATCGAATTTCAGGAACGGATCGTTTTGCAACTGCGATTGAAGTTGCTGAACAAATCAACAACACGACTGAAGTCATTTTGACAACAGGTGACGAATCCTCACCAGATGCGTTATCGATTGCTTCTCACGCAGCTAGTAATCAGATTCCGATCTTGTATACGAATCCTAACAATTTACCTGAAGATGTTGAAACCTTCTTGAAGAACAATAAAGTCAATAAAGTTACGATTATTGGTGGTAAATCAAGAATATCAACTAATTTGGAGAAATATATTGATTCCATCGTGAACCAGGTGGAGCGAGTATCTGGTCCTGATCGATATGCCACAAGTATTGAAATTGCAGAAAAAATGAATTACCGTGTGTCTCAACTGTTCTTTGCACAAGGGAATGTATTCATTGATGCATTACCAGCTTCCGCATATGCCGCTGCTGTAGATGCCCCTGTCATCCTGACTTACAAAGACCAGGTTCCAGCACCGGTTCAAAATTACTTGAAAACATTTAATAATGTACCGGATACCTATATTTTGGGTGGACCAGGTGCGGTTAGTGATCAAGTCGTTTCAGAGGTTGAAAGCCTTATCTTGAATTAAATATGAGAATAGATTTATTAGATAGGGGTGGTATTGATACTACTCCTATCTTTTTTGGTCAAAACAATTATCGAAAAGTAGATTTTAAGTTATAATAATTAATTATTACGATTTCTAGGGGATGATACTTTGAAAAAAGAAGGAGGGATTGCGATAGCTCTATTCTGGGGAGTGACCCTGGGATTGATCTTATGGACGTCTGTTATCGGATGGCTGAAGCTATGGATAAAAATTATTGTTTATATGTTATAAGTACATAAATGATCGATTTATAGCGAATATTCTGGTGCTTGAAAGTGGTTTTGTTGTAGATTTATGGTTTCATTCGTCTGTAAATCGGTTAAATAATAGAATAGTAGTCCAATGAAAATTTGTTTTGACTTTTTTTGGCGATGTGGTATTATAACTTAGTGATGTACTATATAAGTTGACTTTTTTCTAAAATTAGCTGAGGTGAATTGCATGGCTTTTAATCGCTATCAAGAAAGTTCTATGAGCCAACATACTTCATTAAAATATCAAAATGCAAATGTTTTATATATGAAACGAATTTTAGATGTCATGTTTTCCATCGTTGCATTAGCATTATGTGCACCTATCATTCTATTTACCATGTTAGCTATTAAAATTGAATCTCCTGGATCAGCGATTTTCAAACAGGAGCGTGTAGGTTTAAATGGTCGAACATTTAAGGTGATTAAACTGAGATCGATGCGCAATGATGCAGAAAAAAATGGACCTCAATGGGCTTCCAAAAATGATCCACGAGTAACTAAAATTGGTGCCTTTATCCGAAAAACACGAATTGACGAGCTTCCGCAGTTCATCAATGTGTTGAAAGGTGAAATGAGTATTGTTGGACCGCGACCTGAACGTCCGGTGTTTGTAGAACAATTTAACAAAGAAATTAACGGATTTGATCAACGTTTGAATGTGAAACCAGGTTTAACTGGATTAGCACAAGTAAATGGCGGATATGAAGCTACGCCAGAAGAAAAATTAGAATATGACCTCAAATACATTGACAATTTGAGTGTCTGGAACGATTTTAAAATCATGATGGCTACAGTAAAAGTAGTCTTCACAGGTGATGGAGCGAGATAATCCTTTAATGCACTACTCTAAAACTTATTCCTTTGCAATAAAGGAATAAGTTTTTCTTTATTTTACACTGAATGTTCCATGTCTATACGGAGAAACTAAAGGATGCAACTTTTTCCACTCATAATCGTCTAAATAATTGGAGGATCACAAAAGTGAATGAACCTAAAGTCAGTGTCATAACACCATCATATAAATCATCAAAATTTATTGGTGATACGATCTCTTCTGTTTTAAATCAAACCTATAAAAACTGGGAAATGATTATCGTTGATGATTGCTCCCCCGACAATTCTGTCGAAGTCATCGAAGAATATGTGCAGAAAGACTCTAGAATTAAACTGCATCAGCTTTCTGAAAATAGCGGCGCAGCTGTAGCGCGAAACACAGCCATTGATATGGCTGACGGAAAATACATCGCTTTTCTAGATAGTGATGATTTATGGCTTCCAGAAAAGCTTGAAAAACAAGTGCGATTCATGGAAGAGAACAAGAGTGTATTTTCTTTTACAGAATACCGAATTATGGATGAAGAAGGATCGCCGACTGATATTACCGTTAAAATACCTAAGGAAATGTCCTATAGGGATTTGCTCAAAAGAACGGTGATCGGATGCTTGACTGTAATGGTCAACATTGAAGAGACCGGTAAAGTGCAGATGCCAAACATCCGTGCAAGGCAAGATCTAGCGCTCTGGCTCTCTATTCTCAGAAGAGGTTATGTTGCCCACGGTATCCAAGAAGAACTCGCCATGTACAGAAAAGTAAAAGGGTCGGTTTCAAGTAATAAATTCAAAATGATTAAGAAGAACTGGACAGTATACCGTGATCTTGAAAAGATAGGACCTATCCGTTCAGCCTGGTATGTCGGCAACGTTGCAGTTACATCTGTCTTAAAAAACATCAAAGGATAGTTGAGAGGGGAATTATGTCATGAAAGTGTTAGTAACAGGTGGAGCAGGATTCATTGGAATGAATATCGTTGAACAATATTTAGAGGACGGACACGAAGTAGTGGTTGTGGATGACCTTTCTACTGGAAAAGAAGAAAATCTAAAAGAGTCCGTCACATTCTATAAAGCAGATATTACTACACCAGATTTCATTGATATCGTTAAAAAGGAAACACCTGATGTCATCAACCATCATGCAGCACAAATCGATGTACAGACATCCTTGAAGAATCCAGTATTTGATGCACATATTAATATTTTAGGAACAATCAATGTGCTTGAAGCATGTAAAGAAGTCAATGCAGCAATTGTTTATGCTTCATCTGCAGCGGTATATGGTGAACCAGATTATCTCGGTGTTGATGAAAAGCATAAGGTGGACCCAATGTCTTACTATGGTGCTTCTAAGCATACACCTGAACATTATATAAAAATCTATGGGGATTTACACGGAATCCAATACAGCATCCTCCGTTATGCAAACGTTTATGGAATCGGACAGATTCCTAAAGGAGAAGGTGGGGTCATTTCCATCTTTGTCGATAAAATTATTAAAGGTGAAGATTTGACGATCTTCGGTGATGGAGAGCATACGCGCGATTTTATTTACGTAAGTGACATTGCTGAAGCAAATTTATTAGCGAGTAAACACCCATGTAATGATATAATAAACATCAGTACGAACACACAAGTTTCTCTTAATGATTTAGTGAAGACATTTGAAGAAGTAGTTGGAGATTCTCTCGAGAAAAAACATGAAGGCGAACGTCCTGGAGACATCCGACATAGCTACCTTACAAATGATAAAGCTGAACAGTTGATTAATTGGAAACCGAAAGTTTCGTTGAAAGAAGGACTCGAAAAAACGTTGCTTTACTATCAAAAGAAAGCAGCTGGTAACATCTAGCCTTTTTAAAGAAGGAATGAGGAAGTTTTCATGGAACAATCCAAAAGGAAAAAAACGAAACGGAAAACACTATCAAGGGTCATGATTGTTCTTCTAGCCATAGGTTTCATTTTTTTGACCTATGGAGGATATATAGGATATCAAACATATGTGGCCTCGAAGGACACGTATGAAGAATTGGACCGCAATTCCAAGTATCGTGATGAAGCTGTTACGATTGGAGAAGAGCCAATTTCCATTTTACTGATGGGTATTGAAGACTACTCTACTGGTGGGAAAAACGGGCGGACAGATTCACTGATACTTTTAACATTGGATCCTGATGATAAGACTGCATCTATGTTAAGTATTCCACGTGATTCACGGGTGAAAGTTCCTGGTAGAGAAGGACTTACGAAAATCAATCATGCACATGCATTTGGTGGTACTGAATTGACCGTTGAAACGGTAGAGGAGTTTCTGAAAATTCCTGTGGATTACTATATGAAAGTGAACTTCTTCGGATTCAAGAAAGTCGTAGATGAACTGGATGGCATTACCGTTGATGTACCATTTGACTTCTCTGAGACAAGTGATATTGGTGATAAGCGCCGTATATACTTTGAAGAAGGACCAATGGAGCTGGATGGAGAAGAAGCTCTTGCCTATGTAAGGATGAGAAAGCAAGATCCTCTCCAGGACCTTGGGCGTAACGAACGTCAAAAGCAGGTTGTTAAGGCCGCTGTTGAAGAGCTTCAGTCGCCAAGCGGTGTGTTGAAATTGGACAATGTCATTAAACATCTCGGCAAAAATATAAAAACAAATCTCAAGGCAAGCGACATCTTGTACTTGAGTGAACAATACGAAGGATTTGATAAAGAAGATATCACTTCTTTAAAATTCGATGGAAAAACAGAAAAAATTAATGGATCTGATTTCTACATTCCATCTGAAGAAAGTCTTAAAGAGATTCAAGATCAATTAAACAAACACTTGTTCAAGTAAACAGTCATCATCTGATGGCTGTTTTATTTTTTGATAAAAATAGAACGGAATTTAAGATATACGTTGATGAGAGGGGTCCTCCGTTTCCCATAAAGCTCAATGATTTCTCCAACAATTTGCACAGATACAATGAGAAGGATGACAATGATGAGGGATAACCAGATGGTAGCTCTTGAAAAAGTGATGGCAGCTAATCCGAATAAAGCGGATAACAAATAAATCAACCAAACTGTATTCCTGTGGCTGAACCCCATTGCAAGAAGTCTATGGTGCAAGTGGGATTTATCCGGTTCTGAGAAGCTTTGGTTGTTGAGGATGCGTCGTATAATGGCCGAAAGTGTGTCGAAAATGGGTACGCCAAGAATGATGAACGGGACAACCAGGCTGAATAACGTGATACTTTTGAAAAAGCCAAGAACGGATAATAAAGCAATAGAAAATCCTAAAAATAAGGACCCTGTATCTCCCAAAAAGATTTTTGCGGGATTGATGTTGTAAACAAGGAAGCCAAGAGTTGCTGCAATCAATGTCAATGACCATAAAAACACGGTCATATCGTTTTTCTCGATCGCCATGATCATGATGACAAATAGAGAGATACATGATATTCCAGCTGCTAGCCCATCAAGTCCATCGACCAGATTGATGGAATTCGTAATGCTTACAATCCAAATAATCGTTAGTATGTAGCCGATTATGCCTGCATACTCCAAACGATTGTCTGTAAAGGGTAATGATATGTATGTAATTCGAACTCCAGCATGTACAGCTAAGAATGCAGCTGTAACTTGCCCAATCAACTTTATCTTTGCAGGCAATTGAAAGACATCATCCAATACACCGATTGCGATGATAATTGAAAAAGCAATTGTCATCATGCCTAAGTTGGGTAGAGAAATCTTCAAATAGAAAAAACCGATCATATTGGATAGTATGATAGCCAATCCCCCAAGTCGAGGGATGGCTTTACGATGGACTTTTCTCCAATTCGGTTTATCAACTGCATTTATTTTATGTGCAATTAGGCTAACAACTGGAACCAAGAGGACTGAGATTAAAAAGCAACCTAAAAAATATAAAACGTAGCTGTCAAAATTCATCATCATAATCGCCCTAACCTATATTTGTCGTTTATTAGTATAGGTAAAGGCAGACGAATTTAACCTGTTTCATGAAGATTCTTTAACGTCTATTTCAATATAAAGATCCTCTTTTTCATCAAGCTCGTGAGCATCCATAGTAATGTTCGTAATCCAGTTATGGAAATCCTTAACGTCTTGTAATCGTACATAAATGTTTAAGTCCACCTTATCCAAATAAGTAATGTCATTCAGTATAAAGTTGGTTTGCTTGATGTCATTCTGGATTTTCCCTAATAACGTGTAATCGATCTTGATGGAAAATTGCTTAACCATCACCTTTTCGACAATTCCTGTCGCATCTAGTACTTTAGATGTAGAAGAGCCGTAAGCACGTATTAATCCACCTGCTCCGAGTTTGATTCCACCAAAGTAGCGGGTAATTACTACTACAGTATTTTTCAATTTTCTTTTTTTGAGGACCTCTAATATCGGGACTCCAGCAGTACCACTTGGTTCACCGTCATCATTGGCTTTTTGAATCTGATCATTTTCGCCTATGAGGTAGGCTGAACAGTTATGATTCGCACCATGGTGCTTTTTCTTGATTTCTTGAATGAAATGTTGGGCTTCCTCTTCCGTTTCAACCCTTTGGACATAGCCGATGAATCTAGACTTTTGTATGATTTGTTCGTGTTCTCCGTACGTTTTTACGGTATAATATGATGAGAGCATAAATACCTCCAGATATATTCAATAACATTACTTATTATATATCTGGACCATTATCCCATCAAATTTTACAAAAAAATTGAGTAATAAAGTCATAAATCCTTAGGTGAGTTCGAAACGTATATCGAATGGGGAAAATATTGGCATAGATTATGGGATAATTAGGAAAGAAGGACCTAGTACCTACTACTAAATGTTCGGTACAGTAGTATTGGAGGCATAGGAATGACGACTACAAAAACGTTTGATCCAACAAGTATCGATACGATCTTGGATAAAACGATTGCCACTGTTACCGAGAGTAAAGAACAGATCTTTGAAATTGGCGAGCAATCTCGACAAGAGTTCGAACAGTTAACAAGTGAATTGAAAGAAATTAAAGAGCAAGTGTTAAAGGTGATCCAACAAGGCGATGTCCTTGAAACCAAGTCTCGACTATCTCGTGCAAAGCTTGCTGAAGTAAGTAAGCACTTTGAACGTTATGGAGAGCAAGAAATCAAACAAGCGTATGAAACAGCAAGTGAATACCAGGTTCAATTGATTTCTACCCGTCAAAAAGAAGCTGCTCTTCGTCAGAGAAGAGATGATATTGAACGGCGACTTCTGAATTTAAAGGAAACGATTGAACGCGCAGAACGATTGGTAAGCCAGATCAGCGTTGTGTTGAATTACTTGGACGCGGATTTACGAAAAGTCGGCGAAATGGTAAAAGATGCTCAGGCCAAGCAGGATTTTGGGCTTCAAATCATCGAGGCACAAGAGGAAGAACGAGGTCGAGTCTCACGCGAAATACACGATGGGCCGGCGCAAATGCTTGCAAACGTATTGTTGAGATCTGAACTAATTGAAAAAATATACATGCAAAAAGGTGTCGAAGAGGCGCGTAGCGAACTAAAAGATCTAAGGCATATGGTTAAAGAAGCCTTGACTGAAGTCCGAAGAATCATTTATGACCTGAGGCCGATGGCACTCGATGACTTAGGACTTGTTCCAACGTTAGAGAAATATTTAAGGAACCTGTCTGAATCAACCGGAATCAACATTCAGCTAAGAAGTTTTGGTAATGAACGCAGACTTCCTTCTAAAATGGAAGTAGCAACATACCGATTGATTCAAGAATCTGTCCAAAATGCATGTAAGCATGCAAAAGCCGATGAAATACAGGTGAAAGTCGAATTCCAACAGAACTTATCCATTTTAGTAAGAGATAATGGAATTGGTTTTGATCCTGATGAGAAAAAAGAACAATCCTTTGGCTTGATTGGTATGAAGGAACGAGTCGATCTTTTAGAGGGGACTTTGAAAATAGATACGAACCCAGGCAAAGGGACTTTAATTTTTATACAAATACCATTAACTGAGCAGGAGGCATGGACATGACACAAATGAACGCCGTAAAGACGAGAATCGTACTAATTGATGACCATAAGCTATTCCGTGAAGGTGTCAAACGGATTTTGGATATGGAAGAGAATTTTGAAGTTGTAGCAGAAGGTGACGATGGACAAGATGCGGTCGAGTTGATAGAAACTCATCAACCGGATGTTGTCTTGATGGACATCAACATGCCGAACATCAATGGTGTAGAGGCTACTCGTCGTCTTGTGGAGAAATACCCAGACATCAAGGTCATCATCCTATCGATCCATGATGATGAGGCTTATGTTACGCATGCTGTGCAAACGGGTGCGTCTGGTTACCTGTTGAAGGAAATGGATGCAGACGCTTTGATTGATGCAGTTAAGGTTGTCGCTGACGGTGGTGCATACCTTCATCCGAAGGTAACCGTAAACTTGATCAGCGAATTCCGCCGAATCAAGACACAAGGCAACGGATCAGCTAATGGAGGCAATGGAGAAGTTGGCTTTAAGGAAGTTGAATACCGTAAGCCACTTCATATCTTAACTCGACGTGAGTGTGAGGTGCTTCAAATGTTGGCGGATGGAAAGAGTAACCGTTCGATTGGAGAAGCCCTTTATATCAGTGAAAAAACGGTCAAAAACCATGTAAGTAATATCCTGCAAAAGATGAACGTGAACGACCGTACCCAGGCAGTTGTTGAAGCGATCAAGAACGGTTGGGTAAAAGTGAATTAAGAGATGTGTGAGGACCTTCTGCGGAGAGTGGAAGGTCTTTTTGATTGCGTAAATTCTTGGATGAGTGCGTTTCATTGGTCATTTGTTTCGGTTGAAGCATTTTTAGAGAGTTTCAAGTAAAATAGAGAAGGTAATTCCCCCTTAGAAGTCAAATACATAAAAGAGGGGAAAAATAATAGAAAGGATCATGGTATGCATAAAGTTGCGATAGTTACAGACAGCACTTCGTACTTACCGAAGTCGCTCCGGGATCAATACGATATCAAGATGGTTCCGTTGAACGTCATCTTTGAAAATGAATCGTATCAGGAAGAAAAGGAAATCAGCGCAGAAGATTTTTATCAACAGGTGCGAGAGGGCGGAAAGTTACCTAAGACATCTCAACCTGCAGTCGGGCTTTTTGCGGATTTATACGAGAAGCTTGCTGAAGAAGGGTATACGGATGTCATCGTCATTACGTTATCTAGTGAAATCAGCGGAACTTTCCAAAGTGCACAGTCTGCTGAGACCATGGTGGATAACATCGATGTCCATATTTTCGACTCCGAGATCAGTTGTATGCCGCAAGGATTTTTTGTTTTGGAAGCAGCTAAAATGGCACAGCAAGGGCAAGCCGCAAAGGTCATTTTTTCGCGTTTGACGGTGATTCGCGCAAAAGGTATTCCAGCTTATTTTATGGTTGATGATTTGAGTCACTTACACCGTGGTGGTCGATTGAATAGTGCGCAGTTTTTTGTAGGAAACCTTTTACAAGTGAAGCCAGTCTTACGTTTTGTCGATAAGAAAATTGTTCCTTATGAAAAAATCCGCACGCGTAAAAAAGCAATCAAACGTTTGTTTGAACTTATTCATGAAGATGTTAAGCCTGAAGACAAGGCAACCATTTCCGTCATTCACGCAAATCGTGAAGAGGAAGCTAAAGAGTACGCCGATGAATTACAGAAGGACTATCCGAATTCTGAAATTATTATATCTTATTTCGGTCCTGTCATTGGAACTCATCTCGGTGAAGGAAGTATCGGTCTTACATGGATCAAAGAATAATGAACAGGTGGCAAAGCTGATGCGTTTTGCCACCATTTCTTCTGAACAAGGAACGATTTTGTGTCCTGAACCTCTCGTAAAGTCAACGGTATATCCTCTACAATCAATTGGAACATTGAACGAACTACCTCATTTACCACTCAATCCTACATTTCATTTCAATCCTCAGCTCCAACAATGCTTATTCGGAAAACATCTCCTACTTGATGAACTCTCATTTCCTATTGAAAAAATCCAAGAACATTATTTGAGTGGTCATATTTCGTATGAAAAAGGAATTATAGACGAAAATCAGAAATATCGTTGTGCAAGGTGTGGAAATCGCGAACAAGATTTATTTGCTTCTTTCGACTGTTTTCGTTGTAAGGAAGAATGTATGTATTGTCGAAATTGCATCATGATGAGAAGAGTCAGTCAGTGTACACCACTTTTGAGATGGAGTGGACCTGAAGTTATGTGGAGCAACCCATCTGACTTAAAGTGGGATGGTCAGCTTTCGGAACTTCAGCAATCAGCATCTCGGAGAATTACAGAAGTAGTTGATCATCCTCAGGACCTGTTGATATGGGCGGTTTGCGGAGCAGGGAAGACTGAAATCTTATTTGAGGGGATTAAAAGAGCGATTGGACAAGGTAAACGAGTTTGTTTAGCAACACCGCGAACGGATGTCGTGACTGAACTCCTTCCTCGATTTGAGAGAGCGTTTCCTTTCGTGAATACACAAGCTATATATGGTGGAAATGTCGAAATGAAAGACACCTCACAACTAATCCTATCTACTACGCACCAACTATTTCGCTATAAAGAAGCATTTGACTTAATAATTGTCGATGAAGTTGATGCCTATCCTTTCTCATATGACAAAACACTCCAATTTGCAGTAGAAAAAGCCTCTAAAAAGAAGGCCGCAAAGGTCTATCTAACCGCTACTCCCTCAAAAACGATGTTGCAACGTTTGAAACTTAATTCCCTTGAAGTTGTTCATATCTCCAAGCGTTTTCATGGTTATCCATTACCAGAACCTAAATTTGAATGGTGTGGAAATTGGTCCAAGAAATTGAAAAAGCGAAGATTGCCGGCTAACGTGATGGCGTATATCGCCACCCGATACGAACAGAAGCGAAAATGCCTAGTGTTTGTGCCAACTGTAGATTTCGGTAAAGAAGTACATTCCATACTTAATGAACTGAATTGTGAGTTTGTCCATTCGGAAGATCCAGAAAGATTGAAGAAGCTAAATCAATTTCGGAAAGGAGAGATTGAGTTGCTCATTACGACAACCATTTTGGAAAGAGGTGTCACGGTACCTGAAATTGATGTGGCTATATTAGGAGCGGAACATGAAGTTTTCTCATCCAATGCGTTGGTCCAAATAGCAGGTCGAGCCGGGCGGAGTATTGAGGATCCATATGGCGAAGTTGTTTACTTTCATTACGGGAAATCAAAAGCGATGGTTTCAGCTAGGAAGACGATTCGGGATCATAATCAGAGAGCTTTGAATAGTGAATAAGTGCTTGTATTGTTTGCAGCCCTTTCAATCACAGGTTGGATGGCGAATGTATTTTAGCATTGAGCGTCCGTCATTGTTATGTGATACATGTTCGCAGCAGTTAGAGTTTTTGCACGGAGATATTTGTCGAAAATGCGGTCGTTCTTTTTCGCTATTTCCTGAGAAATATCGTCATGGAGATAAATGCTCGGATTGTGTAAAATGGGAACAACAAGGGAGTTTTATCACAAAGAATCGTTCATTGCTTATATATAACGAATTTGCAAAGGAAGTCATTGCGAAGTACAAATATCGTGGAGATGTAGAGCTTATTAAAGCATTTAAAGATGAGTTTCGCCAGTTGGGTAGAAAAGAGTTTCCGAAGTCCTTGTTTGTACCAATCCCTTTAAGTGAACAAAGACAGTACGAACGGGGATTCAATCAAGCAGAAGGAATCGCTAACCTGTTTGGAAAAGAAGTTGTCAGCTGTTTAACAAGACCGCTTCATGAAGAAAAGCAAAGTAAAAAGGGACGTACAGATCGTCTTAGTATCCAGACGGTTTTTGTGTTTGACTCTAATTTTGTAGCCAAAATACACGGAAAAGATGTCACCTTAGTCGACGACATTTACACGACCGGATCCACTGTTGAAGCAGCGGGTAAGATTTTACTAGACCATGGGGCCCGAACAGTCTCTTCTTTTACATTAGCAAGAGGGTAATTCCTACCAAACATGTCTAAAAGTTAAACTTTTCATTTAAACTTCCGATATAGACATTAGATAAAGAATACGGAGTAGGTATGTAAAGGAGAGACTGTTATGGCGGAATTAGCCAATTGCGCACAATGTGGTCGCTTATTCGCGAAAGTGGTGCGATCCGTCTGTGATGTGTGTTATCAGGAAGAAGAGAAAATGTTTGAAACGGTTTATAAATTCATTCGCAAAAAAGCGAATCGGGAAGCTTCTATAATAGAGGTTTCACAAGCCACAGGAGTTCCTGAAAAGACGATTATCCGGTTTGTAAGAGAAGGACGCCTTCGGGCAAGTCAATTTCCCAATCTTACATTCCCATGTGACAGTTGCGGTAAGCAGATTAGTACAGGACGAACGTGCGATGATTGCCACAACCAATTGAAAAAAGAATTGGAAACACATGACCGTTTTGTACAAAAACAACAAGTGAATGAACGAATAACTTACTATACAGAAAAATAATCCAAAGGTGGAGTAAGGAGGAAATTCCATTGAAGATCAATCGAAATGGAAACATCTCAAACAACCCATACAAACACCAGCTCAATAAACAAACTCAACAGCAGCCACAACAAATGAAGCAAGATCAACTGGAAATTTCAAAAAAGGCACTTGAAATGCAGAAGAGCGGAAAGGCATCAACAGAGCGTATGGAAAAGATCGAACATCTGAAAAACGAAGTTCAATCCGGAAATTATCAGGTGGACGCTGCCAAGGTTGCGAAAAAGTTTTATGACTTTTGGACGAAAAGCTGAGGGTGAATGAAATGACAGCAAAACAAATGGTCGGACTTTTGTCCGATATACATATACAGCACGAAAAGCTTTTGGACTTGTCGGTTCAGAAGACAGAAACGCTCAAAAAGAATGACATTAAATCGTTGGATCATTTGCTGAGTCTTGAAACCCAATGCATTCAGCGAATAGAATCGTTAGAAGATAATCGGGTAAGAGAAGTAGAGCTACTGTTGAACCGCAACGGAATCGTGGCTGATGAAAACCCAGCACTTGCTCAGCTTTTACGTTTCTTTGATGAGGAAGATCAAGAACAATTAATTGCGGTTCAGGAAAAATTGAAGGTTACCATTCAACAGCTCCAAGAACAAAATGAGTTGAACAATGAGTTGACGAGACAATCGTTACAGTTTGTCAATGCGTCGCTGTCGTTGATGGAGCCGAAGAAACCTACAGGAAACTACAGACGCCCTGGGCAAGCCCAACAGAAGAACAGCTACCAAAAACAACAATCGATTTTTGATTCTAAAGCATAGAAAGGCGGCATTGAATAATGTCATCTACGTTTCACGGACTTGAAACATCACTGAGAGGTTTACGTACGCACCAAAGTGCGTTGAATACAACCGGTCATAATATCTCTAACGCAAGTACACCTGGTTATTCAAGACAACGAGTCAATTTTTCACAAACGGAACCTTATCCAGCAGCTGCCCGAAACCGCCCTCAAGTTCCCGGGCAGATGGGTACTGGTGTAGAGGCTGGGACGGTTCAACGTGTGCGTGAAAGTTTCTTGGATCTACAATTTCGAGGTGAAAACACGAAGTCTGGCTATTGGTCTGCTCGAAGTGACGCACTTCAAAAGATGGAAGAAGTAATGAATGAACCTTCTGACCATGGGTTGGCAAAAACAATGGATCGCTTCTGGCAATCATTGCAAGATTTAGTGGTGAATCCAGAAGACTCGGGAGCGCGTTCAGTCGTTCGCCAGCGTGGGGTTGCCCTAGCTGAAACGTTTAACTATCTTTCAACTTCTTTAAACTCTATTCGTGATGATTTTAAAACACAAATTGATGTGACCACAAAAGAAATCAACTCAATCGCAGAGCAAATCAATGATATTAACCGTCAAATTAGTGAAATAGAGCCACACGGTTATTTGCCAAATGACTTATACGACAAGCGAGATGGATTAGTAGATCGTTTGTCAGAGCTTGCCAATGTTAAGGTAACGGCAGTTGGTAGCGGTGGACAAGCACTTGATATCGCAGAAGGAAAATATACTGTTGAATTACTAGATTCGAATGGTAATTCAATCGGCAACCTAGTGGATGGAAGTACACTCTCTACAAACGGATTATCCATTACTGATAGCGATGGTAATGGAGAATTTGATCAGTTTGCACTAGGTGGTGCAACAGGTGCATTGGACCAATTAGGCCAAGGGAAACTAAAGGGACTACTCGAATCTCATGGTTTTGAGTCTGGAGGTTCTGTTAAGGGAATCTATCCAGATATGCTAGCGGACCTAGATGAAATGGCTTATCGTTTTGTTAGTGCATTCAATACGCAACATCAAGCTGGTAATGATTTGAACGGAGCTAATGGTGGTAACTTTTTTGCCTTTACATCAGCTGTAGATGCTACTACTTTTGCTGGTGCTGCATCCAAGTTAACACTTGATAACAATATTTCAGGGGCAAATGGATTAAGCAATATTGCAGCTTCAATGGACGGAAATCCTGGTGATGGAAGTAATGCTCTAAATCTGGCGGATGTAAAAGATCAAACACTAGCATTTAATACTGGGAATGCAACGTTCCAAAGTTATTTTGAAGGGGCTATAGGTGAAATGGCGGTTAGTGCGCAACAGGCGAACCGTCTGGTCGAGAACTCCAATACATTAAAGCAATCCGTAGAAGAACGTCGTCAATCGGTAAGCGGTGTGTCTCTAGATGAAGAAATGACGAAAATGATGCAATTTCAACACGCTTATAATGCGGCGGCTCGTAATATTACGAGTATTGATGAAATGCTTGACCGCATCATCAACGGCATGGGTCGGGTAGGAAGGTAGTGAACTAAATGCGTGTAACACAAAGTATGCTGACAGGAAACATGTTGCGTAATCTAAGCCAAAGCTATGAACGAATGGGGAAATACCAAGAGCAGATGTCTACAGGAAAACGGATTACCAAGCCTTCTGATGACCCTGTAGTCGCTATGAAAGGGATGGAATATCGCACCGACCTGACGGAAGTGGAACAGTTCAAACGTAATCTATCTGAAGTGTATAGCTGGATGGATAACTCAGATGCAGCATTAGATGAGGCAGGGCAAGCATTACATCGAATCCGAGAACTGACTGTACAAGCAAGTAACGGTACTTATGAGCAAGGTCAAAGAAGTGCGATTGGCGATGAAATTGATCAATTACGTGATCATTTGATTTCTGTAGCAAATACAAAAGTCGGTGGAAAATATATCTTTAATGGAACGAATACAACAAATCCACCAGTAGCAACTGATGGAACGGTTGTAGCACCAGTTAATACCAATCCAGTCAATGTAGAAGTGACAAAAGGAATTAAAATCAAAGCAAATATAGATCAAACCAATGTGTTTTCACAGCAAATGTTTGACGATCTTCGAGACTTGGTTTCTGATTTGAAGAGTGGAAACGGAAGTAACGTAGACAGCTATCTTTCAAAAATTGACATTCATACGGATAGTTCAATCGCTGAAAGAGCTGAGCTTGGTGCACGATATAATCGCGTTGAGATGATTCAAGACCGTGTCGCTGAGCAAGAAGTCATTGCGAATCGTATCCTCTCTGACAATGAAGACGCCGATATGGAACGGGTCATCATTGACTTGAAAACCCAGGAAAGCATCCATCGTGCAGCGCTAGCAGCAGGGTCAAGAATTATTCAACCAACCTTAATGGACTTTTTGCGATAAAAGCTATCTAGATAGATAGCTTTTTTTCGATAATGAGGTGAAGTAGATGAAGATAGCCCAAATACAAATACAATCTCAACCTGCGTTAATAGGGCTGAAAACAAGAAATGCCATCCAGGAAATAAAACAACCCAAAGCTGAACAAACCATCCAACAACCGAAAGCTGAATTGAAGATTAATACTACAAAAGGATCCCTAACGATAGATCAAACTCAAGCATGGAACGATATGGATCTGAAAAGTGTGAACGTTCGTATGAGAGCGGCAGCTCAACTCGGTCGTAGTGGTGTCTTAGAAGGTATTGCTCGTCGAGCTCAACAAGGTGACCAGCTTATGAAGATTGAAGATGGTGGCCATCCGATACCTGAGCAAGCGCGAACCAACAGTGGTGATGGAATGAAAGAATGGAACATAGGGTGGATTCCTTCAGCTGGGAGTGTGAAGATTCATTACCAACCAGCTGAGGTGCAAATTGATATCAAAGCGAACAAACCTGTTATTGAAACTATTGCCAAGAAGCCTGAACATATCTATCAACCGGGGAAAACAGAAGTATATTTAAGACAAGAAAACTCTTTGAAAATAAATGTTGTCTAATAAAATGAGTGTGGTGAAGAATATGTTGATTGAAACAAGATATTTTGGAGAAGTTGAAGTCGAAGGAAATGAAGTTATTACGTTCGAGCAAGGTTTACCAGGATTTGTTGATGAAAAAAAGTTTGTAATCATCCCCTTTGCAGATGAAGAAACACCTTTAAGTATTTTGCAATCTACTGGAACTCCATCTTTAGCGTTCGTGATTGCAAATCCATTCATGTTTTATAAAGATTATGAATTTACGATTCCTGAAGGAGTTTTGGGTCAACTTAAGATTAAAGATGAAAAAGAGGTGGCGGTATTTGTCATTTTAACCGTTGAGGATCCATTTGAAAACACGACAGCAAATTTGAAAGCTCCAATCGTACTTAAAGTAGAAGAACGAGTAGGAAAGCAAGTTGTTCTGAACGATGATAACTATCATACAAAACACAAATTAATACAAGAACCCTTAAGTGCAATTAAGGGGGAGAGCTAACATGTTAGTCTTGACGCGTAAACCGAATGAAGCTATTCAAATAGGAGAGGACATCGAAATAAAAGTCCTTGGAATTGATGGTGATCAAGTAAAGTTGGGAGTCAATGCTCCAAAACATATCGATATACATAGGAAGGAAATTTATTTATCCATACAGGATGAAAATAGTAAAGCTAGTCAAGCCCCATCCGATTTACTTGAGACGTTAAAATCAGTAAAAAAATCTAAATAAACTATTAAAGAGAGTTTATGTGATGTCGATAATAGAAATGTAAGCAAAAACAGCCATCATGGTCGGCCGACATGAATGTTTGTTTTTGTCAAAATCAAACCACATGGACGTGGTTCGGACAATTCAAGGAGGAATTTTATAATGAGAATTAATCACAACATTGCAGCTCTTAATACGTATCGTCAATTAGGAAATGCAAACAACATGCAATCAAAGTCTATGGAAAAGCTTTCATCTGGTCTTCGTATCAACCGTGCTGGAGACGATGCAGCTGGTCTTGCAATCTCTGAAAAAATGCGTGGACAAGTTCGTGGACTTGAGCAAGCATCTCGTAACTCACAAGATGGTATTTCATTAATTCAAACTGCTGAAGGTGCTTTGAATGAAACGCATTCAATCCTTCAACGTATGCGTGAATTAGCAGTTCAATCTTCCAACGATACTAATACTGCAGAAGATCGTACAGCTCTACAAAATGAAGTAGATGAATTAGCTAAAGAAGTAACTCGTATCTCTAACCAAACAGAATTCAATACAAAAACACTAATTGATGGTGTTGGGGCAGCGTCATTGGATTTCCAAATCGGTGCCAATGATTCTCAACAACTAACCATTTCAATTGGTGCAATGGATGCTGCTAGTTTAGGTGTAGATGATGGGACAGGTACAGCTGCTGTAACTGGAGGAGATGCAACAGTAAATGGTGGTATTGATATCTCTACTGACGCTGCAACTGCTACTGCAGCAATTTCTACAATTGACACTGCAATCCAAACAGTTTCCGATGAGCGTGCTAAATTAGGTGCGAACCAAAACCGTTTAGAGCACACAATCAACAACCTTGGAACATCTTCTGAAAACTTAACTGCTGCAGAATCTCGTATCCGTGACGTAGATATGGCAAAAGAAATGATGGCACAAACCAAGAATTCAATTCTTGCACAAGCAGCACAAGCGATGCTAGCTCAATCCAATAGCATACCTCAGGGAGTATTACAACTACTTAGGTAACTATTGAAGGGCGTCTTATCTGGTAACGGATAAGAAGATAACTGGGTGAATTGCTGGAACTTCCTAAAGCTGACTCAACCACAACGTAGTTGGAAACGACAAGCGTGAAGGTATGAAAATGAGTGAGATTGGATAATCAGCAGCCAAGCTCCTGGCTCGAAAGAGTGGAGAAGGTTCAACGACTAGAAAAGACCATCTAAGGCCATAAGGCTATGATGATGAATTTCGTAGGGTGGGAAATTCCATTCGAAGTGCCCAGCCCCAATTTGGGTGAAGATATAGTCTATTCTATGATCGAAAGACATAGCGGCGAAGCAAGCCAACCAACAACCACAAGGAGTTCTTCAACTTCTTCGTTAATTTTAAAAGAATGGTCGTCTCATTTGAGGCGACCATTTTTATATTGATCAACTTTTTCCTAGCTACAGATGTGTATAAGTTCTCAAATTCATATAATATTTGTCGATAATATAAATAGGTAAGAAGGTGTAGAGGTGAGTTTGAATATTATTTCAAATCATATATAAGGTGGTACGATATGAATACATTTTTATCAGCATGCTTAATAGTAAAAGATGAAGAAAAAGTGTTAAAAAGATGCTTGGAATCTATTGTTGGAATTGTGGATGAATTAATAATAGTTGATACAGGATCTACTGATAAGACAAGAGAAATCGCATTAGAATTTACTGATTCGTTTTACGAATTTAAGTGGAATGATAACTTTTCTGATGCTCGTAATTATGCAGCATCTAAAGCAACAGGAGATTGGATTTTTGTACTTGATGCTGATGAATTTGTAGACAGAACTAGTTTTGAGCAATTCAAATCCAGTCTTAAATTAGGAACTTCAGATAATATCTTGTCTGTACAAATCGTTAACTTTGTAGGAGAGAACGGAAAAAGTACAGTTTTAAACAATCACGAGCGTGTTTATAAGAATGATGGGAGTATTAGATATTATCGTAATATACACGAAGAGTTAAAACATCAGAGTAATAATGAAAAGAGAGGAATAGCTGAACTACAAATATTTCATTCTGGTTATATGAAAAACGTAGTAATTGAAAAAGGGAAATCAGAAAGAAATCTTAGGTTGTTAGAACAAAAGAAATCAAAAGATCCTATAGACTATTATTATTTAGGAAATGAGTATTCTTCGACAGGAGATATTGATAAAGCAATATCGAATTATAAAAAAGGTTACCGGTTAAAAAAGGATTTGAGCATAGATTGGATACAAAAACTATTAGTGAGATTGGTTAAATGCTTACATATTACTGGGGATTATAATGAAGCTTTAGAAATAGTTAAATCGGTTGAAAAAGTTTATCCATACACGGTTGATTTTAAATTTTTGAAAGGAACGTTACTTTCAGAAATAGGAGCAGAATCAGAAGCGATATCAATTTTTAATGAGATTATCCGAAAAAGGAATGATCTGAGGGCGGATTATAGTATTGATTATTTAGAGTATTTGCCACATAAACATCTTGGTGAATTATATGAGAAGGAAGGAAACCTGCAGCTAGCTGTTCATCATTATTCTAAATCTTTATCTGTTAATGATTCAGATGATTATATTTGGATGAGACTAATTAACCTACTATCCCATAATGTATCACTGGAAGACTTGATTAAATTTATTAATAGTAACTGTTTAAATAGGAGTACCATAAATACTTTAAGAGGTATGAGAATATTATTAAAGGTTCCTAACTTGGAAGTTCAAAAACTTACAAAGTCTTTTCTAGAGGATCCTTCTCTTTCATCTATAGAAAAAGAATCATTAATATTAAAAAATCTAATCCTTGAAGATAAGTTTATTGAAGTCGAACACCGATTGAAATTAATAAGTATTGATGAACATAGTTCGATACTTTCAACTGGCTTATTTAATATCGTTGATTACATTATTCTTGTTCTAAACACTGATGACAATTACTTTAAGAAGATTTTATCGAATGTAAAATCAGACTTAAACATTAAAAATTTGTTGAATGTACTGTACGGGACGAAAAGTAAAAAGCTAACCTCTTTTGAAGAAGAATTATTTAGTGTAATTTACAAGCAATCTTTGGTTATTAATCACCTCAAAATAATTAAATCGCTTGAAAATAAGATGAGACATCTTAGTGTTGATGGAAGAAGAAAGCTAAAGAAAGAATTAAGGATGTACAAATTACATTCACTAGCTAATTAGTTTTTTTGGTTTTAATAAAAGTAAAAAGAAAACGTAAATAAAATAACCCAAATCATTATTGATTAGGGTTATTTTTATGGAAGTAAAATCATCAAAAATGGAGTATTTCGATATGGAATAATACATGAAATCGGCAGTACTTAATAAGTAGTTATTATTTGTAAGTGGAACAAGTATAATAGCTACTCTTATCGAATTTCTTTCACACTTATAATAATGACGTAAAATATCTTAAGGTTTATTCACTTTTTACCGATAAAAAAGGTAAAGAAAAGAAGTGATGGAGGAGCGGTTATGAGCGTAGGGAATGCGGGGAAAATAACGACAGATTTACCTTCTCTTAGCAAGATTGTAGATCTTAAGTATCAAAAGGCTAATAAAAACCAAAATCAAAAAACTGTTGCAGAAGATACTAAAATTCCAAAAGAAGTCTTGCAAGAAAAGGTAGAAAGCATGAACGAGTTTTTGGTTCCAACTCATACCTCTTTAAGGTTTCAACTCCATGAACAATCAGAAGAATACTATGTACAGGTAATAGATGATAAGTCTAAGGAGGTCATCAGAGAAATTCCTGATCGGAAATTCTTAGACATGTATGCGGCGATGGCTGAACTTGTGGGAATTGTTGTAGACAAGAAGATTTAGAGGTGATAGTAGATGGACATGCGAATTGGTGGTCTAGCCAGTGGAATGGACATTGATCAAATAGTTAGTGATCTAATGAAGGCAGAGCGTATGCCACTAGACAAGATGAATCAAGATAAGCAGCTTCTTGAATGGAAACGCGATGACTACCGCGAGATGAACAAGCTGTTAAAAGAATTAGATCAGCACATTTTTGATGGAGTTTTTCGTCAAAGTACTTATTTGACCAAATCAACTTCAAGTTCTAACCCTACTGCAGTAACAGCTAAGGCTGGGAATAATGCTGCAGCAACGAACACGACTATTAATGTAACGAATCTTGCAAAGGCGGCAATGTATAATTCAGCAACTCTGGTAACAGACAATGGCGGGCAACCCGTTTCCGGAGATGATAATTTAGATACGATTACGTTTAATAATGGGAGCAAGTTTGATACACCATTCACATTGAAATTAAGTGTGATGAAACCTGGTGAATCAGCTGCAAGCGACATTACTCTAGATATTGATCCTTCTACGGACTCTATCAATGATGTGATGTCTAAAATCAATTCCCACACCTCATTGGGTGTCTCTGCCTTTTATGATGAAGCAACTAACAAAGTTGTCCTTACCATGAAAAATACAGGTAGCGGGGCTAAACTCAGTATTACGGATGATGGATCTGGTGACACGAAGACTGCGGAGTTTTTCAGTTCGCTAGGATTCACAAATGCAACAACTGGTAGGGAGTTAGGAGACTCCAACGGGGATGGTGTGGTGGATGGTAGTGATGCAGCTATCAAAACTGTTGGACAAGATGCGTCTTTTACCTACAACGGTTTTGCCACAACCCGTAAGACGAATAATTTCACCATCAACGATGTCACCTATAGTTTAAATCAAACAGGTTCAGCGAACATTTCTGTTTCACAGGATACGGATACGATTCTTGATAAGATCGTTAAGTTCGTCGATAAGTATAATGAGACGATTGAAAAGATTAATGGCGAGTTGAAAGAAGAGCGTTTCCGGGATTATCGTCCACTTACAGATAAACAGAAGGAAGATCTTTCTGAGCGTGAAGTGGAGCTTTGGGAAGAGAAGGCTCGCAGCGGAATGCTGAAGAGTGATTCGATCCTTAACGGTGGCTTGAACAGCATGCGGACCGACCTTTACTCTCAAGTGACAGGTGCAAACGTAAATACGAAGTACGACCAGCTTGCTGAAATTGGAATCAAGACTTCGTCCAACTATTTAGATCGTGGAAAACTGATCATCACTGAGGATAAACTGCGTGCTGCTATCCAGGATGACCCGGATGCTATCTACCAGTTGTTCATGAGTGATGGTGCGACCAATAGTGAAAAGGGAATTGCTCGCCGTCTTCGTGACTCGATTGATCAGACGATGGATAAGGTTGAGGTGAAAGCAGGGAACTCGCTGAAAACGAATGCCCAGTTCACGATCGGCCGGAACTTATCAGATCTGGATACTCGAATTACAGACTTCGAGCGTCGCCTTATCGACATCGAGGATCGGTATTGGAGTCAGTTTACGGCGATGGAAAAGGCGATCAGCCGCATGAATCAACAGTCCATGTTCTTGATGAATCAATTCGGCGGCGGCATGTAAACCGCATTAAAATAAGGAGTTGTTTGTATTACCATGTCTCTTAATGCTTATCAGACATACCAACAAAATTCTGTCGGAACGGCGTCTCCAGGTGAATTGACGTTAATGCTATATAATGGTTGCTTGAAATTTTTAAAACAGGCGAAAACAGCGATTGAAACAGGAAATGTTCAAGATAAAAACACCAACTTGCAGAAGGCTCAGAAAATCATTCAAGAGCTGATGGTGACCTTGAACACGGATGTCCCAGTTGGAAATCAGATGCTGCAGCTTTACGATTACATGAATCGTCGTCTGATCGATGCGAATGTGAAAAATGATGTGACAATCATTGAAGAAGTGGAAGGGCTGACGACGGAATTCCGTGATACTTGGAAGGAAGTCATCCAGCAGAACCGTAAGGCAAACTATGGGATGGGTGGCCAAGCTTAAATGAGTCACGTACAGGAATTGTTGGAACAGACAGAAAAGCTTTACGACCATGTTCAAAAAGGGCTGCCGGAGGAAGAGCCAGAAGACTATCTGGACGAACTGAATGCCTATATGGACTATCGTCAAAAGCTGATTGAGCGGTTGTCAGGGGATTATACAGATGAGGAAAAAGAGCTGGGTGAACAGCTTGTGGAAATCAACAAGCTGATTCAACCCTATCTCGACGAACAGATGAAACAGATCAAGTCACAAATGATGAAGATCAGAGTGAAGCGGACAAACAATACGAAGTATTCAAATCCATATCAGTCCAATCGTGCAGATGGTATGTTTTTTGATAAACGGAAGTAGGTTTTAAATATGATTCAAATGGAACAAAAGCAATTTGAAGTGATCAGTCAGTATGTGGATTTGCTGCAGGTGATTGAGGAAGGATTCAACTATATTGAAGGTCGGTACCAAGAGGATGCAGTCATGGCCGGAGACCGAATTCTTGGGGATGTATTCCTCGCGTTTTCTCAAATTGAGGGAGCGAACAAGATTATCTTGGATGTGTTTAATGGGGAAAAGGCCGTGGAACAAGAAATTGGGATGTTCAGTTCCATCATTGATATTGTAAAAGAATTGGAACAGAACTTTGAAGATGCGGATGAGAAAAAACGAATCGTTCTAACGAAGCTGATGCCGGCATTTCTATCATGGAAGGTTCTGATTGAGTCCGAGTTCAAACCATATTTGCAGCATTAAGTCTGGTGTGACCCAGGCTTTTTTATTTGGAGCAGGACATTATGAGTTGTAGATGGAATCCTTTTTACATAGAAAGGAGAGAATCATGAAAAAGTTACTGCTTACCGGCTTTGAGCCGTTCTTGGATCATAAGATGAATCCGACTGAAATGATTGTAAAAGAATTGGATGGGAAAACCATTGGAGCGTTTGAGATTATTGGGCATGTGTTGCCTGTAGATTATGAGCAAGCTTCGCCCAAGTTATTGAACTTAGTTGATGAACTAGAGCCAGATGCAGTCATTGCCCTGGGTTTAGCGGCTGGTCGTAATAAAATAACACCAGAACGTGTAGCGATTAACGTGAATGACGGTGTGAAGGACAATTCCGGTCGGGTACCTGTTGATCAACCAATAATTGAAGGTGGCCCCGCAGCCTATTTTTCAATGTTACCGATTAGGGAGATGGTCAACGCTTTGTTAGAAGAGGGAATACCAGCTGAGATTTCGAATACAGCGGGGACATATTTGTGTAACAATGTCATGTATTCCGTACTTCATGAATTGGAAAAAAGAGGTGGGGAATTTCCAGCTGGGTTCATCCATGTTCCTGCTTCTTTTGAACTTGGGACACAAGATGGGAGACTTTCTTGCTGGCCTCTTAAAACCATCCAAGAAGCGGTTGAAGTGTGCATTAGAATGGTGAATTAATACCCTTGGTGTATGTGCGTCCTAGCTAAGCTTGTCTGACATTTAGTAACTTTTTACTAATCATTTTTGGAAAGTTGACTCTAAAGCTTGTCACATTGTATACTTTTATTGTGGAAATTTCCACATGATTTTTTCAATACGAAAGGAATGTGAATTACATGCAAGGTAAAGTAAAATGGTTCAATGCAGAGAAGGGCTTCGGATTCATCGAAGTTGAAGGTCAAGACGACGTATTTGTACACTATTCTGCTATCGAGTCTGAAGGCTTCAAAACTCTTGAAGAAGGTCAAGACGTTGAGTTTGAAGTTGTAGAAGGCAACCGTGGACCTCAAGCATCAAACGTAACAAAGCTTTAATTCACATTCCTTTTTGAGAATTTGAATTAATAGCAAGCCCTCCCGCTTCTCGTTCAGAGGAGCGGGTTTTGTTTTGCCCATTTGAGGTTAGTTGTACAGAATTAATTTGGAATTGGGCAGAATTAAATTGGAGTTAGGCAGAATAAATCCGAAAGTGGGAAGAATAACTTCCGATTTGGTCAGAATTATTCCGAAATTGGACAGAATAACGCCGCAAGCCTACAAGACCAGCTCCAATTCACACATAATTTTGATCTATCGGCGTACCTTATGCTCATTTACAATCCCTTCATATATCCTCCGAAAGACCTCTACAGTTTGGACACTAGTTTGTCGAATAATCTCTGTAACATGCCGGAACTTCGGCATGTAAACCGCGTGTTTCCTTATATATTTCGCTGTTTTTGCCCGTTTTCCACTACTTTACTAGAAAGTTAAAAATATTGTCAGAATTTTTGATTTTCTTTTATGTTTATGAAGGAATTGTTAAGGGGTATAGCGAAATATATATTAACACCGAAAGGAGGAGTCTTTCATGAACTTTAACATTCGTGGAGATAATATTGAGGTAACACCTGCATTAAGGAACTACTCCGAAAAAAAGGTAAGTAAGCTGGAGCGTTATTTTGATGGTACTCCAAACTCTGATGTTTACATCAACCTAAAGGTGTTCAATAATGAGCAGCTGGTGGAAGTGACGATTCCGATGCCTGGCCTGTTGTTACGAGCTGAGGAGTCTCACGATGACATGTATGCTGCGATTGACTTAGTGGTTGAGAAATTGGAAAGACAAATCCGAAAGCACAAAACGAAAGTGAATCGTAAATTCCGCCAGGGCGGCGCGATTAAGTTCGCCTTCGCAAATGGTAACGGAAGTGCAGCACCTGCTACTACGACTCTTGTGCAAGAAGAAGAGGATGAGGAAGAATTCCCGGTGGTGCGTAACAAGCGATTCGATTTGAAACCGATGGATACACAAGAGGCGATCCTGCAAATGGATATGCTAGGACACAATTTCTTTGTATTCTCACATGCGGAATCTGGAGAAACGAACGTCGTGTACAAACGTAAGGATGGAAAGTACGGGCTGATTGCTCCGGACATCGAATAGACGAATGAAAATGCACTTGGGTGCGGTCGATAAGACCGCGCCCTTTTTACATGGAAAAAAGAAGCACTTCTGCGGGGCGGTTATCCCTTGAATTCTTGTCCTTCCTCTTGCAAACTGTTAAAATAAAGCATGGACTATAGTTAGAAGAATTTTCAAAAATCATATTGATTTTGCAAATAGAGGTGCTGACTTCATGATCGGAATGTTAAAGAAGATTTTCCCTACTGGTAACGAGCGTCAAATCGGCCGTCTTCAGAAGTATGCGGACGAGGTTGAAGCGCTAGGACCAGAAATGGAAGCTTTGTCACATGAGCAATTGAAGGCGAAGACAGAAGAATTCAAGTCCCGTCTGGAAAACGGCGAGACGCTAGATGATATTCTAATTGAAGCGTTCGCAGTCGTACGTGAAGCGGCGACGCGTGTGCTTGGGCTACGACCATACCCGGTTCAGATCATGGGTGCGGTTTCGTTGCACGAAGGAAATATATCTGAAATGAAAACCGGTGAAGGTAAGACGCTAGTCGCCACTATGCCGGTCTATTTGAATGCCCTGACAGGAAAAGGCGTACACGTCGTCACGGTCAACGAATACTTGGCTGCGCGTGATGCTGAAGAAATGGGCCAACTGTATAACTATCTTGGTTTGACAGTCGGGTTGAACGTCACGGGTCTTTCGAAAGAGGAGAAGAAAGAAGCGTACAGTGCGGATATTACGTATGCGACGAACAATGAGCTTGGGTTCGACTATCTCCGTGACAACATGGTTCTGTATAAAGAAGAAATGGTTCAGCGTCCGTTGAACTATGCGATCGTCGATGAGGTCGACTCGATTCTGATTGACGAAGCACGTACACCGTTGATCATTTCGGGGAACTCCGCGAAATCGACTGAGCTTTACCGAATTGCAAACCAATTCATTCATCAGTTAAAACTTGATGAAGATTACACGTTTGATATCAAAACGAAGAACGTTCAGCTGACGGAAGAAGGTATGTCCAAAGCCGAGAAGTTCTTCAACGTAGAGAACTTGTTTGATATTTCCAACGTGTCAATCAACCATCACATCAACCAGGCGTTGAAGGCGCATGTGATTATGCATCGTGATACAGATTACGTCGTGCAAGAAGGCGAGGTTGTCATCGTCGATCCATTTACGGGTCGTTTGATGGCAGGTCGTCGTTACAGTGATGGACTTCACCAGGCGATTGAGGCGAAAGAAGGGCTTCAAATTCAGCGTGAGTCGATGACACTTGCCACAATCACATTCCAGAACTACTTCCGTATGTACAACAAGCTTGCCGGTATGACCGGTACGGCGAAAACGGAAGAAGAGGAATTCCGTAACATTTACAACATGGATGTTATCGTCATTCCGACGAACAGGCCGATTGCGCGACTGGATAATCCGGACCACATTTATAAGACGCAAGAAGGGAAGTTTCGTGCGGTTGTAAACGATGTGGCTGAGCGTCATCGAAAAGGACAACCTGTTCTTGTTGGTACGGTTGCAGTTGAAACATCTGAATTGATCGCAACTTTACTGAAGAAAAAAGGCGTCCCACATAACGTATTGAACGCGAAGAACCACGGTCGTGAGGCACAGATCATCGAAGATGCCGGTCAAAAAGGTGCCGTTACGATTGCAACAAACATGGCTGGTCGTGGTACGGACATCAAGCTTGGTGAAGGTGTTCTGGATCTTGGTGGTCTTCATATCGTCGGTACTGAGCGTCACGAATCCCGTCGTATCGATAACCAGCTCCGTGGACGTTCCGGACGTCAAGGGGACCCAGGTTCCTCTCAATTTTATATTTCAATGGAAGACGAATTGATGCGTCGATTCGCTTCAGATAACATGCGTGCGATGATGGACCGCCTTGGTATGGAAGAAGACCAGCCGTTAGAAAGTAAAATGGTTACCAAAGCGGTTGAGACGGCGCAAAAACGAGTGGAAGGTCATAACTATGACGCTCGTAAGCAGTTGCTGCAATACGATGATGTTATGCGTCAACAGCGTGAAATCATTTATGCGCAACGTGCTGAAGTGCTTGAGTCAGATAACCTTCGTGAAATCGTCGAGCGCATGATCAAGTCGACGGTCGAGCGCATTGTTGAAGCGCACACACCGGAAGAAGAGGTTCAGGAAGATTGGGACCTTCAAGCAATCCTCGATTATGCTAACGCGACGTTCTTGCATGAAGGGGAAGTGACGGTCAAGGACATCAAAGGTAAAGAGCGCGAAGAGATCATCGATGTGTTCATGGCAAAAGTGAAGGAAGAGTACGACCGTAAAGAGTCTAAGCTTGAGCGGGAACAAATGCGTGAATTTGAAAAAGTCATCGTGCTTCGCTCTGTCGACCGTAAATGGATGGATCACATCGATGCGATGGATCAGCTTCGTCAAGGTATTCACTTGCGTGCCTATGGTCAGAATGATCCGTTGCGTGAGTATCAGTTCGAAGGATTCCAAATGTTTGAAGCGATGGTTGAAGCGATTGAAGAGGAAGTTGCGACTTACGTCATGAAGGCGCAAGTGGAGCAGAACCTGCAGCGTGAAAAAGTCGCCGAAGGAAAAGCGGTCGATCCGAAAGCGCAAGAACAACAAAAGAAAAAGCCAGTCCGTAGGCAAAGTGATGTGGGGCGAAATGAACCATGTCCTTGCGGAAGCGGAAAGAAATATAAGCACTGTCACGGTGCGTAACGTATAGTGATTTACCTTAAAGAAGGCTTGGCCCTGCCAAGTTTTCTTTTCACTTTAACGTGACTTTCTTCCTACGGTGCCAGGTACGCTCGAGGAAGTCAGTCATACCAACGGTTTTGAAATGGTGTCAGGCACTGATTCTAATCGCTGCTGTATCAACGGTTGCGAATCAGTGCCTGGTACTTCCTAAACAAGGAGGAGTACGATTATGGAATTAGTGGAGATTAAGCAAGAGTTATCTGCGATGCAGAAGCGAATAGAAGATTTTAGGGGGTCTCTTTGACTTAGATCATAAAGAGGCTCGTATTGCTGAATTGGAACAACAGATGACAGAGCCGGATTTTTGGGATAACCAGGATACGGCGCAAACGGTCATCGGCGAAGTGAATGGTTTGAAAGAAGTGGTCAACGAATTCCGTGAGCTTCAGGAAACGTTTGAAAACCTTGAAGTTTCCTATGAGCTTGTAAAAGAAGAGGAAGACGCGGACTTACAAAGTGAGCTGGAAGGCGAATTGAAGGAACTCTCGAAACAGATGGGAGATTTCGAGCTGACGCTTCTTCTCAGTGAACCGCATGATAAGAACAATGCGATTCTTGAGCTCCATCCAGGTGCCGGTGGAACAGAGTCCCAGGATTGGGCTTCTATGCTTTTACGAATGTATACGCGTTGGGCGGAAAATAAAGGGTTCAAGGTCGAAACGCTCGACTACTTACCTGGTGACGAAGCCGGCGTGAAGAGTGTGACCCTATCAATCAAAGGGCACAATGCTTATGGATACTTGAAAGCGGAGAAAGGTGTTCATCGTCTCGTGCGAATTTCGCCATTTGACTCATCTGGTCGTCGTCATACGTCCTTCGTTTCTTGTGAGGTTATGCCTGAGTTAAGCGATGATATCGAAATCGAATTGAAGCCGGATGAAATCAAGGTGGACACGTATCGTGCTAGTGGAGCTGGTGGTCAGCACGTCAACACGACTGACTCGGCGGTTCGTATGACACACGTTCCTACGAACACGATTGTGTCATGTCAAACTGAGCGTTCTCAGATCAAAAACCGTGAACGTGCAATGAAGATGTTGAAAGCGAAGCTCTATCAGAAGAAGATTGAAGAGCAGCAAGCCGAGCTCAATGAAATCCGTGGTGAGCAGAAAGAAATCGGCTGGGGAAGCCAGATTCGTTCTTACGTTTTCCATCCATACAGTATGGCGAAGGATCACCGTACGAATGTGGAAATCGGAAACATCAACGCGGTCATGGATGGCGAAATCGACCCATTCATCGACGCTTATCTTCGTTCTAGAATTAAATAATCGTGTGAAACCGGGGACAGCGGAAAAACGTTGTCCCCGTTGTTTTTGCCGCAGTTTTACAGTGATGATGCAGTGCCAATCAAACGTTTGATTGACGATTCGTAAAAGATGTCGAACACACTCTGAAACAAAACTCTCATCCCTTGTGCCACTTGACTTTATAGACAAACTAGTGCTAATAATCGGAAAATTTACTTAATCACGAGGTAGTGATATACTTTTTAAGGTTATAACACTACCAAAATTTCCTTTTACATAAAGTGAGTGGTACGACATGATGATGGCAGTTCGACGCAATAAAGTAAATCCTAAAGTTCTGACGGCACTCGATTATCTATTCGTTTTGATCGGTTCCGCTTTTGTCGCGTTAGCATTCAACTTGTTTCTAGCACCGAACAATATCGCTTCAGGCGGTGTTGTCGGGATCAGTTTGATTTTGAAAAATTTATTTGGATGGATGCCTTCGATCGTCCAGTGGTCGTTGAATATTCCATTGTTCATAGCAGGCGTGGTCATCCTTGGGAAAAACTTCGGGGTGAAAACGCTGATCGGAACGCTGTTTTTACCATTCGTCGTCTTCTTATCGGAGGGGGCAGAACCGGTTACGAACGATCCTTTGCTAGGGGCATTGTTCGGAGGTCTCGGGGTCGGTTTAGGACTCGGGATCGTGTTCCGCGGAAAAGCTTCAACGGGTGGAATCGACCTAGCGGCTCAAATCGTCCACAAATATACAGGAATCTCCCTAGGTCTTTGCGTTCTATCCATCGATGGTGCAATCGTAACGGCTTCGGCGTTCGTTTTCTCTATTGAACAAGCGCTCTATGCGATGATCGGTATGTTCTTGACGGCAAAAACGATCGACGTTGTACAGATGGGACTCGGTTATTCTAAGATGGCGTACATCATTACGCAGCATGAGGACGAAGTGCGGGATGAAATCTTCAAAGAAATCGACCGTGGTGTGACGCGCATTAAAGCGACAGGTGGATTCACCGATCACGAGCGTCCGATGCTTATGTGTGTCGTGGAACAATTTGAAGTGACCCGATTGAAACAACACGTGAAAAAAGTGGATCCAAACGCCTTTGTCATCATCGTCAATGCCCACGAAGTTTTAGGTGAAGGATTCAGTCAATAAAGGAAAGCTCCCATTTCGGGAGCTTTTTATTTAGCCTAATTTTTACTGTATATAGGTGAATGCTTACGATTCGTGATTAGGCTTGTCATATAATACACCATTACGAGATTATTAGGATGTGTAGATATGAAAAGAAAGCATTGTAATTGCTATGGGTGTACACCCGGTAATGGGTGTTGTGTAATCATACAAAAGGGTGAAGGACCACCCGGACCACCTGGGCCAGAAGGACCTCCAGGACCTCAAGGTGAACAAGGATCTCAGGGGCCACAAGGTGATCCAGGTCCTCAGGGTCCACAAGGGGAGCAAGGGCCACCGGGACCTACTCCAACAGAAATTGCCTTTCGAGCATTTGATTCAGTAGCGCAAATCGTACCTGGTACGAATACACCAACAACGATCACATTTGAAACAGAAGTTTTTGATATGAGCAATGGATATAATCCTGCAACTTCCACGTATACTGCACCACAAACCGCGACTTACTCGGTGTGTTCCAGTGTAGAATATACAGTGGCTACAGGTGGAGGACAAGCACCGACGAATGTTCGATTGATCCTCACCAGCAATAGCGGAGCGGCTGTAACAGACTTGGATCTTGCTGTTTCCAACCCAGGAACGACAGATAAAGTTCAAGGATGTACCATTATCCGTTTGAATGCTGGAGAAACCATTCAAATCCAGCTCCAGTCATCCAGCCGTAGCGTGACAACGATTATAGGGAACCGTTTCACTCATTTTGAAACTGGTCGTATATTTTAAACCTTGGCTATGAAAGCTAGGGTTTTTTTAATGCCCACTTTTAGGTGATATAATAAAGGTAGAGAAAGGGGTGGCTAATATGAGTGACATTCTGTTGTTTGATGGGGAGTGCAATATGTGCAACGGGGCGGTTCAATTCATCATCAAGCGGGACCCGTCCGGTCATTACAAATTCGCACCTCTGCAAAGTGAAATCGGACATTGTTACGTTCAAAAGCACAATCTACCGAACACGTTGGAATCGTTCGTGCTTATTCGGAACGGCAAGGCGTATCAACACTCGAGCGCAGCTTTGCGAGTATGCCGTCGCTTGAAAGGACCATGGAAACTAGCGACAACCTTACTCATCATTCCAAAGCCGCTCAGAGATGCCATCTATACATTTATTGCTCGAAACCGTTACAAGTGGTTCGGAAAAAGGGAAGAATGTATGATACCGACACCGGATATGAAGAGTCGATTTCTATAAAAGAGAGAGGACAAGTGGAGATGCCATCTTTTTACGAAAACGCGTTAGGATCGGATTTCAATAAGCTTCACCCTAAAATTCAGGAGAAGTTCAACATCTCTACGGAAGATCAGGAGGCGATTTTCTGCAAAGGCGTGATGGAGGAGATTTCCGGACCATCATGGGTTGTGAAGCCCGTAAAAAAATTCGGTACCGACCGCCATCTCATTTTTCCGGAAAGAGGGAGAGACATTCCATTTGATCTGGAGATCTACGCTTTCAAAGATCCGATAGATCGTGAGACGCTGTCCTGGATTCGTACCTTTCATTTTGATAAAGTGGATCGTCGCTTCGACTCCACGATGGTGTACAGCAACCGATTCAATGAAATCATGGACTATCTGGGAAACGTCCAAGCAACGCCAGTCGGAATCGATCTGAAAGTGACCGAGTCAGGCGGCCTCATCCTAAGTACGTCCAAGCAGTACTTTTATGTAGGGAACAAACGCCTTTCGGTGCCATCTGGCCTCATGGTAAAAGGGATCGTCCATGAAGAGTATGATGACACGGCTGATCATTATAAGGTGGATATCACCGTCAACAATGCTGTCCTGGGGACAGTGTTCCGTTATCGAGGGACCTTTGAGATGGAAAAGGTTCCGTTCCGGTCCCCAGATATTCCCCAATACGCTTATCCTAAAAAATATGATGCTAAAGGATAAGTGTTTTTCCCTTGCTTTCATTTCCTACGATAACATTCCAATGGTTCACGACCACAACGACCAGAAATCTGTGTCGAAAAATCGCTACTAAACTAAAATGAACTCGCTTCCGATATAAACAGTGAATCGAAAGTAGCGGTTGACCTCTTCCAGTGACATCCTACCCATACTTATTTTACCAACAGTATCAATACCACTATAGTAAGATCTGTTTACCGTTAATAGAAAATTTTGTACTTCTTGACTATTTCTTTGCAGGATTTTATGAAGTATTGTAGAAAGGTACAACAAAGCAAAAAGTTTGTCGAATAATATTTAGTGCCAAATCTCAGTCCATTACTCGCTTCGTCATATTTTGAAACAGAAATGTAATATGATTTTGGGTTTTTTTGACGAAACGAGATGTTATAATTAATTGTGCAATTCAATGCTAACTATTTATACTAGAATACTTTGAAATAGATAAACAGATTAGAGATAGAAAAAACACTACTAAGATTTGACAGCAAAAGAAACTACATAGGGTGTGATGAAGTTTGATCGAAATGATCGATGTATGGAAAACTTACCCAAATGGTGTAATGGCACTGAACGGGATAGACGTCCATATTGAAAAGGGTGACTTTGTCTATGTAGTCGGTCCGAGTGGTGCGGGGAAATCAACATTCATTAAATGTATGTACCGTCAGGAAAAGCCGACGAAAGGCAATATTATTATAAATGGCAAGAGTTTAACGAAAGTGAAGGAACGTCATATTCCTTACTTGAGACGCCAAATTGGGGTAGTCTTCCAGGACTTTAAACTGTTATCGAAACTATCTGTCTATGAAAATGTCGCGTTTGCTCTCGAGGTTATCGAGGAGTCTCCGAAAGTCGTAAGGAGACAAGTCATGGAAACACTTGAGCTCGTAGGTCTCAAGAACAAAGCGCGGTTTCTTCCAGATGAACTTTCCGGAGGAGAGCAGCAGCGTGTTTCCATTGCCCGCTCCATCGTCAATAAGCCGGCCGTCGTGATTGCGGACGAGCCTACCGGTAACTTGGATCCGGAAACAGCATGGGGCATTATGGAAGTTTTCGAAGAAATCTCGAATCGTGGAACCACTGTAGTTATGGCTACCCACAATAAAGAGATTGTAAACACAATTAAGAAGCGTGTTATCGCCATTGAAGGTGGACGAATCGTACGTGACGAGAAGAGAGGTGTCTACGGGTATGAGGATCATACGGACCCAATCTCGTCATATTAAAGAAGGATTCAAGAACCTTGGACGTAACGGATGGATGTCTTTCGCATCTGTCAGTGCCGTAACGGTTACACTTTTACTCGTCGGAGTATTCCTTGTACTACTCCTGAACATCAACTCGGTCGCTTCACAGATTGAAGATGATGTTGAAATCAGAGTATACCTGGACAAGACGATAAAGGAAGATAAGTACGCACAAATTGAAGAAAATCTCAGCAGTATCGATCGCGTAAGCAATGTCCAATTCGTACCGAAGGATGAAGGGCTGAAAGATCTAATCAATAGTTTAGGTGATGAAGGAAAAGTCTTCGAATCACTGAAAAGTGAAAATCCTCTTCCGGATGCATTCTCCGTGAAAACGGAAAAACCTCAAGATACGCCAGTTGTCGCTGAGAAGATTGAGGGCATGCAGAGTGTAACGAAGGTCGAATATGGAAAAGGCACGGTCGAGAAACTGTTTAAAGTTACCGATGCTGCTCGTAATATCGGGCTCATCTTGATTGTAGGTCTCCTCTTCACAGCAATGTTCTTGATTGCCAATACAATCAAGATCACGATTGTGACGAGAGGTAAAGAGATTGAAATAATGAAATTGGTAGGAGCGACAAACTCCTTCATCCGAGGACCTTTCTTTGTGGAAGGATTACTCTTGGGGATATTGGGATCGCTCGTTCCGATTGGATTGTTGATTCTCGGCTATCAATTCGTGTATGAAGCGGTAAGCATGAATCTGAAGACGGTTTTCATTCAGCTTTTACCGGTTTATCCACTCATGTTCCAGCTAGCCGGATTGCTCGTCGTTATTGGAGCATTCATCGGTGTTTGGGGCAGCTTGACATCTGTCCGCAAGTTCCTGAAAGTTTAATAGGTAAATTGATCGATTAAGAGAAATGTCCAGCAAAGCCCGCCTTGGCTTTCTGGACCTACATATTAAAAAAGAAGAACCGAATGGGGGATGTAGGGTTGAAAAAGAAAATAATCGTAGCCGTTGCATCACTTGGCCTTATACTTGGAAGTTTTCCGGGGGTCAACAACGATGTTTCAGCTGAATCACTAAAAGACAAAATCAATGATGTAAAAGAAAAACGAGAAGCGAATAAATCAGAACAAGACAAAGTGAAATCCGAAATTGAAAAGATCAAGCATGACCAAGAACTTCTAAATGCTGAAATCAAGAAACTCGACCAACAGGTCTCTGAAACAGAAAACCAAATCGACAAGAAAGAAAAAGAAATCAAAAAGACAAAAGAAGATATTGAGCGTTTGAAAGCCGAAATCGTTGTCATTGAAAAGCGTATCGCTGAACGAGACAAAATGTTGAAGGACCGTGTCAAAGCTATGTATGAAAACGGTGGATCCGTCCAGTACATAGAAGTATTGCTTGGCTCAAGCAGCTTCGGTGACTTCCTGGATCGTGTCTTCGCATTGAACCAGATCGCTGAGCAGGATAAAGAGATTCTAGAAGCGCATAAAGCCGATAAAATCGCACTAGAAGAAGCGAAAGCGAAAGTCGAAAAAGAGCTTGAAACATTGAACACACAAATGAAAGAATTGGAAAGCTTGAAAGTAAGCTTGAACCAAAAAGTAGAACGAAAAAATGCATTGCTTGGTGACTTGAAAGAAGAAGAAAAGCATATGCATGATGAACTTGCTAAGATTGAAGACGAAGGTGACCTGCTTGCGAAACAGCAAGCTGCATTTGAAGCAGAAAAGCGTCGTCAAGAAGAAGCAGCACGTCGTGCAGCTCAATCGAACAGTGGTGGTAGCTCAGCTTCTGCACCAGCTGTAACAGGCGGAATGTTCATGAAACCGTCGGCAGGAGCATTCACTTCTGGATTCGGTCCACGTTGGGGAAGCATGCACGCTGGTATCGACATCGCACGTGGTGGAACTGTTCCGGTCGTAGCATCAGCTGCAGGAACGGTCATCAAGTCTTACTACTCAAGCAGTTATGGTAATGTTGTCTTTATTGCCCACTATCTCAATGGACAAACATACACATCGGTTTACGCTCACCTAAGAGATCGTCACGTTGGTAATGGCGCATCTGTAGAAAAAGGACAGCAAATTGGGATTATGGGGAATACAGGAAGATCGACTGGACAGCACTTGCACTTTGAAATCCATAGAGGACAATGGAACTCAAGCAAGTCAAACGCAATCAACCCGAGACAATTCTTCTAAAATAAGGATATAAAAACAACCTCCGAAATTGGAGGTTGTTTTTTATTGGCCATTTCTTTGCACGAACTTGTTGTACTGTTCTTCCGTAAATGCGACCCAATGACCTGGTTTGACTTCACGGAACTCCACGTCTTCATCATGGGGGTTCGACTTTTTCGGGTCATAGTGCGTTCGTTTTCGGTCTCGTTCGTAATCCGGGTCTGGACGCGGGATTGCGGTCAAAAGTGATTGCGTATATGGGTGCATCGGATTGCGGTATAGCTCGTCACTTTCAGCCAGTTCCACGAGACGACCGTTGTACATGACGCCGATTCGGTCGCTGATGTATTTGACCATGGAAAGGTCATGGGCGATGAACAGATAAGTGAGCCCTTTTTCTTTTTGCAGCTTTCTCATCAGATTGACGACTTGCGCCTGGATCGACACATCGAGTGCGGAAATCGGTTCGTCCGCGATGATGAATTCCGGATCGACCGCTAAGGCTCGTGCAATACCGATTCTTTGTCGCTGACCACCACTGAATTCATGTGGATAACGGTTCGCATGCTCTCGGTTCAATCCTACTGTGACGAGCAGGTCATACACTTTTTCCATACGTTCCGATTTATTCTTCGCAAGCTTATGGATGTCGATGCCTTCTGCGATGATGTCCGCTACCGTCATACGTGGGTTAAGGGATGCGTACGGATCCTGGAAAATCATCTGCATCTTCCGGTTGAACTTGAGCATATCTTTCGTATTTTTCTTTCCGTGTACATTTTCTCCGTTAAAAATGACCTCTCCACCGGATGCTTCGTAAAGCCGGATGATGGTGCGACCTGTCGTTGACTTTCCGGATCCAGATTCACCGACGAGCCCGAATGTCTCACCTTTATAGATGTCGAAGCTGACTTGATCGACGGCTTTCACAATGTTCCCACGGCCGGTATTGAAATGCTTGGACAGGTTTTTCACTTGTACGATCTTTTCTCTATCGGCTGCCATTCGGTTCACCTTTTCCTAGTTTCTTTTCTCGGAAGTATTGAATCCGTTTCTGGACGACTGGCGGTGGCTCTACTTTCGGTGCATCTTTATGAAGAAGCCACGTTTTTGCAAAATGTGTATCGGATACTTGGAACATCGGTGGCTCGTATTCGAAATCAATTTTCATCGCATACGCGCTTCGGAGGGCAAAGGCATCTCCTTTTGGCGGATTGACGAGGTCAGGAGGAGACCCTGGTATCGCAGTCAGTTCTTCCTCTTCGTTCGTCAGGTCAGGCATGGAGGAGAGCAGTCCCCAAGTGTACGGATGCTTCGGATTGTAAAAGATTTCGTCTACTGTGCCGGTTTCCACGATCTGTCCGGCGTACATGACAGCGACGCGGTCTGCGACGTTGGCAACGACTCCGAGGTCATGCGTGATGAATATGATGGATGTGCCAAATTCTTCTTGTAGTTCATTCATCAGCTCCAGGATCTGTGCTTGGATCGTAACGTCGAGAGCAGTCGTCGGTTCGTCTGCAATAAGGAGCTTCGGCTTTGTCGCGAGTGCAATCGCAATCATGGCCCGTTGTCGCATTCCACCTGAGAATTCGTGCGGATATTGGTTCGCACGTTTATCCGGCATCGGGATCCCGACCCGATCGAGCAGCTCAATCGCTCGTTTTTTCGCATCAGATTGAGAGATCTTTTCGTGCTTCATCAATCCTTCGATGATCTGACGACCGACTTTCATCGTCGGATTGAGGGAGGTCATGGGATCCTGAAAGATCATGCCGATATCTTTTCCACGGATTGATTCCATTTGGCGGTCGGACTTATGGACAAGATCTTCACCTTCAAAGAGGATCGAGCCTCCGACAAATTTACCGGGTGGCATCGGAATCAGTTTCATGATCGATTGTGTGGTGACACTTTTACCGGATCCGGATTCGCCGACGATGGCGAGCGTTTCTCCTTTACGGACCTCGAAATTCACACCCCGTACAGCTTTTACCTCACCAGCATGGGTAAAAAAGGAGACTTCTAAATCTTTCACTTCTAAAACTTTGTCCACGGATTTCACTCCTTTCAGCATTATTTTCGTAGTTTCGGATCCAAGGCGTCTCGTAATCCGTCACCGATGACGTTGAAGGCGAAAATCGTCAAACTGATGAACGTCGCAGGGAAGAAAAGTCTCCATGGGAAGTAGCGCATGGCCGGGAGACCCTCACTCGCCATCGTTCCCCAACTCGCAAGCGGTGCGGGTACTCCGAGACCTAAGTAGCTTAAGAATGCCTCTGTGAAAATCGCATTCGGTATTGTAAGAGTCATCGTAATAAGGATCGGTCCCATCGTGTTCGGGATGAGATGTTTGTTCATCACCCGGGTCGTTTTCGCCCCTAACGTTTGGGAAGCGAGCACGAATTCCTGGTTTTTCAATTGTAAAACCTGACCGCGGACGATACGGGCCATGTTGATCCAACCGGTGATGGTCATCGCGATGATCATCGTCGTCAGTCCTGGTTCCAAGACGACCATCAGGAGGATGACGAGTAGTAAGTAAGGAACAGCCCATAAGATGTCGGCTGCCCGCATCATGATTTCATCTACCCGACCACCTCTGAACCCGGCGATACCACCCCAGATGACACCGATGAATAAGTCGATGACTGCAGCTGAGAACCCGATGAAAAGGGAGATACGAGCGCCTTCCCAAACACGGGTGAACATGTCACGGCCGAGATTGTCGGTTCCGAACCAATGCTCTGCACTGGGTGCTTCGTTAACGGCTTCCAGATTGTTTTCATAGTAGTTGTATGGGGTCATCATCGGACCGAAGATGGCCATGAACAATAAAAGGGCCAGCAACACGACTCCTGAAAGGGCAAGCTTGTTCTTCCGGAAACGCATCCATACATCTTTCCAGAAGGAGAGGCTTGGACGGGTGATTTTTTCTGCGTCATCTGCCCTTACATCAACGAGTTCGAGAGATTCAATCGGTATATCATCCATGTTCATATGTTGTTTAGACATAAACGTTAGTCTCCTTTCTTCCCGGCGATTTGGATACGAGGGTCAATCAATCCGTATGCGATATCGACAAGGAGAATGGATACGAGTAATAAGATACTGAAAAATACGGTTACACCCATGATGGTCGTGTAATCCCGATTCGTGATGCTTGTGACGAAGTGCATACCGAGACCTGGTACACCGAAGATTTTCTCAATGATGAAGCTTCCGGTGAGGATCGCGGAGATGAGCGGTCCCATGTAGGAAACGACCGGGAGCAACGCGTTCCGGATCGTATGACGCCAGATGATGACGTTTTTGCTGAGACCTTTCGATTTTGCCGTCCGGATGTAATCGTTACTGAGCACTTCGAGCATGCTTGAACGGGTGAGCCGGGCGATGAAAGCCATCGGTGTCGTAGCGAGTGCAAGTGCAGGTAAAACGGAATGCATGAACGAATCCCAACGTGCGACGGGGAAAAGTCCGAGCTGCATCGCTAAAAAGTATTGGAACACCGAGGCGATGATGAAGGAAGGGACCGAGATGCCGAGTACGGCAACAATCATTGCTCCGTAGTCCTGCCATTCATTATGTTTCAATGCAGCGATCGTACCGAGAAGGATTCCGACTGCAACGGCGACAAGAATCGCTTCCATTCCGAGATAAAAAGAGACCGGAAAACCGTTGTTGATCAGGTCGTTTACGGTCTGTCCTTTATAGGTGAACGATGGACCGAAATCCCATTGTGCGATGGATACGAGGTAGTCGAAATATTGTTTATACCAAGGTTGATCGAGACCGTAGAACGCATTCAAGTTCGCTTGGATGGCAGGCGGCAGTTCTTTTTCACCGGTAAACGGACCACCAGGTGCTGCCCGCATCAAGCCGAATGTCGCTGTCACGATGACGAGAAGTGAGATAATCATGAAAAAAAGGCGTTTCAAAATGTAAATGAACAACGGAACCACCTCCTTAATTTTATGGAGGTGCCAGGCACCGATTCGGAACCCTTATGGCGCAAGGGTTCCTGAACGGTGCCTGGCACTATTTACAAACCCTTGTGCAGCAAGGGGTTTAAATCAGTACCTGGTACGGCAGTATTTTTGGTTACTTCATCGAGGCCCATTTGAATTGGGCGTCTCCGAGTCCGGATAGGACGACATCTTGCAGGTTTTCATTTTGCACCCATGTGTTTGTGTAGAAGTAGATCGGTGCAATTGGCATATCATCCATGAGGATTTCTTCTGCTTGCTTCAACAATTTCAGACGAGCTTTTTCATCAGTTTCAGTTGCGGATTGCTCTAGCAATGAAGCGAACTCTTCATTGTGCCAGCGTGTATCGTTGTTTCCGCCTTTTTCTTTATAAAGCTCAAGGAAGTTGATTGGGTCGTTGTAATCTCCAAGCCATCCCATACGACCGATTTGATAATCTCCGCCGTGCAGCTTGTCAATGTACACTTTCCATTCCGCGTTACTGAGCTTCACGTCGATACCAAGGTTCTTCTTCCACATGTCCTGGATCGCTTGTGCTACTTTTGCATGCGATTCGGATGTGTTATATGAAAGCGTGATTGGCGGTAAGTCTGTCACACTGCCATAGCCTTCTTCTTTCAATCCTTTTTCAAGCAGTTTCTTCGCTTCAGACACGTTGTTGTCTTCGAAGTAGCCTTTTTCATTTTCTTCGATCATGGTAGGAGGGACAGCTGCCATTCCAGGGATTTGTCCACCTTTCGTGATGTTGTTGACGATAGCATCACGGTTGATTGAATACGCAAAGGCTTTACGGATGTTTACGTTGTTGAACGGTTTTTTCTCAGTGTTGAACTTGTACCAGTACGTTCCGGCAATCGGTTCAATGTTCAAACGGTCTTCCTTTTTCAGAGACGGAATTGCTTCAGTCGGCAACGTCCCCATCGGAGATCCAGCCCAGTCGAGCTCACCGTTATCAAACATGCTAAGCTCTGTATTCGGATCGTTGACCATGATCATCTCGATCTGTTCAAGGTTCACAACCTCGTTATCCCAGTAATCTTTGTTTTTCTCTAAAATGATCTTGTCGTTGTGCTCCCAAGTCGTCATCACAAAAGGTCCGTTAGACGTGTAGTTGTCACCAGCATCTGTGTACCAGTTTGGATTTTCCTTCGCAATCTTACTGTTGACTGGGAAGTATGTGTAGAATGCAGTCAGCTCTAAGAAATAAGGTGTCGGATTCTCAAGCGTTACCTCTAACGTCTTCTCATCTACGGCTTTTACACCGACTTCATCGACAGACGCTTTACCCATATTCGCAGACTCACCATTTTTCAAATAGTACAATTGATAAGCGTATTGCGCTTCATTCTTAGGATCGAGCGCCCATTTCCAAGCGTACTCGAAGTCCTGAGCAGTCACTTTGTCCCCGTTAGACCATGTTGCATCACGGATCGTGAATGTGTACTTCTTCAAGTCCTCAGACTTCTCAATTTCTTCAGCCATCGCGTTTTCAGGCTCGCCATCTTTACCGATACGCGTTAACCCTTCAAACGTTTGCAGCAAAACACCACCTGAAGTCGTGTCATTCGCTAGACCAGGATTCAATGAAAATGGTTCTGTGTTGATATTTACGCGGATTTTCTGTTCTCCGCCAGCTCCACCGCCATCACCGCCGCCTGGTGCACAAGCAGCAATCAGAAGCGTGAAAGCGAGTACGAAACTAAAAGCAACGAAAATATGTTTCTTGTGATTTTTTAATTGGTTCAGCACGTCATTACCTCCATATTCTCTTTCATTTCGGTTTAGTATCTCTCTCACCGGTCTGTAAATATGCATGAAAAAGTGTTTGATTTTACGGAAGCGGTACTATTTCAATTGGATAAAAACTGGAGGAAATGAAGGGTGAATTGTTGTTTCAGCAGTCTTTCTGTAGTAAGCTAAAAGGAGCAAATATAGTGTGAATTTTCAATGGATGATCATGACTCATAAAGTAAACAAGCTGTTCATATAGTATAGTGAGTAAGCGAGCGGCACGGACTTAAGGGGGACCTTACTCATGTGAGAAGGCATCGCATCTTGGAGGTGTGATGCCTTTTCCTGCAAACACGATGAGGTGATAGAGATGGATTTGAAAGGAAAAGTGGTTGCGTTGATCGCTGCCGGTTCGTTAGCAGTCGGAGCAGGTGGTACATACGCCGGCATGACACTGTTTTCGGATGACGACCGCACGCCTTCGTTACTGGAAAAGGCGAAGGAAAACGGAACGAACCTGAATGTCGGAAGTTCGGCGACCGAAGAAGAGTTTGATAAAATCGAACAAACCTATGAACTCATTCTGGACAAATATGTAGAAGACGTGGATAAGCAAAAGCTGTTGGAGGGCGCTATCCAGGGGATGGTGAACACGCTCGACGATCCGTATTCCGTCTATATGGATCAAGAGACCGCCAAGCAATTCAACGACACGCTCGAGTCTTCTTTCGAGGGGATTGGAGCGGAAGTGACAATGATGGACGGTTTCGTGACGATCGTGGCGCCGTTCGAGGATTCCCCAGCCGAACAGGCAGGCTTGAAGCCGCACGACCAGATCATCTCCATTGACGGAGAGAGTACGAAAGGTCTGGATCTTTACGAAGCAGTCTTGAAGATTCGTGGTAAAAAAGGAACGACCGTCAAGCTCGAAGTGAAACGGGCAGGCGTCACCAACCCACTGACGGTTGAAGTGAAGCGCGATGAAATTCCGATCGAAACAGTCTACTCGGAGGTCATTGAAGAAAACGGAAAGAAAGTGGGTCACTTGAAAATCACGTCATTCTCAGAAGATACGGCTGCGGACTTTGAAAAGCAGCTGAAGGCTTTAGAGAAAAAAGGAATGGATGGCCTCGTCATCGATGTGCGTGGTAACCCAGGTGGTTTCCTGAATGCCGTCCAGGATATTTCCAAGCTGTTCATCACGAATGAAGAGCCGATCGTCCAAATCGAGTCGAGAGCAGGCGACAAGCAGCGCTTCTTCTCTGAACTGAAGAGTAAGAAGGACTATCCGATCGTGGCCTTGATCGACCGTGGAAGTGCGTCGGCATCTGAAATCTTAGCGGCTGCGTTAAAAGAAGCGGGCGGATACGAGGTTGTCGGTGAGAAATCCTTCGGAAAAGGGACCGTCCAGCAAGCGGTTGAAATGGATGATGGAAGCAACATCAAGCTGACGATGTACAAATGGCTGACACCAGACGGCAACTGGATCCATAAGAAAGGCGTCAAGCCGACCGTCGAAGTTCAGCAGCCAGACTTCTATCGTGCAAATCCGATCTCTCTTGAAGATAAAGAGCTTACTTTTGATATGAACGGAGAACAGGTGAAGAACGTCCAGACGATTTTGAAAGGACTTGGTTTCAACCCGGGACGTGACGACGGATACTTTGATGAAAAGACCGAAACAGCAGTCCGCGCATTCCAAAATGCGAACGGCTTGTCGGCAACGGGTAAAGTAAATGAAGAAACAGCGTCCTTGATGGAGCAAAAACTGCTTGAAAAGATTGATAGCGGCAAAAACGACCAACAGCTGAAAACAGCAGTTGAAGTCCTTTTCAATAAGTAATAAGCAGGATGAACCATGCATCTGTCGAATATATCCGTAGAAGATGACCCTTCTACGGATTTTATTTTTGTTTCCGGAACGAATGGTTTAGGAGGAGCATTAATGAACATTGGAGATCTATTGTATCAGCTGTTCGCTTTTATAGTATTGATCGGTACAATTGCCGGTATTGTTTTCGTGGTGAAATATATGATCGTCAAACAAAAACAAATGCGTGAGCTGAATAATAAGCTTGATCGACTTTTGGAAGAAAAACAGAAAGAATAGTCTGGGGGAAGACTTATGCAAGAAATCGTTTGGGACATCTTTAAAGGAATGGGATGGTTCTTTCTCAACCCGCTTTTTTATGTAATTTTACTGTTGATCGGGTTTCATGCAGTCGTCCGGGTCAAGCGTGAACGGAGTGATTTTCACATCCGTGTATACGACGCGATGGATGACTTTGTGAAAGGGATCTTCCCGGGACTTTTAATCGGACTCATCTTTTGCTTATTGAGTGTATTTGCAGGACTGCTTTTGCCGTTCGGGGTCATTGCGGTCATGTCGGCGTTTTACATACTATTAGGACTTACTTTACGGAAAAACTTATTTCATCCGGTGTTCGCCGGGTTGCTGACCTTTTTGGCAGCAGCTTATTTACCGGAATTCACAACTGGTGTCACACTGATTGATGGCTGGCTTGCTGATTTACAAGGGGCTTCGCTCGGTATGATTGCCTTGCTAGTGGCGGCTCTCGTTGTGGCGGAAGGCATTTTATTGATGTCCGTAGGTGCACAAAACACTTCACCGATTCTTTTGCGTGGTAAAAGAGGAAAAGGCATCGGCGCGCATGTCATCAGCCGCATCTGGCTCGTGCCGTTGTTCGTGCTCGTTCCAGGTGGCGCGATTGCGTCGAACAGCTGGTTTCCATTGCTGCAGCTTGGTGAAGCAAGCGTTGGCGTCGTGTTAGTGCCGTTTGCGATTGGCTTCCACCACGTCGTATCCCAGTCCATGCCAGAGCCTGTCGTGAAAAACATCGGGTTACGGTTCATGTGGCTCGGGGTGATTTTGCTGGTCGGAGCGATAACATTGGTCTGGTTCGAGTTGGAGCAGTTCGCTTTTGGGGTCGTTGCGCTCGCATTCGTTGGCCGAAACGCGCTGATTCTCTTTTATCGTAAGCTGGAGGTGGAGCGTGCCCCTTATTTCAGTGCCTTGAACGAAGGTCTGCGCGTGCTTGGTATCATCCCAGGTTCTCCAGCATCTAAAATGAACGTTTCAATCGGGGAGCGGATCGTGAAGGTGAATGGTCGCAAGATGGAGCGAGTGGAAGACTTCTATGGAGCGGTCCAGAGCAATGCCCAGTTTTGTAAAATGGAGGTGCTGAATGCGAATAACGATGTCCGCTTCGTGCAACGCTCTCTATATGAAAATGAGCATCACGAACTTGGATTGCTTTTCGCCCAACCTGAAAAAGCGAAACGTAGAAAAGTTGTAGGTTAATATTGAATTGTTCTAAACCGTCCAGTAGGGCGGTTTTTTTATGTTTTATTCGAACGAGTATTTCCATAAGTTCCAAAGTGTGTGAGGACAGAATAGGATTATTGTAAGTCAATCCGAACCAAGAGGTGAGAGAATGCTCGTAAGTGTGGTAATGGCGGTATATAACGGTGGGGAATATCTGAAAGATGCAGTCGATAGTATTCTGAATCAATCGTATAAAAATCTAGAATTCATCATTGTAAATGATGCCTCGACGGATCACACCAGAGACTACCTCGAATCAATAAAGGACCCACGCGTACGCGTTTTTCATCAAAAAACGAATCGAGGGACACCGGTTTGTTTAAATCTCGCAATCAGTCATGCAAACGGGGAATGGATTGCGATCCAGGACGCAGACGATATGAGTATGCCGTCGAGAATACAAGAGCAAGTCAATTATCTTAAGCGCTTCCCAGAGGTAGGGCTCCTCGGTACATTCGTCAAATGCATTTGTAATCATGGAGAATTACCAGTGATGGAATTAATAAAGATGGAGTCAGGGTTTAATGTGTATCGTGAACATCAGGAAATCATGGAGAACCGTTTTTGGGGATGTCCTTTTTGCCACGGCTCCACCATGTATTCCAAAAAGCTCTTTGACGATGTTGGAGGGTACAACGAAGATTATCGAATATGTCAGGATTACGGTTTATGGCTGCGCATGCTAGAAAAAACAAAAGCTCACAAGCTACCTCAGTACTTATATCAATATCGTGTTCATAGTGATTCTGTCAGTCATCAAGATAACCATTCGACCTATATTGAAATATGGAGACTGATCACTCATCATATTAAAAATCAACTTGTGAGTAAAGGTGTAGAAGAGCCAAGTTTTATTCTTGTTGCTTTAGAGCCGGTTAGTGATCTGTTTATGGAACATGTGTCAGTAATGAATGATTTAAATGTGATACAGGTTGTCAGTAATCCTGAACAACTCGATGTTAATAAAGGTCAGGCTGATGCAGTTGTATTTTTAGATACGAACAACTTCAAGGAATTGTATCAGAGGTTGTTAACAATGGGGTGGACACTTAACGATAATCTGTTCAAAATTTGGACGCAGCTATGACTCAGCCTTACAAGTAACCAGCCCATATTTTAAAAAGGGAAGCATTCCATACCATTCCTTTGTTTTGAAGCTCTTGAAAGAGGGCCAGATATTGAATGCCTTCTAGTAAAATGACTGCATCCGTTTTTCCACTTAGAAAAGAATTATGGATCATTTGTGCCTCGTCTGGTTGAGGCGAGTGGATATACCTATTTACATTCAAATCACATTTTTCCGCCAGTCGTTCAAATTCCTTACAAGCTTGAGAATTACCCAACACAGAAATGAAGGGACGATGTCCGACCTCCTTTGAAACGATATTATGAATGTATTTCGTAGCTACGACCCAGTCCTCATTGATCTGTCCGTCATTCCCATTACTTAAGGATTCGGCATGGATTCGATAATGATAAAGATGTTTCGGAAGTTTATGAATTTCCCCAAATTCAAACATCCTCATCCAAAGATCGTAGTCATAACATACTCTGAATGTAGGATCATACTTACCCGCCTTGTAAAAGGCAGTTCTCGAAAACAGCATAGAACCGTGACATAATGGATTGATATAAAAGCGATACCTTTTCATCTGCTCTTCATCCATCAAGAAGTTGCTGTGCTCTTCCCTTTTCAAGCGTTTCTCTTCTACAGGTATTTTTCCGCTGATGCATTTTTTCAACGTACCGACCGCTACAAGGTCCGGATGCTCTTGAACATACTGGACCTGCTCTTCTAGTCTTGTAGGATGACTTAAGTCGTCCGCATCTTGTATCGCAATCCAATCTCCACTCGCTACCTGTATACCATGGTTCAGAGCATTGGCTGCCCCGCCATTACAATCTAAATGGATGACCTCAACCTTTTGATTTCGAACCTGATCCAGGATTTGTTTCGTGCGATCGGTCGAGCCATCATTCACAATGATGAATTCAAAATGCTGATAAGTTTGCTGCAATATGCTTTCAATGGCCTCTTGTAAATAGAGCTCACTATTGTAGACCGCCATCACTACCGATACCCGCATAGTATCACCGCACCTCTTTTTTCCACAGTGTATGATGACGAGATCTTATAAATGAAAAATCTATCAACTTATCAAATCTATTAATATATCTACCAGTTTGTCCATTCATACTGGAGAATACTTACATATAGTGGAGGTGTGGAGGTGATTTCATGCCAAGAAAATTACTAGATTACTTTGTAAGTGCTCCGGTTAACAGCAGCGGCTCATTGGATCGTGTCATACCTGTATCTCCATCTAATATCAAACTTGCGGAATTTGGTCTTAACGTGACACAATCGCCGAATATCGTAGACTTGAAGGCTACGATTGGATGGGAAGCAGTTGCAGGCCGTCCTACCGTCCTATTCAAGATCTTCCGCGGAACGCAAGTTATTTTTACAACGATAGATGAATTGGATATTACGCTCATCCAGAATAAAACTGTGACATTCACAGCTGTCGACTTCAACGCTCCAGTCGGTTTCAATAAATACTCGCTGACGGTTGAATTGACAAACCCAGAGGGATTGATCAACCAGGCATCTGTCGTTGGACCGATTACTTTTTCCGGTGCCGCTTACGGCAACGCATAACACTATAAAACACCAGCTCATCAAGGCGGGGATGACCGCCTCGTGAGCTTATTATTGAATTGCTTCCTCGATAAGAAGTATAATGACCGTACATACATAGTTTGGTAAGTGGTTGGGAGGCGTGCTTTGTCATGCTAGAAATAATCGGGGCTTTCATTTTGCCCATCCTGTTGATCCCTTTTCTTGCAAGGGTGACCTATAATCGGCTCGTTGCAATCGGGCTTGTGATCATCGTCATGGTCGTGATCTTCAATAAGTTTGAAAGCTTCTGGACAGTCGTGACCGCAGTAGCGGGGATTCTCATCGGTAGTTATTTTTCACTACGCATCGGTAAAAAAGTAAACAAAAAATGGAGCTAGCGTCTATTTCTTTCAGAGATAGACGCTTTCTTTTTACGTTTAGAAAAGATAACTTTTTAGCAAGAAGATAATAGACGCAGATAAAAAGTTTACGTACAAAGTATAAGTTCAACTAAGGCTCATCATGAGCCAGCTTTTGCTTCACTGAGTTTCCTTTATACGATAAAAAGATTAACTAATCAGATTTTTTAGAAAAATCTGATATAAATTTCATAATGTGAAATAATCCGATTGTTCGATTTTGTCGTTCCTTATATAGTTGTATCAGATTTTACTTATTGGAGGTGACTGGATGGACGTACGCGAGTTGCGTAATTGTTTCGGTAGGTTTGCAACAGGGGTGACCGTCGTGACTTGGGCGGGTGAGGATAAGGTTAAACAAGGGATTACAGTCAATTCCTTTACTTCCGTTTCCTTGGATCCACCGCTCGTACTCGTTTCAATCGACAAAAAAGCGAAGGCTTGTGACAGATTAAAGGAACAGTCATTCATTGTCAATATTCTGGCTTCCGGTCAAGAAGCGATTGCCTGGCAATTTGCAGGTAAAGAGCAACAAGGGTTGGAGATTGAATGGGAAGAGTCGATTCTTGGACCTAAAATCAAAGACTGTCTAGCCACCATTGAGTGTTCCCCATGGGAAGCGTATGAAGGGGGAGACCATATCCTCTATGTAGGAAAAGTTCAAGACTTCAGCTACACAGATGGGGACGGACTCGTTTTTTATCAAGGCAGATTCTCTCAGACGAAAGAGATTGAAAACTATATGAAAAAGTAAATTTCAAAAGGAGGAGAATGGATGGGGATAAGAACAGGTGAACAGTACATTAAAGGGTTGAAAGCGAGAAAGCCTGAAGTTTGGTTAGGCGGTCGAAAAATCGAGGATGTATACTCTGAGCCAATTTTCCGGCAACCGATCCATGAAATTGCAAAACTGTACGATATGCAGCACGATCCAAAGTATCAGGACCGCATTACACATGTCTGTGAAGAGACAGGGGAGCGGGTAAATAACTCCTTCCTCGTTCCAAAAACATTCGAAGATCTGAAAAAAAGAAGTGACTTGTTTGAAGTTTGGTCAAGAGCAACATTCGGTACGATGGGACGTACGCCGGATTTCTTGAATGTGACGGTAACTTCCATGGCTAGCAATACGTGGTTTTTGGAGCAGTATGACCCGCAGTGGGGAGAAAACATGGTCAACTATTTCAAACATGTGCGTGATAATGACGTTTTCTTGACCCATGCCATCATTAATCCACAGAACGATCGGAGTAAGGCATCCCACGAACAGGAGAATGAATTTACCCACCTTGGTGTGGTTGCTGAGAAAGAGGATGGCTTAGTCGTTAGTGGAGCAAAAATGCTTGCTACATTAGCACCTGTGACAGACGAAGTCATCATCTACTCATTCCCAGGATTCCAGCCGGGTGATGAAAAGCATGCAGTAGCTTTCGCTTTGCCGATTGATACACCAGGTCTTAAAATCATTTGCCGCGAGCCGACGCAAGATGGTAAGCGTTCATTATTCGATCATCCTCTCGCTTCCCGTTTTGAAGAAATGGATGCACTTCTCGTGTTTGAAAATGTATTCGTTCCATGGAATCGAGTGTTCATCAATCAAAATGTCGAAGCTGCGAATCTGTTATATCCGAAGACCGGAATCGGAATTCAGCCAGCACATCAATCCGGTGTTCGAGGTTGGGTGAAGCTCTCATTTGCGATGGAAGTAGCTTGTAAGATTGCAGATTCAATCGGGGTGGATGTATATCCGAATGTAAAAACCCAATTAGGTGAATTGATTCAGTCGGTGGAAGTGATCCGCTCCTTGTTAAGAGTGTCCGAGTATGAATATGAAACCACGCCTCAGGGTGAATTACGTCCAGCTGCAGCTCCACTGGAAACGATCCGTGGGATGCTGCCTAAGCTCTATCCGCGTGCGATTGAAATCATTCAGACCATTGGAGCAGGTGGACTGTTGATGTCACCGATGGGTGCAGACTTTGAACATGAAGAACTGAAGCCAATCGTAGACAAATATTATGTAGGCCGTGAAGGGGTTTCCTCTGAAGAACGCGTTCAATTGTTCAAGCTTGCCTGGGATTTATCCGGTGAAGCATTCGGTCAAAGACTTCTCCAATATGAACGGTATTATTCTGGTGACCCACTTAGAAGATTATGCTGGTTCTATGACGGTTTCAAACGAAAATACGACTTCCCAATGGTAAAAGATGCATTAGAAACAGCATCTGCCACACAAAAACAGTTGATTAAAAATTAAAAGTTTAAAAGGAAAAACTCTCCACTTATCTAATAATCTACCGTAGCGGATTTTTAAATATGTTTACAAGGAGAGTAAATATATGATTTCGTCTATCAATAAAATTACGAAAATTTTGAATTGTTTTACGAATGAGGAGCCCGCTCTTGGGAATCTGGAAATCGCTCAAAAGCTGGATATGAATCCAAGTACGACACACCATCTCGTAAGAACACTGTGTCAGGAAGGCATCCTCATTCAAGATAGTCGTAAAAAATATCGCCTCGGTTGGAAGTTATTAGAGTGGAGCAATCATGTCATGTATCAGCAAGATATTTATAGCGAAGCGATTCCGATTGTAGAAAATCTCATTCGGAAATACTGCGGCACGGTGCATATCGGGATGTTCGACGCTGGCGAAGTTCGGTTTGTACTGAAAGTAGCTTCTAAAGATTCGATGCCTCTCCCTACATATGTTGGTGCGAAAAAACCAGCTTATTGTACAAGTACAGGGAAAGTGTTGTTAGCATTCAATCCTTCTTTCGTACAACCTACATTGTCTATGGGGCTGTTGCAACGGGCACCGAATACAATCACGTGTGTCGACAAGTTGATGGATGAGTTGAAGCAGATCCGGAAACAGGGATATTCGATTTCTAATAATGAGAATGAACACGGGATGTATGCAGTAGCTGCTCCTATTCAGTCCTATACGGGACAGACCGTAGCTGCGCTCAATATGGTTGGACCGATTGCTTACATGCAAGGAAGGGAAAGCCGGACAATCATTCAGAGTGTCGTGAAGACAGCTCAGTCCATTTCAAATGAATTGGGTTATATCAGCGTTTTATGACAGCGCTTACAAAAAATCGAGGAGGAATATCATGTCTGTTAAAGCAAATAAAACAAATTTGAATAGTAGAGTCGGTAATTTGATGAAAATCATTGAGGATAATAAAGATCTTTTAAAACCACCGGTGAATAACAAAGTCCTTTGGGAGGACTCTGAGTTCATTGCCATGCTCATAGGTGGACCGAATAAAAGACGAGACTTCCACGTCGATCCTTCTGATGAATTCTTCTATCAGGTAAAAGGCAATTGCTATGTGGAATGCATCAATGACCAGGGTGAAAGAGAAGTTGTCACTGTGGGTGAGGGAGATATCTTCATGCTTCCTGCACATGTTCCTCATTCTCCCCATCGGACAGCGGACTCTTACGGAATTGTATTAGAACGGAAACGCGGCGAAGGGGAGCTCGAAGATTTCGTTTGGTATTGCGATAACTGTGACCATGAAATGCATCGGGTCACTGTTCAGTTGACGAATATCGAGACACAGGTCAAAGGAGCGATCGAACAATTCAACAGTAGTGAAGAGCTCAGAAAGTGTGACAATTGCGGTCATATGATGCCTGAAGAAGCAGATGAGTGGAAATGAGAATAGATTTTCATACGCATGTCATTCCACATGACCTACCTGATTTCATGGAAAAGTACGGACAGGAACGTTGGCCGGTCTTGAAACAGACATGTGCATGCGGTGCCAATATCATGGTCGGTGGAAAAGTGTTCAGAGAGGTCACGGATCAAGTTTGGAGCCCAGAAAAGCGAATTCAAGATATGGATCGTGAAGGTGTAGATATCCAAGTTCTCTCACCTATTCCGGTAACATTCTCTTACTGGGCACCAACGGATGCAGCACTTGAAATGGCTCGGATTCAGAACGATTTTATTTCTGAAACGGTAAAACAAAGACCAGACCGATTTCTCGGGCTCGGGACTGTTCCAATGCAAGACAGTGCAGCTGCAATTCAAGAAATGGAACGCTGTATAAATGATCTTCATTTGTATGGCATTGAAATCGGAACGAATGTGAACGGAGAAAACTTAGATGCTCCGGAGTTTCAGGAATTTTTCCGTATGGCAGAGGAATGGAATGTTCCGTTGTTCATCCATCCATGGGAAACGCTCGCCAAAGACAGAACGCCAAGGCATAACTTCATGTATACCGTTGGCATGCCGAGTGAGACCGCTTTGGCAGCAGCAAGTCTCATTTGGAGCGGCGTGATTGAGAAATTCCCTAATCTGAAGATCTGTTTTGCGCATGGAGGAGGATCGTTTCCTTATATCCTACCGAGGTTGGATCAAGGGTGGAAAGTATGGCCACACTTACGGCTTACAACTCATCCACCGAGCCATTATGTGAAAAACTTCTATTTTGATTCTCTGAACTACGATCCGTTGAACATCCAATATTTAATAGATCGTTTCGGATATGAGCGGGTCATGATGGGTTCTGATTATCCGTTCTTGTTGAGGGAGATCCCTCCAGGCAATGTGATTGATGAAATGACGAGTCTATCGGATGAACAGAGGAATGCCATTTTAGGCGGAAACGCTTTGAAATTCTTAAATGTAAACGAAAAGAGGCGGACAAATGGAACAGAAAGTACTGACACCGGAAGAGAAGCTGCAAAGTCTGGGACTTCAACTTAAAGCGGTCCGACCTTCTGCAGGAAATTATGTCAGTCACGTCCGGGTCGGTCAACTGATTTTCACTTCTGGTCAAGGTGTGGATGAGTATCATGGCAAGCTCGGGAAAGACCTTACCTTGGAGGAAGGTTATTACGCTGCTAGACAATCCATGCTCAATTTGCTCAGCGTCCTTAAATATGAACTGGGTGATTTGAGTAAAGTGAAAAGGGTCGTGAAGTTGCTGGGATTTGTGAATAGTACAGAAGATTTTACGGACCAGCCAAAAGTGATGAATGGAGCTTCCGACCTGCTTGTTGAGGTGTTCGGAGAACGCGGGAAGCATGCCAGGTCTGCGTTAGGGATGGCGCAACTTCCGAATAATACAAGTATTGAAATCGAGATGATCGTTGAAGTTGAGGACTAAATGGTGGCCATCGTGTCACCATTTGTTTTTCAGAAGAGAAGGAGGGTTCAATCCAAATGCAAGTGAAAGAGAAAATCCTAAAGGAAGTAAAGCCGATCAATTGCAGGCATTTCATAGACGGCAGTTATGTTGATTCTATTAATATGAAAACCTTCGATAATATCAACCCGGCAACTGAGGAAGTGATGGGGAAGGTAGCAGAAGGCGGGAAAGAAGAAGTTGACCTAGCTGTAGCTGCAGCGAAAAGAGCTTTGAAAGGTCCGTGGAAGGACTTCACTACGCAAGAGCGTTCAGCGGTTTTACGTCGAATCGGCGATCTGATTTTAGAAAGATTAGAAGAATTGGCTGCCTTAGAAGCGATGGATACTGGAAAACCTTATCAAATGGCGCTTGAGGTCGATATCCCGAGGGCAGCGTACAATTTTCATTTCTTCGCAGACTATCTGACTTCAATGGGAACCGAAGCTTACCAGCAGGATCAGACGGCACTCCATTATTCCATCCGTAGACCCGTCGGGGTTGTCGGGATGATCAACCCGTGGAATCTCCCGATGCTGTTGTTGACTTGGAAGCTCGCTCCTTGTTTAGCGGCTGGAAATACAGCTGTGATGAAGCCGGCAGAATGGACGCCGATGACAGCGACTGTGCTTGCAGAAATTTGTAAGGAAGCAGGTGTACCCGACGGCGTCATTAATCTCGTCCATGGCTTCGGGCCAGATTCAGCTGGTGCAGCAATTACGGAACACCCTGATGTAGATGCGGTCACTTTTACAGGCGAAACGAAAACAGGGACTGCGATCATGAAGGCAGCTGCGTCTACACTGAAAAAATTATCTTATGAACTGGGTGGAAAGAATCCGAATATCATTTTTGCTGACTCAGATTTGGATGAGGTCATCGACACGACATTGAAGTCGAGTTTCATGAATCAAGGGGAAGTATGCTTATGCGGTTCGAGAATTTATGTGCAGCGTCCGGTTTATGAGGCGTTTTTGGAAAAGTTTGTGGCTCGAACGAAGGAACTTCTCGTCGGGGATCCGTTCGTTGAAGGGACCAAAGTTGGTGCAGTCATCAGCAAAGAACACTACGAGCGGGTCAACGGTTATATCGAGCTTGCGAAGGAAGAAGGCGGCACCGTGTTGACGGGTGGTGACCGGCCTGAAGGTCATGAGAAAGGTTTTTACATCAAACCGACCATCATTACAGGGCTGACACGGGATTCCCGTTGCGTCCGTGAAGAGATATTCGGACCAGTCGTAACCGTACTGCCGTTTGATTCGGAAGAAGAAGTGATTGAGCAAGCCAATGATACGCATTATGGTCTCGGCACGACGATCTGGACGAATGATCTACGCCGTGCCCATAGAGTCGCTCACCAGATTGAAGCAGGAATCATATGGGTGAACACCTGGTATCTGCGTGATCTCCGAACGCCATTTGGCGGCATGAAGCAAAGCGGGATCGGTAGAGAAGGTGGTATGCATAGCTTTGAATTTTATAGTGAGTTATCCAATATTACGATCAAACTCTAGTAATCAGGTTCATGAAAACCAGAAAGGAATGGATGATGACAGAACGTGTGATAGAGCTTTCAGAGCATTTAGTGACGGCAGAAAAAAACCGAAAAGGCGTTAAGCCACTAACAGAAGTATACCCTGATCTTGATATCCATGAAGCTTATCAAGTGCAGCTGATGAATGTAAGGCGGAAGACGGAGTCAGGCCAAAAGATTATCGGGAAGAAAATTGGACTCACATCAAAAGCGATGCAAGATTTGTTAGGGGTGGGAGAACCGGATTATGGGCATTTACTTGATACGATGGCCATCGAAAATGGTGGGGAGATCACATCCGAACTTGTCCTTCAACCGAAAGTGGAAGCAGAAATCGCTTTTGTTCTACGTAAAGACTTAAATGGTCCAACAGTGACAGCTGAAGATGTATATGAGGCAACCGCTTATGTGGTACCAGCTCTGGAGATCGTGGACAGTCGTGTAGCAGATTGGAAAATTAAACTGGCTGATACGATTGCTGACAATGCTTCTTCCGGATTATATGTATTGGGCGATAACAAAGTACCGGTTCGCGCGGTGGACCTACCGTCGATACAGATGATCCTGTATAAAAATGGTGAAGAGGTGAACTCAGGAACAGGGGCTGCTGCACTTGATAATCCTGCAAACTGTGTTGCTTGGCTGGCGAACAAGCTATCCGATTATGGAGTGTCACTCAAAGCGGGTGAAGTCATTCTGTCAGGAGCCCTTTCTGCGGCAGTGGATGCGAGACCAGGGGATGAATTCAAGGCAACGTTCAATGCACTAGGAGAGGTGACGGTTCGGTTCACTTGATTCGAGTTTACTAGAAAGGAAGTGATCCAGTGTCAAAAGTGAAAGTCGGAATCATCGGCTCTGGAAATATCGGAACAGACCTTATGTTGAAGCTCAGGCGTTCAAAAACGCTTGAACTGACAACGATGATCGGAATTGATGCGAATTCTGATGGATTACGCAAGGCAAGAGAACTCGGCTATGAGGTCATTGTTAACGGGATAGAAGGTTTTATGGAACAGCCCCATTTAGCAGAGATTCTGTTTGATGCTACTTCGGCAAAAGCGCACCAACACCATGCTGAATTGCTGAAATCGATCGGGAAACAGGTGCTTGATTTGACCCCTGCTGCGGTCGGACCCTTTGTCGTTCCCCCCGTCAATTTAGGGGACTATTTGGAAGAATCGAACGTGAATATGATTACTTGTGGTGGACAGGCTACCATTCCGATCGTTCATGCAGTCAATTCAGTGTGTGATGTGGAATATGCGGAAATCGTTGCAACCATTGCAAGCAAGAGTGCTGGACCAGGGACGAGAGCGAATATTGATGAGTTCACCATTACGACGGCGAGAGGCATTGAACAAATCGGGGGAGCAGATAAAGGGAAAGCGATCATCATCCTGAATCCTGCTGAACCTCCCATTATTATGCGGGACACGGTTTATTGCTTGGTCCGAGGTCAGATGGATGAAGAAAAGGTTACTTCTTCAATTCAAAAGATGGTTCGTAGGGTCCAGGAGTATGTGCCGGGTTATAGACTTCGAAGTGAACCGATGTTCGATGGAAATAAAGTGACTGTGTTTCTTGAAGTGGAAGGAGCCGGTGATTACCTTCCGGCGTATGCTGGGAATCTCGATATCATGACGGCGTCCGCTGTTAAAGTGGCTGAGGAATTAGCGAAAAACAAGATGGTCCAGAAGGCATGATTTTTACAAGAAAGGAGTTCTGATATGAAGCAGCGGGAGGTAACGATTACAGAGGTTGCACTTCGGGATGGCAGTCATGCGATCGGTCATCAATTTACCGTGGATCAGGTGAGAGAAGTTGTGCAAATGCTGGATGATGCGAATGTGCCATACATTGAAGTTTCTCATGGTGATGGAATCGGTGGATCTTCCTTGCAATATGGTTTGTCGGGTACCGATGAAATGAAGTTGATTGAAGCAGCTGTTTCAGTTAGCCGACAAGCGAAAATCGGCGTACTACTTTTACCTGGCATTGGTACAGTCCATGAATTGAAAGAAGCCGCAAACATAGGCGCGCGAATGGCTCGGATAGCCACACATGTGACAGAAGCAGACGTTTCTAAGCAGCATATCATGTTGTCAAAAGAATTAGGGATGGAGACGGTCGGATTTCTGATGATGGCGCACATGGTTCCGGTTGAAAAGCTTGTAGAGCAAGCCAAGCTGATGGAAAGCTATGGAGCGGATACGGTCTATGTCGTTGATTCTGCTGGTGCGATGCTGCCACATGAAGTGAGAGAACGGATTCGTGCCTTGAAAAATGAAGTGTCCATTCAAATCGGTTTCCACGCCCATAACAACCTATCCCTTGCAATGGCGAACTCAATTGCGGCCATTGAAGAAGGAGCGACATGGATTGATGGAAGTGTCCGTTGTTTAGGTGCAGGCGCTGGCAACACCCAGACAGAGGTGCTTGTTGCGGTCTTGGATCGATTAGGAATCCAAACCGGAATCGATTTATACAAAATGATGGATCTGGCAGAAGAGGCTGTAGCGCCGATTCTCCCTAAACCACAGGAAATTACGAAAGGCAGCCTTGTCCTTGGTTATGCTGGTGTCTACTCCAGTTTTCTCTTACATGCCAACCGTGCTGCCGATAAGTTCGGGGTTGATGCACGGGACATTCTTGTAGAACTAGGAAAGCAACGGGTAGTCGGTGGACAAGAAGATATGATTCTAGATGTAGCAAGTGATTTGGCAAATAGAAAAACACCGATTGGATAGAAAGGAGAATGGAAATTGGATTTAAAACAATTAGCGGAAAGAATCGATCAACATCAACGGACAGGCAGGGATATGGATAAAGTGACCATTGAACATCCCTCACTGAATGTGAATGATGCTTATGATATTCAGAAAATGTGTATAGACTTCGCACAAGAACGTGGAGACAAGATGGTCGGTTGGAAGATGGGTTTGACGAGCAAGGCGAAGCAAATTTCAGTTGGAGTCGATGAGCCGATCTATGGAAGATTGACGCAATCGATGGAGCTGTCAGAACCTGTTCTTCACATGGACCAACTGATCCATCCTCGTGTTGAACCTGAAATCGCCTTCGTATTGAACAAGGAATTAGGAGGGGAACATGTCACACCACGGGATGTGTGGATGGCGACCGAATGCATTTTCCCTGCTATTGAAGTCATTGATAGCCGTTACAAAAACTTTTCGTTCACACTGGTTGATGTGATTGCAGATAATGCATCCTCAACGAAATTCATCTTAGGAGACCAAGCCTTTTCTCCGTATCATACTGCATGGGATGAAATGGGTGTGGCCATGTACCGGAACGGAGAAATGCTCCATTCTGGAACAGGCGCAGCTGTACTAGGTCACCCTGTCAGGTCGGTTGCGATGCTCGCTAAGATGTTGAGTCGGACGGAGCAAACCATCAAGCCTGGTATGGTCGTTCTTGTCGGTGGTTTTACAGAGGCGATTGATGTGAACAGTGGGGACCATGTAGAAGTCCGATATGAAAAATTAGGTTCATTGAACTTAGACATCAAGTGATCGGAGGATGAATAATGCCTATCGCACAAATTCACATCCTGGAAGGTCGCAGTAAGGAACAGAAGCGGACATTGATTAAAGAAGTGACAGAAGCGATCCATAGAAGTACCGGTACCGATATTGAAAGAATCCGTGTGTTGCTATATGAAATTCCAAACGAGAATTGGGCAACGGGCGGTGTGTCGAAAGAGGAAAGCAAGATGAATCATTCATGAAATTCTCTATACTCCTAAGAAATACATAAAAAATATTGGGACATGGGTTGTTGAATCTCTAATGAAAATGGAGGGGTATGAAATGAGGAAGGTCGTTAAAAGTGTTTCATTGTTGGTTATAGCGCTTATGGTCATTCTGTCCGCGGCATGTAGTAATGATGGGGGCTCAGAACCAGCCAACGCAGACTCGGATCAAACGTATAATTTCAAACTCGCTCACATAACACCGCCAAGTCATATGTGGCACAAAGCAGCTGAAAAATTCGCAGAGGAATTGGACGAGCGCTCGGATGGTCGGATGCAAATGGAAATCTATCCGTCCAGTCAGCTAGGAACGGAAGCGGATATGGTTGAACAAATTTCTGCTGGCTCAGTGGATTTCGGATTTATCACTGCAGCGTATATGAGTTCTCGGTCTCCTTCTTTTGCAGCCTGGTTCACGCCATATGCTTTCAAAGATCTTAAGGAAGCGAATGAAGCGCGTGACAGTGAAATAGCGAAGAAAATCTTAGGTACATTAGATGAGCAAGGCATGGTAGGTCTTGATTACTTTTTCGCTGGACAACGCGTCATGCTGTCTAAAGATAAAAAGATTGAAAAGCCGGCAGACATGGATGGACTTAAGCTGCGTGTAACACCAAGTCCGCCAATGCAGGACTTCTACACTTCATTGGGTGCATCTACTGAAGGTCTTCCACTTCCAGAGGTCTATTCCGCTGTACAAACTGGCGTCATTGACGGGATGGATATGGACCTGGATGCAACCATCACGAACAAATACTTTGAAGTTGTAAAGTATGGTGCCGTGACGAACCACATGGTTTGGCCTGCGGTAGCAATCGTCAATAAGAATACGTTTGAAGGCATGCCTGAATCGGATCAGAAAATCATCCAAGAAGCGATTTCGGCAGCAGCAGAATATGCGGCTTTGACGAGAGCGGGACAAGAAGAAGAATTCAAACAAACGCTTAAAGATGAAGGAATGGAGATCTATGAAATTGATTCTTCACTCTTTGATCCATATAAAAAGCAATTTGATGAAAAGTACGGAAAGAAAGACCCTCTCATTCAAGAATTCATCGACACCTTCCGTGACTAAGCAATCCTAAAGGGGGTTATCTTATGAAAGCTTTGAGCAATGGCATATCACTGCTCGAAAAATATATATCCATTGTTCTGATGTTTTCAATGGCTGTCATTGTGACATTGGCTGTGCTGTTCAGGTATGTGTTCAATGCACCTCTATCGTGGGCGGGTGAAGTGTCTATTTTTCTATTAATTTGGGTCAGCTTTATTGGAGGGAGTCTGGGACTGAAGTATAGGTCCCAGGCTGCTGTATCCATTGTCATGGATTACTTGCCGTTAAAGGTAAAACAAGCGGTTAGCATTCTAGGACACTTGTTGATGCTCGCCTTTCTCCTATTGATTATCTACTATAGTTTCCAGTGGGTGTTATCACCAAGCGTAGCATTTCAGAGATCCACCTCTTTATTACTTCCGATGTGGATTCCGTATTTAGTCGTTCCCGTCGGGTTGACCTTTGCATCAATTCATTTAATTGCGAACTTGCTTGAGGTCGTCAGAGGGGATGTTGCGCAATGACGTTTGTCGTAATTCTGATGTTTTTCGTGTTCCTGTTTATGGGCATACCAATTTCACTCGTGTTAGGAATGACGACGATTTTGTATTTCTTTGTGATGGGGAATACGGTGTTGTTATCTTCTACCCCGATGCGTTTGTTTTCGGGGCTGGATAACTTCGGCTTACTTGCCATACCTCTCTTTATGCTTGCGGGAGAACTGATGAATGGAGGGGGCATCACTACAAGACTAGTAAAGTTCGCGAAAGTACTGTTCGGACATTTTCGAGGCGGACTAGCTTACGTAACGATTGTAGCCAACATGTTTTTGGCTTCGATTTTGGGGTCGGCGAATGCTCAAGCTGCAATGATGAGTAAGGTAATGGTTCCTGAAATGGAGAGGGAAGGGTATAAGAAGGAATTTTCTTCAGCTCTGACCTTGGCTTCATCCATCGTAGCACCGATCATTCCGCCAAGTATGATCTTCATCATCTATGGGACGTTGTCTGGTACGTCCATCGGTGGGTTGTTCATGGCCGGGATCATTCCAGGCATCATGTACGGGATCGGGTTCATTTCACTGATTGCTTTCCTAGGTTACAAATACAATTTTCCGAAGCATGAACGGTCAAAAGGCGCAGAAATCCTCAGGAGTAGTTTAAACGTCATTCCAGCTTTGCTCGTACCGTTCATCATCATTTTTGGAATATTAAGTGGAGCCTTCACTGCAACAGAATCAGCTGCGATTGCCTGTGTGGTCGCTTATCTGGTAGGGGCCTTCTTTTACAAGGAGTTGGGTGTTCGGAAATTACCACAAATTCTCGTAAATACTGTAATCAGTACGGCGACTGTCACGTTTCTGATTGCCATGGCGAACATATTCGGCTGGATGATCGCATTTGAACAGATTCCTCAAATGATATTGGATTCGATGCTGACTTTGTCGGATAGTCCGATTGTATTTTTACTGTTGGTGAATTTGTTCTTATTGTTGCTCGGAGCGGTTTTGGATGGGATCGCTGCACTCATCATCCTTGTTCCTGTCTTCATGCCTTTGTTGACAGCCTTCCAAATCGACCCGATCCACTTTGGCGTTATTATCTGTATCAACCTGACAATAGGGTTGTTGACCCCTCCTGTAGGAACAGGTCTTTTCATCGTCTCCTCTATCGCAGAGGTGAGGTTTGAACGTCTGGTCAAAGCGACCATGCCGTTTTTAATCATGGGCATTCTGATCTTATTTGTCATCACCTATTGGGAAGATGCGGTGCTTTGGATACCGAATATGTTCAACCTTTAAAAATTGCTGAAGAAGACAACGAGCTTGAATAAATCGAGCTCGTTGTTTTTTTATATGTTTTCCTATGAAAATTCCTCGTTTACTACCCCTAAGCAACAGGGAACGAGACGACTGAAAACGATTTTCAGCATGTAATTTGGAAAGGAGAATTCATTGTGGTAACACCTTATAAGCACGAACCCTTTACTGATTTTACAGTGGAAGAAAATATAAAGGCTTTTGAAGAGGCTTTACAAAAAGTGAAAGCAGAATTAGGAGAGAAACACGATCTGCTCGTCAATGGTAAAAGGATTCGTACAGAAGATGAGATTGTTTCCCGCAATCCGGCCGATACTGACCAAGTTGTCGGTCACGTCTCTAAAGCGGATCAGAAGATCGCCGATCAAGCAGTAGAAGCAGCTTCAGAAGCTTTCGAGAGTTGGAGGAAATGGGATGAAAGAGCACGTGCTGAGCTACTATTCCGTGCAGCAAGCATCATCCGTCGCCGCAAACATGAATTTTCCGCTTACTTGGTTTATGAAGTGGGTAAACCATGGAAAGAGGCCGATGCAGATACTGCCGAAGCAATCGACTTCCTTGAATACTATGGTCGCCAAATGATTCAGTTGAAGGAAGGGAAACCGGTTGAAAGCCGTCCAGGTGAACAAAACCGATACATTTATACGCCTACAGGTGTATCTGTCGTCATTCCACCTTGGAATCTCGCATTCGCTATCATGGCAGGTACAACAGTAGCGCCGCTCGTAACCGGAAGTACAGTCGTGATGAAGCCGGCAAGCAACAGTCCAGTCATTGCGGCAAAATTCGTGGAAGTACTTGAAGAAGCAGGTCTACCGAAGGGTGTATTGAATTTCGTCCCTGGAAGTGGCGGAGAAGTAGGTGACTACCTGGTCGACCATCCGAAAACATCGCTCATTTCCTTTACTGGTTCACGGGATGTAGGAACACGGATCATCAAGCGTGCTTCTGAAATCCAGGAAGGCCAGAACCACTTGAAACAAGTGATTGCTGAAATGGGTGGTAAGGACACTGTTGTCGTTGATAACCAAGCTGACTTGGAAACAGCTGCTGACGCTATCATCGTGTCCGCTTTCGGTTTTTCAGGACAAAAATGTTCATCAGGGTCACGTGCAGTCGTCCATGAGGATGTGTACGACGAAGTGCTCGATATGGTGAAAAAACGGACGGAAGAATTAACGGTAGGAAATGCGTCAGAAGAAAATGTCTATATGGGTCCGGTCGTTGACCAAAGTGCCTTTGACAAGATAATGAGTTATATCGAGGTCGGAAAAGAAGAAGGACGTCTGGTCACGGGTGGTAAAGGTGATGATTCCGTAGGATATTTCATCGAACCTACCATTTTTGCGGATCTCGATCCTCAGTCCCGAATGCAGCAGGAAGAGATATTTGGTCCTGTCGTCTGCTTTACAAAGGCAAAAGATTTTGATGAAGCAATCGAAATCGCCAACAATACGGAATATGGTTTGACTGGCGCCGTTATTTCAGATAACCGTGACCATCTTGAAAAAGCGAAATACGATTTCCATGTAGGGAATCTCTATTTCAACCGTAATTGTACAGGCGCAATTGTCGGTTATCAGCCTTTCGGAGGGTTCAAAATGTCAGGAACGGATTCCAAAGCCGGCGGTCCGGATTACTTGATGCTCCATATGCAGGCTAAGACCATCTCTGAAAAATACTAATAGTAAAAATCCACCAGCAGGGTAAGCTTGGACTTACCCTAACTGGTGGATTTTTTTGTTTACGATACGGAAGCGTTTTGCTTTCGCTGTATAAGATCGATCGTGAATTTGCCGAGTAAAGTTACGACATACAAGCCGAGTGCAATCATGCCTGCGATATTGAAGTTAAACAGTTCGAACAGAATACCGACAAGGGTCGTGATGTAGAGTAGGCCAAAGTATTTTTGGATCTGGTCATTGGAATAAAAGGATGTCAATTTCGCACCGACCTGGCTTCCAAACAACGCCCCTATAACTAACAAGAGTCCGATCATATAGTTGATATCGATGGACACTGAATAGGAGATGAAACCAGCTGTTACAATCATCAAGACGCTGACTAAGCTTGTCCCCACCGCTTTTCTAGGCTGAAAGCCCATCAAAGAGATCATGAAGGGTACCATTACGAAACCGCCGCCTACACCTAATGTGGCAGACATGAGCCCACCAAAGAATCCGATTAAGAGGGTTTTCAGAATTCCTGGTTTCCCCATCTGTTCTAATTTCTTTTTGTCTTTCTTTTTCAATAACGAATAGGCAAAGTATCCAATGATGACCGCATAGATGATTGGGATGATCGTTTCGTCATATCCCTTTTGATCAAGCCATAACACGAAAGGCTTTGCAAACTGGGTTGCGGTCACACCGCTGGCTCCGAGAATGAGGGCGGTTTTCCAAACGACGTTGTTCATTTTGAAATGCGCCCATACGCCAGATACAGACGATCCGATGGCGTACATCAGGCTTGTCGTGATGGCAACGACTGGCGCAAATCCGACCAACATGAGTACCGGAGTGAGGATGAATCCGCCTCCAATTCCAAAATAGCCGGACAGAATACCGACCGCAAAACCAAGTATGATATATATAATTTCCATTAAAAAGCTCCTCTAAGTTCAGCTATCTTTTACCTTGTTAATGTTACATGATTGTGAGCGAGAGTTCCAGAAACATTCGAGATGGTTTAGATGAAGAGGCTTTTAGTATAGTAAAAAGGTAATGACTTCCCCAAGTAGAAGTGAAAGTTCCCCAAGAAAGCAGGAAAGTTCCACGAGTTGAAAAGAAAGTTCCACGAATAGGCCAGAAAGTTCCACAAGTTGAAAAAAAGTCCCCCGAAGAATGAAGGGAACTTCCCATGAAATCATAAAATTTACTCTTTTAAAAAGAAAAAAAGCGGCTCGCTGCCGCTTTTTCCAATCAACTGTTTTCGTTCTGGAAGTACACTTCTTCATATGGTTGAACGACGACGAAACCGTCTCCTTCGAACCGCATTTGGATTGATTCACCGCTACCTCGACCGAAGAACGTTTTCAACGACACGTCCGTCTGGAAGTCTGGGGAGAGGGACCCGGACCAGGCGACGGTTGCATTCGGATCAGTCAACACAGGACGTCCTGGCTTCACCTGGATCGTCAACGGCTCATAATGGGAGGTGATTGCAATCATCCCGGTTCCCTGGCAGTGCACGTTGAACAGACCACCCGACATCATACCGGTAATTCTGCGCATGAGCTTGATGTCCCAATCAATCGACGGCTCAAACGCCAACAGGTCATTTCCATTCACATAAATGGAATCGTTCTGAAGCTGCAAGATGGAAATCTTCTTTCCCTGATCCGCGAGATAAAGCTTGCCGGAACCATTCGCTTTCATAAGAGAAGCACCTTCACCCGTCAGTGCTTTCTTGAACATTTTTCCGATTCCATGTTCAAGGATCCCTTCACGGACAAACTTGATCTGCCCATGATACGTCACCATTGACCCGGCTTTCGCCCAAACAGTCCCATCTAAATTGACCTCAAGGATTCGAGGCGTTTCCAGTTCGAAAAAGCCTTCTCCTTTATCTTCCTGGGAGGTTTGTCGTACAAATTCTTCAATTGAATACTTTGACATCGAATCACCTACATTTCTTCTTTATACTCTTTTACGTTCACCACCCGCAGAAAGTTTCCTTCATTTTCGCTCTTCTAAAATGATCACTTTTCCTCCCTCGCCTTGAGCGGGGTAGGACTCCATCATGCCACCAATCGGCCAGACTTCTAGTTTTTGTCCGATTTTGAATGCTTCAATATCTTGGACTTTCAACCAATATGCCTCAGGACTTGCAGTTTCCAGCAATTCTTGGATGCTCATCTGCTCCAGCTGTTCCTTCGTGATTTTTCCGATCAAAAGAATCCGAGAGTCATCCTTATCAGCCACATATCCGGTGAGGGAATGTTCCCAAAGCTCTTCTTCATTCGTTCCTGTATCGCTCCCTGAACTCCCGTCATTCATTGAACTTCCACATCCGACCAGGGAGAGGAAGAATAGAAAGATAGCCCCGATGTACCAACTTTTCATAAAAACACACCCTTCTTTCGCAACGTTTCTTCTTGATTTGAAACGGGAACCTTTCAATAGAAATCAAACCTATTTCTATCTGTATAGACGTTTTGATCAGGTCCAACGTTACATGGAAAATTTCCAGAATTTAAAATGCGAATGTAAGTTCGTTTTTCTTGTTATTTTTTCCTTCTCCTGTGCTATAATGTTGGATAGTGAGATTTAGGAAACGGAGGGAATTCAGGGTATGAATCAGAAGTTCGAGCTCATGTCTAAATACCAGCCAGAAGGGGATCAGCCCAAAGCGATCAAAGAATTGGTCGAGGGAATCAACGCTGGCAAGCGACATCAGACCTTGCTTGGTGCAACAGGTACCGGTAAGACGTTCACGATGTCCAATGTCATCCAACAGGTGAACAAGCCGACGCTTGTCATCGCACATAACAAAACCCTCGCTGGTCAGTTGTACAGTGAATTCAAAGAGCTTTTTCCGAACAATGCGGTCGAGTATTTCGTCAGTTACTACGATTATTATCAACCTGAGGCGTATATCCCTCAATCCGATACATTCATAGAAAAAGATGCGAGCATCAATGATGAAATCGATAAACTCCGACACTCGGCAACGTCTGCGCTTTTTGAACGGAACGATGTCATCATCGTTGCCAGTGTCTCTTGCATATACGGTCTAGGTAATCCGGAAGAATACAAGGAACTCGTCGTTTCATTACGCTCCGGTATGGAAAAAGATCGGGATCAACTGCTACGCGACCTGGTCGATGTCCAGTACGCACGGAATGACATCAATTTCACACGTGGTACGTTCAGAGTTCGTGGAGATGTCGTCGAGATTTTCCCTGCGTCCCGTGACGAGCATTGCCTCCGCGTCGAATTTTTCGGAGATGAGATTGATCGGATTACAGAAGTAGATGCCTTGACGGGTGAAATCCTTGGTGAACGGAATCACGTAGCAATCTTCCCTGCATCCCACTTCGTAACGCGTGCTGAAAAGATGAAGCTTGCGATAGAACGGATTCAAGCGGAACTTGAAGAAACGTTGAAAGAGATGAAAGAGAACGGAAAACTGTTGGAAGCCCAACGACTCGAGCAACGTACCCGTTACGACATCGAAATGATGGAGGAAATGGGCTTCTGCTCTGGAATCGAGAACTACTCAAGACACTTGACGCTACGACCAGCGGGATCGACGCCTTATACGTTGATTGACTACTTCCCTGAGGATTTCTTACTGATGGTGGATGAGTCCCACGTCACGCTTCCTCAGGTTCGAGGTATGTATAACGGGGACCAGGCACGTAAACAAGTGCTGGTTGAGCATGGCTTCCGTTTGCCTTCCGCGAAAGATAACCGCCCTCTCAAGTTTGAGGAGTTTGAGGAAAAAGTAGGTCAGTCGGTTTACGTATCTGCAACTCCAGGTCCATACGAGCTCGAGCATTCGCCTAAGATGACCGAGCAGATCATCCGACCGACAGGATTGCTTGATCCGACGATCGATGTCCGCCCGATTGAAGGACAGATCGATGACTTGATGGACGAAATCCAGGAACGTGTCAAGAAAAAAGAGCGTGTCCTTGTGACGACGTTGACGAAGAAAATGTCAGAGGACTTGACTGATTACTTACATGAAAATGGTGTGAAGGTCCGATACTTGCACTCCGAAATCAAGACACTTGAGCGGATTGAGATTATCCGTGACTTGCGTAGAGGCGTGTTCGATGTACTTGTCGGAATCAACCTGTTGCGTGAAGGTCTCGATATTCCAGAAGTTTCTCTCGTCACGATTTTGGATGCAGATAAAGAAGGGTTCTTGCGTGCTGAACGATCGTTGATTCAGACGATCGGTCGTGCTGCGCGTAATGCCAACGGACATGTCATCATGTATGCGGATAAAATTACGAAATCCATGCAGATTGCACTCGACGAGACGGAGCGTAGACGTACGAAGCAGATTGCTTACAATGAAGAGCACGGCATTACACCTACGACGATCCAAAAGTCGATTCCGGATCTCATCCGAGCGACCGTCGATGCAGAAGACGAAGCAGGTACGACGAAAGAGAAGCCTGTTGCGAAGATGACGAAGAAAGAACGAGAAAAAGTCATCGAGAAGATGGAAAAAGAAATGAAAGAAGCGGCCAAGGATCTCGACTTCGAAAGAGCGGCCGAGCTTCGTGACTTAGTATTAGAGCTAAAAGCGGAAGGATGACTCCTATGCCAAACGAAAACATTACAATCAAAGGAGCGAGAGAGCATAACCTGAAGGGCATCGATGTGACGATCCCTCGGAACAAACTGGTCGTCATGACCGGTTTGTCCGGTTCAGGGAAGTCTTCTCTTGCATTCGATACGATTTATGCGGAAGGGCAACGCCGTTACGTGGAGTCCCTCTCTGCATATGCCCGACAGTTTCTAGGTCAGATGGATAAGCCAGACGTAGATTCAATCGAAGGTCTTTCACCTGCCATTTCGATTGATCAGAAGACGACGAGTAAGAACCCGCGATCCACTGTCGGAACCGTTACAGAAATCTATGACTACCTGCGTCTATTGTTTGCGCGTATCGGAAATCCGGTCTGCCCGAATCACGATATACCGATCACTTCACAGACGGTTCAGCAAATGGTCGACCGGATTATCGAGTATCCCGAGCGTGCAAAACTTCAAATCCTTGCACCGGTCGTTTCCGGTCGTAAAGGAGAACACGTCAAAGTGCTTGAAGATATTAAAAAAGAAGGCTACGTACGTGTTCGGGTAGATGGCGAGATTGTCGATGTGAGTGATGAGATCAAGCTGGAGAAAAACAAAAAGCACTCGATTGAAATCGTAGTCGACCGGATCGTTGTAAAAGAAGGCGTGGAAACACGTCTCGCGGATTCCTTGGAAACGGCGCTGAATATCGCAGACGGAAAAGTCATCGTCGACGTCATCGATGACGAAGAGCTGTTATTCAGTCAGCACCATGCTTGCCCATATTGCGGATTTTCCATCGGGGAACTCGAACCTCGACTATTCTCGTTCAACAGTCCGTTCGGGGCTTGTTCCACATGTGATGGACTCGGTACGAAGCTTGAAGTCGACCTGGATCTGATCATTCCAGACGGGGATCGTTCCTTGCGTGACCATGCGATTGCGCCGTGGGAGCCGCAAAGCTCTCAATATTACCCGCAGCTTTTAAAGAGTGTGTGTGATCATTATGGCATCGACATGGACGTGCCAGTGAAAAAGCTTCAAAAATCCCAGCTCGATAAAGTGTTGTACGGAAGCGGGAAGGACAAGATCTACTTCCGATATGAAAACGACTTCGGACAAGTGCGGGAAAACAAGATCTTGTTCGAAGGTGTCGTGAACAATATCAAGCGTCGTTATCACGAAACGAGCTCCGATTATATCCGTGAGCAAATGGAAGGATATATGACGCAAAAGGCATGTCCGAAATGTGATGGACACCGATTGAAGCCAGAAGCGCTAGCGGTGCTCATCCGTGATCACCATATCGGTCATGTGACGAAAATGTCGGTAAAAGAAGCGCAAACGTTCTTCAGTGAACTTGAATTGACGGAAAAAGAACTACAAATCGGGCGGCTCATCCTGCGCGAAATCAACGACCGTCTCGGGTTCTTAGTGAACGTCGGACTCGATTACCTGACGTTGAGTCGTTCAGCTGGGACGCTATCCGGTGGAGAGGCACAGCGTATCCGATTGGCGACGCAGGTCGGATCTCGATTGACAGGTGTTCTCTATATTCTTGACGAGCCTTCGATCGGTCTTCACCAACGGGATAATGACCGTTTGATCAATACGCTTGAGGAGATGCGCAGTCTTGGCAATACGTTGATTGTTGTCGAACACGATGAAGATACGATGCTTGCTGCGGACTATCTCATCGATATCGGACCAGGAGCAGGGGCTCATGGTGGACAGATTACGGCACAAGGCTCTCCGCAGGAAATCATGGATGATGCTAACTCATTGACTGGCCAATACCTGTCAGGAAAACAATTCATCCCACTTCCGACGGAACGTCGTCAATCAGATGGCCGTAAGCTGACGATCAAGAATGCGACTGAAAACAACTTGCAAAATGTGAATGTGGATATTCCTCTTGGTGTGTTCACCGGGGTCACTGGCGTATCGGGATCCGGCAAAAGTACGCTCATCAACGAAATCCTGTATAAATCACTTGCCTTGAAGCTTCACCGTGCAAAGGAAAAGCCGGGTGAACATAAGAAGATCGAAGGACTCGACCATATCGACAAAGTCATCGATATCGACCAGTCGCCAATCGGTCGTACACCTCGATCAAACCCAGCAACGTATATCGGTGTCTTCGATGATATCCGTGACGTTTTTGCTCAAACGAACGAAGCGAAGGTGAGAGGCTACAAGAAGGGTCGTTTCTCCTTCAACGTAAAAGGCGGGCGATGTGAAGCGTGCCGTGGAGACGGAATCATCAAGATTGAAATGCACTTCTTGCCGGATGTGTATGTCCCTTGTGAAGTGTGTCACGGGAAGCGATACAACCGTGAAACGCTCGAGGTAAAATATAAAGGCAAGAACATCGCAGATATCTTGGATATGACGGTTGAAGAAGCTGTCGAGTTCTTCGCGAACATTCCTAAGATCAAGCGGAAAGTGCAGACGATGATGGACGTCGGGCTCGGATACATCAAGCTCGGTCAGTCATCTACTACGATTTCAGGTGGTGAAGCGCAGCGTGTGAAGCTTGCTTCCCAACTTCATAAACGGGCGACCGGTAAAACGCTCTATATCCTGGATGAACCGACAACGGGTCTTCATGTCCATGACATTGCACGCTTGTTGAAGGTTCTGCAGCGTCTGGTCGACAATGGTGACTCTGTCCTAGTCATCGAGCACAACCTTGATGTCATCAAGGCGGTCGATCATATCATCGATCTAGGACCAGAAGGTGGAGATAAAGGTGGTACGATCGTTGGGACCGGAACACCTGAACAGATTGCAGAAAACAGTGCGTCTTATACCGGAAAATATCTTGCGCCGATCCTAAAGCGTGACCGTAAACGGATGGATGCGAAGATCAAGGAAACGGTTAATAAATAAACGAAAGAAAGTCTTCTAAGAATTTTACTCTTAGAAGGCTTTTTATTTTTTATGTCGAAATAAAGAGAAGGATTGGACCTCCCGCTGGAGTGTCGTCATTTTCACTAAGAGTTGTGCTTTACCATATAAAGAAAAGGGAAATAAACAACATAGCCTTACACAGGTCAGGCATAAAATGGAGGAGAGACAGGTGTCTTCAACGTGTAGAGTAATCTCATCACTAGGCTATATGAGCATTATCTTTGCACCTTTCCTAGTCCCGGTAATGATCTATTGTTTCATGGGTGACCACCTAGTAAGGGAGCATGCAAAAAAAGCGATAAAATTTCATTTGATTCCGATCGTCGCTTTAGCGATGTTATCTATCCTCTTTTTCGAAATGGGGATGCTTTTCAATGTGTTTTCCATCAGCTGCATCATCTTGTTCGGTGGGATCGCGTTAACATTGGTGGTATGGAATATAGTGAGAGGGATCGTTGTACTATTAGAGAAATAAACGAGGGGGGAGTAGTTCGTGGAAGAACGGAAAATGATTTTGAGGATGCTGGATGAAGGGAGAATTACATCCAGTGAAGCCATCGACCTTTTAAAAGCGATCGGTGAGAACACGGACGACGTAGAACAACAAGCCAAAGCAGAAGAACCAACCAAGCAAGAAGTGAAAACATCAGCCACTCAAAAGCAAGGGTATCAGGACCAAACCTATTCGAAAACCGAGCAACAAAAGACGGAGCAGAAGACGAACCAATCAACCTCCAGTAAAGTCGAATCGACGATCAGCCGATTTTCCAGTTTGTTTGATCGGGTCGTCAACAAGCTGAAAGAGTCTGATTTCGATTTTAACTTTGGTCAATCAATTGAAGTCGATCATGTGTTTCAAGAAAATGAGGTCGATATCAGTAAAATCAGGGCACAAATCACGAATGGCGGGATCAAGCTGCATCCTTGGGAAGAGCAAAGTGTCAGAGTAGAGTGCGCTGCATCCGTGTTCCGGACCCAAAGCGTCGAAGAAGCGAAGTCGTATTTCATGAAAAACGTCCATTTTACAACTGAAAACGGTCAGCTTCAATTAATGGTCGATGAAAACCGGATGAAGGTCCATGCCGACGTATATGTTCCGGCAAAACAATACGAAGAAATCCACTTGCGCACCTCGAATGGTGCCATTTCATTAGAAGAGCTCAAGACCAAATCGATGACGATCCGTACATCGAACGGTGCGGTCTCGCTCGATCGGGTTAAAGGAGACTCGCTCACCTCTTCAACATCAAACGGGAAGATCAAGCTTGAAAACAGCGAGTGGGATAAAGTTGATTTAGAGACGTTGAACGGAGCCATCCGTCTCAATGGGAAATATGAGAAGGTGGAGGCAGAAACCCTTAATGGCTCCATCACGTTCATTTTAGATGAGGCACTGCCTGGAGAAGCTTCTTTTAAAACCGTTGCAGGTAAAATCGAGTTGCTTGTGCCTGATTCCTTACGTATCAATGGGAATTTGAAAGCGACCATCGGTAATCTCAATTGTTACCTGGATAAAGTGAAGGTGCATAAGGAAAGTAAAGATGTCGTGCAAAAGCGTATGGAATTCATCGCAAATGAAGAAGCTGAGAACACATACAAAATAGAAGCAGAAGCGAAAACAGGCTCGATTTCCATCGCAAAAAGATAAGGAGGCAGAGGATGAGAGGCTGGATCATATCATTAATAGTCAATACTGTCGTACTTATGGTCGTTTCAGGATTTTTCAGTGAATCATTTTATTTATCAGGAGTTGGTGCAGCAATTCTCGCAAGTCTCTTGCTCTCCATCATGAATGTGATCGTCAAACCCATTCTTGTCATACTGACATTACCGGTGACAATCATGACCTTAGGGCTGTTCCTAATCGTCATTAATGCCATCACACTCATGTTGACGCAGTGGCTAATGGGAGATGCATTCGTCATATCCGGTTTCGGTATGGCATTGTTGGCAGCCATCATCATTTCAATCCTCACACTGCTGATCAATACATTGATTGTAAAACCGCTGAAAGATAGCTAATGTAGCTCTTTTCTAAAAGATTGTTGCTTTCAAGACATTTTTAAAAATCACCTTGTGTAAGTTGATTGGAGAGCAAGGTGCGAGACTCCTGCGGGATCAGCGTGACAGGTGAGACCATTCAATGTCGCAAAGCGACGAGTGGGCTCACCGCACGCCCCGAGGAAAGCGAGCATCCTGGAGCGGAAATCAACAACTTTTAAAGAAAACTTGGCGAGACCAAGCCTTTTATAGGTCGAGCCTTAGTTGCCCTTATACTGAAGAAAGTATTTAATACTTTCTTCAAGTGCAAGAGCAACAAAGTTTGCGAAAACAGCCATAACGAATAAGAAGAGCTGGTACTTTTTTCTAAAGTATCAGCTTTTTTTAGTTCCATTTTAGATAGAGGATGGTATAATAATTATAATTATTCCATTGTAGGAACCATTTTAATTTCAATTGAATAGATTAAAAGACGAATAAAACCGCTGTCAACGTAATGTTGGCAGCTCTTGTATTTTTATAAGGGTAATGAGTATAGTTTTCATTCTCAATTATAAGAGGGGTGCAAAATCCAATGGAGGAAAAACTGGTTTATTCCAAACAAGTGGAACAAGAACAGAATCTCAGTTATAAAGCCATAGGTAGTGTATTTCGTGAGCATTGGGAAATGATTGCAGCTCTGACGAGTGGTGTTCTGATTTTAATCGGTTGGTTCCTTGCGACCATTCATATAAGCGTTGTACCAGTCATCTTCTACGTTTTTGCTTATGCGATCGGTGGTTTTGCGAAAGCGAAAGAAGGTATCCTCGAGACGATGGAAGAGAAGAAGCTGAACGTTGAGCTCCTGATGGTTTTGGCGGCGATTGGATCTGCCATCATCGGCTACTGGCTTGAGGGGGCCTTGTTGATCTTCATTTTTTCCATGAGTGGTGCGTTAGAGACCTATACGTTGAATAAGAGTAAAAAAACGATTACTTCCTTGTTGAACATGAAGCCTTCTACCGCTCTTCGTATCCAGGGAGAGCAACTCGTTGAAATCAATGCTGAAGATTTAAGTGTCGATGATTGGATTCTCGTCCGACCGGGTGAACAATTCCCTGCTGACGGGAAGATTGAAAAAGGGCATACGACGGTTGATCAATCGGCGATTACGGGTGAATCGATTCCGGTGAAAAAGGAGATCGGGGACCCGGTGTTCACAGGGACCGTGAATGACAGTGGAACGGTGACCGTTCGGGTGACGCACGCTAGCAATGAAACGATGTATCAACGGATCGTTGATATGGTACAGACCGCTCAAAACGAAAAGTCCGAGTCCCAGCAATTCATCGAGCGATTTGAGGGGCATTATGTGAACATCGTGTTGGCAGTCGTCGGTTTGATGCTGTTCGTACCGCATTTTGCGCTAGGTTGGAGCTGGACGGAAACCTTTTATCGGGCGATGATTTTGCTGGTTGTCGCATCTCCTTGTGCGGTGATGGCTTCCATTGCGCCAGCTGTGTTGTCGACGCTTTCCAATGGTGCTCGGAAAGGTGTACTGTTAAAAGGCGGAAACCATCTGACCTTGTTAGCAAAAATGGATGCGATCGCTTTTGATAAAACCGGGACGCTCACGCATGGAAAAGCGGAAGTGACGGACCTTGTCGTACGGGAGGACTTAGATGAAGCGGCTGTCGTGCGAGCGGTGGCGTCCATCGAGTCATACTCCAGCCATCCTCTGGCTGAAGCGTTCGTCCATGCAGCTGAAGAGCGTTCGATCCAGATTTCCTCTCCAGAAGCGATGGAAAGCATAACAGGGAACGGTGTAATCGGGACTTTTTCCGATAAAACATGGACAATCGGGAAGCGTTCTTTTGTCGGTGAAGGGTATGATGCGTTCTATCCAGAACAGACGAAAGCCTGGATGAAGCAAGGGAAAACACTTGTCTATGTAAAAGATGAAAACGGGATCGCGGCCGTTTTTGCAATCAAAGATCAGATTCGTGAGGAAAGTAAGCGAGTCATTGCTGAGCTGAAGCAGTTGGGTGTGTCGGCGATCATGGTGACGGGCGATAGCGAAACGACCGCGAAAGCTCTCGCCGAGGAAGCTGGCATTGATTTGTATATTTCGGAATGCCTTCCGGAAGATAAAGTAACTCAGATCAAGCGGCTGAAAAAGGAGTACGGCCAGGTCGGAATGGTAGGGGATGGAATCAATGACGCACCTGCATTAGCGGCGGCGGATATCGGCATCGCCATGGGGCGCGGAACGGATGTGGCGATGGAAACTGCCGATGTCGTGCTGATGAACGACCAGCTCACCAATCTGCCTGAAGTGTTGCGCATTTCACAAAAGATGACTCGCATCATCAAGCAGAATCTCGTATTCTCTGTCATAGTCATCCTTTCTTTGATCGCTTCAAACTTCGTCCAGGTCATCGACTTGCCACTCGGCGTCATCGGTCATGAAGGCAGCACGATCCTGGTCATCCTGAACAGCTTACGGTTGTTGAAATCATAGAATATAGATGAGGAGGCTGACTCGTGTCAGCCTCTTTCATTATGGGGGGATTTTTGGGTCCATTCTATCCTCCATATCAGGAAGTGGCAAAAATGGAGGATAGAAAGAGGGTGATTCTGTCCTCCAAATCGGGAGAAAGTAAAAATGGGGGATAGAAAGAGGGTGATTCTATCCTCCAATTTGGGCAAAAGTAAAAATGGAGGACAGAAAGAGGCTGATTCTGTCCTCCATATTGGGCAAAAGCAAAAATGAAGGACAGAAAGAGGTCGATTCTGTCCTCCAAATCGGGAGAAAGCAAAAATAAAGGACAGAAATAGGTGCTTTCTACCCTCTTAAAACTATCTTCCCCTCCAAATCATCCCTGGTGCTTCCGAATCCCTCTCTACAAAACCGAATCTCTTGTAAAAGCCTGCTTTCCCTTTTGCGCTCATCAATACGACCATCCGAATGGAATGTTGCTCACATTTTCGCAACAACTCTTCCAATATCCGACTCCCGATTCGATTCCCCTGGTAGTCTGGGAGGACAATCAGATCACAGATCATCGCTTGGTAAACACCATCGGACACGACTCTTCCAAAGCCAACAAGCTCTCCATCTTCATAAGCCGAAAGCACATACCAGCTGTTGGAGATGGCTTCAAATAAGGAATCTACTGTAAACTTCAAGTCCCAACCGGTCGTCTGGAACAACGCAAAGAATTCATATTTATCCGGTAACTCATTAACAATCTGCACGATACATCACCTCTACTACAAATTCTCCTAAGGTCCACAGCTATCCTTTTCATCAATAACTCAAATATTTCACCTACGAAGGACATATTTTTTAGCCTGTTAATGGAAAAATAAGTGTAGTTACGGCATATTGGATGAAAGCATGATAAAATATAGTGTGGTATTAACGTTAGACTTTGGGAGTGACCTTCTAGATGGCGAACATACATATAAAAGATCTCATTGAGGAGTTCGAACTCGAACTCGTCCACGGTGAAGAAGGGATACACCGTTCCATATCAACGAGTGACATTTCAAGACCCGGCCTGGAAATGGCGGGCTATTTTGCGTATTACCCGGCTGAACGTCTGCAGCTTTTAGGAAAAACAGAGCTTTCGTTCGTGTCAGGTCTGGACCAGCGCATCCGTCGCGAGCGGCTCCGGAAACTGTGTACAGAGGAAACTCCGGGGATTGTCATTTCACGAGGCTGGGAAGTGCCGGCTGAACTGGCGGAAGCAGCGGAAGAGCAGAACATTCCGATTCTGCGATCACCGATGACGACAACCCGTCTCAGTAGCCGACTCACCAACTTCCTTGAAAGTAAGCTCGCGCCAACAACGGCTGTCCACGGCGTTCTCGTCGATATTTATGGAATCGGCGTGCTCATTACAGGATCCAGTGGTGTTGGTAAAAGTGAAACCGCGCTTGAACTTGTGAAAAGAGGACACCGACTCGTTGCGGATGATTCCGTTGAAATCCGCCAGGAAGACGAGAAAACCCTCGTAGGTAGTGCACCAGATCTGATCAAGCACCTCCTCGAAATCCGAGGTCTTGGCATCATCAATGTCATGACGCTGTTTGGTGCTGGTGCGATCCGCAACTATAAAAAGATCGCGCTCACGATCAACCTGGAGACGTGGGATTCCAAAAAAACGTACGATCGACTTGGGTTGGATGAAGAAACAATGACGATCATCGATTGTGAACTGCCTAGGCTGACGGTTCCCGTCCGACCGGGACGTAACCTTGCGATCATTATCGAAGTGGCTGCAATGAACTTCCGTCTGAAAAAGATGGGCGTCAACGCGGCACAGCAATTTTCCGATAAATTGAATCATGTCATCGATACACCAGATTACGACGACTTTTAGGAGGAGCATAGATGCTTTCACAAATACAACCGCTGGATCGGGTTGCGCTTGAACTTGGTCCATTGACCATCTACTGGTATGGGATTATTATAGGATTTGGAGCCTTACTAGGATTGTATATCGCTGTCCGGGAAACGAAACGGTTAGGGATGAACTCGGAGACGTTTGTCGACCTGGTCATGATTGCTGTGCCGGTTGCGATTTTATTTGCGAGAATCTATTATGTCACGTTCGAATGGTCCTATTATAAAGACCATCTCGGGGAAATCTTCAAGATTTGGGAAGGCGGTATCGCCATTCACGGCGCGCTGATCGGATCGTTTTTGACAGCTTACGTGTTTGCAAAAGTGAAAGACCTTTCATTCTGGAAACTAGCTGACATTGCAGCACCGAGCATCATCCTCGGACAAGCGATTGGACGCTGGGGCAACTTCATGAACCAGGAAGCGCACGGCGGCGAAGTGAGTCGTTCCTTTTTAGAAGGACTGTACTTGCCGGACTGGATCATCAATCAGATGTACATCAATGGAACCTATTATCATCCGACGTTTCTCTATGAATCCATTTGGAACATCATCGGGTTTGCGATTTTGATTGGTTTGAGAAAAGTAAACTTACGACGCGGGGAATTGTTCCTCACGTACGTCATATATTATTCTGTCGGGCGATACTTCATTGAAGGATTGCGGACAGACAGCTTGATGCTCACGGAAAGTCTTCGAATGGCGCAGGTCATCTCGATCGTCTTGATCGTGGTCAGCATCGGAATCATGATCTACCGTAGAAAAGCAGGTCTTGCAGACAAACGGTACATGGATCAGTAAACATCGAAAGAAGGGGTGAAGGAAATGAATACTTTGCGAAAAGGTCTGAAAGTTGGACTGAATACGACCTGGGAGCTTGGAAAGATCATTTTCCCGATCACCCTTCTCGTTACAATACTAGGCCAAACGCCCGTCATGGGCTGGTTGGTCAAACTGGCTGAACCGCTCATGAAGTGGATTGGCCTCTCCGGTGAGGCGGCACTACCGCTCGTCATCGGAAACTTCTTGAATCTATACGCTGGAATCGGAGCGATTTTGAGCCTTGATTTAACGGTGAAAGAGGTGTTCATCCTCGCGGTGATGCTCTCTTTTTCTCATAACCTATTGATCGAGTCCACTGTTGCTACGAAAGCGGGCATCAAGATGTGGATCGTGCTTGTCGTGCGCTTAGGGCTGGCGTTCATATCTGCCTGGATGATTTCGATCTTCTGGAAGGGCGGTACGGAAAAAGCGGTATACGGACTGATTTCCCAGTCTGAGGAGAATGTTTCAGGATTCTGGAACATCCTTTGGCTTGGTGTGGAAAAAGGGTTCATCGGTATCGTCCAGCTCGCGGCGATCGTCATCCCGCTCATGATCTTCATCCAAATCATGAAGGACTTGAACTGGTTGACGGTATTTTCGCGATGGATGTCGCCGATTACCCGTGCCCTTGGAATGAAACCGAACACGTCTACGACGCTCGCGGCGGGTATCGTTTTCGGACTCGCGTACGGAGCAGGCGTAATGATGCAGGCGGTAAAAGAAGACGGCGTCGAGAAGAAAGACTTGTATCTCGCCTTCATTTTTCTCGTATCGTGTCACGCCGTCATCGAGGATACATTGATCTTCATTCCGCTCGGGATCCCGGTATGGCCGTTGTTAATGATCCGATTAGTCGTTGCCATTGTCCTGACGATGATTGTTGCTGTCGTCTGGAACCGATTAGACGCAAGAAAAGCTTATAGACATCGAAAGGAAGCCAACTATGAAAGTTGATACGATTTTGTTTGATTTGGATGGAACGCTGATCAACACGAACGAGCTGATCATCGCATCCTTTACCCATACATTGGAGCATTTCCAACCTGGTAGATTCAGCAGGGAGGACATCATCTCATTCATCGGACAACCTCTTGTCGATAGTTTTAAAGAAGTCGATGAAACGTCTGTACCAGATATGGTAAAAATGTATAAAGAACACAATCTTGCCCATCATGAAGAATACGTACATGCCTTTGAAGGTGTGGTAGAAACGGTGAAAACGTTGCATGAGAAAGGCTTCAAGCTCGGGATTGTCACGACGAAGATGCGTGATGCGGTCGAGCTCGGACTTGAAATCACTGGTTTGAGCGATTATTTCACGACCATCGTTACGTTGGATGATGTGGAAAAAGCGAAGCCGGATCCGGAGCCGATCATGCGCGCGCTGGCGAATTTACAGTCGGATGTGAGCTCAGCGATCATGGTCGGGGACAGCCGATATGATATTGATGCCGGTAAAAATGCCGGGACAATGACGGCGGCCGTCGCCTGGACCATCAAAGGACGCGCGACACTCGAGCGATTGCAACCAGATTACATGCTAGAAGAAATGCCAGACCTACTGAACGTATTAGAGGTAGAGGTGACGGTATAATGCGGAACACCAAGCGCTACCCTGTCAAAGGAAGCAATGCGCTTTGGCAGATTTATAGGACGGTTCCTTTTTTCAAAGTGTTCAAGAATTTCATCGTCATCCAGCTGGCGAGGTATACGCCGATCATTCCGGTGAAAAACTGGCTTTACAAGACGTTTCTCCGGATGAAGGTCGGTGATCAGACTGCTTTTGCGTTGATGGTCATGCTCGATATCATGTTTCCGGAGAAGATTTCGGTTGGAAAAAACTCGATCATCGGCTACAACACGACGATTTTGACGCATGAATATTTGATAAAAGAGTATCGGCTTGGTAGTGTAGTGATTGGTGATGAAGTGATGATCGGAGCGAACAGTACGATATTGCCAGGAGTCACAATAGGTGACGGTGCGATTGTATCTGCTGGATCCCTCGTCCATCGGGACGTCGAAGCCGGTTCATTCGTCGGAGGCAATCCGATGCAGGTCATCTATACGAAAGAACAGATGGACAAGCGTAAACAAATGGCGAAAAATGACGATATATAGGATAGATAAAGGTGAGGTGTCATCAGAATGGAACAAAAGAAGAGAATGTCAATGATCTATATGAATGGTGAGTTCCGTATCAGCGATGCATGGATTCGTCCAGCGGCTGTCTCGAAACAGAAGAAAGACAGCGAGCAGCAAGATCGTTTCTTCTTTTTATCTGCTGTATCCCGTTTAAGAGGAAGCGACTACATACGCGATGCGTACTGGAATGGGCAAGAAGCCGTCATCCGTTTCGAAAACAGCGACCATGTCAGTCCTGAATTCCTTGACGACTATGACGAATACTTCGCTTCCAAGCTGACAATCGGACGATTGCTGTTGGATAATCTCGTATACTTGTTCAAGGAGCTACCGTATATTTCCCGTTTGAAAATCATGGTTCCTTATCAGGAGAACGAACTGGTCGTCCATATCCATCGCAGACAGTTGGAAAAGTATTTGCAAACCGATTTCAGCTATTTCAAAAATGCCCATCGCTGCCAGTACCATTTCATCGTCCAAGAACGGGACGTGCGTCGTTTCGTACAACGTTACGTGAACCTGGTTTATAAATAAGGAAGCGTGTGAAGCGTGGGGACGGTTCTTCTGCTTCACTATACGATTTGTGAGCCTCATTCTGAGCGAATCTCTAACGGATTCCTTCAGAATGGGGCTCTTTTAGTTGAAGGTGAGACTGGAATTCGGAGGAATCGCCCCACTTCTCGAGGGTATCGAACCACTTCTCAGCGGTATCGCCCCACTATCCGGAGGTATCGACCCACTTCTCGAGAGAATCGAACCATTCCACGTAGATATCGCCCCACTTCCCAAATATATCTCCAATAGATGAAAATTTGGAGAAACTTTCCATCAAGTTGTCCCGTATATCTTTAGAGGGGGGACGAGATATGAAAATATGGGTAGGTATTCTTGGATTAATGATTGTACTAGCAGGATGTTCGCCAACAGAAGTAATAGTGAAATCAGAGAATGGAACACCTGAAATAACATTCCGACTTATTGACAAAGCAGGATTATCAAAAGAAGAATTGAACAACGTGGCAGAGCAAGTTAAAGAAGCGACAACGATCATAACTGGTTTAATTGAAACAGATTATGTGCCCGCAGAACAAATTGATATTGTGCTCTATGAGGAAAGTGGAATGTCATATGGAGATGTAAGTCAGATCACGCTTCGCAAGGTTAATGGAAAGTACCCTATTTTCCATGAATTAACGCATTCGTTACTAGGGTACGGAGAAGTCATTGACGGGAAGTTTGGTGGATCATCTTCTGGTTTTTTCACTCAGGAAGGACTTGCTGAGTATGTTGAGTCTGAATATGGTTCTGGTACGATACCAGGATATGAATTGTCTCTACATAGAATGATGCGACAATGCATTGAACTTAATCGGAATCTACCGCTTAGAAAACTAACGGACAATGTATTGAGTGGAACTTATTTTCGATCATACGTAGACAGTGAGGAAGAGAGTGCGCTTCAATTACTTAGCTATGTACATGCGGGTTCATTCGTATCGTATCTAATTGAGGAGTACGGTCTCAAGACATTTGAAAAGATTTATAATGTAGATCAATTGAATATCGCAATTAAAGAAACCTATGGAAAAGATATAGACACACTAGAAACGGAATGGTTGGATTATATCAAGGAAAATGAACGGTCTTTCAGTGATAAAGAAAAGAATGACATGAAAGGATACTATGAGCTCGAAAAGACCATTTTACAAATAGATGATCGATACTATTCAAAATGATTGGGAAGCAAATATGAGTCAAATAATGGGGCAGTCCTATTAGTCGAAATTGGATCGATTTTGTAGGACTGCCCCTTCTGTTTTGTCCCAAATCACTCCATTATTGTATTGGAACTGTTTTTATGTGGATCTTGACTATTAAGAAGGGATAAATAGGGTAAACATAAACGACAGTACTTTAAAATTTATTGGTTGACGAGTATTCGGAAGAGCGTTAGACTACTTATTAAGTCTTTATCTTGTTAGTTAATTAGCGAACTAAAGGATTTTCCTTTTATAAATAAAAAAGAAACCGGAGAGTGAATGATGTGTCGAAACCGCTTGTATTTGAAAAACCATTGGGGATGCGGGACACGCTTCCTCAGCTTTATGAAATCAAATCAATCAGCCGGACAGCGATGGAGAGCATCGTTCGGCAATGGGGATACCGCTTCATGCAGACGCCGACCGTCGAGTATTACGACACAGTTGGTGAGGCTTCTGCCACATTGGATCAGCAGCTTTTCAAACTACTCGACCAAGAAGGGAAAACGCTCGTTCTGCGACCCGATATGACGGCACCGATTGCACGGGTTGCAGCGTCCAGCCTGAAAGACGAGCCGCTTCCGATGCGTATTGCTTATGCCGCGCATGTTTTCCGAGCTCAGGAACAGGAAGGCGGTCGTCCCGCAGAGTTCGAACAGTTCGGAGTCGAGCTGATTGGCGATGGAACGACAAGTGCTGATGCAGAAGTGATCGCCTTGATGATTGAGACGCTGAAAGCTGTCGGCTTGAATAACTTCCAGGTTGCAGTCGGACACCTCGGGTATGTCGATGCACTCTTCAAGGAAATTCTCGGAACCGATCAACGGACGGAAACACTCAAGCGGTTTTTATTTGAGAAAAATTACGTCGGTTATCGCCAGCATGTGAAAGAGCTTCCGTTGTCATCCATCGATCAAAAGCGACTAGTCGACTTTCTGCAACTGAGAGGCGGTACGGCTGGTCTTGAACAAGCGGAGGAACTGATCACATCCACTCGTGCTTACGAAGCGTTGGAGGAGCTCCAGACGTTGCGTGATGGACTCGCAGCTTATGGTGTAAGCGACCTCGTGTCCCTCGACCTGACGCTGGTCAGCCATATGACGTATTACACCGGTGTAGTTTTTGAAGGATATGCACCTGAACTCGGATCCCCGATCAGTAATGGAGGTCGGTACGATACACTGCTCTCCAAATTTGATATGGATACGAAGGCGACTGGATTTGGCATCCATCTTGACCACTTGATCGAGGCGGTCCATCCCCGTGAGGAGAAAACGTTCACGCACTGCATCGTCTATTCGGAAAAACAACGGAAGGATGCCATCGAGTTTTGTCAAAAGCTTAGAGGACAGGGCGAAACAGCGGTCCTTCAAGATATTAAAGGGATTGAAAACCTGGATGCGTTCACCGAAAAGTTTTCCAATGTGACCTATTATTTAGGAAAAGAGGAGGGAGTAAGCAAATGACATCATCGAAGCTGACCATCGCCATGCCGAAAGGGCGAATCTTTGAAGAAGCAGTTCAAATGCTGCGTGAAGCCGATTATGCGCTCCCTCCCGAATTTGAAGACTCACGGAAACTGATCATTGATATCGAAGAAGAGGATTTACGGTTCATTTTAGCGAAACCGATGGATGTGCCGACATATGTGGAGCATGGCGTAGCAGATGTCGGAATCGTGGGAAAGGATGTCATGCTTGAAGAAAAGCGGGATGTCTATGAGGTGCTAGATCTTGGAATCTCGCGTTGTCACTTGTCAGTAGCAGGACTCCCGGGAACTGAACTCGATTCCGTTGCGCCAAAAATCGCTTCCAAATATCCAAACGTCGCTTCGAGCTATTTCAGAAGCCAAGGCAGACAGGTCGAAATCATCAAGCTGAACGGGTCGATTGAGCTTGCACCGATGATCGGTCTTGCCGATCGAATCGTCGATATCGTCTCAACCGGCCGCACGTTGAAAGAAAACGGACTTGTTGAAACGGAAAAAATCATGGAAATCACGTCGAGGTTCATCGTCAATCCCGTCAGCTACCGAGTGAAAGCGAACCGGATCGATGAGATGGTGAATCGACTGGAAAAGGTGATTGAAGGAAAGGAGGTTGTCCGATGAAAATACAGCAGTTAAGGGATGCAACATTACGGAAACAGCTCGATCAAGGAACAGAGGATCAAAGAGAAGCCGTCATCGGAATCCTCAATCAAGTAAAAGAAAGAGGAGACACGGCACTTGTCGAATTGACGGAAACATTCGATGGCGTCCGGTTGGAATCGTTGAAGGTGACGGATGTGGAAATTGAAAAAGCATACGCTTCACTCGATGAAGAAGTGGTGCACATCATCCGCGAAGCGGCGCAAAACATCCGTGATTACCATAAAAGACAGGTGCGAGAATCCTGGATGGTGACGAAAAAGGATGGTACAGTACTCGGACAAAAGATTACCCCACTTGAATCGGTCGGAGTGTATGTACCAGGTGGAACCGCGGAGTATCCATCTTCTGTTTTGATGGGGACGATTCCTGCGAGTGTTGCAGGCGTCAGCCGAATCGCGATTGCGACTCCACCCCGTGAAGACGGAACGATTCCTGCAAGCGTCCTTGTCGCAGCGAACGAAGGCGGCGTCCATGAAATTTATAAAATCGGTGGTGCGCAAGCGGTCGGTGCTTTTACATTCGGAACCGAAACCGTACAACCTGTCGATAAAATCGTCGGACCTGGAAACATCTACGTCGCACTCGCGAAACGGGAAGTGTTCGGGCTTGTCGGCATCGATATGATCGCTGGGCCGAGTGAGATCATGATTTATGCGGATGATACCGCGAACCCGGTTTACCTTGCCGCTGACCTATTGTCTCAAGCCGAGCACGATCAGATGGCGAGTTCCATTCTCGTTACAACTTCGATTGAAGTGGCGGAAGAGACGTCGAAAGAAGTGATCCGACAGTTGGAAAGCCTGCCGCGTAAATCGATCGCCGAGGCTTCAATCATCAGTAATGGTGTCATTTACGTGGCCAATACGGAAGAAGAAGCGATTGCCGCGATTAACGAGGTGGCACCGGAACATTTGGAACTTGTTGCACATGAACCGTTCGAGCTGCTTGGTCAGATTAAGCACGCAGGTGCGATCTTCGTCGGCAAAAACAGCTCAGAGCCTGTCGGTGACTATTTTGCTGGACCGAACCACGTTTTGCCGACAAACGGGACAGCACGATTTTCGAGCCCGCTTAGTGTGGATGATTTCATCAAGAAATCGAGTATCATCTCGTACGGAACAGATGCATTGTTCAACGATGGACGGAAGATTAGTAAACTAGCACGACTTGAAGGCCTAGAGGCACATGCTCGAGCCATTGATATTCGACTGGAGGAAAATTGATACATGTCAGAACGCACTTCATCTATCACTCGTAAAACGAATGAAACGCAAATTGAACTGAGCCTCCAGATCGATGGTCAAGGCCAGTCTGAAATCCATACACCGGTTCCTTTCATGAACCATATGCTCGATTTATGGACACGTCATGGGCTGTTTAACCTGCAGGTGAACGCGACAGGGGATACCGAAATTGACGATCATCATACGACCGAAGACATTGGGATCTGTCTCGGACAGACGTTCCTTGAAGCGTTAGGTGATAAAAAGGGAATTCGTCGGTATGGCAACGCAATCGTGCCGATGGACGAAGCGCTTGCTCAAGTCGTCGTGGATCTAAGCAACCGACCGCACTTCGAGTGGAAAGTCGGTGAGCTGCCATCTTCCAAAGTCGGTACCTTTGATACGGAAAACGTCCACGAATTTTTGTGGAAATTCGCGCTTGAGGCACGGATGAACCTACACATCATCGTCCATCACGGATCGAACACGCATCATATCATCGAGGCGATCTTCAAAGCGCTCGGTCGTGCATTGGATGAAGCGACCCAGCTCGACCCCCGTGTCACCGGAGTCCCGTCAACGAAAGGAATGCTCTAAAATGATCGGAATTATCGATTACGGAATGGGGAATCTCCATTCCGTTCAAAATGCGCTCCGCCGTTTAGGCGTAGAGTACTTTTTATCGGAGAAAAAAGAAGACCTCGCCGATGCTGATGCACTGCTCCTACCCGGAGTCGGGGCGTTCAAGGATGCGATGCATGCTTTGAAAGAGAATGGTATGGATGCGTTTATCAAAAGTGAAGTTGCTGGCGGCAAGCCGTTGTTCGGGATTTGCCTTGGCATGCAACTTCTTTTTGAAGAGAGCGAAGAGAATGGTCTGACGGAAGGCTTGAACCTGTTGCCTGGCCGAGTCGTCCGATTCCCTGGCAAGACAGCTGGCGGTGTCAGCTATAAAGTTCCTCATATGGGATGGAACCGTATGATCCTCCAGCAACCAGATTCTCCTCTTTTACAAGATTTGAGCACGGACTATGTCTATTTCGTCCATTCTTATTTTGTAAAAACGGAGGATCGCAACGTGTTGCTGGCAACGGCGGATTATCATGAAGAGGTTCCAGCCGTTGTCGGAAAAGGGCATATTTTTGGTGCACAGTTTCATCCGGAAAAGAGCAGCACAGCAGGCCTGGAAATTCTGAAAAACTTTGCGGATTACATCGAGGGGAGGAAGTCTGATGCAACGAAGATTTGAACTGTATCCAGCGATTGATATGCGGGGCGGCAAGTGCGTCCGTCTGTTCCAGGGCGATTATGATCAGGAGACGGTTTATGGTGACTCCCCGTTCGAGATGGCGAAAAAGTTCGCCGATGAAGGTGCCGACTGGATTCACATGGTCGACCTTGATGGCGCGAAAGCCGCTGAGAAAGTGAACCACAAACATGTGTTGCGGGTCGCTTCTGAACTCGATGTAAAGGTGCAAGTTGGTGGTGGCATCCGAACGGAAGAAGACGTTGCTTTTTACCTGGAACGAGGTGTTGATCGTGTCATCTTAGGAAGTGTCGCTGTGAAAAATCCAGCGTTTACGAAAGAGATGCTGAAGAAATACGGTGAACGGATCGCGATCGGGCTCGATGCGCGCGATGGCTATGTTGCTACAGAAGGCTGGCTGGACAAATCTGAAGTGAAAGCGACGAACCTCGCTAAAGAGATGGCGGAGGCTGGAGCGCGTCACTTTATTTTTACCGATATATCCAGAGATGGTACGCTCGAAGGTCCGAACATCGAGGCGATTGCCGAGCTTGCAAAGGCATCCGGCGCTGAAGTGATCGCTTCAGGCGGCGTCAGTTCATTGGAGGATCTCCGTAACCTGGCGGACAGACAACACGAAGGGATTGAAGGGGCGATCATCGGAAAAGCCCTCTACACAGAGAGGTTCACCCTATCGGAAGCCCTTGGGAAAGTAGGTCAATAAATGTTAACGAAACGAATCATTCCTTGTTTGGATGTAAAAGATGGACGCGTCGTCAAAGGTGTCCAATTCGTGAATATCATCGATGCAGGAGACCCCGTGGAGCTCGCGAAAATGTACGATGAACAAGGCGCAGACGAGCTCGTGTTCCTCGATATTTCCGCTTCGAATGAAAAGCGGCATGCCATTATTGATGTCGTGAAAGAGGTCGCAGCTGAACTCGCGATTCCTTTTACCGTCGGGGGAGGAATCAACGCTCTGGAAGACATGAAGAAGGTGTTACGGGCAGGAGCCGATAAAGTTTCGCTGAATACGGCAGCGGTAAAAAATCCGGATCTGATTACGCTCGGTTCGCAATACTTTGGGGCACAATGCATTGTTGTCGCCATTGATGCCCGGTACGATGAAGAGATGGGGTCGTGGCGGGTGTATACGAATGGCGGCCAGCGTCCGACTGACTGGGAGGTCATCGACTGGGCGAAGGAAGCGGTCAAACGAGGTGCAGGAGAGATCCTGCTTACGAGCATGGACCGGGATGGTGAAAAGTCCGGCTTCCATATCGAGTTGACGAAAAAAGTACGAGACGCTGTGACGGTGCCAGTCATTGCATCCGGTGGAGCAGGCGCTGCTGAGCATTTTCATGACGTTTTTACCGAAGCGGATGCAGATGCGGCGCTGGCAGCATCAATTTTCCACTATAAAGAAACGTCCATCATGGCTGTGAAGGACGAACTGAGAAAGCAAGGGGTGAACGTGCGATGAACATAAGTGACTTGAAGTTTGATGAAAACGGGCTGATTCCGGCGATTGTCCAGGATGTGCAGAGTAAAGAAGTCCTAACACTCGCTTACATGACTGAAGAATCGTTGCAAAAGTCAATCGATACCCGTGAGACGTGGTTTTACAGTCGTTCGAGACAAGAGCTTTGGCACAAAGGTGAAACGTCTGGGAACACTCAAGTGATTGAGGACATCCGATACGATTGCGATCAAGATGCGCTCATCGTGCTCGTTCATCCGAACGGACCTGCTTGTCATAAAGGGACGTTTTCGTGCTTTGAGGATTCGTTGTTGGAAGATGGCGGTGTCGAGCGAAGTGCTTCCGACCGTTTCGCCATCCTCTCTCAATTGGAAAAATTGATTGCTGAACGTGATGCGGCGCGTCCAGAAGGCTCTTATACGACGTATCTTTTCAAGGAAGGCGTCGATAAGATTTTGAAGAAGGTCGGAGAAGAAGCATCCGAGGTCATCATCGCAGCCAAGAACCGTGATAAGAACGAGCTGTCCTGGGAGACCGCTGACCTTCTGTATCACGTGCTTGTGTTGCTGAAAGAACAAGATCTTCCGCTTGATGATGTGTTGAAAGTACTAAAAGAACGGCACACTGAACCTGCTGAAAAAGAATGATGAAAGGAAGGCTGACAAAGGGTCAGTCTTCTTTTTGTAGTACCATTTTCTTCTTTTTCCAAATCTCGTGATTCGTATATTCGAGGGATGTCCCCGTGTGTTATACTTTCGAAAGAGAGTACAGAGAACGGGTGATTACATTACATGAAAGTCAAGCATAACCCATCTGAGGAACAAGGGAAGGTCATCCCTTTTTCGCGGAGTGGGGAGTATTATTTTCAACGTGGATTAAAGGCATATCAGAAGAAAGATTTGTACAGGGCGAAACAACTTTTTCAACGGGCGGTCGATGTCGATCCGAAAGAACCGACGTACCTTTGTCAGCTTGCTGCAACACTCGCAGAACTCGGAGACTTCATCGAGTCGAATGATCTGTTGGAATACATCGTGAGTGAAATTGATTCAGACATCTCAGAATGCTACTACTTCATGGCAAACAATTATGCCCATCTCGGAATGTTCCGCGAGGCCGAAAATGAAGCGGTCCGCTACATGGAAAACGATCCGGATGGGGATTTTTACGAGGATTCAGAAGAATTGCTAGACCTGATACATAGCGAATTTGGCGAGGATCTCGAAAACCGTTCATCTGAAGAACGGCTGATTGTACAACATGAAAAAGCGCGTCGCAGCCTCGAACAGGGGAAATTTGCGGATGCGCGAGACCTATTGAAGCAGATGATCCAGAACCATCCGGAATTCTGGGCAGCCTATAACAATTTGGCGCTTGCCCATTTTTACCTTGGAGAATATGAAGAAGCTTTCGTCGTGCTTGATGATATCTTAGACAAGAATCCAGGAAATCTTCATGCGCTTTGTAATGCTGCTCTTTTTTATAAACAGCTTCAACAAAGGAACGAGCTCGACCAATTTGTGCGCATGCTCAGAGTCATCCATCCAATCATTCCTGAACATCGGTATAAGCTCGGAAGTACATTTGCTCTTCTCGAGGAGAATGAGCTTGCTTTCCTATGGCTTCATTCTGTGAAAAATCACGGATACGCATGGAATGTGACGTATTTCCACTGGTTGGCTATCGCCTCGTTAAAAACAGGGCGTACGCAGGCAGCACAATGGGCTTGGGAAAAGCTCCTCGACCTCGATCCGGAGAGCCCAGTTGCGACGTATTATCTAGATAAATTGGAAGATTACGCACTCCAACCCGAGTATGCTGAATATCAATATACTATACCGATCAATAATTTTCATGAAACGACCGAATTGACGGAGCGGATTCAACAATTGAAAGGAACGATCAACAAAAATAAGCTTGCTCATCTGTTGTTGATCCGGAAGTGGAAGGATGAAGAGGCATCTGCTGCATTGGAAGCATTGTGTGCTGAAGTGAGTGAAGCAGAAATTGTAAAAGAGCTAGCAGCCACGGTTCTGTTCGAGAATGGTTATGAACAGGTGGAGATGCAAATGGAAAAAGGTATTGTTCAATTAAACGAACCGCCTGTCGAGGCAGTGGCAGGACTAGAAATCCTCGATCAGCTTCTCCAGCACCGGAGTGAATTGGGTGGAGAATCAGCGCTTCTATGGTATCTATTGATTGGAGAATCGAAAAGCGGAACGATTTCATTGAATAATACAGAGGCTTGGGCTGGTGCCATTGAATATCTATCCGACTTATTACATGAAAAGAAGACTTCTCAAAAAGAAGTTGCATCACGGTACGGTATTTCCATTTCGACTGTCGGTAAGTATGTAAAGAAATTGAGAGAGCTATACGATAGAGAAACTGAAGGTACTTTTAGCGAGTGACAGGGACCGCTTTTTTAGTAAGCTAGGTTACAATGATGGGGCTCGTGAGCATTTTGTTAGACGAACGACCACTCGATTTTATACGATACTAATAAGATAAAAATAATGGTCCAAACTAAAAGTACTTTGGTTATGGATGTATGCTCTGTTCAAATCAACATGATTTGACAAAGCCTAGGAATAAAGGAGTGGAGACAATGTCTGAAGAAAAAATTTACGATGTAATCATCGCAGGCGCAGGTCCGGCTGGATTGACGGCTGCTGTATATACTTCACGTGCGAACTTGAGCACATTGATGATTGAACGCGGAATTCCAGGCGGGCAAATGGCGAACACAGAAGATGTGGAGAACTATCCAGGATATGACCATATCCTTGGACCGGATCTTTCCAACAAAATGTTCGAACACGCGAAGAAATTCGGTGCTGAATACGCTTATGGTGACGTAAAAGAGATCGTTGATGGGGAAGAATATAAGACAGTCATCGCAGGCGGCGGTAAAGAATACAAGGCTCGCTCCATCATTATTGGTACGGGTGCAGAATACAAGAAGCTAGGCATTCCTGGAGAGAAAGAATTGAGCGGTCGCGGTGTATCCTACTGTGCAGTCTGTGACGGTGCATTCTTTAAAGGGAAAGAGCTTGTCGTCGTCGGTGGAGGAGACTCTGCTGTCGAGGAAGGCGTGTACTTGACTCGTTTCGCATCTAAAGTGACGATTGTTCACCGTCGTGATCAATTGCGTGCGCAAAAAATCTTGCAAAACCGTGCGTTTGATAATGACAAGATCGACTTCATCTGGAACCATACGGTAAAAGAAATCAACGCTGAAAACAACAAAGTCGGAAGTGTGACGCTTGTCAGCACAGAAGACGGTGAAGAGCGTGAATTCAAGACAGACGGTGTATTCATCTACATCGGTATGATTCCATTGAATGCAGCGGTCAAAGATCTTGGCATCACAAATGAAAACGGCTATGTAGAAACGAACTCAGAGATGGAAACGAAAATTCCTGGCATCTTCGCTGCAGGAGACATTCGAGAAAAAACGCTCCGTCAGATCGTGACGGCAACAGGTGACGGCAGTATCGCTGCACAAAGTGCTCAGCACTATGTTGAGTCGTTGATGGAGAAGTTGAGCGTCTCTTCATAAAATCTAAATGATTCGTAATTCTGTTTTAATCCGATTGTAACAGCCGTGAAACATTGGTGGGGTAGTATATAATTAAGAAATTGACCCCCTTTTAATAAATTTCTTATTTTGTGCACGGGACAAACGTTCCGTGCTCTTTTTTTGCGCATTTTTAACAGTGCCAGGTACCACTTTAGAACCCTTGTGGTGAGGGAACTTTTGGTCGGTACCTGGTACCACGAAGTCTATCCTTCCCAAAAATGAGCAGAACCGTAACTTTGGGGAAGGATTCAGGACTTTTCAACAATGTCATCTGTCAAACAAACGTTTGTTTGAGTGGAATCAATCAAACGTTTGTTTAAGATGACCCCCAGTTTACACAAACTATAAGAAATTAACGGTAAGCGTAGGAACATAGGATGTAGTATAATGATAGAAAGAGGTGAGTGAAGTGCAACGAGTCGCCAATTGTGTACTCGAAAAGGATGATCAAATCTTAGTGCTGCAAAAGCCACGACGTGGATGGTGGGTAGCACCAGGCGGAAAAATGGAGTCTGAAGAGACGATTAAAGATGCAGTCATTCGCGAGTACCGTGAAGAAACAGGATTGTACTTGAAGAACCCGAAATTGAAAGGGGTCTTCAATTTCATCATAAAAGAGGGAGATCAAATCGTCCAAGAATGGATGATGTTCACCTTCTATGCAACGGATTTTGAAGGAGAAGTACTTTCGGAGTCAGAGGAAGGGAAACTCGCCTGGAAGCCGAAGGATGAAGTTTCTGATTTACCGATGGCACCGGGAGACTATCATATTTTGGATTACATGATGACTGGAAACGGCATGATCATCGGTACGTTTACGTATACACCGGATTTCAAGCTTCTCAGTTATCGATTGGATCCATCTTAAGCTGATACTTTTACAATGAATCAGTTCCTGCGTAAAAAGAGGACTGATTTCCGATACACTGAAGACGATCCTATGAAAGGCGGGTTTACCCATGAAACAACAAGAACAACATGAATTTCGCATGGTCATCATCACTGGTATGTCAGGTGCAGGTAAAACGGTCGCGATGCAAAGCTTTGAAGACTTGGGCTATTTTTGTGTCGATAATCTTCCGCCTGCTCTTTTACCGAAATTCGTTGAGTTGATGGATGGTTCAACCGGGAAACTAAACAAGGTCGCTCTTGTCATGGACTTACGTGGTCGCGAGTTCTTCGATCAATTGTTTGCTACAATCGATGAAATGTCCAATAACGATCAAATCAAACCACAGATCCTTTTCTTGGATGCACAGGATTCCAAGCTGGTCCAACGATATAAAGAAACACGCCGTTCCCATCCGCTTGCACCGAACGGATTGCCGCTTGAAGGGATTAAGAATGAGCGTGAACTACTGGAAGAGCTGAAAGGCAGAGCGCAAAAGATTCTCGATACGACCAACATGAAACCGAAAGAACTGCGTGAGAATATCATTGAAAGATACTCTGTCAATGAGTCTCATCCTTTTACAGTGAATGTTCTTTCCTTCGGTTTCAAATACGGAATGCCGATTGATGCAGACCTCGTATTCGATGTACGATTCCTGCCGAATCCTCATTACATCGAACATATGCGACCGAAAACAGGCCTGGAAGAGGAAGTGTCATCATACGTCCTGAAATGGTCTGAAACCCAGAAGTTCATCGAAAAGCTGACGGGCTTACTCGATTTCATCATCCCGCACTACAAACGGGAAGGGAAAAGCCAACTCGTCATCGCTGTCGGTTGTACGGGTGGTAAACATCGTTCTGTCACGCTTGCAGAACACCTGAGAGAATATTTGAGCAAAGACTATCGCGTCCATAGCAGCCATCGCGATATTGAAAAAGATAAGAGTCGGAAACCGGAAATTGAATCGAAAGCCTAAGATCGTCGTCTTTGGCGGAGGAACAGGACTATCTGTACTGTTACGGGGATTGAAGAAGTTCCCGGTCGATATCACGGCCGTCGTGACTGTGGCAGATGATGGCGGAAGTTCTGGAAGGCTGAGAGAAGAGCTCGATATCATTCCACCTGGGGATATCCGAAACGTTTTGGCTGCTCTTTCTGAAGTCGAACCGCTCGTTGAACAACTGTTCCAACACCGATTCACAAATGGAAATGGATTGTCCGGTCACTCTCTCGGCAATCTATTATTGGCTGCAATGTCTGACATCACAGGTAATTTCGTAACAGGAATACGTGAGTTGTCTAAAGTTTTGAATGTACGGGGAAAAGTACTGCCTGCATCCGATCACAGGGTGGTCTTGAATGCGCAGTTCAATGACGGATCCATCGTATCAGGTGAATCAAAAATCCCGCATACGGGTAAAAAAATCGTTCGCGTCTTCTTGACGCCGGATACGGTCAAACCGCTCGATGAAAGTTTACGTGCCATCCGGGATGCAGATATGGTCGTCATCGGCCCAGGGAGCCTTTACACTAGTATCCTACCGAGTCTTCTAGTTCCAGGGATTGCTGAAGAGATCAAGAAGTCCTCGGCAAAGAAGGTCTACTTGTGTAATGTCATGACTCAACCGGGTGAGACGGATCATTTTACCGCATCGGATCATGTAAACATACTTGTCGCTCATACCGGTCTACAGATAATTGATACGATTATTGTCAATAATGAGAATGTATCACCTGATTTATTGGAGAAATACGCCACTGAAGGTGGAGAACCGGTCATATATGATGAGACGAGGTTGAAATCCTTTGGGTTTGAAGTCATAAGTGATAAAATAATTCAATATAATGATTCTTTAATTCGACACGATGCAAAACGTGTTTCAGAGATCATTCTAGAACTAGTATCTCAATAAACCCCGATGCAAGAATGGGTGAGGGGGTGTCAGTAGTGTCGTTTGCATCCGATACGAAAAAAGAACTGACCAAGCTGGAGCTGAAGAGCTGTTGCTCAAAAGCAGAGCTTTCTGCACTGATTCGGATGAATGGGTCGATATCGCTTGCCAACCGGGAGATCATATTGGATATTCCGACAGAGAATGCAGCGATTGCACGACGCATCTACACATTGATCAAGCAACTATACAGTTACCCAGCGGAATTACTCGTACGTAAAAAGATGAGATTAAAGAAAAACAACGTCTATATCGTGCGCATCAAGCAAGATTCCAGAACGTTACTGCGTGAACTGGACATCATCGATGATACCTTTTCTTTCAAACGGGATGTTTCCACGTCCATTACGAAGAAAAGTTGTTGTAAACGATCTTATTTGAGAGGGGCTTTCCTGGCAGGGGGATCATTGAACCATCCTGAATCTGCCTACCATCTCGAAATCTTCTCCATGTATGAAGAACATTCACAATCTCTTCTGAACTTGATTAATTCTTTTGGACTAAATGCAAAAATGTTAGAGCGGAAAAAAGGATTTATCATCTACATGAAAGAAGGAGAAAAGATCTCGGAATTTCTGACGTTGATCGGTGCGCATAATGCACTCTTACAATTCGAAGACGTCCGGATCATGAAAGATATGCGGAATTCCGTCAATCGTCTCGTGAATTGTGAAACGGCGAACTTGAACAAGACCGTCGGTGCATCCATGAGACAGGTTGAAAACATCAAGCTGATCGAACGGGAAGTCGGTCTTGAAACGTTACCTGATAAGCTTCGGGAAATCGCCGAACTGCGTGTGAAGTACCAGGATGTTTCGTTGAAAGAACTGGGAGACCTCGTCTCTACAGGACCGATCAGCAAATCAGGGATCAATCACCGATTGCGAAAGCTCGATGAATTGGCGAACAAAATACGTCTGGGTCAAATGTAACCTCAGACGTTTTTCTTTCAAGATCATACGAGAACGCTTACATTTTACAAATTGTTAAGAACTTCACATTAATTCGTGGTAAGCGATATATATATTATAAACAGGGAATGTACAAGGAGGAATGGACCAGTGATGGAAAAGGAATTGAGGGTTGAGTTGAAAACCGGATTACAGGCTCGACCAGCAGCATTATTTGTTCAAGAAGCAAACCGATTTTCTTCAGATGTGTTTTTGGAGAAAGACGGGAAAAAGGTGAACGCAAAAAGCATTATGGGAATCATGAGCTTAGCAGTTGCTTCTGGTTCGACGGTCACAATCGTCACAGATGGTAAAGATGAAAAAGAAGCACTCAATGCATTGGAACACTTTGTAACCACCGCAGAGTAATACATAAGTACTATCCAGAGGTTGGAAATGGATAGTACTTTTTTATTTTGTTAAAAAAGCCTGTTTAAGAGGGCATTTGATGGGGTGAAAACAGTAAAACGATGCAAGTCACCTAACGAAAGAGGGCATTTGATGGGGTGAAAACACTAAAACAAAGCAAGTCACCTAACGAAAGAGGGCATTTGCTGGGGTGAAAACACTAAAACGAAGCAAGTCACCTAACGAAAGAGGGCATTTGCTGGGGTGAAAACACTAAAACAAAGCAAGTCACCTAACGAAAGAGGACATTTGATCGTGTGAAAACGAAAAACCTAATATATCAGTCAGATCTTAAATAATAGGAATTCCTTCCACAACCTACTAGTAAATAGTTGCTCATAAGGATTTTGCGTATCGACGCTTTGTCATGAATAATACGACACCATTCATGTATGCCACTCGTTGTTATTTTTTTGTCTGGGAAGAGCATTTGATATTCTTCCACGGCCCTCAAAACAGCTTGCTGATATTCTTCGGTTCTGCCGCATTTTTTACAATTCAGAGAGGTTCTTTCTAATCTGCTATACAGCGTCAAACACTGAGGACAATAAATCCCTTTCTTGAGCTGATCATATTGGTATTTTGGTAACTTTGAATATGGATTTTCTGTCAGATGATGAGCTAATAATTGTTGGGGCAGTTGGGGATGCTGACCTTTTGAATGCGGGGGAGCTTTCTTCAAGTAATTCAAAAAGCGATTTAACTGAGGGGGATGTATGATCGGGAGATTTCGAGACGAGTCGTAAAGATGGAATTCGGGGTTTACGAAGACTAGGTATGGTTCAATGGGTACATTGTAACCAAATCTTTTAAGCAATCCTCTTAATACAATTTCATTTCGGTGTAGCTGATGTAAGGGATTTTTTATAACATTCCCGGATGTTGAATACCAATGTTCACGTTCAATATAGTAATCACCTTCGAAATTTTTAATTTCAATCAGATTGATTTTTGGGGATGAAAGGATTAGTGAGTCCATTTGACATACAGTGTTGTTATGCTCCAGCAACATGTCATTGAGAACGATCTTTCCAACTAGAAAAGGTTCTGCCAAATTATCGAATCTTTTTTCACCTATGTAGCCTTTTTCAAGGTTGTCCTTATAATTCTTATCATCTTGTGAGAGCTTCATTCGAACATTTAATGACCTCATAATCCTTAATTCCTTTGATTCATAGCGAGGTTTCATATCCCTCTCCTTTACATTTTTAGTAATCATACCTGTATTTAAGAACTTGTACAACCCCTTTACTTACTTAAGAAAAGCTGCTACTATTATATTAACTTATAAAAAGTAAGTGAAAAGAGGGGATGAACATGTCATTTCATCGTGGGATCAATCCATATGTCAATCAAGTTGAGTTATTCGTTTCAGAAATAGAGAGATCGAGGGCGTTTTATACAGAAGAGCTAGGTTTCAAAGTACTAACGGAAGAAGGAAAGTCAATCACGTTAACGGCTGATGGTGTTAATCCACTCATTACGTTGGTTGAAAATCAAGAGGCTGCCCCGAAACAAGCAAGAAGAACGGGATTGTTCCATTTTGCTATCTTGTTGCCTTCACGAAAGGATTTAAGCAACTTCATCATCCATATGCAGGAAAAGCGCTATCTTTTACAGGGAGCTGCTGACCATCTGTTCAGTGAGGCCTTATATTTAGCCGATCCTGATGGTCATGGAATTGAAGTCTATCGCGATTTGCCACCTGAAGAATGGACCTGGCAGGGAGAAGAGCTGCCGTTGGTGAGTGATCCGATAGACATGGAGGGCGTCATCCAAGCGGGAGATGGACACTGGAACGGTCTCCCATCCGATACGGTCATCGGTCATATTCATTTGCATGTTCGTAATTTGGAAGAAGCAAAGCGATTTTATGTCGATGGACTCGGATTTGATGTAACGATACCGATGAGGCACCGAGCACTCTTTGTTTCAACAGGTGGCTATCACCATCACATCGGACTGAATACGTGGAATGGGACGGACATTCCGAAACCAGATCAGGGCAGTGTTCATATGCGATGGTATTCCATAAAGTTTCATGATGAGGCGCAAAGGAATGAAAGAGTTGAGCAGTTGAACAGGATGGGATATTCGGTAGAAACCGAAGGAGATCTTATATGGACGGAGGATCCTTCAGGTAATCGAATTTTACTAGATGCAAAATAAATTTTTAAAAGGCATCAGCACTAGAGGCTGATGCTTTTTTCATGTTTTAAGTCATCTTTTCTGAAAAAAATGGGTTGACGTTTTGAAAAGTCCTGTGTATAGTATGGATAACTTAACTTTAGTACTTAAAAGCGTCTAAGCGTTTAAGTGTGTAAAAGAATTCAATTCAATATCAAAGCCTTTGCAAAAGCAGTAGCAATTCGGTGGGCAGCACATAGAGACCGGACGGGTGGTGAAAGTCCGGGCAGTCGAATTCGTGAATTACATTGCAAGTGAAGGGCTTTATGTATGAGTGGATGAACGATTCAGTTCATCAATCAGGGTGGTACCGCGGAAACTTTTCGTCCCTATGTGGATGAAAGGTTTTTTTGTTTTCCAAAAAACAAATAAATTCAAAATAAAAGGAGAATGAAAGATGAAACAAAGACCTTTACCGGCGCATTTAAGAAAATTTGTTGTGGAGCAGCATCACGAGAAGTATTCACCGATCAACCACGCGGTTTGGCGTTATGTCATGCGACAGAATCATAATTTCTTGAAAGATGTGGCGCATGAGGCGTATACGGATGGCTTGGTTTCATCTGGGATCAAAATCGATTCAATTCCGAAAGTCGATGATATGAACGAGAGCTTGAAGCCATTCGGTTGGGGAGCTGTTACGATTGACGGATTCATTCCGGCTGTCATGTTCTTCGATTTCCAGGCTCATGGATACTTGCCGATTGCAACGGACATTCGTAAACTCGAAAACATCGATTACACACCAGCTCCTGACATTATTCATGAAGCGGCTGGGCATGCACCGATCCTTTCAGATCCTACTTTTGCACAATTTGTAAAACTGTTCGGTGAGATCGGATCGAAGGCACTCGCGACCAAGGAAGAGCATGAACTGTTTGATGCCATTCGTTCCTTGTCTGCGATACTAGAAGATGGTTCTGCATCTGAAGAAGAGATCGAAGCGGCACGTTCGAATTTTAAAGAAAAACAGGAAGCGGTCAACGAGATTTCTGAAGCTGAACAGATTTCAAGGTTATACTGGTGGACGGTCGAATTCGGAATGATTGGTACTGTAGAGAAACCGAAACTGTACGGAGCAGGTCTATTGTCTTCGATCGGTGAAAGTGTCACGAGTTTATCAGATGAAGTTATGAAACTTCCATTCGATTTGGAAACGGCGATCAACACAGGTTTCGACATTACCACCCAGCAGCCACAACTCTTTGTCTGTGAAAGCTTCGAGCAATTGATTGAAGCGGTGGAACAGTTCTCTGAGACGATGGCATTCAAAGTCGGAGGTACGGAAAGCCTGGATAAAGCGGTCCGATCGGCGAACACAGCCACTTCTGTCTTCAGCTCTGGCCTCCAGGTGACAGGAACTGTGACGGAACTGATCAAAGACACTGATGGGAAAGCGATTTTAATGAAAACGGAGGGACCAACAGCCCTCTCCGTAAATGATGAAGTGCTTGAAGGGCACGGGAAAGACAGCCATGTGGAAGGCTTTAGTTCTCCTATCGGTGATCTCACTGGATCGGAAAAAGCACTCGAAGATTGGACAGATGAAGACTTTGTCGCGAACGGTCTTGAAGTAGGAGAACCACTTCGGTTGGAATTTGATTCAGGTGTCGTTGTCCAAGGTACACTCGATCATGTCGTCCGCAAAAACGATAAAGTCATCATGTTGGGTATTGAAGGTGCAAAAGTGACGCATGAAGGAATCGTTCTTTTTGAAACGGACGAAGGAATCTTCGATATGGCGGTCGGAAGCCGAATCACTTCGGTCTTCGCTGGAGCTGCCGACAGTGAGCATTTCTTTGGTGGGGATGTGAGAGATGAAGAGGATCCAGTAGAACCGAGAGAACATTCTCCGCTTGAAAAATTGTACGGGAAGATTCGTAGTTTGAGAGAGGAAGAGAAGACACCACAAGAAGTCATTGAGACCATCAACCTCGTCGTGACGGAGTTGGAAGACTTCCCTGAAGATTGGCTATTAAGACTCGAAATTGTAGAGATTCTCACCCAGAAACCGTTGTTACCGACGACGAAAAACAAGTTGATGACGGATCTTGAAGAAATGAAAAAACAACCCAAGCTCAATAAATGGATCAACAATGGGCTCCATTTGATCAAAGTTCGAAAATCAGCTTAATCCGATTTGAAAGAATCGTGCACAAATAAGGAAAACCAGAGCGGCATCCTCCCACTGCTCTGGTTTTTTCTATTCAATCTATTTTTCTACATTCAGAGGGATCTCCAGGATATTGATTTCTGAGCCGTCTTTGGCGCTCTCTACGAAAACCTTGATAACCAATTGATCTTTCAAATCTTCAGGTACTGAAATCGTCGTTTCAAAAGTACCCCATGCCGGCGCGCCTTCCGATGCCATCAGAAAATCACTGGCAATTACCGTGTCGCCATCCTTCAATTCATATTGAAAAGCGGCTTCAAACACCCTTGCTTTACCTTTAAAAAGGAACTCACCACTGACTTTTTCGTTCGGGAGAGGACTTTCAATCTTGAAGGCATCGTTTTCAACCGGATCACCGACCGCTGCGTCTTCATCCGATCCTGTATCCCCATCCTCATCAGGCTCTTTTTGATCCTGACCCTGCTGTTCTTCAGACGCTGGAGGTGGACTTTCATTTTCCGAAAACCATTGGTAGGTTCCAAATCCAAGAAGGACAATCAATATTAAGACAACAAGACGTTTCAACCGAAATCCCTCCTTTATTTCAGCTTATGAGTGTTCTTTCACTTTTTACCCATAAAAAAAGGTCGACCCTATCGGTCAACCTTTCTCTGTTCCTTATTAAGTTGTTGCTACTGGCTTTTCAATAACGTCATCGATCAAGCCATATTCTTTCGCTTTATGTGCACTCATGAAGTTGTCACGATCCGTGTCACGTTCTACAACTTCGACTGGTTGACCAGAACGATCAGCGATGATCTTGTTGATCTTCTCACGCATTTCGATGATACGACGAGCGTGAATCTCAATGTCAGCAGCTTGCCCTTGCGTTCCACCAAGTGGTTGGTGAATCATGACTTCACTGTTTGGAAGTGCATAACGCTTACCAGGCTCACCTGCTGTAAGTAAGAATGCACCCATGGATGCAGCCATACCGATACAGATCGTGCTGACTTTTGGTTTGATGAATTGCATCGTATCGTAGATCGCCATTCCAGCAGTGATGGATCCGCCAGGACTGTTGATGTAAAGGGAGATATCCTTATCTGGATCTTCTGCAGCTAAGAATAGCAACTGTGCAACGATCGAGTTCGCTACATTGTCATCAATCGCGCTCCCTAGCATGATGATACGGTCTTTTAGAAGGCGGGAGTAAATGTCATAGGCACGTTCTCCGCGGTTCGTTTGTTCAATAACTGTTGGGATTAAGTTCATTTCAGAAATCCTCCTCTTTCCATAAGTATCTTTATGGCTTAATTTCATCTTACTCAATAGGTCAATATAGGTCAAACTATTAGGCTTCATCGACCGTACTTTTCGTTCGACGATTTTCTCCTTGATGAAAGCATTCGTTGATTCTTCGAAATTCACTCGCTTTCCACGTGCGAACCGCAAGCCTCACTTCCACAGGATGTGGTGACTTCGACGTTCACCACAGGACGTGGTGTGGCTTAGTCGAAGCGGGGTCTTGCCTGGCTCGCTATTCCCGCAGGAGTCTCGTGAATTTCTTCTTATCAACAGATGTTATTCAAACCATGAAAGACTATTGAGATCATTATGTATGGACTATGGTTACATCATACCATTTTTCCCGTTCTTAGCGGATTTAAACGTTGAATCGAGGATAAAAGTTTTATAAAAGAGGGTGTCGGGTAAAAATGTTGATAAGAGTATAACGTGGTAAAAAGGGAGGTCCTTTATGTGACTGAAGTGATCAAAGTAACGGTCAATGGTGTCGAATACCAAACGACGGCTGGACAGAATGTACTACAATTTCTCAAAGCGGAAGAGGTCGATGTGCCTTCCGTCTGTTTTCACGAGAGTCTTGGCCCCATCCAGAGCTGTGACACATGCATCGTCGAAGTGAACGGAGAATTGCAAAGGGCATGTGGTATGAAGCTTGAAACTGATATGGTCATCCAAACCCAACTTGAAGATGTACATAAAGCGCAAGACCTGGCGATGGACCGTATATTGAAAAACCATGAGCTCTACTGTACGGTTTGTGACCACAACAACGGCACGTGTGACATACATAATACGGTTGCAGAAATGCAGAAGGAACATCAGAACATACCGTTCAAAGAGAAAGGCTACGAAGTCGATTATTCCGGGTCCTTTTACCGATATGATCCAGACCAATGCATACTGTGCGGACGTTGTGTCGAGGTGTGTCAGGATGTCGAGGTCAATGAAACGCTCTCAATCGATTGGTCGCGCGAACAGCCTCGCGTCATCTGGGATAATGACGTTCCGATCGACGAGTCGTCCTGTGTCAATTGCGGTCAGTGCGTCACGGTGTGTCCGTGCAACGCATTGATGGAAAAGCCGATGTTGAAGGAAGCGGGCTATCTTACAGATGTGGAACAAGGCACACTGCGGTCCATGATTAATTTTACGAAAAATGTAGAATCCGGTTTTGGTCCATTGTTTGCCATTTCGGACACAGAAGCGGAAATGCGAGAAGATCGCATCAAAAAAACAAAAACGGTTTGCACCTATTGCGGAGTCGGCTGTAGCTTTGACGTCTGGACGAAAGGACGGGATATTTTAAAAATACAGCCTCAACCCGAAGCGCCGGCAAATGGAATTTCCACATGTGTCAAAGGGAAGTTCGGCTGGGATTATGTGAACAGTGAAGAACGTCTCACCAAGCCACTGATCCGTGAAGGGGATGTGTTTAAAGAGGTTGAATGGGACGAGGCGATTTCGTATGTCGCGAAACGCATGTCTGAAATCAAAGCCGAGAGTGGACCGGATGCGCTTGGATTCATTTCCTCCTCCAAGGCGACGAATGAAGAATCTTATTTGATGCAGAAGCTCGCACGCCAAGTGATCGGAACGAACAACGTAGATAACTGTTCCCGCTATTGCCAGTCTCCAGCGACGAAAGGGCTTTTCCGAACGGTCGGATACGGTGGAGATGCAGGTTCGTTGAAAGACATTGAAACGGCCGGGCTTGTGATCACGATTGGGTCTAATACAGCCGAGTCCCATCCGGTTTTGGCGTCGAAAATAAAGCGCTCTCAAAAGTTGTTCGGACAGAAGCTCATTGTCGCAGATATCCGTGAACACGAAATGGCAGAACGGGCCGATCTGTTTTTCCAGCCAGTTCCAGGTACAGACTTGATCTGGTTGTCCGCCGTGACGAATTATATCGTGGAAAAAGGGTGGCACGATGAAGAATTCTTGCATAACCGGGTGAACAATGTGGACGAGTATTTAGAAAAGATTAAGAAGTTCACACTCGAGTATGCAGAAGAGGTGACTGGTCTCTCCAAAGAAACGATGATCCACATTGCGGAAGCGATTCATGAAGCAGATTCGACGGTCATCTGCTGGGCGATGGGTGTGACCCAACAGAAGGGTGGCAGTGATACGAGCACCGCGATCTCCAATTTGCTCATCGTGACAGGGAATTATGGTCGTCACGGTACAGGTGCTTACCCCCTTAGAGGGCATAACAACGTTCAGGGCTGCAGTGATTTCGGTAGCATGCCGAATTCGTTCCCTGGCTATCAGGATGTGGAGGATGATGAGATCCGGGGCAAGTTTGAAAAAGCTTGGAAAAGCGAGCTGCCCGCTGAACCTGGTATGACGAACCACGGGATGGTCGATGCAATGCACGAAGGATCCTTGCGAGCACTGTATTTACACGGTGAGGATATGGGAATCGTCGATGCGAATGCGAATTACGTACAACGTGGATTCGAGGAATTGGATTTCTTTGTCGTCCAGGATCTGTTTTTATCGAGGACATCCGAATTCGCTGATGTCATTTTACCGGCCGTTCCTAGTCTTGAAAAAGAAGGAACGTTCACGAATACCGAGCGTCGCATCCAGCGGATTTATCAAGCGCTTCCGACTTTAGGTGATGCGAAACCGGACTGGGAAATCGTTCAAATGTTAGCGAGAGAGCTTGGTGCAGACTGGAATTTTGGAGGACCAGCCGAAATCATGGACGAAGCAGCGAGTCTGACCCCGATGTTTGCCGGTGTTTCTTATGAACGATTAGAAGGGTACAACAGTCTGATCTGGCCGGTGGATCCTGAAGGAATTGATATGCCAATGTTGTATGAAGATAAATTTCATTTTGAAGATGGAAAAGCACGGCTGTATTTCGTGGATTGGACAGAACCGACAGGGACAGACGTGGAGTATGACCTGCACGTCAACAGTGGTCGATTGCTTGAGCATTTCCATGAAGGGAACATGACTTACAAATCGGAAGGAATCACAAGAAAAACACCGAGTGCGTTCATTGAGGTGTCTCCTGAACTTGCTGAAGAGCGTGGTGTGAAAGATGGAGCGCTCGTCAAGCTGACATCGAGGACGGGTTCCGTTAAAGGTCGTGTCGTCGTAACCGATCGAGTGAAGGGGAATGAGCTCTTTATCCCGCTGAATGATAATGGAGAACTTGCCATCAATAAATTGACTTCCAGTGAAGTGGATAAAGATACGGATACACCAGCTTATAAGGATACAGCGGTTAAAATGGAAGTGCTGGAAGAGAAGGGTGAAAGACCGCTACCACACAACAATCACCGATTCGGAAACCGGAATCCACAAATCGGTGTGCGGATTGAAGAGAAATGGAAGCGTGATGATTATGTGTTTCCTGGGAACATCATCCGTAAGAAGGAAGTGAAGAAATAATGGCAAAGCCGACGAGAAAAATCGAGCCACTCGTTCCTTCAAAAGATCAAATCCGAGAGCAAGGGATGGAAGAAATTGAAGATGCACTGGTCGAGCGGAAAGAAGCCGTATTGGAAATGCTTACGCTCGTTGACCGGCTGCACGAAAGCGATGTTCTACCTTTGTTAAGTGCACTCGTCCATCATAAAGATCAAGCGACTTCTGCACTGTTTCAAGAAATCAACCGCCCACAGAATGCTCAGTTCGCTCGCAACATGGTCGACTTGATGGGATTCCTCGGAAAGGTCGAGTTTGAAAAAATGCAACCACTCATGGAGCGGATGAATGAAGGGATACTGGAAGCGAATAAAGAAGAAGAAAAAGAAGACTTGATCAGTATGTTTCAACTGCTCAAAGCGCTGAAAGACCCGGAAATCAACCGATCCATTCGCATGCTCCTCGCCTTCCTGAAAGGCATGGGCAGGGAATAGTAAGAAAGAACTGCGGTGCCAGGCACCGAACAGAACACGTTGTTACACAACGGTTCTCATTCGGTACTTGGCACTTCCAAAGCAAAAAAAGATTGGAGGACGGTCCCCCAATCTTTTCTTTATGATTCTTCGCTTTCTTCTTCTTCGTCGGTTTCTGAGTTATCAGTGTACGTGTTTGAACCAGGTCCGAGTCCGAGGAAGTCTTGCAGTGCTTGTGTGTTTTTTTCAAAATCGAGTTGCAGAATGGATCCTGCGGAATTGGATGTTTCAGTGAAGCCACCTTCTACAGGGATCTTCAACGTTTCGATTTCACCTTTGTTCGTCATGATATCTTTAGCCAGTCCAACCGCAGTCAGTGTTTTCATGTTCGTATCAATATAAGGTTGAATCGTTCCAATAACCTTTGGAAGCTTACTGATTCCATAGAGGCTTGTGAATTCATCTTTTACTTTAGAAACCACTTCTTGTTGTCTTTCGACACGGGCGAAATCACCTCTGGCATCATGACGGAAACGAGCATAACCTAATAGCTCTTTACCATTCAGTTTTTGTACACCCGGTTCTAATGTCACTCCGATGTTCGTGGACATCCGTTTTTCGACGTCCATTTCGATACCTTCTGGAGCGACTGTATCAACGATTTGTTCAAAGCCTTTGAAATCCACGAGCGCATAATAATGGATATCGATGTCAAAGTTCTCTTTGATCGTTTGTCTCAACAGTTCTGGACCACCGTGGAAAAAGGCAGCATTGATCTTGTTATCTTTGTAACCCGGAATTTCAACGTAGGAGTCACGCATGATAGACACCAATTTTGCTTGATCAGTATCTGTATCGTATTGAGCAATCATGATCGTGTCTGTACGCGAATTGTTTTCCCCTTCTCGAGCGTCAACACCTAAGAGAAGGACATTATACTTTCCTTCGACGGGTTCTTCTGCATTGAATTCATAATCGGATTCCATCTCTTTTGAAGGTTCTGCTTGTTGAAGCCCTCGATAATACTCTATAGCAGCATAGCCGGCGACAGCTATGAACATGATGACTAGAAATAATAGCGTCTTTTTCAGAAAGTTGCCTTTCTTTTTTTGCTTTTTTCGATCTATACGTGAAGGCATAAACTCTTTCACCACCAATTAAACATTATAAAAACATGCCATATCAACACTACATACTGACACTAAATTATATCACAATTTGTAAAGTCCTGTATAAATGTCGGGAAAAATATTTTTTTAAGGGGGTTGTTGAATGGACATCGAGCAAGTGTACCACACTCTTCAAATTTCCCTCGCATTCGGGATGTACGTTATTATCCCCGCAATGATCATATATAAAATGTTCCGCCGGAAGAAACTCCCGAATAATGAGTACACTCCATATGACGACATGTTGTCGGGAAGAGTTTCATTTGACCGGCAAAAAATTTCAGAAGACAATAAACATCAAGTGCGTTATGCAGAAATTGAACATGAAAATCATGAAAATAAGTGATCCAATCTGTATTTTTGAACGTTTGCATATTAAAAGTAACTTTGTTAGTTTTAGACCAATAACAAGGTCCAGGAGTGAAAAATATGCAACTAAAACGCAATACATTTTTTTTGGTCGTTTCTATACTCATGATCTCTTTCTTAGTTGGGTGCGGTTCAGGTGAAAAAGAAGATGCTCCGAAATCTGATGACTCCGCAACGACTGATGAAGAACTGAAGAATGAGGACCAAGACGATGCGAATCAAGCCGACAAGAACAGCGATAAAGCACATGAAACGGATCGAAAAGGCAATACAATTGAAATTACAGCAACAGAAATGAAGTTCGAGCCATCACAAATCACTTTAAAGAAAGGGCAAGAGTATGAATTTGTCATGACGAATGATGGACAAGTCTTTCACGATTTTGTGGAAGATGAGATGGAGATTAAAATGACCTTCATGAGTGATATGCCCGATCACCCAGACCAGACATCCATGCTCGATCGGCTATTAGGCACAAAGAAAGCCTTTGCGCACAGTGACGAAAAGCATAAAAAGACGCTACACATGAATGCAAAGCCAGGTCAAACGGTCAGTATAAAATTCATTCCGAAAGAAACAGGAGAGTTTGAATTTTACTGCAGTGTACCTGGCCATAAAGAAGCCGGTATGAAAGGAACAATCATTGTAGAAGAATAAATTGTTTAGAGTGTTCATTTGTCGGACACTCTTTTTTTTGTAAATATTGCATAGTGATAAAGCGCATACATTTTTGATATGATGGTGTTAGGGAGGTATTGTTATGGAGTTAGGTCTATATCAAACGCAATCGATGAAACTTGTCATGACGAACGAGTTACGGCAAGCAATCACGATTTTACAATACCCAACACTTGAATTAGCTCACTTTCTACGTCAACAAGCACTAGAGAATCCTATTATAGAACTGATCGAACGAGACACACATACAGATAAAGTCGACCAACCTACGACTTTCGACAAGGACTCATGGTTTTATGAAGACGATGAAGTTCATCCAATCTATTATGTAAAATCAGAAGATCCTTCTCTTCCGCAATATTTAGTCGGTCAATTGACCTGGCTCGAGATACCGGAGGAGGAGAAGACCATCGTCGAGTATATGATTTATTGCCTGGATGAAAACGGCTATCTCGATTGCAGTTTCGAATGTTTGCAAGAAGAGCTCGGCATTGAGATGGACAGGATCGAGAAGGCATTAGGAGTCATCCAGCAGTTAGAGCCCGTCGGTGTCGGTGCCCGCACGCTTTCGGAATGTCTTCTTTTACAATACAAAGCGGGTGATGATACATCGCCAGTGGTCCAGGAAATCATTGAACATCATCTTCCGGATCTTGCGGATAAAAAGTTCAGCCAGCTTTCCAAGAAGTTGAGCATTTCGTTGTCGGAGCTCCAAAAGGCGGATGCGATCATTCGCTCGCTTAACCCTAGACCATGCTCCGCTTTCTCGAAACAACGCAGCGAGTGGGTCGAACCGGAATTTTTCATTGAGAATGATGATAGCGGCGGATTCAAGATCCGTATGAATGAGGAACTGGTTCCAGAGGTGACCTTGAATGATCGATATTTCCGTATCATGAAACGTCACTCGGATGCTCGCTCTTATTTGGAAAAACAACTGCAAAAGTATGAATGGTTGAAGCGAAGCCTAGAGCAGCGCAGGGAAACTTTGCAAAATCTCGCGGATTTCCTCGTTCAGAAGCAACGCACCTTTTTTGAAAAAGGGTATGAGGCATTGAAGCCGATGACGTTGAAGGAAGTCGCACAAGCAATCGATGTGCACGAATCGACCATCAGCCGAGCGGTCAAAAACAAGACGATCCAGACGCCGAAAGGGACGATTCAGTTGAAATCGCTGTTCACTTCGAAGCTGGATAAAGGGAATCATACGGAAGAAACTTCGTCAGCCCAGGTGAAAATCAAGATCCAGCGGTTGGTTGAAGCTGAAAAGAAACAAAAGCCACTCTCGGACCAAAAGATCGCCGACAAACTGAAAAAAGAAGGAATCGACATCTCGAGACGAACGGTTGCGAAATACCGGGAAGAATTACGCATCCCTTCCTCATCCAAACGAAAATCACTTGTAGTATAATGAAGATGGAACGAAACCTGTTCCATCTTTTCATTTGGATAAGGCTTATCGTGTCCCGAAAACACAGAAAACGAATCTTCGGGTAACGATAAGGGAATAAAAGAGAACCAAAGGAGCTTACATATGTTGACCGTTCATTTTTACACAAAAGAGAATTGTCCGCTTTGCGATCAAGCGCTCCTCATCTTGGAGGACCTGCAAGAGGAACTTGGTTTTACAATAGAAGAAAGAGACATTCACTCAAACGATGAGTGGCTGGAGGCTTATGGCCTGATGATTCCGGTTGTACAGGTGGCTGGCGAAGACCTGCAATATGGTAAAATCGATCGAATTTCCTTAAGAAAACGCTTACTTACATTTATTTAGTTATATTAGTTGAACACCTTTCAAAGACTTGCTATTATACTAATTGAAAGGGCAGTAAATTTTTTTACATGAATTGGGACATAATATGACTAACCGGGACAAAAATAGTCCTACTTACTCTCATAAAGGGGAGTTGCGATGGAGCCGATCATTGAAATACAACGAAAATTATTGCCAGATTTAATGGATGTTATGCAAAACCGCTACCGCATCCTTCAGAACGTCCGATATCTCCAGCCGATCGGAAGGCGAAGCTTAGCAGCGAACCTTCAACAGACGGAAAGGGTGCTTCGGGCGGAAGTGGAGTTCCTGAGCAAACAAGGTCTCTTGAATATCGCCTCGTCAGGTATGACATTGACCGATGAAGGCAATCATATTCTCCTAGAACTTGAAAATATTATGAAAGAAGTTTCAGGACTTCATGTTTTAGAAGAGCGTTTACGGGAAAAATTAAAGTTGGCAGAAGTGATTATCGTGCCAGGTGACAGTGATCGAGATCAATGGGTTAAAAAAGAAATGGGGAAAGCGGCAATCAAACGTCTTCTCCCGCTTCTGAAAACCGAGAAAACCATCGCTGTTACTGGAGGAACGACCCTTTCGGCTGTGGCTGAAATGATGAAGCCCTTGCCGAATAAAAGTAAACCTCTGATTGTCCCTGCAAGGGGCGGATTAGGGGAGCAGGTTGAAAATCAGGCGAATACGATCTGCTCGACAATGGCGCGCAAAGCCAATGGAGAGTATCGACTCTTACATGTCCCAGATCAATTAAGCGAAGAGTCGTATCAATCCTTGATTGAAGAGCCTGGTGTAAAAGATGTACTGGACCAGATCCGATCTGCTGAAATCGTCATTCACGGAATTGGTGAAGCGAAAACGATGGCAGAACGCAGAAAATCATCCGAAAACGTTTTTCATGAAATTGAAAAACATCAAGCCGTTGCCGAAGCATTCGGTTACTACTTCGACAAGGACGGATCCATCGTCCACAAAGTGAAAACTGTCGGATTGCAGCTTGATGACTTATCGGATGATAAAACGATTTTTGCGGTTGCAGGGGGCAGTAGTAAAGCGAATGCAATTGCAGCCTACATGAACCGCGGACCGCGTCAGATTCTGATAACAGATGAAGGCGCAGCAAAAGAGTTGATTTAAGGACTGGCATACTCTGTCAGATACTATTACTTAACATACACATTCCAAGGAGGAGTTTTAACATGGCAACAAAGATTGGTATTAACGGTTTTGGACGTATTGGACGTAACGTATTCCGTGCAGCTCTTAAGAACAACGACGTTGAGGTTGTAGCAGTAAACGACCTTACAGATGCAAACATGCTTGCACACCTACTTCAATATGATACAGTTCACGGTAAGCTTGATGCGAAAGTAGAAGTAAACGGTGAAAACCTTGTTGTAGATGGTAAAGAAGTCAAAGTTCTTTCTGAGCGTGACCCAGCTCAACTTGGTTGGGGAGATCTTGGTGTTGAAATTGTAGTGGAATCTACTGGACGTTTCACACAACGTGACGATGCTGCGAAGCACATTGAAGCCGGCGCTAAGAAAGTTGTCATCTCTGCACCAGCGAAGGACGAAGACATCACAGTCGTTCTTGGTGTGAACGAAGACAAGTACGATGCAGCTAGCCACAACGTCATCTCTAACGCTTCTTGTACGACAAACTGTCTTGCACCACTTGCAAAAGTATTGCATGACAAGTTCGGTCTAAAACGCGGAATGATGACAACAGTTCACTCTTACACGAACGACCAACAAATCCTTGATCTACCACATAAGGACTACCGTCGTGCACGTGCGGCTGGAGAGAACATCATCCCGACAACAACTGGTGCTGCAAAAGCGGTATCCCTTGTCCTTCCTGAGCTTGAAGGCAAGTTGAACGGTATGGCTATGCGTGTTCCAACTCCAAACGTTTCTCTTGTTGACCTTGTAGCAGAGCTTGATAAAGATGTAACAGTTGAAGAAGTGAACGCAGCATTGAAAGAAGCTTCTGAAACAAACTTGAAAGGTGTGCTTGGATACAGCGAAGAGCCACTCGTATCAACTGATTACAACGGCAACCCTGATTCTTCTACAGTAGATGCTCAATCTACTATGGTTATGGAAGGAAACTTGGTTAAAGCAATTTCTTGGTATGACAACGAAAGCGGATATTCTCACCGTGTTGTTGACCTTGTTGCTTTCATCGCATCTAAAGGTTTGTAAGAAAACTCTAAATGAGACTTGGTCAGAGCAGTTTTCACTATGAAAAACTGTACCTGAATCGCAAGTTTCTATAGAATATAGATTGTGGGGGAAGAGGGGTAGTTTTTACTCCTCTTTTCACATGTCCATATACGAAAGTTCTGATGGAAAGCGATTCTGATATGTTTATCGGACAAGTTTGTGTATATTTCTGACCTGTTTTGATTTTTATCTGACAAAAGTTGAAATATATCTGACTTAAATCGCTTTTTATCTGACCAATTTGAATTTTTATCGGACATTTAACTGAATTCATGTACTTAAGGAGGCTTTCCGAATGCAAAAACAATCTATTCGCGATGTCGATGTAAACGGGAAAACAGTGTTCTGCCGTGTCGACTTCAACGTGCCAATGAAGGATGGAGAAGTGACGGATGACACGCGTATCCGTGCAGCACTGCCGACGATTCAACTTCTCGTTGAAAAAGGAGCAAAAGTCATTCTCGCAAGTCACTTAGGACGTCCAAAAGGTCAAGTAGTAGAAGAACTGCGCCTTGATCCTGTGGCGAAGCGTCTAAGCGACCTACTCAACAAGACAGTGACGAAAACAGACGAAGTGTATGGTGGAGAAGTCAACAAAGCGATTTCCGGGTTAAGCAATGGAGACGTCTTGTTGATCGAAAACGTACGATTCGAAGCTGGAGAAGAGAAGAACGACGCGGAACTAGCAAAAGCATTCGCTGACATGGCGGATGTTTACGTCAATGACGCGTTTGGCGCTGCGCACCGTGCCCATGCTTCTACTGAAGGCGTCGCTCATCACCTACCTGGCGTGGCTGGACTTTTAATGGAGAAAGAATTAGAGGTTCTTGGGAAAGCATTGGCTGAACCAGAGCGTCCATTCACAGCGATCATTGGCGGAGCGAAAGTAAAGGACAAGATCGGTGTCATCGACAATCTATTGGACAAGGTTGATAACCTGATTATCGGTGGCGGTCTTGCATACACGTTTGTAAAAGCGTTAGGTTATGACATCGGAAAGTCATTACTAGAAGAAGATAAGATCGATCTTGCGAAATCATTCATGGAAAAAGCGGAGCAAAAAGGCGTGAAGTTTTACATGCCGAAAGACGTTATTGTAGCGGATGATTTCTCTGGAGACGCGAACACGAAAATCGTCTCAATCGACGAAATTCCATCTGACTGGGAAGCGCTTGATATCGGACCAGCTACTCGTGAAGAGTACGAGTCCGTGATTGAAGGCTCTAAGCTTGTCATCTGGAACGGACCGATGGGTGTATTCGAGATTGATACATTCGCAAATGGAACAAAAGGTGTGGCAAAAGCTCTAGCTGACGCAAAGGACACGTACAGTGTCATCGGTGGCGGAGATTCCGCAGCAGCAGTTGAGAAATTCGGCTATGCCGATCAAATGAGCCACATCTCGACAGGTGGAGGAGCATCCCTTGAATTTATGGAAGGGAAAGTTCTTCCAGGGGTAGCAGCTCTACAAGACAAGTAATTTTACAGAAACTCTAGTTGAAGAAAGGTGGTCCTTAAAGGATGCGTAAACCGATTATCGCAGGAAACTGGAAAATGCATAAAACGCTCGAAGAATCAAAAAGCTTCGTTAAGGAAATCAAAGAATTGATTCCTTCAGAAGAAAAAGTCGATTCTGTCATTTGTGCACCTGCTTTATTCCTGAATGCCCTTGTAAATGAAACAGCTGAGACGAAACTTCATATTGGGGCACAAAACATGCACTTTGAAGAAAGCGGCGCATTTACGGGTGAAATCAGCCCACATGCACTGAACGATATGAATGTTGAATATGTGATTCTCGGACACTCTGAACGTCGTGAAATGTTTGGTGAGACGAATGAATCCGTCAACAAAAAAGTCCACGCTGCCTTTAAGCATGACCTTGTACCAATCGTTTGTGTCGGGGAATCCCTCGAACAGCGTGAGAACAACGAAACGAAGCCTCACGTGAAAAAGCAAGTCGAGCAAGCGCTAAGCGGATTATCTGAAGAGCAAGTGCCTACCGTCGTCATTGCGTATGAACCGATCTGGGCGATTGGAACTGGAAAATCAGCCACTTCAGAAGATGCTAACGAAGTTTGTGCTTACATCCGTACAGTGGTTGCAGAGAAGTTTTCTCAAGAGATTGCGGACCAAGTGCGTATCCAGTACGGTGGAAGTGTGAAACCGGAAACGATTGAAGATCTTATGAGCCAATCCGATATCGACGGTGCACTTGTTGGTGGCGCAAGCTTGAAGCCACAGTCTTTCTTACAGTTGTTGGAGGTTGTTCATAATGGCTAAAAAACCAGTCGCACTCATCATTCTTGATGGGTTTGCGTTACGGGATGAAACAGAAGGGAATGCGGTCGCCCAGGCGAACAAGCCGAACTTTGACCGTTATTGGAACGAGTTTCCGCACGCCCAGCTACAGGCATGTGGAGAAGCGGTCGGACTTCCGCCCGGCCAAATGGGGAATTCCGAAGTTGGGCACTTGAACATCGGTGCTGGACGAATTGTTTATCAAAGCTTGACTCGTGTGAACCTTTCCATTAAAGAAGGCGAATTCTATGAAAACCAAACTTTCTTGGATGCGATGGATCACGTGAAGAAGAAGGATTCAGCCCTTCATGTTTTCGGACTGTTATCCGATGGCGGTATCCACAGTCATATCGATCACTTATATGCGTTGCTGAAGCTGGCTGAGGAAGAAAACGTTGAAAAGGTCTATATCCACGGATTCTTGGATGGACGTGACGTTGGTCCACAATCGGCAAAAGGGTATATCTCTGCGCTACAAGAAAAAATGAACGAGTATGGTGTGGGTGAAATCGCAACCCTATCTGGTCGTTATTATGCGATGGATCGTGACAAGCGTTGGGATCGTGTGGAGCGGTCGTACCGAGCGATGACTTACGGTGAAGGCCCATCGTATACGAATCCGATCGAAGTCGTTGATGATTCTTACAAAAATGAAATCTACGACGAGTTCGTCCTTCCTTCTGTCATCACGAAAGACGATGGATCACCGGTTGCGACGATTAAAGACGATGACGCGATCATCTTCTTCAACTTCCGTCCCGACCGTGCAATCCAAATTTCTCAAGTATTCACGAACGACGACTTCCGTGGTTTCGATCGTGGAGAAGGTCGTCCGGAAAACTTGCACTTCGTCTGCTTGACGCAGTTCAGTGAAACGGTCGATGGTGAAGTGGCATTCAAACCGACGAATCTCGATAACACACTCGGAGAAGTTCTTGCTCAGCAAGATTACAAGCAGCTTCGTATTGCGGAAACGGAAAAGTATCCGCACGTGACTTTCTTCTTTAGTGGCGGTCGTGAAAACGAGTTCCCGGGTGAAGAGCGAATTTTAATCGACTCGCCGAAAGTCGCAACATACGATTTGAAGCCTGAAATGAGTGCGTATGAAGTGACGGACGCATTGCTCGATGAACTGAATGCGGACAAGCATGACGTGATCATCTTGAACTTTGCCAACCCGGACATGGTCGGACACTCAGGAATGCTTGAGCCGACGATCAAAGCGGTCGAAACGGTTGATGAGTGTCTCGGTAAAATTGTCGATCTTATCTTAGAAAAAGATGGAGCAGCGATTATCACAGCTGACCACGGAAACTCAGATGAAGTCATCACGAAGGAAGGCAACCCGATGACAGCTCATACGACGAACCCTGTACCTGTCATCGTGACGAAGAAAGGTGCGAAACTCCGCGAAGATGGAATTTTAGCGGATCTTTCACCGACTGTTCTTGACCTTCTCGGAGGTAAGCAGCCGAAAGAAATGACAGGAAAAACACTGATTAAATAAACCTATACTTTTTTAAAAATAAGGAGATGAATGTAATGCCATCAAGTATCATTAACATTTTTGCTCGTGAAGTATTAGATTCTCGTGGTAACCCAACAGTAGAAGTAGAAGTATGGCTAGAGTCCGGCGCTCGTGGACGCGCACTTGTACCAAGTGGAGCTTCAACTGGTGAGTACGAAGCAGTTGAACTACGTGACGGTGACAAAGACCGTTACCTCGGAAAAGGCGTATTGAACGCTGTAAACAACGTAAACGAAGTGATCGCTCCTGAGCTTGTCTACTTCGACGCGCTTGATCAAGTGGCAATCGACAAGCAATTGCTTGAGCTTGACGGAACAGAAAACAAAGGTAAGCTAGGCGCTAACGCAATCCTTGGTGTATCCATGGCAGTTGCTCACGCGGCAGCAGATCACCTTGGTGTACCGCTTTACAACTACCTTGGCGGATTCAACGCGAAATCTCTTCCAACACCAATGATGAACATCTTGAACGGTGGAGAACACGCGGACAACAACGTGGACATCCAAGAATTCATGGTTATGCCAGTTGGCGCGGAATCCTTCCGTGAAGCGCTTCGTGTCGGTGCTGAAATTTTCCACACGTTGAAAAAAGTATTGAAGGAAAAAGGCTTGAACACAGCTGTTGGTGATGAAGGTGGATTCGCTCCGAACCTAGGATCCAACGAAGAAGCAATCTCTACGATTATCGAAGCGATTGAAAAAGCAGGATACAAGCCTGACGAAGAAGTGAAATTGGCATTGGATGTTGCATCCTCTGAGCTTTATAAAGATGGCAAATATCATCTATCTGGTGAAGGTGTTACGAAAACATCTGAAGAAATGGTTGCTTGGTACGAAGAGCTTACTTCGAAATATCCGATCGTTTCCATTGAAGATGGTCTTGACGAAAACGACTGGGACGGATGGGAAAAGCTTACCGCTGCTATCGGAGACAAAGTACAGCTTGTCGGTGACGACTTGTTCGTAACGAATACAGCGAAGCTTTCTGAAGGTATCAAGCGTAACGTTGGTAACTCCATCTTGATTAAAGTAAACCAAATCGGTACGTTGACAGAAACATTCGACGCAATCGAAATGGCGAAGCGCGCTGGATACACTGCAGTCATCTCTCACCGTTCTGGTGAAACAGAAGACAGCACAATCGCTGACATTGCGGTTGCGACAAACGCTGGACAAATTAAGACGGGTGCACCATCTCGTACAGACCGTGTAGCGAAGTACAACCAGCTTCTACGTATCGAGGACGAGCTCGACTACGCTGGTTACTACGCTGGAAAAGACGCATTCTACAACATCAACAAGTAAGTTATTTAAATAAAGCAACACACATTCAGGGAAGTGGAAGCACAACTGCTGATCTGAATCATGCAAGGAAGAACCCCGATTGGACGGCCGCCAATTGGGGTTCTCTTTTGTTATGGGAGTGCCGCCAGGTACCATTCTGAACCCGTTGCGACGCAACGGTTCTGAAACGGTACCTGACACTAAAGGTCGAAAGTCTCGTTACATGTCTTCGTTGTCGGCATGTACATCGCTTCGTTGGGGCTCGATCCCACTGTCGGCTTGTTCAATGAGCATATCGAGCGGTTGGAAGGCATCACTTTGGACGGTGAATCCTGGGTTCAGGTTCGTCGCCGTTTGCAATTCTTTATTTTTTTCGATATTTGGATCTTTCTTTGTCATTGCAGAACACCTCCATATTTCTAATATGGTTTCCTCTGAAAAAATTATGTTCATCATCATTTACCATGACATTTAGGCAATACTAACCGTAACAGGAAATCGGAGGAGTTTAGATATGACACTTGTTCGTCTCGGATATGTCGCAATGGCGTTGAGCCTTCAAAATGCATCCCCATCCCAAACGATGACCATCAAAAACTTCAACAGCATTCAGAACAGGGATGCGGCGATGTTGAAGCTCGAGCGGATTACGAGAGCCAATCTTCATAACACGTTGAGAATCCTGCGTCATAATGCGGCACATGACATCCAGTTTTACCGAATGACTTCAAGACTCGTTCCCTTGGCAACCTATGAAGAACTTCCGGATTGGAACTACATGGATGCCATTACCGAAGAGCTTCATGATATCGGTGAATTTGTAAAAGAAAAAGACATGCGGGTCGATTTCCATCCGGACCATTTCGTGCTAGTTAACACGCCGAAAAAAGATGTGTTGAAGATGACGGTGAAAACGCTCATGCTGCATAAACGTTTGTTGGATGGAATGTCTATAGACCCGACACATCGATGCGTGCTACATGTTGGGGGAATGTATGGAGACCGGCAGATTGCACTGGAAAGGTTCGTTGATAACTGGATGCTCATTCCGACAGGTGTTCAAGAAATGATTATCCTTGAAAACGACGACAAGTCCTTTCATCTGGAAGACACTTTGTATTTATGTGAAAAGCTCGGTGTGCCACTTGTTTTCGATTACCACCATCACCTCGCACACCATGAAAACGAACATTGGGAAGAAGAATGGGAGCGGGTCGTGAAATCGTGGTCGACTTCACCCTTACCGGTCAAGATGCATATCTCAAGCCCTAAGAGTGAAAAGCAATTTCGTTCACATGCAGACTATGTCAATGTTGAAATGTTCATGGACTTCTTGAATCAGATCAAAGGTAGCGTCGATCAGATCGACTGTATGATTGAAGCGAAGAAAAAGGACGAAGCCCTCTTCCAACTTATGAGAGATCTGAAGGATCATCCGAATGTCGAAATCGTTGACGGCGCGAGCTTTTACGTGAAGTAAAAAAGACCTACAGTGCCAGGCACTATTCATGAAGTACTGGTACTGTAAGCTATCCGAAAAGTGCCTGGCACTGACCAATAACCTTTGCTGCGCTTGAGATTAAAAATGGTACCTGGCACGATCTCAAATTTTGTTGAAACAGTCAGCTTCGTTGTGGTACATTTAAAGTACTGGATTTGTGTCGCTGGAGGTGGATTAACGTGGAAACATTCTTGATGGTCTTATTAATTATTAATGCGATTGCCTTAATTACGATTGTGGTACTTCAATCTGGTAAGAGTGCTGGACTTTCCGGTGCGATTACAGGTGGAGCGGAGCAATTGTTTGGAAAGCAGAAAGCACGCGGAATCGACGCTGTCTTCCAAAAGGCAACGATCATTCTAGCTGTACTATTTTTCATTCTTACGATTCTTTTAGGTTACGTATATTAATAAAACGACGAAGAACAGCAAGTTTCCACGCTTGCTGTTTTCTTTATTTTCAGGTTACATAGATGTGATGTCTAGCTTAGCGCCAAGTCACTCGGATCACTTCAGACCTCCTGTGGCGGCGACAGCCTCCTCGTCGGTCTTCCAGTTCCCTACGTCTAGTAAGGCCCTTCGACTAAAAACATCACGTCCTGTGATATCGTCGAAGTCAGCACATCCATGTGCAAGTCATGGCGCTTCCGCTTTTCTTATGTACATACGTTTTAACGATTCCGACAAGGGGCAAACTATAAGAAAGAATGAAGGAGTCCGAGCGATGATCGGTTGTTTATGTCTCCACGGATTTACCGGAAGCCCTTATGAGGTGGAGCCGCTTGTCCGATATTTAAAAGAGAACACAGATTGGCTCGTCGAGTCGCCGACTTTTCCGGGACACGACACGGGTGGCCGTATGGAATATGTTCCGTTCGAGGAATGGATCAAGACCGCTGAAATGGAACTAAGAGCCCTTGAAAAGCGATGCGATACGATTTATCTCGTCGGGTTTTCAATGGGTGGAATGATTGCGGGTTACCTTGCCTCATCCCACAAAGTCGACAAGCTCGTTCTCATGAGTGCCGCTGCTTATTATGTAAGTCCTCGTCAGCTTTTCGAAGATATCAAAACGATGATCCTCGATTTGTTCAAGGGAAAGATCACAGAGAACGAACTGTTCCAGCGGTATCTTCGGAAGTTCAGAACAACCCCGATGTCGATGACATACCAATTCAAAAAGCTCATTTACAATCTGCGCCCATATATAGACAAAATCGAGACACCCACACTGATCCTGCAGGGAGAATGTGATGGGGTCGTTCCGAAGAAAAGCGCGCAATACATTTATGATACGATTCAAAGCGACCAAAAAGAGCTCGTCTTTTTACCACAATCCAAACACATCATTTGCCATGGTATGGAGCAAGAAGACGTCATTCAACACGTCTTTCACTTTTTAACAGATAAAGAAGCAGTAGATCTAAAAGGAGAGGAAACATCATGAAAATCGTGGCACCAAAACCATTTTTCTTCGAAGGTGGAGACCGGGCAGTCCTTCTGTTGCATGGGTTCACAGGAAATTCAGCCGATGTTCGCATGCTCGGCCGATACTTACAAAAAGAGGGATACTCTTGTCTGGCACCACATTATAAAGGACATGGCGTACCGCCTGAAGAGCTCGTCCATACCGGTCCTGACGACTGGTGGAAGGACGTTATGAACGCATATAATGAGCTGAAAGACAAAGGCTATGAAGAGATTGCTGTCGCTGGCCTGTCACTGGGAGGCGTCTTCTCACTCAAGCTCGGCTACACGGAACCCATCAAAGGGATCGTTCCGATGTGCGCGCCTATGTATATTAAAAGCGAAGAGGTCATGTACGAAGGTGTGCTCGAGTACGCAAGAGAGTACAAAAATTACGAGGGTAAAACGGATGAGCAGATTGAAGAAGAGATGGAAGAATTCAAAAAGACGCCGATGAACACATTGAAGGCGCTCCAAGAGCTCATCTCTGATGTCCGCTCGAACATTGATATGATTTATACACCTACATTCGTGGTACAAGCAAGACACGATGAGATGATCAATACAGACAGCGCGAACATCATTCATGACTCAATTGAATCTGACCAAAAGAGCTTGAAATGGTACGAAGAATCTGGCCATGTCATCACGCTCGATAAGGAAAAAGAACAGCTTCATGAGGATGTGTTGGAGTTCCTAAACTCACTAGACTGGTCAAAATAATGAAGACAATACTTAAATCAAAAGATATAGACAACATTGAAGGAGGGATACAACCATGGATCAAGAAAGAATTTTAGCATTTATGAGAGAAGAAGCCTATAAACCATTGACCGTACAGGAACTGGAGCAAGAGCTCGGGTTAGGAGATGCGGAAGATTTCAAAGAACTTGTCATTACGTTGAATGATATGGAAGAGAACGGTGACATCGTCCGGACGCGAAGTAACCGATATGGTGTCCCAGAGCGGATGAACCTCATCAAAGGAAAGCTTCAAGGTCATGCGAAAGGATTTGCGTTTCTCATCCCAGAACAAAAAGGGGAGAAAGATGTCTTTATTTCGCCATCTGAGTTGAATGGTGCAATGAATGGAGACACGGTGCTCGTCCGGATTTCGAGCCGACCTGGTGACCAAAAGCCAGAAGGAACGGTCATCCGAATCGTCGAGCGTGGCGTAACGGAAGTGGTCGGAACCTTTATAGATAGTAAAAGTTTCGGATTTGTCGAAGCGGACGATAAGCGTATTCCGAACGACATCTTCATCCCGAAAGAAGCCACAAACAACGCGGTGGATGGCCATAAGGTTCTCGTCAAAATCACAGGATACCCGGAAGGTCGTTCCAGTGCGACAGGTGAAATCATTGAGATTTTAGGCCACAAAAACGACCCTGGCGTCGATATTCTATCCATTATCTATAAGCACGGATTGCCGAGAGATTTTCCGGCAGATGCGATGGAGCATGCGAACTCCGTTCCTGATGAAATTGACCCTGATGATCTGCATGACCGCAGAGACTTGCGGGATGAAACGATCGTCACGATTGACGGTGCAGATGCAAAGGACCTGGATGATGCGGTTAACGTTGTAAAGCTTGATAACGGAAACTATAAGCTAGGAGTGCATATTGCGGATGTCAGCCATTATGTGACAGAAGGATCTCCGATTGATGTGGAAGCACTTGAACGTGGGACGTCTGTCTACCTCGTAGACCGGGTCATTCCAATGATTCCGCATCGTTTGTCCAACGGGATTTGTAGTTTGAATCCGAAAGTCGACCGGTTGACGCTTTCTTGCGAAATGGAAATCAATGCGAATGGTGACGTCGTCAATCACGAGATTTTCCAAAGTGTCATTCGCACGAATGAACGGATGACCTATACTGACGTTCGTAAAATTTTACTTCGTGAAGACGACGAAGTACTAGAACGTTACAAGGATCTCGTCCCGTTCTTCGACTTGATGGGCGAGCTCGCAGAAATCCTTCGTAAGAAGCGCTTTGAACGTGGCGCAATCGACTTCGATTTCAGTGAAGCCCGTGTGCTCGTTGACGAAGAATCGAAGCCAGTTGATGTCGTTTTACGTGACCGTACTGTCGCGGAAAAGCTGATTGAAGAGTTCATGTTAGCAGCGAATGAAACGGTTGCCGAACACTTCCATTGGATGAATGTCCCGTTCATGTACCGGATCCACGAAGACCCGGATGAAGAGAAGCTCACGAACTTCCTCGAGTTCATTACGAACTTCGGTTATGTAGTTCGTGGATCAGCGAATTCCATACACCCTCGTGCCCTTCAACAGATTTTAGAAGAAGTGCAAGGGGAACCGGAAGAAGCGGTCATCAGTAAGGTTATGCTACGTTCGATGAAACAAGCTCGTTACGAGCCTGAAAACCATGGCCACTATGGTTTGTCGACGGAATTCTATACGCACTTTACATCACCGATTCGTCGTTACCCGGACTTGATTGTTCACCGTCTCATTCGAACTTACCTCATTCAGAAAAAAGTGGATGAGAAGACGAAGAACCACTGGGGTGAACGATTACCGGAAATCGCACAGCATGCCTCTGAACGGGAACGTCGTGCGGTTGATGCCGAGCGCGAAACTGACGACTTGAAAAAAGCGGAATTCATGCAAGATAAAATCGGTGAAGAATTTGATGGGGTCATCAGTGGCGTCACGAACTTTGGATTGTTCATTGAGCTGCCGAATACGATTGAGGGACTTGTCCACGTCAGCTACTTGACGGATGACTATTATCACTTCAACGAACAGCAGTATGCAATGATTGGAGAACGTACCGGGAATGTGTTCCGAATCGGAGACGAAATACAAATCCGAGTGCTCAATGTTAATGTAGAAGAACGAGCAATCGACTTCGAAATCGTCGGAATGAAAGCTCCAACACAGAGACGACGCAAAGAGAGTTCACGTGTCATCAATAGTGGTGGTAAGAGTCCGACGAAGGAAAAGAAGCGAAATGATAGACGAAATGACAAAGAGGGATCATCCCGTAAGAAGAAAGGCAACAAACCTTTCTACAAGGATGTTCAAAAAAAGAAAAAAGGTAAAAAGAAGAAGAGGTAATGAACAGATGAGAGGGCGTCCATTCGGGCTTCCTCTTCTGTCTATCCAAGGGTGGATTTCTTGACTTTTTTTGACCTTTGTTGATAAAATGTATCATGCAGTTGAAAGGGGAAACGAAGCTATGGCACGTAATGAAGGGAATGCAATCGCACAAAATAAAAAAGCTCGTCATGATTATGCAATTGAAGAAACGTTCGAAGCTGGTATGGTTTTACAAGGAACAGAAATCAAAGCCATACGTGCAAGACGTGTTCAATTGAAAGATTCCTTTTGCCGTGTTCAAAACGGGGAAGTCTTCCTTCATAACATGCACATCAGCCATTATGAACAAGGCAACCGTTACAACCATGATCCGCTTCGAACTAGAAAACTGCTGTTACACAAGAAAGAAATCAATAAATTGATTGGTGCTTCTAAAGATCCTGGATATTCGATTATCCCATTGAAAATGTATATCAAAAACGGAGTCGCGAAGGTCCTAATCGGTGTCGCAAGAGGTAAGAAGAAATACGACAAGCGTGAAGACCTGAAGCGTAAGACGGCGAAACGTGAGATTGAGAAAGCTTTCCGTGAACGCCAAAAAATGTAAGTATCTGTAAGATCATTAACAATATAGCTTCTATATGCTATAATAGATGTTGTCGCCAGTTAGGATAGTAAGATTTTAAAGCAACTACCGAACACTCCTTTTATATGGGGACGTTACGGATTCGACAGGGATAGGTCGAGCTTAAGTTGCGAGCCGAGGGGGTCGGCCTCGTTAAAACGCCAACGCCTATAACTGGCAAAGAAAACAACAACTTCGCACTAGCTGCGTAACAGTAGCTTTGCGGTTCCTCCCTGCATCGCCCATGTGCTAGGGTAAGGGACTCACTTATCAGTGGGCTACGCCGGATTCCACCGCCTGAGGATGAAGGAAGAGAACAACCAGGCTAGCCACACGGAGGCCTGTCAGTAGGCTGAAGTGCTGGCGAAATGCTAATATACTGACTACGCTCGTAGAAGCTTAAGTGCCGATATTTCTGGACGTGGGTTCGATTAGTAAATAGTCGCCTTTTGTGGCAACACAAAAGTGATAACCCGGCTTAATCGGTGAAACCTAAGTCGCTTTAGCGATAGGGCAATGCCGAGCGGTATGTGGAGTAATCCAACAGCCGTGTATCGACTTATAGGCTACCTAAAGGGTAGTACTAGGATACGGAATACTACTTGAAAACAAGTAAAAATTACATTTCGTATAATACGCCGGGGGACCTGATCAAACAGGTTCAAGATATAGTCAGTGCCATGACGAAAGCATGGAACAACATGTCCCACCGTCTCCACCATACATAAAACTATGGTGGTTTTTTTATGGAGTTTTTTATAATTTAAAGAAATCTTCCTCGAACTTCAATTTCCTCGCGAGTACATCTTTTACGTATTTTCCATTCCTTGGTGTGACTTTATCATAATTATCTAATATCCAGGCAGCTCGCTTTCTTTTTTGATCAATTCTCAAGTAAGGTAAACAAGATTGTAGGACATAGAATACCTCTTTTTTTATTTTGATATTTAAAATGAATGAATTTTTATGTTTAGATGGGTTGTAATTTTTCTTACTGTAAAGGTAACCTCCTGCGACAGACTGGACATATGTAAGCAATTCTAAATCTGTAGAAGCAATTGTTATTACAGGTCTACGGTGTTCATTGGCATGCATCCTAGTTAAAATGATGCTCCCCTCACCGTCAATAACACCAGCAATATAAGCGGCTTCCAATTCCTTCATCACATATTGCTCCTCTCCCAAAAATAAGAACGTTCGTTCTTATTTATTGTGCCATTAATTTACTGAATTTAGGGAGAAGTGTATTTAATAAAAAGAGCACATTTATCTCTAAGAGATGAATGTGCTCAATGGTGTTTTAAAAAAAGTGGCTAAACTCCACTTCTACTATAAGAGTTCAACAGTGAGTGCTTTTTTATGCGTTGTTCTTATCCTGGTGTGTTTGCTCCAACAAAGTATCAAGCACTTGCTTTCGCAAGTCCTCATTCAGAGGTGCAAGCCCGAATATCTCTGAAAACCATAACCCGTCTGCTGCCAGTCGGAGGATGGTAGCTTGAACGGGATCTAAACCGTCATGTGCAATATTATCCTGCCAATTGGCGTACGTTTGTTGCAACGGTTTTAGCAAATCAGGATTAATACCTTGAGCAGCTAGCATTCCTGCACTGGTTTCTGTATTCTTCAAGCTTTGATCATAAGTCGCTTTGATAAACGCTCTCGTCCACTTGCCTTCGCGATTGATATCTTCATAAACTGCCTTTTCCACGTTCGTACGGTAAATATTGTTCATGTGGAGGACAAGCCCCTCCACCAATGCTTCTTTACTTCTGAAGTGATAAAGAAGTCCACCCTTACTCACTTGTGCTTCTTCCGCTACAGCATCAAGAGTCAGTGCATCAATACCACGATTATGGACGATCAATGCTGCTGCTTCTAATATTTTGTGCCGTTTTGATTCTCTTGGCATGAAACTATACCTCACAGACTTTTTGGATTTCTCCCAACATCATATCACTCGGCCTAACTGTTTTCAATTTAATCCCTTCATTTCCCTCTATAATGGTGTAGTAATAAGGACATACCTGCCTAAACGAACGTTCAAAATGGATAAACGAATCGAAAAAAAATCCCTTTTCTGGGTTGAAAGTAAACAGTCCAGATGGTATAGTTTCAACTGGATTTGAAATACAAAAACGGAACGAACGAGAAGGAGGAAGTGAACATGAAAGGGAAAGTATTGTTAACATCAGCGGTTACGGGAGCAGGAGAAACAACACAAAAGAATCCTCATGTTCCAGTGACACCAAAAGAAATTGCAGAATCAGCGATAGAATCAGCAAAGGCAGGAGCGACCGTCGCACACGTACATGCTCGTGACCCGAAAACAGGTGGCATCAGTCACGATATCGAACATTATCGTGAAATCGTCGACCGAATCCGTGAATCGGAGACAGATGTCATCATCAATATCACGTCAGGTGGGGGAGGAGACTTCATCCCAAGTCTTGCAACGCCAGCTGCTGGTGGAGATGGAACAGACATGCAAACGCCTGAAGAACGACACCGACCAGTGGGTGAACTTTTACCGGAAATGTGTACGTTGGATTGTGGAAGTACGAACTTTGGCAACATGATCTACATGAGTCCGACAGATTGGTTGCGCGATCAGGCAAAATTAATCCAAGAAAGCGGTGTGAAGCCAGAGCTTGAATGCTTTGATACCGGACACCTTCGTTTTGCGAAGCAATTGATTAACGAGGGTCTGATTGACGGGGACCCGATGTTCCAATTCTGCCTCGGGATTCCTTGGGGAGCTGAAGCGGATGCAGAAACGATCCTATATATGAAAAATCGCCTGCCGGAAAATGCACATTGGTCAGCGTTTGGCATCGGACGGATGCAAATGCCGATTGCAGCTCAATCTGCATTACTCGGTGGAAATGTCCGTGTAGGACTGGAAGACAACATCTACCTCAGTAAAGGTGTCATGGCTAGAAATGAACAGCTCGTTGATAAAGCCTTTACGATGCTGGATGGACATGGACTGGAACCGATGACGCCACAAGAGGCACGTGAGTATTTACAGCTTAGAAATCCACATGGAGGGAAATAAACATGACAGACATCAAAAAAATCGCAGTCGTTGGAACGGGCGTAATCGGCAACGGATGGATTACGAGATTTTTAGCGCATGGTTATGATGTTGTGGCAACTGATCCAGCTGAAGGTGCAGAAGAACGGATGAGAAAAGCGGTCGAGAATGCTTGGCCGTATGTGGAAGAACTGGGTCTTGCTGAAGGCGCGTCGATAGAACGCTTAACATTCGAAAAAGACTTGAGCAAAGCAGTCGAAGACGCTGATTTTATCCAGGAAAATGTACCGGAAGTGGAGGATTTGAAAGAATCGGTCCTTCAAGACATTGATCGTTATGCGAAGAGAGAAGCCATCATCGCTTCCAGTACGTCAGGTATCAAACCATCTTACTTGCAGCGAGGACTTCAGTATCCAGATCGGCTTGTCGTGGCTCATCCATTCCATCCGGTCTATATCCTGCCTCTCGTAGAGGTTGTCCCTGGGGAAGCAACGACCACTACAAACACAGAGCGTGCGACAGCTTTCTTTGAAGGCATGAATATGAAGGCACTGCTTGTCCGAAACGAAATTGAAGGGCATATCGCAGACCGCCTGATTGAAGCAATTTGGCGGGAGTCCCTCCACATCGTCAATGAAGGAATTGCAACGACTGAAGAAGTTGACCAAGCCTTCATTTATGGAGCTGGATTACGATATGCACAGTATGGACCGTTCTTAACGTTCCACTTGGCTGGCGGTGAAGGTGGTATGCGCCACATGCTTAAGCAATTCGGACCTGCCCTGAAGAAGCCTTGGACAAAGCTTGAGGCACCTGAGTTGACCGATGAATTGCATGATCGTGTCGTAGCAGGTTGCGAAGAACAGTCTGGAGAGTGCAGTTTATCTGAGTTGGATCAAAACCGGAATGAATTTCTAGTCCGTTTGCTTGATTTGGTCAAGGATTACTGGCCAGAAGCGAAGCAAGCGCAAAAGTCCAACGTGTAGGAGGATATCACAATGGAACAATTTCAACTTCAACAGCAGGTGAAAAATGAATGGGTCGATTACAACGGTCATATGAATGATGCCGAATATGCAAAAGTATTCAGCATTGCCGTTGATGAGTTCATGAATCATATCGGTCTGCATGAAGAAGGACGAAATACCTTCAAATATACGATTTTCACACTTGAAACCCATGTATGTTATTTAAAGGAAGCTCATGAAGGGGGGCAGTTGACGGTCACTAGTCAGATTCTTGATCTGGATCAGAAAAGAATCCATATCTTCTTCACCATGGAAAATGAACAAGGTGAGACCATCTCCACGAGTGAACAAATGCTCATGGGAATGGATACCACAGAGGATAGACCAGGACCATTCCCTGAGTCCGTCTTTGAAAAATTAAAGGAGATGTATGAAGCTGATCGTGAAAAACCACTTCCAAAACAAGCAGGTAGAACAATTGGAATCAAAAGAAAATAACATAACTAACTAAAAGCACCTTTCATAGGTGCTTTTTTTATACCTATAAGTAATGGGTAATGCCACGATGATAAGCCTTGAGCGAATGATTGTAGGAGCGGTCTTTCTGCATATCTTGCATATCCGGTAGGGTAAATGATACGCCAGTATGCACATGTTCATAGCCCCATCTCGGATACGGAATCATTGGAACCACATCATGTGTATTGACGATCCTAATACTATTTGGAACTATGGCATTGTAAATGGATGCAAAACGATGGTCACCAACGAGCGGACTAGCGTAGTTATACATGATGATGTTTTTAAAATGAATGCCTTTTCTATTGTTGGCTACATCCAATGCATGTAGGGTAGCAAGCGCTGCACCAAGACTATGCCCCGTAATGTACAGCGTTTTGTTTTCCTTTTGTGCTAATCCCATGTATGCATTTAGTAGGGAATCCTGACAACTCCGGTAAACGGAATAAAAGCCATCATGGACATAACCACCATGGAAGGGTTTCTTCTCTATATCCGCATCAACAAGCCAATCAGGTGTTGATCTGGTCCCACGGAAGGCCGTCACAACTGCGTGACTGGAATCAAGAATCATGCCAAACCATTCTAGCTTCCAAAAAGCATAGGCTTTAAAAGGGAGAAGAAGCTTAAACTGTGTTGGCATCGGGAAATTACCGTGATTTTCATATTGAATACTCGGCAGTTCAGCAACCTTCAACAAATCCAGAGCTAACCTTTTATCGAGTGAGTGTGTTTGAGATATATCCACCACCCCCCCAATCGTCAGTTATCTTTTAATCTATGTGGGAGGTTAGGGGGTTATGTTTTTAGAAAGACGAAACAATGTTTAGAATTTTATCGTCAAACAAATTAGGAGGGGAAAGGGAGGAATGTAAATTGGAAGACAACATACAATTTTCGGAGAAAAACACTCTCGAAGAAGTTATAGAAGATCTTATAGATGAATATGGAGATGCCATCAAGAGATTGATTTATACATACATTAAAGACTGGAGTATGACTGAGGATGTTACACAGGAAGTATTTATTACTTGCTACAACAAATATCATCTCTTCCGAGGAGATTCTAATATTAAAACTTGGGTGTATCAAATTGCAGTTAATAAAGCAAAAGATACATTGAAAAGAAAGTCATTTAGACAGTTTTTGGGCCTTGAACGTCTCAAGGAAAATCTACAACTTGATCAACCTTCCATAGAGGAACATGTAATAAGAGAAAATGAAAAGCTGATTTTTTCAAAAAAGGTGCTTGGGCTTCCTGTAAAATACAGAGAAATCATCATTCTATTTTATTATGAAGATCTTACAATAAGGGAAATAAATGAACTTACTGGAATCAACGAACAGACCATCAAGACTAGACTCAGAAGAGGGAAGGAACTATTACGAAAGCAGTTTGAGAAGGGAGTGAGTAATTAAATATGGATGATAAGTTGAACAATTTACGAGACAGTATGAATGATACAGTTTTTAAAAATACAGGAATAAGTAAAGAAGAAAAATACCAAATTCTTAATACGTTAAGCCAGAGAAGAAAGAAGTCTGTTTGGTTTACTTATACAAGTAAGCTTCTCAATCCCGCTCTGACGATAATAGTTGCTCTGATTCTTATTCCATCTATCATTTATTTTGGATATGAAAGCATGACTGTTTCAAGGATTGCACAAACAGATCATGATAATACTGATATTTTTTTAAGTAAACATATTGATGATGCTGGAATTAGGGCTGCCATAAAAATGGGGCATGGTCAAGTTTTAAATCAAACATACTATGATGAAGAACATGATATCTCGGTAAATTTTGAGAGGGTAATGGCGGATGATGCGGAAACAAAACTTTTATTAACTTTTCAAAGTGAAAAGACAGATCTAAAGAATTATTATCTTGATATTTTTGAAGGTAGTACATCCATTCATCTCATAGTGGGAGACGAAAAAATTGAATTAAATCATGTAGGTTGGGGAAGCAGGTATTACGACAGCGAAAAAAACATGGTTGCTGAAGCCTTATCCTTTGAATCCATAAACAAATATGAGGGAAAGGATATTCGTTTAGAAATTAAAGATTTAACCCTGTACGGAAAAAATACTAATCAAAAAGTAGAAACAACATGGCCACTTGAGTTCCAAATCAAATCATCTGCTACCTCAGCAAGAGAAACAATAAAGGTAAATGAAGAATTTACATTTAAAGAAATAAGATACAAGATAAAACAGGTGGAGTTTTCTCCTTTTGAAACAAGAGTTGTAGTCTCTGGGGCAGATACTAAACTCCTTACAGATGAAAATGGAGTTCAGTACGAAGTAAAGAGTAAATTAGAACATCAATATCTCAATGCGAGGAAAATTGATAAAGAATTTGGTTACATCGTTAACGAAAATAAATCTGGTGTATTTTTGAGGTCAGCTGGAGAGAAGGTTATTCCAATCTTTAGTAAAGGTGAAGTGCAAGGCGAAGATGACGAGTTTATAATGGTTTTTGCTCCAGTTAAGGAGCGAAAAGACACTGTTCTCTTAGTGGGAGATGAAATTAAAATACCTTTAACGAAATAGAGATGAACTACACAAAGGGTGCGATGTCTAATAAGACTGTTGCGCCTTTTTTTGCTTCAACTCTAGAGAAAAATGGAGAAATACATATGGAAAAAGGGATTGAGTGTATAAAAACAGAAATTTCTTATTGAGCTAAAATTTTATCGTTTTAGGGAGGATTCATCTTGCAATACTTTATTGGAATTGTGCCACCTGAGGATTACAAAACAAATATAATTGAATTCCAAAAGAAATGGAATGGGCATTGGATTACAGAGGTCGTCGAACCGCATATCACTGTAAAAGCTCAAGGTGGCTTAACCCCAGATCAAGAGTGGTTGAGTAAAGTCGAAGAAGTCTGCAAAGAATTTCAACCATTTACTGTTTCAGTAGGTAAACCGATGTTTTTCGGTGAAGACATTCTATATCTTAACGCTTCATCAATAGAGTTAATTCAACTCCATCAAAGTCTGGTACATAGAATATCTCCCTCAGCTGAGCTAATAAAGAAGTATTTTGAGCTGGATGACTTTACACCACATATGACACTGGGTAAGACTTATTTTGGCTTGTCCAACAGAGAGCTAAAAGATATGGCCAAGCTGTCAGATGAAGAACTTAGCCCCTATCCTACATATGAAGTTGATTTCATTAGAATATATCAGGAAGTCGAACCTATGAAATATATAAAGTATTTGGATATTCCATTAAGCAGATCATGTGTAACTAATTGAATGTTTTTTCGTCTAACTAAACTAAAAGCACAAAAGTTAAGAAAGTACATAACAAAGCGTTCTACATAAAAAGGAGAATGAAACGTATGGCGACATGGATGGCGCATTTCAGAATTGCGGAGAATTTATTGAAAAGGGGCTTACGAGTACCTGAAAAAGAGTTTGTAGTCGGGAATATCGGACCTGATTGTGGTTTGCCTGATGAAGATACAGGAGAATTTTACCCATCACCAGAGGTAACTCACTTTAAAGTAGATAAGAAAATAACCCCCAATCTGTTCCTTGAACAATACCTGAATAAGGATCAGCTCGAATTTACTACTGCCCAACTCTCATTTTATTTAGGTTATTATGTACATTTAGTAACGGATGTTGAATGGAGTGCTCTTCATCAAGAGAAGAAAAAAGAACCGGTCTATCGAGATATACTCGGAACTCCTGAATATACCAGAAAAATAAAAAGCGATTGGTACGGTGGTGATTTTGTTTATCTGAATGAGAATAGAGATAATATTTTTACGAATGCTTTTCAACATATTGAGAGTTTTCCAGATTACCTTGATCTCTTTCCAGAACATCAAATTACAAAACAAATCAAACGGATTACAGAATTCTATTTAAGTGATGTAGGTAATTTTGCATTGGATCCTACATATGAGTTCAAATATTTAACTCCAGAGGAAGTTTCAAGGTTTGTAGAAGAGACTAGTGAAAAATTAGTACATAATCTCAATGCGACTTTTGATAAAGAATTACTCTGGGAAAAGCAAGCCCATAGCAAGTAAAAGGAGAACTTTTAGTCTAGTAGTAGAGAGGAGCTAGTTATGAAAAGTATGAAGGATTGGGTTTTACCAGTTCTTTTTGTTGGCTTGTCGATTTTAACTGTACTAAAGGGACTTGAATTACATTCATATGGAACAAATGTGGACGGACAAGGAATAGGTGTCTATTTTTTGTTCTTTGAGATTAATGATCGAGTTCCAGAAAACGATATTCCAGCCTATGCTTATGGATTTTTCCTTTCAAGTTTGGCAGCCCTTCTTGTTGCGATCGGTTTGTTTTTTAACAGATATTTGAAATTAAAACATGAGTAAGATATGGGGAAAGAAGGTCAGTAATGATGAAATAGAGAAGAAACTAGAAGAAAATTTCAAGAGTTGACTCACTTGAAGTCTAGATAATGGCTAGGGTTTAGGAGTGGTATTTTTGAGTTATGTAAAAGAATTAAGACAATATGTAGGGCATCGACCGCTCATTCTTCCAGGGTCGGTCGTTCTCATCATTAATGAAAATAATCAATTACTGTTACAACATAGAACAGACGGCGGTTGGGGATTGCCTGGTGGAATCATGGAACTTGGAGAAAGCCTTGAAGATACAGCTAGAAGAGAAGTGAAGGAAGAAACGGGACTTGATGTCGGTGATTTGAATCTATTAGGCGTTTTTTCAGGTCCAGAGTACTTTTTGAAAGTATCGAATGGTGATGAACTATATGCCGTGACTGCTGTGTACGTATCAAGGGATGTAAAGGGAACACTTGCAATTGATGAAAGTGAAACGATGGAATTACAATATTTCGACCTCCGTTTTTTACCAGAAGACCTAATAGATTCTTATCGAAGTTATATAAATCCGTACATAGAACAAATATCGAATGAATCCTCATATTAAAAAGGAGTGGATGTACGTGAACAACGTTACAAAAATGAAGATACGAAAGCCTGCTCGTGAAATATATGAAGCGTTTGTTGATCCAGTTAAGATCGGGAACTTCTGGTTTTCCTCTAGTTCTGAAAGGTGGGCAGAAGGAAAAACCATCACTTTGAAATATGAAGAGTATAACGCTCAAGGAGATATATACGTAAAAGAACTTCGAGAGAACGAAAGAATCGTATTCGAATGGGCAGGAGATCACACTGTAACCATTACATTTAAAGAGGATGATCATGATCTTACAGTAGTTGAAGTGATAGAAGAAGGGTTCAAAGAAAATGATGATAACCTGATTGACCAACTACTGGACAATAAAGAAGGCTGGGTGTATATGCTGTCTTGCTTAAAAGGTTATGTGGAGTACGGTGCAGATTTAAGAGCTTCGTTGGTGAAATAGAAGGTAATTCTGATGGATCACATTCTTGATAATCAGAAGACCACGATGATTAATTGAATTTGTGGAGGCAGGCTCTTAGGAGTCTGCCTCCTCTTTACCAGGATGAAACTTCAATAATCGTTGTCCGTATATAGAAATAAAGACGGGAGTGATGGCTTTGTTGAACAAATTAAATGAACGTTTGATTGAAATTAAAGTAGAGTTGAGAAAGAAGCGAAAGTGGGAAAAACAGCTCGCTCTATATAAAGCTGAACAAATGAATATGAAGGAAAAGGTCTACAACCTTAAAGATCAATTAACTGAAGAGCAAGCGGATGTGGACCAGCTGAAAGGGATAGGTGTGACGAACCTGCTCTACACCATTCTAGGTACGAAAGAGCGAAGGATAGAAGAGGAAAAAAAGGAAGTCGCAGCGGTCCAACTGAAACTGAAGGAAGCAACAGAAGCAAGGGATGAAATCAATCAATCCATCGTAGAGCTACAAAAGCATCTTTTAGCAGTTAAAGGATTAGAAAGGGAGTACGAGAACATACTCGCGACAAAAGAAGAATACATAAAAGGGAGCGCATCTCCAAACTCTCAAAGATTAACCGAGTTAACGGAAAGGGAAGGCGACACCGTTGCTTACCTAGCGGAATTGAAAGAGGCAATCCAAGCAGGAGAAGCAGTCACTCAAACCCTCTCCATGGCTATTCGTTCATTAGAAAAAGCGAACGGCTGGGGGACACTCGACATGCTCGGTGGCGGCATGATTTCTAGCTTAGCTAAACATAACCACATTGATGATGCTTCGGCTTACATCCATCAGGCCCAAAGCAAAATGCGTAGTTTTCAAAAGGAATTGTTGGATGTGGATGAAGAAGCTCATCTGGACGTCGATCTATCCTCGATGCTTAAATTTGCCGATTTCTTTTTTGATGGATTGATTGTCGACTGGATGGTCCAAGGAAAAATCAATGATGCTTTAGAAAGAACCAATGCACAAAGTAATCAGATCCATAGTCTTCTAAATGAACTCAAGTACCAAGCAGACCAACAGGAAAAAGAACTTGAGCAGATTTTGCACGAGAAAAAGCAATTGATTGAAAGTGTATAATCTGCGATTTTGGTTGTTGTTGCTCGGACCGACATTAATGATTTTTGTCGGTCTTCAATGGATGAATAGTGTAGTCGTCACGTTCTTGCTTTTCTATAGTTGGCTTCTATTCGTACCCATCTTAAGCAAACGATTTTCTAATAAAAATGTCATTTCGAGCGAACGGAAATCCATTTGGTATGGAATCTTGAGCGGAACTGTCTTCTTTACCTTCATTTTTGGAGGCTTATTCTGGTTGCATGCCTACTTCATCGACTTAGAAGTTCTCCGACAGTTATTGGACGACTGGGGTTTTTCAGGTAATGGAGTCTTCGGTTTGATATTTGTTCTACTATGTGTCAATCCAATACTCGAAGAGCTTTACTGGCGCGGGTTCATGCACAATCGAATTAAAGAGAAGTGGACAGGAGCTCATGCAATCTGGCTAACCGCTATATTTTACACACTTTATCATTTCCTTTCTGTTATTCCGATGTTCCAGTGGCCGTTGAACATAGTTGCCGTACTTCCTGTTTTTATTGCTGGTCTCTTTTGGGGATATTTACGGGAAAAAACGGGTTCTATCACCGCGGGCATCATCAGTCACTTTTTAGGTGACCTCGGGATCATGTGCGTGTACTGGTTCATTGTCAGGTAAGAGCATATAATAAACCCACCACATGACCTGTGGTGGGTTTTCCTTTACGGTTATTCACTCAAATCATTCACTGAAACACTTTGTTTGTTGTTCGGATTATCAAGTGGATGGATGGTGGCCATCCCTTTATCTTGATCCACATGCTCGATATACACATTTTGTCCATTGCAGTTCACTTGAATCATGTTTGGAGACGATGCGATTTCTTGTGCACGTTGTGCGTCCATTGAATTACCTCCTTCGAATTTGTAACACTTCTAATGTGTGTATCCACAGTGTCAGATATACAGCCCCAGGAATCCTTCTTTGTAAAAGTGGTAACGATAATCATGTGAAAAAACGTACTCTTAAAAGGTGATGGCACTTGAATATCAATGTGATGACTTTCAATATCCACCATGGAAAAGGAACCGATAAGAAGCTGGATCTAGAGCGAATCGGAGAAACCATTTTACATTCAGGAGCAGATATTATCGGTCTGAACGAGGTAGACAAAGAATTTTCAAGCCGAAGTGAATTCATGGATCAGGCTCAGCAAATCGCAGATTATTGCCAGATGGAATATGCCTTCGGTCCAGCAATCACAATCAGTGGGAAAGGGAAGGGTGAAGTTCGTCAGTATGGAAGTGCGATTTTGACTCGTTTTCCGATTGTGCAATCAGAGAATTATCCATTCGATTTTTTACCAAGGATTGTGGAGGATCGCGCGTTATTGGAAGTGATCATTCATATAGAAGGTCAAAATTTTGCCGTCTATACGACACATTTGAGTTTAGCGCCGTTTCTGCATGGGAAACAGACGGAGTTCATTTTGAATCAGTTACGCCAACAGCAGTATCCGTCCATCATTCTGGGCGATTGGAACATGAAACCTTATTCGAGCAGTTGGCGTCTCGTTTCTGAACAATTGATCGATACATGGGTGGATCATCATTCGCAATCAGATCAGGGCTACACTTATCCTTCTGACAGACCCAGGATGAAGTTGGATTATATATTTACAACCGAAGAGTTCACCGTGTTGATGACTAAGGTGCTTAAAAGCAATGCAGAAGCCTCGGACCACCTGCCACTATTCGCTACGTTACAGCTCCCAGGATCTAAATTCACCCAGTAATTTTTCGCGTTACAGTTTTAATCCGTAAAATTTTTACTTTATTCAAATAACGTTTTGTAATAGAATGGGAAAAGTGGAAAGGGGGCTGAACGAGGTGGGATGTAATATTGACCATACTCTAGAAGATGTGCAAGCTAAGCTGGAAGCCCAGCGTACTTTTTTACCAGAAGAGGTTGTACAAATGAGTGAACGGTTTCTAGCAAAAGGACCATCGCAAGATCAATTGAACGAGTTGTTTCATTTATTGAAGAAATATGACTTGGCGGATGAAGAAGAGCAACATGAGCGCAACAGACAAATCACTGCTTTAACAACTGGATAAAGTAGAATGTTTGGCAATGCTCTACATAATGTGTAGTGCATTTTTTCTATTTTTGGAGAAGTAAGTCATTCTATTCGTTATATTTTGAAAATTTGCCTTACTCCCAATAGATGATTTTTTACGACGAAAAGTATGTAATCATTCCTATTTTCATAGGACAAAAGGTTGAGACATCTTAGAAGGAGGACACATCATGGAAGGAACAATGAACGAAGATGCAGTGATGATGGAGAAACAGAAGCAGAAGCATCCGAAAGGCTTATTCCTGCTCTTCATTACGGAAATGTGGGAGCGCTATAGCTACTACGGTATGCGGTCTATTCTGATCTTATATTTGACTGCTGAATTGATCAGTGGAGGGCTCGGTTTTGATGAAAAAACAGCCTTGATGTTATACGGAATCTATACAGGACTCGTCTACTTTACTCCACTAATTGGGGGGTACTTGACGGATCGATTGATGGGCTTGAGGACGGCCATCACAATCGGTGGTATCACGATGGCAGTCGGAGATTTCACGCTCTTTGCCGTGCAGGAACAATGGGGATTATATCTTGGACTTCTCATGTTGATCATCGGTAATGGTTTCTTTAAACCGAATATTTCAACACTTGTCGGAGAATTGTATACGAAGAATGATCCTCGTAAAGACTCTGGGTTCACGATTTTCTATATGGGGATCAACTTAGGTGCATTGATTTCACCGCTTGTAGCGGGATTGATCTATGCGAACTGGTTTGCTTCGACGACACCGACTGGTATTGAAGTATTTGGATTCAAATATGCATTCTTAGCGTCTTCTATCGGAATGATCATCGGACAAGTCACATTCAATCTACTATCTAAAAAATATCTCGGCGATATCGGAACGAAGCCTGCTGCGTCTAAAATGAAGCCGTCACCAGAGGCGAGTGCAAAGCCTTTGACGAAAAAGGAAAAGCAACGTACAGCCGTTATTTTGATCCTTGCTTGTTTCACGGTTGCCTTCTGGGCAGGATTTGAACAAGCTGGTGCATCCTTTACGCTTTATACAAGGGATTTCATTGATCGTACTGTATTCGGTTACGAAGTACCCGTATCGTTCTTCCAGTCCCTGAATCCATTATTTATCTTACTGTTTGCGCCAATCGTTTCAATCCTCTGGTTGAAACTATCCAAAACGAAACGTGGCGATTTTGCGATTCCGACAAAAATGGCGTTTGGTCTGATTTTACTTGGATTAGGTTTCATGGTCATGGTGCCAGCTGTCATGATGACAGGTAGTGATGCATCAAGTACGGTCAAAGTATCGATGATGTTCATGGTCGTCACCTACTTGCTTCATACACTCGGTGAGCTTGCACTGTCACCGATAGGTCTCTCTCTTGTCAGTAAGATGGCTCCCGTCAAGATCGCTTCTTTACTGATGGGGGTATGGTTCTTGAGTAATGCGGCTGCCAACTATCTGGCTGGTCATATTGCCTCGTTAACAACCGAATTCGGTTATCTAGAAATCTTCATGTATCTTGGAGGAGCAGCACTTATACTTGGTTTGATCCTGCTTGCACTTTCCAAACCGCTTCAGAAGCTGATGCATCTGGATGAAGATGACGATGATATTGAAAAAGCAGCGTAAAATCGTTTGAAAAAGACTTATTTTAACGAAAGATAGATGTAAATGGTGCAAAACAGAGCGCGACAGTAACTATAGTCGGCTCTGTTTTGTCATTTTGGATAAGGATTTAGATATTTCCCATAAAAATCGGGTTATTTCCAATAAAAATGAAAATTTATAGATCAGTTTTTTGATTTTCCCATAAAAAAAAAATTATAGACCAGATTGAGAAATGATAGAACTGAACCTTCACTATGTATGAAATTCAGATTCCATGCCACATTAAGGGTTAGACATGCATACAAGGAGGGAATGGTATGGGTTTTTATGTCCTTTGTGATTATGATGAACCGGACCGTGATTCGTACCGGGGTATTGTGGTCATTGATACGACGACCAACCAGGAAGCGCATCGCTTCAATTCCGGCGTTTTCCAACAAGATTACGAAGCGTATCAAAACTGGCTGAAAGAAACGGATCCATACTTCTATGAAGGGGAGAGTGTCCTCAACTTCATCGAGGAAGGTCAGGAACATGACGCGTCAGGTGATACGGAACTCTATACGTAAAACGCAACCGCTTAGAGCAGATCTAAGCGGTATTTTTATTGTAAAAATATACCTATTTTCCGAAAAGCCTCTCTACTAGCCCTGTCCTCTATCAACACTACTACATAAAATAATAGGGAACTCTGAAATGATAGGAGGTAAACCAAAATTATTATGAGTTTTCTACCAGATCAAATCGTCATACGTTTCTTCCCGAGTATTCCTAGCAGTCGTGCATTGGAAATTATCCAATTGGTAGGAGGAACGTTGATTGATCGAATTCCTCAAATCTACGTTTATGTCATTGAAGTAGACCCAAGTCGTATGAACATCACTCTTCGTATCCTCGCCAATTTTCCAGAGGTCGACTATGCTGAATTCAATGGTTTGATGTTCACACAGCTCACTCCGAATGATCCTCTTTTCAACCAGCAATGGGGCTTGTTAAAAATCAATTCGACTAGAGCCTGGAACGTCACCCGTGGTTCTTCTCTTCTTAAAATTGCCATCCTCGATACTGGGGTAAATGCAGGTCATCCCGATTTAAATGAAAAAATGGCGCTGAATGTGAACTTCTCTACCTCTTCAACATCACAGGATATCAACGGACACGGAACACATGTTGCTGGTATTGCAGCAGCGGTCACTAGAAATGGAATTGGAATAGCGGGTCTCGCAATCAATCCAAAAATATTGAACATCAAAGTACTAGACGACAGTGGTAGCGGTTCATTTAGTGATGTCGCGAAAGGAATCGTCAACGCGACCGACAATGGTGCAAAAGTCATCAACATGAGTCTCGGCGGACCTTCTTTCAGTAATACCGTCCAAAGTGCCGTTCAATATGCAGATAGCAATGGTGTCATCCAGGTCGCTGCAGCTGGGAATGACAATGCTGACGATCTGTTTTATCCAGCAGCTTATCCGGAAGTCATCAGTGTTGCCGCTCTGGATCGTGACAATACGAAAGCGTCATTCTCGAACTTCGGTTCTGCGTGGGTTGATGTTGCAGCTCCTGGTATCGACATCCTTTCCACCTTGCCTACGACGACTAATATGATGGGGCAAACGGATTACGGTTATCTTTCCGGTACCTCGCAAGCCGCTCCTTTTGTCAGTGGGTTAGCCGCTCTGATGGCATCCCTCGAGCCAGATGCAAGTAAAGTTCGAAATGCGATTGAAACGACTACAGTACCAGTTCCTGGATCGGGTACGCTCTATCAAAACGGTCGGATCAATACGTATGCCGCATTGTTGAAGATAACGAATCAATAATCCTAGTTAGCAATTTTCAATAGATTGGAGGTGAACAAATTGAGAGAAACTTCTGATCGACTCATCGTATGTGTGAAATCCCGAGTTTCTGAAGAAGAAGCACGACGAATGATTTCAGATGAAAATGTTCGAATCATAAGAGAAATTCCTCAACTAAATGCTTATGTATTAAGGGTGCGACCGGGTTCCATAAATGGCATGAAACGTCGATTTGAAAACAAACCCGAAGTGGAATATGCAGAAGTGGATGAGACGATGTCGATACAGCTAGTTCCAAACGATCCACTATTCAATCAGCAATGGGGTCTTCTGAAAATCAACTCCACAAGAGCCTGGAACATTACTCGTGGCTCTTCTCTCCTAAAAATCGCTATCCTCGACACTGGTGTGAACGCTGCCCATCCCGATCTAAACGCAAAAATTGTCTTGAACGTGAACTTCTCCACCTCTTCGACTTCCCAAGATTTGAATGGACATGGCACGCACGTAGCTGGAATAGCTGCAGCTGTCACCCGAAACGCAATTGGTGTTGCAGGACTTGCCATCAACCCGAAGATCATGAACATCAAAGTACTCGATGATAATGGGATCGGCTTTTTCAGTGATATTGCCAGTGGTATCCTCAATGCTACAGACAATGGTGCAAAAGTCATCAACATGAGTCTGAGTGGTCCGACTGCCAGTGCTACCGTCCAAAATGCGGTTGTATATGCAGCGAATAACGATGTCATATTAGTTGCAGCAGCAGGGAATGACAACACATCCGCACAATATTATCCTGCAGCTTATGCACAAGTCATCAGCGTTGCTGCGGTAGACCAGAACGATGCGAAAGCATCCTTCTCGAACTTTGGGGCTAGTTGGGTAGATGTAGCTGCCCCAGGAGTCGATATACTATCGACATTACCGATTACGGCAAACTCAACAGGTCAGACGGATTATGGAACGTTGTCCGGGACATCGCAATCCGCTCCTTTCGTTAGCGGTCTTGCCGCCTTGATGGCTTCGCTTGAACCGGATCCCACAATTGTCCGGAATGCGATCGAATCAACGGCAGTTCCTATTTCCGGGACTGGCACCCTTTATGAGCATGGACGTATTAATGCTTATGCGGCGCTCCTACAAATTACCGGTCCTTAACGAGGTTCCAGGAAAAACAAACTCATGACGCAATATACGTACTAAGCCTCATTTTTTGTAATGTGGATGGTTTTTACAAGTACATTCACGCTTCTTATATTACACTGAGGATATCCTGGTGAAAGAAGGTGAATGGATTGAAAGATGTGAAAGTACGTATTGCAGAGTTAGCGGAACAGGACAAGTCCGAATTAAAAGGAAATGACGTGACTGTAAGCGGCTATCTCGTTGGAAAAGCTGAAGAACCGTTGGAGGATGGCTTCAACTATCCTTTCATCGATGAGAACATGTATAGTGTACTGGTCAAATCGAAAGAAAAGCTGGACCGGCTTGAAAGAGGGAAATGGTTTCATGTTACAGGGAAATTGGACAGCCTAGAACAGCAAGAGATGCATGTCATTTCTGACACAGATGTTGAAGAATCTGATGAACAAACCGAACCACCACAAACCCCAAGACGTTTTTCCTCTTCCGTCAAAAAAGTCGTAGACGGCGATACCATCCATCTTGAAAAGCCTGTGTTAGGGACGACAAAGGTCCGATTCGTTTCCATCGATACCCCAGAAACGAATTATCAGGGAGCTTCCCAGGGCTATTATGCGGAAGAAGCTACACGGCAACTCCAGAACCTTTTACCATTAAGCGAAAATGTAGAAATTGAAGTAGGCGATGAACCCTTTGATCAATATGGACGTCTATTATCGATCGTCATAAAAGAGAATAAAAACATCAATAAGGAAATGATTGAGCTTGGTATGGCCGTTCCGTACTTCATATATCCGAACTTGGATCACTTCAAGGATTATGGTGAAGCCGTCGTGAGAGCGAAGGAAGCAGGCAAAGGCTTATGGAACCCTGAACAACCGATTGATGAGCTTCCATACGAATTCCGTTTCAATAAGCGTGGAGGACCGAACAAGTTTGTCGGCCACCATGAAACGAAGAAATATGTTGAACCGGATAAATGGGAGGAGATCCCGATTGAACACCGTGTCTTTTTCTTGAATGAAAATGATGCGGTTCAAGCAGGTTATGAAAAAGCAGAAAACCCGAAAGAATGTTAGATTATGAAAGGACTTCCGAATGAACGGAAGTCCTTTTTCAATCATTTGAATAGTGCTACAGCACGGTCAGGGTCTGCAGGTCCATCATGGTCGAGTGCATCAAATACAAACTGGAAGGCAAGAGGGTCTTGCGCGATGTTTTGATGTTCGATCTGGTCGTATGGGTAGTAATCCTGAATCGTAATGTTCACGACCTTCTTATCGGGACCATTCAAAAAGGCTGAGGTATAGGGAACGACAACTTCATCGTTACGGGTTGTGACGACCGTATACGAGGTGTCACCTGGTGTCTCGTCGCCTTTGTTGAGGTTCGTTATAAAGTCAGAACCTGTAAGCTGTTGATGACAGGCTGTACAGGAGGCCACGTCTGCACCGGTGGTCGTCAGTTCAGTGAAACCTGCGACACCATCTGTCCCATGGTTGGAAGGGACAAGACCGACGAGATCTTCCACCTGGTCTGCGCCTCCTAGGTATTTCATGTAATAACGAGGCATCATACCGCCTTGGCTATGACCGACAATTGATACCTTCTCTGCGCCGGTCAGCTCAAGCACGTTGTCTATGAACGTCTTCAGTTCCGCTGCCGATTGTTCAATGGGACCGGATGCAGGAATCCCGTTTTCGTATCCATAGTTCAGCGCGAATACACAATATCCTTTTTCTTTTAACATAGGGGAAAGATTGATGAAATTCCTTTCCATCGTTTCAAAAGTACCTGGTACGAGGACAACCGGTTCAGGGTGTTCCTCACTTGGACGGCATTGTGGATCATTGGCACCTGGTGGCGGAGGACCTTCCTCTTCACTAAGGAAATCATCCTGTGAACCATTTTCAGCCCAGACCTGTGAATGCTCCGTTCCAAGCAAACTTAAGAAAACCAACATCGAAATGAACAAGCTTATTTGTTTGACCATTGGATCTCCTCTTTTCTTTAGAATGTAAAAAAAGGAGACACACATAAATCCACTAGTGAATTTATGCGCGTCTCCGTGTCTCCTAGCATAAGTGAATATGAACTTAGTCATAATTAAAACATGACATTGAAAGCGTTGTCAAAAGGAAACTTATGGTTCGAGAGGTAGTCTTGGAGGGTATGGAATGGAGAATAGATTATATAAGTAGAGGAGAGAATCGGTCATGTCATTTGAAAATAAAGTCGTTATCGTGACTGGCGCATCGAACGGAATTGGGAGAGGAATCGCCATTGAATATGTGAGCGCTGGAGCGCGTGTGGTACTTGCCGATATGGATGATCGAGCTGGTAGGGAGCTTGAAAAAGAACTGTCGGAAAGAGAAGGGAAGGTACTCTTCATCAAAACAGATGTACGGGAAGAAGCCGATGTGGTCAATTTGATGGTGCAGACGATCCAGGAGTTCGGCAGCATCGACATCCTCATCAATAATGCGGGGGTAACCGTCTTCAAGTCACCATACGAACTGACGATTGAAGAATGGGATGATGTGCTGAATACCAATCTAAGGAGTGTGTTCTTGTGTTCCCGTGAAGCTGCCAAAGTGATGAAAGAACAGGGCGGCTCGATTGTGAACATCGCTTCGACTCGAGCGGGGATGTCTGAGCCGAACTCAGAAGCGTATGCAGCCTCCAAAGGTGGAATCGTTTCGATTACACATGCGCTTGCCCGTTCTTTTGCAGAGGATGATATTACCGTCAACGCGATTTCACCAGGATGGATTCAAACGGAAAACTACGAGCAGTTGAGAGACATCGACCATGACCAGCATCTTTCCAAAAGGGTCGGAAAACCCGAAGACATTGCCCGAGCATGTCTTTACCTGACAGATGAACGGAACGATTTTGTAAATGGGGAGAATATCATCATCGACGGTGGAATGACGAGGAAGATGATGTACGAACACTAATTGAATTGAGCCAGGATCCTTTGGGGTTCTGGCTTTTTTTGATGTTGTAAAATTGCGGTCCTATTCCCTGAGTATTATCAGTTGCGTCCCTTTCGTTTATAATGTGGTAAAACGAATGGGGTGAGCGGAGTGAGTGATCTAATTTTTCAATCGGTGTACCAGACGATGATCGAGCGTGATACAAGATATGACGGTAAGTATTATGTCGGGATCCGTTCAACGGGAATCGTCTGCAGACCGTCTTGCCGGTCGCGCCTGCCGAAGCCGGAAAACGTGATGATCTACCCTTCAGTGGAGGAAGCGCTCAAAGCAGGCTTTCGCCCTTGTAAAAGATGTAAGCCGGAGACTCCGTCATCGCATGGACCGGATGCAGAGATTGCCGATGCAGTGCTGAAAAACATCAGAGAACGGTACCGGGAACCTCTGACCCTTGAGAGGATTGCTGCCGAACTTCTCATGAGTCCGTATCATTTGCAGCGAGTCGTTAAACGTGTGACAGGTTTGACCCCGACCAAACATGTACAAAAATTTCGTGTAGAACAGGCACAAATTTTATTGAAGTCAACGGAATTGAATGTTGCGGAAATTGCATACGCGGTCGGATTCAAAAATGCCTCTCATTTCTCAGCAACATTTAAAAAACTGACAGGCTCAACGCCGAATGAATATCGACTAGAACCAGTTGGAGGTGGATGAAGGATGAGCAACGTGTATTGGGGAACATTTCAGCATGCTGTTTTTGAAGGACGAGATTTATATGTAGCTGTGACGGATCAAGGGCTATGCCGAATCACTTGGCCGACTGAATCGTTTGAGACATTGAAGGGATGGACCGAAAAACAGGTACCAAACGCTCAATTGATTGAGGATGAGGAGAAAATAGCGGATTTTAAACAGCAACTTGCTGAGTATCTGGATGGTAAGCGTGACGCGTTTTCAGTTCCGATCGATTTTAAAGGAACGGCATTTCAGACCTCTGTCTGGCGAGCGTTGACAGATATTCCGTTTGGAGAAACGCGAAGTTATTCTGAAATTGCAGATGCCATAGGGAACCCGAAAGCGGTCAGAGCAGTCGGTACAGCGAATGGAGCGAACCCGGTTCCGATTGTCGTTCCCTGCCATCGTGTAATCGGTAAAAGCAACGCTCTCACCGGTTTTCGTGGAGGACTTAAAACGAAAGAACGATTGCTTCACTTGGAGGGTTATCATGACTTTACACAACAAGGCCATGCCAGATTCCAATTCTAAATCGAGTGTAACGATTTCAACACCTGGGCTTTTCGATTTTGAAGAAGCCTTGGTGTATTTGAATCGCTCATCCCTGGAGTGTATGCACCTAGTAGGAGATGGAGCAGTCTACAAGCTTTTAGAAGTGGATGGGGAGTACACGCTCATTAAGATCAACACCAATAATGAACGTGAATTACAGATCAGTTGTTTGAACAGGACACCGAGTTCCTATGAACCCATCAAAGCGTATGTGAAAGACTGGTTGGATTTGCGAACGGATATGGCACCTTTTTATCGGATGGCTAAGAATGACCCCATATTAGGTGCATTGACTCAAGATTATGCCGGCTTGAGAGTAATCGGGGTACCGGATCTTTTTGAAGCGCTTTGCTGGGCCGTGATTGGGCAACAGGTGAATTTAACATTTGCTTATACTGTGAAAAAGCGGTTAGTCGAATCCTACGGGGACTCCTATGAATGGGATGGGCAGTCTTTTTGGCTGTTCCCGACACCAGAAAAAATTGCGGAATTAACCGTGGAGGATTTGAAGGCACTGCAGTTAACCGGCCGAAAAGCGGAATACATCCTACATATCGCAAAGTTGATGTCTGACGGTGAGCTCTCCAAAGACACTTTAATGGAGATGGAAGCTGAACGAGCAGAAGAAAAACTACTCAGCATCAGGGGGATTGGTCCGTGGTCAGCCCACTATGTGATGATGCGTTGTCTTCGTGATCCTTCCGCTTTTCCAATTGGCGATGCAGGCTTACATAATGCGTTGAAGCATCTCTTAGCAAGGAGTAAAAAGCCTTCTTTAGAGGAAATCCGTTCCATATTCAAGCCTTGGAAAGGATGGGAAGCGTACGCGGTGTTCTATTTGTGGAGGAGTTTACACGGGTAAATGTAAGCTAGCTCACACTTTGAGCATCAAGCTTTGCATCGTACAATGTCCTGTGATACATTCGCATTGTACCAACCGGTTGGTTTTGTTCTGTCGTTGAATAAGTGTCCAATGTTCAGAGGCCATTGGACACAACCGCATCCTAGGAGGTGGCAGCATGTCTACAAAAAAATTGGTCGTTTACTCTGATTTCATTTGTCCATTTTGCTACATCGGAAAAGTGAATGCAGAACGACTGCAGCAAGAGATTCCGGGACTGGAATTGGAGTGGAGAGAGTTCGAGCTTCATCCAGAAGGTCAACCAGATTCGACAAGCCCTTATATGAAGCAAGCGTATGAAAACGTCAAGATGCTTGCGGATCGCCATGGAATCGACATGAAGCCAGAAGTGTTGACGGAAGTGACAAGCGATTCCCGTAAAGCTTTGCTTGGATTTGAATTTGCGAAGGACCAAGGAAAAGAAGCGCAATATCGCGACACGGTTTTCCATGCTTATTGGGTGGAAGGCAAGAATATTGGTCATGATGACGTATTAAGAGAAATTGCAGAGAAAGTATCACTAGATCCCGATGAACTTCTTCATGCAATTGAGAATCCGGTTTATCAGAACCGACTCATCGACTCCATGCAAGATGCACAAGCACAAGGTATTACAGGCGTTCCGACGTATCAGTATGGCGAAATGACATCCGTCGGTGCACAACCGATTTCTGTCTTGAAAAGAATGATTGAAGCTGAAAATGAAAAAGACGGAGCACAAGGGCTTTATTGTGGACCAGATGGTTGCTGATTTTTGAGAGAACCTTGAATGAGGAAATTTCAGTATGTTATGTTTGAATTGTACCGACTGGTTGGTAGGAGTCGGCAATTGAAAACTGAACAGGTGATAATTATGACGACAAAGAAAGAACACATCATTTCAACAACAGCTGAATTGATCCATTCAAAGGGATATGAAAATACAAAGCTCAGCGACATTCTTCATTCAGCTGACATAGGAAAAGGGCAGTTTTATCATTACTTCTCAACAAAAAAAGATTTAGGGATCGCAGTCGTGGACCAATTCGTCCGGACCTGGGAGCAAAATCTCATAGTAGCAATTCTCAAGTCAGACAAGCCTTCGGTTGAGAAGCTGAATGAAATGCTTGATTGGGCGGTTTCGTATCATGAAAAATCAGCAAGCTTTCGTGGCTGCCCGTTCGGAAACCTTGCACTCGAGATGAGTGAACATGATGAAACCTTCCGTGCCAAAGTCAATGATCTATTTGAAAAGTGGATCAACAGTCTTGCGGAAGTTTTGAAAGACTTTGTGGGAGAAGACAAGGCAAGACAACATGCACAAGCGGTTGTCGCCCAAATTGAAGGCGGCATCCTGTTGATGAAGAATTTTCAGGATCTAACGATTCTACAAAATATCGTCGAGAATATAAGAACGCAATACGTAAAGCATTGAAAGGGGAATTCAGCAATGATTGAAAAAATTACAGCTGTATCAAAAGGTATGAACACAACAGGTAAATCTCACGATCACACCGTCGTAATTGACGAACCAGCAAACATGGGTGGTACCGATGATGGTGCCAATCCACTTGCGACACTGCTCATCTCACTTGCAGGTTGCGAAAACGCAATCGCAAACTTTGTTGCAAAAGAGATCGACTTCGACTTGCAAGGAATCGATTTTGAGATCAACGGAGACATCGATCCAAAAGGAATGATGGGAGACAAGAGCGTTCGTCCTTATTTCCAAAAGATCACGGTTAACGCAAAAGTTCAAACAAGCGAGTCTGAAGACCGCATCAAGGAATTGCAAGAAATCGTCGACAGCCGTTGCCCGATCTATACGACAATGGTAGCAGCAGACGTTGAAATGGTTCCAAACTGGGAAAAAGCATAACTTTTAATAGATGAAGTCCCTTCTCTTTTGAAGGGGCTTTTTACTTTTGACGGAAAGTGGAGTAATCTAACATATATCCTACATAAAGCGGTGAAAAAATGACGAATTTCAATACACTAGGCATTACAACTACCTTTATTGATAAATTGGCTGCGCAAGGTATCGTTGAACCTACTCAGATTCAACAAGACACCATCCCGTCGTTGATGAAAGGAAAAGACGTCGTTGGTCAGGCGAAAACTGGTTCAGGTAAAACGATCGCCTTCCTGCTTCCGATGATTGAAAGGGTTCGAGTGGACGATCCTCGCATTCAATCCTTGATCCTCGCGCCTACACGTGAGCTTGCTCTGCAGATTACATCAGAGCTTGGAAAGCTAACGAAGGAGACCGGCATCAAGGTCCTAGCGGTGTATGGTGGACAGGATATCTACAAACAAATGAAAGTACTCGAAGATGCTGTACACATCGTTGTTGGAACCCCTGGTCGAGTTCTGGATCATATGCGAAGAGGGACGATTGATTTATCCACCGTTTCCATGCTTGTATTGGATGAGGCTGATCAAATGCTCCAAATCGGTTTTTTACAAGAAGCGGAAGCCATTATTGATGCCTTGCCAATGGAACGGCTGACAGCACTATTTTCTGCAACGATGCCTGTTGAAATTCTGAAGTTGACGAAGCGATATATGAACAATCCAGATCAAGTCATGGTGGCACTCCGTGATTTGGACATTCATGAAATCAAGGAGTATGTCGTTGAAACGACGGATCGTAAAAAACAACAAGCCCTTCTGAAAACGATCAAGACTGAGCAGCCGTTACTTGGCATCATCTTTTGCCGGACGAAGCGGCGGGTGACGAAGCTGAATACTGCCCTTCAAGAAAAGGGTTATCTAACGGATGAGCTGCATGGTGGTTTGACTCAAGCTAAGAGGGAAGAAGTAATGGAACGTTTTAGAGAAGGTCAGATTCATTTACTTGTGGCTACTGATATTGCTGCTAGAGGACTTGACATTGAAGGTGTAACGCATATTTTCAATTATGATGTTCCGCTTGATGCTGATAGCTACACGCACAGGATCGGTCGAACGGGACGTGCTGGTGAGACTGGGGTAGCAGTGACGTTTATTGCACCGAAGGATCTCTCTACATTAGCTTCGATTGAAAAAGGAATCGATAAAAAAATTGAGCGAGATAAGTATTAAAATGGACTGTTCCCCATTCATTAATGTGCGATTTTCGTCACAATATTCCCATGCAGAAAAGAGTAAAATTATGTATGGAAATCAAGCAAGGGGGTAGTTCGACCATGAAAAAACTCTTTACTAGTGTACCACTTTTTTGGTTGATCTTAAGTGATGAAGTTTTTGCACAGACTCCATTGAATGGAACAGGTCACACGTTTTTTATGTATTTAGTTTCAAGTATTCCGATCTTTTTTTATTTGATTTTAATCTATATTTTCAGTGACTATAAAGTACTCTTTTGGAGAAAGCGTGCTATGTCTTTAGGTGCTCAGTCATCTGGAAAAGTGACTTCGATAAAAACGTACCGTAAATTATCAAAGATCAAAAATCGCATATCCATATGATGTTCAAGTCTTATCACAATGAAGTGGTAAGACTTTTTTATATTTACGATTATTTTGTGATACTGCAGAGATTTTATGATTACCGTAATTTTCCCTATGCACCAAGTGTTACTCAGGTTTCTTTTGTTCAATCATGCAAACATTAAGAAGGCAAAACCTTCAATAAAGGAGATCAGTGCATGAAAAAACAGATCGTAACCTTAAGTCTTACTGCTGTCCTGTCATTAGGTGCTTTGGCAGGATGTAATATGGATACAGACAATAACGAAGAAGGTATGCAACTTAAAACGGTCAATGATAATCGATACAACAATGATGACCTGCGTACTCGTATGAACAATGATCGGTTCCGTCCGATTTGGTACGGTGGTCAAGGGCAATATCGATTAGAGGTGCCGTTTTCTGGGGAAATGAGAGGTAATGGTCCGCAGTACCGTGGTCAAAACGGTGGAGGTATGCCTGCTGATCGAGGAAATTACCAACAAGCTGATCCACAGCAAGGTCAGGATCAGCAAAAGACCCAGCCATCTGCAGATGGTAAGACAATGAGTCAAATTGAACGAGAAGTGGTCGACCTGACCAACCAGGAAAGAGCGAAAAATGGACTACCGAACCTGAAAGCAAGTTCTAAGCTTGCTGAGGTAGCTCAAGCGAAATCCGATGACATGTTGGAAAATGGATACTTCTCTCACAACTCACCGAACTACGGCTCACCTTTCCAGATGATGCAAGAGTTCGGCGTATCTTACCAAACCGCAGCTGAAAACATTGCAGCTGGTCAGCAATCGGCTGAACAGGTTGTAAAAGATTGGATGAACAGCCCAGGACACCGACGTAACATCATGAATCGAGAGCTTACCCATATCGGGATCGGGCACGCGACAGGTGGAAACCAAGGATCGTACTGGACACAGATGTTCATCGAGAAATAAACAAGGAAGAGACTGGATCGCATGCGATCCAGTCTCTTTTATTAGTGCCTGGTACAGATCGAGAAGCCTTGGCGCTGTAGGGGTGCAAATCGGTGCCAGGCACCAATTATGAACCCTTGCGGCTGTAGGGATGGATTTCTATACCTGGCACTGCCCTATAAATAGTACCGGTAGCGTTCGTAAGGGATACTGAAGAATTGCAGATCCCATAACGGAATTCGCGCTGTATACTTGTCCCAGGATGCCATGAGCAGGATTGCCATCACAGCAACCTGCGGTGAGAAGATGACGTAATCGAAAATCCCTGTCAAAAAAATGACCGGAAGCGACAACAAAAATGTATCCAAATTCAAGCTCTGATACTTGATCAGGAACAGGGATGATGCTTTATAGATGTTAATCAGTACGACAACGATCAAAGCGACGCCGCCTAATGCTCCATATTCTGCGAACATCGCTAGAAACAGATTGTGGGCATGTGGTATCTCTTCATGGAACATGTACACATATTCTTCTCTAAAGCCTAAAGGTGTCATTCCGAATAACGGATACTCTTGCCATAGATCAAAGGATTTTTTCCAGATATCTTTTCTTGTTTCGGCTGATTCAAATAGGTTTTCATTTCTCGGCATCCATTCCAAGATGAATTTGTATTGGACGGCTAACATCAATGTGAAGAGGAGTGTGACCACCTTGTTCCATCGAAAGCAAAAAAGGACGAAAATAATCGACATTGTGGCAAAACCGGCTCTTGAACCTGTAAGAATGATCGCATGAATGATTGCTATTATCGCGATGGACTGAAAGCCGACTTTTACATAAGCGGCATTTCTTAGGTTCTTCAACAGCTCCGCCAATAGAAAAGCGAGTCCTAAAAGCAAGATGGTTACCGAAAAATTCGGATTGTATGCAGCACCGATCAGCCTCGGGTAATGGTTTACATCTCCGACTCCGAGTAAGGCTGTGCCTGCCAGATAGTTCTTAATAGTTGGATGGATGGTCACTTCTTGAAAGGGATACAATCCATAAAAGTATAAGCATCCATAAATCGTGATCCATTTATAGACGGAAAAAGTTTTCATAACGCATTCTTTCGTTATCTTAATATATAAACCAATGTAGGCGAGCATTAGAGCTGATACAAGAAAATAAGAGTGATCTTTCATGACCACTCCTGCTCCAAGCGATGAAATGAACATACAGCAAAGCAGGAATAAACCAGGTGTCAGGTTTACTTTTAACCTGTTTTTCCACGCTTTATTCAACGAATAACAACCGATGAGAAGCATTAGGGTTACGCCCAGCGGCGGTAATAGGAAGCACAGGATGATACTGATTGTCATGAAATGCTTCTTGGCAAAGACGGATAGAGACATCATCATTGAAAACCTCTTCTTCTAAGTGATGAGATAAATTTATAATAATCATCATACAAAAGTGGAAGTAAGAAGAGTCCGATTTTACAATAACAACATAATAACTTTACGATGTCTAAATCCTAATGTACCTTCATGTTTCGGTACCAGGTACCGATTCAGAACCCTTGTCGGAGAAGGGCTCCTGATCGGTGCCTGGCACTCTCAAACAAATCGCGTGGCTCAGGGGGTCCTAGACAGTGCCAGGTTCGGTCCCGTGAAGGTACTGTGGTATAGTCGACTATAAAGAGAATAGAGGGGGGCGATACATATGATTTCATTAACGAAAATTGAGAAGGAACTGAATGACTACTTCAGAGTGAAGGAGTTACCTGAAGATCCGGCGTTCAGCCGTTTCATCCCGATGGTTTACGACCCAATCGGTTTTGATTGGAGATCCTTTTTTGAAGAGGATTTTGTCCAACGGTTCAACGGCGTTATGATGCGGGGGAGCGAAACGGTCAAAACGGTATACCTTGCTGTTTTTCCGACGGATGAGGTGTTAGAAAGCTTCATCCAACAAGCGGAGGAAGGAGACCTCCTATTCATGCATCACCCACTTTTGATGGAATGCGGAGATCCGAGAGGAGCATCTGGAAGAGGGTTCGTCCCGATCAAGGAACAGTACATACACCAACTGAAAGAAAAGAAGCTTAGCGTCTACACATGTCACGTGCCAATGGATTATCATGACGAACTCAGTACCGGTTTGGCAATTGCTGAAGCGCTCGATGCGAAGGTGACAGACCGTTTTCTCCCTTATAAAAACACTGGTTACGTAGGCTTGATTGCAACCATTCAAGAAACGAATACGAAAACACTCGCGCATAAGCTTAGAGATATTTTTGCAATTCCATATCTGGATTTTGAAGGTGTGCACCACGAACAGATTGAAAAGGTCGCTATCGTAGCCGGGTGTGGAGATTCGGTCGAAGCGATGAAAGATGCAGAGGACCGGGGTGTACAAGCCTACATAACAGGTGAAGTCCATTGTCATATTGATAACGAGTATGGACAGAAGAAGTACAAAGAGATGATGAATTATGTGCCAATTACCAATATGTCATTGATGGGTGTATCCCACTCGTCCTCTGAATTCCTCGTTATGAAAACTCAAATGAAAAAATGGTTTGAGGATCACTTCCCTTCAGTGAATGTTCGTTTACTTCATCAACACAAATGGTGGTTGTAATGGAGAACGGAACATATACTCGAATAATAAAAAGGGAATTCGACTGACCTAGGGGGGGTGAAACGTTTGAATTGGGCAAAATCGAGCGTCAACAGATGGAATGAACAAGCAGCTTGGTGGGATGAGATGGAATCGATTTGGCAAAAAGGACCACGTGCTGAAATTCTAAAATTCTTCTTCAATTTCATCGGAAACCAACCTCAGAAAATCTTGGATCTTGGGTGCGGTCCTGGTGTAAGCACGAAACGCATGAACCAGTCAGGTCATTGCGCAATCGGTGCTGATCATTCACCAGAAATGGTACAAAAAGCGGGCACACGTGGTGTGGAAGCCCATGTGTGTACCGATAACAGACTTCCATTCCCCGATGAAGCATTTGATGTCGTCTTTGCCTGTACATCCCTGGAATGGACGAATCAACCACACGAACTGATAAAAGAAGCCTCGCGTGTCTTGAAAAAAGACGGTAAATTCGTAGCGGTCACTCTTGGCCCATATGCTGTACCGAGAACAAGTGCATATGATCGCCTTTATGGAAAAGAGGTTGTCCATAACATGATGATGCCGTGGGAACTACATCGGCTTATGGAAGAGCATGGCTTTACACATAAAGAAAACTACGGGGTGTATTCCGGAAAGAACAGGCCGGACTCCAATATCATTCCACTTCTCAAAGACAATTGGGTTGCCAAGTCCTCCTTATCTTTCTTGTATGCGTTTGCTGCAACCAAATAAAAAAGCTGACCAACAGGCCAGCTTTTTTTCATTACACTGCTTTCGTATTTAGCTCCACATCAATGTTGTTCCTCGTTGCTTTTGAGTATGGACAAACTTGATGAGCCTTCTCGACTAATTCTTCTGCTTCCTCCTGGCTGACGCCATTCACTTCCACATTCAGTGTCACACCAATTTTAAATCCGTTATCACTCGGGTCCTTCATGAAACTGACATCAGCTGTAACAGATGAATCAATGTCCTTTTTTGATTTGGAAGCGACGAGGTTGAGCGCTCCATCAAAGCAAGATGCATATCCAGAAGCAAACAATTCCTCAGGGTTGGTTCCCTTCTTATCCGTGTCGTCCGTCGGCATCACAAGATCATGGTCGATCTGTCCTGTGCTGGACTTCACATGGCCTTTTCTTCCGCCTTTTGCCGTCGCATGTGCTGTGAATAATACATCACTCATCTTAAATTCCTCCTCTTTTGCTACAAACATACACTTCTAATGTTCCTCTAATATCGCAAATAAAAACATTCGATGGTTCTGGATTACACAGTCTTTTATACGACTTTTGTATAATTGTTAGAAAATTTTAAAAAAACTATTGAATTGAAAGGGCTTTCATGGTAATTTCTTAAATAACGACAATCGAAACGTTTCGATAAATAGCGCATATGAACCCAAAACTAATGTTTGTGCATCTAAGAAGCTGATGTCTAGTACATAAGTAACACCTGTGAAATTGTGAGCTCTAGTATCTTTAATTAATCGCTATAATCACTATTTGTTAAGCTTTTTAACCGAATTGGAAGTCATGAGCTTCAAACTGTCTACATCTGAAATCTTATACGGATTTCATTTGAAGAATTTATCGATACGTTTCAATCACATCGATTTTCCATATCATCAGGTTTATCTATTTTCCAAAAGGAGGTCCGTAGGTCTTAGGGGATCACAGGAACATGTGTAGGGAAACGACTAAAAAATTACAAAGTGAGGGATTCAATTGAAAAGCAGTAAATTGTTTCATTGTATATTTGTAGTTTTGCTTAGTTTTGCTGTTGTGTTGACGGGTTGTAAGAGTAATGAACCAGCCGGCTCAGAAGGATCGGAGAACGAGAATAGTAACAAAGAATCATCCGAAGATTCCGGTGATAAGGTCACCATTACATATGGTACATGGCAGGATGAAAAAGAGGTGGATCAAGTCATCAAAGCTTTTGAAGCATCCCATCCCAATATTGAAGTCAAATTGGATAAATCACTTGGGTGGCCGTGGAATGAAAAATTGTCCGCTGCAGCTGCAGCAGGTAAGCTTCCAGATGTGTTTTGGACATTCGGAGTTCCGACAGCTGTAACGAACGGATGGCTGGAAGATTTGACGCCTTACTTGGAAAAAGACGAAGATTATGATCCTGAAAAAACATTTGAGAGTATTCTGAACACCGCCAATTATGAAGGTCATCAATACGCGATGCCACATTCGTTACACGCGATTGTTATGCTGCTCAACACGGACTTGTTTGAAAAAGAAAATGTCCAGGTCCCAGATAGCAGTTGGACATTAGATGATTTACGGAAAGCTTCCGTACAATTGACGAATTACAATGAGCATCAATTCGGATTCCTGAACCCACGTGCCTATCGTGAAGTACTCCCGGTTCAATTCGACAATTCCCTGGAATGGGGTACTTGGGATGGCGAACAATACAACTTCAGTTCTGCAGCTTATGTAGATTCACAGAATTACATCAACACACTATGGAGTGAAGATAAAGTTAGTCCGGATTTCTACGAGCAAGCGGAAAGAGAAAAGTGGTATGGAAAGGACAAGGACCCTTGGACGCTCGGGAAAGTGGGAATTCGATATGACGGGACATGGGGTCTTACAGGAAACAAAGAAAATAATAAATTCAATTGGACAGTCCTCCCGATTCCTGGTATTGAAGGAAACCGCCTTCCTCTAGTCGCTGACTATGTCGGGATCTCCAAAAGTTCAAAACATAAAGAAGCATCGTATGAATTCTTGAAGTGGTTAACGCTGTCAAAAGAAGGCTGGTTTGACCGAAAAGACGCAGGTGTTCCTGTGGCAAGAAGTATTCCACTTGTCAACGATGAAGAAATTTGGGACGCGTATCTGAGTGATGAAAACGTTCCAGAAGAGATGAAAGAAATCATTAAGGAAATTCCAAATGGTACAGTCGATCCGTTGAAAGCACATCCAGGTTATACAGAAGCCTTGAATATCATCGGACCTATGAATGAAAAGTTCGACAAGGGTGAAGCAAAGCCGAGTGATGTTGGACCTGAAATGGAAAAGAAAGCGAATGCGACCTATGAAAAAGCGATGGAAGAATTAGAAAAAGCTATAAACAAGTGATCGAACGAACTTGAAAAATGGATGGGGCTTATTACCTCCCCATCCATTGTATTTTATATCACACTACATAAGCTGAATTCTAGACTGCACCGAAAGTGTAGTGCTTGAATTTTTACTCTGCTAAGAGAAGGAGAAATCCTATGCGCAGAAAAACCATTACCTTTCTACTAATTGGTTTGTTATTGCTAACTACTGGATTACTTATAAAAGACCAATCGTCTTCTGTCAGTTTGGCCAACACGGACAAAAAATCTGATACAGGGGATTTATTGGACGATCTCTTCAATGACGATAAGAAAAAAGACAATGAATCCAAGGACGATGGCAAAAAGAAAGACAAAAAAGAGCAATATGAAACGAGAGTCGTCGAAGCGGATTACAAGGATCGATTAACTCAGTGGGAAGACGAAGGGATATCGGATACGAAAGGCTTCCAAAAAGTTATAGAGCCTGAACAGTTTACCAACACAAAAAAGCAATTGGAATTGACCAGACATGAGGATTACGAAGGTCAAGTGTTTCAGTGGGAAGAAGCAACCAAAGAATTGCAATTCTCCATCAATGTTCCGAAAGAAGGTCTTTATGAAATTCATGTTGATTACTTTGCCTTGCCTGGAAAAATCATTCCGATTGAGCGAGGCATCAAAGTCAATGGAGAATTTCAATACTATGAATCCAGAAGAATCGTCCTTCCACGATTATGGAAGGATTCTGTAAATAAATTCGAGGAAGATAAACTTGGAAACCAAGTCTTTCCGAAACAAGAAGAAATTCGTACTTGGCAGGATCGACCCTTCATGGATGCGAGTTATCTCTTCGATCGCCCACTTAAGTTCCATTTAAAAAAGGGTGAAAATACACTCACGCTCCTGAATATACGTGAACCGATGCTTTTGGGAGACGTTACGGTCAAGTCACCAGAAACTCCTCCATCCTACAATGAATATCTACAGAAGAATGATGCGAATCAAAAAGCCAAAGGTTTGCTCGAGCTTGAAGCCGAGCACCCACATCATAAAACCGATTCCTCGATAAGAGCGTTATCGAACGGTGAGCCGAATGTGACACCGAATCGTGGAAGTAAGCTCTCTCTGAATGCGTTCGGAGGCGATACATGGAAAGCGGGTGGACAAGCGGTCACTTGGAAAATCGATGTCGAAGAGGCGGGGTTCTATCAGCTAGCCTTCAAATATAACCAGTATTTCAATGTGAATGTGCCAGTATATCGAACCATTAAAATTGATGGTGAAATTCCATTCGAGGAATTGTTGAAATACCCATTTGATTACACGACAGAATGGAAAAACGAAACGTTATCCGATGCGAATGGGAAACCTTTTCAATTTTACCTGACAAAAGGGGAACATGAGCTTACGTTCGTTAGTAATCCATCACCATACCAACCTGTCATCAGTACGATCAAGGATGTCATGGAAGAAGTGAATGATCTTTCATTAGAAATCCAGATGGCTACCGGGAAGTCTGTTGATACCAATCGGGATTGGGATATTGAAGAACAGATTCCGGATATCGTACCCCGCTTGAATGAGCTTGCAGAAAAGCTCAGGAATCGATATGCCTACCTTGAAAAGTTGAGTAACAACAAACCCGATCAAGCGAGAAACTTGATGATCAGTGCAAATCAACTGGAGGATATCGCAAATGAACCGGATAAGATTCCTGTTCGTTTCAAGGAATTATCACAAAGCTCAGGATCTGTGACGCAACGGCTTGGAGATTTGTTGCTATTGTTACCGAACCAACCTTTGCAGTTCGATAAATTTTATGTGTACTCTGATGAAGATTTGCCGGATGCGAAAGCGAACTTGTTGCAAAAAGCAGGATCCATGGCGGTCAACTTTTTTTCCTCTTTCACCAAGGATTACACCCAGGTAAGCTCGACCGATGAAGAAGCCATCGAAATCTGGGTGAACCGCCCACGTCAATATGTGATGCTCATGCAGCAAATGGCCAATGAAGATTTTACAAAAGAAACGGGAATCAAGGTTAATTTGAGCTTGATGCCTTCAGAGGAGAAGTTGATTCTGGCGAATGCTTCCGACGAATCACCTGATCTCGCTATGGGTATCCAACAGAAGCTGCCGTTTGAACTTTCCGTGAGGGACGCTCTTGCTGATCTGAGTCAGTTTTCGGACTACGATCAAGTCATTGAACGCTTTTCACCTGGGGCACTTCTCCCGTTCATGTACGACGAAGGGACTTACGCCTTACCAGAAACACAAGAATTTTATGTGTTGTTCTATCGGAAGGATATCTTGCAGGCACTTGATATGAAAGTGCCAGACACGTGGGAAGACGTGCAAAAAATGCTCCCGAAACTCCAAAGGTTCGGAATGAACTTCTATGTACCGATTGCCGGACAAGGTGGTCTTAAAGAGCCGGCTGTGACCGTCCCATATATCTACCAGCATGGTGGAGAGCTGTTCAATGAGGATGGAATGAGTACAGCGATAGGGAGCGATGCTGCATTGAAAGGCTTCAAACAGATGACGAATCTGTTCACGATTTACAGCATGCCGCTTCAGGTTCCGAACTTTTACAGTCATTTCAGGCAAGGAGATCTTCCGATCGGGATTGCTGATTTCGATAATTACGTCAAAATCACGGCTGCTGCTCCTGAGCTTCAAGGCTGGTGGGGAATCGCCCCTTATCCAGGCGTGAAAAATGAAGAAGGTGAAGTCGTCCGATGGGCACCAGGAACCGGGAAAGGTGTCATCATGTTCGACAGCAGTGAGAAAAAGCAAAACGCCTGGGAATTCATCAAATGGTGGACGTCGAAAAATACACAATCTGAATTCGGAAATTTGATCGAGACGATTTATGGTACAGAATTCAGATGGAATACGTCCAATGTTGAAGCCCTGAGTGAACTGCCATGGCCGGATGAGGATTTGAAGGTCATCAAGGACCAATGGGATTGGTTGAGGGATATCCCGCATGTGCCTGGTGATTACATGCTTGAGCGGGAAATCAGCAACGCCTGGAATAAAGTCGTATTCGAGGGCGAGAACGAACGAAAAGCGATTGAAGATGCAGTCATTACGACCAATCGAGAAATGCGGAAGAAGCTTGAAGAGTTTGGTTTTATCAAGAATGGAAAAGTGGTCGAAGAACTAGAAGTCCCTACAATCGAAAAAATACAGTCAAAGGGGGAGGCACGTGAAACCGGTAACCAATACAGAGCAGAACGTCAACATCCGATCAAAGACGAATAGTCGGGCAGCGGTATGGTGGGAAGCGGTCAAAAAGGAATTGAGTGCCTTAGGATTCGTCGCCCCTTTCTTGATTGTCTTTTCATTGTTCATCGTCATACCTGTCATTGTTGCAGCGTATTTTGCGTTCACCTATTTCAATACGATTCAGCCTCCGGAATTCGTGGGACTCAAAAACTTCGTGAACTTGATTACGCAAGACAACGTGTTCATGATGCACGTCTTGCCGAATACCTTCCAGTTCGCCTTGATTGTCGGTGTCGGAGGGTATGTCCTTGCCTTTTTCCTGGCGTGGATGCTTGCTCAGATCCCGAAGAAACCGAGAACGATTTTAACGCTTGCGATCTACTCCCCTTCCATGACGGCTGGGGTAGCCATGTCCGTTGTATGGCTCATCCTGTTCAGTGGAGATCGTGCCGGATATTTGAACAGTATATTGATCCATATCGGTTTCATCAATGAACCGATTCAATGGCTGCAATCTCCAGCACATCTTATGACCATCATGATCCTCGTATCCCTTTGGAACAGTATGGGCGTCGGATTCCTGGCCATGTTGGCAGGTATCCTGAATGTCGATCGGGAGTTGTATGAGGCAGCTTATATTGATGGAATGAGGAACCGGTTCCAGGAGATCTGGTATATCACGATTCCACAGATGAAGCCGCAAATGTTGTTCGGTGCGGTAATGGCGGTCGTCCAGACATTCCAGGCCGGTGACATAGCCGTGCAGCTTTCTGGATCGAATCCTACTCCACAATATTCGGGTCAGTTGATTCTGACACACATCGCGGACCATGGATTCATCCGTTTTGACATGGGATATGCATCTGCCATTTCACTCGTCCTTCTCATATTTGTTTATGGTGTATCCAGGTTCTGTTGGCGCTTGTTCGGTGAAAAGGACTAACTTAGCATTGACCTTCATCAACATAGAAAGGGGGAATCTGTATGGCTTCATTCCAAGGGACGAAAATCAATCCTGAGAAATTCAATATCAGTCAATCGAAGTTCTTCCTATTTTTGATCCCGTTGTCCATTTTTATGGCACTGCCAATCATCTTCATCTTTTCACAGGCTTTAAAACCGATTGATGAGCTCTTTCTATATCCACCGAGATTTTTCGTCGAAAAACCGACGTTGCAGAACTTCGGGGATTTGTTTAAAGAGACGAGTGTGACGGTCATTCCGATGACCCGATACTTATTCAACAGTATCATCATATCCGTTGGAATCGTGTTTGCGAGTGTCATTATCAGTGCAATGGCTGGTTTTGCCTTGTCCAAACTGGATTTCAAATTGAAGAAAGTGATCTTTGAGGCGAACATCATCGCTTTGATGTTCGTTCCAGCAGCGGTTGCGATTCCGAGGTACTTCATCATCGATGGAATCGGTCTGACGGACAATATGTTCGGGCATGTTTTGCCCGTACTCGCCATGCCGGTAGGACTATTTCTGATCAAACAATTCATCGATCAGATTCCGGATGCATTGATTGAAGCGGCAAGAGTGGATGGTGCCAGCAATTTTTATATATTCAGGAAAATCGTCCTTCCGATGGTCACGCCTGCAATTGCGACGGTCGCCATCCTTGCTTTCCAAATGGCGTGGAACAATACGGAAACTTCTGAGATCTATATGAATAATGAAAGCTTGAAAACCTTCGCCTTCTATATGAGCACATTAGCAGGGAATATGGGGAACGATAATCAAGTCGCTGGCCAGGGAATGGCGGCAGCAGCTGCTGCTCTCATGTTCTTACCGAACCTCATCATCTTCTTACTCATGCAGAGTAAAGTAATTGATACGATGGCGCATTCAGGATTGAAGTAATGGAGGAGGTACATAATGGCGCGGCTCAAGATCATGATGCTTCTGATGACGGTTGCTGTTGTGCTGTTTGGCACAATACCGGCATCTGCTGAAGCACCTTTTATCACCTATACATTCGATAAAGATGGCTATCCGATCTATACCCAGACAGCGTATCAACCGATCGGGTCCATCGATGGTTACGACATTGAACCGAGTGAATCCGATGTCGCTGCAGGAGAAAGCGATCCATTGTTTCAACCTGAAGATATCTTCATCGATCAGGATGACACGATTTATGTGGCAGATACAGGTAATTCAAGAATCGTCATTTTTGATTCGTTCGGAAATTATGAACGGACTGTGGGAGAAGAGATTCTTTCCAAACCAACAGGCGTTCATGTGGATGAAGATGGCTCGATCTATGTAGCGGACTATCAAAAAAAGAAGGTTTTTAAATTCAATAAGGATGGATCCGTTGCTTTTGAATATGAGAAGCCGGATTCCGTCATTTATGGAAAAAAGAGTCGTTTCAATCCAACCAAAGTCATTGTAGACAAACAGAAAAATGTCTATATGGTCGGCGATGGCTCAACACAGGGGCTGATCCAGCTAGGGCCGGATGGAGACTTCCTTGGATATTATGGAGGGAATCAGACGAGCTTTGACTTTGTCCGTCAGCTGCAAAAGCTCCTATATACAGATACACAATATAGTCAATTGATGAAGAAATATCCCCCATCCGCAACGAATGTTGCAATTGATGATGAAGGCCTCATCTATACAAGTACGGCAGGATTGGAAACGGAAACGATCAAAAAGCTGAACGTGGCCGGTAAAAATCTTCTCCCGGAAGTGAGTTCCTCCAAGAGTATTACGGACCTGACAGTCGATCAAGATAAAAATATTTTTGCGGTGGATTCCAACCTTGGCTATATCTTCGAGTACGATCCGGATGGTAATCTTCTATTCGTCTTCGGGGGCCTTAATACAGGCAATCAGAGACTAGGTTTGTTCAAAGCGCCTTCCGGAATCGCGGTATCTTCCGATCGCAGATTATTCATATTAGATAAGAAACAAAGCAACATTCAAATTTTGAAACCGACGGAATTTACGAACCTCATTCATAACGCGATATCCCTTAATTCGGATGGTAAGTATCTGGAAAGTGAGAACTACTGGAATGAAGTTCTGAAGCGTAACAGTATGTTTTCACTTGCGCACAATGGGATCGGTAAAGCCGCATTCAAAAAGGGAGATTACGAGAAAGCACTTGAAGAATTCCGGTTGTCAGGAAATGAACAAAGTCTTTCTGAGGCCTATTGGGAAATTCGGAGAAATTGGTTGATGGAGAATGTCTCTTCAGTCATGATCGCAATCGTCCTCGTTTCACTGGGCATTTTCCTTTTGAAACGCCTGTACAGGAAATTCGGATTCGGCAGTCGGATAGTGGGCCTTTGGCAGAGGTTCAGACAGATTGAGATCATTGCACAATTGTTCCACGTTTTCCGCATGCTAAGGCATCCGATTGATGGATATTACGAGCTGAAAAAACAAAATAAAGCTTCTGTTCTATCAGCGACTTTGTTATTGATGTTTTTGTTCGTAGCTCATGTTTTTGCCATTTTTGAAACGAACACCTTGTTCAGTGATGTGGACACCAAAAGGGTGAACATACTGACAGAACTGTATAAAATCTATATTCCATTGCTGGCATGGGTCATCTGTAACTATTTGATCAGTACGATCAACGATGGCATAGGTCGATTCAAAAATGTGTATGTCGGTACCGTTTATGCATTAAGCCCTTATCTCGTATTCTCCATCCCACTTACTGTCATGTCGAAAGGGCTGACGAACATGGAGTTCGTCCTCTACGACTTTTCGAAGAAAGCGATTTTTCTATGGAGCGGATTTCTTCTATTCATGATGGTGAAGGAGATCCATTCCTATGAGATCGGACAGACGGTCAAAAATATGGTGCTAAGTGCAGCTGGCATGCTTGTGTTGGGGATCATCTCCTTCATCTTATTCGGACTCTCCAATCAGGTGGTTGATTTTGTGTACTCTATTTTCCAAGAGGTGAAGCTTCGTGTCTACTAAAAAGAAAATGGTCATCTTACTTGGAAGCCTCTTCTTGATGATCTTGATAACCTATCAAATTGGCTATAGTGAGGAAAATAAGAAGAACAAACAAGAAAAAATAGACGAAGAAATCACACATAGCACTTTTCAATTCAAAGGAAATGACTTCACTCAACCTGAGATAGAGCAGGAAGGGGAACTCCCTGTCAAAGAGATACCGAGTGGGTATGAAATGGCAGCTGAGAGTGAGGGACTTGAACTTTATGTCTCTCCGAAAGAGCTGAACATCATGATCAAAAACAAGAAAACAGGCTACATCTGGAGCTCTGTTCCTGATCAGGAAGCTCTAAAGGATACACAGCTGAATAGTGAATGGGCGGCAACAGTTACCTCACCCATCGTCGTCCAGTATTTTAACAAAGATAACATGCTGAAAAGCGGAAGCTATGTATCTCTAGAAGGAGCGGTCAAACGATTTGAAAAGACGGATAATGGCTTCATAGCTGACTTCAGTTTGGAATCAGTAAAAGTGGACCTGTCCATGGAAGTTTCTTTGGATGGAGATGCACTCGTCGTTCAACTGCCGGATCAGTCTTTCAAGGAAAACGCCGATCAAAAGATTGCATCTGTGCAGCTATATCCTTTCCTTGGTGCTGTGAAGAAAGAAGATATACCGGGATACATGTTCATTCCGGATGGAAGCGGTGCGCTTATTCGATATCAAGCCGAACATCCACAATTTGAAAACCCGTTCATCGGCAAAATCTATGGAAAGGATGAGGCGGTCGAGTCGAAAGGAGATTTCGAAGTAGAACCGCAGCCGATTTCCGTCCCGGTCTTTGGAATGGTGCATGGCGTGAACAAGAATGGATTCCTCGGTGTGGTGGAAAAAGGGCAGTTCAATGCGGAAATCGTTGCCTATCCGAGCGGCGTCAACACAGATTTCAACTGGCTTTCTCCAAGGTTCATCGTCCGTTATCCGTACTTTCAGCCAACGAGTAAAAGTATGGGTGGAATCAATACCTACCAAAAGGAACGACTTCACGAGGATAAGCAAATCCGGTATGAGTTTTTGTCTGATGAGAACGCCGATTACGTAGGAATGGCAAAAAAATACCGAACTTACCTTGAGGAAGACAAGCAGATTTCCTTAGATGGAAAAGATCGTACAGATCAAGATGTTCCTGTTCGGATCGAGTTTCTTGGCGGAGAGATGGAACCAGGACTGATTGGGGATCACCTCGTTCCTATGACAACATTCGATCAAGCGAAGAGCATCATCAACGAATTGTCAGCATCGGGTGTTCAAAATATGACAACGGTTTATCGAGGTTGGAACAAGGGCGGATTGACGGGTTCAAATCCGGCGAAATTCCCTGTTGAAGATGAGCTTGGCGGGGATGAGAGATTGAAAGATTTGAAAAATCTTTTAGATGAAAAAGGGATTCCGCTTTATCTTTATACGAATTACACGAAGGCATTCGGAAATCAGGATGACTTAGATGTGAAAGTGGACGGGGTAAGACGGATCAGCAACCGGATTCTGGAATATTCCTTCGCCAACAGCCTGGTCGATGAAAAGTTTGAAGACCTGAAAATCAATTATATCAATCCGGAAAAAGCTTCGGAATTGGCAGTAGATGATGTGGAACGGTTCAAAGAATTAAAGATAGAAGCCGTCTCCATCGAGGATACAGGGTCTCTTCTATTCTCCAACCATCATGCTGAAAGCCGACTCTCCAGAGAGGAATCGGTTCTACTATATCAGTCGTTGGCTGAAGCCTTCTCAAAACAGATGGAAAATGTATCGTTCTATCAACCGAACGACTATATGTTCCAATACAGTGATGAAATATTCAGTGTTCCGATGAGTTCGTCCCGTTTCGTCTATGAAACGGATTCAGTCCCATTTCTTCAAATCGTCCTTCATGGATCCATCGATTATTACACGACATTTTCTAATTTTCATGCGGATCCTCAGAAGCAATTGTTACGGATGATCGAGTATGGGGCATACCCATCGTTCTATTTGACACACGAACCATCGTGGAAATTGCAGAATACCCCTTCTAAATATTTGTTCACGTCTTCGTTTGAAGATTGGAAGGGAGACATAGTTGAACAGTACGAACTGGTCAATAAGGCATTGAAAAAGGTGCAAGACGCGGTGATCGAGGATCGGAAGGTCATTGAATTAGGCGTCGTCGAAGTGACCTACTCCAATGGCGTGCAGATCGTCGTCAATTACAACTCGAAAGAAATGGACGTAAATGGTCACACGGTCGGAGCCATGGACTACACCATCATTAAAGGAGGGGAATGAAGTGAAAATGCCATCGTTCAATCGAAGGACGAGAGAATACTTCACAGGATACATGTTCATCCTGCCATGGTTGATCGGCTTCGCTTTATTCATGGCGTATCCGTTATTCTACTCCTTGTTCATGAGCTTCAACAAAGTCTATGTGACGGCATCTGGTATCGAAACGACTTTCTTAAAATGGGAAAACTATAAGTTTGCCTTCTTATCCGATCCTCATTTTCTGGAGGAACTGATCATGTTCTTGAAGTCGGTTGTTTTACTGATACCGATTGTCATCGTCTTTTCGCTCATTGTCGCATTGATGATCAATCAGCCGATCCGGGGGAAAGGACTTTTCAGAGCGATCTTTTTCCTTCCGGTCATCATTACGAGCGGTGAAGTCGTCAATGAATTGTTCGCTCAGGGAGCTGCGACGATACCGATCATTGAGCGGTATGGCATCATCGACTTTCTCGATGCGAATCTGAGTCCTTCATGGGCCGCACCGATCATAAAAGTCATCGAGCAGTTGATCATCATCCTCTGGTACTCCGGTGTCCAGATTTTGATCTTTTTAGCTGGATTACAGAAAGTGAACAAACAAATTTATGAGGCAGCAGCCATTGACGGGGCATCCCCGTGGGAAATCTTTTGGAAGATCACGCTGCCGAGCATCAAGCCTTTCATTCTTGTGAACATCATTTATACGACTGTTGACCTTTCGACGAATTCGTTGAACAACGTCATTGTGTTGATCAAGGAGAACATGTTCAAGGTGGAGACAGGATTCGGCTATGCAACAGCATTGTCATGGATCTATTTCATGATCATCTTTGTCATTTTGCTCGTCTCGATTTTCCTTTTTACAAGAAAAGAAAGATTGGAATTCAAAAAATCTTAACCAAGTAGGATGTGGACACCATATGAAACTGGAATATGCCACAAATAAAACGGTTTTAAGAAAAGTGAATACGGTTGGAACACGATTGAAAAAATGGTTGCTCGGAATGCAAGGTAACGATGGTCTTGTTTTTAAAGTCTTCATCTATGCGCTTTTGATCAGTGTAGGGTTCATCTACCTGTATCCGATTCTCTTCATGGTTTCCCAAAGCTTCAAGAGTTTACAAGACTTACTCGACCCTACGGTATTGTGGATTCCGAAAGAATTGTATTTTGAGAATTTCATAAAGGCATGGCATGTTCTTGAATTTCCAAAAACCTTTTTGACATCACTTCTGAATTCGGTTCTGCCGGCTATCGCGCAAATGGTTTCGTGTGCAATCGTAGGATTCGGATTCGCAAGATTCAAGTTTCCAGGTAAGAACATCCTTTTCGGGTTGATGCTTTTGACCTTCATCATCCCGACGCAGATTGTCATGATTCCCATGTTTCTCATGTTTGAACAATATGGAATGCTCGGGACTCCGCTCCCATTCATTTTACCGGCCATATTTGCAGGAGGGATTAAGAGTGCGTTGTTCATCCTCATCTATACGCAATTTTTCAAGTCGATTCCTCAAGTTCTGGATGAATCAGCACAATTGGATGGGGCGAACTATCTGACCATCTTCTTTCGGATCATCCTGCCGATTTCCATCCCGGCTTTGGTCGTCGTGTTCTTATTTTCGCTCGTGTGGCATTGGAACGAGACGTATACAGCATCCCTCTATTTAGGGGACAGCATGTCGACATTGCCATTGAAATTGAAGGAATTCAACGATTCTTTCAAAGCGCTGTATTCCTCTGCGGGTGGAGAGGGTAGTGGTGCCGACATCAATGAATCTATCAAGTTCGCAGGTACTGTATTGGTCATCCTTCCATTGCTTGTACTCTATATGTTCGCGCAGAAATGGTTCGTTGAAGTGCTGGATAAAACCGGGATCACCGGAGAGTAACCATCTAATCTAGGACATAGAAACTCGCTTTTATTTTTATGAAAAATGAAACGATTCGAATCCAGTGAACGAAACTAGTTTAGGAGGTCGAGATTATGCAAAACGTTCGAGTAGGGATCATCGGAATCGGAAACATGGGAACCGAACATTCCACGATGTTATTGAATCATCAGGTCAAGGGAGCACAACTGACGGCTGTATGCGATGTAAGGGAAGACCGTCGCAATTGGGCATTAGAACACCTTGGAAACGATGTAAGTGTCTATCAAACCCCAGATGAGTTGATTGCCTCTGATCGAGTCGATGGTGTCATTATCGCGACTCCGCATTATCAACATTCTGATATAGCTATCAATGCATTTGAGAAGGGACTGCATGTTCTCTGCGAAAAACCGGCAGGCGTGTATACGAAACAAGTCAGGCAAATGAATGAAGCTGCTTCTGATGCTGGTAAAGTGTTCTCGATCATGTACAACCAGCGAACGAACCCGGTATTTCAAAAGGTAAGAGATCTGGTGCTCACCGGAGAGCTGGGAGAAATCAGACGAACCGTTTGGATCATTGATTGGTATCGTTCGCAGAGCTATTATGACTCTGGCTCCTGGCGTGCGACCTGGGCAGGTGAAGGAGGCGGTGTGCTCATCAACCAGTGTCCTCACCAGCTTGATCTCTGGCAGTGGGTGACAGGAATGATGCCGACGCGCGTCCGTTCGTTTTGTAACTTTGGAAAATATCGTAACGTCGAAGTCGAAGATGATGTAACGGCCTATGTGGAATATGAAAACGGCGCGACAGGGTTGTTCGTGACCTCAACCGGAATGGCGCCAGAGACGAATCGATTTGAGATCTACGGAGATCGAGGGAAGCTTGTGGTGGAAGATAACCGGATCACGTTTTGGAGGAATCGCGTACCAGAGAGTCAGTTCAACCAGGAATGGAAAGGCGGTTTCGGACTGCCTGAAAATTGGAAATGCGAAATCCCTGTCCACGGCGTGGAGTCTGGACACGGCGGCATCATTACGAATTGGATCGAGACTATTTTATTTGGCAGACCTTTAATCTCACCAGGGGATGAAGGTATCAAAGGGTTGTCGATCTCAAACGCCATGCACCTATCGACATGGACGGATTCCTGGGTCGACCTTCCGATAGATGAAGAGTTGTATTATGAAAAGCTGAAAGATCGGATCGCGCACTCTTCTTACGACGAAAATCAAGCTGAAGATAAAACCCTGGATGTGAAAGGCACTTATTGAGGGCGAGAATTGGTGTGTAGCATTGAAGTGAACAGATTATCGCGCGAAGTGAACAGATTGTCACGGGAAGTGATCAGAATAACCACGGAAGTGAATAGATTAACCCCAGAAGTGATCAGATTCACAGAAAATCAAAAGGAGTTTTCATAATGAGGGAAAAATTTGCGGCTCAATTGTATACGTTGCGTGATCAATTGCAGGATGATTTTCCAGGCGTGTTGAGAGAACTCAAGAAAATGGGATGGTCAGGTGTCCAGATCAGTGGATTGTTCGGATTTTCGAAAGAAGAGGTTGCGTCGGTTTTACAAGAAACAGGACTGAAAGCTGCTGGTATGCATGTGGGACTCGACCGACTAAGGGGGGATCTCCAATCTGTTGTCGAGGAGGCTGAAGCTTTTCAGACAAAAGATCTCGTATGTCCGTATGTTCCTCCTGAAATGCGAAACTCGGAAAGCTACCAGTCAATCCGACGGGATTTGAATGAGATTGCAAACAAGCTCAAGGAGGATGGCTATCGGATCAGTTATCACAACCATGATTTCGAATTCGAAACGACCATTGATGGACAGTCTGCACTTAAATTCATGCTTGACCCAACCCAGGACAATCAAGTTTTAGCGGAAATCGATACGTATTGGATTCAGAAAGCGGGACACGATCCGTTAGAGTTTATCAAAGCCTATAGCGGTCGGATGCCCATCATTCACCTGAAGGATATGTCCAAGGATGAAGCACAATCCTTTGCGGAAGTTGGAACCGGAGCAATCGACTTCAAGCCGATCCTCGTATGGGGAGAACAGAACGGTGTCGAATGGTATGCAGTCGAGCAGGATGAATGCCCAGGACATCCGTTGGACAGCTTGCAAACCAGTCTTAATCACTTGAATCGGATGGCAGAACAACTGAAACCTGTACTGAAAAAATGAGTGACCACAGTGGTTCACTGGATAGGAACCAGAGGAGGAAACCATTAATGACCGTTCAAATGAAACAACAGAAATTTATCATCAATGGAAAAGAAGAATTTCTTTACGGTGGAGAATTGCATTATTACCGTGTTCCGAAAGGGGAGTGGAAAGATCGCCTTCAAAAATTGATTGAAGCAGGTTGCAATCTCGTCAGTACATACGTGCCGTGGGTGTGGCACGAAATAGAAGAGGGGGTCTATGACCTGAGCGGTGAAACACGTGGTGAACGTGATTTGAAATCGTTCCTGGAACTCGTCAAGGAAATGGGGTTGTATTGCATTGTCCGACCTGGACCTTATGTGATGGCAGAAGTGCGTTTTCATGGCGTGCCGAACTGGTTGCTGGATACATACCCAGAGTTGGTCGCTAAGAAACGGGATCGCTCGGAACATCCGACGCGAGTCGTTTCGTATCGTCATCCCACTTTCCTCGAAAAGACGAAAAAATGGTATGAAAAAGTGAACGAGGTGATTCGACCTCAACAAATCGATAATGGTGGTTCGATCATCATGTATCAGCTCTGTAATGAAATCGGGATGTTCCATTGGGTGACCAATACGAGCGACTACAACCCGGATACACTCGAACATTTCGGGACTTACTTAGAAAAGAAATACGGGACGATTGACCATTTCAACAAAGATCACCAACTGAAAGAGCCGACCTTTTCTGCGTTCATTGGAAAATTTGAAGCTGGACTGCCTGATGATTATCCTTCATTCCATTATGAATGGAGCGAATTCAGAAGAGCGTATATCAAGGATTATACAAGTGACTTGAGAGGATTCGCGAAAGAGACAGGCATTACGGTCCCTTTCATCATCAATGTTCATGGATTCAAAGATTATTCGATCTACAGCAGAGGGACAGACTATCCGATCGGCTTATCTCAGCTTTATCAAACTGCAGAATTTGAGGACGTTGTCATTGCTGGCGACTTTTACCCGGGACACATCGGATATGACAACTACCATGACCTGGTACTCGCGACCACGTTTACAAGAGCCATCTCAAACGCGGATCAGCCGGTCTTTTCAGCTGAATTCCAATCAGGAAGATTAGCCGACCGTCCCCGACTTTATCCACAGGACTTGGATTTGAACACGCGAACATGTGTCGCACATGGGATGAATGCCTTGAATTACTATATGTTCGTCGCAGGTGAAAACTACGAGAACATCGGATTGTTCGGGAGACGTCATGAATGGCAGGCACCTATTGATTCAAAAGGCGAATGCCGTCCTAATTATGAAAAAGCACAACATCTCGGGAATGTATTCCGCACGGTTGGAATACGTTTGCTTGATTGTCCGAAAAAGATACATACTCACGTAGGATTCAACCCCGATGATTACATGACCGAGGTGGTCGAACCTCGTGACCAAGGGCTTCTAGGGGAATTGATCGGCAAACGAGAAGGGTTTTCCTTTGATGGAATCCTCCGTTTACTGACAGCAGCGAACATCCAATTCGAAGCATTGGACCTCTTGAAGGAGATATCGGTTGAGGAGGTTCCGTCCTTATGGGTGTTCTCCACGAAAAAGATGGATGCAGGTTTGCAAAAGCGGCTCGCTGACTATGTACGCAAAGGCGGGAAACTGATCATATATCCAGAACTTCCATCCGAAGATCGACTTGGGAATTCGTGCCGTCTCCTTGCCGATGAACTCGATCTTGGTGAATGGGAAGTGGTTGGAGGTCATCAGGATTATCTCGATGTCCTTGACATAGATGCGGTCAACATCAAGCAGCGTCTGCGTTTCACTTCATTTGAAGGGGAGGCGCTTGCGTCATTCACCAGAACAGGTGGAAAAGAAGTGGCTGCTTACAAGAAAACAGCCGGAAAAGGAGAAATCCTCGTATTTGGAATCGCGATCGGACACGATTACAGCTACCAACTGGATGTAATCCGGAAGATTGCAGAAAAGATGGAGATTTCAGTGCATCTGCACGCTACAAATCCCGATTTATCAATCGTTGAACGGACGAATGGACATGAGTCATTCGTGTTTGTCAGCAATTACGATGAAATGGATCAAGCCGCCGTCATTTACGAAAATGCCGAGCCTTTGTTTGATGGAGAAACGATTGAATTACCACCTCGTTCATCAGCCATATACTTGCGGAACTATGCGTTAGCAGATGGATTGACGATTGATTACACCACATTGGAACTGACGAACCTCAATGAATCAGATGATCAGTTTGAGATCACCGTAACGCCTATTGGTCCAATTGGAGTATTGAAATTGAGAGCTTCTAACGATTGGCTGGTTGACCCGAATGCTGCTGAAGAACACGGAACAATACGATTCACCGACATCAGTGAACCGACAACACTTGTAATCAAGCGGTCTAGAGAAACGATTACAGGTTGATGAAAACAAACAAAGATAGAAATGGATCGGAATGGTTGTATGAAAACATCTGGTATCAAAGGTAAGCTTTTTATTCTATTTGAATGGATCACCAGGCTTGCGTATGTCAATTTACTTTGGCTCGGTTTTACATTACTGGGCGTGTTCTTTTTTGGGATATTTCCGGCTACGTCTGCGATGTTCTCTTTGGTCAGGCGGTGGGTGCGCAAGGACGATGATTTCTCAGTCCTTCCTCTCTTCTGGGAAACGTATAAAGCTGATTTCAAGCGAACCAATGGATTCGGATGGATCATGCTCGTTCTAGGCGTCATTTTATATTTGGACTATATGTACTTTGCATCCTCCAATTCAACCCTGTTTTTCTTATTGAAATCCTTTACGATCATGCTCGTATTCGTCTATGCATTGATTTTGATGATGATTTTTCCGGTGTTTGCCCACTATAAGATCTCGATCCTGCATCTTTTCCGGAATGCGGTCTTCATTTCGATGTTGCATCCGTTGAAAAGCGTCATTGCGTTATTAGGAAGCGGGGCTATCGGGTTGATCATGGTCTTATTACCGACACTCATCCCGTTTTTTGGAGGAAGTTTGATTGCACTTTACCTGACATGGATCACACAGCATATGTTTTTAAAAATTGACCGAAGGATGCAAGAGAGTAATGAAGCATGAAGATTCAGATCGGGAGGGGAACGAATTGATTGAAACAAAGAACAAACAAATCCTCATAGATGGGGAACCACAGCTTATCATGTGTGGTGAAATCCATTATTATCGGCTCAGTCCAGAGGAGTGGCAAGATCGACTGGATAAGTTGAAGTCAGCAGGCTGTAACGCGGTAGCTTCCTATGTGCCATGGCTATGTCATGAACCGCAGGAAGGTGCAATTGAACTGCATGGTCAAACAAGACCAGAGCTGGATCTTGCAGGCTTTATCGATTTGTGTGAAAAAAATGATCTTTACTTCTTCGTCCGCCCAGGTCCATTCATTATGGCGGAGATGAAAAATGAAGGAATTCCACACTGGGTCATGGACAAGCACCCTGACATCGTTCCGGTTACATGGGACGGAAGGCAGGTCCTTGCCAAAACATTGGATTATCTTGCACCAGGTTTTTTAGCAGAAACGCGTAAATGGTTCGAAGCGGTCATGGAGGTGATTGCTCCGAGATTATATCCGAACGGTGGGAATATCATCGGGGTACAGCTTGATAATGAAATCGGAATGCTTTCCTGGGTCAGCAATAGTCCGGATCTGACAGATGTTGTCCTTGAGGATTTTACTAGATGGTTGAAGGAGCAGTATGATGTGGGTCAACTCGAGCAGCGATATCCATTCGACCTGGACAATGAGACTGTCCGTAGTGGGGCGATTCGATCTCCGAAGGAAAATTATGCGCCTTCCCTTCATCTCGATTTAGGGTATTACATGCGTAATCGTTTTGCGCGGTATGTTGCAACCCTTCGAGGCTACGCTGAAGAATTTGGTGTGAAGGATGTCCCTTTCGTCGTCAACATCCACGGAACCGGTGGTGGTCGTGCTTTGACCTATCCGATTGGAATCAGTCAATTATATGAAAGCTATACGCAGGCTCCGGGTTATATTTCCGGCTCAGATATCTATTTTGGCGATCTGACGATGGGGACGTTCCAAGATCTCTATTTGATTAACGGCTTCATGGATGCAGTTCACAATCCAGATCAGCCACTTACATCAGTCGAATTCAATTGCGGTGATGGAAATTTCGGTGAAACACATAGTGGCAGATATGATCCATCCGCTGCGGATTTTAAGATCCGGATGTGTATCGCGCAAGGAAATCGAATGATCAACTATTATCTTTTTACAGGTGGCAGGAACTATCGGCTTGATGAAACGTTCGACGATGGAAACGATCGGATCGCTCATACAGGTGAACGTCATGGTTTCGCGGCCCCAGTCAGCCCGGAAGGTGAGTTGAACTATACGTTCCCGAGGATGGCGAGAGCAACTAGGACGATGATGGCTGTTGCGGACAAGCTAGCGGTCATGGAAGAAGAGCATGATAATGTTTCCTTCGCTTTCATACCGGATTACTTCATGACGGAATCCCGATATCCTGAAAGTGAACAAATGCGGGAAATGTACCAGAACATTGAGGCGAACCGAGCTCCTGCTGCATGGGAGAACCTAGCCAGGGCGATGCTTCTTGCCGGATACCGATTCGGCTCGGTGGACATCCAGAACAAACCGTTGGATCCAAAAGCCACCCCGGTTTTAGTGTTGGCTTCTGCCCTTTATTTGGACCGGACTGTCCAGCAAAAGCTTGTCGACTATATGAACGTGGGAGGCCGCATCATGTTATACGGTCAAGTCCCCAACTATGATTTAGAGGCCAAACCTTGTACGATCCTTGCTGAAGCGCTCGGGGTAAAACATAAAGCGGTCAGAAGCGGCGATGCACACTTTGCGCTTTCGGTTTATGGTGTAGGACGGGCTGAATCCCGACCGGAAATCAGGACGCATATGGCACAAGAATTCGACATACAAGGCGCAATCGAACCGTTCCTCCGTGTTTATGGATCGGATGAAGTTTGCGGGTTCCATACTCAAGTCGGGGACGGGGAAGCAACAGTCATCGCGACCGTATATAACTGTCAAATTGAGTTTTATAAAGAGATGCTAGAAAGTCTTGGGACGAAGGCAGCACTTCAGCATGACTGTAAGTTCCATGGAATCTTCATGACATCGACCGCTAATAAAGAAGGAGAGCGCTTCATTCATCTTTTGAACCTGGATGGATTTGATAAGACATTCTCTATATATGAAAACGGAAACGAACTCTTCAATGGTCGATCCATTGAACTTCAAAGTAAAGATGGTGTCATGCTACCAATTAACATGACAATCGGAGATGTGAAAATCAATTATTCAACAGCGGAAATACAAAAATCATCAGGGAGTACAATTGAGTTCCGTCTCACACAAAGTGAAGACGTCATCTCCGTTACAACAGACCGCGATATTGATGAGAGTGATGATTACTTGATCGAGCAGCGAAGGGATCAAACTCTGATCACCTCACGAAAACATGCAAAAGTCGATGATAAACTGATCATATCGTTCAGGTGATTTCCCATAAATAATAAAAGTAGAGGACGTCAATGTCCTCTGCCTCATTCTATAGGATTTGTCTTCACCTTAGACGGGGCTGTCCCCATCCATTTCTTGAACATGCGGTTGAAATAGGATTGATCACAGTAACCGAGGTACTCCGCAACTTCCCGGATGCTCATACGCGTATCGGACAGTAGATTCCAAGCTGTGTTGATCCGAATCTGATGTAGATATTGGATCGGCGTGACGCCAATGACTTCTTTAAACAATATGGTTACGTAATTCGGTGTGACTTCCGCAATGGAAGCAAGTTCTTCAATCGTAATGTTCCGTCTGAAATGATGAAGAACGTATTCTTGCATCTTCCTGACAATCTGTTCTTTAATCGGGGAAGCATTTCGTTCCGTTTTTTCCTGGTGGACGAGTAGGAGTAGTTCGGTGATGACATTACATGCTAGCATTTCGTAACAAGTCCTTCGACCTAGCCATTGGACAAAAAGGAAAGCGAACCGTTGTTCAAAATAAGCTGTATGACGAGGCTCAAAGCTAGATACCTCTTTCTGTTCGGTGATAATTTCCAGTCCATCGGGGGCATGACCTTCCCAAGAAAAAACAACGGTGTATTTTTTGTGAGATATGTTCACATCGTTCTTCCAGGATCGGTAGACGTTTGAAGGGATATATAAGAAATCTCCTTTTTCCAACACAACCGTTTTGCCATCAAGCGAATATCGGACTTTTCCATCCGTTACATAGACGAGCGTATTCAGCCCCCGTGATTGTTCTGTTGACCAGGTTGGCTCGACATCATGATAGACTCCATGGATTTTCATCACTGTCACTCCATAAAAAATTTAATGAATCATACAAGTATGTATGTTTTGTTTATGTTCATTGTAAGCGTTATCTTCTATTATTAACAATAAGAAATCAATGGTTTGTTTACATTTTACTGTTTGGTTGAAAGATGAAACGTCAATTTCATTAGATGATGAATTGTACAAAATCGAAATGAGAAAGGGAGATTATTCATGCGAGTGCTTTACATCGACATTGATTCATTACGACCGGACCATTTAGGTTGTTATGGTTATCACAGAAATACCTCTCCAAACATTGATCGAATTGCAGAAAGAGGGACGTCATTCACCAACTATTATGCATCGGATGCACCTTGTGCCCCGTCACGCAATGCCATGTTCAAATCCCAATTCGGTATCCATACTGGGGTGATCAACCATGGAGGATTGGAAGCCGACAACCGCCCTGTCGGGGCGAACAGAGCTTTCAACAACCACCAGTCTCCGCACCAAGCATGGGTCGACGTTTTGAGAGTGCAAGGACTCCATACAACCATCATCAGTCCTTTCCCGGGACGTCACTCGAACTGGAGTGTGTTGGAAGGTTTCCTGGAAGTACATGATACGAACAAGCAAGCGGGAGAGACTGCAGATGATGTAACGAAGGAAGCTTTAAGGTGGATCAATGGTCGTGCGACTGAAAAAGATGACTGGATGTTGTACCTCAATTTCTGGGATCCACATACCCCATATCGTACACCGGCTTCTTACGGTAATCCGTTCAAAGAAGATCCAGCACCAGAATGGTTGACGGAAGACATCATCGCTCAACATCAAGAAAGCTATGGACCAATGAGTGCTAGAAATGTACCCGCAGGCAATCAGTGGCCGGACCTTCCACAAGAAATCCGATCACGTGCAGACTTTAAACGATGGATTGATGGCTATGACACGGCTATTCGATATGTAGATGACCATGTCGGGAAGATTTTGAATGCCTTGGAAGAGCAGGGAGTGCTTGAAGAAACGACGATCATCATTTCTGCCGATCATGGTGAAAACCAGGGAGAATTAAATGTTTATGGAGACCATCAGACAGCAGATCATATCACCAGTCGAATTCCACTGATCATGTCTGGACCAGGCATACGCCGTCGTCAAGTGGACGAAGAGTTCCATTACCAGGTGGATTTAGGACCAACTTTGGTCGAAATGGCGGGCGGAAAACAACGCGGGAAGTGGGATGGACGCAGCTTCTTACCGGCATTGAAGGAAGGGAAGTCTGCCGGAAGACCATACCTTGTTGTCAGTCAGGCTGCCTGGAGCTGTCAACGCTCTGTGCGATTCGATAACTGGATGCTGATTCGAACGTACCACGATGGATTGAAGGATTTCCCTGATCTGATGTTGTTTGATATCGAAAATGACCCACATGAAACGACCAACCTGGCAGAAGAAAGACCGGATATAGTAGGACGTGGAATGGTACTGCTGGATGAATGGGTAGCTGAACAGATGGCGATTTCCGACTACCCGACAGATCCGATGTGGAATGTCATCCATGAGGGAGGACCTTATCACACGAGAGGTGAGCTTTCCATGCATGTCGATAAATTACGTAAAGAAGACCGTCATGAAGCAGCAGATCGGTTGGAAGGTCGGCATGAACAATTCCACCGCATTTACGAAAGAGTATAGGAGGCTGAAGGGTATGAGTGAAGTTACAAATGTCTATAAGAAGCTACCTGATGAAGTAAGGGCATTTTTCGATCGTCAATATGTAGATGCCTACGCGCTGTTGGACGCCTCACGCCATCCAAAGACAGGTTTGTATGCAGATGGGTTCATGACATTCGGTGACAATCCTGATTTCAGGTGTTCAATAGCAGCGACAGGAGTCGGACTGATCGGTCTGAGTGTTGCGGACATGGAAGGCTGGGATGATCAGGCCGCTGAAAAAGCGCTCGTCACATTGAAGTGTGTAATGGGTGAGGTCGATGGTTGCAAGCCTGCTCGGGATGATTCTACCGGCTTTTACGCTCATTTCGTAGATATGGAAACAGGGGAAAACCTCCATTCAGAAATATCGACGATCGATACTTCTCTATTGGTCGCAGGTGCCCTTTTTGCCGGAAATCATTTTAAAGAAACGGTACCTGAGATCCAGGAAAGAGCTTACCGACTTTTGCGTGAAATCAATTGGACTGTGGTGATTGCCGATAAGGATCAAGGCGTCATCAATATGATTGTGAAGGAGGGGGTCGGTACTGCTCCGCTCGCTTGTTTCAACGAGTATGCATTGGTCTCCTACCTTGCTTTGTTAGGTCAACCCGAGCATGAAGGTATTCGGACGCTTTGGTACGGGAATTTTGCTGAGGATCAGCTGAGTACGCTGCCACAGGTGAAGTACCGTGATATTCCGGTATTGAACGACACGAATGGCAATCATCAATCGTACCTATCGTCTTTCGTCCATCAATTTCCTTTTTTTCTCGTTCCGGAGTATGCGAAGAGTCCTGTATATAAGGAATACTTGAAAAATGCGTGCACGGCAGATCGGTTGAAGTGGAAAGAGCTTGATGATGTTCCTTCGTACGTATGGGGATATGGAGCTGGACCGAATGATGGACTGCATGGCGGTTATCATGCAGACCAGATCAACAATTCGCCGGGAGATATCGCATCCGCCTATATCGTAGCAGGCTTCTTACCCGTATACCCTGCAGGTATCCATGATCTATATGCTTTATATAAGCTCCATCTCCCATATGACAAGTATGAGAATAAGGATGATCCTGAGGATGAAAAGAAGCTTCGGGCCGCTTATCAGTATGGGTTACACCGTTATTCCTGGTGGCATTTGGAGCTTGAAAACAGATGGTACCCTACCAAGATTACATTGATTGACTGGAGCTCGATGTTATACGGATTGACTGCTTTCAAACGAGGTATGTCTTTCTTTGCTGAACGATTGACAGAAGTGGATGAAATCTCGAAGACCGTTTAAAGAGATTGCCGCATCATACAAAAAAGGATCAGCTGTTTCGATGGTTGATCCTTTCTTTATAAGACAAGTGAGAAGGAAGATTCAGATGAAAGTGATGACATTCAATATACGGGTGGATCTGCCTCAGGATGGGGAAAATGCCTGGGGTCATCGTGTCCAAGCTGTAACGCGTATGGTCCAAAAGCATCAGCCTTTGATCATTGGTATTCAGGAAGGGTTACGTCCAATGCTCGAGGATCTGGAAAGGGACTTATCTGAGTATCGATGGATCGGACAAGGAAGACGAGGTGGTGACGAGGACGAATTTTGCGCAATTTTCTATGCACACCGTGAACTAGAACCTGTGGATTCTGGACAGTTCTGGTTGTCTGAACATCCGGAAGTTCCGAACAGCATTAGTTGGAATAGTGATTTCCCCAGAATTTGTACGTGGGGACGCTTTTGTTTCAAGAAGGAACCTTCCAAAACGTTCACGCACTTCAATACCCATTTGGATCACATCAGTCAATGGGCACGAGAACAAGGGGCTCGCTTAATCGTTAAAAAGATGAAGGAACAATGCCCTCTTGAAGGGATGCCGTTCCTATTGACAGGAGATTTCAACAGCAATCCCGACAATCCGGTCATCCGCCAGTTGCGTGGGGAGTCCTCCTTATTGGAAGGGAAGGTCCATTTGAAGGATGCATACAGCTCTTTCGTCGGGTCACCGGGGAAAACCTTTCATGGTTTCCTTGGTGGGACGGAAGGGGAACCGATTGATTTTATTTTTACATCGCCTTCAATCAAGATCTTGAATACGGAGGTTGATCGAAGTACGGTGGATGGAAAATATCCATCTGATCATTATCCAGTCATTTGCACATTGAGATGGAAAGTATGAGTGAATTGGGAGGAGAAGTATGAAGAATTGTTGTGCACCTGGGCGAAAACATCAACAACAAAGTCAAAGCACCATTCAAACAACCACAAACGAGCCTTCGCTAAAAGGGATGGTTCTTCTTGAAGGTGGGTCATTCACAATGGGAACGGACAGCAAGGTCGGCTTTCCGAAGGACGGGGAAGGACCAGCACGGAAAGTGGTGCTTGACCCGTTTTATGTCGATGTTCATGCTGTATCCAATGAACAATTCCAGCAATTCATCACTGAGACAGGTTATATAACAGAGGCAGAAAAGTTCGGCTGGTCATTCGTATTCCATACATTTGTAACAGAAGAAGCGTTGGCGTCAAACCCTCAAAGAGTACCGAATATTCCATGGTGGTTGGCAGTTGGTGGCGCGACCTGGAACCAGCCTGAAGGTCCCGGTTCAGATATCTGTGATCGTATGGATCATCCTGTGATCCACGTGTCATGGCATGATGCCAAAGCCTATGCAGACTGGGCGGGTAAGAGGCTTCCGACAGAAGCGGAATGGGAATACGCTGCCCGAGGAGGATTGGAGCAGAACCTCTATGCTTGGGGGAACGAGCTTATTGTAGATGGAAAGCATCAATGTAATATATGGCAAGGCGACTTTCCGAACCGAAATACGGTAAGGGATGGGCATGCCGGTACCGCACCTGTGGATGCTTACGAGCCGAACGGGTTAGGACTCTATAATGTTTGCGGAAATGTTTGGGAGTGGTGCTCGGATTGGTTCAGCCCGAATGTACATCTTGCGAGCTCGAACAAAAATCCAAACGGTCCCGATCGAGGGCATGTCCGTTCGATGAGAGGCGGCTCGTATCTCTGTCATAAATCGTACTGTAATCGTTATCGTGTCGCTGCTAGAAGCTCGAATTCTCCCGATAGTTCAACAGGTAATATCGGTTTTCGATGTGTAGTGGATATAGAGCAATAAGGAGGCTTATATGCAGAAAACGGATGGAATGAATTATGCGCCTGAAGGAAAAAGTGAACCTGTCGTAAGCGATGGGGAGTTCAACTTTGCTGCGGTTGCCCTGGACCACGGTCATATTTATGGGATGTGTAATGGTTTGACCGAGGCAGGTGCGACGCTCAAATGGGTTTACGACCCAGACCCGAAGAAAATGGAGGCGTTTTGCAAGGTCTATCCACAAGTCAAACAAGCATCGTCAGAAGAGGAAATCCTACAGGACCCGACCGTACAATTGATTGCTGGAGCTGCCATTCCTTCGCACCGTTGTGGTCTCGGTCTGCGTGCAATGGACGCTGGAAAGCATTATTTTACCGATAAAACCCCGTTCACCACATTGGCTCAACTAGAGGCTGCACGAAGGAAGACAGCTGAAACCGGACGGATCTGGGCGGTCTATTACAGCGAACGGCTGCATGTTGAAAGTGCCGTCTTTGCAGGACAGCTCATTGAGGAAGGCGCAATCGGAAACGTCGTACAAGTGCAAGGGACGGGACCTCATCGGATCAGTACAGACAGTCGACCGGAATGGTTTTTCAACAGAGAAGAATACGGTGGAATCCTATGTGATATCGGAAGTCATCAAATTGAACAGTTCCTTTATTATACAGGCGCAGTAGATGCGCAAGTCGTCCATAGTAAAATCGGGAACTACAAGCATCCGCAGTTTCCTGAACTGGAGGATTTCGGTGATGCTTCTCTGATTGCGGATAATGGTGCCACGAACTATTTTCGAGTGGATTGGCTCACTCCGGACGGGCTCCGAACCTGGGGAGACGGGCGTACGCTTATTCTTGGGACAGATGGCTACATCGAGTTGAGGAAATATGTCGATATTGCAAGAGAAGAGGATGGCGACCACCTTTACCTTGTGAATCATGAAGGGGAAAAGCATTTTGCCTTAAGCGGAAAAGTCGGTTTTCCTTATTTCGGTCAGTTGATTCTGGACTGCATGAATGGAACGGAAAGTGCGATGAAGCAATTCCATACATTCAAAGCTGCAGAGTTGTGCCTGATTGCTCAAAGGGATGCAATACGTATCCGTCCAGGAAAGATAGATCGAGTGAACGAACAGGAGGTCTCTAGCCCTGTTGAATGAAAAAAGGCTTTCCTTTTCGAAGGAAAGCCTTTTAGATTCTAATGATTGTTATTACTCGCAATGAATGAAACAAGTCTTTTTCTTAACTACAAATGAATCGAAATCTGATTATCTGCTGCAGCAAGGTATTGATCCAGCTCGTTTAAAGGAATGGAGAAACCACCCTGGCGGTAGCGATTGGAACAAGTTTTATTGTCTACTTTTGTTCCGTTCACCAGAACGTTTTTCTCAATATTATTGAGGTAATAAACGAAAGTCACAGGGCGATTGAGAATGGTAAACTCTAAAGTCAGTCCATCCAGTTCATCTGTAAGAACGGGATCAATTATCAGGTTACCATTCTCTTGTCGGATGCCAAGCGCATTCGAGATCAGTTGATTCATATAGATACCAGGGCCGCTGGAATATATTCTCCAACCACCTTTGACAGGTACTGTGCCTTTCCTTAGCTCATCAAAGCGTTCTTGTGCCTCATATCGAGTGTTGAATTTCCCGTCTGAACTACTGAAATACGTATTGCTTTGTCGTAATTCAGCGTTCGGCACGACCTCTTTCAAGCCGATTGGATTAATAACGTCGAGCCCTTTCCACACTTCCTCAGCATGTCCCATTTTCGCCATCGCTTCAATGAAGCGGATATGCGCATGAACGTACTGCAGTCCAATCTCTCTTCCGAAGTTTGCAGCTTGCTCAGCACGTTTGAATTGTTTACTTACTCCACCTGAATAAACAGCCGGCCGATTCATCAGTCGTACGCCGTCCGGACAATACAAGTGGTCTTTAATCAAACGATAATGAGATTCAGCTTGTTCCTGAGTGAAAAGTTCACTGATGATGCTTCGATTCATCGGAATCAATCGGTAGTCGATTCCGGTTTTGGATTCTGTTGGATGAATCATCTTTTCCGGGTTGTCCTTGTTTTCCAAGTATAAGAACCCAGGGAGTACATCCGATTGAAGCAAGTGATGATCAAAGTCTTTCTTGATACCGGTTGCCAATGCTTTCATTTCCTGTGCTTCTTGAGGATCGACCTTTTCCAAAGCAATCGAAAGCTGATGGATGACTTGGTAGGTTAGGGCAACCGTCCAGCTACTGACTAAGTATTTTTTCAATTGTTCGTTCGCAGGCTGTAAAGTATCGTCCCAGTCTCCATCGTCATAGGAAGATAAGAACGTATCGTGTAAGAAATGCGCTTTGATATAGGAAACCTGTTTTCTGATATGGTCGGACAATCTCTCTTGATCCTCTGTAAATTCAAACCCTTGCTTCCTTGTATAAGGCATTTTCGTTTGTAAAATATCGTAGTTTCCGGTGGCGCGGATGTAATCACTGACCACCTTCAACGGCCAGACAATGATATCACCGTGGCTTTCATTGGCCTGGATCTTGAAGTACTTATCGAACATGAACCACTGCGGCCAACTGCCATCCTCGGCGAATTGATGGGAATAAACAGTGTGGATGATTTCACGTACAGTCTCATAGTTTTGTGTCGCCAAGAAATATTCGGTCGGACCCTGGCAAACGTCCCTTGTCCCCCAAGCGGCTCCGCCATATTGTTCAAGTCCATGAGGGACAGAAAAATGAACGAGCATATTGTGCGTATACCACCAGGAAAGCGTGTTGAGCTTTTCAATCTGGTTGTTCTTTTCTTTCGCTGATGAGAGCTTGAAACCGTTCATTACTTTCGCCAAAAATTGACGGTATTTTTCTGTCTCCTGTTTGAAGTCCTTTGGTGCAGAATCCAGATTTTCACCGTACAATGAACCGTGAATTGTAACGGTCCAATCACTTGTGTCCCTTATCTCCAAAACGGAAAGGGAAGCAGAGTTGGCCTCGAAGTCAGATGAGAAGATCGATTCATCTGTCAGTGAGAATTCCGCTCCATCCAATTGAAGACGATAGCTTAGATCCGGGAAAACCTTTGCGTTGTCGGCGTTTTCATCGGAAGTATAAAGGATCGTTTGACCCGTTTGTTCCACAACAAATGGAACTTCGTATTCATTATTGTTCATCGTCACCTGGTTCGTTAGCAAAAATCGATACGACTTCCCTTTTGAAGACTGAACCTGTAAACGGACTTCAGGTTTGTCTACTGCAGTGAAGTTGGTGATGAGGATTGTGTCGTCTTCTGTTTTGTAGAACCATCGTGTGTAATTGAACCCGATTTCAAAGAGTGATGGCATCGCTAACAGTTGAAATTTTCCGTCCTTCTCAATATAGATTCTTTGACCAGACGTTTTCAAGATGTTCAAAGCGTTCCGAGTATTCGTCATCATCTTGTTAAAGGAAGTATTACCGATAACAAGCTGTGAATTGAACACCCCTGTCATGTAAGAGGTAGTGGATAAGACATCATCTTTCAATCGATCGTTATGACCCGTCATGAGAATATGGCCATGCGGACGTTCAACAAGTTTTTCTTTTTCTTTCAAGACGACATGTTCATGTGTATCGGTGAAAAAGGAGAGAAGTTTCCCGTTCTCAATTTCCTCATGTTTACGGTGCGGGTATAGCTCGTTTATGTCCTCTTCAGACAGTTCTACTGTATGTAGTGGAGCTCCGAACTTTGGTGAAAGCGATACGTGGTCCACCTCTGTGAAAGTAGTGGCAGCTTTATTGCCGATTCGATTCCACGTAGCATTCAATTCATCTTCAAATTCAAGCTCTGTCACCGCATCCGGATGGTTTTCTTTAAACATGCCATAAAAGACAATCTGATCTTCTCCATTTAGTTGAATGCGTTCTGATTGCAAGGCGATATACGCGAATTCATATTGGTAGATTTCATTAGCCAACATCGGTTTGTGTAATGCTTTAGGTTCATTCGTCTCTCTGTAAGATGTACCGAAGAATTGGAACCCGTCTGTTGAAAAGCCTTTGACTTTATTCAGGGATCCTTGTTGTACGTAAGGGAAACCAGTACCTTGTGGTTGATTTTGGCGAGAGCAAACGACGTAACCGCGCTCGTCATGTTCATAAACGGTATGATCCGTATATTGAGCCATATATGCTTCGTTTGAACGGACAGCACCACGATCCGCTAATCCGAGATCCTGACCATAAATGAGATCTACCTCAACTCCTGTTCCATTCAAATTCACATCCCAGAACCAGATACCTGCATCCGTCAAGGTAAACAACACTTCATATGAGATGTTCTCGACTGAACCGCTCCACTTGATTTGATCTTCCGCAACGAACATCTCACTGTCCGATTGGATTCCTGTCAACGGATACGACTTGATGGCGTCCGGTCGGTGTATTCTTAAATAAAGATTGTTCAATGAACCATCGATTGGATTGGTCAGGATTTGATTGATCATCGTTGAAGAGTGGGAACATTGAAAAAGGTCCCCGCTCTTCAAGAATGTGAATGTTAATGCACCATTCTGTATTTCATATTTCTGTTTATATGTTGTTTTAATAGACATCAAAACACCTCTATTTTACAAGTTTGAAAGGATGTGCACTTACATCTCTGCTGTTTGACCCGATATAAGCTGTAAAGTCGCCGGCATCACTGTCAAACGTTAAATCTGGATGATAGTATCGTAGTTGTTCTTCAGATAAGGTGAATGAAAGTTGCTTTGTCTCACCAGGTTCGATCATCACTTTTTGGAAGCCTTTGAGTTCTTTGAGCGGTCGAACGACTTCTCCTGTGATATCTCTTACATACAACTGCGCGACCTCTTCACCTGCTATTTTTCCAGTGTTCGTCACTTCCACTGACACTTCGATCGGTTGACCGGGCTGGACGACATCACTGGATAATGAGACCTTGCCATACTCGAATGTCGTATAGCTTAATCCGTAGCCGAATGGGAAGAGCGGTTCATTCGGGATGTCGAGGTATTGGGAAACAAAACGCCCTTTCGAGTCAGGAGCTACCTGAGGCCGCCCCGTATTATAACAATTGTAATAGACTGGTACTTGCCCGACAGAGTAAGGGAATGACATCGTCAAACGTCCTGAAGGGTTCGCATCTCCGTATAGAATGTCCGCAACTGCCGCTCCACCTTCTGAACCTGGATACCAAGCTTCCAGCACAGCATCGGTTTGATCGACGACTCCGTGCAAGTCCAGGGGCCGCCCATTGAACAGCACGGCGATCATAGGTTTATCTTGAGACTTTAACGCTTGGATTAAATCCAACTGTGCTTGGGGTAGGCGGATATCTGCTCGACATCCAGCTTCACCACTCATATACGAATCTTCCCCTAGAGCGAGTACAATGACATCAGACTTTTCAGCCACCTCAATCGCTTCATCGATTTGAGACTGTGTAATTTGTTCAATATCACTGCCCTTTGCGATGGTAAGGAGAGAAGAATCGATTTTTGATCGGAATCCTTCACTTACTTTGACAGCATCCTCTCTTGAACCAATCCAAGACCAGGGACCGAGCAGATCATCATGTTCAGCGAATGGTCCAATCAATCCGACTTTCTTGTCTTTTTGTAATGGTAAAATACCTTCATTTTTCAGTAGGACAGAGGATTTGATCGCCAATTCCTTTGCTGCCTGACGATGAGAAGCAGAAAAGACGAGTTCCTTTTCCAGTTCTTCATTGGCACCGCGTGTAGGATTTTCGAACAATCCTAATTTATGCTTCAACTCTAAAATTCGTAAAACCGCTTCGTCGATAATGGACTCATCGAAGGCACCTTCTTCAATCAGTTCTTTTGCATGATGGACGTAGCACGTCGTCATCATTTCAATATCCACCCCTGCACGAAGGGCTTTTAATGCAGCGTCCTTTTGATCCGCAGCATATCCGTGATCGATTTGTTCCTTTACAGCTCCCCAGTCGGAAATCATGACACCGTTGAAGTTCCACTCTCCTCGCAGGAGATCACGCATCAATTTTCTATTCCCTGTAGCTGGAATGCCATCTAGTATATTGAAGGCCGTCATGACCATTTCGCATCCAGCGTCTAGTGCAGCCTTGTAGGCTGGCAGGTAAAATTCGCGGAGTTGCCGTTCAGACATATCCACAGTATTGTAATCCCGACCCCCTTCAGGAGCGCCGTATGCTGCGAAATGTTTAACACAAGCGGCAACTCGGCTATGGTCATTGCTCAAATCTTCACCTTGGTAACCTTTTACAAAAGCTTTGGCAAATTCGCTGTTCAAGAATGGATCCTCACCGGTTGATTCCATCACTCGGCCCCAACGAGGGTCTCTAGCTAGGTCGACCATAGGGGAGAAAGTGACATGTACGCCTGAAACCGCTGCTTCTTTTGCTGCTATTTCAGCACTTTGTTCGGCTAACTCTAAATCCCAGGAACAACCGATTGCTAAAGGTACCGGGAAAATGGTTTTATAACCATGGATAATGTCCGCCATGAATAATAGTGGAATGCCGAGTCGGTTTTCTTCTAGATGAGCTTTCTGGATATCCTTTGTCGTTTTTGCTCCTGAAGCTCCCAATACAGAACCACTATTCAAGGCTACATCTTCCTTGATTCCCATCTCAGCCATCGGTCCTGTGATCTGACCTTCATTGGATGCGCCTTTATAAAAAGGAGTTGCTAGCTGTATCAGTTGAGCAATCTTTTCATCTAAAGTCATTTTAGAAATGAGTGAAGTATACGGCTCTTTGCTCATGTTTTTCCTCCTAAAGTATTCAACTGGTGTTTTTCGAAACGTTTCAATATTAATTTACAATGGATTATAAGCGCTTTCGAAAAAGGAGTCAAACGCTTAAGTTATCATATGGAAAGATAAAAACCTTAATATTATAGGGTTTATACATGAAATACTGAATTTTATAAAAATTTTTTCTCATTAAATATTGAAAGCGGATACATCATTGACTATAATCAATGTATCGAAACGTTTCAATCAAGTTGTTTCAACTCGATTGGTCTCCATTGAAAATGAGGAGCGAAATGTCAGTCAACGTGTTTTTTTATGATGGATGGAATTTAAATAATAGGGTCAGAAGGGAGTAATGGATGATGATGCGTAAGAGAACATTCTTGTTATTCTTAGTCTGTATTTTATCCGTTTCAGCTTTGTTAGGAGGTTGTTCAAACGGATCTGGAGATGATGAGAATACCATCCAAGTGTGGGCAATGGGTGAGGAAGGTAAAAAACTGGACGAAATCGCCAAGAAGTTTGAAGAGGAAAATCCGGATATCAAGGTCAAAGTACAGGCGATCCCTTGGGAAAATGCGCATGATAAATTATTGACTGCTGTTGCTTCTCAGAAGGGTCCGGATGTTGTTCAATTAGGAACAACATGGATGTCTGAGTTTGCAGATGCAGGAGCGTTGGTCGATTTGACGGAACATATGGATGACTATCCTGAGTTCAAACCTGAAAATTATTTCGATGGTGCTGCACAAACCATGAAATATGAGGATCAGATCGTCGGCGTTCCATGGTATGTGGAAACAAGAGTATTGTACTACAGATCCGACCTTCTGAAAGAAGTCGGTTACAACGAACCACCGGCAACCTGGGATGAGCTGAAGGATGCATCTAAGAAACTAGCGGATCGCGGGGATAAGTACTATGGATTGGATATTGATCGGAACGACCAGATCATGCCATTCATTTTTGCATGGCAGAACGGATTTGAATTCGATTTGGACAAGCAGAATCTGAATCTGGATAGTCCAGAATTCAATGAGGCGATTCAATACTATACAAGTTATTTCGAAGAAGGAATCAGTACGACGGCAGAAGGAATGGACATTGTCCAATCCTTTAAAGACGGTGTGAAACCTATGTTCTTCAGTGGACCATGGATGGTGAACATCCTGAATGATCAAGCACCTGACCTTGAAGGAAAGTGGTCCATCACGACTATGCCGAAGAAAGAACAGGTTGCATCTAGTATCGGTGGTTCCAACTTCTCCATTTTCAGCAGCTCAGATAAAGTGGAAAAATCTTTGAAATTCATCTCTTATATGAACGACGTGGATACACAGATTGAATGGTTTAAAATGTCCAATACACTCCCATCAAGAGTAGAGGCTTGGGAAGATGAGACACTTAAGAAGGATGAGAAGCTTGCGGTATTCGGGGAACAACTGGAGACGGCAAAGGCATCACCTCAAATCCAGAACTGGGAAGTCGTTGGACAAGAATTACTGAATGCCATTGAAAAAGTGACGGTCGGGGATGCAGATGTGGAAAAAGAATTGGACAAGTACCGACAAAAAGTAGAAGAATCAATGGAAGAGTAGTATTTGCATGACTTGATAAGAGCTAATAGTGGAGTTGCAGGTATCCAGAGAGGATGCCTGAACTCCATTTTTTCGAAACAACGAAAGTATTGTGAGTACAGTTTCAGTTAGGTGGGGTATTATGGGCAATGGCTTCAAACGGCTTTATCATGATCGACATCCGTTCATGTTCATTGGACCTGCAGTCTTGATTTTAATTGTCTTCAGCATCATACCGATATTCGTCGCATTTATCATCAGCTTTACAGACCTGGATCTGAAAGGATTAGCCAACTGGTCGAATATCAGTTTCATTGGAACAGAGAATTACAGAGAATTGTTTTCCGATGAAGTGTTTCACAAGTCGATCTACAATACATTGTTTTATGCCTTGATCGGTGTGCCTCTTGTCATCGTTTGTTCATTAGGAATCGCTTTACTTTTAAACTACGGTTCCAACTTGCTTTTCCGGTTTTTCAGAGGAGTCTATTACATGCCCTCGATTACGAATATCGTAGCGGTTGCCGTCATCTGGGGCTATTTATACAACACGGAATATGGGTTATTCAACTATATATTATCGCTTTTGGAAGCAGGGAAAGTCCCCTGGTTGGAAGAGCCGACGATTGCAAAGCTTTCCTTGATCGTGCTTGCTGTTTGGAAGGGAATTGGAATCAATATGATCATTTTCCTTGCCGCGTTGCAAGGCATTCCGCAATCGTACTATGAGGCAGCGAAAATAGATGGTGCAAACCGCTTTCAAATGCTTTTCAAAATCACTATTCCATTATTGCGATATGCCACCTTCTTCGTCACGATCACGACGCTGATCGGATGGCTGCAATTTTTCGAAGAACCGTTTGTCATGACGGATGGTGGCCCATTGAACGGTACGATCTCGATGGCTCTATTCATCTATCAAGAAGGTTTCCAATACAGTGAATTCGGATATGCAGCAGCTGGATCGTTCGTCCTTTTCATCTTCATCATCGTGGTGACGCTCGTCCAGTTCAAATTCAGAAAATCGGATACAGAGTACTAGATTGAGGTGAACGATATGGAATCGAATACGATCAACAAAAAAATTGAAAAATCAATCGTCAGCATCCTTCTCATTATCGGCGGGATCCTCGTGTCCATTCCGTTTTTCTGGATGATTGCCAGCTCATTCAAACCGTCAGGGGAAGTGTTGATATTCCCTCCGACTTTGTTTCCGGAGGATCTGACTTTAGAAAATTATCTGAACTTGTTTGAACGGTTGAACTTTGGAATCTACCTTCGTAACACGCTCATCATAGTGCTTTTCTCATTCGTCGGGCTATTGTTGAATGCAATGGCGGGCTATGGGTTCGCAAAGTATAAATTCAAAGGACGGGAACCGATCTTCTACATGGTCCTGGCTACGATGATGATACCTGCCCAAGTGACCATGATACCGGTTTATTTGATTTTGAATGAAATGGGTCTGACGAATACGATGGCCGGAATCGTGTTACCGGGATTAGCGGTAGCGTTCAGCATTTTCTTGTTCAGACAGTTCATGACGACGATCCCTACAGATTTGATTGAAGCAGCCCGGTTGGATGGCGCAGGTGAATTTTATATCTTTTTCCGACTGATCATACCGATCGCCAAACCGATTTTCGCCGTTCAAGGGATTCTTACCTTTATAGGGGCTTGGAACAGCTTCTTGTGGCCACTGATCATCGCGAATGATGAAAACCTGTATACGCTATCCGTCGGATTATCGTTGTTGCAAGGTCAATATGCAAGCAACTACGGTTTGCAGATGGCTGGAGCAGCTTTCATGGTCGTGCCGATCATCATCATATTTTCCTTCTTCCAAAAATACATTGTCGAAGGATTTACGATGTCGGGGCTCAAATAATGCATCGCTTGTGGAGTCAAGATCATATTGACTCCACTGTTGGCTCATTCCGTTTATTAGTAGGAGGTACGTATGGAGAGAGAATGGTGGCATTCGTCAACGGTATATCAAATCTATCCTCGCAGCTTCAAAGACAGCAATCATGATGGTGTCGGGGATCTCCGTGGAATCATAGAAAAACTGGATTACCTTGCAGAGCTGGGGATTGATGTGATCTGGTTAAGTCCTGTGTATGAATCACCGAACGACGACAATGGATATGACATCAGTGATTATTACAGCATCATGGATGAATACGGATCGATGGAAGATATGGAGAACTTGATTCAGGAGGCACGAGCGAAGGGAATCAAAATCATCATGGATCTCGTCATTAACCATACCTCTGACGAACACCCATGGTTTGTGGAATCGAGGAAATCGAAGGATAACCCTTATCGGGATTATTACATTTGGCGGGATGGAGAAGATGGACCGCCGAGTGATATCGGCTCCGTTTTCAGTGGCTCTGCCTGGGAATACGATGAGCTGACTGGACAATATTATTTCCACTTGTTCAGTAAAAAACAGCCGGATCTGAATGTTCATAATCCGGAGGTCCGGGCAGAATTGCACAAAATGATGGACTTCTGGCTGGCAAAAGGGATCAGTGGCTTCCGGATGGATGTCATCGACTTGATTGGAAAAGAAGTTGATGAGAAGGTCTTGACGGATGGACCCCAGCTCCACCCTTATTTGCAAGAGATTCATGAGAAAGTGCTGTCAAAGTATGACGTTATGACAGTTGGTGAAACGCCCTCTGCAACGACAGAGACAGCCAAATTATATACCGCACCAGATCGTCATGAACTAGATATGGTCTTCACTTTCGAGCACATGTCCTTGGATGAAGAAAAGGGACAGGGGAAGTGGGCATTAAAGCCACTCGATCTCAGTGAGTTAAAAACTGTGCTGAGCAAGTGGCAGACCGAGCTCCACGGCGAAGGATGGAACAGTTTGTATTGGAACAATCACGACCAACCACGCATTGTATCCCGGTGGGGTAATGATCAGGCATACAGGGTTGAATCTGCGAAGATGCTCGCGACTCTTTTACATCTGATGCAAGGCACGCCTTACATTTATCAGGGTGAGGAGATCGGAATGACGAACATCCGATTTGAAAACATCGAAGAATACAAAGATATCGAAACGCTCAACATGTATAAGGAAAAAGCAGAACAAGGGACCGCCCATGAGGAAATCATGACCTCCATCTATGCAAAAGGAAGAGATAATGCCCGTACCCCTATACAGTGGAATGTTACGGAAAGCGCTGGTTTTACAAATGGGAAGCCTTGGATCCAAGTGAATCCCAACTATGAAGCGATCAATGTGGAGAAAGCACTCGAGGATGAGCAATCGATTTTTTACCATTACCAAAAATTGATTCAGCTGCGAAAAGAACGGGATGTCATCGTTTTTGGAAAATATGAATTGATTTGTGCAGAACATGAAGAGATTTTTGCTTACACACGACAGCTTGGCGATGAACGGTTACTGATCGTGGTGAATTTCTATGATGGGCATCCGAACTTCTCGTTACCGAAAGGGATTTCCTATGCGGATGCTGAATTAGTCATTAGTAACTATGAAGATTCACCTATAAGACCGGATGAATTTGACTTAAGACCTTTCGAAGCTGTCGTCTATTCGTTGAAAGGATCAGGTGATGAGAATGGCGCATATTAAATGCGATTTCTTTTCAGAGGCGTTAGAGTGTTCGGCTTCTATCCATGTAATCATGCCGCAGCAGCCAAGTTTGCTGAATAAAGATCGAGTTGAGCAGGAGAAATATCCGTGTCTCTATTTATTACACGGGCTGTCGGATGACCATACGATCTGGTCACGATTCACTTCCATAGAACGTTATGCATCCTCTCTCGGTATTGCGGTCATCATGCCGGCGGTCGGACGCAGCTGGTATACGGATATGGCGTATGGACAGAATTATTTTACGTATATCAGTAAAGAGCTTCCAAGGTTCGTGCAATCGATGTTTCCGGTATCAGCGGCCAGGGAAGATACGTACATTGCTGGATTGTCAATGGGTGGATACGGTGCGTTGAAGACGGCAATGCGTTATCCTGATAAATATGGGATGGCTGCGAGTCTTTCAGGTGCCGTGGATATGGCGGAGAGGATAGCGGATTTTAAGAATGATTTTCCTGCGATCTTTGGTGATCGAAAGGTAAGAGGGAGCGAGGATGATCTATTTTATCTGGCGGAAAAATTGTCGGAAAGCTCTGCACCGAAACCTTTCCTCTATTTGAATTGTGGAAGGGAAGATCATCTGCATGCTTCCAACCTTCGATTCCGCGACCATTGTGAACGAATCCAGCTGGATGTCCTCTATGAGGAATTCCCTGGTACGCATGAATGGGGATACTGGGATGAACATATACAAAGAGTTTTGGGGTATTTTTTTAAAGATAAATCAATAATGAGTAAGTAGTAGGATGTGAAAGGTATGGCAACAATCAAGGATGTAGCAAAGCGTGCAGGAGTAGCTGTTTCTACAGCTTCTTACGCTTTGAACAACATTAATAAAATCAGCCCAGAAACCAAAAAGAAGGTCATAGAGGCTGCGAGAGAATTGAATTATTTAAAGAACGGGATCGCTTCTGATCTGAAGCGGACAAATACGAATACGATTGCACTCATTCTGACAGATTTATCAGGTCCGTATTATTCAGAACTGATCAACGGGGTCCAAACCGTCGCCATGTCGAACGGGTACGACTTGATTGCGTGTAATTCGATGGGAGATGCCCAATCGACTGCAGTCAAATTCATAAGGGAAAAACGGGTCGATGGCGTCATTATTCTAGCGCATAACATTAGTGATGAAACGATCCTGGAGTCAGCTCGCGAAGGTTTTCCTATTGTCGTATTGGACCGGAAGCTTGATGACGAACACATTCTTCAGGTAGAAGTCGATAACTGGCAAGGTGGTTTCATTGCGACGGAACATCTGATTAAGCAGGGACATCGGAAGGTGGCCTATATCAGTGGACCGAACAATTCACATGACAATGACTTAAGATTTAATGGCTATAAAGCAGCCCTGGAGAAATATGATCTGCCTTATATTCCGAAGTGGAAAATCTCTGGAGATTTCACGCGTGAAAGCGGCTATAAGGCGACGAAAATGCTTATTGCACAGAATGATCTCCCTGAAGGGGTATTTTATGCGAATGACGAAATGGCGATTGGTGGGATTCAAGCGTTCAATGAGAAGGGAATTGAGATTCCTGGGGACATCTCGATCGTCGGATTCGATGATATTCAGTTGTCAGAGTTCGTTTCCCCACCATTGACAACGATCCGTCAGCCGAAGTATGAGGCAGGAGCACTAGCTGTTCACCTCATTTTCCAGAAGCTCTCCAAGGAACAAGTAGAACCTTATTACAAGCTCACGACCGAGCTGGTGGAGCGGAAATCCGTAGCAATACGTAAGTGAATTTCTGATAAGGAGCCTATCGCCCGAGTGGCGATAGGTTTCTTTTTTAGTTGAGAAGCGGGGCGATATGACGTGACGTGGAAGTGGGTCGTAAACGTGCATGAGTGGGTCGTAAGTGCGGAGAAGTGGGTCAATATATGTGTGGAGCGGGTCGTAAGCTCGCGGAAGTGGTTCGATACACGGAGGGAGTGGGTCGATACGCTGAAGAAGCGGGGCGATACGCGAGAAAAGTGGGGCGTAACCTCTTAAAATTCATCCCTCAGCAGGGTTTTAGAGTGCAATATAGAAAGTACTACTATTCAATTAGGAAAGGGATGATTTTTTGACGCAAAAAATCTACTTTAAAAATCTAAAAATCGAAAAATTAGATGCATTAACAAGAAGGTTGAAGGACAATCATCCTGCTCGAGCAAAATTGGAATCCTGGTGGGATTCCAGTAAGTCTGGCGAATGGGGAGAACGGAGTTTAGATTACTACTTAAGCTTTCTAAATGAAAGTTCCTACCTCATCTTTGATGGTACTCGTTTATCGGGTGGGAGGTATTATTTTCAAATGGACACACTACTTGTCCATCCGTCGTTTATCATCATATTTGAAGTGAAAAACTTAGCAGGAACATTGATATTTGATACGGATCACAATCAGCTCATCCAACAAATTGAAGACAAGGAAGTGATCTATAAAGACCCGATTCAGCAAGTCGAACATCAACATTTTCAGCTTACACAGTGGTTGTTGAAATACAACTTCCCAGATCAGATCCCGATACAGTCTTATGTCGTCATTGCGAATGAAAGAGCGAAAATCGTATCTAGAAATAATGAAACATTACTCGCCAAAAAAGTTATTCGGAATACTAAAATACTGAATACAATAAACGATCTCCATCACATTCATAAAAAGCAGGTACTTCGTAAAAAAGACCTTCAGAAATTGAAAGATTTGATCATCCGATTGCATACTCCTCATAACCCTGATCTTATGACCAAACTAAACATCCGGAAGGAAGAACTGCTAACCGGAGTCCAATGCCCCCAATGTTTGGAAATCCCCATGAACAGAGCCCGAAATAAATGGATCTGTCCTCAATGTAATACAACCTCTACCAATGCCCACATTAATGCGCTCCGAGACTATTTCATCCTTTTTGAAGAAGAGATCTCAAACAAACAAATGAGAGACTATCTCCACATACAATCCAAAACAACATGCCAGCGATTCATTTCCTCACTTAAACTTAACCCCCAAGGAACCTACAGAAATCGAACTTACCAACTTCATTCTCTATGGCCTAACAAATATTAATATACAAAAAAAGGTGCGAAACCTTTTGGCTTCTGCACCTTCATTCTAAATTAATGATTCGCGATATTCGCGCCTGTTTTATTGTAAACCGCAAGCTTGTTGACCAACTTGTGGCTGTCGGCATTCAACCCGATGATTTTAACGGGTACGCCGTTCTGTTTGTATTTCAAGACGATCTTATCGACAGCTCCGACGGCTGAGTCATCCCAGCAGTGGGCGTGCGTAAAGTCGACTATGACTGTATCGACGTTTTCTTTGAAGTCGAACTTCGATACGAAGTCTGTTACAGAAGCGAAGAACAGTTGCCCTCGCACTTGATACGTCTTCGTATTGATGTGATCTTCCATTTTCGTATCGACATGTACTTTGGAAATCTTAGCGGCAAAGAAGATTGCGCTCAAGATGACTCCGGCTATGACACCTTTGGACAAGTCGTGCGTAAAGACGACGGTCACAACGGTAACGACCATTACTGAAGCGTCTGTCTTCGGCATCACGTGCAATTTCGTCAACGAAGACCAGTCGAAGGTTCCGATTGAAACCATGATCATGACACCGACGAGGGCAGCCATTGGAATTTGTACAAGTACATTGTTGAAGACGAGAATCAATAGCATGAGCACAACACCTGCGACGAGCGTAGAGAGTCTTCCACGCCCACCGGATTTTACGTTGATGACGGATTGTCCGATCATCGCACATCCAGCCATACCACCGAAAAATCCAGCAACGATGTTCGCAGCTCCTTGACCTTTCGCTTCTTTGTTTTTGTCACTTTCCGTATCTGTCATATCATCAACGATTTGTGCAGTCAGAAGTGACTCAAGCAAACCGACGATGGCTAATGCAAAGGAATACGGGAAGATGATTTGTAATGTCTCGAAATTCAATGGAATTTCAGGAATCAAGAATAACGGTAACGCTTGGGTAAGTTCCCCCATATCACCGACAGTCCGTACACCAACGCCTGATGTAATCGCAATGATTGTCATGACGATGATCGCAATCAGTGGAGATGGGACTGCTTTCGTAAATCTCGGTAAAATATAAATGATGGCTAAAGCTCCGGCAACCATCGCATACATGACCCAAGTTTCTCCTACAAAATGAGGAAGTTGAGCCATGAAAATCAAAATCGCAAGTGCATTGACGAATCCGACCATAACGGATTTAGGGATGAATTTCATCACTTTACCCAGCTTTAAAACACCCATCAACAGTTGGATGACACCAGTCAAAATCGTCGCGGCTAATAGATATTGTAGACCATGATCGGCAACTAACGTCGTCATCAGGAGCGCCATCGCACCGGTCGCTGCAGAAATCATTCCTGGACGACCACCTACGAAAGCAATCACAACTGCGATACAAAACGATGCGTAAAGACCTACCATCGGATCGACCCCAGCAATGATTGAAAAGGCAATGGCTTCAGGAATCAAGGCTAATGCAACGACAATACCCGCAAGGATATCCCCTCTGATGTTGCCAAACCATTCTTGTTGTAATTTTTGTACGTTCAAAAGTATTTTGCACCTCTCTCTTTCTTCTTTATAAAGTTTAAAAATTCTAGCTTCAGCACCATGTGCATCAGCTTCTCAGAAATGACTTTCAACTCTCATGAAAGTCGGGGCCGTTGTGAACATACGGATTATAACATCGTTCGTAAAGGAAGGATAATCGCAGGAAAGCGCGTACTTAATTCTTTTTCTCTCATTTTCGACATTATGCTCCTTTATGGATGCCAATCTGATAAATTTAAAATTAGGAGATAAATGGGATATTGTTGAGCAATTGTAAATTTATTAAAAAAGTGAGAAAATTAAATCAGTTAGAAGTAATGGGGTTGAAGTGAGGAGGACGACGATGTTTAGACAAATACTATTAGCTTCAGATGGATCCGAACATGCCATCCGGGCAGCGGAAAAAACACGTGCAATTGCAGAAAAGGATGAGGATGCGAAAGTGACGGTTGTGTATGTCATTGATGGTGCAACCTCGAAATCCGATGTCCTTTCAGAGGGCAGTAGGGAAGCGATCGAAGCGAAACGGAAGCTGCGTCTGCACCATACAGAAGAAATTTTACAAAACAGTCGTATCGCCTATGAAGTGAAAGTGTTGAAAGGCGAGCCAGGACCTACCATCGTCCAATTCGCGAATGAAAATCCGTATGATCTAGTGGTCATTGGAAGTCGTGGCCTGAATACATTTCAAGAAATGGTTCTAGGCAGTGTCAGCCATAAAGTGGCCAAGCGGGTTCAATGTCCAGTCATGATTGTTAAATAGCTTTCCACATGTTGGGAGCCAGTGTGTCCCACGGCTACAATTTGAGATGTATGAGCGAATCGTTTTAGTTAAAAAGGGTACTAAATATTAAAGTCCAAATAAAACGATAGAGGGGAATGGCTATGCATCCCACACCTCAACATTTAACGAATCAAGTTTACATCCAATCGGACCGGCTGATTCAGAAGCCTGAGGAGTATACACTGATTGGAAAGGGGAGAAGTGCTTTCGTCTTTAGGGATGAAAGGACGAACCACGCCGTCAAAATCTTCTTCACTGAATATGAACACCTAGCAAAACAAGAGGCTGACATCTATGCAAAGTTGAGCGGCTCACCCTTTTATCCGAAGGTATATGAAGCCGGACATAATTACATTGAGATGGAATATATCCAGGGATACACGTTCTATGAATGTCTGGAAAAAGGCATATGCATATCAGACGAAATGATCGAGAAAGTCGATGAGGCCTTGGAATTTGCACGCTCGAAAGGGCTCAACCCGTCTGACATCCACCTGCAAAACCTGATCCTTACTTATGATGGAGAAGTGAAGGTGATTGATGTCGTCCGATTCACACAGGACAAAGCGTGCCGTCAATGGGACGATTTGAAGGAGGCGCATCAGCGCGTCTACCAAAAGAAACTTTTCATGAAAAGGGTCCCGAAATTCTTCATTGAACTTGTTAAATTCTATTATAGAAGAGTCGTCCTCCCATTGAGGATGTTTCGAACAAACCGACCATAAAAAAGGACTGCCTACAATCGTTGGGCAGTCCTTCCATATTTATTCCTCTGTTGGCTTTTCTTCTTCTGTAAGATAAAGTTCCATTCCACCGAATTTACCAGAAAGCTTATTGTAAATGACAGTGTTGAGCATAGCGAGTAGTCCATAAATCAAGATGAGGAAAACCGGCATCACAATGTACGAAATGCCCATGAACAACAAGGGTGGCTGGTCGATAGCAGCACCGATGATCGTCATGAACAGACCGATCACACCCATAATCCCGAACGGTAAAATCGTAAGGTAAATCGTGATCTTAAACATATTTTTGGCACGTAGTTTGTTGACGAGCACTTTTTTCACGTAAAAACTCCCCTTCTGCTTTATTGCACTAGTAGAAATCCAAGAGTAGCTGCGGAGATTCCTAGCATGACAGAGGTTACTACATATATAATGGCCTGTCTACCGTGGTTTTCCTGTATCATTGTCAACACATCAACGCTGAAAGTGGAAAATGTCGTGAACGCGCCACAAAATCCGGTGCCGAACAGCATCCAGCTCCATTCTGGTATGGATTCGGTCCAATATAAGCTGGCAAGTACTCCGAGTAATAAGGATCCAGCGATGTTGACGACCCACGTCCCGTTCACCCAATGGTTAGGATTTTTTTTATGTAAAAATTGACCGATTAAATACCGAGCTGCTGCCCCCACTGAGCCTCCTAATCCAATCAGAATCATCACCGGAGATCACCTGCTTTCTGGCGCGTTCCCACCCGGTAACCAACAAAAGCGAGCGCAATGCCGGCGAGGACACTCGACAGCACATAGGTTGCCGCAAAAACAAATAGTTCCTGCTTAACAAGTTCGAGGGTTTCTACGGAAAACGTGGAGAAAGTCGTGAACGATCCAGCAAATCCTGTTCCGATCAATAGAGGAATTTCAGGTCGTAGAGACTTACGTTGACTAAAAGCCGTGAACCATCCAAGTAATAGGCAACCTGCTAGGTTTACGCTTAACGTCCCCACTGGAAATCCGCCAGTTGTAGGTATCCATTCACCGAGCATATACCGACAGATTGCACCGAAAAAACCTCCCACCATCACAGAAAGGATAGACATGATCGTTCACCTCCTTACCTTGTTTTGTTCCTATTAATGTATCATATTTTGATTGTTGAAGAATTTTGTACTTGAGTATATAAGTATATACTTATATAATGATGCTTGTGAGGTGAGAAAATGATTAAGGATTCTGCTTTAGAAACCGTTGAGGTAGCTCAAGCTCTCAAGTTGTTGGGTGATAAGACGCGTTTGACGATCATGGGACTTCTGAACGTGCGTGAATGTTGCGTGTGTGAGTTCGTCGAGATGATCCAAATGAGTCAACCATCCGTCAGCCAGCATTTGCGGAAACTTCGAGATGCGCGCCTTGTAAAAGAAACGAGAAAAGGGCAGTGGATCTATTATTCCATCAATCAAGAATATGAAGGATATCCGCTGGTAAAAGATATATTGAAGTATATTTCTGGGGCTGAAGAACAACTGGAAGCCCTTGAAAAAGCGGGTTTGAACGTCCGCTGTACGTAACAGGGGATTCTGTAATTTAAGGGGGAAAACATGCTTTCAGTCATCTTAGCATTACTCATTTTTATCGTGACGTTGGTTCTCGTCATCTGGCAGCCGAAGGGATTAGGAATCGGATGGTCTGCGTGCGGTGGAGCAATTCTTGCGCTCCTAGTAGGCGTTGTCAACTTCGGTGATGTCATCGCCGTGACGGACATTGTCTGGAATGCGACACTAGCATTCATCGCCATCATCATCATTTCATTGATTTTGGACGAAATCGGGTTTTTCGAGTGGTCAGCGCTACATATGGCCAGGATTGCAAAAGGAAACGGCGTGAAAATGTTCGTCTACGTGACGATCCTCGGTTCGATCGTTGCCGCTTTCTTCGCCAACGATGGTGCAGCTCTTATTCTGACACCGATCGTTCTGGCGATGGTTCGTGCGCTGAACTTCAAAGACCAGATGATTTTTCCGTTCATCATGGCGAGTGGATTCATCGCGGATACCACATCCTTACCGCTCATCGTCAGTAACCTGGTGAACATCGTTTCGGCAGACGTATTCGATATCGGTTTTGTGGAGTACGCTTCACGCATGATTGTGCCGAACTTGTTCTCCATCGTGGCGAGTATCATCGTATTGTACTTGTTCTTCCGGAAGGATATTCCGAAGAGCTATGATGCAGGCCAATTGAAAAAACCTGCTGAAGCGATTCGAGACCACAAGATGTTCCGATTATCATGGCTTGTCCTTGCGATCTTGTTGGTCGGATATTTTGCGAGTGAATTCTTCGCAATTCCAGTATCGATCATTGCAGGTATCGTTGCGATTTTCTTCTTGTTTATGGCAAGAAAGAGCGCGGCGGTCGAGACGAAAAAAGTCGTGAAAGGTGCCCCTTGGGCGATAGTCTTTTTCTCAATTGGAATGTATGTCGTCGTATATGGTCTTCGTAACGAAGGATTGACAGACGTATTGGCAGTGGTCATTGAGGCAGCTGCGGATCAAGGATTGTATGCGGCAACGATTTCTATGGGATTCATTGCGGCGATTCTGTCATCGGTTATGAACAACATGCCGACTGTCATGATTGACGCACTGGCGATTCAGGATACAGCAACGACTGGTGTCGTACGAGAAGCGTTGATTTATGCGAACGTCATCGGGTCGGATCTAGGTCCTAAGATCACACCGATCGGATCATTGGCAACATTGCTCTGGCTTCACGTTTTATCGTTAAAAGGAGTGAAAATCTCCTGGGGTTACTACTTTAAAATCGGTATCATCCTGACGGTGCCGACCTTGTTCATTACATTGACTGGCCTGTACATCTGGCTATTGATCATCACATAAAAAATACATCAAAAGGAGTTTTTACACATGTCTAAACCAATCATCTACTTTTTGTGCACAGGAAATTCATGCCGCAGTCAAATGGCTGAAGGATTCGGTAAAAAATACCTAGGTGACAAGTACGACGTTTATTCTGCAGGGATCGAAGCGCATGGTTTGAACCCGAATGCGGTGAAAGCTATGAAAGAAGTTGAAATCGACATTACAGACCAAACTTCAGACATCATCGATACAGAGCTATTGAATAAAGCAGACCTGGTCGTTACACTTTGTGGAGATGCAGCCGATAAATGTCCAATGACTCCGTCTCATGTAAAAAGAGACCACTGGGGCTTTGACGATCCAGCGAAAGCGGAAGGTACAGAAGAAGAGAAGTGGACATTTTTCCAACGTGTCCGTGGTGAAATCGAAGAACGTATCCAAAAGTTCGCAAAAGAAGGTAAGTAATTTTTTCTCGCAAGGAGTGATTGTATATGATTAACCGTATGCACGTTGCCGTAAACTGTAGTGACCTGGAGAAGTCCTTAGAATTTTATAAAAGTTTCTTTGGAGCTGAGCCTACGAAAGTGAAAGAGAACTACGCGAAGTTTGAGCTCGAGCAGCCTGCTTTGCATTTCTCATTGAATGTTCGTGATTTTAACAAAGAAGGTGTATTGAACCACTTAGGCTTCCAGGTGGACAATACAGAAGATGTCTTGAAAATGGGTGAGCGTTTGCGGGAGTCAGGTCTTCTCTTGATCGATGAGATGGACACGACTTGCTGTTATGCCGTTCAAGATAAAGTCTGGGTTTACGATCCGGACGGCAACGCGTGGGAGATCTTCTATACGAAAGAAGATTCGGAGTTTGAATCCGCTGGGGATGCACGGGATATGTCCCTTTGCTGTGCACCGCCAAAACCTCAGCCAATTTCGATTGAAATGACTTCCCCTAAGAAATAAGTCGATTAACGTTGAGGATTCGCTTCGAATACTCTACACTAAGAGAGGCTATAACAGTAAGAGTAAGGGGGAAGATCAATGCAAATCACAGATAGCGCTAAACAAGCCATCGAGGGAATCCTCCATCAGCATGGTGCAGACGGCATCCGTATTTATTTTGCCGGCATGGGCTGAGGCGGTCCCAAGATGGGAATGGCTCTGGATGAGCCACAAGAAAATGATCAAGTGGAAGAGCTGAATGGAATCCGCGTATCTATCGATGAACGAATCGTTTCATATACGAAGGATCTGACAGTCGACTTCCAACAAACTGAACAAGGTGCAGGACTTGTCTTTCTAGGACAGGAAGACTGCTGCTAATTGAGTCTTCATGACTTAAAAATGATAGAAAGCAGAGCCGACTATGGTATAGCCGGCTCTGCTTTTCCTTTATACATAAACCCGTTTCAGAATTTATAAGCCAGAATCGGGAATTATAATCCAAAATCAGAAATTATAATCCAAAATCAGAAATAACAAGCCAAAATCAGAAATTATAAACCGAAATCAAGGTACAGTACCAGGTACCGACAGAGAACCCTTGACCAGAGCGGACTCCAAATAAGTACCTGGCACCATAGGTAAATCTACCTATACTAAATAGAAGATGAATCCGGATATGGTGGACATGGTGATTACAGAGATGACGAAGGTGATCACCAGTTCTTTGTGAAAGATTGATTTCAACAAAACGACCTCGGGTAGACTAGCGCCGGCGGAACTAATCATCATCGCCATGACTGGTCCGAGCGCCATCCCTTTAGCAATCAAGACTTGGGAGATCGGTATCATGCTGGATAGTCGTATATAGAGTGGAATACCGATAATAGCGGCAACAGGGATGAGCCACCAGGCATCTTCGCTGAACAGATTGGAAATCCATTCAGTCGGTACAGCTCCATGTATGACGGCTCCAATCCCTGCACCAAGCATCAAGTATGGATAAACACTTTTCATCAAATCCCAAGTTTCGCGCAACGCAAACCGAACATTGAATTTCTGATTTTCCTCATTGTAGCCAGACATGACGACATTCTTGACCGCTCTCTCGAATCCAAGCGCCCCAAGCGTGAAGCCAATTAGAATCGATAAAACAGTCGTTAAAATTGTATACACGATGGTAACCTTCCAGCCAAGAAAAACACCCATGATGGTCAAAATCGTCGGATCAAGAACAGGTGAAGCGAATAAGAAAATCATGACGATGTTAAACGGGAGCTTTTTCTTCAGCATATTGACGACCACGGGAATCGTGGAACAAGAACAAAACGGCGTAATGAAAGCAAAAAATACCGCAACGAATGCCGCGAGTAACTTGTGCCGCCCAATCAGCATTTGTTCAATCTTCTTGTAAGGTATGTATCCTTGCAACAGACTGATGACAAAGGAAATCACAACGAATAATAGAGTCAATTCCAATGCAATCCATAAAAAACTTTTAAACGTTTCCACCCACATGATATTCATCCTCTCACATTATATCAAATTATTTTGATTAATTAATTCAAAAGAAAACCTCCTCTTAACAAGAAGGTCTGAATAAGCAACAAAGTTCAGCAGATAACAGATGATTTACTTCCTCTTGATTCAATTGATAATAGCTCCAGGTTCCGCGTGTTTCTCGTGTGATGATTCCCGCATCCAGTAGTATTTTCAAATGATAGGAAAGTTTCGATTGTGGCATTTCCATCATATCTACAAGATCACAAACGCAAATTTCTCCTTTTTGGGTTAACAAATACATGACTTGAAGTCGTTTCTTATCGGCCAGTGCCTTGAACTTCGCTTCATATTTTTCAAACGTTCCTGGTAGAGATTCATCTACTCGTTCAATATCTTTCATCCTTCACACCCCAAATCAAAAAAGTTTGATTAATCATAGTATATGATGAGCTGTAATGAATTGCAATTTATTTATCAAAAAAAATTGATTTATAAGTTGCAATTCCATCCGACGAAACATATAATCATATTAATCAATAAAAATTGATTTAAGGAGATGATGATAATGTTTGATTCTTATTTACTAGAAACGGAAATTAAATATCGGCAAGAGCAATTGAACAAGCTGGAAACGCGCCTTTACCATGAGAATAACAATAGGGAAAAGTCTCGATCCTGGTTACGCGTACTTTATAAACTTGGCAGGAGAAGACAACCACAGACGGATTGCTGTTATGCTTAAAATTTTTCAACCAATTAATCAAAAAAATTCAATGAATGAAAGGAGGTGATTAAATGGCTAAGGCTTGTTGTGGAATTGAAATTAAAGAAGTTGAAGTGAAGCAAGATGAGGTTTGTTGTAGTGATGATAAAAATGATCAAACTGACTGTTGTGACCCGTCAGAAAAAGATGACGATCAGTGCTGCTGATCCTCCAAGTACACTCCTCTTCATTGGGGAGTGTTTTTTCTCCTTATTTATGAATTTGGTCCTATTTATAGTAGTTGGAACTTTCTGTATACTTATATGAAAGCGGTTGCACAAATTTTATATGCAGCCCTCTTTTTATGAGGTTTGTGCAAACGTTTTCACAACTCAATCGACAACAATTTTGAGAGGAGATTTTTATGAAAATAAAGCGTTCAAAACCTTTTTTAGTGGTTATGGTATTGCTGCTTGTCATGCAAAGCTTGGTCGGAATGGCATCAAACGATGCAGAAGCAGCTGACCGAACGGTTCGTATCGTCGGAAGCTTCGGTTCAGATGGGGATCCGACCTTTTGGAACCCAGCATCTGATGAGATGAAAATGACTGCTTCAGAACGGGACAAGTATTATTTGAAAAAAGTGCTGGATGCCGGTACATACGAGTATAAAGTAGCCATTAATGGATCATGGGATGAGAATTACGGTCAAAATGGCGAAGCAGGTGGTCAAAACATGACCTTCGCACTGAGTGAACAGAAGGAAGTGCTGTTTGTCTATAACGATCAGACGCATGTAACGACCATCATGACAGAGGATCAAATGCCCCGTCTCGCGGGTACGATCCAACCTGCAATTGGTGCGGGAGATGAATGGTCCCCAGGAACATCCAGTGCGCTTTTAACGGATGAAAACCATGACAATGTGTATGAGTTTACAGCGGATGTTCCGAAAGGCAATTACGAATTCAAAGTCGTCCTCGGGAACGATTGGGGCACTCAGTACCCTGAAGAGAACGTCAAACTGAATGTGACGAAAACTGAACAAGTCACATTTTTCTATAACCATGAAACGAAAGAAGTCACGACTGACTATGAAGGATCCGGTCCGGATGGGCTCATCAAAACAGATCAGCTCCATCACGATACGTGGGACGAGCTATACCGGAAACCATTCGGTGCAATCAAAACAGGAGAGAAGGTCAAACTGCGCCTGGAAGCTGCAAAGGGTGACTTGACCGGCGCGAATGTCCAGTTGAAAAATTACACGTCAGGGAATTCCGAGCTGATTAAAATGGATTTAGTCGGATGGACAGATGTGGACGGAAAAGGCGCACGTGAATACTGGGAAGCGACCATCACACCAAGTGAAAAAGGGGTGTATGGTTACAAATTCATCGCTAAAGATGGTCAAACTGTCAAAGAGTATGGTGAAGATACCGCGCAAGGTCATACAGGACGCGTTGGTGACAACGTACTGGATCTCTTCCAGATGACGGTCTATGAACCGGAATACAAGACCCCAGATTGGATGAAGGAAGCGGTCGTTTATCAAATCTTCCCGGACCGTTTTTACAATGGAAACAAGAAAAACGATGACGCGAAAGAATACGCACGTGGAATGGAGCCGATTGAGGATCAGGACTGGTCTGAACTCCCGGATAATCCACGTTTATCGAACAACTCCAATTATGAAGGAGACGGGATATGGAGCAATGATTTCTTTGGCGGAGATATCAAAGGAATCCATGAGAAATTGGACTATATCCAATCGCTCGGTGTCAACACGATTTACTTAAACCCAGTTGCCCATGCGGCATCCAACCATAAGTACGATGCGACAGACTTCAAATCGGTTGACCCGATGTTCGGTTCACCGAAAGAGTTCAAGCAATTTACGGATGAGTTGAAAAAGCGTGATATGCATCTCATCCTCGATGGCGTGTTCAATCACGTCGGGGATGATTCCATCTACTTTGACCGATATGGAAAATATGAAACTGTCGGTGCTTATGAATATTGGGCAAGAATCTATGATTATATGAATGAGGAAGGCTTGTCGGAAGAGGCTGCAAAGGAAAGAGCGGAGAAAGAATTTTTACAAGAAGGTCAAGTATTCAGTGACTATGGCTTCCACAATTGGTTCAACATCGACAATAGAAAAGTGGAAGTAGGCACGCCTAACGAACGCTATGATTACCAGGCATGGTGGGGATTCGATAGCTTACCGGAAATTGCTTCAGTACCCGGAAAAGCCGTCCCATACGATTCCGAACTGAACAACGAAGCATTTTCGAACTACATCATGTATGACAAAGACTCTGTTGCAAAATCCTGGCTGAACCGCGGTGGTTCGGGGTGGCGTTTAGACGTTGCGAATGAAGTAGATACAGAGTTTTGGAGAGAGTTCCGAGATGAAATCAAAGCGACCAAAACGAAAACGAATGATGATCCGTTGATCCTCGGTGAAATTTGGGATGACGCTTCAAAATACTTCCTTGGAGATCTTTACGATTCGGTCATGAACTACCGTTTCCGAGGCGCGATGCTCGATTATTTGAAAAATGGAAAAGCAGAGCGGGCAGCTGAACAGTTGAAGGCGATTGAGGAAGATTATCCCGAGGAAGCTTTCTATAATCTGATGAATCTGATGGGGTCACACGATACAGCCCGTGCTGTCTACTTACTCGGAAATGGAAACGAAAATGCAGAGCGCGCTGAGTTCGACGCAAACTATGATCACGAGCTCGGATTGAAACGTTTGAAGCTCGCTGCCATCTTCCAATTCGGGTATCCTGGTGCACCGACCGTTTATTACGGGGATGAAGCGGGTGTGACGGGTTCAAAAGACCCGGATGATCGAAGAACCTATCCGTGGGGCAACGAGAATAAGAAATTGATCGAACATTATCAGAACCTAGGGAAAATCCGAGAGAAACATCAAGATCTTCTTGCATACGGCGATTTGAAAAACCTTCACATGGAAGGCGATGTATTCGTATATGGCCGCAGCTTGAATAAGAAATCAGCCATAGTTGCTGTCAACCGAGGCAATCAAGAGCAAACAATCAAGGTGGATGTGAAGGAATTCGCATTGAACGGCATTACGTTTGATAATCAACTCGGTGAAAATGATGCTGTTCAAGTGAAGGATGGAAAAGTGACATTGACCATCCCGGCAATGAGCGGACAGATGCTGTTTGCGAAGAACAAGAATGTAAAAGCGCCGAAAGCAATCAAAAAATTGACCGCTGTTGAAGGCGTCAATGAAGTGAGTCTTTCCTGGAAAGGGAAAGCGGAGCAGTACAACGTGTATGTGACCACCATTAAAGGCGCGCTTTATGAAAAGGTAGAAACAACGAACACGTCTTCAATCGACGTAACTGATTTAGACAATGGTAGGAAATATTATTTCGCGGTGACAGCTGTCGACAAGTATGGGAACGAGTCTATGAAAGTAGCGACAGATGAAGTCATCCCTCATATTCCTTTAACAGAAGATTCATATGAAATTGAGGACCTGACAGAAATCGAAGAAATTGAACTCGATTTATCTGCACCGAAAACGATGAATGTTGGGATTCAGATTGGAAAATATACAGCTGAGGATCTGGCTGAAGGTTTACAGGCTAAACTTCAAGTGAAAACTCCTGGAGAACAGGAATGGGAGAGCATCCCTGCTGTCTACACTGGACAAGGCGAGAATGAACAAGGGACAAATGTGTTCTCAGCTGAATTTTTACCATTAGAAGCTGGACAATATGAATACCGATACGCATATACAACGGACCTAGGAAGAAATTGGATCTATTCGGATGAACAGGCATTCACGGTGTTGAAGGCTGAAGATGAAATACCTCCAGTAGAATCAGTTGCGTTGGAAGAGCCTAAACAAGAATCGGGTCAAGTGAACTTGAACTGGAGCTTGCAGAATTCAAAGGATCCATACATGATTGCCATTGTCCGTGATGGAGAAGTCATTGAGAAGCTTTGGGATCCAAGTATGACTCAATATAAAGACTTGAGTGTCGAAAATGGGAAGTCGTATGAATATGTCGTCCGAGTGTATGACCAATATGGCAACAAGGTGGATTCCAATGCAGTGACAGTAACTCCGGATATCGTCATGGTTGAAGTGACCTTCAAAGTCAATGCGCCAGACTATACGCCATTAGATGCCAAAGTGAACATGCCGAACAGCTTGAACGGCTGGAACACGAACGCATGGGAAATGAGCAGGAATGGAGCGGTAACGCCTGATTGGGAATATACCGTCGAGATGCAAGTCGGTGAAGTACTGACGTACAAGTATGTTAAAGGAAACTCGTGGGATCAGGAAGGGTTGCCGGATCACACGCCTGATGATCCGAACGACGATGACGTCAGCTACTATGGTTACGGAGCTATTGGCACAGATATGAAGGTTGTCGTTGAAAATCAGGGGAATAACAAGATGGTCGTCGAGGATAAGATCCTACGTTGGATTGATCAACCGGTCGTCATTTCCTCTCACGCCAACGGTCAAACTGTTTCAGATGATGTTGTGACATTGAAAGGGAACGCAATCAAGGAAGGCATTCTCACCATCAATGGTGAACGGGTAACCGTAAATGATGACATGACATGGAGTCATCAAGTGAACTTGAGAAACGGTGAAAACCGCTTTGACATCCATATCGAGCCATCGGAAGAAAATAAATCGGAAATCTTTAAAAATGACGCTGGAGCCATCGGCAAAAATACAAAAGACATCACCTTTACATTGGTGAAGCAGTAAGCCAATGGAGATTAGGGATACTTACACCAAAGAAGGACCGTCTAAAAGGCGGTTCCTTTTCCTTGTGCGCCGAAGTACCTATGACTGTACCAGGCACCGGTTGAAAAGTGTTGATACAGAAGGATTCTAAAACGGTGCCAGGTACAAGATCAATTTTTAGTAATAAACTCCATATTACCGTCGAAAACTTGTTGTATGAAGTTCGACTCGATGAGACGCTTAACATAAGGGTTCCGTAAACAGGGACTTCGTTTCACCACGAACAAATAAGGGGACATTAAAGATAGATAAAACCTAAAGGAGATCGTAATGGAGAGCTGGTATACGGAGTTTATTGAACAATACGGCTATTGGGGCATTTTCCTCGTCATGGCATTAGAAAATCTTTTCCCGCCTATTCCATCAGAAGTCGTCCTTCCTTTCAGCGGTTTCATCACAACGAAAACGGATCTGAATGTGTACGGTGTGATTGCGGCTTCTACGGGCGGAGCACTTTTTGGTGCAGTCGTCCTATACGGAGTCGGGTTACTGTTGGATGTAGAAAATCTCGAAAAAATCGTCGACCGTTGGGGGCATATTCTCAGAATCAAGAAAAAAGACATCTACCGAGCGGATGACTGGTTTGATCGATATGGAAAATGGACCGTTTTCTTCGGTAGAATGATGCCATTTCTTCGAAGTGTCATATCGATCCCAGCGGGCATGGCCAATATGGGCTTTGTACTGTTCATCGTGTTTACAACACTGGGGACATTGATTTGGAACATCTTACTCATCAGTATAGGAGCTGCACTCGGGGAAAATTGGAAAGAACTCATTCAATATGTAAAGCTTTACTCCAACATCATTTACATCGCACTCGCTGTTGCAGCGATCCTCTTCATTATTTGGTATATTCTACATCGGAAAAAGAAGAAGGCGTCTTAACCCTGATATGATTCCCACATAGTAGACAGATAAAAGAAAGCACATTAATTTGTCTATTATGCAGGGGATTTTTCTATGGGAAAAGTTTAAGAAAAAAGCTGTTGATTTATATTTTCAAAAAGGCATGGGTTACAAAACAATAGCTAAAGAGTTGGGAGATGGGAGATAAAACCCGATCCATCCATATACGCGTTCTTTACTGGCTTCTATCCCGAGAACAGATCCGAACTTGCGACATATGAAACAAGAATCCATTGAAGTCCCCCCTCAATCCCCTCATCCACCTCAATTGATTGATGTGGGGAATGGGCATTATGTGGCTGCGAATGTCATTGAAATCAAGAACTTTGAAGTGAGTGAACGAATCCGAATGGAAGTCTGATAGAGATGTAAGAAAGCTACCGTCATTGACGGTAGCTTTCTTTGTGCAGGTTATTTTCGACTGTATTCATCAAGTAGTTCGTACAGCTTTTCCAACGGATTGCTTTGCTCGCTTCGTTGCATGTTTTTCCGGTAATCCGAACGGTTATCGTATGTTTTGTCGATCAGCGATCCAAGTGCTTCTTCTGAAAGATCTTCCTCTTGAATGACTTCTGCAAATCCTTGTTTTTCAAACGATTCGGCATTCTGGATTTGATCCCCGCGGCTTTGACTGAGTGGAAGTGGGATCAAAATCATCGGAAGTTCCAAATCGAGAAATTCATAGATGGAGTTGGAACCTGCTCTTGTAACGACGAGGTCCGTCATTGCAAGGATATCCGGCAGTTCATCTTTCACATATTCAAACTGTTTGTATCCGTGGACATTGATGGATTCATCCACTTTTCCTTTTCCGCAAAGATGGACGATTTGATACTTCTTCGTCAAGGTAGGTACCAGACTTCGAATCGTCTCGTTAACTCGTTTCGCGCCCTGGCTTCCACCCATTACGAGGATGACCGGTTTTGATTCGGTAAAATCACATAAATGAAGGCCTTTTCGTTTCGATCCCTCGCGTAATTCTTCACGAACGATGGATCCTAATAAGATCCCTTTATCTTCCGGCAAGTGTTCCAATGTTTCAGGAAACGTCACGCATACTTTGGATGCGAACGGCATGGAAATTTTGTTTGCCAGACCTGGACTCATGTCTGATTCGTGAGAGATGACCGGAGTCCCATTCAATCGAGAAGCGAGGATGACCGGTACCGATACGAACCCGCCTTTGGAAAAGACGATATTCGGCTTCACTTTACGAAGGATCCGATATGCCTGGCCAACGCCTTTAATGACTCTGAACGGATCTTTGAAGTTGTTCAAGTCGAAGTATCGGCGCAGCTTACCCGTGGAAATCGGATAATACTTTACATCCGATAGCGGCTCAATCAATTCTTTTTCTATCCCATTATGAGAACCAATATAATGGATCTCCCAATTGTTCCGTTTCAAGTGTGGGATCAAAGCCAGGTTCACAGCGACGTGCCCTGTCGATCCTCCACCTGTTAGTAAAATACGCTTCATCAACATCAATCCTTTTATTAGTAAACAATACCTACGGTGCCAGGCACCGAAATTTGTTCTTACTCTCCCAATAGGTCTTCGGAAGTACCAGGCACCGCTATGGGTGCCTGACCCCTATTATATAATGAAAGTTTGTGTGTTTTCACCTTCTTTGTGGAGTTTTTTAAGTCTATGTATAATTCTTTTCGGTAGGAGGAAAGCGGCCTAACGGTAAAGAATTATATGTATAAAAGCTTTTTTGCCTATTGCCAATAAAATTGTTTGTAGTCAGATTGTCCAAAAGGGGTGTGACGTCAATGGAGCTTATTGAAAACAGAGTGCTGGAATTGGAATCGAAGGTACAACAATTAGAGGCTGAAAACCAGACTATGAAAGAAAAACTCACTCACTTTCAAGAAATGTTCAATAATATCTATTGTTTATTGTTCAAGTTTATCAAACGTCCCGATGGTAAATTCGAATATACCTTCTTAAGTGGAAAAACAGCTCAGAACAACGGGTTGACTCCGAATCTTATCGTTGGTAAAACACCGGAGGTTTTATTTGATTCTTCTACAGTTTCCATGGTTGCCGACTTCTATGAACGGGCTTATGAAGGAAAGCGGGTACACTTCGATCTCAATTATCGCAATTTTACATATGAGGTAACGCTCATTCCTCTCAAAGTCAACGGATTGACTGTGGAGGTGATGGGTACAGCAATCGATGTGACTGAAAAGAAGCAGATCCAAGGAAAAATGGAGACCAACCATAATAAGTTCACAGCCCTTTTTGAAGAAGCGCTTGATGCTATTGTCTTGTTCGATGATACAGGCATACCAATAGAAGCGAATCCAGCTGCCAGTAGGTTGCTCGGTTTTACCACAGAAGAAATCAAGAGAGCGGAACATTTCGCATTACTAGACCCAAAAATCCGAAACCGGATGCCAGAAACGTTAGAACGATTGAAAGAGGCAGGAACCTTATCCGGAGAGTCGACAGTGACCAATAAAGATCGTACCATCCGTCACGTCGAACACGTGACAAAAGCCAATATTCTTCCAGGTGTCCACTTGACGATCTTAAGAGATATCACCCAAAGGAAAAAACTCGAAGAATCAATACGCAAATCAGAAACACTGAATGTGGTTGGTGAACTCGCAGCAGGAATCGGGCACGAGATCCGAAATCCGATGACCTCCATTAAAGGTTTCATTCAACTGATTAAAGAAGATCCTTCGAACATTGAATACTACAACGTGATCCTCAATGAATTTCAGATCATAGAAACGGTCATATCCGAGTTGATGGTGCTATCCAAACCCCAGGCAAATCGAATGACAGAGGAAAACCTTCAGGAAATCGCTCTTAACACATTGGTCTTACTCGATGTCCAGGCAAGACCCAAGAACATCCAACTCCATCTGGAAGTAGAAGAGGATCTCCCTACTATCATATGTGAAAAAAATCAGATGAAACAAGTATTCATCCATTTTATCAAAAATGGGATTGAAGCGATGGAAAGCGGCCAGAATCTTTGGGTTCGTATACGGAGAGGTGCAGGTTCAAACGTACTGATCGAGATCGAAGACGAAGGATGCGGAATCCCCAAGGAGCGACTAGACAAATTGGGAGAGCCTTTTTACACGACAAAAGAAAAAGGAACAGGTTTAGGAATGATGATGAGTTATAAAATCATTCAGAATCATAAAGGAACGATAAAAGTTGAAAGTCAAGAAGGAGTCGGTACGATCTTCACGATTACACTCCCAATCACAATACAGCCATAATGGCCTACAGCACTTGATTACGAGAGTGCTTTTTTCTTTGCACGAATTTCACTTATTCGGGTTGCGCTTTTCTTCTTGCCCCACTCGACTTTTTTCATCCACGATAAAAACGACGAAGGGGAGGAGAATGATCCAGATTAAGAATATTGATAAAGATACCAACGCAAAAAAATCAAACAAGAAATAGACCAAAACAAAAAATACGACTAGTAATACATAAGGGCTTAACATCAGCCAAATCATTCATCCTCACCCTCTTCCTACCTCTATCCTCTCCAAGTGAATATTCCTATAAACCAAACGTATACAACTGTCATCTAAAGTTAAAAATGGAAGGTATAAGCTGATATCCATGAGAGGGATTTCTATGAGGTCAAAGTGGATCAAAAAATATAAACGTCTGAAAAATAAAGAAAAAGAGGAAGAGCAGTCGTCGATTACAGAAGCACTTTCAACATTTAAACACTCAAAAGACTTCATCCAATTCCAACATACTGGTCACACAGTATGTTTTATTTCGTATATCAAAACGGTCATCGAACCAAAGGTCCTGTCAGAGACGATCTTGGAAAATCTGAAAGAAAAGCAAATGGATACACTCGAAGAAATGATGGAGCAAATAGCTGTCCAGGATCAGATTCTTACACATGATCTGGATCTGATTCAGCAGTCCATTCTACAAGGTCATATCATGATTCAATTGAAAGAAGAGGATGAAAGAGTCTTACTCATACCTGCCGTGTCAACGGAGACCAGGAAGGTAAGTATTCCAGAAGTGGAGTTCAGTGTCGTAGGTCCGAAAGAGGCATTCGTAGAGTCAATCGATACGAACATCAACTTAGTTCGAAAAAGAATCACTCTACCTGAATTGACCGTTGAAGAAACGACAATCGGGAAAGTGACGAAAACAAGAATTTGTACGCTTTACATAGATGGGATTGCAGACCAGGAGAACGTCAATACCGTCCTGCAGCGACTGGATGGTATAGAATTTGATGAAATCAATGACAGTTCTTATATCGCCCAAATGCTCTCGGACAATTCGAATTCACCTTTCCCACAGTTCGTGGATACCGAAAGGCCGGACCGGGTGGCAGGCGCGTTAGCAGAAGGGAAAATCGTCATTTTGGTTGATGGCTCTCCTCATGCTTTGACGTGTCCAACCACACTAGTTGAATTCTTTTCCGCATCGGATGACTACTTTTTGAACTGGCATCTAGCCTCTACTTTACGGTTGTTACGATTATTTGCAGTTGCTTTTTCGGTTATTTCTACTCCGTTGTATGTAGCGATTTTAACGTACCATCATGAAATGATTCCAGAAGATTTGATGGCGACGATTATCACTTCCAGAGCTGATATTCCTTTTCCTCCCATACTGGAGGTCATCATATTAGAACTTGCTATTGAATTGCTCCGTGAAGCTGGGGCGCGATTACCCACAAAGGTCGGTCAAACGATCGGTATCGTGGGTGGTATCGTAATTGGGACAGCAGCTGTCGAGGCAGGCTTGACAAGTAACGTTTTACTTATCATTGTTGCCCTGGCAGCTTTGGCATCTTTCACAACACCCGTCTATCAAATTGCCAATTCAATCCGATTGATCCGATTCCCATTTTTGATCGGGGCTCAGTGGTGGGGGTTGATCGGAGTTGGGTTAGTCATGGCTTTATTCTTAGGGCATTTGATCCGTCTTCAATCCCTAGGCAGACCATTCTTATCGCCGATTTATCCAATGCGCATCAGTGACTTGAAGGACGCTTTCATCCGTCTTCCATATAATAAGCAGACTGTCCGTCCATTCCTATCCAGACCTCAGGATGCTGCCCGATTCAGTAAGCATCGGGCGAATGAAAAGAGGGATATCGATGAATAAGATCAATCTTCCACAATCGGTACCTGAGAATGTAATGGTACAGCCTCAGATGGCTTTCTTTCTCGTGCATGCAATGATCATCGGTATTGGCGTTCTAGGTTTTGAGCGCTATATCGTATTGGATGCCGGATTTGATTCATGGATTTCGATTATTATCGGAGCCGTTTGGGTCCATTTTCTCATCTGGATCATCTATCAGCTTTTAAAAGACGGACAAGGTGATATCGTCACCATCCACCATTCATTATTTGGAAAAGTATTTGGCAGCCTGTTAAATGTGATTTTCAGTCTATACTTTCTCATTTTATGTATTACGGTCTTAAGAACGTTCACAGAGTTGATTCAATTGTGGATTTTTCCACAGTTGAACGTATGGATCTTTTCAACCATATTTATTGGGGTTGCCTACTATTTCGTAGCTGGAGGATTCCGGACGGTTACCGGTATTTGTTTCTTTAGTGTCATCCTAGGTTTGCCTTTGCTTCTATTAAAGTTTTATCCGCTGCAATATTCACACGTACAAAATGTCTTCCCTGTCATTGATCATAGTTTCATGGAATTGTTGAAGGCAGCCCAGACGATGTCATTAAGCTACATTGGTTTTGAGTTAATCCTGATTTACTACCCTTTTTTCAAAAGACCCCTAGAATCTCATAAGTGGGCGCAATTTGGATTTTTGTTTGCTGTATTTATCTATTTGGGTACCGCTCTAACTTCTTTCGTTTACTATAGCGAAAATCAAATTACTCATGTTATTTGGGCTACGATTTCGTTATGGAAAATCATTGAGCTACCCTTTCTTGCTCGATTCGAATATATAGGGATTGCTATCTATGTGTTTGTTGTGCTCCCAAACATATGTCTTAGTCTATGGGCGGCGAGTAGAACCTTGAAGAGAACCTTTCGATTCAAGCAGACCTATGTGATTTGGGCGTACATGATCGTTGTTGTAGCCGCGTGTGGCGTATTTCGGGACCGACCGGAAATTGATATGTTGAATTCAATATTAGGCCAATCCGGTTTTTATCTGACATCCGTTTATCTTCCATTCTTGTATCTCTTACAAAAAATTGTGTTGAAAGTGAGGGGGAAATGAATTGAGACAGCGCTTCGGCTTTTTGATCTTGATGATTTCTTGTCTTCTCCCTCTGTCAGGGTGTTTACCCCGAGAGAGTATTGAGGATATTTCGTTAGTGCAGATCGTTGGATATGATTACGAAGATGGAGATTTAATCCGTGGTACAATTGTAGTTCCTCATTTTTCCAAAGTGGAAGAAGGAACCGGTGTGACTGAAGAAACCTTGACGACAACAGCACATTCCACCAAACAAATCCATACGAAGCTACAAGCAAAAGCCTCCAAACCGATTTCCGTCGGGACGCTGAAAGTAGCTCTCTACAGTGAGGAATTGGCGAAAAAAGGAGTAGGGACCATTATCGACAGTATGGCAAGGGATCCCCGAATCGGACGGAATATTTTCTTAGCCATCACACAAGGTGAGACGGAGGAAATCCTCAATGCAGGTAAATCGAAGAAAGAAACGACGGGAAAATTCATTTCAGGATTAATTGAACAAAATTCAGCCACGAATTATCCGAGAACGAACTTGCATGAATTTCTGTATACCCATTTTGGGGTAGGGAGAGATGGTTTTCTTCCTTATATTAAATTGAATGATCGAGATGAAATTGAGCTAGATGGCATTGCGTTCTTCGACGATGGGAAATTCGTATACAAGGTTCCCTATGATAAAAGTTATACCTTTACGTTGATGAAGGAAAATTTCAAGGAAGCCACCCAAGAAGTAAAGTTTAAGAATAATTACATTGTGGTGGAAAGTATAGGATCCAAGGTTCGTTATGTTCTAGAAGGAGATAAAAACAATCCGGAATTCACAATCCAGATCAAGATGACCGGTATCATAAATGATGCTCCTACATTATCTCTAGAAATGACCCCTGATAAATTAAGGCAAATGGAAAAAACGATCAAAAAATTCAACGAAACAGAAGCATTGAAAATGATCAAAGATTTCCAAGAGCACAATATCGACCCACTTGGGCTAGGAAGTATTTTACGTAATCGAACGACAGGTTTTGATATTAAAAAATGGGACGATATGTATCCTGATATACCAATCAAAGTGGAAGTAGATATGCAAATCCTTGAAGTAGGAACGACAGCATAACAGGAAGGTCGACAATAACGTCGACCTTCTTTTTTATGATAATATTTTGAAAATAATTGAAACTTTTTACATTTATAGCCGTAATAAATAATGAATATAAGTTCAGTATTTCATTACATGATGAGTAAAAAAATGGAGGGGATTCATGTGTTCGAGCTTTTTAAAAGAGTCAAAACGGTTGTCCATTCTGAGTTGAATAACTTGATTGATAAGGCTGAGGACCCGATTAAGATGGTCGATCAATATTTGCGTGAGATGGGTTCTGACATCCAGGAAGCCGAAAAGGCGACTGCCAAAATCATGGCCGAAGAAAAGCTTTTGAAGCTGAAGTGGGAAGAAGCAGAAGGTATGATCAAAAAGCGTGAAGAGCAAGCGGTACAAGCGCTGCAAGAAGGGAACGAAGACCTTGCGAAACGAGCTCTTGAAGATAAGCTCCGTATGCAGCAAGAAGCAGAACAGTTACAACATCTCTATGTAGAAGCATCCAAAACCGCTGCAGATCTAAAAGCGAAGTTAGCTGAAATGAAATCGGAATACCGAGACATGGAAATGAAGAAAGCTTCGTTAAAATCCCGAGCCCAATCGGCAAAGGCAAGAACAAACATCAATCGCTCCATGTCGATGCACAACAGTGAAGGCTCGAAACAGGGCTTTAAACGTATGGAAGAGAAAGTCCTACGATTTGAAGCCGAAGCAGAAACAAGTGAAGATCTGAATACCGCAAGTCGAACACTTGACGATGAACTCAAACAAATGACTCAAAAAACAAAGCTCGATGAAGAGTTGGACCTCCTCAAGGAGAAACTCGCGAAACAAACTAACGTCACGAACGAGTAGGGGATCGTATGGAACTGTTCGGGTATACCATGGAAACGCTTTACCTCTATGGTCTCATCATCGGTGGAATTCTGACATTCGTATACATCTTAATGAGCGATCTTTTAGAAGGGATGTTCGAGGTGCTGTCGGATACGTTCTTCAATCCGACCCTCGTCCTCTCCTTCGTCACTATTTTGAGTGGAACGGGATTCGTTTTAGAAAAAGTGACAGGTCTCCACAGTTTATTGATTTTAGCAGGATCGGTCGTGTCAGCATTACTTCTTGTCACTCTTTTGAACGTTTTTGTCCTTGTTCCGCTTTCCTCAGCGGAAGAGTCCAATACGTATGCATTGGAAGATTTACAAGGACGGATAGGTAAGGTCATCATCTCAATTCCTCCTGACGGATTTGGAGAAGTGCTTATATCCGGAACAAGCGGCAACATTGCCAAATCCGCTAAAAGCTTGGAGAACGTCCCGATTGCGGAAGGTACTGAAATTCTGGTCATTGATATTGAAAGCGGGGTACTACACGTAACCCCTTATGAACGAGCTTCTTTTAACGTGTAAAATAAAAATTTCATATATTAGGAGGTTCTTATGAATTTGATTTTCATTGTTGGTGGGATTGTCGGTCTTTTCATTCTTGCACTCATTGGTGTTTTTGTATCCAAATACCGGACGGCAGGTCCTGATGAAGCCCTGATCGTAACTGGTAGCTATTTAGGTTCCAAAAATGTAAATATTGATGAATCAGGAAATCGGATCAAAATCGTCCGAGGTGGAGGAACGTTCGTGTTGCCTGTTTTCCAACAGGCAGAGTCGTTAAGCCTTTTATCAAGTAAAATTGATGTCCAAACGCCGGAGGTCTACACTGAACAAGGTGTTCCAGTAATGGCGGACGGAACGGCAATCATCAAAATCGGTGGTTCGATCGGTGAAATTGCAACGGCAGCGGAACAGTTTTTAGGTAAAACGAAAGAAGACCGTGAAAATGAAGCGCGGGAAGTACTAGAAGGACATCTCCGTTCCATTCTTGGTTCCATGACCGTTGAAGAAATCTATAAGAACCGTGAAAAGTTTTCCCAAGAAGTACAACGTGTAGCGACACAAGATCTGGCGAAAATGGGACTATACATCGTTTCATTCACCATCAAAGATGTCCGTGACAAAAATGGTTACTTGGAATCCCTAGGTAAGCCTCGTATTGCTCAAGTGAAAAGGGATGCGGACATCGCAACAGCTGAAGCAGAGAAGGAAACTCGAATCAAGCGGGCGGAAGCGGATAAAGACGCGAAGAAATCTGAGCTCGAACGTGCGACTGAAGTGGCTGAAGCAGAAAAATACAACCAGATGAAAATCGCAGAATACCGCCAGGAGCAAGATCAGGCAAGAGCGCGTGCTGACCAGTCATATCATCTAGAAGAAGCACGTGCGATGCAAGAGGTTACAGAACAACAAATGCAAATCAAGATCATTGAACGTCAAAAGCAGATCGAGCTAGAGGAAAAAGAAATCGCACGTCGTGAGAAGCAATACGATTCTGAAGTCAAGAAAAAGGCGGATGCGGATCGATATGCGGTGGAACAATCAGCGGAAGCAGATAAGCGCCGTGAAATTGCAGCAGCTGATGCAAACCAATACCGCATCGAATCGATGGCACGTGCAGAAGCTGAAAAAGTCCGTATCGATGGTATTGCGAAAGCGGATGCGGAACGTGCTCAAGGAGAAACTGCAGCTGATGTCATCCGGCTGAAAGGTCTTGCAGAAGCGGAAGCGAAGCAGAAGATTGCAGAAGCATTTGAACAGTATGGTCAAGCGGCGATCCTCGACATGATCGTGAATATGCTTCCGTCTTATGCGAAGGAAGTAGCGAGCCCGCTTTCGAATATCGATAAGATCACAGTCGTAGATACAGGAAGTGGTGCAGGTGGCGGTGCTAACAAAGTAACGGGTTACGCTACGAACTTGATGTCGACCCTTCAAGAATCGTTGAAAGCATCCTCTGGGTTAGACGTGAAAGAGTTGATTGAAAACTTCTCTGGAAAAGGGAATGTCCGTTCAAGCGTCGACGACCTGACGAGAGAAATTACGAGAACGAGGGAAGGTATCCCGACGAACGAGGAAGAAAAGGAATTCGCCAAAACTGAAAAGTAAGGTTCAACAAGAAAGGGGCTGGCTGCGATGCCAGTCCCTTTAAATTTCTCGTTCTTTCCCTTTGACACTCATCGCTCTCTTTTTTTCACGTGTCAACGTTTTGATGTAATCGATATGCCGGAATCGAATTGCGGACCAATCCTCATTAACCGCAACTTGTCTGACACCCTCAAAGCCAGCGTCTCCTAACGGTTGCCACCCCGTATCCCGAGTAAGGTCCGACTTATATTTTTTGGACGTTTTTTTCGGATATGCGAACCATACGACTGCTTCTTCTTCTAGTTGAGGAAGCAACTCTTTCACAAATGGTTCCACATCTTCTTTTTCATAGGAAAAGACTAAAACGAAGTTGATCTTTTCTCCAGCCTTTAAATCTTCCATAATTGTCACTTCATCGGCGATTTCCGTCATGGTCGGTTCAAATTCATCTGGTGCTTTGATCACCCAAATTTCAGGTTGTCCTTTATAGTTCATCTTTTTCAATAAAGGATGCATGAGAACCCTCCTCTAATATGTACTAAGCTTATCTTATCAAAAAGTGTAAAAAAATACCCTGTTCATCCGTATCAATTGACGAGGAGATGGAAGTGGGGTACATTATGTTTAAGAGTTTGAACCAATTAACACAAGGAGATCGATAACCTTGCAAAATATAGAGCAAATCCTACATTTACAAAAAGAATATTTCTTCACTGGTGAAACGAAATCTGAGACGTTCCGGCTTAATCAACTGGAAAAGCTGAAAGCTGCCATTCAGCGATATGAACGTGAAATTATAGAGGCGTTAAAAACAGATCTGAACAAATCCGAATTCGAATCCTATTCCACCGAAATCGGCATGCTTTACAAGGAAATCGGGTTTACGATGAAAAAATTGAAGAATTGGATGAAACCTGAAAAGGTGAAAACACCGTTGACGCACTTCGGGACAAAGAGCTACATCCATCCTGAACCATATGGTGTCGCATTGATCATCGCTCCATGGAATTATCCATTTTCCCTTCAGATATCACCTCTGATTGGGGCAATTGCAGCAGGAAACTGTGCGGTCATCAAGCCTTCGGAACTGACGCCTACTGTGTCCAACATCATTTCTAAGGTTATTACAGATATCTATGACGAAAAGTATGTGGCAGTCGTAGAGGGTGGAGTTGAAGTCAGTCAAACATTATTGGATCAAGACTTCGATAAAATCTTTTTCACAGGTAGCGTCAACGTTGGAAAGATCGTGATGGAAGCTGCATCAAAAAGATTGATCCCTGTCACACTAGAACTCGGTGGGAAAAGCCCTGCAATCGTAGATGAAACGGCCGATTTGAAATTGGCTGCAAAAAGAATCGTTTGGGGCAAGTTCACGAACTCCGGACAAACGTGTATCGCACCGGACTATCTTTATGTCCAGCGGAGTGTCAAATCTGAATTGATCAAATACATGCTTGAGTACATTCGAGAGTTATATGGTGACAATCCACTTGAAAATGAAGAAATGACGCATATCGTCAACACAAATCACTTTCAACGTTTGAATCGTTACTTAGAAAAGGGAAAAATCATTACCGGTGGAAAAGTCGATGCAGAGACACTTGCTATTGAGCCGACCTTAATAGAAGAGATCACCTGGGACGATCCTGTCATGCAGGATGAAATCTTCGGTCCGATATTGCCGGTATTAGAATTTGATCAAATTAAAGAAGTGGTCGAGAATGTACGCATTCATCCGAAGCCGCTTGCCCTTTACTTATTTACTGAGAAGGACGAGAATCAACGTTATATTGTCGATTCTTTATCTTTTGGTGGAGGATGTATCAATGATACGTTGATTCATGTCGCTTCTCCTTACTTGCCATTCGGTGGAGTAGGGCAGAGCGGTACAGGTAGTTATCATGGGAAAGCGAGCTTTGACGCGTTTTCTCATGAAAAGAGTATCATCAAGCAGACGAACCGGTTTGACATCGTGTTCCGCTATCCTTCATACAAGCATGGTCTCAAGATTATGAAGAAGCTGTTGAAGTAGTATTTGATTTCTTCGAAATTCACTCGCTTTCCGCGGGCGAACCGCGAGCCTCCTCACTCCCACAGGACGTGGTGGTGCTTAGTCAAAGATCCTTATCCATACTCCATATGGTCGTTGCGGGGTCTCGCCTGGCTCGCTGTTCCCGCAGGAGTCTCGTGAATTCTCTTGAAATCAACATTTATTCCAGCTAATATCAATTTGAATATAAAAAGAGGTTGTCCTAAAGGAGTCCACGCTGACTCTTTTAGGGCAACCTCTTTTCGTATTATAAAGAAGGATCCGATAACCAATCGACAAAGTTCTCTTTCACCTCAGGAGCATGATTATGTATCACAGAGAAAGCTTCATGGATTTTTCTTCTCCGTACATGGTCTTTCGCCATGCCAAAGACGACATCATGCTTACTATAAAGCAGACGTATCCTTGAAACGTTCCCACGGCCTTTGCCAGGAGTCCAATCGATAAAATTCTCCTTATTCAATTCTTGTATGATCTTTTTCGCATACCGAGTCGTAATTTCCCACTCTTCAGCCAGCCGTTTCAACGGCACTTCAACCAATTCTTCAGTTGAGAAAAGATCGCACAATTGCAGGTAGTAAGTTCCGTACTTCATCTTTCTCCCCGATAAAAGGGGAACAACTCCTTTCAAAAGTTTCACTTTTTTCCATATGCTTCTTTTATTATACTGTAAAATATCGAAAAAGTCAGACAAAAAAAGGGGATGTCAGATGAAAAGTTACATTTTGAAAAGGGTTATGTACTTATTGATTACAATGTTCGTCATAGCCTCTGCAACTTTTTTCTTAATGAAATTGATGCCAGGTTCGCCTTTGGCATTATCAGAGAAGCTTACTGCTGAACAGGAAGCGATGATCTTAGAGAAATATAATTTAGATGAACCGGTTCCTGTACAGTATGTCACTTACTTGGTGAATCTCGTTCAGGGGGATCTCGGGAGTTCATTCCAATTTGATGGCCGTAGCGTGACGACGATGATCATGGATCGGATCGGTCCGTCTGCCTACTTAGGGCTTCAATCCATGATTATTGGAAGTTTGGTCGGTATGTTATTAGGAATTATTGCTGCCCTAAAGCACAATTCTATGTTGGATTATACGTCAACAACAATATCAGTTATTGGGGTATCGATTCCGAGTTTCGTGTTTGCCGGGTTACTTCAGTATTATATAGGGGTTAAATTAGAATGGTTGCCAGTCGCTTTCTGGGAAGGTTTCGAATACACAATTCTACCTACCATCGCTTTGGCGATATTCCCAATGGCGGTTGCAGCCCGTTTCATGCGTACAGAGTTATTGGAAGTATTCGGACAAGACTTCATCGTTACTGCGAAAGCGAAGGGTGTCAGCACAGCTAAAGTCATCTTCGTTCATGCTGTCCGAAATGCATTGATTCCTTTGATCACAGTACTTGGACCGATGTTGGTCGGAATCATGACAGGTACACTTGTCATCGAGCGGATCTTTTCTGTTCCTGGCCTGGGTGAACAATTCGTACGTTCCATTATGACAAATGATTATCCGGTCATTATGGGTACGACCTTGTTCTATTCATTTTTATTTGTTGTCATGATTCTCCTAATTGATATAGCTTATGGCTTAATCGATCCACGGATCCGTGTCGGTGGAGGAAAAACGTAAAAAGAAACCAAAAAGAGGGTAGCCGGTTTACTGGCTACCCCTTTTTTTACCCTTACCCTTGTGCTTGACGATCGCTGTAGTCGTCATAGGACTCAAACATGAATTGTTGTTCACGTTCTTCTTCCACACCTGGGTGTACGGTACGTTCTTCAATTTCTCGGATTCGTGGATGTTCAATTTCGACTAAGGTTTTCTTTTGTCGTTTGTTTTCAATCATCATGATCCCACCCTCCTTATACTTATCCTTCCCTGTCTCTTCGGTAAATCCATACTAGAAAAAGACACCAAATCTGTACAAAATATTACCTGTTATAGATTGTTCTCCTTTTGCAACACAATAGTGAAGAAGAATTCATTTAGAACGGAGAACAGATGATGATGCGAACAGCTTTGTGTACCATTACAATCGGTATACTATTATTCAGTTGCATGACTGATGAACTTCATGGAAAAGGGATCAAAGTCGAGCAATTGCCTACAATTTTCGATGATGGTACATACATTCCAGAGCAAATCACTTGGAAGACATGGGAAGACACGAGTGAAATCATACCGAGAGGAAGCTCGTTTGAAGTCGTAGATTATGAAACGGGACTTTACTTCCAAGTCCAAAGGAGAGCGGGTTCACGTCATGCAGATGTGCAGCCTCTTACCAAAGTGGATACGTCGATCATGAAGGCGATTTATGATGGGAAATGGAGCTGGAAAAGACGAGCGATTTTCATTCGTAAAGGTACCCATCTCATTCCTGCGTCCATGCACGGTATGCCTCACGGAGCTGGTGCTCTCGCCAACAATTTTCCAGGGCATTTTTGCATCCACTTACCCAAGAGCACGACCCATCGTTCCAGTAAGGAAGATCCCTCTCATCAATTGATGATTATGAAAGCTTCTGATCGACTGGACGATTACATTGAACATGCATCAAGTGAACAAATGGCGAATGTTTTCATGCTGGCTGTCAATCAAGAAGATGACTCGATCATTCAGAAAACGATCGAGTCATCCGCACACAATGCATTATTGGAAAATTTGTTTTTCATCTTTCCGGATCGACCTTTTTCAAAAGTGGATCACAAGGATTTTCACCTTGCAGAATTTCCTGTCGAAATCACTGTAAGCACCGGTAAAGGACTTGAAAAGCGTAAGGCGATGCTGACTGTTGAACGTACTAGTTTGACCGGTCGATGGTACGTCAATCTGGAGTCTTTATTCCAGGAGGATTAAAACCCATCAACCTGCCAACACGAAGCTTAACGCAATGAAACCGAATGTAAAGAAGATGACCGCAAGAATCGAGCAGGAAAGCGTGAGGGACCACCAGGGGATCGAGCTTAAGATTTTCTCTTCGACACTGAAGAAAATCGATGCCATATGGTCTCTGAACCGCGTTTCTGAGGATTCTTCTCTAAGGTGTTCCTTTTCTTTCTCGATCAGTCGGAATAGGATTCCCGGACTTGCGGCGATGATGGTACCGATCAACCAAAAGCCGACTACAAATACCCAACCAAACATCCAAACACATCCTTCATTCATCGTAATGTGTTTAGTATGTACGGTTTGGAGTGTTTCGTTTCATGATTCCGGACAAAAGGAAATCTCCCGCCTTTATAGAACGGGAGAAAACAGGCGACAAAAGGATTCTTTGGTTCTAAGTGCAATCCCTCTTTGTCGATAAGTATCCAGATCCACCTCTACACTGTCCTCAATATCCTCTTCATAGTGACGGATGAGTGTGTCGATTGACGGTGTCCGGAACATGAACACATTCACTTCAAAGTTCAGATGGAAACTCCGTAAGTCGACATTCGCGGTACCTAATGTGGCATAGGTTCCATCAACGATGATCGTTTTCTGGTGTGTGAAACCTTTACGATACATATACACTTTCACCCCATACTGCAGCAATTCATTGAAATAAGAACGGGTCGCATATTGGGTGAGGAATCCATCGCTCTTTTCAGGGACGATGAGGCGAACGTCGATACCTTTGATTGCAGCAATCAATAGAGCTGTCCGTATTTCTTTACTCGGAATGAAATAAGGTGTCGTAATCCAAACCGATTTCTTAGCGTTCGTAATCATGCTGTAGTATAGATAACTCATGATGCCTTGGGAGGTGTCTGGCCCGCTTGGAACGACCTGTATACCGCCTCCTTCATCATGTGGTTCAACATCCAGATACCTTTCTTGGAAAAGAGAATCATCTTGCACATAACTCCAATCCAACAGGAATACACGATGAAGGTCTCGTAATGCTTCTCCTTGTAAAACCAGATGCGTATCGCGCCAATAACCGAAGCGTTCATCTTTTCCAAGATACTCATTACCAACATTAAGACCACCGACGAAGCCGATTTTACCATCGATGACGACGATTTTCCTGTGGTTCCGGAAGTTGAACTTTTGGTTGAAAAATCCTTTGCGGATCGGCAAGAAGCTATGTGCTTCAATCCCCGCTTTTCTCATTCTCGATAGGTCACTGTCAGCCAACCCGATACTACCGATTCCGTCAAAGATAAACCGGACTTCCACGCCTTCTTTTGCTTTTTCACATAGCACTTCGATGATTTCTTTGCCGATATCGTCTGAACGGAAAATGTAATACTGGATATGAATAAAGTCCTTTGCTTGCTTCAATTCTTTTATCAGCCTAGGGAATTTCTTGTCACCGTTCCGAAGCACTTCCGTATGCGAGAAAAAGCTGATGTTCTGGCCGCTGAGGGAAGTGATCAATTTGGAAAATTCACGCTCATCTTCACTCAAATGTGTCCATTTATGGGAGGGTCTGTGATCAAGTTGCATGGAAAGGGATTGCTTGAAATTCGAAAGTCTCTTCTGTTTGAAGAGATGCCCTTTCACCTCCAGCTGCCCGGAATAAATGAACGTGATATAACCGATTACTGGAATGAACAGGATGACGTAGATCCATAACAAGGTTTTATAAGGTGAACGGTTCTCAAGCATCAATACATAACAAACGGACAGGACGATGGATAGATAAATGATTGCAGCAAAAATCTTCACCTGATAAGACTGTTCAGTAGATAAGATCATGACAAAGCAGATAATCATCGCAATGCTGAAAAAGAATTGGCGTGTACGTTTCATCTAGGTTTCCTCCACATGAGAATACGATACAACTAGGTTACCCGTTATTATGGCGATAAAAACGAACCCCTTTTAGCTCAATTCTCTACAAATTTAAATAGCGGTTGGATAATTTTGCATGTATACTATAATTAAGTTTACATTGCAAGTTTTTTGAAGGGTTTTTATTTAGACATGGGGGGATGTCTAATTGGAAAATAATAATGATTTGCATGAGGGAATCTGTTTAGCTTCAAACGTTTATTCGAAAAAAGGGATTCTGCTTCTGAAACAGGGGACGGTGCTGACGCAAGCGCAGATTGACATGTTGGACAAACATGAATGGTTTTATGAAGGGGAGCCATTACCATCTGTAGGTCGTTCATCAGAAATCATTCCAGCCACCATCATAAACAGTGATGATCCACCAATACAACAAGCATATGATCAAGCCGTTACAAGTATCAAAAAGTTATTCACGAATATCCAAACCAACCTGAAGAACAAGGTGAATATTGTTTTTAACCAGTTTTCATCTGTGCTTGAAGAAGTGCTGGAAGATGAAGATCAGGCAATCTCTCTCATCTATGATGTAAAAGATCATGATGAGGTGACCTATCGGCATAGTATGAATGTCGGTCTTGTCGCCGGAGTGATCGGGAAGGTGCTCAAGCTTCCTGAAGAACAAATCTTCCTGTTGGGGAAAATGGGGATCCTTCACGATATTGGAAAGACGAAAATCAAAAACGACATTCTAAAGAAACCTGAGCGGTTAAGTGATGAAGAATACGAAACGATCAAGCTGCATACACGTTACGGTTATGAGATTTTAAGTGAAATCCCGAATCTGAATCCATTGGTGGCAATCGGTGCATTAGCCCATCATGAACGTTTGGATGGTACGGGTTATCCGGATGGCAGGACAGCCGATGATCTTCCGTACTTGGTTCAAATATTGGCCGTTGCAGATATTTATGATGCGATTTGTACAGAAAGGGATTACCATGAGGGACGCTCTTCATTCGTTGCCATTGAACAGCTCGTGAAAGAAGCGGAAATGGGGAGGCTGAATCAAGCCGTGGTGAAAGAATTCGTCCGCTATCTTATGAAACAATATGTAGGAAGGAACGTCCTGCTGAACAGCCAGAAGAATGCAGTCATCACGTTCATACCATATGAACAACCTCATCGACCGTTGTTGAAGATCGGTTCAGAGTTTTTGGATTTGAAAAAAGTGCCTAATGTATCCATCAAAGATTTTGCGCATTAAAAAGAGGATGACAGCCTGTCATCCTCTTTTTCCATTCATATTGTCGATTAATTGGTTTGTTTGTTTTCCCAGATGACACTTGCGCAGTATTTGATGATGTCGCGCCGACGGATGATACCGATGAAATGACCATCATCATCGGTGATCGGGATGAAGTTTTGATCCGTCGCGAGCGTAATCAGGTCTTCCATATTCGCATTGATGGAAATCGGTATGTTTTGAACCCGCCTAGGGACATCCTTCAACCTCGTTCTTTGGATGACCTCTTCATAATCTTCCTCTTTATCCATGTCATCTTTCAGTTTCCATAGCAAATCACCTTCAGTAAGCGTACCCGAATATTTTCCGTCTTCATCCACTAGTGGTACGGACGTATATTTGTGATAAGACATCTTTTCAAGTGCTTGGCGTATGGTCGATTCAGGATTCAAGTACTTCACTTCGCTTTTAGGTAATAAGTAAAAGCCAATGTTCATCTGACTCTTCCTTTCAATCAGAACTCCACTATAAGTATAGTATAAATTGATGCAAATTGATAATTCATAACAAAAAACACACTATGTAAGGTTTACAGACTCTCTATGTATTCTCCTTCTTAACATGTTCAAAACAGGAATTATTTACCACGATCTTGAAGCCTTTTCGTTCGTAACACCTACTCTAATCTGTTATAATGAAATGGTTAAAAATAGGAAGAGGATTGAATAGGTGTGAAGTATGGAGAAACGTGACCAGTTGATTTGGGACTTGGAAAAAAGCTTTCGGAAGACCTTTCGGATGTTCCGAAAAGAAATCAATCAGCTATTTGAAGATGAATGCACTGCAGCCGATTTTTCGTATTTGAAATTCATCATGGAAAAAGGGCAGGTCATGAATTCGATGCTGTCTCAAGAATTCAATGTAGCGATGAGCCACATTTCGGCAGTGACCGATCGTTTCGTTCAACGGAACCTCGTACAACGGAACCGTGCTGAGAATGATCGTAGAGTCGTTTATTTAAGCATTACGGAGGAAGGGCGTAAGCAGGTCCAAGCCCTCGAATTACGTAAGCATGAATACATGGAACGTAAATTCAAAAACCTTGAAGACGAAGATATTGAAGAATTGTTGCGGCTTTTTTCTAAAATATATGATTAAAGCTTCATTTTTTGAAAAATACTTCATTAAGTGAACTATTCATCTTATGAAGGATAGGAGAACGAACGTATGGAACATTTACCACTAAGAAAGAAAATTACGATAATGGTAGCCGTGCTAGCATCCATGTTGTTTGCCGCATTGAACCAGACAATCATTGGAACAGCGATGCCGAAAATCGTATCCGATCTCGGAGGCATGCCTTATTTCAGTTGGATCTTTACAATTTACATGCTCGCTTCTAGTGTGACAGCGATTTTGGTAGGGAAGCTGTCCGACATGTATGGACGGAAACCTTTCATTTTGTTGGGGCTAGGAATGTTCATTATTGCGACCTTCCTGTGCGGAACAGCGACCAGCATTTTCATGTTGATTTTATATCGTGGATTTCAAGGTCTTGCTGGCGGAATGATCTTTTCGACTGCATTTGCATCGATTGGAGACCTCTTCTCTCCACGTGAAAGAGGGAGATGGCAAGGGTTGATGGGTGCTGTCTTCGGTTTGGCGAGTGTGTTCGGACCAACGCTGGGGGGATATATTGTCGACCATTTTGCTTGGAAGTGGATTTTCTGGATCTTCCTACCAGTCGGATTCGTCGCATTCATCCTGATCATGCGGTTGTTTCCGAGTGTTCCTCGCCAGGCGCATGGGAAAATCGACTACTTCGGCTCGGTGTTCCTGGCCGCGACAATCATACCGCTGTTGCTTGCGTTCTCCTGGGCAGGAAATCAATTTGCATGGGGATCGTTTCAAGTGATCGGGCTTTTTGCCTTATCAGTTGTTTCGTTGATCGCCTTTTTGGTTGCCGAAAAGAAGGTGGAGAACCCTGTATTGCCGCTCAATTTATTTAAGAACAGCGTCTTCACTATCTCCAACGTCATCGGATTGTTGATCGGTATGGCAATGTTCGGGGCAATCATGTATATGCCGTTTTTCATACAAGGTGTAATTGGTACTTCTGCTACGACAACCGGATTCATCATGATGTCGATGATGCTCAGCATGGTCGCATCCAGTACGATTGTCGGGCAGCTCATCACTAGGACAGGAAAATATAAAAAACTTGCAATACTTGGTCTGACGACGATGGGAATCGGTATATTCTCTCTGACGACCTTGACGAGTGCCAGCACGAATATGGATGCGATTCTAAGATTGATCATCATCGGTCTTGGGTTAGGATGCAGTTTCCCGATCTTTACGATTACGATACAGAATGCAGTTGCATATAAGCATCTGGGCGTTGCGACTTCTTCTGTCCAGCTGTTCCGTCAGTTAGGCGGAACGATCGGGGTATCGATCATGGGGGCGATCATGAATATCATCATGAGCTCAAACATGAAATCTTCAGCAGAAGCTGTTTCAAGCGGTGCTACAGGTGGTTCAGTGGAAAAGTTGAGTGATCCTAAGCTATTGATGGACCCGGACCAGCTTCAAGCGATCAGATCTCAATTTCCTCAAGACCAACTTGATACGTTCGTGAAAGTGGTAGAAATGATGCGTACGGCTTTAAGCGATGCACTGAGTGGCGCATTCATGTTCGGAGCCATCATGATGGTGGTCGCCGTCGGTCTGGTGTTATTCCTGAAAGAAGTCCGCTTGAAAACCTCCAATCAAGAGGATGATGAAGAGGAAGAGACGCCAATGCCGATGAAGAAACATGCGCATGCCACGAAATGATCTCACAAATAAGAAAGAGTGACAGGCAGCCCGCTTGTCACTCTTTTTTATTTAACAACACGTATCTCTTTATTCTTTCTCCAAAAACAAAGGAAAGTGGAGGATAACAGCATGATTGCTGGAATCCAGTAGAAGAAACTCACACTGAGCAAACCCCAAATGGAACAGATGGCAATGCAGATAGCGAATTTCCTTGTTTGGTAATCCACAAGATTCAGACACAGATAAGCTACGAGTGATGCAATCGCTCCTGATAAGCTGGAAATGATGGCGTGTGTCATGTCATTCATGGATTCATACATAAACTCGAAGAACACAAAATACATGAAAGAGAGGAAGAATCCGATCAAACTCCCGACAAAGACCAGTTTGTGCTCGAGTTCCCTTGTTGGCTTAGTAAGAATGATTGTTCTCTGCTTCCGCCCAAACCTCATCAATAGACCACCCCGTATATTTTTCTGTGATATTGTTATTTCAATAAAGGAAATTAAAATCCCTTCTTGAATTCATAAAAAATGGAATTCATGGTACATATACGAACCAGAGGGCATGTTCGTTTCAGGGTAAAATAGGGAATCAAACAAGTAATAGACATTTTTTGAATGAAAAGTCGTGTCGAGAAGGGGATGATACATGGTATGGGAAAAATAGAAACCACTTTGAACCATAAAGTGTTACAGAAAATCAGTATTCGATTGATCTTTGGCATCTTGGTCGTTTTAGGTCTGATCGGAGTATTTGCACAATTTGCGGACAGTCTTCTGGAAAATGAATTAGGTGATTTCGACGGTGTGCTTTCAGATTTAGTTCATGGCTTGCAAGTCCCATGGCTGACGGAATTTATGATAACGGTCACTCATGTCGGAAATACAAGTACATATCTGGTCGTCGTCCCAATCTATTTAGCCATTCTTCTTTTTAAGAAGTTGAAAGCTGAATCGTTCATCTTGCTGACGACAATTCTTGGTGCTTGGGGCTTGAACGGAGCGTTGAAGTTCTCATTCCAACGCGCAAGACCGGATATTGAACACCTGATTGAAGTGGGGGGCTACAGCTTTCCAAGCGGACATGCGATGGTGTCTATGGCTGCATATGGAATCATGGGCTATCTGATTATCCAATATATGAAGAGAAAAGGGCGATCTACCTGGTATGTGGGTGTGCTTGTCGGTCTGCTGATTTTCCTGATCGGGATTTCCAGGGTCTATCTGCACGTCCATTATCCAAGTGATGTCATTGCCGGTTTTGCAGCTGGTGCCGTTTGGCTGATCATGAACATTTATGCATTGAATTTGTTGCAAAGAAGAGGCAAACGTACGAAGAGGGTCATGGAAAGAAACGAATCGATATGATATTAGGATATGCACCCTCCACAGGGATTTATGAGTACTCATAAAGCTTTATTGCACCCCGAAACGGAGAAAAAAGAGAGATAGGGGTACGAAGCAATGCATGATTTGCTCCCCATATTGAAAAACCCCAAATGAATCGCTCATTTGGGGTTCTATTATTGATTTTTAACAAGTTCGGCGGACACGACGAGCCGCTCTTCTCGTTCAGTTGTATTCGGGTCGTATTCACCCGTGCAGGTAATCAGATTCAACATGCTTCGATATGAAAATCCGAAAATGTTTTCAATCGGTGCGTCTTGTCGTGGATATACATCCGACTGAACCACTTTAAAAGTAAGCTTTTGCCCCGATTCATCTTCCACGATGATTTCGTCTCCGCTTTTCAGTTTATGAAGATGATAGAATACGGCTGGGCTCGTCAAATCATCTACATGTCCTGCAATGACGGAGTTCCCTTGGGCACCTGGCATGGTTCCGGGTTTATACCAGCCGACGTTATCCGCATCTTTCGGAACATCCATCCGACCATCATTGAGTGTCCCTACATGTTCGACTTTCGTTTTTACATCAATAGCAGGAATTTCAATCGTAACCGGGACGATCCCTTTGCGTTCATCCTTAATGATTTCAACATCACTTGAGGATTGGTCCGCGCTAGTGTCAGATGAATCCATTTGTTTCGCTGTTTCTCTTTCTGAAGAGTCCTCAGTACCTGCCTTCATTTCCTGTCCATTTGAATCATTATTCGCTTCGTTCATACATCCCGCTAAAGCCAGAACGAAAACGATCATACTGATCAACATTGTCGTTCTTTTCATCATCAAAATCATCCTTTTTTAAGAAGGAAGAGAGAAGGAGAACCTCCTCTCTATGAATGGTTATTTTGTTTGTCCACCGAGTCTTCTAACGGCTAGCATGGCAAGTGCAATAGAAGCTGCAAATCCAGCGAGTAGAATGGAGGTAAGTGACATCCCTTGATCAGCTGTTCCGCCCATACCTGTCTTTGGCATATCTGTCGGCATTTCTCCTGCAAACTTGTCAGGGAATTGATCGACGAATGCTCCAGATAATCCTGCTGCTGGCTTCAGCATGTGTGCATAAGCTTCACGAAGGTTTGTGTAAGTCGTATCATAATCTTCTGCTACATAGCTGTCGAAAGTTGCAACTAGTTGATCGACGTGCATTTGCAATCCTTCAGATAGCGCGTCCGCTTTCAAACGTCCTTCCGTTGCTGTTTCAAGGAATTGAGAGAAGTTGGCCTTGTATTCAGATAGGGCATCAAGTGCCGCTTGTTTCTTTTCTTCGTCGTTCGCGCCAGTTGCTTTTACATATTCGACAAAGTTACCGATATGACCAGACCACATCTCCTTGAATTTCATACCGGCTTCTTCACCATAAACAGAAGAGATTGCAGCGGTTAGATCTTCTGTATTGTTCGCGAGTGCTTGGGCAGAGGCTTCGAAATCTTCTGAGCCGTCAATGCCATTTTGCATCGCCATTGCCGCTAATCCAACATGTTCTGTCATCAGGTGGTTCAGGTTAGAACGCAAGTCATTTGCAGGTGTTACAGCTTTCGAGTTCTCAAACTTGTCTGGGAACTGTTGTACGATAGCAGAGGATAGACCTTTACTGACCATGTACATATGGTTGATTGCTTCACGCTCATATTCATAAGCTTTTTCATAGTTTCCAGCGACATAAGCGTCAAATGCGCCAATCAATTGCTTCACGTGCATTTGAAGTCCTTCAGCTAGTGCGCCGGCTTCAAGACGTTCTTCCGTAGCCGTTTCCAGGAACTTCGAGAATTCTTGGCGATAGTTTGCGAGGTTGTCTAACGCTTCTTGTTTCTTAGCTTCGTCGTTCGCGCCAGTTGCTTTTACATAATCAACGAAAAATCCGATATGACCCTTCCACATTTCGTCGAATTGCTTACCAGCTTCCTCACCATATACAGAAGCGATTGCTGCACTCAAGTCGTCTGCGTTTGCCATCAATGCGCCAGAGGCTTGTTCGAAGTCTCCCGCTCCTTCTGCACCTTTACGCATCGTTTCAACCGCTAAGTATGCGTGTTCACTAAGGAGATGATCGAGCGATGTACGTAATTCAGATGCAGGTGTCGTTACGGTCGGTTTCGCATGATCATCAGCAAATGCTGTTGTTGCGACGCCTCCTAGAATTAATGATGTGCTTAATGGTATTGCGACAAGTCCTTTTTTCAAATTCATGTGTGAATCTCTCCTTTTTACTTATTTGTAAGGCTAACGAGAGCGATCACGAAACGGATCACTTTTTTATGAAAAAAATTTATATTTTTTGATGAACCATGGATAAAGAGGGCGAAAAAAAGAACATCCCGGAGGATGTTCTTTCAAGATTTATAGCTTGGAGGCGAGGATGATCTGCCCTTTCGGTTGCTCGCTGTCCGGAGTCGGCTCAAGGGTTACGGCAATTGTATCCCATTCATGATCACCTTCAATTTTTACAGGGTGGATGACACCGCCTTGACCGTTCTCGTTCGGCAGGAAGGTTCCGGCTCTGAATTTTTCACCGTTCGCATCAATCAACCAGACTTGATAGGCTTCAGTCCCTGATACTGCCTGTAGATTATTCGCCTGCATGACGAGTGACATTCCGTCTTCTTTCTCAATCATTGCAGCTTGTGCACTTGCATCAAATCCTTCAGTCGCAGCCAGTTCCACATTTTTCAGGACTTGATTGACACTATCGTCCGGGAGCACAACAGGCGTCTGTTGATCATTCATATAAAAATAGACATTCGCTGTCATAGATAGAAGTAAAGAGGCAGCGAGTAACGGTTGAATCCATCGTTTCGGTTTTTTAGCCGACTTATTGGTAGATGTCGATTCAGCTGGACGAATGGGTTGGACATTGGAAATGAGTGCGTTCTTCTCACCACCAGATCCTTCTGTCTCAATCGGCTGTTCAAATACGGTGGAGAGGATCCGCTCTTTCATACCTTCATTAGGTTCTACTGGTTCGGAGGCGTACGGAAGATCAGCCGTCAGTTCTTCTAACTCTTGTAATTCTTCTTGGCAATTTTTACATTCGGAAAGATGTGCCTCAAAGATTTTCTTTTCATCTGCATCAAGACATTGATTGAAATAATCGAGTAGCATTTCACAACGATCTTGATTTGTCATAGGTGATCCCTCCCTTGCCCAGTAGATTCCAAGTTTTTACGTAAGTGTTTCAGAGCCAACCTCAACCGGCCTTTCACTGTGCCGAGTGGAATTTGGAACTTATCAGCAATCTTACTTTGCGATAGCCCTTTGAAGTAGAAGAGGTCGACGATTTCTCGTTGTTCGTCTCCTAAAATCTTCATAGCCTTTCGTAAACGTCTACCGTCTTCCTTCCATTCTACTTGTTCTTCGATGGTGGGTTCGTCTTTTTGCAATGCATCTCTATCTTCAATTTCGTATGTGTTTTCATTTTTTCTTCTCAAATGATCGATGCTTGTGTTCCTTGTTACAGTGAGGAGCCAGGAAGAGAATTTACCTTTGGAGCGGTCATAGATACCAGGTTTCGTCCATAGTTTGATGAAAACCTCCTGGACGATCTCTTCGGAAAGTTCCCTTCGTTTCGTCATGCGGTATGCAAATGAGAAAAGCAGCTTTTCGTAGCGTTCGTATAGGAGCTCTAGGGCTTTTCTATCTTGCTTCAAAACCCGTTCATAGAGCTCGAAATCCTTCTCACTCATTCAATTCTCCTTTTGACAATGTTTTCTCTAAGCATATACTAGTTTACACTTGTTTCAAAGAGAACTCATTCAGTATACGTTTATACAAGGGTTTCGGATCACTAAAAAGGGGAAATTCACTCAATAGGACCATAGGTATATGGAAAGGAGTGAGACATTGGGTAGCTGGAGAGGTAAGATCATACGTACCGATCGGGGAGATTTTGAGATTTTCACGAAGGGTAGAGGTAAGCCCGTGTGTGTAACGCATTTATATTCAGAGTTCAATGAAACGGGTGACCACTTTGCAGACACGTTTACACAAAGGTATGAAACGATTCTAGTGAATTTAAGGGGAGCTGGAAAATCCTCGTCCTATCAAACAGAAGATGAACTATCGATGGGAGAGACTGTCAAGGATCTTGAATCTATCAGAAAAGCGATGGAGTATGATAAATGGGCGTTCGCAGGACACTCCACAGGTGGAATGTTAGGGTTGCATTATGCAGCTGATGTTCCTGAAGCGCTTAGTCAATTGATTGTCGTCGGAAGTGCAGCAGATGGCAAATATGCGGATACGAAGAATAGTATCTATCACCACGATCATCCTCAGTTTCAGATCATGCAAGACTTGATTGAAAAATTGAAGTCGAAAAATTTGCATCCAGATGAACGAAAATTGCTCACCAGGGAACGGACTAAGCTTTCGTTGAACGATCCTGAAAAATACGAAATGTATTTCTCAGCGGATATTTTCAAAAAGATTGCGGCGGATCGCTTGAATTATTTCGGTGAACATGAATTTCAACACTTTGATTTGAAAGACCGGTTGAAGTTCGTCAAAACACCAACGCTCATCGTATGTGGAGAGAATGACGTACAATGCCCTATCCGCTGTTCAGAGGAAATGTACGATCTGATGGAAGACTCTATATTCTTAAGATTCCAGTACAGCAATCACTATCCGTTCTTGGAAGAAAAGGATCGTTTCCAGTTAGCCATCCGCTCTTTCCTATCGTAAAAGAATGATAAGAGGACGTAAGCACGGAGGAGCCTGACTCCATCGCAAAAAAGAACGATGTGTGAACAAAGTAGAATTACCATGAGTTAGGTGATAAGATGGATTCGAAAGTTTTGAGAAAGGAACGGAATCCATCATGCACAAGAAAATGTTCTGCGCACTTACCATTTTATTAACGATTTTCATAATTCCCATTCAAACATTCGCACATGCGAATTTACAAGGCACTACTCCAAGTGATGGTGAGGTCGTCAAATATGCTTTGGATGTCATCACCTTTGAATTCAGTACTGATATTAAGGAAGGCAGCCAATTCATCGTGACCGATGAAGAGGGTCAGGAAATTGATGTCGAAGCTGTCCAAATTGATGGTAACGTCATGCTCGGACAAACGGTAGAACCCCTCAATTCGGGTTCTTATACCGTCAAGTATGAAATCATTTCAGAAGATAGCCACGTCGTTGACGGGGAATATTCTTTCCAAGTCGAGAGTGGAGAAGAGACAAAAGACGATTCGGAAACAGCAGCACCAGATTATGAAGATGGCGACGAACAAACATCTGAAGAGGATGCAAACCAGTCCGCTAATCAAACGAATCCGACAGATGAGCGAGCAGTAGAAGACGGGTTGTCTCCTACTGTGTTCATTATCGCAGGTCTATTCATACTTGCTGGAATAGGCTTTCTTATCTGGGTGATTAGGAAGAAGGGCCAAGCATGATCATCTTCTTCAAAGGTGTCCTCTATCTCGTATTTTCTTTATTGTTCGGAGGATTGCTGCTTGCATCCGTACCAGAGAACAAAAAGCCGAAAGTAAAGGTCCCAAAAGAGCTGCTGTTATGGCTCATCGTCCTTGTTCCGATCATTATGTTCATATCCCTCTTGCAGATTATCGGGTTTTTATCCGAAAGTGTCGGCTATTGGGATACGTTTACAGCCGTGTTGTTTGAATTCAATATCGGAAAGGCATGGTTGGCGAGCATCATGATTTCCGTTGTACTCCTTTTACTCGTTTATAAAAATGATCTTCAGAGTACAACTTTTTACGCTCGGTTAGGTGCGTTCTTGACGGTGATTTTGATGAGCTCTTATTCCTTTGCGAGCCACTCAGCATCCCTATATCCGGTCATCGGATTCATCGCCCATTTCATCCACGTTCTTGCTGTTACTGGATGGGTGGGTGTATTGCTTTATGTGGCATGGAGTTCGAAGGAAGACTCAAACTGGATACCTTTCTTGAATTGGTACACGCCATTTTCGATTGGAGCTGTACTTTTATTGACAGGTGGCGGCTTGTTGATCAATGAAATCGTCGCACCACAATATGTAGATTCGTGGGCATTGAACTACGGACAAGCCTTATTGATCAAACATCTCTTGTTGATCCCATTGTTCCTGTATGCCGTGTTACACGGTGTGTATTTGAAGAAAGCGATCCAAACGAAAGGGAATCGATATGTCCTGCGTTCCTTACGTGGCGAAACGATCTTGATCCTATTCGTGTTCGGGGTAACAGCGTTCCTGTCACAACAGGTCCCACCGCATGAAGTGTGGCGCACGATTTTACAAGAGGATCCATCTCCATTGTTCATGTCTCAGTTTAATGGAACAATCGATTCGCAAACCGTTCTGACCTTCGAGTGGACGATGAAGGTTTTCCTTTGGGGATTAGGTGCGATTGTGGTATTTGCGCTTACCGCAATTACCATTGTAAGAAGATGGCCGATCCTCATCAGTGTTCCGTTAGCCGTCCTAGGCTCCGGACTTGCTTATGTAGCGTTGATAACAGGCGTTCTTTAACGTCTACAACTATAGTCGTAGAAAACTTCAGCCGTATTTCGGATGTTCATACAGTCAGGAAAACATATAATAATACTATAACTTGTTTTAAAAGGCGTGATGTACTTTATGAAGATTTTAGTGTTGAATGGAAGCCCGATGGAGAAATCGAGAACACGGGGTATTTCGAAATTGATGAAGGAATTGCTTGAAGAGAAAGGTGCTTCGGTCGAATATATTGATCTCGGCCTTGAAAAATTACCACTATTCCCAGGTGACGGTGGGAATGAAAACAATATGACGCTTCAGAAGCTGTACAAAGAGGCAGAGGAAGCAGACGGATTTTTCATTGCATCTCCTGAATACCACAATGGTATGAGTGGCGCATTGAAGAACGCATTGGATTTCCTTGGTGGCTCGCATTTCAAGCATAAACCAGTTGCAATTGCGGCAGCTTCAGGTGGGAGCAAAGGCGGTATCAATGCGGTGAACAATATGCGAACGGTGTTGAGAGGTTTATACGCAATGGTGTTGCCAGACCAGTTCGTATCCGATCCGTATTGCTATGACGAAGACTACAACCTTGTAGACCGAGAAGCAGTTGAGCGTCTGGAACAGATGGCGATTCTTCTCTTTGAAATGACTGAGAAACTTGCGAAAACACAAACGGGACAACTCCGATAAGAAGAAATCAAATCCGTCATTTTATGATATTCTTGATGTAGATCATAAAAATGGCGGATTTTTACTATTCTGATCTGAAATACATACAGATTTCAGCAAGGGAGGGGGAGTATGGTGTCGAGAGTCCACACTTTGAAAGTCATCGCTGAAACATTGAACCAATCCAATAATGTACGTGAGATGCTTCAGTCGGTTTTGGAAAAGCTGTTGGAAGTGACCGGCTTGTCGACAGGGTGGATCTTTTTGACCGATGAAGAACCGATCTATGCCTTCATCGCCGATGTCAATCTGCCGCCAGCATTAGCTTGGGATGATAAGAAACCGATGTGCCAGGGAAGCTGCTGGTGCTTGGATAAGATTTGGGATGGACGTCTGCAGAAGGCGGTAAACATCATCAACTGTAAGCGTATTGAAGATGCGATCGAATATGATTGGGGCGACACGAAAGGTATTACCCATCATGCGACCGTTCCATTGATTGCTGGTGGAGAAAAGTTCGGTCTTCTCAATGTAGCAGAGCCAGGGAAAAATGAATTCACAGAGGATGAGCTGGACTTATTGCAGTCGGTCTCATTCCAAATTGGGACAGCGATTAAGCGAACGAAGCTGTACGAAGCCCAGCAAACGAAAGCAGATCAGTACACGAAGCTGGATGAAATCAGCCGCTCCATCTGGAAGATGAATGACATCCATCACCTTCCTCAAAATACGGTGGATGTAGTCGGAAAGCTGTTCGGCCTGGAAAATCTCGCATTTTTCATAAAGGAAGACGACGTACTAGCGTTACGCGCCATTTTCAGTCCTCAAGGTTCGAAGAAAACACACAAACGGTATCCGATTGCTAATGGCGGGGATCTGCAAAAAACGCTCGAGCAACAAATGGTGAAATCAGACTTGCAACAAGCTGGTTTGGACATAGAGCGGTCATTTGTCGTACCGTTATTGATTGGAGAAGAATGGATCGGTTGCTTGGTCGGGGTACAAGAAGGGAATTCGTCAGCAATAGAGCATGAAGTATTGAAGGCTTTAGGCGATCATGTTTCTCTCGTCCTGGAAAAAGCGCGATTGTTTGAACGATCAAGAGAGCTGGCCCTAATTGAGGAACGGAACCGGTTAGCACGCGATCTTCATGACTCTGTGAATCAAAAATTGTTTTCCCTCAGTCTGACTGCGCGTGGATTACGAGAATATGTGAAACAGTTGGAAAACAGCGAAACGATTCTTGAATCGTTGACGGAAATGCAGGGTCTTTCACAAGAAGTGGTCGGTGAAATGCGTTCGATGATTTGGCAGTTAAGACCGGTCGGACTGGAAGAAGGCGTGATTGTATCTCTCAAAAAGTACGGACAGTCGCTTGGTTTGGGTGTCACGGAATATATTGAAGGGGTAGGGAATATCCCTAGGTTGGTTGAAGAAACGATGTGGCGTATCGGGCAAGAAGCGCTTAACAATGTCCATAAACATGCACGGGTGAATGAAGTACGACTCTATTTATACAGGAAAATGAATGAAGTGGTCATGAAGGTTGTCGATGATGGCGTCGGTTTTCCTGTCCCTGAAAACGGTGAGCATAATTGGTCTTTCGGATTGTCGAGCATGAAAGAGCGTGCAGAAATCATGGGAGGCAAAATGGACATTTACAGTCAGCCTGGGAAAGGCACGACAATCGAAGTGAAATTCAATGTCGAGAAGGAAAGAGGGAGTTGAAATGGGGATCAAGGTACTATTAGTCGATGATCATCTGATGGTGTTGAAGGGGCTGCGATTTTTCTTAGGGACACAACCTGATATTGAAATGGTTGGAGAAGCTTCGAATGGCCAAGAGGCGATCGACCTTGTCGAGCAATTGAAGCCGGATGTCATCCTGATGGATTTGACGATGCCTGTCATGGACGGAATCGAAGCGACGAAACGGATCAAAATTGATTATGCAGACGTCAAGATCATCGTTTTGACGAGTTTTTCAGATCAAGACCATGTCGTCCCTGCTCTACAAGCGGGAGCAGATGGTTATCAATTGAAAGATATAGAACCAGACGAACTCGTCAAATCAATCAAGGCCGTGTATTCAGGAGAAACGCATCTTCATCCGACGGCAACCTCCCAGCTTCTCAACCATGTAAATACGGGTACAAAAACGAATGAAGCCGAAAAGAGCTTCAATCAACTGACAGCAAGAGAAAAAGATGTGCTCCGCGAAATTACGCTGGGGAGGAACAATAAAGAGATCTCATCTGAACTGTTCATCACCGAAAAGACCGTGAAAACGCACGTGAGCAATATTCTTAGTAAACTAGGACTGCATGATCGGACACAAGCGGCCATTTTGGCAATGAAAAACAAGTGGTACGATGCTTGATCCGAATTTTTACGTTTGGATGGACCTATGATAGAATGTGATGAAACGAAGAAGGTTGGTGACATCTATGGATCAAACATTAAGAGAACAGTTTGATGGATTGATGACCAAGTACACGGAATTGTTGACGGGTGAAACCGATGAAGCGTCAAAAGAGAAAGTGCAGATGTGGGCGCTTTACACGTACATGTCCAAATCAATGCCACCTCTTGTGAAGCATTGGAATGAGAAGTATCCCGATGCGAAGGATGGCATGAAAGAATTAATCCAAGAAGTACGTGAACTCAATGAAAAATATCGGGAAGAACAAAAATAGACAGCAAAAGAAATTGGGCGACCGCTTAGGTCTGCCCAATTTTTTTAATTGAAATGTGGTTGCATAGATGGAATGTCTAGCTCAGCGCCAGGCCTCTCGGGTCACTTCAGACCTCCTGCGGCGGCAACAGCCTCCTCGTCGGACTTCCAGTGCCCTTCGAGTCTACCCGAGGCGCTTGCGCTTTTCTTATTGAATCGTTCCGCCGTTCGGCAGTTGTTGTTTGTATCCTGAGAACTTTTGATACGCCTGTTGTAAGGCTTGAGGCTGAGCTTGATCGAACGAGTACCAGCCTTTTTGGAACATCACGTTGTATAAGTTACGTTGACAGTCCTGTGTTTCTTTAGCCATAGCAGAAATATCCTGGTACAAAGCTTGATGACTTGCTTCGTTCAATGCTGTAGAATAAGCGTCTGTCATATATTTTTCAGTCGCTAACGTATCGTTGATGAAATCACGATCATTCATGTCCGGGGTTTGCGGAATGTTCGTTTGCGGATTTTGAATTTTCATCTGAGATCCCCCTTATTGAGTCATATTTTGGTTTTGTGGTTGATCGCCCAAGTGACTTTGTAAATGCTGAAGCAGCTGATCATAATGGCGCGTATGCATGCTTGCTGCCTGTTCAATCGCCGACTTCACTTCTTGATCCTGACACTGTTTAGCAAAAAAGCTGCATTTCTTCGCCGCTAACAAATTCCAGCTCATCATATCGGTTATGAAGAGCTGATCCTTGACCGTCATGACTCGTGGAGGTTGGGGCATGAAACCTTGCTGATCCTGCGGGGTCTGTTGTTGTGGCACGATTTGACTCCTCCTTAAATGATAAAATTCCATTTCGAAGATTAGGGTGCCACATCCAAACGATGTTATTCCGAAACGCCGATTTAAGAATGAGCGAGCTCACTCAAGCGTTCATTCGCTTCTTCCTCATCAAATGAGCTATACCACCGATGGTTATCCTCATCCAAAATCCGGAAGTGTTGGCTGATGACATTTTGCTGAAGACGATAGCCATTCTCACACTTCACATCCCGCCACCAGACTTTCCCCCCCAGCGTTTGTTCTTTTGGACGATCGATCCCTTCATGGGCAAGGATCTCGACGATTTCAACAGGATCGCCACCTAGAGCTGAACGGAGAATTTCACTATTTCTGAATAGCGCAGAAACAGCAGCGACGGTCGTCCAGTTCGCATTCGTCCTTTGTTTTTCAATTTGTACGAGAGTCTTTTTGGAAAGACCTAATATCATCGCCATTTTATCTTGGGTGTAGCCGCGTTCTATGCGGATCAATTTCATTTTTGAAGAGACAATTTCAATCATTTGATCAATGTTCATGGTTGTTTACCTCTCACGGAAAGATTTGGTGTAATTTTACACCTTACACACCATCATTACAACTCATATACTATAGAAAAAAGGAAAAAATTAAATTTTGAAAAAAGTAAAAATGTTGTCGAAAAGATGATAAAATACGGTAAGAAGTTTAACTTATTTCCTAAACGTTCATATATATAGTACCTATTTTTTTGTATCCGTTTTCAGTATAGGGGGATTCTTGTCATGGAACAAATTTTGAAAAATTTCTTCTTATTCATGGGTAAAAATAAAGTCGCTACCAAAATGGCGAAAAAGTATGGGCTTCGTTTCGGTGCAGGCCGTTTTGTAGCAGGTGCTTCTCTGGAAAGTACTCTAGAGACGATTCGCAAGCTGAATGAGGAAGGGCTCGAGGTTACAATCGACCATCTCGGAGAGTTCGTAGACAATGAAGAAGAAACGAACGAGATGACGAATCATTGTATAGAAGCGATTAAATCCATTGCGAATCAAGGGCTCAATTCCCAGCTGTCATTGAAATTGACATCCATGGGACTCGATATCAGTCGCGAGCTTGTTATTCGAAATATGAAGCGAATCATGGAAGTGGCAGATAGCTACGATGTTTTCGTAACGATTGATATGGAGGATGAAGCGCGTTGTCAGGCGACAATTGATATTTTCAAAGAATTGAAGTCTCAATACGATAATATCGGTACAGTTCTGCAATCTTATCTGTATCGTACCGTTGAAGATATTCAGGACCTGGATTCATTGAATCCGAATCTTCGATTGGTAAAAGGGGCCTATAAGGAATCTCCAAGCGTTGCGTTCCCTCAGAAAAAAGACGTGGATGAGAACTTCAAAAAAATCATCAAGATGCATTTGTTGAATGGCAACTATACGGCAATTGCAACTCACGATGATGCGATGATCGCTTACACGAAAGAACTCGTCAAAGAGCATAACATCCCGCTTGATCAATTCGAATTCCAAATGCTTTATGGTATTCGCATCGATGCGCAGCGTAAATTACGTGATGAAGGTTACACGATGAGAGTCTACGTACCATACGGAAAAGACTGGTATGGATACTTCATGCGTCGACTGGCAGAACGTCCAGCGAACGTCGCTTTCGTACTGAAAGGCATCTTCGGAAAGTAAATATGGATCATTTGATAGAGTGCCATCTATACGATAGGCACTCTATTTTTTTATGGATGGAGAGCGTATGGTTCTTGTCTTTCATCACTTCATCATTTCCAGCATAAGATATTGTAACCATTTTGAAGGAGAATGGAGCGGGCCCTGTCGAATATGGAAGGTAAGTAGGATTCTTTTTAAAGGAGGAATACCGATGTCTGTATTAGAGTCAGGAAGACAGGAACTGCTCGATGTCGTTAATGAAATTCCGGAAGAGTTAAGCCACGCCCAAGTCTCTTCAGACACTTGGACGATTTTAGAGGTGCTTGAACATCTTGTGTTGATTGAGCGCGTGATTGCCAATCAATTCGAAAATCAACTGAATGAAGGGAAAGATCGAGAAATTGAGGAACACCCTGTTTATCGTTCAGCCAAAAGATCCCCTGCAGTAGAAGCGCCGGAATATGTCCGCCCAACTGGACAATACAAGAGCTTAACGGAAGCTAAAATAGCTTTGGAGAAGTCTAGAGGATACCTGTTCCACGTGTTGGAAAGAGTAGAGGACCCGACGATTCTGGAAAAACGCTCTTTCAAACACCCGATATTCGGTTTCATGCAGTTGAAGCAGTGGCTCGATTTCATCGGCTATCACGAACGTCGCCATTTGGAGCAAATCAAAGAAATTTTAGAGAAAATTCGAGTGGAAAGCCCCTATAGCAAGGAATCCTGAACAAATTAGACAAAATCATAGAAATTTTCAGAAATTTGTATTGCGAAATTGCTTTTGTTTTTTTATAGTAGTTAGTGAGACCACTTATTTTAGTAAGTTCTATTTTTTGCAGAAAAAATGAATGAGTATTCATTCATATAAAGGAGGTACAACATGTCTTACCAGATTCGTAAGGTAGCAGTAATCGGTTCAGGCGTGATGGGGTCAGGAATTGCAGCACATCTAGCCAATGTTGGAATTCCGAGTATCCTTTTGGATATTGTCCCAAGAGAACTGGACGAAAAAGAAAAAGCGAAAGGGCTCACGCTGGAACATCCAGCAGTCCGTAACAAGCTCGCTGAAACGGCGAAACAAAAGCTGTTGAAGCAGAAGCCAGCTCCGCTCAGTTCCAAGGAGCATATTCAGATGATTGAAACAGGAAACCTGGAGGATGATCTAGAGAAGCTTGGTGAAGTGGATTGGATCATCGAGGTTGTCGTAGAGAATCTAGACATCAAAAAGAAGGTTTATGAACAGGTTGAACAGTACAGAAAGCCTGGAACCATCATCAGTTCGAACACATCAGGTATCTCAATCAATGCGATGGCAGAAGGAAGAAGTGAAGATTTCAAAGCCCACTTCTTAGGAACACACTTTTTCAATCCGCCTCGTTACTTGAAACTTTTAGAAGTGATACCGACGAGCGAGACGAAGCCTGAAGTCCTCCAATTCATCAACCAGTTTGGTGAGGATGTACTTGGTAAAGGGGTTGTCGAAGCGAAAGATACTCCGAACTTCATCGCGAACCGAATTGGAACGTATGGGTTACTCGTAACGGTTCAAGAAATGGTGAAGAACGGTTACTCGGTCGGTGAGGTGGATTCAGTCACGGGTCCTGCGATCGGACGCCCGAAAAGTGCGACGTTCCGTACCCTCGATGTTGTCGGACTAGATACGTTCATCCACGTTGCAGGTAATGTGTATGATCAGGTGGAAGGCGATGAGAAAGCCGTTTTCGATGTCCCTGAGTTCATGAAGAAGATGAATGAAAAGGGATGGATCGGAAGCAAGAGCGGCCAAGGCTTCTATTTAAAACAGAAGTCCAGTGGAAAAAGTGAAATCTTAGAGCTGGATCCTGATACGCTCGAATACGGACCACGGAAGAAGCTGAAAACCGCATCCGTCGAAATGAGCAAGCAGGCGAAGACGATGTCGGATAAATTGAAAGCGCTTGTATATGCAGATGACCGCGCAGGACAGCTCGTTTGGTCGATCTTGAAACCAGTCCTTCTCTATTCAGCGGAAAAAGCGTACGAAATTGCGGATGACATCAAAGCAATCGATGACGCGATGAAATGGGGATTCGGCTGGGAACTTGGTCCGTTTGAAACGTGGGATGCGATCGGTCTTGAGAAATCCGTCGAACGGATGAAAAAGGAAGGCGAAACGATTCCAGGCTGGGTTACCGAAATGCTTGAAGCTGGAGAAAAATCCTTCTATAAGCAGGCCGGTACAGATATCGAGTTCTACCATAAAGGTGAACACACGAAAGCGAATGAAAATGAAAAGGTCATTCGATTGCACCGTTTGAAAAATGAAGACCGCGTCATCAAGAAGAATACGGGTGCAAGCCTCATCGATATCGGTGATGGTGTCGCTCTACTCGAATTCCACTCGCAAAACAATGCGATCGGTCCGGATATCATTCAAATGATCCATTATGCGATTGATGAGGTCGAGCAGAATTACAAAGGACTCGTGATTGGTAACCAGGGGAAAAACTTCTGTGTCGGTGCGAACTTGATGCTGATCATGATGGAAGCGCAGGACGATAACTTCTTCGAGCTTGACTACATGGTCCGTCAATTCCAACAAACGATGGCGAGAGTCCGTTACAGTGCCAAACCGGTCGTAGTAGCGCCGTTTAACATGACACTCGGCGGTGGTACGGAAGTATCCCTACCAGCAGCTGGCCTACAAGCTTCATTTGAAACGTATATGGGTCTAGTCGAAGTCGGTGTCGGTATCATCCCTGGCGGTGGTGGAAACAAAGAACTCTACACACGCTTGTTGGATCAAGTACCGAAAGATGTGAAGCCGGACTTGCAGAAAATCGCCATTCAGACGTTTGAATCGATTGCAATGGCGAAGGTTTCTACATCAGCTCACGAAGCGAAGGAAGCTGGATTCTTACGACCACAAGACGGAATCAGCGTGAATGGGGATCACCTCATTTATGATGCGAAGCAACAAGTCTTGTCACTCTTCAACAGAGGATACCGTCCGCCACAGCGTAAATTGATCCCTGTTGCTGGTGAAGCAGGTTATGCAACGATGTATCTCGGTGCACAAACGATGAAATTTGGAAACATGATATCCGATCATGATTTGAAAATCGCGAAAAAATTAGCGTATGTCATCGCAGGTGGAAACGTACCTGAAGGAACGCTCGTCGATGAACAGTATCTACTCGACCTTGAACGGGAAGCATTCTTGAGTTTGGCTGGAGAACCGCTAACTCAACAACGGATGCAACATATGCTCGTCAAAGGAAAGCCATTACGCAACTAAGGAGGGGTGAAGATGCAAGAAGCAGTGATTGTGGCAGGTGCAAGAACACCTGTCGGAAAAGCGAAGAAAGGGACGCTCGCCAATGTGCGTCCGGATGACCTCGGAGCTCTTACGGTAAAAGAAACACTTAAAAGGGCAGGAGGATATGATGGACCGATTGATGACCTGATTATGGGTTGTTCCATTCCAGAAGCGGAACAAGGGATGAACATGGCTCGCTTGATCGGTGGATTGGCTGGTCTTCCAGACAATGTTCCGGCCATTACGATCAACCGTTATTGTTCCTCTGGTTTGCAAAGTATCGCATACGGCGCGGAGCGGATTATGATCGGCCATGCGAATTCGATCATCGCTGGAGGAGCAGAGTCGATGAGTCTCGTTCCTGTTCCGGGTCACGTCGTGAAGCCGAACGTGAAATTGCTCGATTCCCGACCGGAGTACTACATGGGAATGGGGTATACAGCAGAAGAAGTCGCTAAACGATTCGAAATTTCACGCGAAGATCAAGATCAATTTGCATTACGCAGCCACCAACGAGCAGCCAAAGCGATTTCTGAAGGTAAGTTTGATGATGAGGTCGTACCGGTTGAAGTAGCAAAACGCTGGGTGGATGAAAACAATAAATTGCAAGAAAAAATGATGACGTTTTCAAAGGACGAAGGTGTCCGAGCGGATACATCCCTCGAGGTGCTTGGGAAATTACGACCAGCCTTTTCGCCGAAAGGTAGCGTTACGGCAGGAAACTCCTCTCAAATGAGTGATGGAGCAGCTTCCGTACTCGTTATGAACCGTGAAAAAGCAGAAGCGGAAGGATTGAAGCCGATCCTGAAGTTCCGTTCGTTTGCGGTAGCAGGTGTCGCACCGGAAATCATGGGTGTCGGACCGATTGAAGCGATACCGAAAGCCTTGAAGCTCGCTGGTTTGGAACAGTCGGACATTGGATTGTTCGAACTGAATGAAGCCTTCGCTTCCCAATCCATCCAGGTGATCCGACATCTCGGATTAGATGAGGAGAAGGTGAACGTCAATGGTGGAGCAATCGCATTAGGTCATCCACTAGGATGCAGTGGCGCGAAGCTTACGTTGACTTTGATGCATGAAATGATTCGCAGAAATGAACAGTTTGGTGTTGTGACGATGTGTATCGGTGGCGGAATGGGTGCCGCTGGTGTATTCGAATTAATTCAGTAAAGGGAGGTAAAACCTATGTCGAGCAGTGTTGAAAAAGCAGCAAAAGGCGGAAGTTTTCTAGTGGAGGAAGTGGAGGCGCAAAACGTCTACACGCCTGAAGATTTTACCGATGAACAAATCATGATGGGGAAAACGACAGAGGATTTTGTCGTAAAGGAAGTCGTCCCTCAGCTTGAGAAGATTGAGAATCACGAGTTTGATATTTCACGTAACTTGTTGACGAAAGCGGGAGAGTTAGGACTACTAGGTGCGGATGTTCCTGAAGAGTATGGTGGATTGGCACTTGATAAGATTAGTTCTTCTCTGATTACAGAGAAATTCTCGAGAGCTCGCTCGTTCTCACTCAGTTACGGAGCACATGTCGGGATTGGATCTTTACCGATTGTATTGTTCGGAAATGAAGAGCAGAAGCAAAAGTATTTGCCGGATCTTTCAAGTGGTAAGCGTATTGCAGCGTATGCACTGACTGAGCCAGGTTCAGGATCTGATGCACTAGGTGCAAAAACCGTTGCCAAGTTGAACGACGCTGGAACCCATTACATCTTGAACGGTGAAAAGCAGTGGATCACGAACTCTGCGTTCGCAGATGTATTCGTCGTATACGCGAAGATCGATGGCGACAAGTTCTCCGCTTTCATCGTCGAGCGTGAGTTCGAAGGCGTATCCACAGGTCCAGAAGAAAAGAAAATGGGAATCAAAGGTTCATCTACTCGTACGTTGATTTTAGAAGATGCGTACGTACCGAAAGAAAACTTGTTAGGTGATGCAGGACGCGGACACGTCATCGCATTCAACATTTTGAACATCGGACGTTACAAGCTTGCCGTTGGCTGTGTAGGGGCAGCAAAACGTGCACTTGAAGTCTCAATTAAATATGCGAATGAGCGCCAACAGTTCAAGCAACCGATCTCTCGTTTCACATTGATTCAAGAGAAATTAGCGACAATGGCTGCGAAATCTTATGCGGCAGAAAGCTCTGTCTATCGTACAGTCGGCATGTACGAGGATCGACTGGGTGTCCTGTCAGCAGAAGAGCAGAAGGACGGCTCATTGTTAGCGAAGGGGATTGCGGAGTACGCGATTGAATGTTCATTGAACAAGGTCTTCGCTTCCGAAGTGTTGGACTATGTGGTTGATGAAGCAGTTCAGATCCACGGTGGATATGGCTTCATGTCCGAGTATGAAGTCGAGAATATGTACCGTGACTCCCGTATCAACCGAATCTTCGAGGGTACGAATGAAATCAACCGTCTATTGGTACCAGGTACGTTGTTAAGAAAAGCGATGAAAGGTGAATTGCCACTTCTTCAAAAAGCGACAGAGCTTCAGAACGAGTTGATGATGCTCATGCCTGAAGAGTTGGATAACGAGCCGCTCGCACAAGAAAAACAGTTCATCAAGAACGCGAAGAAGATTTTCTTGATGATTGCTGGACTGGGTGTACAGAAATACGGAGAAAAGCTGGAGCATGAACAAGAAGTGCTTTCGAACGTAGCTGACATCGTAAGTGAAGCGTATGCAATCGAGTCGGTCGTATTGCGTACGGAAAAAGCGATTCAAAAAGTCGGTGCTGAAAAAGCGAAGCAAAAGATCTTGTTAACGGAAGTCTATTGTCAGGAAGCATTTGAGCGTATTGAAGCGCATGCGAAAGAATCCATCGTTGCCATTGAAGATGGAGATCAGCTACGTATGATGCTTTCCGCATTGAAGAAGTTGACGCGTTACACGCCAGTTAATGTTGTGAAAAAGAAGCGTGAAATTGCTGAAGTGTTGTTGGAAGAAGAAAGATACGTCGTTTAACAACTATTAATGAAAACTCTCTCTTTTCCTATTTGAAAAACAAACTCTCTCGAAAAAGGTCCTCCCCGAATGGAGGACCTTTTTTCAATGGGCGATGAGTAGTAAGAAGGAATTAAATTCCCCAAGTTGATGTGAAAGTTCCCCAAGTGGAGACGAAAGTTCCATAAGTCGAGGCTAAAATTCCACAAGTTGTAGCAAATGTTCACACCCAACCTAGTTCCGAAACCAACTCTGTTACCCCGATCCAGCCGAACTTGATGCCAAATCCGATCAAAACAAAGCTGGCAACGATGTTTACTCCTTTCATGATCCGAGTATTCATTAACAACCGTCCAAAATGAACCGTGAACGCCAGGTTTAAATTCCACAAGCCAATACCGATGAAAACGAGACTGCTCACTAGAAACGCATGGAGGTGATTGCTTTCTTGAAGGACCCCGCTTAACACTGATCCATAAATTCCAAGCCAGAAAAGCAAGTTCATCGGGTTCGATGCTGCAATCGTCATACCGGACAAATAGGAACGAGCATTTACTTGCCCATTCCGCTGCTCAGGATTCTCCCCATTTTCCATCCAAGCGGTCATTCTCAAATTGTTCAAGCCGGATTGGATCAAAATGAAACAACCGAGCAAGGTCAATGCAATTTTGACCCAAACGAAGGTCATGATATGTGAGAGCCCGAAGAACATCAGGGCCATTAGGATAAGATCAGAGGAAATGCCGCCAGCACCAACCAGTAATGCAGCCCAAAATCCATATAATAATCCTCTTTTGATGATTTCAATATTGATCGGACCGATTGGAGCTGCAATGGAAAGCCCTAGAATGATGTAGCTGGATATCGTAGCAAGCATGAGCACTCTCCTTTAAGTAGCTTGTCTCTATTGTCTCTACTAATAAATGTAGAAAAAAGCTTCAATAGAACCGTCAATATGGAATACGAAATGATGATATAGGATAAAATGAACCAGCCTGAGCTTGAATGCGTATTCTCAGGAGGTTTATGATAGAATGGAACTGAGCTCTTTTAGAAAATACAGAATATAGTGTAAGGAGTGTCGAACTTGTCATTAACGGTCTATGAGTACCCTAATTGTTCAACTTGTAAGAAAGCGAAAAAGTGGTTGGATGATCAAGGGGTTTCTTATGAAAACGTACATATCGTCGAAAACCCTCCTTCTAAAGAAGAACTTGCTTCTCTACACGAAAAGAGTGGTTTAGAGCTGAAGAAGTTCTTCAATACGAGCGGGAAAAAATATCGTGAGCTCGACATGAAGGAACGAATGAAAACTGCATCACAAGATGAGTTGTTGGAATTGCTTGCCTCAGAAGGCATGTTGATCAAGCGACCAATCGTTACAGATGGAGAAAACGTTACCGTCGGGTTTAAAGAGGACACATTCGACCAAACATGGAAGTAGAACAGATTGCGAATGTGGACTGTTTTATAATAGTATTACTGTAGAAGGACTTTATGAAATGGACCTTTTAAGAAGCTGATGAAACTAATGGAGGGATAAGAATGGAATTTCCAAAGGAACTGCGTTATTCAGAAGAACACGAATGGGTAAAAGTTGAAGGAAACAAAGCACATATCGGGATTACGGCATTCGCTCAAGATGAGCTTGGCGACATCGTTTTCGTTGAGCTTCCAGAAGTGGGCGACGAAATTGAAGTGGACGAGCCTTTCGGGAGTGTAGAATCCGTTAAGACGGTATCTGAATTGTATGCACCACTTAGCGGTAAAGTCGTTGAGATCAACGAAGACCTTGAAGATAGTCCTGAATTCGTAAACGAATCTCCATATGAAAAAGCTTGGATGATCGTGGTTGAAATGTCTGATGAGTCAGAACTTGAGAAACTGATGGATTCAGAAGGATATCAGAAGATGGTCAGCGAAGAATAATATACAGCGATCTTACAGAACATAAGAAAGATTCATGTACATCACAGCTGGGTAATATAACGATATTATGCTAGTGGAAGGGTGTGACAGTATGGACCAGAACATTCGTCGAACAGATGTCACGAATAAGGTCTACGGTAAAATGGATCAAGGTTCTATGTCTCTGTACTTGAACAAAGATATAATAGGAAAAATCCGATTTACCAATCAGGGGAATTTGTATGAGATGGGAGAAGGGTTTGAATTTGAAGGGGACAAGATCTTCCGTCAAGATTCAAATTCAGCTCCTAAAGCTCAAGGTCAGCAACAACTAGTTGACGATTGCGAATTCGGTTGGTGTTAAAGCAGCGATCCAAGCGATCGTTGCTTTTTCTTTTATGATGAGAGTTGATTTTTGCTGCAAATCACTCCCTTTCCGCGGGCGAACCGCGAGCCTCCTCGCTCACTTGCCATAGTTGTGGTGTATATTTTTGAGTTCGCTGTGGGGTCTCGCTTGGTCCGCTGTTCCCGCAGGAGTGTCGTGATTTTTGCTTAAAATCAATAGATCGAAGCGGTTAGAGATTTTAAATAAATGACATGGTGGGTTCGATATGGATGAGATAGAGACGAAAGTATTAATCGTTGAGGGGAAAACGGACCGAGAAAAGGTCAAGAAACTGATCAGTGAACCTGTCGAAATCATCTGTACACATGGAACGATCAGTTTTACAAAGCTGGAAGAATTGATTGATTTGATCGAGCATCGGGAGATCTACATCCTTGTAGATGAAGATGATGCAGGACATAAGTTGAGGAAAACGTTGAAAAGAGAATTGCCGAACGCAACGCATCTTCATACGCAGAGTGTTTATAAAGAAGTCGCTGAAACGCCTTTAATGTATCTGGCAAAAATTTTAATGAATGCCAATTTCCGAATTGATCAGCGTTATTTATTCAACGGAGGTGCAACATGAGGATTCTCTTGAGTGCCATTCTTATGATTGTGTTAGTTGGATGTTCGGATCAAGAGCAGATGCCTTCTGAAGGGAAGCAGAACGCATCTGAAGATACAACTCAACAAGTGAACGGTGGAGAACGTGAAGACGCTGAAATAATAGCCACGAAGCTCAAAGTCCCATGGCAGATCAATGTCATTGATGACACGGTCTACTATTTGTCTGGGCGAACTGGTGAAATCATGAGTGTTAAGGACGATTCTGTTCAACTACAATCCGTAAATCTGAACAAGCCTGTAGTGGCTAGAACAGAAGGTGGTCTGCTCGGAATTGTCGTACTCGGTAATCAGTCTGAGCCACAAGAAGCGATCCTCTATCATACATACGAAGAGGATGGCCGTCTCCAGAATCGAGTCGTCAAAGTAAAAAAACAGAAAAGTGAGTGGCAAGAGAGCGATGTTCTGATTGAGGGCATTCCTGGAGGACGTATCCATAACGGGGGACGGCTTGCAATCGGTCCGGATGATAAGCTCTATATTACTACTGGTGATGCTGGGGACGAAGATCAAGCTCAGGACTTGAACACTTTAGGTGGAAAAATCCTCAGACTTAACCTTGATGGGTCCATCCCTTCTGATAACCCTTTTGAGGACTCTCCGATTTATTCATATGGACACCGTAATCCGCAAGGGCTTGGGTGGACTTCGGAAGGGAAGATGTACAGTTCAGAGCATGGGCAAAGCGCACATGATGAAATCAATGAGATCGTGCCTGGCGGTAATTATGGTTGGCCGATTATCCAAGGAGATGAAGAGCAGGAAGGATTGATCCGACCAGTGTTCCATTCAGGTGAGACCACCTGGGCACCTTCAGGTATGGCTATTTCCGGAGATAAGGTTTATGTAGCCTTACTCGCTGGCAAACAAATCAGGGTATTTGACCTGGCGAAGGGTACCCATGAAAAGTGGAAAGATGGATTTGGCCGGATGCGTGATGTTAAGATTGTAGATGGAACCCTATATGCTGTCACTAATAATACAGATGGTAGGGGAAATCCGAGTGAAAACGACGATCAATTAATTAAGTTTTCTTTAGATGAATAAGGTACTCAGGAGGCAGGGCAACCATCTATGATACGTGAAGCAACCTATGAACAAATTATGCACAAACGATTCAAACGCTCTTCTACGATCCTATATTTCTATACCCCATTGTGCGGGACGTGTAAATTGGCAAGACAGATGTTAGAGGTTGTCCTGGCTACGCTGGATGATCCAAACCGTCAAGAACAGGAGGTTTTGGCTTGCAACTTGAACCAAATGCCTTCTGTCGCAAAGGATTGGGAGATCACAAGTGTCCCTTGTTTGACCTTTTTGCATGATGGTAAAATCGTAGAAAAGCTATATTCCTTTCAATCTGTCGACAATATCTATCATAAAATCCTAAATTTCAACCAGAATACTCAAAAAAGTAGTGGATAAATCTTCCTGATTTATGTCAAAAAACAACCTTTCTCAACAAAAATAATGAGAATAAGGTTGTTTTTTTATTGTATAAAAGTAAGCGTTTTCCTATTGGTATTATAGAGTTTTTTAGCAAATACAGGGACTATTGTTACAAAATTCACCCTAATCAGTCTTAATAAAAGCATGTTACAATTGTTAAAGGGCTTGTAACATTGTTATCAAATTGTATCCTCCAAACGGCGAAAATAATGATATAAATGAATTATGGATTCATTAATCCTAAATACAAAATTTCGTTTTATATCATATAAATTCGTTTAGGAAATCCTCAATCAAAAAAGTTAAATAACTTGTCCGTAGCGAGGTGGATACAAAAATGACATCAATGAATATGAACTTACTAATGAAACCGAACTTCAATAAAGCAGTAAAGAAAAATGTTACCATAGAAGATAAAGTAAAAAGAATTGCCCGAGGAGACGAAGAACTCCGCAACGAGTTACTAGAGGATTATCAACCCTTCATTAAAAAAGTAACTTCTAAAGTATGCAATCAATATATCGATCAATCGAGAGATGAATATAGTATCGGATTGACAGCGTTCAATGAAGCGATCAATCAATATCAAGAAGGACAGGGAAGCCGTTTCCTTACTTTTGCAGATATGGTCATCCGTCGACGTGTCATTGACTTCATCCGAAAAGAAGCTCGTCAGAATCGATATGTTTTCCTCGAACCAGAGGAAACAGATGAAGAAGGACGTCTAGAAGACAGTTACGCAGAACAACAAGCTGCGATTCATCATTATGATCAACAGCTACAGGTCGAAAACCGCGTTTATGAGATCGAAGAATACCAGGAATTGTTGAAAGATTATAGCATTACCTTCAAAGTGTTAAGTAAAAATTGTCCAAAGCATATCGATGCTCGTGAAAACGCCAAAAAGATTGCTCAGCTCTTGGCTGAAGATGAGAAGTTAGCGTCTTATCTAGTTGAGAAAAAACAACTGCCAATAAAAGATTTATTAAATATGGTCTCTTGCAGTCGTAAAACGATCGAACGGAATCGAAAATATATAATAGCAATAGCATTGATTTACATTGGAGGGTATACATCGCTTAGATCCTACATTGAGCCCTCTTGATCAATCAATTGAAGGGAGGGACCAATGAGTGAAACGCGGCCTTATCATGAAAGTTTCAAAGCGCAAAGCTGTAATCATGACGAAAGATGGCAGTTTTGAACAGGTTCGGCTGAAAAAAGGCGACCAACCAGAAGTAGGTCAGGAATACATCTGTCCTACGGATGGTGCAGGTATTGCCTTTCGCCCGAACCGTGTACTATTACCTTCATTCTCACTTGCGTTAGTTGCCCTTATTGTATTCGTTTTAGTAGCAGGTGGGATGCCTTTTGGCCATCAGAAGGCTTCTGCTGCAGCTTATGTCAGCTTTGACATCAACCCAAGTATCGAAGTCGCGGTTGATAAAGAAATGAATATCATCAAAGTCCGTGCGTTGAATGAAGACGCTAAAAGTCTATTAGAGGGCTCTGATGGGTACGTAGATTCGTCATTGTTGTATTTTTCCGAGTCTTTATTTGAGATGCTCGAAGAATATGGCTATTTCGACACATATGACGATCTCCTGATCACCTCTTCATTTGAAAAAGGTGATGTATCTTCTGAATTACGTAAACGTCTAGATGATGCAATCAAGCAAATTCGGTCTGATAAGAGCATTGAGAACACGAGTATCGTCGTATCCGTTATGGAAACGTCTTCAGATACACGTAATAAAGCGAATGAACTTGGTTTATCCATGGGGAAATTCCTCGTGTATCAAGATGCGATGGAACAAGATGAATCACTTGAAGTGAATCATGTACGCACACTATCTTTTTCTGAACTGAGAAAGCTAGTTGCTGCTGGAAATGAGGAAGAAGCTACAGATTCAACAGAAGACGCGGCTTTACCAAAAGCTCCAGAAGCTCCAGCACTCGATCATCCAGTAGAACAAACCGGTCTTAAAGATGACAACGGTGCTAAACCGATCAACACGAATCAAACGAAAGAGAATAAAGAAACGATTCAACAGAAAGTGAATAAATCTGTTGAATCGGCGGCGCCTAAAGAAACGCCTAAAGAAGTAAAACAGCCTAAAACTACCGCACCTGCAGCTGTACAAAAACCGAAGTCTGATGACAACGAAGACGAAGATGAGGAACAACGAGAAGAGTCTCCAAAGGATGCAGAACGGGATGACGAAGGCGAAGAAAACGATCGTGAAGACGGTGAACGCGAAGAGGAAGACGAGGATGGTGACAACAATGTCAGTCGCAAAGATTCTAAGCCATCCAACTCTTCAAACTCTTCGGAGGATAAAGATGAAGAGGGTTTGAAGCTGAAGATCAACATTAAAATCGGTGAACGGCTCGAGAAACCTGCGGAACATTTGAAGCAGTTGGACTTATTGAAAATCCAATTCATCCACAACAAAGCGAGTTAATCGAAATCATGGCTCTACGTCATGAAATTTTGTAATGCTTAATTACATAAAGCGTTCCCTTAGGGGGACGCTTTTTTGGATGCACGAAAGATTTGGTGCCCTTATGGAGGGCTAATGTGTGCACGAAACCAGATATCAAACCCTTATGAAAGAAAAAATATCTCGAATTATGCTTGAGAAAGTGTCGAACGTTTCTTAGAGGACATACGATACCCCCATCGAAAAGTTATTGTAGAAAGCGAGGGGGAAATCATGGGGATTGATCTGGTTATTGAGGCGTTCAAGGTGAGGTTTGAAAAACAAAATTATTTATCGCCATTTTTCCGTTTGCAGGATTTCGTCGTCGCGCTCTCGTCTACTGAAGAGCGTATTTCCGTCCATATACGAAAACGTTCCTGTAAGGTCATCACCCAAACGGATCAACCGCAAAGTGTCGTTGAAATAACGGGATCTACTGAAGCGCTAAAATCACTTATTGAGGGTAGAGTGAAGCTATCTGAGTTGATCAGCCGAAAAGAAATTCATATGGATGCATCTTATAGAACGGTTCTAAAACTGGAATCCATCTTCTACTTATCGGGGCAACAAACGAGTGATGCCGTATAAAATATCTTGGAACTTATCCTTATCGGAATAAACATCCTGGATGCGATGTTCTGCATCAAGCAAGACCGTCGTCGGTACAGAAGTGCAGTTGAATAGATCATAAACCTTGGTGCCATCATCTTCTAGAACGGGTACAGTCAATTGATTCTTTTCTATGAAAGCATCACGTTGTTCTATTGCGCCTTCTCTTCCGGTAACATTCACTGTTAAAACGATGAGTTCATCATTGTTCATGGACTTATAAAATTGTTCCAGAAGGGGGACTTCCCGCATGCAATCTGGACACCAGGAAACCCAGAATTGCAATATCACGGGTTTACCCGAATAGTGGGACAAAGATATAACTTCATTCGATTGAAGATCTCTCAGGCTGAAAGCTGCTTTTTCAGTCATTTTTTATGCCTCCTACGACCAAATGTACTTTTAGCATAACCGAAAACGTCTAATATGAAAGTAACATATGTGTTTGAAAACATGCAGTAAAAAATGATTGACACCTAAAAATATCACATGCTACAATGCATTCATGCTTAAATAAACTAAAGTGATAAAGTTTTTAACGAATTAAATAAAATCTTATCAAGAGCGGCGGAGGGACTGGCCCGATGAAGCCCGGCAACCATCAAACCATTATGGGTTTGAAAGGTGCCAAATCCTGCAGAGTGAGAGACTCTGGAAGATGAGATGGAGAGATCCTATAAACCTTTCTGCTCATTTTCGAGTGGAAAGGTTTTTTTGCATTTAACCGAGCCTTAGACAGATGGCTTGGATTTGCCGTGGGTCCTTTACATTTACAGAGACGAATATGCGGATGATAAGGGTTAGGAAGGAGATGAACGACTTGATCACTTTAAAAGATATTAAAAAAGTCTTCTATACAAAGGACGGCACCCTGAATGCAGTGGACCGAGTAAATCTTACGATTGAAAAAGGAGAGATCTTCGGGGTCATCGGATATAGTGGTGCCGGTAAGAGTACGTTGATTCGGATGTTGAACATGTTGGAGCGCCCGACTGAGGGCTCAGTCGACATCAACGGCCAAGCACTCACCAGCTTGAACAGCAAACAACTCCGTGTTGCACGACAAAACATCGGGATGATCTTTCAACACTTCAACTTACTATGGAGCCGTACGGTGAGAGAGAACATCTCATTCCCACTGGAGATTTCAGGCATCGGTAAAGAAGAACGTGAAAAACGGGTGGAGGAGTTGATTGAACTTGTCGGGCTGAAAGGGCGCGGAGATTCGTATCCGTCCCAGTTGAGTGGAGGTCAGAAACAACGTGTCGGAATTGCAAGGGCACTGGCCAATAATCCGGATGTCTTATTGTGTGACGAAGCGACATCCGCTCTTGATCCGAAAACGACAGATTCCATTTTGAACCTGCTCGTCGATATCAACGAGAAACTCGGTTTGACGATTGTGCTGATTACACACGAAATGCACGTCATCCGGAAGATTTGTAATCGGGTCGCGGTAATGGAAGAAGGACGAGTCGTGGAACAAGGACCGGTCCTGGAAGTATTCCGTTCACCTGAACAAACGATTACGAGAGACTTTGTCAAGCAAGTCACAGAGCCAGAAGAAACCGATGAAACGATCCAACATCTCATTGAAAAAGGTGAGAATCACAAGGTTGTGAAACTGACGTTCGTCGGCGGTACTGCTGAGCGACCACTCATCAGCGATCTGATCCGTCAATTCCAAATCAACGCAAACATTTTACAAGGAAAGATTTCACAAACGAGAGACGGTGCTTATGGCACACTGTTCATCCAACTCGAAGGTGAACCTGGTGAATTGGAAAAGGCGATCAGCTATATCAGACAGCAAGAAGTAGAAGTTGAGGTGATTACACATGCTGACAAACCTGTTTCCTAATGTCGATTGGGAGGATATGTGGGAAGCTACGCTTGAGACCTTATACATGACGGTCATTTCTGTCAGCGCCACATTCGTACTGGGGATCATTTTAGGGTTGCTCCTCTTCCTGACAGAAAGAGGAGGCTTATGGCAGAACAAGCCGATACAAACGGTCGTTGCTGCAGTCGTGAACATATTCCGGTCTATTCCATTCATCATATTGATCATTTTGCTGGTGCCTTTCACAACCTGGTTGGTCGGGTCTATGCTTGGAGCTGAAGCGGCGCTTCCAGCGTTAATCATAGGGGCAGCACCTTTTTACGCAAGAATGGTTGAAATTGCACTGCGAGAAATCGATAAGGGTGTGATTGAAGCGGCAAAATCGATGGGAGCGACCGACTGGCAGATCATTTATAAAGTTCTGCTGCCGGAATCCTTACCTGCCTTGATTTCAGGTATAACGGTTACCGCAATCGCATTGATTTCTTATACCGCGATGGCAGGCGTCGTCGGTGCAGGTGGACTTGGAACACTGGCCTTCTTGGATGGGTTCCAACGAAATCAGAACGACGTGACGTTGATTGCGACGATTATCATCTTGGTGATTGTATTCCTCATCCAATGGATGGGCGATATTTTGACACAAAATACAGACAAACGATAATTTGGAGGGAAGCAACATGAAAAAGTTTTTATCCATTATTAGTTTTGCATTGGTCATTACGGTATTAGCAGCTTGCGGTGGAGCGAGTGGCAGCGGCGGAGAAGAGTTGGTCGTCGGTGCGTCCAACGTTCCTCATGCTGAAATTTTAGAAGAAGCAAAACCACTACTTGAAGAAAAGGGCATTGATCTTGAAATTGAGACGTTCCAGGATTATGTGATTCCGAACAAAAGCCTTGATAACAAAGAATTGGATGCGAACTACTTCCAACACATACCTTATTTGAAATCACAAATGAAAGAACATGGCTATGAATTTGAAAATGCAGGCGGGATACACATTGAGCCAATCGGTGTTTATTCGAAAAAACACGAGAGCCTGGAAGACCTTCCGAAGGGTGCTACGATTATCATGAGTAATTCCGTTGCCGATCATGGTCGTATTCTATCGATGCTGGAAAGCAAAGGCTTGCTTACATTGAAAGAAGGCGTTGAAAAGTCAGAAGCCACTGTTAAAGATATTGCCGATAATCCGAAAGAACTGAATTTTAAAGCAGATGTTGAAGCTGGGCTTCTTCCTAAGATTTTCAACAACGGTGAAGGAGATGCAGTCGTCATCAATACGAACTATGCCATTGATGCTGGCTTGAGTCCGAAAGATGACGCAATTGCGCTTGAAGGATCCGACTCTCCTTACGTGAACATCATCGCGGTAAACAAAGGCGATGAAGACAACAAGAACATCAAAGCGCTTGTTGAAGTGCTTCGTTCGAAAGAAATCCAAGACTTCATCAACAAAGAATACGGTGGAGCAGTCGTTCCGGTCAGTGAATAACCTGCCCACAAGAGTGTCGATACGTCGGCACTCTTTTTTTATTACACGCTTTGCCAAGTTTACTTTACGTGAAAAATTCATTCCTTTCGGGGGATACAATTCTCAGGAAGATTCATACTAACTATGAGAAATATTTGAGTATGTAAGGAGTGAATGCTATGAACCAGAAGGAAACTCATCAGCAACCTGGAACACCGACTGAAGCGGCATTGATGGATTACAAACATGGACTTGGCGTATTTACGGAAAAAATGCCCGACATCGCACGTAAGTACAATGCTTTTACAGAGTCTTGTTTCAAAGCCGGGAAATTGACGAAGAAAGAAAAGCAACTGATTGCCTTAGGAATCAGTATCTATTCTCAGGATGAATATTGCATCATCTACCATACAAAAGGATGCCTCGACCAAGGATGTACTGAGGAAGAAATCCTTGAATCAGTCGGCGTTTGTGCTGCCTTTGGTGGAGGGGCAGCAATGAGTCAGTCTGTTACGCTTGTCCAAGAAGCGATTGCAGATCTGAGCCAGATGAAACATTAATCAGAATTATGAGAAAACGGGATGTATTCGGGGGAAATGTATCAATGATTCCCGTAAAACTTCACCAATGGTTGTGAAGAAGGCACAGTGCGAATAATCCATTCATATGGAATTTGGGGTTTAATCAAATTACTGGTAGGGTAATATCTGTAGTGAAAATATTATTGAATAAACCCGAAAGGATTGATTCATTATCCATCAGATTGACACGAACCATACCGGTGAAATGGAGAAAGCCATGCACCAAAATCACGGAATAGGTTATGCGCAATATGCACGCAGCCTAGAGAAGCGTATGGAAATCGAACGTAAACGTGAGCAGGAGTATAAGCGAAGTCAACAAATGCTTAGCGAATTTACGGGGAAAGTCAATAAGTCATAAGCTACAAGAAAAATCAAGCTACAGCAAAGATCGTCACAAGAAATGAGCTCATATATTTTTGGACCTTATCGCACACTAGATAAGGTCCTTTTATATTTACTGAAGGCTCTTTCGGAGCGCGAAAACGAGAAAACTCGGATATCGCACCCTGCAAGAGGCTCTTGCGCCCCCCGAAAACGAGAAAACTCAAGTTTTGCACCCCGCAAGACCGGAAATCTTGAATCCTTATCAGGTTTATGAAAGCTTGTTAATGCCGAAAATAGATCAGGGGCACACTTTACATACCCTTACACAGCAGAAACATACGAGGGGTGTTACTTTCAATAAGCAACAGTCATTCTCAATTAGATTCTAAAAACAAGGCATTTTTTAATACTTCTGTTGAGAATAATTTTAATTTGTTTTAAAATTAGAATGATGATAAAGTAAACTTGGTGAAGACGAACCGACAGGTGAAGTTTGAACCTTAGTTGCACTTATGCTGGAGGCGAAAAGTAAACTTGGTGAAGACGAACCGACAGGTGAAGTCAAAGCAACCATTATACTTACTTGAAGAAAGTCAGTCAGCTTTCTTCATACAAAAATAAAAAATCAGGAATATTTCATTTTTCCATTGTTTTTCGTTACAATGTTAGATGGAGTAAAAATGATTGAAATACGAAATTGGAGGGTTAAGTCATGACTGCACCAAACATTAAGATCGAAAATCTACATGTTTCCATTGAAGGAAAAGAAATCATTAAAGGTCTTGACCTTGAAATAAACGGTGGAGAGATCCATGCGGTAATGGGACCAAACGGAACAGGTAAATCTACACTTGCTTCTGCATTGATGGGTCACCCGAAATACGAAATCACAGACGGAAAAGTGACGTTCGATGGTGAGGATCTACTTGAAATGGAAGTAGACGAGCGCGCGAAAGCTGGACTTTTCCTTGCGATGCAATATCCAAGTGAAATCAGCGGTGTTACGAACGCAGACTTCCTACGTTCTTCTATCAACGCACGCCGTGAAGAAGGAAACGAAATCTCCCTAATGAAGTTCATCCGTAAAATGGACAGCAAAATGGAGCTTCTTGACATGGATGAGTCCTTCTCTCAACGTTACCTGAACGAAGGTTTCTCTGGCGGTGAGAAGAAGCGTAATGAAATTCTTCAATTGCTCATGCTTGAGCCAAAAATCGCAATCCTTGACGAAATCGACTCTGGTCTAGATATCGACGCATTGAAAGTTGTATCCAAAGGTGTCAACGACATGCGCAGCCCAGACTTCGGTTGCTTGATCATCACGCACTATCAACGTCTATTGAACTACATTACACCTGACAAAGTACATGTAATCATGCAAGGACGTATTGTGAAATCCGGTGGACCTGAACTTGCACAACGCCTAGAAGAAGAAGGTTATGACTGGATTAAAGATGAACTTGGAATTGAAGACGAAACTGTAGAACAAGCATAGGCTTTGAAGGAGGATTTATATGTCAGTGGAAACGAAGATTGCGTTCGATCAATCATATGTAAGTGACTTTTCGAAACAAAGAAATGAACCAGAATGGCTAACGGAACTTCGTCTTCGTGGATTGGAACTGGCTGAAAGCCTACCGATGCCGAAGCCGGAAAAAACGAAGATCGACAACTGGAATTTCACTCAATTTCAACATGTTGTAGACGCACCACAAGTTGATAAAGTCGATGAACTTCCTGAATATATACTGAACTTGATCGGGAAAGAGGATCGTACGGATAACTTCATCGTACAACGTAACTCGACTCCTGCTTTCCAACAGTTCTCACAAGACTTGAAAGACAAGGGTGTTATTTTTACAGATATCGCAACTGCTGTCCAAGAGCATGGCGACCTTGTAAAAAAATACTTCATGAATCAAGCTGTGAAAGTCGATGAGCACCGTTTGACAGCGCTACACGCTGCACTATTGAACGGCGGTGTTTTCGTATACGTACCGAAGAACGTTGAAGTTGATGTACCACTTCAATCTGTTTTCGTTCAAGAAGATGGAGAAGCATCTCTGTTCAACCACGTACTGGTTGTAGCAGAAGATAACAGTTCCGTTACGTATGTTGAAAACTACCTTTCTCATAGCGATGATCAAGCTTCCGTAGCAAACATTGTTGCAGAAGTATATGCTGGTCCGAATGCACGTGTACAATTCGGAGCGGTTGATAACTTCGCAAAAGGCATTACAACCTACGTAAACCGTCGTGGACATGTCGAGCGTGACGGAAAGATTGAATGGGCGCTCGGTCAGATGAACGACGGAAACACAGTTTCAGATAACACAACGAATCTTGTTGGCGACGGATCCTATGCAGATACGAAAACCGTTTCTGTCGGACGTGGCGAGCAAAAGCAAAACTTCGTCATCCGAGTGAACCAATGGGGTAAAGAATCAGACGCTCAACTTCTTGCACACGCAGTTATGAAGGATAGCGCAAGCTCCATTTTCAACGGAATTGCAAAAATCGAACACGGTGCTACGAAAGCGAACAGTGAACAGACAGAACGCGTTCTTATGCTGAGCGACAAAGCACGTGGTGACGCGAACCCGATCCTCTTGATTGATGAGGACGATGTTACAGCAGGACACGCAGCTTCTGTCGGACGCATGGATCCGATCCAAATGTTCTACTTGATGAGTAGAGGGATCTCCAAGCAAGAAGCGGAACGTCTTGTCATTCACGGATTCCTTGCACCAGTCGTTAAACAACTACCGATCGAGGGCGTTAAGAAGATGTTAGTGGAAGTCATTGAAGGGAAAGTAACGAAATGATTGCGAACGACATTCGCAAACAATTCCCGATACTTGACCAAGAAGTAAATGGGAAACCACTTGTCTATCTGGACAGTGCCGCAACATCTCAAAAGCCGAAATCGGTGATTGAAACCCTCGACCACTATTATAAAAACGACAACTCTAACGTTCACCGCGGTGTGCATACGTTAGGGACACGTGCCACGGACAGTTATGAAGGTGCACGTGAAAAAGTCCGTCGATTCATCAACGCTTCCTCAATGGAAGAAATCATTTTCGTAAGAGGAACGACGACAGGACTGAATACGATTGCCGGAAGTTACGGTCGTGCAAACGTCGGTGAAGGTGACGAAATCGTCATCACACCGATGGAGCACCACAGTAACATCATTCCATGGCAACAGCTTGCGAAACAAACAGGCGCAACGCTTAAATACATTCCTCTTCAAGAGGATGGAACAATCGATTTGAACGATGTTGAAAATACAATTACAGAACATACTAAAATTGTATCGATCATGCACGTATCGAATGTTCTAGGAACGATCAACCCGATCAAAGAAATTACAGAAATAGCTCACCGAAAAGGTGCAGTCATGGTCGTGGATGGTGCACAAGCAGCACCTCACATGCCTGTTGACGTTCGTGATTTTGATTGCGACTTCTATGTTTTCTCTGCTCATAAAATGTGCGGGCCAACCGGCATCGGTGCACTTTATGGTAAGAAAAAGCTTCTTGAGAAAATGGAGCCCGTTGAATTCGGCGGTGAAATGATTGACTTTGTAGGTCTGTATGAATCTACTTGGAAGGACCTGCCTTGGAAGTTTGAAGGCGGTACACCGATCATCGCAGGCGCAATCGGAATGGGCGCAGCGATTGACTTCTTGGAACAGGTTGGACGTTCTGAAATCGAGAAGATTGAACATGAACTCGTCACTTATGCGATGGACCGTATGTCCTCTATTGAAGGCTTGAAAATTTACGGACCGAAAAATCGAGCAGGGCTTGTTACATTCAATATCGATGATGTTCATCCACACGATGTTGCAACCGTTCTGGATGCAGAAGGGATTGCCGTTCGTGCCGGACATCACTGTGCACAACCATTGATGAAATGGCTGGATGTTACAGCAACTGCTAGAGCAAGCTTTTACCTCTATAATACGAAAGAAGATGTAGATGCTCTGATCGATGGACTAAAGACAACAAAGGAGTATTTTGGTCATGTCTTCTAATTTAGATCAGCTATACCGTCAGGTCATCATGGACCACTATAAAAATCCTCGTAACCGCGGGGAGTTGGAAGATGATGGCGCGCTGACGTTCAATTTGAACAACCCGACATGTGGAGACCGGATTCAAGTATCCATGCAAGTGGAAGATGGGAAAATCAAGGATGCGAAGTTTGAAGGGGAAGGCTGTTCCATCAGCCTCGCTTCTGCTTCCATGATGACAGAAACCATCAAAGGACTTCCGGTTGACGAAGCACTAGAAATATCAAAAATCTTCTCTGAGATGATGCTTGGAAACGATTACGATGAAGGCGATCTTGATCTTGGTGATTTGGAAGCTCTTCAAGGCGTATCGAAGTTCCCTGCACGTATCAAATGTGCAACTCTCGCCTGGAAAGCACTGGAGAAGAGTGTTGAACAGAAAGAGAACGAAGAGGAATAAAGCCAGCCCGGTTGTCTTTTGTATCCATGCACCTTACAATGGAAGTATAGATACTACGTACTCAACTGGCTCTGGATGTATGTATCCTTTAAGGAGGGATTGAACGATGGCTAAGAAAATGCCAGAGATCGGCGAATATAAATATGGTTTTAAAGACAAAGACGTTTCGATCTTTAGATCCAAGCGCGGATTGACGGAAGAAATCGTACGAGAAATCTCCCGTATGAAAGATGAGCCGCAATGGATGCTCGATTTCCGTTTGAAATCACTTGAACAGTTCTATAAGATGCCTATGCCTCAATGGGGCGGTAACTTGAAAGAATTGAACTTCGATGACATCACGTACTATGTTAAACCGTCTGAGAAATCTGAACGCTCTTGGGATGAGGTACCAGAAGAAATCAAGCGTACGTTTGATAAGCTAGGTATCCCTGAAGCAGAGCAAAAATATCTTGCTGGTGTATCCGCTCAGTACGAATCTGAGGTTGTATACCACAACATGCAAGAAGACCTTGAAAACATGGGGATTGTCTTTAAAGACACTGATACTGCTCTTAAAGAGAACGAAGAGCTGTTCAGAGAGCACTTTGGGAAAACAATACCTCCATCTGATAACAAATTCGCAGCATTGAACTCTGCAGTATGGTCTGGTGGTTCCTTCATCTACGTTCCAAAAGGTGTGAAGTGTGATACACCACTACAAGCGTACTTCCGAATCAACTCAGAAAACATGGGTCAATTCGAGCGTACATTGATCATCGCGGACGAAGATTCTTCTGTACACTACGTTGAAGGTTGTACAGCTCCAGTTTATACAACGAACTCACTACACAGTGCAGTCGTTGAGATTATCGTCAAAAAGAACGCATATTGCCGTTATACGACGATCCAGAACTGGGCAAACAATGTCTTCAACCTCGTTACGAAGCGTGCTGTAGCGGAAGAAAACGCGACGATGGAATGGATCGACGGAAACATCGGTTCCAAGCTGACGATGAAGTACCCAGCAGTCATCTTGAAAGGTGAAGGCGCACGTGGTATGACATTGTCCATCGCACTTGCTGGTAAAGGTCAACACCAGGATGCTGGTGCGAAAATGATTCACTTAGCTCCGAATACGTCATCTACGATCGTATCGAAGTCCATCTCTAAAGGCGGCGGTAAAGTAACTTACCGCGGTATCGTACACTTCGGACGTAAAGCACAAGGTGCTCGCGCAAACGTTGAGTGTGATACGCTCATCATGGATAACGAGTCTACTTCTGACACGATTCCATACAATGAGATCCTGAACGAAAACATTTCCCTTGAGCACGAGGCGAAAGTTTCTAAGGTATCAGAAGAGCAACTCTTCTATCTCATGAGCCGTGGAATCTCTGAAGAAGAAGCAACAGAAATGATCGTAATGGGCTTCATCGAGCCATTCACAAAAGAACTTCCAATGGAATACGCAGTCGAAATGAACCGACTGATCAAATTCGAAATGGAAGGCTCAATCGGATAAAAATGATGAAGAACCCTGGCATGATTCATGCCAGGGTTTTTTTATGTATTCTAATTTTCCAAAAATATTGATAGGTAAAATGTATAATAGACTTTATTGATATTCTGAAATGTGTAGCAGGAAAAAATAACAATATATAGAATTTATTTATTACTAAAGGGGGGAGAGATTATGACAGCGGAAGTAAGTATTCTCAACCGTTCTGGAGTTGCTCTCGCAGCTGATAGTGCGGTCACGATTGGCGCAAGAAAAGTGTATAATTCTGCAAACAAGCTTTTTTCATTATCTAAATTTCATCCGGTTGGAATAATGATATACGGTGGAGCGAGTTTTATGGAAATTCCTTGGGAGACAATAATTAAATCCTTTAGAAGCCATCTTGGGATGAAAAAATTTGATAAATTAAAAACATACCAAGAGGAGTTTATAAAATACATATCTAGTGATGACCGATTAAAGAATGTAAATACTGAAAGAAAAGTTGTAGGTAGAACATTTTCTGAAGTACTTAATTTTGTTATTAATAAAGTTCAAACTATAGTTGAAGAAGAGTTAATACAGGGGCGTAGAATTCCTGAAGATCAAGTTAAGGATCATTTAGAAAACAGTGTTAAAAACTATCTAGATCATTTAAGGGATACTAATCACATCATATTGGAAATAAATTTAGATGATTTTACACGTGAACACTCAGAGGTAGTTGAAAGTGTAATTAAGGAGAAAGTACTGTTTAACATCGATAGCTCTACTCGAGTAATATTAATGGAGTTGGCATTTGAAGCGGTACGAAGAAATTATTTTACTAATGGATCATCAGGATTGGTTATTTCTGGTTATGGAGAAGATGAATTATTTCCTTGTTTGTATGAATTTAAAACTGATGGATTTGTACTTAACACACTCAAATTAGAGCAACAAAATGGGTGTGAAATATCTATAGATAATGATAAACCGTCCTCAGCAGTAATACCATTCGCTCAAAAAGAAATGGTTTATTCATTTATGAAAGGTATGGATCCGGTACTACAAGAAAATATACAAAATTTAATTGGAGATATTTTTTCAAAGCTTCCACAAATAATTCAAGAAAATACCAGTGTTCAATTCTCATCAAATGAAGTTTCTGAATTATCGGACTTGGGTATGGAAATCATTAGACAAATATTTCATGAGATATCTTCATTTCAAAATAGTCAGTATTCGTCACCAGTAGTCGAGATTGTTGATTTCTTGCCGAAAGAAGAAATTGCAGAAATGGCAGAAGCATTGGTAAATCTTACATCGTTTAAAAGAAGAATTTCGATTGATACTGAAACTGTGGGTGGACCAATTGATGTTGCAGTAATTACTAAAGGTGATGGTTTTATTTGGATAAAAAGAAAACATTATTTTTCTCCAAATTTGAATTATGGATTTTTTCAAAATTATTTAAGGGGTGGTAAAAATGATGATTCCGTTAATGAGTGATGAGAAATCAAACAAGGAGAAATTTTTCAATTTGACCCCAGAAGAAAAACTTTGGTTTAACTTAAAGGAAAAAGAGAAGGAAGAGGAAAATGAGTTGTATAAAAGAGTAATTGAAGGTCTGAAAAAAAATAAAGATAATAATTAGGACATGGTAAATCAAGATCAAAAACAGTCTTAAACTCAAATTCAAAATGTTTTGCTTGATTAATTGACTTCGGGTCTTCCGAGGTCTTTCTTATCAAATTAATGCCTGTATGCTTGTAAAAAATTTTGTTCAAATAAAAAATATGTCAAATGCATTCACTCATTTTACTTTATGTTCATAATATAAATGTACTACTGAACAAGCTAATGTAACGATATAATTTTATGAGAAAAAATCCTTTACAACGTTACCGAATCGTAGTAAGATTCTAATTAAATCAAATTTAAATGAATAATGAAAACTTCTTATCCAGAGAGGCGGAGGGACTGGCCCTTTGATGCCCGGCAACCATCGAATCAATCTTATGATTGACGAGAACGGTGCCAATTCCTGTAGGATAGTCAAATATCCTAGAAGATGAGAGGATCGTTTATGATCATAACGAACCCTTTTCTTACTGGATAAGAAAAGGGTTTTTATATTGGGTATAATGTCTAGCTTCAGCACCTTGTCACTTGGATCACTTCAATTCTCCTGCGGCGGAAACAATCTCCTCGTCGGATCTCCAGTGACCTTCGTGACTTGACGCGGTGCTTACGCTTTTCTACCTACAAGCTCTCGAAGGAAGTTTCGTTATTTTTGAAAGGACAGATGAGTAATGGCAACAACTACAGCTACAGCAATTTTTGGTGCAGGATGCTTCTGGGGAGTGGAAGCGTTCTTTGAGCAAATTGAAGGAGTCGTTTCAACTCGAGTCGGATATTCTGGAGGACTTTTAGAAAATCCAACTTATGAGCAAGTGAAAGCTGGAAACACGGGACACGCTGAGGTTATTAAGATCGAATTCGATCCTACTGTCATTTCGTACATTGAGTTACTGAACAAACTGTTTGAAATACATGATCCGACTACCTTGAATCGACAAGGCATTGATATTGGTCATCAATATCGTTCCGCCATCTTTTACACAGATGAAGATCAGAAGATCGAGGCTGAAGGAAAAATTACGGCTCTGAAAGAACAAGCGGTATATAAGCTGCCGATCGTAACAGAAGTTAGACCGGCTTCCACTTTCTATGATGCAGAAGAATATCACCAAAAGTACTTTCAAAAGAATGGTTCTGCAGCTTGTGGCATCTAAAGGTTTTCTTACAGCCCTACGAACAGCAATCGTTTAGACAAGTCGAATAGTTTTCTGAAGAGACTTAAACACGAAGGGCTAGAAATGTATGCTACGTATTCAATATTTCATTCTTGCGACAGGGATTGTGATTTTGATATCCCTGAGCATAGCTGCTTTTGGAAACTTATGAAGAATGATAGAGCTCTTAAAACGATAAGAGCTCTTTTTATTTTGCTATTACTTGCACTTTTTACGTGAAGAACTCAAAATATAAGTACGAATATATGAAAATGAGAGGTTACGAATGTATGATTGAGATTGGAGTGACGGGTTGGGGAGATCATGACTCGCTGTACCCGCCGGATATCAAATCAACAGATAAATTGAAAACCTACAGCAGCTTCTTTCCGACTGTGGAAGTGGATTCGTCTTTTTACGCGGTTCAACCCATCAAAAATTATCAAAAATGGGTGAGGGACACTCCCGAGCGCTTTTCATTCGTGGTAAAAGCGTATCAAGGCATGACGGGACATACGAGAGGGGATATCCCTTTTGAAAGTACTGAAGAGATGTTCCGCTTATTCAGAGAGTCCATCAAACCTTTGCAGGAAGCGCATAAGCTGAAGATGGTGCTTTTCCAATATCCTCCGTGGTTTGATTGTAACCGGGACAATGTGGAACAATTACGACAAGCGAAGGAAAAAATGGGGGATATCCCTGTGGCGCTCGAATTCCGCCATCAATCCTGGTTCCATCCATCATTTCAACAACGGACCTTGGAATTCATGAAAGAGGAAGGCTGGATCCACAGTATTTGTGATGAGCCCCAAGCTGGAACCGGCTCTGTACCTACAGTCCTTGAACCAACTCATCCGGACCAAACGCTGATCCGGTTTCACGGTCGAAATGTCCATGGTTGGCAAAAGAAGGGCAAGAGCAACCAAGATTGGCGGGATGTCCGATATCTTTATCGATATTCTGAGGATGAGCTCATAGAATGGAAAGAGAAGCTTCTCGAGCTCCATAAGCCGGGTCACGATTTGACGGTCCTTTTCAACAACAACTCAGGTGGAGACGCCGCAGACAATGCAAAACAGATGATCGACCTATTAGGCATCGATTATGAAGGACTTGCACCGAGACAGCTTGATCTTTTCTAATGAACAAATGACTAGAATCATCAAAGGAGATGGTACAATGAGCCGTATGAAGCTCCATCTGTATCATACGAATGACTTACATAGCCATCTTGAACAGTGGCCGAAAATAATGGGCTTTCTTAAGCAACAGCAACAGATCCATGACCAGAACGGTGAGTGTGTGATCCGTTTCGACATCGGTGATCATGCTGACCGTGTGCATCCAGTGACCGAAGGAACGGACGGTCAAGGTAATGTGCAGCTCATGAATGAGGCTGGTTTTTTGAACGCGACGATCGGGAACAACGAAGGCATCACATTTTCTAAGGAACAACTCGATGCCTTATATGACGATGCCAACTTCCAAGTCATTCTTGGGAATTTGAAAAACAAAAATGGAGATCAGCCTCACTGGGCAAAGCCTTACGACATCCACACGTTGCCTAACGGGCTGAAGATCGGTGTCATCGCTGCAACGGCACCGTTCAAAGCGTATTATGAATTGTTGGATTGGGATGTACTCGATCCTTATGACACAATCAAACAATATGCTGAAGAAGTGAGAGGAGAGGTTGATCTCCTCATACTCCTTTCCCATCTTGGTTTGGAAGCGGACAAACAATTAGCTGAAGAAGTCGAGGAACTGGACATCATCCTCGGATCCCACACCCATCACGTTCTACCTGAAGGCATTCACTCTACGAAAGGTGTAACGGTCGGGCAAGCGGGTAAATTTGGTCTCTATGTCGGGCATATGGAGATCGATTGGAATGAAGAAGAACGGAAAATAGACCATATAAAAGCGGAAGTGTTCGACGTTCGAAACCAGGCTCCAGATGAAGAGAGTGAGCTGCTTCTCGACCGGCTGAAGGATTCTGCGAGAGAAAACCTTCAAGAGGTCGTCGCTGTTTTGGATGAGCCGCTTGAACTAGAGTGGTTCAAAAAATCACCTTTTTCAACGTTGCTTGCCGAAACGATCCGTGAATGGTGTGATACCGAAATCGGGATGATCAATGCCGGACTCCTTCTAGAGCCTTTGGAAAAAGGCCCGGTAACGAAGGGGGATCTTCATAGGGTTTGCCCACACCCGATCAACCCGTGCAAGCTCCTTTTAAAAGGAGAGTACTTGAAAGAAATGATTCATCAAGCTATGACGAAAGAGCTTGTCCATCTGGAGATCAAAGGTCTAGGATTCCGTGGTAAAGTGATTGGGCAGATGATTTTTGACGGTGTGGAAACGGAAGGACAGATGATGGAAGACGGCGAATATCACGTACGCAGGATCCTGATCAATGGCGAGGCACTTGATCAAGAGAGAATCTACACGATCGGGACGGTAGACATGTTTACGTTCGGTCGATTATTGCCTTCTGTGGCATACGCGGAACAAAAATCCTACTACTTGCCCGAAATGCTTCGCGACGTAATAGCCTGGAAATTAAAAACCCTAGAAAGATAGGCAAAGCGCCAACACGCTTTATTCTGCTATGACATATTCATAGTAAGGAAAAGGAGCGTGAGGAAGATGATTACCGTCACCCCGATTGAGATTGACGGGCATTTGTTTACTGGAGTCACAGTTGCATTACCAAAAACAAATTTCATGTCCATCAGTAACGATAAGGGCTATATCATGTGTGGCGCACTAGATGTCGCCTTACTCAACGAAAAATTAGCAGAGCGCAAAATCATTGCTGGTCGAGCAGTAGGTGTTCGAACACTGGATCAATTGCTGGATGCTCCATTAGAGTCTGTCACACTCGAAGCAGAAGCGCTGGGCATTACAGTTGGTACCACAGGTCGAGAAGCCTTGCTTAAAATGGCTCAATGATGATGTTCCCTTTGAAAATAATAGCGATACAACCCCCGTTCATTGCATACATATAGCAATAGATAGGGGGTATTTTTATGTGGCGGATCCGAAGGCGGGCCCGTGCAAGAGGTCCACTGCCTTTTCAATATGTCTTCATCATTTCGTTCATCATCTTTATCTTGTTGACCGCCCAAGCATTATGGCTCGTCGATCGGGGCATTCAACCTGCGCTCATGAAAATAGCCGAAACGGAAACAGAGGATATCGCGCAATTGGCGATACAGAGTGCGGTCAAAAACCGAATTGTAGACTCTGGAAAACTAGACAACTTAATTGTGAACATCCAAGATAACGATGGGAAAGTCGTTGGTGTGACCACAAATCCACAGGTAGTCAATGAAATCCAAGCTTTAGCGACAGCCAATGTACAAATGCTTTTAGAACAAATTGAACAGGGTAAGAAACCTGATTTCTATCGATTTGCAGATGTCGATGTGGAAAGGGAAAATGAACAACAAGCAGGTATCGTCACCGAGATTCCTCTCGGTCGGGCCACGAACAACTCTTTACTAGCAAACTTGGGGCCAAGTATCCCAGTCCGTTTCCGTGTAATCGGAAGTGTGCAAACCGATTGGGTCGAAGAGACCCAAACTTCTGGTATCAATAATACGAAACTAAGAGGATGGATCCATGTGGTCGTCAAAGTACAAGTCGTCGTACCATTCCAGACAGAAGAAAAAGAAATCAAAACGAACATCATGCTATTGTCCCACTTCATACCTGGTGAGGTGCCAGACTATTATGGTCCGGGTGGTTCGGTTCAGCCGACTGTCCCGATAACGGATAGTAATAAAGATGAGAAAGAGGATAAAAAGCCGGAGTAAACGACTCGAATGGTGCAGCCCTTGTATTATTATAGGAATTCTATTATAATATTACATGGCGCGCAAAGATAATATCATAAACCTTATCATCGGATGAGGTAGTGGAGCAAGGAACAAAAGTAGCCTGATGGGAGTATGACATCAATGATCATCAGCGAAAGGGTTCATTGCCGAAACCAGTTACGATTGTCAATGAATGACTGGTTGGGGTTGCACCGAACAGGTGTATCACTGTCACTATTCGGGAAAGATGGAATAGTGGAGAACTACGTGATCGATGGGGGATAACCGTTACAAAGGTAACGATAGGTTATTTTCTATCTATCGTTACCTTTTTTATTTTTACCTAAAAATGAAAAACCGGTTGTTACATCGATTCTGACTTATTTATAGATAAACTAAGGAGGAACATCGAACCAATGGAAAATACAATATACTCACTAATACCACCATTATTGGCACTCTTGATGGTTGCGCTGACTAGACGCGTGCTGTTGTCACTTGGGACAGGCATCGTCGTTGGTGCGCTTATGTTGAATGATTTTGATATTGCTGCGAGTGGTATGAAAATCTTTGAAATCCTGAGAGGTCTGTTCGTCGTTCAAAACGATGCAGGTGCCTGGGAAGTTAACACATGGAATGTCTTCATCTTATTGTTCTTACTCTTATTAGGTATCATGACGTCACTGATTGCGATTTCCGGGGGAAGTCGTGCATTTGGAGAATGGGCGATCAAAAAAGTGAAGACACGCGTCGGAGCTCAAATCCTGACGATCGTGCTCGGTATCATCATCTTTATTGACGATTACTTCAACTCACTTGCGGTCGGAAACGTCAGTCGTCCATTGACGGATCGTCATCGCATCTCACGCGCCAAGCTTGCGTACTATATCGATTCCACAGCTGCGCCAGTCTGTGTCATCTCTCCTGTATCCAGCTGGGGAGCGTACATCATCGGATTGATTGGAAGCATACTAGCTACACATCAAGTTGCTGATTACGGAGCACTAGAGGCATTCATCAGAATGATTCCGATGAATATTTATGCGCTAGCTGCGTTGCTTCTCGTATTTGCGACTGCTCTTTTCAACATCAACCTCTTCTCAATGAAGACGCATGAAGAGCGTGCGATTAAGGAAGGGCAAGTATTAGATCCTGAGAACAAAGCTGTTCCTGGTGAGCAAACTGGACTGCCCGAAAGTGATCGCGGAAAAGTCGGTGACTTGATCTGGCCGATCATCGCACTCATCGTCGGGACAGTTGCAGCAATGCTTTACACAGGTGCCCAGGCGACTGAAGGAGATGTGACTTTGCTTTCCATGTTTGAAAACACAGACGTGGCGAAGTCCCTTGTGTATGGTGGATTGTTCGGATTGGCTGTCACTGTCGTCTTGTTCTTGATGAAACAACTGCCTGGTAAGCATTTCGGCATAGGGATCTGGAAAGGTATTCAATCCATGTTGCCGGCTATCTATATTTTGATTTTTGCATGGGTGATTGTTGCAATCATCGATGAAATCGGCACAGGTAAATATCTTGCTGGTATCGTTGACGGTAATATCAACCTGGCATTCTTACCAGTCCTCTTGTTTTTGATAGCAGGCATCATGGCATTTGCGACTGGAACGTCATGGGGAACGTTCGGCGTCATGCTTCCGATTGCTGGGGAGATTGCTGCAGCAACGGACATTACGTACCTACTACCAGTCCTTGCGGCTGTTCTAGCTGGCTCCGTATTTGGAGACCACTGTTCACCGATTTCCGATACGACCATCTTGTCATCAACAGGTGCGGGAAGTAATCACATCGACCACGTTATGACGCAATTGCCATATGCAATCCTGGCAGCGGTCATCAGCTCGATCGGATTCTTGATTTTAGGCTTCACACTGAGCATTACACTATCCCTGTTGATTTCAATCGCCTTGATGGTAGGAGTTGCTTTTATCCTTCGAAATATGAATGCCGTTAAAGTGGATGCGCCAATAGAAAAACAGTAATGATCATAAGAAAACCTGAGTCGTTTTAAGTAACGGCTCAGGTTTTTTTCACGTTTAAGAGTTCTGTTTCTGTGGTGATCCAAGAGAGTTCAATCGATTGACGAGCCCATAGCCGAAGGTCGGCTGACTGTTTGCTGGACCAAACGATTCTCCTCTCGTATCGTAAGCGGTTGAACCATGTTCGCTGAAGTCGAGTCCCTGGATTTCTTCTTCTGCTGTAACACGGATTCCAGCAGGGATTGAAATCAGTTTTAACGCCAAAAATGAAATTCCGAAGGTCCAAAGGATGACGGCTGCCACGCCAGCGAATTGCACGGCGAGCAACGATATTCCACCACCGTAAAACAAGCCACCTTCCAAAGCGAAGAAACCGATAGCGACCGTGCCCCAAATACCGCAAATCCCATGAACGGCAATAGCACCGACCGGATCGTCCAGCTTCAGTTTTTGATCGATGAAAGGCACGGCTTCAATTAAAACGATCCCAGCAACGAACCCGATGATGAGTGCACCAAAAAGGGATACGTTCGCTGTTCCAGCTGTAATCCCGACGAGTCCTCCAAGTGCTCCATTCAATGTCAATGTTGCGTCCATCTGTTTAAACTTCATGTAAGAGTAGATTGCACTTGAAATAACTCCTGCTGAAGCGGAAAGGAGAGTAGTGGAGACAACCATTGGTACCAGATCAGGATCTGCGGCAAGACTGCTCCCAGCATTGAATCCGAACCAACCGAACCATAAAATGAAGACGCCGAGAGCTCCCAAAGGGATGTTGTGCCCCGGGATGACATTGACTCGGCCATCTCCATATTTTCCAAGGCGCCCCCCTAACAATAGAACCGCAACGATCGCACCAGTCGCGCCGGTCAAGTGAACGACGGTAGAACCTGCAAAGTCAATGAACCCAAGCTCTGCAAGCCATCCGCCTCCCCAAACCCAATGCCCGACCACTGGATATATGAAAGCCACCATGCTCACGGTAAGGAGTAAATAAGAACTTAACTTCATGCGTTCAGCTACTGCGCCGGATATGATCGTCGCACACGTTGCGGCAAATACAGCCTGGAAGACGAAGAAACCGATCTCACTGTCAGCATTTGATAAGAAGAAATGCGAGCTTCCTATCAATCCGCTTATTGAGTCTCCAAACATGATGCCATATCCGACTGCGAAATACAGGACTGCTCCAAGTGCCATTGTAAGGAAATTCTTCATTAAAATATTGAGCGCGTTTTTGGATCGTGTGAACCCTGTCTCCACCATAGCAAACCCCGCATGCATGAAGAAGACGAGGAAGGTTGCGACCATGACCCACATCATATCGATGGATTGGATGATACTTGGAATGGACTTTGATTCAGCGGCAAAGGTAACGGTTGGCAAACTGCTGAACAAGAAAGCAGACAATACGATTTTTTTCTTCAAGATTCATTCAATCCTCTCTAAATTAAATAATCGCTTGTGTTCCATTTTCTCCAGTGCGAATCCGATAGACGTCTTCTATGTCTGACACGAAAATTTTCCCATCACCGACCTGTCCTGTAGAACATGCCTCGATGATGACTTGGATCGTTTGTTCATATAACGATTTGCGGATGACCATTTCCACTTTCACTTTCGGTTCGAGTTGCAATTCAAATGGATTCCCCCGAAAAACACCTTGCTTTTTCCGTTGCTTTCCACAGCCCGCTGCTTCATACACGGTCAAACCATCAATTCCAATTTCTAGAAGCTTTGTACGGAGTTGTTGGAATTGCTCTGGGCGGATGATCGCTTCAATCTTCTTCATATGACACTCCTTTCATGTTAGGAAACCTAACATTTAACTGATTTATACTTTATAATATAGTAAATTTTCAGAAAATCAAGCGCAAAACTTCAGTCTATGTAAGAAAACCTAACATTAATTTCTGGTTCATATTATAGAAAACCAAAAATGTGTAGTATTTTCATACTAAAATTTGGTTCTTTTAATGTAGATAGATATCACTAATTTTTTTGAAAATTCTTTGACATGCCCTATGTGAATCGATATACTTATAGACGAAATAGTCAGAAAAAACTAAAGTTTTACATTAATCGCTTTAGTGTAAAAATTTCAGGAGAATGGGGGAGCATTCATGGACAACAGAGCACAGTGGGGAACAAGAGCAGGCTTTATTCTGGCTGCGGTCGGATCTGCAATTGGCCTCGGAAACATCTGGCGTTTCCCGTATATCGCCTATGCAGATGGTGGTGGGGCATTTTTCCTACCTTATTTGATCGCTTTGCTTACAGCAGGTATTCCAATCTTGATTCTTGAATTCACAATGGGACACAAGTATCGTGGTTCATCACCATTGACTTTTGCACGTGTCAGCAAAAAGGCCGAATGGCTAGGTTGGTGGCAAGTTCTTATTTCATTCGTTATTTCTACGTATTATGCCGTAATCATCGGTTGGGCGTTAGCCTACGCATTCTTCTCTTTCAAGCTTTCTTGGGGAGACGATACAGGCGGATTCTTGATGGGAGACTATCTGGGAGCTGCAGATACGGAGATTGGTACACTCGGTGGAATCGTACCGAATGTTTTCATTCCATTAATTATTGTTTGGGTCATCACACTTGGCGTTTTGTTTAAAGGTGTCAAGAAGGGGATTGAAGCTGCGAATAGAATTTTCATTCCAGCTCTTGTCGTACTATTCATGATCATCGTCGTCCGTGCTCTGACATTGGACGGAGCAGAAATCGGACTGAATGCATTATTCAAGCCGGATTGGAGCAGAATCGGTGATTCGAAAGTCTGGATTGACGCCTACGGGCAGATTTTCTTCAGTCTTTCCATTGCTTTCGCGATCATGATTACGTACTCCAGTTATTTGCCGAAAAAATCGGATTTGACGAACAACGCGTTCATCACTGGTTTCAGTAACTCCAGTTTCGAGTTGCTTGCCGGGATCGGGGTATTCAGTGCCCTTGGATTCATGGCTAAAGCATCAGGTGTAGACATCAGTGAAGTTGCGGCAGATGGCGTTGGACTAGCATTCGCTGTTTTCCCGGCGATCATCAATGAAATGCCGGCATTCAATGAAGTGTTTGGATTCCTGTTCTTTACATCACTTGTTCTTGCGGGATTATCATCACTCGTATCAATCAGTGAAACATATATTGCCGCTTTCCAGGACAAGTTCAACATTTCTCGTACGAAAGCCGTTGCGATTGGTGGAGGACTATCCGCATTGATTTCCATCTTATACGCAACGAAAGGCGGACTTTATCTATTGGATGTTGTTGACCACTTCGTACTATCCATGGGTGTCGGCTTATCCGGACTTGTTGAGGTCATCTTGATTGCATGGGTATTCCGTAAGGTCAAATCTCTTCAAGGACACGCGAACGAATTATCAGATATCCGTCTAGGCAGCTGGTGGGTGATCTGTTTGACAGTCATTACTCCACTACTACTCGGATTCATGATGATCAAGAACGTTTATACAGACATCATCCAACCATATGGGGGTTACCCTGTTTCCTTCCTCGTCACTTATGGTTGGGTAGCACTAGGATTGACCCTTGTCGCTGGATTCTTATTTGCAGCCCGTCGTTGGAATAATGATGTGGATGCTCACAATAAGGAGGTAAGCTAATATGGAAGGTTCAGCTATTGTCATGTTCATTATTGGCGCGGTCATTATCTGGGGTGGACTTGCTCTTAGTATTGGCAACGCCGTGAAAGTTGCAAAACAAAATAAGAAATAAAGAAAAAGGATGAGCTGGTTAGTCAGCTCATCTTTTTTTACTTTTGATACGGTCTTGTCTTTCCCATGCTTTCAAATACGGATATGGATCAAAAGACCATTCGTTATAGCCGTTATCTCGGTACATTCCATAATGGAGATGGGGTGGGAATTTCCCTTGGGTACCTGGTGGTCCATAACCGGAACTGCCTACATATCCGATGATTTGACCAGGTTTTACAACCGATCCTTTACCGATGCCCTTCTCGAATCCATTCAAATGGGCGAAATAATGATAAACATTATTCAAATCACGAATACCGATTCGCCAGCCACCAAATCGATTCCAGCCTTTCATTTCCACAATTCCATAAGTCGTCGCTCGGACAGGAACACCATAGTTCGCAAAAATGTCTGTCCCTTCATGGATCCGTAGACCACCAAATCCGCGTCGGTCGCCCCATGTATTCCGGTAGCTGTAATTGGAGCGTATCGGCACCGGAAAAGCACGATCATGAAGACTGAGCGTTTGGAATTCCTTATAGACTTTTGAGATGCCCATGATGATGTCTACAGTTTTGTCCCTTTGATAATAATCCCATAGGCCGATTTTGATGTTTTCTTCATCAAAACCATACGACTGCAGGTAATTCGCAAATGTGTATAACAAATCTTCATCATTGTTACGATCTGCAATCCCATCATTGTTGCCATCCAAACCGATACCTCCAAACAGAGATATAGTGGATGCGTTTTTATCATCCAAATTAGGATTCAATGGTCCTACCCACTGGATTGGGGAGTAGTAGATGCCAATCAATCCTTCCTCCTCGGGGAGGTCCCTTTGAGCGCGTCGGATGGACCGTTCATATTGATCGACAGAAGCTAGGTAATACCAGGGGATGGAAGTTAACGCCTCCATTTTATGATAAAGGGCGTACCTGGCTACATCTTCTTTCTGGTATGTGGTCTTTGCATGGGTTTCTTCAATACATATGCCAAATCCTATAATGAAAATGATGGTGAGTACGAGTTTTTTCATACAGGGAATTCAGTCCTTTCCTGTATCATTTGCACGTCAGAATAGGTGCAATCAGGGTTCAATCTTCGCAATGCTCGACATTACCAAGTTTTTTATCATAATGTTAGTTTGTATTGAATGAGGCAAATGATGATTCTCAAATGTTGGAAAAGTTGCTTGTTAGTGCAGATGATGGAACTTGTTTGCGCAATATGATACAGTAATAAAGAATTGGATTACCGCATGGGAGTAGTAGGAACTTCATGCCGGTAATACGAATCCAACGATGGAGTGAGTAAGATGGCAAAAAAGGAAGAACACATCCGTAAGCCTGAGTGGCTGAAGATCAAATTAAATACAAACGATAACTATACAGGCCTCAAGAAGATGATGCGTGAGAACAATCTACATACCGTGTGTGAAGAGGCGCGTTGTCCGAATATCCATGAATGCTGGGCAGAACGTAAGACTGCTACATTCATGATTCTTGGTGATGTATGTACTCGTGCTTGTCGTTTCTGTGCAGTCAAGACAGGATTGCCGAACGAACTGGACCTTAAAGAACCTGAACGTGTAGCAGATTCAGTACGACTGATGGGACTTAAGCACGCAGTTATTACTGCAGTTGCTCGTGACGATTTGAAAGACGGTGGATCTGGTGTCTATGCAGAAACAGTCCGTGCTGTTCGACGTGCGAATCCATTCTGTACAGTTGAAGTATTGCCTTCTGACATGATGGGGAAATATGAGAACTTGAAAACATTGATGGATGCTCGTCCAGACATCCTGAACCATAATATTGAAACGGTTGAGCGTTTGACGCCAAGAGTCCGTGCTCGTGCAAAATACGACCGTTCATTGGAATTCCTACGTCGTGCGAAGGAAATGCAGCCTGACATTCCGACTAAATCAAGCATCATGGTAGGTCTTGGGGAAACGAAGGAAGAGATCATTCAAACGATGGACGATCTTCGTGCGAACGATGTTGATATCATGACGATTGGTCAATACCTGCAACCTACGAAAAAGCATTTGAAGGTTCAGAAGTATTATCACCCAGATGAGTTTGAAGAATTGAGAGAGATCGCAATGTCCAAAGGATTCAGTCACTGTGAAGCTGGACCATTGGTACGTTCTTCTTATCACGCAGATGAGCAAGTAAATGCGGCATCTAAGCAACGACAACAAGGTGCTCAATAATAAAGCGAAAGGTTGAACCGGATTGACGGTTCAACCTTTTTTTTAGAAATCAACTATCACTTCATTTTCCCTTTTTGGTTACGGATTCCCATATCCATATCTTCTTGTCCTTCTTCGCCTTCATATCCGCTCATTTTTTCACCTTGAGGGGATTTTTTCATTTCCATGACAAGGCTGTCGATGCTGTTTTTTACGTGTAGAGTTGTTTCATCCAAATTCTTATAACGTTCAATGTATTCAAAAAGAGTGGTATCATCGGATACATAGACCTTGAACCAACGTGGTACGACAGAGAGGGCATTTTTCTTGACCATGTCCGCTGTTTTATTGCGTTCGTCCGTTTTGGCCTCATAGACAATAAGTACTTTATCACTTGTAACGAGTGTTGCTGTATCTTTGATCTGCGGGGATTGCATGATCATACTGGAAATCATATCGGATAGCTGTTTCTTATCGATTTGAGGTGCTTGGGCCAATGGACGTCTCTCGTCACTTGGGCTTTGGATACGGGTATAGCCGAAATCATTCTTGGCATCTGCAGGTGTTTTTCCTGGAGTTCCAGCTCGATCCCGAGCATCCATGGTTGCATTCAGCCCATTCCCGTTCGCGCCATCATAATCTCCTTTATCCATACCGCATGCAGGAAGGATTAGAAGGGTACATGTCAATCCAGCAATGATGAAATTTTTCAAGTTCATTCACCTCCTATGTATAGAATCTGCTGGATATGGAGTGGTTATACAGAGAGAACGTAGGCAATGAAACGGAAAACATGGTAAAATAGGAAGTGTGAAATGGAGTGATGAAATTGGTTTGCGTAAATGGGAACCATTATGAAGTCATAGAGGATTTTCGGGATGGGTGGAATGAGGAAGAATTTACATCTCGATACAGTGAAATCTTACATAAATATGATTACATTGTAGGCGATTGGGGATACAATCAATTGCGCCTCCGAGGTTTTTTCGAAGATCAGCATGATAAAGCCAATCACGAAACGAAGATCAGTGCGGCTCCGGAATATCTACTGGAATTCTGTAATTTCGGCTGTGCTTATTTCATCGTGAAAAAAGTGAAGGGCAAAGGACAGAATAAAGAATCGAACTCATCCTCTAAAAAGCAAAAAGAAAAAGTTGCTCATAAATCAGAAAAAGGGAGCTGACTCTAAAGTCAGTCCCTTTTATTTTTGATCAGGAGCGCTTTGTGATTGCCGCTTAACTTAGGCCGTATGGTGGCTCTTCATTGCGGTCTGGATCATCGTGAGTTGGGTGGGCACCCGGAAATTGTCGCGGAATATCTTGATGAAGATTTTTGAACTCATAGTTGAAGGCACTATAGTATCGCTGATCTTCATCAAACGGCGTCGATTTACCAAGGGAACGGTTTACTGGAGAGCCATAAGGACCCTCTGGCAAATCCTCTGGTAAAACGTACCGGTGCATCGTCTCGACATTTGAGAAATCCGTATACTGCTCGGCTTCTTTTCGATACCCATTATAACCTCTTGCCAAAGGACACCACTCCTTCTCGGCATTTGGATAGGGATGTTCCTATCCATTTTTAGATTGCCCAGAACGAATGGTGCTTACAGTAGCAAAAGCTTACCATTATGTTTACAGATATAGGGATATTGGTGTGATGGGTCCTCAATATTGAGATAAAAGGACATTTTAATGTCCTCCAAATTGAGTGAAACGGAAAATGAGGGACAGAAAACAGCTCTTAGTGTCCTCCAAATCGGGGAAACCATGAAATGGAGGACAGAAAGCACCTTTAAATGACCTACATATAAAAAAATGAAGGACTCATGGTCAACATGAGTCCTTTCCTATTAGGATAATATTTCTTCTGCTAAAAACTCGCGCAGTTCTTGTGCGTCCTCTTCATTCAAGCTGAAGGCGTGTTCGATATAGCCTTCTTCTTCCAAATCGTCTGGGCCGATTATGGCGAACTTACCACCTTGAATATCGAGTACAAGTGGTTTTCCGTAATGACGGTCCGTCTTCGTAATCGCAAGGTCGAAGCGTTGATTCTCCCCCATGAAGCTGACGAAGCGGGTTTTGGTTTCTTCTGTATCATCGTATAGATAAAAACGTTCAGTCATATCGTTTCCTCCTATTCCATCACTAAGTTCGGTTTATGACCTAGATGGTGCTGTGCTTTTATGGAGCGGATCGTTTTCGTCTTCGCTCTCATGACGATCGAATCGGTTTCAACCTGGTCACCGGATAAGAATCTGACCCCTTCCAACAGCTCACCGCTGCTCACTCCTGTGGCAGCAAAGATCGCGTCATCTCCACGGACAAGGTCATCCAGGTGTAGAAGCTGTGAAGGATCTTCGAGACCCATGCGGATGCAACGTTCACGTTCGGCATCGTTATCAGGTACGAGCCTCGCTTGCATTTCACCACCGAGACATTTGATGGCTGCTGCTGAAATGACACCTTCAGGAGCGCCACCTTTTCCGACGAATAGATCAATCCCTGTGTTCGGCATGGCAGCGGCAATCGCAGCTCCGACATCACCATCTCCAAATAGTTTAACACGTGCGCCTTTTTCACGGATACGTCGGACTAGGTCTTCGTGTCTCGGGCGTTCCTGGATGATCACCGTTAGGTCATGCATTCGTTTGTTGTTCGCCTCTGCAACGATATCCATCGTTTTTTCAATCGGATCGAGGAGACTCACTTTTCCGGCAGCCGCTTTACCGACGACAAGCTTATCCATGTACATGTCCGGTGCGTGCAGTAGGCTTCCACGGTCAGCGATGGCGATGACTGCCATTGCATTCGGGTGTCCTTTCGCTACAATATTCGTTCCCTCTAACGGATCGACGGCGATATCCACTTCCGGACCATGGCCAGTGCCAAGCTCTTCACCGATATAAAGCATCGGTGCTTCATCCAGTTCACCTTCCCCGATTACGACAGTACCTTTCATATTGACGGAATCGAACATGGCTCTCATGGCTGTTGTTGCTGCATGATCTGCCTCATTTTTCAAACCTCTACCCATCCATTGAGCTGATGCAAGTGCTGCAGATTCTGTCACCCTTACGATTTCTAAAGCTAATTCACGATCCATCCTCTTCCCCCTTAGTGTAAAATATCCTGAAATGTTCTATACTAAATCAGCTGAAAGAACGATTTGTATGACATTAAGCTTCCTTTATGATAACAGGAAATGTCGAATATAAAAATATTTCAATGATAGTGGGAATTTTCAAATATATATATGGTACAATAGTAGCACATTACGATCACTTCGAGGTGATTATTGAGTGAACGATCAACTGAAAGATTTGCTTCTGTTATGTAAGCACCTTTTTTCGACAAATCAAAGCCTTCGATTCTTTCCTCCACATTTCTGGGTGAGGAATCCAGTCAAGCCGATTTTGAGGGAAGTGTATCGACGAAATAAGACGACTGCAGTGATTGTTTTTGATGTGCAAACCTATAAACACCAGATCGAACAATTCGGTCGTGTATATGTGGAGCAGTTTGAAAAGGATGTTCGACATCATTTCAAAAAAGCGGTTTGTGAAATCGTCGAGGACAAAGAGATTCTTTTTTTACAGCAATATTGGGGAGATGACATCGTCCTATGTCTTTCATTGGAAAAAGAACAAAATGCGATCAGTCAAATCGAATACTACATAGATGAAATCAAGAAAAACATCAATACCCATTTCTTTGCGTATAACGAAGAGGATCAGGATAGCTTTTTGACAGGGTACATGGTGATGGACGCGCAATCGGATAGCCCGTTCCATTCTTTTTTGAGTGCCTATCAGAAAGCGCTCGTCATGGCGAAAAAAGGCCTCGGTGGCAAGTACAATCTGATGGTCCACGAAATCAAAGACATCATCAAGCGCGAGAACATCACCCTGTATTCGCAGCCGATTTTGGATATCGATGTGATGGAGGTTTCCGCTTGGGAAGTGTTGACTCGTGGCCCGGAAGGCACGATTTATGAAAATCCGTTACAGCTTTTTACGATGGCACGCCAAACGAACATGTTATATCCATTAGAGCTTCTCGTCGTGAAAAAAGCACTCCGCCAGATGAGAGGGCAAGAGACGCTCTTCATCAACGTTACGCCGATGACGATTGCACACGAACATTTCGTCGAGGACGTGAATGCGATTTTGGAAGAGTATCCTGAAGTCGATCCTTCTCGAATCGTGTTTGAGATTACTGAGCGAGAATCGATTGACCGCTACCCACACATCCGCACAACTATCGAAGGATTGAGGCAGAGGAAAATCCGTATTGCTCTTGATGATACTGGGGCAGGATATGCAAGTTTGAATTCGATTTCTTTCCTCCATCCTGATATTATAAAAGTGGACCGTTCATTGATTGAAAACATCAATGGAAACAAACTGAAGGAATCGATGCTACAAGGGCTTTTGCATATTGCGAAGGAAGCCAATGCCCTCGTTGTGGCAGAAGGGATTGAAACGGCAGAAGAAGCGTCCGTTATGAAACGGAACGGTGTACATATGGTGCAGGGCTTCTTCTACGCGCGACCTAGATTGATTCCGACTCCATCTTTATAACGTTGTAAAAAAGTCAGGTGAAAAGAGATGTACTTTGTAGATCGAAAGAAAATTGAAGAATTGCTTACGTTTTTGGAAGATTGCATGGCAACGCTCGAAAAAGAGGCGTTCAAAGACACAAAAAAAGACAACTTCGCTTTAGAGCGGATTGCCCATATGACGGTTGAATCCATACTGGATGTTGGGAACAAGATGATTGACGGATTTATCATGCGAGATCCAGGAAGCTACGAAGATATTATCGATATTTTGGACGATGAAAAAGTCGTGACCCAGGATGATGCTGTCCAGCTGAAGAAAGTAATCGGTTTGCGAAAGCAATTGGTGCAAACGTACACCGAGGTGGATCACGGGGAACTGCTTGATGTTCTTCAAACGAACCTGTCCTCTCTTCAAACGTTTCCTCAACAAATCCGTACGTATTTGACGGATGAACTCGGACCGGTGTCCGCCTTTTTACCGGATGACAATTAGGATTATTTAACACGAAAAGCTGCCTGAAACAGGCGGCTTTTTCCTTTGCGTTAATCGAGGAGGACTTGTGGTATCCTACAAATAGATGAAAACAGGAGGAAGAGACAAACCATGAAATATGAAGGTTATCTGATTGACTTGGATGGAACGATGTACCGGGGGAAGGAGCAGATCGACGAGGCGGTCGAATTCGTAAAGGGTCTCAAAAGCGCTGGAATTCCTTATCTGTTCGTCACGAACAACTCTGCAAATACACCTGAACAGGTGACTGAACGGCTGCAAAAGTTCGGAGTACCTGCCTCTCCGGAACACGTATTCACTTCATCAATGGCGACAGCCGCCTACATAGAAAGAAAACGCAAATCAGCCAGAGTCTTTATGATTGGTGAGCTTGGTCTGCAACATGCCTTAGAGAGCAGCGGTTTTGAAGTGGTTGATGATGAAAATGTCGATTATGTCGTTATGGGAATCGATCGAGGGCTGACTTATCAAAAGTTGGAAACGGCTTGTCTTGCGGTTCGGAAGGGAGCCACCTTATTGTCAACGAACAAAGACGTGGCATTTCCAACAGACAGAGGCTTCGTTCCAGGAAATGGCGCGCTCACTTCCGTGGTTGCAGTATCAACAGGGGTTAAACCTATTTTTATTGGAAAACCTGAGTCGATCATCATGGAGCTTGCCATGAACAAACTGAACTTACCGAAAGAAAAAGTATTGATGATCGGTGACAACTATCATACGGATATCATGGCAGGGATGAATGCTGGAATCGATACATTGTTGGTTTATACAGGTGTGACAAGAAGTGTAGAGGATATCAAGTCGAAAGAAAGACCGACTCATACGATCGATTCCTTGGACTTATGGGACATCAAACAATGAAGTAGAGTTGAAAGTGGATCAACTCTACTCCGAATTGTTAGCTCTATGGGCTAGACGACTTGAGGCTGCGGCCGCAATTGCACCGACGATGTCATCCAAGAACGTATGACATTCACCTGTCGATTTATCATTCAACTTTTTTAGGATGCCAGGTTTTAGTTTATCGATATATCCATAGTTCGTAAAACCGATCGAACCGTAAATGTTGACGATGGATAAGGCGATGACCTCATCTACGCCGTAGAGGCCTTCATCTTTTTTTAAGATTTGGAGTAGAGGTTCCTCGAGTTTATTTTGCTCAGCGAGGATGTCCAGTTGAACACCCGTCAGGATGGCGTTCTGTACTTCACGTTTCGCTAAGACACGGTCCACATTGATTTTGCACGTTTCCATGTCGAGATTTTCGTGATATTGACTTTGGAGGTAGTGGACCAATTCAGCAAGATGATCTTCTGTGACGCCTCGGTCATGTAATAACTGGCGAGCTTTCTTCTCCACTTCACTTTGTGATTCTGGTGTATTGTGTTCAGACATAAATGAGTCCCCAATCTTTGTTAGTGGATTTGGTGAGATTTGCGTTTTCTTAGTATATGGTGTTTAGGTTATGTTATGAACAAAATCAAAAATTGCGAGTAAATGATAAACACTCCACCCATTTCTTTCATAAACTACTTATAAAATGGGAGGGGAGTGTAACCATTGTTAGAACGAGAGATATATCACCATTACAATCTTTATGTAGATCGGCAGACTCGTATTGGGGGATACGAGGGGTTCAGTGCCCAGGGCCGTTACTATATCATCGTTCCGATCCTGGATGCGCATCAACAAAAAATCGAGGATATGCAGACGATCATCCGTTATCTCATGGAAAAAGGCGAAAAAGACATGCCGCTCTGGGTAGCGAACCAAAGAGGCAGATGGGTTTCTCGAGTCGAGGGGCGTGATGTTCTTCTATTCGAACTGCCACAAATGGAGCGCAAAGAACGAGGATCCATAGGGAAACAGCTTGCAGAATTCCATAGATCAGGTGAGCAATTTCCATATATAAGTGAGGAGTTGTTACGATATAACCAGTGGGTGGAATTATGGACGACCCGGTTGGACAGTCTGCAAGAACGTTACAGGGATATCAGTGTGAATGGCCCCAGGGGTGAATTCGATTTTCTTTTTTATGACTCGTTCCCGTATTATGAAGGGCTGACGGAGAATGCGATCCAGTACATCGTTGATTACGAGTATGATCGGAATGGGCAAGAGGAAGGAAGTTATACGATTACCCATGACCGGTTTTATGCAGGTTCATGGATCCCAATCAAGCAGGAGCACCATGTCTATTTGAAGCTACCAACGAACCTGGTCATTGATCATCCTGTCAGGGATGTGGCAGAATATATCCGGTACCTGGTCACGGAAAAAGCGAGATCCAATGACATTTCAACGTTCCTCGACGACTACACGCGTTCAAAGCCGCTCACACGCGGGGGATGGCGATTGTTATACGGAAGACTTCTGTTCCCGGCTACGTATTTTGATGTAGTAGAGACATACTACAAAACGTCCCGTTCCAGTGAGCAGGCAATGCTTCTGAGCAATTTGAAATATGTCTTATCGGTGGAAGAGAACCATGAATCGTTCATGAAGAACTTTTTCAAGATCAGTGCGCTTCCAAGAGAAGTCGTCAATATCGAGCCCGTTGGCTGGTTAACAAAGTCATAAGCAGGGAAGGGTGACCTTAAGAGTTGGTGTTTTAGCACACGAGAGGTGGGCTGAAATTTCCGGTCGCCCTCTTGCTATACATAGGTTTTTATCAAAAGGAGAGTGTAAAAGTTGGACAACCCATACGTTTTTATTACAAGAAAAGTTCCAGAAGAAACGATTGAACCGATCCGCCAAGTTGCTGATGTGAAGATGTGGGACTATGAAGATGAACCGGTACCGAGAGAGATCTTATTAGAAGAAGCAGCTCAAGCGACTGCACTTTATACGATGTTGTCCGATCAGATCGATCGTGAATTGCTGTCAAAAGCTCCTCACTTGAAGGTCGTCGGAAATCTGGCTGTCGGATACGATAACATAGATGTTGAAGCAGCAACAGAACACGGTGTGATCATATGTAACACGCCGGATGTATTGACGGACACCACGGCCGACTTGACATTCGCTTTGTTGATGGCGACGGCAAGGCGTTTGACAGAGGCAGAAAAATACATTGAGAAAGGATATTGGGTGAATTGGAGTCCCCTTCTCATGGCAGGACAAGATATCCACCACAAGACGATCGGTATCGTCGGAATGGGGAGAATCGGTGAAACGGTTGCCAAACGTGCGACTGGATTTGAAATGAATATTCAGTACCACAACCGTTCACGCAATGAAAAAGCAGAGCAAGAACTCGGTGCGAAGTATGTGTCCTTCGATGAGCTTGTCGAAACGTCTGACTTCGTCGTGAATCTGACACCGCTGACGTCCGAAACGGAAGGGATGTTCAATGCGGAAGTGTTCAATAATATGAAAGAGTCTGCGATATTTGTAAATGCAGGGCGTGGAGGTGCTGTCGTAGAAGCGGATCTCGTCCACGCGATTGAAGAGAAACAAATTGCAGGAGCTGGACTCGACGTTTTTGAACAAGAACCGGTTCCAGACAATCATCCGTTCTTGAAATTCCCTAATGTCGTATGCCTCCCGCATATCGGAAGTGCAAGCATTGAAACACGCATGGAAATGTGCCGTCTAACCGCTCGAAACATCCGAGCTGTGTTACAAGGGGACAAGCCTGAAGCAGTTGTGAACGGAAAATAAGCTACAAAAAAAGAGCGGACGATTGTTCCGCTCTTTTCTAATATCATTTATATCGTTTTAGAATACTTGTTCTAATTCTGTTACGCCTGGCACTTCTTCAAGTAGTGCACGCTCGATTCCTGCTTTAAGCGTAATCGTTGAACTAGGGCAGCTTCCGCATGCTCCCATTAAACGAACTTTTACGATTCCGTCCTCGATGTCAACCAACTCAACATCTCCACCGTCACGAAGAAGGAATGGTCGTAATTTATCTAGAACCTCTTCGACTTGTTCACGCATTCTTATCTACCCCTTTCTATCCTTTATTATAATCATTTTTAATAAAAAATGCTATTGTTAATAGCTGATAATTCTTTGTTTTTATCGTAGCATAATCAAAATTCCTTCGAAAGAGCCATTTTTCATGGTAAAAAAGCGAGTAAAGCATACCCGATCAGCATGACGAATTCATTCTCAATTAGAGATAGCTAAATAATAATAGAAAAGCATTCCTGGTGAGAGGAATGCTTTGTTTGGTTTAATTGGAGTGGTATTTGTACATCCATAGGATTCCGGATTTCAATAGGCGTGGCACTCGTCCGGTCAATGCTGTTCCTTTCATCATTCCGAATCCGTGCTTTTTACCGAGGGAGCCGAGAACACCTTTCAGCTTGATTTTCTGAAGATCTCCGAGTGGCTCATCCTTCCAAAGCTTGAGCAAGACTTCAACGATTTGATCGCCTTGACCTTCTGCAAGCTGTGCACTAGGTGCGTGTGGCAGGCTCGCGCAATCTCCAACGACAAACACATGCTTGTCATTCGGAAGGTGATGATGAGGGGATAACACGATACGTCCTGACTCATCCTTTTCCACATCCATATTACGGACGATCCGGTTCGGCTGGATTCCTGCAGTCCACACGATCGCGTCGCACTCAACCGGCTCATCTTTATTGTAGAGAATATTTGGCTCCACTTTAGTGATGTTGGAGTGGTTGACGACTTCTACACCATGGTCGATGAACCATTTTTGAACATAGTTGCTTAAGCGTTTCGGGAACGTAGAAAGGATCGTTTCCCCGCGATCGAACAATTTGATGGTGAGATCCGGACGGCTTTCCCGAAGTTCACTTGCAAGTTCGACACCGCTCAGTCCGCCACCGACGACGCCTACAACTGCTTTTGGCGGCAGGTTGTTTAAGTGTTGGTAAGTTTCACGGGACTTGTCGATCGTCTGTATGCTGAGTGTATTTTCAGGAGCACCCGGTACTCCGTGATATTTATCTTCACAGCCTAATCCGATGATCAGATCGTCGTAATCAATCGACTCTTCTTTTTCAAAATGGATGGCTTTGTTCTCCAAATCGATTTCTGAGACTTCTCCATATTTGACGATGACACGAGAATCTTCCGGGAACTGTACACGAATATGGTGATCGGATACGGTTCCAGCTGCCAATGCATAATACTCTGTCTTCAAGCAATGATATGGAAGTCGATCCACCAGGGTGATTTGAATGTCTTCAGGAAGGTCAGATGAATCCAACAATCCGTGTAAAATCTTCATTCCACCGTATCCAGCACCTAAGATGACCAGCTTTTTCATTCCAGCATTTCCCCTTTTTTCTTGAAATCCTTGTATACTTAATTCCATTAATGTCATGACACGTCGTATGAGCGATTCCTTGGTGTCGGTCTTGGAAGAAGTCGATAAGACATAATGGAAATGACTGTTGCAAATATGTGCACATGTATTCAGATCCATCTGTGCACGTATTTCTCCTCTAATGCTCGCTCTTTCCAGAATCAGCATCCAACATTCGATTAAAGGGCTTTCGTCGCGGATGACAGTTCCCCATAAGTCTTTAGTGAAGTCGGAATCGAGATCATAATAAGTCAACAGATGACCGATCATCACTTCCATTTGTTTATGGAAAGGCTGGGATAATATATACCCTTTACCGAGAAAAATACTCAGTGTATGTAGCCTTTCTTTGGCAAAATGTTGCATGAGGTCTTCTTTAGTAGGGAAATAATTAAAAAACGTCCCTTTTGCGATGTTCGCTCGCTCTGTGATTTCTTTGACACTTGTATGGGCATATCCTTTTTCGTAAAAGAGATCGAGTGCTGCTTTTATGATGCTTTCTTCTGTAAAATTGCGTTTCTTGCTACGGGTCATTTTTGCAGCAACTCCTTTTATGACCGTGGTCATTTTTAGTATATCGAAATTGTGACAATCCTACAACATTCTTTCTTATTCAGCAGGAAAACAAGTAAGTTGACGGGTATGTTCATAAGGTTGTAGGATAAGTATGGAAAGAAAGGGTGGTTGAAAAATGAGGCCAATCATCGAATTTTGCGTAAGCAACTTGGCAAATGGATCTCAAAGAGCACGTGAAGTCCTTGAACGCGATCCAAATCTAGATGTGATTGAATATGGTTGTCTCGGGAATTGCGGTCAGTGCTTCCGATCACCTTATGCATTAGTGAATGGAGAGTACGTCCCAGGCGAAACGCCCGATGAACTCGTCGACAACATATATCAATATTTAGAAGAAAATCCGATGTTCTAATTCTCATATAGATGGAAAAGAAAATCCCCGCCGTAATGGTGGGGATTTTTTTATTTTTGAACATGACTCTTGGTTGCGCACCCCGAAATCGAAAAAATACCGAGATCCCCCCCCGCAAATAACTCTTTATTCGGTTTCATACCCTGATAGGGTGGTATAGAAGAGTGGATGAATATGCCTCCTCGCTTAAGTGGTGAAATTCTTTGGATATCTATAAGGAAGAAGGGGAATCTAACGGTAACTTCAAACATTGAAAACGCTTTAGGAAGATTTTGGACCATTTGAAACAATTCTGAAAATAATTAAAGCACTTGTTTTTTTGTCGAATTCTGTTACATTATTTATGTTGAATGTTAGATGTCAGACAACATACCTCGACGGAAAAAGAAAGCGTTCACAATACATTAGGGGAGTGAAGGATTTATGCAACAATACATTTGGGGGATTGGCGGAATTCTTACGATCTTGCTGATTGCCTTTCTTGTATCGAACAATAAGAAACGTATTAGTTTAAGAACCGTTTTAGGTGGTCTAGCGATCCAGATTGGATTCGCGTTGATCGTTCTGAAGTGGGAAGCTGGTAAAGCGGCATTGAAAACAGCTTCAATGGTCGTTCAAAACATCATCAACTACGCGAACGAAGGAATTCAGTTCCTATTCGGTGGCTTGGTAGCTGAAGATAGTGGAATCGGATTTATTTTCGCATTCCAAGTATTGACGATCATCATCTTCTTCTCATCTTTAATCGCGGTATTGTACTACCTAGGTATCATGCAATGGGTTATTCGTTTGATTGGTGGAGCGATCTCTAAGCTTCTTGGAACAAGTAAAGCTGAGTCTCTTTCCGCTACTGCAAACATTTTCGTAGGACAAACTGAAGCACCACTTGTAATCCGTCCTTATCTTGCAAAAATGACGCAATCAGAACTCTTCGCAGTTATGGTTGGGGGACTAGCTTCTGTAGCTGGTTCAGTATTGATCGGGTACAGCCTTCTTGGAGTACCGCTCGAGTACCTACTAGCGGCAAGTTTCATGGCTGCACCAGCAGGTCTTGTCATGGCGAAGATCATCTTGCCTGAAACAGAAGTATCTGAAACGACAGACGAAATCAAAATGGAAAAAGATGAAGAAACAGTCAACGTCATTGATGCTGCCGCTCGTGGTGCATCTGACGGATTGAAGCTTGCTTTGAACGTTGGTGCAATGTTGCTTGCATTCATCGCATTGATTGCTTTGATTAACGGACTTCTTGGATTTATCGGTGGATGGTTCGGAGCTGAAGGACTTTCTCTAGAACTGATCCTTGGATATATCTTTGCGCCATTTGCATTCATCATCGGTGTACCTTGGGACGAAGCAGTTCGTGCAGGTAACTTTATCGGACAAAAGCTCGTATTGAACGAATTCGTAGCGTATTCTTCATTCGCACCAGAAATTCCAGAGCTGAAAGACAAGACTGTTGCGGTTGTCAGTTTCGCGCTTTGTGGTTTCGCAAACCTTTCTTCACTTGCGATCCTACTTGGAGGACTTGGTGGAATTGCGCCAAACCGTCGTCCTGACATTGCAAAACTAGGTGTGAAAGCGATCATCGCCGGATCACTTGCAAACCTACTAAGTGCAGCAATCGCTGGTATGTTGATCTAATAATAGATCTTGAATAGTGTAAAAGCTCTCCGTTCTGAACGGGGAGCTTTTTTTAGTGACGTTTTTATTACAGGCTGTCCGAATTCATTGTCAGAAATCGTAAAGCTGATTATACTATACAAATAAAGAAAAAGAGCAGGGGGAAAATGGCATGTCTTCTTTCCGGAACACTTGGCCGTATGAGCGGATGATGAAAGATATCTATATACAAACATGTCCATATTGCAGTAAGGAAAACATATTGACGAACTTGAAGGAAGAAGACCTCCAACATGCGATGGAAGGCTTCCGAACATATTTGATCATGCCATGCTGTAATACGAAAATGACGATTTTGAAAGCAGACGAAGATTACTTCTGGACGACAGAACAACTGCGCTAATTGGAGGAGCATCCTATGAACCAGTTCAATTTTACGAAAATGCACGGACTAGGTAACAACTACATTTATGTGGATACATTCAAAGAAAACCTACCGGAAGAAGAGCTGTCTTCCATTGCGATTGCAGTTTCGAATCCGCATACCGGAATTGGGTCTGATGGCCTCATCCTGATCGGAAAGTCGGAAAAGGCACATGTCTTAATGAGGATTTTTAATAATGATGGTTCCGAAGCGAAAAATTGCGGGAATGGTTTAAGGTGTGTAGCCAAATATGTATATGAAAACGCCATCGTGCATGAGGAGCATTTTACAATTGAAACCTTAGGTGGCGTTGTACAGGCTCAAGTTCACCCAGTAGATGGTGAAGTTACACAGGTGACGATCAATATGGGGGAACCGCGATTAAAAAGATCGGATCTTCCTATGGTCGGAAAAGGACATCCTGATGACGAAGTTTTAGAGGAAACAGTAGAGGTCGAAGGTCAGACCTTTCAAATGACCGGTGTTTCCATGGGAAATCCACATGCAGTCTTTTTTATCGAGGATATTGAAAAAGCACCTGTCACGACGATGGGTCCTATATTGGAAAAACACGAAAATTTTCCAGAAGGTGTGAATGTGGAATTCGTCGAAGTGGTAAATGAGAAAGAAATGCATTTTCGGGTATGGGAACGAGGCTCTGGGGTAACGCAAGCCTGTGGAACCGGTGCTTGTGCTGCGGTAGTAGCAGCTGTTTTGACAGGTAAAGCAGAGCGTGGAGAAGAAACGGTCGTTCACCTATCAGGTGGAGATCTCCACATCACATGGTCGTTGGACGGAGAAGTACTCATGACTGGCCCAGCCGTCACCATTTGTGATGGGACCTACTATTATAAAGGTAAAGACTTGAAAAACCAGGGAAACTTTACGATATAAAGAGTAAGCACTTCGTTTTTAATAATGGGGTGTATTATAGGAGTGGTGAGTCGCATGATCAAGACATCCAAAAAGACCCTGTTTGAAAGATATAACGAACAAATCGAGTGCCTGAGGGCTGAAATGATCCGCACAGCACGTGTGCTAGGACTGAATCATCCGAAGGTCTTATATTATAGTCAGGAAATCGATCGCCGTCATAACGATCTTCTTCGTCTGAAAGAGGATATGTAACGAATTGTCAGTCCATGAAGGTTGAGGTTCAATCTTTGCCCCTGTATACTATATATAGAGGTATGAAAGGAGTGATTCCATTGATCACAATCACAGAATCTGCTGCAAATCAAATCAAGCAAATGATGGCTGCTGAAGAGGAAGAAAATCTTTATCTTCGCGTTGGAGTTCAAGGTGGAGGCTGCAGCGGTCTTTCATATGGCATGGGCTTTGATACAGAAGTAAAAGAGAACGATACGAAATACGACCAGCACGGAATTGGTGTCATCGCTGACCCGGACAGTGTAAAGATCCTTCAAGGTGTCACGATTGATTATAAAGAGAACATGATGGGCGGAGGCTTCACGATCGACAATCCGAACGCCATCGCATCATGCGGTTGCGGCTCATCCTTCAAGACAGCGACGAACGCTGGTACGCCTGAAGAGTGCTGATATGGAATACAAAGAGTTGACCCCTAGAAGATGGGTTCAACTCTTTATTTATTTTCGCGGGAATTGGTCATACTAACTGTAAAAAGGAGATGACTGTAATATGGACGACAAGTCTGCCCGCGACCGTAAAATCATGAACGCAAACTTCCTAGTATACGGCCTCATTTTAGCCATTCCTTTTATCGGATTACTCGCCTTTTTGTTGTACTACAATTTGTAAAAGCAGAAACCTTCATTCCCAGATGGAATGGAGGTTTTTTATTGAGTAAGAACATCTTGCAGGGGGCGATCTCCGGATTTAAGCGAGATCGGGGTGTGAAAGAGCCTCTAACTGGTATAACGGGGTAAATAAAAAGGTTCCGATCATGATCGGAACCTTCTTAATTCATATTAAAACAAGCTTGTACTATGCATTGGTTGTACTTTTGCTTTCGGATCGATATATGCTTTCGCATTGTTGATCGCCGTCGGTGCTTCACCAAATCCAGTCGCAATCAATTTCACTTTCCCTTCATATGTACAAACGTCTCCAGCTGCATAAATGCCAGGTATGTTCGTTTCCATACGTGAGTTGACGACAATGGAGTTCTTCTGGATGTCCAGACCCCATTCTTTTATCGGACCAAGAGATGAAATGAAGCCGTAGTTGACGATCAAGGAGTCACATTCAATGACTTCTTCTTTCTCCCCTTTGGATTCCTGCAAGACGACCTTTTTCACGCCATTCTCATCTCCAATGACTTCTTTCACTTGGAAAGGTGTCTTGATGGAGACCTTTGAGTTCATCAATTGCTCGACGCTGTGTTCGTGTGCACGGAACTTATCACGACGGTGTGTCAATGTGACTTCCTTCGCAAGTGGCTCAAGCATGTTTGCCCAATCGACTGCGGAATCTCCGCCTCCACAAACAACGACCTTCTGGCCAGCAAAAGCATTGAGATCTTCTACGAAATAGTGAAGGTTCTTCCCTTCATATTCTTTTGCATTCTCATGCTCAAGACGTCGAGGTTGGAAAGCACCAACGCCAGCGGTAATAATTACCGTTTTGGAATAATGTGTTTCCTTATCCGTAGTGAGTCTGAACGTTTTGTCTTCCATTCGCTCTACTTTTTGTACAGATTGCTCTAAAGCTACAGATGGGTTGAACTGAAAAGCCTGCTCTTTCAAATTATCAACGAGATCTTGTGCAAGTACTTTCGGAAATCCTGCTACATCATATATGTATTTCTCAGGATAAAGTGCCGCTAATTGTCCTCCTAATTGAGGCATACTCTCGATGATCTTTACCTTAAGCTGTCTCATGCCTCCGTAAAATGCGGTGAATAACCCTGTCGGCCCTCCACCTATGATCGTTACATCATAGATATCATGTTGCTCGGTCATATCATTCTACACCCCCAGTTATCTGTTGTTGTACTCATTATAAGCTTAATAAAGGATGAAGAAAAGGGAAAAACTGTGTAATAGGGTGGTCGACAAAAAAGTTGCGTGCTATGGGTTGAAAAAATCGAATAAAAGCACTAAACTTGACAATGGGACAATTACGGAGATTTTATGACATTTTGCGTTAAAGTACGTGAAATACGTAACAAACTTTATGGTTCATTTTCGATGCTGCACGCATTTGTCCAACGCTATATAAAAAAGAAAAGGGTGGATGAGAGATATGAGTAGACCAAAGATCGTCATTCTCGGTGCCGGATACGGCGGGATCATGACAGCAACTCGTCTCACAAAAGAATTAGGAATGAACGAAGCGGAAATCACGCTCGTTAATAAGCACAATTACCATTACCAAACAACTTGGCTTCACGAGCCAGCTGCAGGTACGTTGCACCACGATCGTACACGCATGGCGATCAGTGATGTCATCGACACGAACCGCATCAACTTCGTTCAAGACACAGTCGTTTCCATTGATGATGCAAACAAGACCGTCAAATTGGAAAACGGCGAACTGACATACGATTACCTTGTCATCGGACTTGGTTTCGAATCTGAAACATTTGGAATTCCAGGTGTTAAAGACTATGCGTTCAGTATTCGAAGTGTAGATACTGTCCGTAAAATCAAAGAACATATCGAGTACTTATTCGCTAGTTACAATAATGAAGACAACCCTTCTGAAGGCATGTTGAACATCGTTGTAGCAGGTGCAGGATTCACTGGTATCGAGTTCATCGGTGAGATGGCTGACCGTATTCCTGAGCTTTGTGATGAGTTCGACGTACCACGTGAAAGAGTTCGTTTGATCTGTGCTGAAGCTGCTCCGACAGTGCTACCTGGCTTTGACGAAGAACTCGTCGAGTACGCTGTGAACCTTCTTGAAAGTAAGGGCGTCGAGTTCATGCTTGGCACTCCGATCAAGGAAGTCACTGAAGACAGTGTCGTTCTTGAAGAAGAAGAAATCAAAGCAGACACAATTGTTTGGACAACAGGAATCCGCGGTAACTCCATCGTTGAAAACTCTGGTTTTGAAACGATGCGTGGCCGTGTGAAGGTTGAGAAAGATCTTCGCGCTCCTGGTAAAGATCACATCTTCATCGTCGGAGATTGCGCATTGATCATCAACGAAGAGATCAACCGTCCATACCCACCAACTGCCCAAATTGCGATCCAACAATCCTTTACGGTTGCACGCAACTTGAAGGCATTGATCAACGGTGGCAAAATGGAAACATTCGTACCGGACATCAAAGGTACAGTAGCTTCTCTTGGTAAAGGTGAAGCAATCGGTAAAGTCGGCAACAGAAAGCTTTACGGAGCAACTGCAGCAGCGATGAAGAAGATCATCGACAACCGTTACCTCTACCTACTAGGTGGAATTCCACTCGTCATCAAAAAAGGTAAGCTCAAATTATTCTAATAGAAGTTTGATACGATCAAGAGTGAAGTCGTGATGAGCGGCTTCGCTCTTTTTTACATAGTGGCGAAACTGCGTTTTGGATTATAATTTTTGAATTTGGATTATAAATTCTGGTTTTGGATTATAAATTCTGATTTTGGCTTATAATTTTGGATTTTGGTTTATAAATCCTGATTTTGATTTATATTTTCTATATAGAGACAGTTTGCATAGGTAGGGAGGAACCGAAAATGAGCAGAAAACGTGAAAAAGTTTGGCTTTCCGTTGCAGGAATCATTGAACATGACAATCAATGGCTTGTCGTGAAAAAGAAATACGGTGGACTTAAAGGCAAGTGGTCCTTTCCTGCTGGCTTTGTCGATGAAGGGGAAACGATTGATGAAGCGGTAAAACGTGAAGTACGGGAGGAGACCGGCATCATTGCAGAAATCACGGGTGTAATCGGAATCCGCTCTGGGGTCTTGAATGAAGAAATCAGCGATAACATGGTCATTTTCTCAATGGATGCGATTGGTGGCGAATTGAAGCCGCAGCAGAGCGAAATTTCGGAGGTCGGATTTTTTTCTAAGACAAAATTATTGAACGACCCATCATCTTCACTCATGATTCACTTTTTTCTTGGTCAAGACCCTTCCAAAAACGGCTTTTCGACACACGATTTGAACCCTGGAACGCAGTTTGGGTACACGAATTATAAGATTTTCAATATCCGTTAAAAACGTTTGAAAACGAAACATTGTGGAAGAAAAAAGCTCGTGTATACGTTTACATGAACCAATATGGACTAATATCAGATTTTTCAAAAAACTACAGAGTTGGTATATTATCAGAAAATTTAAATAAAGAGGTGTCTATCATGAACAAAGAACAAAAGCATCGCAGTCCTCAAACCGTAACTTGTCAGTATTGTAAAGGGGTAGGGTATTTCCAGCTATTGCTTGGTGGATCTGAAACTTGTGATCATTGTGGAGGCAGTGGCAGGAAGCACATCTGAAACTTATGACAGGTTTATGAACAACTGAGAATAACGCACTGGATCCCCTTTCGCTAGCATTGACTCTGCAACTGATAATGCAGTAAACTAGTCAATGGATATAAAGGGGTGACCAGTATGCCGTTAACCATTCCGACCTTGATCATCTCCATGCTGTTGTTCATGGTTTTGTTCTTTGGAATAGGCTTTCTTTTGAACATGTTGTTAAGAATGACTTGGGTTATGGCTGTTCTTTATCCCGTTGTTGTAATCATGATCATTGACGATGTACCGTTTTTTGATTACTTTGCAGCACCAGGAACAACCTTCCAAGAATTGATAAATAAAATAATTCTATTGCACTTTTCTGATATTCTAATTCTCTTATTCGGCTTACTCGGAGCGATTTTATCGGGCATTACGATCAAGATGCTCAGAGTCCGAGGATACCAGATGTTCTAATTGAAGACCGTATAGGATATGAGCTATGAGAAGACTGTCGAAACCATTCGACAGTCTTTTTTATGTTTACTTTTATATACAACGGGAACAAACCATAACTGTCGGCTGTGCCGACTGTAAATCAATGCCAATCCGTGCTGACCAGTACCAGGTACGCGAAGAGAACCCTACTGCTTGCTGGTGTTCTAAACGGTACCAGGTACCATCTAAGAAGTGTTGATACATAAGGATTTCTGAAGAGTACCTGGCACCGTCTCAAAAGCGTTGACACCAGTGGGTTTTGAAACGGTACCTGGCACTGCTCACCCCCATTCTGGAAGAATATTCAAATAGTCTGTATTTTTCGTCTTTGGACGGGCTTCATGAATACTTTCTTCCGTTTTTGGAAAGGATTAGGCGTGAGAGGAGTGAAAAGATGCAGTTTACCAAAACCATTCTGAAACGCTCTCTTATGACTTGTTTATTTGTAATTGCATTATTCACGACCATAGGGAAAGTTTCAGGAGTCGAAGCTTCGGGACTTGTGAGTTTCGCAAATTCGAAGGAATTCACAATCGATACGAAAGCTTTGGAGCATGTGAAAAAGACAAGCAGCTTCATGATGAAACAGCTGTTAAGCGTCAAAAACAAATCGCTGCAGCTATCATCGAGCGCATTGGCAAAAGGAAAGACATTAGAAGATACCATAGATACGGATCGTTATCCAAAGGTGAAGGTAGTCGCGACGGGGTACACGGCGGGAGTCGAGTCGACCGGTAAGACGAAAGAACACCCTGCCTATGGGATTACGAAATCCGGTGTAAAGGTCCGGCGAGACCTCTACTCGACGATCGCTGCGGATACGAGGGTTTTTCCAATCGGAAGTATCCTTTGGATTCCTGGATACGGCTACGGGGTTGTAGCGGACACAGGCTCAGCCATCAAACAGAAGAAAATCGACCTCTATTACGAGACGGTAGATGATGTGTATAAAAAATGGGGCAAAAAAACCCTTGATGTCTATGTGATCCACCGTGGTGAAGGGAAGTTGAGCGAAAAAACGCTCACCGCCCTCAATGAACAGGAATCGATGCAAGTGTTCCGAGAGCAGATGTTCAAGCCGAAAGATACTTAATCGTATATGTAAAAAAAGGACTGGCTCACTATCAAGCCAGTCCTTTGCTCATTTTCAATAGAGGATCTTCCTCATCCTCGTAAACGGGATAATCATCCGGATGGATGATGGAAGCAATCTTCTGCAATCCGATCAACAGGCGAGGTGAGGGTCTGCAAAAGTAAGGTTCCTCCAACACATGCACATGATTCATCTGCATCGCCTTCATTTGATCCCAATCCGGTCGTTTATCGAGGATCTTCGGGTTGACCTTCTGCTTCCGCACACCTACCCAGACGAGACAGATATGGTCCGGTTCACGTTTCCGAATCGTTTCCCAATCCGTCTGGACACTTGCAACATCTTCATCTGCAAAACAGTTCTCCGCACCGGCAAGCTCACTGATCTCTGTCAGCCAATTCTCGCCACCAGGTGTAAAAGCAGGCTTCGGCCACCATTCCCAATACAAAGAAGGTTTTTCGGTCACCGTCCTCGAAATTCCTTTATACTCTTCAATCACATTTCGAAAATGAGCAACAATCTGTTTCGCTCGTTCTTCAAAGCCAGTCAGTTCTCCAAGCTTCAGGAGATCGTCTGCAATTTCATCAAGGGAGTTCGGATTGAATATATGGTACCGGATCCCTCTTTCGTCAAGTCGTTCAATGTTCTTTTCCATACCTGGTACACTGAGCGAGGCTAATACAAGGTCAGGCTCTAACGCTTGCAAACGATCCATATTGATATTCAAGTCTGGACCTAACCTTGGCAGTTCTTCAATTTCTTTCGGCCAGTCAGAAAAGTCATCCACTCCGACAAGCGAGGAGGTCAAGCCTAAATAGGCAACCAGTTCGGTATTACTCGGACAGATCGATATGATTCGAATATGAATCCCCTCCTATTGGACAAAACCGTAAAAAATCGCTAAGCTTAGACCGATTCCAAGCAGGGCGCCGAAAAACACTTCGCTCGGACGGTGCCCTAACAGTTCCTTCAGTTCTCTTCTCTTTTCTTCTTCGTTCTTTTTCGGCCAATTCTTGATTTCCGTCGTCAAGTGCTGGAAATCTCTGACCAACTGGTTCAACACGATCGCTTGCTCGCCGGCCTGCCAGCGCACACCTTTCGCATCATACATGACAATTATGCTGAATACTGCAGTAATGGCAAATAACGGTGAACCGACCCCTTCCACCAAACCGATGGATGTCGTCAGTGATGTAACGCCGCTCGAGTGGGAGCTCGGCATTCCACCTGTACTGAAGAATAAACCCCATTCGAGTTTCCGTGTGGAAATATACATGATCGGAATTTTAATCAATTGAGCGAACAGTATGGAAAAGATCGCACACCATAATGGAAAATTCGTTAATAAGTCCTCCAAGAAAGCAACTTCCTTTCATCTAATCCTAAATTTAGTTTACCATATCGTTTATTCATTCATTACCCCGATTTAGAAATACATATGCAAGTGATAACATATAGTGGCAGGGGGAGATTGCATGCGTTCAAATTATCCGATGGAATACTATGAATTCTTCGTCAGCTTTAACGAGGGCGATTATTATACATGTCATGATTTGATTGAAGAAATCTGGATGATAGACAAGCAGAATCTTTTTTTAAAAGGCTTATTGCAGATGTCTGTCGCGATTTATCACTATGAATATGGTAATGTAAAAGGAGCAAGGCAAATGTTCCAACGAGCTCAGGAGTGTTTCGAGCCTTATCCTGACGTGTTTTGGGGACTCGACACGAATGAATTGCGTGTTTTTGTGAAAAAGTGCTTGCATATACTGCCGGATATCGATGCTGTTCCTTATGAAAGAACAAAGGAACTCCCGGCACTGCCGAATATTTATTTGTATTTACAAGATGATGTTTAGGTAATCGAAATATTTCGATATAATGAGGAAAAGAGATTAGAGGGGGAATTGGATGTTTACAGTCAAAAAAGGGTTAGATGTGAGACAAGATATACATACGTTGGTTGTCGGAATCTATGGTGATGACAAAAAGCCGACGGGAATCGCAAGTGAAATTGATAGCGCTTTAAATGGCCATATCAGTGAACTGTTCAAAAGCGATGACCTTTCTGCAAAACTGAAGAAAGTGACACGCATTCACACGCTAGGAGCACTTGGTGTGAAGACCATCTATTTCGTTGGATTAGGATTACGCAAAGACCTTAATTACCGTAAAGTGAGAGAGGCTTTCGGTAAAGTCGCAAAAGAATTGAAGCAACACAAGCAAGAAGAAATCGCCATTGCGATGGATTCATTCTATTCCGAAGCGGTTGAGTTCAAGCAAACGGTTCATGCGCTATCCGAAGCATTCATGCTTGCGACATATCAATTTGAAGATTACAAGGAAAAGAAGAATGAAAGAAAGTATGAGTTGAAAAGGATTGAACTCTACTCAGAAGAAGATGAAGCAACAATTGATTACGCCCTGAAGAGTGGGGAAGCGTATGCTGCAGGAACGAACGTAGCACGTGATCTGGTCAATACGCCAGGAAACCTGCTTACACCAACTGACCTTGCGGCTCAAGCTGTAAGTATTGCTCAAAAGCATGGTTTTGAATACGATGTACTCGAAGAGTCGGACATGAAAGAACTCGGAATGGGTGCTTTACTTGGTGTCAGCCAAGGGTCAGATCAGGACGCGAAATTGATCGTCGTCAAATACAAGGCAAAAGAGAAGTGGGAAGACGTCCTTACTTTTGTAGGGAAAGGTCTCACATTTGATGCAGGTGGTTACTCCTTGAAGCCTGCCCTGAACATGCACGAAATGAAGTCTGACATGGGCGGAAGTGCTGCGGTTCTTGGAGCGATGGAGTCGGTCGGCCGATTGAAGCCAGACGTGAACGTCATGTTTGTCATTCCATCCAGTGAAAACCTGATTAACGGCTCTGCAATGAAACCAGGAGATGTTCTGACGTCCATGAGCGGTAAAACGATCGAGATCACGAACACGGATGCAGAAGGACGATTGATTCTAGCAGACGCGATCACGTATGCAAAAGAGCAAGGTGCATCTTACCTGGTGGATCTCGCTACACTTACTGGAGGTGTCGTCGTCGCATTCGGTGACATTGCATCCGGTGTGATGAGCAATGATGAAGCGTTCTTCCAGAAATTCGAGCAATGTGCGGAAGAAGCGGGAGAGTATGTATGGCGACTTCCGATGTTCGGACCGTACAAGAAAATTCTACGCATTAGTAACGTAGCGGATTTCGTCAATTCTGCCGGTAAGAATGCACACCCTGTTCAAGGTGGTGTCTTCCTATCCGAATTCGTGGAGGATACACCATGGCTTCACCTTGATATTGCTGGAACAGCATACAGCAATAAAGCGAGCGACCTCGGGCCAAAAGGTGCAACAGGCGTCATGACTCGTTCGATCGTCAAGCTCGTTGAAAAATTCGCAGCGAAATAAATAGCTTAACCAACCCTTCCGACTACAGTCGGAAGGGGTTTTTTGTACTTCCATACAAATATCGGTAAAAGAAACTTTATAGGATCATGTGATTGACACTTTATCGGAATCGTGTTAAATTGATTTTCGTAATTTAGTACATTAGTGATTTATCGAGATAAAGTAGTTGGAGGTCATTTTCATGAACGCTGTTGTCATTGCTGTACTTGTCATGCTGCTCTTAAGCTTGTTGCGAGTACAAGTCGTTTTGGCCCTTGCTATCGGTGCATTGACTGGGGGATTGGTCGGTGGACTGGGCTTGAATGAAACGATTACCGTTTTTACTGAAGGATTAGGGAATAACGCTACGATTGCTCTGAGCTATGCATTGCTCGGTGCATTCGCATTAGGTCTATCGAAAACAGGTCTACCTGAACTACTCGTGTCAGGTGCCTTGAAAATGACGAAAAAACAGGGAGATACGAAAAGACAAGCGCTTTCAAAAGCTCTGTTACTATTCATCATCGTGACAATCTCAATCTTTTCGCAAAACTTGATTCCGATCCATATCGCATTCATTCCGATTTTGATTCCACCGTTGTTGTTGATTTTCAATGAACTGAGAATGGACCGAAGAGCATTGGCCTCATCCATCACATTCGGGTTGACTGCACCTTACATCTTGCTTCCCGTCGGATTCGGTCTCATTTTCCATCAGATCATCCAAAAGGAAATGGAGAAGAGTGGGTTGACGATTGATATGGCGATGATTCCGCAAGCGATGGCGTTACCGGTCGTAGGTATGGTCATCGGCTTGCTGATTGCGCTTTTCGTATCTTATCGAAAACCGCGTACGTATGAAAATAAGGACATTGCGAGTGAGAGTGAGACCATCCCATCTACATTCACTGCTCGTTCCATTACATTTTCAGTCATCGCAATCATCGTGACCGTCGTTGTACAGGTCTTGACGGAATCTATGATTCTCGGGGCGCTATCCGGAATTGTCGTCCTCTTTTTGACGGGTTCTTTCTCTATAAAAGAATCCGATCTCATCTTCACAGACGGCATGAAGATGATGGCGTTCATCGGTTTCGTCATGATTACAGCTGCTGGGTTTGCTGAAGTGATGAGACAAACAGGAGACATAGAAGTCCTTGTGAAGCAGACTTCTGGACTGTTTGATGGGAATCAAGTGCTGGCAGCGCTGATGATGTTGATTGTCGGGTTGCTTGTCACGATGGGAATCGGGTCGTCCTTTGCGACGATTCCGATCATCGCGACAATCTTCGTGCCGCTCGCTCAGGAGCTTGGATTCAGTCCGCTTGCGATCGTCGCACTTGTTGGAACGGCTGGCGCACTTGGTGACGCTGGGTCCCCCGCTTCAGATAGTACGCTCGGACCGACTGCCGGCTTGAACGCGGATGGGCAACACAATCACATCTGGGATACGTGTGTGCCGACATTCTTGCACTACAACATCCCGCTCATCCTCTTCGGTTGGATTGCTACGATCCTCCTGTAAAGACCGATAGTACTGTAAGACCTCTTTCACTTGGAAAGAGGTCTTTTTTCATAAGTAAAAGAAGGGTAGACTAATATAAAAGAATCGAAAAACATCGACGGAAAGAGGCGAAACCCTCATGTATTTTGGAAAAGAAAAGTCGGAAAAAGTGTCAGAGCGAGTGCCTCCGAACCAGGTCGTCACGAAAAAATGGCCGGTGCTCCATTACGGCAATGTTCCGTATTATGAGGACTTGAACAAATGGGATCTGAGATTGTTCGGTCATGTGGAGGAGGAAGTGCGTCTCACCTATGACGAAATCATGGACCTGCCTCAAACTGAACTGAAGAACGATATCCATTGTGTTACAGGTTGGTCGAAGCTCGATAACCGATGGCAAGGAATCGCAACACAGGAGATTTTAAAGAAGGTGAACGTACTGCCTGAGGCGAAATATGTCATTATACATGCTGAAGAAGGTTGGACGACCAATTTGCCGATGGAGGACTTCATGATGGATACGAGTATGCTTGCCCATAGTCATGATGGAGACACCCTTACACCAGAGCATGGTTTTCCACTCAGGGCAGTCGTTCCGCATCTCTATTTTTGGAAAAGTGCCAAATGGGTGCGGGGAATAGAGTTCCTTACCGATAACAAGCCAGGATTTTGGGAGCGTAATGGCTATCATATGGTCGGTCGTCCATGGAAGGAAGAACGATTCAGCTGGGATTAAAGGAGGAATAAGATGGATTCGAAAGAGTTACATACGTTTCACCGAAAAATAGCGGTCGACCTGTTTAATCATGTATGGGATCTGATGGAGAAAAAGGATCGGACAGACGATGAAGAACTCGAAATGATTCATGCAGCGCATGCGTCTAGATATCACTGGGGAATCGTCGGAAACGAGCTGAACTTCGCAAGAGGAGAGTGGCAAATTTCTCGAGTGTATGCCACCGTCGGCAGCTCAGAAAGAGCGTTGTATCATGCCGAGAAATCATTGGATTACTGTTTGGCAAACGATATCGTCGATTTCGATCTCGCGTTCGCGTATGAAGCGATGGCTCGTGGTTACTCACTTACACAGGACAGGAAACAGTTCGAAGAGAACCTGGAAAAAGCGGTTGCTGCAGGAGAAGCGATTGCGAAAGAAGGCGACAAGAAGGTATTCATGGAAAGCCTGGAAGACCTCAGACAAATCCCGACCACATGATTCTTTCATGTGGTTTTTCTTTTGAAAGTTGACCGGGCATCTGAATTAATGTTACGATTTTGTCACATAAAAAGGGGGGAGGTGTTGGTCATCGCTGAAATGGTTGATGATTTATCCACTACGTTCAAAGCATTGAGTCACCCGATCAGGAGACAGATATTGGACGCACTAATCAACGGTCCGATGTCAACGGGCGACCTGAATGAAAGGTTTCCGGATGTGACCCGCTATGCGGTTATGAAACACCTTGGAATGCTCGAGAGTGCCAACTTGATCACGATCCGTAGAGTCGGACGTGTCCGCTTGAATTATTTGAACGCTGTGCCATTGAGAGAAATGTACAACCGATGGGTGAATAAATACGAGGATCAAGATGCACACTCTCTTTTATCGTTAAAAGAAAAAGCCGAACAATCGGTAGGGAGGCATGAAGAGATGGAGAATGGATTAAAGCAGGATTCATTTCAAATCGAACAAGAGATCACGATTAACGCAACCCGGGATAAAGTGTTCAAAGCGCTCACAGAAGATATCAATGACTGGTGGGCGTATCGACTGAATGGAGATCAAGGCTCTACACTTTCCTTTGAGCCTAAAGTCGGCGGCCAATTCCTGGAGTCGTGGGGAGATGGTGAAGGTGCCCTATGGGGTGTCGTCACGTATATCAAAGCACCAGAAGAAATTCGGATGAATGGACTTCTTGGCATGAGAGGGGCTGTGAACAGTGCCTATACGTATTCCTTGGAGGAAAAAGGAGATCAGACCGTGCTGAAGCTGTCTCATCATGCGTATGGATTACTCGATCCCCAATGGCGTGATGCCCATGATGGCGGTTGGCAGGAATTACTCGGACAGTTCCTGAAAGAGTACGTCGAATCGGGCAAGCGCCCAGAGAAAGGGTAAATCAAAAGGAGATGCCACATACATGGCGTCTCCTTTTACCGTTCAGGTGTTTCGATGAATTCTAGGTCCTTAATCCAGCGGGACATATGTTGTTTCGTTTCTTCGTATTCCTTCTGCTTGTCCTCTAACTGATACATTGGGCGGACGATGTAATTGCGGTCCACATATGTCGGTAAGAAGGCAGGCTTCTCAACCGTGATCGTTTCTTCTTCCCCTTTTACGACCTTGGTGACGCCTACTTCAACTATGCCGCCAATATCCTTGTAATCCCATTTTTGTCCTGATAAAAAGTTTCCGAGGGAGTAGATGACGAACGTTTTTTTACCGTCAGGTCTTTCGATCCATTCTGGCGGCTGCAGGACATGTGGATGGTGTCCAATGATGATGTCTGCCCCTGCTGATGCGGCTTCATGGGCCAAGTATTTTTGTTGTTCATTCGGCAATCGTTCATATTCTGTTCCGAAGTGAAGGCTTAATACGACGACATCGGATTGCTGCTTCGCCTTTTCCACTTCAGTCTTAATCAGATCGGCATCGATCAAGTTGACGAGGTGAGGTTTCGATTCAGGGACAGGAATCCCGTTCGTCCCATAGGTGTAGCTCAGGAATGAGAACTCGATATCATTTCTTTCGAGAATCCGAATTTCAGAGCGGTCCTCTTCTGAACGATAGGAGCCAGTGTATTCCATACTGATGGCATCCCAGTGATCGAGCGCATTCATGATCGCCTTTTCACCACGATCGAGTGTGTGGTTATTGGCAATCGTAACGAGGTCGACTCCGGCTTCCTTCAATGCAGTTCCGATTTCGACCGGACTGTTGAATTGTGGGTAAGTAGACAATCCAATTTCCGTACCGCCAATCATGGTTTCTTGATTGGCAATCGTAATGTCAGCCCCTTCTAGAAAGGGTTTCACATTTTCAAGCATCGGAGTAAAATCATATTGTTGAGGTCCTGTTAAGGCTTTATCATAAACACGGGCATGGATCAAAATATCACCAACAGCACGCAACGTAGCACTTGTAGTCACCGTTTCCGGTTCTGCGGGTGGGTTCGGTTTGGCAGCCTCGATCTTTGTATTTTCAACTTTCGGGGATTCTTTTGGATCTTGTACGGTTTGATTTTCTGGAGAAAACGTATAATTCAACATAAATACAAAGACAAAACTGAATAGGACGACAAAGAGTGAAATAAATAAGACTTTCTTCATAAACAACCCCCTTACCACTATAATAGTCCCCTTTTGTCGCTGATTCCATATCTAGTTTTAGCGAATTAAGTCAGACTTTCGAACTTGTTGTCGAAATTAAGTCAAATGGAGTATCTGAAATGATTCAATATGGATTAGGAGAATATTCACACTGGATCAATAGCAACAATTCTTAAGTAAAACGCATTAAAAAAAGTGTTTGTCACCTGTTTCAAAAGGCGGACAAACACTTTCTAATTCATATCGAGAAAGGAACAGATTTCTTCGCTGACTTCCATCGGGATTTCTTCTGGAAGAAGATGACCAGCATCATCGTGTACTTTCAATTTTGCATTAGGCAAGTCCTTGACCATGCGTTCTCCTACTGAAGGAGGGATGACTCGATCATGTTTGCCCCAAAGGAGCAGAACGGGAGACTGAACTTCCTTCAATTCGTCCGGCAACATATCTCCTTCTCGATGTCTTAATACGCGAATGAGTGAGTGGAAGATGTTGTGGTCCGTAAATGGCTGGGCATAACCTTGGATCAGTTCGTCATCAATCAATTTTGGATTATGAACGACTGTGAGAAGATTATCCCGCACGCCCTTTTTTCCGACCCATCGCCGTATGACATGTACGAAGAAGGGTAAATAAGAACAGCGAACAATGAAAGAACTAGGTCTTTTCAAGTAACCGGAACTACCGAGGAGGATCAGTTTTGCAATCTTATCAGGTGCGATTCGTGCTGCATGCATCGCCACTTGCCCGCCCATGGAATGTCCGATTACATATGTGTTGAACAGTTGTAAATGCTGAATGAAATCGACGATGAGTTGACCGTAATTTTTAAGCGAATAATGGAATGTTCTCGACTTTTCACTTTTTCCGAAGCCAGGTAAGTCTACAGCGTAAATATGGAAACGATTTTTCAGCTCAGGGATGAGCTTTCTGAAGCTGAAACATGAACTCAAGAACCCATGAATCATAATCATGACAGGCGCGTTAGGATTAGGATGTGGGTAATGTTCGTAGTAAAGTTTCGTATTCTGCAGTATCAATTCTTTTGCAGGATTCATTTCTTGAATCATGGTGGTTGTCATCGCCATCGACCCATCACTCCCCTTTTGTCTGAATTTGAACGGACTATATCTACGCTTGCTTGTCCATGGTCTTCGTTATTAGGATTTCCCACTGTGATTTATGGCATGTAGTAAATTCCTGACAAAAAAGGGCGCATTTCCGCTAATACCCCTCTTCCGTTTTTGGATGTTGGTACATATTTTATTATGAAGAATGATAAGGAGGTTTAGGGGAATGCCTCAGTACTACGATAACGAAGAGTTCGATTTTGAAGCGAATGCCGATTTTTCTGATGCCGACAGACCTGGCTGCTATCCAAAACCATACCCGCCTTGTCCACCTGCTCAAGCACCTTCACAAGTGGCAGGTGCCCAAACCCAGCAGCAACCACAAGCGAATTTGCTTTATTGCATGCCTGTGGGTCAAGTAGCTGGAGCACAAGCGCCATCTTTGGTCGCGGGTGCACAAAGTCCATATAATGCATCACCTTATGGTGGGTTCGGAGGATATCCATATCCTTTCTATGGAGGATTTGGATATGGTTGGATTTGGGCTGTCGTGATTATCATCTTTATCCTGTTGATCATTGGAGGATTCTGGTGGTGGTCCTGTTACTGGCGTTAGTCGATTTGACTTTAAAGAAAGGGCTTGGCTTACATTCAAGCTCTTTTCTTTAGGTCATATGAAAATCGTACAAGCGGGCGTTCGCCTGAAGGATAAGTCTGAAGAAAAGTGAGCCTGAATACTGTTTTTCATAAAATTTGGGTAAACTGTTACATATTCCGAATACTATTGGAGGTAGACTATGCATTCTCGTCAAACTGTCATATACATTTGTGAAGAATATCCAAGCGGCAACAGGTATTACTATAAGAAGGAACTGATTACCCATGACTCGTGGATGAATCCGAAATCCCTCGAGTGGTCTGCTCCGAGACCCATTTCTGAGAAGACGTTCATCGAAAGGGCTCGTGCAGGATATCGTACCGAATACAGAAAGATCAACAAACCGAAGGCGAAAGTCTATCCATTCCCACCACCAGAACATCGTTGTTATCCATACTATCCGAACATGCGATGGCGATAAGATGTATAGCATGCACAAAGGTGCCTGGCACCGATTAAGAAGCCCTGTCCCACCAGGTTTCTTGCTCGGTACCAGGCACTTTCTGAAAATGCAGATGTATCAAGGGATGAAAAACGGTACCTGGTACTGGAAGAAAAATGGGTTTTAATTTGCGTATTTGTGGAACATAAGATTGTAGCGATACTAACAGGGATGGGAGGAATATCAGACGTGGAAAATTATCGAATTGCAAAAGATACACTAGGAGAAATAAAAGTACCCGCAAATGCTTATTACGGAGCCCAAACCCAACGAGCGGTCGAAAACTTCCCGATCAGCGGTCAACGATTGCCGCGGGCTTTCATACGTGCCCAAGCGATCATCAAGCGTTGTGCAGCCGTTGCGAATCGTGATACGGGCCAACTTGAAGAAAAGAAAGCGAATGCCATCATTCAAGCTGCTGAAGAAGTGATGGAAGGGAACTTGGATGAAGAGTTTGTCGTAGATGCTTATCAGGCCGGTGCTGGAACGTCACAAAACATGAATGCCAATGAGGTCATCGCATCTCGTGCGAGCGAACTTCTAGGTGGCGAAAGAGGGGATTGGACGAAAGTCCATCCGAATGATGATGTGAATATGGCACAATCTACGAACGATACGATTCATGTCGCCATCAACATCTCGGTTGCTGAAGAGTTGAACCGACACCTCTATCCAGCGCTCGAAAAAACGATTGAAGCGCTCGAAAAGAAAGCACAGGAATTTCAGCCCTACATCAAATCGGGGCGAACCCATATGCAGGACGCAGTTCCGATGCGATTGGGACAATCGTTTGAAGGATATGCTCAGAGTCTCAGGAATGCGTATGACGCTGTAAAGATGGCAGAGCCGTTTCTTTATGAGATCGGTTTAGGTGGAAACGCCGTCGGAACAGGCATCAACTCACACCCTGAATATAGTGACCGGGCAATTCAAGCGATTGCAGACACGACGGGCTTGGATTTCAAACAGCCGAAAAACCGGTTCAGCTTCATGCAAAATACAGGAGCGGCGATTCGTGTCAGTCATGCGTTAAAAGAGGTAGCCATCCATTTAATCAAGATTTCAAGTGATTTCAGACTGCTCAGCTCAGGGCCACGAACCGGCATCGCAGAGCTGACGTTACCAGCAGTTCAACCAGGCTCCTCTATCATGCCAGGGAAAGTGAACCCAGTCATACCGGAAAACCTGTATATGATTTGCTCACAAGTCATCGGTAATGATACCTGTGTTTCAACGGCAGGAGTCGGTAGTCAATTGGAGATCAACCCGATGATGCCAATCATAGGGTACAACGTACTACAGTCCATTACCATTCTCTCAAACGGGATGGACACGTTCACTGAACGATGCATCAACGGAATTGAACCGAATGAAGAGCGCATGAGCGAATTGATGGAAAAGAGTCTTGCCCTCGCGACAGCACTGAATCCGAAAATCGGATATGAAAAAGCAGCTGAAGTTGCAAAAGAAAGCTTTCGATCAGGCAAAACCGTTCGTGAAGTGATCCTCGAACAAGGGATTTTGACGGAAGAAGAAGCAGAGGACTTGTTGGACCCAGAAAATCTAGTGTAAGAAAACGACTACACGAAAGGGCAGAACAAAGCGTCTGTCCTTCTTTTGGTGCCAGGTACCATATTCAACCCATTGATCCATAAAGGTTCTCAATCAGTACCTGGTACTTTTTTTAAACATTTTAAAACTTTTTGAGATTTTGAAAGGTAATACATATAGTGAGTTTTTTGAGTTGAAAAAGCGCATAGTAAGAAATAACCAAAGGGAATTTATGGAATACTAAAAAAAGAAGAGATTTTTTGAAACAATGTCTAAAGTCACTCGTCTAATACTATTGCAAGCATATATAATGAGGTAATAGAGGTTATTCCAAATTTCACCTGGAGATATGAATAACTTCGAAAAAGGAGGCAGTCACATGTGCGGATTTGTCGGCTACGTCTCAGATGAGAACATCGAGCCAGAAGTTACAGAACAGAATCAATTGAAGAATATGACTGGTTTAATCACACATAGAGGACCCGATGATGAGGGGTTCTTCTATGATGAACATATACGTTTTGGTTTCCGTCGTCTAAGTATCATTGACCTTGAAAGCGGACACCAGCCGTTATCTTATGAAGATGACCGTTACTGGATCATCTTTAACGGCGAAATTTACAATTATGTCGAATTGCGTAATGAGTTGATTGAAGAAGGATATGAATTCAATACAACTTCCGACACAGAGGTTATTTTAGCGAATTATGCCCGAAAAGGTGTCGAGTCCATTAAAGATCTCCGAGGCATGTTCAGTTTCCTCATTTGGGATAAGGAAACGAAGAAACTCTTTGGAGGTCGGGATCCGTTTGGTATCAAACCATTTTTCTATTTAGAAGAAAATGGTCATCTTTATTGTGCATCTGAAAAAAAATCAATCCTGGCACTTCGGGACGAAAATGAAGTTGATCCTGAATCACTTCATCATTACCTGACATATCAATTCGTTCCGGAACCTGCGACCATGTCCGTCGGAGTGCAAAAATTGTCGCCTGGACACTATTTTACAAAAGAACCAGGTGGAAAGATGTCGATTCACGCCTATTGGCTACCGACGTTCCATCCGAAAGCTGCACCGATGGTTCGAACAATTGAAGAGATTCGAAATGTGATGAGAGACTCCGTCAAAGTACACATGCGAAGTGATGTACCTGTCGGAAGTTTCCTGTCAGGCGGAATCGACTCAAGTGCGATCGTTGCTCTCGCCCGAGAAATCAATCCGGATATCAAAACATTCACCGTCGGCTTTGAGCGCGAAGGGTATAGTGAAATTGATGTCGCCATTTCGACAGCAGCCGAATTGAATGTCGAGAACATCCATTATATCGTCAAACCAGAGGAATTTATTAGCGAATTACCGAAAATTATCTGGTACATGGACGACCCAGTAGCAGATCCAGCCGCAATCCCGTTATACTTCGTCGCTCGTGAGGCAAGGAAACATGTAAAAGTTGTCCTCTCTGGCGAGGGAGCGGATGAATTGTTCGGTGGGTATACCATCTACAACGAACCGAATTCATTAAGAAGCTATCAATCATTGCCACTAGGACTTCGAAAATGGCTGAAAAAGCTTACGGATGTCCTGCCAGAGGGTACGAAAGGCAAAAGCTTTATTGAACGAGGCAGCATGACGATGGAAGAACGCTATATTGGTAACGCGAAAATGTTCACTGAACATGAGAAAAAGCAGCTTCTCAACAAATATAACGAGGATTGGCATTATCGCAAAGTCACACAGCCGATTTATGACAATGCTCGGACCTATCAAGACATCCATAAGATGCAGTATGTCGATATGCATACGTGGTTACGTGGAGATATTCTTGTAAAAGCCGACCGTATGACGATGGCGAATTCACTTGAATTACGTGTTCCATTCCTTGATAAGGAAGTCTTCCGAGTGGCATCTCAAATCGCCCCATCCGACTCGGTTACAAATGGAACGACCAAGTATGCTCTCCGTGAAGCGATGAAAGGAATTGTTCCAGATTCAGTCCTGTACAGAAGGAAGCTCGGGTTCCCAGTTCCGATCCGTCACTGGTTGAAAAACGAGATGTATGAATGGGCGAAAAACCTCATCCAAAAGAGTCCGACAGACCAATACATCGATAAGAAGATCGTACTTGAGATGCTCGAATCACATCGTTCAGGGAAACTGGATTACAGCCGAAAGATTTGGACGGTGCTCATCTTCATGATCTGGCATCAGATTTATGTGGAAAAGCTCTATGATTTTTCGAACTTCCGCAGTTTAAGCGACTACGAAGAAGTGATTGAAGAATTCAATATCGCGACGAGCTGAGAGAATCCGGATGATTGAAAACCGCCGTCACCACGGTGGTTTTTTCTTTTTGCAAGTCTTATCGCCTTTTTGTACAATTAAGCTTTCTGTGTTATACTGTTAAAGTTAAAAAATATGTAGGAGTTGTTACTTTTATGAAATACGAAGTTGGAAGCACTGTAGAGGGGAAAGTCACTGGGATCAAACCGTTCGGTGCGTTTGTTGCCCTAGATGATCAACACCAAGGATTAGTACACATTTCCGAGGTTTCTCACGATTACGTGAAAGATATAAATGATCACCTTTCTGTAGGGGATACAGTAGAGGTTAAAGTTATGAACGTTGAAGAGGACAGCGGAAAGATCTCCCTCTCTATCCGTAAGACACAAGCTGCTCCAGAACCGAAACAGCAGCGCCCTCGTCGTAAGCGCCCAGCTCAAAACGACAACAATACTCAAGGATTCAACACGCTTGAAGACAAGTTGAAGAGCTGGTTGAAAGAGTCTAACGACCGCCAAGCTCAATTGAACAAGCGTCTTAAGAAATAAATAGAGTACAGTGCAAAAGCAGCCATAGGGGCTGCTTTTTTCTATTTGGAGGGCTCTACCTTACCCCAAAATGATCGGAAATTCCATTCTCAGTAACGAAAAAGAACCTGAGCCATGTTCCGGCTCAGGTTCTTTTCCATTAAATCAAGTTATGTCAATTCGCTGCGGTCTTCCGTACTGAATTCTTCAGACGGTTTGAACAACAGTGTCAGACAGTACAATCCACTAAGTCCAACCAATCCGTACACGATTCTTGCCAAAGCAGCATCTTGTCCACCGAAGATCGCTGCAACTAGATCGAATTGGAAAAAGCCGATAAGTCCCCAGTTGATTGCACCGATAATGACTAACACTAAAGCTGTACGTTGAATAGCACTCATGTTGTTTCCTCCTTTATTGAAGTGGAAGATTTTACTTCTTCTTTATTTTGGAATAGGACGGTCCTTTTTATGCATGAATGGCCAAATCAAATTACTTTACTCAAATCCCTGCTATTCGAGATAATAACACTATCTGATTCATAGAGGAGGATAAGCATGGATGCTTTTCAATTTCGAAATCCTACAAAACTGATATTTGGTAAAGGACAATTACAAACATTAGATACAGAAATCCCTCAATACGGTAAAAACGTGCTAGTCGTATATGGTGGTGGAAGCATTAAGAGGAATGGTCTGTATGACCAGGTGATGGAGCGGCTGTCCGCAATCGGTGCAAATGTGGCGGAGCTAGCTGGTGTTGAACCGAATCCACGATTGACGACCGTACGAAAAGGTGTCGAGCTCGTACGTGAAAACGATGTAGATTTCCTTCTTGCAGTAGGGGGAGGAAGTGTCATCGACTGCACGAAAGCCATCGCAGCAGGTGCGAAGTATGACGGTGACGTTTGGGATCTTATTACGAAAAAAGAGGAAGTGAAAGCGACGCTCCCATTCGGAACAGTGCTTACTCTTGCGGCAACGGGTTCTGAGATGAACTCAGGTTCCGTTATCACAAACTGGGAAACGAACGAGAAGTATGGTTGGGGAAGCCCGTTGAACTTCCCGAAGTTCTCCATTCTTGATCCTGAAAATACATTCACCGTGCCTGAGAATCAAACGGTTTACGGAATCGTCGACATGATGTCTCATGTGCTGGAGTCCTACTTCCATCCAGCGACAAACACGAAATTGCAGGAGCGTATGGCAGAAGCGATCCTACTCACCGTTATGGAAACAGCCCCTCAATTGCTTGAAAATCTGGAGAGCTATGAACATCGTGAAACGATTCTTTATAGTGGAACGATGGCATTGAACGGCATCTTACAGATGGGTGCACGCGGTGACTGGGCAACACACAATATCGAGCACGCTGTTTCTGCGGTGTATGATATTCCGCACGCCGGTGGACTCGCCATTCTGTTCCCGAACTGGATGCGTCACAATATCGAAGCGACAGAGCCGAAGCTGAAACAGCTTGCGATTCGAGTGTTCGGCATCGATCCAGAAGGTCAATCCGATCGGGAACTCGCCTTAACGGCAGTAGACAAAATCTCTGAATTCTGGACTTCATTAGGTGCTCCAACCCGTCTAGCCGATTATGACATCGACGATTCTCAATTGGATCTGATGGCTGATCGTGCGATGAAACGTGGATCATTCGGAAACTTCCGCACACAAGAAAAAGAAGACGTCATGAACGTACTCCAAATGTCCTTGTAAAAAGAATACTGCACACTGCTGATCAGGCGGTGTGCAGTATTTTTTTATCCGCATGTACTCCCAATTATTACAAACGTCTTACGAAAGCGTTTTACAAGGTATCAGGACGGGAATTTCCAATATGTAAATTTCATTGAATAGGAGGGATTGGATTTGGAACATTCTTTGTTACGCTCAGTGTGGGAAAATCTATGGAGATGGCACCACCAGGCAAAGGACTTATTAACGTTTTCATCATCTCAATCAGGGTCTTCCGCTCATTCTAATTCTGAGAAGGAAGCGTCCCAACAGACAGACCCTGGTCCGTCATACGATAAACGAAAAGGTGTCGGTCTGATTCTAGGACCATTGCTATTCGTAGCAACACTTCTTTTCTTCCGACCTGAAGGTCTTCCGCAGGAAGGATTAGCGATTCTTGCAAGTACAATCTGGATTGCGACTTGGTGGATTACGGAAGCGATTCCGATACCGGCAACGTCATTATTGCCACTGATCTTGTTCCCGCTGACCGGTGGTTTGAGCGGTGATCTGACCGCCTCTTCTTATGGAGATAATACGATTTTCTTATTCATGGGAGGGTTCCTGATTGCGTTATCCATGCAAAAGTGGAACTTGCACAAGCGGATCGCTCTCTTCATCATTTCAGCAATCGGAACAAGCACGGAGCGGATCATCCTCGGATTTATGGTCGCAACCGGCTTTCTATCCATGTGGATTTCCAACACAGCCACTTCCATGATGATGGTACCGATCGGGATGGCGGTCATTTTCCAGGTTTCAGAACAGCTGAAGAAAGAAGGGAAAGAAGACACAGCCGTCCACAAGTTCAACTTCGGTAAAGCAATCATGCTTGGGATTGCCTACAGTGCGTCCATCGGTGGTCTCGCTACCTTGATTGGAACTCCACCGAACACGATTTTTGCAGCCGTCGTTCAGGAAACCTATGGGATCGAAATATCGTTTGCCCGTTGGATGCTTTTCGGTGTACCAATCGTAATCGTCATGCTCTTCGGTACCTGGTACTACTTGATAAAAGTAGCGTTTCCGATGAAAATTCGAGAGCTTCCAGGTGGTCGGGAAGTCATCCAGAAAGAGAAGAAGTCACTTGGCAAAATCGGTCCTGAAGAAAAAGTCGTACTGACCATTTTTACATTAACAGCATTAGCCTGGATTTCACGTTCATTCATCCTTGCGGAGCTGAATCCGAATATCAATGACACGATCATTGCGATGTCAGCGGCCATCTTATTGTTCTTGATCCCGTCTGCTACTAAAAAAGGAGACTTCTTGCTTGATTGGAATACGGCGAAAGGTCTTCCATGGGGTATACTACTCCTGTTCGGTGCAGGACTAGCGATCGCTTCAGGCTTCCAGGAATCCGGTCTTGCGAAATGGATCGGTAATCGCCTGACAGTCTTAGAAGGCATCAATCTATTCTTGATCCTTGCCATCGTCGTTGCACTCGTCATCTTCTTGACGGAGATCACATCGAACACAGCAACCGCAACGATGATGTTCCCAATCATGGCATCTCTTGCATCCGCAATATCTGTCCACCCGTATACGCTGATGATCGGTGCAGGAATTGCAGCTAGCTGTGCGTTCATGCTACCTGTTGCTACACCACCGAACGCCGTCGTTTTCGGTTCAGGCTATCTCCGTATACCTGACATGGCACGTGCAGGATTTTGGCTGAATGTCGTTTCGGTCATCATCGTGACATTAGCGATCTATTTTTACATGCCAATTATCTGGGGAATCGACATCACAAGCTTCCCAGATTCATTCAACTAATCAATCCGATGGAAAAGTGGGGCGTTCACACGCTCCGCTTTCTTCTATCCTGGAAAAGGATGACCGTCTATGGATGTACATACACCTTATACAAAAGAGGATCGCCAATTCTGGCAGGTCATTCTGGCACTGACGATCTCTTCGTTATTGAATTTTTCGACCCTTTATGTGTTCCAACCACTGCTGCCCGTATTTGTGGATGAATTCAATTTGACGGCGACTGCGTCCAGTTTCTTGATGTCTGCATCGGTCGTAACAATGATGATTGGTCTGTTCATTCTCGGATTCCTCTCAGATCGATATGGCAGCAAAGTGATTATGATCGTCTCACTGATGGTTACGATCGTGACTTTAGCAACCATGGCCTTTTCAACGAATTTCACGTTAATTGTCATTTTACGCCTTGTTCAAGGATTTTTCTTAGCTGGTGTACCGGCTTCCGCAATGGGATACCTCGGCAATGCGATTGACCGAAGGCATATCGGTGTGGCGATGACCTTTTACATTGCGAGCAATGCATTAGGAGGGATGGCTGGACGCGTGTGGGGAGGCTACAGCACAGATCAATGGGGATGGGAATCAGCAGTCATGAGTCTGGCCGGAGTTGGTGTGGTAGCGCTCGTATCATTCATCGTCCTGCTTCCGACCGAACGCTATGCTACTGATGAAACAGCCTACTTACAGGATGACTTGAAAGGCATGCTCGTCCATTTGACTGACAGAAGGCTCATTCCGCTTTTCGCCATGGGACTTCTCCTGCAGATCATGTTCACAGCAGTATGGACGTACTTACCTTTTTACTTAAAAGGAGACCCGTTCAACTGGTCGCTCAAGTGGATTTCCCTTACGTATTTCGCTTATGTGCTTGGAGTACTTGCGCCACCTTTAGCAAGCCGATTTTCCAACCGGCTCGGATTATCCCGTGTCATGATGGGGGGACTTCTATTACTCGGTATCGGCACATGGATGACAGCTATTCCGAGCGGAACTTTCATCGTGCTCGGCTTAACTTTGATCTGCACCGGCTTTTTCGTCTCCCACTCGATGGCAGCGGCACTCGTCAACAAGACAGCGTCGCATCATAAGAGCGGAGCGTCGAGCTTTTACCTGATCAACTATTACTTAGGGGTGGCCATCGGGAGTACAGCGGTCGGAACGCTATGGGATCAGTTCGAGTGGATCGGGATTCTCAGCACAAGTTTGCTGCTCGTATTGATAGTGATTTTCCTCCCGATCTATAAGCAGCTGAAATAATTTTTCGGTGTAATCGGTTACATGTTTACAAGAACTTGCGTTTGATTTTTCATTCCGATAAAGTGATTATGAATAGTGAATAGAAGATGGAGGGTTAACATGTCAACAATCCAATTTGATTATAAAAAAGCATTGTCTTTCATTGGTCAGCACGAAATCGACCAGTTCGCTGACCAGGTGAAAACAGCCCATAATGCACTACATAACGGAACCGGTGCCGGTAACGATTTCATCGGCTGGGTCAACCTGCCGGAGAATTATGATCGAGAAGAATTTGCTCGTATCCAAAAAGCAGCAGAAAAAATCAAATCAGATTCAGACGTTTTGCTTGTAATCGGAATCGGTGGTTCTTATCTTGGTGCTCGTGCAGCGATTGAAATGCTCAACCACTCTTTCTACAACATGCTCGGAAAAGAAGACCGTGAAACACCTCAAGTCATTTTCGTCGGTCACCACATCAGCTCAACGTACGTTCAAGACCTATTTGATGTGTTGAAGGACAAAGATGTTTCCATCAACGTCATTTCAAAATCCGGAACGACCACGGAGCCTGCGATTGCTTTCCGATTGTTCCGCAGCTTCTTGGAAGAGAAGTACGGTAAAGATGAAGCGCGTAAACGGATCTACGCTACGACAGACCGTGAAAAAGGAGCGTTAAAAACGTTAGCAAATGAAGAGGGCTATGAAACATTCGTTATCCCAGATGACGTTGGAGGCCGTTACTCTGTACTCACTGCTGTAGGGTTGTTGCCGATCGCAGCGACTGGCATCAATATTGAAGAGATGATGCAAGGTGCGAAAGATGCGCGTGAAGCGTATGCGAACCCGAACCTGGCAGAAAACGAGGCATACCAATACGCAACTGTTCGTAACGCACTTTATAATAAGGGAAAAACCATCGAGTTGATGGTCAACTACGAACCAGCACTTCATTACGTGGCAGAGTGGTGGAAGCAGCTTTACGGTGAAAGTGACGGGAAAGACAACAAAGGTATTTTCCCAGCTGCAGCTGACTTTTCTACAGACCTCCACTCCCTTGGACAATACGTCCAAGAAGGTCGCCGGGACTTGTTTGAAACGATCTTGAATGTAGAGAAACCACGTAAAGAAGTGGAGATTAAAGAGGACGAAGGCAACCTTGATAATCTGAACTTTTTAGCTGGTAAAACGATGGACTTCGTAAACCAGAAGGCGTACGAAGGTACATTGCTTGCTCACACAGATGGTGGCGTGCCGAACCTGGTGTTGAACATTCCTGAGCTGAATGCCTACCACTTCGGTTATCTCGTCTATTTCTTCGAGAAAGCATGTGCCATCAGCGGATATTTGCTCGGTGTGAATCCGTTCAACCAACCTGGGGTTGAAGCGTACAAAAAGAACATGTTCGCATTGCTCGGTAAGCCAGGATTCGAAGATCTGAAAGAAGAATTGGAAGGCCGTTTGAAGTAATAATCCTATTAACCAAAAGATGACCTGTCATCGATTTCTCAATCGATGCTTCAGGTCATCTTTTTTCGTTAAATGGACACGCTAAAGGTAATGATTGTCTGAAGGGAGAAACAAGCATGCTTGAAATTCGCTCGAAACTAGAAGGAGAGAAATACGAACTGAATGAGTTGGAATATTCGTTGAAGCCACTCGGATATGATATCGGTGGCGGTTGGGATTACGATCATGGCGCATTTGACTACAAATTGGACGATGAAAACGGCTATATGTTCCTCCGCATACCGTTCAATGCAGTCAAAGGTCAATTGGATAAGGACAACTGTGTCGTCGAACTCGGAACACCTTACTTGCTTCATCACGTATACCAGCGTGGTTTGGATGACAACGTTTCTGTCTGGAACAAGACCGCATCATTCAACCAATTCTCAGAACCACAAGACCCGGATGGTTCCATCGATGATAAGTGGATCAGCATAGGAGAAAAAATGGTCAAGGACCTGGAGGACCAACTCCTCGATTAATCCATTTTTTTCAAAAGCGCTTTGCTCACAATTGTAGAGGTGTGGATGATTTCTTCGGCTCCAGCACGTTTCGCATTTTCATATTGAGCAGAAGTGAGAATTTCAACGATCGTCCGAGCGACGGGACTCATCCCGACGACAGCCAGCAGTGTCAGGACCGAATCCATATCGGACTGTTCTTCACTCACTTGATTGTTTGCGGTGATGAAGACCATTTGAGCAAACCGAACATTCGCTTTATTAAGTGTTGCATCTTCGTACGCTTTTCCATGGATAAAGTGGACATTGCTGTTATGAAACGGATTCGTATTGATTGTCCGATCGATTAACACGATGTCTTTGTCAGGCGTCTCTTGATATATTTGTTCAATCAGTGCTTTGGAGCGTTCATTCCAGCCGACGACGACAATATGACCGCTCTTGCCGTAAGCCATATCACCTTTCAAAAGGGCATTCTGTCGTCTGACTGTATAAGTTGCCATTTGCGAGAAAAAATAAGTGATAAACGTTGTTCCTGTAAAAACCAACAGGATCGTCATCCATTTTCCAAAAACGGTCTTCGGGACGAGATCACCGAAGCCGACAGTAGAAGCCGTGACCACAGCCCAATAAATCCCGTCGAAGATCGATTGGAAATTGTCAGGCTCTAACGCATGCATCATTGTACCGAAAAGGAACAACACGGTGAAGACAATGATGATTAATCGTAATAAGGTTGGTAGGCGGAGATAGTGATTGGCAAGAGTCTTCATCAAAGTCACCTTTATCTAATAAAGTCAATAGTAGCAGTATAACCATATGTATGTAGTTGAAAACGCGAATGAAAGGAGGAAGAACCTATGCGGAAAAGACCTTTTCTCATCTATCTAGTCAATTTGTTCATGGGAATCATTGAAGCACTCATTTTATTGCGCATTATCTTAAAGCTGTTTGGAGCAAATCCATACACCCCTTTTGTCCAATGGATCTATAATTTGACGATGCCATTACTCTCCCCATTTCGGAATATCTTCCCGTCTCCGATGATTCAGGGAAGATATGAATTGGAGCTGACGAGTATTTTCGCCTTGATTGTCTATGCGATTCTTTCTTACTTCCTTGTTCAGTTCATCTTAATGCTGAATTCGGGGGACGGCGACAATCGCAGGAGATAAACAGATTGCTTTGGAGAAGGAATCGACTATGCGTATAATAAAAGCAACAATGAACGGATGGAGCGATTTCTTTGATCAAGTTACTCGTGAATGCCGATGACTTCGGCTACTCAAGAGGTGTCAATCACGGAATCATCGATGCGCACCGTTTCGGTATCGTCAACTCGACGACGATGCTTGTAAACATGCCAGGCACTGAGCACGCAATTGAATTGGCAAAGGAAAATCCGGATCTGAAGGTCGGGGTTCATTTGACGTTGACATGCGGAAGAGCGATGGCTTCAGGTGTACCATCGCTTGTTGATCAGGACGGACGATTTCGTATGACCAAACGATTTGAGGACTTTGAACAAGTCAAGTTGGATGAAGTTGATAAAGAGTGGGAAGCTCAAATTGAGTATATGATTCAAGGAGGATTGAAGCCCAGCCATTTTGACAGCCATCACCACATTCACGCTCAACCACGGTTGCTTCCGGTTGTACAGCGGTTGTCTGAGAAGTACGATTTACCCGTACGGAATGTGTTCGGCAATAAACCAGTGGGTGTGAAGCTATTAACGGACGTGTTCTTCGATGACTTTTTCGGAGAGGAAATACGTGTCGACTATTTTAAGCAATTGAAAAGGAAAATGACAGAAGGTCAAACGGTTGAAGTGATGTGCCATCCAGCATACGTTGATGAAGCATTATTATCAGGATCTTCCTATCACTTAAAAAGGGCAAAAGAACTGGATGTCTTGATGAACACGAAACTGGATCAGGAGTTCCAGTTGCTTTGATGGAAGATATTGCTCATTTCGAGAAGGTTGTGCTATACTCTTCTTGTCGCAAAAATTGAATCACGGGGCATTAGCTCAGCTGGGAGAGCGCTTGGCTGGCAGCCAAGAGGTCAGCGGTTCGATCCCGCTATGCTCCACTTATCGGGAAACCCTTGCATACAGCAAGGGTTTTTTTATTTTGTTTTCATTGCTACATAATTGGCCTATGAACAGGTCACTGTTTCTGTGGACATCTGTTCCGCTATTTTTGATGAATAGTCAGATTTTAAAGTGTAAGCGGACATCTAATCCGCTATTTTTATAGAATTCAGCTAATACAATCATATTTTTGCTCAATAACGGAATAAATGTCCAAAAGATCACTAAAATGTATCAAATTTTTATAAATAACGGAATAAATGTCCATAAACTTTATCTTAATTTATACCTTCTCGCTCGTTCTTTGCTGCTCTCTACCATTAAAATTTTTGACTTAACCATACTGTGTAAAAGGCGCCTAGCGTGCCGATCACTTACATTGAGATGATTTGCTACTTCCAGAGGTGTAAACGATCGTGGTAAGCGACGTGCAAATCTCAGAATTTCTATTTCGACCCAAGTTAAGCTAGAAGGAGCTTCACTCGAGATAAATTTGCCGATGAAAGCAAGAATAAGCTGTGACACTTTTTTGGGTTCATCCTTAATCGATAAATAGGCGATAGGTAAAAAGGTCCAACCATCTAAAGCTAACAAAGAATGCCTCCAACATAAATCCTTAAATCTTCTGACATCTAGGTCTCTCGCATGAGGACCGTATCCTTGAATTTTTATTCCTCCTTTGACGCCTCCTGGCATGTATGCAAGATCCAAGTAGCGATATCCATTGTTGAAATCACGTACCTCCCATTCTGGATATAAATGATCAAAATTGCCGATCGTAGGAAACCATATAACTCTAAGAAATTCGATAGTGCCATGTCCCAATCCCTTGTTTAAAATTTCTAGTCTTCTATGATTTTTTTCATCTGTAATATTTTTTTGAAGCCATTCGTTAAAAGTTTCTTCAAATGTGGGTATGGTAACCACGTCCTTTTCAAATTGGATTTTAATAAAAATATAGAAAAGCAAGTGTTGAGGAGAAGGGAGAATAAATGTACTGAGGTAGTGGGAAAAGGTAATAGAAACAGAAGGGTTTACTCTAGATCTATCATACAGGAAAATAAATTAAAAAATAGTAAAAATTAACATATTTGTTTCGGAGGGATTTAAGATCATTACTCCTAATAATTAATTTTGTAATCATGAAAAGACAGCCATCCAATTGGTGGCTGTCCTTATAAATATTATTACATTGCTGCAGCTTCATTTTGTTGATGTTTCTGTGATTTTTGTTTCTTGAATAGGAACACTGCATATGACAATCCAGCAAAAACGAGAAGATAAGTTAACAGGATCGACATGTTCCACATCATACCGCTGATTGAATCCAGTGTAATCACGGATTTGAAACCGGCAATCGAGTACGTGAATGGAAGGTACTCACTGAGGGCCCGTAAGTTATCCGGAAGCATTTCAATCGGCAAGTTCGCACCTGTAATGGAAAGCTGTAAGATGACAAGTCCGATTGCAATGAATCGACCGATGTTTCCTCCGAACGAGGCAAGGAACAACACAATCGCTGAGAAAACGATACTGACGACGATTGCAAAGAGAATGAGACCGGATGGATTCGTCACATTCACTTTCAAGATGAATAATACGACCATCATGAGTAAAATCGCTTGAACGACTGCAAGAGAAGCGAGCTTCAAGAATTTCGTGATGAACCAGCTCAAGCTTGAAATATGGGCTGGGCGTTTGAAATTGATGAACATCGACATGATCAGGATTCCGACAAACAAACCGAGCGTCAGTACATATGGAGCAGTCGAATCCCGGTAATGTTCATACTGATTCAGTTCTTTCCCTTTCAATTTCACAGGGGAGGAGAACATCCCGACATTTTCATCTCCTGTTTCAATACCACTTGTTTTCTCTGCACCTTCTTTCAACCCGGAAGCGAGTTGCTCACTTCCGTCATCTACTTTTCCAGCACCATCGTTGAGTTTTTCTGCCCCGTTGGCAAGCTTTTGCCAGCCCTCGTCTACGGCAGAATTCCCATCAGCAATTTTACCTGCACCTGTATCAAGCTTCGAGACACCGGCGATCAAGTCGTTCCAGCCTTTTTCCACTTTTGCATTTCCATCTTCAATTTGTCGAGCACCATCTTCAACTTTTCCAGCACCTGTATCGACTTTTTGTTGACCAGCTACGAGTTGATTGAGTCCATCATGGAGTTTGGCTGTTCCTGGTACAACCTTATTGTCGATGCCGTCAGCAACCGTAACTGCTCCATCACTTAGTTTCACAGATTTTGAGGACAGACTGTTCAGACCGTTTGATATTTTCTTCGCTCCGTTAATAATTTTTTGGTAGGATTCCGCATATGGAGGTAGCTGTGTGGAAGGATTTGCATCCCCGAATTCTTCTAATCCAGCTACCAATGCTTCAGCACCAGCAGCTAGTTCTGCTGATCCGCTTTTTAAACGTACCGTTCCATCTGCTACTGCTCGTGCACCTGGTGCTAGGTTCGAAGCAACGCCGTTTTTCAGTTCTTCACTACCTGCCTCAGCTTTTTGCAATCCGGCTAAAATTTGAGAGGTTCCGTCTTTCAGCCGGACCGTTCCATCATGCAGTTCTGCTGAACCATTGGCAAGCTTCGAGATGTCTCCAGACTTGCCTTCTAATTTATCCAGTAGAAGAGCGGTACCGTCTTTCAATTGTTGTGATCCGTTCGCTAGTTTTGTAATATCGGATTGTTTGGATGTCACAGAGTTCAAAAGTTTCTCGGTACCGTCATTCAGCTGACTCGTTCCATCTGACAAACGCGCCGAACCATCTGCTGCCTTCTCGAATCCTTCTGAAACATCTCCTAAACTTGTAAAGACTTTGGATGTATAGTTTTCTGTAATTGTGTTCGCGAGTTTTTCACGAATACGTTCTGTTGCCGTTTTGGTAATAGAGGAGGCAAGAAAGTTGAGCCCTTCATTCTGTATGTATTCCAATTCAAGCTTTTGCGGGTTCGGCTCCATAACGGTTGTGACACGCTGAGAAAAGTCTTCTGGAATGATGATCGCCATATAGTAATCATTTTGTTCAAGCCCCCGCATGGCATCCGTGGAACTGACGAATTTCCAGCCAAGATCGTTCCCTTCTTTCAAATTCGAAACGAGTTGATCTCCGACATTGATTGCTTCTTCTCCAGATATTGCGCCATCATCTTCATTGACGACTGCAACTGGGAGATTCGACAGGTTGTCGTAAGGTCCCCAGGTTGCTGAAAGTAAGATGCCGCCATAAAGGACGGGCACCAATAAAGCGGCTATGACTGAAAAAAGAATCGCTTTATTCGTTGCGAGTTTCGAAAACTCAATCGAAAGCAATTTGAATAGATGCATCACGATACCTCCAAGTAGAGTAGTAGACGCCCCTTAAGCAGAAATGAATGAAGACCCATTCATTTTTTTCTAATTCTCATAATATTCTAATAAAATGTAAGATGCTAGCTTTTGAGGTCCATTTACATATATGGCACTAATCACATTACACAATAAGTAGTATACTGAGATATTTTTGTGCGTGATAGATTTACTATTTTTCGTTTGAAAATAAAAACTAGCTCGGAGCACCGAGCTAGTCAATCTATTTCTCCACAATATGGAATTCCTTCAGCATTTCACTGAGTCGCACCCCATGTCCTTCAGATGCTTCGAGGAAATATTTTTGATGGAAGATGTATGAGCCTCCATTTTTATCTGATATGACAAAAAAGCGATTGACCGGACTGTTCCATTCTTGACCATCTATCGTACGGGCGGTTTGCGCGTCGATGGGGTAGTCAGTAGATTCAAATGTCAAATCATATTCCGCTTCCAGCTGACGGATCGTATCTTCGACTGGCTGATCTTTTTCATGAATGATTTTCATGGACACTTCAGGATATTGTTCAGGTAGTGGTTCTTTCGTTGTAATGAGATCGTACTTTTCATGTTCTTCCAGCTTGTAGTGTTCCTCATCTACATAGATTACGTAGCCTTTCTCCGATTGGTCATTCAAGGTAGCGGTTTCTTCTTCTTCAGATCCTTCCATTGGGATCTTCACTTGCTTTTCAGGTTCAAACCATTTTATTACGGTGTCGACGAGTGCGTGACCAGGTGTGGTAAACAGAAGTCCAGAAGCTAGAATCAAGATGGCAGCAGCTGTCGAGACAAGTCCAATCCAATAAGGTTTCTTCTTTTTCTCTTTCTCAAATGATAGCTGTTCCTCAAGTTCTTGCCACATTCTTTCTTTTTGAAGTTCGTCCACTTTATATTCTTCTTCTTTCAAGGTTTTCTCTATATAACGTTCAAACTTGTTGTTGTCCATGGATATCACCTCTTAATTCTTCTTTCAACATTTTCCGGGCTTGGAACAGCCTTGATTTTACGGCACTTAAGCTGATGTCGAGCACAGTAGACATTTCCTTTTCACTCAGCCCTTCCAAATACTTCAGAACGATGGCTTCACGATGATCCTCTTTCAATTTCGCCATCGCATCATCGAGAATTTCGTGATCAGTCTCAGGAGGTTGCACTTGAGCGATTTCGTTATGGGGAACCTGATCAAAGTCCTGCTCAGGTTTGCGCTTTTTGATGAGCCTCCTTACCTCATTGGTCAATATCCGATAAAACCATGGTTTGAACGGTTTGGATTCGTCAAAAGTATGAATGCCTTTGTAAACTCGGATGAATGTTTCTTGAACAGCATCGGATGCATCCGAGTCATTTTTAAGCATAGATACCGCAGTTCTCATTGCGGATGGGTAGTATTCATCGTATAAAGCCCTGAAGGCTTTTTTATCACCTTTTTTGATTTTCTTGATCGTCTTTTTATTCAAATGGGATCGCCCCTTTTATCTTTCTCATATGTAATACCTCAACAAAGCCTCAAAAGTTGTTACGAACTACAGATTCGTACCAGGTACGTCAGTAGAACCCAACAACCGCAAGGGATTGGGGATGGTGCCAGGTACCTTTTTAGACCCGTTGGTACACAAGGGGAGTGAGAAGGTACCTGGCACTTCAACGACTTTGTTCATTTCCATCTTATGATACACTTGAGATTATCTAACATTAATTTGAGGCTGTATAGGGGATGGTGAAAGTATGGTCGGTTCAACAATCAACTTCGGTGTGGAATGGGAGAAGTTTCTGTCTCACTTTGATTGGATAGATACACTCATCTTCTTCGGTTTCGTATTGTTCATGTTCATCGTACGTTCAGTCATCATCTATTCATTACATAAAGCAGAAGAGAAGAGCGAACGATTTCAAAATCGGCTCGGTCCAGCATTAAAGTCGATTACGAATTGGGTGACGACTTACGGCATCATCGTTTTCGTGCTCATTTACTTTGCGGATGCGGGCTGGATGTTTGGCAGTATCTTTTCAATTGGGAAGGTTGACGTTTCATTCTTTTTGATTCTTCTCGCTGTGTTGATCATTTCCTTTGCGAATCGGACGTCTAAAGTGATTACTCAGTTCTTGCTACCAAACGTTTATGACAGGTATCAACTGGACCGTGGTCTCCGGTTTACGTTCAACCGGATTTTCCACTATATCATCATGGTCTTTGCGATTTTGATCAGTTTTACGACTGTCGGAATTGATATGAGTGCGCTGACCGTATTTGCAGGTGTTCTTGGTGTCGGTATCGGGTTTGGAATGCAGAACATCGCCTCCAACTTCATCTCTGGTCTGATTATTTTGTTCGAACGTCCAATCAAGGTAGGAGACCGCGTCATCATTAACGATGTAATCGGTGATATCGAGAAAATCAACATGCGAGCGACGATCATCCGGACGCTTGATAATGAACGGATTATCATGCCGAATTCCTATTTCCTAGAAGAAGAGGTCGTCAACCGGTCGTATGGTGACCCTAGGCTACGACTCGTCATTCCGATTGGTGTCGCCTACGGCTCTGACGTCGAGCAGGTGAGGGAAGTCTTGTTGGAAGCTGCTCAGGAGGAGTTTGAAGCATCAGAAACCGTATTGATGCAGCCGCCTCCTTATGTGAACTTCACGGGCTTTGGCGATTCATCTCTCGATTTTGAATTATTCATCTGGATCTCCAATCCGGAATATGTCATCCAGATCAAGAGTAATCTGAACTTCAGAATCTATCATCTTTTGAACAAAAACAACATCGAGATTCCTTTTCCACAAAGAGATCTGCATGTTCGTAGCATAGACCAGAAACTCATCTCGAGCTATCTCGATAACAATAACAAATGAACGAAAAAACGGACCTGGCCAGGTCCGTTTTTTACATCTTATTAATCGTGTTCCGTTGAAATCTGCCACGTCAGGCCGAATTTATCTTCTACCCGACCGAACATTGCTCCCCAGAACATCTTTTCAAATGGCATTAATACTTTGCCGTCTTCTGAAAGCTTTTGGAAAACAACATGTGCTTCTTGTTCTGTTTTATATTCGAGAACCAAATTGATTTGTGTCCCTAATCGAACTGGCTCTTGCACTGCATCTGCCATGAAAAAGATCTGATCGGCAGCACTCAGCGTCAGGTGCATGACTTTATCTTTGATGGACTCATCGACATTAGGAGCTTGTTCAAATGTTTGTACACTGACGACCTCACCGTTCAAAGCATAGGCATAAAATTCGGCTTGCTTGCGAGCATCCTCACTGAATATGTATGGGTATAAATTTGCCACTTTCAACACTCCTTTACTTTTAAATAAAGTATATCAGACAACCTCCATCTCAAAAATTAAATCTTTATGAAGACTGCCTTTTAAAAAGACTCCTGATTGTAACAATGACGAGTGGGACGAAAGCTAAGAAGAACGCGAGAATAGTTTCCATGATCGAACCGCTTTCCCCTAGCTCCACTTCATTTTCATACATCGTCAAGGAGAAGAGGAAGACAAGGAGAGCGTTCGGGAAGACGAATGCCCGTTTGTCAGACAGATTGAACAACTGCGTCATCACCTCATTGATGATGAAGAGCATCAAGGTGATCTTCATGTAAGATCCGATGATCAGAGCCATTCCAAAAACCGATTCAACCCGCTGGATGATCTCACCGATTTCAATGATTCTTGCAGCTTGATAGATCGGAAACTTCTCACTCATAGCAATCGGCCCAAGAATCATAATGGATGCAACAATGGTAAAGGCGAGAATCAATCCATTGAATAAGAGTCCCGCATACATCCACCGTTTGAAGGGCTTATCCTTTTCCATTTTTAAAAAAGGTAAGATCATCGCAAAATACATGATGTCCATATAGGGGAATCCAAACCCGACATAAGCTCCGTGTATGACCGGCTTCCAACCGTCCGGAACGACTGGCAATAGGAATTCCGGATGATAATGTGTGATGTTCAAAAGGAAAATCATCAAGATAATGAAGAGGACGAAGAAGAGAAGCCCGTTGAACATCCTAGCCATCACTTCGACACCTGATCGGACCGTCAATCCAGCCACCATCAATATGAGAAAATGAAACACATACAATGGCGTTTCTTTCATCATCGAAGTCGTGAAGAACTGCCCCATTCCATAGGTGATGTTTGCGTTGAAGTGAAACAAGAGCAATAAGAATGGTACGCCAAGGATTAACGCCAGTGGTTTCCCTAATAGTTTTTTTGAGTACTGGATATAGGATTCATCAGGGTAGCGTTCATGGAGACGTAAGATCAGGGCCAGGATAAGAAAAGAGAAAGCGTTGATGATCAGGATGGAGATCCATGCCCCATTTTGGGCAATACCAATCAAAGGTCCTTGAATATTGAGGATAGAGGACCCGGTAATGAATGCTTGAAATAAAATGATGATCTGCCAATTGCCGACTGATTCAACTTTACGCATGGTATACCACCCTTAATTTTAAGAGGTGAAAAATTTCAATATTCCCCTGGCGGGCATCTCGAATGGCCAATCCAAAAGGTCATTTAAGTTAAATCCATCTGTCCCTGTAACGAACAGAAGGCTTAAATAGAAGGAGAGGAGAAGGACACCCATATAAAAGATGTTTTCTTTACGTTGATGCTTCGTCCGATCCAATAGACGGGTATACCCCAATAGCAGGTAGACAATCACCATAATGATTATGTGTTCGGACATCCTCAACACCTCTTATTCTTTAAAAAATGGTTTGCCAATGTCTGCTCCGGAGTTAACGATGTTCATGCTCACTTTGACATCGAAATCCACTTTACTGAAAATTTGTGGCCACTCTTTTTTGATCTTCATCCATTGTTTCGGATCCTTACGATAGATTTCATTCCCAAGGCCGATTAGGTCGATTTGATCCTCTTGTATCTGTTTAAGTGTTTGTTCCACATTGTCTAAGACGACTTTCTCCACTTTTTTGTTGTATTGATCGACCTTTTCACTTTTATCAATTGACGTGCATTTCAATTCACCGATACTTCCCTCAAGCGTGATGGCAATCTGGACGGAAGTTTCCTGCTCCTTAGCTTGAGTGTTCATTTTAGTTTTAGCACTGGCTACTTCAACGGTTTCCTTTAATCCAGCATCATTCTTACAAGGTATTTCAACGATACCGGATCCATATTCGTTCAACAGCATGAGCAATGCTTCCGTTTGGAGTGGAGTAATTTGCCCGGTCATTTTTCCCTTTCGAAAAGTGGCAAGTCCAGATACAAAAGGCTCACCTTCCTCAGATTGTTTATAGTAGGGCATTTTGCTCGTTTGTAATTCGCTGTTCATTTGCCTACCTAATGATAAAAGGTTCACTTCCATTGTTTTGGAACTGAATCTGTGTGCAGCTTTACCTACTTCTTTCAATTGTTGACTCATCGTGTTTTCAATAAACGGTTTGCCTTCCAAATATTCTTTCGCTTTTCCTTCTGTAACCCCTACATTGATCAACAGACGGGGCTCATGATCTCGATAGAAAAATTCGAGCATCTCACCGATATGCCTAGATTCTGCTAGTTCGTCACTGATTAAGATGATTCTCGTGTGACTCCATTGAGCTTTTCGACCTAAACGATTCGTAATATCTCGGATCGCTTCAAATGCGCTGTCACCACGGGTTTCAATGTTTACGAACGCTTTATCGCCACCTCCGCCTGCACTTCCGATCTTGGGGGCAGGTTTGATGAATTGAGTTGTCAATTCAAGCATGTTCTCATTTTCCTCAGAAAGATCAAGAGCAATCGCTTGAACGAAACCATAAATCGGCAATTCTTTATGATCCCAGCATCCGCTTAATAAAAAAGTGGAGCTGAACAACAAACATATGGCAATCCACTTTCTACAATACATCACTAAAACACCTTATTTCATTTTGGAATTCGGGCTTAAATCATCACGTTGATGTCGTCTTAATTGAACTGATAATGGTGAGCGGAAAAGGAATTCGTATAACACACCTCTTCGGATAGGACCAAGCGGTGCGAAATACGGCTGCCCCAATGAACGTAGACCAGCTAAATGTAAGTAGATGAGCAGAAAACCGATCATCAATCCGAATCCGCCCAATACCGCGGCAGCAAACATCAATGGTATTCGGAGAATACGTGCGGACGTCCCAAAGTCGTATTGTGGGATTGAGAAAGACGCAATCCCTGTCAGTGCGACAACTACGACCATCATTGGAGACGCGATTCCGGCATTGATGGCTGCGTCTCCAATGACCAAAGCACCGACAATACTGACTGCTGAACCGATCGGTCTGGGCAACCGTAACCCCGCTTCTTGGAGCAATTCGAAAAAGAAGATCATGATAAGTGCTTCTACTAAGGCTGGAAAAGGCATGCCTTCACGTGTATCCAAGATCGCCATCAACAACACGGTTGGGATCAATTCGGTATGGAAAGTGGACAAAGCGATATAAATACTCGGTAACGTCAGACTGATAATGAAGCCGATAATCCGAAGCGAGCGGATCAGTGATGAAAAAATCGTTCTTTGATAATAATCAGAAGGGGATTGGAAAAACTCCGTAAATAAGCCAGGACAAATCAAAATGGTCGGTGTCCCGTCCAATAAGGCGATGATTTTCCCTTCTAATAAAGCTGATACGGCAACATCCGGTCGTTCGGTCGTCCGATATTGCGGAAAAGGAGAAAACGTCGAGTCTTCAAAAAGCTCAGCGAAATAGGAGGTTTCCAGAATTTCTTCTTCATTGACTTTTTCAAATTTCTTTTTGAACTCTTTTAACGTATCTTCTGGTACAGCGCCTTCCAGGTAAGCATAGGCAGCTTTCGATTTTGTATTGTTTCCGAGATTTTTTATCGTAAATTTCAATTTCTCGGTTTTCAACCGTGACCGAATCAGCCCGATGTTCTTTGTCAGATTTTCGATCGTACCTTCGCGTGGACCGATGATCGACACTTCATTCTGAGGCTCGCCAACCGATCTCTTTTCGACTGAAAACACATCGAAGGCCAATGCTTTGTTCCAATTATGGAAAAGGATGACGATATGACCTTCAAGTATCTTGTCGCGGACTTCTTCTTGCATTTCGACCAATTCAAAAGCTCGAGAACTTACACCATGTTTGATGAAGAACCGTTTGACATCAAATAGGTCTACTTCAGTTGCTGGACCGACTTCATGGGTCACGAGGTCTTGCATGACCTCTTTCAATAGATTCGCCTTTTCATTCTGTACAATCGTTTCACAGAAAACGACCAAAGCCTGTTCTTTGAACTCTTTACTATATTGATACGTGTGATAGACGATGTCCTGGCAATCTACAAATATATCCTTCAAGGCCGTTTCGTTTTTTTTCAGGTCCGTTGAGAGTTCGGTTTTTTCCTGATTAGTATTAGAGTTGTTAGAATCCTTCTGGTTTTGTTTCGCTTGCTTTTGCCAATGTCGTCTCAGTCTCATTAGAAAAGCTCCTTTACCATACATAACGTTACTGATTATCCTTCCAAATATTTGAAACAAGTATGCATTTCGAGCACCTAGATCGGAAATCAAGATCAACAGAATTTACGAAAACCGCCAATAAAAAAAGAGCCCTTAAGCTTAGGGCTCCCTTTAGATATGTATTATTATTTTTTTGTTATGAAAAAGAGCGCTGCAAGTAATAAGATGAAGCCGAATATCCGTTGACCATCAATCGGGATCTGTTTAACACCTAGAAGTCCGAAATGATCGATTAAAGAACTTGCGATAAGTTGAGCGGCGATCACAGTGACCAGAACAGCAGCTACGCCAATTCTTGGCACTGATAAGACCATCGTATATACATAGAATGCTCCAAGGATTCCTCCGGTAAGTTGCCACTTTGGAACCGTGCTTGCTTGGAGGATATTCCCCTTTCCAAAGACAAGCATAATGATCAGCAGCGAAACTGTCCCAATCAAAAATGACAGGAATGCACCTTCAATAACACCGATCTGTTTTCCGAGTCCACCGTTTATGCTTGCTTGGACAGCGACCGCCACACCGCCCATGAATACGGTTATGATAATGATCCAGTTCATTGCACGAACATCTCCTATCCCCGGTAGAAATGGTACAATTTTCTTCTAACTTTAACACAAAGTTAAAAAGAGGGAGAGCATTTCATCAAAAATGAACGAAACGACAAAAAAACAGTTTATTTCGGAAAAATTTCTACAATCTTCTCAGAATAGGTATGATATGTTTTGCTTTACAGAGCCTGTTTCTACATCTAACCAGGCGAAACCACACCACCCCATCACCACTGAAAATCATCATCAATTAGCCCATAATTCCCCATTTTTATCCATCGACTTTTACAGAATGAACAACAAGCTAAAATCATTTTTTGACACTATGTCAAATGTAAACTTTCTTTCGACATCGTAAAATAGACTTAAGATTCAAATAATTCTGTCAAAATAGCATGTTTTCAATGAAACACTACATATCAATTCAGATTTTTAAAGGAGGAATTGTGAATGTCAGATTTAGTGAAGATTGGGTTGATCCAGGCAAAACATGACGTAGACGGGAATGAGCCGGTATCTGTTCATAAGGAAAAATCGATTGAAAAGCACATTAAACTGGTTCGGGAAGCTGCCGAGAAAGGTGCGCAGATCATCTGCTTGCAGGAGATCTTTTATGGTCCTTATTTTTGCGCAGAACAAAATTCGAAATGGTATGACTCTGCTGAAGAAATTCCAAACGGACCAACCACTGCACAATTCATGTCACTTGCCCGGGAGTTAGGTGTCGTCATCGTCCTTCCCATCTATGAACGAGAAGGCATCGCAACCTATTACAATACGGCTGCTGTCATTGATGCAGATGGATCCTACCTTGGAAAATACAGAAAACAGCACATCCCTCATGTAAAAGTAGGAGACGAAGGCTGCGGATTCTGGGAAAAATACTATTTCAAGCCGGGGAACATGGGCTACCCGGTATTTGATACCGCATTCGCAAAAGTGGGTGTCTATATTTGTTATGACCGTCATTTTCCTGAAGGAGCACGACTCCTTGGATTGAAAGGGGCTGAGGTGGTCTTCAATCCATCAGCAACAGTCGCAGGGTTGTCTGAATATCTTTGGAAGCTTGAGCAACCTGCACACGCGGTCGCCAACGGATATTACCTCGGGGCGATCAATCGTGTCGGCACAGAAGGTCCCTGGAATATGGGAGAATTTTATGGACAATCTTACCTCGTAGACCCTCGAGGAAGTTTTGTTGCGATGGGCAGTCGTGATCAGGATGAAGTAATCATTGGTGAAATGAATAAGAAAATGATACGTGAAGTACGGGATTTATGGCAATTTTATCGTGACCGTCGACCAGAAACATATGGAGAAATGACGGCATTACTACCATAAGTAAATCGTAAGCTGACTTTTTCTAAGCAGAGACTTCCTTCACACCATGACAATACGTCAGTTTCTTTAAAGGTGTGTGATGGTTTACTCAAAGATCAAGTCAGCTTCTTAATTTTACATGACGAAAGAATGGATAAACGAGACTACTCCTAAAGGGGGCCTTACAATTGCCGAATACGGATAAATTCCATATTTCATTGACTGATTTGTCCCGTAATTTTAATGAAGTTGAGCCAGCTTTGACGAACAGGGAAGCGGTTGAAGAAGCGAACCGCTGCCTGTATTGCTATGATGCACCATGCATTACAGCTTGTCCGACAGGGATCGATATTCCGAAGTTCATCAAGAAAATCGCCTCTGGGAACATGAAAGGTTCTGCGACAACGATTATGGACGCCAATCCTGTCGGAGCGAGTTGTGCGAGGGTTTGTCCGACTGATGAGCTTTGTGAAGGGGCATGCGTTCTGAATCATTCTACGAAACCCATCATGATCGGTAACCTTCAACGACACGCCACAGATTGGGCGATTCAGAATGACCAGGTTCTTTTTCAAAAAGGTAAGAGCAATGGTAAAAACGTTGCGGTCATTGGAGGAGGACCTGCAGGGCTTTCTTCAGCTCGTGAACTGGCTCGTCTTGGATACGATGTGACGATCTACGAAGCTTCAGAGCAAGCTGGAGGCTTGAATACGTATGGAATCGTATCCTTCCGTCTACCGCAAAAAATCTCGTATTGGGAAGTCGATCAAGTAAAGGGTCTCGATGTCAAAATCAAGACGAATACAGCTGTCGGTAAGGATATACCGGCTGAAGAGATTCTTTCCAATTATGATCGAGTCGTTATGGCTGTCGGGATGTCCTCTGTACCGAACCTTGGTATTGAAGGAGAAGAACTCGATGGTGTCTATGATGCGATTGAGTTTGTGAAAGATACGAAAACCAAACCACTCACCGACCAATTCGTCGGAAAAAATGTTGTGGTCATCGGCGCAGGAAATACCGCGATTGACGGTGCAACCTGTTCTGTTCGATTGGGTGCTGAAAATGTCAAAATCCTCTATCGAAGGACGCATGAAGAAATGACGGCTTATGATTTCGAATATGAATTCGCAAAGCAGGATGGCGTGGAGTTCAGATGGCTGACCCAACCGGTCAAGATTCATGGAGATGCTGGTGGAAAAGTCCGGGCGATCGAATGTATGAGGATGGAACTTGGTGAACCAGGAACAGACGGAAGAAGACGACCAAAACCGGTAGAAGGATCGAATTTCATGATTCCAGTCGACGCGGTCATCAAAGCGATTGGTCAAACACGACATCTCAGTCTGATCGAACAATTCGAATTAGAGCATGCCGATGGCGTCGTCCAAGTTTCTGAAACATATCGCACGTCGAATCCGAAAGTGTTCGCTTGTGGAGACTTGGTCTTTGGTAAAGGAAAAGGTGAAGCGATGGTCGTGACTGCGGCCCAACAAGGGAAAAAAGTGGCATACGCCATCCATCAGCAATATAAACAAGAATCGTTGACCGTATAGAGGAAGTGAATGAACCGAGAGAAGAAAGGGGCGTATATGAATGGCAGATTTACGAACGAGCTTAGCTGGCATTGAATCTCCAAACCCATTTTGGCTCGCATCGGCACCACCGACGAATTCCGGTTATCAAGTCCAACGGGCATTTGAAGCTGGATGGGGCGGAGCAGTTTGGAAAACGCTTGGAGAACCGATTTTGAACGTCACATCCCGATTTGCAGCGGTCAGTTTCAATGGGCAGCGGGTAGCGGGTTTCAATAACATCGAGTTGATTACAGACCGGCCACTGGAAGTCAATCTGAAGGAAATCTATGAAACAAAGAAAAGGTTTCCGAACCATGCGGTCGTAGCTTCTTTAATGGTAGAGCCAAAACAAGAGAAATGGCATGAAATCGTCAAAAAGGTCGAAGAAGTCGGGGTCGATGGACTCGAGCTGAACTTCGGATGTCCGCACGGAATGGCTGAGAGAGGAATGGGATCGGCTTCTGGTCAAGTTCCTGAACTTGTGGAGAAGCAGACGTATTGGGCGAAGGAAGCTGCCCAGACACCCGTCATTGTAAAATTGACACCGAATATCACCGACATTACCGCAACCGCTGAAGCCGCCGTTCGCGGAGGAGCAGACGCGGTCAGTATGATCAATACGATCAACAGCCTGGCTGGAGTCGATCTTGACTCGTGGAATACGATTCCGCATGTCGGCGGGAAAGGTGCACATGGTGGATATTGTGGTCCGGCCGTTAAGCCGATTGCCTTGAACATGGTCGGAGAATGTGCACGTCATCCACGCATCAACGTACCGATCTCAGGTATGGGCGGTGTGTCCAATTGGCAAAATGCGGTCGAGTTCATGCTTATGGGAGCTTCAAACGTTCAAGTTTGTACAGCTGCCATGCACCATGGATTCCGGATTGTTGAAGATATGATCGATGGTATGAACAACTACCTTGATGAGAAAGGGATTGCTTCAGCACGCGATCTTGTTGGGCAATCAGTACCGAAATATTCCGACTGGGGAAATCTCGATCTTAACTACAAAATCGTTGCGCGAATCAATAATGATGTTTGCATCAACTGTAACAAATGCCATATCGCCTGTGAGGATACATCTCATCAATGTATCGATATGCTGCAGGATGGACATGGAAACGCCTATTTGGAAGTAAGAGAAGAGGACTGTGTCGGTTGTAACCTTTGCTCGATTGTGTGTCCAGTCGATGGTGCGATCGATATGATTGAGATCGAAAGTGAACACCCGCCAATGACCTGGAACGAACGTCAAGCAATCCTTAGTGGCGTTCAGGATGGAAAAGCGAACATCGTCAAATAACTTCATTCATTTTTGAAAGGAGCCTGAAAAAATGAAAAAAATCATTAAAAACGGAACGATTGTCACTGCTTCAGATACGTATTGTGCAGAAATTATGATTGAAAATGAACGTATAGTAGCCATCGGTGAAAATCTAGATACCCAAGGAGCAGAGATCATTGATGCAAAGGGATGTTATGTGTTCCCTGGTGGCATCGACCCGCATACCCATCTGGAAATGCCATTTGGTGGGACCGTTTCAAAGGACGATTTTGAAACAGGAACGATGGCGGCCGCTTTTGGTGGGACAACAACTGTTATCGACTTCTGTCTCACCAATAAAGGAGAACCCCTCCAAAACGCCATTGATGTTTGGCATGAAAAATCTAAAGACAAAGCGGTCATCGACTACAGCTTCCATCTGATGATTTCTGAGTTGAATCAAGACGTGTTGAATCAGCTTCCAACCATCATGGACAAAGAAGGGATCACTTCCTTCAAAGTTTTCATGGCGTATAAGAATGTATTCCAAGCGGATGATGAAACGTTGTACCGCACGCTTGTCATGGCAAAAGAACAAGGTGGTCTCGTCATGGTACATGCGGAAAATGGGGATGTCATCGATTATCTGATCAAGGAAGCATTGGATAAAGGCAATACCGATCCAATTTATCATGCACTAACCCGACCACCTGAAGTAGAAGGGGAAGCGACTGGAAGAGCCGCTCAATTGACGGGCCTTGCTCATTCGCAACTTTATGTTGTCCATGTCTCTTGTGCAGAAGCTGTGTACAAAATTGCAGAAGCACGAAACAAAGGATACGACGTTTGGGGAGAAACATGCCCTCAGTATTTAGTGTTGGATCAAACGTACCTTGAGAAACCGAATTTCGAAGGGGCGAAGTATGTCTGGTCTCCTCCACTGAGAGAAAAGTGGAACCAGGATGTCCTTTGGAATGCGTTGAAAAACGGTCAATTACAGACGCTCGGCTCGGACCAATGCTCGTTCGACTTCAAAGGACAAAAGGATCTTGGTAAAGGAGACTTCTCGAAAATCCCGAACGGAGGACCGATGATTGAGGATCGCGTATCCATTCTCTTCTCAGAAGGCGTCAAAAAAGGAAGAATTACGCTGAACCAGTTCGTAGACATCATGTCTACCCGGAATGCAAAGCTGTTCGGCATGTTCCCTAAGAAGGGTACCATCACAGTTGGAGCGGATGCGGATCTCGTCATTTTCGACCCGAATGTGGAGCGGACGATTTCAGCGAAGACCCATCATATGGCGGTCGATTACAACGCATTCGAAGGAATGAAAGTGACTGGAGAGCCGGTTTCTGTCCTCTCTCGAGGTGAGTTTGTCATCAAGGATAAGAAGTTCGTCGGAAAACCTGGGAAAGGGAACTATTTGAAGCGTGCACGCTATAATCAACTGTTGAATCCAGTTGATGATAAGCTGACCATTTGATACATGTCCATAGCGATTAAAAGTTGAGTAGAAAGGAGGGGGAGTGACCCTGAAAGCCCGAGTCATGTGCTTCGCTTTTGGGGTCACAACCGTGCACGCCGGTTGCAGTTGAGAAAGGGTATAAGGAGTGATTGTATTGAGTAAAAGAGAAAGTTATTTGAAATCCCCTGACCTATTACCGATTGGTCAGGACGGAAGAAAGATTACAACACTTGGCTTTTCCTTCATGTGGGTCGGTATGGTTGTGGTTCTTGCGACATTTGCAATCGGTGGAGCGGGCGTCATTTCGCTTCCACTGCCACTGGTCATTTTAGGGACCATCATCGGATCGGTTGCGATAGGATTGTTCATCGCTTTGATTGCGGATATCGGTATTGAACATGGGCTTTCCTTTCCGGTCTATATGCGTGCGCCATTCGGTACGATGGGTACGCACATTCCGTCCATTGTTCGTGGCGTAGCTGCATCCATGTGGTTCGGGATCAATACGTATTTTGGTGCGACTGCTATGAACGGAATTTTGGGCATGTTGTTTGAGTTCAACAACTGGCTTGCTTGTTTCTTCATTTTCGCTTTCGTTCAGTTGTTGAATACAGCACTCGGAATCAAGGCGGTAGAACGCTTTGCCGATATGGCAGCTCCGACAATCATCCTGATTTCCATTTGGATGTTCTTGGAGCTATCCGGTACTGCAGCAGCAGAAGGTCGAAATGTATGGACGTGGACAGAGAACCCGGTGACAGGAGCTGAAGCGTTTACGGCATTCTTAGTTGTCATCTTCAGTAATATGGGCTTCTGGGCAACCTTGTCAGCAGATATACCTTCCATCTCCCGCTTCATCAAAGCACCGAGCTTTGAACGGAATTGGTTTAAACGTAACAAAGGAGCCATCATCGGTAGTTTAATAGCTTTGCCTCTGACCCAGACTTTCATGATCATCATCGGTGCGGTAGCATATATCGCTGTGCAAAATTATGACCCGGTCATTGCTCTCCAAGAGACCGCAACTGGTGTTGTACTTGGCGTCTTACTACTCATGATTGTCCTTGCTCAATGGTCGACGAACATATCGGCGAATATCGTTCCCGCCGCTACAATTTTCTCCAATGTCGGAGGTCCTAAGTTCCCGTTTTGGGCAGGGGTTTTCGCAGCTGGAGTCGTCGGGACAGTCGTCCAGCCATGGAGTTTGTTCGGCATCATCATCCCTGTCTTGCTGATTGTTGGTGGAATTCTGTCCGCCATTGTCGGTATCCTATTCGCTGACTATTACTTATTGAGAAAACGTAGAGTGAATGTGTACGATCTTTATAAATCAGAAGGCCAATTTAAATATGCTGGTGGGGTGAACATCGCCGGTTTCATTTCCTGGGTAGTAGGTGCAGTCGTTTCCTACTTCTATCCAAGCTACTCTTTCCTCATCGGTTTCATCTTAGGGGGCGCATGCTACTACGTCCTTTGTAAGTATTGGTATTTCAACAAATATAAGCAAGCGGAAATTGAAGATCCGAGTGATGAACGATTCCTCGGCATTACGGTAGGGCGCAATTGGAATTTGGATGATGAAAAGGTTCCGGTGAAATTGAAGGACGCAAAGTAAAACTATGTATCTTTGAACTTACCTCTTGTATGCAGCTTCTGTAAAAGGAGGCGGAACCAACTCTCCGAACCAGGAGCTGCAGATAAGAGATTGGAAGAGGAGGAGCTGAGTTGACCGAATATGCAGAGTATGTCTTGGAAAGGGAACAGATCGACTTGATGCTTGAAAAGGGGTACAAGATTAAAGATGTGAAGGAGAATTTGAGCGGCGCTTTCGTCACTTTTGAAAAAGGAAAAGACGATACCGACATCCTCCATATCAAAACAGCTGATGGAAGAAAGTACTTCTCAAATCTGCTATTCCATCAAAAATAAGGATACTTGTATGTGAGTTTTTAGAACCGGTGCTCTGAAAACGAAAAGGAGGAACTTCGATGGAGTTTTCCTTGAAGTGCAAAGAAAGTGTGTTTCCATGTGAAGTGGTCATTGATGAGGATAACGGCCGTTATATGCTTCGTAAGGCAGACTCGAGTGGTGAATTCTTCAATACCCCCCAGGAATTGGCGACATGGATTTTCAGGAATTGGCATTCTGACGATTTTCACGAGCAGGATTCTTTCAACCGCATGCTGAATATCTTGGAAAAGTATCTGCCAATGAACAGTTCCTGAGTAACAAAAGTGATCTACTGAATATCCTAAAATTCTCGCTTCAAAAAGATCGGAGTGTTCCTATCGTGCAGCACCAATCGAGTTTAGCAGTGAAGGATATATTGAACCGTAAACACTTTGAAAAGACAAAGGTGATTGCTGGATTTGAAGGACTTACTCGACAGGTGAAGTGGGTTCATGTCGTCGAAGTGCCGAACATCAAAAAGCTTTTGAATGGGAACGAACTGATTTTATCGACGGGAATCGTTTGGAAAGAAAACGATGATTTATTATTGGATTTCTTACAACAATTGATTGATTGCGGAGCAGCGGGTTTGTGCATCGAAATCGGAACGTATACTTCAACGATACCGGAAAGTGTCATCGAACTTGCTGACCGCAATCGATTTCCGATCATTCTTTTCATGGAGGAAGTCCAATTCGTCAACATTACCCAGGATATCCATGCGCAGTTGATCAACCAGCACTACCAGACGATACAGGACCTTGAACAATATTCTCTTAAACTCAACCAAAAGCTGTTAACGATTGAAAACAGTCAAGAAATGCTGAAGCTGATGCACGAGTATACGGGTTTGCAAGTCATTATGAAGACGTCCGATGAAAAGGATCTCTATGTACCCGAAGTGAATGAAGAACGGAAGAGCCGGGAAGCCCTGCAACAGCTGCCCTATGACTCCCCGTTTGTCGCTAAACGTCCTGTGAATGTGATGGAGCGTCACTTCGGAGAACTCTTTCTGTTCTCAACCGAAAGAGAAATCAACGAATTCGATCTGCTCATATTGGATCGGACGACAACTGCACTTGCCCAACTGTTCTTACGAGAGCTGTATGTAGAAGAAAAAAGAAGAACGGAAAAAAACGAATGGATTACGAGATGGGTGGATGGTGAGTACAGCGAGCAGGAATCATTAGTCAATCTCGTCTATTACGAAGGGAAAATGAAAGTCTATGGTGCAACGGTAGCCATTTGTAAATTGCCACCTAGCATCTCCAATTCGGATCGAACGTACTTGAACCTCTTCATCCGTTCCATTTTTGAACAGCAAGGGTTTCATCTCATTTCGACCGATCGGCATGGTTATGCGGTTTACATCCTTTTGAATCTAAGAGGAGACGGAGCGTGGAAACAACGTTTAAGTCAAGGAATGGACCGGGTGATGAACACCGATTTTCTAAAAAAACATGCTTTCCAAATCAAGAGGATAGCGGTAGGACAATATACAGAGCATTTGAATAAGGTTGGAACCGCCTATCTAACGGCTTCAGAAACACTAAAACTCCAAAAGAAGATCCAACCGGATCGGTTATGTATGTATTATGAAGACTTACATATGCATCGTGTCATCAGTCTATTTAAAACGCAGAATGAATTTCAGGAGATGATTTCGGAATACTTGCAACCAGTCATTGAATACGACCGGAAGTATAACGGTAAATTGCTACAAACGTTGAAGGTGTATCTTTCTTGTAATGGATCGAAGAAAGAAACGGCCAAACAACTTTATGTCGTACGTCAAACGCTCTATTACCGAATTGAGAAGTTGGAAAAATTGCTCGGAGAAGATTTTATGTCTAATTCTGAAAAACGTCTTGCCATTGAATTGATGCTATTCGCCCATGAGTACCTGAACGGATCTGGAAATGAGCAAAATGTCAAAACAGATGATCAGGTGATGAGTTAAGGATTGGGCAGTATGTGTTGAAGTAAGAAGTGATGATTTTACATTATGTCTAATGTATCAGGATGCCAAATTTTAGATAATGAAAGAAAGTCTTTCGATTTTTAAAGGAGGCGTAAGTGAAATGACGGTAACGAAAAGCGATACGAAAGAGTTGAAAAACTATATCAATGGACAGTGGGTAGCATCATCTGGGTCTGACACATTAGAAGTACCGAATCCTGCAACGGGTGAATTATTGGCCAGAGTGCCCATCTCGAATAAAAAAGATCTCGATGGAGCAGTGAAGGCTGCAAATACAGCGTTCCAATCATGGAAGAACGTCCCGGTTCCGAAACGCGCACGTGTCATGTATAAATTCCATTACCTTCTGACTGAGAACCATGAAGAGCTCGCGCGCTTGATTGTGCAGGAAAACGGGAAAGCCTATAAAGAAGCATACGGTGAAATACAACGTGGCATCGAATGTGTAGAATTTGCAGCCGGTGCACCTACTCATTTGATGGGAGAAACGTTGTCCAATATTGCAGAAGAAATCGATTCTGAAATGTTCCGTTATCCACTTGGTGTCGTCGGTGGAATCACGCCTTTCAACTTCCCGATGATGGTTCCACTATGGATGTTCCCGCTCGCAATCGTTTGCGGAAATACATTCGTTTTGAAGCCTTCTGAACGCACGCCCATCTTGGCAAATCGTCTCGGAGAACTCTTGACGGAAGCGGGCATCCCGGATGGTGTGTTCAATATCGTCCATGGCGCACATGACGTTGTGAATGGACTCCTTGAACACCCAGACATCAAGGCGATTTCATTCGTCGGTTCACAGCCTGTAGCCAAATACGTTTACGAGCAGGCAGCGAAAGAAGGGAAGCGGGTTCAAGCTCTTTCAGGTGCAAAGAATCATCACGTCGTCATGCCGGATGCAGATATGGAAAAAGCCGTTCAAAATATCATCAGCTCAACCTTTGGAAGTGCCGGACAGCGCTGTATGGCGTGTAGCGCAGTCGTAGTCGTGGGTGATAATGATCCGTTCGTAGACGCTCTTCGCAAAAAAGCGGATGAGTTGACCATCGGTAATGGTATGGATGAAGAGGTTCTTCTCACGCCAATCATCCGAGAAGCTCATCGTCAAAAGGTACTTGGTTACATTGAGAAAGGTGTGGATGAAGGTGCCGATCTCATCCGTGATGGTCGAAGAGAAATGGCCGACATGAAAGATGGGAATTTCCTTGGACCAACGATTTTTGATCATGTTACACCAGACATGACGATTGCAAAAGAGGAGATTTTTGCGCCCGTATTAAGTTTGCTGCGCGCTGAAGACTTGGATGGTGGACTTGAGTATCTCCGTAAGTCACGATTCGGTAATGGGGCGACTCTTTATACAAAAGATGCCGCAGCTGTACGAAAATTCCGCGAAGAAGCAGATGCGGGCATGCTAGGGATCAATATCGGCGTTCCAGCGACAATGGCTTTCTTCCCATTCTCCGGATGGAAGGACTCGTTTTACGGGGATCTCCATGTCAACGGAAAAGATGGGATCAACTTTTACACACGCAAGAAAATGATTACATCTCGATTCGAGTATTAAAAAAGGAGGGCGTACCATGGTTCATCAAGTCGATCAAACACAAGATGTTTTGAAAAAAGATGAGCAGTATGTCTGGCATTCCATGAAGCCTCACAACCCGAACACGACGATGGTGGTGTCCAGTTCCAAAGGGGCCTGGGTGACCGACATCAACGGTGACCGCTATTTGGATGCCATGGCAGGATTATGGTGTGTCAATGTCGGTTATGGCAGGACAGAACTGGCGGAAGCGGCTTATGAGCAATTGAAAGAAATGGCGTATTTCCCGCTGACCCACAGTCATGTCCCTGCAGTCAAACTTGCAGAGAAATTGAATGAAATGCTCGGTGGAGATTACGTCATCTTCTTTTCCAATAGCGGTTCAGAAGCGAACGAAACAGCGTTCAAAATCGCTCGACAATACCATCAACAACGAGGTGAGCACAGCCGTTACAAATTCATATCGCGATACCGGGCGTACCACGGCAACTCGATGGGATCCCTGGCAGCCACAGGGCAGGCGCAACGTAAGTATAAATATGAACCACTCGCAACAGGATTCTTGCATGTTTCCCCTCCTGATACGTATCGCATGCCGGATGCGGATATAGAGAACGCGCATGATATGGCATGCGTCCAGGAAGTCGACCGAACGATGACGTGGGAGCTTAGTGAAACCGTGGCGGCGATGATCATGGAGCCTATCATTACTGGAGGTGGTATCCTCGTTCCACCAGATGGATATATGAAGGCGGTAAAAGAGATTTGCGAGAAGCACGGTGCATTATTGATTGTCGATGAAGTCATCTGTGGTTTCGGACGTACCGGAACGCCATTCGGATTCCAGAACTACGGAGTGCAGCCGGATATCGTTACGATGGCGAAGGGAATCACCTCTGCTTATCTACCATTATCGGCCACTGCCGTTAAGAAAGAAATTTATGAAGCATTCAAAGGAACGGAAGAATATGATTATTTCCGGCACATCAATACGTTTGGAGGCAACCCGGCAGCATGTGCATTAGCATTGAAGAACATCGAAATCATGGAAAATGAGAAGCTTTTTGCCCGTTCTCAACAGTTGGGTGATCGTCTGAAAAATGATTTGGAGACAAAGCTTCAAAACCATCCATATGTGGGTGACGTAAGAGGAAAAGGATTACTGATCGGTATTGAAATGGTGGCGGATAAAGCAACGAAACAGCCTCTTGAAGTAAGTAAACTGAATGAAGTGATTGCGACGTGTAAAAAGAACAAGCTGATCATTGGGAAGAATGGTGTGACGGTTGACGGCTACAGCAACGTTTTGACCTTGTCACCACCGCTCAATATCGAGGAGGAAGATTTAGATTTCATTGTTCAAACATTGACGAACGCCTTGAACGACCTTACGAAATAAGATGGAAAGACTGTGCTTGAAAACAAAGCACAGTCTTTTTTTTGTTTAGAAAACTTTTATTTTACACAATTTAACGATAACCTTAAGTATAGAAAATATAAAGGTGGGAGTTTTATGGAGGACCATGTATATGATTTATTAGGAGTCGGAATAGGACCATTCAATCTAAGCCTTGCGGCATTGATTGATGATCGAACTGAAGTCGACTCACTCTTTTTCGAACAGAAGCCGGAATTTGATTGGCATCCGGGCATGTTGATTGTAGGGACAAGGCTACAAGTACCGTTCATGGCTGACCTCGTCACCCTTGCGGACCCGACGAGCCGATACAGCTTCTTGAACTATTTAGCGAAAGAAAATCGCTTGTATCCCTTCTACTTCTTACAACGTCTGGACATTCCGAGGCGGGAATACAACGATTATTGCCAATGGGTCGCAAAAGAGTTGAATAACTGCAGTTTTGGTAAGAGAGTCATTGAACTGGATTATGATGAGCAAAATGAAATCTACTTAGTCACGGTACTGGACGTACATACCGAAGAAACATCCGTTTATAAGAGTAAAAATCTCGTGCTGGGTACAGGGGGAACGCCTTCCATTCCGAAAACGTTCCGAGGTTTTTCAAATCAGGATGTTTTCCATACCGCAGAATACTTAAATCGACAAGATCGATGCAAGGAAGCGAATTCGATTACAGTCATTGGGTCTGGTCAAAGTGCGGCAGAAGTGTTCCGCGAGCTTCTTAAGGATCATATGGAGCACGAGTACACGCTGAACTGGATTACGCGCTCCCAAAGTTTCTTGACGATGGAAGAATCGAAATTGAGCGTCGAGCAATTTTCACCAGATTATGTGAATTATTTTTATGAGTTTCCTCAAAAACAGAAGGACGAAATCTTTGCGACACAGGATCTATTGTATAAAGGAATCAGTTCACATACCGTTACGGATATCTATAATCTGCTCTATGAGAACACGGTTTCTCGCCGAAAGATGAAAGTTCGTTTACAAGCGATGACAGAAGTGACTGGCATTGAGCAGAAAAACGGAGCGTATGAGCTGCAATGCAACCAGTGGCAGCAAGAGCAAGATTTTACAATCGATAGTGAGGTTGTCATCATCGGAACGGGCTATCACCCGAATGTGCCTTCGTTCGTCAATGGTTTGAAGGATTATATCTCATGGGATGAAAAAGGCAGATATGAGGTGGAATCTGACTATCGATTACGGATGGATATCCCGAATCCAGTCTATGTCCATAGCGGCATTTCACACTCTCATGGTGTCGGATCGACCAATCTAGGGTTAGCTGTGCATCGGAATAAAGTCATCATCAATCATCTTACAGGTGAAGAAGTATTCCCGATGTACGACCAACACGTGTTCCAGAACTTCGACGCAAATACATTCCACAGATACTAAGGTTGGAAAAGCAGGCAAAAGTTTGCCTGCTTTTTTTCGTCTTTACACAAAATTTGATTGTTAATATTCCTTGCTTTTGAAATAATTGGAATGAGGAAGTCTTTTAAATAAACGGTGGGGGCTTTGAACGATGAATCAAGTGATATCCGCGATTTACATTTCCACTTCTCTAATACTCTTTTTTGCCGTAAGAGTACTTGTCATGTATGGAGAAATAAGTACTCCAGAGAAGCCTCTTGCATTTATGAAAATGTCTGTTTATTATTTCCCTGTTATTCCTTTGATCATTGGTCTCGTCTATTTAGTTGTTCATCTGAATTCCATTTATAAAAAGTGAAACCGACCATAGAGGCATTCGTAAATATTGGTACATAAATGGACAATGTCAGACTTGGGAGGTAAGTATATGAAACAACCTATGGACACTTCAGAATGTCCGAAGTGTGGCGGGAAAGAGTTAGGCAGGGGAAAACATAGTGGATATGCTGTTATGGCTCCATTGAAGAAGTTGAGTACCGGTTCAAACATTGAATACATCATTTGCACAGATTGTGGTTATATCATTGAAGGATATGTATCGAAACCAGAAAAATTTAAAGGGACGATTGATTAACCCTGATACCCTATTGAATGAAAAGAGCTTGGAATTCCAACCAAGCTCTTTTTGATTTTCGGGAAGGATACTTCTTGCTCATCTTGATGCATCTATCAAAATAACTGAGCAAAATCGCCCCTAATAATAAAGAGTATGTATAAATTGTGATAGGATATAGAGTAATAGATTCCTACTTTAAAATGTATGTTTACAACTCTATATCCTACAAGTTTGACGAGGAGAGGAAGTGTCACATTCCATGCTTTATATATGGCAGATTGAAAAAATCATAAATGAAACATTAGGCGAGCTCAGACTTAACATCAATTGTGATTTTGACAACCAATTGAGTGTACCTATGAGTTATAACATTTCAACAAATACAATAAAATTCAACTACCTTCAGGTGAATGGCTATAAAAGTCAAATTAAAGTGAATGAGACAGAAGAAAACTTCGTTAAGATCCTTGTCTACCGAATGGCAGGGTATTATTTTGAAGCAAAGAAAGTGAATTTAAGGAAGCTCATGTATGGAGGCGAGGAGGAAAAAGAGAAGTTTCAGATGGAAATTGAAGAAAATGCCTGGGGGAGAGGAAGGAAGTTGGTTCCAGAACGTTTAATTGATTCCTATGACCGTGTACGTGAACTAGATAAACAGCTGATTAAAAACAGATAGTGTTGTAATGAAAAAAAGAGCTTGGAATTCCAAGCTCTTCGTTATTGTTCATATTTTCGGTCAAACGCTCTCTCCAGCTCCTGGTATTCACTTTCCATGTCCGTTGCAGTCGAAAGTTGGGATAGTTCTGAAAGCAGATACTTCCGATCCAAGTAATAGATTTCATGATTTTCAATGCCTTTTACCGTTTGGACGGCAAAGTTCCATAATTCCTTGTGAAAGACTTTATCCATCGATTTAGCCATTGATTTCAACGAGGATAGGATTTCTGTGATGATGACCCAATTCCGATCCGCATAGTGGCGGATATGAGCAAAACCTCTGTAGAGATAATATTCGAAATCCTCCTCTTTAAGAATAATCCGGATGTTTTCATCTTCATCAATAAGAAAAGGAGAAAAATGTGTGTACCGAGCGATGATGGTCAACAAATCCGACATTTGATGAATTGTGTTTATAGCAGTCTTTGGATCATTATTCCCGAGTGCTTTTATGGCAATTTCGGATAGTTTATTGACCCCGAATTCCAGGTCTTGAATTTCTGTCTGCTTATGTCCAAGTTCAATGGTTTTCAAGTACTCAAGCTCATTGATGGCGGTCTCTTTTTCTTTCCAGTAGGTAAGGATTGGAGCACCTTCCAACACATACTCCCCGACACCGTATTCAAATCGGACCACAAGATTGTCCCTTTTGGCAATCTCAATCAATTTAACGAAATTGACCAACTGGATATATCCCGATTCTTTTGAGTCTAATGGATGGCCATCTCTTGGGTATTCTTTGTCATCCAGCTTCATCTCTTTAGTGCTTCGGTACGGCTCGACTTCTTTTAGAATCGAGAAATTGATGATTCGCTTCGAAATTTCTTTCATATTATCCGTGATGTTATGAACCTGCATCCACGTCGTAGCATGATTGATGAAATAAATGAATGTGACAGCTGTCAAAAATGCTAAGAAAACGGTGATGATCGGGATGGCAAGATAACGCTCGTCATCGGTGTTACTGATGAATAGGAAGACAGTCAATACGTAAATGAAACTACCATTGAAGATTCCTAGAACGTGTTGGGTCTTCTTGTCAGACACGAAATTCAGCAGCATCCTCGGTGAAAATTGGCCACTGAATGTCGTCAGTACGACAAGTAAGGAGTTGAAGGTGAATGCGCTCAACGTCAAGATGCCGCCGATCAGTGTACTGACCAGTATACGTGTTAGACGGGCTTCTGATGTCAATTTCACATTGACATACTGACTAAGTTCCACTTTCAAATCAAGCAATAAGGTAAAGACGGCTAATAATATGGCTAGAAAAATATAAATGCCTGGGGTAAACCATAAGGTAGCGTTTATTTCTTCCCAGCGCTGTCTCTTGGACATCTTGAAATATTTTCTTATAGACTTCGGCATTTTAACTTCGATGGGTAACACCTGCTTTGTTAGGAATACTTCTTATTGTCTACCCGTCTTTTTTCCAAACTATGCAAAAGAATCTATAAAAAATAAAAAGAAGATGACGATTAACAAGTCACCTTCAAAATTACCGGTATAAGCCTCTCACATACATAGTTGAAAGGTTATGGACTATGGATTCAATGGAAACAGGTTTGTTCCGTACAATCTCCCATAAGTACATTTCATTGGAAAAGAACCACCCTCTTCCAACCATTTCTGCATCCACATCTTTATAAGCGATCCCGCTTTGTTGAGAGAAACGGATGTCTTCTGCAATCCGATGGATGAATCTTTCCCGGATTTCGCTCCATTTTTGATAGACGGCATCTGAATGTCCAATTGCTTCTTCCACGACAGATAACATCTGTTGTTCTTCTTTCGCCATTTCCAGAAACATCTGAACTTGTTTTTGAATCATTGTTGATGCATCATCTGGGCTGGATGGACGGAAAGGTAATTCAGCTATTTCATAGAACTTGTTCATGACATCTTCCATTAACGCTATGAGAATGTCGTCTTTATTCTTGAAATGAACATAAGCCGTTCCATATCCGGTATCGGCTTGTTTGATGATCTGTGTAATGGTCGTTTTCTGAAATCCCTGTTCGATAAAAATGCGGCTCGCTGCACCTAACAAGTTTTCACGAGTTTGTTGCGATTTCAGCTGCCTTTTTGTCAGTTTCTCGTTCTTATCAGTCATGTTATTTTCATCCTTTTAAAGAGGTGCTTTCATTTTATAAAGGGCGGAACGGAATGTCAATGACATGATGTCATTGACACTTTGTCAACTTCAACTGTATAGTGAAATTAATTACATACAGAAAAGGAGTCGATCCAATGGGGAAGCAATCATTTGATGCATCCAAAGAGCATGCGTTGCAACTTGATCAACAAGATGAATTGGCATCCTTCCGAGATGAATTCTATATAAAAGAAGATTCCATCTATTTAATTGGGAATTCTCTTGGATTATTATCCAAACGTGCAGAAAAGTCTTTGGAAAACTTGAAAGAATCCTGGAAAGAATATGGCATCGGTGGATGGACAGAGGGAGAGAATCCTTGGTTTTATATGTCTGAAAAATTAGGTGAGATGTCTGCCCCTCTTGTCGGAGCGAAGCCTGAAGAGGTCATCGCAACCGGTTCCACGACTGTAGATTTGCACCAGTTGGTAGCGACATTTTACAAACCTGAAGGAAAAAAGACAAAGATTTTAGCGGATGAACTGACATTCCCGTCTGATATATTCGCTCTGCAAAGCCAGCTGAAGCTGAAAGGGTATGAGCCGGCTGAACATCTCGTGCAGGTGAAGAGTCCAGATGGTAGAATCGTGGAAGAAGACGATATCATCGACGCGATGACAGATGAAATTGCGTTGATCATGTTGCCGAGTGTCATGTATCGTAGCGGCCAAGTGTTAGACATGAAACGGCTGACAGAGGAAGCGCACAAGCGTGGAATCACGATCGGATTCGATCTCTGTCACTCCATCGGCGCGTTGCCGCATGCATTGAGTGAATGGGGGGCTGATTTCGCCTTCTGGTGCAACTATAAATACGTGAATGCAGGACCGGGTTCTGTAGCAGGAATCTATGTCCACGAAAAACACCTTGGGGAAGCACCGGGTCTGGCTGGTTGGTTCAGCTCTGATAAAAATAAACAGTTTGATATGGACCATCAATTGACCCCGGCAACAACAGCGGGAGCCTTCCAGATTGGAACGCCGCACATGTTGAGCCTGGCACCATTGAAAGGATCTCTCGAGATTTTTGAAGAAGCGGGTATCGATCGTCTGCGTAAGAAATCGCTTCGTCTGACTCAGTACATGATGGATCTCGTTGAACATGAACTGAAAGACTATGGTTTTGAAATCGGGAATCCTAGAGAAGATCATCGTAGAGGTGGACATGTGTACTTGGAGCATCCAGAAGCAGCACGAATCTGTACAGCGTTAAAAGCGAATAAGGTGATTCCGGATTTCCGTAATCCGAATGGAATCCGTTTGACACCTGCCGCTCTATACAACACTTTTGAAGATGTATGGAATGCCATTCACATCTTGAAACGGATCATGGACGAAGAACAATATAAGCAATATGAAAATAAGCGTGGCGTAGTCGCATAATTGTTATCGGAAAAGAAAGTGAGTGAGACGATGGGAAACAAACATGAAGAAGGAAAAGAGAAGTATGTAACAGAAAAAGGGATCCATACTGATTTTTCGAAAAACATGACGTACGGAGAATATTTACAGCTGGATCGTTTACTTTCTAGTCAATCCAGATTGTCTGGTCATCATGATGAGATGTTGTTCATCGTCATCCATCAAGTGAGTGAACTATGGATGAAGATGATCTTGCATGAATTGAATGCAGCAATCGATAGCATTCGGAACAGTGAGATGCAGCCGGCTTTCAAAATGTTAGCGCGAGTGTCGAAGGTCCAGTCCCAAATCATCCAGGCGTGGGATGTGCTTTCCACATTGACACCATCTGAGTACTTAGAGTTCCGTGATAGCCTTGGACAAGCGTCTGGATTCCAATCGTATCAATATCGGATGATTGAGTTTGCTCTTGGATACAAGACACCGCACGTGTTGGAAATTTATAAGAAAGACCCGGAATTGCATACGAAATTGAAAGAGGCTTATGAAGCACCGAGCATTTATGATGCGGCCATTCAAGAGCTATCCAATGCTGGTTTTGAAATCAATCCGCAATTATTGAGTCGCGATTTTTCCGTCACGTATGAAGGGGATCCAACGGTCAAAGCAGCTTGGGTCGAAGTGTACCGAAACGTTGATCGATATTGGAACCTATATCAGTTAGCGGAAAAATTGGTGGACATAGAAGATTGGCTTCAACAATGGCGATTCCGTCACATGAAGACAGTAGAGCGAATCATCGGTCATAAGATGGGGACGGGAGGCTCTTCTGGCGTATCTTATTTGAAGCGAGTCCTTGACCATCGCTTCTTCCCAGAGCTATGGGACATTCGTACAGAGCTATAGTATTGAAAAATAAAGAGCACGTGCTGATGCACTTGCTTTTTCTATTGTAATTGGTGGAAAGTTCCACAAGTCAGAACGAAACTTCCCCAAGTCGACCAGAAAGTTCCCTAAGTTCGGCACAATCCAACTTGAAAATAAAAGCATCCCTCCAAGCATATAGTGAACTAAAATGAGGGAGGCGATCCCCTATGCCGCTTTGGATTGATGTGTCGCTGAAAAAACATCAGCTCAAATTATTCGATCATACGAGGCTCCTGAAGACATATCCGATAGCAGTAGGAAAAATGCTGACCCCAACTCCAACTGGAGAATATACAATCATCAATAAACAACCTGATCCAGGCGGACCTTATGGCACCATGTGGATGGGGTTGTCGAGACCGCACTATGGCATACACGGAACAAACGATCCGTCTTCAATCGGCAAGAATGTATCAAAAGGGTGCATACGGATGTATAACAAGGATGTGAATGAACTGGCAAACCTGGTTCCAATCGGCACGAATGTCTGGATCCATAATTGACACAAAAAGAGACCGGAGGTTATTCCGGTCTCTTCCATATATTTAGGGGGGAGGTTATTAATATGAAGCTTTATCCAGCAATCACTTGGTCAATGATCTTGGATGGTTCCATCCGGCTAGGATTTTTACCTGTTTTCTTCGTTTCCTTGATAGGGAGATGACGTTCAAATTCATTCAGATAACCTTTTTCTCCCATGAGATAAGTTTCTTTCCATTTGTTCTTCTTCGCCTTTTTGGTAATCTTAGAACTCAACTCTTTCAACCAACGTTTTTGGTTTTCTTCAAAACGCTCCTGGAATTCATCCTTTTTGTTTGTTTCAGCTGCAGAAATAGAAGCAGCCATTGGACCTTGATGTTCACGCCAGTCATCAATATCCGGATCGAATGAATAATGGTATTCATCCACTAGCACACCCATCTCAGTTTCAAGAACCGTGGCGTCTTCTTTATGGATGACGATGATTCCACTGTAAGGATAGTTGGATTGCAATTCCTTCAATTGATCAAGTTCAGGCTTGTCTTCCCAATGGAAGGACGTTTCAATCGGTACTTGCAAATCTTCCATGATCCAAATGCTTTCATCAGGAGTTGCGAATAGTACGACACTTCGCTTCAATTCACGTTCTCTTCCAATGATTTTGTTATACACCTTGTCTTTCAACTCACGGTAACCCTTCAATTCGTCGTGGTCACCCATCTCTTCGATGTATTCCTCGAATTTGTTCAAACCGTTTTTCAGCTTGATTTTCCATTCGCCGCCTTGTTGATCAGGGCGGCTACGGTCTGTATTTAAGTATACTGATAAAATTTTCTGAGAGCCCTCAGCTTTCTGTTTTTCTAGATTTTGCAGCTTTTCGGAGAATCTCATATACGTTTGCCTCCTTATATTGAAAAATGAATCTACTAATCCATTACCGATTAAAAAAAATTCTAAACGTAAAACTCGGAACCAAAAGTTCGGATCTTCGTAGATTCTACTGAATGGAGGTTTATACCTTGAAAAGATTTGCCTTGATCATAAGCTGGATTCTAGTTGTATACATCGTTTGGAAGCTAGGAACGATAAATCTCTTTAATTATCACTTGTTCTCTGAAAGATATGCACAAGGCTTGGAGATTCAAAAATATTTTGCTATACATATCGGCATACCTCTTGTGGGGATTCTCTTTGTCATGGTGTTGTTCTTCATCACCGTTCTGAACGCTAAAAAACGTTAAAAGACACCCCCTTAGGGTGTCTTTCGCTTCATATGCTCCCATTCTTCCCGTAGAATGCCCATCTTGATAGAATCATAATATTCTCCATCTACGATTCGTGCTTTCCGGATGCGTCCTTCTTCAATCATGCCGATTTTTTCAGCTAGTTTCATCATTCTCACATTGCCGGACCAGGTTGATATACCAACCCTTACGACATTCATGCTTTCGAAGATGTAATCCGTCCATAGTTGGAAAGCTTCTGTACCATATCCTCCAGCCCAATAGCGAGAATCAAAGATCACAATGCCGTTACTGAGCCAATTTGTCACTTCATCCTCCCAGTACCAATTGACGGTTCCAATGAGTCTCCCATCTACTTCAATGACGAGTATCTTCCTTGGCTGATTCAATTCGATATTCGTAAAATCTGCCTTGAACTTTTCTTTGAATTCCTGTCTCCCAAGAGAAGGTCTTTTATAGTACGGTCCGTTCCACTTGAGATGTTCACGATCGGTCGCTTCATAATTCCAATAGAATAAATCATCTAGGTCATCGACCGTCAAATCCCTCAAAACAACCCTGTTTCCTTTTATATGTACAATTGACACAAAACCACTCCTTCTGCTAAAAGTATAGCATTTCATATGAATAAAAAACTCTGCCGACTGAAAATCGGCAGAGTTTCTATGTTTTACGCATTTAATTTCCGGAAATGGTTAAAGAGGATCAGCTTGCTTTTTTCGCTTCTTTCTTTTTCTTTTCAGCCATAAGCAGATCGTGATCTGCAGCCTTGACGAAGGAAGCTGCGAGCATCGTCATGATGAATAGAAGTGGGAAACCACCGACGATACTTGCCGTTTGCAAGCTTGATAGTCCACCGATATACATCAGTATCAATGGTAGTAAAGATAATGCAAATGCCCAGAAAAGACGGTTCCATTTTACGGGTTCATCTTCCACATAGTTTTGGACGACGGCTGCTAGAATGTAAGAGCCAGAGTCGAACGTTGTTGATAGGAAGATGATGGCCAGCAAGATGAAAACAGGTATTACGAGCCAATCCAGTGGCAACTGTTCAAGTGTACCCATGATGGCAGCAGGTGCACCTTGGTTATTCAATACTTCTACGACCGAGAACTTTCCGCTAAGTTCTAGATATAGTCCATAGTTTCCTAGTAGTCCGAAGTACAATACACAACCAAGTGTACCGTAAAGGATCGTTCCAAGAACGATTTGTTTTACAGTACGACCTCTTGATATCTTAGCGATGAACAAACCGATGAATGGTGCATAAACCAACCACCAAGCCCAGTAGAATACCGTCCAGTATTCAGGGAAGCTGGTTTTTTCAAAAGGACCATAGTTGTTGAATGGTTCTGTCCATGTTGCCATGTGGAAGAAATTATCCGCAATCAAGCCGATGCTGTTGACGGTCGTTTCTGTCAAGAATACAGTGGGACCAACAACCAATACGAAACCTAGCAACAAGAAGGACAACCATAAATTGATGTCACTTAAGACCTTGATACCTTTCTTCAGACCTGAGTAAGCACTAAATGCAAAAATGATGGTACAGACAACAAGAATATATGTCTTCATGGATAGGGTTTCTTCCCATCCGAACATGTTGTTCAGTCCTGCAGCAATCAATGGTGTACCTAGTGCGAGTGTGGTACCTGCTCCACCTAGCAGACCGAAGATGAACAAGACATCAATCACTTTTCCTAAAGGACCATCCGCAAGTCGACCAATCAACGGACGACAAGCTTCACTGATTTTGAGTACAGGTTTTTTACGAACGTAGTAGAAATAGGAAATCGGCAGTGCCGGCAGGCAATAAATCGCCCATGCGACCGGACCCCAATGAAAGATTCCATAAGATGATGCCCATTGAATCGCTTCAGTGGAATTCGGCTCTACTCCTAGTGGTGGACTTGAATAATAATAGGCCCACTCAATCGTTCCCCAATATAGGACACTCGATCCAATTCCTGCGCAGAATAGCATTGCTGCCCATGAGAAGTTGGAGAACTCCGGCTTGATATCTTTTCCCATCTGTATTTTTCCAAATCGACTGAATGCGATGTAGAGTAGGAAAATAAGTACGGCTAATCCAAAAACTAAGTATAATACCCCGAAATTACCTGTCATGAATGAATTCATTGCGAGAACGACAGCTTCCCCTTGCTCAGGAAATACAATCAGAGGAACCGTCACGGCTAGTAATAAGACGAAAGCGCCTATGAATGTCGGCCAATCCATAATCTTGTTTTTCTTATCCACCTAATCACTCCTTTTATAACTTTTTCACGATTTATTATTTTACACGAATCCTGTCGAATGTAAAATTTATATTCTATTTGTTTAAAACTTCTGAAAAATAAAAGCGCTTACAAAGTGTGTGGTCATGGTAATTATATACCATATCAAACCAATAAAATAATTATTATTAGATATAAATGGTAATTTAATAGTAAGTTAGAATGTAATTAGGTAAGGGATAAAAGTCATATTATTATTTGAGTTACTGTCAAGGGCTCGAACCGCTTATTTTGTCCATCCAACAATGTGATAAAAATCTGAATGGAGATGAATTGAACCATAACAGAAATCTTCTTACTACAAGATTCGACTTTTAATAGTAAAAAGGTGCAAGATAGTTTCTTTACTTAACTGAATCGAAAGGAATATTGGGAAAAATGTTGTTGAAATCCCGCTAATCTAGCTGTTCATTTAAGGCAGCTTTCCCAACTTCATAAAGAAGGAAATCTCCCTACAAATAGACAATTCCTATTAGTATAGCGCGCGCAATTGTTTAAAAATTTGGGGAGGTATTTTTTTGAAGTTGTCCAAAGGAATTTTGTCCATGTCGTTAGCATTGTCCGTAGCACTTGTCCCAGGAATGGCCGACGCAAAGGGAGCACCAACAACTGAAGCACCGAAAGTCGAAGTTCTACCAAAAGCAAAAGACAATACGAATGAGAGAAGCATGAAGCCTGCAAAAGTCGAATCAACTTCCAACGCAAAGATTCTGAATGCTCAAGGGAAAGAAATCGGGAAACGAACATTCAAAAGCAATACCTTGAACAACAAATCGATGATGCAAGCAGCAGCTGCAACCAGAGTCGTAACGGTTTTGGCGGTTGCAGATGAGGAATATAGAGCTCAATACAGCGATTGGCAAACACGGATCCAGAACGCTGTCGAGAGCGCAGACAATGCTTTCTATCGTGACCATGACATCGATTTCCAAGTGCAAGCAGTAGGGAATTGGTATTCACAAGGCAGCAATGCATCTCAAATCCTATCTGACCTTAGCAACGATTGGAGCGGGTACAGTTATGACTTTGTTGTAGGATTCACTCGTGATGCAAATTTCGATGCAGGAGGAATCGCCTACGTTTACTCTTCTGCTCCAAGCGGAAGTGCATTCAGTGTAAATCTGGATCAAGGTACTACGAATACATGGCATGCAGCTCAACATGAGTTCTCTCATAACTTTGGACTTGGCCATGATCCACAAGGAAGTGGGATCCGTTGTATCATGAACTATGATTATTCCTATAGCGTGGACTACTGGCATCAAGAGCACGACAATCAAATTGAACAAAACGAATACTGGTACGGTAGCTAATCGGTCTACTAGAGACACTCATCCTATTGGTGAGTGTCTTTTTTTGGATAGGACTTTACAAACGAACATATGTTCTGTATAATGAAAACATGATCTTCTAATCGATCTGTTCAAACACACCTTTTGCTGCGTACACCTTGATACGCAGCTCTTTTTTTTGAATGAAATGTAAAAAATTACTAGATAACAAAAGACTGTCCTTTATAATAGAGTTAATAGATTTTTAAGGAGGCTGAAGTTGTGGAAAAGATGCAGAAACTATCTTTGAATGAAATCGGTCAGATCAATCTCAACGTGAAGAATGTCGAGGAAGCGGTTTGTTTTTATCGTGACACACTCGGGCTACCATTATTATTTTCTATGGAGAATATGGCATTTTTTAATTGTAACGGGATTAGATTGATGCTCTCTGTTCCTGAAGATGAATCATTCAACCACCCTGGTTCTGTCATCTATTTCAAGACAGAAAATCTCCAAGGTACATATGAACAATTTAGGGAAGAAGGGGTTGCTTTTACGAGTAGACCTCACATGGTTGCAGACATGGGCCAATATGAACTTTGGATGGCATTTTTCAAGGATCTAGATGGCAATGTACTCGCTCTTATGAGTGAGATTACGAAATGATCGTTAATTAAATCGGAAGGGGTGTTCTTGTGAATTTCTTTAATGAAGATCGGAATCTTCAATTTGTCTTAAACCAATACTTAGAGGGACCGATGAAAAATTGGGCATTTACTGAACTGGATCAGTTTGGAGAAAGATGTGGGACAGAAATTGACGAAAGAGCCGCTCATACGGACCGGGAAGGGCAACCTAGATTAATCAAGTATGACCGATTTGGAAATGACATATCACATGTCTGGATGAATGAGGGTTATAAAAAGACAGTAGAGGAAACGTACAACACTGGCATTGTCGGTTATGTTCATAAAGAAATACCTGAACTGAACCAGAAAGGAAATTACATCTATTCTTATGCCCAAGGTTATCTTCTTTCCCAGACAGAAGCGGGTTTCTATTGTCCTGTGACATTGACAATGGCAACTGCATATTTGTTGGACCATTATGCAGATGAGAAAGTGAAAGAAGAATTCCTTCCACATGTGATTTCTACTGGAGAAACAGAGCTTTTTGAAGGAGCTACGTTCCTTACAGAACGTCAAGGTGGATCGGATGTTGGCGCGAATGAGACAGTAGCTATCAAAGACGGTGACCATTATCGTCTTACTGGTGAAAAGTACTTTGCCAGTAATGCGGGAGCTTGTGGAGTGGCAACGGTTTTAGCCCGAATGGAAGGAGCACCTGAGGGAACGAAAGGGTTGAGTCTATTCCTAGTCCCTTGGAGGAACAAAGATGGGTCGTTGAACAATATTAAAATACGGCGATTGAAAGATAAATTAGGTGTTCGGGCTGTTCCTTCTGCTGAGGTGGAATTTGAAGGGGCTATGGCTTATTTGATTGGTGACTCGACAAAAGGCTTCTATTATATGATGGAAGCATTGAATCTCTCTAGAGTGTGTAATGCTGTGGCTTCAGTCGGAATCATGAGAAGAGGGATCCTGGAAGCAAAACGATATGCAGATCAAAGAGAAGCTTTTGGGAATAAATTATCAAACTATCCGATGATCCAAGAGACATTGGTGAATCTGACAAGTAGACAAGAAGTTCAGCTTGGAGCATTGTTCCGTTTGATATCACTTTTCGATCGAGTCATGAAAAAGGATAGCGGTCATGTAGCAGATGATGAAAAAGTACTTCATCGACTATTAATCGCACTGGTTAAAATGAGAACGGCTGAGGAAGCAGTCACCTTTTCACACGAAGCGATTGAAATGCATGGAGGGAATGGATATATTGAGGATTTCGTAACACCTCGCCTTTTACGAGATGCACAAGTGCTGACAGTATGGGAGGGTACAGCCAATATCCTTGGCTTGGAAGTTTTGAGGTTAATTAACAAATACAATGGAGCTAAAATCTTCACAACCTATATAGAGAAGCTTCTGAATGACATTCCTGATGATCTGCATCCTTATCTTTCACCTATCAAAACCGGTTTAAAGCGCATGGATGATTTCATCCAACAAGTACAAAAGTTCGATCCGAAGACCCAAACCTATCACGCAAAAAAAATTGCAAATCTAATGACGGATCTATATTTGAGTGGATCCGCATTTACGGAAGCAATGAATGGAGGCGAACGAAAACTTCTTATTGCCCGTCAGTTCTGCAAGCAGGTTTGGGATGAAGATGCGGTGGATGTGGATGCGCTACCTCTTCAATTTTTTGATGTATTCATGAATCCGTCATCACAGCCTATGCTCGGTAAGCGTATAAACCAGACATGACGGTCACAAAAAAATAGACAGCCCTTTAGTCGAGGTCTGTCTATTTTCCACTTAGCATGGCATCGTCGTTTCTTTTTCTTTTCTCAGTTCATTGAGTCGATCCCAAACCTCTAAAAACCATTCTTTATCTTTGGTTAATAGAGCCACATCAATAAGGTTTTCAAGGAACACTTCTTGATCATCAATTGATTCTGTTAAAGGTTGGATCCTGTGGATGAACGTCTCGATTGTTTTACTCACAATCTTTCTATTATCGGATTGTGTGACAACAATCTTAACCGTACCATTAGCAGGATGAATCGAATGAATAAATCCTTGAATGATCTCATCATTGATCGTTTTCCCCTTAACCCAATCTCCATTGTAGAAAATCGGTAGCTTTAGGCTACTCATATCGAATTCCTCCTATCCATTTGGTGTTTGTATGGTTTTAGTTCATAGTTCAAAAGTTCGTCGTTATTCTTGATTTGTGTCTATGTGTTGTGATTTGTTTACTAAGTTATTACCCCGTTTATTCGACAATTAACCCTATTTATATTAAATTTCTACAATTTTACCTCATTATTTCTTCAATAGTACGAAAATTCAAAAATTAGTAGGATTTAGCTCTATGTATAAAGAATTAATTAAGTAGATTTCAAGATAAGGAGGATTCGTAGTCAATTAGCATCAGTGCCCGAGGAGAAAAAGACATTCTCGATTGATAAAAAGGAGGAACAAGTATGTATGTAACGATTGGTAAGATGTTTAATCAAACCGTACAAAAGTTTCCGACAAAAGAAGCACTAGTGGATGCAGGAACGAATCAACGTTGGACCTATCAACAATGGAATGAAAAAGTGAATCAGCTTTCAAATGCATTAATGGAGTCAGGGGTACGAAAAGGAGACCGAGTTTCTACTTATTTATTTAACAACATGGAATTCGCTACGACATTTTTTGCTTGCGCTAAAATTGGTGCAGTATTAAACCCCATCAATTTTAGATTAAAGGCTCAGGAAGTCGCTTATATTTTAGAGGATGCTAAGCCTACGGTATTTCTTTTTGAAGCAATGTTAGAACCTCATGTAGCTGCAATTCAAGAAAAATTCGAAGGTACTTCTTTCTGGTGTATCAGTGAAAAGTGTCCTGCTTATGCCATTGATTATCATGAGCGAGTCAACGCATGTTCAGACAAAGAACCGAACGTTGAGGTAGATGAAAACGACTTATACGCAATCATGTATACGAGTGGCACAACTGGTCGACCAAAAGGTGTGATGCATCGTCATAGGAACATGGTGGAACAGAGCTTGGCATGTATCGCCATGATCGACATATCAGAACACGATCGCGGTTTGGTCGGTGCGCCTATGTTCCATTGTGCAGAGCTTCATTGTTGCTTCTTACCACGAGTTCATATTGGGGCGACAAATGTAATCATTCATCACTTTGATCCTCAACAAGTGTTGGAAGTTGTGGATCGAGAGAAGATCACCGTATTCTTCGGAGCTCCGACGATGTGGAATATGATGTTGCAGCAGGACCTTTCTTCATATGATAGGAGTACCTTGAAGTATGGATTATATGGTGCAGCACCGATGGCACCAGCACTCGTTAGAGCGTGCAAAGAAAAATTAGGTGTCGATCTCATCCAAGCGTATGGCATGACGGAAATGGGACCAGCGATCACTTTCCTTTCTAAGGATGAACAGTTGACGAAAGCTGGATCGGCAGGAAAAGCATTCTTGAATCATGAAGTACGGGTCGTCCGACCGAATGAACATGGTCCATCTGAACCTGAAAATGTTCTACCTCCAGGTGAAATTGGCGAAATCATTGTTCAAGGACCAAGTATGATGGTCGGTTATTATAATCGCGAAGATGCAACAAAAGCAGCTATGCACAAAGGTTGGTATCATACAGGTGATCTTGGATACATGGACGAAGAGGGTTACCTCTATGTCTCTGATCGTGTCGATGACATGATCATATCCGGAGGAGAGAATGTGTACCCTCGGGAAGTAGAAGATTTGCTTTATGAACATGAAGGTGTGCTTGATGTAGCCGTGCTTGGAACACCTGATGAAAAGTGGGGAGAAAGAGTAACCGCCATCATTGTGAAAAAAGATGAAAGTCTGAACGAAGACAAATTAGAAGAATTCTGCAAATCCAGTACAGCTTTGGCGGATTATAAACGTCCTCGCCAGTATATTTTCGTAAAAGATCTACCAAGAAACGCGAGCGGAAAAATCCAGAAGTTTTTACTTAAGAACCAATTTAAGCGTGACCGCGAAACACAAACGCCGTAAGAGATAGGAAAGAGGGGTTCATGTGACAGCTAGATACTTGCAAGAGGAGCATCACATTTTTCGAGAGGCTTTTCGTAAGTTTCTTCAGAAAGAAGCTTACCCGTTCTATGACCAATGGGAAGAAGATCGGGTGATCCCCCGGTCATTTTGGGAAAAGATGGGGGAGAATGGCTTTCTATGCCCTTGGGTTGATGAAAAATATGGAGGATTGAACGCCGACTTCGCATACTCTGTCGTACTCCTTGAAGAAATGGAACGAGTCGGGTCAAGCTTGGTAGGAATCGGACTCCATAACGATATCGTGACGCCCTACATTGAAGAATATGGTTCAGAAGAACAAAAACAACGCTGGCTGCCAAAGTGCATCAGTGGGGAATTTATTACTGCTATCGCAATGACTGAACCTTCCGCAGGGTCCGATCTAGCAGGCATTCGGATGACAGCTGTCAAGGAAGGGGACCATTACGTTTTAAATGGAGAAAAAACATTCATTACGAATGGTATTCACGCTGATCTCGTTGTTGTCGTCTGTAAAACCGATCCGAAAGCAACTCCTCCTCACAAAGGCATCAGTCTGATTGTAGTGGATCGGGATACACCAGGTTTTTCACGTGGCAAGAAGCTGAATAAAGTAGGACTTCATAGCCAGGATACAGCAGAACTGATCTTTGAGGATGCGAAAGTCCCAGTTGAAAACATTCTAGGCGAAGAAGGAAAAGGTTTTTATTACTTGATGCAACAACTTCAGCAGGAACGGCTTATTGTTGCAATTGAAGCAGTCACGGCAGCAGAGGTCATGCTGAAACAAACGATTCAATATGTGAAAAGTCGCGATGCTTTTGGGAAAAAAATCAGTGATTTTCAAACCGTTCAATTCAGATTAGCTGAAATGGCCACAGAGGTGGAAATCGGAAGAACGTTCTTAGATGATCTGATTGAAAAACATATTAATAAAGAGAACGTGGTAAAAAAAGTATCGATGGCGAAATATTGGACTACAGAAATGGCTCGTAAAGTTGCGACTGAGTGTATGCAACTACATGGCGGATACGGCTATATGGAAGAATATGAGATTGCAAGGCGTTATAGAGACATACCGGTAGCGTCCATTTATGCTGGTACGAATGAGATTATGAAGACGATTATCGTAAAGGAACTAGGTTTGTAGAGCCTGTAGGGCTGGTCTATACATGACGAATGGATCAGCCCCCATTCTTTTTATCATATACATAGATTCATAAAGGAGACTGTGATTCATGAACAAAATTGGAGTCATCGGCGCTGGTTTGATGGGAAACGGAATTGCCCAAGCCATGGCGATGAAAGGCAAACAAGTGATATTACAGGATATAAATGAAGAAGCCTTGGCAAAGGCTCAATCGAAAATAGAAAAAAGCTTAAGTCGACTTGAAAAAGCAGGGCATATCCAACGAGATGATGTTACAAACACGTTGTCCAACATCACAACTACTTTAGTTATTGAACAAGCATGCAAGGACCGTGATCTGATTATTGAAGCTGTGCCGGAAAATCTACAGTTGAAAAAAACGATTTTCGAACAATTGGACCGTTTTGCTTCACCTGATGCAATTCTTGCTACGAATACGTCAGAGCTCAGTGTCACCTCAATCGCTTCTGCAACGAATCGGCCTGACAGAGTCATTGGAATGCATTGGTTCAACCCTGCTCCGATCATGAAGCTTATAGAAATCGTCAAAGGAATCGATACGTCTGATGAGACGATCAAGGCGGTGGAAAACGTTTCAAGTGAAGTAGGTAAAGAGACGGTTTTAGTGAAAGATGCACAAGGATTTGTCACCACGCGTGCATTATCTGCTCATATGTTGGAGTGTATGCGGATCTATGAGGAAGGTGTTGCTTCATTAGAGGACGTAGATAAAGCGGTCCGTCTTGGACTGAACTATCCGATGGGACCTCTACAGCTTGCAGACTATGTCGGACTAGATACGATGCTGTTTGCCAGTGAAGGATTGGTTGAAGCGTTTGGAGACCGGTTCCGCCCGCCTCAAATCTTAAGGAAGCTTGTCGAGGCTGGCCATCATGGAGTGAAGACTGGAAAAGGCTTTTATACGTATGAATAATTGAAAAGACATCGGGAGGGAATCGGAATGAATCGAGAAGTCGTCATTGTAGAAGCTGTAAGGACAGCAATTGGAAAACGAAAGGGTGTGTTCCGAAACACCCATCCGGTACATTTAGCTGGAAAAGTGTTGGATGAGGTCACGAATAGGGCCAACGTTGAGAAATCTTTGATTGAAGATATCGTAATGGGTTGCGTCACACCACACTCAGAACAGGGATTCAACATTGGTCGTCTAGCTGCGCTCGATTCTGGTTTTCCTGTAGAGGTCCCTTCTGTGCAAATTAACCGTATGTGCGGATCAGGACAGCAAGCTTTACACTTCGCTGCCCAAGAAATTTTGGCAGGAGATATGGATATCACTATTGCGGCTGGTGTAGAAAACATGACGATGGTGCCGATTTTGAGTGATGGTAATGAGAATACGATCCCGACCTCATTAAAGGAAAAATACAACTTCGTCCATCAAGGTGTATCCGCCGAACTGATTGCAGACCAATATGGTTTATCAAGAGAAGACCTTGATCAATATGCATATGAGAGCCATCAGCGTGCCTTGAAAGCTCAAGCAGAAAGTAGATTTAAGCGTGAAATCGTTCCGATGATGGGTGTTGATCCAGAAGGGAATTCGCTTGAGATAACCGATGATGAAGGTCCGAGGAAAGATACTTCGCTGGAAGCATTGGCGAACTTAAAGCCTGTGTTCAAGCCTGATGGGGTCATTACTGCGGGGAATGCGAGTCAAATGAGTGACGGAGCGGCAGCCGTATTACTGATGAGTTCAGGAAAGGCAGCATCATTGGGAATGAAACCACGAGCAAGAATCGTAGCAAGAGCTGTCGTTGGCTCTGATCCGACAATGATGCTCGATGGTGTGATTCCTGCGACTAGAAAAGTGTTGGACAAAGTAGGTATGTCGATTCAAGATATCGATCTTGTGGAAATCAATGAAGCCTTTGCACCGGTTGTGCTCTCCTGGAATAAAGCAATCGGATATACACTTGATCAAGTCAATGTGAATGGAGGTGCCATCGCATTGGGGCATCCACTTGGAGCGACTGGGACAAAGTTGTTGACGACCTTATTGCACGAACTGGAGCGTACAGGTGGCAAGTATGGACTACTCACTATTTGCATTGGACATGGAATGGCAACTGCCACGATTATTGAACGATTATAGAAGGAGGAGTTTTATGAATATTGCTATGGAACCCGTTCGTATGACTGTAAAAGATGACATCGTCCACCTGGAATTGAATCGACCTGAGCGGCTGAACGCTATGAATGTAGAAATGGTAGAGAGCATCATTGAACGCTTGGAGGAAATCGCTGAAAGTGACCAAAAAGTCGTGATCATTTCTGGAGCAGGTGCAGGTTTTTCATCAGGTGGAGACATCCAATCGATGAGTGCAGGTATTTCTGACCCATTATTCATGGAAATCATGGGGAAAGTTAAAGAAATGATCCTCAAAGTGTACACGTTACCAAAAGTGGTCATTTCAGCCGTACAAGGACCTGCCGCAGGTCTCGGTTTCAGCCTTGCACTAGCATCTGATTATATTGTTGCATCTCCCCAAGCGAGTTTTGGATTGAACTTTATTAAAGTAGGTCTTGTTCCTGATGGAGGATGCCACTTTTTATTGAAGAAAAGAATCGGATATCAAAAGGCAAAACACGCGATATGGAACGGAAAAACATTCAGTGCTAATGAGGCGAATGATCTAGGAATTGTCGATCATCTTGTGGATGAAGCCCCTTTGGAGGCTGCTGATGACCTTGCAGCTACGATTATACAACAGCCTCATCAAGCTCAAATCGAATCCAAGCTCATTCTGAACGCAACGGAAGTCTTAGAATTAACCAAAATATTAGATTTGGAAAGTGAAGCTCAAGGGAAAATGCGGAAAACAGTGGAACATCAACAACGGATCCAGGCCTTTCTGAATCGGATGAAGTAACACTGTCAAACAGCCAGGGAAACCACCGGTCAGGTGGTTTCCTGATTTTTTTCATTATTCTAAAATAATTGGAAGTTTATCTCAATTTGAAATGTGGAAAAGGATATTGAGCATACATACACCGCATTACCAGGAATCCCCAATGACAACCTGTTTAGTGATGTAATACAATAAAGGACGGTATGCTTAATACTACTTATTGAGGTGAATTATTGTGTCGTGGTTAGAAACGATAGTCGGATGGGGAAATAACCTCTTATGGACTTATGTGTTAATTGCACTTCTATTGATTTTAGGTGTTTATTTCACAATCCGAACCAATTTCGTACAATTTCGAATGCTAAAGGATATGGTCGTGCTTCTTGGAGAAGGAGCGACTGTGTCGAAAGACAAAAAAAGGCGTGGGGTTTCATCCTTCCAGGCGTTTAGTATCAGTACCGCTTCTCGTGTGGGAACAGGAAACCTTGCAGGGGTAGCACTAGCGATTTCACTAGGTGGACCCGGAGCGGTCTTTTGGATGTGGATCATTGCTTTGATTGGTGCTGCTACCGCATTTGTTGAAAGTACGCTTGCACAGATTTACAAAGTCAAAGATGATTTCGGTTTCCGTGGTGGACCTGCCTACTATATGGAAAAGGGTCTGAACAAGCGTTGGATGGGTATCTTGTTCTCAATCTTGATTACATTCACATTTGGACTTGTTTTCAACGCAGTACAAGCTAATACGATCTCACTAGCTTTCGAACAATCATTTGGATTGAATCGTTTCTTCTTTGCCATTGTTCTAAGTGCAATCGTCGCAGTTATTATCTTCGGTGGAATTAGACGAATCGCTAGAGTGGCAGAAACGATTGTTCCATTCATGGCTGTTATTTATCTATTGATTGCATTATATATCCTAGTTGTGAACATCACTGAGCTTCCATCTGTCATTGCATTGATTGTAAAAAGTGCATTCGGTCTGGAAGAAGCCGTCGGTGGAGGAATTGGTGCTGCATTGATGAATGGTATCAAACGTGGATTGTTCTCCAACGAAGCTGGTATGGGTAGTGCGCCGAACGCTGCTGCTACGGCCAACGTATCCCACCCAGCGAAACAAGGACTGATCCAGACATTGAGTGTATTTACGGATACGATTCTGATCTGTTCAGCTACTGCATTCATGATTATTCTCTCGGGTGTATATACAGGGTCAGAGGATGGAATTCAGTTGACGCAACAAGCGATGAATTCACATCTAGGAGATTGGGCTGGCGTTACAATCGCTGTCTTCATCTTCCTCTTTGCATTCAGTTCAGTTGTTGGAAACTACTATTATGGAGAGTCGAATATCGGCTTCATGCGGTCTGGTAATAAGAGCTGGATGTTCATCTATCGTCTAGCGGTAATCGGAATGGTCTTCTTCGGTTCTGTTGCCAAAATTGCGATCGTATGGAGTCTGGCTGACTTGTTCATGGCATTGATGGCTCTCGTCAACTTGATTGCCATCTTCATGCTTGGTAAGATTGCCTTCGCCACATTGAAAGATTATCTTGCACAGAAACGTGAAGGTAAAGATCCATTGTTTGATCCTCGAACGATTGGTCTTCACAATACAGAAGTGTGGGACGAAGAAAGAGAATACAGACAGAAAGCTTCTAACGAATAGTTTTCACTTTTAATTGAAAAAGCTGGTCTTTCATGGCCAGCTTTTTTTTATGAAAAATTTAGTCGAATGTGATTTACACCCTATCAAATCCGGGTATTGCATATACGTAATGAACGGGGAGGCTGGTCAAATGAATGCACAAATTGAAAGAATAAACAACTACATACAAACCTTTAACGTGAAGCAAGACTATGTAGAGTGTCATCACATCAGTCGCGAAATGTTGCTAGACGGTGATGACCGCTCCATCGCGAAGGCTCTTGCTACTTTGTCTGCATTGATGGAACAAGCCCAAAAGAAAAAATGGGCAGGGTATAAGAAGCTGCATAAAAAATTTTTGGAACAGTTGGATGAGATAGAACGTTTTCCATTTGATGAAGAGGATTTGAGGTTGCAATTACAACTAGTAGATGAGCAAGTCGAGAACGAACCGCAAGATTCAATTATTCCGATCCAATTACGAAAGTAAGGACATCCTATACCGCTTCATGTCAAAAAGTGGTATGCTAAATGCCATATGACAGACGAAAGAAGGAACTCATATGGCAGTTGAAACAATGAAAGCTTCTACTCAAAAACCAGCAACGACCATGTATTCAATTCTATTTGCAATCAGTTTCGTCCATCTACTGAATGATTCGATGCAAGCTGTCATCCCTGCTATATTCCCCATATTGGAGCGCTCAATGGGACTGAGTTTTACACAGTTAGGCTGGATTGCATTTACGTTGAACATTACGTCATCGGTCATGCAGCCTATTGTTGGTTGGTATACAGACCGCTCGACGTCTCCATATCTCTTACCATTTGGTATGCTGGCAAGTTTACTAGGAATGTTAGGTATTGCCTATGCGGCATCTTTTCCTTATATCATCCTTTCCGTCATCGGAATTGGACTCGGTTCAGCTGTCTTCCATCCAGAAGGATCACGTGTTGCTTATATGGCGGCTGGAAACAGGAGAGGACTCGCTCAATCCATCTATCAAGTCGGCGGTAATACAGGATCATCACTAGCACCGATTATGACAGCGCTCGTATTCGTACCGTTAGGACAATTCGGAGCGATATGGTTCACTTCCTTTGCAGCGATTGCCATCTTTGTTTTACTTTATGTATCTGGTTGGTACAGCAAGCAGCTCATTCATTTTCCAAGAGTAGGAAAAGTAAAATCGAAAGCGAAAAAGAGTATTGCCATCAAGCGGAAAAAGCAAGTGATCTTCGCTCTGATCGTTTTGATTTTTCTCGTGTTTGCCCGCTCATGGTATTTTTCCGGCATCGGAAACTACTATCAGTTTTACTTGATTGATGACTATGGACTGACGATCCGCCAGGCACAGATTTACTTGTTCATCTTTATGGCTGCTGGTGTGATTGGTACTTTCTTTGGAGGGCCGTTAGCCGACAGGCTAGGCAAGCGAAATATGATCTTCTGGTCTTTAGCAGGGACAGCACCACTTGCATTGGTGCTTCCTCACGTTGGATTATGGGTCGTCATTCCCTTATTCTTCCTGATCGGGTTCATCTTGAATACGAGCTTTGCGGTAACCGTCGTCTATGCTCAAGAACTCTTACCCGGTAGGATCGGAATGGTCTCCGGACTCATTGTCGGATTAGCATTTGGATTAGGTGCACTCGGGTCCGTACTGCTTGGAAAAATGGCAGACGTAACAAGCATCTCGTTTACGATGTTTGCCGTCAGCTTCCTACCGCTACTAGGCTTATTGACCATTTTACTTCCGAAGGACACTACATTAGATCAATGGGCAAAGGAATCTTGATAAGGATAGGATGAAAGAGCTTGGAAAGAAATCCAAGCTCTTTTTTCTTTATATTGGGGTGCAAATGTCGCTGAAGATGTGATGAGGGTAGATAGAGAACTTAAAAAGGCTGCCCCAAGCTTTTAGGGCAGCCTTCCGTTACTTTATTATTGAGCGATGAACATTTGTGTCCAGTAGTGTCCGTAGTTCCCTCCCTTAGCATATCCTACGCCAATTTCTTTGTAGCTGCCGGACAGGATGTTTTTACGATGACCTTCACTGTTCATCCACGCATTCACGACTTCTTCAGCTGTGCGCTGACCAGCCGCAATGTTTTCCCCAGCTGTCCGATAGTCGATTCCGAAATCTCGAATCATCTTAAACGGACTTCCGTAAGTCGGGGACGTATGACTGAAGTAATTGTTTTCAATCATATCTTTTGATTTATACCGGGCAACTCTTGAAAGCTCCCAATTCTCTTTCAGTGGTTGTAGTCCGTGTTTCGCACGTTCTTCGTTCACCAGCTGAACGACTTGCTTTTCGATAGACCGAACGCCACTGTTATCAGGGATGTTCAATTTTTGCCCAGGATAAATGCGATCTGGATTTTCGACTTGTGGATTGGCATTGATGATTTCAGACGTTCCAATCTGATAATAGGATGCAATTTTCCACATCGTATCTCCAGATTTAACTGTATGTGTAGAAGCAGCAGATGCTTCATTATGAATACCCGTGACTAGAGTGACAGTCAACAATAGTGTGAGTAGTTTTGTAAGTGTTTTCATACTAAAAGTATTACATAGTCCTATGAAACTATGAAACCGGTAATTGTTTCCTATGTCTTGGAAAAGAATATTTTACCAAAAATGAATGAATACTAAAATGAAGTTAATCCATCCTTTTTACTTAGTCCAAGATTCATACAGACTCAACCAAATGTACGATTTATCATCAAATTGCTCCTTTTGAGTCAAAATTTTCTGACACAAGTGATATAATGCGGTCGATTTCAACAAATGATGAGAGGAGAAAAGTCATGCTTAACAAGAAACTAATTGGATTTCTGACCGCATTGATGCTCGTGTCACCATTATGGTCTACGCACTCTGTCTCAGCCGAGGAAACGCCTTACTACGGAAAAGAATACTCACAACCGGATCAAGTTTTAGAGCTGTATCCTACTCCGGAAGTTGAATTTGATACGCCTGCTTTCAAAAAGGAAGGGGAAGCGTTCACCACCCAAGAAGAAATGCTCGAATTCATCCGGGAGCTAGATGAGAACAGTGATGCATTAAAGGTGAAAAACATCGGGAAATCACTGGAGGGAAGAGATATTCCTGCCCTATTTTACATGAAAGAGGATGGCTACAATCATCGTAAACCGACTGTATGGCTTCAAGGACAAATCCATGGTAATGAACCAGCAGCTGGAGAAGGTGTCCTTGTTATGGCGAAAAAACTGACGGAAGGTTTCGGCGATGAAGTACTCGATCATGTGAATGTCATCATCGTCCCAAGAATCAATCCTGATGGTTCTTATGCTTTTGAGCGTAGAATGGCGAATGACCTGGATGGGAACCGGGATCATGTGAAATTTGATTTACCGGAAATCAAGGCTGTCCATGACCTGTATAACCGTTATAGTCCTGAAGTGACAATCGATGCGCATGAATATAGCGTCGGGAATGAAGTGTTCAGCGATTTAGGAGAAGAAGGCTACTTGAAATACCATGATTTGCTCATATTGTCAGGTAAGAATTTGAACATACCTAAGAAGATCCGAGATACATCAGACTCCTTATTTGTTAAGAATACGCAAGAACAACTGACAAAAACCGGTTTCTCAAACAGCCATTATTATGTAACAGGGCGTGATGGTGATAAAGTCGTCATTAAAGAAGGTGGAACGGATGCAAGAATCGGAAGAAATGCTTATGCATTGACGCCATCATTCTCCTTCTTGGTTGAAACACGGGGGATCGGGATTGGTAGAGAGAATTTCAATCGTCGTGTTGCAGCGCAAGTTGAAACCCATTCAGAACTGATTCGTACGACTGCGGAAAATGCATGGGATATCAAAAAGCTCGTTTGGACAGAGAGAGCAAACCTTGTGAAAAAGGGACTCAAGATAAACGATGATGACCCGATCGTCATTGAAGATGAACGTGTTGAAGTTCCGAACCAGACGCTTGAAGTCGTTGACATAAAAGAAGGGAACGTTAAAGAAATTCCGGTCCAATACTTCAGTTCTTCAGATGCGAAAGCCACTCTGACGAGGGAACGACCGACAGCTTACTTGCTTCCTCCAAACCAGCGGGAAGTGGTGGAGAAATTGAAACATAGCGGTGTAAAGGTGTTCCATTTACCTCGTGATGTACGTTTACCTGTCGAATCGTTTACAGTAACAGAAAAAGAAGATGGAGGAACCTATGAAGGACATAAGTTGACGAACGTAAGGACTGAAGTGACGGACAAGGAAGTTGAATTTGAAAGAGGCACCTATATTGTATTGACTGCCCAGCCTTCAGCGAACCTGGCATCGGTTGCTTTAGAACCAGAATCAAATGACAGCTATGTAACATTTAACTTCATTGATTCTGAGGTTGGAGATGAGCTTCCGATCTACCGTTTCGTCAGAGGTATCGATTCTCGGAAACAGATTCAATCCATCATGGATTCAGGAAAATAAACAACATGCATGCGCAGCTCTCAAAAGGGCTGCGCTTTTTTATAGTACAATGATAGAAGCCCTGATATAAAAGTGAGACGATGCTTATGAACATAAATAGACCAATTGTATATGTGCTGCTATTTGGAGTACTGCTCCTTACGAGCTGTGCCCCAGATAAGTCCGATTCTCTTCATGACAAAGCGATGTGGGCATGGCATCCTAGTAAAGAAATCCATACGGAGGAAGCTCGTCTTGAATTAGTCAATTTTGCAATCAGGAAAGGAATCGACGCGATATATCTATACGTAGGTGAAAGCGAAGACTCTACCTATTTGACCCGCAATCCAGATCATTACCGATCATTCATTAGACTTGCCCATGAGAAGAAAATAGATGTCTATGCGTTGGATGGTGAACCCACATGGAGTTATGAGCAAAATGAACCTATCAAACGGATTGAACAAATCCTTGACTACAACGCAGACTCCACTCCTGAGGAACGATTTGATGGCATCCAATTCGATATCGAACCGTATCTCCTGGACGAATGGGATACAGGGGATGCAGAGCGAATGATCCAGCAATACTTGGATGGATTAAAGACTTATGTAACAAAAGTACATACATATGAAAAAGATAGACAATTCCCCTTCATGATCGCCATACCGTTCTGGTTTGATAGTGAGAAATATTACACCACATATGATGGAGAAGATAAAGCGTTATCCGACCATGTCATGGATATCGTGAACTATGTGGTCATCATGGCGTATCGAGACCGAGCGGAGGGAAAAGATTCAATCCTTTCTCACACTGAAAATGAAATGTCTTATGCAGCAGGCAATGGAACAAAACTGATTATAGGCGTTGAAACGAAGGGTGTCGAGCCTGAAAAGGTGACCTTCCACGAGGAAGGGGAGGCGTATATGGAGAAACAACTTCAGTTGGTAGAGAAGCAATACGATAATGAACAGGCTTATGGAGGAGTCGCTATCCACCACTACCACAGTTATAAAAAAATGAAGCCTTGAGTGTTAAACTCAGGCTTCTTATTCTGGTAAGTCAGAAATAGCAGTCTGGATATTGGCGAAGGCTTTCATGTTAAGTAGATTATTGTGTTCTTTACCGAGATTATAAGCCATATCCGGACTGATGCCAGACAAGACAAGTTCAACTCCGAGAAGCTGCAGCCAATCTTTCAAATGGGACAAGTGATTCGAGATTTGACCATCGAAGGAGGCTAATCCGGAGAGATCGACAATGAGGAAATCCACGTCGTCTAAAGCCTTGTCTTTCGATAGGACGGAAATCAGGACATCAAATCGAGTATCGGTCAAAACCCCAATCAACGGGATGACGGATACTGCATTTTTTACAGGGACGAGGGGAGTGGACAACAACTCCACTTCCTTCAAAGCTTCAGTCAATTTCCTTTGGTATTGGACTTCATTCGTGATTTCTTTTTGTACCCCGACGAAATAATATTTCTGCTCATCCTCGATATAGACAGGATCGATCGTAAGCTGATTGATGAATTCCTCACCATTTTTCCGATAATTGACCAGATTCACTGAGACGGATTGATATTCTTCAATCGACTTTCGAATTCGTAGTACATGATCTGATTCAGTATTTTCCCCTTGAAGGAATCGGCAGTTTCGTCCGAGAACTTCCCATGGTTCGTAACCCGTTGTGTATTTGAAACCTTGGTTGACATAGATGATTGGATTGTCGTCCTGTTCAGGATCGGTAATCACTATTCCAGTCTTTGAGGAGTCTAATGCTTTATTTAGTAGTTCAATATTATCGAATCGTCTATTGCCCCAATCAATCATTTGGAAAAACTCCTAACCGAATCATTTTGCTAGTTTAACCTTACCACACCTATTTAGAAAAACAAAAAATTAACTTATCGTAGAAGGAAAGGTAGAATGGAGGTGAATAGATGATGCAAAGGTGGGCTTCAAAAATGAAAGGAAATTTTCCTAGTTTAGAAACAGAGAGATTGAAATTAAGGGAAGTTACAAACGGGGATGCAAATGACCTCTACCTCTATTTATCCGATCCGGAGGTTATGAAACATATGGGATTGCAGCCTTATGAATCAGCGGAAAGTGTACAAGATGAAATCGATTGGTATGCATCCATCTATGGAAAAGGTACAGGAATTAGATGGGGGATTACGATAAAAGGTGATGATCGGGTCATCGGAAGTTGCGGGTTCCTCAACTATCAATCTAAACATCACAGAGCGGAAGTCGGTTTCGAATTACATAAAGCCCAGTGGGGAAAAGGCATTGCAGCTGAAGCGCTGCAGGCAGTATTGAAATATGGGTTTGAACAGTTCGAGCTGGAAAGAATAGAGGCATTGATCGAGCCGGCAAATACCCCTTCACAAAGATTAGTAGAAAATCAAGGATTTCTTCGCGAGGGGTTGTTAAGGCATTATGAATACACATGTGGTAAATTTGATGATCTTTATATGTATTCCATTTTACGAAGTGACTTTGAATGATTACACCCAGCCAACCCTCTTTCGCCATTCGTCGATTTCACGTGTTCGTTCTTTGTAAGTGGTCGGCATTGTTACGTTTTGTTCTTTTAATTCTATTCGGATTCTTTCCACTTCAACCTCGAGCGGAGGGAGTCCGACCTTTTCCCGCAAGGTGTTGACATTCTCTTCGCTCTCCAATTTCCAGGGACTCATATCACCATGCTCATCCCAATCGAGTTGTGTACCAAACCGTTGAGGCTTCCTTTCAAAAAACCGGATCCGGTCTAATAAATGAGCATATTGATAGGGCTGTATTTCATCCTTCTTCATTTCTACCTCTAAAAGTGGCAAGGAATCTCTCTGAAGGTCAGGCAAACTGATGGCATGCTGAAGGATGAGCCAAGCGGCTTCTGCGCCATCAATACCGACTTTTGATTGATTTGGCCAGCCGATTTGTTCTATGATTTGATGTAATCTGTTGCCATTAAGGATATGACATTCCTCCATTTCTGGATGATATCCATCATATAATGTTCCTTCTTTTAATAAACCCTCCCTCAATTCCAGGTCAGAATGCTTCAAATGTATCAATTCTTTTGCAATTTCAGGATACAAACACACCGGTACCACCGTCCTTTTCACCCATTTTAGCATGTGAAGGGGAATTGTTGGCGCGATGTTTGGCTAATTGAGCGACAGTGCTTAGAGATTATAGATCAGTTTCAGGAATTATAGATCAGATTCAGGAATTATAGATCAGTTTCAGAAAATATAGCCCAAATTCAGAAATTATAGCTCAAATCAGACCTATATCAAAAAAAGGGCGACACCCTAGTCAGCCCCCATCTATACTCTAATCACTGCACCATCAATTCGTTTGTATCCTCGTAACTTTGAGATCTCCTCTACGAGTTGAAGCATTGCCTTGTCTTTCAACTTGGCTTCTATCATGATATCTGCGTCTTTTCCGTATTTGACCAAACTTTTGATAAAAGGAAGAGCGAAATCCAGATCGACATATTCGGCATGTGCTCTATACTCTTTTTCAGACTTAGGAGAGGATAGATGGAACTTCGGTGGATAGTCATTGTGATCCCACGTTGCGTAAATTTCTGGCAGCAACGCTTCTAATTCATCTTCCTCCCATGGATTAGCCCAGAAATGATGATAATCGAATACGAAACACAACGAATGAGCACGGCAAACATCGAGTGTTTCTCTCGATGTGTAAGTTTTATCATCGTTCTCAAGCGTGACCTGTGTTTTGACTTTCGGATCCAACTGCTCAATATTCTGATGAAATCGTTCGAGGGCAGTTTCCTTGTCTCCGTATACGCCACCGACATGGATGTTCATGTTGGCTTGTTTATGTACCCCCATCATCTTAAGCATTTCATAATGATATTCCATGTCCTTTACTGCATTGCCGGTGACCCGATCATTTGGACTTGTGAAAACCGTATATTGATTAGGATGAAAACTGACACGCAATCCATACTGATGAATTAAATCGCCGATTTCCTTGAATTTGTCCCGAAATGGAGTGATATAATCCCACAAAACCTCTGGATGGGTTGCCAAAGGTACAATAGAAGAGGACAGCCGATACACATGGATGCCTTGAGCGATGTTATAGTAAATCGCGCGCTTCGTATTTTCAATGTTTTGTGCAGTCACTCTTTTCAGCTTATCTTCTCGTTCATCTTTCGAAAGCTTTTTCCAATTCGTAAAGGTAAGTGTGTGTGCAGGAGTAGATTCCCACAAATGAAGCGCAGTCGATACATACCCAAACCGAAGGATCATATATAAAACTCCTTACACAATCAAGATAACGTTATTATTTGCTTCTTCCCTCTCTATATGTGAACGAAAACAGAAATCAATAGAGATTGTCATTTCGTAAAAAGTTTTTATTGTTTCTTTTTCCGGTATTTGATAGAATACAAACAATTAAAATTTCAGGCCACACTTCATGATGAAGTGATGGTAGAGGCGCGGAAACCAATAGTACGTTGCATGAAGAGGTTGAGCTCTTATGAGTGCAATGGAAAGGGGAATTCGCCGAAGCTGGTTCGTGGACTCAACTTTCATCCAGCTGGATCTGCATTGAAGAAATGCAGGGCTGTCATACGACACATCTCCCTGATGTCGTATGGAGGACTATCTCACGCAAGGGAATAAGTGTGGCAGACGTTGAGGATTGACTCTCAAGTCTGACGATTTATTTCAATTCGACCATAACTCCGATCGAGAGGAAAGTGGTTCATTGGAATGTCCGTCACACTTTGATTTGAGTCAATCCTTTTAATTTTTGGCTGTTTCGCAAAACTTTGTTGCTCTTGAAAGCATTTGATTTAGTTGAAGAAACCATCAACCGTATACCCTTGCGTATATAAATTTTTATCAGTGAAAGGAATGGAAGCATGGCACTCATCGTACAGAAATATGGAGGTACCTCCGTTGGGTCCGTTGAAAGAATTCAGAATGTAGCAGAACGCGTCATAGAAACGTATCAGCAAGGGAATGAAGTCGTCGTCGTTGTTTCAGCAATGGGGAAGAGCACAGACCATCTGATTGAACTCGCAAACAACATTTCGGACAGTCCTTCAAAAAGGGAGCTTGATTTACTGGTGTCTACAGGAGAACAAATATCGATGTCCCTACTCGCGATGGCGATTCAGCAACGAGGCTATGATGCTGTGTCACTTACGGGTTGGCAAGCAGGAATCAAAACGGAAGCGGTTCATGGGAATGCCCGTATCATGGATATTGATCCAAAACGGATCAATGGAGAATTAGCTACCGGAAAAATTGTCATTGTCGCTGGATTTCAGGGGATAACAGAGAATGAGGAAATTGCAACGCTAGGTAGAGGTGGTTCCGATACGACAGCGGTCGCGTTGGCGGCTTCATTAAAAGCTGAAAAATGTGAAATATACACAGATGTGACAGGTGTCTTCACGACAGATCCTAGAGTTGTAAAGGGTGCTCGAAAACTCGAAGCGATCTCCTACGATGAAATGCTGGAGTTAGCGAATCTTGGAGCAGGGGTATTGCATCCAAGGTCTGTAGAATTCGCGAAAAACTACGACGTGCCTTTAGAAGTACGATCAAGTATAGATAAAGAAACGGGTACAAGGATAGAGGAGGAAGTAGAAATGGAAGGGAACTTGATGGTAAGAGGGATTGCGTTCGAGGACAACGTGACGAAGGTGACAGTACATGGGTTGCCAGATGGAATGGCGACCTTATCCACACTATTTACGACGTTATCCAATCATCATATCAACGTCGATATCATCATCCAGAATACGAACGGTAATCAATCAACGGATATCTCTTTCTCCGTCGATTCAGTGGCGTTACAAGAGACACTTGAGGTATTAAGTCAGCATCAGAGTCAGTTGAATTTCGAACAAGTATCATATGAAGGGGACCTTGCCAAAGTTTCAATCGTAGGATCTGGTATGATTTCAAACCCTGGAGTTGCGGCAAAAATGTTCGATGTACTCGCAAGAGATCAAATCAAAGTAAAAATGGTCAGCACGTCAGAAATCAAAGTCTCTACGATCGTCGATAGTTCATCGATGATTACTGCGATTGAATGTTTACATGATGCGTTTGAATTGGAAGCACGTAAACCGGTTAGTACCGTTTAACAATTACGTGTTAGAGAAGCCGTCGAAAGAGACGGCTTTTCTTTATGACTTTTTTTGGTGGTATACTTGAATCGTCTACTGAAAAAAGATGAAGGGATGCACGTTTCATGGTGAGAGTATTAATTGCAGACGATGATCCAAACATTCTGGAATTGATTTCATTATATATTGGAAATGAAGGGTACCAGGTCGTGAAAGCGAAGGATGGACAAGATGCGATAGAACAACTGGAAAGTGAACGGATTGATTTGGCGATTATTGATCTTATGATGCCAAAAGTGGATGGTTACGAGTTATGCGAGGAAATCAGACAATACTACAAGATTCCAGTCTTGATGGTCACTGCGAAGGGTGAAACAAAAGATAAAGTGAAAGGGTTCCAATTAGGAACCGACGATTATGTGGTCAAACCTTTCGATCCGTTGGAAATCGTCATGCGAGTGAAAGCTTTATTAAGAAGGTATCAGGTTGAGGCTTCCAATGAGCTGAAAACAAGGAATGTAACGATGAACACCTCAAAAAAAGAAATCCAGGTAGATGGCGAAAGGTTGACTATGCCCCTAAAAGAATTTGAGTTGTTGTATACATTGGCCAGCTATCCAGAACAAATTTTCACAAGAAACCAATTGATTGAACGCATATGGGGACTGGACTATGAGGGTGATGATCGGACAATCGACGTACATATCAAGCGGATCCGAGACAAGTTATCCAAGTCTAATGCAGCCATCTCAATTAAGACAGTCAGAGGATTAGGGTATAAGATTGAGGTATTCAAATGATGAAAACTCTTTATGTGCAAATAGTCCTCACGTTTTTAGGCGCTATTCTTGTCAGTTTGATCATCACATTTCTTATTTCAGGTCGAATTCACATGTATCAGGTAGGGGACAGGCTTGAAACTCGTATGGAGGAAGTCGGAAAAGACATCATCGAATTGTATAAAGAAACTCCAGAGATGGATGAAACGTTGTACTTTGATTCCATGTCATCGGTCAGCTTTGACTTATTGTTGATGAAAGAACAATCTGACATACCTTTGTACGGTAAAAGCTTAGATCCATGGGGCTTACAAGATGATGAGCTTCAAAAAGTTATAGCAGGTGGGGTTTATAGAGGTCATGACCTGCCACCGAGAAAAGTGGTGGGGCTTCCTTTTCAAAAAGGCGAGGAATCCTATGCCTTATTTTTAAGACCGAATTTCAAATTTTTCTTTCAGGACTTCGAAAAGCTTATGTTGATCCTGTTCAGCACGATACTTGTCATAGGAAGTGTCATTTTCCTGATTTCGACTAGATGGATCATCAGTCCAATCAAAGAAATGACTCAGTCAACAAAAGAGCTGGCTCAAGGCAATTTCAATGTATTCATTAAGAACAAAAGGAAAGACGAGCTCGGAAACCTTACCAAAAGCTTCAACCAAATGACGAGGGGGCTAGGTGAATTGGATGAGATGAGACATCAGTTCGTTACGAACGTTTCCCATGAAATCCAAACACCATTGACCTCCATACAGGGATTTGCAAAAGCTTTGAAAGATGGCGTTGTGAAGGATGCTCGTCAACAAAAGGAGTATCTGTCCATCATCGAGCAAGAGAGTAAGCGATTGTCGGATTTAAGTCAAAATCTATTAAAGCTTGCCCGATTGGACACGGATCAGGATCCAATCCAACCGGTCCCTTATCAGTTAGATGAACAGTTGAGAAGGGTGATCACCTTCCTCGAACCTCAATGGACCGCCAAAGAGAACGACATACAATTAGATGTAAAACCATTGGAGATTGAAGGAGACAAAGATCAACTGGAGCAAGTTTGGATTAACTTGTTGACGAATGCGATCCGTTACAATCCTTTCGGTGGCGTCATAAAGGTTACGGCTAAAGCATCTATTGATCATGTGGTGATCGCAATTAGAGACCAGGGGGAAGGGATCCCTGAAGAAGAACAACATCGTATTTTTGATCGATTTTATAAAGTCGATCCGTCCCGCTCGAAGGAAAACGGCGGGAATGGGTTAGGACTGTCGATCGCTCAGAAAATCACCCAATTGCATGGCGGGAAAATTGAAGTAGAAAGCGATGTTGGAGTGGGGACTACTTTTTACGTCACCCTTCCACTTAATGCTCGCTAGAAAAGATGGAGGATCCTCCATCTTTTTTTCATGTGTTCATATTCAGTTCATATTTCATGAGTATCCTCAAACTAGATCATTGAAAGGAGTCATGACAAATATGAGTTGGATGACAAAGTTTAGCTTGAAGAACATGGTTGCCATCTTGATCCTGACAGTTCTCGTGGTGGTCAGTGGAATTGTAGCAACCAATCAAATAAAAGTGGAGACGTTTCCGGATGTAACTTTCCCAGTTATGACCGTACAGACCGTCTATCCGAATGCTTCTACTGAAGAAGTGGAAGAGAGTGTGACGAAACCGATTGAAGATGTGTTATTGAACATGGAGGGATACGAGTCTATATCAAGTACGTCCAGAGAGAATCTGTCGTTGATCACCATCATGTACCCGTTCGGTGAAGATATCGATGAACTTCAATCGGAAGTTCAGAATAAAATCAATGGATTGACATTACCGGATGATGCTGAAGCGAATGTCCTCGCGGTCTCTTCCAGTTCAATTCCGATCTATCAGGCTGCTATATCGGATGCAGACCTGGGTGCGCTTCAAGAAGATGTCGAGTCCACGATTGTAACTCATCTAGAGAACCTGGAGGGTGTCTCTAGCGTTCAAGTCACTGGTAAGACGGACACGAAGGTTTTTGTGGAAGTAGATGAAGAGAAAGCCTCTTCGTATGGATTGACCTTGTCTGATATAAAGGAATCCATTCAACAGGCAGAATATAAGCTTCCGTTCGGAACGCTCTATGAGTCAGGAACATCCATACCAGTCGAGCTTAAAGGAAGTATCGAGAGTATTGAGTCGATCGAAGAAATTGAGATTCCTGTTCAGATACCAAACAAGAATGGTCAAGGAGCAGATTCAAACAGACAACCACCATCACAAGGTCAAACTGCTCCCTCGGAGAATCAACCTACTCAAACTCAGACAAAAATAACTTTATCCGAAATAGCCGATGTCACACAGGACACCGATCGTTCTGAAATCTCCCGCTTTAACGGGGAAGATAGTATTTTGTTGGAGGTCACCAAAACCCAGGATGCAAACACGGCTGAGGTAGCGGAAGCTGTCCAATCCTATCTGGAAGAGAAGACAGAAGATAAAGGATATGAACTCTATACCATCATGGACCAGGGAGAAGAGGTCAATAAATCCATATCTGCTTTATTGAAAGAAGGCGGGTTCGGCGCGTTATTCACCGTTCTGGTGATTCTGCTATTCTTACGTAATATTCGCGCTACGATCATTGCCATTGTTTCCTTGCCTCTTTCCATACTTGGTTCGATTGCGTTACTTGAGCAATTTGGTTACACACTTAACATCATGACATTAGGCGGTATGGCGGTTGCGGTTGGTCGTATTGTCGATGACAGTATCGTCGTCATTGAAAACATATACCGATGGAAGCAACTGCATCCGGAAATGGATCAGAAAGAGCTGATTTATAAAGCGACGAAGGAAGTGTTAGGTCCGGTTGCATCTTCAACTGTCGCCACATTGATTGTGTTCTTGCCACTTGGATTTGTAAGTGGGATCCTTGGCGAGTTTTTCCGTCCGTTCAGTTTATCCGTCATTTTTTCTGTAACGATTTCATTAATTGTGGCGATTGCGCTTATCCCTGTTCTAGGGAAATATTTTTTCAAAAACGTAAGCCATAAATCCAAGAAGGGCAAGCTCATTGGTCGATACGAAAAATTCTTACGAGGTGCATTGAATCGTAAATGGATTGTATTTACTCTATCGATCGTTCTATTAGTAGGCTCGTTCTCAATCGTACCTGCATTAGGTGTCTCTTTCCTTCCTTCAGAAGGAAGTGATTCGTTCGAAGTCGAGGTCACATTACCAGAAGATACGACACTGGAAGAGTCCAACGTACTTGCTCAACAAATTGAAGAGCTCCTTGCAAAAGAAAAAGCGATTGATTATAGTCAAGTGTCGATCGGTTTCTCCAGTCAACAACAAATGCCGGGTATGACGGCTACGACTACGGACAATGTGACGCGCTTCTTCATCAAACTGAAGGAAGATGCTTCAATAGATGAACTCATGCCTCAGTATGAGAAGGAAATATTAGAAGTTGCGCAAAATGAGTACGCATCAACCACTGTAAAAGCCATGGAAATCCAACAAGAGGGACCACCAACTGGAAATACGATTGATGTGAACTTGTACAGTAACGATTTGGATCAGCTATCGGAAGCCTCCACTCAGGTAGCCAATCTATTGGAGCAAGATGATCGGTTGAAGAATGTGAAGAATGATTTGAAAGATACACAAACGAAGTATCAACTTCAGTTGACGGAAATGGGAGAGGAGTTGAATGTAAGCCCATATCAATTGATGCAACCGGTCCAGGAGAGGTTGAACAACGTCAATGGTGGAACGATTAAAATCAACGACGAAGAATGGGATATGGAACTTACATTTGATGAAACCTTTGATTCTAAAGAGGACCTGGAACAATTCACCGTACAAACCATAGATGGTCCGAAGTCTTTGAGTGAAGTTGCGGATATTGAAGAGCTGCAGGTGCCGTCTTCAATCAAGCATCAAGAAGGAGAAACTGCCACCACCGTTTCAGCTACGATCAAAGGAAATGATACGACGGAAATCGCCCGTTTGGTGGAAAACGATCTTCAGTCGTTAAGTCTTCCTGAAGATGTTGAACTAGAGGTAACGGGCGGTATGGAGATGATTTCGGAAGGATTCGCTGATCTTGGATTAGCGATGGGAGCAGCAGTCGGATTGGTATTCCTTGTCTTAAGTATCACTTTTGGTGGAATCCTCACGCCACTTGTCATCTTATCTTCCTTGATTTTCATCCCGATTGGATCCTTGGCCGGATTACTCATATCAGGTCAAACGTTATCCATGAGTGCCATGATCGGAATGTTGATGTTGATCGGTATTGTCGTAACGAATGCCGTCGTTCTCTTGGATCGTGTTGAGACGAACCGGAAAGAAGGCATTGGATTGACAGAGTCGATTATAGAGGCTTCATCGACCCGTTTACGTCCGATTCTGATGACAGCTCTTGCGACAATCTTTGCATTGGTACCTTTAGCTCTATCCAATTCAGCGTCAGGACTAATTTCGAAAGGATTGGCGATAACCGTCATCGGGGGACTAACAACCTCGACGTTACTCACGCTCGTTTTTGTCCCAGTATTGTATAATGCCATCGGCAGATATCGTAAATTGGACTAATTGTAAAAACCGGCTTCTCTTTGTTGAAGCCGGTTTTACGATGTAAAGAATGAAGACGGGCCTACCAGCTGTTTTGAAAGGTAGATTGGAAGGGTACACTCTTCGTAAAAAGGAGTTTCCTGATGGCTTTTGATTATGATTTGGATTTTGACAATATCGATTTCCGGAAAAATCCGGAGCTATACAGAGTTGGACGCGGCGAGCAAGGGGTGTTGCTTGTAGAACCTTATAAAGGTGAGATCCTTCCGCATTGGAGGTTCAAAACCCCGGATATCGCAAAAGAGTCTTCAGAGAAAATCTACAGTATGTTCCAGGACTATAAAGCGAAAGACGATTTTGTCGGCATGGATATGGCTCGGAAGTTCATCCAGATGGGATACACGAGATCACGAAGGTATGCCAACTACAAAGGTGGCAAAAAGTACGACGAGGAAGGCGAGATTCATGAGCGACAGATCGATGAGGAAAAGGCGGATTCTGCTCGTATTTTTGAGGAGAAATGGAAGGTCGTCCGCAATGACGATGAATATCTGAAGATGAAAAAGGAACATCAGAAGAAATATGGATGAGAAAAGCCGAATCTCAAATGAGGTTCGGCTTTTTGCTTTATTATCTACCGACATTAATTTCAAGCCGGTCTGTATTTTTCAGTTCGTTTACTGATTTCACACCAATTCCGAACATGGCGATTTTGCATTCAAGTTCGATTTGCTCCAGCACCTCTGATAAAAGTTCTTCAGATTCTACCGCAGATTGGAGGACCGAACGACCGAAACCGACAGCATCAGCTCCAAGTGCAATGGCTTTTGCGGCATCGAGCCCATTCCGTAAGCCCCCGCTCCCGATCAGTGTACATTCTGGAACTCGCGCACTGATTTCACGGATGCAACGGGTGGTCGGAATCCCCCATTCACGGAAGGTTTCAGCAGCCCGCCGCTTCATGGAGTCTGTTTTGTTCCTGTATTTTTCAACCTGACTCCATGTCGTACCACCTGCGCCAGCAACATCCACAAAGGAAATACCTATATCGTACATCTCTTTGGCGAGTTCACTGCTGATGCCCCATCCGACTTCTTTAATTCCTACTGGAACATCAAGCTCTTTACAAACCTGTTCAATCTTCGGCAATAACCCTTTGAAGTTCGTGTCGCCTTCGGGTTGGAATATTTCCTGCAAACTGTTCAGGTGTAATACGAGGGCATCCGCCTCAGCCAATTCCACGGCTTTTCTACATTGATCGATTCCGTAGCCATAGTTGAACTGGACAGCCCCTAGATTCGCGATGATCGGAATGGTTGGTGCATATTCACGGACATTGAAGGTGTACGCCGTTTCTTCATTTTCGATGGCAGACCGAATGGAACCTGTACCCATAGCCCAGCCTCTTTCCTCAGCCACAGCGGCAAGGGTTCGGTTGATTTTCCACGCAACCTCTGTACCTCCAGTCATCGAACTGATCAGGAAAGGGGTTTTCAGCGGTTTACTCAAGAATTCCGTTTCCAAACCAATCTCTGAAAAATCGATTTCAGGAAGGGCAAGGTGCCGGAATTGAAAATCGTCAAAGCCAGTCGTGACGGATTTGGCTGTCACTTCCTCGTTCAGTACGATGTCGATATGTTCCGATTTTCTTTTAGATGTTCGATTCTCTGTTGTCATCAGTAAACTCCTTTCACCTGATGAGATTTGTCCTCTTCGATGATTTTTTCAGCAACGAGTCTTCCACACAATGTTACGATGGGGGTTCCACCACCTGGGTGGGTCGTACCGCCTGCAAACCACAATCCTTCTATATCTTTTGAACGGTTGGAAGGGCGGAAGAAGGTCTGCTGAAATCCGTTAGAGGAGATTCCATAGATTGCGCCTCGATGCGCATACGTATCTTTTTGCAAATCGTCAGGTGTGTATGTAGAAAGAACCTCTGCCTTTTCTTTGATACCATCCAACCCAACCTGTTCGAGCTTGTCCAAGATCCGATTCCGATAAGCTGCAGTCGACTCTTCATTCCATTCCCATGACGGGGATAAATACGATGCATTTGCCAGAATAAAGAGGTTAGATGAACCCTCACTGGCGATATCCAAATCCGAATGACTCGAATTGCAAATATAGAGCGTCGGATCTTCAGGCGGTATCCTTTTATGAAAAATATCTTCAAATTCCTTCTCATATTGTTCCGGGAAGAAGACGTTATGATGCACAAGGTCAGGGTATTTTCTTTGTATCCCTACCAACGTCACAAAGCCGGATAAAGAAGGTTCGTATGATTCGATTTTCTTTTGTGTAAAAGACGGACGGTCTGCTTCATCGATCAAATGGTTGTATACAGTCAAGACATCACCATTGGCTACGACAGTGTCAACCTTGAAATTCCCTTGCGTCGTTTCAACAGCGACGACTTTTTTACCCTTGACCACAATACGTGTCGCTTCTGTATTTTTAAGTATAGTGACGCCTAATTCATTAGCGAGTTGTTCAAAAGCACGGACGATTGTATAGGTACCACCTTTCACCCCGAGGATCGTTCCTTCTTTTTCTAAGTGAGCCAGCATGGAAAAGATGGCAGGGGACTTGGAAGGGTCCGAACCTACATAGGTTGCGTAACGTCCGAACATCGCCAATGTATTCGGATGTTGAAAATGCTTCTTCAATAAAGATTGTAACGTAGTGAATGGTCGGATATTTGCAAAGCCTCTCATCAGTGCCGGATCCATCTTATCTTTCCAGGTAAGCAACAGGCGGTTCAAAAATTGCTCTTGCGCTGTCTCATACATTTTACCAGCATGTTGCATGAATGACTTATATGCTTTTGCATCTTCAGGACTGTATTGGGCGATTTGGTCTTCCATTTGCGCATCGTCAGGCACAAGATCTACGATGGATCCGTCTGAGAAAGTGTTCCGTGTGAGCGGCGTAATCGGATAAAATGTAAGATAATCTTCGATGTTCCGCCCAGCTGCTCTAAATACATCCGCAAAAGAAGAAGGCATCGTAATCGTACTTGGACCCAAGTCGAAGGTATAGCCTTTTTCTTTGTAGCTTTGCAGTTTACCACCTAAGGAAGGCTGCTTTTCAATTAATGTGACTTCGTAACCTGCACTGGCAAGGCGGATTGCTGAAGACAATCCACCGAGACCGCCACCTAGTACGATGACTTTCTTCATTGGTAGGTCCTTCCTTTCCATTCGTAACCTTGTTGAAATTGAGAAGCACGCCAAGAATCAATCCCTATCAGATTGACGAACAAGATGCTGAAAGGGAGGAGGAAGGCTAAATAAAGAGGTTGACCGTTCTTCCAATCAATGACGAGCTTGATGATCACCCCGAGAGAATAAGCGATCAGAGATGGCCAGAACCAGCTTGGCATCAGGATGGATCCAATCAGAGTGAGAAGGGGGAGTAGATAGGCGCAAGTATAGAAGGTCAAGACCCCTGCAAACAACCATGGATTATAGCCCATCCCTGGGTATAAGTTCTTTTTGTAGCCTTTCCACACCTGGGAGGCTCTATCGTACATGCGCATCGTCAGATCATTGTGTACATCAGCGAGCATGACTGGATCGCCTGCTTTTTTCACAGCGCGCCCCATACTCATATCATCGACAAGATCTTTCTTGAATGCAGCATGTCCTCCAATCTTCTTGTACGTATTCTTATGTATGAAAAGAAACGCGCCATGAGCGGCCACGAATTTCGGATCTTTCTTGTGTTGGACGAAACGGATCGGCAGATGACAAGCAATGGTGAACATCATCATCGGCACCACGAGTTTCTCAAGCCACGTATTCACTTCCTGGAACGGAAAACCGGAAATCAAGCCTTTCCGTTGATACATCGCTGTCGCAATCGCCTTTCCGAGTGTGCCTCGTTTCAAGCGGAGATCGGCATCCAAAAATAAAAACCATTCCCCGTTGGCTTGCTGCGCGAGCTGATGACAGGCATAAGACTTGCCCATCCAACCTTCTTCAAGCTCAACGCCCTGGATGAGTCTTACCCGTTGGTCACCCTCTGCTATTTCTTTTACGATTTCGCCTGTGCGGTCATCGGAACGATCGTCCAACACGCATACTTCAATTGGGTAAGCTTGTTCTTGCAATATGGATTCCAGACAAGCTTTGATGTTGCCTTCCTCGTTTCGTGCTGGAATCAAGATTGAAATGAGAGGAAAGTCGGTATCCAAATGGTTGTTTGGGAGTGGATTACCGAGTGTAGGAAGCTGGGAAACATTCCACATGACAAATAACAATTGGAAAAATAACAAAACGATTATGATTGTGAGAAAGGTAGCCATCTTTTCACTTCCTTCTGGAATGAATCAAAACGATCACTCGTCGATCGTCCGGGTTGAATCAATCCTTTCGTATCTTCATCGTACCAACGTCCAGAAACGACGAGCTCCTTATGTTCGTTAAGCTGTGATTCTAATATTTTCTGAAGTTCGAACGTGATTTCTTTCTTCGTGTACTCATTCCAATCCAATCGGACGTGTTCGCCGTATGTCATGGTCACATCCGGTTTCTGATGAACACCGAAGCTGTAGTACAAGGTTACAGGGATAACGGTTGTACTCGGCATCTTTTTCAAAAGATATGCAATGCCCGATTGAAAAGCCAGAGGCCGTGTCTCTAAATGATAGATGTCGCCTTGCGGAAAGATCCAAACACACTTGTTATGCTCAAGCAACTCGATACTGTACCGTAAGGATTGAAGGATGCCTCGTTTATTCGTTTTATCGATGGAATAGGCACCGATCTTTCGGAAGAAACGGTATTCTTTCATTTGTTTTTCATCCATCATCATGTAATGATCTTGTCCAGACAAGGTTTTAATGGAATGATAAACAATTAGCCCGTCCCACCAGGAACTGTGATTCATCATGTAGACAATCGGTGAGTTCTGGAATTGGTCGGGCGTACCTTTGACAGAAACCGTGTGAAAGTGTCTCTTCAATAGGTAATCACGATTGTATTTATGAAAAACGGTTTGAAATAAATGTCTTTTGTCGGCTTCGATCAAGTAGAATCCTCCCCTCCGCAACAAGTACGAGGACAACGGATAAGAAGAAGACGCCTGTCATCCCTTCCTTTAGACCGAGAAGTCCGAACATGAGCAACATCGCTTGGAAGAGGATCGTGCCCTTTCTACGTAGTCCTTCTGCCATCGGCTTCAATGGAAAAACGAGTGACAATAGGGCAGCAATCAAGAACCAACTAATGAAATTTTCGACCGGTATGCCGAAATAAGCGCTTTTTGATTCCCATATCCAGAAGCCCCGAGCATAGGCGACAGGATCCAGTACAAGGTCGAACAGAACGACCCAAATGCCAACTTCAATTGCACGGCTCCATTTCGAGTGTGTGTTGGAAATCAAGAGGGCATTGATCAATACGCCGACCCAGGCACAAGCGATCGCGAAGGGGACGCCGAAAGCTCCAATTCCCAGGATGGAACTATAGGCATACTGACCGAAAGGAATACCGGTCCATACCCCGACTGCTTCGATGGTGAACGTTATTGCACCAACGACTAGGGCGAGCGGTATCAATTTTTTATATTGTCCGGTATGTTCCTTTTCCAGTTTCAAGGCATAGATGGCGAAGAAGAAAAGGAAGAGCCCGTTTGAAAATTTTAGTGCGTCGGGTACGTGAAAGAAGAGCATAAGCACAAGTCCGATGGAATACCAGATCCAGAAGATGACGTTGATCATTTAAGACACCACATTGCTCACTTCAGGATTGCTCAATTGATACCGTTGATTCAATTGAAAGAAGATCTCCAGCTTCCGATCGTCCGATACGATTGCTCGCTTAGTGAATACCTCATACCGGTTTCGTTCTACTACATCCAAGATTTCCCCGTAAGCTACCGATGCTAATTCAATGCAGAACGCACTTCTTGATGGATAGTCATTCAGGTAGGCGAGTCCTTTCTTGAACCAGACGGAAGCGGTTTGACGCAGGTCTTCAAGCATCGCAATGAAATTCTCATTGATTTCATGATTGTGAAGCTGTGTTTCTTCATACCGATGCTTCTGCATCAGATCGAGTGGCAAGTATCGTTTGCCTAGCCTCAAATCCTCACCGATATCCCGGATGATGTTCACGATTTGCATCGCCTTACCTAAATAAATGCCGGATGTTCGGATTTTTTCGTCCGGATTGTCATGTAGTACAGGTAATAGCATTTCACCTACTGTTCCTGCTACATCGTAACAATAAGCCTCGAATTCATAAAACGTATCAATGCTCGTCCTCACATTGTCGTAGGCTTGTCCATCCATCTGATTATAAAAGGGTTGCTTCGTAATCGGGAATTCAGAGAACAACCAGCGAAGAGCTGGCCAAATGAAATGACCTGAAGCATTCTCAAGGTGGTCGAATGAATGTCTCAATTCCTCCAAAGTAAAAGGCGCTTCTTCAGGTTCATCCACCGAGTCATCAATCAATCTGCAAAAGGCATAGATGACAAATACGGCTTCTCGCCTGGGACTTTCAAGAAAACTGAAAGCATTGTAAAAAGTTGAGGAACCCTCCCTAATCATTTCTTCACATTCTCTGCTAAACTCTTCCATCATCACTCAGCTCCTTTAAAAGATAGTTTGCAAGAAGTCGGGCGCCTTGCATGACAATCGGGATACCACCGCCAGGATGTACGGACGCTCCTACGGCATAAAGATTTTCAACCGGGTAGGGAATCATCTGAGGTCGATACACACCGGATTGTTTCAAGATTGGTGCAAGTCCGAAACTCCCGCCTTCATACAAACCGTCTTGTTTTGATTCAAGGGGTGTTCTCACTTTCTTCCATGTAATGGAATCTCGTAAACCGGTAAACTTGAGACTTTCAGCCTTTTCAATCACCTGATCGACTAACCTTTGCGTTTCATACTCCCAATTGATGGCTCCAGCGGAGGGGACGGGAATGAGAAAATAGAACACGCTCTCCCCAGGTGGAGCGGCCTCTTCATCCAATTGAGTCGGCGAGAAAACATAGAAAGAGGGATCTTCAGGGATTTTGTTCCGCTCGAAAATGTCGGTCATGTTCGAGTGGAAATCCTCTGAAAGGAAAAATTGGTGAGCCGATGTTCCACTCCACCGCTTATTTGTTCCTAAGTAGACGGTCACACAGCCTGATGAAGGGGTATACGCTCTTGATTTCTTTTGGACCGGCGGCTCAGTTTGCATCATGGACTCCATATGAGGAATCTCACCGTTGAAGACGATCGCGTCATGCATTACCGGTTCTTTATTCGTACGAACACCTTTACAAATGCCATCATTGATCATGAGTTTTTCAACTCTTGTATTCTTGTGGATGGTCACACCACGTTTCGTTAATTCTTTTTCCAAAATAGGGACAAGGGAGGCGTATCCTCCTTTTAAATACCAGATTCCAAAAGCGTGTTCTGCAAAAGGAATCAGCGAATAGATGCCAGGAGATTGGTGTGGTGCTCCACCGATATATAAGGTTTGCAACGAAAACGCGTGCTGTAATCGTTCATCCTTGAAATATTTTTGTGTCAATCTTTTCACGCTTTTGAAAGCACTCAGTCTACTGAGTGTGAATAGATTCTTCATCGTGAAAAAGTCTCGTTTACGGATAAAAGACTTTTCTAGAAAAGCGGGCTTTCCTAAGTCATATGCGACCTGCATTTCCTTCATATACTTTGGGAAATTCTCTTCTTCACCCGGGAACACTTTACGTATTTCTTCGTACTGTTCATAAGTGTCCTGCCATTTTTTGAATGTGGTTCCATCGTTGTAATGGATATCGTACATCGGTGAACATGGTATGAGTTCGACTTTGGAACGATCAATGCCTGCTTCCTCTAGCACTTCCAAGAGCATATCCGGTAACAGGACAATTGTAGGTCCACGATCGATTTTGTGTCTCGCTCCTTCTTCAAAGGCGAGCCGCCCACCAAGGCGATCTTCCTTTTCATAGATGGTGATATCGAAACCTTTTTTGGTTAAGAGCAAGGCTGTCGTCATTGCTCCGATTCCGCCACCGACGATACCGATATTCATAAGGTCGAGTGCTCCTTTTTCTTCTCTGCTGTAGTTCCCATAGACATCGGTGCAGAGGTGTGTTGTTTCATCAATAATGCAGATGTGATTTTAGCAGACTCCAAAATGGTAGGAAGACCACTGCCAGGATGGGTGCCTCCTCCGACAATCCAACAATTCTTCACCTCTTCAAATTGATTATGAGGTCGAAACATCATCATTTGATCGAGGGAGTGTGCAAGGTTGAAGGTGGCGCCTTTGTACACATACATATCATCCTGCCAATCTTGTGGTGTAAGGATCTGTTCCAATTCGATATGCGCTTCGATGTCTGCCAATTCAGGTTCTTGCTTCAGCCGAGCAAGGATTTGATTCCGCACATCCGCTTTCGATTCATTCCAATCGATATCTGCAGATAAGTTAGGGGCAGGCATCAATATGTAAAGCGCTGTCTTCCCACCTGGTGCCAATGTTGGATCGGTCTTACCCGGATTGTGAACGTAAATGGATGGGTCTTCTGAAAGGACTTTTTGCTTCGTCATTTCATCCACATTCCTATGGTAGTCTTTTGCGAAAAGGATGCTATGATGTGGCATATCGACCTTTCGATCCAATCCCACGTACATCATGAAAGCGGAACAAGAGTACTTTTTCTTTTCAACCTTCGCTTTTGCATACTTTTTCAAAGTTCCTTCTGGGAAGAGAGTGGATGCTGCAAAAGCAAAGTCCGCATTGATGACGACTTCATCTGCAGAAACGGTAGATCCATCCTGGAGGACGACACCTTTTGCCTGTCGCTTTTCAATGATGATCTGGTCCACGCCGGTATTCGTGTGAATTTTACCGCCGTATTCTCGTATGACTTCTGCCATCGCTTCACATACTTGATTCACACCACCGATTGGATGCCATAAACCGTAGCGATGCTCAAGGTAGGATAGGATTGTAAACGTTCCTGGGCATTCCCACGGTGACATGCCGAGATATTTGGATTGAAATGAGAAAGCCCACTTGAGTTTTTCATCTGAAAAGTAGCGACCCAATCTGCCTGCCACGGTATCAGCTGCATGGATCTTTGGTAGCGCAGCGAACACATCCTTGGATAAGAGATCCGTCCATTTGGACAGTGGGCGTTGAAGAAGTTTGATGACGTGTTCGAACTTCTCTCCCTCTTTTTCCATGAACCGTATATAACCGTCCCCGTTACCTGGGAAAAGGTTCTCAATCTCTTGCTTCGTCCGTGACGGATCGGTCGACGGTGAAAATTTCTTTCCATCAAACCGGAGCTCGTATAATGGATCAAGTCTTTCCAGGGTGACATAATCATGGAAATCTCTTTGGACGGATTCAAACAACTCCTCCCACAAATGAGGCATCATAAGGAATGTAGCCCCTCTATCAAACTGGTAATCTCCCAGTGTAAGACGGGAAGTACGCCCTCCGATGAACGGTTGTTTTTCATAGATGGTTACGTCATATCCTTTACTCGACAGGATCATTCCCGCGGCCAATCCTCCGGGCCCTGCTCCTATAATCTGAATTTTATTCTGTTTGATGGTCCTCACCGCCTTTACATTCGTAGCTATTTAATAGCATTATAATCTTTGTATAAGGTTTGTACAACTATTTAATCTTTTGTTTGAGCTTTGTGTAATGTTTGTATAATATATGGTTAAATGATGTATAGAATATACTTGTTGATGAATCAGATCAAGATATACAAATCCTTATCAAAAGAAATGAGCGTGTGCTTATGTATAGTATTAAGGTCGCTTCCAGGAAAACAGGAATAGAACCTGTTACAATTCGCGCATGGGAAAGGCGTTACGGTGTGATTGAACCGAAAAGGACGGATGCGGGATTCCGTCTTTATACAGATGGGGATATCGCCGATTTGAAATGGTTGAAACACCAGGTTGAGGAAGAAGGTTTGTCGATCAGTCAAGCAGCAAAACAACTGAAACAACGAAAGCAAGAACTGTATACTGTCTCTACACAAAATATTGGAAAAACAACTGTCCATTTGAACGACAGTATTCCTGCTTTGAACGAGTTAGCTGAAAAGTTGCATCACGCGATTGATACTTTCGATGTGGAGCGTGCTGATCAACTTCTTGAAACCGGTTTTTCCATGTATCCTTTTGACGATTTATTCCATCATGTCCTTACTCCACTGATGCATCGTATCGGAGATGAGTGGGAGGAAGGAACGTTCAGTGTCGCCCAAGAACATTTCGCCAGTCACTTGTTCCGTCAACGGTTATATCAATTTTTCAAAGTGTTTTCGACGAATCCGAATTTACCAAACGCCCTCGCGTTATGTCCACCAGGTGAAAACCATGAGATTGGTTTACTGTTGTTTTCTTTATTCTTAAAAAGAAAAGGTGTCGGCGTCATTTACCTCGGAGCTAACACACCGACACAAGGTTTAGAGAAGATCATCGTCGAAAATGACATCCATATTGTCTTCTTTTCTTTGACTCGATCGGAAAATACGGACGCATTGAAGAATCTGATTCTTCAATTGGCAGAGCAGTTTCCAGAATTGAATATCGTCCTTGGTGGTCAAGGCGTGCCTTCAGATGACGAAGTTTTACAGCGTTATCATCTGAAGGATCAGCCTGCCGATTGGGAAACGTGGTTTGGTCAATTAAGCATCTTCAAGAATTAAATCAGCTGTCAATTGACCAGACAGCGTCACCATTGGAACACCTCCGCCAGGATGTGTACTTCCTCCGACGAAATAGAGGTTCTTCAGAAGATTACTACGTGCCGGAACCTTGAATCCACCGTTCACTTTTCGGTCCGTTACCACACCATAAATCGAACCACCATTTGAACCATACAACCTCTCCAAGTCATCCGGGATGAATTCATATTGGAATTCGATATGGTTTTCGATGTCTTCCAGTCCCATTCTTTCAAGCTTTCTTAAAACGGTTTGACGATACGTTTCACGGAAGGTTTCCCAGCTTTCTCCTTCTTTCAATGGGGGAACGTGGGTCAGGATGAATAAGTTATCTTTGCCTTCCGGTGCTTGGCTCATATCAGACTTGGATGAAACACCTATATAGACCGTCGGATCATCTGCCGGCACTTTTTCATCGAAGATCTGTCTGAATTCTTTTTCAGGATCCTTGGAAAAGAAGAAATTATGGTGCAACAACTGATCGTATTGTTTATCAATTCCGAGAAGCATGACGAGACCAGAAACGGTCGGTTCGTACTTGTTGAGTTCCTTCAATTCTTTATTCGATTTCTTATGTTGGGAAAGAAGGGAACGATGAGCTGGTATCGCTTCTAAGTTGGAGACGACGATGTCTGCCGGGATTTCTTCTCCGTTTTCGAGACGGATACCGGTGGCTTTTTTGCGCTTGTAGGTGATATCGTCAATCTTCGCATTCGTATGGATTGGAACTTCCAACTCATCTAATAGCCTGACCATTGCATTTGCAATCTGGTACATACCGCCTTCGACATAATATATGCCTAATCCGAGTTGAACATGGACAAGCTGGGAGAGTACCGCTGGCGCATGATAAGGTGAAGAACCGATATACATGATGAAAAAGTCGAGCAACTGTTGTAAGTGGGGATCTTTTATGTAGGACCGAGTTTTCTCATGCATGGACTTCATAGGATCCATCTGTAACAAATCTTTGAAACTATGGAGCTTTCTAAGATCGCTTAAGCCAGATAGACTTTTGCCGTAGAAGCTTTTCATGCTGAGCTCATACATCTTAGTGCAATATTGAAGGTATTCCAGGAAATCTGAGGCTTCTGTGTTCGTTTTTTGTTTGATTTCGTTGAGCCAAGATGATAAGTCTGCAGATACATCAATGGTCTTACCATCTTCAAAAAATGTCCGCCATTGTGGATCTAGCTTTTTCAATTTCACATAATCATTCAGGTTTCGACCTGCACTTTCAAACAATTGTTCGAGAACCCATGGCATCGTCAAAATCGAGGGTCCTGTGTCAAAGGTGAACCCGTTTCCAGCTCGTTGATTCAGCTTACCTCCAACACGTTCATTCTTTTCGAATACTTCAACGTCATATCCATCTGCCTTTAAACGGATCGCTGCTGACAATCCGCCAAGACCTCCGCCAATGATTACTGCTTTTTTTGCCAAATCCAGTCCTCCTTTGTTAGGTACGGTTGCTTGGTTCGTTTAGAAACATAGATTTCCCAATAATCACCTATACCCTAATTCATAATAAGCAACTCATTTTAGGAAAATTGTATACTTGATGTATAATAATTGTAAAGTTAAGACGATTCGGACATATAAAGGGGCTGCTGGTCATCGACAACATCGACAAGATTTTTCAAATAGCGGGAGATGCACAGAAAACGTGGTCAGCCCTTTCTGTTCAAGACCGATTGGTACATATCAAAGCATTGAGAAAACGGATCACCTCAGAGTTGGATGAATGGGTTCGACTCGTTTACGAAGAAACAGGAAAGAGCGAAACCGATACTTTAGCAAGTGAGTTGTATGTGACGCTGGATGCAATGAAATATTACGAAAAAAGAGCAGGCAAGATGTTGAAAAAACGAAAGGTGAAAACACCGCTTACGTTTTGGGGAGAGAAGTCGTACGTATGTTACGAACCGATGGGTGTCGTGGCTGTGTTTTCCCCTTGGAATTTTCCGATTCAGTTGTCTCTACTTCCCGTCATCAGTGCCTTGATTGCCGGGAACACGGTTGTATTGAAACCGTCCGAGGAAGTTCCGGCAATCAACGATAAAATAGCCTCTACATTCCAAGCTGCTGGATTTCCGGAAGGTGTTGTACAAGTCGTCCAAGGAGAAGCGGATGTGGGTGAAGCCATCGTTAAAACGGGTCCTGACAAGATCTTCTTCACAGGAGGATTGAAGACGGGGAAGATTGTCAATCGGATGGCCGCAGAAGCGATGATCCCTTGCGATCTAGAACTGAGCGGGAAAGACCCGATGATCGTGTGTGAAGATGCAGAGCTGGACCGGGCAGCCAGAGCGGCTGTATGGGGATCGTTCTTCCATAGTGGACAAGTTTGCGTCAGTATCGAAAGGGTATACGTCCATAAAGATGTGTACGACCTTTTCCTTGAAAAAGTCATATCGCTCACGGAAGAACTGTCCACGAAAGATTATGGTCGTTTGACTACGGAAGGTGGATGGCAGGAAGTGAAAAGGCAAGTGGATGAAGCCGTACAGCAGGGGGCCAAACTTGCACTCGGAGGGACGAGTGAAGAGAGTGGTTATCCGCATTATCCACCGACCATCTTGACGAATGTGACACACGAAATGGACATCTTGCATACTGAGGTGTTCGGACCAGTCATGACTGTGATGCCATTTGAAAATGACGAAGAGGCGATCGAACTATCCAATGACTCAGAATTCGGATTGAATGCTAGCGTGTTTACTCAGAATCTCGATCGTGGACAGCAAATTCTCGAGCGTCTCGAGACAGGAAACGGATATGTGAATGGCGTAGTAAGAAACATCAGCAATATGAACCTTCCTTTCGGTGGGGTAAAAAGAAGTGGCCGTGGCAGGTATCATGCTGAGCACGGATTGCATACATTTTGTGAAACGAAATCAATCATGGTGAACAAAGGGAAGAAGAAAAACGACATCGCCTGGTTTCCATATAAAGAGCGGAATGCACAGTTCTTAAGGAAATTCATCAAAAAGTTGTACGGGTGATGCGGAAGAAAGGGACAGGAGCGAATGGTCGAACTATTGATATTCACATTACTCTGGCCGATTGGATTCCTACTGTTCCGTCGGCTGCCATTTCTCCATCATTCAACTCATTCAGAAATCGAGGGGATCTCCGTCTCTATCATTATTCCAGCACGGAATGAGGAGAGAAACATCACCACATTACTTGAATCTCTGAAGGAACAGGATTTAGAGAACGTTGAAGTCATAGTGGTGGATGATGATTCGGATGATCGGACTTCTGAGGTAGCGAGAGACGCAGGTGCAAAAGTGGTCCGTGCACCGAAGTTGCCAGCAGGTTGGTTCGGCAAGCCATGGGCGTGTTGGAATGGTGCAAATATGGCGAGCGGAGAAGTATTTGTGTTCCTTGATGCAGATATCAGTTTGTCCAAGAATGGGTTGAAGAAGATTTTACATACGTACCGTGAAAATGGTGGATGTATGACGATTCAACCTTATCATGTTGTCAAAAAACCTTATGAGCAGCTGTCAGCCTTGTTCAACCTGGTTGTCGTAGCTGCGTTCAGTTTGACGAAAGAGGAGGGCGCATATGGCCCCTGTCTCGTTTGTGAAAGGGATGACTATTTCCGGGTAGGTGGACATGAAACGATCCGTTCGGAAGTGCTCGAGAACTTTTCATTGGCACGCAAGTTCGGCTCGATGGGCATGAACGTGCGAGGATTGATCGGTAAAGATGTCCTATCTGTCAGAATGTATCCGGAAGGTTTTACACAGCTGATCGGTGGCTGGAGTAAGCATTTTGCAAGAGGAGCTGGGTCGACGCCACTCACGTCTTTATTAGCCGTCATAGCCTGGGTAGCTGGCGGTTTCTCCTTGTTTATGAATGCTTCGTTGTTATGGCGTACAGAAGGGATAGGGATCCCATTATGGTTTAGCTTGCTTTATCTTGCTTACGTTGTTCAAATGGGTTGGATGCTGCGTCAGGTAGGCTCATTCCGATGGTACACCGCTCTCTTTTATCCCATTCCTTTTATCTTTTTTTTCATCGTTTTCATCCGTTCCCTTTTCTTCACATTCATGAAAAAGAATGTGACCTGGAAAGGGAGGGACCTTCCGACGAATAAGTAAGATGAAAAACATCATTAAGTAGGAGGCTCAATCATGAATGTCACTTTGAATGTTTTCGAAGAACTGAAGGGAATCTTGAAAGATGAACAGGTAACGATGAACGAAACCATTTTGCAACAGCATAGCAAGGATGAATCCTATCACACACCTCACACACCCGATATCGTTGTGTATCCTGAAAGTTCGGCGGAAGTTCGTGAAATTGTAAAAGTAGCAGACAAACATGGTGTGCCGATTGTTCCTTTCGGAGTCGGTTCCAGCCTTGAAGGACACGTTATTCCTTACGACAAAGGCATTACGATCGATTTTACACTGATGAACAAGATTCTGGAGGTAAGGGAAAAAGACTTCCTTGTTAAAGTTCAACCTGGTGTCACGCGTATGCAGTTGAACAAAGAGCTGAAAAAGTATGGTCTCTTCTTCTCTGTAGACCCGGGAGCGGATGCGACGTTAGGTGGTATGGCTGCTACAAATGCCAGCGGGACGACGTCTGTTCGATATGGTGTCATGCGGGATCAGGTAAGAGATTTGGAAGTCGTTCTACCAGATGGTGAAATCATACATACAGGCAACATGGCCCAAAAATCTTCATCTGGATACAACTTGAACAGCTTGTTCGTCGGATCAGAAGGGACACTTGGGTGCATTACAGAACTGACATTGAAGGTGTTCGGAATCCCTGAACATATCGTTGCCGGTCGTGCATCGTTCCCGACTGTTGATGATGCTGTTGCAGCAGTCGTGTCTACTTTACAAGCAGGAGTGCCGATTGCTCGAGTCGAGTTGGTGGATGAAATCTCGATCCGTCAGACGAACCTGTACAATGAAACGACCTATGAAGAACAACCGACGTTGTTTTTAGAGTTTCATGGTAATGAGCCTGGTCTGAAGCATGACGTGGAGTTCACAAAGGAAATCGTTGCAGATCATGGCTGTAAGGAAATTGCTTTTGAAGAGGATAACGCAGCTCGGAATAAGTTGTGGGAAGCACGCCACACGCTCGCCTATGCGTTCATTCATGGACATCCTGGAAGGAAACAGATGGTCACAGACGTGTGTGTTCCGATTACAGAGCTTGCAGGTGCCATCAAGCATGCTCGGAATACGATGGACGAGCTTGGGCTGAACGGTGGTCTGCTCGGACACGTGGGTGATGGGAATTACCATGCGATCGTCATGATTGATTTGAATGATGAAGAAGAACTGTGGAAAGCTGACAGGTTGAATGAAGATATCGTCGAGTATGCCCTTGCGCGAGGTGGTACGTGTACCGGTGAACATGGCGTCGGGATCGGTAAAATGAAGTACCAGGAGCGGGAGCATGGGAAAGCTTTGCAAGTGATGGAGAAGATCAAGCTTGCGCTCGACCCGAAGGAAATCATGAACCCGCATAAATTGATTCATTTGAAAAAGTAGATGGCGAAGGACGACGTTGGGTCGTCCTTTTCTTTGTAGATCCGTTTGTTTAAGAAGATGTGGTCGTGTACAATTGCAAATTAGAAGCGATTTTTATTGAAAAAGGTGTTCATTATGAAAAAATACATTGTCGTTGGAGCTGGTATATTGGGCGCGTCGACTGCTTACCATTTAGCGAGAGCTGGGGCAGATGTCACGCTCATTGACCGCAATGACCGCGGACAGGCGACAGAAGCTGCAGCAGGAATCGTCTGCCCGTGGCTATCGCAGCGTCGGAACAAAGCCTGGTACCGTCTTGTAAAAGGTGGAGCGAAACACTATCCTGAACTGATCCGACAGCTTGAAGAGGATGGAGAGACGGAAACCGGTTATCGAAGAGTCGGTGCCATCAGCCTCCATACGGATGAAAAGAAGCTGGACAAGATGATTGAACGTGCTTTGAAGCGCAAGGAGGATGCACCTGAAATCGGTGAGATCACGAAATTGACCCCTGCTCAAACGAAAGCACTCTTCCCGCCTCTGTCAGAAGAATACGCCTCGGTATATGTAAGCGGGGCTGCGCGGGTGAATGGTAAGGCGTTAAGAGATGCTTTGATCCGTTCAGCTCAAAAGAATGGAGCGAAAATCCTTCGCGGAGATGCGTTCCTTTTACATGAGGGAAATCAAGTTACCGGAGTAGTGGTAGATGGTGAAAAGTATGTCGCTGACAAGGTGATGCTTACGACTGGAGCGTGGTCGAAGGAACTTCTCGAAACGGTCGGTTACACGTATCATCTATCTTCCCAACGGGCACAGATCGTCCACCTGGAAATTCCCGATGAAGACACGAGTGACTGGCCAGTCGTGATGCCGCCGACCAACAAATACTTACTCAGTTTCGATGACGGCAGGATCGTCGTCGGTGCGACACATGAGGACGATGTCGGGTTCGACCATCGAGTAACAGCTGGTGGGATTCAGGAAATCCTGAATCAAGCACTCGACATCGCACCTGGACTGAAAGACACCACACTTCTTGAAACGAGAGTCGGATTCCGTCCGTTCACACCTGGGTTCCTTCCAATCATCGGTCCAGTTCCTGAGGTGGAAGGGTTGCTGATTGCGAATGGTCTCGGAGCATCAGGACTAACGAGCGGCCCTTACCTCGGAGCTCAGCTGGCTAAATTGGCAAGAGGAGAAGAAGTGGAATTAGAGCTGTCTGAATATGATGTGAATGGCGCGATTGAAAAGAATCAATGATGAGCTAGAAGCCTTCTCAGTTGAGGAGGCTTCTTTATTTATGGAAAGCAAGCACCTGAAACAGAAATCAACTACTCTCAAGAGTATATACAACCATAGTCGTAGAAGAGTCTTAGAGAATTCGTACATCCATTTTTGTAGGGAAAGTTCAATCCCCGTTCCGACGAAAAACAGCTCCAAGCCCAATAAACTAAGAGTAAGCAAACTAGAAAAAATAAGGAGTGTTTTCATATGAACGAAACACAAGTTGTCATGATTACTGGCGCATCAAAAGGATTAGGTCGAGCCGTTGCAAGGGCTTTCGCCAAGCAAGGAGCAAATTTAGCAATCTGTGCAAGAGGCGAAGTGAAACTGCAGGAAGTGGCTAAAGAACTGGAGGCTCTTGGAGCTGAAGTACTGGCGGTAACCGCAGATGCGAGTGATGCACGAGACATTGAGCGATTCGTCTCTTTAACAGAAACGACGTTTGGAAGGATCGATGTGCTCATCAATAACGCCTCCAAGCTAGGTCCGAGCCCAATGCCATACCTGGCAGACTATCCGAGTGATGAGTTTCTCGAAGTTCTGCGCGTCAATGCAGCAGGTCCATTCATGCTGACAAAGAGAGTACTTCCAGGCATGTTGCAAAGAGATCGTGGCTCCATCATCAATGTCACCTCAGAAGCAGGGAATGTCGGATATGCTGGATGGGGCGCATACGGTGTATCCAAATTTGCCTTGGAAGGGGTAACAGGCATATGGGCTGATGAAGTTTCCGAAACCGGAGTGCGAATTAATATGGTTGATCCTGGTGAAATGAACACGGAGATGCACGACTTGGCAGTACCAGACTGTGACTACGAATTGGCAGAACCGGAAGATTTGACGGATGTATTTCTGTACCTAGCCTCTCTGGAATCAAAAGAAAACGGACAAAGACTTGAAGCACAGAGCTTTGTTCTGGAAAAGGGGTGAGTCGGATGGCACTTGCAGCAAAGAATCCAATCGAGTTTGAACTACCAAACGAACTGAATGCGGTCGGGCCCCCTGAAGCGAAAGGATTGAGGAGGGACCATGTGAAACTGATGGTGCTCGATCCTGCAACCGGAGAGACTGAGGATGACGTTTTTCCGAATCTCGAAAACCATCTGAAACCGGGCGATCTTCTCGTTATGAATCTCAGTCGGACCTTGCCGGCCTCTTTTAAAGTGGATCTCAAGAGGTGTGGCGAAACGATCGCTGAAAATATTGAAGTTCGGCTTGGGCAAAGGAAGAGCAATTCTGTTTGGCGTGTTCTGTTTGTGGATACGAAGGTCCGACAAGGAGACGAGGTCGTCTTTTCACCGAATTTGAAGGCTTATGTACGTTCCAGAAAATCGAATCAACCTCTTATGACGATCTGTTTCTCGTTGAAAGGGAACTCCCTTTACAATGAGCTATACACGTTAGGAGAACCGATTCGGTATGAGTACATCCATGAAAATTGGGGGCTCGACCTGTATCAGACAGTCTATGGAACGGTGCCGGGCTCGGTGGAGATGGTTTCCGCAGGAAGAGCTCTAAGCTGGGAGATGTTGTTACGGTTGAAAAAGCGAGGCATTCAGCTTGCGGACATCACACTCCATACTGGACTCAGTTACTTTGGGAATGACCAATGGCATGTCGGTCCGTCTGATAGCTTAGAGGAATATGAAGTTCCGACAGACACAATCGAGAAAATTAGACGGACGAAACAAGCTGGTCATAAGGTGATTGCCATTGGGACGACGGTCGTTCGTGCACTTGAATCGGCAGTCGATGCTGAAGGGACCCCGGTTGCAAAACGTGGTTGGACGAATCTCCATATCCATGAGGATTATGCTTTACAAGTGGTCGATGGATTGTTGACCGGATTCCATGAGCCGAAAGCGAGCCATCTCGATATGCTGTCCGCCTTCGTAGTACCGGAGCGGTTGAAAAAGGCGTATAGAGAGGCGATCAGAAAACGATATCTCTGGCATGAATTCGGGGATATGAATTTGATTTTAGCGAGGGATGAAGATGAACATGCATCACCTGGGCATTGAAACGCAAAGGTTGGATGAGTCGATTGAGTTTTACAAGAAATTTGGCTTTGAAGTGGAGTCGATTATGGAGTTGCTCGGAGAAAAACTGGTCTTCCTGAAGTTAGGTGTGTTTCAGCTCGAGTTGGTGTTAGTCGAAGAGAGTCTAAAACTCTCAAACAATAAACATATCGCTTTTGAAGTGGAGGACTTGGATGTCTTTTTAGAAGAGCATGCTGAATTGAATGTGAGCGAAGGCCCTTACCAGTTAGACAATGGATGGAAGAATGTTTTCATCCTCGGTCCGAGTGGTGAAAGCATCGAATTGCTACAAACGCATTGAAACGGACGTCATCATGGCGTCCGTTTTTTGTGCTGACGAGCTTTTAAATATAAAATAATCGGAATATTCGATATAATGAAGTTAATTTTACATATTCAAGGGGGCGGTTTCAATCGTTTCAACACAAGCTCAGATTGTGAAAGAGAAATTAGAAGCAGCGACTCAGCTCATGGATCAGGAGGAAATTGACACATGGCTCATTCTAACGAGAAAGGGATATGATCCGAGTCTGCCTTTTGTCACCGATATGGATACGGATCATCTAACAGCCTACTTCATACATAAGAGCGGAGAGCATGTCGCAATCGTATCAGAAGAAGATTACGATTTCTTCAAAGGAACAGGCGTCTACTCGAATGTAAAAACCTATTCGAGCCATATGGATGAAGTGTTTGTTAAAGTGTTCAACGCTTATGAGCCGAAAAAATTAGCACTTAACATTTCACTGTATGACCACCTTTATGATGGGCTTTCATTAGGCTTATATCAGTGGATTGAAAGGTTGATAGGTTCCGAAAGACTGAAAGAGATTGAAGTCTCAAGCGAACCGATCGTCCAACCTTTACGATGTATCAAATCACCAGCGGAAACCGAGGCTGTCCAAACGGCCGTCAATCATACGACTGATATTTTCGAGGCTGCATTCGAACAAATGAAAGTCGGGATGACCGAGAAGGAAATCGGGAAGCTGTTTGTCGAGGAGATGAAGAAAAGGGGCGTAACGAATGGATTAGGCGAACCATTTGATTTACCGCTCGTATGTATCGTTCGTTGTGGGCTTGCTCATAGGAAACCCGGGGACCACATTGTTGAACCTGGTGATACCGTCATCATCGACTTCAGTTTGCGCGCAGAGAGTGGGTATGTTTCAGACATTGCACGGACGTGTTATTTCCTGAATGAAGATGAAGATTCCGCGCCTCAAGATGTGCAAGCTGCTTTTAATGCCTCAGTGGAAGCGATATCGGCTTCGATCGAAGCTTTGACTCCTGGTAAAAAAGGACATGAGGTTGATGCGGTTGGCCGGTCCGTGATTGAGTCACACGGATATCCGACGATCCGTCATTCGGTCGGGCATCAAGTCGGACGTGCCACACATGATGGCGGAACGATCCTTGGACCAAGAAAAATGCCACCGCGCCCTCAAGTGGAAGGGGTCATTCAAGCGGGTGAAATCTATGCGATAGAACCGACAGTCATTCAAGACGACGGTCTTCCATGCATTTTGGTAGAAGAAAATGTGCTTGTTACGGATCAAGAACCAGTCGTGTTGAGCAAACGTCAGCTTGAGCTCGTGACAATCCCTTATGCGGTGGTGAAGCAGAAATGAAATATGTGGATTTGAAAAACAACCTACAAAATGCATCGGAACTCTTACAGAATGAACAGATTGATCTTTGGCTTATTTTCACAAGTGAAGGGAGCGATCCTTGTTTACCGTACGTGACAGGAGTGGAGACAGTCGGACCAGGTGCATTTCTGTTCACTGCGGACAATAGAAGACTCGCAATATGCAGTACAATTGACGCTCAAGACATCCGGGAGTGCGGCTTGTTTGATGAGGTGCGCACGTATCAAGGTGATTTAGAAGAGGTGTTGAAGAGGACGGTGAAAGAACTTGGATCTTCCAAGATCGCCCTCAACTTTTCAGAAAACCATGCAATTGCTGACGGTCTGACGGTCGGCCGTTTCAGGTGGCTGAAGGAAATGCTGCCGTTCGTACCTGAAGAGGCATTTGTATCCTCCGAAGATGTATTGTTACGGATTATCGAAAAGGAGCCGAGTCGATGAAAGCAGAAACGATCATCGTCGGTGCAGGCATCATTGGCTGTTCCATCGCTTACCATCTTGCGAGAAATGGGATGACAGATGTCATTGTCATCGACAAAGGCGGGATTGCTTCAGGAATCACCGGCATCTGTCCAGGCGGGGTGAGACAGCAGTGGGGCACGAAGATCAATTGTGAAATGGCAAAAGCTTCGGTATCGTTTTACCAAAATATTAATGAGGAACTCGATCCGGAATATGAAATCAAATACAGGGAAGTCGGTTACCTATACACCTTCCATAGTGAAGATGCGTTAACAAGGTACGAAGCGCAACATCAGCTCCAGCTGGAGTGCGGCATACCGACTCAACTTCTGACTCCGGTTGAAGCGAAAGGGATCATACCTGGATTGAACACAGATTCTGTCCTCGGAGCATCTTTTTGTCCGACAGATGGTTTTGCGGATGACGCTTACCATGTGACGAACAGTTTTGCTGATGCGGCCAAACGTATGGGTGTCCGTTTTATCAATGACGAATTGACCGATGTTCATGTACAGGACAGACGGATCACTGGCGTTGAAACGGTAAAAAGAGGGAGGATGGACTGTGAGCATCTCATCAATGCTGCAGGGTTGGGAGCGAAGCAGATTGCTAGTCTCGTAGGGATCGACCTGCCAATTGTTGAAGAAACGAGAAGAATCCTTTACACAAACCGGGTGGAAGAACGAGTGCTCGAGCCGTTGCTCGTTTCATTTGAAAAAGGATTTGCCGCGAAGCAGCTGACTGACGGGACCCTTTATTTGAGTTACCTTGGACCGGACCAGCAACATCCCTATAATTCTTTCTCGTTTCAGTTGAGGGCAGCGGAAGTGGGGATCAAGTTGTTCCCGAAATTGGAAGAATTGGAGTTTCGGAGTCATGTCGATGGACGCTATGATTCCACTCCGGATCACCAGGTGATCCTCGGTGATGTTGATGGGATTGAAGGGTACTGGCAAGCGGTCGGCATGAGTGGACACGGCTTCATGATGGCCCCTGCGATCGGGAGAGCGATGGCTGAATCAATGTTGAATTTATCTTCAACCATAGATGTGTCCTCATTGCACTTCCGTAGATTTGCAAACAATCAACTTGTAAAAGAACCGAGCGTAGTTTAAGGAGGAATGGATTTGCGAACGTTTATTATGGAATTTCCGAATGACAATATTGAAATCAGGGCGACTTTACTGGATGATAAATCCCCCAAAACGTGCGACGCCTTCTGGGATGTCATCGAGAAACCACTAGAAACTGCCGGGAAGCATGCGATGTATACGGGAAAAGAAATTTCTGTCCAGTTCCCTGCAGATTTATGTGAAAAGACGGATCTGCATGAAGTGAGACCAGAGAATCAAACGTGCTTTCCACAGCCGGGGGAACTGCTTTTTACATATGTAGGCGCGTATGCATGGGGAGGAATGCCGAAAGCGATTTATGATGTCGGCTGTTTCTATGGACCGGATGCACGGACGTTTTTCCCGATGGGCTGGCTTCCTGGGAACCGGTTTGCAAAAGTTTGGGAAGAAGACCTGGAAAAATTCGCAGAAATGGGTGCGAAAACCGGTAACGAAGGCATTCAACCGATGATTTTTAGGAGAGGGTGACAAAAACGGATGGAATTGCACTTAAAAGTGGTGATCTCAGGACTAAAAGAAGGGTGACCTTGCCAATATGCGGTGTGATTTCTCGAAATCAGAGCTTCATTTCCCGATTTTCACACATCGTCTCTCGAAATTCGCTCATCGTTTCCCGAAATTACAGCTTCGTTTTGCCAAATAGGTCAATTTTACTATATGAAAAAAGAGAGCCTTCCACAAATCTAACTTTTGGGAACAGCTCTCATTATAAGTGGAAAGTCAGGCTCTCGGGAGCCTGACTTTTCATTTTAATTTTTGACTAAGGTATAACCGATGGATTCAAGTGCTTGATTGAGGTCTGCTTTTACCATCAGCTGATCAAAATCACTGTTCTCTCTGACTGCCATCATGGCAAGGTCAGGGCGCATACCTGTCAATATGGTTTTCACGCCTAATAGTTTTAAGGACTTTCCGATTTTCATCAAGTTGACAGTGCTGTTCGAGTCTATGCTGATGAGTCCGGAAAGATCCAGAATGAGATATTCCAGCGTGTGATGGACGCTTTCTTCCAAGCTGATTTCCAAAATACGTTCAGTGCGCTCTTCATCCACATCTCCAATGACTGGCAGAATGGCAACTTCGTCGGAGATTGGGACAAATGGAACAGCCAGCGTTTGAATCTTTGAATGTGCCATTTCCAAATCCAACACATTTCCTAATAGGTTTGCCATTGCTTCAAATAGGTCGATATGATCATCTGTAAAATGATGCGGACGAAGATCCATACCGCATAGTGTTCCGAAGTTCTCGCCGTTACTATAATAGATTGGCATGCCGATTAAAGAACCGCCGCCCAAACTTTTAGTGACAGCCATATCCTTAGTAGAGTCATGCTCAAGTAGATTTTCGATGATAAGGGGTTCACGACCACCTTTTACGATGAATTGTCAGTAGGAATCACGGTAAAGTGTTTCAAATCCTGATTCAAGAACCACTTCATCGCGGTTGAAAGATTGGATGATCTCTACATCGTGTTGATCGTTTTTCGCCACAAAGAAAGTATTCACGTCAACAAAACGGCTGATCAGTTCGAGTACGTCTTTGGAAGCTTCTTCAATATTGGAATAAGACGAGGTCTTCGTTAATGTCATTTTATCACCCTTTATAATGAATAGTGGTGTCGAATTTATTCGAAATATACAAAAATATCTGTAAGTCTATAGTACAATGGTAACTTATTTCTAAGCTTTTGGATAGGGAATTGTATCGGTAAAAAGAAATGGAGAACGATTCCTCGTTCTCCATTTCTACATTTTTAACCACCAATGTGCGACATCTCGACTTTGGTTTTTCGTTTCGTATGATGGGTTCGTTCTTCAGAATAACGGTCTGTACGATGTGACCAGATATTATCGATCAAGTTCATCATTTCTTCATCGCTATATCCGTTTCTTAATGGACCGCGCAAATCATGTCCTTTTACCGAAAATAAACAAGTGTAGAGTTTACCTTCTGCGGATAGTCTGGACCGATTGCAAGCGGAGCAAAATGCATCCGTTACAGAAGAAATAATTCCGATTTCATCGTCTGAGTCGACATACCGGTAACGGGTTGCTACTTCTCCTGTATAATTTGGTTGGATTGGTTCAATCGGCATGACATCATTGATTCGGTTTATGATCTCTTTCTTCGAAAAAACATCATCCATTTTCCAACCATTGGAGTTGCCGACATCCATATACTCGATGAATCTTAGGATATGTCCTTGTTGTCTGAAATACTTTGCCATAGGGATGATATCCTCATCGTTGACCCCTTTTTGTACGACCATATTCATCTTGATGGACAGTCCTGCGGCTTTCGCAGCTTCTATTCCTTTCAGTACAGTCTCAACTGATACATCACGACCGTTGATTTTTTTGAAACGTTCGTCATCAAGCGTATCTAGACTGATGGTCACACGGTCCAGCCCTGCATTTTTTAGCTGATCAGCAAATTTAGGTAACAGGGAACCGTTCGTCGTCATAGCAATGTCCTCAATACCCTCAATAGAAGAGAGTTGAGAAATGAGTACTGGGAGATCGCGCCTCATCAAAGGTTCTCCACCCGTGATCCGCAATTTTTTTATCCCGGCTCGTTTACGGAACAATTTTGCTAGTCTCGTAATCTCTTCAAAACTAAGCAGCATGTTTTTCTTCAAAAACTCATAATTCGGTCCGAACACTTCTGCTGGCATGCAATAATGACACCGAAAGTTACAACGATCGGTTACAGAGATTCGTAAATCCCGTAAAGGGCGGTTATGTTGGTCCAAGATGTTCATGCGATGGATGCACCTCCTTCATGTGATGCGATGTTATAAAACGATTCGTTCTGGGTGTGTATATACATTAACGCGGTTTCCTCGTATGAAACCGGCTGTAGTGATGTTCAAATCTTCTGCCGCTTGAAGGGCTAGTTCTGTTGGGGCAGACTTGGACAATAGAATGCCGACTCCGATTTTAGCTGCTTTCAACAAAATCTCAGAGGATATCCGGCCACTGAATACTAATATTTTATCTTGTACGTGTATCTCGTTCATCAAACAATGACCATAAAGCTTATCAAGTGCATTGTGTCTTCCAATGTCTGTTCTGGACACGATCATTCCTTCAGGAGAACAGATTGCAGCGTTGTGAACGCCACCGGTAGCCTGGAAAGTACTGCTAGACGACTGAAGTTGTTCCATGAGATTGATGCACTGCTCGTAGCTGATCGTTCTTTTCGTCATGGAAGACTTTGCGGTTTTTACGTCATTTTGAAAGTAGAATGACTGTCTGCTCTTCCCGCAACAAGAACCGATAAATCGTTTTGTATGTTCTTGGATCGTCTGCTCAATCTTTGTCGTTGTCTCTACATAGGCAAAACCTTTGTCTTCATCAATCGTAATGGAAGCGATATCACGTTTAAATAAACGAATAACCCCTTCGGAAGCCAAAAAGCCTATGACCATTTCTTTTAAGAATGCTGGTGTACATACCATTGTAGCAAATTCATGGCCGTTCAGTACAATCGTCAAAGGAAACTCTGTCACTACGGTGTCAACTTTTTCAATGACTTCACCATCGATGTATGTATGAATTTTACGAGTCGTAATCATTTGGTCTTTCATCCGTCTCACTCAATTCTTTTCAAAAATGTTCCTATATACTAGTATAGCGTATCGAGGAATTTCTTGTCGTATGAAGACTGTTAAAGGCATTCTGGAAATCGACCTGAGTTGGGAAAATTCTACATCGAAAGGTGGGAATATCACCAGGAACATTCAGTTATTTTCCCAATAAACAAGCGTGTAAAGCCATGCTATACTGAAGTAGACAATCCCCTTAAGACTCTGACACCGCCCATACCTTTTTTAGCGCGAGCCTCCCCCGGCTTGCGCGTTTTTTTTGAAAAAATTTCGAGTTGTAACATCATACACCAAATTGTCTATTTTTACAGAAAATGGCATGTGTTTTTGTGGGGGTTTGACAGGAAACTGACAGTTGGGAAAATGGTACTTCGATAAATAAGATTTTAGTGCGTTAATTCATGTGATTTTCCCAATAAACAAGCGTGTAAAGCCATGCTATACTGAAGTAGACAATCCCCTTAAAACTCTGACACCGCCCATACCTTATTGACGTGCAAGCCACTCTGGCTTGCACATTTTTTTTGTGTATTTTTAAATGTTAGCAAGTAAAGTTTGTGTACAAGGGTATTCCAATAATACAGATAAGTGTGCATTGTGTGAGTCAAAACATTCTTGATTCTTTGAAAGGATGGTAGGAATGAAAACAGTAATATGTGGAATGTTGAACATTCAATATCCGATTATCCAGGCTGGAATGGCAGGGGGGATTACGACGGCTGAACTGGTTGCTTCAGTTTCAGAAGCGGGGGGTCTCGGTACAATCGGGGCAGGGTATCTGACCCCTGAAGATACTCGACAAGCGATCATTGAAGTTCGGAAACATACAAACCGACCATTTGCCGTAAATCTGTTTAATGTTCATAAAGTCCGAGAAGACCCCCGCACAGATGAAGTAATCAAACACCTCTCACCGATTTATGAAAATCTTGAGATAAAACCTAACCAAGATGTGTTCGAAGTAAAGGATTATTATGAAGAGCAATTTGAAGTGCTGTTGGAAGAAGATGTCCCGGTTATATCCACTACGTTTGGAGTGCCTGATTCGGAACAAATTGAGCGGGCTCACGAAAAAGGAATTAAAGTCGTGACCATGGTCACGACAGTAGAAGAAGCTCGATTAGCAGAGAAGGCAGGAGTAGATGTCTTGATCGCCCAAGGAAGTGAAGCCGGCGGACACCGTGGCACGTTTGAATATGAAGAACAATTCGTTACAGTAGGCACATTCGCGCTTGTACCACAAATTGTCGATCACGTTTCGATTCCAGTCATTGCGGCAGGAGGAATTATGGACGGAAGAGGGATGGTAGCTGCCATTGCGCTCGGCGCGAAAGGTATTCAACTCGGTACCCGTTTTTTGAATGCGTATGAAAGTGGAGCACCTGATCTATACAAAAAGGCCTTACTTGAATCAAACGAAGAAAGCACGGTACTGACGTCTGCATTTTCTGGTAGGCCTGCTAGAGCTTTGCGAAATACATTTGTCGATCTATTCCAATCCAAATCAATTGAACCACTCCATTATCCAATCCAAAATATGTTGACGAAAGAAATCAGGTCCCAAGCGAAGCGTCAAGGGAAATTGGACTATATGTCTCTTTGGTCTGGGCAAGGGAATCGATTGATTAAACCAGAACAATCTGCATCTGAAATTGTAGAAGAAATTGTCCGGGAAACAGAACTTTCATTGAAGTCGTTACGGGAACATGAATAAATAGAGTACAAGAGTCATAAACGAAAAACTAAAATACGCCGCACTTACTTTTCCAGATCGAGGGGTTTGTCAACGTTCATTGAAATTGGATGAACAATTTTAAAAAATTTTGCACCTATGCGGTTTATATCCAAAGACTGGAGGGTAAATTGATATTGTTTACTAAATACCAGCGTGAAGTTCGTACGATTGAGGGATTAACTCTCTATAGAGTTAGTCCCGTTTTCTAAAATCAATTGATTTCAGTCTTTATGCAAAGGAGTTTGGGCGATGAGTGTTTTCTCGGTTGATGCGCTTGAAAACCGTCATATCCTCATTACAGGTGCTAGCGGTGGAATCGGAAGTGAGACAGCCAAAGCCGTTGTAAAAATGGGTGGAAAAGTTACATTGACCGCAAGGGATACAAAAAAATTAGATTTCCTCAGACAAGAACTATTGGAGTTCACCCCTTCTGAGAATATCCATGTACATACGGCAGATTTGACGAGTGAATCGGCGCAAATAGGGCTGGTTGAGAATGCTGAGGCAGAGCTTGGTCCCATATATGGTCTGGTAAATTGTGCAGGCATTGCTGGCGGAGGCATCGTTGAGGATACTTCTAAAGAAGAACTCGAATACATCATGGAATTGAATTATACGGCAGCCGTCATGTTGACGAAGCTTGTCTACCAACATATGAAGCAGCACCAAAAAGGCGTTGTCATTAACGTATCCTCTTTATCTGGATTAAGAGGGACATATGGGAACACAGCTTATTCCGGATCGAAATTCGCTCTAATCGGATTTACGCATTCATTCGCACTTGAAGCGATTAAGAACGGAGTTCGCGTGAACGCAGTATGTCCGGGTTACGTCAACACACAAATGGGAATTCGAGCACTTGAAAAACGAGCCAAACGGGAGGGAATCTCGTTTGAAGAACAATTGCAAAAGGTAAAGGATGAATATCCTTCTGGAGAATTGGTACAGCCGGAGGAGGTAGCCAATACAATTTCATACCTCATCACGGACGCCGCTCCCAATATCATTGGAGAATCAGTTAAGATATCCGGGGGTACTGTTTTACGATGAAAAAGGGTTGACCTGAAGCGGCCACCCTTTTTTCATCTGTTCCTCAAGTTAAGCTTTGACAGCTTCTTTCAGTTGCTTTCCAGGCTTGAATGCAGGAGTACGTGTCGCTTCGATTTGGATCACTTCTCCTGTTTGAGGATTTCTTCCTTTTCTTGCTTGGCGTTGGCGTACTTCAAAACTACCAAAGCCGATTAATTGTACGTTTTCGCCATCTGTGAGCTTTTGTGTAATCGCATCGATTACTGCATTGACAGCTGTAGTTGAATGCTTTTTAGATAAGCCTGTTTGTTCAGCGACATGTTGGATTAAATCACGTTTGTTCATGTTTATTCCTCCTTGGAATTTGTTCATTAGAACATTATGTATCTACCATTCTTACCGCTTTAATCGAAAATATACATTTGTTAGTCATTTTTCAGAAAATAAAGGATTAAGTTATTAAAAAAGGAACATGAAAGAATGCAAAAAAGAGTGTCCCAATAGGGCCACTCCACTGTATTTTGCATTCCGTTATGATAATTCAGGCAATACCCGCGTTTCCATCGCCATTTCAGATTGACATAGTGGACAAGCTGGTTTTGCTTCAAAAGACAATCCGTCTCTCATCCATCCAGAACAATCCTGGTTCGTACAACTCCATACTTTTGTTTCGACTTCAGGAATTGGCTCTTGCTGATTCTTTGAGAAAAATGCCATTTGTTTCCACCCACTTTATCTTAATATCTCTATTATACCCCATTTTGCCATGAAATATAGATACAACCATTTTCCAATGGAGGGATGTTGAAATGGAAATAGCGAGAAGAATACAATTACCCGTAGAAAATTCTTGGAGTTTATTCACTCAATATGTGGAAGATAACAAGCGCTACTTGAATATGTACCGAGTAAGAGCCTTGATATGGAGCTTCTTCACTCCATTGATCATGTCCATTCCAGCATACCTATTTGTTGTGACTTTCGACCGTTTCAACTTCACATCTGTCATTCAATTTTTGTTGGCGATTGTATTGTTTGTCACCTGGACCGTTTTTCCCGGAATTTTTCTTTATGTTCTTTCTGATAAAAACAAAGCCTCTGCAATTTGGTTTTGGACATGGTCGGGACTCGTACCGATCTCGTTGATTGTATGGATGGTCCTCTTTAGTTGAACCGTGTTTATTTAGGAATCACCGAGGGTATGGATGCATGTAAGGAGGAGAGGATATGGCACTTACACAAGAACAAATCGAACAGTTCAAAACACAATTAGATACGATGAAACGCGATGTGTATAAACGATACCAAAAACGCGAACAAAACGTAGATACAGAAGAAATCACAAGTAATGAGAACCATATGGGTGACTCTGCTACGGTAGAATATGAGCATGAAAAAGAATTGACCTTAAAAGAAAGCGATGAAGAATTATTAGAGGAAATCAATCAAGCACTGGAACGTATTGAAAAAGGGACCTTTGGCATCTGCATCGATACAGGTGAAGACATATCGAAGGAAAGGTTAGAAGCTGTTCCATATGCAAAACGAACGATAGAAGCACAAAGAGCTTACGATAAAAGAAAAACCATACCCGATGAGCATACAAATGATCGCCGTCGGGACACTTCAAACACGATCGAACAAATCGAAGAAGAACAAAATGCGTCAGGAAGATAATCAGCACCGGCTGATTATCTTTTTTAATGGTGATTCGTTTCTAAATAAGGCTGGTACATCATGATGGCATAATTTTCTGGGTACGAGTATACTTTCTTTTATTCTTCATCCATATGAATCTACGCTTCATTGTAAAGTACACTTTCCCACACATGATCCGTAATTTGGAACGTTTAATCGGTTTAACATCCTCTAGGTTCATTAAGCCCCCCTTTCACTATTGATTTTAACATAAATGTAAATTATTGGAGTTTTTCACTTTCAGTTCTTCAATCCAAATATCCGCCTTAAGGCGGAGAAGGAAACGTCCCAGGGTTCGTTCTGCATTTGTTATGTGAGAGGTATCCTATAAGTAGGAAACAATCAAAAGAAGGGATATACCGAACTTTGTCAAAATGTAAAAGGCGGACCTTCTTAAAGATATAAATAAAGGTGTGTGGTCTTATGAAACTACGTTCTGGTGGTCAATTTATCGTAGCACTGATTTTTATACTAGGTGGAGCAGTGTTACTTCTTGTCAATTTAGGTCTTATTTCCATGGAAATAGACGAAGCGATACATTTCTTGTATCCTTTTGTACTACTTTTATTAGGTCTTAAGTGGCTACTTGAAGCCTGGTTGAGCAAGAGGCGGTCTGGAAGCTGGTTCTTTGGGCTGCTGTTCGCTGCTGTGGGAAGTTTGCTTTCGGCAGATCGATTAGGCTTTATAGAATTCTCTTTTGATCAAATCATCAACCTATGGCCTCTTCTGTTCGTCTATATAGGGGTCAAGATACTCTGGGGTAGAGGACCTAAAGTTTCTGTGAATATGGATAAAAACGCCAAGCATGCCAAAAGTGGCTTTGTCACGGATGTGTCTATGAAAGATGAGAACTGGCAAGTGGAAGATCTTGATGAGCGAAATGGTGTAGCTGATTATGATTTCGACTATACGCGGGCCTTCATTCCAGATAAGGAAACAACCATTCGTTTAGCTGGTTGGGTTGGAGACATAAAGATTTTAATACCGGAGGATGTTGACTTTTCGGTAACGGCCTCATCGAAAGTTGGAGACATCAAGATTGGGAATTACAAGAGAGATGGTCTGATGAAGGACGCGAGTTATAAGACAGAAGGGTACGATGAAGCGACTCGTAAACTGACATTCGACTTTCAATTTCAAGTATTAGATCTCAGAATTGATCGGGTATAAAGGGGTGGTCTTGTGAGTCAAAATCAAAGTGGTGTTCGTGGTATTCTCTATCGTACCCACCTCTTAACAGCGGTTTATACAACCATTTTCGTCTTTTTTATCTTCCAGATCCTTTATTATTTCTCTCCAGAAGCCGATCCAATAATAGGGAGTTTCATAATCTCGTTAGCTGTTTTTCTTTTGACGTTCATATTGGGGATCTTTTTCAGTTTCAAAAAAGGGCAACAGCTGATTCATAGATTGAATGAAATTTCTGTAGCCATCGCCAAGCTATCAAGAGGACATTATGACTACCGCATCAAAGATCATGAAAGCGACGAGATCGGGACAATCTGTGCCGAACTCAATGAATTGACGGCAAAAATCCAAAAACAAGTCCAGTCTTTGCAAAAGCTAGCGAATGAGAAAGCGGCATACGCTGAAAAGGCTCATACAGCAGCTACGATTGAAGAAAGACAACGATTGGCGCGGGATTTGCATGATGCGGTCAGTCAACAACTTTTTGCCTTGAACATGATGTCCTCTGCCGCTATGAAGCTGTTTGATCAGCATCCGGAGCGAGCGAAAGCGCAGCTGAAAGAAGTGGTAGAGATGGCCAATAAAGCTCAAGGAGAGATGAGGGCACTGCTACTTCACTTGCGACCAATCGAACTATCAGGTGAGAACTTACATACTGGTATTAAAGGTCTCGTTGACGAACTAAGACAGAAATCGGGAATTGCGATTGATTCCGAGATACATGAAATTCCGGAATTGCCGAGAGGAATTGAGGATCATCTCTTCAGAATGATCCAGGAAGGGTTGGCAAATGCCCTTCGACACTCACAGGCAGATCGTCTCACGATTGTCTTGAACCATACCGACCAACATATCCGTATTCATCTGAGAGATAATGGTGTTGGATTCGATCTGAATGAAAAGAAGAAAACGTCCTATGGTTTGAAGACGATGAAAGAACGTTGTGAAGAAATAGGTGGCAGTTTTTCCATCACTTCTGCAAAAGGAAAAGGGACAGCGATTGACGTCCGGGTACCGATTGAAAAAGGGGGTGTTCATATTGACGGAACCAATTAAGTTATTTTTAGTGGATGATCATGAAATGGTAAGAAGGGGACTAAGCTCTTATTTAATGACAGATCCATCGTTTGAGATTCTTGGCGAAGCCTCCAGTGGCAATGAAGCTGTGAAGGCGCTGAAGGAACTTGATCCGGATGTCGTATTAATGGACTTGATTATGGAGAATGGAAACGGCATTGAAGCGACGAAGGAAATCATACAAAGCCATCCAGATTGCAAAATCATCATTTTGACTAGTTTTTACGATGATGAACAGGTGTTTCCTGCCATAGAGGCAGGTGCATTCAGTTATGTCTTGAAAACAGCATCCGCTGACGAAATCTCAGATACAATCAAAAAGGCCCATGCAGGTGAGTCAGTCATTGAATCAAAAGTAGCACAGAAGATGATGAACCGTTTTCGTGGCAATGAAACACTCCCACATCACGAATTGACGAGACGCGAACTGGAGGTCTTGGTCTTGATTGGAGAAGGGAAGACGAACCAAGAAATCGGAGAAGAATTGTTCATCGGGATCAAGACTGTCAAAACACATGTAAGTAACATCCTTAGCAAGTTGCAGGTCTCTGACCGTACACAGGCCGCCATTTATGCAAACCGCAATAAGTTATCCTCATGATAAAGGGGCTACCCGGATTTTCGGGTACCCCTTTTTCTTATACTTCATCTAATAAGGTTACATTGACGGTCATTTCGTTTTCAGGTTCACCCTTCGAATAGATACGTGCTGTGTTGCCTGTTTCGTCCACTTGTTGGATCCAAATCGGATTCCCTCGATAATGGACCTCGATTTCTTTTGGCGATTCTAAAATCTGTTTTGCTCTTCCAGCATTCATGTACACATTCTCCTTCCAATCTTTGCTTTCCATAGTTTTTATATTTCAATGTGTTTTATACACGATCCATTACTTTCGAATTCCAACTATAACTTCATAATAAATCCTGTTGGGAAAATAGACTGTTTTAATATACAAATATTAGCTGTATCAAAGGCCTATTTTCCCAATACACCAGGAATGCACAATATGATAACATTAATAATGCAAAATTCAGAAAAAACCGACAATATATTCAGGTAGGGAGGTGAGTCGATTCCGCAGCCTATGATTTTAATTTAAAACTATAAGGTTAAAATGTAGGCTTGCTGCAGCACGTACATACATCGAGACTCTTTGTTCCACATCAATGGAAATTGATGAATCTATTTTGGGGAGAGATTGATAGGATGAAACGATTTTTGTCTATTGCTTTAACAGCGATAATGATGGTTTCCATTTTTGCAACAGGTGTATTTGCAGCAGGAGAAACGCCCGATCAAGCGAAAAATGAGAAGTTACGTGTATTGATTTCATCATCTAGTGATCAAGCAATAATGAATGCGAGTGCAAACTACGGAAAACGCTGGGATTTCCAAGAAAAAGGATTCACAACGGACGTAACGGAAAAACAATATGAAGCACTTCAGAAGAACAAAAATTTGAATGTATCCTTGGTTGAAAAGGTTTCTATAAATAAGGTGTCCCAAACTGCGACACGTACAGCTACTCCTTCTGACCAAACGCCATGGGGAATGGAAGCGATGTACAACGATGCTAATCTTACTGCAACAAGTGGAGGTAACGGCGTCCGTGTAGCTGTTCTTGATACAGGAACTTATGTCGAGCACGTTGACCTAGTTTCCAATGTGGAACAATGTAAAGATTTCAGTCAAAATAGAGCTCCGATTCTAGACGGTCAGTGTACGGATAAAAACGGACACGGTACACACGTTGCAGGTACAGTACTTGCTAATGGTGGAGCTGATGGACAAGGTGTTTATGGTGTAGCTCCAGAATCGAAACTTTGGGCTTACAAAGTACTAGGAAACAGTGGTTTCGGATACTCTGATGACATTGCTGGTGCCATCCGCCATGCAGCTGATCAAGGGAATGCACTTGGTGTGAATGTCGTCATTTCCATGTCACTCGGATCAAGCTCGAAAGATTCTATGATTGCAGATGCAGTCACATATGCAATGAATAATGGTGCACTTGTCATTGCGGCAGCTGGAAATGACGGTCCAGCAGCGGATACGATCGGATACCCTGGTGCATTAGTCGATGCAGTTGCGGTTGCAGCTCTTGAAAATGTACAAGAAAACGGGACTTATCGAGTAGCGGACTTCTCTTCTCGTGGAAATCCGAATACTGATGGGGATTATTCAATCCAAGAGCGTGATGTAGAGGTTTCAGCACCTGGTCGCGCAATCGAGTCTACTTGGAAAGATGGAGCGTATAACACAATCAGTGGTACTTCCATGGCAACTCCGCACGTTTCAGGTCTAGCGGCTAAAATCTGGGCAGCAAACCCTACGATGTCCAATGCTGCACTTCGCACAGAGCTTCAAAACCGTGCGAAAACGAATGACATTCTAGGTGGATCTGGAGCAGCAGCTGGTGATGACTATGCTTCAGGATTCGGTTTCCCTACAGTTCAATAATCTATAACTTTTAAACCCTCTGATTCAATCAGAGGGTTTTCTTCAGAGGTGCAAACAAGTAATTATCAAAGCAAAACGCACTGGATTTCACGATGAAATTCACAGTGCGTTTTTTTTGTTATATCAGCGCTTCCTTGAACTTTTGTACCTAAATAACAGATGAATTCACATACCATTTCACAAGGGCTGAAGTATTTATTGGAGGGACTGTGAATTTAGATGTGATTAGTGTTGGGATTACGTATTTGAAATATAGGTATGAAACAATATGGTCGTTCTTCTACAATCGGGCAGCATTTTTTTGTGGTGTGGTGGGAGATAGGGTTTAACGGACATCAGATCCGTTATTTGTGACAAAAACGCCAATTTCGGTGTGCAAACGGACATCAGATGCGCTATTTTTTAAAAAGTATATTGTTTTGGATGATTTTGAACCAAATAAGGTATCATATGTCCGTTAAGTTTAGTGAAAATGGATAATGTATAGAAATAAGGTCCTTAATGTCCGTTAGATTTATGAATTAGTCATTCTTCATCAATTATCGGGCGCTTAGCTTCAATAAGTCACGTGTCCGTTAAGTCATAGATTTGAACACTCAAATATACAAATGTGGTGAAGGAAATCTGGTGTGATTTATACTGTGAATCATTAAGTGACTAATACGTGATTTTACTTGTAATTTGAGCTGCGTTTTTGCGTTTTGCACCTCACAAGTAAACCCTCTGATTCAATCAGAGGGTTTTTTATTTTTCCATTGAACTTTTTTACGGTTTGGACGTCTTTATGTGTATATGAAAAGTAGGAGGCCAACAAGATGATTGAAGTGAAGAACTTGAGCCATCAATTTGAAATCGGTAAGAAGGGCAGGGAATCTGTCGTTCCGGTATTAAATAATATCAATCTACATGTGGATGAGGGCGAAATCGTAACCATCGTCGGCAGGAGCGGATCAGGAAAGTCCACGCTTCTGAATTTGATCAGTGGATACATGAGTCCAACAGAAGGTGAAATTATCATCACCGGGGAAAAAGTGACAGACTTCAATGAAAGCAAGTGGGCCGACTTCCGATTGAACCGTCTCGGCTTCATTTTCCAAAGCTTTCAATTGATTCCGAGTATGACCGCTTTCGAAAATGTGGAATTAGCATTGACATTAAAAGGCGTGAATGAACGTGAAAGAAGGAAGCAGACCGATGCGATTTTGAAAAAAGTGGGACTTGAGAAGTTCATGGAGCATTATCCGAGTGAACTTTCAGGTGGACAGCAGCAACGGGTGAGCATCGCAAGAGCGCTCGTTTTGAATCCGCCGATCATCCTGGCTGACGAACCGACCGGTAGTCTTGACAGTGAAACAGAAGAGGAACTATTGGACTTCATTAAGCAGTTGAACCGTGAATCAGGCATCACTTTCCTGATCATCACCCATGATGAAAAAGTGGCGAGAATCGGAAATCGTGTCATCGAAATTACAGACGGAAAGTTGAATAAGGAGGCCTATGCATCATGAGGTTCAAGGACCAGTTCAAGTTTGTGCGCGCGAATATGAAAAAGAACAAAAGCCGGATTTTCATGACGGTCCTAGCGACTGCAATGGGATGTGCTTTTTTGATCGTATTGGCTTCGGTCGCTTTCGGAATCCAGAAGTCGGTTGTTGATGAAGTGACATCCGGTCAGTTGATGACAGAAATTCAAGTTCATGGGAAAGAAAATCAAGAGGGAGTGACGATGAAAGATGTAGACTATTTCGAATCCCTTGAAAACGTCGATGCCGTCACTCGCAGAAACTATTTGCGCCAGGAGGCGATCTATCAACTTGATGAATACCGGCATATTGGCGGTTCATACGTCGTACACTATCCTTCCGAGACAAAAGCAGGCTTCGAGCTTTCAGAAGGACGTATGCCGAAAGCGGAACATGAAATCGTTGTCGGGTATGATTTCGCACAAAGCTTGGCTGACTGGGATGGAGAAGGTGACCCGCCTTACGGTGAAGATGGCGTTGTAAAAGAAGAGGTCAGGTATGACGGTGAAGTTCTCAATCAAACGATAACGATGGATGTAAAGAAGGTCAATGATGCTAAAGAGGAAGAAACGAAGCAAATCGAACTGAGCATTGTCGGTATTGGAAAAAAACCGTCTCGTGAGTGGATGCGCGATCCAAACATCTATCTTTCTGAAGGAATTTTGGAAGAAGTAGAAGCATTTACGGGAACGAAAAACGGAGAGATGTCCGATCCGAATGCTACGGAGAGTGGTGGAGATGGAGCGTCCGGAGCCGCTGGTGAAAGAACATTTGATGAAGTGAAGATCTATGCCAATCACGCAGAAGCTGTGAAAGGTATTTCTGAAATACTGAAAGAAAAAAATTATTACACCTATTCAGTGATCAATGAGATGGAGCAAATGAACCTGTTTTTCCTGATTGCAAAAAGCGGTTTGATCTTCATTGGTACGATTGCCATCATCATCGCCTCGATCGGTATTTACAATACGATGACAATGGCTGTAACTGAACGTGCGCCTGATATCGGAATCATGAAGGCGATTGGAGCGAATCCGAGTATAATCAAGCGGATTTTCTTGATTGAAAGCAGCTATATCGGTTTATTGGGAGCACTCTTTGGTACGATTGTCGCCTATGGCATCAGTTATCTGGTGAATTTGTTCTTGCCGATGATTCTTGGGAGCGCTTTTGGAGAGCAACCGCCAGAAGACTTTCTGTTCTCGGATATTCCTTTGAGTCTTCCGCTCATCTGTATTTCCATTTGTTTGATCGTAACGATCATTTCGGGACTACGTCCTGCCCGTCGAGCAACCAAAGTGGATGTTCTGAAGGCGATGCGAAGAGAAGTTTAACATGCGTAATTGAAGAGAGTATCTCGGTATTCAGCGAGTCTGGGTACACGGGTACTCTTTTTTGTTCAGCTTTATTTAACCACCGAACACTGGAGTGAACAGAATAAATGCGAGAGTGAACAGATTAAGCGCAGAAGTGAACAGAATAACTTAAAACTCGGTTCAGATGACCTTCAAAGGCCTATCCAACTAAATCGATACGTTTCGAATACAATCCGATTAAAAATTCTGAAAATTAATGCAAAAGTATTGTTTACGCTTTCATGAGTTGGTTGTACAATGGTATCGAAACGTTTCACCAAAGGTGGTTGAAATCAAAAAATAAAGGAGAGGGCTATGAAAAAACGATGGTCAATTATTGCAGCGGCTATTCTAATCATGAGTTTGAGCGTTATTTCATTTGGCGCAAAGGCCGATACCTCCAAAAAAGGCAAAGAAGTGGCTAGAGATGCTCAACTGAAGTCGATTGCGAAACAGACGTACCGGTATTTTGAAGACTTCACAGATTCGGGAACTGGGTTACCTTACGATGCTGTCCGTGTGGATGGTAACGTTGATCCGAAGGAGTACACTTCTCCAACCAATATCGGAATGTATTTTATGAGTACGATTTCAGCGGATGAATTGGGCCTCTTATCAGAACAAGAGGCAGTTGCGAAAATCAGCAAGTCACTGGGTACATTAGAATCATTAAAGAAGTGGAATGGCCTTTATTACAATTGGTATTACACGGAAGATGGTTCTTTGAAGAAAGATTGGGGACAATTCATCTCCACAGTTGATAATGGTTGGCTATCAGCAGGGTTGATCGCGGTCGGTAAAGCTTATCCAGAACTATATGATCAAACACACCAACTAGTTGAAGAGATGGATTATACACATTTGTATGATCCTGAAGTTGGACAGATGTGGGGCGGATATGATGTGACGAAGGGAGAAACGACGTCTCATCATTACGGAGCTTTCTACACTGAGCCTCGGGTAGCAAGTTATATAGCAATTGGTAAAAAAGATGCACCGAAAACGCATTGGTGGAAAATGGATCGTGTGATGCCAGTTGAATACGATTGGCAATCTCAAACTCCGGAAGGTTATACGACGACATATGATGGGGTCGAAGTGTTTGAAGGACATTATAAGTACAACGGGAAAAAGTTTGTTCCAAGCTGGGGAGGAAGTATGTTTGAAGCCTTGATGCCTTCCTTGGTCCTAAAGGAAAAAGAACTTGGAGAACGCGCACTAGGGTTGAACAACCAACGGCATGTGGATCTTCAAATCGAGTATGCTGAAGAGAAGGGGTATGATGTATGGGGAATGTCTCCTGCAGCTACTCCAGATGGATATTCTGAATTTGCAGCTACGCCTTTAGGGATTTCAGGGTACGAGAAAAGTAATGTGGTCACACCTCATGCCACTTTCTTAGCATTAGAATACGCTCCTGAAAAAGCAATGGACAACATCCATGAGTTGAAGGAAATGGACACCTATAGCAAATATGGATTCCTTGATTCCGTTAATGCGGAAACTGGAGAAGTGACGCAAGCATACTTAGCTTTGGATCAAGGGATGATCATGGTTTCGATTGCGAACTTTTTAGAGGATGGTGTAGTCCGAGACTACTTCCATGAAGACGAAATCGGTAAATACCCTGAGGACCTACTAAGTAGGGAAGAGTTCTCGATCAATTAATCTAATGTAAAAAAATCGCCTTACCCATAAAAAGTGGGGAGGCGATTTTTTATCAGGATGCTATTTCTTCTCAATCATTCCAGTTGTACAGCGTGAGATGCAGATCAGTGCATCTTGTTCATCGGTGATTTTGATTTCCCATACCATCGTCGTTCTTCCTTTATGAAGGGGAAAAGCGGTGGCGGTGACGATTCCGTCTCTTTTACTTTTCAAATGGTTGGCGTTGATTTCGATGCCGAACACGTTATGCGTATTCAGATCAACATTCAGGGCTGTGCCGATGCTTGCAGCAGACTCAGCAAGTGCAATTGACGCTCCGCCATGCAAATAGCCCATCGGTTGTTTCGTCCGTTCGTCAACCGGCATCGTCATCCTCACCACATCAGCCTTCGCTTCTACAACTTCCATTCCGAGCGCGTGAATCAACGTATTGGATAAGTCCATATGTGCAGCTCCTTTTAACAGAAATTAAAACTGTAAAATATAACTGATCAGCAGACCGACCGTCACAGCGATTCCGAAAACGGTGTGCATTTGTGCGGTTGCTTTCATTGCAGGCATCATCGTAGCTGGAGTCCGTTCGCCATGGAACAGCTTGACAGCTTGTACGGCTTTCGGAATACTCAACAGAACGAGGATCAACCAGATAGAGGCTTTTCCTACAAAGACCATCGTCAAAATCCAAGCGATGGAGAAAGCGAACATGCCGCCAAGAAATTGCACGGCTTTTTTATGTCCGAGTAAGATGGCAAGCGTCTTACGCCCACGCTCTTTGTCTCCTTCAAGATCCCTGATGTTGTTCGCCATCAAAATCGCACCGATCAGAATGGAAATCGGGATGGAGATAAGCATGCTGTTTACAGTGACAAATCCTGTCTGGATGTAAAAAGAAATCAATATGATGACAAATCCCATGAAAAAGCCTGCGACGATTTCACCGAGAGGCGTGTATGCAATCGGGTAAGGTCCACCTGTGTAGTAATACCCGGCCGCCATACAAAGACTTCCGATCACTGCGATCCACCAGGTCGTCGTTGCACTGATATAGGCTCCTAATAAGATCGCGGCTAGGAAAAAGACGAGCCCGACAGTCAAAACGGTACGAGGTGAAATGCCATCCCTGACGATTCCACCACCGATTCCGATGGATTCTTCCGTATCGAGGCCCCGCTTGAAGTCATAGTACTCATTGAAAAGGTTCGTAGCGGCTTGGATCAGCATCGAAGCGACCAGCATCGCAATCAATAAGCCCCAATGAAGTTCGGTGTAGAATAGGGCAAGTGCGGTCCCGATAAAGACGGGAATGAAGGATGCCGTCAACGTGTGAGGTCGTAGCTGGCGGTACCAGACCTTCACTTTGGACTCTTTCTTCATCCCGGTACCTGTAGCATTAGAGTTGTTTGCAATATTTTGTTCCATTATCGTTCACCTTTATCATAAGAATGCCTGAAAACTACGTCATTCTGTCATATTTTGACCCATTCTAAGTGTATGCAATGGGGGTATAGGTGTCAACTTGTGGATTTGGTAATAGATGTGAATGGTGGACAATGGAAAAACAGATATTTTTCCTTTATAATAGTATCGATAATAAGGTTTATTAGACTTATCATAGAGAGCGTTTATATAGAGAGATTAGACGTCGGAGGATGTTGGAGGGGAATACTTTGGCAGCTGTAACACAACATGACTTATTAGAGCGATTGGAAAGTGCTAAATTGAAAGCGCAGAGCACCCAAAAAACCATACTGGTCAGTCATCGAGTCCAGGTCGATATGATTGATCCACTCATGGTTTTCTCAAATGGCAATCAGCTATATGAAGGACATCGGTCTTATTGGTCTGATGCATCAAATGAGTTGACGCTAGTCGGAATGGGTGAAGCTCAGAAATTCGATATAGATGGTGAAGAACGTTTTTCCACGATAAAAAATGAATGGCAATCCATTGTAGATGAACAATTGGAGGATTACGAAACACCTTATGTATTTGGTACAGGGCCGATGATGCTAGGTGGTTTCTCATTTGATACGAAAAAAGATAAAACACCATTATGGACGAGTTATTCAGATGCGAGCTTTGTGTTGCCTGTCCACCTTTATTCCTGCTTCCAACACAAGGCGTATTTGACAACGAATTTGTTCGTCCAACCCGATTCGGATGTTGTGCAAGTTTTTGAAGAAAGTATGAAAGAAAAAGCGTTGTTATTGAAACGGACAGCAATCGAAGAATCCGAAGATCGGGACTATACGTTGACAGAGATTGAGCCGGAACAATGGAAAGGTACGGTCGCTGATACAACGTCCATGATCAAACAAGGGAAAATTGAGAAAGTGGTTCTGGCAAGGGAAGTGATCGCGGAAACAGATGAGAAGATTTCTGTGACATCTACGCTGCAACGCCTTGAAAATGAACAACCGAATAGCTTCATTTTTGCATTTGAACGGGGACACAAATGTTTTCTTGGCGCATCACCTGAACGACTTGTGCAAAAGCAGGATAGCGAAGTGCTCTCCACATGCTTGGCAGGTTCCATCAAGAGAGGGACCTTCTTGGAGGAAGATGAACATTTAGGAGCACAGCTGCTTTCCGATGATAAAAACAGGGAAGAGCATGCATTTGTCGTAAAAATGATACGGGATGCTTTGGAAGAAGTAGCCGGTTCAGTACACGTACCGAACGGACCTACACTTTACAAAGGACGTGACATCCAGCACCTTTATACACCAGTCGTTGTCAAACAGGCGAAAGATGTTCCATTGATGGATGTGGTGCAACGTCTCCATCCGACACCTGCACTAGGCGGTTTTCCGCAAACCGAGTCGGTTGAGATCATCCGTGAACATGAAAAATTGGATCGTGGATGGTATTCGTCACCAGTCGGTTGGATCGACTCACACGATCAAGGAGAATTTGCGGTCGCGATCCGTTCAGGTCTCATCAACGAAAATCACGTTTCTCTTTTTGCGGGATGTGGAATCGTTGCAGACTCGGATCCGGAGAGTGAATATGAAGAAACACAAATCAAGTTGAAACCGATGCTTTCTGCCCTAGGAGGATCCTTTGCATGACACTAGATCCACTAACAGCTTATGTTGGAGCTTTCATAGATGAATTAAGTGAATCGGATGTTCGGGACGTCGTCATCAGCCCCGGCTCAAGATCGACGCCGCTTGCGATGATGTTCGCCCAACATCCGGATATTAAAGTTTGGCTGAGCGTTGATGAACGGTCGGCAGCTTTTTTTGCCCTCGGAATGGCGAAGATGGAAGAGAGACCCGTAGCGCTTGTCTGTACGTCAGGTACCGCTGCTGCGAACTATTACCCAGCGATTATCGAGGCTTCGATTTCCCATGTCCCTTTGTTAGTCTTGACGGCTGATCGTCCCCATGAATTACGGGATGTCGGTGCACCACAAGCAATTGATCAGATCGGGATGTACGGAAAGTATGTGAAATGGTTCCACGAGATGGCTCTTCCTGAAATTGAAGCTGGCGTGATTCGCTATGTACGTTCTACTGCTGCAAGGGCTTGTGCAGTGGCGACACATGGTAAGAAGGGACCCGTGCATTTGAATTTACCGTTCAGAGAACCGCTCGTTCCGGATTACAAAGCACCGGACGCTTTTGATTATGGGAAAGGTGAGAACGGAGCTTATCGATCGTTCACCTCTGGGAAACGCCATCTTTCAGAAGCAGAATATACAGAAATGGCGAACGTGTTGTCTGGAGTGCAGAGAGGGTTGATCGTGTGCGGTCCTGGTCAATATCGACATGCCACACATGCGATTACTGAAATGGCTGCCGCGTTCGGATTTCCGATTTTAGCTGATCCCCTATCACCTTTAAGAACAGGAGCACATTCCAAAGAGCTCGTCATTGAGCATTATGATGCCGTTCTGAAAAGTGACATCGTAAAAGAATGGCAACCGCAAGTGGTGATTCGATTTGGAGCGATGCCGATCTCCAAGGCATTTTTCAAATATGTCCAACAGCATCATGAAACGGACGTTTGGATTGTAGACGAAGGAGAAGATTGGCGTGATCCTGCCCATTCTGGTGGCCGGATGATCTATGCCGATTCGGAGCAATTCGCCTCATCTGTTTCCCGATCGGTCCCGATAAGGGATCAATCATCCGAATGGACGACGAAATGGCTTGAAGCAAATAGCGTTGCGCACCAGGAAAAGCAAGCGTTTGTTGAAACAAATGTCTTTTTTGAAGGTAAGATCTTCTCTCGTTTGGAGGAGTTGATGCCTGAGAACACAGCTCTATTTGTAGGGAACAGCATGCCAATTCGTGATTTGGATTCCTTTTTCGGTAAAAATGAAAAGGACATTCAACTCGTTGCGAACAGAGGAGCAAATGGCATTGACGGAGTCATTTCCTCAGCTTTTGGTGTGGCCGCAACTGGTAAAAAGACGGTGCTCGTCATTGGGGATCTATCATTTTACCATGATATGAATGGATTGTTGGCGTCCAAAATGCATGAGCTCGACTTGACGATCGTCCTCGTCAACAACAGCGGTGGAGGTATTTTCTCCTTTTTACCACAGTATAAGCATCCGGAACATTTCGAAAATCTATTCGGTACACCGATTGGCATTTCCTTTGAACAGTCCACTGCACTTTATGGTGGAGAGTATCATCTGATGAGTTCCTGGAACGATTTTGATGAAGCTTTCGCAAAGAGTGTGAATGGAAAAGGATTGCACGTGCTCGAAGTCCAAACAAACCGAGACGAAAACGTACAGCTGCACCGGGAATACTGGAGCAGAGTAAACAACGCGTTGGAAAATAGGTTGGGAATGACCGATGCGAATTGAAGTGAACGACATCCATTATCATGTCAAAGTGATAGGTGAGGGAGAACCGTTACTCCTTCTCCACGGTTTTACAGGGGCTGGCGAGGATTGGACACCGTTCATTGAGGATTGGAAAAATGATCATCAATTGATCATGGTCGACTTGCCGGGGCATGGCCAAACAGAGTGTCCAGACCATTTGAAAAATTACTCGATGGAAGCGACCGTCGACGCACTGGATCAAATTCTCAATGAGCTCAAGATTGAAAGCGCGTTCGTTTTGGGGTATTCTCTAGGTGGAAGAGTTGCATTGTCTTTTGCGATGACTTATCCTGCGCGGGTTAAGAAATTAATTCTGGAAAGCAGTTCCCCCGGTTTGGCGACAGAAGAAGATCGTCTTGACCGTCAACAACGAGACAATCGTCTGGCGGATCGGATCATGGATGAAGGCATAGAAGCTTTTGTCGATTTCTGGGAGGCGATTCCGTTGTTCCGGACACAGTTGACATACCTTTCTTCCGAAGAGCGCGCGCGTCTACATGCGAGTCGGCTCAACAATTCGGAGGTAGGTTTAGCCAACAGTCTGCGAGGGATTGGGACAGGCGTACAGCCTTCTTGGTGGGACCACTTGCACCAATTTGAAGTGCCTACGACGTTAATTGTCGGACAACTCGACGCGAAATTTGTTAAAATAGCAAAAGAGATGCTCCGTTTACTTCCGGATGGTGAGCTTGTGGCCATTGAAGATGCAGGTCACACCGTGCACCTCGAGCAGCCGGAGGCATTCTCACAAACGGTACACAACATATTACATAATAGAAAGGATGACTGAAATGGCATTATTTGAATGGATTGCTGAAAGACAGTATGACGATATTTTGTACGAAACATATAACGGAATCGCGAAGATCACGATCAACCGACCTGAGGTTCGTAATTCGTTCCGTCCTAAGACGGTTCACGAATTGATCGATGCATTCGCATACGCACGTGACGATTCCGATATCGGAGTCATCGTGTTGGCAGGTGCTGGGGACGATGCATTCTGTGCTGGTGGAGACCAGAAGGTACGTGGACATGGTGGATATGTAGGAGACGATCAAATCCCACGATTGAACGTACTTGATCTTCAACGCTTGATCCGTGTCATTCCGAAGCCAGTCGTTGCGATGGTTTCCGGTTATGCAATCGGAGGCGGTCATGTTCTTCACGTTGTGTGTGACTTGACGATTGCAGCGGACAACGCGATCTTCGGTCAAACTGGACCGAAAGTCGGAAGCTTTGACGCTGGTTATGGTGCAGGATACCTTGCACGTATCGTCGGACATAAGAAAGCGCGTGAAATCTGGTACCTTTGCCGTCAATACAATGCAGAAGAAGCGAAGGAAATGGGACTTGTCAACACAGTCGTTCCACTTGAAAAGCTGGAAGAAGAAACTGTGCAATGGTGTTCTGAGATGCTTGAGAAATCACCGACTGCGATCCGTTTCTTGAAAGCTTCCTTCAACGCGGATACAGACGGACTTGCAGGATTGCAGCAAATGGGCGGAGACGCTACATTGCTTTATTACACAACAGACGAAGCGAAGGAAGGCCGCGACGCGTTCAAAGAAAAGCGTAAGCCGGACTTTAAACAATTCCCTCGTTTCCCTTAAGCCGAATAATTCCGGGGAGATTTGTAAGTAGCCACTACTTATGAATCTCCTTTTTTAACTAGAATCGTGGAGTGGTACATATGGAAGGACAAGTTATGAAAAATTGGCTGCAGCAGAGGGCGTACTTGACCCCGAATCGTGTTGCACTCGTTTTTGAAAATCAAGAATGGACGTATGAAGAACTGGATACAGAGGTGAGAAGTCTTGCGCGGAAATTGAGCGGAAAAGGTGTCCGGGAAGGGAATCATATCGCTTTCTTGATGGACAATCATCCAGAAACGGTCATGCTGATTCATGCTCTCCATTATTTAAATGCGGTGATGGTACCACTGAACAAAAGGCTATCTCCGGCAGAGTTGGACTATCAGCTGCAGGATGCAGACGTTGATGTGTTGGTTGTTGACCAGCGGCATCAATCAGTAGCAAAAGAGCTTCAGTTTGAGAACGTCTTCACGCTGGGCGAAATTTTACAAACCGAAGAAAGCACGTTCGGATTGAACGATTCCATCGATCTTGATCAACTTCATTCCATCATCTTCACATCTGGTACGACGGGCTATCCGAAAGGGGTCATGCTCACATATGGCAATCATTGGTGGAGTGCTACCGGTTCGGCGTTGAATCTCGGCATTCATGACAGTGACCGCTGGTTATGCGCTGTCCCTCTTTTCCATGTGAGTGGATTGTCTATTGTGATGCGGAGCGTCATCTATGGAATCACGATGGTACTGCACACCGGTTTTGAGGCAAAAGAATTCATCAGGTCTGTGCATGAGAACAGGGTGACCATTGCATCGGTTGTCAGCGTGATGCTCTCGAATGTCTTAGATTCAGAAGCGTTCAAGACATTTCCAGAATCGTTCCGGTGTATGCTCTTAGGTGGCGGCCCTGCTCCTCTTCCTCTTTTAAAAAGATGCGAAGCAGAAGGAATCCCCGTTTTTCAAACGTATGGATTGAGTGAATCCGCATCGCAAATCGTCACATTAGCACCTGATGACAGCTTCCGTAAGCTCGGTTCAGCCGGTAAACCACTGTTCCCTTCTCAAGTGAAAATCGTTCCGACGAATGATGAGGATGAGCAAGTAGGCGAAATTCACGTGAAAGGACCAAACGTCACGACGGGCTATTATAAAAAGGAAGCCGTGAACGTGGATAAGATCAGGGATGGATGGCTCGCGACAGGGGACATCGGATATTTGGATGAAGAAGGCTTTCTTTATGTGTTGGACCGGCGGAAAGACATGTTTGTTTCAGGTGGAGAGAACGTGTATCCAGCAGAAATTGAGGCTTGTTTATCCGGGCACGAAGCGGTGGCGGAAGTAGGCGTGATCGGAGCCGCAGATGACAAATGGGGGAGAGTACCTGCCGCTTTCGTTGTTGTCCGGAACGGGGCTGAAGTCAGCGAACGATCTCTCATCGACTATTGCGCAGAACGCCTTGCAAAATATAAGGTGCCGAAAGTCATCCATTTCATTGATCAAATTCCTAGGAACGCTTCAAATAAGATTTTACGGAAGGATCTACATCCACTTTTGAAAAAGGATGATCATCATGAAGGTTGAACGCGTCTCAATTCATAAAATCAAGATGCCTTTGAAGCAGCCTTTCATTACAGCATTGAATACGGTCCATGAACGCAAACTGCTGATCACTGAATTGACTTTCCAAGACGGGACGGTCGGCTGGGGTGAATGTTCAGCGTTTGATACGCCTTGGTACACGGAGGAAACGCTCGACACCTGTTTGCATGTCCTTTCCACGTACCTCATCCCGGCTTTATATGAGATAGGAGAGTTCGACCATCCAAAAGCAATCCATGCTTTGTTCAATCGTTATCGTGGACATCATATGGCAAAGTCGGCCATCGAAACGGCTTTGTGGGACGGTTATGCGAAAAGCTTGGATCGACCATTGTTCCAAGTGCTTGGAGGTCAATCAGGTGAAATAGAGGTCGGTACCGCAATCGGAATGCAGTCTGATAAGGAAGCACTTCTTCAAAGAATCCAAGAAGCCGTGGATATCGGCTATAAGCGGATCAAGCTGAAAGTGAAGCCTGGAGAGGATTTGGAGGTTTTAGAAACCGTCCGCTCTCATTTTCCCGATGTGCCTTTGATGGTGGATGCCAACTCCAGTTATACGTTGGCGGACCTGAATCATTTAAAGAAAATGGATCGCTACAACCTGATGATGATAGAGCAGCCTTTAGGTTCACGAGATTTTGTGGAGCATGCGGAATTGCAAAAAGTCCTCGACACACCGATATGTCTGGATGAAAGCATCACTTCTTTTGAAGCGGCGCAAACAGCCATCGCGTTGAAGAGCGCACAGATTTTAGCGGTAAAATTGAGTCGTGTAGGTGGACTGGCAAAAGCCGTTCGGATCCATGATCTTTGTAAAAGAAACGGAATCGAGGTCTGGGCTGGTGGGATGATCGAGTCCGGTGTGGGCAAAGCGCATAACATGGCGTTAGCGACACTAGACGGATTCGCTTATCCTGGAGACATTGCAGCCTCCTCGAAGTATTGGGAGAAGGACATCATTACACCTGAAATCGAGGTACAGGATGGTAATATCATTCTTTCGGAGAGGCCCGGCATCGGTTATGAAATCAATATGGGGGCATTGAAGGCTCATACAGAAGAGACGTTGGAGTATTGAAGGATGCATTTTACCGTATCATTCAAACCGATCCGGTTACATTAAAAACGAGCAACGATTGCGTTGCTCAAATAAACGTGTGGAGTGATCGACTTGCCAAGAAACAAACTCTTAGTACCTGGTGCAAAGAATTCATTGGAACAGATGAAGGAAGAAACCGCCGCTGAAATGGGGGTTCAACTAGGTGGCAATACGTCCTCTCGCGCGAATGGTTCTGTTGGAGGTCAAATGACCAAGAAACTCGTTGCGCAAGCTGAACAGCAACTGAGCAACAACCAACAGCAATAAAGGAAAGTGGCTGGTCCGGAAATATGGATCAGCCACTTTTTTTCATATAGGGTCGTACCGTGAACACGAGGGTAAATCATGTTTGACGATACTAACACCAATAGATCATTGCTAGCCCTACAATCTTACTTAATCACTCCACATGCTATCCGTGCTCCTGCATCTCCTGCTGGATTCGTCTTGTAGTCGTCGGCTTTTTCATGGATGACGAGGGCACTGCCGTCTTTATCGACCAATGAATTCGCTTTCCCTTTTTCCAACGTGACATGTTTCGTGATCGTCGTCATGGACACCATGCCATCTTCATCCACCTTCAAATTCGGCAGATCACCGGCATGATACCCTTTCGGATTTTCAAATCCGTGTTCCTTGGTGACTGGATTGAAGTGCTCACCTGCAGACTTGAAGTCCGGTGCTTCACATTTTCCGGTCTCATGGATATGGTAGCCGTGCACACCAGGAGAAATATTTGAAACCTTCAACTGGATCATGACGCCTTTCGGGGTTTGGGCCAGTCGAGCATGTCCGATCTTTTCTTTATCGGGATTGAATATCTCAACATCTTTGTAGCTTTGGGTATGGTGATTTGCCTGGTTCGAGACGTTGACAGGCACAGATTCATTTTCCTTTGCTTGTTGCTGGTCTTGATAGGCGCAAGCAGCAAGCCCGGAAATGACCAGAAATGCGGCAAAAGTGCTGATCAGCCATTTGTTCATCTTCCATCTTCTCCTTCGCGATATGATCCATATTATTTTTTACAAAACTAGGATAAATATGTAAAATGTTCTACAGGAACCGATATAGAGAATAAGACTAGATATCGAGTAGAAAATAGGGGACTTGGGGCATGTTTAATCGAATTCAAGAGGAGCATTTGCGCGCAATTTTCAATGGGTTCAAAGATATGGTGTTTCTGATGGCAGTGGACAAGGGACCATCCTTTCGTTATGTGACTGCCAATGATTCTGCACTCAAGTTTTCCGGAGTGGACGAATCCTCTTTCGGTAAAAGGATGCAGGATGTGTTACAGGAGGATGTTTTTGTAGAACTCCAAAAAGCATATGAAACGGCCTACTATTCTAAAGAACCTTACCACTATGAAATTGAAACCGAAGTGATGGAAGAAATCATGGTCGGGGAGACGATTTTGACTCCCATACTGAACGATCAGGGGACATGTACGCATGTACTTGCTGCGGTTCGGGATATCACGAATAAGAAGAGGATTGAGAACGAGCTGCAATCGAGTAAAGAACGGTACAGGTATTTGTATGAGAATACCCCTGCGATGTATTTCACCTTGAACAAGGAAGGGACGCTGCTTTCCTTTAATGAAACAGGCTCATCGAGGTTGGGATTCACGAACCAGGACCTCATCGGTCAATCGTTTTCCAATTTCATAGACTCTCGGGACAAGGAACGTTACAACCACTTTATCCGACAGATTAAACCGGGTGTGGATCAATGTATTGAAGTTCGACTTTTACATAAAAACAACCAATCATTCTGGGTGTCCCAGCGCATGAACGTCATATCGCCAAGAGTCGGTGAAACGGAAATCGTGTGTGTCAGTTATGAGGTGCAGGAACAAAAGGAAACGGAAGCACAGTTAAAAGGTCAGAAGCGAATTTTCGAGCTGATCGCGACAGACATCATGCTAGAAGAAGTGTTAGAAGTGACAGCCAAAACGTTAGAAAGCCATATTGATGATACGTTCTGTACGATCCATCTATATTCAGCGGAAAAAGAAGTGCTGCAACTGGCATCGGCACCCTCCATTTGCGAAAAGCATTCGTTACAACTCGCGGAAATGACTGTCGGGGAAGATGTGAGCGGGTGCGGTCGTTCAGCCTCGTTAAAAAAGCCGGTCATCGTTTCTGATATCGAGGATGACCCTTTGAGTCTGCATCTTCATCACTTTTTCTATGAGCATTCGATTCGGGCGTATTGGGTGATGCCGATTCTATCGAGCAACAATGAGCTCCTCGGAATCGTAACGATCTATAGTTTGAAAAACCGACTTCCTAGCAAGCAGGATGAGCGGTTGATTAAGATGTACACTGATATTGCGGTCATCGCGATTGAACAAAAACAGACGAAGCAAGCGTTGAAGGAAAGTGAAACACGGCTGAACATCATGACGGAAAACATGTCTGACCTGATCGTTCTATTTGACCGAAAAGGCCACATCAATTACGTTTCACCAGCCTATAAGAAAATTTTCGGCAGAGCTCCGATGTTGGAGAACAAGTTCATCGATCATGTTCATGTAGAGGATCAAGAGGCTGTACTGGAAAGCTTCGGACGGTTGTTCCAAACGAGTGAACGGCAAGACGTAGAATGTCGATATCGCAATGCTGAAGGGGAGTATGTCGTCATCGAGGCACGGGCGATGCCTGTTTTGGATGAGAACGATCAAGTGAAACAGGTCGTCGTCGTTGCGCGCGACATCACGAAACGGAAGAAGACGGAAGAAACGATTAAACATATGGCGTATCATGATTCGTTGACGGATCTTCCAAACCGGAGGAAGTTCCAGGAAGACCTGGACAAGCTCATCCATCGAAGTAAAAACAAAAATTTGATTGCAGGTGTATTGTTCCTCGATATGGATCGTTTCAAGGTCATCAATGATTCACTAGGTCATGCATTCGGTGATCGTGTCCTTTCCGTAGTCGCTACTAGGCTCAAGAGCTTGATTGCTGAAAAAGGTCAAGTATATCGGATGAGCGGAGATGAGTTCACGATCCTGATTCCGCACGTTATCCATATTTCGGATTTGAACAATATTACCAAGCTGGTATCGCAGTCCTTCAGGCAACCGATCGTCATCGAGGAACATGAATTCCACATTTCATTCAGTATCGGAGTAGCGCTGTATCCAGATGATGGGGAGGATGTCGAGTCATTACTGGCGCATTCCGATATGGCCATGTACCGGGCGAAAGAAAAAGGCCGGAACTCGTACGAATTCTACCGACCTTCGATGAACATCAACAATTACGAGCGACTTGTATTGGAAAATGACCTACATAAAGCGATTGAGAACGAAGAGCTACTGCTGCATTATCAACCTCGCATCGATGTTGCGACCAATGAAATCATCGGTGTCGAAGCACTTGTCAGATGGAAGCATCCACAATGGGGACTGATCTCTCCAGGAGAATTCATTCCACTTGCAGAAGAAACTGGCTTGATTGTTCAGATTGACAACTGGGTTCTGAAGGAAGCATGTCTACAAAATAAACGTTGGCAGGAACAGGGGATTCCCCCAATCCGGATGGCGGTCAATTTTTCCGCGCGCCAATTCTTGCAGCGTAATCTAGCCTCTTCGATCCGGAAAGTATTGAAAGAGGTCGAGATGGATGGCAAATGGTTGGAGATTGAAATTACTGAAAGTACATTGATGAAATATGAGGAAAGTATCGTCCAAAGCCTTGAGGAGCTGGAACGGATGGGAGTCGGAATCGCCATCGACGATTTTGGAACCGGCTATTCCTCCTTGAGCTATTTGAAAAAGTTCCATGTCCATGCTCTGAAGATCGATCAGTCCTTCATTAAGGGAATCGGTAAAAGTCCAGACGAGGCTGCAATTGCAAGAGCGGTCATCACGTTAGGACATAGCATGAAGATGCGCGTCGTTGCAGAAGGCGTTGAAACAGAAGATCAGTTCGCGTTCTTGAAAGAACAGAACTGCAACGAAGTTCAAGGCTTCCATTTTTACCGACCGATGGATGTCAGCAGTATCGATCAGCTCCTGAAAGAAAAAACGGTCACACCTCTCTTATGAGTGGATAGCAGAAGTACGTCCTTCAGTTCTAGCACCTGAACCTGATTAATAGAATGGTAGTAAATGATCAGGGAGGAGCGGGATCGAATGGCGTATTTTTTGCTATCATTCATGGCGTTTACGTTCTTTACTTTAGGGGTGTGTGGTCTTCTTCAACGCTTTATCAGGATTGACACGACGGACTATGATGTCTATCATTTATGGGAAGAGTTTGATTTGAAAAAAGAGGATTATAACCTCTGACGAATTTTTTTGAGAAATTGAGGAACAGCGTGTGTGGAACAGACCTTTGAGATATACAGTGGGAGTGCTCCTGATTGTCGCTCTCATTATCGGAATCAACTTCATAGATGACCAATTTGCTGCTGATGTTCCTGAAGCATCTGACGCAGTAAGGGTAGTGGCAATCGGGGATTCGTTGACCTTCGGTAGCGGAGATCCCGAGCGAACCGGTTATATTGGACGAGTCCAACAAGGCATGACGACAGCCATCGGTCAGCAGGTGATCGTGAACCGCTACGGCATCCGCGGATATCGCAGCGATCAGATCATGGTACACATCCAGGACGTTGAGGCGAAGCAAAAGATCTCTCAAGCCAATTATATTTTTCTTTTCATCGGCACGAACGACTTCATCCAGGCCGCGCGACGGGATTTGAATTCAATCAATCCGACCGAAATGGAAGAGAAGAGAGCGTTGTTTCAGGAGAATCTGACACAGCTCATCGCCCAAATCCGTCAGGACAATCAATTTGCACCGCTCGTGCTGATCGGGATGTATGATCCTTACACAGACTTCGTCAACCATGACCAGTTGAACGAGATCCTCGGTAAGTGGAACCAGGTGACCAAAGGGATGGTCAATGACTTTCCGAAAACGTATTATATATCGACGATCGACTTGTTTTTAGATAAGGAAAAACAGCGCTACTTCAAGGATATCATCCATCCGAACCCGGCAGGTTATCAGCTGATTGCCAACCGCGTGATGAATGAACTACGACGAAATGCGTTAGTGAATTAAATAAATGCGAGAAGACTCATCGATTGATGAGTCTTTTCTATTTTGAGAGCTTTTGAAATTGAGGTAGCGAAATCTTGCCCGGAAAACACAAGATGATTGCATTTGAGGAAAAGATGAGAGGGCCTACCTTATCATCCCTGAAAACGATGAAATACTAAATTTGGGGAAGGGTAGAGGGCCTATCCTCCTCGAAAATCAGGAAACACTGGATTTGGGGAAGGGTAGGAGCTCTATCCTCCTCGAAAACGAGGAAACACTGAATTTGGGGAAGGATACAGCCTTTATGAGTGGTTCATTTTCGGAATCCAGCGCTTTCAACACCTCATACATCCTCTATGAGTAGCCCATCCGCCGTTTCACATACTCATAGACTGTCCATCTCCATCTCCACTAATGACCACAAAGAAAAAGCTGGCCTGACATCCAAACAGTTGGATCTACCAGACCAGCTCTTTCCACAAAAAAGCTCTTTATTTCATTGCCATATCGTTTTCGAGCTTGCCGTTCATGTCGATCATGAACCCGATTTCTCTTCCAAGAAGTTGAGAAAGCTCTTTCGCTTTCTTCTCACTTTCGGATTTGATTTGTTCTATGGTGAGTTCCCCTTTAAGTTTTGAAGAACCTACGATAATCATTAATTCCCCTTTTTCAAAAAACACGATCTTCATATATGTCTAACCTCCAAAATAGAACTAGATTCTAACTATACTTTTCGCTGCTGTGGTGGGAAGATAGGGGGTAATGATCAAGTCGATTGACGGGAAAATTTTCTGTAATTATGTAAATGATTGTCATGTTCACTCGGAAAAAATGATATGATGGAGCTAACAGGAAAACAGGAGGCAATACTTGTGGAAAAAGTGACAGATCTCATCTTGCTCGTGGCAACGTTGTTCGTGACAAAGCTGAAAACACTTGTTATGGCGATTTGGGCCTATTTAGATTTCTTCTTAGAAAATTTTTGGGTACAATTCGCGCTTGTCACTATCCTACTTTATGCTGTCCTTCGAACGGCAGAAAAGCTCTACTTGTGGTATATGTATCACAACTATATGCATCGGAAAATTGAGAACAGTCTTTCGAGTTTCATAGATTTTGAATTGTTCTTCAAACATCTGACGGATAAAAAACGCTCAAACGGAATCGTGCCGGATTTGAAGTTTACGAAAAACCGTCTGCATCAATATAATCAGACCGAATTGAAGCTGTTATCGTCCTTCATCCAGACGTTACATAGAGGCTATCGCGATCTAAGACCTGGTGTGTGGGTTGCGGCGTTCCTGTTAGGTGTTGCAGCGGCCTATATCTTGAATGTCATCGACTTCGAGAACCTGACGTTCAACTTCGAAACCGTACTGAAAACAGCAACGATCATCGCCTTCTGGTATTTGATTACGCTCTTCCGCTATACGAATCGGAAAAAGAAAGTGGCACAAATGCTTGGACTTATCTCGACAAGCTCGAAAGAGAAGAGCTTACAATCGGAAAATGAATTGGAATTGAAAGAACTGAATCCATCACATTAAAACAGAACGGGGCTCCATGCCCCGTTCTTTTCTATGTGTACATTAAATAGCTGTTATATCTTGAATCAGATTTGCGAGAGGGATGTTGCCTCGATCCAGCACTAGATCAAGTTCAAACAAGTAATGGCCCTGTGCTTTGAACGTGATGTACAAAAGTGCACACGTGTTCAAGATCGGTTCTTCATAAACGAAAACACCATTTTCATCAAACTCGACTGGAACCAATGTCCCTCTTTCCGAGATGAATAGGTCAAAATCATGTCGATCTTCAGGATTTCCGAGCGTTACGATCACCTTTGAAGGCTTATCATCCGGATTTCCAGTTGTAAACGCACAGACCTGAAATGCTTGTTGTTCATAAACTCGCACTGTTCGTGATAAATTACTTGTCAAACTTTCCTGTGGTAGATCATTGCCATTTTGGGCATTGGCTGCTCTCCTGTTTTGCCGGTTGTTACTAACATTGTTTCTTCCATTGTTCCTTACTGGAGACACTCGATCCCTAAAGGGTTGGAACCATGAATCGTACATTCTATCAATCCTTTCATGCAATTAAAGTGTAAACAGCATATGGACATATACTCTTTTTATCTTATGATTCATTGATAGAATTGATATGGACAAGTTCCCCTTTATTTAGAAACATAGGGATTACTTTTGATTGAAAAGCGGTAAGGCAAACCAACATGTTCCTCTGCGTAATCAATATTGATGCGTGGTCCGACCTCGACTTCTGAGTCGGGTATCTGCTTATAATCTCTCAAAGTGATTTCCGATCCTATCAAAGGTAGGCCATAATGACTCATATCGAAGCCCATTGCCCGAGACAATTTTCCAGGACCATTTGATAGATTACGAATTTGCGTATTCGTATACCTTTCCTTCGTTCCATACCGATTGTTCAACATGCGGTCGGTACCTTCCGTCGGCTCCAAACCGCGAATCAGAATTGCTTCCGGCTTACTCACGGGTCCTGTTACGATATTGAAGCAATGGTGCATCCCGTAAATGAGGAACATATATACATGCCCAGGTGGACCGTACATGACTTCGGTACGAGTCGTTCGTCGGCCTCCATAAGAATGGGCTGCTTTATCCTCAGGTCCTTTGTATGCTTCCACTTCAACGATTTTACCGGAGAGGACGCCTTTTGGAGTATTGTGGATCAACTCCATTCCGAGCAGTTCACGCGCCAATGTAAGTGTGTCCTGTGTAAAAAAATGCTTTGTCACCATCATCTGTACCATCACCTCTAAAACTGTTAACCATAACTATTTTTAAGTTGACACAATTCCCGGCATCTTTCATAATAGTCTTGGACATAACTTTTGAATTCAACAAGAATGGGGAAGTGAAGAAGGATGAAGAAAACGTATACACTAGTTTATGCAGCCATGTTTGCTGCGGTTGTTGCTGCACTAGGTCTTGTACCACCGATTCCAGTTCCGGGATCACCTGTCCCTATTACAGCACAAACGTTAGGCGTAATGCTAGCTGGAGGTTTACTAGGTGCACGTCTTGGAGGACTGAGCTTACTCGTATTTATTGGACTGATCATTGCTGGAGCACCGGTCCTTTCCGGTATGCGCGGTGGAATTGATGAATTGGTTGGACCGAGTGCAGGTTATATTCTGAGCTGGCCGGTTGCGGCGTTCGTCATCGGTTACCTTGTTGAGAAATCTTGGAACAAACTGAAGTATTGGAAAGTGTTGCTGTTCAATATCCTTGGAGGAATTATCCTTGTCTATGCAGCGGGCATTCCAGTTACCGCATTTGTTCTCGATCTACCTTTAAAAACAGCCGCATTATCAGCGATCGCCTACATTCCTGGTGATATCATCAAGACGATCATTGCAGCATTCGTCATCGTGAAGATGAAGCGTAGAAACCCAGTCATCCAAAAGCAAAACCAAAGTAAAAATGTTGCTGCATAATGTGCATATGATACGCTTAAGAAAGAGGTTTCGTCGATTTAGACAAGCCTCTTTCTTTTTACACATAAAAGAGGCAGGGTGAATCCACCATGATATTCGATCGGATTAAACGACAAGCACAACTTCATCCTATGGCAGTCGCCGTCCAGACTGAAGCAGGTGAATGGATGTATGGGGAGCTGGTTCTGGAAACTGAAAAAGCGGCGAACCACATTTATTCGAGAGCTCCTTTTTCATCCGGGAGGCTTGCCATCTATTTTTCTAAAAACAGTCCGGATTTCCTTACATACTTTTTAGCGGCAGTCTCAATCGGCTGGACCGCTGTCCCGATTGACCCGAAACTACCTTCTGACAAAGTGCGGGATATTTTAATAGATAGTGAACCTGACGTACTCGTAACAGACATTTCGGAGGAAAAAGTGAAGGAGCTGTGGGAGGGCGAAATCGTTACTCCCAATGCCCGAAACGTTTCCTATGAAAAAAGAGCGCTACCAGTAGCGTCCCCTGAATCCCTCTTTTATCTCGGCTATACGTCTGGGACATCCGGAAAACCTAAAGGGTTTCTAAGAACGCAGCACTCCTGGACAGAAAGTTTCGATCATACCGATCATGAATATACAGTGGCGCAAGGGGATGAGGTCGTCATCACCGGATCACTCGTCCATTCGTTGTTCTTGTATGGAACGGTCCATGCGCTCGCGAGTGGCGCGACCGTTTCCATCTTAGATCGTTATTCAGCGACAGGCGTCGCAAGTCGAATCCATCCATCGGTAAAAACGATTGTATATGTCGTACCGACGATGCTTGAGTCCTTGTTGAGCGAATCGTTTGAAGCGTGGAACTGGGTGGACTGCATCATCTCATCTGGCTCCAAATGGAACGCCAAGCGGAGGGGCAAAGTCGAGGAAACATTCTCCAACGCAGAGTGCATCGAGTTTTACGGTGCATCTGAGCTCAGTTTTGTCTCCATTCTTCATCAGAAAGACGCGGAGAAAAAGTCTGACTCTGTCGGCAGACCTTTTACAGGTGTGGAGGTTTCGATTCGAAATGAACAGTTCGAGGAAGTCCAACGAGGGGAAGTTGGCATGCTGTATGTGAAGAGTGACATGATCTTCGAACAGTATCTGAATCTACCGGAAAAAACCGAGGAAGTACGGAAGGGAGATTGGGCGACGGTCGGTGACATGGCACGGATGGATGAAGACGGCTTCATCTATCTTGTCGGACGCGCGAATCAAATGATCATCACCGGAGGGCTGAATGTTTTTCCCGAAGAGGTCGAACGGATCATCTTAACGTGCCCTTCCATTCAAGAAGTGGTGGTTGTCGGCATACCGGACACGTACTGGGGTGAAAAAATCGTCGCATTCGTTCAATGGCAATCTGGTTTTGCAGGAAATGATGAAGAGGTCAGACAGATTTGCAGAGACCTTTTACCAAAGTACAAGTGTCCGAAAGAGTATGTCACTGTAAAAGTGTTTCCATACACAGTGAGCCAAAAAATCGCAAGGAATCAGTTGGTTGAACAATTCGTTCAAGGGGGGATTAGATGATGAATGAGGTTTATATCGTTGAAGCAAAGCGTACACCAATCGGAAAAATCGGTGGCGTTTTACGAACCGTACGTCCAGAGGAAATGGCAGCGACCCTCATCCGTACTGTTGTAGAAGCATGTGAGATCCCTCCTCATAAAATCGATGAAGTGATTCTTGGCAATGTTGTCGGTCCGGGAGGGAATTTGGCCAGGCTCTCTAGTTTGACAGCGGGCTTGCCTGTGGAAGTGCCTGGCGTCACGATCGATCGGCAATGTGGATCCGGTCAGGAAGCGATCAATCTTGGTGCTAGACTCATCCAAGCGGGTGGAGCGGACCTCGTTTTAGCAGGAGGAGTAGAGAGTACCAGTCTGGCTCCATGGAAGATGGAGAAGCCGACAAACCTCCATGATCCCACCGGCCCGAAACCGTTTGGACGGGCTCGCTTTTCACCTGATGATATTGGTGACCCGGACATGGGAGTCGCAGCGGAAAACGTCGCACAACATTACGACGTGACGCGTGAAGATCAAGATCGTTTTGCCTTGCATAGTCACGAAAAAGCGGTCGCCTCTCAGAAGTCAGGGCGATTCCGTCAAGAAATCGTACCGATTGGCGATATTGATATGGATGAGTGTCCGAGAGAGAATACGTCTCTCGAAAAATTAAGCCGGTTAAAGCCCGTGTTCAGAGCAGATGGCACTGTCACAGCAGGCAATGCGTGTCCCGTGAACGACGGAGCAGCAATCGTTCTACTTGCTTCTAAACAAGCATGCGAAGAACTAGGACTCAAACCAACAGTACGCTTTATCGATGCGTGTTCCGCAGGAGTGGATCCGAACCTGCTTGGAATCGGTCCGATACCAGCCGTTGAAAAGCTGCTGAACAGACAAGAACTCTCTATTGAAGATATTGATTTAGTAGAGTTCAATGAGGCATTCGCGTCACAAGTGCTCGCATCCACCCGTGCGTTAGGAATCCGAGAAGAAATCATGAATGTCGGGGGAGGAGCGCTTGCTCTCGGCCATCCATATGGTGCGTCCGGTGCAATCCTCATGACCCGAATGTTCCATGAAATGAAGTTTGGCGAAGCGCAGCGAGGGTTGGTCACACTCGGAATCGGTGGCGGCTTAGGATTGGCCACACTCGTTGAAAAAACGGAGGGATAGGATGAATCACATCGAACAGCTGGAAGTCGGCTTGAAAACAGAGCCATTCAAAATCGTTGTAACACGAGAAGAAGCCGAACACTTCGCGGACGTTGTGGGAGATTCGCCTTTAGCCGAACTTGGCGGTCATCAAATCGTACCTGTAACGTATCCGATCATCTACTGGCAAAGGGTGGACATGCCCTGGTTGGAAGGGATTGGACCACTTGTACATGGCGAACAATCCTTCCACTATGACAAACCGCTTTTAACGGAAAAAGAATATATCGGACAAATTGAACTTGTGAAGATCGAAGAAAAGAGTGGCAAACTAGGGACCGTCATTTGGGTGGAGCATGACCTGACAGGATATGAAGATGAAAATGCTGATGAAGTAATTTTCACCTGTAAAACGAGGGCCATGTTCAAGGCAGAAGTGGAGGGACAGGGATGAGTACCACATCACATGAACTACATTTCACAGATCAAGACATTTCGGATTATGCAGATGTCAGTGGTGATCATAATCCCATTCATACTTCTGTCACGGACGCGAAAAAGATGGGTTTCGAATCCTGTCCCGTGCACGGCATGCTGGTGATGGCGCGTGTCGGAGGATATTGTAGAAGGTTTGCAGCGCAAGGCAAGTTCATCCATGACATTTCTGTCCGGTTCCAGGCACCGGTTTTTACGGGAGAATCTTATAGGTTGGAATTCGAGACATTTGATCAAGAGAATATACAGTTCACTTTGACATTAAAAGGTGGTCACATCGTTATGAAAGGGACCGCCTCCACGACATCACGATAGGGGGTTAAGCTATGAATATAGAGAATCAAGTGGTCGTCATTACTGGTTCGACCAAAGGTATCGGAAGAAGTATGGCTGAATTACTGGCGCGACGAGGAGCTACGGTCGTCATTAATGGACGGGATCAAGAACGTATAGCTAATACCGTTACGGAATTGAAAAAGATTCACGACAGGATTCATGGGATATGTGCATCTGTTTCAGATGAAGAAAGCTGCAAGAGAATCATAGACGAAACGGTGGACAAGTTTGGACGGATCGATGTGCTCGTCAATAATGCAGGCGTCGTTAGGGATCGGATCTCTTACAAGATGACGGAACAAGAGTGGAACGAAGTCATTGAAACCCATCTGCGCGGCACATACGCGTGTACGAAACATGCTGTACTTGCGATGAGAGAGAAGGATGAAGGTGGAACAATCGTCAATATGACTTCCAAATCCGGTATGGAAGGATTACCTGGGCAGCTCAATTACAGTGCAGCGAAATCAGGCATCAACGGCATGACCTATACGTTGGCGAAAGAATTGGAACGGTTCGGGATTTCGGTCTATGCGATCGCTCCAGTTGCGGAAACGGAAATGACGAAGCCCGTCATCGATATGCTGCAGAAAAAAGCGGATGAAAAAGGCGTGCCGTTGCCGGATGAATGGAAAATGGGATCGCCTGACGATGTAGCGAAATTGCTTTCTGTGATTCTTGAGCAACAACCCGAAACCGGGACAATATACTCCGTCAATGGTCATAAAATTGGGAGATGGCTACCGCCAAAGCATGAGATGATCACTGGAGAATCAGACGATTTGACAAATCAAGCTATTTTTCGTGCTTTTTCTAAGTAAAACGAATGAAAAACTTAGTAAATACTGACAGATTTCGTCGATTATAGTATCATTGAACTAGAATCAGAAATCTGATCGTGTCTTGTAAATCGTTAGATAATGGCAAACTCGCTGAAAAGTGAGGACGCAAAGCTTTAGGGACTAAGTTGTGTGTTAGGACAATAAGTCAGCCAGCTACCGGAAACGATGAACACCTTCGATTTATGGGATAGGGTCGATAAAGGTGTGACAAATCGAATGACCTTTTATCAGCTCTTTGTACCTATGTCTTCTTTCATCATCGTATACTCGATCGTCCTGTTTTTCGTCCGCTTCTTGTTTAAAGGCATTTCCGATCGTCTAATGAATGTCCTTTTCAACATCGGAATTCTTTTCAGCACGATTCTTTGGGTATACTTGATGTCCATTCACCATCAGATTTAACATAATGAATGTTCGGTGAGCTTACCTTTATGGTAAGCTTTTTTCGTTGTGGAGAAAGGTATTTTAACGAACTTTGTCGATTTATGTTTTTGGAAAATAATGTTTATTTCGGAAGCCGAAAAAAATCCAAAAATATTCTGAAAATGAAAAAGACGAGTATTCCTTATATAGTAAAGGTTTTGTTCGTTTCCAATATTTAGAGCCTCGAAGAATTTCGGAAAACCCCTTCCTACATGATTTCTATACAGTTATAATATCTTTAAGGACTTTTAAAGGGGGATGGTTATGGAGACATTAACCAGAGTGAAATTGACAGAGGAAGATAAGGAATTGTTACTGGATGTCGTGTTGAAGCAAAGATATGCATCTGAATTAGTAAGCTGTGAGCTAACCGATATTGAAACAGGACAAAAGAACTGTGAAGAAAACCGCATTCGACAGTTGAATCATTTGTTACTACGATTACATAAAGCTGGAGTATAAAAATACGAAGGATGTCTCTGATGAGGAGACATCCCTTTTTTTATCTCGTGTAGGTCAGTTGTCCAATAATCCTTTTCTGCGAGCTTCCATACGCCATTCAGCCTCTTTAATATAACGTTTGGAAGCCGTATTACGTGTGCGTAAATACGACCAGTAATTGGTGTAGTTCGGTGGACGGAATTCTGTCGGGACTCTGCGCGCGTATCCCCACCAATTCAATTTCTGATTTTCTAAGAGGATTAAGTAATGATCGTATTCCTTATTCATGTTTACACTCCTATAACTAATTTTCTCGGTTAAACTCATTCTTTCAATTATGGACGAGAAGTATTCATGTCTCTTTGTGAATCTGGTCTATTCTGGTTTATAAATTCCGAATTTGGATTACAATTTCGGAATTTGGCTTATAAATTCCGAAACTGGTCTATAATTTCTCAATCTGGTCTATAATTTTTGATTTTTATGGGAAAATCGAAAATCTGATCTATAATTTCTCATTTTTATTGGAAATAACCCGATTTTTATGGGAAATACTCATAACTCCTTCAACAAAACCCCATCCCGAGAAAAAATCGATCTCTGCATGAAAACATTTTTGCTATTTCTTATTCATAAAGTAAGAAGAAATGAACCTTTTTTACATGAACTGCATCAAACAGCCTATTTAACTGAGTTTTAAAGGCTTTATGAGAGCGGGTATGGAATTATTATGGAGATGACAAATGATTAGGGGGAAATGAATATGATGGAACAAGTGTTGATGTTTGCGTCTGTTATGACTCCTCTTGTCACCGGTTTGACGGAAGTGGCGAAACGGACATTTCTGATTCCGAAAAGGTTCATCAACATTATCAGTCTGATGATCGGGCTGGTTGTCGGGTTGCTGGCGTTCCCGCTTACCGACCTCGATTGGACATTGCGAACATGGGCAGGGACGATGGCTGGATTGGCTGCGACGGGACTTTATGAAGTAGGTAAATACCGCGTGGGTACGAAACATAGGTGATTTTTTCTAGAAAAATGGGTGCAAGAATAGTGACGAAATAGAGTTCGTTTCTCTCAACTTTCATATAATAGAGTAGGGAAGTACAAGCTGGAGGTAATTAAAATGGAATGGACATTCTTCATCGTGTCCATGGTCGTCAGCGTACTGACTACTTTCGCAGCTGTCTATTTACGGCAAAAGTTGAAAGTCAAACTAGAGGCACGAGAAAACCAACTTAAAGCCAGAGAACTCGCGAAAACTGCATTGCTTCAGGAATTGCAGGATAATTTGAAATTATATTTACGGAAAGATACGAAGAACGGTGGAAGCCTTCAGGATTTCTTAGAACTAGGAACACATGAGATACAGGGTGACGAGAAGATTTGGATGGAAACATACCTCTTCCAACTCGAGGAATGGGATAATGTGAAATACGATATCGCAAAGCTGGATTCAACTCTAGCAGATCAATTAATAGAGGTTTATCGCCAATTTGAAAGACTTGATACACATGCAAAGGTCGAATCACCGATCTTCCGAGTGGACCGTTTAGGGTTTGAAGATTTTACCTTGAAATGTGAAAACATCATAAGAGAATTGAAGAGTGGATAAGAATCATTGCCTTGAGTGATAGGTGATGATTTTTATTTTTCGTAAAAAGATAGACCTTTGCCAAGTTTTCATTATCGTCAAAAACGAACATTATTCTTCTAAAACGATCGTTGTTCTACAAAACAGGTGATAGGGTGAAAAATTTGACGAACGAATTCCATAGTCCATATGGCATAAAAAGGAAATCTGAGCAGGGTTGAATTCTCACATATGGAATTTATAAAAGAGTACGATGCTGAACTCATGTTTTAACCTTAAACGAAACAGGTATACCAATACTAAAACTAGTTCAGAATAATAATAGGAAACATATACTTAATCAAGCAAAGGGGAGTTCGGGTAATGAAGAAAGGTCTATTTCCACTCATCATAGGGGTCGTTGTCGCTATCAGTCTCTTTTGGGTCGGCGGGCATACACAGTCCAATCATTATACGAGTACGGATCTTCCTAAGAAATCATTTTCAAAAGCTCCTATTGAACTCAACAATAAAGAGGTGTTTGCCAGTACACTGAACCGTTCTGAAGTCGATCGGCAAGAACAGGTGAAAACGGTAACCGCTTCAAAAGAAACTGATACAGCAAATCCTGACAAAGGAGACTTCGTCCAACTTGCAGATACATTCATGCAAGAAGCCGTTCAACCGACAAATGAGGACTATAAAGTGACAGAATTTGATTCTAAAGCGCAATTGGTTGATCATCTTGGTCAGTACGCTTCGAAAGAAATTGCAACTTATTATGTGGATGGCTTGTACGAGGAAAAAGCAGATGGATTATACATCATCCCGACAGAATTACCGCCATGGGTCATGAAAGGGGAACCTGCTCAGTTGATTCAGCTTGACGAGCAAAACTATCAACTGAACCAGAAGAATCAGACGGACCTTTATGGCACTTATGTGATACAACTGTCCTTCACGAAACAAAACGATCAGTGGATCATCCAGTCAGTGGACGTCAAATGATGCTTTGTGCTTAGGATAAACGAAACATGACCGAATGGCTTTTCTTGTTTAGCATATGTTGCTACATGACGTTAAGTGTGGTACAAAATGTTAAATAGGAAGAGTCTTTCGTTTTGTTTGAGAGAGTGACTCTTACGGAAATTCACTCCTTTACTGCAATAAAAAGTTTTGCGAATCATCAGTGGTCTTCAAATGTTTTTTTCATGAAGTTCATGTAGAATAAAGCATAAGGAATTGAACGAGGACAGAGATAAAATTGGAGTTTTGACGATGAGCTATTATACGTTCGAAGATTATTATAAAAACACAGTTGAATTATCCTTCACTGATCATCCATATTCTCCTCTACCGAAGCACGTCTGGGTCATTTGCCGCTTCAAAGGACAATGGCTACTGACAGAACATCCGAGAAGAGGCATTGAATTCCCAGGTGGGAAAGTGGAAGAGGGAGAAACAGCGGAGGTTGCAGCTGTTCGCGAAGTATATGAAGAAACAGGTGCAACAGTCGACGACTTGGTCTACTTAGGTCAGTATCGCGTAAATGGTAAAGGTGGAACGATCATCAAGAACATCTATTTCGCGACCATTGAAAAATTGAAATTAAAGGCCCATTACTTTGAAACGAATGGACCTTTACTATTAAATGAACTTCCGGCTACCATCAGTACTGACAAGCGTTTCAGCTTCATGATGAAAGACCAGGTGTTGGAGCGCAGTTTGGAATATATCCTGAGAAACGACATTACGACTTTTTAACGCTTACGCCAACGGTTTTCAAGCATTCCCACTCCGGTATACATGAATGTAGCCAGGATTGCAATGATGAACAGACTGAGCAGTACAAGCGTGAAGTTGAACACTTGGAATCCATAAATGATCATGTATCCTAACCCTTTTTTCGAGACGAGGAATTCCCCTACGATTACGCCGACCCAAGACAAGCCGACATTGACTTTCAGTGTTGAAATAATGGTAGGGATTGCTGCAGGTAAAGTGACCTCTTGAAACACTTGCTTTTTATCTCCACCGAATGTTTCAATGACTTTAATGTAATTCTGATCGGTTTCGTGAAAAGCAGCATAAACGACTAGCGTCGTGATAACGAATGATATGAGTACGCCCATCGCAATGATGGAAATGTACCCTGGTCCAAGCGCGACAATAAGGATCGGACCTAACGCGACCTTCGGCATAGCGTTCAAGACGACAAGGTAAGGGTCCGATACTTTTGACACAAAGGGTACCCACCAGAGAATTGCCGCGCAGGCTGTGCCGAAAATCGTTGCAATCACGAAACTGGCCAACGTTTCCCCTGTTGTAGCTGCTATATGGACGAGCAGTGTCCCATCCCCAATTTTAGTAATGAAAAGTTCCGATATCCGGCTCGGTGAACTGAACAATAACGGATTGATCCAGTTCTGAGTCGAAGCCAATTCCCATAACCCGACAAATAGGACGAAGATTAGAAATTGAGTCAATAAGACGTGTCTTTTCGTTCGTCTTTCTCGATGGATGAATTGATCATATGCAATCTCAATTTTCGACTTCAAGTTCGTTCAACTCCTCCCAGATCGTCTGGAAGATGTGTTTGTAATCCTCATGATTCCTTACTTCAAATGGTTCCATCCTTTGTAGTTCACTTGGCATCGTATGAATCGATTTAATCCTGCCCGGATTGGCGGACAATACGATGACCCGATCAGACATCGCAATCGATTCCCCGATATCATGGGTGACGAGAAGAGCTGTCTTTTGGTGCTCTTTCAAGGTATTGAATACGAGATTCTCCAGTTTCAGCTTCGTCTGATAATCGAGTGCGGAGAAGGGTTCATCTAACAATAATAATACCGGCTGGGTCGCTAACGTACGGACAAGCGCGATCCGCTGCCGCATACCTCCGGATAACTCATGAGGATATTTCGTCCGTGTATGCTCCAAGTTCAGCTGCTCGAGCAGATCGAGTGCAAATGTTTTACTCATCTTATTGAGTTTGTGCTGGATTTTTAGACCGATGAAGATGTTCTCTTCAATCGTCCGCCACGGAAAAAGGTAATCCTGTTGAAACATATAACCGATCTGATTGTGGGCTTTTTGGACATTTTCGTTCTGGATTTTTACTGATCCAATCGTCGGGGTCAGTAGGCCTGCAATTAATGAGAGCAGTGTTGTCTTGCCGCAACCGCTCGGACCGAGGAAGGAGACGAATTCCCCTTCCTCGATTTGAAGCGAGATGTTTTCCAGTGCCGTTGTGACGGATTGAGTAGAGAAGTAGGCGTGTGTCAGTTGATCGACAGTTAAGAATGCCAACCGAATCTCCTCCTCTTACTTAGCCACTCGCTCTGCAATATCCGTGTTCACGAGTATGTCATGGTCGACTTGTTTCGGAAGCTCACCGGCTTCATCCATAATCGTCTGCAAGTTGTTCCATTCTTCTACATCGAGGATCGGATTCGTTGCATAACTGTGTTGTTCTTTGTATCGTTGAGTTACAGTTTCAATCAATTCGATCGATGTATCATCGAAATAAGGCTCGATGACTTCAGCAATTTCTTTAGCTGAATGACTATCGACCCATTGCTGCGCTTTATATAAAGCACGAGTGAACCGTTCGATGACGTCTTCATTTTCTTTCAAGTAGCTCTGTTTGGACATGAATGTCGTGTACGGGATTTTCCCAGACTCTTTCCCGAATGATGCGACGATGTGACCGATGCCTTGCTGCTCGAACAAGCTGGCGGTCGGTTCGAACAATTGTACATAATCTCCTGTACCAGAGGCGAATGAGTTGGCAATGTTCGCGAATTCGATGTTTTGGATCAGATTCAAGTCTTTATGAGGATCGATGCCGTGCTTTTTCAATCCGAATTCACCGGCCATTTGTGGCATTCCGCCTTTCCGTTGACCAAGGAAAGTGCTGCCCTTCAATTGATCCCAAGAGAACGTTTCAGGTTTTTCACGGGCGACGAGGAACGTTCCATCCGTTTGGGTCAGCTGTGCGAAGTTGATGACAGGGTCGTTCGTACCTTGGGCATAGACATAGATGGTCGTCTCTGATCCGACGAGGGCGATGTCCGCTCCATCCGACAACAAGGCTGTCATCGTTTTATCTCCGCCCCACGTCGTTGTCAGCTCAAGCTCAATACCTTCCTCTTCAAAAAAGCCCTTTTCAATGGCGACATATTGAGGAGCATAGAAGATCGAGCGTGTCACTTCAGCGACCCGTACTTTGTCGTTTGTAGAACTGTCAGAGCATCCAGCTGCTAGTAAGGTGAATGCTAGTATGACAGAAGCTGCTCCTGCGATATGACGTCTTATTTTTTTAAACATTGGTATCCCTCCACAAACTATAGATGAAATAGTCTATGAAGGGACCAGTCAATGTGTGTTCGCCTAATTTGAGCTAGAGGTGTGGCCATGTTTACGTCTGATTTAGTGGAAAAAATGCAGCGATACCCATCGCCGCATCCTGATATAAAATTGTATGTCGTTACATATCGGAGCCAGGGACTTCGTGTGAAAGGATTGCTTGCAGTACCGGCTTCTGAAGATTTGTTACCTGGTCTTTTATATTTGAGAGGCGGGATCAAACAGGTCGGAAAGGTGCGGGTAGCTCGTATCATCCAGTTTGCCTCGCAGGGCTTTGTGGTGTTCGCACCTCATTATCGCGGGAATGAAGGTGGCGAGGGACAGGAGGATTTTTGTGGAGAAGACCGGCATGATGCGTTTTCAGCACTGCAAGTCTTGAAAGAGCTACCAGCAGTGGATGAAACGTCAATGCATGTGTTCGGATTTTCCCGTGGAGGAGCAATGGCACTATTCACAGCGGGCTATTGCGTAGACCTGGTTCGTTCTGTTGTCGTGTGGGGCGGCGTTTCCGACATGAAGCTCACGTATGAGGAGCGGAAGGGCTTGCGGAAGATGTTGAAGCGAGTGGTCGGCGGTTCCGTTTACAAGTACCCGGAACGGTATGAGTGGCGCTCCCCGCTTCATCTGGTGGGCGGGTTCGATGCGCCTGTATTGATCATCCACGGTGTATACGATCAAAATGTTACGATTGAGCACGCTTACCTTTTGGAAAAAGAGTTGGCTAAACAGGGTAAGCAGTTTGAGACGTGGTACATTAAGGACGACCACCATTTCACCCCGGCTAAAAAGCTTCAAGTGACCCGGGACTTATGTACCTGGATGAAAAAACAAAAATAAAGCCGTGAAAAAAACTCATCTTCGGATGAGTTTTTTCTTTATGAGGAAGTGGGTCTGATTTACTATTTTCCCCAAGTCGAAGCGAAAGTTCCCCAAGCCAGGCTAAACACTCCATGAAAAACCGAAAAAGCTCAAAAAAAGAAGCGACCCTTCGTTAGGGTCGCTCCTCATCGTATTTTTTAGACCAGTGGTCCTGCTTTTTTGATTTCTTCTGTTACGTTCGGGAACTTATTGAAGTTTTCTTTGAACTTCAGTGCAAGTTCGCGTGCTTTTTTGTCATACGCGTCTTGATCACTCCACGTTTTCTTCGGTTGAAGCACTTCTCCAGGAACACCTGGGCAGCGCGTCGGGATGTGCAAGCCGAAGATTGGATCTTTTACCGTTTCAGTGGAGCGCAATTCGCCTTCAAGTGCGGCTTGAACCATCGCACGAGTGTATGGAAGGTTCATACGCTTACCAACACCGTATTCGCCACCAGACCAGCCTGTGTTCACAAGGTACACATCAACGTCATGCTGCTCGATCTTTTCACCGAGCATCTTCGCGTAACGCTCTGCATGTAAAGGCAAGAACGGTGAACCGAAGCATGTAGAGAATGTTGCTTGTGGTGATGTAACACCACGCTCTGTACCTGCAAGCTTACTCGTGTAACCGGATAAGAAGTGGTACATCGCTTGTTCTTTCGTCAACTTACTGATTGGAGGCAATACGCCGAATGCATCAGCTGTAAGGAAGATGATCGTGTTCGGATTACCCGCAACACTTGGTGTAATGACGTTCGGAATTGCATCGATCGGGTATGCTGCACGTGTATTCTCAGTCAACGTCGTATTGTCATAATCGACGACACGTGATTCTTCATCTGATACGACGTTTTCAAGGACCGTTCCGAATTTGATTGCATTCCAGATTTGCGGTTCTTTCTCCTGAGAAAGGTTGATACACTTCGCGTAGCAACCGCCTTCGATATTGAAGATGCCGTTGTTTGCCCAGCCATGCTCATCGTCCCCGATCAAGCGGCGGTTCGGATCAGCGGAAAGGGTTGTTTTACCTGTACCACTAAGACCGAAGAATAACGCAACATCGCCTTCTTGACCGACGTTTGCAGAACAGTGCATAGACAAGATGTCTTTCTCCGGAAGGATGTAATTCATGACAGAGAAGATGGATTTTTTGATCTCACCAGCGTATTCTGTTCCACCGATGAGAACGATGCGCTTTTCAAATGAGATGATGATGAACGTTTCAGAGTTTGTTCCGTCCACAACAGGATCAGCTTGGAATCCAGGTGCTGAAATGACCTGAAACTCTGGTGTGAAGCCATTTAAATCGCTTTCATTTGGGCGGATGAAAAGTTGGCGTGCGAAAAGGTTATGCCACGCATATTCGTTGATGACTTGAAGCGGCAATTGATACGCCTTGTCAGCTCCAGCAAATCCTTCAAAAACGAACGTTTCATCTTTATTCATTAAGTATTCGATCACTTTTTTATATAAGTTATTGAACTTCTCTTCTTCGATCGGTTGGTTTACTGAACCCCAATCAATCTTGTCCTTTACTGAAGGTTCCATTACGATATATTTATCTTTAGGTGAGCGACCAGTGTATTTTCCTGTTTCAACTTGAAGAGCGCCTGTAGAAGTGAGGCTGCCTTCTTTACGTGTTAGTGCTTTTTCAACTAATAATGGAGTAGATAAGTTCTTATTCGTAGTAGATTTACCGATAAGTTCGTCAGTTAAAGAAGTAAATTGTGCCGTATTCATGTAAACCCATCCTTTTCAACATAATTATTTAACTCTGTCCTATGTTCGAGTTGATGCTGCAAAACCCACTGCGATAAGGATTAAGAGGCTTGAGTTTTGCCTGTTTCATTATACATCCTATTCGTCTGAATTAGTATAACATATTTATTTTAATAATGTATACTATTTTTCCGAATTTGTGACAGTTGAAACATTCTCCTCACATGAAATAGGCATTTTCTTAACAAATGCCCTATATATACCGCTTCCCAGCTTTTACATATTCAATTTCGTTGACATACCTATAGTACTGCGGTATGATATTGCGAGAACGGCTACTCTTATTCCGAGTAGGTGGAGGGACAGGCCCAATGAAACCCAGCAACCGACACCACAGGTGAGAAGGTGCTAACCTGAAAAATAAGAGGGTGAAAGGTTTACAACGAACCACCTTTCCTCTATTAGAAGGAAAGGTTTTTTTTTACGTAAAGAACCGATAACTTTTCTGCATGGAGATCTTCGATGTTGTTGAAAAGTTTACGAACTTAGTATAAGTGCAACTAGGGCTCAGTCATCGCCTTCTACTTGACTTCACCAAGTTTTCTTTACGTTTAACAGGGAGAATCCTTTCTTAAGAATGAATATAAGTGCAAACAAATTTGTCAGCTACATAACAGGTGTTAGGAACGTACGCTTACAAATAATTGAAAGATTGATGGCACTTTTTCGTACGGAATGAGTACCGTATCAATTATCAGCGATATTTTTTTGGGGTATCGCCGAGGAGGTTCCGTAATGTCAAAAAGCAGACGTCTATTCACATCTGAGTCCGTTACAGAAGGTCATCCGGATAAAATCTGTGACCAGATCTCAGACGCAATTCTAGACGAAATTCTATCCAGTGACCCGAATGCCCGGGTTGCGTGTGAAACATCTGTCAACACAGGACTCGTACTTGTAGCAGGTGAAATCACGACTTCTACTTATGTAGATATTCCGAAAATCGTACGTGAAACGGTAAAAGGCATTGGCTATACACGTGCAAAATACGGATTTGACTATGAGACTTGTGCAGTCTTGACTTCCATTGATGAACAGTCTGCGGACATCGCTGCTGGTGTCAACCAGGCTCTTGAAGCAAGAGAAGGTACAATGTCAGATGAAGAGATTGAGGCAATCGGTGCAGGTGACCAAGGATTGATGTTCGGTTACGCAACGAAAGAAACACCAGAATTGATGCCTTTGCCGATCTCTTTGTCACATAAATTGAGCCGTCGCCTGACAGAAGTCCGTAAGAATGAGGTTGTTCCTTACCTTCGTCCGGACGGTAAGACACAGGTAACTGTAGAATATGATGAAGACGGTCAACCTGTGCGCGTTGATACGGTTGTTATCTCGACTCAACACCACCCAGAAGTTACACTTGAGCAAATCAAGCGCGACTTGAAAGAGCATGTCATCAATCCGGTCGTACCGAGCGAGTTGATTGATGAGAATACAAAATATTTCATCAACCCGACTGGCCGCTTCGTAATCGGTGGGCCACAAGGGGATGCAGGACTGACTGGACGTAAGATCATCGTTGATACCTACGGTGGATATGCACGTCACGGCGGTGGCGCATTCTCTGGTAAGGATCCGACGAAAGTGGACCGTTCTGCAGCTTATGCGGCTCGTTATGTTGCGAAAAACATCGTCGCTGCAGATCTTGCAGATAAGTGTGAAGTTCAATTGGCGTATGCCATCGGAGTTGCACAACCTGTATCCATTTCAATCGATACATTCGAAACTGGAAAAGTTTCAGAAGAGAAGCTGGTTGAGCTAGTCCGTGAAAACTTCGACCTTCGTCCTGCTGGCATCATCAAGATGCTCGACCTTCGTCGTCCGATTTACAAGCAGACCGCTGCTTACGGGCACTTCGGACGTACAGACATCGAATTGCCATGGGAGCAAACAGATAAAGCTGAAATTTTGAAAAACAATGCATAAAAATAAAGGAATGGCTGTCACGAACACGTGGCAGCCATTTTTTTCATTCTAAAATAGAATACATTACCGTATACATTATCAGAAAATTGTTGCATTAATAGGTAGTAGTCGAATAAACTGGTAATACCAGAATGAATATTGGTATTACCAATGGAGGGTGAAAACATGAGGTCAACTGATCGAGTGGAACAACAAATTATTGAAAGGGTGATCGAAGGATCGATTCCAATCGGTACCAAGGTTCCATCTGAAAGGGAGTTAGCGGCTACATTTGAGGTGGGGAGACCCGTTATACGTGAGGTTCTTCAGAGGCTTGAAAGAGATGGGTGGCTCACGATACGACAAGGTCAACGTGCTGTTGTCAATGACTTTTGGAAACAAGGCAATTTGATGACGCTTGTACATTACATAAGACATAAAGAAGTAATTCCGAATACATTTATCGTTCACCTTCTTGAACTAAGAAGAGCAATCCTTCCTGCCTATGTTTATGATGCTGTTAAAGAAAACCCTATGAATGTCGTTTCCCTGCTTACTGAAATCAGTAGCTTAGAGGAGGCCCCGGAGGCCTATGCCGAATTTGATTGGTGGTTGCAGAGACGTTTAGCTGAAGGTTCGAGCAATCCGATTTATCTCCTCTTATTAAACAGCTTTCAAAAATTGTACATTGAGATGGCGATCGTCTATTTTGAAGATTCACGCTATCGAAGTGCATCAATGGAATACTACAAACAATTATTTGAAGCAGCTGTTGAGCGGGATGCCAAAAGAGCAAAGCATTTAGCAGAAGATATGATGGATCGAAGTATCGAAATGTGGAAGCTTCATAATTTAGTAAATAATGAATAGGAGGTTCTCATGAACAAGGTTTATCGAGATTTCTTCTTTTTCCCTGATGTGATTATATTACTGGGCCTTATTCTCGTCAGCTCTACCGCTTTATTTTTCACACAGCCTGGAACAGAACTCTTCATTTCGTTTGTTATCGGATTAGTCGCCTTTGTTGGTAGTGAATACTTGACGCACCGATTCCTTTTCCACCTGAAAACACCGAAGAATCCTTACCTCCTTAAACTATTGAAACGACTCCATTATGATCACCATTCATCTCCAGACAACCTGCATCTCTTGTTCTTGCCGATTTGGTACAGCCTGCCCAATATGCTCATTTGGTCTGCCGTTTGTTATTTAATCACGAGCAATATATGGATCACTTTAGCGTTTGCTCTCGGTCTGCAGGTGATGTTGCTCTTATATGAGTGGAAACATTACGTGGCACACAGGCCAATTAAACCGAAAACGAAACTTGGAAGGTGGATGAAGAAAATCCATATCCTTCATCACTATAAGAACGAGAACTATTGGTATGGTGTTTCAAATCCGATAGGTGATTACCTGTTCGGTACGATGAAGGAAGAAAAAACGGTTGAAACAAGCAAAACGGCCAAAGATCTAGAAAGTCGGACAATCGATATGTAAACGCGAAGAGACTTCTATGGTTAGAAGTCTCCCTTTTGTTTGAAAAATAGTATTCTCTATTTAAACTATGAAGCTGAATGGATTTTCTGTTTTCCTTGTGCTGCAATCTCCATGTAGTCATTCGTCAGGTTGCCGAAAATCGTATTCCACGACTGGGTCAGTGCATATTCCCTTGCTTTATGCGAGAACTGGTTCAATAGGTTTGGATGCATGAGAAGGAAGAGGATGCGGTCGATAAAGGATTTTGCATCGCCTGGAGTCACCAAGTACCCGTTCGTGCCATCCTTGATAATGGTCCTTACACCCCCTGAGTTCGCTCCAACCGTCGGTGTGCCGGAAGCCATGGATTCCAGCATGACATTGCCGAAGGTTTCAGTTGGCGATGGGAAGATGAACAAGTCTGATGAGCTATAAGCTTGGGACAGTTCTTCCCCTCTTAAATACCCTGTAAAACGCACGTTAGGGTACGAGTGTAACGACTGCTTCAACTCTTCTTCACTTGGACCTTCACCGACAATCATCCAGCAAACTTTATCATGCCATTCTGTTGAGAATCCTTTAATGATGTTCAACAGGGTTTCCACATCTTTTTCAGGAGCAAGTCTTCCTACATAGCTTAATAGGATACGATCCTGTGGGATGTTGTGTTTTCTTTTAAAATCGGCAGAATGTTGTTCAGGATGGTAGAGGACTGTATCCACGCCACGACCCCAGATGGAAAGACGGTCAAAACCTTTGGATGATAGATGGTCGAGCGTGTCTTGAGACGGGACGTACGTACGGTCAAAAAACGAATGGAACCAATGCATGTATTTCCATAAGAAACTCGTCGCCCATTGAAGATTGTAGTAGTAGAGATAGTGGTCAAAGTTCGTATGATAGGAAGCGACCATCGGTATGCCATACTTCCGGGCATGATTCATGCCGAACAAACCGGAAGAAAAAGGGGTAGCGACATGGATTAAGTCTGGTTCATAGGCTAATAGTTCCTGAGTAACGAAACGATTGAAAGGAAGAGCGACACGGCATTCTTTATAGAGGAGAAAACGCATGCTCGGGAGCGAATGCGAATGGGTCGCATAGACATTGTTAGAACTTGTTTTCGGTGCGATGACTTTACATTCGATTCCATTCTGCTCCCAGTAGCGGACGAGACGGTACAGCGTGTTCGCAACCCCATTGACCTGTGGATAGTAAGTATCAGAGAAAAGTGCAATTTTCATTTTTTACAACCCCCTAAACCTGAATTACAACACCAATACGGAACTCATCAGGATGCCGCTTCCAACCCCTAGAAGCATCCCGGCTAATACGTCTGAAGGATAATGTAGCCCGAGGTACATTCTTGAAATGGCAACGGAGATACCTAAAGGTACCAATAAGAGTGCCACCATCGGCGTCCATATGATCAAAGGTGTAATGACTGAGAAGATGGCGGTCGTGTGGCCGGAAGGGAAAGAATGATCCTTCAACAATTTCGAGATGGTCACTGTGTCAGGAAGGACTTGATACGGTCGTTTTCGTGGATACAATTTCTTGCTGATCTGCACAGGCATGTGGCTGATTGCAAGAGCGAGCAGGCTTTGGATTGCAGCCATCTGAAGGCTTCCAGTCGCTAATAAAATCAAGAATAGACAGCTGGTGATTGCCCCCGTGGCACCCCCTAAATGCGTGACGGTTACGAAATACTTGCTGTGAAATGAGTGCTGGCATTTATTGTTCACCCACTGAAAGACCGTACATTCCCTTTCATGAAGCCACCCAATTACCCTAGACAACGCAGCTCCCCCTTTGTTAGATGATTTACCAAAAGAATAACGTCCCAATATTAGGGAATTGTCAAACGAATGTAAAATCTTTGTGGAGTTTCATTTACAAGAAGCAAGAGAAAGGAGTAGGGGCCATCATTACCATAATGAGAAGCAGGATGATAAAATGGTGAAAGTGGGTATAAAAGAGTAGTAGAGAAGGAGGGATGAAAGATGTATAAGCAGATCCATCACGTTTCGTTAGAAGTGAAGAAACTGAAGCGGGCAAGGGCTTTTTATGAAAAAGTATTGAAATTCGAGGTTTGCCCTGATCGGCCGGACTTTGATTTTGAAGGGATTTGGTATACTTTAGGGAATACGCAGCTTCATCTGATCGTCAATCCATCCTTCTCTCCTGAGGACCAACCGACATTGAACAGCAGAAGCGCTCATTTTGCTGTAAGGGTGGAATCGATCGATGAGCTGATCAGCATGCTGGAGAAAGCGGGCTGCACGTACTTGGATAAACCAGCCAGTAAGACCGGCTGGCATCAAGTATTCGTTCAGGATCCCGATGGAAACATCATCGAGTTCAACGCTTAAGGGACTTGTAATACTGACCGCGTTCCACATATTCTGTACGAATGCGTTCCATTTCTTGAAGGTCATGCTCGTTCAGTTCCCGTACGACTTTAGCTGGACGTCCGAATGCGAGCGTGTTCGGCGGGATTTTTTTACCTGGAGGAACAAGGCTTCCCGCACCAATGAAGGCACCTTCACCAATCTCGGCACCGTCAAGAATCAATGAGCCCATCCCGATCAGAGCTTTCTTGCGAAGGGTGCAGCTATGTAGGGTGACCTGGTGCCCGACCGTAACGTCGTCTTCGATGATCAATGGTGTATTCGGACTTTGATGAAGCATGGACAGGTCCTGGATGTTGACGCGTTTGCCAATATGGGTAGGTGCGACATCCCCACGGATGACGGTATTGAACCAGACGGAGGACTTCTCTTCAATCGTGACGTCCCCTGAAATCATGACGCCATCTGCAATGAATACGGTAGAATCGATGTTCGGTTGTGAACCTTGATAAGGATAAATCATAAAGTATCATCCTCTTTCCTATAGGAATACATATGTTGTATGAAATCATAAGCAGTTTAGCAAATTATAGACTAGAAGAAAAGGGGGATCCATCATGTGGATTTGGGAAGCAGAAAATGCAAAAGCGGTTGTCGTCATGGTTCATGGCGCAGGTGAGCACCACGGTCGGTATGAATGGCTCTGTTCACAATGGGTCTCGAAAGGTTACCATGTAGTCATGGGGGATCTACCTGGACAAGGACTGACACGCCGGAATCGTGGTCATATCGAATCGTTTGAAGAATATATCGAGGCGATTTCTTCCTGGGTAGAAGAAGCGACTCGCTTTGAGCTCCCGGTTTATTTGTTCGGCCACAGTATGGGAGGGCTCGCTGTCATCCGTACCGTTACGGAAAAAAATCTGCCACTCTCAGCCGTTTTGCTGTCATCCCCAGCACTCGGAATCGTTGAAAAACCGCCGAAAGTTCTGGATGCAGCTTCCAAAGTGATCAATAAAGTGTACCCGAGTTTGCGGTTGCGCTCGAGTCGGGGCGGCGGTCCACCGAAAGGAACGCGTTCTGAAGAAGTATTGCAGCGTGACCGAGAAGATTTTTTACTCGTGAAAAAAGTATCCATCCGATGGTACCGTGAGTTGATGAAAGCCATGAAGGACGCGTTTCAATCGATTCATCGGTTCCCTGAAATCCCGTTACTCGTCGTACAAGGCGGTAACGATTTGATTGTCGATAAACAGAGTGTCCGTGATTGGTTCGACAGCTTGAACTTGATGGAGAAGGCGTACAAAGAGTGGCCGTCCCTCTATCATGAAGTGTTGAATGATCCTGAGCGGGAGCTCGTTTTCCAATATATCCATCAGTACGTCGAACTGAATTTGATCGTTCGAGAAAATAGCTTTAAGGAGTGATGGCATGAACGTACCGTCACAGCCATGGTCGTTGATGAACAAAATTTATAGACAAGTCCTTCCCTATGTCCATGAAGAGTTGAACTTCTGGAAGGAGCGGGCCGAGCACATTCCAAATGACGAGCTAAGGACACAGGCGTTGGAGAGTATTGGTTCGAAGACGTTCCATTGTGAGGGAGGGGGCATCTATTCGTTGCTGTCAGCAGATGGTGCCTGGAAAGGAGAGGTCATCCGGTTCATCGTTGCGTACCAGACGATCAGCGATTATCTGGATAACCTATGTGACCGCAGCACCTCACTGGATCCAGAGGATTTTGCTTTGTTGCATCGTTCCATGGAGCATGCATTGACACCAGGTGCACAGCTTGAAAATTACTATGCGTTGCGTGAAGATCAGAATGACGGCGGTTATTTACATGACCTCGTCCAGACGTGCCAGAATGTGCTAGCAGCCTTACCGAGTTTTGATGCGATTGCGGAGGCGTTGATTGAACTCGAGGAGCATTACAGCAATCTGCAAATACATAAGCACGTCATCCATGAAGAGCGGGTGCCACGTTTACAGCAATGGCATCAGGACAATGAAGGGCAGCTGCCTCCGATGAGCTGGTACGAATTCTCGGCTTGTGCCGGTTCGACGATTGGGATCTTCTGTCTTGTTTCTTATGCGACGAATGAAGACATTCCGAGCGATTTAGTTGTCAAAATTAAAGAAGGCTATTTCCCTTGGATTCAAGGGCTTCATATCATGATGGACTATCTCATCGATCAGGAGGAAGATAAAGCGGGTGGCGATCTGAATTTCTGCTTCTATTATGAATCGAAGGAAGAAATGATGGATCGACTGCTTCACTTTTTCAATAAAGCGGATGAAGCGGCACGGCAACTACCACATTCGAAGTTCCACGCGTTGATTACGAGAGGATTGTTAGGGATCTATTCCACTGACACGAAGGTAAGGAACCAGCCTGAAGTCCAGTCTGTATTTAAAAAGTTGATGCGCGCAGGCGGACTGCCCGCATACTATTTCTACTGGAACAGCTTCGTGTACCGGAAAGTGAAGACTTCCTAAGAGAAACCACCAAAAACACCTATCCGAATGGATAGGTGTTTTTTTGTATAGTTGAATCAATGCAATACTACTAAACGATGATTCATTGGAGGATGAATGACGACTAGCGGTGGGGATAATATTCATAGGTGGCGATTTGATTGAGAAACGATTCGGGGACGGTCGTTTCAATATCTCCACGATCCATACCTTCCAAAAATCTCATCCATTCTGCTTCCAGTTCACCGATTTCCTTTCCGTAAGTTTGCAAGATGATCGTTTTCAAATCTGATTGGTTGTAAATTTTCATGAAAGCATCCATTCCATATTTCTCGATAAGATATGTAGAAAAAGATTCAGACTGTATATAGAAAAACCCACGATCCAATCCTTCCTTGCGAGGATCGTTTATTCTGAGAGATTGCTCGGGATCGATCAGCGCTTCAAGCGGAATCCCTACATCTATCTCATTTAAATAGTTCATCCATTCATGGCTGGAATGACCAAAACGTGCTAGGGGTTCTGTATCGGTTATTTGGTTGTTTACATACATCGCTAAACCGTCCAGCGTAAAATACCCCGCATTTTTAAAATCATAGCCGAGAAGAGCGTGAACGAGTTCGTGGATGAGAAACTCATTGTCAGTCCCGACATTGTACAGATAGATGACACCATTAGAGTAGTGAGAGTATCCCTGACCTTTCTCCAGTTGGATCATCACTTCTTTTTGTTCAGCGAGCGCTTGATCCGTTAATTCCAGGATACTTTCATATCCATCTATGGTTTCGTCTTCGATTCTTTTCACCGTTTCTTCTGGAAAAGAACCATTGATTGCAATGGTGAATTGGACTTGATCGTCTTCACTCGTAAACTCTGAATATTGGTGGTCAGATGCCTCCGTCTCGACTACGTTTTCTTGCTTGTCGACAGGTTCATGATTGCTGCAAGCGTTCAAGAGTGTGAAGCATATAGCCATAGGTATGATCAATCGACGTTTGTTCACTTGGTCATTCAACTCCCCGTAATCGCTACTACTCATACGGAAGTGGATTGGAAAAAGTTTCAAAAAAGACGATTGGATGTCCAATCGTCTCAATATGAAAACTATGCTCTTTTTTCAACAGCTACCAGAAACGGTGGGTTGTTTTTCTGGTTCAGAAATTGGTACTGGAGGACGTGTGCTCGCTTTTGATCGAGCTCAGCCAAGTACTGCATCAAGTGTTCTTTCTCTTCAACGCCGCCTTCATGCCCGTAATAGACGACAAGGATGATCAGTCCACCAGGCTTCAAGATGTCAAGCAGAGCTTCAATCGCTTGTAACGTCGAGTCCGGTTTCGTGATGATTTCTTTGTCACTGCCCGGCAAGTATCCGAGGTTGAAAATCGCAGCTTCGACTTTTCCATGGTACTCAGCTGGAACCACTTCTTTCACTTCTGCATGGCTCCTCAACATGATTTGCGCCCGTTCTTCCAACCCGTTGTTTTTCAACCGTTCGATCGTGTTTTCAACAGCTTGCTCCTGGATATCGAATCCGTAAATGCGGCCTTTTTCCCCGACAAGTTCCGCTAAAAAGACCGTGTCATGCCCGTTACCAACCGTCGCATCAACGACAACCCCACCTGGCTCAACGACTTTCTCCAGCAGTTCTTTTGCATAAGGTAAAATCCGACTTAAGTTCATGGGGCAGACACCTCAGCAGGTTCATAATACTTCCCCTGATAGCTGTCGCGGCGCTCGAGTTCAGCCTCGATTGAATTGAGTACATTCCATTTATTCATGCTCCACATTGGACCAATCATCAGTTCAGCCGGACCGTCACCCGTCAACCTGTGAATCATCATGTCCGGTGGAATGATTTCCAGCTGATCACATACAAGCTGGACGTACGTGTCAAAGTCGAGGAACTCGACTAACCCTTTCTCATACTGCTTCACCATAGGCGTCTTTTTTAACAGATGTAAAAGGTGGATCTTGATGCCTTGAACATCTAGCTTCGCCACTTCCCGAGCCGTTTCCATCATCATCTCGGGAGTCTCCTGCGGTAGGCCATTAATGATATGAGCGCAAACGCGGATTCCGTGCTTCCTTAGCTTGTTGACGCCTTCAACGTAACAGGCATAATCGTGCGCACGGTTGATGAGTTGAGCTGTTTCCTCGTGGACGGTCTGCAATCCGAGCTCAATCCATAGGTAGGTACGTTCATTCAATTCTGCCAGGTACTCGACGACATCATCTGGTAGACAATCCGGACGCGTTGCGATTGCCAGTCCGACGACGCCTTCTTGTTCCAAAATCACTTCAAACTTCTCACGCAGTTCTTCAACTGGGGCATGCGTATTCGTGAACGCCTGGAAGTACCCGATGTACTTCCCGTTTTTCCATTTCCGGTGCATTCGATCCTTGATCGTGTGGAATTGCTGGACGAGATCGTCACGCCGGTCACCGGCAAAGTCACCAGATCCACTTTGTGAACAGAACGTGCAACCGCCGGATGCGACGGTGCCATCCCGGTTTGGACAGTCAAATCCACCGTCAATCGGCACTTTGATGATTTTTTCTCCAAAGTGTTCTTTTAAATGCTTGTTCCATGTATAGTAACGTTTATCTCCGAAATGAGAGGGAATCGACATAAGCTATCCTTTCTAATCCTTAAGTTGTTAAGATAGCCCTATTTTAGCACGGTCACAGGACCCTCGCCAAACCCGTCTGGAGACAGAAAAAAACAATTGCGCTTCCCTTCAAAAAGGAATACAATTTCTATGGTTCAGTTACATAAATTTTTACAGTGAACCAGTTCGAACGGAGGTCGTTGAAGGTGCCGAAGCATCTTTGGTTATTAATCATCGGGATGATCATCAATGTCACGGGTTCCTCATTTCTTTGGCCATTGAATACAGTCTATATACACGATCACCTCGGAAAGTCGTTGACCTTTGCTGGTTTTGTGCTGATGGGGAATGCAGGGGCAGGTGTCGTCGGAAACTTGATCGGCGGCGCATTATTCGACCGTGTCGGCGGCTATCGCTCGATTTTGATCGGGATTTCCATCACATTCGGTAGCTCTTTAGGACTCATCTTTTTCCATAGTTTTTATCCATATATGATTTTCTTGATTACACTCGGATTTGGAGGCGGAATGGTGTTTCCGTCTATGTATGCTTATGCCGGGACCGTCTGGAAAGAAGGCGGCCGGAAAGCGTATAACGCCATTTATGTCGCACAAAACGTTGGTGTCGCTGTTGGTGCTGCGGCAGGCGGATTGCTTGCTTCCTTCAGTTTCCAGTGGATTTTCGTCGGTAATGCGATTATGTACGTCGCTTTCTTCCTGTTGGCGTTTTTCGGCTATCGGAGCCTTGCGCATCGATCAGCTGAACCTGTCATCAAAAATGTGCTTGATGATCGATTCGTCATCAAGAGCCGCACGCGTTTCCGAGCACTCATCTGGCTTTGTGCCGCGTACTTCATTTGCTGGCTCGCTTATGTCCAGTGGCAGTCGACCATTGCCTCCTACACGCAAGACATCGGGATTTCTTTGAGTCACTATAGTTTGTTGTGGACAGTGAACGGCGCAATCATCGTTTTAGGCCAGCCGTTGCTTGCTTATATTGTGAAAAATTGGTTGCGTGTGACGAAGACGCAAATCATCGTTGGCATCAGCATTTTCATGGTATCCTTCCTGGTTGCTTCTCAAGCGAATATCTTCATGGGTCTTATGACCGCGATGATTATTTTGACAATCGGAGAGATGCTGGTCTGGCCAGCGGTTCCGACGATTGCTGGCAATCTTGCGCCGAAGGGACGCGAAGGTTTTTACCAGGGTGTCGTGAACAGTACCGCAACAGGCGGGCGGATGTTCGGACCGATCGTCGGTGGGCTCATCGTCGACTTGAGTGGCATCCAGTCGATGTTCTATGTTGTGTTCTGTTTGCTCATTGTCGGTCTGTTGATCACCTTTATCTATGATCGTAATATCGTACCAGAAGCGAGTTCCCAAGTCGCATAACGAAACCGTCCTCGGACGGTTTTTTTCCTTTGCGCAGAAGGCGCAGCTTCCGCCTCCGCCAAAAGGCTTGGCTTTGCCAAGTTTCTTTAAAAATATTTTTGGGAGAGTGAAATAAACTAGGTAGAGAAGGGGTGGGACAATGAGCAGTTGGCTGAAGCTATTGGTAGGCGGAATCGTTTTACTCATCATTTTTCTTTTCTTCGGGGTGTATCATACAACGTTGACCAATTTCGATTTCGTCGTCATGCATGGGGTTTGGAAGATGCGTTCAGATGGGCTGACCGAAGCGATGCTGTTCGTGACAGACCTCGGATCGAAGCACGTATCTTTTCCATTGATGTACATACTGATTGTGTTTTTCCTGTTGGTAAAAAACCCAAAGCTTTCACTGATTGTCGTATTCAATCTGATCGGTGTCCGTGAGATGAACAAGTGGCTGAAGTCGATCTATCATCGGACGAGACCCGATGAGTGGCCGCTCATCCACGAAACGGGTTTAAGTTTTCCCAGCGGACATGCGATGAATTCCGCTGCGTTCTTCGGTTTCCTTGGCTACTTGCTTTGGAGATACTTGCGTAATCGAGGTATTCAGGCGGGTTATATTCTGGTGCTGACTTGGATGTTCATCGGGTTGATCGGCTTCAGCAGAGTCTACCTCGGGGTCCATTTTCCGACCGACGTGCTCGGTGGTTTTACAGCAGGGGCGATTTGGCTTATTCTGACATTGATGCTGATGAAACTGACGAACACAAGCGTTGTTGGAGGGGGATGGATATGGAAAAAATAGAACGCGCTGAAGCGTTAGCGAAGAAAGTACACGAAGGGCAAATTCGGAAACTGTCAGGCGAACCTTACGTCGTCCATCCGATTTCTGTGGCGAATACGTTGAGGGAGGCAGGTTTGTCAGACGATGTGGTCATTGCGGGTTACTTGCATGATGCCGTTGAGGATACGGAGCTAGCGTTTGAAGACATCGAGCGGAATTTCGGTGTGCGTGTATCGGAAATCGTCCGAGGCAATACCGAGGATAAGAGCAAAACGTGGATAGAGCGGAAGCAGCATACAGTGGATTACATAAAGGATGCGCCGTTCGAGGTGAAAGCGCTGATTGTCGCTGACAAGCTCGATAACCTCCGGAGTGTAATCGAGTCCTTTGATGCGGATGGCGACGCGATTTGGGATAAGTTCAAAGGTGACAAGGAGAAGCAGACCTGGTATTACCGGGGTGTTGCAGAAAATGCGTTCGTCGGACTGGACGACGTAGAGGTACCAGCGTTCTTTTACACGTATAAAAAGATGGTAGAAGATTTCTTCGGGGATGTATAAAAGTGGGTCAAAATGCCCATCATGATAGATGTCCATTTTCAGAAAAAACCTTGACAATTTTTGAGAACCTGCATACAATACAAATTACATTCTTCACAAATTCAAGGCGAAGAAGAGGATTAGTAAAATAGTCAACGGTCCTAGAGAGTTGGCGGTTGCTGAAAAGCCAACCCGAGCGCTATTTGAACTCGCCTCCGAGCCATAAACGTGAACAACCGAAGTAGCGTTTATCGTCCCTCCGCGATAAGGAGCTTGAGTGAGTGCACGCTTTTTGTGTACTAATGCGGGTGGTACCGCGGGAGTATTGTTTATTCAACCTCTCGTCCCTGATGTTTAGATCAGTGGCGGGAGGTTTTATTATTTTCTGAGAAAAGATGAGCTTCTGATCTCTGCGTTGTCTTGTTCCTCCGGTCCTCATTTAGGTCAAACTAAACTCCGGTCCTCGGAACTGCGACGCCTTAATCTCATCGTTCCTCTTTCCTCAGAGGGAAGTTGATAAGCTTCTGATTCTTGGGTTGGGGCGTAGTAAGAAGGCCATGGTTTCTAAAACGGACCCTCATTTTCCTAAAACAAGCTAGGATTTTTACAAGACGAAGGGTGAAATTTACAAAACACCACACCTTTTTTCTAAAACCAACGCCGAATTTTCTAAAACCGTACTTATCTCGGCAGCAAATGGGTGCTCATCATGCCCCAATTTTTCATAAATCACGAGAAATCATACTTAAACACATAAAAACGAATGGGAGTGGCTTCAAAATGGCTTTCGATCATCAACAAATCGAGCGTAAGTGGCAATCGTATTGGGAAGAAAACAAAACGTTCAAAACAGAATTCGAACCAGACAAGAAAAAGTTCTACGCGTTGGATATGTTCCCGTATCCATCAGGTGCTGGGCTTCACGTCGGGCATCCGGAAGGGTACACGGCGACTGATATTGTCGCACGAATGAAGCGGATGCAAGGCTACAACGTGCTTCACCCGATCGGGTGGGACGCATTTGGCCTTCCAGCTGAGCAATACGCGTTGGATACAGGGAATGACCCGGCTGATTTTACCGAGCAGAATATCAACACGTTCCGCCGTCAGATCAAGGAATTAGGTTTCTCCTACGACTGGGATCGTGAAGTGAACACGACGGATCCGAACTACTACAAGTGGACGCAGTGGATTTTCCTACAGTTATATAAAAAAGGATTGGCTTACATCGACGAAGTTCCGGTCAACTGGTGCCCGGCATTAGGGACGGTGCTTGCGAACGAGGAAGTGATCGATGGTAAAAGTGAACGTGGTGGACATCCGGTCATTCGAAAGCCGATGAAGCAGTGGATGTTGAAAATCACGGCGTACGCGGATCGCTTGTTAGAGGACCTTGAAGAGTTGGACTGGCCAGAAAGCTTGAAGGAAATGCAGCGTAACTGGATCGGCCGCTCGGAAGGTGCGGAAATCACGTTTGATATCGCGAACTCCGGCAAAACAGTGACCGTCTTCACGACGCGTCCCGATACATTGTTCGGCGCGACGTACATGGTATTAGCGCCGGAACATGCTTATGTTGACGAAATTACGTCACCTGAGCAAAAATCCGCGGTTGAAGCGTACAAGAAAGAAATCAGCACGAAGAGTGACTTGGAGCGTACTGAGCTTGCAAAAGAAAAGACCGGCGTCTTCACAGGGGCTTATGCCATCAATCCTGCGAACGGTGAGCAAATTCCGGTTTGGATCGCAGACTATGTATTGGTGAGTTACGGAACAGGTGCGATCATGGCGGTTCCAGGACACGATGAGCGCGATTACGAATTCGCTACGAAATTCGAGCTTCCGATTATTGAAGTTGTTAAAGGTGGAGACATCTCAAAAGAGGCATATACGGAAGATGGCGAAATCGTCAACTCCGATTTCTTGAATGGAATGAACAAGGAAGAAGCGATTTCCAAAATGATTGCGTGGTTGGAAGAGAACAACAAAGGTGAGAAGAAGATCACGTATCGTCTTCGTGACTGGTTGTTCAGCCGTCAGCGTTATTGGGGCGAGCCGATTCCGATCATTCATTGGGAAGACGGCACGATGAGTGCGGTTCCTGATGAGGAATTGCCGTTGACACTTCCGAAGACGAGCAACATCAAGCCTTCCGGAACAGGGGAATCACCACTTGCGAACATTGAAGAGTGGGTGAATGTCGTCGATCCGGAAACGGGTAAAAAAGGTCGTCGAGAAACGAACACGATGCCGCAGTGGGCAGGAAGTTGCTGGTACTACTTGCGTTACATTGATGCAGACAACAACGATCAGTTGGCGTCGGAAGAGAAGTTGAAGCACTGGCTACCTGTTGACTTGTACATCGGTGGCGCTGAGCACGCGGTTCTTCACTTATTGTACGCACGCTTCTGGCACAAAGTTTTATATGATGTAGGTGTTGTGCCGACGAAAGAGCCGTTTCAACGCTTGTACAACCAGGGTATGATCCTTGGGGAAAACAACGAGAAGATGAGTAAGTCGAAAGGGAACGTCGTGAACCCGGACGACATCGTGAAATCCCATGGTGGAGACACGTTGCGCTTGTACGAAATGTTCATGGGACCATTGGATGCAAGCATCGCCTGGTCTGAGAGCGGTTTGGACGGATCCCGTCGATTCTTGGATCGTGTGTGGCGTTTGTTCGTCGAAGAAAATGGATCGATTTCTGGTAAAATCCAGGACGTTCAAGCTTCCGAAGACTTTGAGCGCGTTTACCATCAAACGGTGAAAAAAGTGAGCGAAGACTACGAAGAGTTGCGTTTCAACGTAGGGATCTCTCAATTGATGGTCTTCATCAACGAAGCATATAAGCAAGACGTGTTGCCGAAAGCGTTGATGGAAGGATTCGTCCAATTGTTGTCTCCGGTTGCTCCTCATATTACGGAAGAGCTTTGGGAGAAGTTAGGACACAGCGGCTCAATCGCTTACGCTGAGTGGCCGACATTCGACGAGTCGAAGTTGACCGAGAACGAAGTGGAAATCGTCGTTCAGATCAACGGAAAAGTACGTGCGAAGTTGTTGGTACCGACTGATGCGGATAGAGGACAAATGGAAGAAATCGCACTTTCCGACGATAAAGTGAAAGAAAACATCGAAGGAAAGACAGTCCGCAAAGTCATCGCCGTACCAGGCAAATTGGTCAACATCGTCGCAAATTAATCAAAATAAGGAAAGGATTGCTCCAGTGCGGAGCAATCCTTTTTTTGAACGGTGCCAGGTACCAAAAAAGAATCCTTGCGGGGCAAGGGCTTATGATTGGTACCTGGCACTCATTTGAATGCTCCCTGGAACAGGGAGCTTCCTTTTTGATGGGTCTATTTTACCGAATTCAAAGACCACCGCCGTTTTTTCTAAAACCACTGCACAAATTTCTAAAACCGCACCCCGATTTTCTAAAACTGCACCCGGATTTTCTAAAACCGCACCCCAAATTTCTAAAACCACCGCCAGAATTTCTAAAACCCCTCCCCGCAAAATCAATCTCTTTACTTTTTTTAGTGAAGTTCGTAAAATAAGTGACGGATGAACAAACAATAAACCAATAAAGCGAATATAGATGGAAGGAATGATTTTAAATGGAGGACTATACAGTTCGAACAATTACACCTGAAGAAGTTGACAAGCTATTGAAAGAAGGGAAAGACATCTCCATCATAGATGTCCGTGAAGACGAAGAAGTGGCTGCAGGTATGATCCCTGCCGCTAAGCATATCCGTCTTTCTGAGATCCCGGAACGTATGGAAGAAATCGAAAAAGACAAAGAGCATATCATGGTTTGCCGTTCCGGCCGACGCAGTGAAAATGCAAGTCTCTTCTTACAAGAGCAGGGCTACAAAGTGATCAACATGACTGGTGGCATGCTTGAGTGGGAAGGCGACACCAAGTAAAAGGACAGAGAAGAAAGGGGAAGTGGACCAAATGATATGGGAACTGATTTTGCTGGTTGCAGCAGCATACTTCCTTTATTCCTATATACTTCCTTATATGAAGCTCAGAACGTTTGAGCAAGATGCGCTCGACGAATATTGCATGATCGACATCCGGGATTACCAATTGTCTCACCGGAATCCGTTCCACGTGGGCACAAAGAACATCCCGCTATCCTATCTTCCACGGACCTCGAAGGAAGGGGAAATTTGTGATCGTGACATCGTCGTCATCGCTGAATCGAAAATAGCGGCAGCGATGGCAGCGCGCATCCTGAAAAAGAAAACGAAGAAATTCATATATTACGTTAAGGTATCCTGACAAAAGTAGAAGGCTTTCGTCAAAGGACTTTGAACACTCTCGGGTGAATTTTTACTATTAAAAGTGGAATTCTCTGGGGGTGTTTTTATGTTGCAGGTGAAAATTTTCGAGGCGGAACATGAAGAGGATCTTGAAGAAGCAGTGAACGAATTTCTAGCCGAATTACAGCAATCGAAATTCGTTGAAATCCAGTACCAGGTTTCCATCGCGGCGGACGAAGAGACGGAAGACTACGAATCGCTATACAGCTTTTCGGCTATGATTTTGTACAAAAAATGACCTTGTAAAATTTGGGAGCAGTGGTAGACTGGTAAAAAAACCTGTCTGGATGTGAGTGGATGATACGGTATTGTATTTGTTTTATCATGAGAGGTTCAGAAGTCCTTATGCTGAACCGGGTGAAAGCACCGAACAAAGGATTGTGGAATGGAGTCGGTGGAAAACTTGAGCCTGACGAAACCCCTGAACAAAGCGTGATCCGTGAAGTGATGGAGGAGACCGGCATGCGCATCGTCACTCCGAAGTATACTGGCGTCGTTTCTTGGGACGTGGAGGGAATCGAAAAAGGCGGCATGCACGTGTTCATCACGCAACTCGAGCCTCACACTGAATATCCAACTCCTCTCAAAATGGACGAGGGAATTCTCGAATGGAAAGAGCTTGAGTGGGTATTAGCAGAAGACAATATGGGCGTTGTCAGCAACATCCGGCATTTCCTGCCTGAGATGATGTACACCGGTGAACCGCTCGAATTCAAGTGCTACTACCGCCACGAACAACTGGACGAAGTGAAAGAATTAGGGCTGACGCGATAAGTCAGCCCTTCAGATATAAATCCTCAGCTTTCCGGCGAATGCCCATCAAGCCTTGATCCTCATTGTCATAAATCTCAAATCCGTACTGCTTATACAAACCTTGCGCGTCTTTGGTCACCAGCATCAACCGACGTAATCGTTGCAGCTCGGGATACGCCATGATTTCTTCCATCAACCACTTGGACAATCCCTTCCCACGGTGGCTTTCCACCACGAACACATCTGCCAGATATCCGAAAGTCGCATAGTCGGTAATGACACGCGCGAATCCGACTTGTTTTCCCAGCGTATCGTTATCTCCATCCATCGTAAAAATTCCGAAACAGAGCGAATTCTCGACGGATTTCTCGACCGTCTCGTAGTCGATTCCCCCTGCCCAATAGGAATCTTCATGTAAATACCGGTGGATGAACGCGACGTCCATCTCAGTTCGATCCGTCGTTAACGCATAAACGCCTCTCCGTTTGAGCATGTCACTTTTCCCCCTATGACCGGTCTGCTGCGGCATTCGTTCCAGCAAGATGACCGGTAACGAAGGCGCAGGTAATGTTATATCCACCTGTGTAGCCGTGTATATCCAAAATCTCACCACAGAAATACAAGTTCGGTACGAATTTCGAACGCATCGTCTTCGGTTCCACTTCTTTCGTCGACACCCCTCCGCCGGTTACGAACGCTTTTTCAATCGGCAAAGTCCCGTTCACGGTAAACGTAAAGCCATTCGCCATTCCTGCAAAATCCCGTAACGCTGAATGCGACAGCTGGGAATAGACCGTCTCAAGGGGAATCTCCGCCCGGTCCAGTAAAAAGTGAAGGTAACGTTCTGGAATCCAACCCTTCAACGCGTTCTTGATGGCTTTCTTCGGCTCATCCTTCAGCATCTTCATCAGTTCTTGGAAGATCTGCTCCTCATTTCGATCTGGAAAAAGATCGATCTGCATCGTCACATAGCCGTCCTTGCTTTTCTTGAGGGCTTTCACGACATATTGACTGCAACGCAACACAGCTGGTCCTGAAATGCCGAGATGGGTGAAGATCATATCCATCCGGTGGGTGATGATCGGTTTCCCGTTCGGTTTCAACACGCTGAGCGCAACATCTCGCAAAGACAAACCTTGCAACGCTTTGTCCTTGATGAACGGTTCATCGGAAGTGAGCGGCACTTCAGTTGGATAGAGCTCTGTGATCTTATGACCGGCATCTTGCGCCCATGCATATCCATCTCCCGTAGAACCGGTATGTGGAACGGACTTTCCGCCAACGGCAATGATCACCGCATCGCTTTCAATCTTTTCGCCATCTTTTAAAAGAATGCCTCTTGCTGTCCCATCCTCGTAAATCACATGCTCGACCTGAGTATTCGTGCGTATTTTAACGCCAAGCTCACGGATCTTATTGAGCATTGCATCGACAACCGATTGCGCCTTATCGTTGACAGGGAACATCCGGCCGTGGTCTTCCTCTTTCAGCTGGATGCCGAGCCCTTCAAAAAACGCAATGATATCTTCGTTGTTGAAGATGTTGAATGCGCTGTATAAGAACTTACCGTTACCCGGAATATGCTTGATGATTTCGTCGATCGGCAGGCGGTTCGTGACGTTGCATCGACCACCACCAGAAATCGCAAGCTTCCGACCGAGTTTATTTCCTTTATCGACTAGTAAAACGGAAGCGCCGCTCGAAGCACTTGCAACAGCGGACATGAGCCCAGACGGACCGCCTCCGATAATGATGACATCGTATTTCATAATTGCACCTACTTTTCGTTCGTTCCATTGTAAGATACCATGTTTAATAGGAAAAGAAAATGAACACGTAGAGGAGCGCTCCATTTCATGAACAATCATTATTCCCCATCCATTACAGAAGCTCACACGCCAGAGGATGGAGGCTGGACAACCTATGAAGACTCACCAGTCCTTCTCATATCCATACCCGCGTTCGGAGATCTCGTCCACATTGAAAACAAAGGGTATTCCTATGCCTGGCTTTGGGATGAATCATGCAACGGTCATATCTTCTGTTTCAAATTGAACAGCGGGGAGGAGCGGGCGATTCTATTCGCTGAGCAATTTGCAGGTAAACTTCTGAAAGAGCCTGAAGCAAGGGAAATTTTCCATATCGCCCTCACAGCCTCTGAACTTACAGAAATGGATGATGATACGACGATTTTATGGTTGCCTGGAATTGAATTTAAGTCTTAACCGTTAAGATAGGAAAAGCTTTCGCGAAAGCTATCATACTATGGTAAAATACATAAGATTACATGTGAATGGCATTGGGAGTTGGAAGTATATATGTCAAAACTGATTCGTGGCACGCTGATTCTGACAGCGGCTACCTTCTTTTCTAAATTTCTAGGGTTGATCTTCGTCATCCCGTTTGAATGGTTAGTAGAATCTGAAAACGGTCCGTCCGGTGGAGCATTGTACAGTTTTGCCTACACACCATACGCCGTCTTTTTAAGTATATCCACATTAGGTTTACCTTTAGCAGTTTCCAAATTCGTTTCGAAATATAATGCAATGGGCGATTATGTAACCGGTCGGAGACTATTGCGATCCGGACTCTTGTTCATGACGGTCAGCGGAATCGTATCCTTCCTATTGTTGTTCTCATTGTCCGGTTGGATCGCTGAATTCCTTGCCAGTCAAAGAGGAGCAGAAGGGAACTCCGTTCAGGACATTAAAATGGTCATCCAGCTCGTATCGACAGCGTTGATCATCGTTCCGGTCATGAGCTTGATTCGAGGGTATTTCCAAGGATTCCAATCAATGGGCCCGACGGGGTTATCACAAGTGGTCGAGCAGATCGTCCGTGTTAGCTTCATCCTGATCAGTGCGTTCTTGGTCATCGTCATTTTCAAAGGGGAAGTGAGTACGGCAGTCGGATTCGCGACTTTCGCGGCAACGATCGGCGCAATGTCTTCTTTACTCGTCCTCCTCTGGTATTGGAAAAGACGTCGTCCTCACCTGAACAAGATGATGAGGAACAGTGTGGACCACAAAATCCCGCTACCGAAAATTTATAAAGAACTGATCCGGTATGCAATTCCATTCGTGGCAGTCGGTCTCGCCATCCCACTTTACCAATTGATCGACATGTTCACGATCACAAATGCGTTGCAAAATGGATTAGGCTACGGCCAGGGTAAGGCGGAAGATTTCTACGCTGTCATGCAGACGTATACACAGAAGCTGATCATGATTCCGGTTTCTTTATCAACGGGTGTGGCGCTTACGGTCATCCCATTGATTACGACCTTATATACGAAAAAAGATTTTCCTGTCCTGCAAAATCAGATCACGAAAATCTTTGAAATCATCTTATTCTTGACGGTACCAGCTGGGATTGGCTTAGCGATTCTTGGTCTGCCAGCTTACTCGTTCCTATTCAACAACAATATCGAAATCGGAGGCTTTGTCCTTTCGTGGTACGCACCGACGGCGATCTTATTCGCGCTCTTCACGGTGACGGCTGCGATTTTACAAGGGATCAATAAACAACGATTCGCTGTCTACAGCTTATTGACAGGAATCTTCGTAAAGTTAAGCTTGAACTATGTATTGATTGCGAACTTCGGTATTCTCGGTGCGGTTCTCGGTACAAATCTAGGGTACGCCATCTCGATCACGATCAACTTGCTCATCATCAAACGTGCAGCAAACTATTCGTTCCGTCCTGTATTCAAACGTTCTATCCTGATCGGAATGTTCATCGGATTGATGGTATTGGCGGTAGTTGTTGCGAAGTGGGCGATGGAAGCACTTGTGGGAACCGATTACGGAAGTACTTTCACTTCATTCGTAGTGTTGACGGTAAGTGTGTTTGCAGGAGCGGGAGTCTATTTATATATGAGTCATTTCTCTGGGCTCCTACAACATATCTTCGGTGATAAAATCAATCGATTCTTCAAACGTCGAAGAACACGAGCAAATTAAAAGGCCTTTCACCGGGCCTTCTTTTTGTACCTTTTTTCACTCAGCGAGCTGTTGATCAAGCCAGGCAAGCTGTTGACCGATTCCGAGGCCTTTCATCGGAATCTTATATTCATAGCCCTTCTGTTCAAGCTGGGGTTCAAGGTGGTCTCGGTACACTTTCCCGCCATGCAGATAAACGATGATCTCATCAGGAGATTCATATTTACGGAACGTATCGATGACATTCCGAGCCCATACCTTCTTTTCCATAATGGAGAACGTCTTGATGGAAAGGTCGTAGGGTTCTAATGTTTGATCGGGTAATAAGAGTCCATCTTTTGCATTATAAAAGTAAAAACCGTCATAATGCTCTTTTGCATACTGTACTGATTTCTGAAACAATGGACTTGTATAAAAATCCAGCACCGGTGCGGGATGTCCTAGTTTTTTTCGTCCTGTAGCAAGTAGTCCGATTGCGCGTTTCAATGGTACCCCTCCTTTTGAACTAGTTTTACTTATTATACACTCATCGTTGAAAATTAAGCTACTATTTTACAATTGTTGGGAGGATCTCTTTTGAGAATCGATAAATTGTTGGCCAATATGAACTTTGGAAGCCGTAAAGAAGTGAAGAAGCTGTTGAAAAATGGTCTTGTGAACGTAAATGGCGAACCTTTGAAAAACGGAAAAACCCATGTCGATCCAGATAAAGATGTCATCACCGTCGCCGGAGAAGTCGTCGAGTATGTAAAACATATCTATCTGATGATGAATAAACCGGATGGGGTCATTTCTGCTACCGAAGATCACGTCCATAAGACCGTGATTGATTTACTAGATGTCGAGGATGCTGGGTTTGAGCCTTTCCCGGTAGGGCGTTTGGATAAAGATACGGAAGGATTGCTTTTGCTGACAAACGACGGACAACTTTCGCATGAACTGCTTTCACCTAAAAAACACGTCCCGAAGATGTATTACGCAAAGATCGACGGGGAAGTCACGCAAGACGATCAAATCGCTTTCCGCAAAGGCGTCACACTCGATGACGGGTATAAGACAAAGCCTGCCGACTTAAACATTTTAAAAAGCGGCACACAATCCGAGATCGAGCTTGTCATAACGGAAGGGAAATTCCATCAAGTGAAACGGATGTTTGAAGCCGTTGGGAAAAAAGTCACCTACTTGAAACGGATGGAAATGGGATCGTTGAAACTGGACCCATCCCTTGCCCCTGGTGAATATCGACCGCTGACAGAGGATGAACTTGAACGCTTACAAGATCGTCAACAAAACGAGTAATCCACTCAGAGACATCTGGCCTATTTTTCATCATCCTTTCCGCCTGGTTGTTTTATTCCCGAAAATGTCGGGTATTAATCAAAACATCCAACGAAAGGAGAATCCAATATGTTAATATTCGGAAAAGACATCTTAAAGAAAAAGATCGTCAGCAGTGAATATGATGAGGCACCTGAACACAAGGTCGAGGACATACTCCTGAACAAAAAAACATTTGATTTAGACTACCTTATATATTTAGAGAAACGACCTGATGAAGATCGGGTGGATAACCGAATGGAAACGTCAATGGATAATGTGGTGAACAGTTCTGGAGGGCAAGTAGCGATGAACACACCACCTGTAACAGACGAAGATACATTCGAGAAGAATTATACCACCGAAACGCTGTATATCCCTTTTAAGGATGTATTGGAATTAAGTGAAGACAAGGTGAGGATATCTGGAATCGATCAACAGTATCATGATCCAATCGATTCAATCGCGACAGAGTCCATTATCCACAAGAAAGTGAAGACAGAAAGCGGAGATACAGTTGGAAAGGTGCAGGATGTCGTCATAGACTGGGATACTCGAAGAGTCATCGGTCTTTCCCTATCAGAAGGTTTCTGGGCGAACTTGGTGTCGGATGCGAACCGTTACATGAGACTTGAAGACAACATGGAGCTTGCGACTGAACACATCATCGTACCGGATCACGTGAAAGATCATCTCGTAGAAGATTTACGCGAAGTCCAACCGAGATAAAAGGTTTTGAAATCAATAAAAGAGCTGGCCACATCGCGGTCAGCTCTTTTTTCTACTTATTTTTGAAGTTATTGTGCAATCTTTACCTTTTTGGATGTCGTTTCCCATTTTCCTCTAGTGGGGCTTTCTACCAGGTTGTTATACGTTAGTACGTTCAAATCTCGCTGAATCGTTCTCTTTGTCGTCCCGAATTCGTCGACAATTTCCTGCGTTGTTACCGGACCACTTTCATTAATAAACATATAAATAGCCTTTACGCGGTTCAACATACGTTCAGTCGAAGGACTCAAACAACCACTCCTTACCTTATTTAACGACTTCATGGATAGTGTACCCAATAATTGTTAAGTGGATGTTAAGCAATTATTGAATTATTTGAATAAATAGGTACATTAGCATAAATCGTTATCAATCGGCGGAAACTGATGATGAAAGAGATATGATGAGACTGTCCGTCATATGACATGTTGCTTCCACTCCATCCCCTGTTTTAGAGTGGATATTGTGACTTCAACCCCACCTCCTGGTTAGAAATATTGTATAATAATTCTGTAAATAATTCAAAACAGAAATTCAGTGTAGGTGTGGTACATTGAGGAGGAAGGGGGAGTATTCCGTGCAATTTTTCAAATGGTTAAGGGTCAAGGTCGTCCAGCTGAGTAACTGGGTCATTTTCGTCATGAGTATAGTCATGGTCGTGATGAGTTCCTTAGTCATGGTCCTGATTGAGCCCGAAACCTTCACCAACTTGTTCGATGCACTATGGTGGGTGATGACTACCGTGACGACCGTTGGATATGGGGACATCTCACCGATTTCCGTCGGCGGCCGTGTTTATGCGATGCTTTTATACATAGTCGGGATTGGCTTGATCGGTGTCGTCATTGGGAAAGTAGTCGATGGTTTCAGTGCATTCAGACGTAGGAAGGAGGAAGGAATGTTGACCTATAAAGGAAAGAATCACATCGTCATTATCGGATGGTCTCAGAAAGCGAAGTTTGCGATTCAAGAAATTTTACAAACGGATAAGTTCCGGGAAATCGTCATCATCGATCAGTTGAAAAAGTCACCCTATTTGGATGAGCATGTCCATTATGTAAGAGGTGATGCGGCAGACCAGGATACGTTGATGCAAGCGAATCTGTCCGAAGCAGCTGGTGTCCTATTGTTTGCGGATGACACGATTCAGGATCCGTTATTAACAGATGGAAAAACGTTGTTGATCGTAACGACGATTGAGCGCATTTCACCTGAAATACATAGTACGGTCGAAATTTTGAACGAAGATCATATCAAGAACTTCCGCCACGTGGATGTGGACGAGTTCATTTTATCCAACGAAACGATTTCGAGGTTGGCCGTCCGTTCAGCGATTACGAATGGGATATCCAAGCTCTTCAGCCAGCTGATGAGCCATGGAATTGGGGACAACATCTACGAAATCCCTGCCCGCTCGGATTGGAAGACGTACCGGGACGCGTTCACCTCATTGTTACAGGAAGGTGCGACGCTCATTGCAGACGGAAACAAGATGGACATCAATCGCCGGTTGAACGAAACAATCCCAGTGGATGCACGACTATTCGTCATTTGTGATAAGGAAACGTTTGATAAAATTCGCAGTGAAGCATAAAACGAACGGAGGGGTCATCACATGATTGATTGGAAGCAGGAAGTGGAGAAGCGCAGGGACGATTTGATTCATGATCTTCAAGCGCTGTTGCAGATTGAAAGTGTCCTTGATCCAGAAAGTGCAAAGGAAGGAGCGCCTTTTGGAGAAGGGATTGACCGTGCTCTCACGCACTTTTTGGAAAAAGGGGAAGCGGACGGTTTCTCGAGTAAAAATCTAGATGGATACGCTGGTCACCTGGAATTCGGTGAAGGGGAAGAGCTCGTCGGGGTACTGTGCCACTTGGACGTCGTTCCGGCTGGCGACGGTTGGAGCTCAGACCCATTCGCAGCTGAAATTCGAGACGGCCGCATCTATGCTCGTGGTGCCATCGATGACAAAGGACCTACGATGGCGGCCTATTATGCTATGAAAATCGTCAAAGAGCTCGGGCTTGATGTGAGCAAGCGCGTGCGCATGATTTTCGGGACGGACGAAGAAAGCAACTGGCGATGCGTGAAGCACTACTTCAAGCAGGAAGAAATGCCGACGATCGGATTCGCACCAGACGCCGATTTCCCGATCATTTATGCGGAAAAAGGAATCTTCGATTGCGAGTGGAAGCAGTCGAGTGCAGTCGGGGCTGGTGAGGGTGAAGGTGCGCGTTTGGTTTCGTTTGATTCTGGTAGAAGGCTGAACATGGTTCCTGATTATGCGGAAGCAGTCGTTGAGGGACTTTCAGAAGAAGTGGAAGCTTCGTTCAATGCGTTTCTAGCTGATACTGGATTGACTGGTGAGGTTGCTGCTACGGACGGCCGCTATACGTTTAAGCTGGAAGGTGTCTCGGTGCACGGCAGTAAACCGGAGACTGGAAAAAACGCAGGCCTGTTCTTGGCCGAGTTTTTATCCGCTTATTCCTTTGAAGGGGACGGCGATGCGTTCATCCGCTTTGTCAATGAGTATCTTACTTCTGATTCAGAAGGGACAAAGTTGGAGATCGCTGATTCCGATGAAGTGAGCGGACCGTTGACACTGAACGCGGGTATCATGCGGTACACGGTTGAAGAAGGCGGCAAGGTCGGGATGAACCTCCGCTACCCAGTGTCGCACGATTTCGAGCGCACACGAGGCATACTGGAGGAAGCAAGCGCTCAGTTCGGTTATGAGCTGAACGAGATCGAGCACTTGGCTCCACATCACGTTCCGGAAGATCACCCGTTGATCAAGACGCTGATGTCCGTGTATGAAGAGCAGACAGGAGAAGACGGCTACCTCATCTCCATCGGCGGCGGTACGTATGCCCGCTCGCTCGATGCAGGTGTCGCGTTCGGCGCCCTGTTCCCAGGCGAAGATGAACTCGCTCACCAGAAGGACGAGTACATCGACATCGAAAACCTAATGAAAGCCACCGCAATCTACGCACAAGCCATCTATGAGTTGGCAAAATAAATTAAATGGTCAAATCGGAGAACCGAGTACGGATGTACTCGGTTTTTCATTGTTGGAGGGGGGCGATTGGGCAGTGCGGAATGGTCTTTCGCACCCCGAAGTCGCAGAAATGACGAGATCGCCCCCCGCAAGAAGCTCATTCGCACCCCGAAGTCGCAGAAATGACGAGATCGCACCCCGTAAGAAGCTCATTCGTACCCCGAAGTCGCAGAAATGACGAGATCGCACCCCGTAAGAAGCTCATTCGTACCCCGAAGTCGCAGAAATGATGAGATCGCACCCCGCAAGAAGCTCATTCGCACCCCGAAGTCGCGAAATATGGCGAGATCGCACCAATGAGCATTACCTTTGTTGCTCTTTAACATAATGAGACATCTTACCGCTCTTAATTAAATCAAAATTCTTGGAAAGAATTTTCCGCATTGCTTTTTTGGTACTGATTATATCACACCATTCAATCATAGTAGTCGTTGTTATTTTCTCCGCTGGAAACAACAACTGAAACTCCTCTACGCTGCGTACAACGGCAGATTCATAATCCTCACCAAATCCACAATTCTTACAAACCAGGGTAGTTCTGACGAGCGCACCATACATCCCACCACAAGCCAAGCAAGGGATGCCTTTCTTCATTAGGGGATAGTCGTATTTGGGTAATCGAAAGGAGGGGGCGTCGGTCAACTCGAGGGATAGCAGTTGTTTTCCTATTTCATAGTGGTGATCTTTCAAAATCGATCGTTCTTTTTGCATCTTCGTAAAATATCGATTCAACTGGGGGAGAAAAATGATTGGAAGATTTGTAGGAGCTTGATAAAGGTAGAACTCGGGGTTCACAAACACAAGATAAGGTTCGATCGGGAGAAAAATGCCCAATCCTTTTAACAGATGACGGAGAAGGATGGTACTTCGGTTCAATTGATGCAGAGGGTTCGTGATCTCTTTATCGTTCGAGGAAAACCAGCTGTCGCCCTCCAAATAATAATCACCTTCGAGATTTTTCACCTCGAACAAAACAATCTTCGACGAGCTCATCACCAACGAATCATTCTGAAAAACGGTATTCTTGTGCGCGAGCAGCAGGTCATTGAGTACGATGCGTCCGTCCAGATATGGTTCAATCAATCCATCAAACTTGCACTCGCCTTCAAAACCTTTTTTCAAACTCAGAAGGTAGTTCCGATCAACCTCACATAAATCCATCCGCGCACCCAAAGATCTCATCACCTTCAATTCTTTAGATTCATTTCGATATCTCTTCATTCAATGCACATTCCTCCTTCACATAATTTCCATAATCATACATTTAACTGGTAAAATTAACAACCATTCCACTATTGCATTTTTCTAAGGGTGCGTTACAATCGACAGAGTAATTACATACGGTCAGACAGGAGAGGGCTTATGAAATCAATAGAACGTACACCATTGAATATCAGCTTGTTTTACTTTTTCATCTTCTTCGGTTTCGGGACGCTTTTTCCATTATTAAGTGTTTATCTTAAACAAGACGTCGGGCTCACGGGAACGCAGATCGGGGCAATCATGTCCGTCAGTCCGGTCGTGATGATCATCGCGCAACCGATATGGGGCGTCATTTGTGACTATACGAGGCGTCCGAGAGCGGTCCTCATTTTTACATTGGCGATGAGCGGATTCATTGCAATCCCGTTCGCAGTCATGGACTCATACATCAGTCTCATTCTCATTTCGATTCTGCTCGCGACATTCCAGAGTGCGATCGTACCGGTTTCAGATAGCATCACACTCAATTATGTAATGGCGACAAAAAAAGATTACGGGAACTTCAGGCTGTGGGGAGCGGTCGGTTTCGCAGTATCGGTCTATGTGATGGGAACGCTTGCTGAAACGCTAGGGCTCAAACTGATCTTCTACAGCTTCACAGCGGCACTGCTCATCTGTACGATCTTCGTTCTTTCTTTTCCAAAAGAAAGCAATACGCTAAAAGTGGACTTGCGCTCAGGATTCATGCGGCTCATCAGAATGCCGAAGTTCATCCTGTTCCTGTTTACAACGTTTTCGGTGTTCGGACCGATCCACTCGAACAACTTTTATTTCGGTCTCTATATACAAGAGCTGGGCGGAACCCTCGCTGGTGTAGGTATCGCTTTCTTGCTAGCGGCGGGTAGTGAAGCGCCGTTCATGAAACTGTCTGGCGGTTGGATTCGCAAACTCGGCTATGAGAAAATCCTCATTGCGGCCGCGCTCATTTCCGCAGTCAGATGGTTCTACTATTTTACAGAACCAACATTGGTCGGAGTCTACGCGACAACGATTGCACAAGGGTTCTCGATCGGTCTCTTCATTCCGGCAGCGCTCCAATACGTGAGGGAAATCGCACCGGATGACGTGAAAGCGACAGCGGTAGCGCTCTACAGCTCGATGGGGAACGGACTCGGCAGCTGGTTCTGCACGTTCTTCGGCGGAATCATCTACGACGCCCACTCCTTATTCGGCCTTTATTTCTTCTTCGGAACGATGACGACGATCGGTCTGATCCTACTGCTCATCAATCTGAAGGTCTTGCCGGAAGGTGCTGCGAGCGCCAGTCCATCCTCATAATATGTAAAAAACCCCCGGGAACCGGGGGTTTTCTTGTTAGAGATGACTGACGGTGTCATTCCATTTCGCAATCATATTTTTCAAATCGTTGATGTTGGACGTAAAAGGATAGTTCTGATGGATGGTCTTTTTCTCGCCGCTGTCCAGTTTTTCATAGCTATGGACGAGCTCCGACCAGTCGCGGGTAATCCGATTCAAATGCCACTTGAATGTATCCATTTCATCTGCAGCCATATTGGAAAACTCCTTTACAATGAGATTGTCTATATGGGAGTTTACCCTTTATGACCAGGCGAAAAACGTAAAGAAAACTTGACTCAGCCAAGCCTTGGTGCAGGCTGAGTCCTAGCTGCACTTATACTTTGTACGTAAACTTTTTATCTGCGTCGATTAACTTCTTGTTAAAAAGTTATTTATCATAATGTATAAAGAAAACGACCTCCACTCACTGGAAGTCGTTCCATTTCAACGATTACTCTTCACCGAAGTCGAACAGGTCGCTGGACAAGTAGCGTTCACCTGAGTCGCAAGTCATGCAAATGACAACATCGTCGCTACTCAACTTCTTCGCAGCTTGTAGTGCGGCATAGACGGAAGCGCCAGAAGACGGTCCAACTAAGATACCTTCCTCACTTGCAAGCTTGCGGGTCGTTTCAATCGCTTCCTCGTCCTTGATCCGAATGATTTCGTCGTAAATGTTCTGGTTCAGGATGTCTGGAATGAATCCAGGGCTTGTTCCGACGAGCTTGTGCTTACCAGGTTTACCGCCGGACAATACCGGAGAGCCTTCAGGTTCAACGACTTTGATTTCAAGATCCGGCATGTGTTCTTTCAACGTTTCACCTGTCCCGGTTATCGTGCCGCCTGTTCCAGCTGGTGCGACGAACGTTTTGAAGTTTTTACCGATTTCTTTAGCGGCTTCCAAAATTTCAATCGCAGTCGTATTTCTGTGGGCATCCGGGTTAGCCGGGTTTTCGAACTGCATCGGCATGAAGCTGTTCGGAATCTGGTCCGCCAGTTCCTTCGCTTTTGCAATCGCGCCTGGCATCTTATCATCGCCCGGTGTCAACACGACTTCTGCGCCATACGCCTTCAGCAGGTTGATTCGTTCCTTCGTCATCGTGTCTGGCATGACGATGATGGATTTGTAACCTTTCGCGGCTGCGTTCATCGCAAGACCGATTCCTGTGTTCCCGGAAGTCGGTTCGATGATCGTGGATCCCGCTTTCAGCAGTCCTTTTTCTTCCGCTACCTTCAACATATTGTAGGCTGCGCGGTCTTTGATGCTGCCGCTCGGATTGAAATACTCTAATTTTACATAAACGTCTGCACCGTTCGGATCCGTGAGACGGTTCAATTTTACAAAAGGTGTATCTCCGATTAATTCAGCTATACTATTAACAACACGCATGTTCAACACGTCCTTTGCTTACGATACTTCACACATATTATATCAAATCCAAGTAAACGGCTCTAATTAAACGGTCTTGAAAAAATACAATTACATTCAAGTCATTCCCTATTTCTGATAGACTTATGAATAGATTTAATGGAGGTTTTGTACAATGGATCGACATATGTTCCTGGCTGTACCGGTTCCAGAAGAGCTACAAGCGAAAATTCAGGGTTATGCGGAAAAAGTAAAGCCGATCCTTCCACTGAAAAAGTGGACGAGTGAGGGAGATTTTCATATTACGTTAAATTTCCTAGGGGCGACGTCCGATGAATCTGCGCGCGATTTAGTGGACAAGCTGCGTGGAAAGCTGCAAGACACCCAACCGTTTGAACTAGAGCTCTCTTCCGTCGGAGTGTTCGGAAACCCGAAAACCCCTCGTGTCTGTTGGGTCGGCATCGAACCGTCTGAACAACTCGACGAACTATACAAGCGCACCTCCGAGAGCTGTGCATCCGTCGGTTTTGATACGTCAAATCGGCCGTATCGACCCCATATCACGATCGGAAAAAGGTGGGGTGGGCAGAACGAGAAGGTTACCGAACGGCTTCCGGAACCAGAAGGACTCAACGGTCTCACCTGGCAAGTAGACGAAGTGATCCTATACGAAATCCATCCGCAAAGAAAACCGAAGTACGTTGTTTATGAGCGTTTCAAACTCAGAGAGGACCAATAAAACATGTCAAAAATCATGATCGGTACCCTGCAAATCTTCCTCTTGTACGGTTTGTATCTTATCGGGACCTTCATTCAAAATACGTTCGATCTCCCGATACCTGGGAGCATTCTCGGCATGCTTCTCTTGTTCATCTTACTGACGACAAAAATATTGCCGTTGAAATGGGTGCAGGAGGGGTGCAACTTCCTGCTTTCCCATCTTCCGCTCTTTTTCATACCGGTTACGGTCGGAGTGATGGAATTCGGATTCGTTTTCCAAGGGAAAGGTCTCCTGCTCATACCCGCGGTGCTCGGTAGTACGATCCTCGTGATGGTACTGTCTGCTAAAGTTTTGGAATGGATGATGCCAAACGATGTAAAGAAGGATTCATATGATTGATAGTTTACTAGCACTATTCTTCACAGCACTGACGATTGGCTTATATTTACTCGGCATCCAACTGTATAAAAAGAAACGGCATCCATTCACGACGCCGATCATCACGGCTACAACGCTCATCATCATATTCCTGCTAGTAGCGGATATTCCATATGACACTTATATGGAAGGCGCACAATGGATCGATCGACTGCTAGGACCTGCCGTCGTCGCACTCGCTTACCCGCTCTATATATACCGGGGCATCATTGTCCGTTACATGCTTCCGCTGATGCTCAGTATTTTTACAGGTGTAGTGGTCGGAATCTTATCTGGACTCTTATTTGCGAAGTGGGTCGGACCGCCAGACAACGTCATCTATTCGTTGTTGCCGAAATCTGTCACGACACCGGTTGCGATGGAAATCTCCAAAGTGACCGGGGGCACGCCTTCTATTGCAGTTGTGTTTGTCATGGTAGCTGGAATCGGTGGCGTAATGATCGCCCCATATGTGTTCAAATGGTTTAAAATAGAGGGAGAAATGGCGAGGGGAATCGGATTAGGGTCCGCCTCTCATGCCATCGGAACAGCCAAGTCATTGGAATATGGTCATCAAGCAGCGGCCATCAGTTCGGTCGCAATGACGATCTCAGCGTTACTTGCATCATTTTTGATACCGATTATTTCTTCATGGATGTAAAGAGGTGGTACACGAATGGCACAGCTTTTGAAAATCGAGGATTGTGTCTCTCGTTATGAAAAAGACGTATACCGATACACCGGTCAATATATCAGATTGAAAAGCGATCGCTGGAAACGGGTGAAAGCGAACTGGGAAAACGAGAAGCTTTCGGAACCTGATGATCGAGAATTCTCATCCGAACCAGAACGGAAAAAGTGGTGGCAGAGAAAGTCGGAGACGTCCGAGACGATTGAAGAGGAACCGTACACTCCACCAAGAACACCGATTACCCTATCGGCCTTGAAAAAGAACTTCCGGGAAGAACTGTTCGACTTCCAATTGAAATGGGCAAGCTCGACAATTCGGGAAAGGTCAAGAATTGGAAGAGAGAGGTTGCGAGAGGATTTCCTTCGCATATTATTGATGGATCTTCCTGATAATTATCTGGTCCTGTACCGACCGATCATCCGATTGAAAAAGGCCGAAGCCCAAATGGATGTGATCATGATTGGTCCTGATACGATTCATGCGATTGTTCTGATGGATACACAAAAAGGAGATGTTATCCATCCTTCACAAGGGCGTTTTTGGGAAGTCGAGAGGCGGGGTGAGGTCGTGAAAACTGTCAGCCCGATCGCAGCTGTTCAACGGATGAACTACTTTATCGAATCGGTCATCGACACGAATGAGACAGAGATGAAGATATCTTATACAGTTCTTTGTAAAAATGGATTCATCAATCGGAGCGGCATTCCTCCATACATCCAAGTCGTCGATCAGACCAATTACGGACAGTGGTGGGAAGCTCTGAAAAGACAGCCTAGTCCTATCAAAGCAAAACAATTGAAGGCAGCGAAGGGTCTCATGGATCAATGTGTAACGACCGCCTACCTCAGACCTGAATGGGAAACAGAACAGGATTTATGGAGTCGAGTGGATCCTGAATAAACTTGTTTGTTGAAAGTGTTCAACAATTGAACAGTATATGTCGATAAAAAATAAGACACGAATGATTCAACAAAACACTCCTACCTATATAAACCATTTCTTTGAAAGGACTTTTAGACTACACTAATGTAGTTCTATCATCCTTATCATCGACATTCATTTACCAATATTTATAAAATATTAGAGGATTTTCGATCATTTTGTTGAAAAAGGAGAGAGGATGAAAAACTTGTCGATGCGGATTTTACGTCATGCGTACAAGTTTTGCACTTTTGGTGGGAAAGTGCCATCTGAAAGAAAGAGGCTTCTATGGAAAAGTTCTTGATCTTCATCATTAATCCAAAAGCGGGAAATGGGAAAGGCGAAAAGGTATGGAAGAAAGTCAAAAAGGAACTACAGAAGCGTAAGGTACCTTATCGAAGCTTTTTTACCCAACGACCTGGACATGCAAAGGATCTTGCCCAGCAGATGACGCATATGCACCATGAAAATATGAAGGGAATCGTTGCGGTTGGTGGTGATGGGACGATCCATGAAGTCATCAACGGAATGGTGCAGTACATACATATTCCAGTCGGTTTCATCTCGGCTGGTTCAGGTAATGATTTTGCGCGTGGATTTCGTTTGCCGCGATCCACTACCCAAGCATTGAACCATATTTTATCTTCTAAATTTCAACGCAACAAAAGGTACGATCTAGGCGAGTTCCGTATTGGAGCACGCAAGCATAAAGCGAACCATTTTTCCAGCTCCATAGGCATCGGTTTCGATGGTGAAGTCGCAAAGCAGACCAACGAATCGAAATATAAAGGAATCCTGAATACATTCGGACTTGGGTCATTATCATACATTTTTACCTTGTTGAAACTGAGTTTGAAATATGAACCTTATGCATTGACGTTGAGAGTGGATGGCAAGCTGTACACGTTTGAAGATGTGTGGCTCGTCGCAACGACGAACATCCAATATTACGGTGGCGGTATGAAGATCTGTCCAAGTGCTCGCCCGGACGACGGTGTTCTCAACCTGTGTATCGTCCATAATTTGTCCAGAAAGAAACTTTTCTTTCTCTTCGGTACCGTATTTTTAGGTTTACATACAAGGCTGAAAGAGGTAACGATGTTAAGAGGAAGCGAAATACAAGTTGAAACGGATCGCTCGGTTACGATGCATGCCGATGGAGAAGTCATCGGCTCAAGCCCTGCTACAATCAAGGTTTTGCCGAAGCGTTTTACGGTAATCTGATCGGAACGTATCGATTTTGACCCGTTTCTGTGTTAAAATATTATATCTGTACAGAACTGTCCGATTTTAACGGAACAAGCCGATCATAATAATGATAGACTGATGAAATCGAAGGTGAAAGCATTGAAACACATATTAGGAAGCGGTTGGCAGGTGAAGCCTGCAGGTGGTGCAACCGGTGAAGCCTACATCGCACAATATGGGGAAGAGAAGATCTTCTTAAAACGCAATTCGTCCCCGTTCCTTGCTGTTTTATCGGCAGAGGGAATCGTCCCAAAGCTTTTATGGACGAAACGTTTGGAAAACGGAGACGTTATAACAGCTCAGCACTGGTTGAACGGCAGGGAATTGAAAGCTGCTGAAATGAACCAACAACCCGTTGCCCAATTGCTTTCGAAAATCCATCGTTCTCAGGAATTGCTTTCGATGTTACGCAGGATTGGCATTCAGCCGTTAACACCTGATGCAGTTTTGGATGAACTGAAAAACCGAACGTATAAAAATATAAAATTCCAAGCCGAAATCCAGCCTTATTTAGACTATTTGTCTTCCCATATTGAAGATATGCGCACAGACCAATTCGTCGTATGTCATGGGGACGTGAATCACAACAACTGGCTGATTACGGAAGATGAAAAACTTTACCTGATTGATTGGGATGGTGCAGTCATTGCCGATCCTGCCCTCGATCTTGCCATGCTGTTGTACTGGTATGTGCCAGACGAAGAATGGGACAAGTGGCTTCGTTCTTATGGAGTACCAATGACAACCGCTTTAAAAACTCGCATGCATTGGTATATCGTTGCCCAAACCATCGAGTCGATTTACTGGCATTGTGAACGAAACCAGGAACAGCAAGCGAACTACTGGATGAATTACCTCGTCCAGCTGAACAAGCAAATATTGCATTGAATATATATGGGTGAAACCTGATGTCAGGTTTCATCTTTTTTATTGGTAGAGGAACACTTACGCACCCCGAAACGGCTGAAATGAGAAGTTCGCACCCCGCAAGTTGCTCATAAGAACCTCAGCCCTACATAAAAAAACTCCAGCGCACATACACGCTGAAGCTCTCTCAACTCACTTTATTGCTATTGCGGGTCCAATACGCTCATCCACTGTGTGAGTTCATTATGATAGCCGACTACATGTTGATCTACCGAAGGGGAGGTGCTGCCTGTTCTGCTGTATGCTTGTATCGATGTTAATGTCTCCCTCAATTCCAGCGGGGTTTGAGGATTTTGAAGCAACGAGTTGGTCAGGCGTTCGATCTGTTGACACTCTGAAGAAGAACCGCATTGATCGAGCTGGTGGCTTCTTAGTATATCCATCAACAATGACAGCTGGTCAGTAACTTGCAATGGCATGAATGACGCATCCTTTCAAGTCCGTTTGAGTTTAGGATGTGCCAGTGCCTGAATATTCATCCGTTTATTTTTTAGCACCCCAAACGAACAAGCCGATGATGGCAATCAACAGGACAAGTGGTGGCGCCCAAAATATGAAGAATTGATCCATGTAAACCTCACCTTTTTTATACAATTGTACCCGTATTTACAGTGTTTATCACATAATTGGATCACTAAAATTCATCCAAAACAAAAGGTTCCTGATTCCGTTTTTAAAAAACGGGAATACAGGAACCATCGTTCTTACAAATTAATATTGAGAAGCGTATTTGATTTTCATCTCTTTTGCGCGTGTCGATTGTTTGTGAACAAGGCGTTCTAATGGATATATCGCTAAAGCATAACCTGCAAATAGTCCACTGAATACAGTTAGAACTGAGATTTCTGCTGTTTTCGTCATCACATTTTTCATCATAAGTTTGTTTAATTCACTCCTAAAGTGTTTTTGTCAAACAACACTTAATAGCATATATGTGTAAGCGTTTTCTTTCCTAATCACGTTAATCATGGTTATCCATGATATACCAGTCTGTCATAAGCCTCATTCGGTTCAGGTCTCATATATAAAAAATTGCGCCTATATGCGCTGGTATGCTCCCATATTCAAGAATCGAACCAGATAAATTCGATAGAAGTTCATTTTTTGGAACGTTTCATGGTAAAATATCCGAGGATATCGTAAATAAAGGAGTTTGAATGAATGCGTCTTAGAAACAAGCCTTGGGCACAAGATATGATAGATGATCACCCTGGAATCGTCGTACCCGACCCGGAAAACTGGAAAGGGAAGTGGAAAGAACTTTTCGGGAATGAAAACCCGATCCATATTGAAGTGGGAACAGGTAAAGGGCAGTTCATCACAGAAATGTCCAAGCTTCACCCGGATATCAATTTTATCGGAATTGAACGACAAAAGAGTATCGTCGTTAGTTCCATTGATAAAATCAAAGAGTCTGGACAGGAAAATGTCCGCATGATGAACGTCAATGCGATGGAATTGAATCAGTTTTTTGCAGAAAACGAAGTGCATCGTGTGTATTTGAACTTTTCCGATCCATGGCCGAAAGCAAGACATGAGAAGCGACGTCTGACGTACGAAACGTTTTTACAATCGTATGAAGCAGTTCTGATTCCAAACGGAGAAGTCCATTTGAAAACGGACAATCAGGGACTGTTCGAGTATTCTCTGCATAGCTTTTCAAAGTACGGGATGATCTTGAACAATGTCAGCTTAGATCTCCATAACAGTGATATCGAGGGCAATGTCATGACAGAGTACGAAGAGAAGTTCTCTGCGAAAGGGAACCGAATTTATCGATGTGAAGCGGTATATCGAAGCAAGTGAATCCGATAGAGCGTTTTCAATATGGTACAATAAACTCTAGATTAGCTAAATAAGGAGTGAAAGGTCATGGAAACGCTTCAATTCGGTGAAATCAAACTGCACTGGCTCAATGGGGGAGTCACACATATGGATGGAGGAGCGATGTTTGGTGTCGTACCGAAGCCATTGTGGAGCAAGAAATACCCGGTCAATGAAAACAATCAAATCGAACTTCGCACGGATCCGATCTTCTTTCAATATGAAGGGAAAAACATTCTGATTGAATCCGGAATGGGGAACGATAAATTAACCGATAAACAAAAAAGGAACTATGGCGTAAACGAAGAGTCCCACATTGATGATGAGTTGGCGAAATTCAACCTGACAACGGATGATATCGACTTTGTTCTAATGACACATCTTCATTTCGATCACGCTTGCGGCTTGACGAAACCAAATGCCGACGGATATGAATCCACTTTCAAAAATGCGACGATTTACACGTCTGCAACTGAGTGGAACGAAATGCGCAATCCGAATATCCGATCCAAAAATACATATTGGGAAATGAACTGGAAGGGCATCGAGGCTCAAGTTCAAACGTACGAGGATCGAGTAGAAGTGTTGCCTGGTCTTTTCATGATTCATACAGGCGGTCACAGTGATGGGCATTCGATTCTCATGTTCGAACAAGGAGAGGACAAGCTCATCCATATGGCGGATTTGATGCCGACCCATGCACATAAAAATCCTTTATGGGTGCTCGCGTACGACGATTATCCGATGACTTCAATCGGACAAAAGCAAGAATGGTTACCAAAGGGTATGACAGAGAATGCTTGGTTCACGTTTTACCATGATGCGATTTATCGTGCTGTTAAATTCAATGATCAAGGTGAAATCATAGATTCGGTCAAACGTGACAAATGATCAAGAATTTGTCACATTTACACCTTTTGTAAGAAAATGGATGGTAAAAACCGTCACATTTTTTGTAGAAACCTGTTACAATTATCATAGATTTTAATTGCAATAATAGTGTAATATATTACTTGGCTTATATTGTTAGGAGGGAATTGCGAAATGTTGAAACGAGTAACTGCAGCTATGATGGCTTTCGCATTGATGCTGACTGGTGGAGCTGGTGTACTTGCTGCAACAGAAAAACCAGAAGGCATGGATAAAGCGATCGAAAAGCATTTGGAAGAGGAATACTACGATTATAATAAAAAATATGAACCTAAATATTCTGAAACGATCAAGGTAGAAGCAACTCCTCAAGCAGAAGAAGGAGAAGAGGCTGAAGCTTCTGGTCCGATTACAGTTTATGCTTCTCTTGTAGAATTCCAAACAGTGCGTGATAACATCTTTACGTTTGCACACCGTGAAGTCGTATACTACGATGCGACAAACGAGAAGGTTCTTACTGGAACTGAAGTCGGAAAACTACAAAACGAAGAATTGACTCAGTTCAAAGAGCAATTTGCTCATCTTGGTAAGAAGATGAACATTGGTTGGATCATGTTCTTGCATGCATTGATTTTGATTGTTCCTGCCTATCTTATGTTCGTCTGGAGCAACCAAGTTTATTCTTCTACAAGTTTCCAAATTCGAAACAACCTTTACAACCAAAAGCACACATTCAACTAATAGAACGTACGCCTTAATAAAAAAGGGGCTGACTCTTGATGAGTCCGGCCCCTTTTACATGTGTTTAGAGAAGATAGGTATGTTCAATCGGTATCGGCTATATATTTGTACTTGAGACTTCCAAAACAGATCCTGTATCAGCATCAACTGTGAAGAGGAAATGTTCTTCACCGGATGGAGTTTCACGGGTGAACCCACCCTTGTAGACGTTGTAAGCCAATCCATGGAGATCCAGCGTCTCCTTGTTGGTGTAGATCCAAGAACCGCTGACTTTGGATGACACTCTCTTTTTGATCGTATTCAGTGCTGCTTCAGGCGTGACTGGTCTGGACTTCATCTGATTGGTTACGAGTGCACCAACGAGAAAGCCTATGCCGGCACCGACGAGGGTAGATGTTTTCAAAATGGCATGCCCCTTTCCAACATTATTGATATCCTTTATTGTATAGTATAACAGAATGGGTTTTGTCTTTAACATAACCAACCACTGAGGGTTCGTAATTCCCACCCCTCATTAAACAAAACTAGGGAGCGTGAACATTTATTTTTTGTGATTTCACACTCCACTTGTTTTCAGGTGGAGTTTTTCATTTTAAAAGAGAATGGTATTAAATGAATACACCTTGCAAAATCTTCAATGCTCCCCTTAAAAAGACTTTTGCGAGGATAGCGAGCAAGATCTTGATGAGAAAATGTCAATCGTCAAGCTTGCTTGTAAGATTTTATTTCTCATCAAGATCAAGGGGGAGCATTTGTTATGAACCTAAAAATTAAAGGAGGGCACGTATGATGGACTTTCAAATACCGAAGAAGGTCGAACGGATCGACGAAGACATCCAAAGACACGAGTTGAAATATCACCACAAGCGCGTTGCCGTGACGAAAGAATTCACTTTCGATGCTGCCCATCATCTCCATTGTTATGAAGGAAAATGCAAAAGCCTACATGGGCACACGTATAAATTGATCATTACCATCAGCGGTTACGTCAATGACATCGGCATTACCGTCGATTTCGGCGACATCAAAACCATGTTCAAGGAGGAGATCGATTCCAAACTCGATCATCGTTATTTGAACGAAGTTTTACCGAATATGAATACGACGGCTGAAAATATGATCGTTTGGATTTGGGAACAGCTCGACCGACGCCTCCAAGCGGATGAATACAAAAAGCTCGGGACCCGAATTGAAGAGTTGAAATTGTATGAAACGCCGACCAGTTATGCAACCTTGAAACGAGAGTGGATGGAAAATGAATAAACAAATGATTTTACCGGATAAAAAAGAATACATGCAATGGGAGCTTCCGATGGTAGAAATCTTCGAAACGGTTGAAGGAGAAGGTGGCATGGCAGGCTTTCCGACCGTCTTCGTTCGTGTCTTCCACTGCAACTTGAGATGTACATGGTGCGATACGGACTACAGTTATGCACCAGCGAAGGAAGAGTTCAAAGCGACGATTCAGGAAATCATCGAGAAAATCGATTCTTTCTCCAGTCACCGCATCTGTTTTACAGGTGGAGAACCGCTCATCCATGGGAAAAAATCTGCAGCTCTCTTAGCAGCGATGTGCGAGCTCGACCATATTTCAGACGTCCATATCGAAACGAACGGTGCGATTGATCTCGTTCCATTTGAAGAACTCCGGAACGAACATGAACAAATCAGAGAGAAAGCACGGTTCATCATGGATTTCAAACTGCCGGACTCTGGAGAAATGGACCGGATGATTTACTCGAATTTCAACATTCTGAAACCTCAGGATGAAATCAAGTTCGTCATCGGCGACGACGAAGATTTCGACGTCGCGACGTCCGTCGTCAAGGAGCATCACAAGCTCGGGCAAGTTTTATACAGTCCCGTTTGGGAAACGATGCCTCCGAAAAAATTGGTGTCTAAAATTTTGGCAGAACCATTACCAGAAGTGAAGTTGAGTCTGCAGATGCATAAAGTCATCTGGGACCCGAATCAGAGGGGAGTTTAGACTAAAATGAAAAAAGCAGTTGTCGTTTTAAGCGGTGGTCTGGATAGTACAACTTGCATGGGAATGGCTAAAGAACAAGGCTATTCTCTCTATCCGATCACTTTCCATTACGGACAAAGACATAACCGTGAAGTAGAGCAAGCAGAAAAAGTTGCAAAGCATTTTGACGCTCCAGAACACCGGATCGTTGACGTCAGCTTCCTTCAACAAATCGGTGGCAGTGCCTTGACAGATGAATCGATCGAGGTCCGCCAGGGCGGAGTGGATGAAGAAATCCCTGCAACTTACGTACCTGCTCGAAACATGATTTTTCTTTCTCTAGCGAGTGCTTATGCGGAGGTCATCGGTGCAGAAGCGATTTTCATCGGGGTATCTGCAGTCGATTTCAGCGGTTATCCGGATTGCAGACCGGAGTTCATTGAAAGCATGAATCAAACAGTGAACCTTGCGACGAAAGCAGGGGCTACTGGTGGACATTTGAATATTGAAGCACCACTCATCCATATGACGAAGAAAGAAACGATTGAAGAAGGACTCCGACTTGATGTACCGTATGAGCTTACAACTTCTTGTTACCTTGGAGAAGAAGTCGCTTGCGGTGAATGTGATAGCTGTCTTCTTCGCTTGAAAGGTTTTGAAGAGGCTGGAGCGAAAGACCCGATCCCTTATGCAAAAAGACGCTGATTCTAGCGACTCTCCTGAAGTTACGTTACAATAGTTGTGGAGAATAAACTATTGTAATGAGAAGGGTGAAATGATGAACGAAGAAACGATGCAGCTTTTTAAAACGCTGACAGAATTGCAAGGGGCACCTGGATTCGAGCATGACGTTCGTAAGTTTATGCGCAGTGAGCTCGAGCCAGTGTCAGATGAAATCATACAGGACAAGCTCGGCAGTATTTTCGGCGTGAAAAAAGGAAAAGAGAACGATCCGAAAATCATGGTAGCCGGGCACATGGACGAAGTCGGTTTCATGGTCTCCCAAATCACACGTAACGGAATGCTGAAGTTTGAAACGTTAGGTGGATGGTGGAGTCAGGTATTGCTTGCGCAACGTGTGCAGGTCATGACAGATAACGGACCTGTCATCGGTGTCATCGGTTCTACACCGCCTCACTTGTTGGAAGAATCTCAACGCTCTAAACCAATGCCTATGAAGCACATGTACATCGATATCGGTGCGGATGATCGTGAAGATGCAAAAGCAATCGGAATCCGACCAGGTCAGCCGATTGTACCAATCTGTCCTTTCACACCAATGGCAAACAGCAAGAAAATCCTTGCAAAGGCTTGGGATAACCGATACGGCGTCGGACTTGCCATTGAGCTGATGAAGGAACTCCAAGGTACAGAGCTTCCGAACACATTGTTCTCAGGTGCGACGGTCCAAGAAGAAGCAGGCTTAAGGGGAGCTAAAACGGCTGCGAACATGATTCAGCCTGACTTGTTCTTCGCATTGGATGCAAGTCCTGCCAATGATTCGAACGGAGATAAAGATGCATTCGGTCAACTAGGAAAAGGGGCATTGCTTCGAATCCTCGACCGCACGATGATTACGCATAAAGGAATACGGGACTATATCCTGGACACTGCTGAATCCAACGATATTCCTTACCAATATTTCATTTCCAAAGGTGGAACGGATGCAGGAAGCGTCCACGTGGCGAATGAAGGCGTTCCTTCCGCAGTGGTCGGGATCTGCTCCCGTTACATCCACACATCTGCATCCATGATTCACATCGATGATTATGCAGCAGCGAAAGAATTACTGATTAAGCTTGTCAAACAGGCTGACCGATCCACAGTGGATCAAATCATCTACGATTGATGGACAGAGGTGTCAGGCACTTAGTTGCCTGGCACTTTTTACATACGAGGGAGTGTTGAGAATGAAGATAGCAGTCGGATCCAAAAATCCAGCAAAGGTCAATGCAGTCTGTGAAGTTGTCCAGTCTCTCGGATGGGAAGTCGAAGGGGTGGATGTACCTTCTGACGTTTCGGCCCAACCATTCACGGATTCCGAGACGAGGAAAGGAGCATTCAACCGTGCGAAAGCTTGTTTGGCACTTGGTTATGACCTCGGAATTGGGCTAGAAGGTGGCGTAGAGGATACGGAAGAAGGTCTATTCTTATGTAACTGGGGAGCGCTCGTGACTAAAGAGGAAAAGACCTATTTTGCAAGTGGTGCCAAGATCGTGTTACCAGAAGAAATCAGTTCGCAAGTCCGTGCCGGTTCTGAACTGGGAGACGTGATGGCTACTTACACCGATCAAAAGGATGTCCGTAAGAAAGAGGGAGCGGTAGGTATTTTCACGACTGGACGAATTACACGTAGCGATATGTTCGCACACATCGTTAATCTCTTAATCGGACAGTATGAATTTAATCGACAATAATGGAAAAGAGTCATCCTCGATCCTATGAGTAGGATTGGAGATTGACTCTTTTTCTTACTTACGTCCTAATAAGCCACCAATGATTCCACCGTCTCCAGATCCTGAACCTGAACCGTTGTTATCGTTTGAACCTGAGTCACCGTTGTCCCCAGCTCCTGATTCAGATCCACCAGTGGAACCGCCGGAACCTTCTTCAGTGCCACCAGTTGTGTCACCTTCACCAGTTTCACCGTTTGTAGTTCCACCGTTTCCAGATTCTGAAGATCCATCTCCAGTCGTATCTCCGCCACTGCCACTCTCACCACCAGATGTTCCACCAGTAGAGGTTTGATCTTCTGTCGTTGTATCACCTGCTGAAGATTCATCAGTTTGATCTCCACCATTAGTACTAGTATCTTCCGTTGTGTTCGAAGAGGCTGTGTCCTGTTCCTCAGTTGTTGAAGATGTTGAATCGGATGATCCCACTGAAAGATCAGTTGGAACCGCTTGAACAGCAGTTTCACCCGCATGTGCGGCATTGAATCGATCATAAGCCTCTTTACTGATATCCATACGGAAAGCATGTAGCTTCGACTCCCAGGACTGTTGGAACTTGTCTACACGATAGCTGACCAACTTACTCGCCAGGTTTTGAAGATTGGTTTTCAAGTCCTCGAAATTGGCATTGCCACCGTTCCTGTAGGAATAATAAGCGTTCAACACATTTTTCATATCCGTGAACGATTGCTTCGACACCTTCTGGTCATCCGATTCATAACGACCCTTCAGGTGATCGTCATTCCTGGATTCATATCCATTCGTCTGTTTCGATTCATTTTTCGTGTAATCATTGCTGTAGTTATACGTGTTGTTATTGGATTGATAGTACGTATTAGATGAATGATTCACTTGCATCGTCAATCGTCACCCCCTTTCGTCACTTTATATATCGGCAAAGAAGGGTGACTATTTGACTATTAACAATCGACAAAATAAAACAAAAGTCCCGATATAGGAATAAAAAAACCAGTCTGATTAGGATTCAGACTGGTAGTTTCTAAAGTACTTATTCCGTTTCAAAAACGTAGGAGAGTGCTTTCAATGCTTGATCGAAATTTTCCACAGTTGCAGTCGCTTTATTGGAGAGTTCTTTCAAAGCATGATGAAGCGATTCATCTCTCACTAGAATGAGTGGCTTGTTATGGGCAAGCGCCGTCGACGCATCCATCGCTGTGTTCCATTGTTTATAACTGTCACCGAAAAAGGCGAGCACGACATCCGATTTTGCCATTAGGATCTCCGTCCGTAAATTATTGAAATCGGATGCTTTGTCATCTTTTACGATTTTCGTCGGTTGCTCACCAAGGATCTCTTCACCAATCGCATCTGAACGGCTATGATTGGTCATCGGACTGACGAACTGCAAAGGGAGATTCATCTGTTCTGCTTTCTGGATCAACTCATTCCGCCAATCGTCATGGATCTGCCCTGCTAGATAAACTGTTAATTGCATGGTCTCACTCCTTATTCATAATCTCACTCTATCGTAACATGAAATTTCTGAAAACTTGCCAGATTATGCTTGAATGATAGTCAGTAGAAAAGGGCATCCTGATGGCTGAGAATAGAAAGACAGGTGAGGTCACATGAATAAAAGAATCATTTTACAGATATCATTATTGATTGTATTGGTCATTTCGGTATGGGTCGTATATGAATCCATGCCTTATTTTGATGATACAGAAGAGAGTATCACTGTAAGAGCTGGCCAATCACTTGATGAAGTGGCAGACAACCTTCATAAAGAGAAACTCATAAAAAACAAGATGTTCTTCGTCCTGTACGGTAAAGTTCAAGGGCTGGACGGCCAGGTGAAAAAAGGGACGCATAACATATCCAGTTCTCAGTCGATTGCCTCCATATACAAGGAGCTGATCACTTCGCCTTTAGAGGAGGGGATTACTGTCACCATTCCAGAAGGATTCTCTGTAGAACAGATTGCGTCACGCCTAGAGAAGGTGGGGCTCATCGATCGGAAAGCTTTTCTGGACATTGCTAAAACGGGGAAAGGGGTTCAGCATCCTCTCCTGAAGGAAATCAAAGCAAAAAAAGGTGTTACTTACCGTCTGGAAGGCTACTTGTTCCCAGATACATACTCATTCCAGAAACAAACATCATCAGAAGCTATCATCGAACGGATGATTTCGAGATTTGACGAGGTCCAAAAGGAAATCGGTACCCGGAAAGACTTCTCCTTGCATGAATGGGTCACGCTCGCATCTATCGTTGAAAAAGAAGCAGTCGTCGACAAAGAAAGAGAGTTGATCGCAGGGGTCTTCCACAATCGGATGGAAGACGATTGGCGCTTGCAGTCCTGTGCCACAGTACAATATGTGTTGGATAAACCGAAAGAGCGCCTGCTGTATAAGGATTTGGAAGTGGAAAGTCCTTATAACACTTATGTGAATGAAGGATTGCCACCAGGACCAATCAGTAACCCTGGAAAACAATCGCTGATAGCGAGTAAAAATGCGGACAACCATGATTATTACTTTTTCGTTGTAAAAGGAGATGGCTCGGGTGAGCATCATTTCTCTAAAACATTCAAGGAACATCAGAAACATACGGATCATAAAGGGAATTGGTAACATGCACACGAAAAAGGACGCCCGCAATGGGCGTCCTTCTCATTTATTTTTGTTCGTCTTCTTCGATAGTCACAGCCGCTTCATCCTTGTACCCAGGTTGAATCCCTTCTGGGGGATGCTCTTTTTTCTCGCCGTCGTTATGAAGCTCTTCTTCCACATAACTGCTTACAAGGTTGAATTGACCGACTTCTTCTTGTAGCAACATCGCGATGTGCTGTAATTCGTTCGCTGCGTTATTCACTTCATTGATCGCTTCTTTCTGGTGGATGCTAGAAGCGCTCACTTGCTCAGATGTTGCAACAGATTCCTGAGAAATTGCGCTTACTTCTTGCAGCTTCTCAGATAGTGCGGTATTCGAGGTTTGAACATCATTAATCGCATCACGTACTTGTTGGATACGTCCGTTGATTCCTGTCACATTATCCACGATTTTCGTAAAGGCTTGCTTCGTACGTTCTACAGAAGATTGTTGTTCTGTACGATAATGGTCAAACTGTTCCGCTTCACTGGACAGTTGTTCCATCTGTTCAGACATGATCGCAATCAGCTTGTAAATGTTTTGGGCCTCAGACTTGGATCGTTCTGCCAATTTACGGACTTCCTGCGCGACAACCGCAAATCCTCGACCAGCGTCACCCGCACGAGCCGATTCAATCGCTGCATTAAGGGCAAGAAGATCTGTGCTGCTTGCGATGTCTTTGATCGTATCGACGATGGATCCGATCTGTTGGGAGTTCTGATTCGCTTCCTGAACCTGTTGGATCAGGTGGTTTGCTAAGGATAAGAATTCATTTGAGCTCTTGTCCAAGTTGTGTACGATTTGGAGACCTTCTTTTCCTTCTTGTTCGGTCGCTTGAGAGTCTTCACTGATCAGGAAACTCAGCTCAGCGGATTCGTTGACGGAAGTTGTTACCCGTTCAATCAGCTCTGTACTTTCCACAAGATGATCAGCTTGAGATTGAGCACCTTCAGAAACCTGTTGGATCGCTTCGTTCACTTCTTCAGCCTGCGCTGTCGTTTCTTCTGAAATGGCGGCCAGGTTCTGTGAGGAAGAAGTCAATTTTTCAGATGCTTGATTGACTTCGTTCATCGCTTTTTGCATCTTTTCTGCCATCATATTGAACGTTGTCGCAAGTTCGCCCATCTCATCATCTTGTTCCACCTCGACACGGTGTCCGAGATGACCTTCTCCAATGATGGTCGCACCTTCTTTCAAGGTCATGATGGACGATGTGATTGTCCGTGTCAGCCATAATCCTAGAGCAACCATTGCTCCGAGAATGATCAGACTAAGGATGATCAGTGTCCATAGGAGGATGGTAGAAAGAGAATCTTGATTCTTAGAAATTGCAGCAGCTTCTTTCGTTACGCTCTCTTCCACATCTTGAATCGTCATTTCAAGGTTCATGCCGATTTCTTCAAATTCTACGACCGTGTTGTTGATCTGATCACGGTAGGACTGAATGGTATCCACAGCACTCGTGTATGCGAGGAATGCCGAGTTGAAAGCGGATTTGCTTTCAGAAGGGATCTCTGAAGATTTTACCGCTTCTTTCAACTTATCCTTCTGATCGTTGTATCGGTTCAGATCCGTTGTGGTGGATACTAAGAAATATTGTTTTTCCAGTACGCGGAGCTTATAAAATTCGTTTAAAAGTCCTTGGTCTGCAGAAGATAAAACATTGACCATCGCGCCTGATTTTTCATCCAGGATTCCGAGCATACTGTTGATGTCACCCGTCAAAGTGGCTGTACTGGTGAATGCGTCTTGATAGGTCGTCACTTGATCAGAGATTTCTGTATACGACTTTTTAAAGTCATTGTTGACGCCTTGTAGCTTTGTAATATGACCCTGTAGGTCGCTCAGCTCATTTGTGATTTCAGTAGTAATAGCCTCCCGGCTTGTACGCAAATACTCCTGTTCAAGCTTTCGGATATGTGAGAACTCACTGTTAAGAGCTGTCGTCTCCGCTGATAGTTCCTGTAGATTTGTTTTCTTCTTATCCATGTTTTGTGTCATGAACACATAGAACATCGTAAACGCAAATAAGACGACGACTCCGACGATCGCCATGATCATCATCAATCGTACTTTGTTCTTGATCGTCATCTGCGGCATGTTCGGCATCTTTGGTACTTTAGGCATTTTCGACAATTTCGGTATTTTTGGCATCTGAACCATTGTTTCTCCCCCTTGAATTCCCTTCCAGTTGCTATCTCTACTTCTACCTTTATATCTCATTAGGACACGTTTATAATAAAGACCGTGATGGTTATGTATAGATTGGGGTAGTTTAGAAATAGTCTATTTTCCTTACTTTTAATATCGTAGTTTGACAGAAAATTTTAATACTTTTCCAACAGATATTTTAAGGATTCATAAATTTGATCAACGTGGTAAAAAAATCTACTAAAGAACGGAGGAAAAGAATTGAAATCATTTTTAGCGAAAAAAGGCGTCACGCTATCATTACATACATATTTTGTTACAGCCCTAAGCTATATGGCACTTGGTCTTTTTTCATCCCTCATTGTCGGTCTGATTTTGAAGACAATCGGTGAACAAGTGCCAGCTCTTCCGATTTTTACAGAGATCGGTACGCTAGCGATGAGTTTGATGGGAGCGGCAATCGGTGTCGCGATCGCCTACGGATTGAATGCACCACCTCTTGTATTGTTCTCTGCTGTAATAGCCGGAGCTGCAGGTAGTGCGCTTGGTGGGGGACCTGCTGGAAGCTTCGTCGCTTCCGTCATTGCCGTTGAGATTGGAAAAATCGTCTCCAAAGAAACGAAGGTCGACATCATCGTCACACCGATCGTCACTGTGACTGCCGGATACCTGGTAGCTAAATTCATCGGTCCGAAAATCTCTGATGTGATGGTGAACTTTGGCGAGTTGATCATGTGGGCGACTGAACAGCGTCCTTTCGTCATGGGGATTCTTGTGGCAGCTTTAATGGGGCTTGCACTTACTGCACCGATCTCCAGTGCGGCCATTGCCATCATGCTCGGTCTGGATGGGCTTGCGGCAGGAGCTGCAACAATCGGTTGCGCCGCTCAGATGATCGGTTTTGCGACCGCGAGCTTCCGGGACAATGGATGGGGCGGTTGGCTTGCTCAAGGTCTTGGGACATCGATGTTACAAGTCGCCAACATTGTCAAAAAACCCGTCATCCTCTTACCACCGACTTTGGCGGGTATGTTGCTTGCACCTTTTGGAACGGTCGTGTGGGTCACGTCGAACATACCTGCAGGAGCCGGAATGGGGACGAGCGGATTTGTCGGTCAGATCATGACGTTTAGAGCGATGGGCTTCAATATGGAAACGTTCATGATTGTTGCCCTGTTGCACTTCATTGGACCTGCTATCCTCTCTCTTGTAATATCAGAATATATGAGGAAAAAGGGACTCATCCAACCAGGTGACATGAAAATTGATTATTAAACAGGAGGAAAAGATAAAATGAAAACGATCAACTCAGTAGAAGAGTGGAAGGAAGCCATTCAATCGGACAACGCAATCATTATGTTTTCAGCAGATTGGTGTCCGGATTGTGTATTCGTAAAACCAATCATGGAAGAAATTGAACAAGAACAGGGTGCGTTCGAGTACTATTATGTGAATCGTGATCAACACATCGAATTGGCTCAAGAGAACGATATTTTCGGTATTCCGAGCTTCCTTGCGTTCCGGAACGGAGAAGAAGTCGGAAGGTACGTGGACAAAGAACGGAAGACGAAAGAGCAAATCGAGAAGTTCCTTCAATCAGTAAGGTAAAACAGTGACTTTTTCCCTTTCAGGTGTTACAATTTAGCATTAGAGATATGTTCTCTATCGTTTTCAGAAAGGGTGAAAAAAGTGGCAAAAGTTGATGTTGACCACAGTAAATACGCTGGTATTCGATTTGATATAGAAAATGAGGATGTTATCCTTGTCGATATTCTTGAAACAATTCCATACGAGTATGCAGGGAAAAATACACTCGTAACGATTCCGACGACAGAATTCACTTCTGTTTGTCCTTGGTCAGGCCTACCTGATTTCGCAGAATTCCACATCAGTTACATTCCGAATGAAAAATTGGTGGAAATGAAATCGTTGAAGTATTACCTGACTTCTTACCGTAATGTAGGGATCTATCAAGAGCATGCAACAAACCGCATCCTTGACGATCTCGTTCAACTCCTTGATCCGAAAGAGATGCAGATCACAGCAATCTGGAACGCTCGTGGCGGACTAGGAACAGAAGTTGTCGCTGAATACAAAAAAGGCGAATAATAAAAAACTAACTCTCTAGGGGTCTCGCCCTATCGGTAGCATGACCCTGGGGCTGGCTCATCTCTTATGTGTGATGGAGTCAGCCTTTCTTTGTATAGGAACATCGTCAGTTGAAGGAGGATTTGAAAATGGAGCCTATCGAACTGAAACGTATTTTAGAGAAAAAGTTGAAAGCGGAAGACCGTTCATTCAACTATGATCATAAGGAAAAGACATTAAGAATTGAACATACAGGTAGCGGGAAAGGCATCACCTTGTCCTTACCTGGATTGACTGCAAAATATGAAGAGCGGAAAGATGCTGCCATTGATGAAGTGGTGCATCACGTCAACGAAGTGTTCTCTGTCATGCAGAAGGAACAATCGCTAGATGGGAATCAAAAAGGCATTTTCCCAGTCATCCGTTCAACGTCATTCCCTACAGAAAACAATGGTGAGGAATTGGTTTTTGAAGAGCACACTGCTGAAACGCGTATATTTTACGCACAGGATCTCGGCAACTCTTACCGCCTGTTGACGAAGAAGTTGCTAGAAAAAGAAGGTTGGGATATGAAGCAGTTGAAAGAAATCGGCCGCTTCAACCTGCGATCATTGGACACTTCTATGAAAGAAGATCAGGTAGCAGGCAATCGCTTCTTTTTCCTCAACAGCAATGACGGCTATGACGCGAGCCGCATTCTGAACCAACAGCTTTTAGAAGAAATGAACGAGAAAGTCGAAGGGACGATGGCAATCGCAGTTCCCCATCAAGATGTTTTGATTATTGCCGATATACGAAATGATCAAGGCTATGATATTCTCGGACAGATGTCGATGCATTTTTTCTCAAACGGAAGAGTACCGGTAACCGCATTGCCTTTCTTATATGATGAAGGCGAACTGGAACCGATCTTCATCTTAGCAAAAAACAAACCAACTGAAGCAGAATAATTGAGTACGAGGAAGGGGTAAGACCTTATGGTGAACGTTCATTACAATGAAAAAGGAATTGGAGATGTTCTGTTAGTCACACTTGATGCAGGAGAAGTGACTGAACGTAACTACGAAAAGAGCGGAGATGTCGTGAAGCTGGTCGATCAAAAGGACGGTCGTACACTGGGTTTCAACATCTTCAATGCTTCTCAAAACTTTAATTTTTCGGGTCATGGAAAAATTGATGTGACCGATGAACTCGTAGATGAACTGAACACATTCTTGAAGAAAAACAATGTGGATGATCAAATCGAATTCGATTCCCGTCCTGACTTCATCGTAGGGTATGTGGAATCCAAAGAAAAGCACCCTGATGCGGACAAGCTAAGTGTCTGCCAAGTGAATATCAGCGATGAAACACTTCAGATCGTTTGCGGTGCTCCGAACATCGATCAAGGACAAAAGGTCGTCGTATCACGCGTTGGCGCTGTCATGCCAAGCGGTATGTTGATTAAAGAAGCAGAACTTCGCGGTGTGAAATCGTCTGGAATGATCTGCTCCGCTAAAGAGCTTGATTTACCAGATGCGCCTCAGGAAAAGGGAATACTTGTCCTGGAAGATTCCTACGAGGTCGGAACAGACTTCTTCGCTGGAAAATAAGTAGATACAGAAGAAAACAACCAGGGCTGACTCTGGTTGTTTTCTACTACGTATTTACCTTTTCATAGGAAAAACTGTGAGAATTACGATTGTTTCTTTTCTTTAGCCCCTTATAAAAAGAAGGTAATTCCGATATTCTTAAAGTACCTTTGAAATTAGCTTTTTCCGCAAAAAGCTAAAGAAATAAGGATCAGAGAGAGAAAATTCAATTAAAAAAGGTGAATGCATACATGTCAAATTGGTTCAAAAAAATGATGGATCTCATCTTAGATGATGAGGGTGAAAATAAAGAGAGTGGTCGTTCATCTGAACGGAAAAGTACTAAACCAAGCAGGTCACAGGGGAAAGCGGTCGGTCGTTTAGAAGACAGCAATCGTTCTATCGAGCCCAAAATGGTACACCAGTACCCGCAAGAAGGGAACTTCCGCTTCCCGGTAATTCCTGATGAGGAGAAGAACAGACCTCAGTTTAATCGAAAGCGAAGCCAAAACCGTCCTGTACACGATGATTCAGAGCGAAACCATTCTGTGCATCAGTCACAACGTACAGAAAAGACAACCGAAAGAAAAAGAGCGGACCGTCCAAAACCAAACGTACAAGATCAATCAGATAGACCAAAATTCACTGGCGTCAACTTTACGGCTTCGGACATACCGTCTCCTATTTATGGCTTCAGGGAGAGACCATCTGTCTTCCCACCTCAGCAACAAGAGCAGAAAAACGAAGCAGAAGAAAAATACACAACGTATGAACCTGGCTATGAAACGTTGAAGGCCATTCATGAAGAGTACGAAGATCATCATGAAGTCACCGAAACTCTACAAGAAGATGCTCAAGATTTTCAAGTAGAGTCAGATAGCTTGATTGAAGATATTGAAATGGAGTACCCACCTCAAACGACCGAGGAAGAATCCGATGAAGATGAACATGTAGAGGATCTCGGACTCCAAACCATTTTTGAATTAGAAAAAGAAGAAAACATGGACTCCTACACAGATACATATGAAGAACTAGATGAAGAATTCAGTGAAGAAATAGAAGAAGAAACATATGAAGATGAACTAGATGATGCAGCTTGTGATGATGAGCTTCCATCAGTCAACGATGCAGAAGAATTAGAAGAAACGAATGTTGCTGAAAAGCAAGAGGACCAACCAACTGAAGCTCTCCAACAGTCTTCTGAAAAACAAGAGCAAGATACACACGAAAATCCGGAAACAAGAAAAGAAAAACGGAATCCGATTGCTTCAGACCAGAAAAAAGGCATGATTCCTTTCAATGTCATGATGCTGCAACGTGATCGGAAACCTAAACAACAGGAAGATAGACAACAGAAAGAGCATCCACAGGAAAGAAAACAGACTCAAATGGTAGAACGAAATTATCGGTTCCCTTCTGAGCAATTATTGGATGAAGAATTGATTGAAACGAACGAGGACGACTCCTGGCTACAAGATCAAATCGACTTGCTCCAGTCGACACTCGATAATTTCAACGTTAAAGCGAAAGTGATTGGAGCTACGAAAGGACCTTCTGTCACTCGAATAGAAGTTCAACCAGCTCCTGGAGTCAAAGTCAACAAAATCACGAACCTGTCAGATGATATCAAGCTCAGCCTAGCGGCAAAAGATATCCGGATGGAGGCACCGATTCCAGGTAAGAATGCAATCGGAATCGAAGTACCGAACAAAGTGAGTCAAGCGGTCACATTACGCGAAATCATCACCCATCCCGCTTTCCATGAGAGCAAATCACCACTATCGGTCGCGCTCGGATTGGACATTTCCGGTCAGCCTGTCATTACAGACCTGCAGAAAATGCCGCACGGTCTGATTGCAGGTGCGACAGGCTCTGGTAAAAGTGTCTGCATCAACTCCTTGTTGATCAGCATTTTGTATAAATCACATCCAGATGATGTCCGTTTATTACTCATTGATCCGAAGATGGTCGAGCTTGCGCCGTATAATAAACTTCCTCATCTCGTAACGCCAGTCATCACGGATGCGAAGGAAGCGACACAAGGCTTGAAGTGGGCTGTGGATGAAATGGAACGCCGTTATGAATTGTTTGCGAAGTCCGGCGTGAGAGATATGGAACGGTTCAACAAGCTCGTCAAAGAAAAAGGTGAACCTGATCAGAAGCTTCCATACATCGTAGTTGTCATCGATGAGCTCGCCGACTTGATGATGGTCTCTCCACAAGAGGTCGAGGATTCAATCTGCCGTATCGCTCAAAAAGCGCGTGCGTGTGGTATCCACCTCTTGTTGGCTACACAACGTCCATCGGTCGACGTCATCACAGGACTCATCAAAGCGAACATCCCGACACGAGTCGCTTTCGCCGTTTCTTCCTCTGTCGATTCACGAACGATCATCGACACGAACGGCGCTGATAAACTCCTCGGAAAAGGTGATATGTTGTTCTTAGGCAATGGCGTCTCCAAACCTGTACGAATCCAAGGGAACTTCGTATCGGATGATGAAATCGAACGAATTACCGACCATGTGAAAAAACAAAAGGAACCGGAATATTTCTTTGAAAAGGAAGAACTGATCCAATCCACACTTGAATTCGATCAGAGTGATGAATTGTTTGATGAAGCGTGTGAGTTTGTTCTGGATCAAGGGGCTGCTTCATCATCCTCCCTTCAACGGAGATTCCGGATCGGTTACAATCGTGCAGCTCGACTCATCGACATGATGGAAGCGAAAGGTTTCGTTTCTGAAGCAATGGGTAGTAAACCAAGGAACGTACTCATAACGAAACAAGAGTACTATGAGCAATCTGGTGAAGAAATGAGACAATCGTAGAAACCCTTGTCATATCTTTAGTCGTTTTATATGATAAAGGAATGGTTATGTTATAGGTAATAGCTAGCCTACCTGTACGAATTATTCTTACATGAAGGAAATAGGTGCATGTTATGGACATGAAAGAAATCGAACTCAAAATGCAAGGAAAAATAAACCGGCTCACGAACCATACGTTCAAGTTCGACGAGCGTGTGGGCGAAGGTTGGTTCTCGGCGGTTTACTTCTTGAAAACTTGTAAAATCGCTGAAAATCATAAACCGGATAATATCGTCAAAATGCAATTTTTCCAGAAGAAGCACGCGGTCTTGTGTGGAACGGATGAAGCGATTGCTTTGATCAAAACGTTCGCCAAGGACCCAGAAGATCTGGTGATCTACTCCTTGAAGGACGGCGATAAGGTTGAGCCATATGAGACGGTTCTGACCATAGAAGGTCCTTATCAGAATTTCGGATTTCTAGAAGGCATTATCGACGGAATTCTGGGCAGAAGAACGTCTGTTGCTACGAATGTATATGAGGTTGTAAAAGCTGCAAGCACTTCTGGCGTGCAGAAACCGGTCATCTTCATGGGAGACCGTGATGATCATTTTACACAGCAATCAGGAGATGGCTATTCAGCTTATATTGGTGGCTCAACAGCCCAAGCGACCCACGCAATGAACGAATGGTGGGGAAAACGCGGTATGGGTACGATGCCACATGCACTCATCCAACTCTTTGAAGGGGATGTCGTCGCAGCTTCAAAAGCCTATCACGAGCAATTCCCGGAAGACGATTTGATTGCTCTTGTCGATTACAACAATGATGTAGTGACCGACTCGTTGAAGGTTGCAAGAGAATTCGGGGACTTGTTGAAAGGTGTCCGAGTCGATACATCTAGAACTATGGTCGACCAATATTTCTGGCGAAACCAGGATGTCCTAGGGAAGTTCGACCCTCGTGGTGTGAACCAGGAACTCATTTTCGCTTTGCGCCAAGCTCTTGATCAGGAAGGATTCGACCATGTGAAAATCGTCGTCAGTGGTGGTTTCACAGAGGATCGCATCCGTAACTTCGAAGAGCATCAAGTGCCGGTCGACATATACGGAGTCGGAAGCTCATTATTGAAGATCAACATCGGCTTCACTGGAGATAACGTCATTCTAAATGGAAAAGAAGAAGCGAAGAAAGGACGTAAGTATCGTCCGAACGAAAGACTGGAGAAAGTGGACTGGTAAGAAGACGGAATGGTTTCCACTTTACCTTTCTGCTATAATGGGAAAATGGGTTGAAAGCCCACAAGGGGAACTAGCCCCATTTAAGTAAGCTAGGCATATACTAAATATAGATCAATGAGCAACGATTCCAGATCAGTTGGAGGTTCGTTTTTATGACAACATATCATTTTGTTGGGATTAAAGGGACTGGAATGAGTCCACTTGCACAAATATTGCATGATATGAAATATTCGATTCAAGGCTCGGATATCGATAAATACATCTTTACCCAACAAGCATTAGAAGAAAGAAATATATCGGTGTTGCCGTTCCAGGCTGAAAACATCAATGATGACCAGGTCGTCATTGCGGGTAACGCTTTTCCGGATGATCACGAAGAAATTTCGAAAGCCAATGAATTAGGTGTGCCGATTTATCGGTACCATCATTTCCTAGGTGATTTCATACAGAAGTTCACAAGCGTAGCAGTGACTGGATCACACGGTAAAACATCGACTACAGGATTGCTTGCTCATGTGTTAGGAGCAGCTCATCCGACATCGTACTTAATCGGAGATGGATCTGGAAAAGGTGTGGAAGACAGTCAATACTTCGTATTCGAAGCATGCGAATACCGTCGCCATTTCCTTTCATACGAACCGTCCTACGCGATCATGACGAACATCGATTTCGATCATCCAGACTATTTTAAAGACGTAGATGACGTATTCGATGCATTCCAATCGATGGCGATGCAGGTTCAGCAAGGAATCATCGCATGCGGGGACGACCCACACTTGCAGAAGATCCAGGCGAATGTACCGGTTCTTTTCTACGGATTGAATGAGAACAACGATTTCCAAGCTGGAAACATTCAAGTGAGTAAAGAGGGTACAACATTCGATGTGTTCGTCCGTAATGCATATCACGAGACGTTCACGATTCCTGGATATGGTACACATCATGTGTTGAATGCATTATCCGTCATCGCACTTTGTCATTATGAGCAAGTGGATGTGAACATCTTAAAAGAACAGTTGAAAAACTTTAAAGGTGTTAAAAGACGTTTTACAGAAAAGCATGTTGGGCAACAAGTGTTGATCGATGATTATGCACACCACCCAACTGAAATCAAAGCGACGATCGAATCGGCAAAACAAAAGTATCCAGACAAAGAAGTGGTCGCGATCTTCCAACCGCACACGTATACAAGGACCCAGACGTTCTTGAAAGAGTTCGCGGACAGCCTCGGACACGCAGATGCTGTTTATCTTTGTGATATTTTCGGTTCTGCACGTGAGGACAGAGGCAACCTTACGATTGAAAACCTGCAGGAGCGAATCGATAACTCCCACATCATCCGGGAAGAAACCATCGATTTACTATCAAAGCACACCAACAGTGTACTCTTGTTCATGGGTGCAGGTGACATTCAAAAATATCAAAAAGCCTACGAAAGCCAAATGGCATCGTAAGCACGAAACTGTAGTTAAACCAGAACCGAATCCGGTTCTGGTTTTTTCATTTAGGTGGATTTTGCTCCGACTTGTGGAACTTTCTAGCTCACTTGTGGAAGGTTTACATTTACTTGGGGAACTTCCCCTCATACTTGTGGAACTTTTGTTTTAACTTGTGGAAGTTGGGACTATTTAACTATACCAATCTCCATAAAAAAAGCGTCCTCAACGTGAGAGGACGCTTTCCCTTAAGATATTACTTCAAGTTTTCCGGGTTAAGAGGTTCTAATTCTGGCAGAACGAATCTTCCGTCTTTACGGATCAATACGCCGTCGAAGTAGATTTCCCCTCCGCCGTAATCAGATCGCTGAATGTTCACGAGATCCCAGTGGATGTTGGAATCATTGCCATTGGCTGCTTCTGCATAGCACTGGCCTGGCGTGAAGTGGAAGCTGCCGTCGATTTTCTCATCAAACAGAATGTCCTGCATCGGTGTTTGAATGAATGGATTGACGCCGATTGCAAATTCTCCGATAAAGCGTGCGCCTTCGTCTGTATCCAAGATCTTGTTGATTCGTTCAGTATCATTTGCGCTCGCTTCAATGATTTTGCCGTCTTTGAACGTGAAGCTTACATTGTGGAAGACGAAACCTTGATAAGGTGATGGAGAATTGTAAGTAATCGTCCCATTGACTGACTCACGTACTGGAGCTGTGTACACTTCACCATCAGGCAAGTTCTTATGTCCTGCACATTTGATCGCTGGAATGTCTTTGATGGAGAACGTCAAGTCCGTACCTGGTCCTTTAATGTGAACCTTGTCTGTACGGTTCATCAAGTCTTCAAGTGGGCCCATCGCATCGAGCATCTTGCTGTAGTCGAGGTTACAAACATTGAAGTACAAGTTTTCGAAAGCTGTCGTACTCATGTCTGCAAGCTGGGACATGTTCGGTGTTGGATAACGGAGTACACACCACTTCGTTTTCGGTATACGGATGCCATGGTGGACACCTTTATAAACTTTCTTTTGGTACATCGCCATTTGCTCAGAAGGAACATCAGACATCTCTGAAATGTTGTTGCCAGAGCGGATGGCAACATACGCATCCATCTCCTTCATGATCGTTTCTTCGAATTTCCCTTGCAACGCCAATTGCTCTTCCTTCGCTTCCATCAGTAACGCACGTTGCGTCGTCTCATCTTTGATGTTTACGAATGGAAAACCGCCAGCCTTGTAAGCTTCCTCTACAAGTGCATTGACGAGCTCCCGCTGATAGCCTGTATTCTCAATCAGGACTTTCTCTCCAGGCTGAAGATCGACGGAGTATGTAATGATGTTGTTCGCTAAAGCTTGAATTCTAGGATCTCTCATTTTCATGTCTCCTCTCAATTTTTCCTATATGATTTCCCAACTTCTATTGTACTTTATTTCAACTTTAGAAAAAAGCTAGGAGGATTGTTTGTGATTTGCAGCGAATTTCATTAGAATAGGGTACAACTAGTTTAGGGAATAGACAGATTGGGAAATGGAATACTAAACAGGAGGTGGTATACGTTATGGAAATAATCTTGTATTTAAGTGTAGCTCTAATTGCAATTGCGTTTGCAGTACTGGTCGTATTTATCTCTCGAACATTGAAATCACTCCAATTGACGTTGACCAATGTCGCAAAAACACTCGACGGACTTGAGAACCAACTTGATGGAGTATCCAGGGAAACAACAGATTTGTTACATAAAACAAACCGTCTGGCAGAGGATATCCAGCAGAAATCAGAATCCCTTAACTCAGTATTCCACGGTGTGCGTGAAATCGGAGACAGTCTCTCCACCGTCAGTCATTCCGTAAAAAATGTTTCGACTCGAATTGCACGTGAAGGTGAGAAGAAGTCCGATACAGTCTCGCAAGTCGTGCAGTGGAGTAATGCAGCATTAGATATTTATGAAAAATTCAAACTTAGAAACAGAAGAATAGAGCGTACGACAGAACCAAAATAGAGGAGGAATTGTAAATGACAAATGACAAGAACAACCAAAACTCTAACATTGACACGAAGGACTTCTTGATTGGAACATTAATTGGAGGTATCGTAGGTGCAACAACAGCACTTCTACTTGCTCCTAAGACTGGTAAAGAGCTTCGTACGGATCTCAACGACCAGGCTTTACAATTGAAGGACAAAAGTACTGAAGTAGCAACAATGGCTAAGGAGAAGTCTTCCAACCTTGCACAATCCGTCAGTACTCAAACTTCCCAGGCTGCCAACAAAGTGAAAGAATTCTCCAACAACGTGAAGACTGATTACACCAATTGGAGAAACAAAGACAAGATGGATGAGCTTGAAGAAGAATACAACGAAGGTAAAGCGGATGCGATTGAAGACGCAATGCAAACACCTAACAAAGAACTAGACGAGATGGAAACGAACTACGAAGAAAAGCATACGCCTGAATATAAATAATCGTTAAAAGGTAAGAACATAGAAGTGCCGGCGTGCTCAAATGGATGGCGAATTTCATTTTTGAGTCTGTCCGGCACTTTTATTTGTTGGCTGCTTTCGCGAGCTTTGTTGCTCTTGAGAGTTGTTGATTTCCGCTTCAGGTACTCGCTTTCCGCGGGGCGTGCGGTGAGCCCACTCGTCGCTTTGCGACATTGATTGGTCTCACCTGTCCCGCTGATCCCGCTGGAGTCTCGCACCCTACTCTCCAATCAAATTACACAAGATGTTTTTTATAAAAACACCTAAAAGCAGCAATCCTTAGGAAAAGAGCATATTTTTTAGAAGGCAACTGATAAACATAGACATTTTTACAAAAGGAGCAATGATTCATGAAAAAAATCACGAGTTGGGATGAATTTAAGTCCATTGATACATCCAAACCATTTTACTTTCTAAAGAACAGTACGACTTGTCCGATCAGCGGTTCTGCTTATGAAGAAGTGGAGAAGTTTGCAAAGGATCATCAAGATATTTCTGTCTATTACTTGAACGTTCAAGAATCACGTCCATTATCCAATCAGATTGCCGAAGAATATGGGGTGAAGCACGAATCTCCACAGCTTTTCCTATTCAATGGGGACCAAGTGGTATTCCATGACTCTCATTGGAACATCACTTACGATAAATTGGACCAATTGACGAAACAACATATCTGATTTTTTCTGAAAAGTGCTCAAAGGTAGACGTCACCCGCAAGGTAGACTAAACTAGTATTGAATCATTCTTAGTAACAATGGCTTACTTATATTCTAGGAAGTGAAATTATGAGCAATCAAGAACTCGACCACTTACGAGAACAAATCGATCAGATAAATCTGCAATTAGTTGAGATGCTGAACAAGCGTGCCGAAATCGTCCAGGAAATCGGTCATGTAAAAAAGAAGCAAGGGATGAATCGCTACGAGCCAGTTCGTGAGCGGCACATGCTGAATCTTATTTCAGAACATAACCGCGGTCCATTAGAAACGACTACTTTGCAACACTTGTTCAAGCAGATCTTTAAAGCTGGTCTAGAGCTGCAAGAAGACGAGCATCGCCAGGCTTTACTCGTATCACGTAAAAACCAACCTGAAAATTCGATTGTCGATGTACTCGGTGAAACGATCGGCGATGGCAGACAACGAATCATCGCAGGTCCTTGTGCCGTCGAATATTATGAGCAAGTCGACGCAGTCGCTGAAGCAGTCAAAGCACAAGGCGTGAAACTGTTGCGTGGAGGTGCATTCAAACCTCGCTCCTCTCCATATGACTTCCAAGGACTAGGGATGGAAGGCTTGAAAATTTTAAGAGATGTAGCCCGAAAACACGGTCTGGCTGTGATCAGTGAAATCGTGAATCCAGCAGACATCCAGGAAGCGACCGAGTATGTCGACGTCATCCAAATCGGTGCACGGAACATGCATAACTTCGAACTGTTGAAAGAAGCTGGACGAGCATCGAAGCCTGTCTTGCTGAAACGCGGCCTTTCCGCAACCATTTCGGAATTCATGAACGCAGCTGAGTACATCATGTCTCAAGGAAATGGTGACATCATCCTTTGTGAACGTGGAATCCGGACCTATGAGAAAGCGACGCGAAACACACTCGATATTTCAGCTGTACCGATTTTGAAACAAGAAACACACTTACCGGTGTTTGTCGATGTGACGCACTCGACCGGGCGACGTGACATCCTGCTCCCAGTAGCGAAAGCTGCACTTGCCATTGGAGCGGACGGCGTCATGGCTGAAGTCCATCCAGATCCAGCTGTCGCGCTATCTGATGCCACTCAGCAAATGGACATCGATCAATTCAATGAATTTGCTAACGCTTTGAAACAATCGTATCCAGATTTAATTTAATTTTTAGATTAGGATAAGATAAAAGTAGACCATCGTTTGGAAACAACAACGTGCAGAATAGGAGGCCGTTATGAATAACAATTCAACCATTTATGATGTTGCAAGAGAAGCCGGAGTATCGATGGCAACCGTTTCACGTGTTGTGAACGGGAATCCAAACGTTAAACCAGCAACTCGGAAGAAAGTATTGGACGCAATTGAACGACTCGGTTACCGACCGAACGCAGTCGCTCGTGGACTCGCAAGTAAAAAGACGACCACAGTCGGTGTCATCATTCCAGATATCTCAAGCATTTTCTTTGCTGAACTCGCTCGTGGAATCGAAGATATCGCAACGATGTACAACTACAACATCATCCTATCCAACTCTGATCAAAACAAAGATAAAGAAATCCATTTGCTGAACACGATGCTTGGGAAGCAAGTAGATGGAATTGTCTTCATGGGTGGGACGATTACGGAAGAACATGTAGAGGAATTCAAACGCTCACCGGTACCGATTGTCCTTGCAGCGACGATCTCACCGGACCAAGAAATTCCGACGGTGAACATCAATTACACAGAAGCTGTTTATGATGCAATCCATTTCTTAACGGAACAAGGCCATGAAAGAATCGGAATGGTATCAGGACCACTCGAAGACCCGATTAACGGTCATCATAAGTTCTCCGGTTACCGTAGAGCCTTAGATGAAGCGAACCTTGAGATGAAGGAAGACTTCATTTACATCGGTGACTACACGTATGACGCAGGAATTGAGGCTGTAGAGAAGTTCTTATCCCTCGATGACAAACCATCTGCAGTATTTGTAGGAACGGATGAAATGGCATTAGGTGTCATTCATGGCGCACAAGATAGAGGCTTGAAGATTCCTGAGGATCTGGAAGTCATCGGATTCGACAACACGCGTCTCGCGTCCATGGTTCGCCCGACACTGACAACGGTCGTTCAACCGATGTACGATATCGGAGCGGTAGCGATGCGTCTTCTCACCAAATTCATGAACAATGAAACCGTCGAAGATCGTACCGTCATTCTCCCACACCGTATCCAACTACGCGACTCAACGAAATAATGACTATTTAAAACACGTAGCACAAAAAGAGCTACGTGTTTTTTTCTTTAAATAAAGGACATAAGATCCTCTGAATTGAAATAAATGGTATTCCGTTAAAGGGCAGGATTGTTGAATAACTGATTGGGGAATGAATAACAAATTAGTATTAATTTTTATTATATTTTTATGAAAGACATGAGGTGTAGAAATGTCAATTAAAAACAAGGTGATGATGGAGAGTCCAGGATTATGGGAGAACTTTAATAAATGTATAGCCGATATAACAGAAGCATCATTGGAAGAGAATTTCGATGGAAACTTGTGTTCATATATGGTTAAGGATCTTATTGTTGATTATGTAGAACCTTATATGATTTTTATTATTTTTTGCAGGTTAAAGGAATTTAATTACAGCTATAAAGATAGGGATAAAACTTTATACGACATCTCTTTTCGATTTAAAAATTATTATTGTGTTTTTTCATATGAAAAAATGGGGCTTATATTATCCATTAATACACAAGATGAGAAAATAATCGGTGATTTGTTTAAAAAAGTTAATAGTGCAATTAGAATAACCAATTTATTACTTAATTCAGTAGTTGAGGAAGCAATTAACCATGGTAATTTTACTTTAGAAAATCGTTCTGGTTTATTAAGGCAAAGATATTTATATTTTAGAGAAAAAGCAAAGGATCTAAATCCTATTAATCATGATCGTGTAAAAAGGCTACGTGACATAGAAAAACAAAAGGAAGTCATCTTTAATACCCAATCAATGCTAGACGCTTATTTTAGCTTTCATGAACATATTTTAATACTATTACTACCTTTTAAAGAATTTAATAAAAGCATAGAAAAAGTTACTGATTTACTTTCAGCTAATTGGACATATAAATATAATCGTATTTTTAATCCACAAGATAATCCAGTATATATGAGTTGGTTTAATAAATTAAAATATTTGAAGGAATTACGAAATAAATATGCTCATGGAGGATTTGAAAAGAAAAACGGTTCGTTCTTTCCACATATTGAGGGGGTGGGAATAATACCTGTTCAGCCTCCAGAAAGTAGTAGTGGGATTTACTCTCTACTACAGATCAATGATATTCACTTTCATGAGATATGTAAAATAATAAACGAGTATGAAAGCTTTTTATTTGAGTCAAATTGGAAACTACCATTAACTATTTTAGAAAGCGGACTAGACATTAGATATGACGATGAATATATTAAACGTCTTAAAGATGCTATAAAATCAGAGGAAAACCTTGAGTCTTTCTTAGAATTTGAATTTGAAATAATTGATCGTGCAGCAAATATGGATTGGTGAATGGTTTCTTTATCCTATCAAAAACCACGAAAACTTAAAAAAGAGTGTGACGATGTAGTTAGACATAATAAAATAAAGAAACAAGAGACGGGTTTGTGGAAGACTCAGTTCAGAGATGGCCCTTATTATTTAGAAAGCTATTGGAAAGGAACAGTTGATGGGTTATACCAAAAATAGGAAAAGTATGATAGAAAATGAAATTCATTTAGAGGTAGAGTTATATGCCTAAAATTGACAATATGTTAGCGATTCTATGGATGCTTCGTTCAGGTGAAAAAATTACTGCACAACAGATTTCAGAAAAGTTAGAGATGAATATAAGGACTGTGTATCGTTATATTGATACGATTTCAACGAGTGGAGTACCTATCATTTCAGAACCAGGACATAATGGTGGATACACTTTATTGAACAATTTTATTGAAGCTCCTCTTTTTTTTGATTTTGAGGAGCAAACTTCACTATTTCACGCTGCTGTATTTGCAGAAGAAGCCGGATATTATGGTGGTGAGGCACTAAATAGAGCCCTTTCAAAACTAAATAACTTCTCAAATAAAGAGCAGAAAACAAAGATAAACCAACATTTAACGAGTCTTGAAGTGATCAGTCGATCATGTTCACTTTCTATGGAACAACTTTTGAAGGAGTTGGAGCAGACCGTAGCTGACGGGTACTCAATAAAATTTGTTTACCATAAAAGTGGCGAAAAACAGTTAGATGATAGATTAGTCGATCCGTATAGAATGATTTATTGGAATAATAAGTGGTATGTGATTGGATTTTGTCATTTTAGAAATGATATCCGTAGTTTTAGAGTAGATCGCATTGAAAGTCTAATGCTAACCGAAAATAAGTTTAACCGGCCCAAAAATTTCTCAGCACGTGACTTTTTTACAAGAAATCTTCTTCCAGCTATAGAAGATAAGGAAGGGGGGATTTCTTTCGTTATTAGTGGGGATAAAAGTGTATTGAATGATATTTGTCAACATTGGTTTTTAGGACATTATTTACAAGAAAGGACTTCAAATCGAGCCGTTTTTCTTCTTGAAAAAGATATAATCCATACATATGTACCTTATTTACTTTTACCGTACAATCAATCTATTAAAGTGATTGAGCCAATCAGTCTAAAGAAACGCCTTGTTGAAGTTCTGTCGGAATTAATAAAATTTCATGAAGTATAATCACTTCCCTGACGCTAAATGTCAGGGAAGTTTTATTATACTGGCTATATCAAATGTGATTGGAGTGTTATTGGATGCAAACAAAAAAGGTTTTTTTATATGTATTTAATACTATGTCAGACTGGGAATATGGATATTTAATTGCTGAATTAAACTCAGGAAGGTATTTCAAAAAAGATTTAGCACCTTTAAAAGTAATGACAGTAGGAGCTAATAAAGAAATGATTACGACGATGGGAGGGCTGAGCATAAAACCAGATATGTCCTTTGATGAAATTACACTTGAGCGTAAAGATCTTTTAATTTTACCAGGAGGGACTACTTGGAGTGAAGACATTCATCAGCCTATCTTGGAAAAAATCGGCCAGGCTTTAAAGAATGGCACGATTGTTGCTGCAATTTGTGGCGCCATTGAGGCCCTCGCGAATAGGGGATACTTAGATACTAGAAGGCACACAAGTAATGACTTAGAATATACCAAAATGGTAAGTCCTAACTATAAAGGAGAAAAATTTTATGATTTCGAGTCTGCCATATCTGATGAGAATTTAGTTACCGCATCAGGAATAGCTCCGCTGGAATTTGCCATGGAGGTACTTAAAAAAATAGATGTATTTACACCAAATACATTACATTCATGGTATAACCTAAATAAAACGAATGAACCTGAATATTTCTTCCAGTTGATGAATTCTAATTAATAAATGAAGTGACACATTGTGACGTATATCTTGAATCACTCGTGTCTCTAATGATTGAAGATATACGTTCCCTTATTTCATTTAAAAGATTGTATTACAGTCATCTATTTGAAATAATTGGTATTAGATTGGAAGCGAGGGGACGGTTCGAACGCTTCCAACATGAAGCATAAGAACCGTCCCCTCGCTTGATAGTAATTAGAAATCAATCGTATGCAGTTAAGGAAGAATGATTGTTAATAAACAGCGATTGAAATATCTTGATATCAAATCTTCCGTTAAAGGGGGCTAATCATTAATAAAGGTTAGCTCTCTTCTTTTTACTAATAAGGATTGCCTTATCATGATTGTTTTGAAATAATTGGGTCTAAATCGCATCAAACAACCCATTGGGAAATGTCGTTGAGAAGAGGTACTTTAATATGTCTTTGAAGTTAGAAACAGAACGATTAACAATGCAGCCATTTAGTATAGTAGATTCAAGCAGAATTAAGGAGTTAGCAAATAACATAGAATTAGCTACTATTCTGGATCTTCCTTTTCCTTATGAGCTAGAACATGCTGAGGAGTGGATTGCTATTCAACCAGAACAGATTCAAAAGGGACTCGAGTACCCTCTAAAAATAGTAAACAAGAAAGAAAATGAAATAATTGGAACGATCACTTTAAGAGTTGATAAGAATAATAATAAGGGTGAACTTGGTTATTGGATTGGTAGAGATTATTGGGGGAACGGGTTTGCAACAGAAGCTGTAAATAGGATTATTGAATTTGGATTTAATCAATTGGATTTAAACAAAGTATGGGCCTCAGCTATTTCTAGGAACAAAGCTTCAAGCGTTGTTTTAGTAAAAGCTGGCTTTCAAAAAGAAGGAAGATTAAAACAAAATAGACTTTTACAAAATAAATATGAAGACGTTGATGTGTATGGGCTCTTAAAAATTGATTATAAGAGTTGGTTTTTTAAACAATCAGGAGAGCTTGCTTAAATGAAAGATAAGGAGAGATTAATGACACTGGAAGTAGAAAGGTGATAATAGTGATGATTTTTGAAAAGAACGAAATAAACAAGTGGAAAATTGAGTTAGAAATTATGAATTCAAATTCTTCCTATAACCTTCTGTCCAAGAATAAAAAAACTATTAGTTTTAAAGATATAAATTCTGAGTTTGAAGAATCAAAAAAGCTAAATACCACTAGATTATTAATCAAGAAGTCTGAAAAGTACATTGGTTTAGTCGATTACTGCATAGAAAATCCCACTGATAATACACCTTGGATAAGTTTGTTTGTAATTCATAAGCAGTTTCAAGGTTCTGGAAACTCTCTTGAAGCATTTCGACATTTAGAAAATATAATTAGACTAGAAGAAAAGAAAAGTTTACGTTTGGCAGTACATAAGGAGAATGAGAAAGGTTTAATGTTTTGGACTAAACTAGGTTTCAAAAAGTTTAAAGAAGTAATTCTTGAAGGAAAACCACACTATTGTTTAGAAAAGGACTTATAAGTCTTTATTCAAGAAAAGGGGGCTTTAATGGAGTAACTTTTAGAAAGAAAAGAGCTTGGAGGAGATCCTCCAAGCTTTTTTGTTGTGAATTTTATTGTGAATCCGTACATGAATTTTATGTACCTTGTTATTTAGTATGTGATCTTGCATTCTGTTACCTCATAAAAGAACCTGTTACGTAAAGCGTTATATGTTTTTTAATCCCATAAAGGAATTTCACACCTTTAACTTGAAATATAGGATAACTGATAAGCGGAGCATTAAAGGAGGAACGGTTATGACTGTGAAAAATAAAACAGAGTTGTCCCTAGAACAAAGTGAAGAATTACTTGGCGTGTTAAAAGAACGATTTGAAAACAATATGAATCGACATGAAGGTCTGGAATGGTCCAAAGTAGAAGGAAAATTGAGTTCAAATAAAGAAAAACTATGGTCGCTTAATGAAATGGAAAGAACCGGTGGAGAACCCGATGTAGTTGATTATGATCAAGAGAACGACACCTACATTTTTTATGATTGTTCAGCGGAAAGTCCTAAAGGGCGGAGAAGTGTTTGTTACGACCGTGAAGCACTTGAATCAAGAAAAAAACATAAACCTGAAAACAACGCCATCGATATGGCCGCACAATTGGGAATAGAACTCCTTACTGAAGAACAGTACAGAGGATTGCAGGAGCTTGGCAATTTCGATTTGAAATCCTCGAGTTGGGTGCAAACCCCTCATGATATTAGAGAATTAGGTGGTGCGCTTTTTTGTGATAGTCGATTCGGTCATGTCTTCGTTTATCACAATGGTGCAGAATCCTACTATGCTGCCAGAGGATTTCGTGGATCCCTAAAGGTCTAATCTTGTATCAATATTCTTCCAAGAAGAAATACACATCCAATTGAGTATGAAGGAAAATAAGACATACAAAAAAGAAGGAGTGTTCATTGGATGACAGAAAGTCAGATGAATCGTAAGGTTGACGGATTCTTAAGGAAGGACACTAAGTGGAAAGAAGAATTCGAGTTGTTAAGAAAGATTGTTCTTGATTTCGGACTGACCGAGGATTTTAAGTGGATGCATCCATGTTATACGTTAGAAGGAAAGAACATTGTATTAATCCATGGATTCAAAGAATATTGCGCACTTCTGTTTCATAAAGGGGCTTTGTTAAAGGATCCACATGGAGTACTAATTCAACAGACAGAGAATGTACAGTCAGCGCGTCAGATACGGTTTACGAATGTCCAAGAAATAGTTGAAATGGAAGACATTCTAAAAGACTATATTCTGGAAGCTATTGAAGTTGAAAAAGCTGGTTTGGAAGTAGAAAAGAAAACAGAGATTGAAATTCCTGAAGAACTCCAAAATAAATTCCGTGAAGTACCCGACTTACAAAATGCCTTTGAAGCATTAACGCCTGGACGGCAAAGAGCGTATACACTCTATTTTTCTAAAGCAAAACAATCGAAAACCCGGGAGTCAAGGATTGAAAAATATGTACAGCATATCCTTGATGGAAAAGGTATGCATGACTGATAGTGACTGTATTAAGTAAGACAATTAGTAGAATTAATCCAGTACAGAAGACGGGCAGTCAAAAGGGTTCCCGTCTTTTATTGTGGAATACATTGAGTCGTAGATACTCCTTCTACATCAAAAGTTGTAGCTATTTTCCATCCTATATCGGAAGCCATCCTATGTTTTTACTTGTATTCTAAAGATAGAGTTATAGACTTAACTAGGATCAAGGAGGCTGGTTGAATGCAGTTATTTCATTACCATTGGTGGACAGAACGACCGGAAGAGATGGAAAAATTCTATGAACGGTTGGGTTTTGAAACTACTTTAAGAGTCGGCAGATATAATGGAGAGTTTCAACAATTCAATCCACCGTTAACGTGGGAAGACTTCAGAGACAAAGGCATTCAGTTTAGAATTATTGAAATGGTAAAAGGTCAAACCAATATCACATTTGGTCAAGGGAAAAGGGATATGTTCGATCACATCGGTGTTCTAGTAAGTGATACGGAGTACAAACAGATTATAGACAACGCAACACAATTAAAGTGGACAGTTAATGAGGGAGAACGGAGAACATTTGTTACGACTCCTTGGAAATTTAAAATTGAACTTCAGAAACGAAAAGAAGTCGTAAGTGAAGAAAAACATACTTTCATAGAAAACATGACCATTCGCTTACCTTTTCAAAATGACCCTGAATTAATTGGTAGACTTTTGGACCTGAACAAACTTCAGAAAACAACAGACTGTGTAAAGGTAGGCAATTATTCATGGAACATCACTTTCAATAAAGGTAACCAAACCAGGTTAGATTCAGTTGTATACTTATCAAATGATTCACTGGATGAAGAAGATCCTGTGGGAACTAAATTAAGAAGTAGACAGTATTAAGTAATGACTAAACTTTCCAATATTAAAAAAGCAGGTGTATCAGATATGAAAGCTGTAATTCAACAAGAGTATGGGGATGCGAACGTACTGCAGTTCTCTGAAGTTGAAAGACCAAAAATTAAAGAAGGTGAAGTATTAATTCGAACTTCCTATACAAGTGTGAACTACGCGGATATCAAAAAGCGAAAAGGAAACAAAGGGAATGGTAGTTTCCCTTTCATATTGGGTCTGGATGTTGCTGGGACAATAGAAGAAGTGTCTTCAAATTCGAGGTTTACAAAAGGATCTCGCGTCATCGCTTTTCCTAAAAACGGTTCTTACGCAGAATATGTTGCTGCGAACGAACAACTCGTTTTTGAAATTCCTGATCATCTTTCCATGGAACGAGCGGCTACAATGCCAACCGTATCTATATTATCTTATACTCTTTTACATGAGATTGGACAAGTACAAAAGACAGATACGATTGTCATACATAGCGCAGGTGGAGGGGTTGGATCCATGCTTATTCAACTAGCCAAACTAGCGGGTGTCAGAAATATTATAGGAACAGTTGGAAACCTTGATAAAGAGCCATATGTGAAGAGATTAGGGGCTGATTCAGTCTATACTTACGATACATTCGTGGATGGTGTCTTAAATGAAACGAATAATCAAGGTGCGAATGTTGTCTTTGATTCGGTTGCAGGTGATGTGTCGAGATCAAGTCTGGATTGCTTAGCCCTTTATGGGACACTTGTTCAGTTCGGGAACAGCAGTGGCAAATCGGGATCTTTAAGTACGAACGATGTACATAGCAGCTGTAGAAACATTAAGGGATTCAGTTTGGGTACGACTAGAAAACATCATCCAGAACGACTTGCTCCTGCTGCAGAAAAAGTCATACAGTTGTTTGCTTCTAATAAGGTGGACCTCCAAATATCACAGATATTCAGTTTAGAAGAAGCTTCCCAAGCTCATCAATTAATTGAGAGCAGAGATTATGAAGGTAAAGTTCTGTTGAAAATAGATAAATAATTCCAAGTATATGAAAGAAGGACCCTACAAGTGAAAAGATTGATACTATTTTGCCTGATGTGTTTAACGATTATTTTAACCAGCTGCTCACAATCCCCTGATTACTCGGTACTTGAAGAAGAAGAGATCAAGGATCTACCAACTGTCTCAGGTTACATAAAAGAATTACAAACAAATAAAAAAGAGTATCAGGGCTACAAAATATTCGATTCCGCGGATGATAAAAAAGTCGTTGTGATATCCTCAGGAAATGGAAAGAGCGTGGTTAAGGTTAATCAAGTGGAACAATCCAGCAAAGACACTGCAATTACTATTTTACAAACAGACCAAGCTTCCGAACATGAAAATTCCTATGTAGTTGTACAGATAGAAGAAATCGTTGGAGCTTTCTATGTATTTGAAAGAGTAGAATATGAAGAGGCTCAATGATTACAAAAAGGGAAAAGCCCCATTTCAATGAAGAAATAGGGCTTTTTTCCTGCGGTAGTCATGTTTTCACGGTCTGTTTTTTCACAGGAATGTAGATGTCCATCTGTATGTTTTCTGATCCGTGACATCTTTCATCATACGCTCCATATCAAATGTCCCTCCATGTTCATATCCGGATTGTGGGAACCATTCGGTAAATACATAATTCCAGGTGGATTGAATGGAAGAGGGGAACGATTCCTCATTTGCTTTCGGTGTTGTGAACACGGCGTATTCCATCTCCGGGAAACTTCTGTACACCATACCATTAGGGGCTTGAGTTCCTTCTGCTACTTCCATTCCTATGATATAGACGAACTCACCTGTTTCAGGGGAAAAGTCGGTACAAATGCCAAGCTCGACATTTTTGTGAAGCGGGTCCGGGATGTTTGAGCCTAATTGATTTTGAATATACTGTTGCCAGAATGCTGGGATGTCTTTGTTGTTCTGCCCATCTTGATTCTTTGTTTTCAGTTCGTAGCCAATGATGTGAAAAGCCGGTTTTGTAACAAATTTCGGTTCCATTGTGTTACCTCCTGATATGAGTTTAGGATTTAAGCAGGCTTTGGCACGTAATGGACCAGAAAGGCTAGTGGCGTTACGGTATTGCCTCGGTGTCACGGCAAAGTACTTTTTAAACGCACGGTTGAACGATTCGTGATATTGAAAGCCCACATCAAGGGCAATATCAATCACTTTATCATCTGAAAAATAAAGTCGTTCTGCTGCAAACGTCAGCTTTCTCCTTCTCACGTAAACCATCACAGGCTCCCCAACCATGGCTTGGAAAACCCGATGATAATGGAACGGAGAAAAACAAGCGATTGAAGCCAACTCCTCAAGTGTAATCGGTTCTTGAAGGTTTTCTTCGATGTAATCGAGCGTACGCTGTATACATACCACATAATCCATATCCATTCACCTGCCTATATCCACAATACCAATCCCTGAAATTTTGTTCTTAACCTTTATTGCTATCTTCATTTTACGTTGAAAAATAGAGACAGCCAACAAGGTTAAGATAGGAAAAATAAAAAAGAGGTAAATATTACCTTTTGTCGAAAAGTACCAAGAATATGAGTTTTCAAGGAGGCTGTACATGTTGAATTTTCCGAAACCAGATGTAGAACAATTCTTTCAGACATTAACCATCAACGATTTTGTCATAAGCCCGGATGAAGAGCAGCTAGTCATCAGTACGAACATTAATGGGCATTTCAATCTATGGGGGATGGACCTTCCTAATAAGTACCCATATCCACTAACATTCTCCAATCAAAAGTGTCATGCGCTTCATTATGATCAGAAGGGTGACTTCATAGTTGCTGGCTTTGACTTTGATGGAGATGAAGACATCCAGCTATATGCGCTTCAACCACAAGGAGGAGCATTGCTTCCATTACGTGAAGAGAAAGGTGTAAAACACTATTTCGGCAGTCTTTCAGAAGATGGTAAGCGGTTATACTACACATCTTCGAAAGGCAATCCAACGTACCTTAACTTGTACCGCTACAACTTAGAAACAGAAGAGGTTACCACCCTGATTGAGGGAACGGATGCAGCCATTGATATCATGGCAGTAAGTGAAGATGAAAAAAAAATCGTTTACTCAAAGCATTATACAAACTCTCATACGCTCGCTTTTGTAAGAATGAATGGAGAGGATGTATCTTTAACACCGCCAAGTGAAGAAGAATTCATGATTATGGAAGCCGTCTTTTTCACCGATGACATTCTTTACTTTACGACAAACTTTGGATCTGATTTTTCTTATTTGGCGAAGTTTAATTTACATACGAAGGAATTCTCCAAAGTGTTAGAACTCGAGCAGGAGGACTTAACGACTGTAAAGGCGGATAAAGAGAATAACCGATTATACATCGTCAGCTCGAGTGGGGTTGAAGACCGGCTCTATGTGTATGACTTGAGTAAAGAAACCTACGAACAAAAGGACATCCCTGTTCATCTCATCAACAAACTCGCGATTTCCTCAAAAGGGAATCTTTACTTGCTTGGCGATGGTTCAAAAAGACCGACAAATGTATATTGCCAGAAGCTTAATGAAAGTCAATGGGAAAAGTTGACGAACAATCAAGTCCCAGGTGTTTCAGAAGAATTGTTGATTGAACCTGAAGTAATCCGATATAAATCCTATGACGGACTTGAAATTGAAGGATTGTTCTATCGTGCGCATGAAGACAATTCAAACGGTCATGTTATCCATTTCCCACATGGAGGACCACAGTCCGCAGACCGGAAGAGGTTCTGGTCCTTGTATCAATTCTTGCTGCATCGCGGGTATTCCATTTTTGCTCCTAATTTCAGAGGATCGACCGGTTATGGATTGAAATTCATGAAAATGGTAGAGCGGGATTGGGGGTATGGGCCGCGGCTTGATAACGTAAAGGGTATCGAGTGGTTAATCGAAAATGATTACGTAGATCCAGATAAAGTCTTTTTGATGGGTGGAAGCTATGGCGGTTATATGGCATTGCTCCTTCACGGTCGTCATGCAGAGTTATACCAGGCGGTCGTAGATATCTTCGGCCCTTGTAACCTGTTTTCTTTCATTGACAGTGTGCCGGACCATTGGAAACCTGCGATTGCCAAGTTCGTCGGTGACCCGGTTGAGGATAAAGAGAAATTGACGGAAGACTCCCCAATTACCTATCTGCAAGAAATGAATAAACCGATGCTCGTTATCCAAGGTGCAAATGATCCGCGGGTCGTGAAGGCAGAATCTGACCAGATTGTTGACGCGCTGAAAGAAAATGGCACAGAAGTCGAGTACATGCTTCTAGAAGACGAAGGACATGGATTCTCCAAGAAAGAAAATGAAATGAAGGTATATAGAAGGATTCTAGAATTCTTCGACCAAAAGATTAATGCAACAGTAAAATCCTAATACAACTGTAGGGGCGTAAATCCGATAAAAGGATTACGCCTCTTTTTGTTTAATATCTAATAATAGCGACCATTGATGTTTTAGGTGAGGGAGGATGAAAGTGAACGTAGTCGATGAGTTAGAGCAACAGTTAATAGAAAAAATTGAAGAGAGCATAGGTGAAATCACGAAAATACATATACCAGCCGAACAAGGATGGACCTCAACTGTAAGGCAACTTTTTACAAATGAAAGTAAATACATACTTAAAACCTCTACCGAAGAAAGATATCGAATCTGGTTGAAGACAGAAGCTCAAGTACTAAAAAAGCTCCTTCATGAAAATATCCCCGTTCCAAAATTTCATGGCTTTATTGATGAAGAAGATCGAAGTCACTTAATCATGTCCTATGAGAAGGGGATTACCTTAAGAAAAGCTTTAGCAACATCAGCCACTTTAGAAGAACAATGCTCTTTAATTACGAGCTTTGGTGAATTTCTTCATCATTTTCACGAGAGCTCCCCGATTCAATCCCTTCAGCACGATAAGAATTGGCTGAATGAGCAACTTCGTATTGCTGAATTTTATGTGGGGCAAGGAAATACAGATGGGACGAAACAGCTGTTAGAACACTTGGTATTGAACAAACCTACACCTGTACAACAAACAATGATACATGGGGACTGTACGATAGACAATGTACTTGTCACGGATGGCAAAGTACACAAGTTCATTGATGTAGCTGGAATGACAGTGGGAGATCCTAGATTCGATGAGGCGCTCGCCATTCGGAAATTCACGGATCATACTGAGTACATCCAATCTTTTTACGAAGGATATAAGCGATATAAGATTACAAATGAAGAACTAGCGTACTTTGATGAAGGATTGTATGAGTTCTTCTAACATGAAAAATAAGATTAGAATTTTTTCCGTTATTCTCTTCCTAATCACCACTTATGTAATTTTGATATTCGTTAACAGTAGCGAGGAAGCGAGAAGTTATGTAGAAGATCATGATTATTATGTGGTTTGGTCAAACGGAGATAACCATCGTTACACATTAGATAGAGTGACACTGTTTAACGAACCCTATAATTACATCTGGAGTTTGCAGAAAGATGAAATACGTGAATATATCGACAAGGAAATTACGGTTGAAGCTTTTATAGGATATAGCTTTGAACATGGCCTGAAATCCTTGTATGTGATGAAAAGCCAACATAAATTAATTGGCGGATATTCTACTGAACTGACCGTAATGCCTCAAAATGGTATAGCTAATACGATGGATGGGCGATCATTTGCAGAAGTACATTCAGGTACTATAGAGGATTGGGAGGAAGCAACACGTACAAGGTTAGATTAGCAATATACAAAATAACTGGGGCATGAGCATTTGCCCTTTTTTATTTATGGAGGGACTCAAGTGGAAGAACTTATACATCAGATTGCAAGACAGGTTAACACCAGCAAAAAGAGACTTATCATTGGCATATCCGGTCATGGTGCCTCTGGAAAGACAACGTTTGCCAATCAACTTGTAAAGGTTCTAGGCCAAGATGAAGTCAATCACCTGAACACCGACCCTTATATCATTGGCTCTAATCTTAGAAAGTACGCCAAAATTGATTATGAGTATGAAAACAAGAAACATCATTTTAAAATGACAGCTTGTCATCCCGCTGCCCATAATGTAGTGGCGCTAGAAAGAGATATCATAATGATTAAGGGTGGTCTGGATCTCTATTCAATTGGGACTTCTTATTCAGAAAGCACTTTGATGTCATCTAAGAATCGTGTGACGGTCATTGAAGGGATTAGTGTCGCTTTTGTTAATCCTGATCTAATAGATATCAAAATATTCTTTTATACAGATGGCGAAACGGAATTTCTAAGAAGAACGGATCGTGATATTAAGGAAAGAGGCTTAAATCTCGACTACTTAAAACAATCTCACGAAGAGCGAAGGATTCAATATGAGTTGTTCATGCAGCCGTATCAAAAGAACTTCGATGTGATCGTTAGAAACTCAAACAATGAATATCAAATCGAAAAATCTGCTGTACAGTTTTCTTGAATACATGGGAGGTTGATGAAGATGGATCATACAAGTCTTGACCCACATGAGTTCAGCGTCATATGCCCTGATAGTTGTGGTAACTCTCCAAAAGGAAAGCTAATCAAAGAGATTACCATCGCTTTTGCGAAGAGAGATCTTGATTCTTTAAGCGACTATATCTCTGATGGCTTCACGTGGGAGATTGTTGGAGAGAATAAGATAAATGGGAGAGAGAATTGCTATAATCAGCTATGTAAAATGAACAAAGATCGTCAGGTGCTTCAGATAGAGATAAAAAGCATTATTACGCATGGTAGAGAAGGTGCAGTGAACGGCTCTCTCATTCTAGACAACTCAAAGGAAATCTCATTTTGTGATATCTATCAATTCACCAGTGCAGGGAAGAATTCGAAGATTAAAGTATTAACGTCATATAATATAGAACTGAAATAACTGAGGTGTACGCATGAAGTGGAAAGAGAAATTTAGTGATTTTCCTTCGTTGAATACAGACCGTCTCATACTAAGAGAAATAACTCTCGAGGATACGGAAGATCTCCATCATTATGCGTCAAATGACGACGTAACGAGACTAGTGGCATGGGAGAGGCATACCAATTTGTCAGAATCCAAGCAATTTATCAAGACATTCCTTCCTAAATATGTTGTTCCTTGGGGAATAGAACATAAGGAAAGTGGAGCATTCATCGGGACCGTCCATTTTGTTTGGTGGGATGAAGCTAATCATAGTGCAGAAATCGGTTATGTCCTCTCACAAGACTATTGGGGACAAGGCTTGATTACAGAAGCGGCTAACGCTGTCATCTCATTCGGATTTGAAAAGTTGGATCTCGTTCGCATTCAGGCAAGATGCTTTTTAGAAAACGACGGTTCAGAACGGGTTATGAAGAAGTTGGGAATGACCTATGAGGGAACGGTAAGAAAAGCCATGCTGGTGAAAGGAACCCACCGGGACTTAAAGCTGTATTCGATTGTGAAATAGGATTAGCTGAAGATGTAACTCTTCAGCTCTTTTTGTGGAAACTTTTAGAATCCATATCCGTATTAATTAGTACAAACAGCTTCTGGAGGGGAATATGCGTTTTACAAGCTACGTGTTATACATATGTCTAAGCTTATTGATACTGAGTAGTTGCTCAAATCCGGAAAAAACAAAACACCCAGTGATTGTGAATCAGGAAGATTATATACTTTTTGATACTCCTTATTCTAAAAATGTTGAAGCAAAAAGAATTACGTATTTAAGTGATGATTTTGAAGTTGCAGGTTTTATAGTAAAACCTAAGAAAATAGATGGCAAGTTACCTTTATTGATTTTCAATCGAGGTGGAAACAAAGAATACGACAAGCTTGAAGAGAAAATTCTATCTAACTATTTAGCTTTTTGGGCAGAAAAAGGTTATGTAGTACTTGCTTCCCAATACAGAGGAAATGATGGAGGAGAAGGAGAAGAAGAGTTTGGAGGATCCGATATAAATGATGTTCTTAATCTCCAGAAAGTAGCAGAAGAACTTCCGTATGTTGATTCCAACAAAAAAGTAATGCTTGGTATTTCTCGTGGCGGAATGATGACCTATCTTGCTATAAAAAATGATATGGACATCGATGCAGCAGCGGTAATAAGCGGTACAAGTAATTTGTTCGATTTATACAATAAAAGAGGAGAAAAAATGAAGAGTGTGCTAGAAGAGTTAGTAGGCACACCTAAAGAAGAAAAAGCTGAATATGAAAAGCGTTCTTCGGTCTATTGGGCGGATGAAATTAATGTACCGATACTCATTGTACACGGTGCGAAAGATGAACAAGTACCAGTTGAACAAGCTCGTACACTTACAAAAGAACTTAAGAAGAATAACAAGGATTACAGATTTGTAGAATACCCTGATGCCGATCATTCCATTTCAAGTCATTTCAAGGAATCATCAATTGAGATTGAGAAATGGTTTAATCACCACTTAAAGAATTAAGAAACAATTCCTGACAGAGGTGGACTATGCAAAACATATTACTTCTCATTATTCTCGTATTGACAATTACAGTTTCAATTGACTCTTACCGAAATACAAAGAAAATTTTTAAAGAATTATCCCATATTAAAGGTAAGTTGAACCGTTTAGAAAAAGCTATAAATGATACAAGTGAGAAATAAGCTTTGTCACCCTTGGATCCGTTTCTTTTATATACATGAAGAGGGATTGTTATACCACTAGAGAATACAAGTTGAAGAGATTTTTAATAAGGTGTGAGAGGGATTAATGGATCAAAACACATTAAGTAGCATTAATAAAGCTGGTTGGAGCCAGGCTGCTTACCAGGCATGGGTGAATCGGCACGGTACTCCGGGTGTGTACGCAGAAGAATTAATGAAAAAACCGAAAAAGGTTGTTTCTCATTATCTCAATTACATGGTGAATGTTGAAGGATCGAGAATTATAAACCTCCTGGGATCAAAGGGAAATAAAGCGGTAGCTTTTGCACTATTAGGAGCGGATGTAACGGTTGTCGATATTTCAGAGGACAATGCAAAGTATGCTACTGAATTAGCTCAGGCTGCCAATGTTGATATCCAATACATTGTTTCAGATGTTCTAGACATACCACAAGAACACAAGCTGGGCTACTTTGATTATGTAATTTTAGAACTAGGGGTTTTGCATTACTTTGTAGACTTAAAACCGTTATTCAGGTTGATACAAAGCTTACTTACACCTGGTGGAACCTTCATTTTGCGAGACTATCATCCTTTTGTCTCTAAGATGTTAAACTTTGAGGGTGGTACTTGTGTAGCGACTGGAAACTACTTCTCTGAAGAGCTTGTAGAGGTCGACGTCGCTTTTAGTAAACTGCTATCAGAAAACCAGAGGACCACCTTGAAGCAAAATAAAATCCGGAGGTGGACCTTAGGTGAAATTGTGACTGCTCTTGTTGATACTGGCTTGGTGATCAAATCACTAGATGAAGAACAAGGGATCAAGTGGGCATTTCCACCTGGTTCACCCGAAAAGATTGAGGATCGATTACCTGGTGTTTTTACATTGGTAGCAACCAAAAGAGAGGAAGGAGCATCCTATGAATCTTCAATTTAGCAAACTGACAGCACCTACTCCAGAGATAGTGGAAGCATACAACCGATGGGAAAATGATCTTGCTTTAATTCCGTTTACACGACCTAACCCTAGTCAGGCTGAACTAGAGCTTCAGCGGGAACTTACAATTGAGGATTTACAACAACGATTAGAGCACTTACATATCTATTTGATTTATCTTGACCATCAGTTAATTGGAGAAATGAATTACATGGTAGACCCAGAACACTTGTTTATCAAGGAACCCGGAACTGCCTGGGTTGGTATTACAATAGGTGAGCAGGAAGCTAGGGGAAAAGGTGTAGGGCATCACGCTATGCAGTACTTGGAGGAACAAATTAAACATCAAGGACTCCACCGGATTGAACTGGGGGTTTTTGAATTCAATCATCAAGCGCAAAAATTGTATCGGAAATTAGGATACAAAGAGATTGGGCGGATTCCCGATTTTACCTATTACCAAAATAAAATGTGGACAGATATACGGATGGAGAAGTACATCACAAATCAATGAAATGGGAGATTATTATATGAATCAACATCATGTTTTTCCAGATTTAGAAACGGACCGTTTAAGGTTGAGAGGGATAAATGAGGAGGATACGGATTTTATTTATCGGCATTTCAGTAATGAGATGGTTTGTAAATACTTATATGATGAAGAACCGATAGCAAATAAAGAAGAGGCTCAGGAACTCGTGAATTCCTACCATGACTCCTCAGCTAAAGGGTATAATCGATGGATTCTAGTAAAGAAAGAAGACGGAAACTCCATTGGAACTTGTGGTTTTCATTTGTGGGATCGAACCAATCATATAGCTGAAATCGGATACGATTTAGGGCATGAGTATTGGAGGCAAGGATACATGAAGGAAGCTTTGAAGCAGGCGATTGAAAGTGGGTTCCGTAATATGAACCTGAACCGCATCAATGCCTTTACCGCTATAGAGAATGAAGCTTCTATCCAGCTTTTGAAATCACTTGGCTTTAAAAATGAAGGAATATACAGAGAGAAACATCTATTCCGGGGCCAGTATTACGACCATTATTCTTTTTCATTGTTAAGAAGAGAATGGGAACCCCACAACATGGGTTAAGGGATTGGATAAAAGGGAGGGATAGAAGAGTGGGGAAAAAAACATTCATAGACCTGAGCCATACGATTGAGGATGGAATGATAACGTACAAAGGGCTCCCTGCGCCTATCATATGTGACTATCTAAGTAGAGAAGAATCAAAAGACATGTATGAAGATGGAACTGAATTTCAGATCGGTAAGATTGAAATGGTTTCGAACACAGGAACCTATGTAGATGTACCTTTTCACCGATATGACGATGGTAAAGATTTGAGTGAAGTTGTCGTAGATAAATTCGCTGGCTTAGAAGGTATCATCATACATATTGAGGAGACGGTTAGAGAAATTGATGAAACCTATTTTAAAGGGCTTGATCTTGCGGGTAAAGCTGTACTCATTCAGACAGGCTGGGACCAACATTGGAACACCGACCAATACTTTGAAAACCATCCCTACATAACTGAACAAGCCGCACATGTCCTGAAGGAAAGCGGGGTAACACTGGTTGGGATTGACTCCGTTAATATTGATGACACATCCGGTAATACTCGTCCTGCACATACCATTTTACTTGGTGCAGAGATCTTGATTGTGGAACATCTGTGTAATCTGAATGAACTGAAACGGAAAGATTTTCTCTTTTATGCTGTCCCACCGAAAATTAAAGACTTCGGTACGTTTCCAGTTCGAGCTTTTGCAGAAATAACAGATTAATTGAGTTGGAGGGGTGACATTGGAAATCTGGACTATACTCACCATTATTGTTCTAGTATTTGCTGTCCGGTGGATCAAGTTTGTCAAAATGAACACCGATAAACAAATTGAACAAAATGAAGAAATCATCGCCTTACTAAAAGAATTGAATGGCAAGAAGCAAAATTGATGAAAGTGGTGGGGGTTATTTGAAAAACATAGTCGATTCGGTAAGAAGGTATAAATCTATTAAGTAACATTGACATACTGGAAAATAATGATAACATATCTATTAATTTATTTGACTGACTCTCGTTTAGTAGGCGAGAGTCTTTTCAGTAAAAAGGGGGAGCACCATGAATCCGATTTTAAGAGAAATTGAAACGACTTTAGAGACTGAAAGATTAATTCTGCGTATGCCTAAGTGTGGAGATGGTACAGCAGTGAATGCTGCCATCCTAGCATCTTTAAAGGAACTGAAGCCATGGCTGCCGTTTGTACAGACAGTACCGACTGTTGAGGATACAGAGCTTAACATTAGAGAAGCACATGCGAACTTTGTAAAGCGTACCAGCTTGCGATACCTTATTTTTCATAAGGGAACGAAAGAGTTCATTGGAAGTACAGGTTTCCATGAGATTGATTGGGAAGTCCCGAAGCTTGAAATCGGTTACTGGATTGATACTCGGTTCAGTGGTCAGGGGTATATGGTTGAAGCGGTCGGCAGGCTGACAGACTTTGCTCTTGAAGACTTGGGTATGAGAAGAGTGGAAATTCAATGTGAATCGGAAAATAAGAAGAGCCGGTCCATTCCAGAGAGATTGGGCTACACTCTGGAAGGAATCATGCGAAATGATGATGTGTCCGTAGATGGAGAGCGCTTAACTGACACATGTATCTATTCCAGAATCAACTGACAGAGGGAGGTTATCATGGGCAAATTGTTACTTTCAGGTGGAGGGAATGCAGTACAGTCAGCGCCGATTAACAAACATTTTGTTGAACAATTGAACGCGAGCCCTTCTATCCTTTACATACCCATTGCTGGAGATCCCTCATTCAGACCATATGAAGAGTGCCTTGATTATGTAAAAAGCATGTTCAATCCACTTGGCGTTAAAGAGATTGAGATGTGGACAGATTTTGAAGGAAAGACACTTGATGATTTAAAACAGTATTCAGGTGTTTATATGAGTGGTGGAGATCCGTTAAGACTCTTAGAGGCATTCAAGGCGACCGGTTTTTCAAAAGTCGTAACGCAATATTTTGAAGGTGGAGGAATCATATACGGGCAAAGTGCTGGTGCATTGATTCTCTGTGAAACGATTGCACATCTCTATGTGGGTGATGATCCTCAGCCTAATCCTAATGCATACACGGGATTAGAACTATTCAAAGGTAAGCTGATCTGGTGCCATTACACGGAGGAAGCCGATCATGAGATAAAAGACTCTCTCCGGCAGATTGATAGACCTATTGTAGCTATACCGAATGGAACAGCGTTATATATTAATAATTTACGAATGAAGCTTATAGGAAACGAACCTGCTTATTTTTTTGAAAGTGAATCCAAAAGACGACTGTATAAAGACATCACCTCATCATCTACCATAATTTGAGTAAAAAATTTTTCTCCCCCTTTTGTTATTTTAGTTGTATAATTTATCTTGGCTTACAACAATTGACAAAAGGAAGGGGGGAGAACAGAATGAATCAAAACATAGCTGCCAACGAGTTGGTACATAAGAATGAGAAAAAATATTTCTGGTTGGTCTTAACCATCAGCATGATTACATACATTCTATTATCCATTTCAATCATTGGGATTTTCATTGCGCTCTTTATCGCGTGTATGTCTTTATTCGTTACAGCGTTGATGATTGGAAACATTCGTATGAATGCTGTGAAGCTCAGTGAACATCAATTTCCTCAAGTGTATGAACGCACGAAAGAATTGTGTGCAAAAATGGATATCCCCTATGTACCGGATGTCTATGTCATGGAATCTTCAGGGATGCTCAATGCATTTGCGACCCGTTTTTTTGGTAAAAACATGGTCGTCCTCTATTCAGAAATTTTCGAGCTGATCGAAAGGGAAGCAGATGACGAGCTGGATTTCGTCATTGCTCATGAGTTAGCCCATATTAAGCGAAAGCATTTATCCAAATTATTAGTTCTATTACCGGCAATGTGGATTCCGGGCCTAGCTGAACTGTATTTACGCGCTTGTGAATATACTTGTGATCGGTATGCTGCCTATTACACTGAAAAACCAGAAGCGGGAGCCAATGGTCTAACGATTTTTGCAATCGGTAAATCGCTGTTCAAACATGTGGATCGCCAAGCTTATCTACAACAAGTTGATCAAGAGAAAGGGTTCTTCGTGTGGCTCAGTGAAATTTTATCCACACATCCACCACTTCCAAAACGAATTCGTGAAATCGAACTGTTTTTTGCTGAGGATAGAGGTTTTGCCGTAGAAAAGAAATCAGTAGGCAAGGCTTGGGTACTCGGAGCTGGAGCAGTCCTTGTATTTGGTGCGGTGGTCTTTGGAGCCTATTCACTCATCGAACGCTTTTCATTTCAAGATATGTTAGCGGATGCAGAAGAGAGTTTCGCTTTTATGGATGAACCGCCACCAATGATTAATGCGGTTGTAAAAGGGGATCGTGATGAAGTAGTCGCTTTGATTGAAATTGGTGAGGACCTTCATGTTGAAGATTCTCAAGGATTCACACCTTTGCACTGGGCTGTGCAAGATGGAAACGATGAAATGGTCCAGTTGTTATTGGAAGCTGGAGCAGATTCGAATTATGAAGATTATTCAGGTATGACCCCACTCATGATTGCTGCAGAATACGCAAGTACAGAAACCGTGGAGCGATTAGTCGAGGCTGGAGCGGATTTGAATTACCAGGATTTTGGTGGGATGACACCGATTTTTTATGCGGTCTTCAGTGACAACATCGAGACGGTTCAATTGTTGATTGATAATGGGGCAGACCTTGAAATGGTCGATATGGACAATCAGACAGCACTTATGCATGCCATCCAATTCGGAAATCGAGAAATAGCAGAATTGTTGAAACAAGCAAGTCAAAACTAAAAAGGGGAGAGAACACATGATTTCAGAACCAGCAGGATTTTGGAGAAGATTATTAGCACTTATTTTAGATGCATTTATTGTTGGAATACCACTCGGCTTAATCAGCTACATGATTTTCGGAACGATGGAAGAAAACGCGTTTACTTCCATTACAAGCTTCCTATATGGCTTGATTCTCCCAGTCGTATGGACGGGGTACACGATTGGAAAAAGGATCTTAGGAATACGTATTGCGAAAGTGAATGGAGATAAGGTAGGGATTGGTACGATGTTGATGCGTACAGTTGTTGCCACTCTTGTATACACTATTACGCTTGGAATAGGCTTCATCGTCAGTGCTTTCATGATCGGTTTAAGAGAAGACAAAAGATCCATCCATGACTTTATCGCAGGCACATATGTAACCCATCAAAAACCTTAAGAAACAATGGAAAACGGACGCTAAGATTGCGTCCGTTTTTTTCTTATTAGTAGATATGCTGAAATAATGAGTACAACGATAAGACTTATGTAAAACCAATTAGCATTGTGGGATTGGTTTACTGTAGAAGTAGTTGTTGATTTTACAACAGGTTTAGAATTGATGTATTCCTGAAAAAATACGTTTCTTTCTTGATTAAATTCCTCAACTTGACCGTTTTTAACTTGAATCATCCCGTTTGGTCCAGCAACAGGTACAAGGAAATCAGCTGTTTCCACTTTTTCTAAAAGCAGAAGGAATTCACCACCGTCATTCTGAAAATCTTCTGCCCAACCGACATCAGCTGCATCAATGCCCACTATTTCAGGGTTTGTGGTCTCTCCTTTATAAATTTCATTGATGTTAAACTCGTATCCACCAAAAATGAAGGTGCTTGTCTTAGGCTTTGAAGAAAAATCATATGTCCCTTTGACGACCACATCTGCTCGTTCAACAACTACTTCTGGTTTCAACTCCACCCAACTTGTAGCCTGACCGATTGCATATGGAGAAACCAATGTAATGAAACATATGAATAGTAAACTCCAAAAAGTTTTCATATTCATCCCCCTTTATCTCATAGACGTACGCTAAAATTTGAGGGTTTCACATTATACCGTTTCGCGTTCAATTAGCGTTGTCGGAACTTCGATGTGGGCGACTTGCTCCGTCATGGCTTGGTCAAACAATTGTTGACCAACTTTTACAAGAGGAAGGTCAATCGTAGTAATATTCATCAGCTTGGCGATCGGTTGATTATCGAATCCGATAATCGCTAAGTCCTCTGGAATGGAGATTCCCTGTTCTTTACAGCAGGTAACGACTCCTGCAGCTACTTGATCGCTCGTAATCAAGAGAGCGGTTGGAGGATTCTCCATTTTTACAAGTGAAGAAACGACTCGTTCACCATCCTCAACTTTATAACATTCATCGAACACAAAATCATTTCGGTAAGATTCTTTTATTCGTTTGAGAAAATCCCTGTAAGCTGATTCTCTTTGGAGACTGTTTGTGCCGGATCTTCTTCCGATGCAATAACCAATCTCACGGTGTCCTTGTTTATGTAAATAGTCCAACGCTTTTGTGAAACTGGCATAATGATCAACATAGGTCGCAGATACTTCTTTCTGTCGGGCATCCTCACAAACCACGATTTTCCCGTAGCTTGTGTAACGCTCAATGACGTCCCAACCCGATATTCTTGAACAGATGATCAACGCATCGATCTGTTTGTGTTTCAACATGTCGAGGGCTTCCATTTCCCGCTCCACGTCATAATCCGATTGGAAAAGGACAAGCTTATAATTGTTTTTCAGCGCTTCTGCCGCAATTCCTTCCACAAGAGATCCAAAATAGGGATGGTTGGAGAAGGGGATGACAACACCGACTAAGAACGTTTTCCCTTTACTAAGGTGAACAGCGTTAATGTTTTTTTGATAATTATGTTGTTGAATGGCACTCATAACGGCTTGCTTTTTCTGTTCACTTACGTATGGTTGATTGTTGAGGACTCTCGACACTGTGGTTACGGAAACACCAGCAAGCTTGGCGATATCACGAATATTTGGCATTTGATCACCCTTTTTCAGTTTCTCCTTGCTCTGAAACGCGTTTCATACATTAAGCTTACCTTGAAAACGCGATAATGAGGAGGAGATTACTTTGGCTATCCTATATTTGTTGATCCTGTGTACCATTATTCTAGCATGTTCGTCGTTGGCGGTCTTTGAGTATGACAAACCAGATCATACGTTTCACACAGACGATGAATATCGTTACTTGTTTGATGTTTATAGTAAAAAAGATAGGGGCTCATCATTATGAGCCCCTATCTGTATGGAAATTAACGATCCGATCCAAAAGGAACAAGATCCTTCGAGCGAGCTTCTTTTACCTTTAGTTTAATCTTCATAGGGTTTATATCCAGCATAACATTGAGTGCAGCATAAGACTCTTCGCCATTGATCTTGCCCCAATAACCGGATGTTTCAGATGCTTCACGGAATGTTAGCTTGAATCCTTCACCTCGATTTTCATTTATCATCTCAAAACCGAGAGCATCCGCTTCGGTTGCTTCGTTGTCAACAAGATCGTAGGTCATCACTTGTTTTAAGGCATCTGCTTCAAAAATCCCTGTGTTGGTTGAGTTTGGCGGATAGTACGGGTTTTCAATGAGGGATTTTCCCTTAATGATGTCAAAAGTTTTTGTATCCCAATGGTATTGATCACCTTTTTCAATGTAACTGAGTTTCACATCTTGCATTTGTGCTGGATATTTTGAACCTTTCTTTGCGTCAGCCAAGTCTATGATAATAAGTCCGCTTTCGCCAACAACCTGAATGGTTTTCTTTCGATTATCGACGATCATCGCACTGTTTTCTTCGATTCCGAAGCCATAAGCTTTACCCGCTTCCCAGGCTCCCACGATTATACGTCCAAATCGTCCTCGCTCCAGGAAATGTTGATCGACCATCCCAAGCTCGAAAAATCCTAGACCTTTCGTCAAGAAGACCCTGTTGTCATCAGAATCATCATAATTATCTCTCTTGGTAGCACCTTCGTTCAGAGCACCTAGGCTTGTCCCAGCTCCAATCATTGGATCACTCATTATGGCAGCACCAGCACTTGTGCCTCCAAGCACAGCCCCATCTTGATACAGGTTTCGGATAGCGGTTAACACAGGAGTGTCTTCCTTCTTCTCAGTTAAAAGTGTGTCGGTATAACGGAGCTGGTCCCCGCCCACAAACCATATGGCATCGTATTGTTGCATCTGGCGAGCAAGTTCAGGGTCATTTGCATTGTCTTTCCATGTGGATTCATCTTCTTCCGTTGAAGAATCGTCTCGAACGGCAATAGGGATGATATCAATGTTTTGTTCAGCGACACCATAGTGAATGAAGTCCTTTTTATAAGACGTCGCACTTTGAATCGGACTGGAGCTTGCAGTGGGAAGAATACCGATTTTAATTTTGGACATGTCTTCGTTTTGATGTTCTTGTGCTTTTTGAATGAACGCTGAATATACCTCAGTGTTATCCGGTGACAATGCGCCACCAACAATGACAAGGGATCCTTTCTCATTAGTTGTTCCTGCACTTACTTGTACACCATCTTGAAACATGAGTGGCAAAATGATTGCGGCACACAAAAGCAAAGCGACTACTAAACTACTAACCAGTTTCTTGTGACTATTCAAGACCATCTCTCCTTCTTTTTTGAATTCTTCTTGTTAATAACATGCAAGTTTTGTTCCAATTTTCTGATAGTTAGTAGAGTAAGAATCTATTGACGGCTTGTCATTTAAGTGCGGAATTAATGAGAACCTATTAGAACCTAATAAGCGGAAAAGAACCCATACTGAGAATAAGACAGAGGGATGGATACCTATATATAGGCTAAAATTGAGCTGTTGTAGTTTTTAATTGAGGACGTCTACTTCCTATTATTTACATGTAAATAAAAACCATATAAACCATATAATTTACACTATTTTACATAATATGTAATAGTTTAGTAGATTTCTACCTATTTTCAATGAATAAAGGAACTTAACTGATAGGTTCCTCATCCTATGTAATGACTTAAGGCCGTATGCAAGAAATTCTTAGGGGAGGAACCGCAATATATGCAGACCATCGTTTTTATTGGGACTAATAAATCAGGTTCTAGTCGAGAGGCTATAAGAGCTGCAGAGAAGATGGGATACTTCACAATACTTCTAACTAATCAAAAAAAGTTCATCAAGCAACGAACAGAATTCGAGGATATTCATGAAATCATTTACAGCCGTTTTACAAAAAAGGAATTACGATTCCACCTCAAAGAACAAACCCAAAAAGGGAGAGAAATCAAAAGTATTGTAAGCTTTATCGATCCATATGTCCATCTTGCCGCAGAACTTGCAGATGAGTATGGCGTCTGCAATGTTTCAGTTGAAGCACTAGGTAAAATGGAGAACAAGTATGAAACCCATCGTGTCTTAGCAGGGATGGGGCTCACTCCTTATGCCAAATTCTATTATCCTGGAGATTCTATATTTGAATTCATCAACACGCTGGATCTGACAAGGAATTGGATTGTAAAGTCCCCTACTTCCACTGGTTCGAAGGATGTCATACTGACAAAAGGAATGGAAGAAATACAACACGCTATTCAACGACTCTCTGAGCGTTATCCAGAAGAGGTAATTCTTGTAGAAGAGTATTTGGAAGGTCCTCAATATCTAGTAGAAATTCTGATAGATGGAGGAATCATTCATACCATTGCAGTCATCAAACAAAAAATACAAATCGGAAAACGGTTCATCATTACAGGTTATGCAGTGTTGCCCGCCCTTGTTGAAGAAGAGTTGAAGAACAGTCTGGATGAAACGATCTCCAAGATTATCGCTGCATTCAAGTTGCGAAGCGGGGCTTGTCATCTGGAATTAAGGTTGGTGCAAGGTGAGTGGAGGCTGATTGAAATCAATCCTAGAATTTCAGGTGGAGCCATGAATGACATGATTGAAGCAGCGACTGGAATCAATCTAGTAGCTGAAACGCTCAAACTAAATCTTGGTGACAATCCAAACATAAATAAGAGAAGGTCAAGACCCGTTTATACGCATTATCTGACGATTGATAAAAAAGGGACACTCTTGAAAGTTACTGGTAAGAAGAGGGCGTCTAGATGTCCTGAAGTGGAGAAAGTCTATATTAAACCAAGAAAAGGAATGTTCCTACGACCTCCTCTTTCAATGGGAAACCGGTACGGATACATCATCGCAACAGGAAAGACAATTGAAGAAGCCAAACAAAATGCCTTGAACGCATCAAAGGAAATCCGTTTTCACCTAGAACCATTGTAGGTAGTAGAGGAAGGGGAGACAATTTTGACTACAGTCGGTATGCTTTCTCATCGTAAAGACCCTAAGACTGTTTACAAAGCTTATTCGTATGCTGCTGCAGCAAAAATGGAAGATGTAGAATTCGTCTTTTTTTCACCAGGTAGAGTGAACTTGAGTGAAAGGACCATATTAGGATGGGTATATGAAAGTGGAGAATGGATTGAAAAGACGGTTTCATTTCCAGATGTCATTTATAACATTAGTTCAGCTCATACGAGTAAACAGCAAGATATCATTGATCAATTAAGGGCGGAAATTCCTTTTACAAGCTACGCGATCGGGGATAAGATCAGCGTCTATGAGCGGATCAAGGTCGCGCAGAAATATGCCCAATACTTGATACCATCCTTTGAAATCATGCGCCCAAAAGAAGTCACAAGTTACCTGAGCATGCATCCTGAAATCATTGTAAAACCAGTTACTGGTCATAAAGGAAATGATGTCATTCATATTAAGAGAACTGGAATGGACTACTCTGTAAATGAACTTCATGATTCACACACTATGACAAAACAAGCGTTAGAAGAATTTTTAAAAGATCTCATGAAAGACACTACTTTTCTTTTTCAACCATTTATTCAAAGCAAAACACGTGGAGGTTTGGCCTATACGCTTAGACTTCATACTCAAAAGAATGGGAAAGGCCAATGGACTGTAGCAACGATCTATCCGCAAATCGCTGTTGAAGGTGTTGTAGCAAACTTGAGCAAGGGTGGATATACGTCAGAGCTCACAAAGTTTCTAAAATATGAATTCGGGGAGCATTATTTTAATATCAAAAGAACGCTAGAGCAATTCGCACTCCAGTTTTCAAAGCACTTCGATAGTCTATATGAAGACTCGTTGGACGAATTGGGAATGGATGTTGGGTTGGATGAACATGAGAAGATTTGGCTTTATGAAGTGAATTGGCGACCTGGAGTTCCGCCGATCTTTAATCTTAATTCAGACATCACAAGAACAATGATTCGTTATGCCTGTTATTTACATGAGACCTCGAAAGGGGGTAAAAACGATGAGCTTGTTTGATCGCGATGCATGCCCGAAATCATCTTGTGTATGCCAAACGGCGAAGAAAATTGAAGCCTTACAGAATAAGTTTAAAAAGAATGGTTGCGTGAATGAGTCCTTATTCTACAAAACATCTGACAAAGATACTGTTCCCATCATCTTGTTCAACTGTGAAGACAAAACGTTCAAAGCTTTTGGTGACATCGGAGATTTATCTTACGAAGGATATGGTTGCTTCTTGACCCACTTTTTTCGAGTTGAAGAGGTCGATTCCCATTTATGTTGCGCCACCTTATCTTTGCTGAGATCTGTAGATGAATATGGTTGTGTAACAGATTCCATATGCGACACGTTTCGTCTTGAAAAAACGGATGTTTGTGTTGAAGTAGATCTGAAACGCTTTTGCGCCATCCAGTGTGCTAGTCCTAAGTTAATAGACCGTCCTTTACCGATACAGCCGAAATGTTAAGTGAAAAGTAAACCCTAGAGTACTTGGACTCCAGGGTTTACTATATTGGTATATTAGTTCGTTTTCTTCCAGTAAGCTGTTTCTTGACTGGAGCGAAGGGGAGGGAATGTTTCTCCGCTTTCCAATTTGATATGTTTTTCATCGTCGGTTGGATTGCTGTTCTTTCTGCCATCTGCTAAACCATCGAATTCATACGTTCCGTTTGCTGGAGCTTTTTCTCCTGTCTTGTAACGATCAGCCATGAAAATCCTCTCCTTAATTGGTTATTTTTGTCGACAGTTAATATGTAACCCATATAAGGAAAGGGTAAACTTATTTTACTTATAAAGTTTATGTGGAGGAAATAAAATGTATATTTCATCCATACTCCTATAGAATATTTGTAATATTGAGAAAAATATTGTCTGAATGGAAGGAATATTGTAGACAGAAAAGGAATTAGAGAAGTGGTCATCTTTTTTAGTTGAGCATTCCTTTTACGTTAAAAATGAATGCGCTTACAAACTCTGTGATTGGGGGACGTTATTGTGTTGGGTATGGAAGATGGAATCGTTGGGATTGCGTGGATTGGAACACTCCTTGCAGCAGTTGGTTGTGTCGTCTTCGGGGCTGTGATGTGGAACCGCGGAGGGGATGATTCACAATGAACTTGGCTGTCCTTATACCGATTTGTATTGTTTACATAGGAATCATGTCAGGACTTGCTTATTACGGCTACAAAAAAACGACGACTGAAGCAGATTATCTCGTCGGGGGACGAAATATCCATCCTGCCGTTATGGCACTTTCTTATGGCGCGACGTTCATCAGTACTTCAGCCATCATCGGATTCGGTGGTGCAGCAGGTGTATTTGGAATGGGCTTGTTATGGCTCGCATTTCTGAACATCGTGTTAGGAATCTTTGTAGCTTTTGCGATTTTTGGTACGAAGATTCGAAGATTATCAATTGAATTGGATGCCTCGACATTCCCGACTTTACTTGGAAAAAGGTATAAATCGAATTTTATTACTGTTTTTGCTGGTGCGATGATTTTCGTACTGATGCCAGCTTATACGAGTATCGTCTTGATTGGTGGGGCACGTTTTTTGGAAGAGTCTCTCGCGATGAATTTTAATATTGCGTTGCTGATTTTAGCATTGATCATTGCCCTCTATGTCATAAGTGGTGGAATTAAAGCGGTCATGTATACCGATGCGTTCGGAGCTGTCATCATGCTCGTTGGGATGGCGATATTCTTGTTCGTCACTTACCAGGCTGTTGGTGGATTTATTGAAGGTCATCGAGGATTAAGTGCGATGAAAGATTTGGTCCCGCAGCCACTTATTGATGGAGGGCATCTCGGATGGACAAGCATGCCTGCGTTAGGTTCACCACTTTGGTGGACGATGGTCAGCACGATCATCATGGGTGTTGGAATCGGTGTTTTGGCTCAACCACAGCTTGCTATGCGTTGTATGACGGTGAAGGACGACCGTGCACTATACCGTTCCGTATTGGTTGGTGGCGTGTTCATCTTGTTCATGACAGGAGCGGCGTTTGCGATTGGTCCATTGAGCAACCTGTATTTCTTCAACACATCAGGAGAGATTGCGTTAACAGCTGCGGGTGGTAATACGGACTTGATCATTCCGAAATTCATCAACGCCATTATGCCGGATTGGTTCATCTATCTTTTCACACTGACGTTATTATCCGCGACCATATCAACGGTTTCGTCATTGATCCATGTTCAGGCGACTGCGTTTGGTCAGGATATTTTGAAAACGATGGGAATTAACAAGTTGTTCGGTCTGAAAATGAACGTATCTCGAGTAGGAGTCATACTTGGAATGGTTGCAGCAGTCATCCTGGCTTACATTTTACCTGGCGGGGTCATTGCCACAGCAACGGCATTCTGGTTCGGTATTTGTGGAGCCGCATTCTTACCAGCATTGATTGGAGCTTTCTATTGGAAGGGTGCGACAAAAGCAGGGGCAACCTACAGTGTCATAACTGGCTTTACAGTCAGTATCTTAGGATTCCTCTTCCTCCATGTAAAAGAATCAGCGGCTTTAGGGTTATCCAAAGCGATTTTTGGAAAAGATGCCTTGTTAGCATTCCCGTGGACACACATTGACCCACTCTTCTATGCACTGCCATTATCCACAATCGTCTTCATTGTGGTCAGCTTGCTTACGAAAGGCACAAGTGTGAAAGAACGATATGAAGAACAACATAAAACCGCACTGTAAATTGTTTTTTGGAAGACTGTAAAGGCCGATTGCCTTTACGGTCTTTCTTTTTGCTAGAAGAAGGTTATCATCTGCTCATATAGAAGTAGTTGTGAGGAAAAATGGAAGTGGGAGAGATTACTGTGAATGAAGTCATCAAAAAATTATCGGAAATCCAGACTGGGGAAGTAGGGATTATCATCTATTCTCCAGCTGAGAAAAATGTTATCGCCTCATTTAATGGTGATTTGAATGTTCCGCTCGCCTCAGCAGGGAAAGTAGCGATTGGTTTTGTCGTTACGAAGTGGGTGCAATTGAACTATTTCTCTTGGAGCGAGACGGTGAGCGGAATCGAATTCGATGAAAAAGAAGATAGTAGGGAGCTTTATCCTCATCTGCAAGGAATGCAGGAGCTCACTTTGGAAAATGCAATCGAAGTTATGGTGGCGTGTCATGATAACGTGATTGCCAAAAGGGTTGTTGAACACTGTGGTGGTTGGCATGCGTTCAATGAAGAACTGCAGAAATTCTTCCGTAGTATCAACCTGAAGTCGGATTCAACGGATATAGAGAATAGCGGAAACTTGAACGAGTTATTTATCTTATTGAATGAAGTCTATGAGGGGTATATTTCTGACTCTGGGTTATGGAAACCGGTCGTGAATGGACTGGTGAGACAACAAGGTCCAATTGAAGGAATCCCGGCGCATCACCTAAACCATATGACTGGCGGATTGCCAACTGCCCTTGTTCATCTTGGTATGTTAGGGGAGTTCCATCACAACCCTCTTCTCTATGTGGTCGGTGTAAAAAATTTACCGGATCGATCGGGAAATGGAGAAGCAGACGTGAAAGTAACCGAAGCGTTACGAATGATGTACAACCACAGGGAGGATATGTAGGATGGAGTTTTATCGATTCGATCAAGCAGTAGGGAAAGACATTAAACAGTTTGATTCTAAGTTCATCATGTCCCGAGTTGTCATGACGGATAAGCCAGCACATATCGGGTGTATGCATCTGGATGTGGACGGATTGATCGGTTATCATCAGGCGGTTGTTCCTCAACTTTTGTTAATCATGAGTGGCGAAGGAAAAGTCAGGGGAGAGGATGATCAATTCTTTCCTGTGAAAGCAGGTGACGCGGTCTTTTGGAAGAAAGATGAATGGCATGAAACGAAGACGGAAACGGGACTAACCGCAATCGTAATTGAAAGCGAAGAGTTGGACCCTTCATCCTTCATGCCTGCCAGAATGGTGAACGCATAAGTAAAGGGCTGACGAGAAGTCAGCCCTTTTTTTCATTCAAAACGGGTGTGTAGCGAGTTGCTTAACCGGTTCAGTTTAGGGTGGATCCAGAAATAGAACGTGAATGTGAAATAACCGATTCCTGATAAAAGTAGGATAAGTGGTCCTGAACTCAATTCCCCAAAAATTCCTCCTAGAAAATAACCAAGTGGACTTAGTGAACCAAGTATGGATAAAATGAATGCAAATCCAATTCCCAAGTATTCCTGAGGCAGATTCACCTGAATCAAGGTCTGTACATAAATGCCGATGATCCCGATTCCAACCCATGAAAAGCCAAAAAAGATAAACGGTACGATGTACCATTCACTCAAGGCGAAAGCCGTAATCCAACAGATCCCTGAAAAAAGGGAGGCGATTGGCATGATGCGGTTCAATGGGAGATGCTCCACCTTGCTTGAAAGCACTGTCCCGAGCAATGTTCCGACTGACATCGCAGTGAGCCAGAAACCGAATTCAGCTGAACTTTCTGATATGACCGGCAGCATTGCGAGCCCCATCGTTGCGAGGACATTGATCCCAATGATGCCGAACATCAAACTCAATAAGATGGTCCGTCCTTTTACCACGGTATAACCCTCAATGAGATCACGCTTATACTGTTCAAGGAACTTCAGGGTGGAGGGCTGTGCTTCTTTCTTTGTTTTCGGTACTTTTAAATAGATGAGAAAGAGCAGCGCTGTTCCAATCAGAAGCACACTATTGGATACGTAAATGATGCCGAGTCCAACAAAGATGATCAGAATTCCGGAAATTGCATCCGAAATGATGTCTAGCGTTTGATAGGAAAAAGCAAAAACAGAATTGACCTTCGTTAGATCTTTCCGGTCGGCTAACCCTTCAATCAATGCACTTTCGGTCGGATAGGTCGCCTCTGATAAGGCCAGTGCCAGGAACATCAATACGAATAAGAGTGGCAGCCAGAGCACATTTGAAAAATAAAGTAGCGCGATGATACCGACTAATATCCCTTGACCAAGCTCTGCGAAAAATAAGATCTTTCGTTTTGAAAATCGGTCGATCAGCGGACCGTATAAAAATTGCAAAGTGACCGGCAACATAGCAATAGCGCTCGTCAGCCCGATTAAAAAGGCAGAGTCGGTTGTTGTTTTGACATACCAGATCGTTGCAATCATGTACAGGCTGTCTGCGATGTTTGTTATGATTCTACCAATCAATAAAATGAGCAGTTGTTTGTTCATAGATTTCTCCTCCGATGATGTGTGGATTTTTACACATTGCTGAGTCATTCATCCACATCGGAGGGGCTCGGATTCGATTGGTGCTGCAGCGGCGCTAATGTTCGAATGGATTAAGATGTAGCGTATGTACCATAATTAGAAATCCTTTCCTTTTTAAAAAGTTGTAAGTCATTATGACACTGATGCTGGGGAAGTTCAAGAACCGAATAGGAATAACTTACTAATTTCTAAAATAAGGGTCCGTTTTTCTAAGAAAAACGCTCATTATTCTAAAACGGACAGTGAAATTTCTAAAACCAGTGCTGATTTTTCTAAGACGCCGGACCAATTTTCTAAAACGCCCCCTTACCAATAGGAAAAGACGGATCCGCTCACGGATCCGCCCCTTATTTTTACATGGATTTCTGCTCATTTCGGATATGTTGCAATGCTCGTTCCAGCATGAGCTGATTTTTATCGCAAATCTCCTGTTTTCGTGGGATTTCAGGGTAAATATCGTCTGGATCGTCCCAGTTTTCCGGCAGATCGACGGGCGCTTTCGCTTGCCACTTCGTCCGCCACACATCCGGAAGCGCGCCACTCAAGTCATGTCCGTTCATTTCCGCCCAGATCATCGACCACGCTCTCGGTACGACGCGCCAAATATCGTAACCACCACCGCCGACTGCGATCCAGCGACCATCTGCATACCGATCAGCCGCTTGTTTCACAATTTGCGGAATCCTACGATACGACTTCATCGTCACCGATAAATGCGTGAGTGGATCCCAATAGTGCGCATCTACACCATTTTGGCTGATGATGACGTCAGGCTTGAAGAACCGCGCGATCTCATCAATGGACTCTTCCAATACCGGAATCCACGAATCATCCTCTGTGAATGCATCGACAGGAATATTGAACGAATAACCGTAGCCTTTGCCTGCTCCTTTTTCCGAGACATTACCGGTACCGGGGAACAAGTAACGACCGGTCTCATGGATTGAGAACGTGCAAACGTCCGGATCGTCGTAAAAAGCCCATTGCACACCGTCTCCGTGATGGGCATCTGTATCAATATACAGCACACGGGCGTTGTATTTCTGTTTCATATATTCGATCGCGATGGAGCTGTCATTGTAAATACAAAACCCTGACGCACGACCACGGAATCCGTGATGAAGACCGCCGCCAAGGCTGAGCGCTTTCTTCGTCTTTCCTTCAAAAACTTGCTCAACTGCACTCAGAGTTGCCCCGACAAGCCAGGCACTCGATTCATGCATATCATTGAAAATCGGTGTGTCATCCGTATTCAGTCCAAAGCTCGACTCTTGCGAAGGAGGGAGCTGACCGGTACTCGCCTGCTTGACAGCGTTTACATAATCCTTGTTATGAATAAGCTCGATCTCCTCATCGGTGGCCTTCCGAGGGGCAACGATCTGATCGTCCTGTAAAATACCCGCATCACGCAGCAGCTCGTACGTCAATTTAAACCGTAACGGATTGAAGGGATGATGGTTACTGAATTTATAGCTTAAGAGCTGATCTGAAAAAATGAAAACCGGTTTCGTCATACTTGTTCTCCTGGTGATACGGGCCACATTACGTTATAGCCTTCAGATTTCAAATGATCGATGATCGGTTGTGGATTCATCGTTTGAAGGCGTAACACAAGGACTTTCGTTGTGTCGGTTTCGCCAGGGTAGACGAGGACGCTCGTGATGTTGACGTTGTGATGACGGATGACGGCTGTGACGTCGGCTAATTTTCCAGATACATTCTCTACATGGACTTCAAATTGGGAGCTTGGCTGGTGTGCTCCAGTCAGTTGGATCAATGTATAAAGCATGTCCCGTTCGGTGATCATTCCGACCACTTCTCGTTGATTCACGACTGGAATACATCCGATTCGCTCTTCGTAAAAAACAGTCAACAGCTCTTCGATAAAATCGAGGGGATGGGCTGTGATGACTTGTTTCGTCATGACCGCATGGACCTGTGCACTTTCCGCATCTTCATTCTTCGGAAGTCGATCCATTACGAGATCCCGGTCAGAAACGATTCCGATCAGATGGTTATGGTGATTGACGACAGGGATATGGCGGATTTTATTTCTCGTCATGATGTCTTTCGCTTCTTGGATGGTTGTATCTTGCTGGATGGTGACGACATCCCTTTTCATAACTTTCTCTACCTTCAAAAAAGACACCTCCTAATACATGAAACGGTTCTGGAACCTCAGTTGGTCGAATTGCTGGATGGACTCCCGGTCGACTCGGCTGCCGATCCTTGCCATCAAACAGTTGGCTGGATGGGAGCTGATTTCTGGATCGTCCGTTGCAAACCACTCGAGACCGCCAGCACTCATCATTTTTTCCATCACTTTTCGGTAATCCCAAACCGATAGCCCGGTTCCTTTTAAATCCCAATGCCAGTAATATTCAGTCGTGATGACGATGAAATCTTCCATCGCATCGTCCATCATGGATACTTTCAATAGATTCTTTCCGATTTTATAGTTCCGGAACTCTGGAATGATTTCAATCGCTCCGAGTTCAATCAAATTCTCCATATTACCTTGAGACCATCGTTCCATCGGATCCGGATAGACGTACGTGACATATCCGACGATCGTGTTCTGATGGCGGGCAATGATGATTCTACCTTCTGGAAGTCCTGCAATTTCGATCAAAGCTTTATGTTGTTCAGCAGGGGGTCGAAACGCAGTCAAGTCTTCATGGAATTCATAGCTTGCGAGTGTGGTAGGTTTGATCGGACCTTCAAGTATTAGTTTTCCTTTAGGTGTGTTCACCGTTTTGGCATTATAAATCTTCGTATGCTTCAAGCTTTGTTTCACCACCTGTGATAGACTCTTCTCTTATTATACATGAAACCATATACAGTAAGCGTTTTCAAACATAATAATAGAGGATGTTCAAAAAGTCCGGTGGAATATAGCCGTCGAATTTCTGCGTCAGCTTGCTTTTCCGCTCCTCACGTATTGAGTACATACGATCCGGTGCTCAAAGCAGCGCTTTCTTGAACTTCTTGCCTCTATTATCCTCCTTTTTGAACGTACTATATGAACTGTTTTAAAATTGAGAATACTCAAATATATGATATACTAATTTTAAATCTTTGAATAAAGGGGAGATCCAATAATGAAAGTGGAAGCGCTTCCGGTTATCAACGGAGATTATAACCTGCAAGATTACGAAACTACCTATAAAAACTTTGACTGGTCACAGGTAGAACAGAACTTCACCTGGTCTACGACGGGGCGAGTAAACATGGCTTACGAGGCGATCGACCGTCATGCTGAATCCGCAAAGAAAAATCAGGTAGCCCTTTATTTTTCAGACCCGAAACGAGACGAGAAATATACGTTTAAAGAAATGAAAGATTACTCCAATAAAGCTGGTAATGTAATGAGAGATTTGGACGTGGAGAAAGGCGACCGCGTGTTCATCTTCATGCCGCGTTCCCCTGAACTTTACTTCCTGTTCCTCGGTGCTTTGAAAGTAGGAGCGATCGTTGGACCGCTTTTCGAAGCGTTCATGGAAGGTGCCGTTACGGACCGGCTGGAAGACAGTGAAGCGAAAGTGCTCGTAACCACTCCAGCCCTATTGGATCGTGTACCGGTAGATAAGCTGCCGGCATTGAAACACGTCATCCTGGTCGGTGACGATGTGAAAGAAGACGACACATACGTCGACTATTACGGCCGCATGGAAAAAGCGAGCAAAAACCTCGACATCGAGTGGGTGGATCGTGAAGACGGGATGATCCTGCATTATACTTCAGGGTCGACTGGAAAGCCGAAAGGTGTCCTTCACGTGCATAACGCCATGATCCAGCACTACCAAACAGGTAAGTGGGTCCTCGACTTGAAAGAGGATGACGTCTACTGGTGTACAGCGGACCCGGGTTGGGTGACTGGTACTTCCTACGGTGTGTTCGCCCCTTGGTTGAACGGGGTATCGAACGTCATCCGAGGAGGACGTTTCAGTCCAGAAGACTGGTATTCGACAATTGAAAAATATGGTGTCACTGTCTGGTATAGTGCACCGACTGCATTCCGTATGCTGATGGGAGCAGGTGATGAAGTCGTAAAGCAATTCGACCTCTCATCCTTGCGCCATATCTTGAGTGTCGGTGAGCCGTTGAACCCGGAAGTTGTCCGTTGGGGGAACAAAGTGTTCGACTTACGCATCCACGACAACTGGTGGATGACGGAAACAGGCGCACAGCTCATCAGTAACTTCCCGGCGATGGAAATCAAGCCAGGTTCCATGGGGAAACCGCTCCCGGGAATTAAGGCTGCAATCATCGACGATCAAGGAAATGAGCTACCACCTTATCGCATGGGGAACCTGGCGATCAAAAAAGGATGGCCGTCGATGATGCGAGCGATCTGGAATCGTCCGGAAAAATATGAGTCTTACTTTACTAAAGGAGACTGGTATATTTCAGGAGACTCCGCCTACATGGATGAAGACGGATACTTCTGGTTCCAGGGACGAATCGACGACGTAATCATGACGTCAGGTGAACGTGTCGGACCGTTTGAAGTCGAGAGTAAGCTCGTGGAGCATCCAGCGATTGCTGAAGCGGGTGTCATCGGGAAACCGGATCCAGTCCGCGGTGAAATCATCAAGGCATTCATCGCACTCCGTACTGGTTATGAAGCGAACGAGGATCTGAAAGAAGAGATTCGCTCCTTTGTGAAAAAAGGATTGGCAGCACACGCAGCGCCACGTGAGATTGAGTTCAAGGAGAAACTTCCGAAGACGCGAAGTGGTAAGATCATGCGTCGTGTGTTGAAGGCGTGGGAATTGGATCTACCGACAGGTGACCTTTCCACAATGGAAGACTAATAGATTGAGTTTAGAAGCATGCGGGAAATCCCGCATGCTTTTTTACTGAAGTGGGGGCAATCATCCCTCGGCAGGCCAGTAGAAAAAAGTCGTTTTCAGGCGTAATTTTATGCCTCAAATCGCTGTTAAATTATGTTAAGGTAATGAAGTAGTAAGTCTAATCATAAAAGTCTGAAAGTTAGTGAAGGACTTGGGGGGATACGATGAGTCAGGCAGTTGAACAAATCAAAATTGTAGAATACGATCCAAGCTATGCAGCGGCTGTCGCAGAAATGTGGAATAAAAGTCGCGACGGTTGGGGCGGCTCCAATACGGTCCAGACCGAAGAACAAGTGTTGAAGCAAGAAGCCAACTCGACCAACCTGAACCTATACCTGGCTTTAGATAGTGACCAAGTCGTGGGCTATTGCGGGTTGAGTGAGTACCGTGAGGACGAAGGTGCTTTATACATTCCGTTATTGAACGTACGTGACGACTATCATGGCAAAAAGATCGGGAAGAAGCTCGTGTTGAAAGCACTTGAGCGTGTAATCGAGCTGAAATGGCCGAGGCTCGACCTGTACACTTGGCCTGGAAATACGAAGGCAGTACCACTGTATAAAAAATGCGGATTCTTCTGGGAGGACCGGGATGACACAACGCACTTGATGAACTTCATGCCGACTGTTTTACATACCGAAGCCGTTGAAGAATTCTTCAAAGACCTGAATTGGTACGAAGCGAGTACAAGAGCAATCGAAGTGAAACCGGACGGGCGTAAGGAGAATGACTTCCATTTTTACGAGTATTCCTGGTCGAACCGTGGTCAGATGCTGAAAATGGAATTCGAACGATTCGGTCGCGGACTTCGTTCTATAGAAACAGATGATTACAGGATTGATGCGAGTTTAGAAGATTTCAAGCTCGTATTCGGTTCAGAGTATAAGATTCGCTACCATATTAAGAATAAGTCAGGAAAGCCACTGACGATTTCATTGCAAGGTTCAAATCACAAAAATATCCGATTTAATTTGTCGAAGGATTATATTGAGGTGAAAGAGGAAGAGATCGTAGAAGCTCCTTTTTACGTAGATGCCATTGAAGAAGAGCAAAGTATTTGGCGGACACATCCGACTGTGAATACGAAGCTTCTCATCAATGGAAAAGAAGCGCAGTTCAAAATCGGCCTGATGCCGAAATTCCCTGCGAACGTGTCCAGTCATGCGAAAGAAAATCTCACTTATAAAGGGTCCACTTCATGCTTTTATATAAATATCGAAAACAACTATAAAGAGCCTGTTACGTTTTCGTTTCCTTTACCTGAAACAGAGCTCTTCGATACGGAGCGGAAGAAAATCGAGGTAACCTTGCAGCCGAAGTCGAGATGCTCAATCCCTATTGAATATACGCTGAAAAAGCATGGATTCTACTCACCTGAAGTAGTGGTCACAGCAACAAAACCAGATGGGTCGACCACGACTTTTAAGAAGAAGCTGGGCGTTGCGTTCAAAGGCATCGGCACGAAGTTTGCTGGAGAAAGTGAAGACGCTTATCACTTATACAATGGACAATATCAGCTCTGGTTGAAGAAGTTCAACAACTGGGTGGAACCCGGAAAACACTCAGCTGAGGAACAAGAGTCTGCTCTTATGTATCCGAAGCTCGGAAAGCCTTTCTCGGAAGAGTTTGCGAGGTTACGTGCGAATCAGGTGGTCTTTTTCGAAGAGGAAAATGCCGTCGGTTATCGTGCGACATACACCTCCAGAGCCTTTGAAGGAATCCGATTGCATGCTGTCGCGAAGTTGTTTGCTGAAGGATTGGTGGAACAGCATTACGAGTTGGAAAATACGAGTTCTGATGATTTAACAGAGGATCTTTGGCTGAATATTCCCGTGTACCATTCCATGGAGCGGGCTGTCCTTCCGTATGAGGATAAAATCGTCGAACTGAAAGATTCAATCGGTTGTTTCACAGAGTACTGGAATGGAAAATCGGTCACAGAAAACTGGTTGTTTGCGCGGGTTCCTAATGATCCGAGAGGGTTGTGCTGGCCGGATGACCTGAAGTTCAACTTCGGTTCATGGTACGTCTTTTTTGAAAAAGAAATCGGTAAGTTGAAAGCGAATGAAGTCGTGAGGACAAAACCGATTCACTTATCAATCGGAGCATTCCAGGATTGGAAGGAATTTCGAGGTTTTGCCAAACAACAAAGCGTTGAGCCCGCTCAGGTGACCGATCACCTAGACCTCTCCATCAATGACCACAATCCGTTCGTCGCTGGTAATCAGATGGAAGTCGGTTTGAAAGATTTTAAAGCCGCCTACTTTAACGGGACGATTGAGCTTCTATCGGATGGAAAAGTAGTGAACCGAGAATCGTTCAAGTCAGAAGATAAGGTGAAACAGCATCCATTTCACGTGAACATGGAAAGCTTGAGTTCAATTGGCGTTATTGAATCAAGCGTTCAGCTGGACTCGGTGGAAACGAAGAGAAAAGCCCTCTATGTGAAAAAAGGGCAAGACTCACTTCGCTTCGAGACGAAAGTGAAAGAAGGAATGGATGTATATACGTGCAGTAACGGGTACTTGGAGATCTCTGTTGCACCGGACTTCTACCCAGGCTTGTATTCGTTGAAATCCAACAATGGCGAATGGCTCGACTCTTCATTCCCGAAAGTCCAACCGAAATCCTGGTGGAACCCGTGGGCTGGTGGAGTGAACAATGCGCTCCGCGTCGTCAGTGCAAACTCGTTGTTGAAGGAGAAACGGGAGGCAGAATTCGTTTCAGTTGAAGATAACAAGGGAAATAAGTGGGAAGGCATCAAGGTGGTCGTGAAGCTCGAAAAGCATGAAGAGTACAAAGGATTCGAATACCATCAGTACTTTTTGATGTTACCAGGTTCATCGGTCCTTGCCACCACGACGGAAATCATCCAGAATGCTGATCGGTATATTAATATGAAACATTGGGATACCAATTGCTATTTCAAGCCGAGTGAAGAGTTGAAAGCGAGCTGGGGCAATCTCCTGAACGCTTCCGGACAGTGGCAAAAGCTATACGGCGGAAAAGGAGAGCAGCAAATGCGATTCCCTAGTAGTGTCGTGTTTGGCTCAGAGGATCGCGATGACCGATTGCAGATCGTGACCGATACGGTGGGTGTCCAACTGACTACTTATATCAACAAGGAAATCATGTTCTTTGAAGTGAATTCCCAACTTAATTTGGAAAACGGAGGACGTATATTTACAAAGCCGGTCTTTTTCATGGTGAATGAGAACGTCATTCCGGATTCTGCTCTGGAAGATTTGAAATCACTTCGATTCTAGAAACATGTTGACTCTCTTATAAAGGAAGGTTATTCATGAAAATCATCGATGCACATATGCACTTTTCCGATATCGAAAGTTTCAAAGAGACGGCGAGAGATCTTTCCAAGCTTGATTATTCATATGAAGGCATCATTAAAGAATATGAAGATGCGAATGTGGTGTTAGGCATCGGAATGGGGTTGCAGGAAAAGGAGAAGGAAGGATTTCCGGATGCTGCATCTTCAACTCCGATGGGAATGGATCTGCATGAACGGTTGCCCTCTTCAGTCGTTTATTGTGCGGGTGTGAACCCTCACCACCTGGACGAAACAGCAATCGAGGCATTGGAGAAATCCGTGCAAGATCCGAAAGTCGTCGGGATAAAAATTTACTTAGGGTATTATCGTTATTACGCACATGACAAGGTGTACGATCCTGTTTATAAAATTGCGAGTAAATATGGATTACCGGTCGTTTTCCATACGGGGGATACGTATTCTGAGAGAGGCTTGTTGAAGTACTCGCATCCATTGACGCTGGATGAAGTGGCTGTGGAACACCGAGACATCAACTTCGTCATGGCGCACTTCGGAGATCCATGGACATTGGACGGAGCAGAAGTCGTTTATAAAAACCGGAACATGTACGCGGATCTGTCCGGTTTGGTCGTCGGAACTGCGGAAGACTTGAAGCGATACAAAGACTCTCCTCGCTTTTTCAACCATTTGAAGCACGCATTGACGTTCACGGACAATTACAAGAAGTTTCTGTTCGGGACCGATTGGCCGCTTATTCCGGTACAGCCGTACATCGAATTTGTGAAGAGCATCATCCCGAAAGAATATCACGAAGACGTTTTCTACAATACAGCTCTTAAAGTTTTTCCGAAAATCGAGAAGCATTTATAGTGGGGAAGTGACCAGATGCCTGGTCACTTTTCTTTTTGGTAAAACCGTCGGGCTTTTGCACGGTTTCCGCAATCAGCCATCGAGCACCAGCGACGGCTCCGATTCCGGCTCGTATCGTAAAACAACCAGCCACACGGATCACCCTCACACTGTTTGACTCGTTTCCATTCGTTTCTTGAAACGAGTAGATCTACTGCTGATTGCAAGATGGGAGGGAGCATCATGTCGAGGTCCTCAGTCGTATAGTGGAAACCTAATCTGAATTGATCTTTCTGTTGGGTTAATTGCAAGTTTTGATAATATTGGCTGATGAACGTATTGAACTGTTCGATGTCGCCTTGCGAAGGGAATTGTTGTTTGGAAATGCGTTTAAAGATCCGATACAGCCCTTCACGGAACTGAAATGTTTGCTCTAAAACTTGTGCAGCCGCAGCAGGATTTTTTTCCGCTTTTTGATGAAGGACTTTCGCTTCCTCTTCAGTCAACAATTGCGCGTAGATCGACCAATCGATCAATTTGGCATAACTCGTAAACCAATCTCTGCTTTTATCAACACTTTCACGCCAGCTGACGGTATTGATGAAATCCATACATAAGCGTTCTCCAACCATCATATAAGGGTTCGATTCTGACATTTTGAAAACTCCTTTTCTATAACCATCATAATACATATTGACAGTTATAAACAACTCAACTACACTATAACCATCTAAATCTATTTAGAAGGTTAAAATTGAATTGGAGGTAACCCAATGAAGAATCCAATGTTGTTAGCTGTTCAAACATTGTTGAAGGAAACATTTGATGGTCCTGAAAAGAATGCAAGTTGGTTCACTGAAGCTAAGCCTAGAAGTGGACTGTACGGAACACTTGAGAACGTTACAGCAGAGCAGGCGTCTATACCCGTTCATGGCACGACGATCGCTGCTCAAACCGATCATACCCGTTACTATTTGTGGGTTGCGAATTCCTATTTAAGAGGAGAAGAACCTGCAAAAGATTGGGAAGCATCATGGAAGATTTCAGAGGTTGAATCCATTACATGGAGCGAATTCAAGCACAAACTTCAACACGAATACAACACACTCCTGAAGTCGATTGATTCATTGGACACCTTAGATGAACAAACCTCCCACGGACTGCTGGGCGCGATCGCTCACTCTGCCTATCACCTTGGTTCCGTCCGCCAAATGATCAAAGCCTTAAAAGTACCTAGCCAGACTTAGCCATGAAAAAAAGCTCCAAGGAATGAATGCCTTGGAGCTTTTACCGTATTGTTAGTTGTTACCACTATTGGAGTCGCCGCTGTCTCCGTCGTTATCTCCAGGTGGAGGATCCGTTGGTGGTGGCTTAGGTTTATCTCCACCGCCACCTCCGTCTCCATCACCTGGTGGCTTTGGATCCTTCGGCTTTTCAGGATCTTCCGGTTCTTCAGGTGGTGGCTCCGGTTTCGGATCTTCCCCAACTTTTACCGCGTTACTGTTCGCTGATTCTTTACCAGCAATATCAACAGCACGTACGACATAAGTGAAGTTTCCTCCGGAAATCTTGAAGCTCGTTGCGTTTCCGCCTTTCACTTCGCCTACCTTGCTATATTTGTTCGAACCATTCGGTGTACGATATATGCGATATCCGATGACATCATTTTCACCAGATGCACCCCATGTAAGGCTGCTACCGCTCTTCTTGATGCCAACAGCACCAGGAGCTTTACCGTTATCGTTCAATTCTTCTTCACCGATGATGTTATCCCAATCGTCTTTAATGACGTCTTCGAGGTCGACATGTTCAAAGTATTCTTCCTTGATCATGACGCCATCGTCTGTAAATTCACCAGGCGTGTTTCCGAGTGCTTTGAACTTCTTGCCCTGAGAGTTTACGACGTATTTCACTTGTTGGAGACTGTCGTCTTCAGACTTCGGCAAGTACTTCACGTTGAACCAATCCGTTTCAACAAGCCCTGCTTCTTTACAAAGTGGAGAAGGGAGCTTGCCTGAAATTCCACAGAAGGAAGCTTTGACGATTCCGCCAGGTCTTTTATGATTTCCACCTGGATCCATCAGCTTCGGATCAATGTCGTAAGCCGCATTTGCTAATGCTGACCAAACCCGGATTCCACGTACTGTATGGGATCCATGTTGTGAGTCGGACATGGTTTTCGGTGTATCATAACCCATCCATAGACCGAGTGTGACATTCGGGTTGGTTGCAATGAACCACGTATCTTTCGTTTGTTGTGATGTTCCTGTCTTACCAGCCCAGTCAGAGCGGAATTTCAAGAAACGGTTTGCACTTGCACCCGTACCACTATTGAAGACTGTACGCATCATATCGAGCGTCAACCAAGCTGTTTGTGGTGAAAAGACATCTACAGACTTGGATTCATGTTTGTAGAAGGTGTCTCCTTCTTTCGTGTCAATCTTTTCAATCATATACGCATCGACGAACTTACCGCCGTTCGCAAATGTTGCATATGCATTTGTCGTTTCTTCAACCGTTACCCCGTAAGTAGGACTTCCAAGTGCCAGGGAACGATTGTATCTTTCGTTTTGACCAATTGTCGTAAAGCCCATCTCGTACAGGTTTTCAGTCGCTTTGAGCGGATCCATCTTCACGTACGTTCTTGCTGCGGGTACGTTGTAAGACCACTGTAACGCTTTTCTTGCAGTGACCAAACCATGGTAGCTTCCACCGTAGTTCTGAACTTTCCAAGGACTACTTCCCGTATTAGCGAATGTGAAAGGTGTATCAGGAATAATCGAACCTGGCTGGATAATGCCTTGTTCCATTGCTGGTGCGTATGCGAGTAACGGCTTCATCGTTGAACCGTTATGTCGCTTCGCTTGTGTCGCGTGGTTCAAGTTTTCCCGGTTATAGTCACGTCCACCAACGAAACTGAGAATCGCACCAGTATCGTTTTTGATCAATATGGAACCAACGTCTTCCATTTCTTTTTCGTCTGTTGTCGGCTCATATTTATCATTCGCATAAGGTACTTCTGTTTTCGCTACTTGCATTTTGTCATATATTTTCTTGTTGATGGTCGTATGGATCTTATAGCCTTTCTTCCTCAATTCGAGGTCGGCTGCTTTCGCATAACTTTCTTTTTCAGTCGGTGTCAACTCCGAATAATCCTTACCGTCTTTTTCAGCTAATTGGACCTTCAATACATTGACCGCTCGACGTTCGATTTCCATCGTCAACCAAGGATACTGTTCAAATGGACTTGGTGTATCCTTAGCGAATTCTTTTGTAATATCAGTTGCGAGTGCTTTCTCGTACTCTTCTTTCGTTATGTACCCTCCGGTATGCATTCTGGAAAGTACCGTTTTCATACGAGTCATACCTGCCGTCAGGTTTTCTTTCACTTTTCCATCGTTCGTAAAAGGCGTGTAACCGAACGGACTTTGTGGTAAACCAGCTATGAACGCTGCTTGCGGGAGGCTTAGATCCTTCGCTTCGACACCAAAAATACCTTGGGCAGCCGCTTGGATACCAGCGATGTTTCTGCCGGAAGCGTTACGCCCGAATGGCACGATATTAAGGTACGCTTCAAGAATTTCTTCTTTTTCAAAATAACGTTCCAGACGCAATGCGAGGAGCATTTCCTTCGCTTTACGGTCGAAAGAGACTTCCCGTGTGAGGATCTGGTTTTTGACAAGCTGCTGTGTCAGTGTACTACCACCTGTCTGAACGGCAGCTCCTGTCACCTCTTGGAAGATGGCACGTGCAATCGCTTTCGGAACGATCCCTTCGTGTTCATGGAAATACTGATCTTCCGTCGCGATGACGGCATCAATGACATGAGGCGAAATTTCCTTGATTCCGACCTCTTGTCGGATGACGTCTGATCGTAGGTTTCCTAACAACGTCCCATCTGCAAAATAAATCTTACTGGTCTCTGAATAGTTGTATATGTCATTCTTCATGTTATTGTAAGTACGGATAGGTTCGTTTTTAACGAGAGAGGCGAAGTAGCCTGCCCCGACGCCAGTAGCGAAGAATCCACCGGCAACAGTAATTACTAATAAGATCAAGAATAAGTTCCAAACCACTTTTCCAGTGATACGACTGAACTTAAATATGTTCTTATCATCTAAAACCTTCATGAAATGCTTGATTTTTTCAATGAAGGAAGTTAGGTGATCCATTCTCATTCCCCCCTAAATTTCAACCTTAATTATAGCACATCCGAAATAAGTGGAATACCTTTCTTCGACATTTGTAGACTGCTATTTGACATTTAAGTGCCAGTTGTGATACAAAATGATTATACTTTTTTCATACGTTTACATAGCAATGACAGGAATAAGTAGCAGTTATCCTCCCTGTTTGTAGAGAGCTGGTGGTCGGTGTGAACCAGCACAAAGGATAATGTGAATTACATCCTCGAGCACCTTTTGTGAAGAATTTTATGAGTAGCAAAGGGCGGTGAAGAGCCGTTATCTTCATTGAGGTGGAAGCACTGTTTTTTGGTTGTGCTTCAAAAAGGATGGTACCGCGTCGATCACGTTCCTTTCATATTGAAAGGGACGTTTTTTAATGCAAAAAATAAATCGGTCATATATTGAAGGGAGAATGGATCATGGATCAAAAATTTGAGTTAAGCCCTGAACAGCAGTTGGAAGTTGAACGCCAGCTGGACATTCTACAGCGTGGGGTTGTCGAAATCGTACCGGAAGAGGATTTGAAAAAGAAGATTGAAAAGTCTGTAGCGACAGGCGTACCTTTGAAGGTGAAGTTGGGATTGGATCCTTCCGCGCCGGATGTACACGTCGGTCACACGGTGCCGTTGCATAAGCTTCGCCAGTTCCAGGAGCTTGGGCACGAGATCCAATTGTTGATTGGTGACTTTACAGGTCGTATCGGGGACCCGACAGGGAAGTCTGAAACGCGTAAGCAACTGACGGATTTTGAGATCAAAGAGAACGCGAAGACGTACGTCCATCAATTCGGTAAAATCATCGACATGGACAAGACGACTGTGCATTTCAATGCGAAGTGGCTTTCGAAGCTGGACTTCGCTGACGTAATTGAGCTGGCAGCAAAAGTGACAGTCGCGCGTATGTTGGAGCGTGACGATTTCGAGAAGCGTTACAAGTCCGGTCAAGCGATCTCCATCCATGAATTCTTCTACCCGTTGATGCAAGGTTACGATTCGGTGGCACTTGAAAGTGATATCGAAATCGGCGGAACAGACCAGAAGTTCAACCTGTTGATGGGCCGTCAGCTGCAGGAAGAGTACGGGAAAGAGAAGCAGGTAACAATGACGCTTCCGTTGATTGAAGGTCTTGATGGTGTCCGCAAGATGTCGAAGTCGTTGAACAACTACATCGGAATCGACGAGCATCCGAACGAAATCTTTGGAAAATCAATGTCCATCCCCGATGACTTGATGATCAAGTACTTCGAGCTGGCGACGCCACTTCCGATTGAAGAGGTGCGTGCGATCGAAGAGGGTGTGCAGAGCGGAGAGTTGCACCCGCGTGATATGAAAATCAAGCTCGCGAAGACGTTCGTCGAGATGTACCACGGGCATGACGAAGCGGCTGCTGCTGAAAAGCATTTCCGCACCGTGTTCTCGAAAGGTGCATTGCCGGATGACATTCCGGAACACGAGTGGGCTGGTGAAGACGAGAAGTGGATCGTCGAGCTGATCGTTGACCTCGGATTGCTGAACTCAAAAGGGGAAGCCCGTCGAATGATCCAGAACGGCGGCGTGAAGATCAACCAGGAGAAAGTCGACGACGTACAGGCACAAGTCGCAGTCGAAGACGGCATGATCGTCCAAGTCGGCAAACGTAAATTCGTGAAGGTCATTAAAGGATAAATGAGGAGAGAGCCGTCCGGTGGGGCGGCTCTTTTCAATATTTTGAATAGGATGAGGTGAGAACCGGCTGCGGCCGGTTCTTTTCTATTTGGAGTGTGATTTCTAATAAGGAGAGAACCGTCAGATGACGGTTCTTTTTCCGAAGACTTAAATCGATTGAAGAGACTAATCAAAAACATCATACACCGAGTGAAAGAGATTTTGTCGAAAACTTCGGTTTAGAACCGGAGGATATCATAACAGGTGTACAATGTCCGCATTGTGAACAGTTTCCTATGGAACGATCTTATGGAAAATGGTTATGTCATTCCTGCAACAAATCCTCGAAAGATGCCCATAAAAAAGCTCTCCAAGAATATCTTCTTTTATTTAATCCTTCTATCACAACTAACGAAATGAAAAAATTCCTCCATATTGAATCCAGAGAAGTTGTAAAGTATATCATTCAGTCACTACAGCTAAAAGGAGAAGGCACCACTAGCAATCGTAAATAGGATTTGACCTCATTAATGAAGCTAAAATAGGACACAAAAAACCCCCGAACACGAGGTTCGAGGGCATTTCCAAAGCACTTATTAACGAGAGTAGAACTCAACGATAAGAGCTTCAGTGATTTCAGCTGGAAGTTCAGAACGCTCAGGGTAGCGAGTGTAAGAACCTTCTAGCTTGTTTTCGTCGAATGTAAGATATTCTGGTACGAAGTTGTTTACATCAAGAGCTTCCTTAACGATGTCAAGGTTGCGAGACTTTTCACGTAGTCCGATTACTTGTCCTGGAGCTACACGGTAAGATGGAATGTCAACGCGCTTTCCATCAACAGTTACGTGACCGTGTCCAACCAATTGACGAGCTTGACGACGAGTACGTGCAAGTCCTAAACGGTAAACAAGGTTATCTAGACGAGACTCAAGAAGAATCATGAAGTTCTCACCGTGGATTCCGTTCATTTTACCTGCTTGATCAAACAATTTACGGAATTGACGCTCATTCATGCCATACATGTGACGAAGCTTCTGCTTCTCTTGAAGTTGCAATCCGTATTCAGACATCTTCTTACGCTGGTTTGGACCATGTTGTCCAGGAGCGTAAGGACGCTTTTCTAATTCTTTCCCAGTCCCACTAAGAGAGATTCCTAGACGACGGGAGATTTTCCATTTTGGTCCTGTATATCGAGCCATAATTGACTCCTCCTTCACTGATTTTTTGTTGTGAAACAAAAACAGTGCCGGTGTGATCGCTCACGTGTTCATTATGTTTTCATACATCCTCACCTCGACAGCATGAGGTTACGCGATGCACCTTGCAAACAGCCGCAGCTGCAAGGAACATAATGAGAGGGCTCACGTGAATTCACATGGCTGTCTTAATTTACACAAAGAACATTGTATTACTTTTACCGACATTAGTCAAGGGCCTTTCCAAAGCGCACAGACAATACTCGATATTCCTCCATATAATGTAACACAAAATGTCAAAAGAATATGGTACGATGAAAAAAGAAAGCGTTTACATACACAGAAAAGGGGAGTGTTCTGAAGTGAAAAAGAGGATCGAAACAGAAGTCATACATTCAGGTTACTCGTCGGATCAGCACCATGGTGCGTTGGCCCCGCCGATCTATCCGACATCGACATTCGTTTTTCCTAATGCTGAAACCGGTGAACAACGTTTTGCAGGAGAAGAGGAAGGGTTCATTTATTCGAGGCTTGGCAATCCGACTGTGAAGATGTTGGAAGAGCGCATCGCAGTCTTAGAAGGTGGCGAAAAGGGACTGGCGTTCGGTTCGGGGATGGCAGCCGTTTCCGCCGTATTACTCGGACTAACGAAAACAGAAGACCACATTCTTTGTTCACAAGGCGTTTATGGCTGTACGTTCGGGCTGCTTCAGATGATGGAAGAAAAGTACCGGATTTATCATGATCTTATCCCGATGACAGATCCGGAATTCATTGAAGAGCACATTCAGCCGAACACGAAAGTCATTTTTATCGAAACACCGATCAATCCGACGATGACACTCGTCGACCTTGAAATGGTCAGTAAAATTGCGGCAAAACACAACATTACCGTTGTTATCGATAACACGTTCTGTACACCTTACTTACAACGTCCGCTTGAACATGGATGCCACATCGTCATCCACAGTGCGACGAAATATATCGGAGGGCATGGAGATGTTGTTGCTGGGCTAGTCGTCAGTGATGCTGAAACGATCAACTTCCTTGCTTCCACGACTCAAAAAGACATCGGAGGCATCATGTCACCTTTCGATGCATGGTTACTTCTTAGAGGTCTCAAAACCTTGCCGATCAGAATGGACCGACATTGTGAAAATGCTGCTTACATCAATGAAAAATTGAAGGGACATCCGATGGTGGAAGCGGTCGACTACCCAGGGGATCCACAGTTCCGGGATTATATGGTGGCGAAAAAGCAGATGGATCGTCCAGGTGGACTCATCAGTTTTAAAATCAAAGGTGGCAAAAAGGACGCGCAAAGGTTCATCAATTCTATGGAGCTCATCAAGATTGCTGTGAGCCTTGGTGATGCCGAATCTCTCATCCAACATCCTGCAACGATGACCCACGCGGTTGTAGGTGAAGAGTCCCGTGCGAAGATGGGTATCACCGACAACTTGATCCGTCTTTCAGTAGGACTAGAAGCGAAGGAAGACATCTGGGCAGACCTCGAGCAAGCGCTGGAGCTCTACAAAAACAGCGGGATGACCGAAACCGTTTAATCTCCAATATAGAAAAAAGGGGGCGTAATTCGCCCCCTTTCTTAATGCCTTATATATGCAACGTCAACTCTTCAACGAATTGTTCCAAGTATTTCTGATCGACTTCATCAAAGCGTGAAGTCACTGGACTATCGATATCCAGTACACCAATGACTGTACCGTCCTTCACGATCGGTACGACAATCTCGCTTCGGGATGCCGCATCACATGCTATGTGGCCAGGGAATTGGTGGACGTCTTCGACCAGCATCGTTTTCTTTTCTTGGACTGCTGTACCGCATACCCCTTTACCGACCGGGATTCTTACACATGCCGGTAGCCCTTGGAAAGGTCCGAGCACTAACTCTCCATCATCCATCAGATAGAATCCAACCCAGTTCACTTCTTTCAAGAATTGGTTCAACAAAGCAGAGGCGTTTGAAAGATTTGCGATTAGGTTCTTTTCACCTTCCAAAAGTGCTTTCAACTGTTTGATGACCATTTGATAGTTTTCTTCACGATTTCCTGTGTATATTTCGACGTCAAACATGGCATTTCTCCCTCGCAATCCTAGAAATTAGTCTTATCATATCAGATAATGTAGAAACTTTCATTTCATATGTCGAGCGTTTAACGAAGGATTTTCAAGGGTAAAGAAGAATGTTGGTAGTATAGATCGTATGTTGAGGTGATTTGCCATGAATAAGGCTCTGTCCATCACCAAAGAAAAAGTAGCAGAAGCTGCAGCATACTTGTTTAATAACAACGGCTACTCGGGGACATCCGTCCGTGACATCGCAGATAAGGCTGGCGTAAACGTATCCTTGATTTCTTATTATTTTGGTGGGAAGAAAGGACTACTGGAATTTCTCATGTCTTCCTTTCTTGAAGGCTATCTCTATGTGCTTGAAGACGCCTATGAAAAATTGGAAAAGGATTCTGCCCGTAGTTGTTTGAATAAGCTCATCGAAGAAGTGATCATCTACCAGCAAGGTCGCTCCCAGGCGGCGAGGCTCGTACACAGGGAAATAAGTATTGATACGACCCTTGTAAGGGAGATCATGACGACTTATTTGATGAAGGAAAAATACTACTATAATGCGATATTCGATAAAGGGATCAAGCAGAAGGAATTCAAATCTGTTTCGAAAAACATGGTGATCATGCAGTTGAGGAGCATGCTGTTCATGCCGTTTCTCTATCCGCAGTACATACGGGAAATCTATCAGTTTTCCGTTAACGACCGGTACTTCACGACGAAGTACATGAACACGATCCAAAACTGGGTGAACGAAACACTCTGTATCCATTATGATGCCAATGCACTGGCAGGAAAAGAAAATAAGGAAGCACCGCTTGCAGCCCCTTAAAAAGGCTGAGTGAGCGGTGCTTCTTTCATCAACTGTCCATAGCCTTGACCGAGGTCTTTCGCACTATGGGCATCGGAACCATAAACGAGCGGAATGTGTCTCTTCAGGGCTTCTTTCACAATCCATTCAGATGGGTAAGGCTCCCGACATAAAGGCTTCATCATACCCGAACCATTATAATCTAGTTGGAGATTTTGTTCGGCAACAAGATCAAGCGTATCCAGAATCTCTTTTTTGTTGATGTCCGGATTCGGGAATTTCTTTTGAAATTTCATGACAAGGCTCATATGACCGATTCGCTTCGGTTTATTTTTTCCTAGATCGGCTGTAATCGAACGTTGCACTGTCCGATAATAGTGTGTGTAAACGTTCTGAACCGATCCCAGCTCATCGACAAGCACTCCGAACACATCCGGGCTATAATCCATGCAGTGATAATTTGCACCGGACTTTAAAAAATGGACAGACAGGATCGCATCGTCCAGATGAGGACCATATTCATCGAGAAAAGCGCGGGATTCGTGTTCGTAACCTTCAATAAAATCCACTTCAAGACCCGTTTTGATGATGAGATCTTTCTCGTATTCATGACGAAGGTCATTGATACGCGCTACATACGACTCCATTTCTTGCAGCTTCATACCGCTATCTTGTTGGGGGGTAGGATCGGTGAAACCAGCGGGTAAAGGAGCATGTTCGGTAAATGTGAGTCCCTTGAGACCGAGCTCAATTGCTCGTTCGATGTATTTGTGAAAATCGTCTTTGGAACCATGAGGACAATACGGTGTGTGAACGTGTCCATCAAAAATTTTCATATGGATCCTCCTTATCTGGGATTTCTGTCAGAAAAAAGCAATTTTTTATCAAATTTTCGAAAAAATGTAGTTATGAAAGTCGCATACATGGTATTATAGTAGTTATGAAGAACGCCGAAATCCCATGAATTTTGGCGAAAAATAGTACATATTGTAGAAATATTATTTCCTAGAAAATTTTCATGCCATAATTTTTACTTAATAGCTTAATATACATAACTGAAAAAGGGAAGGATGGAAGGTCCCTATGATGATTTATATCTTCATGGTGCTGATCGTGCTGCTTTCAGCATTTATAGGTTACGGTACATACACACGAAAGAAAATTTATGACCAGATCGATCATCTCGAAACACAAAAAGTGAATATCATGAATCGCCCTCTTTCGGATGAAATCGCTAAAGTGAAAGCATTAGAAATGATCGGAGAGACGGAAAAGAAGTTCGAGGTTTGGCGAGAAGAGTGGGATGTCATCGTTACACAACAGCTTCCAAATTTAGAAGAGAACCTATTTGATGCAGAAGATGCTGCAGACAAATACCGTTTCAAAAAAGCGCGCAACATCCTGTCTGAAACTCGAAAGGCCATTTTCCATATCGAAGAAAAGATCGATGAAATTTCTTCAGAAATCAATGAATTCGTTGAAAGTGAAGAGTTGAACCGGAAAGAAATCGGAGAATTGAAGGAAGAATTCAAAGGGTTGCGAAAGCACCTTCTCACGCACTATCGTGCTCTGGGTCCTCTGGTTGAAACGTTTGAGAAGAGAATTGAACAGGTTTCGGAAAAATTCGCCAATTACAACGAAGAGACGGAAAACGGCAACCATATCGCTGCCCGTACATATATCATCCAGATCGACGAAGATATCCGAACGTTGCAATATGAGCTCGAAGTAATGCCAGAATTGCTATACCAGTTCCAATCAGAAATTCCTGAGACGATCAAAGAACTCAAAGAAGGTCTCAAACAGATGGAAGAACAAGGCTTCAGAGTCGATCAATTAGGTGTCGAAAAAGAGCTTGAAGTAATCGACTATGCTTACGGTATCATCAAAGAAAAAGTCCATCACATCGAAGTCGAAGAGGCGCGGGAAGAAATCAGCCAGATGAACGCTAAGATCGAAGAGCTCTACGATACACTAGAGGCGGAAGTTGTAGCGAAACAGACGGTTGCTGAACGAAGCGAAGAAATCAAAATAGACGTCGAAGGTCTTAAGACGGAGATTCAACAGCTGAATGAAGAGACGAACGTCGTACGACTCAGCTATCAGATCGAGCAAGAGAACCTAGACTTACAAGAACGATTAGAAAACTCATTTGAAAAGCTGGAGAAACGAGTAGGAACGATCCTTCACTCAATGGATGAGCAACATCAATCCTATACATCAGTCCAAGAGATGCTTGAAGGTGTAACGAAGCAACTGGAAGAGCTTCGCGAAATGACGGAAGTATATCAGGAGAAACTTCAAAACCTCCGTAAAGATGAGCTGGAGGCTGTTGAAAAAATCCACGAATTCCGTAAAAAGCTGATCGATGCAAAAAAGGAAGTCCATCGCAATAATCTTCCGGGTCTTCCAGAAACGTTCTTTGCATCCATGCACGATGCCGAAGTGAAGCTTCAAACCGTCACCAACAAATTGAATGATAAACCTTTGCAAATGGCTGAAGTGCTCCATCGCTTGATTGAAGCAGAAGAAGCCATCGATGAAGTGTATGAGAAAACGTATCATATCATCGATCGTGCCGTTTGGGCAGAACGCCTGATCCAATACGGTAACCGTTATCGTAGCCAGTATATTACGGTCGCTGTCAAGCTTTCTGAAGCCGAGCAATCCTTCCGTACGTACAATTATGAAGATGCGTTGGAACATGCGGCTGAAGCCATCGATACTGTTGAGCCAGGCATTCTACAACGTTTAGAAGAAAGCTATAAACCGAAACAAAAAGTATAGCGAAAGAAAAACCCGAAGGTGCACTTCTCCAGTTGGAGAGTCCTAGCCTTCGGGTTTTATTATGCACATAGAAAAAGGACGACCAGCGATGGATCATCCTTAAACTCAATTTGTTTTATGCTTCGTTCGGATCGGGGTTTTCAGCCGATTGGTTTCGAGTCCGTGCAACAAGGTAACCGATGATTGCCCCTATGATGGATGGTACAATCCAACCGATCCCCTCGTCATATAGAGGAAGAATGACGCTGAACACTTCAGCTACAGCTGAGATATCCACCTTCATCTGCTTCAATGCATCAAAGATACTTATGATTCCTGCACCTAACAATCCCCCGATATACACTTCACGGTGTCCACCGAACTGACGATGAAGATAAGAGTAACCAACAAGCGCGATTGCAAGTGGATAAACACCGATCAATACTGGCAATGTGAGGTTGATCAATTGTGTAAGGCCGACATTGGCAACCGCCGCACTGAACACACACAAAATAGCGATGATCAATTTGTACGAGACATTCGGTAACAAGCTCTTGAAGTATTCACCACAAGCCGTTACAAGCCCGATAGAAGTTGTTAAACAAGCGAACGTAATCGCAACCGCCAATAAGCTGATGCCGAATTGACCGAACAATAGATCAGCAGACCCTGTCAAAATGGCACCGCCGTTAGCTAGCTCTCCAAGTGCCCCACGGCTTGTAGCACCGATATACGCAAGAGAAAGATACACTAAGGCAAGACCGCTGACAGCGATGATACCCGCTTTCGTCGTCGCTTTGGCGATTTCTTTTTTATCCGTAACACCTTTCGACTTCACCGCGTTGATGATGATGATTCCGAATACAAGAGCTGCGATGGCATCCATCGTCAGGTAACCGTTGATGAAACCAGTGAAAAATGGAGTAGATGCATAGTCCCCTTTAGGTGCTGAGAAATCACCCATCGGACTGAAGATTCCTTTGAACACAATCAAACCGATGACCGTAATCAGAATCGGAGTTAGGATCTTACCGATTCGATCCACGAGTTTGGTCGGATTGAGCGCAAACCAGAATGTGATTCCAAAAAAGATGATCGTATAAATGAAAAGCGGTAGTCCATTTGGATTCACACTTTCTGCTAAGAATGGCTTAGCTCCGATTTCAAACGCTACAGTACCTGTTCTCGGTATGCCAAAGAAAGGACCAATTGCAAGATAGATCAGGGAAGTGAATACAAATGCAAACTTTGGATGAACACGAGATGATAGATCACGTAATGTTCCGCCAGTAAGTCCAATTGCAATGATTCCTACTAAAGGTAATCCAACACCGGTGATCAAAAAGCCGATAATTGCTGTCCATACATTCGTACCTGCGGTTTGACCAAGTGCCGGTGGAAAAATCATATTCCCTGCTCCAAGGAATAAGGCAAACATCATAAGACCGATTGTAAGTGTATCTTTCATTGTAAGCGCTTTTTTTGAATTCATGAAGAAACCTCCTGTTGCGATCGACTGAAATCATTGATTTTTCTAAATTCGAATTAGATATTAACATAATCTTTACGAAAAAAAGATACTAAACAAAAAAGTTTAAAGATTGTTATCATTAAAAATTTTTGTGCAAATTTACTATCCTCGGATATGATCCCTTATTCCCTCGTATGTTCTTTCATGCATGAAACGTGAAAATTTTCAGATATGTATTTTCGTGTCGCATAATGTCGATTTTGAGTGGGTTTTTAATATTCTAAAGGCGGTTTGGAATAATTTTAAAATATGGTATTATTAAATGATGCAAAAATCGTATTAAAAGGGGTACATGGATTCATGATTTATTTTGATAACAGTGCAACGACTAAGCCTTATCCCGAAGTGTTGCAAACATATCTGAAAGTATCGGAAAACTATTTCGCCAACCCTTCCTCGATTCATCGCCTCGGTGGAGAAGTGGAACGGTTGATCCATAAAGCTAGGCAGCAAGTATCGGATTTGATACGAGTGAAACCGAACGAGATCGTGTTCACATCAGGTGGTACCGAAGCCAACAACTTGGCTATTAAAGGTATTGCCTTGGAACATCAGTCTAGAGGTCGTCACTTGATTACGACCGAAATCGAACATGCTTCTTGCTATTCTTCATTTCAACAGCTAGAAGACATGGGATTCGACGTGACGTATCTACCTGTAGATGAACAAGGGAGAACTACGGCTGAGGATGTAAAAAATGCATTAACGGAAGAAACCATTCTAGTTTCGGTCATGCATGTGAACAATGAGCTTGGTACGATCCAGCCTATCAAGGAAATCGGTCAAATGCTGAAAGCGTATCCGAAGATCTTTTTCCATGTTGATAACGTTCAGGGAATTGGAAAAGTACCTCTTCAGTATGAGCAATCTGGCATTGATTTATGTTCATTTTCCAGTCATAAGTTCCACGGTCCTAAAGGTGTTGGATTCCTTTACGTGAGAAGTGGCGTGTCGCTTTTCTCTTTATTGACCGGTGGCGAACATGAATTCCGCAACCGAGCGGGGACGGAGAATGTACCTGGAATCATCGCCATGACGAAAGCCCTTCGACTGACGATGGAAAATTCGGAAGAGCGGATGTCTGATATGCTTCAGTTGAAGGATTTTCTCCGGAAAAGAATCTCTGAAATGGATCGTGTTTTGATCAATACACCAGAAGTGAACAGTGCACCGCACATTTTGAATTTCTCAGTACTGGGCATCAAGCCTGAAGTTTTGATTCATGCGTTAGAAGAGCGTGACATGTATGTGTCCACAAAATCCGCATGCTCATCCAAATCCAGTGATGTCAGCCGGATTTTAGAGGCGACAGGTCACGATGCTGAACGTGCGAGCAGTGCAATCCGAGTAAGTTTGAATTTCGAGAACACATTAAGTGAAGGAAAAGAATTTCTCGAGACACTAGAAGAAGTCATTTTAAATTTAAGAAAAGTAATGAGGGAGTAGTATGATTTACGATCACATCATAGTCAGATACGGTGAACTTTCATTAAAAGGAAAGAACCGTCACCATTTTGAAAAAAAATTGAGAGAAACGGTAAAACGCAAGTTGAAGCCTTTCGGACAAGTGAAGGTGAAGAAGGCGTTTGACCGCATGAATATTGAATTGAACGGACAAGACCATGAACCTGTGGTTGAAAAACTTCAAGAGATTTTCGGGATTCAAGGTTTAAGACTTGCTGCGAAGTGTGACCTTGAACTCGAAACGATCCAAAAAACTGCACTTGAAGCGTTGCGTGACGCAGGTCCATCTGTCAACACGTTCAAGGTGTCCACGAAACGGAACTATAAACAGTATCCGCATGATTCCCAAGAAATGAACCCTCTCGTCGGAGGATACATTCTGGAACATACAGAAGATATTACGGTGGACGTCCATAACCCGGATGTCGAAGTGAAGGTAGAAATCAAGCCTGAAGCCGCCTATATCAGTTGCATCGATTATCCGGGTGCTGGAGGTCTTCCGATTGGCAGCAGCGGGAAAGTCATGTTGATGCTTTCCGGTGGCATTGACAGCCCAGTCGCTGGCTACTTGACGATGAAACGTGGAGTACGATTGGAAATGGTCCACTTCCACAGTCCTCCATTTACAAGTGAGCGCGCCCGTCAGAAGGTAGAGGACCTGACGAAAGTGTTAACGAGATACGGCGGAAACATCAAGATGCACGTCGTTCCTTTTACAGAAATTCAAAAAGCGATCAAGAAACAGATTCCGGACAATTACAGCATGACGGTCATGAGACGGTACATGCTGCGGATCACAGAACAATTGGCTTATAAAAATGACGCACTTGCTATCGCAACGGGTGAAAGTCTCGGGCAGGTAGCAAGCCAGACGTTGTCCAGCATGAACACGATCAACGAAGTGACCAACCTGCCGATGATCCGTCCGCTCATAACGATGGACAAGCTTGAAATTATGGACATTTCAAGAAAGATCGGCACTTACGATATTTCGATTCGTCCATATGAAGACTGCTGTACAGTCTTTGTTCCATCCGCTCCGAAAACGAAACCGAACCGTGATAAAGCGAACCGGTTCGAGCAGTACATGGAGATCGATGAGCTCGTGGAGCAAGCGGTTGAGAACACTGAGTCGATCTTCTTTAGAGAAGATACGCATTCTAAAGAGGAAGAAGCATTCGAGGACTTGTTCTAATGAATTGAACCTGTGGATTTTTTAGCAAGAATTTACCACTTTTAAAGAGGTATGGTTTTTTGCTCACCTTCGCAACCTATGGTCAAGGAGGTGAATCCACATGGCATATCAATCAAACAAGCTAGTAGTTCCTGGAGCTCAACAAGCAATCAATGCAATGAAGACTGAAATCGCTTCTGAATTCGGTGTTCAACTTGGTCCTGACTCTTCAGCACGTGCAAACGGTTCTGTAGGAGGAGAGATCACTAAGCGTCTTGTAGCTATGGCTCAAGGTCAAAAACCTCAACAATAACACCTCTACAACATCATATCTATGGAAAACAGGTCAGCACTCGTGCTGGCCTATTCTTGTGCGGTTTTTGTGAGGGATGGGGTGAGGCGGGCACTGTTTGCGGTGCTCGATAAGGGGAGGTTCGGGGAGATCGAGCACCGACAGAGGCTTTTGCGGGGTGCGAAAAGAGAAAAACGGGGAGATCTAGCACCGAAAGAAGCCTATGCGTGGTGCGAAAAGAGAAATTCGGGTAGATCCAGCACCGAAAGAGGCTTATTCGATCCTCGAAAAAAGGGAAATCGTAAAATGACGGATAGAAAGAAAATTTCATTCCTTATGATTCCCGTCTGTACTAGCATTTCCGGCATTTTCTTCCTGAGTGAACGTTCGGTCGAAATGGAAATATTCTAAAAATTATGTATAATGGTAGGTGTAAACGATTACATAAGGAGGCTATCCATCTTGAACAACGAAACACTCATTGCACCAGAAATGTACAATGCAGCAGAAGAAATGGAGAAGTATGCTAAGGACTCTACCCGTGTCGCAATCCAGTGGTTGAATGATCAGGGTGAAGAGGACGAAATCACGTACAAACAGTTATTTGACGAAGCAAACGAAATTGCAAAAGCATTCCTATCACTAGGTCTTCAAAAAGGCGACAAAGTGCTCGTCATGATGCCTCGTTTAATCGATACGTACAAAGTGTACTTGGCGAATCTGAAAGCTGGACTCGTCGTTATCCCTTGCTCTGAAATGCTGAGATCGAAAGACTTGAGCTATCGAATCAATCACGGAGAAGTGAAGGCGGTCGTGTCGTACCACCCATTCACGCCTCAAATCGATGAGATTGAGGGTCCTATCGATAGCCTGAAACATAAAATCGTTGTTGGCGGTGAGAAAGATGGCTGGATGGATCTTGGCGAAGTCATCGCGAAAGCGGACAAGTCCCTTGAGCTCCCATCAACTGAGCGAGATGACATGGCCTTTTTATCATATACGTCAGGGACGACAGGACAGCCGAAAGGTGTTGTTCACACGCATGGATGGGCTTACGCGCACATTCGTACTGCTGCACTTTCTTGGCTTAACATTAAAGAAGGCGACAAGGTCTGGGCGACAGCCGGACCAGGTTGGCAGAAGTGGATCTGGAGTCCATTCGTATCCGCTTTAGGTACAGGTTCAACAGGTTTTGTCTATAATGGAAAATTCGATCCGAACATGTACTTGGAGCTTTTGGAAAAATATCAGATCAACGTTTTGTGTTGTACACCGACGGAATATCGATTGATGGCTAAGGTGGATAACCTGGATGATTATAATCTTTCAAATCTGAGAAGTGCGGTTTCAGCTGGTGAACCGTTGAATCGTGAAGTCATTGATATCTTCCAAAGGTATTTCAACGTCACAGTCCGTGATGGATATGGTCAGACCGAAAATACATTGCTCGTCGGAATCGTCGATGGGATGGAAGTCCGTCCGGGATCGATGGGGAAACCGACACCTGGTAACCGTGTCGAAATCATCAACGAGGAAGGTCAACCCGTTCAACTTGGAGAAGTGGGGGATATTGCGGTACACCGCGATGCACCTGCGCTTTTCAAAGAATATTATAAGGATGCGGATCGGACACGAATGGCATTCCGCGGTGATTATTACCTTACAGGGGACAAAGCGAAAAAAGACGAAGACGGCTACTTCTGGTTTGAAGGGCGTGGAGATGACATCATCATCAGCTCCGGATATACGATCGGACCATTTGAAGTTGAAGATGCGCTCGTTAAGCACCCTTCAGTGAAAGAGTGTGCTGTCGTTGCAAGCCCTGATGAAGTGAGGGGGCATGTGGTCAAAGCGTTCATCGTCTTGAAGAATCCATCTGAAGCATCGTCTGACGATATCATTCCAGCTCTTCAAGATCACGTGAAAAAGCTTACTGCACCATACAAATATCCACGTAAAATCGAGTTCGTCGAGGAGCTGCCGAAAACCACATCCGGTAAAATCCGCCGTATCGAACTCCGTATGAAAGAAAATCAAGCGACAGTAAAATAAATGTAGCGAAAAGACAGGCCTGATTAATTTTTAGGCCTGTCTTTTATATTGTCAAAGGAGTTCACCTGGAAAACGTTGTATTACTTAAAGGTAGAGTATAATTCGGGAGTTGGTTTTTTGAAAAATGCAAGCTATGTCTTAATCATCATATGTTTTATTCTAGTAGGTTGCACAAATAAGTTGGATTTGGATCAACTTTCAAGAATTGATGTCCAAGTGGTTAACTCAGATGAAAGCTATGGAGATCCTTTCATGATCACAGATGATGAAACATTAGGAAAGTTAAGAGAAGCCTTCCACCATATCAAGTGGGAACCAAATGTTAATCCGAAAATGGCGAGAAAAGAAGATATAAAGGCGACTCTATTTTTCAGATATGATAAGAACATGCCTGAACGATTGATCGAATATCAAATATGGTTCGAACAGAATTTAGGTACTGTCACCATTATCAGTAACAATGAAAAAGAAGGGTATGGAACTCTCGAAAAAGAATACGCCGAGAACTTGGAAAACATCTTCCTCAATCAATAAAAAGTGCTATGCGCACTCCGACTTTTCTGGATAGATTTTTTCAGAAAATTTCGGTATGCTTTTGTTACGAAATCAGAAAAATTGGGGTGTAGTCATGAGAACGTTATGGACGAACGGCACAATCTACACGATGAAAGAAGAAGGGGACACCGTCGAAGCCGTATTGGTCGAAGGCGATAAAATCCTGGCGTGTGGAAATCGCGCAGAAATCGAACAACAATATGAAATCGACCAGGTACAAGACTTAGATGGGGCTGTCATGTACCCAGGGTTCGTAGACAGTCATTTACATATGATCGGGCATGGTGAAAAGCTCATGCGACTCGATTTATCAGACATCCATTCAGCAGAAGAAATGAGAACGACGCTGAAAGAGAAGGTCTATTCGACACCGTTAGATGAATGGATCATTGGTGATGGTTGGAATGAGAACAATTTTGTGGATCGTAAAATTTTTCACCGGTTTGAGCTAGATGAAATTGCACCTCATCATCCGATGATGTTGACGAGGATCTGCCGGCATGCTTTGCTGGCAAACTCCAAAGCACTGCAACTCGCTGGCATAACAAATGAAACGCCTGATCCACCTGGAGGAGTGATTGTCAGGGATTCAAACGGTTCCCCGACAGGATACCTTCTGGACAAGGCTCAGGACCTTGTGAAGAACGCTATCCCACAAGTGACGGAGGAATACTTGGATCGTGCATTAAGAACGTCGATTGAAGATCTGACGAAGCATGGGATTGTCGGCGGACATAGCGAAGACCTCAACTATTATGGAGGGTTCGGAAGGACGTATCAGACGTTTTTAAATGTGGTGAATGAAGATCAACTGAAATTCAAAGCGAACTTGCTCGTGCATCATGAGGTTGTAGAAGACATGCATGGCCAAGGGTATGTAGTCGGTGCTTCCAACGGATATGTCGAGCTTGGTTCAATGAAAATCTTTGCGGATGGGGCACTCGGAGGTAGGACGGCGTATTTAAGCAAGCCATACAATGACATGCCGGAAACATATGGTGTAGCAATCCATTCTCTGACCGAGCTGAAAGAGCTCGTCAAAAAGGCAAGGAAATACAACATGCCAGTCGCCATCCATACGATCGGAGACTTGGCATTGGAGTTTGCCTTATATGCCGTGGAAGAGAATCCACCGCCAGAAGGATCGAGGGACCGTTTCGTACATGGACAAATCGTGCGTCCAGATTTAATTGAACGGCTGAAAAAAGTGCCGGTCATCATCGACATCCAACCTCATTTCGTTGCATCCGATTTTCCATGGGTGATCGAGCGGTTGGGTGAAGAGCGCATGCAATATAGTTTCGCGTGGAAGACGTTGCTTGAAGAGGGAATTCCGTGTGCATCCGGCTCAGATGCCCCCATTGAAACAGCGGATCCTTTAGCGACGATCTATGCTGCGGTCATGCGTAAAAAACCAGGAGATCGCCACGAAGGCTACTATCCTGAACAGAAGTTGACGCCGTACGAAGCTGTGGAGCTGTATACGAAAGGAAGCGCTTATGCAATTGGAAAAGAAGAAGAAATGGGACAGATCGACAATGGATACAGTGCAGATTTCACTGTGCTGAGTGAGGACTTGTTCCGGATCGACCCTGAAACGATTCCTCACGTGAAAGTTTTAAAGACCGTAGTCAACAATACAGTCGTATACTCTGCTGAATAAACAATTCATGTAAAAAAGGTGACCTGCCAGGTCACCTTTTTCCTATAGAAAGCTTCGTTTCACTTTATGCCAGAAGGAGTTGTCCTTCAGTTTTACCGTTTTAATTCGTTTATCTGAGAGGTTGATCCGTATCGTACCCCCGTGGCGGACGCTTAATGCCTCATTGTCCATTCCAATGACAGGGAAATCGTTTCCGTCGTCGACCATTCTGATTTCCAGTGCACGTTCATCACTCAATAGAAAAGAGCTACCGAGTGTCCGATAGTGATTGTTGTTGATGGAAGCGACCTCACTGACCTGCATGCAAGCGAGCTTCGGATCTACAATCGCACCGTCCAATGATTTGTTGTACGCTGTGCTGCCTGTCGGGGTGGATACGATGATTCCGTCTCCCTTGAACCTCTCGAAAAACAAATCATCAATGTATAAGTCCAGAGACAATGCCTTGATGATGCCCGATCGGATCGAAACCTCATTCAAACAATAGAAGGAAGCGTCGTGTTCCACATCCACTTGGATGGTCGGATAACGGCGGACCTCCACTTGTTCGTTCATCATCGCTTCAATCATTCCTGAAAGATCTTCGATATCAAAGTCACAATAAAAGCCCAGTTGTCCTGTGCTCACTCCAACATACAACACATCGTCCCGGAACCCGGTCTTGCGGACCGCTTGAAGGAAAGTGCCGTCCCCTCCGATACTTGCGATGATGTTGGCGTCATCAGCATCGTCTACCAATGTAAAACCATTATCGACGGCTAAATTTTTCAGTCTGGTGATTTTCTCCTCGTATTCGCTGCCTTTTTTATAGAAAAAATGGATGTTCTTACGATCAGCCATCACAAACCTCCTGTAAACAGAATTTCATCGAGCTACAATTGCTTACTTATTATTCGCTTTTTCTAATCCTGTACACTCATAATCTGTTTTCTGAACTTTTTTGTCAAATCTTAATCCTGCCTTCTGAAATATGATATTCTAACTAGTATTGGGTAAACTTTACAAAATAAAATGGAACGAGGGGGCTTCAAAATTGAACGGAAAACGTTGGGCGGCTTTAGGAATTGCAGCTGTGCTGCTGATTGGCTCAATCATCATAAATGGATTGTCCGTGATGGCAGATGCGAACTTCGGAAAATTACAAAGCAACGCATTTTTTGAAGAAGAACCATTTGTCGAGCAAGTTGTAGAGAAAGGCAGTAGTCAGAACAGCATTGTCGTGTTGGAGGTAGATGGGGTCATCCAGGATACAGGCGATGCCACATCATTTTTCCAATCCCCTGGCTATAATCATAGACAATTTCTCGATATGCTGGAATATGCAGGAGAAAATGCGAATGTCGAAGGGATCATCATCCGTGTGAATTCCCCTGGTGGTGGAGTGGTCGAAAGTGCTGAGATTCACGACCAGATCAAAACGATTCAGGAGAAATCCAAGAAACCAGTTTACATATCAATGGGAAGTATGGCGGCTTCTGGAGGTTATTACATTGCCGCTCCTGCCGATAAAATCATCGCACACCCTTCCACTTTGACCGGATCGCTCGGTGTCATCATCCAGTCGATGAATTATGGAGAGCTTGCTGAAAAGCTTGGCGTGAAATGGGAAACGATCAAGAGCGGTGAGCATAAGGACATCCTCTCGCCAACACGTGAGATGTCTGAGGATGAAAGGGAAATCCTCCAATCCATCGTGGATAATTCGTATAACGAGTTTGTGAATGTCATCGCGTCTGGACGTGACATGAATGAGAATAAAGTGCGTGAACTAGCAGATGGTCGAGTCTATGACGGCCGCCAGGCGAAGGAACTCCAGTTGGTTGATGAGCTTGGCGATCTGGACGATGCGATTACTAAGATGAAAAAAGATCTTGGAAACTCTCATCTGAAGGTTGTCCGTTATGAACAAAATTTCGGATTGAATTCCTTCTTGAACATGACAGCTCAAAAACTGTTCCAGCCGAATGGCGACATTTTAGGCATCCAAAAGTTGATGAGTGAGACGAACACACCTCAAATCAAATATTTGTATACAGAATAGGAGGAGATTGATTTGGATCATACAGAAGAATCAATGGATCAACCAGTCGAAACGTCTCCAGCACCAGCTCCTCCTCCAGCACGGAAATATGCAGGGTTCTGGATGCGCTTTTGGGCGTATTTATTTGATATTCTCGTTATCGGTAGCTTATACCGCATTCTCATCTATCCGACATTCCGATGGCTGGACCTTCCGTTGACGGACGGAAGCATGTTTTCATTGAAAGCCATCCTGACCGCAATCATATTTTATGGGTACTTCCTGTTGATGACCCGTTTCTTCGGTCAGACATTAGGTAAAATGATTTTGGGAATTCAGGTGGTCACGCAGGATGTGGATGGAAAGTTGGCCTGGTCGACGCTTCTTTTCCGGGAGGTTGTCGGCAGATTCATTAGTAAGGTGTTCTTCATAGGGTATATCATCACTGCTTTTACAAGTGAAAAGAAAGCCTTGCATGATATTTTCGCAGATACGAGAGTCGTTCATATACGTAAATAGGTATTGTTATAGACCTGTCAGTACATAATGCTGATAGGTCTTTTTTATGTGATTTTTGCTGAAAGGTGGTCAGTCGGATGTATTGGGTCATCGGGATTCTATCGATTCTTGGTTTGATTATCGTTCTCCTCATGTTGAGCACTGTCCGGATTTCTATCATTTTTGTCCATGATCAGAATCGTGATGAGTGTAAAGTCCGACTGCACCTCTTACGTGGCATGTTCCACTATTCATGGGATATTCCTTTCAACGAAATGGAAATGGAGGATGACGGCTTGCATATGAAGTATCAAACGGATATGGAAGTCGGAGAACAAGATCACGAGAAAGAGAGAGAAGCCATCTTTCGAGTGGAATCCATTATGGAGCGTGCACAGGAGACGAAAGAGTTGATCGACTCGGTTTATCAAATGCACTGGATCATCCGTAGATTCTTGAAAAGGGTGCGAGTAGAAGAGTTTGAGTGGTACAGTTCTCTCGGGACCGGAGATGCAAGTTCAACCGGTATCTTTTCGGGAATGCTATGGACGATTAAGGGCAGTATTGTAGGGATGGTCAGTCACTTGATGAAAATGCTGAGTCCACCGAAAATCGAAATTCAGCCTTCCTTTCAGATGCCGATCGTCCAAACACATTTTCAATGCATAATATCATTCCGGGCTGGGCAAGCTATGCTCGCAGCATATCAGATCGCAAAAAATTGGAAGGGAAGGAAACAACATGTCAGAACATCCAATCCAGGGCTTGATGCAAACGGCAATGGAAAATATTAAAGAAATGATCGATGTGAATACGATCATTGGTGACCCGGTCGAAACCCCAGATGGCAGTGTGATTTTAACGGTTTCAAAGGTTGGTTTCGGGTTTGCAGCAGGTGGTAGCCAGTTCAATTCTATGTCGTCAGGTCACTCGAAAGGGAGTTCAGATGGAGATTCTCTCCCGTTCGGTGGAGGTAGTGGTGGCGGGGTTTCCATTACGCCGATTGCCTTTCTTATTGTAAACTCCTCTGGTGTGAAGACCATCCACCTGGATAACAGTACCCATTTATATGAACGATTATTGGATCTTGCACCGCAAGTCGTTGAGAAAATCCAGAAGATGATGAACAATGGACAAGGCTCAGGTAGTTCTAAGTCCAACAAAGATTCCCAAAGACATCAACAACCGGATCTGAGTCAGACGCAGCACCAATCAGAGCGACGTCAAAAACAAGATCTTGATTTCTAAAGAGAAGCTTCGAATGTCCGGAGTCCCAATCATGGGGGTTCCGGACATTTTTTATTTCTAATTTTTCACTTTTGTTAAATCTGACGTTTATGACTTGAAAGGAGAAAGTAGAACGTATACGATGAACTTGTACATAACCTTATAAAAGGAGTTGTTTAGTAATGGCAGCAGTAACTTTCAAAGAAAATCCAGTTACACTATTAGGAAACGAAGTAAACGTAGGGGATGCAGCTCCAGATTTCACTGTTTTAGCAAATGATATGTCAGAAGTAACGTTACAAGATACAAAGGGAAGCGTTCGTTTGATCAGCGTAGTGCCTTCTCTTGACACAGGTGTTTGTGATCAACAGACTCGTCGATTCAATGAAGAAGCTTCTAAGCTTGATAATGTGAACGTATTGACGATCAGCGTTGACTTGCCGATGGCTCAAAAGAGATGGTGTGCGGCAGCTGGTGTCGATAACGTCCAAACACTTTCTGACCACCGTGACCTTTCCTTTGGTAGAGCATATGGTGTTGCAATTGAAGAATTGCGCCTGTTGGCTCGTGCAGTGTTCGTCGTTGACTCCAATGATAAAGTCACGTACGTAGAGTATGTAAGCGAAGCAACGAACCATCCGGATTACGATGCAGCAATCGAAGCTGCAAAGTCTGCAGAGTAAACGGCAACTTTTTCATATTAGTACGAGAGAAGGTTAACCTACAACGGGGTTAGCCTTTTTCTTTTGAACAGAACACACTATTCTCATCATTCGAGGTGTTCTTCAAGATTTGGTACAATGGTTTCAGATGTATGATAGGAGGATTTAAGCATGCCTGATTTTCAAAAAATCGAATCATTTTATCGCTTGTTGCATGAAACAGCGACCATCCTTTCCGAAAAGGAGCAGGTGACTTATCTGGAAGGTTTGGTCCAGACAGGTGAAAACCTGGTACAAGGCGGCATTCCAGACCGTTTTGATGAACAAACAAAAAATGATCTACTTTATAAATATCAATCCCTTTCTCTGGACGACCTTTCCAAAGAGGAAATCCGTAAAGGTTATCAACTGGCTATCCTGAAAGGAATGCAGGATGGTGTACAATCCCATCACGCAATGACTCCTGACGCAGTAGCATTGTTTGTCGGGTATCTGGTCGAGAAGACGATGGGGAAAAAAGAACGCATCACCATGCTCGATCCGGCAATCGGAACGGGTAACCTTGTAGCTGCGATTCTGAACCAGATCAAAAAGCCTGTATTCAGCTACGGATCAGAAGTGGACGAAACACTGATCAAGCTTGCTTATGCAAACTTGAATGCACAGGAACACGACATTCAGCTGTATCATCAAGACAGTTTACGATCTCTGATGATTGATCCTGTGGATGTTGTCGTGACGGATCTACCGGTCGGTTATTATCCGGATGATGTAACGGCATCCCAATACAAATTGAAATCAGATTCTGGTCATTCTTATGCACATCATCTCATGATTGAACAAGCGCTCAACCATACGAAAGAGGGCGGGTTCCTGTTTTTCTTGATTCCGAACTTCTTGTTCACGAGTGACGAAGCGAAAAAGCTGAACAGCTTCCTGAAAGAAGAAGCGGTCATTCACGGAATGCTTCAGCTTCCGCTATCCATGTTCAAAAAAGAAGAGCAAGCGAAGAGCATCTTCTTTTTACAGAAAAAAGGAGAAGGTGTCACAGCTCCGAAAGAAGCGTTGATGGCAGAACTTCCAAGCTTCTCGGAACCGAAAGCCCTTCAAGGCATCATGGCGAAAATCGATCAGTGGTTTAAGACATCCTTTAATGGTTAACTTATAGAATGTGAAGAAGATATGATTTGTGAAAAAGAAATTCACTCCCGCGGAACGGGAGTGAATTTTACCAAGAAAACGGAAAATTTTTTCACAAGTACGTCACAATGAAATCGTATTCAAATCTGAAAATAAAGAATATGGCTCGAAAACGCTTTCCGTCCTTGCAGTTGACCGTAGTCTGGTGGTTTAATGATAGCAGGTTTTTGCGAAAATTGATCTTCAAACAACGAAGGAGTTGTATTTATATATGAATAAGGTACTGGCGATTAATGCCGGAAGTTCATCGCTTAAATTTCAACTATTGAAAATGCCTGAGGAAACCATCATCACCAAAGGGCTCGTCGAAAGGATCGGACTTGCGGACAGCGTCTTCGCGATTGAAGTGGAAGGCGAAAAAGTGAAAGAAGTGACAGACATCGAAGACCATGCGGTAGCGGTCAAGATGTTGTTGGATAAATTGACTGGTCATCACATCATCGAATCGTATGATGAAATTGAAGGAATCGGTCACCGTGTCGTCCACGGTGGAGAGAAATTCAACGACTCTGTACTGATTACAGATGAAGTCATCAAGGAAATTGAGGAAGTTTCTGACCTTGCACCGCTTCATAACCCTGCGAACATCGTGGGGATCCAAGCGTTCAAGGAAATCCTTCCTGATGTTCCGGCAGTAGCAGTGTTCGATACGGCATTCCACCAAACGATGCCTGAGCAATCGTTCTTATATAGCTTGCCATATGACTATTACAAAGAATTCGGTATTCGTAAGTACGGATTCCACGGGACAAGCCATAAGTATGTTTCCCAGCGTTGCGCAGAGCTACTTGGTCGCCCGATCGAGCAACTCCGTCTGATTTCTTGTCACCTCGGAAACGGTGCAAGTATCGCAGCAATCGAAGGCGGAAAGTCGATTGATACGTCAATGGGCTTCACACCGCTTGCTGGTGTAACGATGGGTACACGTTCAGGGAACATCGACCCAGCGTTGATTCCATATATCATGGAGAAGACCGGAAAAACAGCTGAAGAAGTCATGAACGTTTTAAACAAAGAAAGTGGACTTCTCGGTGTATCTGGATTTTCAAGCGACCTACGTGATATCGAACAACAAGCAGAAGAAGGTAACGAGCGTGCAGAGCTTGCCCTTGAAGTTTTTGCAGGTCGTATCCACAAGTATATCGGGTCTTACGCTTCCAAGATGCATGGAATCGATGCGATTGTGTTCACAGCAGGAATCGGTGAGAACAGCGACGTCATCCGCGAGCGTGTCATGAAAGGACTCGAGTTCATGGGCGTCTATTGGGACCCAGCACTAAACAAAGTACGTGGTAAAGAAGCATTCTTGAACTATCCTCATTCACCTGTAAAAGTGTTGATCATCCCGACGAATGAAGAAGTCATGATTGCCCGTGACACCGTGCGTTTAGCTCAATAAGTATATTTTGAAAATGAAGGAACTTCCGAAATCGGAAGTTCCTTTTTCTATCCTTCATTTTGATTAAATTCAATTTTCGAGGATAGAAAGAGCTACATTCTATCCCTTATTTTGAGTTTTTCTGATTTTCGGGGATAGAATGGTCATCCTAATAAAAAAGGGGCTAGGCGGAATGATTTATCAATCGGTCTTATATTAAGGACTTATCTGATATGGCTTCCTTTTGATATAATGGATGCAAAGTTACGGAGGTGCTTGCTATGCAATGGTCGAAAAACGAACAACAAGTATGGTCCACGATCCAAAAGTGGGAAGAAGAATACTTTACATATGTACCGACAGACTTCAGTCGAGCTTATGTGAAAACGTTCGATGAAGCACTCGCACGGGTGAATCCAACATTGAAAGAGCGTGCTCTACATACGATTGACAATCTCCTGTTTCACTTGCACTCCATCATTCTGAACACGCAGTTCCAACAGGATGCGAAACAGCGAATCATGCTTTCCGCACAGGCGATGAACGAAAACGTGGAAGTGTTTGAAGACATCAAGGACTGCCGGATTGAACAGCTTCGATACATAGCACAGCATCAGGTGGCGAAGCATCGGCTGCTTTCTTTTGCACAGGGAGGATTGAGTGGAGCAGGTGGACTGTTGTTTCTAGGAATCGACATCCCGGCTAGTATCGCAGCTCACCTCAGATCCATACAGGTGTTAGCCTTATCATACGGATACCCTATCAACCAGCCTTATGAAACGGTGCTTGCTTTACGTGTATTTCATGCTGCTACCCTTCCGAAAGAACATCAACATGAGGCATGGGATAAACTGATGAACGAAGTCATGCAGCAAGAAATGAATCCTTACTTGTTTGAAACGGAAGAAGTCGTTGCGGACCACAAATGGATGCGACACCTTGTCGGTCTTGTCGGAAAAGGGACGGTCTTGTTCATGTTAAGAAAGCGCTTGATTCAGGGCATTCCGGTGATGGGAATGGTTTATGGGGCTGCCGCCAACTATCAGCTCTCAAGACAAATTACAGACTTCGCCAACCACTTTTATCAGAAGCGTTGGTTATTAGAAAAGCAAGAAGGGTGAGCGAACATGAGTGTATCAGATCATAAACAGAGTGCGCCGGACCATGTGTCGGTCATGGTCGTGACGGTCAGTGATACGCGTACAGAGGAAACGGATAAAAGCGGGAAGCTGATCATGGGGGCTTTAGAAGAGAACGGTCATGTGATTTCTTCCTATTCGATTGTAAAAGATGAAGCGGATCTCATTCAGGATGCAGTCTTAAAAGCTGGTGAAGATCCTAGCACTGATGTGATCATTTTGAATGGCGGGACGGGCATCGCCAAGCGTGATGTGACAGTTGAAGCAGTAGCTGAACTTTTAGATAAAGAAATACCTGGGTTCGGAGAGATCTTCCGGATGCTCAGTTACACAGAAGACATCGGTTCAGCGGCGATCATGAGTCGCGCCATTGCAGGGGTTTACAAGGATACAGGTGTATTCTCGATTCCAGGATCAAGCGGAGCGGTGAAGCTCGCAATGAACAAGTTGATCCTGCCGGAAATCAACCACGTTGTCCGTGAAATCAAAAAGGATTGACCAGTGTGTAAAAACTGGCCAATCCTTTTCTTTTAGGCTTCTATCTGGTGGACAGGATTCAAACGTTTTTCCCGGAAGATGGAATATAGGATGGTCATGAACGGTGACAGCCACAAGAAGAACGCGAACACAACGTATTGCAGGACAGGAATGCCGAGGATTGTACTGCATAAGACAGCTAGCAGACTCCACGGGACGAGTCCGGCGTACACCATGGTCGAATCACTGACAATACGTGCGAGTTGCGGTGCACTGAAGTTTTTCGTCCAGTGGGGAAGCAACATCCTTCCGTTCAAGATGATTGGAAAGGATTGATTCGGCGAGATGAGCGATACGACAAGAGCCAGGGTAACTCCTTGCAAGGAATTGACCGTGAGCGAATGGTCGTTCGTAAGCAGCTTATTGATATAAGGTTGTACAATCTGATACCGTTCTAAAATTTCGCTGTAAATTCCGACCACACTGATGAAAATGATGAACGGAACCATGCTCCAGAAACCACCGATGTCATCGAAACCTGTTACGACCGCTGAGAGCCAGTCCATTATTGGAATACCTTTCAACAAAACGATGAGAAAGGCAGATCCGATACTGAGCATGAAAGAGTAACGAATTTTTATTCCGACGATCACAGCTATGAGCAATATAACGATTGGGATGAATACGATCCAATCGCTCATAATTGTGGAAAAAGAAACCTGGCTTTCATTAATTGCTTTCAAATTGATTGTGCTATCTAGCCATGCAAATAATCCGCTGCTGACGATGATTGTCAAGATTGCAGTCGGAATGATGGCTGCGAATTGCTTTTTCGTTTCCAGTTCAAGTGAGGTGGCGAGCAATTGAAACGCACTCGATAACGGTGAGGACCGATCCCCGACGAAAGCCCCTGATATGAGAGCTCCTGCAGTCCATTCCAACGGAACCCCTAACGCTTGCGCCGTCCCCATCAATGGCAATCCGATTACACTTAAACTTCCGACTGATGTGCCGAGTATGAGTGAGATGACCATCGTCATCAGGAACGACAACAACAAGAAGTGCTCCGGCTGGATGATGGACAATATAAAGGAAACCATCGTGGGTACGGTACCGATGATGGCCCACGATGGAAGCAGTACACCAATCAAGGAAAGCAACCAAATGATCTCCTTGTTTCTGTGGATTCCTTTTAAAGCGGTTTGTCCGGTGCTTTTTAGCGTTATGCCTTTTTGCATAAGCTTTCCAATCAGTAAAACAAACCCAGGCATGAAACCCAGCAACAATTGAAAATCAAAGGAAACGGCCATTAACAGCCCGGAAACTGTAATGACCACAAGGATAATCAGTTCTTTTGGTGAAAAAACGACTTTTTCTACGTTCATCATAATAGCCTCCGATTAAAACGTTCTATTGGTGACTTTTTTCTGTTACTTGGTTGTTCAATCGATACCATATCCAGAGGTCATTGATGATGGATGCCAGCTCGGCTATGTCAGAATTCAATTGGCACGATCTTTCGAAATCTTCTTCTATGTTCAATTGTTCTTGTTTTTCATTGATGTGGTGTTCCAATTCCTTAATGCGGTCTGGAATCTTACCTCTGATCGTTTCCCATTCCGATAAGATCGACTCTTGTGTTTGTACGGTATATTGGTTCCAGGACTCATTGAGAACAGGCAGTCTGATCCCGAGCCTCTCGTCCATTTGGAAAGAATAAGTCATCTTCAGTCCCCCTACTCAACCACATTGTACAGAAAATGGATGTGTTAGGCTATGGCTTTTATTTGAAGGTCGATTTGATTTTCGTCTTTTTTCGCAATATGAGGAGTGGTGAAGGTGCATACTAAAGCATGAGGTCGGATGTAAAAAGGAGGCATCACTCATGCAGAAACAGCCGAAAAGACCTGAGGCGTATCAATACGATGCGAATGGTGAATTTGAAGTGCAACAGCAGATCATGCAATCCTACCAGAGCGGGGTTGTCGATCAGTCTGTCGAGCAAAAAACGCCGAACAAAATGAATGAAGAAAATCAGTTGAGATAGAGCGGATAGAAGGGGATCAGCTTTCTCCATAGAGGAGAAAGCTTTCCGATTTTATATATGTTAGAATGAAAGCGGATACAATAATTTGTAGATGCTGTAGAATAACAGGATTTCTTGCGAATTTTTCTCTTTTTCTTTTTGACGTTTGGTGTTATCTTTAAATGGGCAGTCTCACGGACTGGAAGAAGATTTGTTGATTTAGGAGGTCGCAAACTATGCGAATTGGTGTACCAAGAGAGATTAAGAACAATGAAAATCGTGTTGCAATGACTCCGGCTGGGGTTGTCAACCTGATGTCATCTGGACATGAAGTTTATATTGAAAAGGATGCTGGACTTGGTTCAGGATTTACGAATGAACAATACCAAGAAGCTGGTGCTCTTATTGTAGATACAGCAGAAGAAGCTTGGAGCATGGAAATGGTCATGAAGGTGAAAGAACCTTTGAAAGAAGAGTACCAATATTTCCGTGAAGGGTTGATTCTCTTTACATATTTACACCTGGCTGCTGAGCCGGAATTGACGAAAGCACTTATTGAAAACAAAGTGGTCGGAATCGCTTATGAAACGGTACAACTTCCGAATCGAAGCTTACCACTACTGACACCAATGAGTGAAGTTGCAGGTCGTATGGCGACGCAAATCGGTGCTTCCTTCTTAGAAAAACCGCATGGCGGAATGGGTATCCTTCTTGGAGGAGTACCAGGCGTCAAACGTGGTAAGGTAACGGTCATCGGTGGAGGTGTCGCAGGTACGAATGCGGCCAAGATTGCAGTCGGTCTCGGTGCGAGTGTAACAGTAATCGACTTGAACCCTGAACGTCTCCGTCAATTGGACGACATCTTCGGTTCTGACATCAACACGTTGATGTCCAACCCATTGAACATCGCTGAGTCAGTTGTAGACTCTGACCTTGTCATCGGTGCCGTTTTGATCCCAGGAGCAAAAGCTCCGAAATTGGTGACAGAAGACATGATCAAAGAAATGCGTAAAGGTGCTGTTCTTGTTGATGTTGCCATCGATCAAGGTGGAATCTTCGAAACGACAGATCGCATCACAACGCACGACAACCCTACTTATGAAAAACATGGGGTCGTACATTATGCAGTTGCGAACATGCCAGGTGCTGTACCTCGTACATCAACGATCGCATTGACGAATGTGACGGTACCTTATGCATTGCAAATTGCAAACAAAGGCTATGTACAAGCATGTCAGGATAACGAAGCGCTACTTAAAGGAATCAACACGCTTGATGGTTATGTAACGTATGAAGCGGTATCCCAAGCGCATGGTTTAGAATATAATGACGTTCGTAAAATGCTTTCTTAATGGAAGGCTAGAAATTGAAAGGGCTGACCCAAAGCATCCTGAATCGTGATGCCGGGTCAGCCCTTCTTTCTCTTTTCTAAAAGATCGTTGCTTTAAGTCATTTTTAAAAACCACCCTGTGCAAGTTGATTGGAGAGCAAGGTGCGAGACTCCAGCGGGATCAGCGTGCCTACTACCTGAATAATCTCCTCGCAAGGCATGCGACGAGGAAGCTCGCATCGACAGGAATATCTTGTAGACGCAGGAGCACAAATGGCTCCCTTGAAAAGGAGGCTATTCACTTTTTATAAGTATCTTGGACTAAGACCCACCACGTCCTGTGGTGAACGTCGAAGCCAGCACATCCTGTGCAAGTGAGTGGGCTCACCGCACGCTCCGCGGAAAGCGAGCATCCTGGAGCGGAAATCAACCGCTCTTTAGAGCAACAAAGTTTGTGAAAAAAGTCTTCCTTTTCCAAAAAGCTGAGGGATATTTCGTTCAAATTTGGGTCAAAAAGGTATTGACTGTTCAACTCGGCTTTTTAAATCTCGAAAAAAACGGGTACAAGAATTGTGTGTTCATCTTTTTACTTGGAAGAAGGAATAGGAATCCATCAGGTAGAAGGATTAGAACAGATCTAACAACAAATATGGAAAGAGGAGAGATCATAATGAAAGTAACGTATTATGGACATTCGGTCGTCGCAATTGAAACAAATGGCAAGTCGATTTGGATTGACCCTTTTATCACGGGGAACGAGCAATGCCATATCACTGCGGATGAAGTGAAAGCCGACGTCATCCTGCTTACACATGGTCACAATGATCATGTCGGTGATACTGTCGATATTGCGAAAAGGAATGACTCTCTAGTCGTAGCACCATTTGAACTAGCGAATTATCTCGCAACAAAAGGAATTGAAACGCATCCGATGCACATCGGTGGTGCGTACGAATTTGAATTCGGAAAAGTGAAACTGACGCAAGCGTTCCATGGTTCCAGTTATGCGGAAGAAGACGGCTCTGTCGTCTACACAGGCATGCCTGCTGGACTTCTTTTCACTGCAGAAGACAAGACGGTCTACCACGCTGGGGACACGGCACTTTTCTCAGATATGAAGTTGATCGGTGAGCAGAATTACATCGATATCGCATTCTTGCCGATTGGTGATAATTTCACGATGGGACCTGAGGATGCTTCAATCGCAGCAAGCTGGTTGAAAGCGAACACTGTCGTTCCGGTCCACTATAATACGTTCCCGGTCATCGAACAGGACCCAGAAGCTTTTGTCAATGATTTGGAAGGTAAAAAGGGACGCGTATTGAAATCAGGAGAATCCATCGAACTTTAAAGGGACGTTCTTCTTTCTTTAGAGGTGGTTGCATAAAGTATGTAAAAAGGACTACCTCTACATGAAAGGAGACGATGTCATTGAAGAATCGTTTGCTATTATCTTTATTAGCTGGACTTGCTCTCGTGTATTTTGCAGTCCCGTATCTCCCTGAGATGGAGCCGGGCTTAAGTGGATGGTTTTCTGCGATCTGGCTCATCTTCGCCGTTTTAGTGATTGGCGGGAACCTGTCCGCATTGATGTTCCAGAGGTATACGCAATATGCACCGGAGCGTGCCCCGTCCAAACGGGTGCAAAAAGAGCGCAAGAGAGTAAGACAACATTGATGTAGTGTTGTACCCTTAGTATAATAGGAAAGACTTAGCCATGAGAAAGCTTGGTGAAAATATGGCAACGAAACACGAACAAATTCTAGATTACATCGAAACATTGGATATCGGTAGTAAAATATCCGTCAGGCAAATCGCAAAAGCTCTTTCCGTTAGTGAGGGTACAGCCTACCGTGCGATAAAGGATGCCGAAAACCAGGGCACTGTCAGCACGATTGAACGAGTCGGAACGATCCGAATCGAAAAGAAACGCAAAGATAACATTGAAAAACTCACCTATGCGGAGGTCGTCAACGTCGTAGACGGACAAGTGTTAGGTGGCAAACAAGGATTGCATAAAACGCTCAACAAGTTCGTCATCGGGGCGATGAAACTCGAGGCGATGATGCGTTATGTCGACCCGGACAGCCTTCTCATTGTCGGTAACCGGACGAAAGCTCATGCACTTGGTTTGAAAGCTGGTGCCGCTGTGTTGATTACCGGGGGCTTTGATACAGAAGACTCCGTCAAAAAGCTAGCCGATGAGTTGGAGCTTCCGGTCATTTCAACGAGCTACGATACGTTCACGGTTGCTGCTATGATCAACCGTGCCATTTATGATCAGCTGATCAAAAAAGAGATCGTCCTTGTCAGTGACATTACGACTTCGATTGAACATACCAACTATCTGATGAAAACGGACAAGGTTTCCAGATGGTATGAATTGAATGAAACAACGGGCCATAGCCGTTATCCTGTTGTGGATAAAATGATGCGTGTCGTCGGAGTGGTAACCGCTAAAGACATCATCGGAATCGATCACGATCTCATGATTGAAAAAGTGATGACCAAAAATCCGATTTCGGTGAAAGGGACGACGTCTGTCGCCAATGCTGCTCATATGATGATCTGGGAAGGAATTGAGTTACTTCCGGTCATTGATGCACAACAGACCTTGCATGGCATCATCAGCCGTCAGGATGTCCTGAAGGCGCTGCAAATGATACAGAAACAGCCGCAGGTTGGTGAAACGTTCGATGACCTGATCACGAGCCATGTGCAGGATATTGTAGAAGAGGATAATGAGGAATCCTATACATGTGAAATTACACCTCAGATGACCAGTTACCTTGGTACGTTGTCTTATGGTGTCATGACGACGCTCGTATCTGAGGTCGGCAGCCGTGCACTTCGAAAGCAGAAGAAGGGTGACCTCGTTGTCGAGAACATCACCCTCTACTTTTTGAAACCTGTACAGATTGATAGTAAAATTACGATCCGACCAAAAATATTGGAACTGAGCCGCCGATACGGGAAAGTGGATGTTGAAATTTATCATGAAGGGGATGTCGTAGGCAAAGCCCTCATGATGGCTCAGCTGATCGACAGACATATGTAATCCATGCAAAAAGGGGGCCGACACCATCGTGTCAGCCCCCAACATATGCTTTAGGATTTGGTTTGTTGCTCGTTTTCTTCAATCGCGAGCGGCAAGAAATACTTATACGCTTTATATCCCATAACGATATTCAAAATTCCTAGGACGAGGAAGACGCCTCCGATAATCAAATCGTATTTGGATTCGTTGATGAACAAACGGTTCAGACCATATGTACCGATGAAAGTGCCCAAAGCGATATTCGCTTTCGCTTTCGTCCAACGTTTTTCATATGGAGCTTTCAATCGCCACTCTTTAATTTTATAGAAAATATAAAGACTTAATGCAATTACAATTATGATGATGAATGCAGGCATGGTAATCCTCCAATTAGAATTGATGTCGACTACCATTGTATAGAAGTTCAACATAAAAATCCATATTTAGAAATGAACATTAGGTTACAGATAGAAGGAGTACAAGATGAAAGAACAAATTATTGAGAAGATCAAAGACTATGACAAGATCATCATCCATCGCCACGTCCGTCCTGATCCGGATGCACTCGGATCACAAGGTGGATTGGCAGAAATCCTGAAGGCGACTTTTCCAAAGAAGTCGATCTACGTCGTCGGAGAAGAAGAGCCTTCACTGACATTCATGAACCGGATGGACACAATTGAGGATGACGAATATAAAGGTGCACTGGTGATCATCTGTGATACAGCCAACGAGGCTCGAATCAGTGATACACGTTATTCTCTAGGGGATTTCATGATCAAGATCGATCACCATCCGAATGAAGATAAATACGGAGACATGATCTGGGTCGATACAGAAGCAAGCAGCGTCAGTGAAATGATTTATGAATTTTACCTTTATGGGAGAGACAATCATTCATTCAAACTGACGGATAAAGGAGCAGAGCTGTTATATACAGGGATTGTAGGAGATACAGGCAGATTCTTGTTCCCGAACGCGACTGAGAAAACGATGAAATTCGCTGGAGAATTACGCAATTATGATTTCGATCTGTCTGGCGTCTATAATGAGATGTACAAGGTTTCCTTGAACCTTGCACGCTTGAATGGGTATGTTTTATCCCATTTTCAATATGTAGATCCTGGAGTCGGATACATCTATCTGACAAAAGAAGTGATGGAGGAATTCAACACGACACCGAGCGAGTCTTCGCTGCTTGTCAACACGTTTTCCAATGTTGAAGGGTTGAAGACGTGGGTGTTTTTCGTAGAGGAACCAGACCAGATCCGTGTCCGATTGCGTTCTAAAGGTCCGATCGTCAATACGATTGCGGCGAAGTATAACGGCGGAGGCCATCCAATGGCATCCGGAGCGACGGTCCATACAATCAAGGAAACGGAACAGATCATCCAAGATCTAATCGAGGCTTGCAAAGAAACGACCTAAAAAAGTCCATAATAATAGCCCCGTATCCTTCCTGTCTGAAGGTCGGGGCTAACTTTTACTGCTGTTCTTGGGGTTTGGCTGGGATGAACCAAGATCCAATTTCAGTCACGTCCTCTACGAATTCAATGTTTAGTTCTTTTGCTTGTTTCTTAATCAATTCGGCAACTTCTTTTGATTCTGCGAAAGCAGAATATCCGCTCAACAACTTCTCAACCTTCGCCTTTGCCATTTCTTTTCGATTGATAATCATACACATTACCCCTTTACACTTTTAATCCTATTTCTATTGTATACGAAGTGCATGTACTTTGCGACTCTTATGCCTATTTGTCTCAGAATTGTCAAAAACCCGCATCTATTTGACTCTTTCCACATTCAAATATAAACGTAGGGTTGTATAAAGATGCATTTGATAGACTTTTACCTGGAATTTTTCATTTTCAATCAAGAATGTCTTGTTTTCTAATGTTTTGATTACAAGATCAGAATGCTTGGAAACAGATTCAATATCATCTGTAAGCAAATCATGTAATTCTGATTTGACTGACCTCTCTAATTCGTGGAACATCAGTCCTTTGATTTTTACTTTTTCCCTGTTTAAGAAGGTCACATCAATTTCCTGCACTTTTAAATTCTTTTCGATCTCCTTATTTTTTTCATCGTAATCTTCCCTATAGTGTTGAAACTTGTTATTCAAATCCTCATATCTCTGATCCCTTTTTTTGATTTCCATGATGTAATGGTTCTGCAATCCTCCAAAACTTAATAAAAAGAAAAACCAACCGATTAAAGTGCCTATGATGATCCCCGCAAAAAAACGTTGATACCCCTTTCGTCGATGTAAAGGAGGTATCCTCATTATTCTGTCTCCTGAGTAATCCAATTGATGACAGATTCGCCAGTATTAGCTCCTATTAGCGCTGCAATAATATAGATACATTGATTGATTACCTCCAAAGTCGTTCCGTTGAACAATCCTCTCTCGAAATTATTGATTGTATCAAAAGTACCACCGATTGCTGCTACAATTGCCCATATCTTCAAGCTTCTAGATAACGCATTCATGGACTCGAATGGGGGTTTGCCCATCAGAGTCATGCCAATGGCGCCAATTACTGAACCACCAACTATAATGCCGAAAGCTACGAAAAAATTGATTATATTTGTAGCAACGAAATCGCGGACCATAAATCATTCCACCTTTTAATGGGATCACTCATAACTATAAATATGGACAGCCATCTTCAAGTATGCTTGATTTATTGTTGTCCTTGTCTTGTATATAATGGGGATAAGATGTTTAAAGAAGGGAGTGACAGCTGATGGGCTACGTCCATTTGAACGTACATAGCGAATTTTCTTTATTGGAGAGTGCGTGCCGTATCGAGCGTTTGACAGATAAGGCGAAAGAAGAAGGAATGCAGTCACTCGCAATCACCGACCGGAACGTCATGTATGGGATCATCCCTTTTTATAAATCATGTCAGGCCAAAGGGATTAAACCGATTCTCGGATTAGATATAGATATCCAATCTAAACAAGACACAGCCCCTGTGCGGTTGCTCTTATATGCAATGAACCATCAAGGCTACCAAAATCTGATTGAAATCAGTTCCAAACTCCAAGCGGATGAACGGAATTCGCAACATGCCTTGGATTTCAATGATTTACATAAGTATTGTGAAGGTTTGTTGGCTGTTTCTTCTGGAGTGGAAGGTATCATCCAAAGAACCTTGCTTAGTGGAAAAGATCAGCACAACAAGCTGATTGATTATATGAAAAATCTTTTCGAAGGTAACTTTTATCTTGGTCTTGAAGATCACGGACTTGGGAAGGAAAAGGAACTGAACCTTACGCTAGTCCAATTATCGAAGGAGACGGACGTCCCGCTCGTTGTAACGAACAACATCCATTACATAGATCAGAACGACTCAAAGGCTTATGAAGCGTTGCGCGCTATCAAGCTCGGTAAGAAGTTGAATGAAGAAGACGAAGGCCGGTTCCAGACGGATGAGCATTACTTCAAAACAGCTGGTGAAATGAAAGAGTTGTTCTCCCATACCCCTGAAGCGTTAGAAAATACGGGAAAAATCGCAGACAAATGTAATGTTGAGCTTACATTCGGGAACCCCATTCTACCCGCTTATCCACTACCGGAAGGCGAATCGAGCAAAACGTATTTGCATAAAGTTTGTCAAACTGGTGTTGAAAAAAGATACGGCCAAGCCCCTTCTCAAGAGGTACAGGAGCGTTTGGAGTATGAACTAGATATTATCGACCGTATGGGATTCAATGATTACTTTCTGATCGTTTGGGACTTTATGAAGCATGCGCAAGAAAACGGCATCATGACTGGCCCAGGGCGAGGATCCGCAGCTGGATCTCTTGTATCCTACGTCCTGTTCATCACACAGGTCGATCCGATTGAACATGAGCTCTTATTTGAGCGTTTCTTGAATCCAGAGCGTGTAACCATGCCCGATATCGATATCGATTTTCCGGATACGAAGCGTGACGATGTGATTGAATATGTTGCGCAGAAATATGGAAAAGATCGTGTCGCGCAGATCATTACGTTTGGTACACTCGCCGCGCGTGCGGCTGTGAGGGACGTGGGACGGGTGCTTAGCCTGGACAACCAGCTGGTCGACCGGGTGGCGAAACAAATTCCGTCTAGACCTGGAATCACGCTCGATAAAGCGCTGGAAGAATCCCCGCTTTTGAAAAAGACCCTTGATCAATCGGAGGACGCACAACATCTATGGAGGATTTCCAAAACGATCGAAGGCATTCCACGTCATGCTTCCACGCATGCGGCTGGAATCGTCATCAGTAAGGATCCGCTGACGAATGTTGTGCCGACCCAATCAGGCGGAGAATTTTTATCACTGACTCAATATACGATGGATGGACTAGAGGACATCGGTCTTTTGAAAATGGACTTCCTCGGTCTCCGAAATTTGACCTTGCTTGAGAACATTACGGCATCGATTGAAGCTCAGACTGGAAAGCAGATCCCGCTACATATGTTGCCATTTGACGATGGAAAAACGTACGAATTGCTCAGCGAAGGAGATACGACGGGGATTTTCCAGTTGGAGTCTGAAGGTATGCGACGCGTGTTGAAAAAACTGAAGCCAAGTGAATTCGAAGACATCGTCGCCGTTAATGCTCTTTACCGACCAGGTCCGATGGAAAACATACCTGTTTATATTGAAAGGAAGCATCAACAGAATACGGTTGCTTATCCGCATCCAGACTTGAAGCCGATTTTACAAAAAACATATGGCGTCATCGTTTACCAGGAGCAGATCATGCAGATCGCTTCGAAGATGGCAGGATTTTCGTTAGGGGAAGCGGATATGCTCAGAAGGGCTGTCGGGAAGAAGAAAGCGGAAGTTTTACATGAGCAGCGGGAACATTTCGTGAGTGGAGCCGTACAGAAAGGGTATGATACTGCTTCCGCAGATGAAGTATATGACTTGATCGTCCGCTTCGCCAATTACGGTTTTAACCGATCCCACGCTGTAGCCTATAGTGTAATCGCTTATCAGCTTGCCTATTTGAAAGCGAACTATCCACTTTATTTCCTGGCTGAATTACTGAGTAGCATTGTGGGGAATCATGGTAAGACAGCAGCCTACTTAGGTGAGATCCGTCAGAAAGGTATATTCATCCATCCCCCTTCCATCAACGATAGTGCCGCAGGGTTCACGGTTGAAGACGAAGGACTACGGATCGGCCTGATGGTCATCAAAAACGTTGGAATTCGTGCGATTGAAGCGATTTTGATAGAAAGGAAGAAAGGTCGCTTCAAGAACCTGTATGACTTATGCAGAAGAGTTTCCTTGAAAACGATGAACAAACGGTCATTGGAATCGCTGATCTTAGCAGGGTGCCTGGATGAATTTACAACCAATCGGGCACAGTTGCTTGCGAATCTTGACGCCGCAATCGATTATGGTGCAAAGATTCAAAAAGCAGAGGCGGAAGGACAGATTGATTTATTCCAAGATGAAGAGACAGTGGAGAGCCCAGTGATGGAAGATGTACCACCATTCCAGGATAAAGAGACGCTCCAATTCGAATATGAAGCCCTAGGTTTCTATCTGACTGGACACCCGCTTGAGCAATTCAGCGAGGCGCTACAAGGGTTCAGTTGCACTAGAATTGGAGAAATTGAAGGAGAAACGAAACGGATTCGTATCGGTGCGATGGTGACGAAAGCGAAGCTGATCAAAACAAAAAAAGGAGACTGGATGGCGTTTCTTCAATTGGGAGATGAAACTGGAGAATTGGAAGGTATCGTCTTTCCAAAAGCCTACAAACAACAACCAGAATTATATCAGGAAGGAAGTCTCCTATTATTAGAGGGCAATGTAGAAAAGTCTGACGATGTGAAGTTCATCGTAGAAAAAGCGGCCAGCCTACAGACAGTCACTAGTAACCAAAGCAATCAGAAACGGGATCTATATTTGAAGATTGAAGCTTCACAGCAAGATAAGGGTGTGCTGCATCAAATCAAGAACATCGTACTCGATTACCCAGGTACGACAGATGTCATCTTGTACTATGAACAGAGCAAAAAAATTGTCCGTCTATCCGAGGAATTCAGCATTGACCCCGTCAAAGAATGTGTTGTAAAGTTTGAATCGTTACTCGGCTCAAAAAATGTCGTGTTAAAATAAACCGCTAAATCTTTACAGGTGAATGAGGTTTGTTATAATGTATAAGTCAATAGGTGGTCAGACCACCTCGTTTGTCCATTTTGTACAAGCAGACTATTTCATTCACATATATAAAAGAATGAGGGAGATGAACGTATGTCTGTTTCTAGAGAAGAAGCACTACACATGCATAGGATCAATCAAGGAAAACTAGAATCGAAAGCGAAGGTTCCTGTACGGAATGCACAGGACTTAAGCTTGGCATATTCGCCAGGAGTCGCAGAACCTTGTAAGGAAATCTATGAAGATAAGAACAGAGTATACGAATATACGATGAAAGGGAATACAGTCGCAGTCGTATCTGATGGCACGGCTGTACTCGGGCTTGGAAATATCGGCCCAGAAGCTGCTTTACCTGTAATGGAAGGAAAAGCGGTCCTTTTCAAAAGCTTCGCAGGAGTCGATGCTTTTCCAATCTGCTTGAATACGACGGATGTTGATGAAATCGTCCAATCTGTCAAACTGATGGAACCGACTTTCGGCGGTGTGAATCTTGAAGATATCGCAGCACCGAACTGTTTCATCATTGAAGAACGCTTGAAGAAAGAGACAAACATCCCAATTTTCCATGATGACCAACACGGAACGGCGATCGTTACGGTCGCAGGACTAGTCAATGCGCTCAAGTTGACTGGAAAGTCTATGTCATCGATCAAAGTGGTCGTCAATGGAGCAGGTTCTGCTGGTATTGCCATCATCAAGCTATTGAACCGTTTCGGTGTGAAAGACATCATCATGTGTGACTCGAAAGGTGCCATTTATGAAGGTCGTCCTTACGGTATGAACCGTGTAAAAGAAGAAGTCTCACACTTCACGAACCGTCAACAAGTGGAAGGAAAGCTTGAAGAAGCGGTTAAAGGAATGGATGTCTTTATCGGAGTATCAGTTGAAGGTGCTCTCACTCAAGAGATGGTCCAAACGATGAATGATGACCCGATCATTTTCGCAATGGCCAATCCTGTGCCAGAAATCATGCCAGGAGAAGCGAAAGAAGCAGGTGCGAAAGTCATCGGTACGGGTCGTTCAGACTTTGCGAACCAGGTAAATAACGTCCTTGCGTTCCCTGGAATTTTCCGTGGTGCGCTCGATACACGTGCAACCCACATTAACGAAGAAATGAAGATTGCTGCGGTTTATGCGATTGCGGACTTGATCGACGAAGACGAGCTATCCGAAGATTATGTCATACCAGCTCCATTCGATCCTAGAGTAGCGCCAGCCGTTGCAGCTTCAGTAGCAAAGGCCGCGATGGAAACGGGTGTAGCAAGAATCAATGTGGATCCTGAGGAAATCGCAGAAAAAACGCGTCGACTTTCATTGATTGAAGAAGAATAAGCCTCTTAAAAGTAGGTGGCGTATGAAATGACAACTAAACCTCGCGAAAAAATGTTCGTGGAGATTTTAAATAAGCTAAAAGCCATCATTCAAAAAGACCGACTCCAGCCTGGAGATAAGCTCCCTTCTGAACGGGAGCTTTCCGAGCGTTTGAATGTTGGAAGGTCTTCTGTGCGTGAAGCGTTGAGGGCTATGGAACTGTTGGGTCTGATTGAAACACGCCGAGGCGAAGGCACATTCATCAAAGAAGCTCGTAATCATCGCCTAGTGGAAGTGCTCGCATCTTTTATCCTGAATGATGGACTGGTCAAGAAAGAGTTGACTGAAACGAGGCAGATGATTGAAAAGAACGCAGTCTTATTAGCTTCAGAACGCCGGACAGAAGCCCAAATGGATCGGCTGGAGGACTTTCTTTACCAAATGGAAAAGAACGACCAAACCGGCATTGATTCCGTAGTGGACCGGGATTTTTTCCGGATTGTCCTGGATGCAGCTCATAATTCCCTACTCAAACGTCTATGGGTGGAATTGACCGAATACGATCAATTCAATGAGGATGAAGTAACATATTTGTTATCAGACTATCGTCAAATCTTTACACTGATTAAAGAAAGAGCGTCAACAGAGACACTTTCATCTTTAAGTCGGTATCAGAATTCGTATCAATAGTCACTAGCGATTTATGGAGGTGCAACAACTTGTTAAAGGATTTGTTTGCCAAGAAAAGAAAATATGCAACGATACCTTCTGATCGGATGAAACAAGAGGTTCCAGAAGGGCTCATGACCAAGTGTCCTGAATGTAAATCGATCATGACCACAAAGGAACTCAATAAAGCACATAAAGTATGTGTTTCGTGCGATCATCATTTCAGAATGACAGCGCAAGAACGAATTCAACTCATCATCGATCAAGGTACGTTCCGTGAAATCAATCAAGATATGAAAACGGAAAACCCACTTGATTTTCCAGATTACCTAGATCGTATTGATAAGGACCGTGAAAAAACAGGAATGAATGAAGCGGTCATGACTGGTCACGGTGAAGTTGAAGGAAATCCGATCGTATTTGCTGTTATGGATGCACATTTCCGAATGGGAAGCATGGGATCGGTCGTAGGTGAAAAAATCACTCGAGCGATTGAAGCAGCAACGGAAGAAGGGAAGCCGTTCATTATCTTCACAGCGTCCGGCGGAGCTCGTATGCAGGAAGGTATTCTAAGCTTGATGCAGATGGCGAAAACAAGTGTTGCGCTCCGACGTCATCATGAGGCTGGTTTGTTGTTCATATCTGTCATGACTCATCCTACAACAGGTGGCGTATCAGCGAGCTTTGCATCTGTAGGTGACTACAATTTCGCAGAACCGAAAGCATTGATCGGATTTGCAGGTCGCCGTATCATCGAACAGACGATTCGCCAAGAACTACCAGAAGACTTCCAAACGGCGGAGTTCTTGCTGAAGCACGGACAACTGGATGCAGTGGTCCATCGTAAGAAAATGAAAGCTACATTAGCGAACGTATTGGATATTCATAAAGGAGGTGAAGCGTAATGGTAGGAGATTTAGAGTTTGAACGCCCGGCAAAAGAATTGAGAGATAAGATTGCTGAACTGAAGTCCTTCATGGATGAGAAAGGGATCGACCTGAGTGATGAAGTGGAACGTTTAGAAGAACGTTTGGCGAAGGTCGAAAAGGAAGTATACGGAAAGATGACCCCATGGGATCGTGTTCAAGTCGCACGTCATCCGGAAAGACCGACGACTCTAGATTACATTTCCATGCTCTTCACTGACTTTCTTGAGTTGCACGGTGACCGTCTATATGGTGATGATGAGGCGATTGTCGGAGGGATTGCAAAGTTCCACGGCAAACCCGTAACCGTAATCGGACACCAAAGAGGGAAGGATACGAAAGAAAACCTTCGAAGAAACTTCGGGATGCCACATCCGGAAGGGTATAGAAAAGCCTTACGCTTAATGAAGCAAGCAGAGAAATTCAACCGTCCTGTTGTTTGCTTGCTTGACACGAAAGGTGCTTACCCTGGAATGTCAGCTGAAGAGCGGGGACAAAGTGAAGCAATCGCTCGGAACCTAGTTGAAATGGCTGGATTGACGGTTCCTCTCGTATGCATCATCATCGGAGAAGGAGCGAGTGGTGGAGCACTTGCGATCGGTGTTGGAAACCATGTCCATATGCTTGAAAATTCATGGTACTCTGTCATCTCCCCTGAAGGAGCTGCTGCTTTATTGTGGAAAGATTCCGGTCAAGCAAAACGTGCAGCGGACACAATGAAAATCACTGCACCGGACCTGAACGAGATGGGTATCATCGACAAAATGATTCCAGAAGTTGAAGGCGGAGCCCACCGAGACGTGAAAAAACAGGCTGAATATATCGAGGAAGCTTTGCAAAAATCCCTTGATGAACTCTGTAAATTGAGTGAAGAAGAGCTTGTGGCACACCGTTATGAAAAATACAAAAAAATCGGACAATATACATTTGAAACCGATTCCATTGGCGTCAAATAAAGAAAGTGCTTTTCCAGAAGTGGAAAAGCACTTTTTCTGTGGAATGTTTGTCTATTGTGTTGTATTTTGGAACATGATATTTTAAGAACACAACTATCGTACGAGGTGAAAGAGATGAAGCGGATTGGTGTTTTGACAAGTGGTGGAGACAGTCCTGGTATGAACGCAGCAGTCAGGGCTGTGGTTCGTGAAGCCATTTACCAGGGTATGGAAGTGTATGGTATCTACCATGGATATACAGGTTTGATTGAAGGACAAATCAAAAAGATGGAGCTTGGTTCCGTCGGAGATATCATCCATCGTGGTGGAACGATGCTTTACTCTGCCCGCTGTGAGGAATTCAAAACCCATGAGGGACAGATGAAAGGTGTCAAACAGCTCGAGAAATTCGGCATTGAAGGATTGGTCGTCATCGGAGGCGATGGTTCTTATCGTGGAGCTCAGAAATTGACTGAGCACGGATTCCCGACGATTACATTGCCTGGAACAATCGATAACGATATTCCTGGTACGGATTTCACGATCGGTTTTGACACGGCATTGAACACGGCGATTGATGCGATTGATAAAATCCGTGATACCGCAACATCTCATGAACGCACGTATGTCATTGAGGTCATGGGACGTAATGCAGGTGATATCGCTCTATGGTCTGGTCTTGCTGGCGGAGCAGAATCGATTCTCATTCCGGAAGAAGACTTCAAGATGGAAGACATCACGGATCGTTTGCTTCGTGGACAAGAACGTGGTAAAAAACATAGTATCATCGTCGTTGCAGAAGGAGTTGGCAGCGGTGTTGATATCGCCAACCAGATTGAAGAAGCTACGGACTTCGAAACGCGAGTCACTGTTCTAGGTCATATCCAACGGGGAGGTTCCCCTACTGCATTTGACCGTGTATTGGCTAGCCGTCTCGGAGCGAAAGCGGTACAGTTGCTGTTAGCTGGAGATGCAGGAAAAGCTGTAGGTATTCAGAGTAACAAGCTTGTGGCACATGACATCAATGAAGTCCTGGCTCAACCACACAAGATCGACAACGACATGTATAAGCTGTCACAAGAGCTTTCTATTTAAAATGATATTGTTTTTTATTTTTAGCAAGCACATTTAACATGTATGAATTACAACAGGATGCCATGTCGTATTCATCGCAATTGTAGTACGGCATGGATTCATAATGTCCATAATTTTTAGGAAAGATAGATACATTGAGTTTATAGGAGGAAAACAATGAGAAATACCAAGATTGTTTGTACAATAGGACCTGCGAGTGAGAGTGTCGACACTCTGACGCAGTTGATTGAATCTGGCTTGAATGTCGCACGTTTGAACTTCTCTCACGGAGACTTCGACGAGCATGGAGCACGTATCGCGAATATCCGTGAAGCTGCTCAAAAAACAGGAAAGACTGTGGCAATCCTTTTGGATACGAAAGGTCCTGAAATCCGTACGGGTACATTGGAAAAAGGGGAAGTTGAACTCAAATCTGGACAAGAGCTTACTGTTTCCATGGAAGAAGTGATGGGGAACGAATCCATGATTTCCGTTACGTATCCTGGACTCGTGAATGACGTCCACGTCGGATCCACAATCCTTTTGGATGACGGACTGATTGAACTTGAAGTGACGAAGGTTGAATCAAATCAACTTCAAACTCGTGTGCTGAACAGTGGAACTTTGAAAAACAAAAAAGGAGTCAATGTGCCGAACGTATCTGTCAACTTACCAGGGATTACAGACAAAGACGCGCGTGACATCGAGTTTGGTATTCAGCAAGGTGTTGATTTCATTGCAGCCTCTTTCGTACGTAGAGCATCTGACGTTTTAGAAATCCGTGAGATCCTAGAGCGTCATAATGCTGAGCACATCCACATCATTCCGAAGATCGAAAACCAGGAAGGTGTCGACAACATCAATGAGATCCTTGAAGTTTCAGATGGACTGATGGTTGCACGTGGAGACCTCGGTGTGGAAATTCCTGCTGAAGAGGTTCCTCTTGTACAAAAAGAATTGATCCGCAAATGTAATGACAAAGGAAAGCCGGTTATCACTGCGACACAGATGTTGGACTCTATGCAACGCAACCCACGTCCTACACGTGCAGAAGCAAGTGATGTAGCCAACGCTATTTTTGACGGCACAGATGCCATCATGCTTTCAGGTGAAACAGCTGCTGGACTTTATCCTGTAGAAGCTGTGCAAACCATGCACAAAATTGCATTGAAAGCTGAAACGGCTATGAACCATGCGGATATCCTTCATGCACGCAGTAAGTCTAGTAAATTGACGGTTACAGATGCGATCAGCCAATCCGTTTCTCATACAGCTCATAACTTGAATATCTCGGCAATTATTGCACCGACGGAAAGTGGACATACCGCTCGCATGATTTCAAAATATCGTCCAGAAGCAGCAATCATTGCAGTAACAAGCTCTGAGGCTGTTTGCAGAAGAATGTCTCTTGTCTGGGGTGTCACGCCTCAATTGAGCCAGGAAGCGAAGTCTACGGATGAATTGCTCGACATCTCAGTTGACGCATCCTTGAAATCAGGTCTTGTGAACCACGGTGATCTCGTGTTGATTACAGCTGGTGTCCCTGTTGGGGAAACTGGAACGACGAACTTGATGAAAGTCCATGTCGTTGGCGATGTCATTGCGAAGGGCCAAGGAATCGGACAAAGCTCTGTTGCTGGTAAAGTCGTTGTTGCGAACAATGCGGAAGACGCGATTGCGAAAGTTAAAGAAGGAGACATCCTCGTTACAATCGGAACAGACCGTGATATGATGCCGGCATTGAAAAAAGCTTCTGCCATCATCACTGAGGAAGGCGGACTGACAAGCCATGCAGCTGTTGTAGGCTTAAGCCTTGGTGTACCAGTGATTGTCGGTGTTGAACGTGCGACACAACTTCTGAAAGATGGAGAAGACATTACAGTGGACGGCTCCCGCGGTGTCGTTTATAGTGGAAAGACAAGCGTATTGTAATTCGTAGATGTAAAGCTGGTCTGGAGGAACGAAGCTATGTTTCGTATTTTATTATTGCTACTCATCATCATACCTGCCGCAGAAATCGGGATTCTGATTTGGTCCGGATCGACGTTTGGTATTCCCGTTACGATTTTGTTGATTATCGCTACAGGGATCATCGGTGCATGGTTAGCAAGAAGAGAAGGTATGGAAACATTGAAACTTGCGCAGATCCAATTACGGAGTGCGCAAGTTCCGAGCGACGTCCTCTTAGATGGCGTATGCATTCTGGTCGGGGGAACATTGTTGCTTACACCAGGGTTCATCACCGATACAGTCGGTTTCCTGTTGTTGATTCCTTACACGCGTTCAATCTTTAAAATCGGAATGCGCCGTTTCATCCAAAAGAAAATCGACTCAGGACAATTTACATTTACAATCCGAAGATAAATAGGATGAAAGCTGGCCCGCCACCCATGATGCATGGGATGAACGGCCAGCTTTTTCTTTTGTGAAGAGTAGATATTGGGGACACAAATCTTTCTTTGTGTCCTCCATTTTGGGATTATAGAGATTTGGAGGACACTAAAAAGCTCTTAGTGTCCTCCATTTTGGGTTTATAGCAATTTGAAAGACAGTAAACGGCCCTTTGTGTCCTCCATTATGGAATTTCAGCGATTTGAAGGACAATAAACAACCCTATGAGTGCACGATCTCGTGACTTCATCGATCTCATGCACTCATAGATACCATACACAGTCCTCCATCTCACAAAGAACCCGAAATCAACAAAAAACAGGCAGCCGGCGCAAACCGGTCTGCCTGTTCTCACACAACTTACTATGCTGCTTTTTTCCCAGTGATGAATTTCCAAAGGTCACTGAATACGTGCGCTTGGCTCAACGCGCGGAACACGACCAGAGTGACCGGTCCGATGATCAGTCCAAGGAAGCCGAATAACTTGAACCCGACGAACAAAGAGATTAAGGTAGCTAATGGGTCAAGTCCAATGCTGCTGGACAAGATCTTCGGCTCCATCACCTGTCGTTGGATGATGACAACGCCATATAAGATCGAGAGACCGATGCTCAGTGTGTATTCCTCCATGATGAAGCTGTAGATGATCCAAGGGACAAATACCGCTCCTGTGCCCAAATATGGCAGGAGATCGACGAGTCCAGTCAAGATTGCGATCGTAATCGCGTAGTCAACCCTCAATATCAGTAAACCGACCAGCACAATGGCAGCTGTAATGGAGATGAGGGTCAATTGTGCTTTTACAAAACCGACAAGCGCTTTACGAAGTTCATTGTACACACTACGTCCGCTTTCAACCGTACGTTCAGGCGTGCGTTTCTCAATCCAGCCTTTGAAACGGTACCAATCCTTGCTGATGAAAAAAGTCGCTAATAAGGAAAAAATCATAACCGTGACAACATTAGGCAAGCTAAGTAGGAAGTTTTGCAAACCTCTCAACACGGACTGAACAAAATCTTTTACATTTTCCGTGATGTTCTGACCGACGGATTGGATGTTGCCGACGACCGTCTCCCTCTGGGAAGGATCGAGATTTTTGAACATCGCCAGAAGATCATAATAGACAGGTAGAATTTGTTGTGTAAAATAGGTCTGTGCATATTGAACGAGAATTTGAGTGTGTTGCGGTATGACTTCTGCAAGGTAGCCGAAGCCTGATATCATCTCACTGATGACAAGCGTCAAGAAACCAGCGACAATTCCGATCAGGAGGAATAAGACAATGGTTACCGCTAATCCTCTTGGCATTTTCGCTTTCCGTTCCAATAGGTTGACAAGCGGGTTGATGATCAACGCTAAAAAGAATGCAATGATGAATGGATAAGTGACTTTCGCTGCATAAATGAGTGCGAAGAATGATAAGACAACAATGGCTACGACTAGTAAAAATCGTAAAAAGCTATGTACGTAATGGAGATTCAATTGCAACCGATCCTTTCGAGAAGGGCAAGATACCCTTTGGAATAGTATTATTTTACATTTTCAGATAATAAGATTCAATGGAGATTTCGGCCGTTATTGTGCTATCAGTCTCGCCGAATCGAGCTTTTCCCAAACCAGGAACTGGAATGCACTACATTTTACATAAGAAAAATAGAAAGGAAGACAGAAAAGGATGTTGAACCAGGCCTCATTATTTTTACTCGTTCTACTTGCGATCGCTCTTTGGGCGAAGAACAAATCGTTATTGTTCGCAGTCATATTCCTGCTCGTGCTGAAGTGGACCGGACTTGGCGATAAAGTTTTTCCTTACATACAAAAGAAAGGCATCAACTGGGGCGTGACCATCATCACGATTGCCGTTCTGGTCCCGATTGCGACAGGGGACATCGGATTCAAACAGTTAGGAGAAGCGATGAAATCCTCCTACGCATGGGTCGCGCTCGGTTCTGGAATCGCGGTCGCGCTGATTGCAGCGAGCGGAATCGATTTGTTGAAAGAAGACCCTCATATTACCACTGCGTTGGTGTTCGGGACGATCCTCGCGGTCAGTTTATTCAACGGAATTGCGGTCGGCCCCTTGATTGGAGCAGGAATTGCGTATATGGTAATGAAGGTGGTGCATTTTATCACTTGATGGTTTTACTGTCGGATTTCGTTGATATATTAAGGTTTTTGAGCCTTAGGCGTTCACAAAGTTTCGAAAATTGTTTATAATTGTACTGTATGTGTTTTATCCTTCCTTAATAAATGTGTTTACAATTGTAAGCATTTTCTTTCTGATACTGAAGTGAGTGTCTGCTCGGCGTACTAAAAATGCGTCATTGAATGGGACAACACTTTAATGTATTTAGAGAACAGACAAAAAATCATTTTTTAAAGGAGAGAGAGCCATGACCGCAACGAGAGGTTTAGAAGGAATTGTAGCAACAACTTCATCGGTAAGCTCCATCATTGATGGTGTATTGACTTATCGAGGCTACAACATTGACGATCTTGCTGATTATGCAAGTTTTGAAGAGGTTGTATATTTATTATGGTATGGTAAGTTACCGAACCAAAAGGAACTAGATGGATTCAAGGCTGAATTGTCCAAGCACTATGCATTGCCTAAGCAAGTTCTGGACATGATCAAGAGCTTCCCGCTAGATAATATCCATCCGATGGCAGCTGTAAGAACAGCGGTTTCTTCACTAGGTTTATATGATGAAGAAGCGGATGATATGAATGAGGAAGCGAATTTCACAAAAGCGATCCGTCTTCAGGCAAAACTTGCGAGTATCGTTGCAGCGTTTTCACGCTTACGTGATGGCTTGGAAATCATCGAACCGAAGGAAGATCTCAGCTATGCTGCGAACTTCTTATACATGTTGAACGGTGAAGAGCCAGATGAAATTTCAGAGAAAGCTTTCAACAAAGCATTGGTGCTTCACGCAGACCATGAATTGAATGCGTCTACTTTCACAGCTCGTGTATGTGTTGCGACGCTTTCTGACGTGTACTCTGGTGTAACAGCAGCAATCGGAGCATTGAAAGGACCACTTCACGGTGGTGCAAATGAACGTGTTATGAGTATGCTCTCTGAAATCGGAGATCCAGAAAATGTAGAAGAATACTTAAAAGGTGCTCTTGAGCGCAAAGAGAAGATCATGGGCTTCGGACACCGTGTGTATAAAGATGGAGACCCACGTGCAAAACACCTTCGTGAAATGTCCAAGCAGTTGACGCACACGACAGGTGAAACGAAGTGGTACGAAATGTCCGTTAAGTTGGATGAGTTGATGACGAATGAAAAAGGTCTATTGCCGAACGTCGACTTCTATTCTGCTTCGGTCTACCACAGCTTAGGGTTGAAGCATGACTTGTTCACACCAATTTTTGCGATGAGCCGTGTATCCGGTTGGTTGGCACACATTCTCGAACAATATGACAACAACCGTCTGATTCGTCCACGTGCAGAGTACATTGGACCGGACATGCAAAAATATGTAGCGATTGAAAACCGCTAACATTGAATCACAAAGCGAATAGGAAGTGTTGGAAAGGTCTTGTATGAACGTGCAAGACTTTCCAAATGCACTTTCATGGGTTAACCATGTCTTTTTTGATACGATAAAAACGAAAAACATTTCGATCAGGAGGTAATGAACTTGGCAAACGGAGAACGTATTACAGTAGATAACGGTAATTTGAATGTACCTAACAATCCGATCATCCCATTCATCGAAGGAGACGGAATCGGACCAGATATCTGGGCAGCAGCGTCTAAAGTATTGGAAGCAGCTGTAGAAAAAGCGTACAACGGTGAAAAGGGTATTGTGTGGAAAGAAGTCCTTGCTGGTCAAAAAGCGTACGACAAAACAGGAGAATGGCTACCTGCTGAAACGCTAGATGTCATTCGTGAGTACATACTAGCGATCAAAGGGCCATTGACGACTCCAGTAGGTGGAGGAATCCGTTCCTTGAACGTTGCATTGCGTCAAGAATTGGATCTATTCACTTGCTTGCGTCCAGTGCGCTACTTCACTGGTGTTCCTTCTCCACTTAAAAAGCCGGAAGACACGGACATGGTCATCTTCCGTGAGAACACTGAAGACATCTACGCTGGAATCGAGTATGCAAAAGGTTCTGACGAAGTGAAGAAAGTCATCCAATTCCTTCAAGAGGAAATGGGCGCAAACAAAATCCGTTTCCCTGAAACTTCTGGAATCGGAATCAAGCCAGTTTCTGAAGAAGGTACGAAGCGTCTTGTACGTGCTGCAATCGAGTATGCACTTACTGAAGGTCGAAAGAGCGTAACGCTTGTCCACAAAGGAAACATCATGAAGTTCACTGAAGGTGCTTTCAAGAACTGGGGTTACGAAGTTGCTGAAGAGGAATACGGCGACAAAGTATTCACTTGGGCAGAATATGACCGCATCGTTGAGAAAGACGGTAAAGATGCAGCAAACAAAGCTCAAGCAGATGCTGAAGCTGAAGGTAAAATCATCATTAAAGATTCCATCGCGGACATCTTCCTTCAACAAATCCTTACACGTCCAGCAGAGTTCGATGTTGTTGCAACAATGAACTTGAACGGTGACTACGTATCTGATGCACTTGCTGCACAGGTTGGTGGAATCGGAATCGCTCCTGGAGCGAACATCAACTATGAAACGGGTCACGCGATCTTTGAAGCGACACACGGAACAGCTCCTAAGTATGCTGGTCTTGACAAAGTGAACCCTTCATCTGTCATCCTTTCAGGCGTATTGATGCTTGAGCATATTGGTTGGACAGAGGCTGCTCAACTTGTAACGAAAGCAATGGAGAAAACAATTGCTAGCAAGGTTGTAACATATGACTTCGCTCGTCTGATGGACGGTGCTACAGTAGTGAAATGTTCTGAGTTCGGTGACGAATTAATTAAAAATATGGGCTAAGGAGGAATCATACATGGCAAACAGGCGTAATAAGATTTCCGTAATCGGTGCTGGTTTCACTGGTGCTACGACAGCTTTCATTGCAGGTCAAAAGGAACTTGGTGATGTCGTGTTAGTGGATATCCCGGACATGGAAGATCCGACGAAGGGGAAAGCTCTTGATATGCTGGAAGCGAGTCCTGTACAAGGGTTTGACTCCAACATCATCGGTACTTCCAATTACGAAGATACAGCAAACTCCGATATTGTCGTGATTACTGCTGGTATCGCTCGTAAGCCTGGTATGAGCCGTGATGACCTCGTTAACACCAATGCAAAAATCATGAAGAATGTCACGAAAGAAATCGTGAAGCATTCTCCGGACTGCACGATTATCGTATTGACCAACCCGGTTGATGCGATGACGTACACCGTAATGCAAGAATCTGGTTTCCCGAAAAACCGTGTAATCGGTCAATCAGGAATCCTGGATACTGCTCGTTTCTGTACGTTTGTTGCACAAGAATTGAACCTTTCTGTCAAAGATATCAGAGGATTCGTTCTTGGTGGACATGGAGACGATATGGTACCGTTGATCCGTTACTCCAACGCTGGAGGCATCCCGCTCGACAAGCTCATCAGCAAAGAGCGTCTTGACGCGATTGTCGAACGTACGCGAAAAGGTGGCGGAGAAATTGTTGGTCTACTAGGGAATGGTAGTGCTTATTATGCACCAGCTGCTTCACTCGTTGAGATGGTTGAAGCGATTCTCAAAGACCAGCGACGCGTCCTTCCATCGATCGCTTATCTGGAAGGTGAGTACGGATACAATGGAATCTGTCTAGGTGTTCCGACGATCCTCGGCGGAAACGGCCTAGAAGAAATCATCGAACTTGAGTTGACGGATGATGAAAAGGCTCAACTAGACAAGTCTGCAGAGTCCGTGCGCAATGTCATGAATGTTTTAGCTTAAAATTGGAACAATGAAAAGGAGGAATTCGGGAATATTTCTCGAATTCTTTCTTATATACATGGATATTTTATAACTTTTCATCAGGGATGATTATCCTACCTGGTTGAAAAGTTTACGAATCCAGTATAAGTGCAACTAAGGCTCGGCCTGCACTTCGCTTGGCTTCGCTAAGTTTTCTTTATACGTGAATGTCAGAATGTTTCTACTCATCTGGCATTTTCTTTTCAGAGATTTGTAACCGCTTACTTCTAGAGGAGGGAACTGACATGTTACTAGGGAAAAAACGAAAGCTTGGAAGAAAGATCGATGAAATCAATGTTGGGGAAAAACTCGAAATCACAGAAACGATCGAGGACAAGGATCTTCTCTTATATCTTGGTTTGACGGATGACAACAATCCTTTATATATCCAACATGACTATGCTTCACTGACACCATTCAAAAAACCGGTGGTGCCACAGATCATGTTGACAGGAATTGTAACTTCAGCAGTAAGTAAGTATTTGCCCGGACCAGGAAGCTCAATTTTGAAACAGACTTTGTCTTTTCCAAAGCCGGTCTATCATTATGCAACAATTACATTGAACTTTGAAGTAACCAACGTCGATTCAGAGAACCACATGGTTACAGTCGGCATCAAAGGTTATGACGAAGAAAACGATACGATCCTGGAAGGCGAAATGGACGTGTGCCCGCCTTATGCACCAAGATCCATCACCGCAAGAACTTTTGATAATTTTTAATTTAATGTAAAGATTATGTAACAAAAGAGACGTTTCCGTCTTTTTTGTTTTTTTTTTAATCCGGTTATGTGAAAATAAAAGCGAATAATAGTTCCTACACGGGGTGAAACAGCGATGAAAGATAAAAAGATCTTAGTAATCGAAGACGAAGAATCAATTAACACACTATTACAGTTCAACCTGGAACAAGCTGGATTCAATGTGCTGACAGCCATGGATGGCGCATCCGGATTAAAACTCGCACAAGAAGAAAATCCAGATTTGATCGTACTTGACCTGATGCTTCCGGAAATGGACGGATTGGATGTATGTAAAAACCTCCGCCAATCTCAGCACTTGATCCCGATCTTGATGCTCACAGCTAAAGATGATGAATTCGATAAAGTGTTAGGACTTGAGCTTGGTGCGGATGACTATATGACGAAGCCATTCAGTCCAAGGGAAGTGGTTGCTCGTGTGAAAGCGATCTTGAGAAGAAGCGAGTATAATGCTTCAACCGCTCAAACTCAATCGGATCTAGAAGCAATGGTCGTAGGTGATTTGAAAGTCTATCCTGAAAACTATGAAGCTTTCTTCGAAGGTGAAGCTCTTGATCTCACCCCTAAGGAATTCGAATTGCTCGTCTATCTCGTTAAAAACAAGGGACGCGTCTTATCCCGTGAACAACTGCTCAATGCAATCTGGGATTACGATTTTGTCGGGGATACCCGTATCGTAGATGTGCATATCAGCCACTTACGTGAAAAGATTGAACAGAATACCAGGAAGCCAATCTACATCAAAACGATCCGTGGATTAGGATATAAACTGGACGGACCTCAGTAAAATGGAAAACTTCCGTGGAAGAATCTTGAATTCTTTCGTCATCTTTACGAGCGGTATCTTCCTTTTGCTTGGGATTGCCATTGCGAACCTTTCAATCGGCAACATGGAACGTAAAATGTTCAACTCCTATTCAAAGCAGCTGGACTTGGTATCCTACGCAATTCTGTCTGATGAAAGAAATCTGGAACCGATTCTTGAAAATTACAACACAAGTATAGATGGCAACCTCAGCTATGTTACAGCAGGTGGGAAGATTACTGCCACCACTTTACAGGACCCACCTGAAAGAATGCTGCAGAGCTTACGACATAGAACGGAGAACACGCAGCGCATCAACCGGGATGATCAGGTCAATTTCGTCAAGCCGATGACGTTGGACAACCGTTCGACGGACTACCTCGTCATAACCTTGGATAAAAGAGACTATGAAAACGAATTGCAGAGTGCCTGGTTTCCGATTTTGATTGCCATCTTGCTTAGCTTCCTGCTGCTGATCTACGTTACATTCCGTCTGACTGGTAAACTTGCGAAGCCAGTAGATGATGCGATGAGAGTAGCCAAAGAGCTTGCACAGGGAAATTTCAATGCTCGAAGTCACGAATATCAGTTGAGGGAAACGGGTGAACTGAACCACTCCTTGAATGTGCTCGCCCGAAACCTCGAACAGATCACAGAGCTTCGTGAAGCGGAGCAAGAACGGATGAAAACCGTCATCAACAACATGGATAGTGGATTGCTGTTGATTGATTCATTAGGCTATGTCAATCTAGTGAACCGCACCTATTGTTCGATTTTTGATGTAGAGAAGGAAGTTCCGAAAGAGACATTGTACTATGACATCATGCCGAACCAGGATGTCATCGACCTTGTCGAAGAGACGTTCCTTACAGAAGCCACGGTACGAAAACAAGTATCCATTCCGATCGGCATCGAGCGGAAACATTTCCACATCACATGTGTTCCGATTCTTGGGTTCCAGGATAAGATCAAAGGCATTGTGCTCGTGTTCCATGACATTACTGAGCTGAAACATCTGGAGCAGATGAGGAAAGACTTTGTTGCGAACGTCTCGCATGAACTTCGCACACCCGTTACATCGTTAAAAGGGTTCGCAGAAACGCTGTTGGACGGTGCAATGGAAAATGTTGAACTACGGCACAAATTCCTGACGATCATCTGGAAAGAAAGCGATCGTCTTCAAAATTTGATCCAGGATTTGCTTGATTTTACGAAAATGGAACAATCCAACTTCAAGTTACATTGGCAAAATGTCGATCTGGCAGTCATCGTCGATGATGTGACTACGTTGCTCGAATCTCGCTCCAATGAAAAAGAAATCGATATGAATGTCGAGATTTCAGGAGACCTCCAAATGGAGGGGGATGCAGCAAGGTTGAAACAGATTCTGATCAATCTGATCAACAACGCTCTATCCTACACGCCGAATGGCGGTAAAGTGTGGATTACCGGCCGTGATGCAGGGGATGAAGTCGAGCTTGAAGTACGCGATACCGGAATCGGGATCAGTGAGGAAGAGGTTCCGAGGATCTTTGAACGTTTCTATCGAGTCGACAAGGCGAGAAGCCGGAACTCCGGTGGAACCGGACTAGGCTTGGCGATCGTCAAGCATCTTGTTGAAGCACATAAAGGGACGATCCAGGTGACAAGTAAGAAGAACGAAGGAACGACCTTCAAACTGAGCTTTTCCAAAGAGAAGACGACATGAATTTACGATATTTTTACATGAATGACACGGGGTCTTCACAAAAGGATGCTACGTTTGTATTGTAAAATCCTTTTCAAAGGATCCCCTAATTATGGGACGAGAGCACACACCGCTCTCGTCATTTTTTTGCGTTTATTTAACCGAATTCCACTATAGATGAGATTGGGTGCATTTTTTAGCCAATCTCACTCATATTTAAGTTTTTTAGTATGATTTTATTTGCTTTATGAAAAATACAGGACTGATGAGGGCATTTTGGGAGTGTTTTTATAGTGAAAGTATCCAATTTGGTGGTCGGTCTTGGAAAAACTGTGCTTAGTTTTACAAAATTAGTGTGATGTTTTACAAAAATTGCCCCTCGTTTTAGAAAAAAAGCAAACCGTTTTGCAAAAACCAGCATATGTTTTGTTATTCGAGTCTTTCTTACTACGCCCCACTATCACATCTGAAGCTCCTCAGCGAGAAGTTCAACGCACTGTTGTGCATTTTTCCCTTCTAAATGTAAACATGATAAAATGTAGCTAGTGTTTAACGAGGAGGAAATGGAATGGGCAAAAAGAAACTCGTTTTAATTGATGGAAATAGTATTGCATATCGCGCGTTCTTCGCATTACCGCTCTTGAACAATGACAAAGGTGTGTACACGAACGCGGTGTACGGATTCACGACCATGTTGTTGAAAGTACTTGAAGACGAAGCGCCGAGCCACATCTTGGTCGCTTTTGACGCTGGTAAAACGACATTCCGCCATAAAACGTACGGAGAATATAAAGGCGGACGCCAAAAGACACCACCCGAGCTTTCGGAACAGTTCCCGCTGATTCGCGAGCTGCTCGATGCGTTTGAAATCAAGCGCTATCAACTAGAAAATTATGAAGCGGATGACATTATCGGGACGTTGTCCAAGCATACGGACTCCAAGGAATGGGAAGTCAAAGTCATCACGGGTGACAAGGACCTTTTACAACTGGTAGATGATCATGTAAAAGTCGCCCTCACGAGAAAAGGAATCTCTGATGTTGATACATATGACCTCGATCTTGTGGAAGAGCGCTACGGATTGAAGCCTGAACAGATCATCGATATGAAAGGACTCATGGGGGATAGCTCGGACAACATCCCAGGCGTACCTGGAGTCGGTGAGAAAACAGCGATCAAGCTTCTAAAAGAATTTGGAACGGTCGAGAATGTGCTCGAATCCATCGACCAAGTGTCCGGTAAAAAGTTAAAAGAGAAGCTTGAGGAACATAAAGACCAGGCAGAAATGAGCAAGCAGCTAGCGACAATTGAAGTGGATGCGCCGATTGACGTGGAACTGGACAAGTGCGGATACAAAAACGAAGTGTCAGCAAAGGTGATCGAGTTATTTAAAGAACTTGGATTTAACTCCTTGCTGGAACGGGTAGACAGTGAAGCGGCTGAAGAAGCGGATACGCCGACCGAAGACATCGACTATGAAATCCTCGAGGAAGTAAAGGATGCAGACTTCGGCTCTGAAGCTGCTGTCGTCGTCGAATGTCTCGAGGAAAACTATCATAACGGAGACATCCTCGGGGTAGGTATCGTTTCTGAAAAAGGGAAGTATTTCATTCCGACTGAAGTGGCTCTTGAGTCTGAAGCCCTTAAGGAGTGGCTTGAAGATGAATCGGTCGTCAAATATCTACCAGATGCGAAACAAGCGACAGTATCCCTTGCGTGGAAAGGCACCAAGCTGAACGGTGTGAAATTCGATGCACTCATCGCAAGTTACTTGTTGAATCCATCTGATTCGTCTCACGATATCGCCTCTATTGCCAACCGCTTGGGAGTGAAGGGGGTTTCCAGCAATGAGACGGTCTATGGAAAAGGTGCGAAACAAAAGGTACCTGAACAGGATGCGTTGAGCGAGCACATCGTACGCAAAGCCCACGTTTTACGTGAGATTGTGCCGCAGTTACAAGAGAGCTTGAAAAAAAATGAGCTAGAGACACTTTTCTATGACCTTGAGATGCCGCTTTCCATCGTATTGGGTGAGATGGAGGAGCAAGGTGTACAAGTGGATGTCGATCGCCTCGAAAAGATGGGCAAAGACCTGAACGAACAGCTCAAAGACATTGAGAGTAAAATTTATAAACTCGCTGGAACTGAATTCAACATCAACTCTCCGAAACAATTGGGAGAAGTGTTGTTCGAGAAATTGCAGCTACCTGTAGTCAAGAAAACGAAAACCGGCTACTCCACCTCAGCTGATGTTTTGGAGAAGCTGAAGGACAAGCACGAAATCATCGAGGAAATCCTCTACTACCGTCAGTTAGGAAAATTGAACTCAACATATGTTGAAGGCTTATTGAAGGTCGTCCGTCGTGATACGGAAAAGATCCATACTCGATTCAATCAAGCGCTAGCCCAAACTGGCCGTTTGAGTTCGATCGATCCGAACCTGCAGAACATTCCGATCCGATTGGAAGCAGGACGTAAGATCCGTCAAGCGTTCATCCCGTCTGAAAAGGATTGGGTCATTTTCGCAGCAGATTATTCTCAAATCGAGCTGAGAGTGCTCGCCCATATCGCACAGGACGAGAAAATGATGGAAGCGTTCAACAATGAAGAAGATGTCCATACGAAAACAGCAATGGATGTTTTCCATGTCGATAAGGATGAAGTGACGTCCGATATGCGTAGACAGGCGAAAGCAGTCAATTTCGGAATCGTATACGGAATTAGTGATTATGGTCTGTCGCAAAGTCTCGGGATCACACGTAAAGAAGCAGGAGAGTTCATTGAGCGTTACTTGGAGAGCTTCCCTGGTGTCAAGCAGTACATGGACGATATCGTACAGCAAGCGAAACGGGAAGGGTACGTCACGACGATGTTGAACCGACGTCGATACCTGCCTGAGATTACGAGCCGTAACTTCAACCTGAGAAGTTTTGCTGAACGAACCGCCATGAACACACCGATCCAAGGGTCGGCTGCCGATATCATCAAAAAAGCGATGGTCGAGATGGCGAAGCGTCTGGAAAAAGAGAAACTACAAACGAGAATGCTGCTTCAAGTACACGATGAATTGATCTTTGAAGCACCAAAAGATGAAATCGAAAAGCTGGAAAAAATCGTCCCAGACGTCATGGAGCACGCCATTCAATTGGATGTTCCATTGAAAGTCGATTACTCATACGGAGACACCTGGTACGATTCCAAATAAAGTTGGATAGCTGTTGTTGGATGAAGGAGAATCAGAAATGCCTGAATTACCTGAAGTTGAAACCGTCAGAAGAACATTAGAAAACCTCGTGCTTGGTAAAACGATTGAAGAGGTTACCGTCAGTTGGCCCAAAATCGTCAAACATCCGGATGATCTGAAGGAGTTCAATGCACTCCTTTCAGGTCAGACAATCAATTCGATCGGCCGTCGTGGTAAGTTCCTGAAAATTTTACTGGATGATGTGGTTCTTGTTTCCCACCTTCGAATGGAAGGACGATACGTATACGTAGAAGGGGATGAGGAACCGGATAAGCATACCCATGTGATCTTCCATTTTACAGATGGATCGAAGCTCTGGTATCGGGACGTTCGAAAGTTCGGGACCATGCACGCTTATTCGATTGGTGAGGAAGAATTGAATAAGCCGCTCGTCCAACTCGGTCCTGAGCCATTGGACGGTGCGTTCGATCCGGATGAGCTTTGGGAAAAGCTGCAGAAAACATCACGGAAAATCAAGCCAGCATTGCTCGATCAAGCAGTACTCGTCGGGCTCGGCAACATTTATGTGGATGAAGCGCTATTCCGGATCGGTCTTCACCCCGAAACGATCGCTAAAACTTTGAGCAAAAAGCAAGTGATGGAATTGCATCAGGCAATTGTAGCCACTCTACAAGAAGCGGTCGACCAGGGAGGTAGTACGATCCGATCGTATGTGAACTCTCAAGGGGACATGGGCATGTTCCAGCAAAAGCTTGCCGTCTATGCAAGAAAAGGAGAACCTTGTGTGAACTGCGGTCGTGAGATTGAACGGATTGTTGTCGGAGGCAGAGGGACTCATATCTGTCCGAACTGTCAAAAGTAACATCATAAAATGCTGAATTCGGCGTACGTCGGATGGGCCCCAGCCATATACTATCCTAGTGTTATTTCGGGGAGGATGTATAGAAGTGACAGGATGGGTAGCTCTCTTGATGTTAACGATCGCTGTCAGCATGGACAGTTTCGGCGTCGGTGTCACCTATGGCGTTCGACGGATGAAGATCACAGTATTCTCCATCATATTGATTGCGGTTTGCTCTGCCATGATGCTGCTTGCAGCAATGAACCTGGGATCCATCATCAGTACATTTTTATCTCCCGCCATCGCAGAGAAAATCGGCGGTGTATTGTTAATCAGCTTAGGATTCTACGTCCTATGGCAATTTTTCAAGAAAAATGAGGAACGACCAGATAAGAAATCAGATGCTGACTCGATGTACATCTGGAACATGGAAATCCGTTCACTTGGGATCGTCATCCAAATATTGAGGACGCCGGATGCAGCGGATATCGACCGTTCCGGGACGATTACCGGACTGGAAGCTTTGTTGCTCGGGCTTGCCCTTTCATTGGATTCGTTCGCAGCAGGTCTCGGTGCGTCCTTGCTCGGATTTCCACATCTGCAGACCGCGTTGTTCGTATCAACGATGAGTGCGATGTTCCTCGTTACCGGCATGAAGGTTGGAAAGATCCTTTCGAATTTACCGACCATGCGTTTTTTCAGCTTTTTGCCAGGGATCATGTTGATCGTGTTAGGTTTTTTTAAATTGTGAGGTGTTTACGTTTGATTGTAGGATTGACAGGTGGGATTGCGAGCGGAAAGAGTACAGTTTCAGGCATGATTCAATCGCTTGATATCCCTGTAGTAGATGCTGATCAGATCGCCCGGCAGGTCGTCTTGCCGGGTGAAAAAGCATATGAAGACATTGTAGCAGCTTTTGGTGAAGAAATTTTGGACGAGAACCGTACATTGGACCGGAAAAAGTTAGGTGCGATCATTTTCAACGATGAAGAAAAGCGAAAGACACTGAACGGCATCGTCCATCCTGCTGTCCGTAAAGAGATGATGGCTCAAAAGGATGAACATCTGAAGCATCATAAGGATGTTGTGCTAGATATCCCTCTCCTTTTCGAAAGCAAATTGACCCACTTGGTCGATAAGACATTGCTTGTGTTTGTAAGTTCGGATACCCAGCTCCAGCGGTTGGTTGAAAGGGATCAATCTACAGTAGAGGAAGCCCGGTCTCGTATCGGATCACAAATTCCGTTGGATGACAAAAGACAATGGGCAGATGAAATCATCGATAACAATGGAACGATTGAAGAGAGCAGAGAACAGCTGTTACATATCTTCTCAAAATGGGCGATTCTATAGGTAGAACCCAATAATGACAGTTTATTGAACGAAAGAGGCCGGGCGTCGGCCTCTTTTTTTCCTTTTTGTTAAATTTAGTGTTCCCTTTGACATACAATATGTTATACTAATTTTAGATTTTCAGAAAAAAGTATAGCACTTTAATAGTGGAGGGATCTCATCATGAAAGCTAGAGTAGCAATTAATGGATTTGGACGTATCGGAAGAATGGTATTCCGTAAAGCGATGAAAAATGATCAATTAGAAATCGTTGCGATAAATGCAAGTTATCCTTCTGAAACACTTGCGCATATGGTCAAATACGATAGCATTCATGGCACTTATGACCTTGAAGTTGAAGCGAAAGAGGATGCGCTCGTTGTTGACGGTAAAGAAGTGAAGCTTCTTAGCAACCGTGATCCTAAGCAACTTCCATGGAAAGAAATGAACGTCGATATTGTCATCGAAGCAACTGGAAAGTTCACTTCCAAAGAAACGGCTGGCTATCACATGGAAGCTGGAGCGAAAAAAGTCATCATCACGGCTCCTGGTAAAAACGAAGACATTACGATTGTCATGGGCGTAAATGATGACGCTTACAAGCATGACCAACACGATGTCATTTCCAATGCATCCTGCACAACAAACTGCCTTGCACCTGTTGTGAAGGTACTAGATGAGCAGTTTGGAATTGAAAACGGTGTCATGACGACTGTCCATGCCTATACGAACGACCAAAAGAATATCGATAACCCACATAAAGACTTGCGTAGAGCGCGTGCATGCGGCCAATCCATCATCCCGACTTCCACTGGTGCTGCTAAAGCGATCGCAAAAGTCATGCCTCAGCTTGAAGGCAAGCTTCACGGAATGGCACTTCGCGTACCGACTCCGAACGTGTCCCTTGTCGACTTAGTCGTCGATTTGAAAGTGGACGTATCGGTTGAGCGTGTGAATGAAGCGCTTGAAAGTGCTTCGCAAGGTTCAATGCAAGGCATTCTTGGATACTGTGCGGATCCACTTGTATCCATCGACTTCAACGGTAACGAAAATTCATCCATCATCGATGCGATGTCTACGATGGTCATTGAAGGTCGTAAAGTGAAAGTACTTGCTTGGTATGATAACGAGTGGGGCTATTCTTGCCGCGTCGTAGATCTTACTGAAAAAGTTGCACAACACTTATTGGCGGAATCCAACAACAAAAGTGTGTTAGGAACCGTTTGAAATAAACGAGAAAAGGGTCAGGATTGAACCGATTTTGGTTCAATCCTTTTTATTTTGATGAAAAATGAGTTAAGCGAGCAAAATTTAGAAGCAATTCTGGTCAGTTTCCCGAATTATGGAGTTGTTCTTGCCAAAATGTCTGTTTGTCTCTCGAAAATGAAGGAACATCTTGCCATAATCTATACTTGTTTTGCCGAAATACAGGTATGTCTTGCTTTTTGAGTCGATTGTACTACTAAATCCAAACATCCCCGCCCTCTGATTCCCCATTCCCATGCCCAGCTTGACCTCAACCTAGAAGTTTTCTAATCCTATAAAAACTTAGGCTCAAAAATAGGTTCAACGTCCATGTTTTCAATGCTTTTTCTAGTGGAAGGGTACATATATATGGAGGTGAAGGATGTAAAAATATTTCTTGCAAAAACGTAGGAAAAGAAGTATACTGTTCATCGTGAACTTCAAGTTATAAGCAAATTTAGGAACTGGATACTACTTAAAGGGTTAGGACCTCTTTGGACTAACTTTCCCCCGTGGTAAATTTCCATTTCCGCATGCTTTTGAAGGCATGATTATTAAAACAAAGGGGGACTATGCAAATGGATACAATGGGACGTCATGTGATTTCTGAATTATGGGGATGTGACTCTGAGAAGTTGAACAATATGCCATATGTTGAACAACTTTTCGTTGAAGCTGCTTTAAAGTCGGGTGCTGAGATCCGAGAGGTAGCTTTTCACAAATTTGCACCACATGGTGTAAGCGGAGTCGTCATCATATCTGAATCACACTTGACCATACACAGTTTTCCAGAGCATGGTTATGCAAGTATCGATGTATACACGTGTGGAGATCTAGACCCTAATGTCGCTGCGAACTACATTGCAGAACAGTTAGGCGCAACATCCAAAGAGAACTTTGAACTTCCAAGAGGAATGGGTCCTGTAAAAGTAGGACAGAAGAAAGTATCTGCATATTAATTTAACAACACAAGCAAACGGGTGTGCATCGAGCACACCCTTTTATTATGGAGCTGAAGCCGCCTATACGAAAAGAGCTTGTCAGACACCAGCCTTTCTAATATCATGGTAGAAAGGGTATATTTTTAATCTCGAATGCGAATTTTACGTTTTTATCATAGAATTCGTTCATCGATCATGGGGTTGGTTTTTTTATGAGGTGTCCAAATTGTCAAAACAACGGAACAAGGGTGCTCGACTCACGTCCTGTACATAGCGGTCGATCCATTCGCCGCAGACGGGAATGCGAAGCATGCAATTATCGATTCACAACCTTTGAAACGGTTGAGGAGATCCCACTTGTCGTCGTCAAGAAAGAAGGAACACGAGAAGAATTCAACCGAGACAAAATCCTGAGAGGATTGATCAAGGCTTGTGAAAAGCGTCCAGTACCACTTGAGAGGCTGGAAGAAGTGGTCAATACGGTTGAAAAGGATTTGCGCAACGATGGCGTTTCTGAGATTCAAAGCAAAGATATCGGTGAGCGGGTGATGGATCATCTCGCTGATATCGATGAGGTCGCCTATGTCCGTTTTGCTTCCGTCTATAGACAATTTAAGGATATCAACGTATTTATCGATGAACTGAAAGAACTTCTAAAAAAAGAGGACGAGTAAAGAGCTTAACAACGATAAGCTCTTTTTTTCACTTAAAGGAAGTATAAATACTTTCTAAAATATTAGGGCAACTAAGGCTCAGCCCTCGCCAGAAGGCTTGGCTTTGCCAAGTTTACTTTTACACTATTTAAGATAGATAAGGTGAAGCTTAATGAGTAATTATTGGAAGGAAATCCTGCCTGTCGATCGATATGAGGTTTGCAGCAGAAGCCGTATCCAATTTGATGATTTGAAAGTGATCACGCTCTTGTATCAACCATTGGTGGGTGCCAGAGCATATAGCTTGTATATGACCTTGTTTGGAGAACTTTCTGCAGGGGACTCATCACACCACAGTTTGATGAATCATACTCAGATGAATCTACAACACATATACGAAGAACGAAAAAAGCTTGAAGCGATCGGTCTTCTGAAAACATATCGAAGCAGCGTTGATGATGAGCGAGCGTTTCTCTATGAACTGCAGCCAGTGCCGAAGCCAGAGGAGTTTTTCCAGGACGATGTACTCAGCGTCTACCTTTATGGACGTTTAGGGAAAGAGCGGTACTTGGAAATCAAGAAGCGCATTTGTTTACCTCAACAAAAGAGTTTCGAAGCGTTCGATGAGGTGACAGCAAGTTTCAATGAAGTTTTCCATTCCCTTCACCAATCGGAAATCCGTGCTGGTCTGAATTCCGAAATCACCGGAACAGCTGTGCACAATCCAGTGGATGAAAAAGGGAACACACCTCGATTTTCTCATGATGAATTTGACTTTGACACACTCGTGAAAGACTTGAGCAGCTTCATCATTCCTTCTGAAGTTTTAACGGAAAAGATGCGAGAGGCAATCCACCGGCTGGCATTCATCTATCAAATAACGCCTCTCGAAATGAGCAGTATCGTGCAGCAGGCTTATTTCAGGGACGATGAGCTAACTGAAAAAGCACTTCGGCAGGAGGTACAACGTTGGTACAAGATCGAAAAGCCGGGACAATTGCCACGCCTCAGTGAACGAAAACAGGAACCACAAAAAGCACAAGAGGACCGCAAAGAACAGTCGCCAGAAGATATCATGATTCAGACGTTTGAATCGATTTCTCCGAGAGCGCTCTTGGAAAGATACAGTGAGGGTGGACGAGCTGCAAGTGCAGACTTACGCTTGATCGATTCGATTATGTTTGATCAGAAGCTGCCGGTCGGGGTCATCAATGTGCTGATTGATTATGTACTCAACACGAATGATATGAAACTCATCCACAGCCACGTCGAGAAGATCGCTAGCCAGTGGAAGCGGAAAAAGATTTCGAGTGTACGAGAAGCGATGGCTCTTGCCAAGGCGGAGCATCAAAACTATCAGGCTTACAAACAGCAAAAGAAATCGACTCCGAACCGAAACTATCAGCGGAACACGAACAATGTCCGTAAAGATAAATTGCCGAAGTGGATGAATGACCAACAACCACAACAGGATGGTCAAAAGACCGCTAACGAGAAAGAAGACGTAACCGAATCGGAAGAAAAATGGTTAGAAGAATATTTAAAGGGATTATAGGGGGTGCGCGAAATGAAATCCATATCTGACTCAATGCAAGGGTTTTCCGATCGTACGAAAGTACAAAAACAGATGATGGCTGTCAAAAGCAAAGTCTTGTCGCATCCCGATTGGAAAGCATTCCATCAAGAACATCCCGAAATTACGAATGACATGATCGAACGGAGCCTTCCTAGATTGCTCGAGTATGTACAGGGATCGAAGAATTGTGAAGGCTGTAAGAGCGTAAAGCAATGTCAGAACATGATTCCTGGGTATGAGCCTGAACTGTTCATCAACGGGAGTATCATCGACATCTCCTATAATCGCTGTCCGAACAAAGTGGCGAACGATGAAATGGAAAAGCTGCAATCGATGATCAAGAGCTTTTTCATACCAAGGGATATCCTTTCGGCTACGTTCGAACAGTTCGATAAGAATGATCCGGAACGGAAAAAAGCGACCTTGAATGCTGCCAGGTTTGTGGAATCTGTATCGAATCCGGATGTCGATTCAAAGGGCTTATACATTCATGGAAGCTTTGGCGTCGGAAAAACCTATTTGATGGGGGCAATCGCCAATGCCCTTGCCAAGAAAAAGATCCAAACGATGCTCGTGTATACGCCGGACTTTTTCAGAGAGATGAAGTCAGCCATCGGAGATCAAACATTGGATGAAAAATTGGACATGATCAAAAAGGCGCCTGTCCTCGTCCTAGACGATATCGGTGCTGAGTCGATGTCGAGCTGGGTCCGGGACGAAGTGCTCGGCTCTATTCTCCAATATCGGATGATGGAAAAACTACCGACCTGCTATACTTCGAATTATGATTATGACGAGCTGGAAGAACACCTCGCCTACTCGCAAAAAGCAGGAATCGAGCAGTTGAAAGCAAAACGGATCATGGAGCGGATCCGCCATTTCACGACGCCAGTCGAATTGAGCGGGGATAACCGTAGAATGACTTAGGAAAAGGAAGACCGCTGTTGAGCGGTCTTTTTCTTTTAGAATAATCTTCCTTTCCATTCATATATTGTAGCAATGAACGTGGACAAGGAGGATTAAGGTTGGTTACGATCTATTTCCTAGATGAGAATGAAGGACATTACCTGTATAGACGTGTCAGAAAGTTGATTAGCAACCGAAGCATATCCAACCGGTCTACTCCCGTAAAGGTCTATTATACGGAAGATCACGCCCTGAATATTGATATGAATCCTCGGGATCCGGTTAGTGAAATGGTCAAACCTACGATTTTGAATTTTTTTGCGAAGCATATTATCCGTACACGAGAAATCGGATGGATTCTCAGGATTTTAGAGCATCAGTATTACTTTGAAAATGAAGATGAACAACAGCAGATCCTATCGATTGTCCAAGCTTTGATGGATGGACAGCATGAGGACCTTCCTAAAATTCGTGGTCTGCCCAACCGGGAAGATGTGATTGTGGATGCGTTGGAAAGCTTTTTTGATTGTGAAATGATGTTTTCCTATGAATCGTTCCTGCAGTTTCGATTGAAACCTTACCGGGAGCTACTCCAGGAATACATTGAATGTGGAATCGACGAGTTCAAGCTTGAACAGGAATACCAGGATTTCATCCATCAGTTACGGCAATTCGTAAAAGCGCGAGTCTCTTTGTTCAGCATGGTACATCTCATTCACGACAGAGATGAGTTCCGGTTGTTCAACCAGCACAATTATGAACTGACTGAAGAAGATATCACGGGTTTGTTGAAGGAAAACCAACAGTCCTTCCATGATTTGATTGCATCCAATCTACTGAAGTTGTTGATTGTCATCGCACCTTCGAAAATTTGTCTCTACACAGATGATCCGGATTCGTCCATGAACCAGACGATTCAGAACATCTTCCAAGAAAAAGTACTCATCTTGCCTCATCAATCTTTCCAAGTCCGACATAAGAATTCATGATCTGTAAAATGGGCTTGATTTTCTTTGGTGAACTGAATATAATACTACATAACAAAACAACCATACCAAAGTTTCGATGAGGACATGAGTCTTTTCTAGTACGGGTTACCAGAGAGAAGGGCATTAGCTGAAAGCACTTCACCGCGTCAAAAGGACTTACCACCTCTGAACTTCAACGGGGAACTTTCTAAGTATCCGTTGACGGCAGATGACCGTTACATGATTCCAAGTGCCGGATTTTTGTATTTGTACATATCCGGAACGAGGGTGGAACCGCGAGTACAACACTCGTCCCTTTCTTAGGGACGGGTGTTTTTTATTTATTAAAAAATCTGAGGTTGTAATGAGGAGGAGTTAGAATGGCACAAATTGATATCATTTTTCCGGATGGGTCCAGACGAACGTATGAGAGTGGCATTACAACCGAAGAGATCGCAGGTTCCATCAGTCCAGGGTTGCGAAAGAAAGGCATCGCTGGAAAACTGGACGATCGACTCATCGATTACCGACGTCCGATCCATGAAAGCGGCAAGTTGGAAATCATCATGCCGGATTCAGAGGAAGGCCTGGAAATCATTCGTCACAGTACAGCACACTTGATGGCTCAGGCGATCAAACGTGTTTTTAAAGAGGAAAAGATCCAACTCGGTGTCGGTCCAGTCGTTGAAAACGGATTTTATTATGACATCGATATGGATCACCGTTTGACAGAGGAAGATTTTCCGGCCATTGAAAAAGAAATGAAGCGGATTGTCGAAGCGAACTTAGAAATTATCCGGGAAGAAGTAGACCGAGAAGAAGCGATCCGTCGATATGAAGAATCGGGAGATGAGTTGAAGGTAGAGCTTGTTGGAGCGATACCGGAAGGCGAACCCATCACGTTTTACCAGCAAGGTGAATTCTTCGATCTTTGCCGTGGTGTACACGTTCCTCAAACAAGCAAGTTGAAGGTGTTCAAGCTGATGAACATTTCAGGTGCTTATTGGCGAGGGGACAGTGACAATCAGATGCTGCAAAGGGTGTACGGTACAGCTTTCAACAAAAGTGCCGAACTCGAAGAACACCTTCATTTCCTGGAAGAAGCGAAAGCACGTGACCATCGTAAACTTGGTAAAGAGCTGGAGTTGTTCATGTTCTCGGAAGAAGCACCTGGCATGCCATTTTACCTGCCGAATGGTCAGTTCATCCGAAATGAGCTGGAAGCCTTCTCCCGTTCCTTGCAGCTGAGGAATGATTATGACGAAGTCCGCACACCGTTGATGATGAATCAGCGGCTTTGGGAGAAGTCGGGGCATTGGGAGCATTACAAAGAGAACATGTACTTTTCCGAAGTGGACAGTACGAAATTCGCGATGAAACCAATGAATTGCCCGGGGCATATGCTGATCTTTAAAAACTCGCTCCGATCTTATCGAGATTTGCCGATCCGGATGGCGGAGTTCGGTCAAGTTCATCGCCACGAATACAGCGGTGCCTTGAACGGAATGATTCGGGTGCGGACGTTCTGTCAGGACGATGCACACATTTTCGTAACACCTGAACAGATAGAGGGAGAAATCAAGTCAGTCTTTGCTCTGATTGACGAGATCTACTCAGCGTTTGGATTCGAGTACAGTGTCGAGCTATCCACTCGACCGGACGACTCGATGGGGAGTGATGATTTGTGGGATCAGGCGGAAGGTGCGCTGAAAAACGTGCTTTTCGATTTAGGAATCGACTATTCCTTGAATGAAGGAGATGGTGCGTTTTACGGTCCGAAAATCGATTTTCACATCCGGGATGCCTTGAAGCGAAGTCATCAATGCGCAACGATTCAACTCGATTTTCAGATGCCGGAGAAATTCGATCTCACTTACATCGATGAAAACAACGACAAGGTAAGGCCTGTCGTCATCCACCGGGCTGTGTTCGGCTCGATTGACCGGTTCTTCGGAATCCTCATCGAACATTTCGCAGGTGCTTTCCCAACTTGGCTCGCTCCCGTGCAGGTCAAAATTTTACCAGTTTCTCATGTCCATGAAGGATATGCGAAGGAGCTCTCTCAAAGGTTGAAGGATGAACAGATTCGCGTTGAGCTCGATCTGAGGGAAGAAAAGCTCGGTTACAAAATCCGTGAAGCCCAGATGAAGAAGGTTCCGTATACGATCGTTGTCGGTGACCAAGAGGTTGAACAGCAAGCGGTCAATGTGAGAAAGTACAGTGTGGATGAATCGAATACGTACTCGATTGAAGCATTCATAAGTGAAGTCTTAAATGATATTCATACAAAAAAGATAGAAGAACATAGGAGTGTGAACCATGTCTAAAGTGAACATTACGTTTCCAGATGGAGCTGTTAAAGAATTTGATAAAGGTGTAACAACTGAAGAAATTGCTGCTTCCATCAGCCCTGGTTTGAAAAAGAAAGCCATTGCTGGAAAGCTTGACGATCAAGTGCTTGATCTTCGTCAACCAATCGAGCGTGACGGAGCGATTACGATCGTCATGCCGGATTCTGAGGAAGGTCTTGAAATACTCCGTCATAGTACGGCTCACTTGATGGCTCAAGCGATCAAGCGTGTATATAAAGATGAAAAGATTCAGCTCGGTGTCGGTCCGGTCATCGAAAACGGCTTCTACTATGACATCGATATGGAGCACCGTTTAACAGAAGAAGATTTTCCTGTGATTGAAAAAGAAATGAAAAAGATCGTGGACGAAAACCTTGAAATTACACGTGAAGAGGTCAGCCGGGAAGAAGCCATCCGCCGTTACAAAGAGATGGGCGATGAGTTGAAGGTGGAACTCGTTGAGTCGATTCCGGAAGGTCAGCCGATCACGTTCTATCATCAAGGTGAGTTTTTCGACCTTTGCCGTGGGGTGCATGTTCCCCAAACAAGCAAGCTGAAAATATTCAAGCTGATGAACATTTCAGGCGCGTACTGGCGTGGAGATAGCGACAACCAAATGCTGCAGCGTGTCTACGGGACTGCGTTCAACAAGAAGTCAGAGCTTGAAGAGCACCTTCATTTCTTGGAAGAGGCGAAAGAACGTGACCACCGTAAGCTTGGTAAGGAGCTGGAGATCTTTACGATTTCACAAAAAGTCGGTCAAGGATTGCCGATCTGGCTTCCGAAAGGGGCAACGATCCGTCGCGTGATTGAGCGTTATATCGTTGACACAGAAGTGAAGCTTGGTTATGACCACGTCTACACACCACACCTTGGTAGTGTCGAGCTTTACAAAACTTCAGGTCACTGGGATCACTATCAGGAAGACATGTATCCTGCAATCGAAATGGAAAATGAGCAGCTCGTGTTGCGACCGATGAACTGCCCGCACCATATGATGATTTATAAAAATGCGATGCACAGTTATCGTGATCTGCCGGTCCGTATCGCTGAACTCGGTACGATGCACCGTCATGAAATGTCCGGAGCGCTTGCTGGGTTACAACGTGTCCGTTCCATGACGTTGAATGATGCGCACATTTTCGTCCGACCGGATCAGTTGAAGGAAGAGTTCATCCGAGTGGTACAGTTGGTTCAGAAGGTGTATAAAGACTTCGGCATCAACGATTACAAGTTCCGTCTCTCTTACCGTGACCCTGCGGATAAAGAGAAGTACGTCGATAATGATGAAATGTGGGAAAAAGCACAAGCATTGCTGAAAGAAACGATGGAAGACATGGACTTGAACTATGTAGAAGCTGAAGGTGAAGCGGCGTTCTATGGTCCTAAGCTGGATGTTCAGGTGAAGACAGCACTCGGTAAAGAAGAAACGCTATCCACTGTACAGCTTGACTTCCACTTGCCTGAGCGCTTTGACCTTACGTACAAAGGAAGCGATGGTCAGGATCATCGTCCGGTCGTCATCCACCGTGGAGTCGTATCCACAATGGAACGTTTCGTCGCATTCTTGATCGAGGAATACAAAGGTGCCCTACCGACATGGTTGGCTCCCGTCCAGGCAAAAATCATCCCGGTTTCTTCTGTTCACATGGACTATGCTTACAAAGTGAACGAAGAGCTGAAGGCGAGCGGAATCCGCGTTGAAGTCGATTCTCGTGAAGAGAAGATCGGATACAAGATCCGTGAAGCGCAAATGAAGAAGATTCCTTACATGCTCGTTGTCGGTGATCAAGAGATCGAATCCAATGCTGTGAACGTACGTAAGTATGGTGAACAGGATTCCGAAACGGTTTCATTCGAGAGCTTTAAAGAGAAGCTGCTCACTGAAATCGAGCATAGCTAAGTTTTAAGTTGGAGAGACGTTCCATGAATGGAGCGTCTTTTTTTGTTAGTAAAATAGTGCTGAGTTCCCCAAGCTGACCTGGATTCAATGCCATTCGGAAGATTTTTGTACCAAAAATCGTCTATATAGGTCAGTGAAGGGTTGAATCTTAGAAAAATTCCTCTTGAAATAATCGGAAAGATGAGATATGCTATAAAGGTTGAATTGAGCACAGGTCACGAACTTGACACTGTGTTGCATCGATGATATGATTCTAATGTGATAATAATCGAATATTCTTGTAAAAGCAGAAGCACCCGCTTCTCACCTGATTGGCGCACTTGCGTGCAGCTGGCAGGTACAATGAACGAGATCTCCAAAAAGATCGAACTTTCAGTGTGGGTGTGGTATGCGCCGACGCTTTTTCTATTTGGTTTTAAAAAATAGATTGCTTTTTACAAGAAGATATTAGGTTGTAAAAATCGATGGAGGTGGCTCATTATTAGTAAGGACATGATGGTCAACGAAGGCATTCGCGCTCGCGAAGTACGCCTAATTGGCGCCAATGGTGATCAAATTGGCGTGAAATCTCGTCAAGAAGCACTTGAAATTGCTCAAAACGCAAACTTGGATCTTGTTCTTGTTGCCCCTAACGCGAAACCACCGGTATGCCGAATCATGGACTACGGTAAGTACCGTTACGAGCAACAGAAGAAAGAGAAAGAAGCGCGTAAGAATCAGAAGACGATTACGACGAAGGAAGTTCGTCTAAGTCCGAATATTGAAGAACACGATTTCAATACAAAGCTTCGAAATGCGAAAAAGTTTCTTGAAAAAGGAAACAAAGTCAAAGCTTCCATCCGCTTCCGCGGTCGTGCGATCACTCACTCCGAGCTTGGACGTGAAGTGCTCATGCGAATGGCAAAAGAGTGCGAAGAACTTGGAACAATCGAATCCAAGCCGAAGATGGAAGGCCGTAGCATGTTTTTAATCCTTGCTCCACTTGCTGAAAAGCAGCAATAACTGTCTGCTACGAACAGTTCTAACGGACCAGAGGATGTACAAGTATTCAAAGGAGGAACTTTATTATGCCTAAAATGAAAACTCATAAAGGGACTGCTAAGCGATTCAAGAAAACTGGAACTGGTAAATTGAAGCGTGCACACGCGTTCACAAGCCACATGTTCCGAAACAAGTCTCAAAAGCAAAAGCGTAAGCTTCGTAAATCTGCTCTTGTTTCTAAAGGTGACTACAAGCGCATCAAAGACATGATCTAAATCGGAAATTCAAAAGTCATCCGCTGACTTTTGAACCCGTTCGAACTTAAACATTTTACTGAAAAATTTAGGAGGGATTACAATGCCAAGAGTAAAAGGTGGCTATGTAACACGTCGTCGTCGTAAACGCGTCTTAAAACTTGCAAAAGGTTATTTTGGAGCAAAACATAAATTATTTAAAGTTGCTCAGCAACAAGTATTCAAATCACTACGCTATGCGTACCGTGATCGTCGTCAAAAGAAACGTGATTTCCGTAAGCTTTGGATCACACGTATCAACGCAGCAGCTCGTATGAACGGAATTTCTTACAGCCGCATGATGCACGGATTGAAGCAAGCTGGAATCGACGTTAACCGTAAGATGCTAGCTGAACTTGCAATCAACGACGAAAAAGCATTCGCAGAACTTGCATCTAAAGCAAAAGACAGCCTAAAGGCGTAAACTTTTCAAAATGAGGGGATTGACTATTAGAGTCAATCCTCTTTTTACATAACAATGGGGTTGGGTTTCGAGAGCAATTATGTCCTCGTAAATGCTGAAATCCTAAAATGAGGGACAGCAAGAGGCTCTTTCTATCCTCAAAACTGCTGAAATCCTAAAATGAGGGACAGCAAGAGGCTCTTTCTATCCTCAAAAATGCTGAAATCCTAAAATGAGGGACAGCAAGAGGCTCTTTCTATCCTCGAAAATGCTGAACTCCCAAAATGGAGGACAGTAAGAGGCTCTTTCTATCCTCGAAAATGCTGAAATCCGAAAATGAAGGACAGAAAGCGGCTTGGATAGGCGTACTAACAAGGCTATATTCCTTAGACGGAGGTGATCGGATGGGTCAGACGGCTACTACATGTGAGCTTTGCGGTCGAGAAGGTGTACAAACGACCGAGCATCACCTTGTTCCGCGTGAATATGGTGGAACTTTCGGAGAAACGGCCCAGCTCTGCATTCCTTGCCATAAGCAGGTGCATGCTCTTTTTACAAATGAGGAACTGGCCACCTTATACCCGGACTTGAAGTCGCTTAGAGCAAACGAAAAAATCCATAAATACATCAAGTGGATCCGCAAGAAGCCTTCATCAGCCATCCCACTCACCCGTAAATCCAACGCTAAGAAAAGGAAAGGCAAACGATGATCATACTTACTATATTCATAGCACTCAATCTATACGGACTCATCATCATGTACATGGACAAAAGAAAAGCGAGACAGCAGCAGTGGCGAATTTCGGAAGGACACCTCTGGATTGTCGCCATCATAGGCGGAGCCGTCGGCATATTCACCGGAATGCGCTTGTTCCGTCACAAGACGAAGCATGCTACTTTTAAATACGGCGTACCTGCGATCATCGCGCTTCAAGCGATCCTCTATTTCTATTGGTACGTCTAATCCATCGGTCATACTCATATCATTGTAAATGGGGGGATGTAGATGGAACAGCATGCGATGCAACTCATCCACTGGCTTGGCGCAAGCGGTGCATTAGCCCCAATCCTATTTATTTTCCTGCACATTCTACGGCAATTTCTGTTCATACCTGTCGGCTTCATTTGTATATTAGGTGGGGTAGCTTTCGGTGTCATTTTCGGTACGATCTACTCGTTAATTGGCATTACACTTGTCAGCCTGTATTTCTATTTTTTAGTGAAGTCGCTTCCGAAGTCGTACAGCAGGTTTATGAAACTGAAGGAAAGATGGTTCGGTAAACGCTCCACCCTTTCATTCGGTCAGATCACGATTTTACGACTTGTGCCTTTTCTCCATTTTCATCTCATATCACTTTGCTTGATTGAAATCACCCGCAATTTTAAAGATTATACAAGAGCTTCAGTGTTCACGAATGTGCCGCTCGCGATTGTTTACACGTCGGTAGGAAGCTGGCTCAACCAACTCACTGTTCAGTGGATGCTAACCCTACTCTTTATCCTCGCCGTTCTATTCTATGCATTGAGGCGAAAGGAATGGGTCTACAAATGGCAGGAGTTCTTTGCTGAAGCACGGTAAAAGGAGACGGAACCGATTCCGTCTCTTTCTTTTTGTTTTCAAACGACCTGCAATCACTGATATACTTTTAACAGCTAGATCAGAAAGGGGAATCAGCATGAATTTGAAGCTACAATCCTTATTTGAAATGCAGAATGAATTGGATCGAAGAATAGAACGAGAACGAGGTCTTGAGAACGAGGACTTGGTCGATAAAAAGATACTTGCGCTTCAGGTCGAACTTGGAGAGCTCGCAAATGAAACGAGATGCTTTAAATTCTGGAGTTCAAAGGCTCCTTCTGAACGAAGTGTCATACTAGAAGAGTTTGTGGATGGCATCCACTTCCTCCTGTCTCTCGGACTGATCCTTCCGTACGATGTACCGCAACAAATGCAGGTGCCGGAACTGGTACAAGAAAACCTTGTCGATGCATTCCTGAAAGTGTATGAAGACCTTACGAATTTGAAAAACAATCGTGAGGATGTCAATAATTACGTCACTTTAATGGAAGACTATCTGATGATCGGGCGTTTATTAGGATTCACTTCTGAAGAGATTAACGAAGCCTATTTATCTAAAAATGAAGTGAACCATTCTCGTCAAGATCAAGGGTATTAATCCATAACGATAACGTACAGACATCAGGAGGATCTTCATGAACAAATTAGACGAGACACTTACCATGCTGAAAGAACTGACCGATGCAAAAGGGATTCCGGGCGATGAATCGGAACCACGAGAAGTGATGCGCAAATACATAGAGCCGTACGCGGACGAAGTATATTGCGACAACCTGGGTAGCTTGATTGCGAAGAAGGAAGGGTCGAAGAATGGACCGTGCATCATGATGGCAGGGCACCTGGATGAGGTCGGATTCATGGTCACGAGAATCGACGACAAAGGTTTCCTTCGGTTTCAAACGGTCGGAGGCTGGTGGGGTCAAGTCATGCTGGCGCAACGGGTTACGGTAAAAACTAAAAAAGGCAATGTGGTCGGAGTGATCGGATCGAAACCGCCGCATATTCTTTCGCCGGAAGCACGTAAGAAACCGATGCCGATCAAAGATATGTATATCGATATTGGAGCGGGAAGCAAGGACGAAGCGATGGGATTCGGTGTGAGGCCGGGGGATTCCGTCATTCCTTATTTTGATTTTACCGTGATGAGCAATCCGAAAATGTTGCTTGCCAAAGCATTCGATAACCGGATCGGTTGTGCGATCGTCATAGATACGATGCGCCAACTCAAAAAAATCAAACATCCGAATACGGTTTATGGCGTCGGAACCGTTCAGGAAGAAGTCGGTTTACGAGGTGCAAAGACCGCTGCGAACCTTATCAACCCGGACATTGCCTTTGCGATTGATACAGGAATTCCAGGTGATACACCGGGTGTGACTGACCGTGATGCCTTGTCCGTTCTAGGTGAAGGTCCTCAAATCATCATATATGACGCAAGAACGATTGCCCACCGTGGATTAAGAGACTTCGTGCTCGAAACAGCGGAAAAGAACAACATCCCTTATCAGATCGACACGACTGCAGGTGGGGGAACAGATGCAGGAAATATCCACATCAGTCACGATGGAGTACCAGCAGTATCCATCACCATTGCGACTCGATACCTCCATACGCATGCTTCCATGATCCACCGTGATGATTATGAGAATGCGGTGCGCTTGATGGTCGAGATCATCAAAGGACTTGATCAGAAGCAGGTTGAAAAAATCATTCAATGTTAATACGAAAAAAGGACCTGCAGCTGAGGTCCTTTTTTTATGGATGTATGGGTTATTGAAGTCCTTCTGACAAGATTTCAAGCAGTTCATTCTTCTCATTCTCATCGGCATTCTGCCAAATGACTTCAAACAGTACGCCGAGACCAGGGAGCATTTTTTCTTCGCCACTCTTGATTGCTTCCATAATCGTGCTTTCCAGTTCATCATGACTGTTACCGGAAACGTTGGCCAAAACCGCTTTTCTTAAGTTCAAATCCATACCTTTTCACCTCTTATTTGTAATTGGAGTATTGCTCATAGCATTTGTATGTTGATAGTTTTTATCCAGTTTCATTGGATTATGTATCAGATTGACGTATAATATCATTATTATTTCGAGGAATTAAAGGAATGAAGGCCATGAATCGAATTACATCACCAAAAAATGGACGAGTGAAAGAATGGAAGAAGTTGAAGAGCCGTAAAGGTCGGGAAAAAGCAGGTGCCTTTATCATTGAAGGTCCTCATCTGATCGAGGAAGCGTTGAACCATCATGCTGAAGTCACCGACTTGATCATCGAAGAGTCTTTCCGTGTACCGCATGAATGGCATACGGGCAATGTGACGACCTGGCTCGCGACGGATTCCGTCATCAAAGAACTGACGGATACGGAAACGCCTCAAGGAATTGTGGCGATTGTCCAATTCCAACAAGAAAAGCATGAACTGAATCCGGAGGGTACATACATTTTAATTGATGGGATACAAGATCCAGGAAACCTCGGAACGATCATCCGTACGGCAGACAGTTCGGGGGCAGATGGCGTCATACTCGGTCAAGGGAGTGTAGACGTCTATAACAGCAAAGTGCTCCGCTCCACACAAGGATCGATTTTCCACATGCCAATCCTGAAGGGTGATTTGACCGACTGGATTCCGACGTTAAAAGAAAAAGGAATCAAAGTATATGGCACTGCATTGGAAGGTGGCGTTCCCTATACTGATGAAAAACCGGACGGTGGATACGCGCTGATTTTAGGGAATGAAGCTAATGGTGTCCATCCAGATCTGTTGGCACAGACGGATCAGAATCTATACGTGCCGATCTATGGAAAAGCAGAGTCGTTGAACGTAGCGGTTGCGGCTGGTATCTTGCTGTATGGTTTAAAGTTGAGCCAATAGGTCGATAATAGTTGCATGAACGAAATGGAACTTTTATAATACAGTAGTAGAAAACAATTGGATAAGATATGAAAAACGATGATGGAAAGTAGTACATTATTTGTCACCTTTCAGGGAGAGCGTGCCATAGACTGGGAGCATGCTTATGGTTGAGGTAATGGAATTCAGTCCGGAGTTGCCTTTCGAACACTGGTCGTGTTGTGCGATGAGCTAAGATTGTGCCGGGAAATCCGTTAAATGATGAAGTGAACAATTGTGTTTTTTTGTGATTGTTAATTAGGGTGGTAACGCGAAACCTTCGTCCCTTTGTGGGGGCGGAGGTTTTTTTAATTTCATTTTTGCTCTCCTATCGTCTCTTTCCGTATGGTGAGTCACTTACAAACAAGTTTGACGATGACTCACATACTTCAAGAGACCGTTCGTTCCACTCACAAAAAACTTTTTGGATAGGAGAGCAATGAGGATTATTCGAGGTTGTACTAGGTTTTAGATTAGCCAGGGTGAAATACGTGTAAGTTTGGACTTATTTTTGAATTCATTTTTTAAGAAGGATAAAGGAGGAACTGTTATGCAAGAACGTTTGATGACCTTGCAAGGTGAGGCTGTAGAGAAGATTGAGAAAGCAGCTTCACTGAAAGAATTGCAGGATATCCGTGTCGAGTATTTAGGAAAGAAAGGCCCGATTACGGAAGTGTTGAAAGGAATGGGGAAACTTCCGGCAGAGGAGCGACCGAAAATGGGTCAGCTCGCCAATGAGGTGCGTGACGCCATCACTCAGAAAGTCGAAACAAAGCAGGAAAAGCTTGAAAGAGAAGCGCTCGATGCGAAGCTAAGTAGTGAGACCATCGATGTGACATTACCGGGACGCCCGGTTCGTAAAGGGAATGCACACCCTCTTACGGCTGTCATTGAAGAAATTGAAGACTTGTTCATCGGAATGGGCTTCTCTGTTGCAGAAGGTCCTGAGGTAGAGACGGACTATTATAATTTTGAAGCATTGAACTTACCGAAGAATCACCCGGCACGTGATATGCAGGATTCCTTCTTTATTACAGAAGACATTTTGCTTCGTACGCAAACGTCACCGGTTCAAGCGCGTACGATGGAAAAGCATGAAGGAAGAGGACCTGTCAAAATCATCAGCCCTGGTAAGGTATACCGCCGTGATACAGATGATGCGACACACTCCCATCAGTTCATGCAGATTGAAGGGCTTTACGTTGATAAAGATGTCCGTATGAGTGATTTGAAAGGTACGTTAACGTTGTTCGCTCAAAAGTTGTTCGGTGCAGAGAGAGAAATTCGTTTACGTCCGAGCTTCTTCCCGTTCACTGAACCATCGGTAGAAGTGGATGTATCTTGCTTCAAATGTAACGGTAAAGGCTGCTCGATCTGTAAACGTACAGGCTGGATTGAAATATTAGGTGCTGGAATGGTACATCCGAACGTACTTGAAATGGCAGGATTCGATTCCAAAGAGTACACAGGATTCGCATTCGGAATGGGACCAGAACGAATCGCCATGCTGAAATACGGCATCGATGATATCCGTCATTTTTATGCGAATGATGTTAGGTTCCTAGAACAATTCAAACGAGCTTAGTTGTTGTTTAAAAAGTGCGGTAAACATAGCTATCGAATTTCTTTGTTGTGTTTCCACTCCGGTCCTCAAGTAGTTGCAATCTACGTTCCGGTCCTCGTGGCTTCCGCGCCTCGAACTTCTCTGCTCTGTTTGTCCTCTTTTTAAACTTAGATTGAAATTGAAGTAGTGAAAATGAACTGATGAATCAAGGGGAGTGAAATCATGTTAGTATCCTATAATTGGTTGAAAGAATACGTCGATCTGGAAGGTGTCACGCCAGATGAGCTTGCAGATCGCATTACGAAAAGCGGAATAGAAGTTGAAGGCGTCGAATCCTTGAACAAAGGGATCTCTGGTGTTGTCGTCGGACATGTGGAAGCATGCGAGCAACATCCGAACGCTGATAAATTGAACGTGTGTAAAGTGAACATCGGTGAAAACGAGCCGGTCCAAATCATTTGTGGTGCTCCAAATGTCGCTGCAGGTCAAAAGGTTGCTGTCGCGAAAGTCGGCGCAGTCTTACCAGGTGATTTTAAAATCAAAAAAGCGAAGCTCCGTGGTGAAGCCTCTCATGGTATGATCTGTTCTCTTGAAGAGCTTGGTGTTGATGCGAAAATGGTGCCGAAAGAGTTCGCTGATGGCATCTATGTTCTAAAAGAAGATGCAGAAGTCGGATCGGACGCGCTTGCGGCTCTGAATCTAGACGATCATATTCTTGAACTCGGACTTACACCGAACCGTGCGGATTGCTTGAATATGGTAGGGGTGGCTCACGAAGTTTCGGCGGTGCTTGAAAAACAACTGAACTTGCCGAAGCCCACTTTATCCGAAACAACCGAGTCTGCATCAGACTACATTTCTGTGAACATTGAAGACCTTGAAGACAATCCATACTATGGGGCGAAAGTGATTCGGAACATCCAGGTCGGTCCATCTCCTGAATGGATGCAAAATCGTCTGATCGCAGCTGGTATCCGTCCAATCAACAATGTAGTTGATATCACGAACTATGTATTGCTCGAGTACGGTCAGCCGTTACATGCCTTCGACTACGATCGTTTCGGTTCCAAAGAGATCCTCGTTCGCCGTGCGAAAGATGGGGAAGAAATCGTTACATTGGATGACGAGAAGAGGAAACTGGAAGCGCATCACCTTGTCATTACGAATGGTTCTGAGCCAGTCGCAGTTGCAGGTGTGATGGGTGGCGCGGATTCTGAAGTGTCTGATACGACGACAACTGTGTTGCTTGAAGCGGCTTACTTCAATCCGTCACTTGTACGTCAAGCATCAAAAGATCTTGGACTACGAAGTGAGTCATCGACTCGTTTTGAAAAGGGAATCGATCGAAACAGAGTATATGAAGCAGCTAACCGTGCTGCTCAACTACTTGAAGAGTTTGCAGGTGGAGAAGTACTGGAAGGTATGGTCGAAGCGGGCCCAAGATATGTCGATCATTACAACGTCACGGTCAGCGGTACCCGTGCAAACAAAGTGTTGGGGACATCCATCCATACGGAAGATATCCACGAGATCTTCAACCGCCTTGGTTTTTCTTATGAAGTAGAAGAAGACGTATTCAATGTGGAAATTCCAGCGCGACGACCGGATATTACGTTGGAAGAAGATTTGATTGAAGAAATCGGACGAATTTACGGCTATGATCGAATTCCGACGACTCTTCCGGAAGGTTCAACGACTCCAGGGGAATTGAATCCTGCTCAGAAGAAGCGTCGTCTTGTACGTCGTTATCTTCAAGACTCAGGTCTCTATCAAGCGATTACGTACTCCTTGACGACAGAGAAAAAAGCTAACCGTTATCACGGATTGACAACGGAAGACCAACCTGCTTATGTTGGGGTTTCCATGCCGATGAGCGAAGAACGTGCTGTTTTGAGACGTACGATCTTACCTCAACTGTTAGAGGTCGTCCAATACAACCAAAATCGCCAAATCAACGATGTCGCGGTATTTGAAGTTGGTTCGACTTACATGACAGAGGAATCAAACCTGAAGAGTCTACCGAATGAACATCAGAAGCTCGCAGGAGCGTTCACTGGGCTATGGCATACACACCCTTGGCAACAAGAGAAGAAGCCAGTCGACTTCTACGTTGTGAAAGGTGTGCTCGATGGTCTGTTTGAAAAGCTTGGATTGAACGAGCGTATTGAGTATCAACAAGCTAAACGTGAAGGATTCCATCCAGGTAGAACGGCGATTCTTCTTCTCGATGGGAAGCAGATCGGAATCGTCGGTCAATTGCACCCAGCGGATCAGAAAGATTGGGACATCAAAGAAACGTATCTGTTCGAACTTGAGCTGGATGAATTGTTCTCAGCGGACGTACCACCAGTGGTTTACAACGCCCTCCCGCGTTACCCATCCATTACCCGTGACATTGCACTGATTCTGGATCAGGATGTGCAAGCGGGTGAAGTCCAGGCAGGGATTCAAGCTGCTGGAGGAGACTTGCTGAAACAAGTATCCATCTTCGACCTTTACGAAGGTGAGCATATGGATGAAGGCAAAAAATCCGTGGCGTATTCACTTACGTACTACAACCCTGAAAAAACGTTAACGGATGAAGATGTTGAAAAGGTCCACCACAAAGTGATCGACTATGTGAAAGACCAATTCAATGCAACAATGAGAGGATAAATAGAAAGGGTAGATGACCGTAATCCGTCGTCTACCCTTATTTTTTGCGCTTTTGATTCACAAGCTTCATCGCTTTTTGAGTGTTTGCAAAGTGGGATTTGCTGATGCTTTTCAAGAAATCCGAGCTCTTTCTCATGACGATCTTTGCAGCTGCTTCATCTACAAGAGGTCCCGCTCCTTTAGGAATAGTGACGCCTGCATGTTCAGACAATTCATCCATCTTTTTCAAAAAGGCATAACGAGCGATGATGGAGGCCGCAGCAACAGCTAAATGCAATTCCTCTGCTTTCGTTTCAAAAAAGAAAGGAAGGTTATCGCCTGGCTGTTGGTTCGTATGTCTGAAGAACACCTCTGGCTCACAAAATTGGTCGATCAACACGCCTTCTACATCTTCTGTATCAGAAATTTTATCAAATACTTTACGAATCGCTTGCTGATGAAGCATCGCTTTCATTTTCCCTTGTGACAATCCTTTTGCTTGAAGTTCATTATATTTCGGATTCGGCAGGACCATCAAGCTGTATGGAATCGTTTGGATCAGACTTTTTGCAATCTCAATGATCTGAGGGTCTTTCATCATTTTGGAATCCTTTACCCCAAGCTCTTTGACCAAAGCCATATTTTCTTTGGACACAAAAGCTGCAACGACTGTGATCGGTCCGAAGAAGTCTCCCGTTCCGACTTCGTCTGAGCCGATCAAGGACATGGACGAAACATTTTCAGGTGGTAGATAGGCATGCTTCTTCCGTTTCTTGTCAGAACTTGGTTTGCTGTCTTTTTCGATAGAACCCCAACGGGAAGCCTCTTCTTCAGCGGCTGGACCTTGAAAGAGGATTTTACCTGATTTATAGGCCGTGACCGTACATCCATTGACCTTCGCGACGAAAAGCCCTCCTTGAGGGACTTTCGGTTGTATGTAGGGTTCATAAGCATTTTGGATTTCATCTATTTTAGTCTTACTCAGTTTCAATACGGCATTTGCCATTCCATTTCACCTTCAATTTCCTATGTAATTAGTGCCATACCCTCATTATAACGAAGCAAGAAGCTCAGCGGGAATCGAATTTAACTTGATTTGCCAATGACATATTCAGTAAAATAGAAGAGGACTTATGTTAATCTTTGTAGGACCGTGTTGATTTTTAAAAAATCAACTTCATTCGATCGACGAACTTTATGTTAAAATATGTCAAGAGCAAAAGTCTCATTATTCTCATTCTTACCTGTTCATGTTAAGATAATGATTAGTCATTTACGAGTTAGGAGGCTTTTGGGTGTCTAACCAAAATCGAACGACAGTACATATATTCGGTCAACAATATACAATCATTGGTGAAGAGGGGGCTGGGCACGTTAATAAAGTGGCGGACCTGGTCGATCAAAAAATGAGAGAGATCCGTCACCAAACGAACAATCTAGATACGAAACAACTTGCCGTTCTAACAGCGGTCAACATTACGAATGATTATCTCAAACTGGTAGAAAGAGTGAAACAGTTAGAGGGAAAGAAAGAGGAATAAAAGGATGGTCGATTTACTTTTAATAGGGGTTTTAATTGTCGGTTTCTTAATTGGGTTACGTAGAGGTTTGATCCTTCAACTCGTTCATTTAACAGGATTCATTGCCGCTTTCATCGTTGCCTATCTGTATTTTGATGATCTAGCTCCAAAACTACGCTTGTGGGTTCCATACCCGACGATTTCAGAGGGCAGCTCATTAGCCATTTTCATGAATTCAGGCTTTTTGGAAGATGCCTACTACCGTGCAATCGCGTTCGCGATGCTGTTTTTCGGAACGAAAATACTCCTACAAATCTTAGGATCCATGTTGGATTTCTTGGCTGACCTGCCAATTTTACGGACAATCAACGGCTGGCTTGGTGGTGTACTCGGATTTGTAGAAGTGTATCTCGTCATCTTCCTATTCTTGTATATCGCAGCGCTAGTACCGCTCGATTCCATACAATCCGCCATGTCCGATTCATTCATAGCAAAGGCGATGGTGGAACATACGCCGGTTTTCTCTGAGAAAATCAAGAGTATCTGGATAGCGGAGATCAATACAAAAATTTGATGATTTAAAAAGTTCAAAGGATAAGGAGACTTATCCTTTTTCTACATTCTTGAATAGGGGGTACAGCCGCTTCTGATTCTTCATGGTGACCTCGTATACAAATTCGACGGATGGGAAGTGCTTTTTTTATGAACAAAAAGTTGATTATAAAAATGATGGAACAGATTGCTTTATATATGGAAATCAAAGGTGAAAACAGTTTCAAAGTTTCGGCCTATCGCAGAGCAGCTCAAGCGTTAGAAAGTGATTCAAGAACGCTTGATGAAATTGAGGATATTGGCAATCTGAAAGGGATTGGGAAAGGTACCTTATCTGTCATTGAGGAAATCATTGAAACAGGACAATCTTCCTTGCTGGAAGAGTTGAAAGAGGAGTTGCCTGACGGTCTGATTGCCCTATTGAATCTACCGGGTCTTGGTGGGAAGAAGATTTCCCGTCTGTACCATGAGCTTGGTGTAACGGATCTCCAATCTTTAAAAGAGGCTTGTGAGGAAAATAAAGTACAAGCGATGCAAGGCTTCGGTAAAAAGACGGAAGAGAAGATCCTAGAAGCGATAGAGGATTATGGTAAAAGACCTGAGCGTCTCCCGATTGCCATGATGCTTCCAATCGCAGACCGCATTGAAGAGCAGCTGGACCACATTGATGGTGTCGAGCGTTTTTCACGTGCGGGTAGCATTCGTAGATATAGCGAAACGATCAAAGATATCGATTTCATCATAGCGACGACGACACCAGACAAAGTCGTTCCACGTTTGGAAGACTTGGAAAATGTCACGAATGTCATCGCATCCGGGTCAACGAAAGTCTCGGTTGTCGTCACTTATGACTATGATATTTCGGTAGATTTCCGACTCGTCAAACCTGAAGAATTTGCGACGACTTTGCATCATTTTACCGGATCAAAAGAGCATAACGTCAAGATGCGTCAGCTAGCAAAAGAACGCTCTGAAAAAATCAGTGAGTATGGTGTAGAGGATGCAGAGACAGGTGAAATCACCACTTTCAAAACGGAAGAAGAATTCTTTGGACATTTCGGGCTAACCTTCATCCCCCCACAAGTTCGTCAAGGGAAAGAAGAGCTTGAGCTTTTCAAAGATAAGATTGAATATATTGAGCGAAGCGATATCAAGAGTGATCTCCACATGCATACAACCTGGAGTGATGGTGCCAACTCTATCGAGGAGATGGCTGAGGCTGCTCGTAGCCAAGGATATAGCCATATCGTCATCACGGATCACTCTCAATACCTCGTTGTCGCAAATGGACTGACGCCAGAACGGATCATGCAGCAACAAGAAGAGATTAAGAGATTGAATGAAAAATGGGACGACTTTACGATTCTTTCCGGCATCGAGATGGACATCTTACCAGATGGGACGTTAGATTATGAGGACTCACTGCTGGAACAGTTGGATTTTGTCATCGCTTCCATCCATTCTTCCTTTTCTCAAAGCAAAGAAACGATCATGAAGCGACTGGACACAGCGCTGAACAACCCGCATGTCGATTTGATCGCACATCCGACTGGACGTATCATCGGTCGTCGTAATGGATATGCCGTGGACGTGGATGAACTGATTGAAAAGGCAGCGGAGACAAATACGGCACTTGAATTGAATGCGAACCCGAATCGATTGGATCTGGCACCAGCATGGTTAGCGAAAGCGCAAGAGAAAGGTGTCAAGCTATCGATCAATACGGATGCCCATGTCCATGAAACACTGGAGCATATGGACATCGGTATCAAAGTCGGTCAAGCAGCATTGCTTCGGAAGGAAAACGTTTTGAATACGTATACGTTGGAGGATTTCCGTGCTTTTCTGAACCGACATAAGTAAAGGAATGTTACAGGAGGCTCACCGTGAACGAACGAATACTTAGAGTTTTAGAATATACAAAAATCAAAGAACAACTGCTTGAGCATGTCTCCTCTTCTTTAGGGAAAGAAAAAATCCATGACCTTAAGCCGTGGACGAATTTTGAGGATGTGAACCATCAGCAGAACAGTACGGATGAAGGTGCACAGATTCTCAGGTTGAAAGGCCATGTTCCATTAGGCGGTATCCGCGATATCCGTGCGTCGTTGAAGCGTTCGGAAATTGGCGGAATCCTAAGTCCGGAAGAGCTCGTCGATATCTCGACCACTATCCATGGGGGACGTAGGTTCAGAAGATTTATAGAAGGCACGTTGGAGGACGAAATCGAGCTGCCGATTTTAGCGGATCTCATTGAACAGATCGATCCTCTACAGGAAGTGGAGCGAAAAATCAAAGATTGCATTGATGATCAAGGACATGTGATGGATACAGCAAGCCCTGCTCTTAGAACGATTCGTCAACAATTAAGAAGCTTTGAATCCCGTATCCGTGAAAAACTAGAGTCGATCATCCGATCTTCAAAATCACAAAAGATGCTGTCTGATGCCATTGTCACAATCCGAAATGATCGCTATGTCATTCCAGTCAAGCAAGAATATCGTTCAGCGTTTGGCGGTATGGTTCATGATCAATCCGCTTCTGGTGCAACATTGTTCATTGAACCTCAGGCAGTTGTAACAATCAACAACCAATTGAAAGAGACGAAGAGCAAAGAGTATCAAGAAATTCAGCGCATCTTGAAAATGTTGACGGAAACAGTGGCTGAAGTGTCTGGATTTTTAAGTCACAATGTCACTGTCCTTGCAGAAATTGATTTCATTTTCGCAAAAGCGCGCTATAGTCACGCGATAAAAGCGGTTAAGCCGAAAATCAATGATAACGAATACATGAACTTGAAACGAGCGCGACATCCACTGATTTCTGCAGATGAAGTCGTTCCGATCAATGTCGAGCTTGGCGGAGAATATAATGCACTTGTCATTACTGGTCCAAACACGGGTGGTAAGACGGTTACGTTAAAAACGATCGGCTTATTATCCTTGATGGCACAATCCGGTATGCAAATACCGGCAGAAGAAGAATCGGAAGTGACGGTTTTCGAATCGATCTACGCGGACATCGGGGATGAACAGTCCATTGAACAGAACTTGAGTACGTTCTCCTCTCATATGACGAATATCGTGGATATACTCGATCGGGTCAACTTCAAGTCGTTGGTCCTGTTCGACGAACTCGGCGCTGGTACAGATCCGACTGAAGGAGCTGCACTTGCCATCTCGATTCTCGACTATGTCAATGAACGAGGTTCAAAAATTGTAGCGACGACTCACTACAGTGAACTGAAAGCTTATGCGTATAATCGTAAAGGCGTCATGAACGCAAGTGTGGAGTTCGATGTGGAAACGTTACGTCCGACCTATCGCCTATTGATCGGTGTACCAGGACGGAGTAATGCTTTCGAAATCTCCAAACGGATCGGACTGAACGAAAAGATCATAACCGATGCAAAGTCTCACATCAGTGAAGACAACAACAAGATCGATGTGATGATCGCTTCCCTCGAAGATGCTCAGAAAAGAGCTGAACGAGAACGTGCGGAAGCTACCGATATCCATCAGGAAGCCGAAGACTTGAAGCGTGATCTTGAACAGAAGTTGAAAGAGTTCGAACAGCATAAAGAAAAACTGTATGAAAAAGCGGAACAGGAAGCGAAAAAATCTGTTGAACATGCTCGCCAGGAAGCAGATGAGATTCTCAAAGAGCTCCGCGGATATCAGAAGGAATACGGAAATGTGAAAGAGCATAAGCTCATCGAAGCCCAAAAGCGGTTGGATGAAGCAGCTCCAAAACGGAACAAAGCCCTGAAAACACCGACAACGAACAAAAAAGCGCCAGATAATTTAAAGCCTGGTGAAGAAGTGAAAGTGTTAACCGTGAACCAAAAAGGTCATATCGTTGAAAAAGTCGGTTCGAATGAATATCAAGTCCAGATCGGCATCATGAAAATGACGGTCAAAGCGAACGAATTGGAGCCGATCAAATCAGAAAAGAAAAGAGAAACGAAACCGTTCGTCAAAGTGGAAGGAAGTTCTGTGACAAAGCCTGAACTGGATCTAAGAGGGGAACGATATGAAAACGCGCTTCGAGCGGTCGATAAATTCTTGGATGATTCGTTACTCGCCGGATACCCTCAAGTTTCAATTATTCACGGTAAAGGAACCGGGGCATTGAGAACAGGTGTGCAGTCGTTGTTAAAAGAACATCCGAATGTGAAAACGACCCGACTTGGGAATGCAGGTGAAGGTGGAAGCGGCGTCACGATCGTCGGACTGAAATAGAAAGCGGGGAAATCATGGACAATTGGTTGGCTAATCCTTATGTTGAAACTGTAGCAAATTATAGTGTCGTCGTATTGAGTCTCATCGTTTTTCTCGCCATTTTTGAAGTCGTAACGAAGTATAAAAATTGGGAAGAGATCAGTAAGGGCAATTTGTCAGTTGCTATGGCGACAGGAGGAAAGGTATTCGGGATTGCGAACATCTTCAGATACTCAATTGAACATAACGATTCCATTTTGGATATGACGATTTGGGGCGTTTATGGTTTCTTATTATTGTTGATTGGATACTTCATTTTTGAATTTCTGACGCCACGGTTTAAGATTGACGATGAGATTCAAAAAGACAATAGAGCTGTCGGATTTATTTCCATGATTATATCTGTGGGATTATCCTTTGTCATCGGCAGCGGAATCGGATAGGTGAAAGCATGGAAACATTATGGAAAGTCCTCTTAGTATGCTGCGGTCTCTTCATCGTGGCAGGTATCATTTATTTGTTCGTGTGATTTTTAACTGATAGTTGCTTTTGAGTCATTTTAAAAGAAACCATGTGCAAGTTGATTGGAGAGCAAGGTGCGAGACTCCAGCGGGATTAGCGGGACACGTGAGACCATTCACTTTTTAAAGGATCTTCGACTAAGTTCCACCACGTCCTGTGGTGAACGTCGAAGCCAGCACATCCTGTGCAAGTGAGTGGGCTCACCGCACGCCCCGCGGAAAGCGAGCACCTGGAGAGCGGAAATCAACGACTTTCAAGAGCAACAGAGACTGCGAAAACATGCTTTTAGTATAGACTAGGGTGTGAATTTCGTTAGAAATAAAATTAAGCTTTAGACCTCCTTTGACTCTAATGTCAAAGGGGGTCTTTTTTCCTTGTTTTACTAATACAATTATTACAAGCAAGAAAATTTATTGGAAATATTCTAAAAATATATAAAATTGTATCCGTTTTCATTATAATAGTAGTAGAGAGTGAGTTTTTCATAGGAAAGGAGCGGTAAAAAAGGAGGAGATTAAGGTGGAGAAAAATTGGTTACTGCAGTATCCCGAAGAAATCCCTCACGAAATCGAGATTGACGAAAAGCCTTTGCAATTCTATCTGGAAGATGCAGCTCGTAAGCACCCAGAGAAACCCGCTTTAGATTTTCTAGGTAAGCGGATGAACTACGGGGAAGTTTATGAAAGCGCCTTGAAGATGGCGAATCAACTACGGTCCCTTGGTATTCGGAAAGGAGATCGGGTCGCCATCATGCTTCCGAATTCGCCGCAATCAGTCATCAGTTATTATGGTGTATTGTTGGCTGGAGGCATTGTCGTCCAAACCAATCCTCTCTATACGGAGAGGGAGCTGGAACACCAGTTGACAGACTCTGGTTCTAAGACGATCATTTGTCTGGATTTATTGTTCCCGCGGGTCGAGGCAGTGAAAAAACGGACTTCACTCGAACATGTCATCGTTACCGGAGTGAAAGACTATCTGCCATTCCCGAAGAACCTCATCTATCCATTCGTTCAGAAAAAGCAGACCAACATTGTTGTGCGTGTCGAATACAACGACACGATTCATTCCTTCAGAAAGTTGCTGGATGAAGGAGACATGAACCCGATTGATGTTGAAGTGGATGCGAAAGAAGATCTTGCTTTACTACAGTATACGGGTGGTACGACAGGTCCTGCGAAGGGAGTCATGCTCACGCATTACAACCTTGTCGCAAATACGATGCAATGCCGTTATTGGATGTATAAAGCGAAGTATGGAGAAGAAAAGATTCTTGGTGCATTGCCATTCTTCCATGTGTACGGAATGACATGTGTCATGAACTTTTCGATCATGTACCTGGCTGAAATGATCATTCTCCCTAAGTTTGATCCGAAGCAGGTGCTGAAAGCCATCGGTAAGCATAAGCCGACGATGTTCCCAGGCGCACCAACGATGTACATCGCTTTATTGAATGATCCGAATATCAAATCGTATGACTTGTCTTCAATCGCAAGTTGTATCAGCGGTTCAGCTCCACTTCCTGTTGAAGTTCAGGAAAGCTTTGAGGAGATTACAAAAGGGAATCTTGTTGAAGGTTATGGATTGACCGAAGCATCACCAGTCACCCATGCCAACTTCCTGTATGGTAACCGAGTCATCGGTAGTATCGGGGTCCCTTGGCCGAATACAGAAGCGGCCATCCTATCTGCTGAAACAGGCTCGATTGCCGAGGAAAAGGAAGTCGGAGAGCTGATGATCAAAGGTCCACAGGTCATGAAAGGCTATTGGAATCAACCCGAAGAGACAGCTTCCACGTTCCACGAGGGTTGGCTGTTGACCGGAGATATGGGATACATGGATGAGAAAGGTTACTTCTATATCGTCGATCGTAAAAAAGATATGATCATTGCCGGTGGATTCAACATCTATCCTCGAGAAATCGAAGAGATTTTGTTTGAACATCCAAAAGTGAAAGAGGCGACCGTCATCGGTGTTCCAGATCCATATCGAGGAGAAACTGTGAAGGCTTTCGTCGTTCTGAAGGATGGGGTTACATGTACAGAAGAAGACCTGGATACCCACTGTAGGAAGTATCTGGCCTCCTTTAAAGTTCCGCGCCTTTATGAATTCAGGGATGAACTTCCGAAAACGATGGTTGGAAAAGTACTCCGAAGAGTCCTCGTTGAGGAAGAAAAGCAGAAACTGAAAGAAAGCGCTAAAGAGAATGCGTAACAGAGAAAAGGATCCCGATATCGGGGTCCTTTTTTATTGGTGATTACTAAAGGAGCGTTCTGATAGGGTGAAAAAGCAGAAATCGCCAAGTCACCCACTCAGAAATGACTTCTTGTGAGAAGAGATGCTGGAAATCAACTTTTTTCATATTAAAATGCAGAAATACAGTGGCATACTTTCATGATCATCTTTGCAGTCCTAGTTGACCCTTTCTTGTTATTTTTTTGACAGATTAATGATATAATTCAGATAATCGACAGGATGCGTAAAATTCTGAAAAATACGAAAGATTCATTGACTTAACCCCCGTTTGTAAAGTACAATGAACCCGAGTGAATGTTCATTCATTTTTCGGATCAACGAGAAAAGCAGGCAGTTTTTCTTGTAGAACGTGGAGGTAAAGGACGATGACCGTTAAACGAAAAGGACCTAAATATGACAAAATTATCGATGCAGCTGTTTCGGTCATTGCGAAACATGGCTATCACCAATCACAGATTTCAAAAATCGCGCGTGAAGCTGGGGTAGCGGACGGCACCATCTACTTGTATTTCAAAAACAAAGAAGATCTGCTCATATCTTTGTTCCAGGAAAAGATGGGTCACTTTATCGACACGACCAAAAATGAAATCGAACATCAGCATTCTGTTGAAGATAAGCTGTTAAAGCTGATTGAAATGCACTTCAAACAGCTATCAGAGGATCATGAATTGGCAATCGTGACACAGCTCGAATTGCGTCAGACGAATCGTGCGCTACGAGCGCAGATCGGGGAAGTGTTGAAGCGTTACCTGCATCTTCTGGATGACATCATCCATGAAGGGGTCAAACAACAGGTGTTCCAACCTGACCTGGATATCCGGATCGTCCGTCAGATGATTTTCGGTACATTGGATGAAACGACGACGAGCTGGGTGATGAATGATCATCACTATGATTTGACAGCGCTTGCAAACTCAGTTCATGATCTGCTTATTAATGGCATCCGTTATAGACCTAGTTAAGAGGAGGAGAGAATTTGGAGTACTTATCCTATTCAAAGGAAAATCAAATCGGAACGATCCTGCTACAACATGCACCAGCGAACGCACTCTGTTCTCCAATGATCAGAGAGATCAACTCTGTTTTAGATGAAGTTGAGAAGGATTCAGAAGTCAAAGCTCTTGTCATACGTGGAGAAGGAAGATTTTTCTCTGCAGGGGCAGATATCAAAGAATTCACGACTGTAGAAGATGCATCTGGATTCTCTGAACTTGGTGCTTACGGTCAACAGGTGTTCGATCGGATTGAACAATTTTCCAAACCCGTCATTGCAGCAGTACATGGCGCTGCACTAGGGGGAGGACTGGAGCTCGCGATGGCTTGTCACATGAGACTGGTCACGGATAACACGAAGCTCGGTTTACCTGAACTACAACTTGGGTTGGTTCCAGGCTTTGCAGGATCCCAACGTCTACCTCGCTATGTCGGAGCTGCGAAAGCGACAGAAATGCTCCTGACCAGCGAACCGATTACAGGAACGGACGCGATGCAATGGGGTCTAGCCAACCATGTGGTTTCTGAAGATGAGTTGCTGGATAAAGCCTATACTCTAGCTGGAAAAGCAGCTGCTAAAAGTGCCGTTGCTGTCAGCCTCGCACTCGAATTAGTCGATTTCGCCCGAAAAGGGGAATACGAGCAAGGTGCGAAGAAGGAAACGGAATCGTTTGGAAAAGCTTTCGCCTCACATGATGGGCAAGAGGGTATCCAAGCTTTCATAGAAAAACGCAAGCCTGAATTTAAAGACCGCTAAAATTGGAGGGAAACACATGAATATTTATGTCATTCTAAAAAGAACATTCGATACGGAAGAAAAGATCGCGATCGAAAACGGAAAAATCAGTGAAGACGGTGTTGAATTCATCATCAACCCATACGATGAGTATGCGGTGGAAGAAGCAATCAAATTGCGCGACGAGCATGGCGGAGAAGTCACTGTCGTTACAGTCGGTGAAGAAGAAAGTGATAAGCAGCTCAGAACGGCACTAGCGATGGGCGCGGATAAAGCTGTATTGATCGACGATGAAGATGTGGACTATGGAGATCAATATTCTACAGCTAAAATCCTTGCAGCTTATTTTGAAGATAAGGAAGTAGATATCATTCTAGGCGGTAACGTTGCGATTGATGGAGCTTCCGGTCAGGTTGGACCACGCCTAGCAGAGTTGTTGGATATGCCTCACGTGACGACGATCACGAAGCTTGAAGTAGAAGGTTCTACTGTCAAGATCGAACGTGACGTTGAAGGTGACCTTGAAATCATTGAAACGTCATTGCCAGTTCTTGTGACGGCTCAGCAAGGATTGAATGAGCCACGCTATCCTTCATTACCAGGGATCATGAAAGCGAAGAAGAAGCCTCTAGAAGAGCTTGAGTTGGATGATCTGGATCTGGATGAAGATGAAGTAGAAGGCAAGACAAGAACGTTAGAAGTCTTCCTCCCACCTGAAAAACAGGCTGGAAAAGTACTCGAAGGTGAAGTTGACGACCAAGTGAAAGAACTTGTGTCCTTGTTACGATCTGAAGCAAAAGTGATATAAAAGGGGAGAGAAAACGATGGCTAAAAAAGTATTGGTTTTAGGAGAAGTCAGAGACGGTGAACTTCGTAACGTATCCTATGAAGCAATTGCAGCAGCGAAAGAAATCTCTGAAGGCGGAGAAATCGTGGGAGTCGTTTGCGGCGATAGTGTCAACGACATCGCTGGAAACATGATTCATTACGGAGCAGACCGTGTTCTAGTCTTAGAAGACGAAAATTTGAAAACGTATACATGTGATGCCTATACACAAGCATTGATGCAAGTAATTGACGCAGAAAGTCCTGAGGGAATCGTATTCGGTCATACAGCACTTGGTAAGGACCTATCTCCTCGACTTGCAGCGAAATTGCAATCTGGATTGGTTTCCGATATCACAGGTATTGAGAACACAGGTGGGAACCTTGTATATACGCGCCCAATCTATTCCGGTAAGGCGTTTGAGAAGAAGATCATCACAGATGGCGTCATGTTCGTGACGATTCGTCCGAACAACATCTCTGCTCTTGAAAAAGATGAAAACCGTACAGGTGATGTTTCTAAAGTAGATGTTACGATCAAGGATCTTCGTACGATTGTAAAAGAAATCGTTCGTAAGACGACCGATGGTGTCGATCTTTCTGAAGCGAAAATCATCGTTGCTGGTGGACGTGGTGTGAAATCTGAAGATGGTTTCGAGCCGTTGAAAGAACTTGCAGATGTACTTGGAGCGGCAGTCGGTGCATCCCGTGGTGCTTGTGATGCAGATTACTGCGATTACTCCTTGCAAATCGGTCAAACCGGTAAAGTCGTAACACCTGACTTATATATCGCATGTGGTATTTCTGGAGCAATCCAGCACTTGGCTGGTATGTCCAACTCAAAAATCATTGTTGCGATCAACAAAGACCCAGAGGCGAACATCTTCAATGTAGCTGACTACGGAATTGTCGGAGACCTCTTCGATGTCGTACCGAAGCTGACAGAAGAATTCAAGAAGGTACTCGTTTAATTTTAAGAACATGGCAGGGTGACCCACTTGGTCACCCCTTTGTTTTTGTACCCGATTTGTATGTGTGAGTTTTTTGAAAAAGGGTATGCTACAACTGGAAGCAGATTGTTAGGAAGTTGATCGGTTAAGTGATATACTTCCATTGAAAGTGAAAGAATGATGAGGAGGCAATACAAATGGCTATTTCACACGTAACAGACCAAAACTTCAATACGGAAACGAGCTCAGGCCTCGTTCTTGCAGACTTCTGGGCACCTTGGTGCGGACCTTGTAAAATGATTGCACCAGTCTTGGAAGAGATTGATAGCGAAATGAGCAACGACGTAAAAATCGTAAAGTTAGATGTAGATGAAAACCAAGAAACAGCAGGTAAATTCGGAGTCATGAGCATTCCGACACTTATGCTTTTCAAAGACGGAGAAGTCGTCGACCAAGTCGTCGGTTTCCAACCGAAAGAAGCACTTGTTGAATTGATCAACAAGCATAAATAAGAGTGATTCTTATAATAAGGTCTGCCCTCACATAGGGCGGACCTTATTTTTTTGTATTTTAATCTATAAATTTCAATTTTTATTGGAAATAGTGGGATTTTTATGGGAAATAACCAAAACTGAGCTATAAATTTCGATTTTTATGGATTTTCTCCAAATCTGATCTATAATCCCGTTTTTAGACCCCTATAGACTACTGTTTTATACTGAAAAGCCTCGTTAACGACCGCCTCACTAGCAATAACTGGCATATATTCATACATTTTTTCATCTGAAAAGTATTTTCAAGAGAAAACTTTCAAAAACTTGTTTGACACTGAGAATCATTATCGATATAATACTTATCGGAGAACAGAAATGATAATCATTATCATTATCACTACATATATGGGGGAGAAACAACAATGACAAACAAATTCAAATTTGTATCAAGCAGTTTCTTAGCATTAAGCTTACTTCTTTCAGCTTGTGGTCAGGATGAGAAGAAAGAAGAGTCCAACACACAAACGGAAGAGAATGAAAATAAAGACCAAAAAGAGGACAAGGAAGAAACGGCAGCACAATCTCCATCTGAAGAGATTGCAGCGATGGTTGAATCCTATAACACTGGAAAAGATGAATTGGCGAAAGCAGGCGAAGGCCAAGAAGTCGACTATGACATGGTCATGGACCTGTACAAAAAAGATTTGCAAGGTCTTGTGAAAAAGCGTGACGGTGAATTTGAAACGTCAATGGACCAACAAATTTCAACTGCTCTTGAAGCAGGTAAGTCAGGCGATCTTGACGGAAGCGTCGTCAAGCAAATCTTCGATAAGATCATGCAAGAAGCATTCTTCTTCACAATGCGTCATGAATTCATTGAAATCAAAGAATATTGGGGAGATAAAGAAGAAGTCAACGTAGAACTTGAAGAAGCGAAAGCATTCTATGCTGCTCTTGAAGGAACTGTCCAAAAGCGTGATTCTGCGTATTCCACAAACATGGCTGAGAAAATCCAAGCTGGTTTCGACGAAATGGAAACTGCAGTCGAAAACGACGATGAGCTCGCTTTCCAACTTGGAAAACAAGTCGTAGACAAATCCTTGATGCGTACGTTCTATCTTGCAGTCGGAGCTGAGCCTCACGGTTACGCAACAAAAGCAGCGAAAGAAGCGAAGGAAGATCCAGAAGCGGCACGTGTAGAGCAAGCTGAAGGATGGGCATTCTTCCAATCCATTAAATCTTACCTAGAAAAGTATGCATCTGAAGAAGCTCAATTGATCGAAACTCAATTGAACCTTGAAAGTGATGTTACGAAGCTGGATCCTAAAGCAATCAACGAAGCATTCGTAAGTGGTTTCTCTAAAGTTGCCCTCCACGAATATGAAGAGAGCCAAGAATACTGGGGCGAAGACAAGTCCATGATCACGGCACTTGAAGGAGCTCTATTTATCGAGATCCTTGAAACGGACCTTAAGGCGAAACTTGGGGAAGATCAATACGCTGAACTTCGCAAACAAGCAGAAGACTACATCGGAGCTGTAGAAGCGGACGATCAAGAAAAAGCGAAAGAATTGCTTTCTTCCATCGAAAAAACGTTGAACAGCGTAATAAAATAACTCGATACAATCGAACTCAAAAAATAAGAAGCTCACAAAAGGGCTGACTCAAAAGTGTCGGACTCTCTGAACCAACCAGGGAGGTCTGGCACTTCTTTATACTTTTAGGGAGAATAACTTTTTTGCAGTGTTGGAAATCGACGTTGTTAAAAAGTTTAGGTGCAAAGTATAAGGGCAACTAAGGCTCATCCATCGCTAAAAGCTTGGCTTTGCCAAGTTTCCTTTATGAGTTCAGCCCTTTCAATATTTCAACTTGTTGAAGGTATACTATAATGGTACGGTAAATGCTTGAAAAACAGATGATCAAAAGGTTGTTGAATAGATTGAAGATTGCAGTTACTGGGGGAGCGGGTTTCATTGGTAGCCATTTAACGAAGCGGCTGATCAATGAAGGTCATGATGTGACCATCATTGATAACTTGGATCCCTATTATTCCATCGCACGAAAAAAACAACATATGAAAGAAATCGAAATGCAAGTAGGTACGGTTCCGTTCATTCAACTGGATCTACGGTATGAAGAGGAAACCAGGCAACTTTTTCTTGAACAAAAGTTTGATGTCGTCTATCATTTGGCAGCATTGCCGGGTGTTACGTATTCCGTCGAACAACCTTTGCCTTACGTGGATTATGATATCAATGCCACCATCAATGTACTGAAAGCAGCTGGGGAATCAAAAGTCGAACACGTACTATTTGCATCTTCTTCCTCTGTTTATGGAAATCAGAACAACGGGGCTTTCCACGAAGACATGCGGATTGGAGAAGTCGAATCGCCATATGCTGCTGCAAAAGCAGGTGCGGAATCGTTTTGCCATGCCTTTCACAAACTATACAGATTCAAGATGACGATTCTCCGAATGTTTACAGTTTATGGTCCATGGGGGAGACCGGACATGGCGATCCCGAAGTTCACCCGCCTACTGTTATCCAATGAACCGATTGAAATTTACAGTTTGGACAGTGCCCGCGATTATACGTATATCGACGACTGCATCACGGGACTCTTCAAAGCTATGCATATAGAGCAACATTATGGCATCCTGAACATCGGTTCTGGCAATCCCATCAAGATGATCGACTTACTCAATGTTTTCAAAAAACACTTTCCACATATGAATGTAATCGAAAAACCATGGCGGACTGGGGATGTCAAAATGACTTGGGCAGATATTACGAAAGCATCCAGCCAATTGAACTATGCGCCTGAGGTCTCAATTGAAACGGGGATTGAAAAAACGATCGAATGGGCAAAAGCGTGGTATCAATGAGCAAGAGGTGGATTGCGATCATTCGATTTCTATTCCTGGCGGCGTTTATATGGATCTCCGTGCTCGTTATGGCTGATGAGGAATTCAGGTCTCCACTCCTTTCGTCCTTCGAATGGACAAGCCTCTTGATCATGACGACGGTCTATACGTCCGCCTTTCTATTCAGAGCACTTGCCTGGAAAATGTTCTTGCAGGATCAAATCACCTTCAGGTCAAGTATTATTGGAATCTTCTACAGTTTTGTGCTGAATCATATTCTACCGATCAAGGCAGGAGATCTGATCAGGGCAGGTGTGATATCTATGAGGCATGAGCTATCTTATAAGCGCTCCTTATCATCCGTTATCCTCTTGCGTGGTTTGGATCTCATGACTTTAGCTACATTCGCATCGATTGGTGCTTTCATCTATGGATATCAAATCTCAGTCTGGTTGTTTTTCCTTGCCGTATTAGGGACAGTCGCCCTGGCGTTCGTCGCCTGGAAACTCCAAGACAAGATCGGTTGGCTGAAGCAAGGATTCATCCATATAAAAGGCCTTGGTTTCAAATACGCAACCGGAATTCTGTCTTTGACCATACTGAGCTGGATATTGGAGGGGATTGTTCTTTATCAAGTAGCGCAACAATTTCTTTCTCCACTTGGATACTTACAAAGTGTTTGGGTGAACAGCTTGACTGTTGCAGGACAGGTCTTTCATTTTACACCAGGTGGGTTAGGCACGTATGAAAGTGTCATGACAGCTGTACTCGTTTTTATCGGATACGGGATGAAAACGGGATACAGTATTGGGTTGACGACTCATCTGTTTAAATTTCTGCTATCATTCTTGATTGGAATCGGCTTGGTCATTTGGACTCCGATTCCGATTCAAACCATTAGAGGATGGATAAAAAGGAAAGGGGAAAAATCATGAAACAAGCTTCAAAGTTCGAAAAAATCGCAGCAAGATGCTGGAATTTACTGAATGAAGGCAAACCGTTCACACCGATTTTCGTGTTCGGTACCTTGCTGCTCTTTCATATTCCACAATGGGGGAGCTTAAGTTTCTGGCAGTTTGGGTCTTTGGCGTTTCTATTGACGATTCCACTACTCGCCCTTTTCTTCCATTATGATTTTCCCTTGATGCTGCGGAATTACTTATGGATTCCATTTGTCGTTTTCGTCATGATCTGGCCAGATTTGAACTTGCCTCTATTGATATTCGCATTAGGACTTTATTTCTTTTTCACTATCTTTTTCTGGGGCACGTTCTACTATCACTTGAGAATTGGCACGAGCTGGATGAACTTCAAGCGTTTCTGGAAACTTGTATTGAAAAATAGTGATTCAACAAGTGGGAATGCGCAGGAACAGATGCCGAAATTCCTTTTGGTTCTGTCTCTATGGAACTTGTTTTATACAAGCCTCCAGGGACCCACGGCGATCCAAGCTGAATTTGTCTTAGCACCTGCCGGCTTCTTACTCGGCTTATGGCTGTATGCTTTCATTTTGCACCGCAATCTTTTCGACTGGAAGCCTGACATGTACGATTCCTACACACGTGAAAATGATTCGGAAAGTGAAGGACTGTCGGATCGTGTGGTTGTCATTGTCATTGATGGGATGAGAAAAGAACGATTCTATCAAGCGAATACGCCGTTTCTGGACAAGCTTCGTAAAGAGGGGACGGAATATACACAGATGGAAACGGTGTACCCTGCGCGTACTGTCGTTTGCTTCACCTCCATGTTCACAGGCACATATCCTTATGAGCATGGTATTACGTCCAACATGGTTTGGAAGCTTGGAATCAAGGTCGGAAGCATTTTCGATGCATTGCGATCGGTCGGTAAAAAAGGTCGTTTACTCGGAATCGCCCATCTTGTCGATTCCCTGGGGAATGATGTCGACACTGTAACAGCTGTCATGGATAACGATCACGCGGATCGAAACATTATCGAGCGGTCCAAACAGATCATGAAAAAAGAAGACCCAGACCTGTTCATCACTCAGTTGATTGGAACAGACCAAACCGGTCATTCACAGGGTGTCTTTTATGATGAATATATCCAAAAAATCGAAGAAGCCGATCAGTTGATCGAAGAGTTTGTACAATGGATGCATGAAGAAGGCAAGATGGAGAATACCACCCTGATGATTTGTGCGGATCATGGACAAGCAGATGGGATCGGCGGACACGGACATCTCGATGAAGGAGAAAGGTTCGTACCTTTCTTCATGTGGGGTCCACATATCCAATCTGGTAAAGTAGTTGAAGATCGCGAATCATTGGTCTCCGTGGCACCTACGATTGCACATCTATTAGGTACACCATTCCCAAGCCACAGCAGAGGACGAGTGCTACGAAAAGCGATCCGGCAATCAACGAAAGGAAAGAGGGAACATCTTGAAGAAAATCATCGTATTTTTACCCGCACACAATGAAGAAAATTCCATACAAGAAGTCATTCAAAGAATACCGAAAGCGTTCCATACAAATTATAAAGTTGAAGTGCTGGTCATTGATGACGGTTCAAAAGACCAGACCGTGCAAGTCGCGAAGAAAGCTGGAGCGGACCATATCCGCTCCTTCCAACAAAATAAGGGGCTTGGTGCTGCAGTTCGGGAAGGCTTGAAGGTGTCCGTCGAACTAGGCGCGGATATCAGTGTCATGATAGATGCGGATAATGAATATCCAGCAGATGAAATCCCTGAACTGGTAGCACCAATCATTTCTGAAGAAGCGGATTATGTGATGGGTTCTCGGTTCAAAGGGACGATCAAAGGAATGAAGCTACACAGAAGATTGGGGAATTATGTGTTCACACTCACTCAGTCTATTCTTTTACGTCGCTGGATCTATGATGGTCAATCAGGCATGAGAGCTTTCTCGAGAGCTGCCGCAATGGACGCTGAAATCATCCATGACTACAATTACGCACAAGTCGTCACTTTGAATTTAGTTCGAAAAGGATTCAGGATGAGAGAGATTCCGATTCGTTATCAAGTACGAACGAAAGGGCAGTCTTTTATCAAGTTCAAAGCGTACTTGACGTCGGTCATTCCAGCCATCTACAAAGAAATGAAAAGAAAGCCTGAACGAAAAACGTTTAATGAAGAGTTAACTGAGAATCAATTTCGCTAAAATCGTTGACTTTTAGCGTGATAATGATTATCATTTACGATGAAGGGAAGATGAACATGCGTGTACTACTGCAATCCATCCTACTATTATTATTTACAATCATGATTCCAGTCGAAGCGATGGCTTATTCTTATGGTGATCCAAGTGAAGAACCGATCGCTATCGCCTACGAGGAAATGGTCAGTTACTTAGATAATGAGAATTATGGGAAGGCTGAAGAACTCTTCGGCACCATAAAAGAAGAAATTCAACTACATATGGGAAATGAAATCGTGAACAAAGTCGAGGAAGCATTCGAGGAAGAAGATAAAGAAGCGATCAAAGATCATATGCAGACGATTCTCGTTCTCAACATTTCAAGAAGACTTGGAGCGATTGAAGAAAAGTTTGACGAAGTGGATAAAAACAAAATCTTGATAGCGAAAGCGAATGCTACATATAAAGTCCTTTCTCCAGCCGTACAAAACGAAAATCCTGAATTGGATGCTCAATTGAAGGATGAGTTTGAAAACGCGCTTAACGCTCTAGGGAACCCTGGTTTGTTCGGAGTCGGGGAGAAGGAGTCGAATCCAGAAGGATTCAAAACAAGCAAAGAAAACATCTTGAACGATTTAAAGCAGTTCTTTGATTTAGAAAGTGTCGATGTCGGACATTACGCAGCTGATAGATCGGAAGAGGAAAGTGCGTCTAACACACAAACATGGACGGACTACGCCCAGCTTAAAAACTGGCTGCCGATACTGATCTTAGCTGTCATCATCATTGGGGTCGTAATATACGTTCGTAGAAAAAGATAAAAGGCCTGAACGAGATAGGGGAGAGAGCACATGGCGAGTTTAGAAATCCAAGCATTATTGATTACATTCCGTGAAGCACTCGAAGCTTTACTGATTGTCGGAATCATCACCACTTACCTGAAACGAATCAAAAGACCTGAATACACTAAATACGTGTGGATCGGTGTCGGTCTTGCGCTCCTGGCAAGCTTCGGAGCCGCCTTATTATTCCAGGTCGTATTCACTGGATTCGCGGCAATGGGTAGTGAAATGTATCTGAAAATATCAATTATGTTGATTTCCTCCATTCTCTTGACTCAGATGGTCTTCTGGATGGCTAAACATAGCAAGAATCTAAAAGGTGAAATGGAGTCGAAGCTCGATACGTACTTGACGACAGGAAATGTCATCGGAATGGTCTTCCATTCTTTCCTCGTCGTACTGAGAGAAGGAATCGAGACAGTATTCTTCTTTGCAGCGATTACAGGAGGAAACATCGAGAAAGCAATCACGGGTTGGGGAGCGATCTCCGGAGTCCTGATTGCGGTTGTCGTATGTTACTTCTTCTTCAAAGGATCGATGCGCGTACCATTGAAAACTTTCTTCAAAGTGACAGGAGCATTCATCGTGGTGGTTGCCGCTGGATTACTTGTTCAAGGAATCTCCGTGATGCAAGACCTTAAAATCATCGGCAGCGTCATGCCACAAGTCTACAACCTGACAAGTTTTCTTCCTGAGCATCCGATCGACTATGCTCATTATGTAAGAGATCACGGTGTAGCACCTCTTCTATCAGGTGAAATCGGTATTTTCTTAAAGGCACTTTTCGGATACTCATCCATGCCATCCATTGAAGAAGTGGTCGCGTATATCGGATACTTTGTCGTCATCTACTTACTCGTCAAAGAGAACGGCAAAGAAAAGACAGCTCCAACAAAACAGACTGTCTCCCAAAATGAAGACAAACAAGAAGTCTCTGGTGCTTACGGTAAAAAAGCGCCTGGAGTTTCAACAATCAACACATAATCAAAAACGACAAGACGTTTACAGCGATGTATCCGTCTTGTTTTCTTTATGTCCAGGAAGCATAATAGGTAGATAGACATAAGAACAGTAAGGTGAATCATCTTGAAGCGAATATATTCTGTAACAGCATTCATACTCATTATGACCTCTTTTTTAGGAATCCGTATATATTTTGCAAGCCCATATGCTTCTACTTGGGACATGGTGGACTTTAGCCTTGCACTCGAACGATTCGACTTGTTCATGATGCAGCCCCATTTTCCGGGATATCCTTACTTCATCTTCTTGGGAATGATGGTAGAACCTTTTGTACAAGAACCAGGTAAAGCATTGTCAATCGTCAGTGCGGTTTTATGGACGTCGGCAGCCATTCCAACTTATTTGATTTTGAAAAAGCGTATGGATTATTGGCTTGCGCTACTTGGCACAATCGTCATCCAATCATCCACATACCTTTGGGTGATGTCCACTCAGCCGATGAGTGAGGCAGCTGCAGTAGCTGTGTTACTCTGGTTTTTCTGGGCATTGGATGTTTCCTTGGAAAAGAAGGAACGTCTAGGACAGGCTGTTCTTGCTTCATTCCTTTTCAGTGTATTGATGGGCATCCGGCTATCTTATTTTCCCTTCGGCATTGGCTTGCTCTTATTATGGTGGAGGAGATGGAAAGGATTACGTAAATCTGCGATTCCACTGGCAGAAATCCTTCTCTTTATTCTTTTCCAATTCATATGGATTGGCGGACTCATCACGAGTGCGGGAGGAATCGGATCATTTCTTGAGTTATCTGTCTCCTTTACGAGTGGACATTTCCAGGAATGGGGCGGATCAGTCGTCACCAGTGAACTTTCAATAGTTGAGCGTCTGATCCAACTGATCTTTATCAATTATGTATGGACGGGGCTTTTGGGTGAGTCCATCCTTTCAGCTATATTGCTGTTCGGTTTTGTTGGCATGATCCTCTTTTTCGGTCGGGAAAAGATGGACCGTTGGATGCTCATTCTGTTCATTGCCTATTTGGCATGGGCATGGATTGGGCAGAACATAGAAAAACCGCGGCACATTCTACCACTCGTACCATTGACATTCTTACTTCTGATACAATCAGCAGGAAGTTCGAACATAGACAAAGGCAAAAGGGGAGCCCTCATACTAACACTTGTTCCCCTGTTGATGTTACAATCGGTAAAGGGAGTCATCCAAATTGAAGAAATCAGAGCTGAAAAACCGGCTTCTTATCAGCTTATGGAATATGTAAGTGAGCAGGAAGGCCAGTTAGCTGTTTTTACATGGGAAGAAGAACGGGTCTTCGATTATTTGAATGCACCTTTTTATTATAAAAAAACGTATCGTTATCATTTGTTCCAAGAGGAAATCAATCAATTGGAAAACCATAGAATCCTCATTACGGATCGGGTCTTGAATGGCTTTGCATATCAAGGAATCGACTACACTCCTTATGTGAAAAAAGTCAAAGTCTTCAGATCCAACCATCTGGTCGATCCGATCTATAATGAAATTGAACTCTACGAGTGGGACCCTACCATCAGAAAGCCTAAAGGGGGGACATCATGAAACAACAATTGAAACAAAAACTTTCAGTTCTTCCAAGCCAACCGGGATGCTATTTGATGAAAGACCGTAACGGCAACATCATTTACGTTGGAAAAGCGAAGAACTTACGCAACCGAGTGCGGTCTTATTTTACCGGTTCGCACGACGGCAAGACACAACGACTTGTACTCGAAATCGAGGATTTTGAATACATCGTCACTTCATCGGACCTTGAAGCGCTTGTCCTTGAAATGAATCTCATCAAGAAACATGATCCGAGATACAACGTCATGCTGAAAGATGATAAAAGTTATCCATATATCAAGATCACGAATGAAAAACAGCCGAGATTGATTACGACACGAAATGTGAAAAAGAGAACTGGCCGATACTTCGGTCCATATCCGAATGCTTATGCAGCTAACGAAACGAAGAAACTATTGGACCGTATATATCCGCTACGTAAGTGTAGAACGATGCCAGACCGCGTTTGCCTGTATTATCATATGGGCCAATGCCTTGCACCTTGTGTGTATGAAGTGACCGACGAACAGAATCGCGAAATGGTCGAAGCGATCATCCGTTTCTTGAATGGCGGGCATCAAGACGTGAAAAAAGACCTTCAAGCCAAGATGGAGAAGGCTGCAGAAGACTTGGAGTTTGAACGTGCCAAGGAACTGAGAGATCAGATTCGCCACATCGAATCGGTCATGGAACAACAGAAGATGGTTCATACCGATCAAAAAGACCGTGACGTTTTCGGTTACCACATCGATAAGGGCTGGATGTGTGTCCAAGTCTTTTTCGTGCGACAAGGAAAATTGATTGAACGAGACGTGTCGCTCTTTCCGGTTTACGGGGATCCAGAAGAAGAGTTTTTATCATTCGTCGGGCAATTTTATCTGCAAAAGAACCACATCATGCCAAAAGAAATACTCGTACCCAAGCATGTGGAGAGTGACCTATTGGAGAAATTATTGGAAATCGACGTTACCCAGCCTCAACGCGGCAAAAAGAAAGACCTTGTCAATCTGGCGACGAAGAATGCCCAAATTGCTTTAGGTGAGAAGTTCGAGTTGATCAAAAAAGACGAAGAACGAACAATCAATGCGATTGAAAATCTGGGTGAACAGTTAGGAATTGCAACGCCTAACCGGATCGAAGCCTTTGATAACTCGAACATCCAGGGCACGAACCCTGTATCAGCTATGGTCGTCTTCACAGATGGGAGACCGAATAAGAAACAGTATCGTAAATATAAAATCAAAACAGTCGAAGGACCGGATGATTACGCGTCGATGAGAGAAGTGACACGCAGACGTTATTCGCGCGTGTTGAAAGAAGATCTTCCTCTGCCGGACTTGATCATCATCGATGGAGGAAAAGGGCAAATCAGTGCAGCCATCGATGTACTGGAGAACGAACTAGGGCTGTCCATCCCGGTTTGTGGGCTCGTGAAAGATGACAAACATAATACGGCACAACTGATGATGGGCGATCCACCGGCAGTGGTGCCTCTCGCACGGAACAGTCAGGAATTCTACCTTTTACAACGGATACAGGACGAAGTTCACCGTTTTGCGATTACATTCCACAGGCAGATCCGTGAGAAAGGGATGGTCCAATCCAGTCTTGACCGGATTCCGGGCATTGGAGAAAAGAGAAGGAAAGCATTGTTAAAGCATTTCGGTTCGTTCAAGAAAATCAAGCAAGCTTCTGTTGAGGATTTGGTGGATGCGAAGATCCCAAGCTCCGTTGCAGAAAACATCGTTTCCTACTTCACTGAGCAAGAACAAGAACAGGAAGAGAATTAAACGGCAAATGAAAAGGGCTGATTGGAGCACCTAGAGTCTACTCTGTGCTTCCAATCAGCCCTTTCTTTGTATGTAAACTATGAAACTGGGGTGTCTTCTGAGTCTTCTTTCACTTCATCTTTGCGATCCCATTGGACATTGAAGATGATTTTATCGACTTTGCCGCGTTTCACTTCTTCAGTCGACTCGGTTATCTTCTCTTTCCGCTGCTGGATCTGTTCTGCTAAGAAGCCTGCTTCCAACTGAAAAGAGTCATGTTTACGTTGTTTCAACAAATCCCCGATACGTTCTGAAGTCATCTCGAATGTCATTTCTTTCGTGTTCGCAGATAGAAGAGTCAGTTCTCCAAAGTTCGCTTTCGCGAAGAACTGAATGATTTCCTCGTTGGAGGATAGGGGATATTTACGGGCTAACGTTCTACCAGCCCAATATAGTAGACTATGATCATCTTTTCCGAACAATTCAGGTAAGAGTACATCCCTTAATAGTTCATACCCGAATAAGTATGCTTCTTTTTCACTCGGTTGTGGAAGGATATTCTTGTCTTTTCTCATATAACCTCTCCTTTCCTTCCTCATTATTATTCTATTATAGCTTAATCTGTCGAATGGTCCAAAGCGATTTTCTGAAACTCCGATAATATTATTCAACGACAATCTATGCACCATTCTAAGAAAAGGCTTTCATAGTCTTGAACTTTCTGACATCCAAATGTATTCGTTTTCTTGACGCTCCTATATGATGGGAGTACAATATACATGTTATCAATTCTTGTCGGAGCTTGTCTCTGATAGGCGATTTTTACCTGAGCGCATGATCGGAATCTTGAAATTATTTGAAATTGCAGCGGCAACATTTATCTAAAAGGGGGCGTAGACATGGCACAACACAAGGACTTTGCATTACGAAGATTACATTCATTACTTGGTGTCATACCAATTGGTCTATACTTAGTTCAACACTTGACCGTTAACCATTTTGCGACAAGAGGTCGTGAAGAGTTTAATGCTGCAGCACACTTTATGGAGACACTTCCATTCCGTTATTTTCTGGAAATTTTCATCATCTTCCTACCGATCATCTTTCATGCTGTTTTCGGGCTGTACATAACTTTCCAGGCTCGTAACAATGTGAACCGCTACGGTTACTTCCGTAACTGGATGTTCATGGTTCAGCGTGTTACAGGGATCATCACGCTTATTTTCATCGCTTGGCACGTTTGGGAAACCCGTGTCGCAGCTGCTTTCGGGGCAGAAGTGAATTTCAATATGATGGAAGAAATCCTTGATAACCCGATTATGATTGGATTCTATGTGATTGGGGTCTTATCAACTGTATTCCATTTCTCAAATGGATTATGGTCATTCTTTGTCAGCTGGGGACTTGCTGTATCTCCACGTTCGCAAAAGATCCTCACTTATGTAACCGTGGGTATTTTCTTTGCGGTATCTATTATCGGAATGCGTTCAATCTTCGCATTCGTTTATCCAGAATGGTTTGCTTCTCTAGCGACAAACCTACCAATTTTATAAGGAGTGAGTCACGATGAGCAAAGGTAATATCATAATTGTAGGTGGAGGACTGGCAGGATTAATGGCTGCCATCAAATCCGCTGAAGCAGGAATGCACGTTGATCTGTTCTCACTCGTTCCAGTTAAACGTTCTCACTCCGTTTGTGCACAGGGTGGAATAAACGGGGCTGTTAACACGAAAGGGGAAGGGGACTCTCCTTGGGAACATTTCGATGATACAGTTTACGGAGGAGACTTCCTTGCGAACCAACCTCCAGTAAAAGCGATGTGTGATGCTGCACCAGGCATCATCCACTTGCTAGACCGTATGGGTGTCATGTTCAACCGTACACCAGAAGGTCTGTTGGACTTCCGTCGTTTCGGAGGTACGCAACACCATAGAACAGCATTTGCTGGGGCTACAACAGGTCAGCAGTTACTATATGCACTAGACGAGCAAGTTCGTCGTTACGAAGTACAAGGTCTTGTCACGAAGTATGAAGGCTGGGACTTCCAATCTGCAGTGCTTGATGATGACAATGTTTGTCGCGGTATCGTTGCTCAAAACTTGAAGACTTCTGAGATCCAAAGCTTCAAATCTGATGCGGTCATCATGGCAACTGGTGGACCTGGAGTCATCTTCGGTAAATCAACCAACTCTGTCATCAATACTGGAGCAGCTGCTTCTGCTCTTTATCAACAAGGTGTCCACTATGCGAATGGTGAGTTCATCCAGATTCACCCGACAGCCATTCCTGGCGACGACAAATTACGTCTTATGAGTGAATCTGCACGTGGTGAAGGTGGACGAGTTTGGACTTATAAAGATGGTAAGCCATGGTATTTCCTTGAAGAGAAGTACCCTGCATACGGTAACCTCGTTCCACGTGACATCGCAACACGTGAAATCTTTGATGTTTGTGTGAGACAGAAGCTTGGTATCAATGGTGAAAACATGGTATACCTCGATCTATCCCACAAAGATCCAAAAGAACTGGATATCAAACTCGGTGGAATCATTGAAATCTATGAGAAATTCATGGGTGATGATCCACGTAAAGTACCTATGAAGATCTTCCCTGCCGTCCACTATTCTATGGGTGGTATGTGGGTCGACTACGATCAAATGACGAATATTCCTGGTCTATTTGCTGCAGGAGAGTGTGATTACTCACAACACGGTGCAAACCGTCTTGGTGCGAACTCCTTGCTATCTTCCATTTATGGTGGAATGGTTGCAGGACCTAAGGCAGCAGAATATATCAACGGCTTAGAAAAGACGACTGAAGACATTTCTTCTACAGTTTACGAGCGTCAAGTGAAGAAAGAAGAAGATCACCTCGAACAGATCATGAAGATGGATGGTACGGAAAACGCGTATCAGATTCATAAAGAACTCGGTGAATGGATGACTGCGAATGTAACCGTTGTTCGTCACAACGATAAGTTGCAAGAAACGGATGACAAGATTGTAGAATTGATGGAACGATATAAAGATATCAACATCAATGACACGTCTAAGTGGAGTAACCAGGGTGTATCCTTTACACGTCAACTGTGGCACATGCTGCAATTGTCACGTGTCGTCACACTCGGTGCACTGAACCGTAATGAAAGTCGAGGCGCACACTATAAGCCAGACTTCCCGGATCGTAACGACGAAGAATGGTTGAAGACAACGAAAGCGATCTTCAACGCAGAGAAGAATGGTCCAGACTTCGAGTATGATGATGTCGATACATCGCTCATCGAACCTCGTAAACGTGACTACTCTAAGAAGAAGGGAGCGAAATAATAATCATGGCTGAAGAGAAAAAAATCATTCAATTTATTGTGAAACGTCAGGATAACCCTGATTCAGCAGCTTATGATGAAAAATTTGAAATCCCTTATCGCCCGAATATGAACGTCATTTCGGCTTTAATGGAAATCCGCCGAAACCCTGTTAATAGTCAAGGTGAAAAAACAACTCCAATTACATGGGAAATGGGTTGTTTGGAAGAAGTTTGCGGAGCTTGTTCCATGGTCATCAACGGGAAGCCACGTCAATCTTGTACAGCGCTTGTCGATCAATTGGAACAACCGATTCGCTTAGAACCGATGGCGACTTTCCCTGTTGTTCGTGACCTCCAGGTAGATCGTAGCCGTATGTTCGACGCATTGAAAAAGGTGAAAGCTTGGATTCCGATCGATGGAACATACGATCTAGGACCAGGGCCGCGTATGCCTGAAACAAAGCGTCAATGGGCTTACGAATTATCTAAATGTATGACTTGTGGTGTATGTCTGGAAGCTTGCCCGAATGTGAATGACAAGTCGGACTTCATCGGACCTGCTCCATTATCACAGGTACGTCTTTTCAATGCTCATCCAACTGGAGAGATGAATAAGGCAGAACGTCTGGAAGCACTCATGGGAGATGGTGGACTTGCATCTTGTGGTAACTCACAAAACTGCGTCCAGTCTTGTCCTAAGGGAATTCCATTGACGACTTCCATCGCGGCATTGAACCGTGACACAACTTTACAATCGTTCCGAAGCTTCTTCGGTTCAGACGCACAATAATTCTCAAATTAGCAACGAAACTACAAGGACTGACTCAACATCGTAAATGGGTCAGTCCTTGTTTTTTTACATAGAAGGAGGCCGTTATGAAAAGAATCGCATATATCGAAGAATGGGGAAATTGGGTAGAGGAGTTTCATTTCCATACGGATGTCAAAGTCCGTTTTTCTGAAGTCGATCCGTTTAATCATTTGAATAATACAGTTCCGTTTGTGTATTTCGAGGATGCAAGAATCCAATTATTCAAGGCGTTAGGATTCATGCAAGAGTGGAGCAGGCCAGGAAGTGTTACCATTCCAGTCGTTTCCGATTTGCAGTGCGACTATATCAGGCAAGTGTTTTTTGATGAAGCCCTGAAGATTTATGTAAAGATTGCCAACATCGGAACGACATCGATCGATTTACATTACATGGCTGAGAATGAGAAAAAAGAGCAAGTTTTCGTTGGTAGAGGGCGTATCGTCCATATCGATAAAGCACAAGGAAAACCTGCCAAATGGACAGAAAGTATGATTGAGCGAATGGAGAATATGAAAAAATCCATCAAAGCCTAATATAATTTTTTGGTGGTGGCAAGTCACGACCATTTTCATCCCTTCATATGATATGTTGACTAAATATCTTTTCTGCATGACCGCAGCTCGTTAGCCCATGCAAGGAGGGGTGAAATCATTGAAAGATAAACACTACCGACCGAAGCCTCTACTTACAAAAAGGGAGAGAGAAGTATTCGAACTTCTTGTTCAAGACAAGACAACCAGGGAGATTGCAGAACAACTTTTCATTAGCGAAAAAACGGTTCGAAATCACATTTCTAATGAAATGTGTTTTGAAACACATATATTACGGTAGATTGAAAAGCATTGATTTATCAATGCTTTTTATATTTTTATAAATAATTCCACATAATATAAAAATGATATATCCATTCATTTGAATGTAAAATAATGTTATAATTAATATATAACAACCATTAAAGGGGATTTTTTCATGGATTATCAGGTTATTGATTTAGGCTTTGATTTTGGGACCAAGTTCTTGACCGAGGATGCAGCATACTTCTTAGGATTATTGATGGCAGACGAACGCGAAGAATTTAATGGCGTAACTTATTGGTTTGCTCCAATAAGACATAACCCAAAACAATACGAGATTCAAGATTTGGAATCTCATTACATTAAGGTCAAAAATATGGCGAAAACCATTCAGAAAAATGATATGACTCAAATGACCGATTTTTTAAAGAACCAAGGCTTCACTCTTGGTAAATTTAATATGGGTAAAAAAGGGATTGTAACTTTATTCGAGGTGTTAAACACCGATTATAAGATAGAGGATTTGGTTTACGATATATCCGAGCAATTGCTAAGTTCGAGCAAGGATGTTCAACGTTCATTTATCATCGGATTATTTGATGGTCGAGGATCTTATGATGGATCAAGTTTTATTGCTGTAGATTTTGATAACGATTCTGTTAAGGATCTTGTTGTCCGATGTTTAACTAATTTGGGAATTGAACCTAATATTAATGACGGTTCAAATTCACGAAAAAGAGAAAAACCAGATTCGACACCGAGAAAGAAACAGATTCGTATCAAACATATCAATTATTTGTCTAATATTGGGTATGTATCGGATGTTCGATTTAAAAAAGCTACCGTAAAAGTCCTTGATAAATTTTCGATTAAGGAAGTTGGTACGCCACTGTATGGAGTTAAAATAATTGAACCGAAACATACTCAACAAACGCTATTTCAAAAAATTTAAGGAGTAAGAAGATATGGGAGAAAATATTATTTACTATGGTCCTCCAGGTACAGGGAAGACTTTTTTTTTACAGAAATTAAAAACAAAATATACTGATTTTGAGATATCCGATGAAGAAATCCGAAATGCTTATATTCGGTCTTCTCAAGATTGGGTATTAATTGCGTTAATATTAATACGACATGGTAACCTAATGAATAGTAATGAAATATCAACAATAATACAATCATTAAATATTACTGGTTTCTCTGGAGCCCCCTCAACTGTTTTAAATGCTCATAACATTAATTTAAATTCAAATTTTTCGAGTAATTCTCCTCAGATATTTCGTGAAAATAATATAGGTTGGTATGTTGATTTTGTAAAGTTATGGGAGTATGATCCTGAATTTTTTGATACATACTTTGAAAACACAAATATAAAGGAACGATTTTATTTTGTTACTTTTCACCAATCATTTACATACGAAGATTTTGTTGAAGGAATTAGACCTGTAATACAAAGTGACGATAGTGATGAACTACAAGAAGATTTGGAAGAACAATTAAGCGAAATTGAAGATGAAGACTCTGAACTGCAATATAACTCTGAAATAAAATACCAAATTACTAATGGTATATTCAAGTTAATTTGTGATAACGCAAGAGATAATTCTACCCAAGAGTTTGCAATTTTTATTGATGAGATTAACCGTGGCAATATCTCTGAAATATTTGGAGAATTAATCAGTCTGATTGAGCTAGACAAGAGGGAAGAAATGCCCAATGAATTAAAAGTTCTGCTCCCGTACTCAAAGAAACCATTTGGGGTTCCAAAAAATGTATCAATTTATGGTACTATGAATTCCGCTGACAGAAGTATCGCTCTTATTGATGTGGCTTTACGTCGAAGGTTTGATTTTATTCCTATGAAATCTGATACCAACGTTTTAGAAACTGCTTTACGCGAAAAAGGAATAGATCCAACTAATATTGGAGGAATCAATTTAATTGAATTGTTGACTGTTATCAATAAAAGAATTCATGTATTATTAGATGAAAATTTTGAAATAGGACATGCTTATTTTACTTCTATTTCAAGTTTTAATGATATTAGCGATGTCATTGTAAATAAAGTGATTCCGTTACTTGAAGAATATTTCTTTGATGATTTAGAAAAAATCCAACTGATTTTTTCAGACTTAGATGAAGACGGAGAGTTAAAAGCTAATGCTGTATATAAACATACAATGCTTGATATAGAAGATTTATTTGAATATCAAGGAGATTTCAATCTTGAGAATAAGAAAGACTATTTTGTATCCGATTCAATTACTGTTGATTCATTAAGGAAGATTTATTCTTAAAGAATAGAGGGTAATCATGGGAGTAATATCAATAATTGAACATCAAAAAATAAAAATTGCTAGCAGTTTTGATCCGCATTTAAAACAAATTACTAGAGAAGATGCAAAATATTTAAGAGAGCTTGAACTGATTCAAGATAAAAAGATTTTCAGCTGGGGACTTAATACGGTATCTCCTATGCAATGGATAGGAATCATAAATATGCCAAATGGGACTATTGAGATACTACCTAAAATCGCAAATAACGAAAATGATGAAAGTTTGCGTGAAATTCTTGTTCACATGCTTCAAGTCGTACATGATGTACCTGTTAGGAAGAATATCATTTCAAACCTTAGTTATGGGACACAAGGTTTTCTTGATGTCCTTATATTTCTTTTTTTAACTGAATTAGAAAAACAATCTAGGTATGGAATGTATAAAACCTATCAAAAACATACCCAAAACTTAAACACAATAAAGGGGAAGGTGGATTATCCAGAAAACCTAAGAAAAAATGCAAACTTAAAACACAAGTTTGTTTGTAAGTATTCTAAATTTAGTGAAGACAATCTCCTGAATCAAATTATTCGATTTACTCTAGAGTTTACAAAAAAAATTACATTATCTAATCAAAATAAATCACTTATAAAAAGGTTATTAGTCGATTTTAATGAAGTAAGCTTGCTCGATATAAAAGAAACGGATCTTAATAAAATTATTCTTAGTCGAAATACCAAAAGGTTTGAAGAAACGCTTAATTATTGTAGGTTATTTTTAAAAGGTTTAGCATTAGATTTAAAAAGTGGAGAAGTAAAGATAAATTTCATGTTATTCGATATGAATTTGTTGTTCGAAAAGTATATTTATAGAATGTTTAAGAAAGCATTACCAAATAGTAAAGTGATATATCAAAACAAAAAAAATTATATGCTTGTTCAAGAGTCTTCATTATCAAAAAAAGTGCAATTAAAACCAGATCTAATTATTACATACAATAATAAAACATTTGTTTTAGACACAAAGTGGAAGAACAATAAGGGATTTGATGGAAAAGACATGTACCAAATGAATACATATCTAGATTGTATCCCGAAGGTTGAAGAGGGGATATTATTGTATCCTAAATCGACAAAAAATGATAAGATAATAGATAACTATGAAGTTAGAAATCCTCAAAATAAAACGGTAATAAAAATTAGGACGGTTGACTTATCATTGTCTGGAGATAATCCAGCTTTTTTAAATTTATTAATCAGTTTTTTATTATAAGTTAAGTAGGTGGTCTAGATCGAACAACATATCAAAATATATAACAACAACTGCCTTGATATCTTAAAAGGTCTTGAGGATGAGAGTGTCGATTTAATTCTAACTGATCCTCCATATAATCTTGGGAATTTCATGAGAGATAGACAAACTAATTTAAAAAAAATGCGTGATAACTTTTTTGGAGATGCAGGCTGGGACGATATGGAGTTTGAAGAATGGACAAAGAGTATGCACATGTTTTTTGAGCAGGCTCAACGTGTACTTAAGAAAAAAGGCTCAATGATTATGTTTATGTCTCTTCTCAGGGTTGAAACTATGGTTAAACTTGCTACCGAACACAAATTTTATTATAAAACTACAGGTGTTTGGCACAAAAAAAATCCTATGCCACGAAACATGAACTTACATTTTATCAATTCAACTGAGGGTTGGTTGTATTTTGTTTCAAAAGGAAGGACAGGTACTTACAACAATAATGGAAAGGCATTACATGACTTTATTGAAACTTCCGTTGCACCTGCAGGTGAAAAAAAATACGGCGGTCATCCAACTCAAAAGCCAGAAAAATTATTTGAGCATTTTATTCAAGTACTAACAAATGAAAATGATGTGGTTCTTGATCCTTTTATGGGTAGTGGAACTGCAGGTGTAGTTTCGAAGAGAAATAACCGTAATTTTATCGGCATAGAAATAGATCAAAATTATTATGATGTGGCTAAGTTACGTTTAGATGATGTAGAAAAAGGTTACCAGTTAACATCATTATTTTCTCGGGAGTTGACGTAAGTGAACATAATTGATTTATTTTCGGGGGTAGGAGGTCTTTCTCTTGGGTTTAGGCAAGCTGGATTTAATGTGGTAATTGCTAATGAAATTGATAAGGAAATTTCTAAGGCTTATAAAGAGAACCACCCTAAAACAAAGATGCTTAATATTGATATTACAAAGCTTGATATTCCATCTGTTTTTTCCGAGTATAAAGGGAAAATTGATGTAATTATTGGCGGGCCACCTTGCCAGGGTTTTTCCCAGAAAGGTGCAAGAAAAGTTTTAGATGATGAAAGAAATTATTTATTTGAATATTTTTACAGAGTTGTAGAGTATTTAAAACCTAGATATTTTCTAATGGAAAATGTTCCGAATTTATTAACTGCAAACAAAGGTTCTTTTAAGACTGATATTTATAATGTATTTGAAAAAATTGGATATAACTTGGATTCTGGAATATTAAATGCTTACGATTATGGAGTACCTCAAATGAGAAGGAGAGCATTTATAATAGGAAAAATTGATGGAAGCATTTCCTTGCCGTTAGGTTTTTTTGAAAAGGTATCATCCTGGGAAGCCATTTCTGATTTGGCTTATTTAAATTCAGGTGAAGGGATGATTGAGCAAGAATACTTAAATCCTCCAAAAACAAATTACCAAGTAATGTTAAGAAAAAATTCTCGGAAACTATATAACCATGTAGCCACAAATCACTCTGATATTGCTATTGAACGAATGAAGTTAGTCCCTCCTGAAAGAGGTAGGGAATCATTACCTGTAGAACATCTGACAAAATCTATATATAGCGGAACCTGGTCAAGAATCATTAAGTCTGATCCATCAGTTACAATTACAACTCGATTTGATACTCCTTCCTCTGGACGGTTTACACATCCATATTTGAATCGTGCAATTACAGTAAGAGAGGCTGCGAGAATACAATCATTCCCAGATGACTTTATCTTTTATGGAACTAAAACATCTCAAATGAAGCAGGTAGGAAATGCGGTTCCTCCATTATTAGCAAATAGGATTGCTGAATCCATCAAACAGGATATGTTGACTAATAATAAAGTGATTGATATGAGAAAAATAGAAACATGTACTCTGTAGAGAGTACATGTTTTTCTTAATTTAATTTCATAATTAGTTCCAATTTAAAAACAGATAATTAATAATCATGATTCTAACTCTGGAATATGAAAAAACAGAATTTCCAAAAAGGAACTTCTGTTTTTTTTTTATATTAATTTGTTGAAGAATAATTTTATACAGAGGTATATACCGCTACCCTTATATCTTAGGGTAAAGAAGGACATTACAAATTGGCTAGAGTTCTCGTCTCCCTCGGCTTCGACTAACCATCGAAAAATCGTCCGTTAAAGGGACATGCAAATATCCAGATACACTAGTATCGTTACTAGTGACCCGTCGTAGTCAAGCTAAGCTTGAGGTGGAATAGGAAAGTGATCGTGGTGATCCCGCTTGTAAAGCTACACCTGGAAAGCGTCTATATATGAATACCCTAACGTGCGACGACTTCGGCTCCATACCGAAGCGTTCATTTTTCACTCTTTTTATAAGGGTGGGAGAGCTCTGAGCTTCTCTCCACCCGAAGCAATAAATACAAAATATAAATAAACCAGACATGCTATTACAGACATATAATACATTAATTAAAGTCATAATTACCTAGTCATTAAATGTCATTAAACTTGTATTCATTAGGTAGATGTAGCCGCTTATCATATATTAGGAGGTTACAAACGATGTTAAATGTCGGCATTAATGGTTTTGGCCGTATCGGAAGAATGGTATTTAGAAGAATACTTAAGGATCAATCAAAAGTAATTATTGCTATAAATTCAAGTTATTCTCCTTTAACTTTGGCACACCTAATTAAATATGACACTGTTCATGGAAAATTAGATGTTGAAATCGAAACAAAAGATGATGAAATAGTGATTAACGGAGTCACAATTAAAGTCTTAAATGAACGAGATCCTAAAAATATCCCTTGGAATAAATATGGGGTAGAACTGGTTGTAGAAGCAACTGGAGTTTTTCGTACAATAGAGTCGGCAGGTGCTCATATAAACTCTGGCGGAGCAAAGAAAGTAGTCGTAACCGCCCCCTCCAAAGACGATATGAAGATGATTGTTATGGGAGTAAATGAAAGGACATATGAAAATGATGCTATTGTTTCAAATGCTTCTTGTACCACAAATGCCCTTGCTCCTTTATTAAATGTTCTAGAATCAAGTTACGGTATTAACAGCGGTTTAGTCACTACTGTTCATTCATATACCAATGACCAAAAAATCCTAGATAATCCACACAATGATTTAAGGAGATCAAGGGCAGCAGGATTAAATATGATTCCAACTACCACTGGTGCAGCAAGTGCAATTGGAAAAATCATACCCACTTTATCTGGAAAATTAGACGGTGTGTCAGTACGTGTTCCCACCCCAAATGTATCTTTACTAGATGTGGTTGTTGATTTAAAAATTGAAACTACAAAAGAAGAAGTAAATAAAGTGTTTCAAAACGAATCAAAAAAGAATAACGGAGTCATTGGTTTCAATGAACTTCCGTTAGTATCTTGTGATTATATTGGAAATTCCAATTCGGTAATTGTTGACGGTCTATCGACAATGCTTATTTGCGGAAAAAAACTAAAATTATTAGGTTGGTATGATAATGAATGGGGGTATTCATGTCGTATTGTCGATCTAATAAATTATATATCAAACCAAAACAACGGTTAAACGACCGTTGTTTTTTCATACGAGATAATTACACCGAACTTTGGATAAATGATATGATATAACCAGAAACTAATTTTCGAATAATTCACACAATAGTATTTACGCCCATTTTATAATTATAGTCCCCATTCAAATCACTAGAAATTACTTATGAGAGGTGGAATTATGAACTATAGAATAGTTCATTGTGGTACATCCTTAGAGAACTATGAATTGTGTATCAATGAAAAGATTGTTGGTTTTACAAAACGAGTGGGACAAGATGGAGATATTATATTTCTTACTGTAAAAGTTAATGGACAAAGTGTATGCGGTGCCCGAGCAAAGTTATCTTCCATTACTTCCAGTAAGCCTTGGAAAGATCCAAATAAATATAAACAATGTTTTAAACTAACTAACTTAGAATACTGTGTTCCATTTGAACTGGGTTTTTTAAGTGATTTTTTTGGAGACTACTGGGGTTTAAAACTTATAGGTGGTAAAATTCTCAAAAATGAAAATGCTATAGCAGCATTTAATACGCAATTTGAACAAAATAAAGTTGAAAAGTTTCAATGTTTTTAAATTTTATATTAATACGGTTCTTCTTTTATTCCAATTTGTGTATTCTACAGTATATTTCCATTAGATATAGCCTGTGACATGTACGCCTACTACAGCATATGTGGATACAAAAAACAGCATGTTTTATGGCTAAATATCTACAATTGTGGAACTTGTTGTTGAGGGAATAAATGAAAGGAGAAACGTATGAATAAAAAAATTGTATTAACTAATAGGGATAAACAAATATTAATTGCTTTAGAGACATTTCGAATTATGGACCGTAATGCTATCGAACTATTATTCTTTTCAGGTATTCGTTCAAAAGTGTCATGCAATCGTGTGATGTTACGTCTTCGAGATAGAGGACTTGTGGAGTACGAACCCAGAGGTCCTTATGAATGTTATTTGTATCATCCAAAACCTCGTAAGCTTAAGTTTGGATCAAGAAAACAAGCTCACTATTTAGGAATATTACGAACATTTCTGGAACTATCGGAGTTTAGCGATATTTTGAATTTGTCCATCGATAAAATACAGGTAGAACCTAGGTTTAACGAAGTATCATTTCCTCAACCAGATGCATTATTACACTTAAAAAACCGTGATGTTTTCTTAGAGTATCAAAATACGCAATATCAGCTAAAGACGATACTCGGCAAGCTAAAACGTTATGAGTCGTTCTATAAAAAAGGAGTCTTAAGTGAGTTTCCGATTGTCTGGATCCTCACTGATTACCAGTACAAGATACCTAAGGTGGATGGCGTAGAGGTTATACAGACTAAGACTGTGGAAGATTTCGTGGTTTGGTTTACCCAGATTCATCTAATGCAGTTAAGATTTAATTAGCATAATCATTACAACAAAATAGAGGTGAATACAATCTTTGATAATAAAAAACTATGAAAGTTTCTTAATAAATCTGGGTTATTTGCCTTTGAGTAATTGGAAGTCTGGGAATGTTCAACATCAAATACAGAAGCTAAAGGGAGAACGAAAGCCCCCAGAAAGAGAAAGAATCCTAAATGAATTTAGCAGGGAATCAGGGGTCTATATGTACTCTTACAATGATAAGTGCTTATATGTTGGTGAGGCGAATGATATAGGATGTCGATTAGCTGGTCATTACGATGCTGCTTGGTTGCCACAAGAAGGTCGGCAGAAAAAATACCCTCAATACGATTTTTTTAAATTGTACCGATACGAATTAGAAGTTAAATGGATAGAGGTACAAAATGAATTCGATCGAGATGCAGTTGAAGCTATGTGTACAAGAATATTCAACCCCATTTATATTGAATTTAGAAGGAAGTACAGAGGAAATTAAAAAACTGGGCTAATCCCCAGTTTTTTTGTTACCGCGTCACTCTCGTTGTTCAAGCAATCTTTGGACTCGTTCGCTTCGCTCTGTTCAATCGAATTTTAGCCAATCTGATTGAAAGCCACGCAAAAAATTGCTTTCACAATAATTGTTCCTGTTTTGGTTACAGCTTTCTATTCTCCCGCATGTCCACGTTCACGTAGTGCTTCACAATGTCGATACGGCTGTGGCCGAGGTGCAGAGATACGAATAATCTTCTCAACTGTTCCTTCGAGAAATCCCGTTTTTTCACCTTTTTGATGATGCGGTACCGATTGATCCGATCCAGTTCATTCTTCAGTTTTTCTGTGAGCTGTTCGCGGTTCGTTCCTTGCATTTTGATGTAATTCCCGATCATCTTCTCGATTTGGTTCTTACTCAAGTTACGGGTTGTGTCGTATAGGTTTTGTGCGTAGTGCTTTCGGTTCGAGTGGGTCGTGAACCGTCTCTTTTCTCGGTTTACCCCCGCCTTTTTCGCTGCATCATTCGTGTAACGCTGGACCGTTTTCACTGCATCTTTAATTCCCATATCTTTTCCGTCCTCACTCTGCATCACAAATACGAGAGCTCCGTCTTTTTTGCCCCTGCATCGTTCTTCCAGGATCTTTCTCGCTTCTTCTGTCATCGGGACGGTTCTTGTGAAGTTGTTTTTATCGTTTCGGAACGTGATCGTACGGTTTTCGAAATCAATGTCCCTTACTTCCAGTTTGAAGACGGATTTGATACGGGCCCCACATTCGGTTTGCAGTTCATTGATCACGCGTGCGATCTTCCCGTTTTCGGTTTTTGTATTGATGTTGTCGTGAACGTTTTTTGTATCCTTTTTGGTCGGCTTCATTGCGGTAATCTCTTCTTTCGTCCGAACCACGCCGCGGTTTTTCAAGTAATCCAGCCGATCTTCCTTGTCCCCGATATTGATCTCTGTATCTTTCCCGCACACATTGGTGTTACCCACGAACGTTCGGAAGGCTTCCAGGGCATGAACCCTTTTTTGAATGGATGCAGCTGTGATCGTTCCCTGGTCGTGCCTCTCTGCCATCTTCTCGAAATAACGGTCCCACGTTCTTTGATCCATGTATTTCGGCAGCAATTTCTTCGCCGTTTTCCCGATTATTTTCTCGAGTTCCGTTACCATGGTGATCATCGTTTTCTCGTATGTATCGTAGGTCTCACTTCGCCAGTTTTCTTTCTTCACCGTTAACCGAGATTTTCTCGCCTCTCGGAATGCGGCCGCCACATTGTCTTTTGCAATTTCCAGGTTCGTCATTTTGCTTCGCATCTTCTTTTTCTTTCCCATACGCCTCACCTCCAGTTCAAAAAGGGAAAATTTTTCGCGATCTGCTAACTGACTGTATCGTCTCGCTCCGCATCGCCGACATTCAGTAAGCACTAGGGATTGGACGTTTTTTCTCCTCAAAGTCTTCTTCACGAGGACCTGCTGAAAAGCCGTAGTCTTTTAGCAGTTTCCCTCTAACTGTTTTGAAATTTTTAACACGATTGTCTCGGCGGTTAAACGCCTCACCAACTCGCGTTTTCAAATTTCAAAACGAGGGAAACTGCTCTTCGCACCCAGGGCACTTCCAGGTTTTGAAGCTCCTCGTCGTTGTGGCGGAATTCACCCGCCACAACTTCCTCGAACCTTGCAAATCCAGGAAAGCCCTGAGTGGCTTCCATTGCTCCATATCCCATCGTTGACTCGGCGACCGTATCTTACGGATGTCCTCGATATGTTTCCATATCTATTTCATCTGCGTTCGCCAAGTTACAGACGCAGCAACGCTACGCACATCAAGGCCCCTAGTACCTTAATGCCCCGCATGAATTTCTTCAAGCAAGCTGCCAGTTATTTTCCTCTCGGAAGCCGAAACTGGTGCATATCCATATGGACTTAGCAACGGCATAAATGGTTCTCATAAACGATGGCAATACGGAATACAATTGAAAGCGACACGGTTTTTTAAAATGCATGACGTAACACCTTCTCAAGAGAAGTTGTTCTTCCTGATTCACGATCAACCAGCACGCTAGCGTGACTCGTTAAATGGTGAACGCGGGAATGTCATATCAATCTGTAACCTTCATTGGCGGAAGGTTATTTTTCTTTGTCTTTTTGGTCAATGCCAGGTCATGTCTCATCCCTCTCCTTTCATCATTTTTTGGTCCTCTATTTCGTTCTCCAACATTCACTCTATCTCGCGGTCGATGATCTTGGGATAGTCACCGCCACTTCTAACAGCTGGGATGCCGTTAGCTTTTCGCTATTTTCAAATGAGTTTTTCTCTACGGTTCCTGTAACGTTGTTTGGCGTTTTTGGGAATCTGATCGTTTGCAGTTTCCCTGTTTTTATAGTGTTTTAGCTGAAGCCAAGCACGTTTACAGGTGAACCGCAGATTGTCTGATGCCTGGGATGGCTCAGAGCGTGTTGAACTGGGGTGTCCAACGGTGTTTATAATCTTTCTAATTATAAAAGAAAAATGGGTTAAATGCGTGAAATTACGGGGTTTTATAGTAGGATATTTGAAACGTGGAGGTGATGATTTTGGATGATTTGATGCGTGAATTAAAAACGTATTTCGAACGAACAAAAAAGATCCCCGATTTGGAGATCATCGAACTGCCAGCAGGTAAGAGTTATCGCCCGAATGACAAGGAAAACGCGGATCCTGATGGCTACATTTTTATTTCAGACATTCATGAATTTTTGAACTTAGAAAGCGAGTGGGTCCAACCGAAAACAGGTGTCGGCCACCCTGATCCCATCCATACCGATCGGATGATTACGGCAGTCGAATTCCCGTCCTGGGACGAAGAAATCATCTTCGGCCGCCATACACCTGAACAGGGTTATAAATTTTCGAAAATCACCGTTGATCGGAAACCCCTCGGCGTCGTATCCATCCTCCATCAGTACGGGAAGAAAGCTCGAAAAGCGAACGACTTCCGTTACTTTGATGAACGATTCAACCCGAATGAAAAAATCCGCCAGGATCTTTATCACTTTCTTTACCTGGAGGATGAGGGGAAATATGTCCGAGTCGCTCTTGAGAATCCGAAGAGTGTTGAACAGAAGCAGCTAAAAGCCGCCTTCGAAGCTCGGATTGATGAGGCAGAAGAGATGAAAAGAATTGCAGGTAAAATCATGTTCCGTTTCCGAAAGGAGTATCGCGAATTTTATCCTCGGACCGAACGATCGGAAGGTGTGGTTTATAGTTTCAATCCGAAAGTAGTGGTTGAAGCGTATGGGACGATGAAGGTTTCCGATGCCATTGATCGGTTGAAGAAATGGCAGGCGTTTCTTGATTCGGCAGAAGCTTATACCGACGCCCTGATGCTTCTTCGCCTTATCACCAAAAAGGAAAACGAGTTCATCTATCATCACATCCAAAAAACAAAGGCGGCTGTTGAGAAAGCGATCACCCATGCAGAGACTCTGAATGATGAGCTCCTTAACGAGAAGCAAGGACCAGTTCAGGAAGCTGTCGATCTGATGCGAATGCTCCTTCAACCCCGAAAAGAATCGTTCACCGAAGGGAAAGAGATAGCCAGGGATTACTTGCACTCAAAGTTGAAAAAAGAATACAACGAACGCCTGGCTTACTTTAACGGATACCTCAAAATCATGAACAATTCTTTCTATCCTTCTCTCGGTGAGTTCATCCGATCCATTGAAAAATACGATCAGCATGCTGATGAAAGAAGCGAAAGAAAGATTCAACAGGATATCTTGATCTTTCTGGATGAAATGAAACGCCAAAGAGCGATCGAGAGACGTATTAAACAAGGTAATCCCCGTACATAACCTCTTTCGCTGCAACTGAGAGCTCGTCACAAGCACCAAAATGTTATGTCCTCACCCCCGTCCCATTTTGGGACGGGGATTTAACTATCTAAATTGAAAAGCACCATTTCTGTTATTCTCCCAAAAATCCTCCACAATGACTGTCCGAACCCCCCAAACCCTCCCCGCAAACAAGCTTAAATCAATAGCCGCCTGGATATACCCAGTCCACAAAAAAACACCTGTATCCCATGCAGGGCAAAATTGCTTATTTGTATTCACAGTTTGTCAAAAAAACTGTGACAGTTATTGTAGAAAAACTTAAATGACACCCCACTTATTTATGGGGTGTCATTTAAGATATTGTTTAAGGTACATGTTAAAAGTTAGAAATAAGGAGAGGGTGAGGGCATACAACGTAATCTATAAGCATTTTCGTATGCCTCTAGAAGAACAGCATATAAATGTGAATCATCTAATACAACTTTATGTAAGTTATCGTCAATTAATTGTTTTTCATTTTTCGAAAACTTTAATCCTAAATCCTCAGAAGGTAAAATATTTTGAGAAACAATAAATGAGAAAGTTTTTAATTCATTATATTTCTCATCTGATATGCCTGCATTTTTATCATACTCTCTCTTAAGTACATTAATAAACTCAATTGGTAGCATCGATTTATTACCTAACACTTTATTAAAAATATCTTTAATAATAACATCCCAACCTACATCTCTTATATTCATATCTAATTACCTCCATAATTTAGTCATTAGTTATATCGGTATAAGTCTCTTTGAATTCAACTGGACCAAAATAAAAAACCTGCAATATATGCAGGTTAGAAATGCTCAATGATAGATAACCCATAATGATTTTTATCTTGAAATTCTTTCATACCGATAACTGATTGATGTTGTTTTTTGCTTCCATCTAGACCCTGATTTTGCGTTTGCAGTGATTACACTCGCTGCATCTGATGCGTTATCGAAAGGGAAGTCCTCTTTAAAAATAAAAACAGATCCTTTTTTTTCTAAAATTTTATCATGAATTAGTTTTCGTCTAACTCTCCATGGTTTCTTTCGGTCTTTGAAGCTTGGAACTTCCTCAAATGCAGCAGTGGATCCTTTTAAAACAACGAATTTTCCATCTATTCTTTGATAACCTTGAGCATAAAAATGCTTGCCATTAATGTAATATAAGTCATCCACTTCATGACGATAGAAAAGATTGACCTTCATATATTTCAGGTAGGTAATTATGACATCACAAGCTCTATAAAGAGTTCTCAATTGTTCTTCACTAAGATTTTTGATGCAACCGTTGTTAATATTATTAAGTTTCCAAGCACCACCAGTTTCAATTCCGTTAATTAACCAATATTCTAATACGAAAAGTTGGTTATCACAAAAAACATTTTCGGATGTGGAAACAAATACAATCGCTTTGTCCCAAAATTCTTTCTTATTAATATGAGTATTTAATCGATCTAGCAGATTTCCTTTTCCTACATACGCAGTTTTCTCACTCTCGTTGAATAACACGTAGATGCCATATTTATGCTTAATGTATTTCCTGATAGGTTTTATTGAGTATTGACGTGAAAACTCGTATGAGTAGATATCCACCAATTCAATCTTATAACGTAATACATGTTCTTCAACAAAGAACTGAATGACATCACAATTGTCAATTGAATTTGCGTTAAGTATTCCGTTTTTTTCTCTAATTACCTGTCTAAGTGTCACGTCTTTCACCTCTCGGTAATTATTATGCGTCATCGTCTAATATTTAATAAGGTAAATCATGCTAATTAATGCGAACATAAGTATTTATCAAGAGGTTATACAAAATATGGTAACTAGTGTAATATATAATTATCACATATTTTTGGAGGTTAGACATGCCTGAATATGAATACGATGATTTAATAAGTGAGCACGGAAACAAATTTTTATACAACTGCATCATAAAGTCAATACAGGGTCCAATATTTAATATTTGTGTGGTTTATAACTGTGATGATGGGAAAATTCTTAATGTTAGTATTGGAAGTCACTGTGGAGCAAAGGAATCTGTTGAGCTTTTTGATAATGATAATTTAGAAGTAGTGCTCATTAAGGAGTACGCACTTAAAAGATTTAGATCTTGGTTTAAAATTAATAAGGTAAAAATGATTATTAAGTAAAAGTGGGGTGTTATAAATAAATAGATGTACGTATTGTGGAAAGTGTTATGGAGAGAGCTTAGAAAAGCCACCTTATTACTGTGGTTATTGTACTCTAATATATAAACGGAATGGCATAAATGTTGGTACACGAGTGAGATTGAAAAACGCAGAGAAAACCTATGCTCCTAAGAAAGTGAATGGGTTATGGGTTACAATTGTTGAAATAGATGGTTACAATAATCCGATTTACTGGTGTCCTAGTCAAAATATAAAAAGGAAATTATTATTAAATCAAGTTGATAAGAAAATAATTCCGTAGTTATTAAAAACGAGCTAGGTAATACTAGCTCGTTTTTTGTTGGAAAAGATTATTTTTCACGTTCCAACAAAAATTTCACAAATCTTCTTACCGTTGTTATCTCATTCTTTTCTAATGAAGCTATGTCAAAAAGTAAGTCTCTATTTTCAAAAATGACTTTATGCATTTTCTTAATATCTTTCCGATCCATATATTTAAATGATTCGGTTAAATCTGTTATTAAGACTGATTGTGTATAAAGGTCTTCTTTATGTGTCTCATCACATAATAGTTTTTCTAAATTTATCTCTAGTATATCTGCGATTTTCTCAAGGTAGCCTTTATTTGGGTACTTTATTAAACCTCTTTCAACCTGAGAAATAAATGAAGGGCTTGCTTTAATCATTGTCGAAAGTTCTCTGGTTGAATATCCCCTTTTTAACCTTTCATTTTTTATTAACTGACCAATTGACAATTTACTCACCTCTAAGAAAGTTTTTTTAAAATTTTTCTGTTTACCTCTTACATTCTTAATGAACTTGTTGTATAACATGACCATATAAAAATAACGCACAACACACAATACATATAACACAAAATCGTGTTTTAAGACAAGTAATTCTCTTCATAGATATAGAATGTACGGGGGAGATGTAAATTGAAAAAGAAAGCGAAGTTTATATTCGTTTACAGAAGACCTGAAAATCAAAACCAATCTCCAGATGAAATCATTAAAGAACTTGTTGACTCCACAGTAAAAAAAGCTATTGCTAAGTAAGATGATACTCATTAGAATATTAGTAACAACAAAGCCCTAGACATAATGACTAGGGCTTTGTCAATGTTAAAGGAGATGCTTATGAAAAACGACATTACCGCAAGTTATGTTCGTGTATCAACATTAAAAGCAACACAAAAAGATTCGCCAGAACATCAAAGAATGGTATGTGAAGAAAAAGCTATTAAAGAGAACCTTAATATTATATACACATATGAAGATCGATCATCTGGTACAAATATTTTAGGACGTTCAGAAATTCAACGAATGATTAAAGATGCAGAAAATAAAAAGTTTAATACATTGATTTTTGCTTCTATTTCTCGTTTTTCCCGTGATCAACTTGATGCATTGAACTTAAAGCGTAAACTCGTCGATGCACTTGGTATCAGACTGATATCAATAGAAGAAAATTATGACTCAAAAATCGACCAAGGGGAAATGAAATTCACTTTATTTTCTATGATGGCCCAACAACAAGCAGAACAAATTTCCTTATCAACTCGAAGAGGCAAACGACAATCAGCAAAACGAGGAAACTTTACTGGTTCTTTTGCTCCATATGGATACACAAAAAAGAAAACGGATTCTAGCAAAACATTAGTTATAAATGAAAAGGCAGAGATTGTACAAAGAATATTTCATTTATATGTTCACCAAAATATGGGTGAAAAGAGTATTGTAAAATGCCTAAACAATGAAGGAATTCCCTCACCTAAAGATGGACTTTGGGGTATCAGCTCTATAAACAGAATACTTACCAATGAAGCGTATACAGGAAGAAACGTTTATAACAAATTTGCAGTTGTTAAGGTTTATGATGATTTAAGTAATATGACCAATAGAAAAAAAGTACAAAAACTTAATTCTAAAGAGTTATGGAATCGTAACGAAGAGAAGAATTGGGATCCAATAATTGATGATCAGTTATTTGAAGCTGCACAAGAAATTCGAAGGAGACGTAGTGGAGGAAAAAGAGGAGGTCCAAGACAAAAAGTCAATGTTTTTGGCGGATTTATTTTTTGTGGTAGTTGTAATTCGAGTATGGTCACAATGAAGAGCAAAAATGGAAAAAATCTGAAAGATGGTAAGGAATACCGTTATTTAATTTGTTCTAAGCGGAGAAGGCTAGGGGAAAAGGGTTGTGATAATAACAATTATATTCCTTACTATGATTTTAGAGATTCTGTAATTGAAGAGGTTGCACAAAAATTAAAATCCAGAATTGACATTGATAAAGAATTGGAGAAGACTAAAATACAACAAGGTGAAGCAAATCACATCCTTAATAATAAGGAAAAAACTCGTATAGAAAGTTCATTGGAAGAGAATAGGATGTTCCTGTTTGAGTTGAGAAAGCAAAGGATGAAAAATGAACTTGATGAAAAACAATATCAGTTTGAAAAAAAACATTATGAAAGAGAAATCTCTAACCTAAATAAAAAGATGGAAAGTATTGAAGATAAACTTTCTAGAAGAGAAGACCATGAGCAGTACAAGCAAAATATTAGAGATGCACTTGTAGAGTTACAAACTTTATCATATGAGAGCTTTGATGATCTTCACTTAACGTTAAAACGGCTGATAGAAAAGTTAGTCATAATGCCTGATCAAAGTGTGGAAATTTACACTTTCTTGGATTAGTTTGTTGTGTTTCAAAATACATCATGAATACGATGCAGAAGTTAGGTGTCAAGGGGCGCTCCCAGGCTGTCGTCGAGCTACTGCGGCTTGGCGAGTTGGAAATTTAGAGGTTTGCGGCTTTCATAAAGGTGAAAGCCGCTCTTTTTTTGTTGTTGTAAGGTTTTAGCATAAAAGTTGACGTTACCGGTTGGATTCGGTATGATGTTGACGTTTCATAAGGTTGTTTTGTTTGAAAGGAATGGCATGACATGGTTGCCCATTATACAATACTTAAAGTACTCAATAATAATGTGGTCATCGCGCAGAGTCCAGATGAACAAGAAGCTGTGTTGATTGGAAAAGGAATCGGTTTTTCCAAAAAAGCGGGCGATCAGCTGGAATCCTCTGATGCGGACAAGCTCTATGTGATGAAGGATGAGGAGAAACAACATCAGTATAAGCAGCTCGTCGCACAAGTTGATGAATCCATCATTCTAGTCATGAACGACATCATCCAATACAGCGAGCAAAAATTGGGTGTCAAGTTCGATGAACACATCCATATCGCATTGACGGATCACATAGCCTTTGCCATAAAAAGAGTTCAGCAAGGGCTGGACATCGTCAATCCGTTCCTGAAAGAGACGCAATTGATGTATCCGAAGGAATATTCGGCTGCGGAAGAGGTTGTCAAAATGATCGAAGCGCACCTGGATGTGCACTTACCTGATGGCGAAATAGGTTTCATCGCCCTTCACCTACACAGTGCAGCAACCAACCGTTCTCTTTCCGAGATCAACAGGTACTCCCAATTGATGAATACGCTGATTCAAATGATCGAGCAACAATTAGAGATTTCGATTGATAAAAGCAGCATCAATTACATGCGGTTGATCCAACATCTCCGTCGGGGCATCAACAGAATCGAATCAGGAGAACAAGTCGGGAATCAAGATCGATTAGCAAAAGTCTTGAAAGAAGAATACCCGGTGTGCTACAATACTGCTTGGAAACTAATGAAAGTATTGCAACGTCAGTTAGGTAAGACGGTTTCAGATGCTGAAGCAGTTTATCTAACAATGCATTTGCAAAGGCTTTCATCTCAATAAAAAAGAATACACGAACTTTACGTGTTACTGATTCGATCAGGCATGAGTGAAGAAGGTTGAAATACAGAAAATGGGGGAACCTATTTTTTAGCTGTGTTTCGTTCTTTACTCATGCCTTTTTTATTTTTCTTAACACCTGCTAGCACAATGATGTAAACGTATTCTTTTTTATTGTGAAACTATAAAAACTGTCAATGGAGGTAAAGAGAATGCAAAAAGCGTTTGGTACGTTACAAAAAGTCGGTAAAGCATTGATGCTTCCGGTTGCGATCTTACCAGCAGCAGGACTGCTCCTTGCGTTTGGTAATGCATTGCAAAACCCAACGTTACTTAAAATGGCGCCATTCTTAGAGAATGACGTGATGGTACTGATTGCTTCAGTCATGGAATCGGCTGGTGGAATCATATTCGGAAACTTGGCTTTACTCTTCGCTGTTGGGGTGGCCATCGGATTAGCCGGTGGTGATGGAGTAGCAGGTCTTGCTGCAACTGTAGGATTCTTGATCATGAATGTCACGATGAGCGTGATTGAAGGTCTGGAAATTGCAGATGTGACGGGGGAAAATGTCGATCCGGCTTTTGCACTTGTCCTAGGGATCCCCACATTACAGACTGGGGTATTCGGCGGTATCATACTCGGTATCGTAGCCGCTTATATGTACAACAAATTTTACAATATTGAATTGCCTTCTTACTTAGGATTTTTCGCTGGGAAACGTTTTGTTCCGATCGCAACTGCAGCAAGTGCAGTCATACTCGGAATCATCATGACATTCATTTGGCCACCAGTGCAGGATGGCTTGAACGCGTTCTCACAAAACATGGTTCATGCGAACTTGACCCTTTCCGCTTTCGTATTCGGTGTGATTGAGCGTGCGTTGATTCCATTCGGACTGCACCACATTTTCTACGCACCGTTCTGGTTTGAATTTGGCTCTTACACGAATGAAGCTGGGGAGCTCGTACGTGGTGACCAACGTATTTTCTTCGAACAAATTAAAGATGGTGTTGAAAACTTGACTGCAGGAACATTCATGACAGGTAAATTCCCATTCATGATGTTCGGATTACCAGCTGCAGCACTTGCGATCTATCATGAAGCACGACCAGAACGTAAGAAAGTCGTAGCAGGGATCATGGCTTCTGCAGCATTGACTTCTTTCTTGACTGGTATTACTGAACCAATTGAATTCTCATTCCTATTCGTAGCACCCGTATTGTTCGGTATCCATACGATCTTTGCTGGTTTGTCATTCATGACGATGCACTTGTTAGATGTCAAAATCGGTATGACATTCTCAGGTGGTTTGATTGACTTCATCCTGTTCGGTGTCATCAACCCGCAAACCAACTGGTGGCTAGTCATTCCGGTAGGATTGGTCTTTGCGGTCATCTACTACTTCGGATTCCGATTTGCGATTCGTAAGTTCAACTTGATGACGCCTGGACGCGAAGATGTTGAAGAAGACGATGAAGATGGCTCACCAGTTGGTGAAGCTGATGATCTTCCATATAACATCCTTGAAGGACTTGGTGGACAAGAGAACATCTCTCACTTGGATGCTTGTATCACGCGTCTACGTGTTTCCGTCAACGATGTGAAGCAAGTCGATAAGAACCGATTGAAAAAATTAGGTGCATCTGGAGTATTGGAAGTAGGGAACAATATTCAAGCAATCTTTGGTCCTCGATCCGACTCCATCAAATCGCAAATGCAAGACATCATGAAGGGTAAACGCCCGCGTAAAGTGGAAACGAACCCTGAAGAAGAAGTTCAAGAGCAGATTGAAGACGTAAGTCCAGAAGCACTTGCAACAGATATCGATGCGAAAAAAGCTTCGATTGTAGCTCCGATCAAAGGGGAGCTCCTTCCGATCACTGAAGTACCAGATGAAGTGTTCTCTGGAAAAATGATGGGTGACGGATTCGCGATCAAGCCATCAGATGGCAAAGTCGTTTCGCCAGCTGATGCGAAGGTCATGAACGTATTCCCAACCAAGCACGCGATTGGATTGGAAACGACCGATGGAAGAGAAATCCTGATCCATTTCGGTATTGATACGGTCAACCTCAAGGGAGAAGGATTCGAAGTAATGGTTGAGCAAGGTGATGAAGTGAAGCAAGGTCAAGAGCTGATGAAAGCAGATATTGACTACATTGCTGAACATGCAAAATCAACAATTACACCGATCGTGTTTACAAATCTTCAAGATGGAGAAAAAGTAACAATAGAGAAGTCTGGATCTGTAGACCACGGTGAAGAAGACATCATCTCAATTGAAAAATAGAAAGGAAGATGCATTATGGCAGCAGAAAAAACATTCACAGTAACAAGTGAGTCAGGAATTCACGCAAGACCAGCAACTACATTGGTCAATAAAGCAGGGCAGTTCAGTTCAGAAATCGAATTGGTCCATAAAGAAAAAGCAGTAAACTTGAAGTCGATCATGGGTGTCATGTCCCTGGGTATTCAGCAAGGTTCTGAAATCACAATCAAGGCAGACGGAAATGATGAAGAAGACGCATTGTCTGCACTCAGCAATCTTTTGAAGGAAGAAGGACTGGCTGAGTAATGAGTCAACGCATTACAGGTATCGGCGCATCAGCTGGGATTGCGATCGCAAAAGCATTCAGACTTGAAAATCCAGCTCTTGACGTCGAGAAAAAAGTGGTTGAAAATCCAGCTCAAGAGGTCGAACGGTTTCAAGAGTCGATTGAAAAATCGAAGAATGAACTTGAAGCGATCAAAGACCATGCTGAAAAAGAACTTGGAGAAGATAAGGCAGCAATCTTTGCTGCCCATCTTCTTGTCTTGCAAGACCCAGAACTGATCGATAATGTGAAAAAGAAAATCAACGAAAAGAACGTCAACGCAGAATTCGCTCTTGATGAAGTCACAGGTATGTTCATCTCCATGTTTGAAAATATGGACAACGAATATATGAAGGAAAGAGCAGCAGACATCCGTGATGTTCGAAAGCGTATTTTAGCTCATCTTATGGGAGTTGAATTCAATACGCCAAGTATGATTACGGACGAAGTGATCATCATTTCCGATGACTTGACGCCTTCTGATACAGCACAATTGAACCGCCAATTCGTCAAAGGATTTGCAACAGATATCGGAGGACGTACTTCCCACTCCGCAATCATGGCGCGCTCCATGGAAATTCCGTCTGTTGTCGGAACCAAAACGATCACCGACTCTGTCGAGAATGGAACGATCGTCATCATTGATGGTATTGATGGTGAGGTCATCATCGATCCTACCGAAGAAGAGCGATCCACTTATGAAGAGAAACGGAACCAATTTCTCGAGCAGAAAAAGGAATGGGCGAAGCTCGTCAACGAGCGTACGGTCACTTCTGATGATGTACACGTGGAGTTGGCAGCCAATATCGGGACACCGAAGGATCTTCCTGGTGTGTTGAATAACGGTGCAGAAGGAATCGGTCTATACCGCACAGAGTTCCTTTACATGAACCGTGACCAATTGCCGACAGAAGAAGAGCAATTCGAAGCTTATAAAGAGGTCCTTTCACAAATGGAAGGGAAGCCAGTTGTCATCCGAACACTGGATGTAGGAGGAGATAAAGAGCTTCCTTACTTGAACCTTCCGAAGGAACTGAACCCATTCCTCGGTTACCGAGCGATTCGGTTGTGCCTTGATCAGCAAGATATTTTCCGTACTCAATTGCGCGCGCTGCTTAGAGCAAGTACGTTAGGAAACTTGAAAGTCATGTTCCCGATGATTGCTACATTGGACGAATTCCGCCAAGCAAAAGCAATTTTGATGGAAGAGAAAGAAAAGCTTCAATCGGAAAATGTGGAAGTTTCTGATGCGATTGAGATTGGTATGATGGTCGAAATTCCTTCTACTGCAGTCATGGCTGACATTTTTGCCAAAGAAGTGGATTTCTTCAGTATCGGAACGAACGATCTCATCCAATACACGATGGCTGCTGACCGGATGAATGAGCAGGTTTCCTACCTTTATCAACCATACAACCCGGCGATTTTACGTCTTGTTAAAAGTGTCATTGAAGCGGCACACAAGGAAGGCAAATGGGCTGGTATGTGTGGTGAAATGGCTGGAGACGAAATCGCGATTCCGATTTTACTCGGACTTGGACTGGATGAATTCAGCATGAGTGCGACATCCATCCTGCCAGCACGTTCACAGCTTCTAAAGTTGAGCAAAGAGACGATCGCTTCTCATATTGAAGCCATCCTTGAAATGGATTCTGATCAAAAAGTAAAAGAATACGTACAAGAGCATTTTTTGAAATAAAGAAAGCCGCCTGACTCTAAAGTAGGAGTCAGGCGTTTTTTTGTACCGTCATATTGTGATTTTGGAGATTAGGCGAATCGTAAAGCCTTGAATCTATCCCCCAAATGGAGGTTTCCCTGAAATGGAGGACAGAAAGTGACTGATTCTATCCCTCAAATAGAGGTTTCCCTGAAATGAAGGATAGAAAGCGGCTGAATCTATCCCTCAAATGGAGATATTACTAAAATGAAGGACTGAAAGCCTTTGATTCTCCACGATAGTTGCAAGGACAAAATAATAAAAGTTGAAAAATACGACTAAACCAATCAAAATAGATGTAACAGTATGTTCAGGAGGTTACGTCTTTGGATTTAAAACAAGAAAAAATCAATGAAATGGAAAAAGCATTAAGAATGATTTCAGCACATATTAAACAAAAAGGGAGAGAAATCCTCAACGATTTCTCAATTACCCCACCACAATTCGTTGCATTACAATGGTTGTTTGAACAAAATGAAATGACAATCGGTGATTTATCCAATAAAATGTACCTCGCCTACAGTACAACGACGGATCTGATCGACCGTATGGAAAAGAACGGTCTCGTACAAAGGATTCGGGACCCGAAAGACCGTCGCGTCGTCCGCATACAGAAACTCGATAAAGGGTACGAAATAATAGAAGAGGTCATCAAGCGAAGACAGAATTATTTAAAAGAGTTGACCGAACAGTTTTCGGATCAAGAGATCGAAAACCTCCATCAAAGTCTGCATCTGCTGTATGACAAGATGGATATGTATCATCCGAACTAGACATACATAGAAATTGAGGGGTTTACTTGAAAAGACCGATTGGAATTATTGATTCTGGCGTAGGTGGTATGACGGTCGCTCGAGAAGTGATGCGGCAGCTGCCCAAAGAGAAAATCTATTATTTAGGTGATACGATCCGCTGTCCATACGGACCGCGTCCATTAGAAGAAGTGCGGACTTTTACATGGAATATGATTGATTATTTATTGGAGAAGGATATCAAGCTGTTGATCATTGCTTGCAATACAGCGACTGCAGCTGTATTGGAAGAAGCCCAACAATCCTTAGAGATTCCCGTGGTCGGTGTCATCCATCCTGGCGCACGAGCTGCTATCAAAGTTACGATGAACCGGGAAATCGGGGTCATTGGCACAGAGGGAACCATCCATAGTAAAGCCTATGTGCAAGCGTTGCATAACATAGATAGTAAGGTGAACGTCCATAGTTTGGCGTGTCCTGAATTCGTACCATTAGTCGAAAGCGGGATGCTTCATGAAGAAAATACGAAACGAGTCGTTTATGAACGGCTTGCACCGCTTATGAAACTGCCGATCGATACCCTCATATTAGGCTGTACACATTATCCGATCTTGATGCCAGTGATTAAAGACGTCATGGGTGTCGACGTAACGATCATATCATCTGGTGCGGAAACCGCTCGGGAGGTAAGTACGATTTTGTATTATAACGATTTGCTGAATACAGATGATCAAATGCCTGAACACCGGTTTTTTACGACTGGATCTAGTGAGATTTTCAATAGACTTTCGAGAGAGTGGTTTGACCAAAGCGTCAAGTACATTGAACATATCGAATTGTAGTAGAGCATTCCCTTTGTGGGATGCTCTTTTTTTTTACATTCCATTTTCTAAAATAATACAAGTTGGTCTAATCGGGCGAATAGCTCGTATATATAGTAGTACAAACCACTGTGGGAGGGAAAGGAATGAGAAAAAAGCAGAGAAGAATCGTATTCATCTCTCTTTTAACAGGCCTATTAATCGGAACTTCAGGATGTGGACTGTTAACGGAAAAAACAAATAATGAAATCGATCCACCTCAAGAAGTGAATTACCTTGAAGATGGGGAGTCACTTGATGAGAATGGGGAAGACAAGGATGCAATGGCTCATGGAAAAGATGCACCAGCAGGAGCGACAGACGCTCAACAATTGCAAGTATACTTAATTGATGAAAATGGGCTGGTTGTCCCTCAGACGATGAACTTGCCATTATCACAAGAACCGGCAAAAGAGGTTGTCGAGCATCTCGTCAAAGATGGTAAAGTATCGAACATGATCCCGAATGGCATGAGAGCCGTTTTACCAGCGGGAACTGAAGTGTTGGATGTGAACATTGATCAAGGCATTGCAGTCGTCGATTTTTCAGAGGAGTTCAAAGAGTATGCTCCAGAAGATGAGCAGAAGATCCTCCAATCCTTAACGTACACGCTTACTCAATTTGATAATGTATCAGCAGTAAAAATTCGTATCAATGGTATCGACCAAAAAGTGATGCCGGTCAACCAAACACCGATCGGGGATAGCGTCAGTCGGTCAGACGGAATCAACATTGAGACAAATGGCGTTGTCGATGTCACAGGTAGTCAGACAGTCACGGTCTATTTCATCGGTCAGAATGGTAAGGAGTATTATTATGTGCCTGTCACAAGAGTCGTTTCTGGAAAAGACAATCTAGTGAAAACAACCGTTGACGAGTTGTTGAACGGGCCAGCGCTTCAATCCGGCCTACTCACAGACTTCCGAAACACGGTTGAACTAGTCAGTGCTCCAGTCGAAGAGGATGGAGTCGTGACGTTGAATTTCAATGAAGCGATCTTGAGTGAACAGAGTAACACAGCGATCTCGGATGCGGTCTTGAATTCTCTCGTCTTGTCACTCACTGAGATTGCAGGTGTCGATAAAGTCTTAGTGAAAGTGGATGGAAAAAGTGAAGTAATGAACGAGGAAGGCAAGAAACTGACAGAACCTGTCTCAAGACCTGTTAATGTGAATAAAGTAGAATTTTAAAATATAAATATGTTACCATAAGTAAGAACTGAGGCGGTTATTATAGCCGCCTTTTTCCTATGTAAAGGATGAAGTTCTCGAAAATTTTAGTTGAAGTTGGTCATACTAACCGATAGTGTTCGAAACATAGAGGAGGAAGCGATATGCGTACGGATGGACGATCAAACGATCAATTGAGAAACATACATATAGAAACCGAATACGTCAAACACCCAGAAGGATCGGTCTTAATTTCAGTAGGGGATACGAAGGTGATTTGTAACGCGAGTATCGAGGAACGCGTACCGCCATTCATGAGAAATCAAGGAAAGGGCTGGATTGCAGCCGAATACTCCATGCTACCAAGAGCGACAGAGCAGCGGAACATCAGAGAATCCAGTAAAGGCAAGGTTTCAGGACGGACAATGGAAATCCAACGATTGATTGGACGTGCACTGCGATCAGTGGTTGACTTGGATGCAGTGGGAGAACGTACTTGTTGGATCGATTGTGACGTCATCCAGGCAGACGGTGGTACACGAACAGCAAGTATTACAGGAGCATTTGTTGCGATGGCGATTGCTTTTAATGGTCTCGTTGAGCAAGGTGTAATCAAGAAAATGCCGATCAAAGAATTCATCGCCGCAACTTCTGTAGGTGTAGCATCTGAATTGGGCGAAATTCTGGACCTTTGTTATGAAGAGGATTCCAAGGCACTTGTGGACATGAACGTCATCATGACGGGAGCGAAGGAATTCGTTGAATTACAGGGTACGGGGGAAGAAGCGACTTTCTCTTATAAGCAGCTTCAAACATTACTTGAACTAGCAGACAAAGGAATTACAGAACTAATTGATATCCAGAAAGAAGCACTTGGTGACATTCAGCATTCGATTGGTGATCCGCAATCATGAAGGAAATCATTATAGCTTCCCATAATGAAGGAAAAGTAAAAGAGTTTCGCTCGATGTTCGAGGAGTTCAACGTGTCCGTCGTTTCATTACGTGACCTTGATTTTCACGATGAGATCGAAGAAACCGGTACAACGTTTGAAGAAAACGCGACGATCAAAGCTGAAGCCATCGCTGAACGTTTCAATCAGCCTGTGATCGCTGATGATTCTGGTCTGGTCATTGATGCTTTAGATGGAAGACCAGGAGTATACTCCGCGCGATATGCGGGAGAAGAGAAAGACGATCAAGCAAATATGGATAAAGTGCTTTATGAATTGAAGTCAGTTCATGAGTCTGAACGTACAGCGCGCTTTGTTTCAGTTTTAGCGATCGCCCAACCAGGGAAAGAGACAAGTATCGTGAAAGGCACTTGTGAAGGTGTCATTACTGAAGAGAAAATAGGGGAGCATGGTTTCGGATATGATCCGATCTTTTATGTCCCTTCTTTAAATAAGACGATGGCTCAGCTCGAACCTGGAGAAAAGAACAAAATCAGTCACCGATCCAATGCTTTGAAAAAGCTACGTAATCAGTGGGATGATATCTTCTAATTTATATTGATTATAATTTAACGTTGGTATTTTTATTAAGGCTCTCTTCTAAAAGATTGTTGCTTTTAATAATCACCTAGTGCAAGTTGATTGGAGAGCAAGGTGCGAGACTCCTGCGGGATCAGCGGGACAGGTGAGACCAATCAATGTCGTAAAGCGACGAGTGGGCTCACCGCACGCCCCGCGGAAAGCGAGCATCCTGGATCGGAAATCAACGACTTTCAAGGTAACAAAGACTGCAAAAACAACGTTTTTTAAAAAGGAGGACCTTAAAATGAATGTCTTAGTCGTAAGTGACAGTCATGGACTATCAAAAGAACTTAAGGAAATCCAGGAGTTACACAAAAATCAGGTAGATGTGATGATTCATTGTGGTGATTCAGAGTTGGAATCAGACCATGAACATCTTCGTCATTTCCATAATGTACAGGGCAACATGGATCTTGGTCATGATGATTTTCCAAACGAGATACTCGTGGAGGAACAGGGATTCCGACTCTTTGTCACACATGGTCATCTGTACAATGTCAAAATGTCGTATATGAATCTGGCTTATAAGGCAGAGGAATATGACGCAGACCTTGCTTTCTTCGGTCATTCCCATGTGGCAGAATCATTTGAGAAGAATGGCACCGTCTTCGTCAATCCCGGCAGCATCCGTTTACCTCGTGGTCGAAGGGAAAAGACGTATGCGATTTGTGAATGCAAAGATCGAAGTCATATCAAAGTTCGTTTCTTTGAATTCAATGGAAATGAGTTGACCGAACTCTCAAAAGAGTATCATTTATAAATGGATTGGGCCCCCCACGACCCTAAAAAAGTCTTTGACATTTTGGTTGATATGCGATATATTAATTATTGTCGCTGATTGATGCGCGGGTGTAGTTTAGTGGTAAAACAAGAGCCTTCCAAGCTCTGGTCGTGGGTTCGATTCCCATCACCCGCTCCATTTATACAACTAGATCAAGTCCTTTTTTATTTGAAACAAGTTTTATATCTTATTATTAAGTCCCAGTAGCTCAGCAACGAGCGAAGCATCGAGTATTCACAACGAGTTGTCCCGACGGATAGACTACAAATGAGATACTTGTAGAGGAAGGGACAGGATTTGAATTTAGTTTTATATCTTTTATTAAGTCCCAGTAGCTCAGCAGGATAGAGCAACAGCCTTCTAAGCTGTCGGTCGGGCGTTCGAATCGCTCCTGGGACGCCATCTCATACATATTGACGCTTTCTTCTTCATAGAAAAGAAGGGAAGCGTTTTTTTGTACGACATTTTATATGTAAAGACACATGGTAATACTAGGGGAAAGGTTACATTTGTTTTTACAAGATTAAACTGCTAAACTTGCTTTAAGCGATTGAAAAGCGGGGAGATTGAATTGGAAAAACACCGTAAAGGGCCGCGTGACAGCAAAATCGTTTACTTCCCAAACCTTACTGCTAAGCTTGTGAATAAAGGAATGTCAGCCCTTAAACAAAAAAAGTTCAAAGAATCGCTGGATTACTTCCAGCAATTGATTGAGATGGAACCTGATCATCCGCAAGGAAACATAGGTGTTGTCTTAAGTTTGGTCGAATTAGGTCATTTGCAAGAGGCCAAGATCAAGTGTGATGAGATATTGAAAAAGGATATCGGGGAATATTACGATGTTCTACAAATATACATATCGATTCTGATCCAACTTGCAGATTATGAAGAAGTGGTCGACATATTGGAAGCAGTCATACAGGAGAATAGCTTGCCACCTCAAATGGCTGAAAACTTCTACCAATTACTCTATTTCAGTAGAAAAATGGCTGAAGAGGATTCCAATAACGATGAGACATATGAGAGCATGCCGAAGTCCATTTCCCAAAACGAGTTGGAGCGACTGGCAGAGCAGCTGAAGTCCGAGGATTCCAAACAACAATGGCAAGCCGTCCAGTCCATTGAGGATCCAAACCACCCGACCATACGAACAGAATTGAAGAAATACCTTACATATCCTGATGCAAATCCTTCATTGAAAACGATCGTCTTACAGATGTTGAAGGATGGCGAAGCAAATGAAACGGTCCACATACATAAATTCGGAAAAACAATGGATGTTAAACCGAGTGAACTTCATGACATACCGGACGGACAATTTTACCGTCTAGTCAAAAAGATCATCGTTCACGAATTAGAACAGAACAATCCTACGTTAATGGAGATGGCTGTACAAATTTGGGACCATTACTTATTTATGATCTACCCATTCCAACCCGAGCCTTTGAACGAACAACTATGGGCAGTTGGTGTGTTGGAAGTTGCACATCGAATGAATGGCATCGAGTTTGATAGTGATGAGCTACAGGTAGCCTTTTCTTTGAAAGAAGCATCTGTTGAACAAGTGGTTGAAAAAATCCTTGAAATAGAGCGTATTTCGATGAAAGACATCGGATTACCCGATGATCAGCCGAATAGTTGAAAACCAGTGTTCATGTGTTATAATGTAGTGGTTGTAAACTCATTTGAACGTTAATGAAGTTTTAAGAAGATAAATGTTGGAGGGAAATTTAGTCATGAGTGCAAAATGGGAAAAACAAGAAGGCAACCAAGGTGTATTAACCATTGATGTTGATGCAGAACGTGTCAACGAAGCTTTAGACCAAGCATTCAAAAAGGTCGTTAAGAAAGTGAACGTACCTGGATTCCGTAAAGGTAAGGTACCTCGTTCTATGTTCGAAAAGCGTTTCGGTGTAGAAGCTCTTTACCAAGATGCATTGGATATCCTACTTCCAAGCGCTTATAGTCAAGCAATTGAAGAAACAGGAATCGAGCCTGTTGATCAACCAGACGTTGACATCGAGCAAATGGAAAAAGGCAAGAACTTGATCTTCAAAGCGACTGTAACGGTAAAACCGGAAGTCAAGCTTGGAGACTACAAAGGTCTTGAAGTAGAAAAGCAAGACACTGAAGTGACTGACGAAGATGTTCAAAACGAATTGACTGAAATGCAAAAGAAACACGCTGAACTTTCAGTTAAAGAAGAAGGTAAAGTAGAAAGTGGTGACACGGTTGTCATCGACTTTGCTGGATATGTTGATGGAGAAGCATTCGAAGGCGGAACTGCTGAGAACTACTCTCTAGAAATCGGTTCTGGTTCATTCATCCCTGGATTCGAAGAGCAGATTGAAGGGGAAGAAGCAGGAGCAGAAAAAGACGTTGTTGTAACGTTCCCTGAAGAGTATCATGCAGAAGAGCTTGCAGGTAAAGAAGCTACTTTCAAAGTGAAAATCCACGAAATCAAGCAACTTGAGCTTCCTGAGCTTGACGATGAGTTTGCAAAGGATGCAAATGAAGAAGTTGAAACGCTTGATGAGTTGAAGACAAAGATCAAAAATCGTCTTCAAGAGGAAAAATCAACTCAAGCTGAGAACGAAATGAAAGATCAACTCGTTCAAAAAGCAACTGAAAACGCAGAAATCGATGTGCCAGAAGCGATGGTAACGAGCGAATTGGATCGTATGATGAAAGAATTCGACCAACGTCTTCAAATGCAAGGTATGAACCTTGACATGTACTATCAATTCTCTGGAACTTCAGAAGATCAATTGAAAGAGCAAATGAAAGAAGACGCTGAAAAGCGTGTTCGTACAAACTTGACTCTTGAAGCGATTGCTGAAACAGAGAACATCGAAGTGAGCGACGAAGAAGTTGAAGAAGAAATCACAAAGATGGCTGAAATGTACCAAATGGAAACTGACAAAATGAAACAGATGCTTGCAATGCAAGGCGGACCTGACCTATTGAAAGGTGACTTGAAGGTACGTAAAGCAATTGATTTTCTTGTAGAGAACAGCAAGACTGTTGCATAAGATATAAGAAAGATTGATTACAGAACAAGGCGCGATTATTCGTGCCTTGTTTTGTAACAAATAACCAAAAAAATAAATATTTTGGTTTAGAGGAATCGCATTAAGGAAATATGACTATACTGATACATATCACCAGCAAACTTTTGACATACTAAAAGCTTTATTGTTTTTGTTTTACGTTTCTTCGTGATAAAATCGTATACATAAAATAGTTTCATCAAAAGAACGTTTTGTTACTCAACACATATTGGAAATGTTTCAATGTGTAAAAAACACATGATGACAAATAACTAAAAGTAACAATTCATCCAAACCATTCTTAGGGGTGATTAGATGTTTAAATTTAACGAAGAAAAAGGACAATTGAAGTGTTCTTTTTGTGGTAAAACACAAGACCAAGTACGTAAACTGGTTGCAGGACCAGGTGTCTATATCTGTGATGAATGTATCGAACTTTGTACAGAAATCGTAGAAGAAGAGCTCGGCACTGAAGAAGATGTGGAGTTCAAGGATGTACCGAAGCCGCAAGAAATCCGACAAATCCTTGACGATTATGTCATCGGTCAGGATCAAGCGAAGAAATCTCTTTCAGTAGCCGTTTATAACCACTATAAGCGTATCAATGCTTCTAAGAAAGCGGATGACGTTGAGCTTGCAAAGAGTAACATCGCCATGATCGGACCTACTGGTAGCGGTAAGACGTTACTCGCACAAACTCTTGCGCGTATCTTGAATGTTCCGTTCGCGATTGCGGATGCTACATCTCTTACTGAAGCGGGTTATGTTGGTGAAGATGTCGAGAACATCCTACTTAAGTTGATCCAATCTGCAGACTACGATGTGGAAAAAGCAGAGCGTGGAATCATCTACATTGATGAAATCGATAAGATTGCCCGTAAATCCGAGAACCCATCTATTACACGCGACGTATCTGGTGAAGGTGTCCAGCAGGCGTTACTGAAGATCTTGGAAGGAACAGTCGCAAGCGTTCCTCCACAAGGTGGACGTAAGCATCCTCATCAAGAATTCATCCAGATCGATACGACGAACATCTTGTTCATCTGTGGTGGTGCTTTCGATGGCATCGAACAGATCGTAAAACGCCGTCTTGGTAAGAAGGTCATCGGATTCGGTACGGAAACTTCTGAAAAAGCAGACTTGAAAACAGGCGAATACCTATCTAAAGTATTGCCTGAAGACTTGCTCCGTTTCGGATTGATTCCAGAATTCATCGGTCGTCTTCCAGTAACAGCAAGCTTGACTCCACTGGATGAGGAAGCACTTGTTGAAATCTTGACGAAGCCGAAGAACGCTCTTGTCAAACAATACAAAAAGCTCTTGCAGCTTGACGATGTAGAACTTGAATTCACAGAAGATGCACTTCGTGAGATCTCGAAGCAAGCGATCGAGCGTAAAACAGGTGCACGTGGATTGCGTTCGATCATTGAAGGCATCATGCTTGATGTCATGTTCGATCTGCCTTCACGTGAAGAAATCAGCAAATGTGTCATCACGGCAGAAACGGTTGCTGATAAAGTCGCACCACAACTTGTTCTTGAAGATGGAACAGTGGTGGAAGGTAAGAAGGAAACACCAAAAGAAAGTGCATGATCATTGTATGCTAAAAGCATCCCCAACATGGGGATGCTTTTTTTTACGTATAAGTAGGTATTCATCCCTATCAATGGAAAAAATCCTGTCGATAGTAATGAATAGCTCCTTCTGTCCCAACTTCATCTGACTCTTTGCCAAATCTGAACGTTTAGTCCGCCCCATGCTCGGAGATACTAGTGGATAATCAACATACATACAGGAGGGGAAAGCATGAGTTGGACAGGAATCGCGTTAATCATCCAACTATTCTTTGGTGTCATCATCGGGCTATACTTTTGGAACTTATTGAGGAACCAGCGAACACAGAAAGTCTCTATAGATAAAGAATCCCGTAAAGAAATGGATCAGTTGAGAAAGCTCAGGAGCATTTCGCTTAGTGAGCCTTTATCGGAAAAAGTACGGCCATCCCGCTTCGATGAAATCATCGGTCAAGCCGAAGGGATCCGTGCACTCCAAGCAGCGTTATGCGGACCTAACCCGCAGCACGTCATCGTGTATGGACCTCCAGGGGTAGGGAAGACTGCTGCTGCTCGTATCGTCCTGGAAGAAGCGAAGAAAAACAAACGCTCACCATTCCGCCCTACTGCTGTATTCGTTGAACTCGACGCAACAACTGCTCGATTCGACGAACGTGGTATCGCAGATCCACTCATTGGCTCGGTCCATGACCCGATCTATCAAGGAGCCGGAGCGATGGGACAAGCGGGAATCCCTCAACCGAAACAAGGTGCAGTAACGAATGCCCATGGCGGCGTCCTTTTCATTGACGAAATCGGGGAACTGCATCCGATTCAAATGAACAAGCTTCTCAAAGTACTTGAGGACCGGAAAGTGTTCTTGGAGAGTGCTTATTATAGTGAGGAAAACAATCAGATCCCTCAACACATCCATGATATATTCCAAAATGGACTGCCGGCGGATTTCCGTCTGATTGGTGCGACGACTCGGACACCAGATGAGATTCCTCCTGCAATCCGTTCTCGCTGTCTGGAGATCTTTTTCAAAGAACTCTCGTCTAATGATATCGTTCGAATTGCCAAGCGTGCAGTAGAAAAAATCAGTTTTACAATAGAAGAGGATGCATTAGAACTCTTATCCCGATATGCTCGAAATGGTCGTGAAGCGGTTAATAGCGTGCAGATTGCGGCTGGATTAGCCATTACAGAAGATCGGAACAACCTGACGAAAGAGGACATCGAATGGGTGCTCCATTCCAGCCAGCTTTCACCGAAAATGGAATCGAAAATCCATACCGTTCCACGTGTCGGATATATCAATGGTCTAGCTGTTTACGGACCAAATACTGGGGCGCTTCTTGAGCTTGAAGCGACCGTCATCCCGTCTAAAGAAAAAGGATCGATCATGATTACGGGAATCGTAGAGGAAGAGAGCATCGGCAGCCAATCGAAATCGATCCGCAGGAAAAGTCTTGCGAAGAGCTCAGTAGAAAACGTGCTCACTGTGCTAAGAAGAATGGGCGTGCCAGCGAACAACTACGATATCCACATCAATTTCCCAGGTGGTGCGCCAGTTGACGGACCATCTGCAGGTATCGCGATTGCGACTGCGATCTACTCAGCTATCAAAGGGATAGCAGTGGATAATACAATTGCAATGACTGGAGAAATCAGCATCCACGGAAAAGTGAAGCCGGTCGGCGGTGTCTTCGCGAAGGTATCTGCTGCAAGCCAAGCTGGCGTCAAAACGGTTTTCGTACCGAAAGAAAATCAGCAATCGATTCTGAAAGAAATCCAGGGGATAGAAATCAAGTACGTCGAACACCTCGAAGAAGTCCTGGAACAAGTGTTCAAAGGTCAGTATCACAAAGAAAGAGTGGAAGAAATTTCAGCACAGGAGTCCTCACCGAAGGTTGTCTGAGGTGAGGGCTTTTTTTGTCGATAGGTCCAGAAGGTATTGTACATAATAAATGTGTGTGAGTTTATGTGTACGATTCTAGTGGTAAAGAAGGTTGTGTCTCATTAGACAAACCAATGAATTACGGGTAAAATTGATAAGATGAAATACCTATAATCACATACATAATCGAAGCCGGTTTATAGGGTGATTGAAATAGAATTTGGAGGTGTGTTTCTATGGCTCAAACTAGAGAAATCCCATTGTTGCCACTCAGAGGCCTGCTTGTCTATCCAAGCATGGTCCTCCATCTGGATGTAGGTCGGAAGAAATCTGTCCAGGCATTGGAAAAGGTGATGATGGAAGATCAACAGATTTTTTTATCCACTCAAAAAGAAGTGGCCATAGAAGAACCAACGGAAGATGAAATTTATCATATGGGGACGCTTGTAAAGGTCAATCAGATGCTGAAGCTTCCAAACGGAACCATCCGAGTGCTTGTTGAAGGTCTTCAACGTGGAAAAATCCATCAGTTCAATGAGCAGGAAGAATATATGGCAGTTAATGTAGAACTGATTGAAGAACGACAGGAAGCGGATTCCGAAGAAATGGCATTGATGCGAATGCTGCTTCAATATTTCGAACAGTACATAAACCTTTCGAAAAAAGTGACGGCCGAAACGCTCGCATCCGTACAAGATATTGAAGAGCCGGGCAGACTTGCTGATGTCGTATCCTCTCATCTGCCGCTTAAAATCAAGCAGAAGCAAGAAATTCTAGAAACGTTAGAAATCAAAGAACGATTGAATAAAATCATCAAGATCTTGAATAACGAAAAAGAAGTACTCGGACTGGAGAAAAAAATCGGTCAACGTGTCAAGAAATCAATGGAAAAGACACAGAAAGAGTACTATCTACGTGAGCAGATGAAAGCGATCCAAAAAGAGCTCGGCGACAAAGAAGGGAAAGCCGGAGAGGTAACCTCTCTGAAAGAAAAGATCGAAGACTCCCAAATGCCTGAAAACGTGAAGGAAACGGCGTTGAAGGAACTGGACCGCTATGAAAAGATGCCTCAAACCTCTGCGGAAAGTTCTGTGATCCGAAACTATATCGATTGGTTGCTGACGATTCCTTGGGTGGAACAAACAGAAGATAATCTGGACATCCATCATGCAGAAACCATTTTAAATGAAGATCACTACGGGTTGGAAAAAGTCAAAGAGCGTGTTCTTGAATATTTGGCTGTGCAACAGCTGACGGATTCATTGAAGGGACCGATTCTTTGTCTAGTAGGTCCTCCTGGAGTCGGAAAGACGTCCCTTGCACGATCGATTGCTCGTACGTTAGGACGTAAGTTTGTCCGTATTTCACTAGGTGGAGTGCGGGACGAAGCAGAAATCAGAGGTCACCGCAGAACGTATGTCGGTGCAATGCCTGGGCGCCTCATCCAGGGGATGAAAAAAGCAGGTTACGTCAATCCAGTATTCCTTCTGGATGAAATCGATAAAATGTCCAATGACTTCCGTGGCGATCCATCCTCTGCATTACTGGAAGTGCTTGACCCTGAACAAAATAATACGTTCAGTGATCATTTCATTGAAGAGCCTTATGACCTATCGAAAGTACTTTTCGTCACGACTGCGAACAACATCTCAACAATTCCAGGTCCATTGCTCGATCGTATGGAATTGATCCAGATTGCAGGATATACCGAAGTCGAAAAGCTTCATATCGCCAAACAGTACCTCGTTCCGAAACAAACAGAAGCACACGGTTTGACGAAAGGGAAGGTACAAATTCGCGATGAAGCGATTCTGGAAGTCGTTCGCCGTTATACACGTGAAGCAGGTGTCCGTAACTTGGAGCGGCAAGTTGCTTCCCTTTGCAGGAAAGCAGCGAAGCAGATCGTGTCGGGTGATAAGAAACGCGTCATCATTACCGAAAAAAATATTGAAGACTATCTTGGAAAAGCGAAATTCCGGTACGGTCAAGCAGAAGTAGAAGACCAGATCGGGGCAGCAACCGGTCTCGCTTATACGACAGCAGGTGGAGACACACTGTCGATTGAGGTTTCCGTCTCATCTGGAAAAGGTAAACTCACCCTGACTGGTAAGCTGGGAGATGTGATGAAGGAATCTGCTCAAGCAGCCTTCAGTTATATCCGTTCAAGAGCGGAGGAACTGAACATCGATCCAGAATTCTCTGAGAAGAATGATATCCACATACACGTACCAGAGGGTGCTACACCGAAAGACGGACCATCTGCAGGTATAACGATGGCGACTGCGCTTATTTCGGCTCTAACGAACCGTCCTGTACGAAAAGAAGTCGGAATGACCGGTGAAATCACACTCCGAGGTCGAGTGTTGCCGATCGGTGGCCTGAAGGAAAAGACATTGAGTGCCCACAGGGCAGGTCTAGAAAAAATCATTTATCCTGAAGAGAATAAGAAAGACTTGGACGATATTCCGGATAGTGTGAAGAAGGATCTAACCTTCGTACCTGTCTCACATTTGGATCAAGTATTAAAAGAAGCATTGATAGGGGAAAAAGAATGAAAATCAATACAGCTGAGCTCATCATCAGCGCAGTAAAAAAAGAACAATATCCAAACGACCAGAAGCCAGAGATTGCACTGGCAGGACGATCGAATGTAGGGAAATCATCCTTCATCAACAAGATGATCAACCGCAAAAGCCTTGCGAGAACGTCTCAGAAACCAGGTAAGACCCAGACCCTCAACTTTTACTTGTTGAATGACATCATGTACTTTGTGGATGTTCCGGGTTATGGTTTTGCAAAAGTATCGAAAAAAGAACGTGATGCTTGGGGACGTATGATTGAACAGTATCTGATGGAGAGTGAAGATTTGAAGGCAGTCGTACTGTTGGTCGATATCCGTCATGCACCATCAAAGGACGATCAGCTGATGAACGACTGGCTGAGACATTTCGATATCCCGGTCATCGTCGTTGCCACAAAAGCGGATAAGGTTCCAAAAGGGAAACATCAACAGCATGTCAAAAAAATCAAAGAAACGCTACAGTTGGATAAAGACGATCCGATTCTAGTTTTCTCATCTGAAACTTCTTATGGGAAAGAAAAAGTATGGTCTACCATTGAAAGCTATTTGAGGTCTTAATAGGAAGGCCATTCTTATACATCATTCGACCTATTTGAAGGGTCTGAACCTCCTTGTTTTTAAAAAACAGGGAGGTTTTTTTGTTTTTATGTAGAAGGTAGTGTTATGGATACTTCCAGTAAAATGGGATTTACCGTAGTTAAGAAATATGGGAAATGTACAGAGGTAAAGAGAATAAAGGTGTATGTAGCCTTAGAATAGGGTATACATACATGGTGGTAATTGTCGGAAGATTCACCATTTTAAGGGGCGTTCCTTAGTATCACTGTATGTTTCTCGCGGTGGATGTATCCAAAAAATCAGTAGAAAGAGGGTCAAAACAGAATGAAAAAATTAAGTCTATGGGCAACATTGTTATTAGCATTCTCATTGCTTCTGGCTGCATGTGGCGGATCGGAAGGAGATAATGCAGGGGGAAGCGAGGGAGGCAGTGACTACGAACTCGCTGAAGATGGTAAATTCACTTTCGCATCATCCGGGGAATTTGCTCCGTTCAGTACAACCAATGCAGAAGGTGAAATGTCCGGTTTTGATATCGATGTCGCGCAAGCTGTTGCGGAAGAACTCGGATTAGAGCCGAATCAACAGAAATTCAAATTCGCAAGTATCGTCGAAGGTGTCAAGACGGGACGATTCGATGCTGCGGTAGCGAGTCATACGATAACGGATGAACGTAAGCAAGCCGTTGACTTTTCTACACCTTACTACTATTCTGGACCGCAAATTTTCACAAGACCAGATAGTGATATTGAAGGGAAAGCGGACTTAGAAGGTAAAGAGATTGCTGTTTCCAAAGGTTCGACATATGCAAAAACAGCTGAAGAATTGACAGACAATATCAAGATTTATGACAGTGACGTTACTGCTCTAGAAGCACTAAGTAATGGGAAGCATGATGCTGTCATTACCGATTTCGTAACCGGTAAGGAAGCGATGGGTAATGGATTTGATATTGTTGCAAAAGAATTACTTGGTAGAAGTGAGCAAGCGATCGCAGTTGCGAAAGAAAATGACAAACTATTAGAAGACATCAACGCAGCACTAGAAAAACTACGTGAAAATGGAACACTGGAGGAATTGAGTAAGAAGTACTTCGGTGAAGACATCACAACAGATCCAGAAGAAAGTAAGTAATCTATCTGTTTCCATTCAAGAATGTGCGCAAAAGAGTTTGCGCACATTCGTTTCTTAATAAGATCTTTAGCTTACTAACTTTGAATTCGCAACTTAACCAGATGCTGAAGGAGAGGATACACTTTGCCAAGTTTTTCACACTTTTTCCAAACATTCATTGAGAGCTATCCTGTATTCTTCAAAGGGATGCTCTTAACGTTACAAGTTACGGCCGTTTCGATCTTAATCGCAATTTTTATCGGATTATTTTTTGCACTATTGAAGATTTCAAAGGTAAAAGTACTTGAAGTCATTGCAAACATCTACATTTATATTGTTCGTGGTACGCCATTGATCGTTCAAATCTTCATCTTCTATTTCGGATTATCCGAGATGAACATTTCAGGCTTTTGGTCTGCAACACTCGCATTAGCTTTCCATAACGGGGCATACATTGCGGAAATCTTTCGTGGGACGATCCAATCAATTGATAAGGGTCAAATGGAGGCTGGTCGTTCACTCGGGATGACCTCAGCTTTGACGATGAGAAGAATCATTCTGCCTCAAGCATTCCGTCGAGCATTGCCACCACTAGGCAACCAATTCATCATCGGTCTGAAAGACTCCTCATTGGCTGCTTTCATTGGAATGTACGAGCTTTTCAATGTGGCGACAACAGCAGGTTCCAACAACTTTGACTCCATGACATATCTCTTGATCGTTGCAGTTTACTATCTCATTCTCGTATTCTTACTGACAGCAGTCGTAAGTGTCATGGAAAACAAGCTATCAGCAAGCGATTAAAGGAGTGAATGGATTTGAGCGAAAAACGAGAAATGATCAAAATCGAGAAGCTAAATAAAAAATTCGGCGATTTACATGTATTGAAGGACGTTGATATGGTTGTCAAAGAGAATGATGTGGTCGTCCTGATCGGAGCCAGTGGTTCCGGTAAAAGTACGTTATTAAGGTGCCTCAACTTCTTGGAAATCAAAAATGATGGAAAAATTATCATCGAAGAAAAGGAAATCGATCCGAAGAGCGATAATCTGAACAAAGTTCGAGAAAGGGTCGGAATGGTATTCCAGCACTTCAATCTGTTCCCCCATAAAACGGTATTGGAGAATGTCATCGAAGCACCTACTATGGTCAAAGGGATGAATAAAGCCAAAGCCATTCAAGAAGGAAAAGAATTGTTGGATAAGGTCGGTCTTGCAGATAAAGCGAATGTATATCCGTCCAAGCTGTCGGGTGGTCAAAAGCAGCGTGTTGCGATTGCAAGAGCTTTAGCGATGAAACCGGATATCATGCTCTTTGATGAACCGACCTCTGCATTGGACCCCGAGCTGGTCGGTGAGGTTCTCTCTACGATGAAGCAACTGGCCAAGGAAGGTATGACCATGGTCGTTGTAACCCACGAGATGGGCTTTGCGAAGGAAGTCGCAGATTGGGTGTTTTATATGCATGACGGCAGAATCGTAGAAGTCGGTCATCCACAAGAATTGTTCAACGATCCGAAAGAAAAGAGAACACAAGATTTCCTTAGTTCTATACTATAAGTAAAAAACGAGCTCATCCTATCGGGATTGAGCTCGTTTTTTTATCAAATTGCCAGGAGGATTCTCTTTAGTGGGGTGACTTGCTCGATTTCGCGTTTTCACCCAACCAAAATGCCTCTTTAGTGGGGTGACTTGCTCGATTTCACGTTTTCACCCAACCAAAACGCCTCTCTGGTGTGGTGACTTGAGCAATTTCGAGTTTTCACCCAACCAGAAGCACTGCTTAAGCAAGAATCAACCTTCCCTTATTTCTTCTTCATCAGGTACCCGCCTACTAGGATCAAGATGACTGGCCAGAACCTCTCTGTATAGGCGACGATTTCTCCTAGGATACCTGTGGCGTTTGCAGCGAATAAGCTGAGGAGCGCAAGAATTGTCAAGGCAGCTCCTAGCCATATGCCGCTCTGTTTCGTCTTATTATATTGCAGGATGAAGCCGATTCCGATACTTAACAAATAGATGACCCAAATCGCTGGCCAGTTATTTACTGTACCACTTGCGTAGTAATGGACCGCAATCCCACAAATGACAACCCCTGAAAAAAGAGCATACGGTTCTTTTCTTTGTAGCAGAAAGCCGATCCCGATGATCAGCAGGAATGCCGGCAGTGGGTCCATCTCTCCTATGAAAGGAACTGCCCATTGTTTAGATAAGAAATACAGACCGATACCCGCAATCAGGGTACCTGGAAAAACACCTTGTTTCATGATTTCCTCCTCTAGTCATTGGTTTCTCTTATGCTGGATTTTTGCGAAAAAGAACGAAATTTGGTACATTATAGTTGGATAGAGGCTTGATAGAGTCAGGTATCATATTTATTTTCAGCATTTTCGGGAATACTGAAATCATGTGCTAGAATTATCTTATCATAAGACTTTCAAACACTGTTCACATTTCTTACGTTCATGGATTCATTGTCCATGTTATAATGGCTTGTGGAACAGGAAGACATTGTTCATGATTGAGCAATGCTGATACATAATACTAACAGGGGGTGAAGAACGATGCACATTTTAAAAGTAGGATTGAACCATAAGACTGCCCCGGTCGAAATCCGTGAAAAAGTTTCCTTTCAACCTGATGAATTGGAAAGTGCATTGATTCAATTACGACAAACCAAAAGTATACTTGAGTGTGTGATCGTGTCGACGTGTAACCGTACAGAGGTTTATGCAGTCGCAGATCAGCTGCACACGGGTCGCTATTATATAAAAGCATTCTTAGCAGAGTGGTTCGCATTAGATAAGGATCTTTTGACCCCGTATCTGATGATCCATGAGCGAGAAGATGCAATTGAACACCTTTTCAAGGTGGTATGTGGTCTAGACTCCATGGTACTTGGAGAAACTCAAATCTTGGGACAAGTACGTTCCAGTTTCTTTACTGCACAACAAAATGGTACGACAGGTACTGTTTTCAATGAGTTGTTCAAAAAAGCGATTACCCTAGCAAAACGTGCTCATTCTGAAACGGATATCGGTGAAAATGCTGTTTCTGTGAGCTATGCAGCTGTTGAACTTGCGAAAAAGATCTTCGGCGGACTAGAACGCAAAAACGTACTCATCATCGGTGCTGGTAAAATGGGCGAGTTGACAGCGAAGCATCTATCGAGCAATGGAGCAGAAGAAATCAGGGTATTGAACAGAACCTATTCAAAGGCTCAAGAACTGGCAACACGATTCAATGGACAAGCTTCTACGATGGATCAATTGGAAGAGTCCTTGTTGAAAGCCGATATCGTAATCAGTTCCACTGGGTCGACTGAATATGTCTTGAATAAAGCGAAAGTGGCTCCGATTCTGAAAAAGCGGAAAGGGAAGCCGCTCTTCATGGTTGATATCGCTGTACCACGTGATTTATCACCAGACTTACAAGACCTTGAGAACCTATTCTTATATGACATTGATGATCTGGAAGGCATTGTTGAAGCCAACTTAGCTGAGCGTCAGCAAGAAGCGGCAAAGATCAAAGTGATTATTGAAGAAGAGCTATTAGCATTCTTGAACTGGATCAATACACTCGGTGTTGTGCCACTTATTACGGCCCTACGTCAAAAAGCCCTCATGATCCAGGGGGAAACGATGAAAAGCATCGAGCGTAAAATGCCTGACTTGACCGACCGTGAACGGAAGGTCCTTAGCAAGCATACGAAGAGCATTGTCAATCAGCTCCTTCGCGATCCGATCACCCGTGTGAAAGAGCTTGCTGCTGAACCGAATGCACAAGAGAATTTGGATCTCTTCACACAATTATTCGGGATTGAAGAGGAGTTAGAGAACGTATTGAAAGAGGAGCGCCTTGCTCGCGAACAAAGTGTGTCGGAGAAACAGACAGAAAAGAGTCTATCAACCACAACAAATCCGGCAACGAACTAGTCTTGCTCCCCGGAGAGGAGTTGCAGCGTGAGTAGTATTAGGTGGATCTATGATCTTACAATCATTTTATATGCTTTGAGCGTATTAGGATATTTCGTAGATTTCTTACAAAACAACCGGAAGGCGAACCGTATTGCCTTCTGGTTGCTTTCTATTGTCTGGGTTTTACAACTCGTTGTTATGATTTTCAGAGTCATTGAAACGAATCGCTTTCCGATCTTGACCCCGAATGAAGGCTTGTTCTTCTACGCCTGGGTCATCGTGACACTTTCACTATTGATCAACTGGTTTTTCCGAGTTGACTTTTTTGTGTTTTTCACGAACATCATCGGGTTCATATTGATGGCAGTCAGTTGGTTTGCGCCGAACAATTACGTTTCACCCGCATTTTCAGACCAATTGATCAACGAACTGGCCATCATCCATATTACGATGGCATTCATCGCATATGGTGCTTTTACGGTATCGAGCATCCTCTCGGTTATGTACCTGACCCAGTATAATATGCTTAAAGAAAAGAAAGTCGGAAAACGATTGTGGCGCTTTGAGAGTCTCGGTCGTTTGGAAAGTCTTTCTTATCTGCTGAATGTTGTAGGGGTGCCCATCCTATTCCTAAGTTTGATACTTGGTCTGATTTACGGATATAAAATGAATTTGGCACCTACCATCTTTTACGATGCCAAAGTGATCAGTTCATTCATCGTTTTGATTGTTTACGGTTTTTATCTATACTTGAAAGTAGTGCAAGGTACTTATGGAAGACAGTTGGCTTATTGGAACGTAGCAGGGCTGCTTGTCATCTTGATCAATTATTTCCTGGCGGCTACATTGACTGAATTCCATCTCTGGTACTAAGGAAATTTTAACTATAAATTATGAAATGTTTGGAGGCCAATTATGCGTAAGATCGTCGTCGGTTCTCGAAGAAGTAAGCTTGCTATGACCCAAACCCGTTGGGTGATCGATCAGTTGAAAAAAGCAGGTGCACCCTTCGAGTTCGAAATCAAAGAGATCGTGACGAAAGGGGACCAGATTTTGAACGTGACCCTTTCTAAAGTTGGAGGGAAAGGACTGTTTGTAAAAGAAATCGAACAAGCTATGATGGATAAAGAAATCGATTTTGCCGTTCATAGCATGAAAGACATGCCTTCTGTCCTGCCCGAAGGTTTAGAGCTTGCGTGTACGCCACCTCGTGAAGACTACCGGGACGCACTCATCTCTAATGATCACCTGACATTTGAGGAGCTTCCTGAAGGTGCCATCGTAGGAACGAGCAGTCTAAGACGTGGAGCTCAAATGCTGGCGAAACGTCCGGACCTCGAAATCAAGTGGATCCGCGGAAATATCGACACGAGAATCAAGAAGCTGGAAACAGAAGATTACGATGCGATTGTCCTGGCAGCCGCTGGTCTGAAACGCATGGGTTGGTCTGATGATATCGTCACTCAATATCTTGAGAAAGATGTGTGCATCCCTGCAGTCGGACAAGGTTCACTCGCAATCGAATGCCGTGAAGGGGACCAAGATCTGAAGACATGGCTAGAAAAGATCAACTGTCCAGAAACATTTGACACTGTAAAAGCAGAACGTGCTTTCCTCAGAACACTTGAAGGCGGATGCCAGGTGCCGATCGGTGGTCTTGCTGAACTGGATTCAAAATCAGAAAGAATCACACTGACTGGATTCGTTTCCACACCAGATGGGAAAACGATCATTAAAGATACGATTGAGGGGACGAACCCTGAAGAAATCGGAATTGAATTAGCAGAGAGACTCGGAGATCGAGGAGCGAAAACGATATTGGATCGGGTAAAAGAGGAGCTTGATCAATGATGAAACGGGAGAAGCCGCTGTCAGGTCAAAAAATCTTAATAACTAGATCTGAAGAACAGGCGCTTCCTTTTGTCCGATCAATCGAGAAGAAAGGAGGGGAAGCATTAGTCATTCCCCTCCTTTCTTTTCAATCTCCAAATGATCCGAAAATGATCAAACAAGCCGTACAAAAGCTTCACAGCTATCAGTGGGTCATCTTTACCAGTCAAAATGCAGTCCGGTTTTTCATGGAAAGCCTCGAGGAAGCGGGACAACCGATTGAGCGTTTACATACATGCAAAGTGGCTGCGATCGGAAAGAAGACACTGGAACGATTAGAGGCTTACGGGGTAAACGTCGACTTTTATCCTTCAGAATTCGTTGCTGAGCAATTTGCGAAGGAGTTCATCGAGTGGATCCAACCTGGTGAAAAAATCTTGCTTCCCCATGGCAACTTAGCGCGGACCACGATTCGAGATGAGTTATTAGAGAATGGCTATGAAGTGGATGCAGTCATCACCTATGAAACAGTGGCTGATACTTATCGTAAGGCTGAGCTGAGGGAAGCAATAACGAACGCTTCTGTTGATATCGTTACATTTACAAGTTCGTCGACGGTCCACTTTTTCTTCGAACTATTAGGTGACGGTACGGCACTTGAAGGTTGCTTGACTGCTTGCATCGGTCCAATAACCGCAGAAACATTAGAGCAATATGCAATAACCCCAGATATCATTGCTGAAGAATATACCATAGACGGCCTAGTCCAATCGATTGAGTCATTTTTATTAAAGGAGGAAACACTGTGAACAACGGATTTCAACGTCATCGTAGACTTAGAAGATCAGAAAGCATGCGTGCACTCGTGAGGGAAACCGTCCTTCGAAAAGAGGATCTGATTTATCCTTTATTTATCGTAGAAGGTGAAAATGTGAAACAAGAAGTAGGTTCCATGCCAGGTGTTCATCACTATTCATTGGACCGACTTCATGAAGAGTTGGATGAGATTGTCGGACTTGGCATCCAGTCCATTATCGTATTCGGAGTACCCCAACATAAAGATGAAAAGGGTTCTTCCGCCTATGCCGACGATGGAATAGTTCAGAAGTCGATTACTTATGTGAAAGAAAACTACCCTCAGTTGACGGTCATCGCAGACACATGTTTGTGCCAGTACACGGACCACGGTCATTGCGGTGTCATTCATAATGGAGATGTATTGAATGATGAATCACTAGCTCTACTTGCCGAGACGGCTGTTTCCCAGGCGAAAGCAGGCGCTGATATCATCGCTCCATCCAACATGATGGATGGATTCGTTGCGGCGATCCGTGCGGGTCTTGATGAAGCGGGTTACCACGACGTACCGATCATGTCTTATGCGGTCAAGTATGCTTCATCCTTTTATGGACCGTTCCGCGACGCAGCTCATAGTACGCCTCAATTCGGAGACCGCAGAACGTATCAGATGGATCCGTCCAACCGAATGGAAGCCATTCGTGAGGCGCAATCCGATTATGAAGAGGGAGCAGACTTCCTCATGGTGAAACCGGCTTTAGCGTATTTGGATATCATGCGCGAATTGAAGGACCGTTTTCCACTACCGCTTGTCGCTTATAATGTAAGTGGAGAATACGCCATGATCAAAGCTGTTGCCATGAATGGATGGGTGGACGAACAAGCCATCGTCATGGAAAAGTTGACGAGTATGAAGCGAGCAGGAGCCGACCTGATCATTACTTACTTTGCAAAAGATGCAGCACGATATATAGACAAAAACTAATCCGTATTGAAAGGGTGTTATGATGAATAACCGATCGTTTGAAAAATCGAAGGAAGCATTCTCGAAAGCTACGCCATTGATGCCAGGAGGTGTGAACAGCCCCGTTCGTGCATTCAAATCGGTTGAAATGGATCCGATATACATGAAACGAGGAAAAGGCTCGAAGATTTATGACCTGGATGATAACGAGTATATCGATTATGTATTGAGCTGGGGTCCATTGATTCTTGGTCATGCGGATGATCAAGTGGTTGAAGAACTGAAGAAAATGACAGAGCTTGGTACAAGTTTCGGAGCACCTCATGAAATGGAAACCAAACTAGCTGAGCTCGTCATCGAACGTGTACCTTCCATTGATATCGTCCGAATGGTCAACTCGGGTACAGAAGCGACGATGAGCACATTACGTTTAGCTCGTGGTTATACCGGACGAAATAAGATCCTTAAATTCGAAGGTTGTTATCACGGCCACGGTGATTCGTTATTGATCAAAGCTGGTTCAGGAGTGGCTACTCTTGGTCTACCTGACAGCCCTGGTGTACCTGAATCGATCGCACGAAACACCATCACGGTCCCATATAACGACGAAGAAAGCGTCCGTTATGCTTTCGAACAATATGGGGATGATATTGCGGGCGTCATCGTTGAGCCTGTTGCAGGTAACATGGGCGTCGTACCGCCACATGATGGGTTCCTAGAATTCTTACGTGAGATCACAACAGATCACGGCTCTCTCCTGATCTTTGATGAGGTCATGACCGGTTTCCGTGTCGGTTACCGTTGTGCGCAAGGGCATTACGATGTCACTCCTGACTTGACATGCCTTGGTAAGGTCATCGGTGGTGGACTTCCTGTCGGTGCTTATGGCGGTAAAAAAGAAATCATGGACCAGGTGGCACCAAGTGGACCGATTTATCAAGCCGGTACATTATCAGGGAATCCATTGGCGATGACCGCTGGTTATGAAACATTAAATCAATTGACCGAAGAGTCCTATGAGGAGTTCAATCGAAAAGCGGAACGATTGGCAAATGGGCTTTCTGAAGCTGCGACGAAATATGGAATCCCACATCACATCAATCGTGCAGGATCGATGGTAGGATTCTTCTTCACAGATCAGGAAGTGACCAACTACGAGACTGCAAGCTCTTCTAACTTAGTAGCCTTTACGACGTATTTCAAAGCGATGATCGACCAGGGTATTTCCATTCCACCATCCCAATATGAAGGACTGTTCCTGTCGACGAAACATACGGATGAAGATATTGAAAAGACCATCGAAGCAAGTCACCATGCCTTCAAAGCAGTGGCAGACATGCTTCAGAAATAATGTTGGAAGGAGTTTGGCATAAGCCAAGCTCCTTTTTTGGTATAAAATCCTCGCTCATACATACACCTGTATTGTACAGGAATAATTGTGTTGAGAGGGGGAGTTTGCTTTGACAGAGCGCAATCAGTCCAAGTTGCAATTTTCAATAGAGGAATCGGTTTGGCTGAATAAGGGACAGGAGGTAGAGGAACTTTACAATATTGCTCTCGACCCTGATGTGACGATTGAAGAAATGGATGATCAAATTTGCATCAGAGGATATTTATGTTTGACCGGAGAGTATCGTTGTAAAGATGAAGAGTCGCAAGAAGACCAACAATCTGTTAATCCATTGAGCTATCGATCTTTTTCTCAGCTTGAGGATACGACGGAAGAAACCGTCAATCTGGAACATCGTTTCCCAGTCGACATTACGCTACCGAAAAGTCGGGTGCGGAATGCAAATGACTTGTATGTTGGGGTCGATCACTTCGATTATGATATCCCTACGCCGTCTTGTATTGAAGTATCAGCATCCATCTGTATTACAGGCGTTTATGAGAAACAAGCAGAGGAAGCGCAATATGAACCTGAACAAACGTTTGATCAACATGCGTATCAGACTCAGCAACAGGAAGAGGTATACGAACAGGAAGACGAAACACAGTACGATTTTTCAGAGGAAGAAGCTTCTAATCCTTTCCCTATACTAGAATTCGAATCTCGTCGATCACCACAAAAATATGACCATGATGAGATGGACGCGGCTGAATATCAAGCACCTAGAACGCAGCCACAGGTCGGTTTTTCAAGTAGAGTGGATCAGGATGACAATCAACAAGAGTATTCTTTGAATTACATGAGGGGGGCTTCTTATCGCCCGGGTAGTCAACCGGAAGAAGTAGAAGCAGAAGAATACGCTTCTAATGAGGAATACGATTATCGTGAAGAGTATGAAGAAGAGTATGAGGAGGAGTATTCCTACGAGGAAGAGGCGGAATACGATTACGAATACGAAGAGGAGTATGAAGCGGAAGAAGCTCCTGCAGCCAACAAGCCTCCTAGAGAAGAGAATGCATTGTATCTGACTAAAATGGTGACGAGAGATGAAGAAGTCCTTACAAAAATGAAGATGTGCATCACACAGGCAGGGGATTCTTTGGATTCCATCGCAGGAAGGTATGACGTTCCGACCAGTCATCTCATGAGAGTCAACCAGCTAGAAAGTGAAGAAATTGAAGAAGGACAAATTTTGTATATACCCGTCTCGGCTCACCGTTAGGATGGTGTTGTCATGAGCATGGATATTTTAGAGCTCATTGAACAGAATTATTCCCTTAAACCGTTAAGGTGGAAACTGAAGAATGAAGTGCTCGAATCTGATTCGGGCACGAAGCGAATTCGGATCTGGTCAGATGAACAGTCGATGAATTGGCATTTTTCATGGAGGGAAAGACTTGAGAGCAATGAACTGTTGACCGATCGGATGCTTCGGACGAGAGATGGACATTGGTTTCTTCCGTATGAGCATCAATTTTTGACGCTTCATGATGAAAGATACGAGCCATACCCGAAGCATAACCATGAACAAGTATGGGGCATGCTTGCCGGAAAACTGTTGTCTTATGGCATCGAACAAGCGAAACAAGTACAGGAAGATTTCGAACATGAGACACGGGAGGAGCGGTTCCAATCCTTTGGTCTTCATAGGAGAGACCTCAATTTACCTATATTGAATAGAAGTCTTCCAGAGGCAAGGAGAAGGTTGGTCACATTTGAAACCATTCGGGATCGGTATAGACATTTGAAACTTCCTTTCCTTGATCCTTCCATCATGCCTCATCAAGCGAAACGAGTTCATGGCCGGTTATTCTGGCAAGGTGGTGATGGACCGCCTGATCAAAGTATGAAAGGAATCTGCACGTTATTATCGGAATGGAGAGTTGCAACCGATACACAGTCCCTGTATAAGCTATTAGATGCCATACACGATCACTTCCCTATCGAAGGCGGGTATGATCAATTGCTCGCTGCAGAACTCATCGCTCCGTATGAAGTCCAAAGGTGTGTCCGACGACTTGAATCAGGGGAAGCGAACTCAGCGAGCGCTACACTCGATTTGTTTGAGCGTGAGTGGGAATCCAATCGCGTATTGGTGGAAGAAGTTTGTTATTGGATTGATCATCGTTCAAAGAAGGTGGTCAGATGAAGGCAGCATCGATATCCATTGACGGGATGATCTTATATTATTACGATCTCTTTCCTGAGCGGGTTGAATCGTATGGGAAAGTCCAGAGGATTACATCGAAAAAAGGGACGTTTGCCCTGAAAGAGACCCACATGGGTCCTGAAGAAATGAACTGGTTCCTTCATTGCATGGAGCGGCTTCATGAATTGAAATACGATCACGTTGTACCGATCACCCCGACGAAGTATGGCGATCCATATGTCGTCGTCAACAACCGGTACTATTATGTGACAAAGTGGCATGAACACGACTCCCGTAATCAATTTGCATATGAGGACTTCATCATTGATGAGCTTGGAAAGCTACATGCCAATACGGTAAAAGCTCAGTCCTTTTCAGAAGAGGTCGTGAACGACTCTTATGCTGGTCTGTTGAGGCGCTTTGAGCATAGACAGCTCGAGATGGAGCGTTTTACAGAAGTAGCTGAAAGGCAGACATACATTTCGCCATTCGAATTACGATACCTGTCACAATTCCACAAGATGATGAGGATAGCTGAAGAAGCCAAACACAGGGTGACGGAATGGTACAACGGATGTGCGGAGCATCAACGCTACAGAAGTGTATTATGTCACGGTCGTCCTTTCAGAGGTCATGTCGTGCAAGATCAATTGGGTGAAGGAAACTTCATCAATTTTGAACGTGCCATACTCGATACACCTGTTCGTGATTTGGCCTACTTCTTCCGGACTGCAGCTCAATATCCAGAATGGAGTGAGCATAACGCCATGCAATGGCTCAACCGCTACGAAAGCCATTTGCCATTGCTCATGGAAGAGAAAGCGTTATTAGCAAGTTACTTGAAGTTCCCTGAACCGGTATTCTCTACAATACAACTGTATCAAGGGTCTCCTGATACGTCACAACTGGATCTTGTCCGCAAATTGGATCGTAAGCTCAATGTAATGAGAGCATTGGATCGGTTCACAGATCACTTTTTACAAGAAGCGATTCCGGAACAACAAGACTGACCGATAAGTGTCTGGCACTCTCCTTTAAACCCCAAGGTCTAATACGTTCATTCAAACACCTTGAGTGCCTGGCTCTTATTTGAGTCAGTTTTTTTGTTTTTGAAAAGGGAAATTAAGTAAATGGAATAAACGCTGAAGAAGTTACGTTGATCACCAGAACTCATAATAGATCGCCAAATGGAGACCGAGCAGAATCACCACAAGTGCAATGTCAAATGGAGATGGAAATAGGAGTGTGCGAATCGCTTGGAAAATCAACAAAGGAAAGACGAATTGTTCGCAAATGCTCCGGAATTGGCGTAAATGGTGTTGGAAACGGTATTTATCAAATCCCCGCCTTTTCCTCATACTCATTTTCCTCTCTATTAGTGTGATAGTATACGTTATGATAAACATGGGCGAGAGGTGCCCATTTTTGTTTAAAATGCAAAATATGTGGAAAGCCTATTGACTAGAAGAGATTTCAAAAGTAAACTATAAAATACAAAATGGATGCGTAAATGTCATCCAATCACATACGAAGGCTTTGATAGGGAAGAGTAGATTGTGAGCCCTTTAGAGAGAGGAACCACCCGCTGAAAGGTTCCTTAGGATGTAGCAATTGAATGTCGCCCAGGAGCAATTTCTCTGAACTGACCAGTAGGAGAAATCGGATCTGAATCCGTTATCGTTTTGAGGTGTGTAGTTGCATTGTTGTGTTTTAACATGAACTGCAAACAAAGGTGGTACCGCGAACTTCTTTCGTCCTTTGAGGATGGAAAGAGGTTTTTTTAGTTTATAGGGAAACAACGCTCGCGTCACCTCAAGATCATTGACTGTGAGGGTGCGAACTTCTAAAAAAATCAACAAATGAAGATTTTTTATCTGAAATCACTAACATTCCATATTAAAAGGAGGAATTTCCATGCAAGAACAAGACATTTCGATGCCAACGAAGTACGATCCGCAAAAGACGGAAGCAAAATGGTATCAATATTGGCTAGATGGGAAGTTTTTTGAAGCAAAAGGTGGAGAGGATAAAGAGCCATATACAATCGTGATTCCTCCACCGAACGTAACTGGAAAACTGCACTTAGGTCATGCCTGGGACACGACGTTACAAGATATATTGATTCGTACGAAGCGTATGCAAGGATACGATGCCCTATGGTTACCAGGAATGGACCATGCAGGGATCGCCACTCAGGCGAAGGTTGAAGGAAAGCTGAAAGAAGAGGGCACAAACCGCTATGAACTGGGGCGCGAAAAGTTTCTAGAAACTTCTTGGGAATGGAAGCATGAATATGCGGAGTTCATCCGTAAACAATGGTCGAAGCTCGGTTTATCCGTTGACTATTCCAGAGAGCGTTTTACGCTAGATGAAGGCTTGTCGAATGCGGTTAAAGAAGTATTCGTCACATTGTATGAAAAAGGACTCATCTATCGCGGCGAGTATATCATCAACTGGGACCCGCAAACGAAAACAGCGTTGTCTGATATCGAGGTTATCTACAAAGATGTTCAAGGAGCGCTTTATCACATGAAATACCCGCTCGTTGATGGCAGCGGTCATATCGAGATTGCAACAACACGTCCTGAAACGATGTTGGGTGATACGGCAGTAGCGGTTCATCCAGAGGATGAGCGATACAAGGATCTCATCGGCAAGAAAGTCAAACTACCGATCACTGGACGGGAAATTGAAATCGTAGCCGATGATTATGTGGACATGGAATTCGGTTCTGGAGCGGTAAAAATTACACCGGCGCACGATCCGAATGATTTTGAAATCGGAAACCGCCACAACCTGAAACGCATTCTTGTCATGAACGAAGATGGAACGATGAATGATGAAGCAGGCCCATACAAAGGAATGGACCGATTCGAGTGCCGTAAGCAAATCATCAAGGACCTTCAGGATCAAGGTGTTCTGTTCGAGATTGAAGAACATATGCACTCTGTCGGACACTCCGAAAGAAGCGGAGCAGTTGTTGAACCGTACCTTTCCACTCAATGGTTCGTTAAAATGCAGCCACTAGCGGATCAAGCGATTGAGCTTCAAAAACAAGAACAAGGCAAAGTAAACTTTGTACCGGAACGTTTCGAGAAGACGTACTTGAACTGGATCGAAAATATCCGTGATTGGTGCATCAGTCGTCAGTTATGGTGGGGACACAGAATTCCGGCATGGTACCACAAAGAAACAGGAGAGATTTATGTAGGTCGCACCGAGCCGAAAGACCTTGAAAATTGGACTCAGGATGAAGATGTTCTGGATACGTGGTTCAGTTCTGCTTTATGGCCATTCTCCACTATGGGCTGGCCGGATGAGACATCAGAAGATTTGAAGCGATACTATCCGACTCAAGCTCTCGTAACGGGATATGACATCATCTTCTTCTGGGTAGCACGTATGATTTTCCAAGGACTTGAGTTCACTGATGAAAGACCATTTAACGACGTTCTGATCCACGGTCTAGTTCGAGATGCAGAAGGCCGTAAAATGAGTAAGTCCCTTGGGAACGGCGTAGACCCGATGGATGTAATCGATAAGTACGGTGCGGATTCACTGCGTTACTTCCTATCCACTGGAAGTTCACCTGGAAACGATTTACGTTTCTACTGGGAAAAAGTCGAGTCCACTTGGAACTTCGGCAACAAGATCTGGAATGCGTCCCGTTTCGCACTCATGAACATGGATGGCTTAAAGTATGATGAAATCGATCTAACTGGCGAGAAGTCGTTAGCGGATAAATGGATTCTGACCCGACTCAACGAAACAATTGAATCGGTAACGAAGCTTATCGATGCTTATGAGTTTGGTGAGGTTGGAAGAGCACTCTACAACTTCATCTGGGATGACTTCTGTGATTGGTATATCGAAATGGCGAAGCTCCCTCTATATGGGGAAGATGAGGCACGAAAGAAGACGACAAGATCTGTACTAGCATACACACTTGATCAGACGCTTCGATTGCTCCATCCATTCATGCCATTCATCACAGAGGAAATTTGGCAGCATATTCCTCATGAAGGAGAATCGATTACGGTTGCTTCTTGGCCGGTGAAACGGGAAGACCTTCATTTCGAAGAATCTGCGAAAGAAATGAAGCTCCTCACGGAGATCATCCGTTCCGTTCGTAATACCCGTTCGGAAATGAATGTACCGCCGAGTAAGCCGATTGAAATCCAATTGAAACCTAGAGATGAGGATACCCTGAAACAACTGGAAACGAACCGTTCTTATCTCGATCGTTTCTGTAACCCGGAACCACTAACGATGGCGTTGGATCTAGTAGCCCCTGACAAGGCGATGACCTCTGTCGTCAGTGGTGTTGAAATCTTCCTTCCTTTAGAAGGGTTGATCGACATCGAGGAAGAGATCAAACGTCTCGAAAATGAATATAAAAAGTGGGATGCGGAAGTTGAACGTGTCCAGAAGAAGTTAAGTAATGAAGGATTCGTCAAGAAAGCGCCTGAGAAAGTTGTTGAGGAAGAACGTGCGAAAGAAAAAACGTACGTCGATAACCGTCAAAAGGTAGAAGAGCGAATCAAAGAACTGAAAAACTAACTTGTGGAAGGAGGCGAATCGAACAAGATTCGTCTTCTTCATAGTTACATAGGAGTTTTTAATATGAAAACATATGAAGAAACGTTGCACTGGATTCACGAACTGCTTGCGTTCGGCATGAAACCAGGTCTTACACGTATGGAAAAAATGCTGGAAGAACTCGGGAACCCTGAACGGGACCTTACCTCCGTCCATATTGCTGGTACGAACGGAAAAGGGTCTACAGTCACATACATGCGATGTGTTTTGGAAGAAGCGGGATATACAGTAGGCACGTTTACATCACCTTATATCGAGCAATTCAACGAACGGATTTCAATCAACGGTACACCTATTCCGGATGAGGATCTTGTAAAAGTGGCCAATGAAGTCCGGCCTGTTGTAGAAAAAGTGGCTGAATCCGAGTTAGGTACGCCAACTGAATTTGAGGTCGTAACAACGTTAGCAATCGTTTATTTCGCCCGACACAAACAACCAGATATCATCCTGTTCGAAACGGGACTGGGAGGGCGTTTCGATTCAACGAATGTCATCACTCCGATACTGACCGGGATTACGAATATCGGGTACGATCATACCGCTATCTTAGGTGAGACCTTAGCGGAAATCGCCTTCGAGAAAAGCGGCATCATGAAAACGAACATACCCATGGTGACAGGTGTGGAACAACAGGAAGCAGTAGAGATTATTGTAGAACATGCGGAAAAGAAACAGGTGGATCTGACACGTTTGGATGTCGATTATTCCATTTCGGCGCATAAGGTTCTCGTTGATGGAGAGCAATTTTCGGTAAAAACACCGTCAAATATGTACAACGACCTAGAAATCCACATGAGTGGATACCATCAAGTGAAAAATGCTTCCATGGCGGTCGTCTTATTGGAGAAGCTTCAACAAGAATCGGGATTCGCCATTTCTCATCAACACATCCAAGTTGGTTTGAAAAGAGCGTCATGGCCTGGAAGATTTGAGACAGTAAGTCAACATCCGCTCGTCATTATAGATGGAGCCCACAATAAAGAGGGAATCGAGAGCCTGAAACAGACGATTCAGACTCATTATCCGGATCATAAGAAAAGGTTGATATTCAGTGCTTTGAAGGATAAGCCTGTAGAGGAAATGTTATCTATCCTTTACGATACCATCGATCATATTACCTTCACATCGTTCGACTTCCATCGGGCTAGTTCGGCGGAATCACTTTATGACAAATGTTCATTTAAGGACAAAGACCTAGCTGAGAATTACGAGGTTGCCATTCAGAACGAGCTGGAAAAAGTGGATGAACACTCGGTATTGATCATAACGGGTTCTCTTTACTTCATTTCAACCATACGAGAATTTTTTAAAAATAAAAAATAAAGTAAATTTTTGGTGACAATATTTCGAATAGTTTGTTAAAATATGATAAAGAAAAGTAGTACGTAAGTCTCAATTCGATTTTCACAATATAAAAGGGGGGATACGAGTGAGTAAAAATGCGAAACGTTTGCTGGCATTGATATTTGGCGCTGCTTGGGCTGTGGTTTTGTATGCTTTCATTTCTTTCTCTATCCCTTCTTTACAAGGTTACTGGTTCGATATTATTGGTATGTTGATCCTAATGGTCGTTGTAGCATTGTTCCCGATCCAGGTAAAAGGGACCAATATCTCATTTATTCAGGGGATCTCATTGGCGGTCTTTTTACAATTCGGTCTTTTGGTGGAGCTCGTACTCGTTCAAGTGACAATTGCCGTTTCCATTTTGAAATTGAGGTATCCTCTGTATCGTTTAGGTACAAGCTCCCTCATGTTCATGATTGTCTCGAGTGCGGCAGCTATCGTCTATTATCTATTAGGCGGGGAAATCGGTGGACTCGGTATGAACGAGTATCCTGCAATCTTACCAGTCATCGGCTATTCAATCACCGCCATTCTAACGAACCATCTTGTCCTCTATTTCTTAAGGAAAGAATTGTACAAAGAAAAGAGCTCTTTTCTGGATAAAGGTTTCCTGTGGGAAATGCTCATGGAAATGTTCATTTTACCGGTCGGAATTACATTCTACATCCTTTATTCTCAGCTCGGTTCAAGTGCGATCCTCTTTGTAGGTGTGCCGTTTGTCGTCCTTTCACTCATCATGCGCATGTATCATTCTAGTGAGAAAATCAATCATCTATTGAAATCGACGAGTAAAATCGGGCAAGAATTGACGGAAAGCTTGAAGGTCGATGAGATATTGGATATATACCTTTCACGGATCACGAAAATGCTGAAGGTCGATTATGCATACATATTGGATATTGAAGACGATCAGCAGCTGAAAATCATCCGAAAATATGAATCCCAACGTGCCCAAAGCGTGGACTTACCTTATCTGTTCAAAGGAGAAGGAATCAGTGGCAAGGTTTGGGAGAGCGGTCATAGTATGAGGTTCGAGGGAAGACATCAATGGCGGAAATACACAAAAGGATTCCTTCCGATCACGACGCAATCGGTCGTATCTGTGCCGATGATACGAAACTATGAGGTTGTCGGTGTGATTACAGTGGCTTCCACCCAGAAGAGAGCGTTTGAAAAAGCGCATGTCATGATCCTTGAAATCCTGTCCAACTACCTGGCAGTTGCTGTTGATAAAGCCAGGAATTATGAAGCAACTAAAAATAAGAGTGAACGCTGTCATCTTACAAATCTGTATAACTATCGTTACTTCGAGGACAAGCTTTCGAATATGTATGAACAATATGAAAATAATCCGAAACCTTTCTCACTCATTCTATTGGATATCGACCATTTCAAAAAAGTAAATGATACGTTCGGTCACCAGGCTGGAAACATCGTATTATGTCAGGTTGCTGATCGACTTGTGCAAATGATTGGTCAACACGGAACGGTAGCAAGGTATGGCGGGGAAGAATTCGTCATCCTCTTACCTGACCTGGAGCATCATGCATGCATTGAGTTGGCAGAAGCGATACGGGAAGATATTTCAACCAATGCCTTCCGAATTAAAAATGACTTGGGTGACTTTAGAAGTAAGACCATTAACATTACGGTAAGCATCGGGGTATCAACTGCTCCAGAACAAGGAGAAGATCCGCTGACATTGATCCGGAATGCCGACCGCGCGATGTATACAGGCGCCAAACAACAAGGCAGAAACAAAGTCGCGAGTTATATCGGGTAAGACGCATTCAAATCATGGGTGCGTCTATTTTCATTGAAGGAATAAGTAATATTTTCCTTTTCATGTAGTCTAATTTACTAGATAATGAGGAAGTAGTGATATAAAGATAGGGTGGTTCTATGCTCCGGATTCTGAAATCCAATAAGGGTGGCACCATGATAATCGTATTGATGGTAATCATGGTATTAGGCATATTGGTTCCAACTGGTTATGTGATGTTCAATAAATTGTTGATGAATGATACGAGAATTGTACATCAGAAACAAGCTGTAAACATTGCTGTCAGTGCAATGGAGACGTTCCAGTCACAGGAAGATCTAATGAAAATTGATTATTTGACCTCGAATTTACATACACCAGACAACCCATTAAGCGTACTGAAATCCAACACGAATGATTTGGACTTATACCAATATGCAGAGGATGGAAACGGAAATCGTTTAACCCCCCAACAACTAGAATCATTAATAGGAGAGTATACAGTCGTCGTACGTGGAATTTCAGGTGATTTGAATCATAACCAAAAAAAGGATGACAACGAACCATTCTACTATGAACATAAGATGGAAGCAGTTGAAACGGTATACAAGGGAATGGTACGGATCGAACAAAAGGATTGGTTCGGAAACATTTACAATACAGAATGGATGTCGTTCTGTGAATTTCTCAATACATATAATCTAGCAGATGAAGGTTGCTCCGACGGTAATGGTGCTCCTGAAGAAGGTGAGGAACGGGATGAAGAAGATGATAAAAAAAATAATTGTAACGGAAAGAAAAATGATAAGTGTGAAGGAAATGATAAGTGTGAAAGTACCCAGAATGATAAATGTGGTGAATTCGATAAACAAGAAACCAGTCAGGCAAGTCTGAACCATTTCTATTACAACAAGTACACCATTTGTAAAGAGCCTTTCAGATATCTTTGTGAGGATGAAGAGTGGTATCGTAAACTTGTTTTAGGAGATGTAACGATATTCGGGGTAGGAAGTTCAGAAGTCTTTGACAAAGTTAATAACATTAATATTATTTCTGTTGGATCCATTACCTTTAAAGGTCAATACACGATTGAGGCACCACATAGCGGTCATACTTTACTTGGTTTCACTTCAGTTTTAGGAGATATTGTAGTTGAAAAAACGACAATGAAAGGAACCGGTCATAGTAACACAAGCAGTGTTATTCTTCAGTCCATTCTAGGAGATGTTAAAATCAATCAATCAAATATTACTTCTAATAGGAACATATATGTGTTGGCTGGATATTTTTATAATCCCATCCTTGATCGTTTATCTTACATAGCTCCTGGTAGAGATGTATCAATTGTTGAATCATCTACATTTGCTAAAAAGCAAGAAATTATTAGGCCATAAAACTCTAATCAGGTTGATAAAGGCTTATCGGAAACTTAATTTGATTGTTAACAGTTTTTAAACCTTCTCTATTGTAATAAATGGTAAGATAACCCATACCCTCTGATAGCGTCGAAATGGCGCTATCATTTTTATTTTGAAGTGTCATTCTTTGGACAGGTAATGAGAAAGTATGTAATAAAGACGTGTTGGAGAAATCATCTTCCCCCTTTGATAAACTGAGTTGTTGACCGTTTAGTGACAGAATATAGAAAGATCCATTTTGTCCTTCGAACCTTAATTCGTTTCCTTGGAAGGTGAGACTGACTGGAGAAGCCAGTTCTCTTGTCAAAACGATTTGCAGTTCCTGAACGGAGGATTCGGATTGAGTCACTCCTTTTGTATGTGTCCAATTTGCCTGGGAAAAGGAAAACAAACTGTACACAACACCAATTATTAATGAAAAGATTGTCAATGTGGCTAACAATTCGACTAAGGTGATACCTCTTTCATTGTTCAATCTTATTCCCCCCAAGATACGGTAACGGTCAGTATTTTTGGAGTCTGTTCATCGCTGAAGACGCCGGACAAGGAAACATGGCGTTGGGGTGTGCGAGGATTAGAGGGTTCTGCCAGTTTTGTAACCGAAATATCAATGGAATAGCCTTCTATGTTTTCTGGGATTCTTTGAGGAATTCCTTCTTTTTGTTGTTCTAATGCTTCTTTCAACACTTGTTCCGCAATTTGCGCAGCTTCTTTTTTATGATCATGAAGAGAGGTAGCCGTTGATAGGAAATCAGTAGATTGAAAGAGTAATGTAAACACAATGCCGATAATGACGAGTGTAGCGAGAACTTCGATTAAAGAGAGCCCTTCTTGATTCAAATTCATCAAATTTCAACTACTTTCTTCATAATAATCTATATTTTAACATTATTTTGAAGTGTTTTATAGTAAGATAGTATAAGAAGATTTCAAAACGTATCCAAAGGGTGATTACGATGAAACTCCGATTAGGAGATCTCCTCGTCAGTGAACGAATGGTGACACAAGAACAATTAGACGAAGTATTAAAGGATAAACCAAGAAACCAGAAACTTGGTGACGCTCTACTGGATCGTGGTTATATCACGGAACGGAAGTTGATTGAGGTGCTTGAATTCCAATTAGGAATTCCTCATATCCGTATTGCAAATACTCCGATTGATTCAAGTTTGACTTCACTCGTTCCTAAGGATATTGCCCGTAGAAATTTATACATACCAATAAAAAAACAAAATGATAAATTGACCGTAGCTATGGCGGATCCGATGGATTATTACTCCATAGAAGATCTGAGGTTATCTACCGGCTTTCAAATTATGCCTGTCATTGCGACGAAATCTGAAATTATCCAAGCCATCAATAAATATTATGGAACACCAGAAATGATGGAGAGTCAAACTTTACCTGGTGGAAAATCTGATGAGATGGATGCATCTGCTGTACGAGTGGTTGACCAGATTTTATCCGATGCTGTTGAAAGTCATGCAAGTGATATACATATCGATCCTCAAGAAAAACAAGTACTTGTCAGATTCAGGGTGGATGGGGTACTACGAAACGAACAATCTCTTTCTAAGTCGATGCAAAGCGCGATCACTTCAAGGATAAAGGTAATGGCAGAATTGGATATTACGGAGTTTCGTATTCCGCAGGACGGTAGAATTAAATTGAAAATGAATGAGAGCAAAATCGATTTGCGGATTTCAATTCTTCCGACCATGTTTGGTGAAAAGGTCGTAATTCGGATTCTTGACCTTTCAAAAATGCATCTTAAGATGTCAACGCTCCATTTTACGGAAGAAAACGAACGGACTTTCAAATCTCTGTTGGATAAGCCGAATGGGCTTATATTACTGACCGGTCCTACGGGTTCAGGAAAAACATCAACATTATATACAGGCTTGAACCGCTTGAACAAGGAAGAAGTTAACATTATCACTATTGAAGATCCGGTGGAATATCAACTGGAAGGAATCAATCAAATTCAAGTGAACAAATCAGTAGGATTGACGTTTGCAAGTGGGTTGCGTTCAATTCTCAGACAAGATCCCAATATTATCATGGTGGGTGAAATTCGAGATGCGGAAACAGCGGAAATTGCCATCCAATCCTCTCTGACGGGTCATCTTGTACTCTCTACTTTACATACAAATGATGCGGTCAGTGCAATTACACGTTTGATTGACATGGGTATTGAACCTTATTTGATTTCTGCCTCTGTCACAGGTGTTGTCGGTCAACGACTCGTACGGAAAATCTGTAAAGATTGTATTCAGGATTATGTGCCAACAGAAGAAGAACGAGAATTGTTCCGATCAAGAAAACTGTCCATAGACAAGCTGTATAGAGGCTCAGGTTGTGAAAGTTGCCGAAATACAGGGTTTAAAAGAAGACTGCCCATTCATGAAGTTGTTCAAATGGATGACATCATTCGTGAATGGATCATGACAAAAGGGTCCAATGATTCCATTAAACAGCACTTACACCAGCAAGGGACGAAATGGCTCATTGATGATGGCCTGACGAAAGCGAAACAAGGACTGACAACCGTTGATGAAGTCATACGGGTATCTTTGGTGGAATAAAGGGGGAATTACGGGATGAGTTATATCCTTGAACAAATTCAAGAGTTATTAATTGAAGCCCATGGTATACAAGCATCAGATGTCCATCTTTCAACTGGACTAGCACCGATTTTCCGAATCCACGGTGAACTCGTACCACGTCAAATGGACTTGTTGACTCCTGACGATACTGAACAAATCGCTCAAGGATTAATGGATGAAGCACAATGGAAGGAATTTAAAGAGGTTGGAGAGTTGGACTTTTCATATGGAATCGCTGGTATATCGCGTTTCAGAATAAACGCTTTTCATCAACGCTCCAGTGTGAGCTTAGCGATCCGTGTCATTCCCACCATTATCCCGACGATTGATGAACTCGGCCTGCCAATTACATTAAAACAGATTATGCATAAGTCACAGGGGCTCGTGCTCATTACAGGACCAACTGGGAGTGGAAAATCAACCACACTCGCTGCCATGATCGATCATGTGAATCAACATATGAATCGAAACATCATCACTTTGGAGGATCCAATAGAGTATCTTCACCGTCATCGGAATTCAATCATTTTACAAAGGGAAGTTGGATTGGATACGAAAGGATTTGCGGCTGGACTCCGATCAGCTCTTAGACAGGACCCAGATATCATTTTAGTAGGGGAGATGCGGGATTTGGATACCATATCAACCGCAATAACTGCTGCAGAGACAGGACACCTAGTACTAGGTACACTCCATACAACTGATGCCCCTTCTACAATTGACCGAATCATTGATGTCTTCCCTGCAGAACAGCAAGCACAAATTCGTATCCAGCTTGCGTCCGTCCTTGTTTCAGTCATGTCACAACGACTGCTTCCAAACATCAAAAAGGATGGTCGGAGTTTAATTACGGAATTGATGATGAACAATCCTGGAATCTCAAATCTGATCCGAAACGAAAAGATTTATCAAATCAAAAGTATGATGCAGACAAGTCGAGCTCAGGGTATGTATACACTCGAAATGTCGATTCAAGAGAAAATACGGGAAGGAAAGATTTCGAGTGAATCGGCAAAACCATTTTTAAAAGAGATGATGATATAGATGGCGTTATATGAATATGAAGGTCGTGACCAATTCGGTCAAAAAGCAAAAGGCCAAGTTGAAGCCGATACAAGAGTGACTGCCGTAACCTTATTACGGGAACGTGGGATTGCAGCGACAGAGGTCAATGAATTTCAGCAGTCGTTCCTGACAAAAGAAATTTCTTTGAATCCAGGGATTAAACCGAGGGAGCTCGTCGTTTTCCTAAGGCAATTCGCTGCTTTATTAGAAGCTGGGGTTTCAGTCGTGCGGTCGGTACAGATTCTTCAAGAACAGTCTGATCATAAGTATTTGAAACGAGCTTTGACGTCTGTAAAAGACCTGGTACAAGAAGGTGAATCCTTGTCAAATGCATTGAAGAAGCATCCGAAGATATTTCCGTCAATGGTCATTCATCTGACCCGTGTCGGAGAAGTAAGTGGTAATCTGGATCTTGCAATGCTTAGACTGGCGGATTACTTTGAATCAAGATATGAAATGCGGCAAAAAGTGATTTCCGCTCTAACCTATCCCATGTTGTTAGGTGTTGTAGCAATTGCTGTCTTAAATGTTTTGTTGTATATGGTGGTTCCGCAATTCACAGCGATGTATGCAAATTCGGATCAACCCCTGCCGACCCTTACACAATGGGTTCTTGCTGTCAGTAATTTCAGCATGACCTATTGGTGGTTCATGGTTACTATGGTTTTTGTAGTAATAACAGCATTCTATTTTTTGAGAAAAAATGAATCTAGTAAATATTACCTTGATTATGCTATACTGAAAGTGCCAATATTTGGCTCTATTTTACAAAAAACGCTAATTATTGAATTTTCTCGCACGCTTAGCTCCTTATTTAATAGTTCTGTCCCCATCTTACAATCCATGACGATCACTCAAAATATATTAAATAATGCAGTCTTCAAGAAAATAGTGAATAAATCGATGCAATCAGTCGAAGAAGGAAATTCAATGACAGTACCAATGAGAGGTGATTGGCCATTCCCGCCGCTTGTCCTACATATGATTTTGATTGGCGAACAAACCGGTAACCTGGATACCATGCTGGATAAAGTCGCAAAGTTTTACGAAGCGGAAGTGGAACATATTACAGATCGATTACGGACATTGCTTGAGCCTATCTTGATTCTTATTCTATCTGTGGTTGTTGGTGTCATTGTTTTAGCGATTGTATTACCTATGTTTAACCTTTATGAAAATATCAATCTATAAGAACAAAGGAGAGGTTTTTATGAAAAATTTGTTGTCAGTACGAATGAAGACTGTCAAAACAGAAAAGGGTTTCACACTTGTTGAACTGCTTGCTACGATTGTCATACTTGGAATCATTGCTGCGATTGCAGTACCAGCTATTGGAAATTTAATTGAAAACACTAAACAAGATGCACATGAAGCAAACGCTAAACAAATGGTTGAAGCAGCAAGGTTGTATGTATTAACGGAAGGAGCTCCTAAAAACAATAAATTAAGCAAAAAGCAGTTAGATGGTTATCTTGAGTCGATTCCTCAAAACCCAACAACAGAGAAACCTTATAAAAGTATTACTGTTTCACTAGATAGTAATCAGAAAATCTCTGGAGTAACCTTGGATGGTATGAGTTTCGATTCTGATGGTAAAGTAATAGAATCAAGCAACTAAAAAATGTTTTATTATACTTTCAAACCCTCTCTTCTCGAGAGGGTTCATTCCTATTCAGGGGTAGATTTTAATGTTTATCGTTTTGATTTTTATATTGGGCTTGGTTTTAGGGTCCTTTTATAATGTGGTTGGATTACGTGTACCGGAGAATAGATCGATCGTTCATCCGGGTTCCCATTGCACGAACTGCCGGAAACCACTCCGACCGATTGACCTAGTCCCAGTCCTCTCTTACATATTTTCTAAAGGGAAATGCCGTTATTGCGCTCACAAGGTTACCTTGCTATATCCTGCCGTTGAATTATCAACAGGATTATTATTTGTATTCAGCTATATTCAATTCGGATTCTCCCCGATGTTAATTGGAAGTGTATTGATTGTATCACTGCTTATGATTATATTCGTCAGTGATCTTAATTTCATGCTCATACCGGATAAAATCCTGTTATTCTTTGCTCCGATGCTGATCTTATATCGTTTATGGAACCCAACTGATCCTTGGTGGGATGCTTGGATCGGGAGTGTTATCGGGTTTGGTTTATTATTTATCATAGCGATCATCAGTAAGGGTGGAATGGGTGGCGGAGATATCAAATTGTTTGCATTACTGGGTCTTTTCTTTGGTTGGAAAGGTATTTTTCTCATTTTATTCTTCGCTTCATTATTCGGATCAGTTGTTGGAATTCTGCTGCTTATTCTGAAAAAAGTCAAAAGGAAACAGCATATTCCATTCGGACCATTCATTGTATTGGCAGCGTTGGTCGTTCTATTTTGGGGAGAACCCATTCTCAACTGGTATCTTAAATAAAGGGGTTTGTTCATCATGGCATGGATCACAAGATCGTTACCCATACACCTGGTTTTCCAAGATGATTGTATCCGTTACGTAAAATTGAAAAGTAGATCTCCACTAGTCATTCAGAAAGTGGGAGAGAAAAGAATTCCACCCGGTATGATACAAGAGGGAAAAATTACAAACATGGATGAACTGACCCGTTTGTTGAACACATGTGTGAATGAATGGAAGATCAAACGGAAAAAGGTCCGGTTTTCAATACCGGATGCGATTACAGTTATACGGAAAATCCCTGTACCATCGACAATCCCTCCCGCAGAATTGAGTGGATATGTCAATGTCGAGCTGGGTGCCTCCATCCATATTCCCTTCGAAGAGCCGGTATTTGACCTGCATAAACTTGGTCAGTCTGAAGGTCAAACGGACTACCTTCTCTTTGCTGCACCTGAAGTAGTGATGAGAGAGTACGTCGATGTTCTTGAAGCGGCTAAATTGAAACCTGTTGATGCTGAGCTGTCTTCATTAGCCAGTTATCGATTATTTTACAAGTTAGATTTGGTAGACTCTAAGATGCATTACCTGGCTTTGAACCTTGATCGTAACGGGATAAATGCTACCGCGTTCAATGAGCATTCACCAGTATTCACAAGATTCATTTCATTAACCAGTACAGGTACAAAAAACGTTTCAGAACTCCAGATGGATCGTGTTTTTTTTGATATTGAGGATCATGGGAATGAAATGACAACAGAAATCGAGCGGGTCATGAATTTCTACCAATTCACTTTATCGGATGGCGCTGCAGTCGACGCACTTTTGATTACTGGAGATCATCCGCAAATGGACTTGTTCGAAAAGTGGTCATCCTCTACGTTCAACTTACCGTTAATACAAGTACCGCCTGATAAAGTGAAACTGAACCGCGGTATGGAAGTGCCTGTGCAATTTTACACTGCTATTGGACTAGGGTTAAAGGGGGAGTAGCAATGCAAGTAGAAATCAATTTACTTCCTCAGAAAAAAAAGATAGTCAAAAGTACGAGAAAAGTAACGATCCTGATGACGGTAGTATTCATGCTCGGAATGATTGTCATTGGGGGTGCAACATACCTAGCCAATCAAAAGGTGAAGGCTCTTGAGGTGGAGTTGCAGGGGATACAGGAACAACGTAAGGTTATTGAAGAACAGATTGTGCAAATGAAAGATCCTTCTAATACGCTTCAAAAGGAAATCAAAGCTCTAACCGAAGAACGGATAGATACGACTGATGTAGTTGCGGATGTCCTCCAACCTCTAAACAAAGATGCGATGCTGAATCTTACGTATGCCAACGATGGGAATGTCCTTTTGCTTGGCAAATTCAAGGGTCTGGAAGACATAGCTACTTATGAACAGAATCTAATTAAAACGGAAGGAATTTCAGAAGTTAAGGTTATCAAAATAACCAAGAACAGTGAACTTGAAGGAGAAATCGTCTCTGGTGATGTGCCGTATTTTACAGAGTTTGAAGTGAAGTATGCAAAAGAAGCGTATCGTCCGCAAGGGGGGGCAAACTGATGTCTTCCATTCTCTCACAAAAGAAAATCAGAGTCTTCTTATGGATTATTATTTTCTTGCTGTTCATTGCTGGATATCTACTAATTGTTCAACCACAGCTTGAAAAAATCAATACATTAAAATCTCAAATCAGCGTTGATAAAGCTTTCCTGAAAACCGCTAATCACCAGGTTGATATCGGTCAATCGAGCGCACTAGATTCCGGATATACAGTTCCTGAAACGGTTGCCACGGATCAGGTAGTCCTCGATCTACGCAAGGCTGAAACAGAGTCTTCAAGTGAAGTGCAGGAATTTTCTATGAATGGGGAAGACGAGGAAAAGTCATCTGTTGCATCAGAGGAAGAGGATAACATTCTAACAGAACTTCAATCGCTTGAATTGATCGTTCAAGTACAATCACCGAATGTGGATGCCATGAAGAAATTCGTCGATTCCATCGAACAAGGTAAGCGGTTGTACACTGTACAGCAAATTAGCATGCCTGCTAATTTAGAAACAGAGAATGCACCATTGATTTTTACGCTTAAGATTCAGACCTACCATCAATGAGTAGCATGTCATAAATAATCGAAACCTTTCTAGAACAAGACGACAGAGGTCTTGTTCTTTTTTATTTGGACTGTGGTATAGTCACTCTACTACTCTATCAGACAAGTTCTAAATACAAGTGAAAATACATAGAATAGACTGAACGGAAAAGGAGTTGATACGGGTGGATCGGAACGAAGAAAAGGATATTTCAATCAGAGTCAACGGGAAGGACAGGCCTGTGTCTGAGAAGAAAGAAGCCAAGAATGAAAAGACTGAAATCGCAGCTTCTATAGCTGATGATGCAGAGGAAACGCCTTTTGAATGGGTTCTTCCAAAAGAAAATACCGCTTCAAATGTCTACCTTTTCCATGCAAACCGTGATGACACGAAATCAGACGAGTATGGCGACCATTCCTATGAGTCTGAACGGAAGCCAGGGCTACCCATTCACCGGAAGAAACAGCGGACTCCGTTGAATAAGAAATTCCCCTCATCGGAAACGACTTTTAAATTACCTAAACAATTGCTTGTCCCGATTGGTAGTGCGATCGTGATCGGTTGTATCATTGGATTGATCGTGTTGATGATTTTTACGGGTGATGGATTCCAATCAAAAACCGCACCAGTGGCGAATGATACGCCTAAGACACCTGTTCAGAATCCAATCTCGAGTCCTGTTGCCGGTTCGGTCGATTTATCGATTTCACCACACATCGTGCAAGGTGGTGTCTTTTCGTCACTAGAGAATGCGGAAGAATTTGCGGATAAGGTAAAAGCGAGTGGTTTCGCTGCTGCGGTGGATCCTGAAGATAATCGAGTCATTATCGGGATTGGGGATTCGATGGAAGATGTACGTGGATTAGCTGGTGACTATCAGGAGGTCGTGGCGGATGCATACCCGAGACAATGGGAGATAGGTGGGAGTGACATTGCCATTTCAGAGAAAAATGATTACGCATGGCTGGTAGAAGGGAAGGATCTTCTTGCTGGCTTGTTCACTACACAAGAGGTTCAAGAGGAAACCATTTTAGCATGGAAAAAGGAAGCTCTTACTTCGCTATCAAATCTGGAAGGAGAGCAGCAGAAGAGTGCTGTAGCGTTCATCAATGCGTTGTCCTCGCTTACGGAATCGGGGGAAGACAAATGGGTGGTCCAGCAGGCGAAACTAGAAGCGCTCATTCATTACAAGACATTGGTTGAATCACTTTGATGGTGAGGAAGCTATTGACTCACCAAATTCCTCAATCATTCGACAAAAGATAGTCATAAATCGCCCTTCCTTTACGAACGATAGTAGAGGAGGGTGATACTATATTTGGTTGTCTTACTGGAAGGGATTTGCTATTCTGTAAATAATCCCTTCATTTGTAGTGAAATGACAATCATAACCTCTACTCTAAACGTAAAGGGTGATTGTATGAAACACCTCATATTAGCCTCAGGCTCACCTCGACGTAAGGAATTACTCGAAACAGCCCACCTTCCATTTACAATCCAAAAAAGCTCTGTACATGAAAATATAAGTGAAGAATATTCTCCGGCAGAGGTCGTTGAGCAGCTTTCGTTGAGAAAAGCGAAAGATGTCGCCAAGTCCAATCCTGATGATGCAGTCGTGCTTGGTTCGGATACGGTCGTCGTTTACGATGGCAAAATTCTGGGGAAACCAACAGACGATCAAGATGCATTTGAAACGTTACAGATGTTATCGGGAAATACACATCATGTGTATACCGGCGTTGCAATTGTATCAGGAGATGAGGAGATTTGTTTTCATGAAGCTACAGAAGTTACGTTTTGGAATTTGACTTCTGAGGAAATAAAAGATTACGTAAGTACGGGTGAAAGTATGGACAAGGCAGGGTCCTATGGGATCCAAGGACTTGGTTCCACTCTGGTCAAAAAGATTCACGGGGATTACTTCAGTGTTGTCGGTTTACCGCTCTCACGAACGGTCCGTGAATTGAAAAAATTCGGAATAACGAAAGAGGCAAAGTCAGTCACGGAATAAATCCTAAGGAGGATGATGAATTGGGTATAAAACCCCTGACAATCCGTGATTTTCCATTGAATGAGAGACCGAGAGAGCGTATGCTGAAAGAGGGAGCGAACGTGCTTTCCAACTAGGAGCTTTTGGCGATCTTATTGCGTTCGGGTACACGTCAAGAATCCGTTCTGCAACTGGCGCAAAAAGTCATTCAGCAATTTGAAGGTCTCAATCTCTTAAAAGATGCAACCATTGATGAATTGACGAAAGTAAAAGGAATTGGAAATGCGAAAGCGGTGGAAATCCTTGCTTCCATTGAACTTGGTAAACGTGTAAGCCGTCTTCAGATTGATGATCGATACATCATCCGATCTCCAGATGACGGAGCCAAATATGTCATGGATGAAATGCGTTTTTTGTCACAGGAGCATTTCGTATGCATTTATTTGAACACGAAAAATCAGGTGCTGCATAAACAGACCGTTTTCATCGGTAGTCTGAATGCCTCCATCGTCCATCCGCGTGAGGTGTTTAAAGAAGCGATGAAAAGATCTGCGGCATCTATCATTTGTTTCCACAACCATCCGAGTGGTGATCCCAACCCAAGTCGTGAAGATATCGAAGTGACACAACGTCTATCAGAGTGTGGAAAGATCATTGGAATTGATTTGTTGGATCACATCATCATCGGAGATCAAAAATTCGTGAGTCTTAAAGAAAAAGGCTACGTTTAGACTTCTCAAGCCTTAGGGTTTGGAGTATAATCAAAGTTATGAGTTTTGCTAGTAATGAAGGGAGATTTACATAAATGTTTGGTGGATTTTCAAGAGATATGGGAATTGATTTAGGAACTGCAAATACATTGGTTTATGTCAAAGGTAAAGGTGTCGTTGTTCGCGAACCTTCCGTAGTGGCAATCAATACAAAGAGCGGAGATATCGAAGCGGTCGGTAATGCGGCAAAGAACATGATCGGTCGTACGCCAGGAAATATCGTAGCTCGTCGTCCGATGAAGGACGGCGTTATTGCAGACTATGATACGACTGCTACAATGATGAAATATTATATTCAACAAGCGCAAAAGAACCGTTCTGTCTTCTCGCGTAAGCCATTTGTTATGGTTTGTGTTCCTTCTGGAATTACACATGTAGAAGAACGCGCGGTAAAAGAAGCGACAAAACAAGCAGGCGCACGTGATGTTGAAACGATCGAAGAACCGTTGGCTGCTGCAATCGGTGCAGATCTTCCGGTATGGGAGCCGACTGGTAGCATGGTTGTCGATATCGGTGGAGGAACAACGGAAGTTGCGATCATTTCACTTGGTGGCATTGTTGAGAAGCAATCCATCCGTGTCGCAGGTGACGAAATGGATGACGCAATCATCCAATACATCAAAAAGACATACAACGTCATCATCGGTGAACGTACAGCCGAGGCGATCAAGCTCGACATCGGATCTGCAGATGCTTCTGATGGAATGGAAGAAATGGATATCCGTGGTCGTGACCTCTTGACTGGTCTTCCAAAGACAATCACGATTACAGGCGAAGAAATCGCTGGAGCGTTGAAAGATACAGTTGATACGATCATGGATGCTGTGAAGCTTGCTCTGGAAAAAACACCACCTGAACTGGCTGCTGACATCATGGATCGTGGAATCGTGTTGACAGGTGGCGGAGCATTGTTACGTAACCTTGACCGAATCATCAGTGAAGAAACGAAAATGCCAGTGATTGTAGCTGAAAATGCATTGGACTGCGTTGCGATTGGAACGGGTCGTGCAATTGAAAACTATCAACAGGTCAGAAACAAACCTGGATTTGGTGGCGGCCGCTCTAAATCAAAGTCGTAAGAGGTGTGAATCGTGCCGCAGTTTTTCTCTAACAAACGTCTTATTATTCTGTTAGTCAGTATGATTGTTCTTGTGGCCATGATTGGTTTTTCCATGAAAGAAAGAGAAAACATTTCATGGCCTGAACAACTTTTACACGATACTGTAGGCTGGACCCAGTCCATCTTCTATAAACCCGCACATTTTGTAGCGGGTTTCTTTGGGAACGTCGTGGAAATGAAAGAAATCTATGAGCAAAACAAGGTGCTCAAGCGTCAATTGAATGAATATGACAAGCTCGCAAGCCGTGTGAAGGATCTGAAGAGGGATAACGAGTCCTTGCGACAAACGTTGGACAAGGAGGATACCCTGTCAGACTTTAACGTTTGGCATGCGACGATTGTCGGAAGAGCGCCGGAACCACAATGGTATCAATCCATTAAGATCGATTTAGGGAAGCAGGCTGGTGTGGAACCGAATATGGCTGTCATATCAGCAAAAGGATTGATCGGGAAAATCGACAAAGTTTCAGCCTTCCACTCAACGGTTGAATTGATCAGCAATACGGATCCGAACAGCCGTATTTCTGCTGTCGTTCAAGGCGAGAAAGAACCGGTTTACGGCTTGATCCAAGGATTCGATTCGAAAAAGAAACTATTGACGATGAAAATGATCGGTATTGATAAAGAATTGAAAAAGGGACAACTCGTGACGACATCCGGTTTGGGAGGTATATTCCCGAAAGGACTTGAAATTGGAAAAATCGTTGAAGTAGAGCCAGACAAAGTGGAACCGACGCAAACGGCTTACATAGAACCGTCAACGGACCTGTATGACATCCACCATGTCATGGTCGTCCAACGTACGATGCAGGAAGTCGATATGGAGTCTGATTCCGAAAAGGCTGAGGAGGAAGAAACGTCATGATCCGATTTCTTCTTCCTCTTCTTACATATTTGCTGTTTATAAGTGAAAGTACGTTGATGCAGGTTTTCACCCCACAGCATGTGGAAAGTGACACATTGCTCATTCCTCGATTCGTCGTGGTGATGGTTTGCTTCATCGGCATGTTTGTTTCTCCAGTCAGGGGTGTTGTTTACGGAATCGCTTTCGGGTTACTGTACGATCTCATTTATACGGACCTGATCGGTGTTCACATGTTCTCGATGGGATTGACGGCGTATTTGACAACTTTTATCGCACGTTATTTCCATGGAAACATATTTGTAACATTATTCGTGTTAATCATCGGGCTTTCGGCATTTGAATTTCTCGTATATGGCCTATATAGCTTGATCAATATAGCGAATATGATGCTTGAAACATTCATCTATCAACGCTATCTACCTACATTACTATTAAATAGCGTGTTCGTTGTTTTGGTCTATTACCCGCTTCGAAAATGGTTGATCAACATCGCCATGGACATAGAAGAAAAATAGGGTAGAAAAAAGGAATCCCCATTGACATTGTCGAATTTGTGTATGTTGAGGTGAACAGGGTAATGGCACAGAAACAGAAGCAAGCAAACAACCATTATGTAACGATAAAAGGAACAAAAGAAGGTTTGATCCTGAACTTGGATGACAATTGTTCCTTCGAACAATTACTCTCTGAATTGGAGACGAAATTGATCCACCCATCTGAAAACCAGGGATCAGACGGTCCTAAGATACCTGTTAACGTAAAGGTTGGAAAAAGGTACTTGACCGAGCACCAAGAAGAACTGCTTCGTAAAATCATATATCAAAAGAAAAACCTGCTTGTCGATGTCATCGAGACAGAAGTCATCACGAAAGAAGAAGCAGAATACATGAAGAAAGAAAACGAAGTGACATCCGTCAATCGAATGGTCCGTTCAGGACAGATCTTGAAAGTACAAGGAGATCTATTGTTGATTGGAGATGTCAATCCAGGTGGCTATGTAGCAGCTACTGGGAATATCTTCGTCATGGGAGCTTTGAAAGGGATTGCCCATGCTGGGTGTGAAGGACGTACGAGTGCTGTCGTCGCAGCCTCCGTCATGATTCCATCCCTAGTACGTATCGCCGATCAAATGTTTCAAGATGAAGAAGATGAACAAGAATACTCTGGTGGATGTGCCTTTTTAGATGAAGAAAACCATGAAATCAAATTGGACAGTTTACACATCTTACATCAGATCAGACCCGGTTTAAACCGACTGTAGGGAAAGGGGAATGTTTTGTGGGTGAAGCAATCGTAATTACATCTGGAAAAGGCGGAGTTGGAAAAACCACAACAACAGCTAATATTGGAACATCACTTGCACTCCTTGGAAAGAAGGTATGTCTGATTGATACCGACATCGGCCTTCGAAATCTGGACGTCATCATGGGGCTGGAAAACCGAATCATTTATGACCTGGTGGATGTCGCACATAACCGCTGTAAACTCCACCAAGCCTTGATAAAAGATAAACGATTTGAATGTTTGTACTTGCTACCTGCAGCGCAAACCAAAGATAAAAGTGCTGTCGTACCTGAGCAGATGAAACGGATTGTGACCGAGTTGAAGCAAGACTATGATTATGTCATCATCGATTGTCCTGCTGGTATCGAACAAGGTTTCAAAAATGCGATTGCCGGTGCTGACAAATCCATCGTCGTGACCAATCCTGAAACGTCCTCTGTCAGGGATGCGGACCGAATCATCGGTTTATTGGAGCAGGAAGATATCGAACCTCCGAAGTTGATTGTCAATCGACTGAAAGCACACATGATGGAAAATGGAGATTCGTTGGATGTAGATGAAATTGTCTCCATTTTGGCGATCGAGTTGCTAGGTATCGTGGTGGATGATGAATTGGTCATCAGAGCCTCCAACCGCGGAGAGCCGATTGCATTGAATCCTGATACGAAAGCTTCTCAAGCCTATCGGAACATTGCGAGAAGAATATTAGGCGAATCCGTTCCATTGATGTCACTTGAACAAGACAAAGGTCTATTCAGCAAAGTGAAACAGTTCTTCGGAATGAGATCATAATGTAAAAGTCAGACTCCCTTTACATGTTTATGGACATGTAAAGTGTAGGGTCTGGCTTTTTTTATTGGCGTGAGAGGGGGGACAACGCTAAATTGGGCAATTCATTTAATCAAAGTGAGCGTTTGAATAGGTGAAAACACGAAAACTGTGCAAGTCACCTAACCCAAGAGCCGATCTCGTTAGGTGAAAACGCCAAAACCCTGCATGTCACCTAACCAATAAGCCCCTCTGAAGTAGTGAAATCACCAGATTCACGAATCTCACCAACTCAAAATAAATTAGACAAGTTTTCTTCACATGTTTTCACAACTTAGACAACTGCCGAGAAACTAGGTGGCCACCCGAAAGGCATAATCCCTCCGGACAAGTCATAAACATGTACAAATCAGGTGTAGAGGGTGGAGGTCAATGAAAAATCGGGCGGACGAAATCCGGAGAAAATATCAAAACCAATTCAAGAGCCAAAAGCCATCATCAGGCAATACGTTCTCAGATAATAGAAGTTACCTTGATCGTGGACAAAGCGGGCATCCGTTATTCTCCTCAGAAGGATTCCTCTTCCGCATTATGGCAGCGGTGTGCCTATTTTTAATTGTAGGAATCGTCTTCAAAAATCCCACGGGACCTATGGTGAATGCCCAGGACTACATCAATCAGGCTTTTGAAGAAGAATTCCAATTTGCTTCCATTGCAGGTTGGTATGAAGAGAAGTTCGGTAAGCCGATGGCTCTCTTTCCGACGGAAAAAAAGGAAAAGTCGGATGGCACAGGATCGGGAGCATTAGATGAATATGCATTACCGGCCAATGCGAAAGTACTGCAATCGTTCAAAGATAATGGAAAAGGTGTCCTTCTGGAGACGGGGAGTAATTCAGACGTTTCTTCCATTAAGGAAGGGTTCGTCATCTATGTCGGTGACAAAGACCAATTGGGAAAAACCGTTGTCGTCCAACATTTTGATGGAAGTGAATCCTGGTATGGGAAATTGGATAAAATCAACGACAGCATCAAACTTTACAATTATATCGATGCAGGTGCGCAATTAGGGAAAGTGACCAAAGAAGAGAAGACTGGCTCAGGATTGTTTTACTTCGCCATCAAAGATAATGGTGGTTTCGTAGATCCTCTGAAAGCCTTGTCTTCAGACTGATGTGGAAACTGTTCACATTACTCAAAATCAATCCTCTTCTTTGGATCGTAGCAATCGTCAGTGTCATGACTGGTCATTTTCGCGAGTTCCTCATCTTATTCATCGTCATTTTCATCCATGAATTAGGGCACGCCATGACTGCATTGTTTTTCAAATGGAGATTGGTGAAAGTGGAAATGCTCCCATTTGGGGGAGTTGCTGAAATGGATGAGTATGGGAATAGACCTTACCGTGAGGAGTTATCTGTCATATTGGCTGGACCATTGCAACATGTATGGATGATTGTAGGTAGTTTATTTCTGATGCAATTCGGCATCGGAGATCCGTTCATACTGAATCTTTTTGTTTCAATCAATTGGATGATCTTATTGTTCAACCTTTTGCCGATCTGGCCGCTGGATGGAGGTAAGCTTCTTTTTTTATGTTTGACTGTCCTCTTTCCATATAAAAAGGCGAAGAGCCATATGCTTATATTGTCTTCCGTATTACTTTTGACTTTCTTCAGCGGTTGCATGCTTCTCTTTCCATTCCATATGAACCTATTGATCGTGTCGTCCTTTTTACTTTATGCCCATTATGTGGAGTGGAAACACCAGCCTTATGTTTATGTCCGCTTTTTGTTGGAACGATTGAATGCGATACAGAAACCAACCAAAAAGAAAGTCCTCACAGTTGACCCGACAGAGACTGTTGGCAGCGTGCTTTCCACCCTTTATAAAGGATACGAACACGAAGTGCATATCAAGTCCGATCCACCTTATGTTTGTAAAGAAAAGGAACTCCTCACCGCTTATTTCAAGCAAAGTGCCAAGACATGTGCAATCCAGGATCTTTTTCGATAAAATAGATGGAAAAGTGATTCAGATTCGGAATTGAGGAAGCACATGAACAAAATCATATTTAATTTAACAACTTCAGAGAAAAGAGCTGCCATCCTTCAAGATGGAAAAGTGGTTGAAATCCTCATAGAGCGCCCCGAGGAATATCCGAAAGCAGGGAATGTTTATGTCGGACAGGTTTCCAAAGTTCTTCCCGGCATCCATGCAGCATTCATTGACATCGGATTTGAGCAAAACGGTTTCATTCACTCAACTGACCTTGTAAAAAATCAAGATCAACAGCCGATCAATGAGCTTGTTCATGAAGGTCAATCATTAATTGTACAAGTGAAGCGTGAAGCATCAAAAAACAAGGGACCTCTCCTGACAGAAAACATTACGGTTCCAGGAGAGAATCTTGTTTATTTGCCGTTCAGCGGACACATCGCTTTGTCTAAAAAGCTTTCGGATGAAGATAAAGTCCGGATGAAGCAGCTTGGAGAAGATCTGATCACCTCGCCAGAAGGTCTGATTATGCGGACCTCAAGTGCTTCAACAGATATAGCGAGCATTGGAAAAGAAATCAAGGAGCTTAGAGAGGTGTGGACTTCCATACAGGAAGACGCGTTGAAAGTGAAGAAAAGCGGCTTATTGTTTGAAGGTCATTCGATTGTTGATACCGCTCTGAATCATGTACCTGATCAACGGGTGGGACTTGTTTTTGACAATGCCGATATGTATCGAAGGTATCGAGATCAACTACCCGATCCATATGAGGTTTCCATGTATAGAGGAAGTGAAAACATCTTCTCCCATTACCAAATCGAACCGGTTATTCAAAAAGCCTTATTACCTTCTGTATGGTTGAAAAACGGGGGGCAAATACAAATTGATTCGACCGAAGCACTTACGGTCGTCGATGTGAACACAGGAAAGTTCACAGGAAAACAAGACCGTGAACGGACTGTATTGGAAACGAACCTGTTGGCTGCTGAAGAGGCTGGAAAGCAATTGAGACTTCGAAATATCAGCGGCATGATTGTCATCGACTTCATCCGGATGTCGAAGGAAGAGCATCAGAAGGAAGTGGAAATGAAACTCAGGGAAGTGCTCTCGAAAGACCCCATTCATACAAAGGTGTATGGGTTTACTGCCCTTGGATTGATGGAGCTCACACGTCAAAAAGTGAGAGACAGTTTGTCTGCCCAGCTGACGGAGTCATGTTCAACCTGTGACTCATACCAAAAACAATGGTCAGTAGAGTCACTTTATCACCAACTTGAACGAATGCTATATGAACTACGTAATACTGAGGAGACTGGTGTTTGGATCGAGTTGTCCCACCGACTATATCAATATGTTACAGAAAGTGGATACAACCGGGAGAAACATCTTTTGGATCAGGTCCCTGCACAACTTTATATCACTGAAAAATCCACTGCAAAACTGAAGGAATTCCATGTCAGGCAGATCGGACCAAAGAATGAAATCGAAGCAAGGATACGCCAGGAATCGCGTTGACAATCTCACGCGCATTATGGTATGATTTTTCTGTTGGTTTTTGGAGCACCTAGCTCCAACCGCACAAACCAGGTTTTCAAGCCGCATTATTTGAATTAATATACTATATTGATTCAAGGGCACCTGCGATGGCGAGTCTGAGTATAATAGGAGGTGCAAATATGTACGCAATTATCGAAACAGGTGGAAAGCAATTCCGCGTTGAAGAAGGACAAGAACTTTACATCGAAAAGTTGGACGTTGAAGCTGGTGAAACAGTAACATTCGACCGTGTATTGATGGTAGGTGGAGACGACGTTAAAGTCGGAAGCCCTATGGTCGACGGTGCGACTGTAACAGCGAAAGTCGAAAAGCAAGGTCGCGGTAAGAAAGTCGTTGTTTACAAGTTCAAGCCTAAGAAGAACTACCGTCGTAAGCAAGGACACCGTCAACCTTACACTAAAGTCGTAATCGACAAAATCAACTCTTAATCATGTTAAGGGTTAAGATCCAACAAGAAGAGGAAAAAATCGTCTCGTTCAGCATTACCGGGCATGCAGAATCAGGTCCATACGGACATGATCTCGTATGTGCAGCTGTTACGGCTGTATCTTTCGGATCCGTGAATGCAATCGAGGAGATCTGCCAGGTCGAACCTGAAGTAGAAACCCGAGATAACGGCGGTTACTTACTCTTTAAAACGCCTTCCGCTGTAAGTGAAGAAACATCTGAGAAAATACAGCTTTTACTAGAAGGCATGCTCGTTTCATTGAGAACAATTGAACGTGACTATGGTCAATATATTAAAATTGAGGTTTTAGGAGGTGCATCCCATGCTTAAATTAAACCTGCAGTACTTCGCATCCAAGAAGGGTGTTGGTAGTACAAAGAACGGTCGTGACTCTATCTCCAAGCGTCTTGGAGCTAAAAGAGCTGACGGACAAACTGTAACAGGTGGATCTATCCTTTTCCGTCAACGCGGAACAAAAATCTACCCTGGTAAAAACGTAGGCCGCGGCGGAGATGACACTCTATTCGCTAAGGTAGACGGCGTCGTTCGTTTCGAACGTCTTGGCCGTAACCGTAAGCAAGTAAGTGTTTACCCAGTAGCCAAAGAAGCGTAACACTCAAAACTCTAACCGGACTGGTTAGAGTTTTTTTCTTCTTCGATAGGCGTCTCTTTTATAGAGATTTAGGGGACTGTCAATTATTAGTTTGGGAGTGCTGTTATGATGGGAAAATGGGATACTGTAAGCCTATTACGTCATGCTCGTCATGATTGGCTGAATCATCTTCAATTAATAAAAGGCAACTTGGCACTTGATCGAACCGATCGAGCGAAAGAAATCATCGAACAAATTGTTCAAGAGTCCAAGAACGAAGCAAAAGTATCGAATTTAAGGATGCCGAAAATGGCAGAACTTTTGTTAACCTACAATTGGCAGCAGAATCAATACAGACTGGACTATGAAGTAATCGGACAAGAAAGAGATTTATCCGAATATGATTTTTATTTATATGATTGGACACTTCAATTCCTGGCGCATCTGGAAAAAGTGGTTGACTTGGATTGTGAGTCCCATCTGATGATTACAATTCAGTTGTTGGATGAAAAAGCAAGGATCAGCTATGATTTTGCAGGTGAATTGAATGTGGAGGAAGTTGACGAATTCTTGAAGACAGCAAGACAGGCTGTACATAATTCTATAACAATCATCGAAAGCTACTGTCAGGAAAATGAACTGTTATTTATCCTCGAACTAGGATAAGAAATAGAGGTGAAAGAACCATGTTTGTGGATCAGGTAAATGTATTTGTAAAATCAGGCGATGGCGGGAATGGTATGGTGGCTTTCCGCCGTGAAAAATATGTACCGGATGGCGGACCAGCCGGAGGAGACGGTGGAAGAGGCGGAGATGTTGTTTTTGAAGTGGAAGAAGGCTTAAGAACGCTTATGGACTTCCGCTATAACAGGCATTTCAAAGCTCCTCGTGGAGAAAACGGAATGTCCAAAAACATGCACGGACGAAATGCTCAAAACATGGTCGTCAAGGTACCACCTGGAACGGTCGTGACAGATACGAAGACCGGTCAGGTGATTGCCGATTTGATCGATCATGGACAACAAGCCGTGATTGCAAGAGGTGGCCGTGGGGGAAGAGGTAATACCCGATTCGCTACTCCTGCCAATCCTGCACCTGAACTGTCGGAGAACGGTGAACCAGGTGAAGAACGAGAAATTACATTAGAGCTGAAGTTATTAGCAGATGTCGGATTAGTTGGGTTCCCGAGTGTAGGAAAGTCAACGTTATTGTCTGTCGTTTCAGCAGCGAAACCGAAAATTGCTGAATATCACTTTACGACGCTCAGCCCGAATCTCGGTGTCGTAGAAACGGAAGACAACCGAAGCTTTGTCATGGCTGACCTTCCTGGTTTGATTGAAGGTGCCCATGAAGGGGTCGGACTCGGTCATCAATTCTTAAGACATATCGAACGTACGAGGGTCATCGTCCATGTGGTGGACATGTCCGGTATGGAAGGCCGAGATCCTTATGAAGATTTCTTGAAAATCAACGAAGAGTTGAAGCAGTATAACCTTCGATTGACGGAGCGTCCGCAGCTCATTGTTGCGAATAAGATGGATATCCCGGGTGCAGAGGAAAACTTGGAAGAATTCAAAGAAAAAGTCGGAGATTATCCGATCTTCCCGATCTCTGCAATTACGAAGAATGGTGTAAGGGATCTGCTGTTTGAAATTGCGAATCAATTAGAAAACGCTCCCGAATTTCCACTTAATGAACCGGAAGAAGAGGAAGAAGAAAGAGTCCTCTATAAACACCATGCTGAGGAACAACCATTTGAGTTGTCTAGAGAAGACGATGGAACCTTTGTCATTACAGGTGGTAAAATAGAACGTCTCTTCAAAATGACAGACTTCTCACGTGACGAATCTGTCCGCAGGTTCTCCCAACAAATGAGAAGGATGGGAATCGACCAGGCGTTGCGTGATCGCGGTGCTGAAGATGGTGACATCGTTCGCATCTTAGAATATGAATTCGAATTCATCGAGTAGACTGTCACATGTGACAGTCTATTTCTTTCTAAGGAAAAGGATTAAAATTGCCTTCTATGGTTCATTCTTATATACTGAAAAATAATTCCAATTCAGGAGGCTGAAAAATGGAACGGTACGGCGAACGATTTTATCTAGTTAAAGAAGAATTGCTTTCTGAAGCGATGACCAAAACGTTGGAAGCAAAGGAATTATTGGAATCTGGTAAAGTGAGTACGGTCAACCAAGCGGTACAAGCTGTAGATTTGAGTCGGAGTGCCTTTTATAAATATCGGGATGGTATTTTCCCTTTTGAAACGATGGTCAAAGAGAAAATCGTCTCAATCTCCATCCACCTCGAAGATCGTTCGGGTTCTTTGTCATCCCTCTTAGCTATATTAGCTGAACTAGGATGTAACATTTTGACGATCCATCAGACGATTCCATTGCAAGGTAGAGCCAATGTAACCATTTCGATTGAAACGGCCTCTGCGAAGGAAGACATTAACGGCATCCTCAAAGCTTTAAAACGATTGGAGCATGTCAAACAAGTGAGCGTGATTGGCTCTGGCGCGTGAGGATGGACATTTCGTGTACAGAATTTTGTAATATAAAAAAAGCAGCCATAAGGGCTGTTTTTTCTTATCCTCTAATTTTGGGAAAGTAAGTAACCTTTCTCTTCCAATGCTGAGCAAGCTTGATCCAACTGTCTGGTGGAATCTGCTTCTAACGTGTGCAGATGAATCCCATCGGTCAACTCAAGTAAGTAAGAGGCTTTGGTTTCTTTTACTTTTTCCAAAAACATTTCAACATCGTGCCGGTTTTTGATCATAATCGAACCGGTCAAATCCCCATAAACAGGATGTTCAATCGTGACATCTTTCACCGTTACGCCATAATCGACGATGGTGATCAATTCATCTTCTGTCTGCTCTGCTGAATGTACGCTGGCGATCACTCTTGTTACCTTTTGTTTCTGAGGAGAAGGATGGAAATAAATATACCCTTGTGCAGTAGCCATGATGGGTTCGTTGCGAGCTTTCAACAAGGAAATATCTTGAACAATGACTTGGCGACTGACATTCGTATCTTTCGCTAATTGACTGCCTGTTAAAGGAGATGTACTTTCCTTCAACCAATTCAGAATCATTTCCCTTCGTTCTTCTCCTAATACTTTCGTTCCTTTCCCACTCATTGATTTTCCTCCTAAGACTACTGTTATTCCTTTTAAGGATACCATAATTTTTTTATCTTGAACGACCCACTTGTCTTATAGAATATGCAGAATCACACGTTCATATATTGGTTATGGTGAGCAGTGCGGTTTCTCATCTTGTAGCAAGATGCCCAAATTCTCATATACTGTGTATTGAATTAGGCAGGGAGGAGATCGTTTTGAAAATACACATCGTGAAAAAAGGGGATACACTTTGGAAAATTGCACAAATGTACGGCGTTGACCTGGATACCGTTATCCAGGCAAATCCCCAAATCAAGACACCCGACACCATCTACCCTGGTGCTAAGGTGAAAGTACCTACTGGTAATGCACCGATTAAATCCAATCCACATCATAGCAATAGCAATAACAATAATACCGTAATGCCATACATGAATATGAAGGAAAAACCGATCAAAAAAGAAATGCCGATCAAGAAAGAGATGCCGATCAAAAAAGAGATGCCAATAAAAAAAGAAATGCCAAAACCGAAGGAAATGCCTAAGCCAAAAGAAATGCCGATCAAAAAAGAAATGCCAGTGAAAAAAGAAAAACCGATTGTAAAAGAAAAACCAGTTAAGAAGCCACCAAAAGCCCCGATGACAGAAGAAGAATTTCATATTACTTTAGGGCTTTCGAAAGAGGAAACGACCACAACATATGAAATGCCAAAACCGAAGCCGATTCCTAAACCAATTCCTTGTCCACCCATCGACTATTGTATGCCGGATCCTTGTTGTGAACCGTATTATCCTATGATGGACCCATGCTGCGATCCGATGATGTACGGATATGGTGGGTATGACCATCCTATGATGTATGGTCATTCCATGCATGGTGGATATATGGACCATTACGGTATGCCTCATGAATATATGCACCATCAACATGGTGGATATGGCATGGAACATATGTATACAAACGGGTACGAAATGGATTCCTATGAAGGTATGTATGAAGACATGATGTGGGAAAATGGGATGGACTATGGACAGATGATGGAGTCTCAACAAATGGAATATGAGCAATATGGTGGGAACGGTCAAATGCCTTGGATGCAACAAGGTGGTATGGATCAGATGATGCCTGGAATGGGTCAAAATGGTGGCATGGAACAGATGATGCAGATGGACCAGGGTCAATATGATTTTGGTGCTCAAAATGCCGCGAATCCTTGGAAAGACCAAGATCAAATGTATGGACAAATGATGCCAGGAATGGGTCAAGGACAACAGAACGGCGGCATGGGTCAAATGATGCCAGGAATGGGTCAAGGTCAACAGAACGGCGGCATGGGACAAATGATGCCTGGAATGGGTCAGGGTCAACAGAACGGTGGCATGGGACAAATGATGCCAGGAATGGGTCAAGGTCAACCATTCGGAGGTATGGGACAAATGATGCCAGGGATGGGTCAAGGTCAACCCTCAGGAGGCATGGGTCAACTGATGCCAGGGATGGGTGGTCAAGGTCAACCATTCGGTGGTATGGGCCAAATGATGCCTGGAATGGGTGGTCAAGGTCAACCGTTCGGAGGCATGGGTCAAATGTTACCAGGCATGGGCGCAGCGGGCGGTCGAGATCCATATTGGGACATTGATATTGAAATGCAGCCTAGAAAAAGCAAAAAGAAAGAATCCAACAAAGAATAGGTAACGATTTCCATCTATTAGAAGATTATTTTAAACCTCCGATTGCCATCATAAAGGTGAAAGGAGGTTTTTCTAATGAAAAAATTTATGGCGTTCACATCAGCATTATTACTGACTAGTGCTCTGACAGCTTGTAATGCTGACGATAATGAAGCATTGGATACACGTTATGATAATGATACACGTCCAATCGGTTATTACACCAATGATGGTCGAAACGATGGACCTATGACTCGTATTGCCGATCGAGATCGAAATGACTTGGATCGCGCAGAGATCAATTATGCGGATGATTATGAAGGTGGGGACCTTGCTAGAAAAATCGCTCGTAAAGTTGAGAACATGCGTGATGTCGACGATGCACGTGTTGTCGTAACAGGAGATTCTGTCCTGATCGGAATCGACACGAATGATCGTAACGATCGCGACGTAGAACCGAAAGTCCGAAATGCGGTTCAAAAAATGACAGATAAAAACGTCCGTATCACAACGGATGAAGATATGTTTACACGTATCCGCGACGTAGATAACGATTTGCGAGATGGAAATGGTTTCGCTGAGGTACAATCGGATGTCAACGCAATTATGGATGATATCGGAGACGCACTTCAACGTCCATTTCAAAACAACCGCTAAACATTCCTTTAGGTGATTCCGGCTCTCTCCGGAATCATCTTTTTTATTGCCATACATAGAGTTGTACTGGCTTTAAGCCAGTCCGCATCTTATGCTATATTAGGATAAAAACCTGTGATCCATGAAGGGGAGAGAGTTACAATGGCAGGACATTCTAAATGGAAGAACATACAACGCAGAAAAAATGCGCAGGATGCAAAACGCGGGAAAATCTTCATGAAACTCGCTAAGGATATATATGTAGCTGCAAAAGAAGGTGGAGGAGATCCAGAAACCAATCCTTCGTTACGTTTGGTGGTCGACAAAGCGAAAGCTGCAAATATGCCAAATGAGAACATTGACCGTGCAATCAAGAAAGCGACAGGCAATTTAGAAGGAGTCAGCTACGAAGAAATCGTTTATGAAGGATATGGAGCTGGTGGGACAGCTGTGATGGTTGAAGTGCTGACAGATAATAAAAACCGGACAGCAGCTGATGTCAGACATGCCTTCTCCAAGCACGATGGAAATCTGGGAGAGTCTGGTTGTGTCTCATTCATGTTTGACCGGAAAGGGTTGATCGTCATCAATCAGGAAGACGTAACTCTACCTGAGGATGAATTCATGCTTGAAGTCATTGATAGCGGTGCAGAAGAATATGAACTGAATGATGGTATGTTTGAGATCTACACGGAACCCGAAGAATATGCGACTGTAAAATCCGAACTAGAGTCGAAAGGCTATAAAATCTCTTCATCGGAAATTACGATGATTCCTCAAACGCTATCAAAGATCGAGAATGAGGAAGCCAAAAAAGTAGTCAAATTGATTGATGTACTTGAGGATTTGGATGACGTTCAGGAAGTCTATCATAACTTGGATATTGACGAAGAGGAGTACGAAACCCTCCTATCCTAATTGAATATGGATATTTTTCCTTAATACGGTAAAACTATTATTGATTGAACTTATGCCTTTAATAACTTCGTGAGGTGATCGTAAGGTGAAATCCTTCCGTATCAAAACATCGTGGGTTTTTCCTTTAGTAGTAACCGTATTAGGGACCGTTTACGTCTTCTTGTTTCATACATTTGAAGATGAAGTGAAGGCGAATTTGCCCTCGAAAACGAAAACGCAGCCATATGCTGAAGTAGAAGCTCAAACTGTCAGTGGACCTATAACGGTCGAGGTTTATCTTCAACGAACATACATCGATGGGAAGCAAAGTGAAGAAGTCATCTATGAAACGATCTGGTCGATGGAGGACTTCTGGGCGAATTATGCAGACTGGCAACTCGTCGATCAAGAAGTGAATAAAGTCATCTTCGAACAACAAGTGGATGACATCTCTCCACAAGCCAAGGTGAATGGATTTTTCGGTTTGACAGAGGAGGGGATCCTGACAATCTTCAACGGGCGACCGCACGAGGAAGAAGTGATCCAGTCATTCTTCCAAATCGACATAGAAAAACTGGAAAGCGGTCTGATGGAAGATCTGAAACAAGGGATCAAAATCCAGTCGAAACAAGAATATACTGAGGTATTGGAACGATTCCGACCATATGCCACGAATTAATGTACAAGCAACCTTCACGGGTTGCTTTTTTCATGGGAGAAGCATGGGAGATTCTTTCGACTTTTTTAAAAAGGATATGCTACAATGAGGAAATAGGAAGAAATGTTCGCATTTTAAGGGGAGAATAAAGGTTGATTGATTATATTACTGGCATAGTGAAATACATACATACCGACCACGTTGTTGTTGAATGTGGGCATATCGGATACAAAATCAACTGTCCAAACCCATTCGTGTACCAAAGGGAAATTGGGAAGACGACGACAATTTATACGTATCAACATGTACGAGAAGATATATTGGCCTTATATGGCTTCGAAAATTTAGATGAGCGCGATCTTTTCATGAAGCTGATACAAGTTTCCGGAATAGGGCCGAAAGGTGCATTGGCGATTCTCGCTTCCGGAAAACCGACACAAGTTGTTCAGGCAATCGAGAATGAAGATGAAAAATTCCTCACACGATTCCCTGGTGTTGGTAAAAAAACAGCGAGACAAATGATACTGGATTTGAAAGGGAAGCTGCCTAACTGGACAGAAACGTTGTTTGATGAAGAGCCTGTCCAATCTTACACGCCACAAGAAGGCTTGGATGATGCTTTGGAAGCCTTGGAGGCTCTCGGTTATGGTCAAAAGGAAATCAAAAAGATCGTTCCGCAGCTTGAAGAACAAGGTGAACTCTCAACCGATCAATACATAAAAAAAGCTTTGCAATTATTACTGAATTGATCGAGGTGGATGAAATATGGAAGATCGTATCATTTCAAATGAATTGAATCAGGGCGATGAAACGTTGGAGTTCAGTCTGCGTCCACAATATCTCCAACAATATATCGGCCAACACAAGGTGAAAGAAAACCTGCAAGTATTCATTGAAGCGGCTAAAATGCGTAGTGAACCTTTGGATCATGTATTATTGTATGGTCCGCCTGGACTTGGGAAAACGACATTGTCCTGCATCATTGCAAACGAAATGGGTGTGAATATCCGGACGACGAGTGGACCTGCGATTGAACGTCCTGGTGATCTGGCAGCGATCTTAACGGCGTTGGAGCCGGGAGACGTCCTGTTCATTGATGAAATCCACCGTCTTCATCGATCTGTAGAGGAAGTCTTATATCCTGCCATGGAAGATTTCTGTCTGGATATCGTCATTGGAAAAGGGGAAACCGCTCGTTCTGTACGTTTGGATCTGCCTCCTTTTACATTAGTCGGCGCGACGACAAGAGCGGGTCTTTTGTCTGCACCACTTAGGGATCGTTTTGGCGTACATAGTCGTTTGGATTATTATGAACTGGATGACTTGACCGAAATTGTCATCCGTACCGGAGATTTCTTTGATATAATGGTTCAGCCGGATGCAGCAGAGGAATTGAGCCGTCGGGCAAGAGGGACACCTCGGATCGTGAACCGTTTGTTGAAGCGGGTCCGGGACTTTGCTCAGGTCCAAGGTGATGGCATCATTACGAAAAACATTGCAGACGAAGCGCTGGAAAGGCTACAGGTCGACCGTTTAGGATTAGACAATATTGACTATAAATTGTTAAGAGGGATCATAGAAAATTATCAAGGTGGTCCTGTCGGTTTGAATACGATTGCAGCAACGATTGGTGAGGAACCTCAAACGATTGAGGATGTTTATGAACCTTACCTGCTACAAATCGGATTCATCCAACGGACACCACGTGGTCGTATGGCTACAAGGTTAGCATATCAGCATTTGAATTTGGAGGAACCGAAACGGTCATGAATAAGATTTTCATCATCATCGGCATCGTATTTATCTTATTTGGATTGATCGGCAGTTTCATCGGAAAGCTGCCGGGAGACATCATGTTCAAAAAAGGGAATACTACCTTCTACTTTCCTATTGTCACCTCGATCGTAGTCAGCATCGTCTTGTCGCTCCTCTTTTACCTATTCGGACGATTTAAATAAATAATAAATCTTAAAACAAGGTGAATGCATTATGAGAGTGGAAGAATTCAACTTCAATCTGCCAGAACATCTAATTGCACAAACACCGTTGAAGGATCGCACAAAATCACGGATGATGGTCGTCGATCCTGAAATGGGACGTGTAGAAAATCGCGCTTTCAGTGAAGTCAGTGAATTTTTACAACCAGGAGATTGTCTCGTGCTGAATGACACACGGGTCATGCCTGCGCGATTGTACGGTATGAAAGCCGATACGGGTGCGAAGATTGAAGTATTACTGTTAAAAGAAGAAGAAAAGGATACATGGAAGACGCTCGTCAAGCCGGCGAAGCGTATTAAAGAAGGAACTGTCATCTCATTCGGTGATGGACGTTTGAAAGCCACATGTATGCAAGAAGGAGACCAAGGTGAACGGGTTCTGAAATTTGACTATGAAGGTGGAACGTTCTTCGAAATGCTCGATGAGCTTGGGGAAATGCCTTTGCCACCTTATATCCGTGAACAATTGAACGACCGTGAAAGATATCAGACGGTTTTTTCGAAGCATACGGGATCTGTGGCAGCTCCGACAGCGGGTCTACATTTTACAGAGGAATTGATTGCTGACCTGCAGGAGCGTGGAATCCACGTGGCGTACATTACGCTTCACGTCGGCCTTGGTACGTTCCGACCCGTCACTGCTGAAAACGTTGAGGAACATGAAATGCACGGAGAGTACTATCAGGTCTCGAAAGGCACAGCAAACCTGCTGAACCAGGTACGCTCAGAAGGGGGCCGCATCATTGCGGTGGGAACCACCTCTTGTCGTACACTAGAAACGATCATGCAGAACGGCGCAGAATCGTTCCAGGAACAGTCAGGCTGGACTGACATTTTCATTTATCCAGGATTTGAGTTCAAGGGAATCGATGGCATGATAACGAATTTTCATCTGCCTCAATCCACATTGATCATGTTGGTGAGTGCTTTAGCCGGAAAAGAATTAATCATGAAGGCTTATGAGGAAGCGGTCCAACAAGAATACCGATTCTTCAGCTTCGGCGATTCGATGCTCATCCTTGAAGGGAGTACCAAACATCTATGAGTGCAATACGTTATGAACACATTAAGACATGTAAACAATCAGGAGCTCGCTTAGGGAAGGTACACACACCTCATGGAACTTTCGAGACACCGGTATTCATGCCTGTAGGTACATTGGCGACGGTAAAGACGATGAGTCCTGAAGAACTGAAGGAAATGGAAGCAGGTATCATCCTCAGTAATACGTACCACTTATGGCTTCGACCTGGTCATGATATCGTAAAAGAAGCGGGCGGGCTTCATAAGTTCATGAACTGGGATGGTGCAATCCTTACCGACTCGGGTGGATTTCAGGTATTCAGTTTGAGTGACCTACGGGAAATCACCGAAGAAGGTGTCCATTTCCGGAATCACTTGAGTGGGGAAAAGCTGTTTCTGACACCTGAAGGCGCGATGGAGATCCAGAATGCGCTCGGATCCGATATCATGATGGCATTCGATGAATGTCCTCCGTATCCGGCTGAGTATTCCTATATGAGACAATCCGTTGAACGGACAAGCCGTTGGGCGGAGCGATGTTTGGAGGCCCATCAACGCCCGGAGGATCAAGGCTTGTTCGGAATCGTCCAGGGTGGAGAATACGAAGAGCTAAGAAAGCAAAGTGCGAAAGATCTCGTATCACTCGATTTCCCAGGCTATGCGGTCGGTGGACTTTCCGTAGGGGAACCGAAGGATGTCATGAATCGGGTGCTGGAATTCACGACACCATGGCTACCGGAAGATAAGCCAAGATACTTGATGGGAGTCGGTTCACCGGATTCACTCATCGACGGTGCGATCCGTGGTATTGATATGTTTGATTGTGTGCTGCCTACACGAATTGCCCGGAATGGAACGTGTATGACGAGTGAAGGGCGATTGGTTGTCCGCAATGCGAAATTCAGCCGGGACTTCCGACCATTGGATGAGAATTGCGATTGTTATACTTGCCGCAATTACTCTCGTGCTTATATCCGACATCTCGTCAAAAGCAGTGAAACATTCGGCTTCCGCTTGACGACTTACCATAACCTTCATTTTCTGTTAAAATTGATGGAGCGGGTAAGACAGGCGATTCGAGAAGATCGATTGCTTGATTTCCGGGAAGAGTTTTTTGAACAATATGGTTTCAATAAACCTAACGCAAAAAACTTTTAACATACATGATTTGTTGAAAGGGGTGAACGAAACATGGAAGGATTAACTGGATTATTACCGATTATTCTAATGTTTGTAATCTTCTACTTTATCTTGATCAGACCTCAACAGAAGCGTCAAAAGAAGACAGCTCAAATGCAGGCGAGTCTTGAAAAAGGAAATCGCGTCATCACCATCGGTGGATTCCACGCGACGATCGAAGCGATCGATGAGGATAACAACACTGTTGTTCTTCGCGCAGGAGATGGATCTAAGCTTACATATGATCGCTCTGCAATTCGTGAAATAGCTGAGAACAACTAATAAAAAACCTAAAAGAAAGAGGCTGAACCGTTTCGAACGGACAGCCTCTTTTTTTTCGTGTGATAGACGGTTGAAATGCATGGACACAAATCAGTGCTTATGGGATGACAGGTTGACCCCCATCACACCTCCTAGTGCAGAAGCCAGCAAATATCCGAGATGGTACAAATATTGCTCAGGGTCGAATTGCACCTGGTATCCAAGGTATTGGACGAGAAACACTACAACAGAGAACAATAACCCAGTCCCCGCTCCGAGAATCCAGCCTTTTTCCTTTCCTTTCTTTCCGGAAACCATTCCTCCAATGAACAATGCTAAAATCGATAAACCGAGTATGACCCAGGTCAACGAATGCTCAGTCAGGCTCGTGAACCTGAGAAGTAGTGATAACAAGAAGCTGCTGCACATGATGATCGCCAAAACGACCACTAGTCCGAAGCCCATCGCGGTAATCATTCTTCTAGACATATTTCCCACCCCTTTTAGGCATGTATACTCATTTGTACAACTTATTCCGCACGACTATGAAATAGAAGTCGAACATGTTTACTTGTGCTATTACATACGATGTAGTATTACGGACAAGTAGAGGATGGGAAATGTGAACGTAACCTTAGCGTTTATCATTTTTTTAATCAGTTACATCGGAATCATGACGGAGAAGATCAATCGTGCACTCGTTGCATGTTGTGGCGGAGTCGTCATGCTCGTTTTGGGCATTCTGAATATAGACCAGGCCTTATTCGAGCATGTCGATTGGAATACGATTGCATTGCTCTTTTCCATGATGATTCTCGTATCGATCACCAGTCAGAACGGTGTTTTCGAATACATAGCCATCAAGCTCGCTCAGCAAGTGAAAGGGAAGTCGATTCCGTTACTGGTGGTGATGTCCACCATCACAGCAGTCGGTTCAGCTTTTCTTGATAATGTGACGACGGTCTTGTTGCTCGTTCCGATTATCATTACACTGACGAACCTACTGAACGTAACCAGCGTTCCTTTTTTGATCTGCGCAATCCTTTTTTCTAATATCGGTGGCACTTCGACATTGATTGGCGATCCACCGAATATCATGATTGGCCAAGCGGTTGATCACCTGGATTTCAATGATTTTCTGTTTCATCTTGGGCCTGTTGTCGCTGTAATTTTTATCGTCGTCATCGGAGGCATGGCTCTCTTTTACCGAAATGCACTCCACATTTCAGAAGACAAACGGGAAGAATTGATGAGGTTGGATCCGAACTCGTTCTTGAAAAAAGGACCGATGCTCTATAAATCAGTGAGCGTGCTATTGATGACGATTATGGGTTTTCTCTTACATCCGATCCTGCACTTGGATTTGACGACGGTGGCGATGTGTGGCGCTATGTTATTGCTGCTTCTCACAACAAAGGAGCAGGATATTGAAGAGGTGTTCAAATCCGTTGAATGGGTGACGCTGTTCTTCTTCATCGGCTTATTCATCCTTGTCGGTGGTTTGATTGAAGTCGGTATCATTGATGAGATGGCGCGTGCGATCTTATCTTACACAGAGGGAGATGTACCGAAAACGACGATCTTCATCTTGTGGGGTTCAGGTCTCTTATCCGGATTTGTCGACAATATTCCATTTGTAGCAGCAATGATTCCGGTGATCATGGAGTTTAAAGAGTATGGAATCCAGAATCTCGATCCACTTTGGTGGGCGCTCGCGTTAGGTTCCTGTTTAGGGGGAAATGCCACGTTGATTGGCGCGTCTGCCAACGTGATTGTGGCTGGTCTCGCAGCAAAATCGAACAATCATTTCAGCTTTGTACAATTCTTTTTGATCGGTTTTCCCGTGGTCATCATATCGTTGATCATTGCGACGATTTACTTGATTTTACGCTATTTGCTCGCGTATCTCTAAAATATTTCCATTGTATTTTTTTCATATCTTCTCCTAACTCGGTGAGACTATATGTAGAAGGGAGAAGACTACATGGAATACGGTCTCATCATGTTTCGGACATTTTTCATATACTTGATCATCATTTTAGTGTTCCGCTTAATGGGAAAACGTGAGATCGGTCAGATATCTGTCGTCGATTTCGTCGTATCCATCATGATTGCGGAGCTGGCCGTCATTTCCATTGAAAGTCCGGAGAAGCCGATGATCCATTCCTTACTTGGCATCGGGATCCTGCTGATCGCCCAGATCGTTTTTGCTTACGTGTCACTGAAGAGTGAACGGCTAAGAGAAATCATCGATGGGAAACCTTCCGTCATCATTGATCGCGGAAAGATTGACGAGATGGAGATGAAGAAACAAAAATATAATTTCTCGGATCTTCTCATACAGCTACGGGAAAAAGGTGTGAGTAAAGTGTCGGACGTGGAGTTTGCCATTCTGGAACCATCGGGAAAATTGTCGGTGATTCGGAAAGAGGATGATGATGAAGTCGGAGAAAGTACATTATATCCTTTACCTTTGATACTCGATGGAAAGATCCAAGAAGAACACCTGAACCGCTTTGGTAAAACAGAGCTATGGTTACGCCAGGAGCTGAAAAAACTCGGATATAAAGACCTGAAAAAAATATCGTTCTGTTCATTGGAGGCTGACGGAATCTTCTTCGTCGATTCGAAGGATGAGTAGCGGGAATCAACCCTAAAGTGTAGCGGTTGATTTTTTTGCGTTAGGGGTGATTTCGAGCGGATTTTTGACCTTTACATATATACAGCAAAACCCCACTTGAAAATTGGAACAAAATGTTAGAGGGAAAATAATTGACGGTGAAATCAATCGCTAATAAAATCGGGTGAAGAAAATTTGAAATCCAAGTTTTCTATATAAATGAAGAAGGGAGGAGATCGTAATGTTCTATCGTGTTACGGTTTACCTTCTAGGTATGTTTGTCAACTTCTTCGGGGTTGCGATGGTCATCCATGCGACACTCGGAGCAGGGTTCTGGACTTCCTTTTTCCTCGGCCTATCCGATTTGTTCGGAATGACTGTCGGATTCTGGTATGGAGTCTTCCAGTTCCTGATCATTTTCATCAACGCAAAATTAATGAAACAACATCCTGAATTCATGGCATTGATACCCGTCGTGCTGGAAAGTTTCATCTTGGATTTTTGGCTTGAGATCGTGTTTGCATCATTCGATCTGTCGGCAGCTCCAGTTGTGATCAAAGCCCTCACGCTTGGAGCGGGTATGGCTGCAATTGGACTTGGTGTAGCCATCTATATCTTGCCACAATTCCCGAGAGCGCCAGTCGATCAACTGTTTCTTGCCATCAGCGCACGTTTTAATTTGAGTTTGCGTATGGGGCAAACAATTGTAGCAGTAATCGTTGCGACAATTGCAGTTCTTATTGGTGGACCTGTCGGTATAGGAACAGGAATACTTGTCCTATTTCTCGGACCCGTCATCCAATTCTGGTACACAAGAGCTTATCGCTTGTACTACGTTGTGAAGCCAGAGGCTGCCCCACAAGAAGAATGGTTATAATAGATAAAGCTGATCCGATACGAAATATGGATCAGCTTTTTTCATTATCGGATGAACTTTTTCAAGAAGGGTACGTACTGAACATCTTCTTTTTTCACAAGGTTAAAGACGATGATCAAAGTGAGATATAGGATGACAGCAAATCCGATGGAGAGTAATGTATCACTCAAAAGACTCTTATCAAGCACTTTTGTGAACCATGTGACAGCTCCTCCGGTCAGGACAATCGCGAGGATTCCTTTCACATAATCCTTCACAACAATCGTATAGCTGATTGCTTTAACAACAGTTGAAAAATGCAGCAGTGTAACCAGCATGATGTTGATGACGATGGCCAGCGCGACTCCCATGATTCCTAAATCTGGCCGTGTTGCAAGAAGGAAGATGAGTGCAATCTTCAGAATTGCTCCGATAATGCTGTTGATCATGGCGGCTTTGGCAAGATCCAATGCTTGCAATACGGCTTGTAAAGGCCCCTGGAAGTAGAGGAAGAAGAAGAATGGTGCCATCAACTTTACATAGATGGATACTTGAGGTGTGTCGTACATTAGATCCATCAACGGCGCTGCCAAAACATAGGTGATAACGACAGAAATCCCACCAGAAAGCATTGCAATCCGTAGAGCTTGGTTCAATCGACGCTCCACGACCTGGAATTTCTTTTGGGCAGCTGCTTCACTGATGGCTGGAACGAGAGAAACGGACAAAGAATAAGTGATGAACATCGGTAAAGTTAAGAATGGGATGACGTAACCTGCAAGAGCACCGTATTGCTGAGTGGCGATGACCGTTGAAATGCCCGCTATCGCTAGGCTGTTTGCAACGACGATCGGCTCAAAGAAATACGAAATTGAACCAACGAGCTGACTTGCTGTCGTAGGTAGCGATATTTTCATCAGTTGGTTGAAGGTTTCTTTCCCTTTGGTCACATAGTCGAAAAATCCTTTCCGGATACGAATCCTCTTTTGCATTTTAAACATGGAGAACATGTAGAAAAGCGATGCAAGCTCCCCGATGACGACGGAGATCATCGCACCTGCAGCTGCAAATTCGATTCCATAAGGAAGGAAAGCACCTGTCAGAACGGCGACGAGTGTAATCCGTACCACCTGTTCAATGACTTGTGAATAGGCGGAGGGGCGCATGTTCTGATGACCCTGGAAGTACCCTCGGATGACGGAGGAGAGTGCGACAATCGGAACGACTGGAGCAATCGCGATTAATGGATAATAAGTTCTCTCATCCTTTAGAATCTGTGATAAAATAGGTGCAAGTGCAATCATGGCCGTCGTAAAGATGAGGCTTAATATCCCAGTGATGGCTAAAGACACGACAAGGATTTGCTTGATTTTCTTCGGGTTTCGTTGTGCATCTGCTTCAGCAACCATTTTAGAAATCGCGACAGGTAAACCTAGGCGCGTCAATGTGATCGTAAGCAGTAAAGTCGGGACAGCCATCATATACAGCCCGACACCTTCTGGCCCCATGATACGGGCGATTACGATCCGATTGATGAAGCCTAATATTTTTGTGATCAAACCTGCTAAAATGAGAATCATCGTACCTTGTATGAATGTTTGTTTTGACATGAATTGTACCTGCCTTCTTCACATACATAAACGATAAGGGATGCGGTCCATAACAGGGTGCCGCACTTACAAACATGTATATGCGTCGAAGGAGGCCAAGCATGACAAGTATATATTTGGGGTGTAGAAGTTGAAGGAAGAGATTAAACGATATGTGGTTGAACATCTGAGTTTCTTACCGGATGAATTGATTGTGGTCATTGTTTCGGCAATGCCGATTCTGGAATTGCGAGGAGGCATACCGCTTGCCTACACATTCGGATATGATTTCTGGACCGCGTTTGCCTTATCGGTATTAGGCAATTTACTGCCGATCATTCCATTATTGATTCTATTCAGACCGTTGAGCAACATCATGATGCGTTTCGCCTGGTACAAGCGGTTTTACAGTTGGCTTTATGAACGGACACTTCGAAACAGCAAAAACGTCGAGCGGTTCGGAGCTCTTGGCTTGATCTTATTCACTGCGGTTCCGCTTCCGACCACAGGAGCTTACAGTGCATGTGTAGCGGCAGCACTATTTAACATCCGCTTTCATTATGCATTCCTGGCGATTGCTTTTGGAGTCGTCATCGCTGGATTAGGCGTTGGATTCGCAATTTACTCAATCTTTTAGTTAAACAGTTAAGGATTTTTCTCTTTAAAAATGAAAGTAGCCCATTCCAAAGTGTTTCAATAGGGGTTGAGCTACTTTCACCAATATATCGTGCTAAAAGGAGGATCTGAAGATGGCTGAATTAATGAAATTAGAGGATTGGCTCCCAGAAGTAAAACCCGCTTTAAAGAGCAAAAAGGAAGAATTGCATTTCATGGGGTATGAAAGTGTGAAGGAAAGTGAAATATGGAAATGCATTGTTTCACGGGCCAAAAAACAGAAAGATGAAGAATGGCGCATTCATCAAGTCGTGAACACCATCATGACTCTATCCACTAACGATTTCATGAACTGGCTCACCATCCAAGCTGTGACAGACGACAGTTGGTACTCATTTGACGATTTCGAGCAAAATTGACACTCCATTCAAGGGATGGATATAATAGGATGTACTGTCATTACATAACACGAAGATGCGCATCCAGATTGTCGGCATAGGGGAGGAAAATACATATGGTAAAAAGAGGACGGATCGTTGCCTTTTTCCTGCTTGTTATCATGATAGCTGGAACATTAGGCGTAACGACGAAAGACATCGTCCAAAATATCAAATTAGGACTGGACCTTCAAGGTGGATTTGAGGTTCTTTACGATGTCGAACCTACTGACGAAGGACAAAAAATTGATAAGGATCTACTGAATAGCACGGTTAGTGCTTTAAGAAAGCGTGTAGACGTACTCGGTGTATCCGAGCCGAACATTCAAATTGAAGGCGAACGGATTAGAGTTCAGCTCGCTGGCGTTGATGACCAGAACAAAGCGAGAGAATTATTATCAACTCAGGCAGAACTGACCTTCCGTGACGTTGAAGATCAAGTAAGAATGAAAGGTTCAGACTTGAAAGAAGGCGGAGCGAAGGTTGAGTTCATACAAGAAACCAATCAACCAATCGTTGCTTTACAGTTGAAAGATGGAGACAAGTTTGGACAAATAACAAGCGAAATCTCCCAAATGCCTTATCCTGAAAACAGGTTGGTCATTTGGTTAGATTATCGTGAAGGAGATTCTTTTGAAGAGGAGTCGAAAAAAGAAGATCCGAAATACATTTCAGCACCTTTTGTGGATAAACCGATTAATTCCGATCAAGCAACAATCGATGGTATGGAAACCATCCAAGAAGCTCAGAACCTTGTTGATCTATTAAACGCAGGTTCACTTCCGGTGAAGTTGAAGGAAATCTACTCCACTTCCGTCGGTGCTAAATTTGGACAAGACTCACTGGATAAGACCGTTGTCGCTGGTGCAGTCGGTATTGCATTCATCTTCTTGTTCATGCTTTTCTTCTATCGTGTACCTGGAGTCATTGCAGTCATCACGCTTTCTGCATACATCTATCTCATCTTACTCATATTTGATTGGATGGATGGGGTACTGACCTTACCAGGAATCGCAGCCTTGATTCTAGGGGTTGGTATGGCTGTTGACGCCAACATCATCACCTACGAACGGATCAAGGAAGAGCTAAGATCAGGGAAGTCAGTCATGTCTGCTTTTAAAGCAGGAAACAAACGATCTCTATCTACCATCTTAGATGCTAATATTACGACGATTCTTGCTGCATCTGTATTGTTCTTCTTCGGAACAAGCTCTGTAAAAGGATTTGCACTCGTATTGATCATCAGTATCCTTGCGAGCTTCCTGACAGCAGTCTATGGTTCACGTCTGTTACTAGGATTATGGGTAAACAGCCGTATCCTGAACAAGAAGCCGGGTTACTTCGGAGTCAAAGAAGATCAAATCAAAGATCTAGATGATACAGATCGACTGGATATTTCAAATAGTAAATTCAAGAACTTCGATTTCGTTCAACACCGTAAAAAGTTCTTTACCCTATCATCTGTATTGATTGGACTTGGAATCGCATCCTTACTCATCTTCAACTTGAACTTGGGTATTGATTTTGAAAGTGGAAGTCGTGTTGAAATTACAGCAGATCAATCACTTACAGATGACAAAATCAAAGAGCAGTTGCAAGCTCTTGATTTGGAAGCGGAAGAAGTCATCATTTCAGGTGACAATGAAAACATCGCTGTTGCCCGTTATGTCGGTGTCCTCAGTCAAGGTGAAATCGGTGAATTGAAGTCGTTCTTCCAGAAAGAATACGGACAAGAGCCGAATGTAAGTACTGTCGATCCGACGGTAGGACGTGAACTTGCGAAAAACGCCATGTATGCGATCGCCATCGCGTCAATCGGGATCATCATTTATGTAACGATCCGATTCGAGTGGTTGAAAGCATTAGCATCCATTGTTGCGTTGCTCCATGATGCGTTCTTCATCATCGCGATCTTCAGTCTATTACAGATCGAGGTCGATCTACCGTTCATTGCAGCAGTCCTCACGATTGTCGGTTACTCGATCAACGATACGATCGTCACCTTTGACCGGATACGTGAGAACTCGAAGTACATGAAAATCAAGACGTTTGCAGACTTATCGAAAGTCGTCAACGTCAGCTTGGTTCAAACGCTAGCTCGTTCAATCAATACAGTATTGACTGTTGTGTTTGCTGCGGCAGCCTTGATGATCTTCGGAAGTGAAGCGATCCGTAACTTCTCGTTCGCCCTTCTCGTAGGACTTGTTGCCGGTACGTATTCGTCCTTGTTCATCGCCTCCCAAATCTGGTTGGTATGGAAAGGCAAGCAGTTGAAGAAAAAACGTGTAAAGCCTGCTGAAACAGCAGAATAATGAAAAACGGTTGGCTTCGGTCAACCGCTTTTCTTTTTCATAAGAAGAATGAAGTGTAAAATGACAGGTATATGTTGAATATAATCGTAGAATGATTATGTAGAATGTAAGTATGGAGTGGTTATTGTGGATCAAAATGATCGGTTTAAACAAGGGGAATTTGCAGCTTGGGTCGGTATATTAGGAAATCTTGTGCTCGCCATCGTAAAAGGGGTCGTAGGTTTCCTTTCAAATAGTCGTGCGTTGATCGCAGACGCTGTTCATTCCGCTTCTGATGTGGCTGGTTCGTTTGCGGTACTCCTTGGACTTCGGGCAGCAAAACTTCCGCCAGACCGGGATCATCCGTATGGTCATGGAAAAGCAGAATCGATTGCAGCCATCATCGTAGCTGTTTTATTGTTTGTCGTTGGACTTGAAATCGGATATTCATCTATTGAAGCGTTCTTCCATCCGATTGAAGCACCGAAAGTTTGGGCAATATATGCGGTCATCTTCTCCATCATCTCAAAGGAACTGATGTTTCAATATAAGATCCGATTGGGAAAAAGAATTAATAGTGATGCCGTCATCAATAATGCATATGAACATCGGTCAGATGTCTATTCCTCTATTGCAGCCTTGATTGGAATCGGAGCTGCTGTAATCGGTGGAAAACTTAACATCAGCTGGCTTGAATATGCCGATCCGATTGCGGGCCTTGCCGTTTCACTCCTTGTACTCCGCATTTCCTGGAAACTCGGTGCAGAGTCCATCCACAATACGCTTGATCATGTGTTGCATGAAGAAGATACGGTTGAAATGAAGAAAATCGTAGAAAGTGTAGAAGGCGTATTGAATCTGGATGAGTTTTTCGCAAGAGAACATGGTTATTATGTCATCATCGATATCAAGGTTGCTGTCGATCCGGAAATTACCGTTCAGCAAGGGCATGACATTGGAAAAGAAGTGAAAAACCGTTTGATTGAACAGACGCTGGTAAGAGATGTTTTCGTCCATATCAATCCATACCAGGAAGAAAAGGGTGGTGAAGACTTATGAGAAGAGAATGGAGCTTGATCATCGTTTTGTTGTTCGCCATCATCGTCGCCGTTTTTGCCGTCATCAATGTAGATGCTGTTGAAGTGGATTATCTGTTCGGAACAGCACAATGGCCACTTGTACTTGTCATTTTAGGCTCGGCACTCTTAGGCGCATTGACAGTAGGCTTCGCGGGTTCCGTACGCTTTTTATCCATGAAAAAGGAATTACGGTTGTTACGAAGAGAAAATCAACAACTGAATGCAGATTCAAAAAACCGTACAGAAAAAGAAAAAACAGTGAAACAAGAACCCACTGATCAAAACAAATCAGTTGAAAACACGCCATCATAAATTGAAATTGTATTTGCCACCTCTTCGACCGCTCTTGTATAATGAGTGAGTCAAGAGGTGGTTTTATGTTGAATGCGAAAACGAGGTGGAGCGTGACCGAAACCGACCAGGAGAAAGTCGATCAGTTGGTCCAACACCTTGAAATATCCCCGCTCGTAGCGGGTTTGCTTGTAAATCGAGGAAAACATAACTTAGATGAAGCAACGGAGTTTTTACATACAGAACATGCTGAATTTCATGATCCTTATCTGATGGACGGCATGAAAGAAGCTGTAGAAAGAATCCAAAAAGCGATTGAACAAAATGAGAAAATATTGATATTCGGAGACTATGATGCCGATGGTGTAAGCAGTACCTCGGTCATGGTCTATACATTGCGCGAAATGAATGCAGATTTCGATTATTATATTCCGAACCGGTTCACAGAAGGATACGGTCCGAATGAAGCTGCATTTCGTTGGGCGAAAGAACAAGGCTATTCGCTCATCATCACGGTAGATACAGGTATATCGGCCATACATGAAGCTTCAGTCGCGAAGAAAATAGGAATCGACCTGATCATCACCGATCACCATGAGCCGCAACCCGAATTGCCGGAGGCATACGCGACCATCAATCCGAAGAAACCAGGTTGTCCTTATCCGTTCAAAGGGTTGGCAGGAGTTGGTGTGGCCATTAAATTGTCCCATGCACTCCTTGGGAAACCGCCGGTGCATTTGTTGGATATTGCCTGTATCGGTACGATTGCCGACTTAGTACCACTCGTGGATGAAAACCGAATGATCGCCAAACGAGGCATTGCCAGGCTACAACGTACGGAAAAGCCAGGGCTTCAAGCTCTATTGAAGCTTTGTAACATTAAGGATCAAGTGTTGAATTCAGAACACATCGGATTCGGAATCGGTCCACGTGTGAATGCAGCCGGTCGTCTGGATTCTGCAGATCCAGCTGTGGATCTTTTCACGACTGATGACCCTGAACAAGCGGAAATGATTGCAGCAGAGATCGACGCGATGAACAAGGAGCGTCAGAATCTGGTCAATCAAATGACGAAAGAAGCGGTCAAAATTGTGGAGGAGGAATATCCACCAGAGGATCATTCCGCCCTCATCATCGCAAAAGAAGGCTGGAATCCAGGGGTCATAGGAATTGTCGCTTCCAGAATCGTTGAGAAGTATTATAGACCGACGATCATTTTAAGTATTGATCGAGAGAAGGGTGTTGCCAAAGGATCTGCGAGAAGTATCGTCGGTTTTGATATGTTCGCAAATCTATCAGAGTGTCGTGACATTCTTCCTCATTTCGGCGGTCATCCGATGGCAGCAGGGATGACGTTGGACCTTCAATACTTGGACGATTTGCGGTACAGACTGAACAAATTAGCTGAAGAAAAATTGACAGTGGATGATTTCACACCGATTACCCCCGTTGACCTAGAATGTTCTGTGGATGACGTCTCACTCGAAGTGATTGAGGAACTTCAAGCATTAGAGCCCTTCGGAGTCGAGAACCCGAAACCGAAGTTTCTCATTGAACAATGTAAATTGAATGAGTTTCGTAGAATCGGCAGTGACTCGAAACATTTGAAACTCTCATTGAAAGGGGAGACCAACACTTTAGATGTCATCGGCTTCCATTTCGGAGATGTCTTTGAAGAGATTACACCAAATGCATCTTTATCTGTTGTCGGGGAGTTATCCATCAACGAATGGAACGGTTTCCGGAAGCCCCAATTGATGCTGCAAGATATTGCAGTGAAGGAGAAGCAATTGTTCGATTATCGGGGGATCAAAAATTTGAAAGATCGGTTGGACTTACTCGATCGGGAGAAGGTACAGCTGCTCGCCTTCCAGACTGACACTGTCCAACAATTGGAGCTAGGAGATTGGCAGGAACGAATCTACCATGTGTCAGAAGATGAATCTCTTGATCACTTACAGATTGATGGACAATATTTGATTATATTGGATCTGCCGAAAAGTAAGGATCAATTGAAAAAATTGATGTTCTTCGGTTCGAATGCAGAACGGGTGTACACCGTTTTTCATCATGAAGAAGATCATTATTTCAACCCGATTCCGACTCGTGAAGCGTTCAAATGGTTCTATGCCTTCCTGAAGAAAAAAGGAACGTTCGACTATAAGAAACAGGCGAAAGAGCTCGCATCCTACAAAGGCTGGACGAAAGAGTCTGTCTATTTTATGACAGAGGTGTTTTTTGAGCTTGAATTTGTTACAATAGACAATGGTGTTATTACAGTGTCGGATCAACCGATGAAACGACCGCTTACAGATTCAAAAACGTATAGGAGAAAACAAGAACAGATGAGTCTAGAAAACGACCTATGTTACTCCTCCTATCGTGAGTTAAAACGCTGGTTTTTTGAGGAAGAAAATGATGGTGTTCGATTTGAGGAGGCTTACTAGTAGAGATGGATTACAAAAAATATATTGAAGTAGTTGAGGATTTCCCTCAAGAAGGGATTCGATTCAAAGATATCACGACCCTTATGCAACAAGGGGATGTTTATAAAAAAGCGATGGATGACATCGTGACATACGCGCAAGAAAAGCAAATTGATGTCGTCGTCGGACCTGAAGCAAGAGGATTCATCGTCGGTTGTCCTGTGGCATACGCGATGAATATCGGCTTCGTACCGATCCGTAAAGACGGAAAACTTCCTCGTGAAGTGGAGAAAGTGGACTACGGAAAAGAATACGGAAAAGATGTACTTACGATTCATAAAGATGCGATCAAACCAGGTCAACGCGTCTTGATTACTGACGATCTGCTTGCAACTGGTGGAACAATTGATGCAACTGTCCAGCTGGTTGAAAAGCTCGGTGGTGTCGTAGCTGGAATCGCATTCATGATTGAATTGACTTACTTGAATGGCCGTGACAAATTAGACGGCTATGATATCTTCACATTGATGCAATATTAATATTGAGATTTTCAAACGGGCTCGGTTTTCGGGCTCGTTTTGTACATTTCAAATTTCTTTTTCGTCTGATGAAATCGTGAAGGAACCTGAATATGGTAATGAGAATATCTTAAGAGTCCAAACGTTGTATACATTTGATTTTAAGAAATTCTCAACACTATAATTTCCAGAGATTACAAGTTAGAGGCGAATCGACAATTTTCGATTTTCACTTTACATGGAGTCAAATTTTAACGATAATAGAATTTATATACCAATCAACATATGATAGGTGATTGTATGGCCATTCAAGATGTACTTAATAAAGCGGCAACCTACTTGCCGAAAGATGATATAGATTATTTGCAAAGGGCGTATGAATTTGCGAGAGATGCTCATGAAGGGCAATTCCGTAAATCAGGCGACCCTTATATTGATCATCCTGTTGAAGTGGCAGATATCCTTGTGAACTTGGAAATGGATTCAACCACGATTGCGGCAGGGTTTCTTCATGATGTCGTTGAAGATACAGATGTTTCTCTAGATGACTTGAAAGAAGCATTTGATGAAGAAGTCGCCATGCTCGTGGATGGCGTCACGAAATTGAAGAAGATCAAATTCAAATCCAAAGAAGAACAACAGGCAGAGAACCATCGGAAAATGTTCGTCGCAATGGCTCAGGATATCCGATGTATCCTGATTAAGCTGGCCGATCGCCTACACAATATGCGTACGTTGAAGCATATGCCGAAGGAAAAGCAGATCCAAAAAGCGAACGAAACGTTGGAAATCTTTGCACCGCTTGCACACCGTCTCGGTATTTCGACGATCAAGTGGGAACTTGAGGATGTATCGTTGCGATATTTGAATCCTCAGCAATACTACCGGATTGTCAATTTGATGAAACAGAAGCGGAATGAACGTGAACAATATGTCCAGGAAGTAATTGAGGACATACGTGGACGACTTGAAGAAGTCAATATCGATGCTGATATTTGGGGGCGTCCTAAGCATATTTACAGCATCTATCGCAAGATGACGAAACAGAACAAGCAATTCAACGAAATTTACGATTTGCTCGCTGTTCGTGTGATTGTTGATAATATCCGAGATTGTTATGCGATTCTTGGAATCATCCACACATGCTGGAAACCGATGCCTGGTCGTTTTAAAGATTATATTGCAATGCCGAAAGCGAATATGTATCAATCCCTTCATACGACGGTGATTGGACCGAAAGGCGACCCGCTTGAGGTACAAATCCGTACCGAGGATATGCACCGTGTAGCTGAATACGGGATCGCGGCGCATTGGGCCTACAAGGAAGGGATGAACAACTCAGGTAAGAACACGTTTGAAGAGAAATTGACGTGGTTCCGGGAAATTCTCGAGTGGCAAAATGACGCAAGTGATGCAGAGGAATTCATGGAATCCTTGAAAGTCGATCTATTCTCTGACATGGTTTTCGTGTTCACACCTAAGGGAGATGTTATCGAGCTTCCATCAGGGTCCGTGCCGATTGACTTTGCCTATCGGATTCATACGGAGATCGGGAATCAATGTATCGGTGCGAAGATCAACGGCAAAATGGTGCCGCTCGATTACAAGTTGAAGACCGGTGACATAGTGGAGGTTCTGACTTCCAAACATTCGTATGGACCGAGTCAGGACTGGTTGAAGCTTAGCCAGAGTTCACATGCGAAGAATAAGATTCGTCAATGGTTCAAGAAAGAAAAACGCGAAGAGAATGTCGCGAAGGGTAAAGAACTGATTGAAAAAGAAGTCAAAAACGACGGTTACGAGTTGAAAGACGTCGTCACGCAAGAGAACCTGGATCGTGTTGCAGAAAAATACAGTTTTTCCAATATTGAAGACATGTATGCTGCTGTCGGTTATGGTGGTATTACAGCTTCTCAAATTGCAACTCGTCTAGCAGATAAGATTCGAAAGCAGAAGAGCGAGGCGGAAACGGAAAGCCTTCTGAATACGATCAACGAAACAAAGAGTTATCCGCAAAGAAAACGAACAGAAGTCGGTGTTCAAGTAAAAGGCATTGATAATTTATTGATCCGTCTTTCAAAATGCTGTAATCCTGTTCCAGGGGATGATATCGTCGGTTATATTACGAAGGGCCGTGGCGTATCCATCCACCGGAAGGATTGTCCGAACATTGATGTAGAAAACGATGAAACCCGCTTACTCCCAGTCGAATGGGAAGGGGCACATGAACAGACGAAGAATTACAGTGTCGACATTGAAATCAACGGATTTGATCGCAGGGGATTGTTGAACGAAGTCCTTCATGCTGTTGCTGAAACGAAGACGAATATCAGTGCAGTGTCCGGGCGTTCCGATAAGAACAAGATGGCGACGATCAATATGACGATTTCAATCCAGAACGTCAATCACCTGCAAAAAGTGGTCGAGCGAATCAAACGGATACCAGATATCTACGCTGTCCGAAGAGTGATGCAGTAATTGGAGGGAAAACCTGATGCGAGTAGTCGTGCAAAGGGTCTCAAGTGGTAAAGTGCTTGTGAAAGACCAAACAGTTGGTGAAATCGAGAAAGGACTTGTGCTCCTTGTCGGTGTCACGCATGAAGATACCCTGGAGGACGTACAATTCCTAGCTGATAAAATACCCAACCTGCGCATTTTTGAAGATGAAAACGGTAAGATGAACCATTCATTGTTGGACATCGATGGAGGGATTTTATCCGTTTCTCAGTTCACCTTATATGGGGATTGCCGAAAGGGACGAAGACCGAACTTCATGAATGCAGCGAAACCAGATGTGGCTGAAGATCTGTATGAGAAGTTCAACGGATTACTGAATGAAAAAGGCATTCATGTGGAAACCGGACAGTTCGGTGCCATGATGGATGTCCAGATTCACAACGACGGTCCTGTCACCCTCATTCTTGATACAGATGAAATGAAAAGATAAGCAAAAACAGTCCTCGCAGAGGGCTGTTTTTTTGTTTCTGTCCTCAAAAACGGGAAAAGTGGCAAATGAGGGATAGAAACGAGCGCTTTCTATCCTCCAAAATAGGAAAATCGTGAAATGAAGGATAGAATCGGGCTCTTTCTATCCTCCAAAATGGGAAAAAGCGAAAATGAAGGATAGAAACACGCTCTTTCTATCCTCCAAAATAGGAAAAACCGAAAATGAAGGACAGAATCAGGTTCTTTCTATCCTCGAATTTGAAAAACAACTCAAATGAAGGACAGAAAGAAAGGAACTTCCGTTTGGAAGTTCCTTCATTTTATCAGTTATTTGAGAAATACTTCGCCAAACCTCGGTAGATGGCGTGTCCGGCTTTTTCCATGTAGGCAGACGTGCGGATATAATGTTCTTCTTGGGAGTTTGAGAGAAATCCTAACTCGAGAAGAACGGAAGGTTGACGGTTCGTCCGCAGCACTTGGAAATTACCAAATGCAATTCCTCGGTTGGAGAGTCCGGTTTGTCTGACAAGCTCCTCCTGCATGGAACTCGCAAGCGGACCGTCTTTCCCTTTTGAATAGTAGAAGCTGTTGATGCCTCTCGCACTTGGAAAAATGGATGAGTTGAAATGCACGCTGATGAAAGCATCTGCATTATGTGCATGCGATAAATAGACGCGATAAGGAAGACTAATGTATTGATTGTCTGAACGTGTCATGACGACCTTCGCTCCAGCCGACTCCAGTTTGGCAGAGACCGTTTTCGCGACGTTCAAATTCAATACTTTCTCAAGGGTGCCATACGTTGTTCCTACTGCGCCCCCATCGTGTCCACCATGACCAGGGTCAACGACGATCGTTTTCCCTTTCAGATGATCTCCGACAGTCGGGTGAGTCACTTCTGGTGTGGATGCTCCCACTACTGTCACGATCCATCCGGCTACATACGCTTCTTTATTTCTTGAGAGCTTGATTTTGTACCAGTTGCCTTCCTTGGACAAGATTGGGAACTGGTCACCTTTGTTCCCGCGATCCACGACTGCATAGCTTGTCGAAGGGCCGCTACGTAAATTCGTTCCATCATAGAGAAGAGAGATGGATGGTTCATTGGATAAATCGTTTCCAGGAGTCGATGTATTGGTCTCCTTGATTTCTTCTAAGAACCAGGAAGCGACCCATCCTTTGGAACGGTCCCATTCCACGTATGCCCAATTGCTATCATTCTTCAGAATGTTGACGGTACTTCCTTGTTTCAGTTGCCCGATGATTTTACCTTGAAGAGAACCTTGATCTCTTACATTCAAAATGGAAGCTGTCACTTTCGCACGCTTGGTCGATGTAGAAGGTGCGGATGGAGTAGTAGGTGTCTCAGATGTTTGTTCTTCGGATTTTGTTACATAGCGACCTGCGACCCATCCTTTCCCTTGAGCGTACTTGACTTCATACCAACCGTTCTGGATGTTGAGGATTTCGACTTGATCCCCTTTACGAAGTGAACCAACAATAGAATGATTCGTCCCAGGCCCGGAGCGGACATTCAAGCTCGTTGCATTGACGGTTGATTTCCCTCCACTGCCCGAAGTGGTTTCTTCTTTTTTCGAGGCTGGTGCACTTGCAGACTGGATCAACCAGGATGCGACCCATGCTGTTGAGTTGTTGAAATTGATTTTCGTCCAGGAGCCTTTTGTTTCAACCAACTGAAATTTTTGATGAGGATAGATTTGGCCAAGAACCGCAAATGACGTGTCAGGTCCAGAGCGTACATTCAATGCATCGACTTTTGAAGAAATCCATGTGCCGTTGCCAGAAGTAGCATTACCATCTCCAGACGATCCTCCTGTATGGGTAGAGGTGGTGATTTTTTTCGCGTACCATCCTGCGATCCATCCTTTTTTGCTACCAATCTGGATTTGGAGCCAATCGCCTTTTTCAGACAAGATCGGATATTCCTTGTTCTTATGTACTTGATCGATGACCGCATGACCTAGACCTGGTCCAGAGCGGACATTCAACGTACTTACCGTGATTTTTGCTTTCTTATGGTCTGCTGCAGTGACGATGTTGTCTCCGACGGTTGAAAAGGAACCGAGCAATAAGAGCATCATGAGCACACCGTACCAAAACCTTTTCATCCATACACCTCCATAACTTCCCTTTTATTCCTTATATCGGCTTGAGGAGTAATACTTTATATGGGGTTCTCCAAAATTCAATAAAAACCTCTACCGATGTAAAAAAATCTGAATTTATGGCAATGATACGTAACAAGAGAATCGATAGGTGGTTTGGCAAATGAGAAAAAGTAGAAAGCAAGATGCCCTGAACCAGAGAGGAACAGCTTTGTTTGGTATGGATTTTCATCAGTTCATAGAGAAAGAGCAGAGCATGACCAATTATGAATTGGCAGAAGAGTTCGGGGTCAATTTAGAGGCGGTAAAAAAATTGAAGCAGCAAATTCAACGCTGATTTTTGAAATCGTGCTTGACATGGCGTTTAAAAGCTCATATGATAGTAATCAATTCAAATGAAACGAACGAAAACCGTTGATGGAGAAAAGTACTTCAGTAACTGCTGTCGAGAGAGGAAATGCCATAGGCTGAAAGCATTTCTACAGAGAGGCTGGACGAAAGACACTCTGGAGGTTTTATCCCGAACCGTGAGCAGTAGGGATCAAACGTCTTGCAGGCGTTAACTGCAGCTAGAGTGGAGGTTCAGATGACACTGGACTTCAACTAGGGTGGCACCACGGGAATAAACTCTCGTCCCTTCTTTATTTCTTTTACAAAAGGAATAGGAAGGGATGGGAGTTTTTTTATTGGATTTTTGTTACTTATCTTTGTTGATCTAAAATGAAATTCACGACACTCCTGCGGGAATGGCGAGCCAGGCAAGACCCCACAGTGAGCAAAGCGAACGAGGAGGCTTGCGGTTCGCCCGCGGAAAGGGAGTGAATTTCAAAATCATCAAAAACAGTATTTATCTTTCAAGAATAAGAGGAGTGAACTGGAATGAGCTTTCAAATTCCTAGAGGAACCCAGGATATTTTACCGGGGGAAGTTGAGAAATGGCAGTTGATCGAAGAAAAAGCGAAAGAGCTTTGTCGTAAATATAATTACCACGAAATTCGAACACCGATTTTCGAGTATACAGAACTTTTCCAACGGGGTGTCGGTGATTCGACTGATATCGTCCAAAAAGAAATGTACACATTCAAGGATCGCGGCGACCGTAGCTTGACGCTTCGTCCAGAGGGAACGGCGTCAGTCGTCCGATCTTTCGTCCAGAACAAAATGTTCGGAGATCCACAGCAGCCGACGAAGCTTTATTATATCGGCCCGATGTTCCGTTATGAACGTCCACAAAAGGGTCGTACGAGACAATTTGTCCAGTTCGGAATCGAGGCGCTTGGAAGTAATGATCCAGCGATTGATGCTGAAGTGATGGCACTTGCGATGGAGCTTTATCAAGAGCTTGGATTGAAACATTTGAAGCTGATCATCAACTCACTTGGTGATACGGAGAGTCGGATCGCACACCGAGAAGCGCTTGTTTCACACTTCAAGCCGGTCATCAACGAACTTTGTGAGGATTGTCAGAGTCGGATCGATACGAATCCACTCAGAATCCTTGATTGTAAGAAAGATCGCAATCACCCGAAAATGGAATCAGCACCGTCCATTTTAGACTACTTGAACGATTCTTCGAGAGCGTACTTTGAACAGGTGAAAGCTTATCTAGAGGAACTGGATGTCCCTTACGTAGTAGATCCTACACTCGTCAGAGGATTGGATTACTACAATCACACGGCATTCGAAATCATGAGTGAAGCACCTGGTTTTGGAGCCATCACAACACTGAGTGGTGGGGGCCGATACAACGGTCTTGTCGAAGAAATCGGTGGACCTGAAACACCTGGAATCGGTTTTGCGATGAGTCTGGAGCGTTTCCTTGTAGCACTCGAAGCGGAACAAATCGACCTTCCAGTTGATAAAGGCGTCGATTGCTATATCGTTTCTCTTGGTGACGGGCCGAAGAAACGAAGCATGTCCATTCTGAATGCGCTGCGTCAAGCGGGTCTCACAGCAGACCGTGATTACCAGGATAAGAAAATGAAAGCTCAATTTAAAGCGGCAGATCGTTTGAATGCCAAATACGTACTCGTGCTGGGAGAAGATGAGCTTGAAAAAGACGTGATCAACATCAAGGATATGAGTACGGGAGAACAAGTTGAAGTCTCCATTAGTGAAGCAGAAGACTATATACTGAAACAGCTTGAAGGAGGAGCACAATCATGATTGGAAGAACACATCATTGCGGCAGAATTACAAAAGAAGACATCGGTTCTACTGTTCAACTGAAAGGTTGGGTTCAAAAGCGAAGAGACCTAGGAGGACTTATTTTCATCGACTTAAGAGACCGTTCCGGAATCGTACAGGTCGTTGTGAATCCTGAAGTCTCCAAGGAAGCAGCTGAAATTGCAGACAAAGTGCGTAACGAATATGTGATGGACATCAAAGGAACAGTTGTCGCGCGGGATGCTGGGACCGTTAATGAAAAGATGACTACGGGTCACATTGAAATCAAAGCTGAGCAAGTTGAAATCATCAACGCAGCGAAAACACCTCCTTTTACCATTTCAGATAAAGAGGAGATCAGCGAGGATATTCGACTGAAGTATCGATATATGGACCTTCGCCGTCCGATCATGCAGGAAACGCTCAAAATGAGAAGCAAGGTAACGAAGCAAATCCGTGATTTCCTAGAGGGTTATGAATTCCTCGAAATGGAGACGCCAATGTTGACGAAGAGCACACCGGAAGGAGCGCGTGACTACCTCGTTCCTAGTCGGGTGCATCCAGGCCACTTTTATGCCTTGCCGCAATCTCCACAAATCTTCAAGCAGTTACTGATGGTTTCTGGATTCGAGCGGTATTATCAAATCGTTCGTTGCTTCCGTGACGAAGACCTTCGTGCAGACCGTCAACCGGAATTCACACAAGTCGATATCGAGACATCCTTCATGGAGCAAGAAGAGTTGTTTGAAATGACGGAAAAGATGATGACACAAGTTTTACAAGAAACGAAAGGTGTTACGATACAGACGCCGATTCCACGTATGACATATGCAGAAGCGATGGACCGTTACGGATCTGATAAGCCGGATACGCGCTTTGGAATGGAACTCGTCAACGTTTCGGATCTCGTCAAGGACTCAGACTTCAAAGTATTCGCATCTACTGTGGAGTCAGGTGGACTCGTGAAGGGGATCAATGTTAGCGGGAAAGCAGATCAATACTCCCGTAAAGACATCGATCAACTGACTGAGTTTGTAAAAGTTTACGGCGCAAAAGGTCTTGCCTGGATGAAAGTAGAAGCAGAAGGCCTAAAAGGACCCATTTCAAAGTTCTTTGATGAAGATAAGCAGAAACAGTTGATGGAAGCGTTCGGAGCAGAAGTAGGCGATTTGCTCTTGTTTGTGGCAGACAAACCGAAGGTGGTCGCAGAAAGTCTTGGAGCATTGCGTTTGAAGCTTGGTAAAGAACTCGAGCTGATCGACAAAGAAAAGTTCAATTTCCTTTGGGTCGTCGACTTCCCATTGCTTGAGTTTGATGAAGATGCGAATCGTTACGTAGCAGCTCACCATCCATTCACAATGCCGAAGAGAGAAGACTTGGATATGCTGGAGACGGACCCAGTCAATGTGCGTGCTCAAGCGTATGACCTCGTCTTGAACGGTTATGAAATCGGTGGAGGATCTCAGCGTATCTATCAAAAAGAAATCCAAGAACGCATGTTCAAGGCGCTCGGATTTACACTAGAACAAGCGCATGAAGACTTTGGTTTCTTGATGGATGCATTCGAATATGGAACGCCTCCACACGGTGGTATTGCACTTGGATTAGACCGTCTCGTTATGTTGATTGCGGGTCGTTCGAACCTTCGTGATACGATTGCATTCCCGAAAACAGCGAGCGCAAGCTGTCTGTTGACGAATGCCCCAAGTGAAGTCAGCCCACAACAATTGGATGACCTACACTTGAATGTGAAAAAGGATAAAGTAACAAACGAATCTTAAGAGTCGAGACCGCCCTTCCTTGTGGAGGGCGGTTTTTTATAAGGTGTAAATAGGCCTTATTCTTAAGGGAGAAGAAAAGTGTTCTAGCGTCCTCGATAATGAGAAAAAACGGATAATTGGGGACGTTAGGAGCGTTAAAAAAATCAAAGAATCATGCACTCATGACCATGTCTTGCATCTTTGTTCAGGCATGTTTTTCTTACTTTAGTCACAATTCGAATAAACCGCATAAAATCAGGTTTAAAATTGTGAACGGTTGTGGCAGCTAAGGTTCCGTCCACCCTACAGTGTCAAGGTCTATTTCAATTCATTACATAACTTGGTATAGAAGTCTGATTTTTGAGAATACACTGACAAATAGATTGAAAACTCAAAATCCTTATGCTATTCTATAACTACAATAACAAAGAGTCCTGAGGTGTACGTTTCTGCCGAACGTTTGAGCCAACACATTCAATATGGGAGTCTGAGTTTATGACCGGCGTGCAAGCCTTCAGTGAAAGGACGCATAATGGTGATAACAAGGCACCCACGTTTTACAGGCAGGTTCAACACTGAGGAACAAGAGGACGGCACATATGGGACTCTTTCCAAGAATTACACAAAAACAACTAGGGAAACCTGGTTGTTTTTCTTATGTTCAAGTTGCATTCATTCTTCCGTTTCATATATGCTATTATGGATATTGGTTTGCAACAAGAGCACGGAAGGAGTATATAGATGTTACATCAATTCTCAAGAAATGAATTAGCGATAGGAAAAGACGGGCTCGAGGTTTTGAAAGGAGCGACTGTTGCCGTTCTAGGGATCGGCGGTGTTGGTTCTTTCGCTGCTGAAGCGTTGGCACGTTCAGGTGTCGGAACCTTGATCCTGGTGGATAAAGATGATGTCGATATCACGAACGTCAACCGTCAAATCCATGCATTGGTATCCACAGTCGGACAACCTAAGGTCGATCTGATGAAAGAACGCATCGCAGATATCAATCCAGACTGTAAAGTGGAAGCATTGAAAATGTTCTATACGGAAGAGACGTACGAACAATTTTTCAGTTATCCTCTAGACTTCGTTGTCGATGCTTCTGATACGATCGAGTACAAGATCCACTTGATGAAAGAGTGTCTCAGAAGAGAGATTCCGATGATCTCCAGCATGGGGGTAGCGAACAAAATGGATCCTACCCGGTTGAGAATCGAAGATATCTCAAAAACCAGTTATGACCCAATTGCAAAAGTCATCCGTACGAGACTTCGCAAAGAGGGCATCCACAAAGGGATCAACGTCGTCTTTTCTGATGAAAAGCCGATCCAAATCCGAGAAGAAATCCGTAAAGAAATCGTCCCGGATGAAAATGCGAAGATCCGTAAGGCGAAAATGCCGCCATCTTCCAACGCATTCGTTCCATCAGTATCCGGCTTGATTATGGCTGGACATGTCATCAATAAGATCATTGAAAAGAACGATATCACCATCAATCGTATCCGATAACGTAAAAAACCCACCGTCCTCTAGGCGGTGGGTTTGTGCATTACTTCGCTACTTTCTCTAAGTTGCCGTTTTTGTCCATTTTGAATTTAGAAGACGAAAGCTCTTCCTGATCTTGTAGGAGGACCATTCTTCTTGCACGATCCATGATTTGAAGGAGGGCTTGATAGTCTTCTTTCAATGAAGCATAATTGTTTTTCAATTCTTGTAGTTCATTTTGGTACTCTTCATTTTGTTGACGAAGAGTACGGCATTCATTCTCTAAGCGTTCATTCTGTTGTTTGACAGAGGATGAGGCCGTGTCTTGATGTTTCAAGTTCTGTAAAAAGGCTATGACAGAATCCAATTCCACTGGACTTTGAGCCTTTACTGAAGGAGCTGGTGCTTTATATGGAACTTCTTCCTGTGCAAATTCAGTATTTGCCGGATTGGTTTCAGCAGTCACTGGTTCAGGTGTTGACTCCACTGTTGTTTGCTCCGATTTACTCTTCCGCTCAGAAAGAGGATGATAGTTTTCAAAATCCATAGGATCTTCAAAACGAGTTTGATAAGTAGTTTCTTTCTGTGGTTTAGCTACAGGTGTATTGGATGCAGCTGCACGCTTTCGCTCTTTCCGTTGTCTTCGCGCAATTTTCAATGCTTGCTCATACTTTTTACGAACGATGGCGTTCCAACGGAAACCGACCGCTGCTGATGTACGATCAAGCTTGTCGCCGACTTCGTCAAAAGCTTGTAATTGTGTGCTACCTTCACGTACGTGTCGTAGCACGGTTTCTGCTAATAATAGATCATCTTCTTCAGACCACGCATCTTGGCGTTGATTTGTCATAAAGGTTCTCTCCTTTTTCATCCCATTCGATTAGGCTTTTTAGCTTTATCATGGACAAGAAAGAGAGAAACTATACAAGTTTACTATATTTAAAATACTAGGTTATTCGCCTTTTTGTTTCCGTTCGGTGAAGTAGTCGAGTCTTCTGGAGACTGTTTTTTCATAGCCTCGTTCACTCGGATTGTAAAAAGTCTTATGTGTCAGATGGTCAGGCAAATATTGCTGTGGAACATAGCCATCTTTGAAATTATGGGGATATTTGTACCCGATGCCAGAACCGAGTTCTTCTGCTCCGCTGTAGTGGGCATCCCTCAAGTGAGTTGGGACCTGACCGGCTTTTTCATTTTTGACTGCCTTCAACGCTTGATCGATTCCGGTGATGACCGCATTGCTTTTCGGAGCAGTGGCAAGATAAAGTGCAGCTTCAGCAAGCGGGATTCGAGCTTCAGGCATACCAATGAAATCTACGGCTTGAGCTGCCGCTTGTGCGACCAATAAAGCATTTGGATCTGCCAACCCGACGTCCTCTGCTGCGTGGACGTATAATCGCCGTGCAATGAACTTCGGGTCTTCACCTGCGTAAATCATTTTAGCCAGCCAGTAGAGTGTCGCATCTGGGTCAGAACCACGGATACTTTTGATGAATGCTGATATCGTGTCGTAATGATTGTCTCCCTGTTTATCGTATTGCAACACACGCTGTTGAATGGATTCTTCTGCAATTTCTACCGTGATGTGAATGATGCCATCCTCATCAGGATTCGTTGTTAAGACCGCTAGTTCCAATGCGTTCAGCGAAGTTCTTGCATCACCGTTGGCAACATCAACGAGGTGGTCCAGTGCTTGATCATCCGCTTGTACATTATGTTTGCCGAATCCGCGCTCCTCATCCCTGATGGCGGTTTCTAGCACTTTTTTAATATGACCGTCCGTAAGCGGTTCGAATCGGAACAATCTTGATCGTGATAACAAAGCGCGATTGATTTCGAACATCGGGCTCTCTGTCGTAGCACCAATCAGGATGATCGTACCGTCCTCTACATAAGGAAGAAGCGCATCCTGCTGACTTTTATTGAAACGATGAATTTCATCGATAAAAAGAAGCGTTTTCTGATTGTCCATCTTCAAACGTTCTTTTGCTTGTGTCGTGATATTTCGAATATCGGCGACACCAGATGTAACAGCATTGATCTGTTCAAAGTGCGCCGAAGTTGTGTTAGCAATGATTTTAGATAGTGTCGTTTTTCCCGTCCCAGGTGGACCGAAGAAAATCATAGCTGAAAGCTGATCCGCTTCAATCGCTCGTCTCAGCAATTTCCCTTTGCCGACAATATGTTCCTGACCGATAAACTCATCCAACCTTCTAGGTCTCATCCGGTCAGCAAGTGGTTTGCCCCTCGGTGATTCATCCATCGACATATCAAATAAATCCATAGCTTCACGTCCTTTCATGGACCGTTCTAAACGTCTTCTAGATAAGCATAAATAATTCATCTGAACGATACTATAGGAACGGAATGAATGCAAGAATAACCCATTTCATGCTATAATGTCATAGTTAAAATGAACGTGTCATTTCTACGGGGTGAACCCCTATGATGGATAGATGCTTAGTGAATCGAGGAGGATACTATGAAGATTTCAACAAAAGGACGGTACGGATTGACCATCATGATTGCTCTCGCAAAAAAATACGGTGAAGGCCCCATTTCTTTGAAGTCGATTGCAAAGGAACACAACCTTTCCGAACATTACCTTGAGCAATTAGTCGGACCGCTCCGGAATGCTGGACTTGTCAAAAGTATTCGTGGCGCATATGGAGGGTATACTTTGACCCGCGATGCGGAAAAGATAACGGCAGGAGACATCATCCGCGTTCTCGAAGGACCGATTACACCCGTCGAAATCCTCGATGATGAAGAGCCGGCTAAGCGAGACCTTTGGATCAAGATCCGAGACGCAGTGAAAGAAGTGCTAGATAGTACAACACTGGACGAACTGGCTTCTTATAGTAATGATGATGACCAAGAAGCGTATATGTTCTACATTTAATGAAGGTTTAAAAATGAAACGGATGGTTTAATAAAGAACGGGAACTTTACTATATTGATAAGGTGATAACATGAATGCCATTTATTTGGACCATGCGGCAACTTCCCCTACGAGGGAGGAAGTTGTAGAAGCAATGGTCCCCTATTTTACAACCCAATACGGAAATCCTTCGAGTATCCACCAATTCGGGCGGAATACTCGCCAAGCTTTGGACGAAGCGAGAAGAGTGATGGCAGCGAGCATCAATGCGAGCTTCAACGAAATTGTTTTTACAAGTGGTGGAACGGAAGCGGACAACATGGCTATTATCGGAGCAGCACTTGCTCAGCAGAATAAGGGCAAGCATATCATCACATCCAAAGTGGAACACCATGCGGTCTTGCACGCTGTTGAGTACCTCGAAGACAATGGTTTCGAAGTCACATATCTTCCTGTCGATGAAACAGGTCGGGTTCGTCCACAACAAGTGGAAGAGGCGATCAAGGATGATACAATCCTCGTAACCATCATGTACGGAAACAATGAAGTCGGAACCCTTCAACCGATTCAAGAAATCGGTGCGATCACGAGTGAAAAAGACGTCCTTTTCCATACGGATGCTGTACAGGCCTATGGCAGTGTCATGATTGACGTGAAGCACTTCGGAATTGATCTGATGTCGATTTCCTCTCATAAAATCAATGGTCCAAAAGGGAACGGTTTCCTATATGTACGCGATGGTGTTCGACTTGAGCCGAGAGCGTTCGGGGGCGAACAAGAGCGAAAACGGAGAGCGGGTACCGAAAACGTTCCAGGCATCATGGGAATGAAGAAAGCAGTGGAACTGATCCAGGAAGAGAAGATGGACCGCCATGAAAACTTGAAAGCCTTCAAGCAGCGTATGCTGGAAATTTTTCAAGAAGAGGGTATTGAGTATATACTGAATGGATCCATTGAATATTCTCTGCCGCATGTACTGAATGTCAGTTTCCCTGGCACGAATGTGGAATCCATGCTCGTCAACCTGGACCTGTCCAGGATTGCAGCTTCAAGCGGGTCGGCTTGTACAGCTGGATCCATTGAGCCTTCCCATGTGTTGGCGGCGATGTTTGAAGATCATGAACGAATGACATCAGCCATCCGATTCAGTTTCGGTTATGGGAATACAATGGAAGAAATCGAGCGTGCGGCGAATGAGACAGTCAAGATCGTCAAACGCTTAACATCTATGTGAATGGAGGTGTGAACAATGGAAAAAAGACCAGAAGATACACGTGTGGTCGTCGGTATGTCCGGTGGGGTCGATTCCTCGGTGGCAGCGTTACTTTTGAAAGAACAAGGTTATGATGTGATCGGAATCTTCATGAAAAACTGGGACGATACCGATGAAAACGGCGTATGTACCGCTACGGAAGATTATGAAGACGTCATCCGAGTCTGCAACCAGCTCGGCATCCCTTATTATGCGGTGAACTTCGAAAAGCAATATTGGGATAAAGTGTTCACATACTTCCTTGAAGAATATAAAGCAGGGCGCACACCGAATCCAGACGTTATGTGCAACAAGGAAATCAAATTCAAAGCATTCCTTGAGCATGCGATGAGTCTTGGAGCGGACTATGTCGCTACTGGGCATTATGCACGAGTCGACCATCGAGATGGAGAAACGGTCATGCTTCGCGGAGTGGATGAGAACAAAGATCAAACGTATTTCTTGAATCAATTGAGCCAGGAGCAAATTTCGAAAGTCATGTTCCCGATCGGTGAATACAACAAGCCGGAAATCCGGGAAATGGCGGAACGTGCTGGACTTGCAACCGCTAAGAAAAAAGACAGTACTGGAATCTGCTTTATCGGTGAACGGAACTTCAAGGAATTCTTAAGTCAATATCTCCCTGCACAACCAGGCGAAATGCAAACTCTTTCTGGTGAAAAGAAAGGCACACATGACGGGCTGATGTACTACACAATCGGACAGCGTCATGGTCTAGGCATTGGTGGAGATGGTGATCCTTGGTTCGTCGTCGGTAAAGACCTGGATCGCAATGTTCTCTTCGTGGAACAAGGCTTCCATAATGAACTTTTATATTCCGATAAGCTGACTGCGACGAAAGTCAGTTGGATGACCGGTAAGGAAATGCCAGACGAAATCAAGTGCACTGCGAAATTCCGTTACCGTCAGCCGGATCGTAACGTAACTGTTCGTAAACGTGATGACGGATTGTATGACGTCGTATTCGATGAACCACAACGAGCGATCACTCCTGGACAAGCAGTCGTCTTTTATGATGGAGATGTCTGCCTCGGTGGAGGAACCATCGATAAAGTGTATAAGAAAGAAGAAGCGATTTCGTATTTGTAGTCGATGAAATGCATGACAACAGTGGACCTTTTCAAATTGAACGTTTGACGAGGTCCATTTTCTTTTAATGAGGAGATTGTTGATTTCTTCGAATATCAACAATAGAGCTTATAAGAGGAACTCTAACGTTCTACAATTAAGGTTAACTAAAATGGAGGAGGCGGAGAGATCATGGCAGAAGATCACAATCAACTAGGCATACAACTGATGAAAGAAGGGAAATACGAGGATGCGGCGAAGGCTTTTCATAAAGCGCTCGAGGAAAAGCCGGATGATCCGATTGCTTATGTAAACTTTGGGAATCTCCTGGAACTCGTTGGGGAGTATGAAAAAGCGATGGGCTTTTTCGATAAGGCGATTGAATTGGATGAAAATCTGGCAGCGGCCTACTACGGGGCAGGTGTCGTCTTTTACAAATTGGAACAATTCGATGATGCAGTGGACCTGTTCATTGATGCGATCAAAAAAGGACTAGCAGATGGGGACAGCCATTTCATGCTTGGGATGAGCTTTGTGCAATTAGGAGATGACAAACGTGCACTCCCGCATTTCCAGAAGGCGACCGAAGAGAACAGTCAGGATGTTGACGCATGGTTCCAATACGGCATGGCACTTGGAAAGCTGCAAATGTTCGAACAGGCAGTTGATGCACTCGAGCGTACGATCAAACTGGATGAGTCTCATTCAGATGCCTATTACAACCTAGGAGTTGCTTATCTGTATCGTGAACAAGTCGATCAGGCAGAGGAAATGTTCAAAAAAGCGGTCGAGCACCAAGAAGACCATATCCTGGCACACAACGGTCTGAAAATGGTAAAGGAATTACGAGAGTCCACTGAAAACAATGATTGATTAGCGGGGCGAGTATATGGAGTTACAAGGTCAGTTTAATTTGGGAACGGAGGAGAAGCGATTCGTAAAAGGATCGATCCTCCATGTAATCTACAAAAACTCAGAAACCTACTACACCGTATTGAAAATAGAAACCAAAGATACGAATTTGGCAGAAATGGAGAAAGAATTGATCGTCGTCGGCACGTTTCCTGTTTTACTAGAGGATGAGACGTATATCTTTTGGGGCGATGTGAAAGATCACCCGAAATACGGAAAGCAATTCGTAGTGGAGTTCTACCGGAAAGATTTGCCTCGCACGGAAGACGGGATGGTTTTGTATCTTTCAAGTGATCTGTTTAGTGGCATCGGGAAAAAGACTGCTGAAAAAGTCATCAAATCGCTTGGTGAAGATGCATTTACAAGGATCATTGAAGACCCGAAAGTGTTGAATGACGTCCCTGACCTCAATGAGGAGAAGGCGAAGACCATTTACGAGACGCTGATGGAGCATCAAGGGCTTGAACAACTGCTGAGTACCCTTCACAGATACGGAATCGGACCATCCATCGCGATGAAAATTTATCAGACGTACCAAGGAGAGGCCATTTCCATCATCCAGTCCAACCCGTATCAATTAATCTATGATATTGATGGCGTCGGATTCAAACGAGCGGATGAAATCGGGCAGGCACTTGGAATAGAGGAAGCTTCCTCAGAACGGATTCAAGCCGGTCTCCTTTATTGTCTGAAAGAACTATCAAACCAACATGGACATACATATATTCCGGTAGAAGACCTCATACAAGAGTCGAAAAGTCTACTGTTCACAAAACCGGTCCTTGAGGAAGAGGTTGATTTTTACACGGAAATCGTTCAATTACATGGTGATGGAAAGGTGTATATCGAGGATGAAAATGCATACCTTCCTTCACTCTATTTTTCAGAATTCGGATTCATCAAAACGATTGAACGGGTCTTGAAGCAGGGTGATTATGATCGCATTGAGCAATCGGACTTCTACACCGCGCTTGGTTCTTTAGAAGAACAGTATGGGATGGAGTATGCCGAAGCTCAAAAGGACGCGATTCTAAGAGCGATCACATCTTCAATGATGATCTTGACAGGTGGACCGGGTACCGGAAAAACAACGGTCATCAAAGGAATCATTGAAGTGTATGCTGAGATCCATGGGGTGTCCCTCGATCCTAAAGACTATGAGGACGGGGAATTCCCGTTCCTACTTGTTGCGCCTACAGGTCGGGCAGCCAAGCGGATGAGCGAGTCGACAGGTATCCCCGCGGTTACGATCCACCGTTTACTCGGTTGGAAAGGTGGAAGCGGGTTTGAATACGATGAAGATAATCCAATCAAGGGCAGATTATTGATCATTGATGAAATGTCGATGGTTGATCTTCGATTGGCTTACCGGTTGTTCGACGCTTTGCCAGAGGATATCCAGATTGTCATGGTCGGTGATGAGGACCAGCTCCCTTCCGTAGGTCCCGGACAAGTGTTGAAAGATTTGATTGCCTCAAATGTCATTCCGACGGTAAAACTCGATCAAATCTATCGACAGGCTCAAGGCTCAACCATCGTTCAACTCGCGCATGAGATGAAAGAAGGCAGGCTACCTTCTGATCTTCAATCGCCACAGCCCGACAGACGATTTTTCCCTTGTTCACAAGAGCAGGCGTCTCAGGCAGTTTTGCAAGTTTGTAAAAGTGCCCTCGCGAAAGGTTTTACAGCTCGAGATGTACAGGTGCTCGCACCGATGTACCGTGGTAAGGCTGGGATCGATGAGTTGAACCGTGAGCTTCAGCTCATGTTCAATCCACCATCTGATCAAAAGCGTGAGATTGATTATTTTGATACGAAATACCGGGTCGGCGATAAGGTGCTTCAACTCGTCAATGTGCCTGAAGAGCAAATCTTCAACGGAGATATCGGTGAAATCGTATCAATCATCTATGCGAAAGAAACGAAAGACAAAGAAGAACAGATCGTCATATCATTTGATGGAATCGAAGTTACCTTCAAAAAGACGGACTTGAATCAGATCACCCATGCATACTGCTGCTCTATTCATAAATCGCAAGGGAGCGAATTTCCCATCGTCGTCTTACCGATTGTGAGAGGCTATTATCGTATGCTAAGGCGGAATCTCATCTATACTGCGGTAACGAGGAGTAAGGAATATTTAATCATTTGTGGAGAGATGGATGCGTTTGAAAGAGCGGTCCAACAAAATGACGCCGGTTCAAGAAATTCGTTGCTGGATGAGAAGTTGAAGAAACGGATCAACAGCACCCAGACAAGTGAAAACGTATAGATAGCAGTGAAACGGGACATCCTATTCCTACCATTTCAAAAAATCAGCCAACAAGGTTGATGTTTCAAGAGGAGGAACAAGAAATGAGATGTCCCAACTGCCAATGCAAAGACTTAGGCAAAATAGGGGTAGAGCAATTCTATTGTTGGGGTTGTTTTATTGAACTGACGATCGTGGATGGCAAACTTGCTCTGAATCAAGTAGAGGAAGATGGGAGTTTGACTTCACTCGATGATTTGTTTGAGGATGACGATTTAAGCATATCTATGTAAGAGGGGGCTGTGAATGAACCGTACGATTATGACAATCGCTACAACATGTGCCGGAGCCTATCTTGTCAAAACGCTTTATGATAACGGAACCTTTTCGTCACGGAAGATGAAAAAACTTCGTAAACGAATTGCAAAAGCAATCTACTAATGGACTGACACTCTGAGGAGGTCAGTTCATTTTAATTCATACAGAAGATTCACCGGTTCTTGAATAGGGTCACTATTTAAGTGCAACTTAAGAATGACTGAAAATATGGAATGAGATCCGGTGGAGATTATGAAAAAACTGTTTACAATTGAAGCACTTGTTCGACTCGGAATGGTTCTCCTCCTGCTATTGTCCATCTTCGTATTTATGAAAATAGGACCTTTCTGGCATCCGATCCTTGATGTGATCCAGACGATTTTCGTTCCTTTTTTTGTTGCCATTTTCATCACATATTTGTTGCATCCGATTGTGGAGTGGTTGCACCGTAAGGGCTTGCCACGTTCCATCGCCATTCTCATCATCTATCTTACTTTCTTCGGAGGCACCGGGTTTCTTATTTTTAAGAGCATCCCTTATTTGATTGAGCAATTGAAAGGGCTGAGCGAACAACTACCTGTCCTCTCGGATACGTACAAAATATGGGTTCGGGAATTTTACGAACGGACAGACAATCTCCCTGAAGTCGTCCATAAAGAATTTGAGGAAACACTTCATGCAACTGAACGGTACCTTGATGGCATGATTGAAGGTGTCATAGAAACCATCAAAGTGTTCTGGAGTAACATTTTCGCATGGATCGTCATTCCGTTTCTTGTGTTCTACATGTTGAAGGACATCGACGTCATTTATAAGATGATCGGTAACATCACTCCGAAAAAATGGCGTGAACCGGGTAAGCGACTTGCAAGAGACGTCGATCAGTCACTCGGTAACTACATCCGCGGACAATTGACGGTAGCAGTTGCGCTCTCCCTTATCGCCATCCTTGCTTTTTGGCTAGCAGGGGTACCTTATCCCGTCATTCTTGGACTCATTATCGGGGTGACAGACTTCATTCCTTATTTCGGACCGATTATCGGAGCGATTCCTGTTGCGTTGATTGCGGCTACCATCTCGGTTAACAAATTGTTGATCGTCCTGGGTATCCTGATCGTGCTGCAATTCATTGAAGGCAATATTCTCGGTCCGCTGATTGTCGGTAAAACGTTGCATATTCACCCGATCATGATCATATTTGCACTTCTTGTTGGTGGTGAAATCGGTGGAGTTGTTGGATTATTGTTAGCCGTTCCGATATTTGCGGTAGGGAAGGTCATCTTTTTGCATACCCGGAAACATTTCAGGAATGTTGACAATGAATAATGGGTAAGTCTATAATTATCCACAGTTAGGAAATTAACCATAAACATGTAAAGTGATGATGGAACGAGTAAGTCAAAGCCCATCTTGTAGAGAGGAACCCCCTCCGGCTGTAAGGGGTTCTAGATGAAGATTGACCGAACGCTGATCCGGAATGCAGGCAAAACCTGCCGGCGCACACCGTTAATGTGTCGAGGTGATGGATACATAATACGTATTCGTAACCAGGGTGGTACCGCGTGATAACTCTCGTCCCTGTTTTTATACAGGACGGGAGTTTTTTGATTTTTACAGCTATGTGATTAAGTTAGACTCTAAGGAGGGTACAAAAATGAAAACATTAACATCCGCTCAAGTAAGACAAATGTTTCTCGATTTCTTCAAAGAAAAAGGACATAAGGTAGAACCGAGTGCATCACTCGTTCCACATGAAGATCCGTCTTTGCTATGGATCAATAGTGGAGTTGCAACATTGAAAAAGTACTTCGACGGTCGTGTCGTTCCTGAAAACCCTCGTATCGTCAACGCTCAAAAATCCATCCGTACGAATGATATTGAAAATGTCGGTAAGACAGCTCGTCACCATACGTTCTTCGAAATGCTCGGGAACTTCTCAATCGGTGATTACTTCAAGAAGGAATCGATCCACTGGGCATGGGAATTCCTCACAAGTGAGGATTGGCTTGGAATCGACCCTGAAAAATTAGCGGTCACCATCCACCCTGAAGACGATGAAGCTCACGACATCTGGCACAACGAAATCGGGCTTCCGAAAGAAAAGATCATCCGACTAGAAGAAAACTTCTGGGATATCGGTGAAGGTCCGAGTGGACCGAACACGGAGATTTTCTTTGACCGAGGTGAGCAATACGGAAACGACCCGAATGATCCTGAGCTTTTCCCTGGTGGAGAAAATGAACGTCACCTGGAAATCTGGAATCTCGTCTTCTCACAATTCAATCATAATCCAGACGGTAGCTACACACCGCTTCCGAAAAAGAACATTGATACAGGTATGGGGCTAGAGCGTGTGATTTGTGCGCTTCAAGATGCACCGACGAACTATGAAACAGACCTGTTCATGCCGATGATAGAGGCGACCGAAAAAATTTCAGGTGTTGAATATGGCAAGAGTAAAGAAATCGACACAGCTTTCAAAGTCATTGCTGACCATATCCGTACAGTGACATTCGCAGTCGCAGACGGAGCATTACCGTCAAACGAAGGGCGTGGATATGTACTTCGTCGTCTGGTCCGTCGAGCAATCCGATTCTCAAAACAGCTGGATATCAGCAAGCCATTCATGTATGAACTCGTTCCAGTCGTAGCAGACGTCATGAAAGAATTCTATCCGAATGTCCTTGAAAACACGGACTTCATCCAAAAGGTCGTCAAGAACGAGGAAGAACGTTTCCACGAGACGATCAACGAAGGTCTTGCGATTTTATCAGAAATGATCAAGAAAGCGAAAGAAAATGGTCAAACGGAGCTTTCTGGGTCCGATGCATTCAAACTGTATGACACTTATGGATTCCCGTTCGAGTTGACGGAAGAATACCTTGAAGAAGAGAATATGACGGTCAACCGTGAACAATTCCAGGTTGAGATGGAAGCGCAACGAGACAGAGCTCGTGCTGCTCGCCAGGATACAGGCTCTATGCAAGTGCAGACAAGTGTGTTGAGCGATATCAACGAAAAGAGCGAATTCATCGGCTACGATCGATTATCTGGCTCTTCGAAAGTGAGCGTCATCGTGAAGGGGACAGAAACGGTTCAGGAAGTGAATGCGGGCGAAGAAGTACTCGTAATCCTTGATGAAACACCGTTTTATGCAGAAAGTGGAGGTCAAATTGCGGATAAAGGTACTTTAAGCAACGACCAAGTCTTCGCAGTCGTTAAAGATGTACAAAAGGCACCGAATGGTCAGAACCTCCATACGGTCCTTGTAGAAAAAGGTACGCTTCGCGTTGGTGAGCAACTTGAGACTGTCGTCAATGAGACAAGCCGTTCAGGAATCATCAAGAACCATACGGCAACCCATTTGCTTCATCAGGCTTTGAAGGATGTTTTAGGAAAGCACGTCAATCAGGCTGGATCACTCGTGACACAAGATCGTCTTCGATTTGACTTTTCTCACTTCAATCAGGTGACTTCTGAAGAGATCGAGGAAATCGAATCCATTGTGAACGAGAAAATCTGGAGCTCCATTTCGGTTGATAAAATGGTTAAACCGATTGAAGAAGCAAAAGCAATGGGAGCGATGGCTTTATTCGGTGAGAAGTACGGAAGCGAAGTCCGCGTCGTTCAAGTCGGCGATTACAGCCTCGAGCTTTGCGGTGGATGTCACGTTCGCAACACAGCAGAAATCGGACTGTTCAAGATCGTTTCTGAATCCGGAATCGGTGCAGGAACCCGAAGAATTGAAGCCGTGACGAGTGAAGGTGCGTATCGCCACCTTTCCGGCCAAGTCCAAGTGTTGAAGAACACAGCTGATATTCTGAAGTCGAACTTGAACGATGTGCCGACAAGAGTAGAAGGCTTACAAACGCAGATTCGTGACTTGCAACGTGAAAATGAATCACTGAAAAGCAAGCTCGCAAACATTGAAGCAGGTTCCTTATTGGACGATGTCGTCGAAGTGAACGGCGTGAAGGTCCTAGCGCAGAAAGTCTCTGCAAGTGACATGAACAACCTACGCTCCATTGTTGACGATTTGAAAAATAAAGTTGGAAATGGAATAGTTGTGTTAGGTTCCGTTCAAAATGAAAAAGTGAATATCGTTGCAGGAGTTACCGATGATTTAACGAAAGAAGGGTATCATGCAGGGAAAATCGTGAAGGAAGTCGCTACCCGTTGTGGCGGAGGCGGCGGAGGCCGTCCTGACATGGCTCAAGCAGGTGGTAAAGAACCTGCAAAACTTGACGAAGCATTAAATTATGTTTACGAATTCGTCAAATCCATTTCCTAAACCTGTATGCGTAAGGTACAATGAAATTAGAGTTATGGGGGCTTCCAAATTCATACGCTAAAGAGAGGTGTCAAGATGAGCTCATTTGACAAAACGGTAAAGTTCAACTTTCAAGATGATTCAATGGATACCAATGTCAAGCATGTGTTGTTGTCGGTTTATGATTCCTTACAAGAAAAAGGATACAATCCGATTAATCAGATCGTCGGTTACCTCCTTTCTGGTGACCCGGCTTATATTCCTCGTCACAACGATGCAAGAAGCAAAATTCGGAAACTTGAACGTGATGAATTGATTGAGGAGCTAGTGAAATCCTACTTAGTCCAGCACCAGGAAAGTGAGAGATAAATCAAGAACATGCGAAAATTAGGTTTGGACCTCGGTACGAAAACGATCGGAATTGCATTGAGCGATGCCCTCGGTTGGACCGCACAGGGCATCGAAACGTACCGTCGTAAGGGAGATATTGACCAGGACTTGGCTTATATCCGTGAATTGGTCGAAAAGAACGATGTAGACAAAATCGTCGTCGGTCTCCCGAAAAATATGAATGGCACGATTGGTCCCAGTGGAGAAATGTGTCAAGAATTTGCACAGCTCATCGAGGATACATTAAACGTATCTACGGTTCTGTGGGATGAACGTTTGACGACGGCTGCTGCAGAACGGATGCTTATCGAAGCAGATGTCAGTCGAAAGAAACGTAAAGGCGTCATTGATAAAATGGCAGCGGTACTTATTTTACAAAGCTACTTAGACAGCCCAGCTGCAAACTAAAAAAGAAGGTGTATTCAAATGGCAGAAGAAGAAAAAGAGCGGATCATCATCCCGGATGAGAATGGAGAGGAACATTTATTTGAAGTCCTTTTCACATTCGATGTGGATGAAACGGAAAAATCATATATGGTATTGGTTCCAGTAGAAAGTTCTGAAGAAGACGAAGAAGATGTAGAAGTCTTCGCTTTCCGTTATGAAGACAAAGGCGAGAAAGACGACGATATTGAGCTGTTCCCAATCGAAACGGACGCTGAATGGGATATGGTCGAAGAAATGCTGAACACATTCCAGGATTCAGAAGAGCTCTAAAACATTCACAAAGAAGGACTGACGATTTCCTCGTCAGTCTTTTTCTATGCCGTTGTTTAGTCAATGACTTTAGAATAAAATTGCTGGAAGATACCTTGTAATTACTAGAATCTACCACTTTTGATTCGACAGCGAATAAAAAAATTGGCGGATTTTAGCTGAATTTTTCTGAAGTTATAGTATAATAGGAAAGATGAGAGAGAGGGGGATGATTGGTGCTTCAGCCAAATCTTGATCAAGAAACGATAATGCGCCGTAATCAGGAAGCAAAAGTCGTAAGACGTGTCGTCATCATCGTACTTACGCTGTTGATCCTATCGATTGCAGGTGTTGGTATAGGTGGATATCTATACATTAAAGGAGCACTGGAGCCTGTAAATGCGTCCAGCAACAAACCGGTGAATGTCGAAATACCAATCGGGACGTCTACAAGTGAAATAGCCAATAAATTAGAAGAAAAAGGCGTTATCAAAAGTGCACTCGTATTCAAGTATTATGTAAAATATAAAAATGACAACGACTTCCAAGCTGGAAACTATGAACTCACGAAATCAATGGATATGAAAGGAATCATCAATTCATTGAAGGATGGGAAAGTATATAAAGAAGCGGAAATGACGGTCCGTGTGGCAGAAGGTCTTCGTATGCCGGAAGTCGCAGCCAAAATCGCGGAACAATCGGATTACACAGAGGAAGAAATCCTTGAGAAAATGCAAGATAAAGAGTATATCCAATCATTGATTGATAAGTATCCGCTACTTGACGAAAAGATACTCGATGACAAGGTTCTGTGGCCTTTAGAAGGCTATTTATTCCCTGCAACATACGAGTTCTACAAGAAAGATCCATCTTTGGAGTCGATTATTGAATCCATGATCCAGAAGATGTCTTCTGTGGTTGAACAATACCAGGCAAGCATCGAAGATACTGGATATACGACTCATGAAATCTTGACGCTCGCTTCCATTATTGAAGAAGAAGCTCGGAAGAAAGAAGACCGATTCAAAGTATCAGGCGTATTCTATAATCGTCTGAAAAAACCAATGCCATTACAATCGGATGTAACGGTCACTTACGCACAGCAGCAATCGAAAATCATCGTAACCTATAAAGATACTGAAACAGCGTCTCCATACAATACGTATACCGAACCAGGATTACCGATCGGACCGATTGCTTCACCAGGTGAATCGGCTATCAATGCAGCCGCGAATCCAGAAGCTAATCCGTACTATTACTTCTTTGCCCGTCCGAACGGAGAAGTATTGTATGCGAAAACGTTAGATGAGCATAATAAGATCAAAGAGAAGTACATCCAGGAATGGCGAGATTTAGCAAATAAAGACAAAGATGAATCCTGATGATCAGAGGGAATGAAGGAAGTTCGCATTCCCTCTTTTCTTATGTTAAAATAGACCGGGTTAAAAGGAGGCTTCCGTATGATTTCGGATGAAATGAAGCAGTACTTGGAAGAATTAATACCAGAACGTCCGCAGGAAATTGTGGAAATGGAGCAACAGGCGGAAGTAGAAAATGTTCCGATCATGGATTTGATTGGTATGGAAGCCTTGTTACAAATCATACGATTGCACAAGCCGAAGAGGATATTGGAAATCGGAACTGCAATCGGTTATTCTGGCATCCGGATGATACAAGCTTCACCTGAAAGCCGCCTTGTCACGGTTGAACGGGATCCTGAACGATATGGACAAGCGATTCAAAACATCTCAAAGGTTGGTATGGGTCATGCCATTGAAGTACTTGAAGGAGATGCTCTGGAGTTGATCAATGAGATTCAACATTCAGGTCCGTATGATCTGATTTTCATCGATGCTGCGAAAGGGCAATATCAACGATTCTTTCAAGAATTTGAAAACATGCTCGTACCAGAAGGCATCATCGTCAGTGATAATGTTTTATTCAGAGGATTCGTCGCGAAGGAAAACGAGGAAATCGAGTCCCGAAGGTTCCGAAAGCTTACAGAGAAAATCAGGAATTACAACGAATTTTTATATGAACAAAAGCATTTCGTAACGACGATATTGCCAGTTGGTGATGGAATGGCCATTAGTATCCTGAAGCAAAAAGAAAAGGAATAAAGGGGAAAGAACATGGGTAGAAAACCAGTAGTTATTGGTGTAGCCGGAGGCTCTGGCTCTGGAAAGACGACAGTTGCAAAGGAAATTTTCAGGCAGTTCGCTGATCAATCCATCCTGATCCTTGAACAGGATGCCTATTATAAGGATCAGACTGAAAAATCAATGGAAGAGAGACTGCAAACGAATTATGACCACCCGTTGGCGTTCGATAACGATTTGTTGATCGATCATATCGACAAACTTCGCAACTCAAAAGGCATTGAAAAACCAGTCTATGACTATACAGCACATACAAGAAGTGATAAAATAATTCCAATTGAGCCAAAAGATGTTATTATATTAGAAGGAATTCTTATCCTTGAGGACGAACGTTTACGTGACCTGATGGATATCAAGCTTTTTGTTGATACTGATGCAGATGTGCGGATCATCCGTCGATTATTGCGTGATATCAACGAGAGGGGACGTACCATCGATTCCGTGATTGAACAATATACATCTGTTGTTCGTCCGATGCATAATCAATTCATTGAACCGACGAAACGTTATGCAGATATTATTATTCCTGAAGGCGGTCAGAATCGAGTAGCAATTGATTTGATGGTTACGAAGATCCGAACCATTTTGGAAACGAATGAAATATTGAACCCATAAAAAATGGAGGTGGAACGTTCACCTCTGTTTTCAATATCATCATTTGATGTATAATAAATGAAATGAAGAATGGTTACGCTTACAGTTTTTATTAATACGTGATGCAACATCATGCATATACTAGTCGGTAACGAGAAGGTTTTTGGAGGAGTGAGTAAGATGGCAGAAGAAAAGAAACACTATATGACCGAAGAGGGTAAAGAGAAGTTAGAGAACGAATTGGAGTACCTGAAGACCGAGAAACGTAAGGAAGTCGTGGAGCGCATTAAAGTGGCAAGAGGTTTCGGTGACCTTTCGGAGAACTCTGAATACGATGCTGCAAAAGACGAGCAAGCATTCGTAGAAGCACGAATTGGACAGCTTGAAAAAATGATCCGAAATGCCGAAATCATCGAAGAGCAAGACCAAAATCCACACGTCGTTTCCATCGGTAAATCCGTCAAATTCGTCGAACTTCCAGATGGAGAAGAAGAATCCTACACGATTGTAGGTAGTGCGGAAGCTGATCCGTTTGAAGGCAAAATCTCAAACGATTCTCCGATGGCAAGAAGCCTCCTCGGACGTACAGTCGGTGACGAAGTATCCGTACAAACGCCAGGCGGAGAAATGAACGTCCGTATTACCGAAGTCGGTTAATCTAATATCAGATACCAAACCAGTTTTATCTCATCGATAAAGCTGGTTTTTTAATTGGATTAAACGAGCTCAAGGAAATGTATGGATGAACGGAGAAGTCTAGTATTAGAATGCATAAAAGTCTGGAGGAATTCGTATATGATGACTCATGAAACCAAATTACATTATGAGTTGATTCAAACTCACGACAGTAAACCGACGATTGTTTTTGAATCGGGCTATGGTTGGTCTACTGAAAATTGGAAGCCTATCATTGATGATGTTGCGCGGTTCGCAAATCTTTTTTTATATGACCGAGCAGGGGTTGGGAAAAGCGATAAGGGAACACTTCCGAAGGATAGCGAACAAATCGTCAAGAATCTCCATAGGCTTTTGTGGGAAAAAGATGTGAAACCTCCTTACATATTCGTAGGACATTCATATGGTGGAATTAACGCACGTCTATTTGCTCATACATTTCCAAGAGATGTTGTTGGAATTGTTCTACTCGATGCTTGTCATGAGGACCAGAATAAAAGGATGGTCCCCCTGTTCGATGAAAAAATCCGTGAAACCTATTTAGCCCAGTTTACGGTTGAAGGAACATTTGAAGAGTTCGAAAATAGCTTGGAACAAGTAAGAGACAAATCACTTGGCAATCTTCCACTAGCTGTAGTGACAGGTTGTACTCAGCCTTACCATACCGCTCAATCTATGGAAGTGTGGATGGATCTGCAACACGAACTCTCGGAGCTATCATCCAATAGTGTACATTACAAACTTGAAGATACCGGTCACGCTGTCCATATGGATAACCCTGAAAGAACTGTTGAGGTAATAAGAGAAATGGTTGAAAAAAGTGGGAATATAAATGAATGACAAGAGATTTCTTCAGTCAATCATAGGCATTCTTTCAGTAGCATTAATTGTGCTGTCTATTCTTTTTTATACTAATCATAAACAGAATGAAGAACAATTAATTAAGCAGGATATGACGTTATGGATCGTTTATACACAAGAATTGATTGAAGGCTTGAGGGAAGAGGATCAATATCAAGTCGAAATGGTTCTTTCTCACCTCCAAGCTTATCCCCCTGAACAAACAGCTTCAATGCAAGATACGGGGTATTTACTAATTGAAGATTATAGAATGGTGATCAGAGAATACCTGATAGGCGAGAGGAAGGCTGACACCTTGATTGAACGATTAGAGGAAATCTTTCCTATCTTTGTTGATATTATGGAGAACCCTCGATTACTTACCGCTGATAAACTTAATGAAATCAATGATATTCTAAAAAACAAACGATAAAGCGTCCGATAGTTTTAAATTCTGCTTTTCGGGTGAGAATGATGGGTGAGGTGGCCATCATGAAAGCTCCGAAAAGACTCTATCATACCGCAATCCTATTCTTTTTACTTTTATTCGTATTGATTGGAAGACTTGCGCATATCCAACTGATCGATCCGCTCTCTTTTTCGGAAAATCAGGTTAATCTGGTTGAAGAAAGTGTCAAGCAGCGGACGCATTCCGTAGCCCTGGATGACGGGAGAGGGAAGATCCATGACCGTAACGGTGAGGTGTTAGTGGAAATCCACCAACCGTCTATCATCCTTTTTCCTTTTTTAGCGGAACATGAAGAAAAACTATCGCAAGTCGCACAAGAGTTGAACTTTACAACCGATGCACTGAAACGAAGCCTCCTTGAACAGTCAGAACCTCTTGTTTTAATAGAGGATGTGTCTGCTGAGAAGGTAGATCGCATCAATGAATTGAAAATACCAGGAGCTTATGGACAGCTGCTCTCCAATGAAACGGATACTGATTTTGCCTATCACTTTATCGGTGCAATCCGAGAGAATCCAAGGCAAGTGGAAAGTCGATATTCTGATCGACTGGAAAAAGGGTTGATCAATCGGACGACCAAAGTCGGAATTAATGGTATTCAATATGCATTCGATCCTTTTCTCCTTTCAGAAGGGGAATCGAAGCTTATTTATCATGTACAACAATCCGGAAAACCGTTGTTTGGTCTCGATGTGAAGTACTCCGCACCAGCTAACCCTTTTTACCCGGTTGCGTTGCAAACGACCTTAGATCGTAATGCCCAAACGATTTTGGAAAATGCAGTCGACTCATCAGGACTAAAAAATGGTGGAGCTGTTTTGCTTGATGTCCAGTCGAGTGATGTACTCGCCATGGTTAGTAGACCTTTACCACCTGAGAAAAATCCGACAAAAGAGGGAACAGGAAACCAGATGGTGCTTCCGCATATACCAGGCTCCGTCTTTAAAATCGTTACGGCAGCAGCTGCTATTGAACAGGACCATCTGAATCCCACACGTACATTCAATTGCAGTCAGAACACATACAATGACGGAGAAGAGTCGAGGGATCTAGGCTGGCTTACTTTTGAAGAAAGCTTCTACCAGAGCTGCAACCATACATTTGCTACACTGCTGAATGAAATGATGGAAAAGAACCCGGACATTGTAGATGAAATCGGAGCAATGTTAGGCTTGAGTGGACGAAACGGTTGGGAAGAAGACGTTTTCCACCTACAAGGCTTCAAGCACTTCCCGAATGAACGTCAAAATACGTTCTGGGCCAATGATACGGATAAAAAAGTGTCTAGAGCGGTGTCACAGACTGCGATAGGACAACTGAACGTCCGGCTTTCCCCGCTGTCTGTAGCGAATTTGATGGCGACCGTTGCAAGAGGGGGACAAGCGAAACGGGTACGAGCTGCACATTCCGTACAGTACAAGAACGGAAACACGTTAGTGGAATTCGAAAATGAGGGCATGACGAATGAACCTCTATCCCGGTATACGGTACAGAAGCTTCAACAGTTATTAGAGGGTGTCGTTCTTGATCCTAAAGGAACAGGGCATTATTCTTTTCATAGCCTTCCATGGACCGTTGCGGGCAAATCCGGAACTGCACAAAAAGGTAAGGTAGGTATATACAACAAGTGGTTCGCTGGCTATTTTCCTGCCGATGATCCAAAGTATGCGCTGGTTGTTGTTGACTTGGAAGCTTCAGAGACGGCTCGGTCAACGAACGTAGCGTTTGCCGAAATCGTAGAACAGCTCTTTCAGCTGCAACAACAACCAGACAATCTGAATGTTGATTAAGACTTCGATTGGACAATCTTCACTTCATGATTGGGTAGAAGCTGATTTTGTAGGTATTGTTCTTTATAAGGAGCCAGTATGAACTCAAAAAGTCGTTGTTCTGTTACGTCTTGGACTTCAAGTGTTGAACCACCGTGGAGACAAACATGCAGCGTTTTCGAATCTTTTTGATACCCGATCGTATGAAACGTTTTCAGATTCCATTCCTTTGATTCAAATGTCGTAAATTGCATCTTGTACCCCTCCTTCATAGTAATATTGGTGATAGGGACTCTAAAATCCTCTAAGACGACAAAACTAGTTTAAATATTACAAATATTCTCAATATTCATTATACCTCTTTTTAAAGGACGGTACAAAAAATAACCCTTCTTCGAATCTATGTAGAGTGATAGAATAATATGTAAGAATGGAGGGGGAATCATGAAAGATCGTTACTCATTCAGTTCGAGATATGAACGAACGAAAAAATCGAAAAAACAGAATGTCATCCTGAATGTCTTGATTGGTGTCGTATTTGTTGGAATTCTAGCAGTAGGAGCTTCCATCTTACTAGGAGATGATGAACCTGCTTCTAAAGAACAGTCCAATGAAGAAAAATCGGCTTCCATGTCTGATGATAATAAAAAGGATGATTCCGATAAGCAAGATTCGTCTTCAGATCAACAAGAAGAAAATAAAGACGATGAGTCTTCTGATGAAAATAATGAAGATAGTGAAAGTGTAGACATGTCAGAAGAGGAAAAGAAAGAAGACTCGGAATCAGAGTCTAATGGAGAGTACAAATCCCATACAGATGAAACCGCAGGTCCGGATGGAAGCTGGGAACCGGTCGGAACGAAGCAAGAAGAGCACCAAAACAGCTTTGACACAGGATCCCTGGATTGGGAAGAAAAACAACGTGCGCTCCAGTATGCTACAGGATTATCACCGGATGAAATTGAGTATTGGTGGATTGGAAATGGTGGATCTTCCACTACTGTAAAAGGCGTCGTCAGTAAAGCGGAAAATGGAGATGAACCCTTTGTCGTCATGCTAGAATGGGTCGACGGACAAGGTTGGAAACCGACATCCGTTGAACGTGTTCCAGGTGCGGCTGATGAATACAGATAGTAAGTAAAAACTGTCCCCAAAAGCTCTTGTAGACTTTTGAGGGCAGTTTTTTAATTGCAACGTTTTAATAGATTTCGATTTCACCACTTGAGACGGATAGATCGATCTGGTGTTCTCCGGACCCGTAAGTACCTGCGATCTTCCTGCTACCTGTCGATTGGCTCTTCAGCGGGAACTTACAATGAATATCTCCGCTGCTCACTTCACCTTTTAAAGTAAAATCAGCATCTTCAGGTAAGTCGATATCAGCTGAACCTGAACTTACATCGACGCGGATATCACCAACCAACTCATCCATTTGGATGTCCAGATCTCCTGAAGATAGGTCAGCCTTCAACGGACCTATATAATGTTCTACTCTTACCCCGCCAGAGCTTAAATCGAATGTCCCTGATTCAGTTTTCATGTTGCGGATCTCTACATCGCCTGAAGATCCATCATGAACGAATTCTTTCGCATGCACATTTTCTACGGTTATGTCACCTGAACCAATATCAATGGAAAGTGAAGATAAGGAAAGAGGTTCCTCTTTAGACGGTCCATTCAACACGAGATTCCCTGATCCATTTTCAATTTCAAGCGCTTGATCATAATCTCTCGGCATATGGATCGTCAGCTCAGATCGTTCAAACGTGAACCAATTAAACCAACCTTTCTCTACTTCGACGATGACTACATCACCTTTTCGATCAACCTTGAGTTCACCTTTCCCATTGAGTTCAGCGGTCAATTCACCGCGATCGTCTGGTACGATTTTGGTTTTCATACTGGAAACATCGATCTCGAGACGATCGACATCATCCATATCAGCCGATTGCACTTTTTCCCCGCTAGGATTGAACCATGTTGTTACATTGGTCTGCATCATAATAAAATAGCCACCGATTAATATCAATAAGATTGCAAACAACGTTTTCATAACATACCCCCTGTTTTTCCTTCAATGATTGTTTCCATCTTAATCCAATTGTAACATCGGCACAATGAACTCACGGATTATATTTATCTAAGACTTCAGGCTTAGTTGAAAAATGGTAAAAAAAGGGCTCTTCAATAGGGTGTATGTCCTATCTATTGGAATCAGAAAGGTTTTAAAGAGATTGTGTCGAAAAAGAGTGTAAATTAGAGCCTATTGGAAAAAAGGAGATGAATCGAACGTGGAGGTCATAGTGGATTCGAATGAGATGTCAGATCTACTGAATGGTTGGTATATCCTGATTCGAGATGGTGATGTTGAACGAGCTGCTAGACTAAAAGACGAGGTAGATCACAAAATCAACCGAATGGAGGAAAATCAAAATCTACTCCTTTATTATTCATTGTTAACGTTCCGGTATAATTTGATGAACGTCCAAGCCTACCAGGATGTGAACAGTTTGTTGCAGCAAATTGATCAGGATAAAGGTACGACGGATGATATGTTGGAGTACTACTATCAATTCTTCAAAGGCATCTATCTTTACAAACAAAAGAAGTACGATGAAGCCATCACCCATTATCATTTAGCTGAAAAGAAGCTCAGCTCCATACCTGACCCCATTGAATCCGCGGAATTCCATTATAAGTTGGCTTCGGTTTATTCCCAACACATGAACATATTGAACTCCATTCAACATGCATTCAAAGCGATTGAGATCTTCATGAAAGATCACCATTACCTCCTTCGTACGGCTGATTGCAATAATCTCTTAGGTGCAAATCACATTCTGCTCGGTAATTTTAAACGTGCAGAAGATTATTTAAGAACAGCGATTCAATACGCTCAACAAGGTGAATGTCGAGAAACAGAAGCCATCTCTCTGCACAACCTAGGGTGGATGTACTCTAAAATGGGAGATTCCAGACAAGCCATCACACATCTAGAAGAAAGTCTGAGTTGGATGGTTGAACAGGAGCAATATACTAACCAAGTCAAAACGATGTACATAATGGCGAAAGAATACTTCTCGATGAAGGAAGACCTACAAGCGATGTATTGGGTGGATCGTTGTTATGAAATGTGTGAACGGAATCAAGACCTTGAATATACGGGGAAATTGAACATATTGAAAGCGAAGCATACGCTCAATCTAGCGTCTTATATGACGGTATTGAAAAATGAAATTTCACTCTTTTACGACAGGAAATATTGGTCGAATGTGGAGGATTACTGTCATGAGCTGGCGAATTATTATGAGGAACAAAAAAACATCGAAGAAGCTATGAACTACTACAAGCTTGTCATCTATGCGAAAAATAAATTGATCTAGGGAGGATTTTAGATGAAGAAAGCAGTAGGCATTTGTTTGTTCGTAACAACGATTGTATTCCTGCCATTATCCCTTGGGCATCATGAAGCGCATGACGGAATCATAAAGGATTCCCCATCCCATATGGCTCATGACGGCATCATCAAAGACTCTCCACCAAATTTTGCGCATGATGGCATCATTAAGGATTCTATAGGAGCATAAGAAAAAGAAGCGCTGCGATCAGCGCTTCTTTGTTTATTTTCCATTATAACGATAGTGGACGACTGCAGTATACAGACGATGGCCACTAGAAGGATCCAATGTCACTTGATGGGAAACGTGATGAACCCGGAGCAGAAGAGCTTTGTTTTGCTCAATCTTCTCCTGGATGATCGCTTCTAACTTAGACATTTCATTCGCCTCGTAAAATTCCACTTTGTCTTCGATGAAATCTAAATGTAATTCCAACGCTTTCCACACTCCTCATACGACAATCAATTCTAACTGTTTCGTTTGAAAGGAAGCCAGTTAGCCTCTCCGAACCATTTTACCATGACTGGTACGAATAAAGGTAGAAGGACAAGAGCGTAAAGGAATAATCCTGTCAATACGACCGTTGCGATTTGTAAAAGCGAAAGCACGCCGGAAGGATACATGGCAGCGAACGTTCCTCCGAGGATGACCGCTGCTGATAAGATTACGGTCCCCATATTTTTCATAGATAAGATCATGGCTTCTCTTACCGAAATTTCCTTGTATTCATTGAAGCGATCCATCAGGAAGATGCTGTAATCGACCCCTAGAGCGACAAGGATTACGAAACCGAAAAACGGCACGGTCCAGTTGATGCCTGGGTAGCCGAGGAGGTTGACGAAAATCGCTTCGGTCATCCCCATGGAAGTGAAATACGTCAATATCAATGAAGCTACCAGATAAAGTGGCATGATGATCGATCTCAACAGAATGATCAAGATGATAGAGATTCCAATCAACATGAAGAGTACCGTTCGACTGTAATCGGAATTTGATATCCCTTCCAAGTCATTGTTGATACTCGTTACTCCGCCAATTCCGTAGTCTAGTCCTTCTAGCTGAGTACCTGCCGTTGAACGTTCAATCGCAGATTCGATTTCATTGATTTTGTCCATAGAGTCCGTTGAATAAGGATTCTCAGCAAAAATGACATCCAGGGTCGTTACTTGACGGTTCTCAGACATATACGCATCCAATGCAGATTGGAAATCGTCACTGTCATAGGCTTCATCCGGTATATACCAGCCTGTCGTGGATCTGTTCCCGGTGTTGCTTAAGGATGTTAAATAGTTTTGAGCATCATAAAGTCCATTTGAAATGTCATTCAAGCCGTCCACACTTTGGTCTAGACCATCCGTCAAATCAGACATCTGTTGATCCATTGAACCGAAGCCATCCAATAATTGCTGTTGACCAGAGGCTAGGGAGCCTAGACCATTCGATAAAGCTGGTACATTTTGAATCACTTGATTCTGGCCATTGGCAGCATCATTCAGACCCGATTCAAGCGCCAAAAGTCCTTTTGACACTTCATTCAACCCTGTAGTTACGTTTTCTTGTGCAGCAATGATTTTGTTAAAGTTGCTGTTTGCGATTTGTAATCCTTCAGCTACATCGTGCAAGTTCTTGTTTAAGGCTTCTGTTCCAGCAACGAGTTGGTTCGTGGACGCGATTGAACCTTCCGTAACTTTAAGAATCCTTTGATAGGTTTCATCATTTTTAAGGTCATCTCCGTGCTTTTCACCAAGTTCTTTCAAGTCAGACTGGAGAGACGATAGCGTACTGGAAAGGGTACGCAAGTTTTCCGTAATCCCAGCGTACTGATCATATAAGTCTGATACGCCTTTAGCCGTTTCTTCATACCCACCGAGCAGACTATTTTGGTTTTGAATCAATTCTTTGATACCCGCTTGCGCCTGGTCTATTCCACTTTTAAGTTCAGAGGCACCTGCTGATCCACTCCGGATGCCATTCTCGATTTTTGTCAGTGAGGCACTGAGATCGTTGACGCCTGATTTTAACTCTTGTGTTCCTGAAAGGAGCTCATTGATTCCGCTCGTCGCGTCTTTCAGCTCTGGCTCGGATTTTTTCAATTCAGAGGAAGCTTCTTTCAGACCATCCTCAATCTGATTCAATCCGTCCTTTCCTTCACCTAAACCGTCATTGAGTTGTTCAGCTTGTTTGGCAACGAAAAATTCTTCTACCTGGTCACCCTGCGGTTGAGTAGCACTTCGCACCGTTTCAATTCCTTCGATCTCTTTAATCGAGCGTGTAATTTCTTCGATGATGGGAAGAACCTCTTTGGAATCCATTCTGTCATCGTCCCGTAGGACGACTTTTGTAGGCAGTGACTCGCCTGGACCGAAGCTGTCAGAAATGACATTGAAAGCTTTGACGGAATCATATTCATCCCCGATTTCATTCAAAGAATTGAAGGAGAGTTTTCCATCGTAAGTCACAAGAAACGGTAATGTAATTAGTCCGGCAATCAAAAGGGCCATGAATGGTCTCGCGAAAGTGAAACGTCCTGCCCAACCCCAGAGACGACTTTGTTTATGTTCGAGACTACCTTTAGAAGGCCAGAACAATTTAGGGCCAAGGACTTTCAGGAAGAAAGGTACAATGGTTAGCAATGCGATCATCAATACTCCGACACCGACAGCTACTGCTGCAGCTGATTGATAAAGCTTGAATGTGGAGAACCCGATTGCACTGAAACCGATCATTACAGCAAGTGCACTGAAGATGACGGTTCTCCCAGCGTTACGATAGGTAGCGATGATGGCCGCATCCACATGTTCGTGATGGGACAATTCTTCTTTAAAGCGGCTGAGTAATAGGATACAGTAATCCGTTCCAATCCCGAATAGGATTGCTACTAAGAAAATTTGTGTGAAATTCGATAACGGAAAATCCAATCGATCCACGAGAAAGCCGACGATGGATTGTGATACTAAGTAGGTTAATCCGACTGTTAGTAACGGAATGAGCGGAGCCACAACCGACCGGAAGACGAGAATGAGAACGACAAGGATAAACACAACGGTTATGCCCTCGGTTTTCTTAAGTCCCTCTTGTGAACTGGAGATTAAGTCCTCATCAATCATCCAACTTGTCGTGTAATAATAATCCACCTCGACTGAATCGAGTGCTTCATATAATGCATCGCGCGTTTCAGCTGCCGTTCGATCTTTGAAATGGACGTCCACACCTGCAAGGATGGTGTTTCCATCATCTGAAACGAGCTGGTCTTTTAGTTCAGGCGTTTCAAAATGGGTAGTGATCTCTGTAATGCCTAGTTGATCTTTGTCTTGTTCAAGTGATTGTAACGCTTGCTCTGCTTCGGATATGTCATCCGTTGTTAGTCCCTCTGGATTATGAAAGACGAGCGCTATCCTTGAGCCGTTTTCATCTTCACCTGATGCTTCATCTAAAATTTCATCTGCTTTCGTTGAAGTGTAGCCGTCCGGAACTTGAATTTGACCTTTATCTCTGACCAGAGTCTCCATATTCGGAGCGGTCATCAATAGAGCGACGATTGAAGCGATCCAGACACCGATGATGAGCCATCTTGCTTTGATGATGTGTTTCACTGGTCTACCTCCTTGCATTGAATCAATTCATCAAGAAACCCATCCAGCTTTTCGTACGTCTGGATAAATTGGAGAATCTCTTCCTTCTCAAACTTCTGGATGAAGGAGCCGACCAATTGATGTACTTTCTCTTCTGAAAGCTTGAATAATTCTTCTCCTTTTTCAGAAAGGGAGAGATAGACAATCCGACGATCTTCATGATCTCGTTCACGGTCGACCAATTCTCTCGTTACCAATCGATTGATGATTGCTGTAATTGAGCTTTTTTTAACATGAAAGACGTCAGCAAGTTCTGTTGATGTACATTTTCCCCTCGAGTGGATGTAACGCAATATAAAGTGTTGATCACTCGTCAGTTCCTCACTGATTTCTTCTTTTATGAGCATTTCAGCTTTTTTTGTCACCGAAAACGAAACATTTTCATATCTTTGAATAATTTCTTGAAGTCGAGCAAAATCCATGGATAAGTCCTCCTGAACTATTTAATTAGACAATCTAACTATTAACGAGTCTAACTATAATGGATGGAAAAGTTCTTTGTCAAGAGGCTTTATTTCATTGCTATCTGTCCAGTTGTGTGGTATCTTGTAGCCATATTAAAGTTAATTCATAGTATATTGATAGGAATAATATAGAATGAAAAATAGGAGAGTGGAGAAAGTGGGAAGAGAGTTTATCGATCTCTTTGACAAATGGGCCGATTCTTATGATGATACGGTATCGAGTTCGAGTGAAGACAACGAATATCATGAAGTCTTTACGGGATATCAGGAAATCTTGGACCGCGTCGCGATTGAATCGAAGGGGACGGTGCTTGAATTCGGGGTAGGTACGGGGAACTTGTCCGATGCATTGATGAAGAAGAACTTGAATGTAATCGGTGTAGAACCATCACCTGGAATGAGGCAGAAAACGAACGAAAGATTTCCTGATATGAAGCTATTGGATGGAGATTTCTTGTCGTTTCCTGAACTGGATGAAAAAGTCGATACGATTGTGAGTACGTATGCCTTCCATCATTTGACGGACGAAGAAAAGGAGAAAGCTATCCATAATTATGGAAAGCTCCTTGGGAACAATGGTAGAATTGTATTTGCGGACACCGTATATGAACATGAAGAGGCGAAGAAAGAGATCCATTCCCGTGTGAAAAAGCAAGGGTACAAGAATCTTCTGCATGATCTTCAAACAGAGTATTATACGACAATCGGTGTACTATCCGACATGTTCAACGCACACGGATTCGAAGTCGATTTCGAACGGATGAACCGCTATGTGTGGTTGATGGTCGCCGTCAAAAAAGATACGTAAAGGAATGTAGATATGAAAATTGCAATTATCGGAGCAATGGACGAAGAAGTCATCCTCATGCAGGAATTGATTGAAGACTGCGAAACAAAAACGATTGCAGGCTGCACATTTTATACAGGTACCATATATGACCAAGAAGTCATCTTGTTGAAATCCGGCATTGGAAAAGTAAATGCTGCGATTGCAACGACGTTGTTGAACCAGCTTTACAAACCGGATTATGTTATCAATACGGGGTCTGCTGGAGGATTCAATCCAGAATTGAATGTCGGGGATGTTGTCATCTCATCTGAAATCCGTCACCATGACGTTGATGTGACAGCTTTCGGATACGAGTACGGGCAAGTGCCTGCACTGCCAGCATTTTATATGCCTCATCCACTATTGGTTGAGATTGCAGAAGCAAGTGCGAAGGATGTGACGGATAAGCAGATCGTCAAAGGATTGATTGCATCCGGAGATTCATTCATGAATGATGCTGTCCGGGTAAAAGATGTCCGTGGGAAGTTTCCTGAGCTGTATGCTGCGGAAATGGAAGCAGCAGCAATTGCTCAAGTATGTCACCAATTCGATGTTCCGTTTGTGGTCATCCGGTCGCTATCGGACATCGCTGGAAAAGATGCACCAATGTCATTTGATCAATTTTTGAAAGTGGCGGCTAAAAACTCCGCCGATCTAATATTAAAAATGGTAAAGGAGCTGAAGAAACATGGCTAAAAAAATGAATGTAGAAAGTTTCAATCTCGATCATACGAAGGTACGTGCACCATATGTGCGCCTTGTAGGTGTAACGAAAGGACAGCACGGAGACGAAATCGCGAAGTATGATATCCGATTCAAGCAACCGAACAAAGAACACATGGATATGGCTGGTCTTCACTCTATCGAGCATCTAATGGCTGAAAATATCCGTAATCACCACGATCGTATCATTGATATTGGTCCTATGGGTTGTCAAACTGGCTTTTACCTTGCAGTCCTCAATCAAACAGACCATGATGAAATCCATGATGTGATTGAGAAGACATTGAATGACGTATTGGAAGCAGATGAAGTTCCTGCGTGTAACGAAGTCCAATGCGGTTGGGCTGCGAACCATAGCTTAGAAGGTGCAAAAGAAATTGCACGCGATATGCTAGCAAAACGCAGCGAATGGAAAGAAGTTTTCGGAGAAGAATAAGCTTTATTCGGAGAGGAACCACATTCAATGAGGTATTTTAAAAACGTACAGGAATTGATTGGTCATACACCGTTGGTGGAGATCGCGAACTTCGATCTTCCTGACGGTGTACGACTTTTTGCTAAATTGGAATTCTATAATCCCGGGGGAAGCATCAAGGACCGCCTCGGAAAAGAGCTGTTGGAAGAAGCTTTTGCAAGTGGCAAGCTGAAGCCTGGCGGAACCGTCATTGAACCGACAGCGGGGAACACGGGAATTGGCCTTGCGTTGGCAGCCGTCAACAAAGGAATCAATGTCATTTTCGTCGTACCGGAAAAGTTCAGTGTCGAAAAGCAAGACTTGATGCGAGCACTCGGAGCGGAAATCGTGAATACTGATACGGAAAAAGGAATGCGCGGAGCGATTGAAAAAGCGAAAGAGCTAGAGCAAACGATTGAGAACGCGCATTATCCTGCTCAGTTCGCTAATGCTGCTAATCCAAATACGTACTACAAAACGTTAGGTCCTGAAATTTGGGAAGCGCTTGATGGCAAAGTCAATGTGTTCTTAGCAGGAGCCGGAACTGGCGGAACCTTCATGGGAACGGCCCGCTATCTGAAAGAGCAGAATCCAGATGTGAAGACAGTCATCGTCGAGCCAGAAGGTTCGATCTTGAACGGTGGAGAACCCGGTCCGCATAAGACGGAAGGCATCGGGATGGAGTTTTTACCAGAATATATGGATCCGTCCTATTTCGATGCAATCCATACTGTTGAAGATGTGGATGCATTCGAACGGGTAAAAGAATTAGCTCTGAAAGAAGGCCTCCTCGTCGGCAGTTCCTCTGGTGCTGCATTACATGCCGCACTCATTGAAGCAAGAAAGGCAGAACCAGGAACCAACATCGTTACGGTCTTTGCAGACAGTAGTGAGCGATACTTAAGTAAGAAGATCTATCAAGGAGGCATGTAGGATGAAGCCAAAAACGAAAATGATTCACGCTGGTATTTTCGGGGATGAGCAGACGGGAGCTGTATCCACACCGATCTATCAGGTGAGTACGTATAAACAAGAAAGTGTCGGAAACTTCAAGGGCTATGAGTATTCCCGTACAGGTAACCCGACGCGTTTCGCTTTGGAAGAATTGATTAAGGACTTGGAAGAAGGGGAAGCTGGTTTCGCCTTCGGTTCGGGAATGGCAGCGATCAACTCGATCATGATGATGTTCAATACAGGAGATCATGTCGTTTTCACGGATGATGTGTATGGTGGTACGTATCGTCTCGTATCCAAAGTGTTGAACCGTCTCGGACTTGAGTCCACGTTCGTAGACACGAGCAACTTGGAAAACATCGAGAATGCAATCCAAGAAAACACGAAAGCGATTTATGTTGAGACACCGACGAATCCGTTGTTGAAGGTGACGGACATTGAGGGTGCTTCGAAAATTGCGAAAGCACGCGACCTATTGTTGATCGTCGATAACACGTTCAACACACCATACTGGCAAACACCGATTACGCACGGTGCGGATATCGTATTACACAGTGCGACGAAATACATCGGAGGACACAGTGATGTTGTCGCTGGTCTCGCTGTTGTGAATTCGAAGGAACTTGCTGAGCAGCTTCACTTTATCCAAAACTCTGCTGGAGCAGTTCTTGGACCACAAGATTCTTGGTTGCTAATCCGTGGAATCAAGACGCTTGGACTCCGTATGGAAGCTACTGAAAGCAACACGAAGCAGATTGCAGAATTCTTAGAAGGTCACCCTGCTGTGACGAAAATCTACTATCCGGGTCTTGAATCGCACCCTGGCCATGAATTGTCAAAACGTCAGGCTGGTGGATTCGGAGGAATGATTTCCTTTGATGTAGGTAGTCAGGAGCGTGCGGACCAAGTGTTGAGCAAGACTCGCTACTTCACTCTTGCGGAAAGCTTGGGAGCGGTTGAGAGTTTGATTTCAGCTCCAGCTCGTATGACACACGCATCGATTCCGAAGGAACGTCGTGACGAACTCGGAATTACTGACGGATTACTTCGTATCTCCGTCGGAATTGAAGATGCGGAAGATCTGATTGAAGACTTGAAGCAAGCTTTAGAAGGATAATTGGATTAAAGGGGCTGTTCCTAAAAGTCATTTTTCCAGACTTTTTGAACAGCCCTTTCTTTGTTTATGAATACTTTTATGAAAAGCTTGGTTGTGCGGACATTTGATACCTTATTTCTTCTAAAATGTCTGGATTTAATGGTTATGCGGACATCTAGTACCTTATTCTTTAAAAAACATCAGAATTAAGTCTATTTTTAAGTAAATAGCGAACTAAATGTCCGAGTGGCATTCAATATAGAACAAAATTACAAAAATAGCGAACTAAATGTCCGTAAGTATTGTTTCTAAGCTACTTTTCCTAACAGAACTATGACCAAATCCATTTAACCAAAATTCGGGATATCCCTATAATCATTCTTCCAGACTTTTGGATCACCCCCTTTTTGGTAACTTAAGGAATTGTCAGAAAATCTCTTATTCTCTCACTCTAGACATGTTAATATGTACAAAGTAAGGGGTGGGGAAATTGTCTAAAGAAATGGTAAAGAATCTACAAGAGAAAATTGCAGATTTCAAACGGTTCAGCTTTGTTCTACTATCATTAAGTGCATTTCTCTACATCGGAAGTATCGTTCCTTTTGAAGGAAAAGAGACAGCAGATCAACTCATGCTACTAAGTGCAAGTTACACATTCTTAGGGGTTACAATCCTTTTTTATCGAAGAATTTCAGTTTGGAAAAAGAAACTGAATACAGATCAATAGATATATATGTAAAAGCTCAGAGCTATGGCTCTGGGCTTTTTTTATATCATTAAAATTACACAGGTCATGAAGCAGGATTTCCAATTCCCCTATCTAAATATATGGGTACGACATACATAAAGGGGTTCATTGAACATGGAATTTTCCCAGTACCTGTTTCAAGATGATCATCCGTTCAAAACGACGATCCGTAATTACACCGAACGCGACTTCGAGCAGTTGATTAAAATCCAAAAAGAGTGCTTCCCACCCCCTTTTCCTTCTGATTTGTGGTGGACAGAAGATCAGCTGTCCAATCATATCCGTCTTTTTCCTGAAGGAGCGATATGTGCGCAAGTCGGGGCGGAGCTTGCGGGCTCTATTACGACGTTGATTGTAAACCATAAAGGTGAAGACCATACATGGGAAGAGATCACTGGAAATGGTTCAATAAGCAATCATGACCCGAACGGCAACGCACTGTATGTGGTCGATATCAGTGTGCGACCTAAATACAGGAAGACGGGGCTGGGGAAACTGTTGATGCAAGCTTTATTCCATCTTGTTGTGGAACTGAAACTGGAGTCCGTCCTCGGCGGCAGTCGCATGCCCGGTTATGAAAAAGTTCAGGATCGACTGTCACCAAATGCGTATTTGGAGAGTATTATGGAAGGTACGCTAAAAGATCCTGTGGTGAGTTTCCTAATGAAAGCCGGACGCACGCCAGTCAAATTGCTACCCAACTATTTAGATGATCCGGAGTCCGCCAATTATGGGGTCTTGATGGAGTGGAAAAACCCATTTTTAGAAAAAAGTAAATAATTTTTCAATTTGCGGTTTACAATTGGATTGCTTATGGGTATACTTTACTCTGCAGGTTAAAATTACTAAAGGAGGTCGAACGAAATGATGATCATGACAAACTGGAAAGCAAACAACGCACAACCCAATATGAAAAGTAGTTCGACCAGTGAAACGAACGATTTTTAAACATTGAACTTTGTTAAAATCGCCACAGGTCGACGACTGCCTGTGGCTTCTTTATGCCTATAAAAGACAGTAGACCATTTCTGTCTTCATGCCGACCTACGCCACAGGGAGTTATTCCTGTGGCGTTTTTATATGAATGAATTCTGAAAGGAGGCTGAACAACATGTGGAAGAAGATTAAAAAACAAAAACGTTGGCACAAGCGGGGGCTAAACCCAGATTAATCGATTCATAGAAAGGAGGGATTCCGCTATGATGCCGGTGCATTTATTCATTTTAACCATTATTAAAAACATGAAAAGTGAAATGACGTATGAAGAGAACCAGAAACGTCAAGAAGTCGAAGAGTTCTACAGTCAGAACCGTGACAAAGCCTTTTATTACATGTCTCACATGTAAAAACGATAGAGGAGGATGAAGAAAATGAGGAGAGGAAAAGTATTTCTAGATTGGATTGTAACGGAGAAAGATACCACCTGAAAGGAAATTGTTAGCCAAAGGAGTGATAGAGTATGATGCCATTTCAATTATTTATTTTGACGATTATCAAAAAAGTACGTACGCATGAAGTCGATCCGAATATATTGGAACACCAAGCACGCGTTCAGTCGATGATGGACGCTGCACACGATAAGTCCAACACCTTCATGAATATGTAATGAAAAAGAGCAAGCGGGGGACGCCACCGCTTGCTCTTACTATTTTTAAAATAAATTAGTACAGACACAACCAAGCCCAACCCATCATAGGTATAAGTATGTGTGATAGCTGCCTATGGAGGTGAGGGTGTGTCCAGCATCATCGCAGCACTCGCTTATTTCTTCAAAGAAGTCATGTTCTTCGTCTCATATGTGAAGAACAATGCGTTTCCACAGCCATTGTCACCTAAAGAAGAAGCGAAATATCTTAAAGAGATGGCGGAGGGTAGTGAAGAAGCACGCAATCGTCTGATTGAACACAATTTAAGGTTAGTTGCACATATTTGCAAAAAGTTCGAAAACACAGGTGAAGACACGGAAGACTTGATTTCAATCGGTACCATCGGGCTGATCAAAGCGATCGAGAGCTATTCCAGAGGGAAAGGAACGAAGCTTGCAACCTACGCTGCCCGTTGTATTGAAAACGAAATCCTCATGCATTTGAGAGCCATCAAGAAAACGAAAAAGGATGTCTCCTTACACGACCCGATCGGAACGGATAAAGAGGGCAATGAAATCACCCTAATCGATGTCTTGAAAGCGGACTTGGATGACATTGTCGACACGATCCAGCTCAAGATGGAAAAGAAACAGATCTACGAGCACATTCATATTTTGGATGATCGCGAGAAAGAAGTCATCGTCGGGCGCTTCGGACTCGACATGGAAAAAGAACGGACTCAACGAGAGATCGCAAAAGACCTGGGAATCTCAAGAAGCTATGTCTCTCGTATAGAAAAGCGCGCTTTAATGAAATTGTTCCATGAGTTTTATAGACAGCGGAATGACAAAGAAAAAGGATCGTGAAAAGAGAACAGCCCATGGTGCCTACACCAGGGCTGTTCTTTGTTAGTCAACCGGTAACCTTACCCAAAGAAATATTCATGGTTTACAAATGGAAGAGGAATCTTTATACTATTCCTATAACAAATCGTAATCATTACGGTTTGTATTTTTTCTATATTAAATCGTAACCATTTCGATTTATAAGAAACAATTAGAAAAGGAGCATATACAGTTATGGCTAAAAAGTCCAAAGTTGCGAAAGAGCGTAAACGACAAGAGATGGTTGAGCACTATGCTGAAATCCGGAGAAAATTGAAAGAGGAAGGGGATTACGAGGCACTGCGGAAACTCCCCCGAGATTCTTCCCCGACACGTTTGAAAAATCGATGTGAAGTAACAGGAAGGCCTAGAGGTTATTTAAGAAAATTCAAAATGTCTCGTATTGCGTTTAGAGAATTTGCCCATAAAGGACAGATTCCTGGTGTTAAAAAATCAAGCTGGTAATACATTTTAAAGGAGAATTGCAATGAAGGAATGGGTGATTGTCGGAGGTGGCGTGCATGGGTGTACAATTGCTACTTATTTATTGAAAAACAAAGATATGAAACCTTCAGATATACAAATCATTGATCCTTATCAAAAACCTATGCAGAGTTGGAGAAAGTTGACTTCACGCATTGGCATGGACTACCTCCGCTCTCCTGTCGTTCATCATATCGATCCATATCCCTTCAGCCTCGAAAAGTTTGCTAAAGGTACATCTTCACTTGATGTTTTCTATGGCTACTATTCAAAACCAAAACTAAGTTTATTTAACGCACATTGTAAACATATTTTCGATGAAGTTAAATTGGAGACATGTTGGAAAGTCGGTTTTGTTAAGGATTTGATACAACAAGAAGATCACTGGATTGTTATTACGACTGATGGAGATGAGATTCCTTCCAAAAAGGTCGTTTTAGCAATGGGGGTCAATAATCGCCCATATTACCCAGATTGGGCAAAAGTAAGGTCTGAGAAAGTGTTTCATATCTTTGATTGTGATCTGCCTTCATTCAAGGGTGTAACTTTACCGGTCGTTATTATTGGAGGTGGTATCACGGCATCCCATTTAACGAATAAAATTTGCAAAGACACCGAGCTACCGGTGATTCAGATAAAGCGACATCCTACCCGTGTTCATGAGTTTGACAGTGATCCGGGATGGATAGGTCCTAAAAATTTAAACACATACAGTAAGGTGAAAGATTTTAACGAACGTAGAAGGATCATTACCGATGCGAGGTACAGAGGATCTACAACGAAATCGCTCTATCGCAGACAAAAACACCTCGAACAAAAGAAGAGATTGAACGTGATCACAAGTGAAGTATCAAACTGTTGGATTGATGAAGATATTCATTTACTTTTGAAGGATGGTTCCCAGATTGACGCCTCATATGTCATTTTAGCTACTGGAGTTGAGGGTGTTTTACCTGGGAAGGAATGGCTAGAGCGAACGATAAAACGGTATGATCTTAAATGTGCAGAATGTGGTTTTCCAATCATAACGCATCACTTGGAATGGGACAAAGGTCTCCATGTAGCAGGTGCGTTGGCTGAACTGGAAATTGGACCCGTGTCCAGGAACATTTCCGGTGCAAGAAAAATCGCTGAACGAATATCAGCAATGTAAAGTAAAGGAGAGATCATAATGAAAAAAGGAATACATCCAGAATATCGGCAAGTAGTTTTTATGGATACGAATAGCGGATACAAATTCATGTCAGGGTCGACGAAGACCTCTAATGAAATAATCGAATGGGAGGATGGAAACGCTTATCCATTAATTAAAGTGGATGTGAGTTCGGATACACATCCTTTTTATACAGGTAGACAGAAGTTTGCGGACAGTGGTGGACGCGCTGAGCGTTTCTTGAAGAAATACAATATGGATAAAAAAGATTAAGAAAATCGAGGAGAGAGCAGAATGAATGATTATTTGTCTGAAATGCTCATAAGAGAAATTGTTAAATCTCTTCCTGAACAAAAAAGAAAGGTGTATGAATACATCGTAGATAAGGAAGAGTATCTAGCACAGCAATCCGTTACTTCAGCAGAGTTCATCGACAAATTGCAAATGCATTCACCTTATCGTCAGGCAGCAAAGCATTTCAGACAGCCCATTCGGGAAATTGATCGCCTGATGAAGGACATCGAAAAGACGATTGATGCCGAACTTCATATAAAGTTAAATGAATTACAATGGTTGGACTGCACAGACCTAGTTAGCAAGAACTCTGAGCGGAAAGCAGCTTTTTTATTATCTTGGAACCCGTTAAAGATAAACAAAAGTAATATTGGTTGAAGATCGTCAACTTCCCGAGTAAGGCTCTAAGGGAAAACCATTCGACAAGAAAAAGGATCTTAAATGTAAAACAGCTCACGGCCTGGATAGGCTGGAGCTGTTTTATTTTTGCGCAATGGAGGGTATGGAGTTAGAGATTAGAAAGGAGCTTGCCGATGCTGCAATCCAAAATGTTCAGAAGTTTGATTTGGGTTCTGTTAATCTTTGTCATCATTTGGGTCGGAACCCAAATTTCCTTCTTATTCAGACCCATCGGAATATTAATTACTACATTGTTTTTTCCAATCGTTGTATCAGGTGTATTCTTTTATTTATTCCGTCCGATTGTACATTTGATCCAAAGGTTTAATGTTCCGAAGATCTTTAGCATCCTCCTTGTTTATGTTATTTTTGGCGGTCTCATAACGGGTGTTGTATGGGCGTTTGGACCCGTTCTCCAAGAACAAGTGAAAAGTTTGATTGAGGGAGCTCCAGAGCTTGCAGAGAAATTCAAAGATAAAATGGGAGAATGGAAGCAAAACCCGGTTGTGGCACGTGTGATGGAGAGTGGTGTGTTGAACGATGGTAAGTTGACAGAACGCATTTCGAGTTCAGTAGGGAATCTTACTTCATCAGTTGGAAATCATATCGTATCTTTTCTAAGTGTCTTAACCAACATTATCGTCATTCTGATTCTTTTACCATTTATTCTGTTCTATATGTTAAAAGATGGCCATAAACTTCCTGGATCCATCCTCCGTTTTCTACCTGAAAAGCACCGGGATGAAGGAAAAAGTATACTAGATGATATGGATAAAGCTTTAAGTGGATTCATCCAAGGTCAATTGATTGTAAGTTTGTTCATCGGAACGTTCGTCTATATCTGGTATCTGATCATTGACCTGGAGTATGCGCTCGTTCTTGCTTTGATTGCTTTATTCCTGAATGTCGTACCATTTGTTGGACCGATTATTGGCACTGCGCCAGGAGTTATTGTAGGACTACTACAATCTCCGATGACAGCACTTTATGTAATTCTCGGCGTAATCGTCATTCAACAGATTGAAAGCAATTTGATCTCTCCTCAGGTGATGGGGAAAAGGTTAAGTATGCATCCACTGACTGTCATTCTACTATTGTTGGTAGCTAGCAGTATTGCAGGTGTTCTAGGTTTGATCCTTGCCATTCCAACCTATGCGATCGGTAAGGTACTCGTCATCCATACGAGACGATTGATCCGATTACACAGGAATGAGATATCTTAAGCATAAAAAACTCAAAAGGCAGTTAGCCTTTTGAGTTTTGTGATTCATCCTACTTATGGAATGGGGAGGATACCTGCATAGTCTGTATAGTAGCCTGCTGCAGGATAAGCGGGTATGTCGTTCCAATGTTCAGGATCGACATCTTTGATCTCATTTGTAGCAATACCTGTAAGCAAAGCTTTCAATGCAATGTAGTTTTGTTTCGTTAAATAGCCATTCGATTTTTGTCCGAGGTTTCCTTCTCTTGTATTGCCCTTCGTTTCAAAGAAGATAGCAGGGTTACTGTGACCATCTGGATTCAAGTTATCATAGTTCAAGCCTAGCATCATGGCAGAGACGACCCCGCCTTTAATGTCGATGTAATATTTCGTATCTCCACCGACTTGGTATTGGTCGATATGTGTGTAGCCATAGTGATTGAGTTGATCATATACATACGCTTGCATCTGCTTCGTAACTGTATTGTAGTATCCATCTTGGAGTCCAGGTAACGTAGGACCATCAGGTGCTAAAGAGATCCCTAAAGAAAAGCTGGTAGATTCATCGGTCCCGTACACCGTTTTGAACCCTTGATGGTGCAGATCAACTGCATAATCCGGCTTTACATCCGCCCAGTAAGCATAAACAACTTCAGATTCCTTCGCTTTAAAACCATCCAATGCCCAATCACGATTTAAATCGATGTATGTGGATTCTTCCTCATCCGAAAGCTTTGTCCCACGGGTATTCATGACGCTTCCATCAGGATTATAGATCGGAATGACATACAAGGTAAGCTCATTCAATAATGTTTCTACGTCTTTATGACCAGAGCTTACCAACGTTTTTAAAAGTTGCATGACCGCTTCTGTCGTCAGTTTCTCATCTCCATGGATTTGGGCTTGAATCCATATATCCTTTTCACCTTGACCGATTTTTGCACTGTAGATGCTACGGCCTTGTTCTGTTTTTCCATAATCGTCAAGAGTACGAACTTCCATTTTTCCTTTACTTTGTTTTTCCAAGTGGTGTAATTGATCGACCATTTCTTCATAGGTCATGATACTGTTGATGTTATCATTGCCATTGGTTGATGGACCTCCTGGTTTCGAGTGGTCCGAGGCATAGGCGCTACCAACTCCTGTAAGCAAAGCCACAATCGAAAATACTGTGATGAATTTTATCCATTTATACATAAAAAGCCTCCTCAATTATTCGCTTTTCCAACCACTTTCGGGAAGTGTGTCCCAAAAAGAAGTATCTGCTTTTTCAATCGAACCGTCAGCTATGGCTTCAATTGCTGCTTCCATTGCTACGACAGCTTGCTGGATGAGATATCCGTTACTTTTTTGTCCAAGTACATAAGGCTCATAATAATGATCAGCCATCCCTCTCATTTCCATCAATAGAGTTGAAATGCCGTACTCCATCGCGATTCCGTTCCGACCGATTGTCGGAGCGGTTCCACCTCTATACTTCGACAAAGTCCCATATCCTTTTGCTTCAACGGCTTCATAAACGACTGAACCTAGCTGCATGGAAGCTTCAACAACTTCTGGATCCACTTCAGGATTCGTTGGATACAAGATAGACCCTGATACAAGTTCATCACTGTCGCCTAGGGTAGTTTGTGTACCTTGATGATGCAGATCAATCATATATTCCGGTTGATACTTTTGGAGAACATTTTCATGGAATGATTGAGTTTCAGGCTGCTCTTTTGCCACATGGTCACGGTTCAAGTCCACTTCATTTGCGTTATAGCGTGTATGCGTTCCAGCTACATAGTCGTCTAGTGAAAAGTTGACATCCCCTTCAGCACCATCTACGTTCAAACGAGGAGCTACAAGGACGTTCACATTTTGAAGCATCTCTTTCACATTCTTGCTGCTAGAAGCTAACTGTTGGATCAGCTTTAGTGCGCCTTCCGTTGTAAGGGTTTCATTACCATGTTGTTGTGTAAGGAAAAGAATGGTCGGATTTTCAGGGTTACTTATGAACTTGGCCAGAAATAGATCCCTTTCTTTAACGGATTGGCCATATACTTCTAAAGTCAGTGCTTCAGATTTTTTATCTTGCTTGTGCAAGAAATCGACCATTTCTTCATAATTGTGCAGTCTTTCATTCATAATGGTTTCATTACCATTATAGTTCGGACCTTCTCCTGTAGCATTTGCATCTCCCATCGGTACGCTGAAAATCATTCCAGTACTAAGTACGACACTTGATACGATTGACCACTTTTTCTTCATCATCCTACTCCTTTCGGGAATCGAAATATATTTACACCTTTCTGCTCGTTCCGACATTTTTCCTTTTAATAATGGATAAACAGGCTAGAGGGGCTAATGTATCGACATAAAACATCAAATTACTATCTTGGTAGGAGACTACAGAACTAGTCTTTTATATTCAGAAATACGCTACAAAAAAAAGACCCGTCAAGTAGACGAGTCTTCTTCTTTCCCTCCATCAATTCTTCAATTGCTCAAGCTCATTGTGTGCGAAATTCATCAATTTTTCGACTATTTCTTCAGAGAAGTCAAATCGAATGCCAGCGGCTTCATACACTTCAGGAAGAGATTTTGAGCTTCCTAAAGAAAGTGCTTGTTTATAATTTGCTAGTGTCTGATCATGGTTTTCTTTGAACTGCATGTAGAGTTGTACAGCTCCGAGTTGGGCAATCGCGTATTCAATAAAGTAGAAAGGCACTTCGAAAATATGAAGAACAATGAACCAATTCAGTTCTTTCCATTTTTCGCGTCCGTTCCAATTTACGACCCCACTGCTGAACTCGTTGGAAAGCTCCACGTATCTTTCTTGGCGTTGTTCTACAGTATGGTTTGGATTCTCATAAAGCCAGTGTTGGAATTGATCAATGACCATGACACTCTGCAGCATGCCGATTACATCTTCCCACTGTTTCTTTTGGGCGCGGATGAAATCCTCTTGATTCGGATAATATTCTTTCCAGTCGCGCAACGTGAACAATTCCATGCTCATGCTTGCCAGTTCTGCTGATTCCATGGGGATTTCACGATACTTCCCTAATCGAATATCCCGTTTCATACGGTCATGGATGCAATGGCCCATTTCATGTACGAGGGTAATCAGGTCACTGTGAGCTTTGGCTGCGTTCATGAAGATGAAGGACATTCTGGAAACAGGTAAGTATTCACAAAAACCACCCTGGGCCTTGCCTTTCCGGCTTTCCAGATCTAGCTTCCCTTGCTCATCCATTTCCTTTAAAAGCATTGAAAATTCCGGGTCCAGCTTATTTAAGATTCCTGATGTTTTTTCCAAGAAGGTATCCATCTCTTCATAAGGCTTAAGGGGCTCTAAACCAGAAGCTTCAGCATGCTGATCCCAAGGGAAGTAGTCATCCAAACCGAGTTCGTTTTTGTGTTGCTGTTGAATTTGCCTGTTAAGCGGGACAGCGTGCTTTGCAACAGCATCGGCTAATTGTTTGCAATCCGCTGGACCATAGTCAAAGCGCTCATACTTCGCAAACATATAATCTCTGAAATTGGCGAACCCGACGTTCTTCGCCTTTTGATCTCTCAGTTGGATGAGTTCAGTGAGAATAGGCTGTAGATCGTCAGCCATAGACTCGAACTTTTCATACATAAGGGTCATCGATTGTTGCCGTTTATCACGATCGTGGCTTTTGAAAACCTGGCGTAATTCGCTGAAGGTCAGTTCTTTCCCTTCCCACGGATAAGTGAGTCCACCCATTAACTCAAAGTATTTGTTGACGAGATGATCTTCCTTCACTTCAATTTCAATATTCTCTTCACTATACAACTTCATCGCAAGCTCTTTGCTCTTGATGAAGCGGCCATAATAAGCTTGATCGAGTTGATGTCGAAATGGAGTCTGCATGAACTTCTCATCAAGCTTAAACTTATATCGTTTCATCAGTGGCTTTACTTTTTCCTGATCATGTTCCACGGCTTTTTTCTTATCCTCGTCATTACTATAGCATTGAAAATCTATATAATGTCCCAACGTACTTTCTTCAACCATGTCATACAGCTCTGTCTGGGCAAGGAGCCATTTTTCCAATTCCTCAACAGAGTCAATCGAGGTATTCAATAATTTCTTCAATTCCACTTCCAATACATTCAGATCATTTACCTTTTCCATGTACACAGTCATTTTTCGTCCTCCTCCAATGGTTCTATGACATTAATTCCACTTTGGTAATTAAATCCCTTTTTTGCTAGTGGAAATCCGTCTGTAGTCTGAGGAGAATTAAATGTTAAACATAATCTCTCAGTGTGCCAAAGTAGAAAGTCTGATTGTATTCCGGATAGGTGGAGTTGAACTGGATATAGATGGGTGCATCAAGAAGGTACGGGTGATTGGAAAGAAACGGCTGGTCTCCATATAGCATGCCTTTTAATGCTGTACCCATCTCTTTTCGGAAGATGTTGAACCGCCGTTCTGTCACTTCTTTGCTGAATTCTCCACCATCTACATAAACCTCACCGAATAAATGGTAGCGGCCATATCTGTCCCTTCTCCATTCAGCAATGACTTCATCGCGCATCTGTTGATCGATACTTTCCAGATCAATCCTACAACCAACTGATAAAAACAATTCTCCAGTGATATCAGAATGAGTCAGTGTGTATTTCCTTCCTACAACAGGGTAGTTGGGATTAGCGGGAGGTAAGAATTTCGTACTTACTTTGTTTGGGTCAAAAGTGGACATAACTTCCCTCCTCATCGGTAAAAGATAGGGGTAACGTTTTACACAATGTATTACGAATCCACATTTGTTATGTTGGTGAAGTGAAATGAATGTACTCAGAGGAAATGGAGCAGTAGTTGGAGAAACTGTCTAGAGAAGTCATTGAGGAGGTTACATATGAACATTTTATGGGATTTTGATGGAACGATGGTGGACAGCTATCGTTTGTTCGTCAAGCTATTTAAAAAGATGCTAGATGACGATACAACAGAAGAGGAGATCCTCAGTCACATGAAAGTATCATTTAGACACGCGTTCAACCACTTCGGTGTGACGGATGAACAAAAGAAATACTTCCAAGCGATGGAGCGGGAATTGGAGCCTGCAGAGTTTGAGCTATTTGAAAGTCTGGAAGATGTACTGAAGCTCGCTGAACATAATTTTGTCGTTACCCATAACTCCAGAGAAGTCGTGAGAAGAGTCTTGGAACATCATCAGTTGGACCACTATTTTACAAAGATCATCGGGTGGGAGGATGAATTCCCGAGAAAACCAGATGCGACTGCCTACAAACATATTTTAAAAGAACATTCGATTGACCTTGTGGTCGGTGATCGAGAGCTGGATCTGCTCCCTGCGAAAGAATTAGGAATTCCAGCTTGCAGCTTCCAGGACCCTGACATCCCAGGAATGGATTATTATGTGGATTCCTATTCTGAATTGTATGACCTAATCAAGAAAAAACACTAGGATGATTTAACAACCGAAAACAACGTACATATTTCAGACCTGGGCATAAGATAACGATAGAATGCACAGGAAAGGAAGGTAGAGTATGTACAGAGATCCTCAACCAGTCGCCGATGCTTTACTTGCCGGAATAAAAAGAGAAGCATCTGCTATCCAATTTTACAGCCGATTAGCGCAGTCGGCACCGGATCAAAGGCACCAATATGAAATCCTTCAAACACTACAAAATAAAAAAGTGCAGTTGAAACAATTTACCGAATACTATAGAGGGCTTACAGGTACTCAGCCAGAGTACGAAATAAAAGAAGTCCCTTTTCAAAACTATGCGGAAGGTCTTCAGAGAGCCTATCAATCCGAAATTGAAGGATTCCATGAATATCAAAAAAACTGCTACTCAACCCAGCAACCTGTTTTCTTCCAAGCGATGAACTCTGAACGGATGAATGCCGCTCGATTCAAGTTTTTAACGAAATATTTCCCCTATCGGTTGAAAGATTATGGGGGAGAGCCTTTTGTCATTGATATTGAAAAGGCTACCTTACAGAATGATAATTTCCGTACAGCCTTATGGACAGGAGATAACCTACAGCTGACTTTAATGAGTATTGGTGTGGGAGAGGATATAGGCTTAGAAATACATCCTGAATTGGATCAATTCATCCGTCTCGAACAAGGTCAAGGCTTCGTCCAAATGGGAGATGACCCCAATAATTTGGATTATGAAGCAGAAGTATTTGATGATTATGCCATCTTCATACCTGCTGGTAAATGGCACAATGTGACCAATACCGGTAAAGAGCCAATGAAGCTCTATGCCATCTATGCACCACCAGAGCATCCATTTGGAACGGTGCATAAGACGAAAAAGGATGCGCTGGAAGCAGAAGGCACTTATTGATTGCAAAGAAGGAGGATGGGCAGGTCCCATCCTCCTTTTTTTATGAATATGATTTCGTTTGCATCGCTTTTTTGGCCTGAAACCGGAGTAGTGTGAAAGATAACAATGCAGAACAACTTATGAGTATGGAGGCGAAAATATAGACGAATCGAATGCCTACGAAGTCAGCTACCATTCCGACAAGAAGTACAGAAATACCTCCTATGGTCGATATCAATATACCGTGTGTAGCATAAATCTTCGGCAAACGTTCAGTCGACACACTCGTCTGCATCGCGGTTTGTTGAGCGATGTCACGAATTTGATAAGACGGCCCCATTAATACACATAGAACCAATGCAAGCCAAGGAACGCTGTTGATGCCATATAAGAAAGTCAAAATTCCGAAGAGGAAAGAGCCGATCGCCATGCTTTGGATGAGGTTGGCTTGCACCTTTTTCGCAATTAAAAGGGCTAGTACACCACCCAGGATGGTGCCTGCATAATAACTGGAGTTGATAAAGCCCCACCATTCAGCACCTTGATTTAAAGCTTCTTGAACGAAGACTAGAGTAATAGCCCCTACCCAAATCGTCCCTGCTATGCCTTCAATCATATCCATGATCGTAATGACTAGGATTGTTTTGTTGTTCCAGAGAAGTAGCCATCCATCCTTGATTGCCTTCCATTTAGAAGGACTCGGTTTTGGCTGTTCATCGGGCACAGAGACCAAGGTTGTGAGTAATAAAATCGTCGCAAACCCTTGTAACGTAGCCGTAGCGGACAAAGTCGATATTTCTCCAAATGCAACGACAACTAACCCGGTGAACGAATACCCAGCAAGCTGGACGGAATGATTGGAGAAGGTAAGATAACTGTTTGCGGTAACAAGGTGATCCTTCTCAACGACTTTCGGAATCATGGTGTTCAGGAGCGGTTTCGTCCAACCTGAAATGAAGGATAGAATCGCAATAAATAGGAACAGTCCTACTAGATGGTCCGATATGTATGGGAAAAGAAAAGGTAATGCAATGAGCAGAACGGTTTTTAATATTGTAAAGTTGATTAGCAGCCCGTTGAATTTGAACCGTTCTACAAATAACGGAGTTGTAAATCCAGCGATCAAACTGGCAATGACTTGTAATAACGGATAAATGGCCGCATAAGTTGCCGACCCTGTCTTTTGGTAAATGTATGTAACGATGGTCATGATATATAGAACGTCCGCCAATGCCATCAATGTTTTTGCACCTAAGAAAGGATAAAAACGTCTTTTATTCATATTTGCCCTCCTAGCCCTAAACAAGAACGATTATAACATAGAAATAGTTATCAATTGGTAATCGAAGAAAGGGAAAAAGGTTAATCGTATCGAATGTGTGGAAATATAGGTAGAGAGAGATTGAAGAAGCGAGGTGAACACTGCGAAATGGAAGGAATCATTTTCAATTTAACACTCATTATCATGCTCATCTATTTCATGTACGCATGCGCATTCGACTAAGGATAGGGCTGACCCGGGATGACCAATACGGGTCAGTTTTTCCTTTATGGAATAAATCAGTTGTTTTATCCTTTTACGTAATTTTAATTCTTGGTGATTTCTTAAGACAATTCACGACACTCCTGCGGGAATAGCGAGCCAGGCGAGACCCCACAGCGAACTACTAGATTCTAAAAACTACATTTGCAGGTGAGCGCGGAGGCTCGCGGTTCGCCCGCGGAAAGGGAGTGAATTTCGAAGAAATCACCATATTACTCCAGAACTCTCAATGTGCTATTTAAAGGGGAACAAATTTACCAGGTATAATCTCTTTTTTATTTTTAGAATTTTCCTTATAATGGAGGTATTACATATTAGGGAGGATAAACATGAAACTAGCCCAATTATCACAGCAATGGAATTTAGAAAACATTTTTGCAGGTGGAAGTTCCTCTGAAGAACTCCAAGCATACATATCATCCATCGAAACGAAAGTGGTGGAATTGAAAAGCAGCATAAAACAATGCGACCCAACCAATCCTACTCAACTGAGTGAGGTTGTTGAAGAGTTAAGCGCTCTTTCCTCTCGCCTTCATGAGAGCAGTGCTTATGTCGGCTGTCTTGTCGCACAGGATGTGAAAGACAAGGAAGCTGTCGCAATCAGAGGTAAGCTCGATTCCATCGGTGCAAAATATCATTCCCTTTGGACTCAATTCGATGAGAAATTGAAACAAGTATCCGATGAAGAATGGAAGGCATTGTTACAGTCAGAAGGTCTTGCACAATATGCCTACATCCTCAATGAACGACGCCAGAATGCAGTCGAGAAGCTCAGCTTCAATCAGGAATCACTCATCAACGATCTTGCGGTAGACGGCTATCATGCCTGGTCCAACCTTTATGACCTAGTCGTTGGTAAAATGAGCATTCCATTTGAAGAAGATGGTGAAGTGAAAGAGCTTTCTGTCGGACAATTGGACAACAAGCTATCCAGCCAAAGTAAAGAAGTTCGTGAACGCGCTTTTGAAGCGTATCAAAATGCATGGGCCGAGCAAGAAGATTTCTGTGCGGAAGCACTGAATCATCTCGCAGGATTCCGTTTAAGCACGTATGAACACCGCAACTGGGAATCAGTGCTGAAGGAACCGCTCAAAATCAATCGTATGTCTCAAGAAACACTGGATACGATGTGGAAGGTCATCACGGATCACAAAGATACTTTTGTAAAATATCTCAACCGAAAAGCGGAAATGTTGAACCTTGAAAAACTGGGATGGACTGACGTTGATGCTCCGGTTGGCAAGACGGAATCAAACGTATCCTATGATGAAGCAGCCAACTTCATTATTGAGCAGTTCAAACAATACAATCCGAAAATGAGCGAGTTCTCTCGTCAAGCGTTTGAAAAGTCTTGGATTGAAGCAGAGGATCGCTCTGGAAAACGTCCTGGTGGATTCTGCACAAGCTTCCCGAATGCACAAGAAACACGTATCTTCATGACATTCTCCGGCACGCCGAGCAACGTTTCAACGTTAGCGCATGAGCTTGGGCACGCATACCATCAACATGTCATGGATGAACTTCCATACTTGAATCAGAATTACGCGATGAACGTTGCAGAAACAGCTTCCACTTATGCTGAAATGCTCGTTTCTGATGCAGCAGTGGAAACGGCAAAGACAGAAGAAGAACGCCTGGTTTTATTAGAGGATAAAATTCAGCGTTCCGTTGCTTTCTTCATGAACATCCATGCGCGTTTCCTATTTGAAACTCGTTTCTATGAAGAGCGCTCAAAAGGTCTTGTGTCTGTAGATCGTTTGAAAGCATTGATGGAAGAAGCACAACGTGAGGCATATAATGACGCGCTTGGTGAATACCACCCACATTTCTGGGCTTCTAAGCTTCACTTCTACATTACGGATGTTCCGTTCTATAACTTCCCATACACGTTCGGTTATTTGTTCAGTGCGGGAATCTACGCGATTGCAAAAGAACAAGGAGCAGCATTTGAAGAGAAATACATTGCATTGCTTCAAGATACTGGAACGATGTCTGTTGAAGAATTGGCTGAGAAACATCTCGGTGAAGATCTTACAAAACCACAGTTCTGGACACGAGCGATCCAGTTGGCAGTGGAAGACGTTGAAGAGTTCTTGAAACTGACGAAATAAGCAGAAACACATAAAGACCCCGAGAGGCTGTTGGATGCCTTCCGGGGTCTTTTTTACATAAGCTAACGTTTTTGGATACTGATATTACTGATCATTAAGAATGAAAGGATGAGTACGAGAAACATGAATACATAATCAGGGAATAAGTTGATCGTCAGAAAGGACATGGCTAACAGACAACCTGCAATCGTAATCGGGACTCCTGTAAAATGGCCGTTGAATTCCGTGATGTTGAATCGAGCAAGTCGAATCGCACCACAAATGATATAAAGAATAATAAAGACAAGGCCTGGTATTCCGAATTCGAACAATACACCCTGGTAAATCAAAAAGGCTGGCGCAACTCCGAATGATATCAGATCACATAATGAATCAAGTTGTTTACCGAATTCCGATTCAATTTGAAGCTTCCTTGCAATCATGCCATCAAAGCGATCAAAGAGGGCACATAAGAAAATGAACCAAAAACTCAATTCCAACTGACCTTTCAAAATACAAACGATTGCGATTGCACCTAGTGTCAAATTCAACAATGTCATCGCATTAGCGGCTTGACTCTTCATCCGTCTGACAGTGTGGTCAACCCGTTCTAGAAAATACATATGCAATTGTCACTCCTTATTGGTTTTTTCATCTGAAAAAGCCAATTTCTTATACATATAGATGATTAAAACTATTATATGTCACAATAATGATTTAAGGAAGACTGTATTTACAAATTCCTTACAATAATCATTACATATTAAAAGACTGATGGAATGCTCCATCAGTCTCTTCACATTTTAAATTAAGAGGTTTCGTCTTTATATCTCTTTTCAAGTTCGTCTTTGATCGTCCGATCAGAGAGCGGGACGCCGGTTCGATAGGCGGAGCGCGATATCATGTGACCACTGACCGGAGCCGTCAATAACACGAACAGGATTCCCAAAATCAACTTTCCGCTTACCATGTTCTCTTTGAATAAAAAATAGAGAAAAGCAGCAAGCATGACGCCTGAGACACCTAGAGTCGCACTCTTGGTCGCAGCGTGCAGGCGAGAATAGACATCTGGAAAACGTAGTATGCCTAGTGAGCTAGAGAATACGAAAAATGTACCCATCAGCAATAGGACACTAATCACGACTTCGGTCAATGATAACACCCTTTTCTAAGAATTTCGCAATGGCTACCGTTGCGATGAACGTCAAAATACCGATTAACAAGATTACATCATTTAAGCGGGTTGTATTCAACTGGATTGCGACCAATCCGGTCATTGAAATCAAGTTGATCCCGATTGTATCGATGGCAACTGCGCGGTCTGGATTTGAAGGTCCTTTGATTGCACGATAGAGCAGCATGATAATGGAAATCGCATTGACGATCATGCAAAGCCAAATGACGTTGTGTAGAAGTATGCTCATCGTGTCACATCCTTTATTGCTTTCTCGAATGTCCCTTTGATCTGATTGATCGTCTCATCAACATCCGGCAAATCCATCGCATGGATATAAATGAAATTGTTGTCTGCTGATACATCGACGGATAGTGTACCTGGTGTAAGGGTGATAAGATTCGCTAGAAGTGTAATTTCCCAATTCGATCGCAAATCTGTAGGAAGTGCGATGATACCAGGCTGCATATCCATCTTCGGTTTGTACACCATTTTCAATACATCAATGTTTGCGATCAAAAGTTCCTTCGCAAACAAGAGGACCAGCTTCCAGATCGCCAAAATATATCGAAAATAGAACGTATCTGGAATGAATCTGTTCAATAAGAAAAGCAAGAACACTCCGATGATAAATCCGACTAAAAAAGTGACGAACGTATAAGTTTCAGTTAAAAACATCCAGATGAGTCCAATTGCAAGGTTGATCAAAAGTTGAAAAGCCATATCGAACTACTCCTTTAATACTGCGTCAACATAGACCGATGGATTCATCAGGTCGACGCCGATTTGTTGGATATGTGGTAAGAACCATTCTGCACCGATCCCGAGTACAACTGAAAAGATCAGAAGGAACGTAATCGGAAGATAGAGTGGTTTAATCGATCGTTTTTCCTTTGGCAGCTCCATGCTGACTCCCCAGAAACCGTTGATGAAGATTCGCATGACAGAAACCAAGATTAATAAGCTAGTGATCAACCCGATTGCAGCAATGACATAATGACCGTTTTCAAATGCCCCTTTCAATAAGAGCAGTTTGCCGATAAACCCACTGAATGGAGGTAATCCGGCTAACGTAACCGTTGCGATGAAGAACAGCCATCCTAGTAAAGGATAGTTCTTGATCAATCCACTGATTTTACGTAAATCTGAAGTTCCAGCTACAATTGCAATGGCTCCGACAAGCAAGAACAATGCTCCCTTGATGATCATATCGTGCACTAAGTAATAGACGGAACCAGCTAATGACACATCTGTGAAAATCCCGATACCCATAATCATGAATCCGATCGCTGGGATGATGTTGTAGGCAATGATCAATTTGATGTTATTCGTGGACATCGCACCGATTACGCCAAAGATCAATGTAAACCCAGCTAATGTAATGAAGAAGGTATGTGTATAGTCTATATTCCCATTAAAAATCAAAGTGAATACTCGTAAGATTGAGTAAATACCGACTTTCGTCAATAGTGCCCCAAATAGAGCTGAAATGACCGCTGGCGGTTTCGCATAAGCATGTGGCATCCAAAAGTAAAGAGGGAACAGTGCCCCTTTTGTTGCAAATACGACAAAGAACAGAATCGCAATTGTTGTCAGAATGCCTTCCTGATTGACTTGACCGACACGCTCAGAAAGCTGAGCCATGTTAACAGTTCCCGTGACAGAGTATAGGAAGCTGACAGTCGTTACGAACAGGATGGAAGAGAACAAGTTCAGCAACACGTACTTGATTGATTCTCGTAGCTGTTGTCTCGTTCCACCGAGCACGATCATTCCATAGGAAGCCATCAACAACACTTCGAAGAATACGAACAAGTTGAAGATATCCCCGGTCAAGAATGCGCCACTCACGCCTCCGATCAAGATCAAGAAGAATGTATAAAAATAATGTTCTTCACGTCCTCTATCAAGTGAAAAAGGCGCATAGAAAGCAGCTGCCACAGCAATGACGTTTGTCGTCAACAAGAGGGATAAGGATAAGGCATCTCCTACCAAGATGATTCCGTAAGGAGCTACCCAACCTCCCGTTTCTAAAATGATCGGCCCATTCTGGATGACGAGAAAGGTGATAACGGCTGTTACGATTAAATTGATGATTGTAATGATCTGAGTACCCACTCGAACGAAGGGCAGTTTCTTTCTCCAAAAGATGAACATGGTTCCAGCGATGAGCGGTATCAGTATCGGTAATGTAATTAAATTAGTCATGATCAGATCCCCTCAATTGCTCCATGTTGTCTGTCTTGTTCGTTTTGTACGCTCGATATGCGAGAACGAGTAAAAATGATGTTACCCCGAAACTGATGACGATCGATGTCAAAATCAGTGCCTGAGGTAAGGGATCTGCGTAATGTTCGATCCCTTTTTCCAATATCGGTGGTTGCCCTCTATTCAACTTCCCCATTGTCAAAATGAGAAGGTGAGCTCCATGGGAGAGAAGAGCTGTACCGAAAACGATTTTCAGAACTTGTCTTTGTAGTAGTAAGTAAACACCAGCAGTAAACAACAAGCCGGCGAGTACGGACATGATTAATTCCATTATGAATCCAGCTCCTCTTCTTCTTTTCGGAGTCGAATCATTGCGTAAATGCCTAATGCAGCCAACCCGAGTACTGTAATTTCAAACAAGGTATCCAGTCCACGCATATCAACCAGGATGACGTTGACCACATTATCACCGCCACCGAGGTGGTGGGATTCTTCTATGAAGTAATGCGATATCGTTTCAAACTTCTTAGAACTATGAGAAGCGATGGCGACCAATGTAACCAATATCCCGACTGAAGCTGAAATGATCATATTCAACGTTCTTGCACCTGGTGATTGCTTTTCTGTATCGAGCTTCGGTAAATGATAGAAGCAGAGTAAGAACAGAGCGACTGTCACTGTTTCGACGATCAACTGCGTCAATGCAAGGTCAGGTGCTCGGAAGAACACGAACAAGAGTGATAATCCAAAACCGACGACACCTAAGACGAGAATGGCTGCAATACGGTTTTTCATAACAATGGTGGCAAACGCAGCAATTGCCATGACGACCGCAACTGCGATTTCCGGCCAGGAAATTGGAGCGAGATCATCGGTTGAAATGACGAATCCATCTGTCACATACAATGTGACACCTGTAGCTCCGACTAAGAAAATCAAAATATACATCACATAATGACGGATCGAACCTGTCATATAGGTGTTGGTTGTCTTTTCAGCGATTTTGAACTGTGTATTGTAGATGAAATCATACACTTTGTTCGCACTCATTCGTCCAGGCAGCCAGTTGTAGATCACTTTCCACTTTTTCATCGTCAAGTAGAAGAGTGTACCGAGAGCGACGACTGCAAGAGACATGAACAACTGCGGTTCGAATCCGTGCCAGAATTTCAGGTGTTTCTCAGGTGCTTCTCCAAACACTGCTGCTGTAGCAGGTGTCAAAATTGGATGATTGATCAGGTTAGGTAACAATCCGACGACAACAACGAAAAGAATCAGTACGATCGGAGAGAGCAGCATGCCTAGTGGTGCTTCATGCGGCTTCACCGGAAGATCGCCCTTCGTATTCCCTGCGAATGTTTGGAAGAAGAAATACATCGAGTAGACGAATGTAAAAATACTACCGAGTACCGCAAGGACCGGAATAATCGGTGTTAGTGCGGATACAAACGCTGAAGTCGATTCGATATGCAATGACGTTTCAAAGAACATTTCTTTACTTAGGAACCCGTTGAACACCGGTAATGGAACGCCAGCCATCGAAAAGGCACCAAAGAAAGCCAGTGTGGCAGAAATCGGCATCAATGTCATGAGTCCTCCGAGTTTACGAATATCTCTCGTACCGGTTTCATGGTCTACGATACCGGCAACCATGAACAGACTTCCTTTAAAAGTAGCATGGTTGAAAATATGGAAAATCGCCGCAAATATGGCCGCTTTCGTACCGAAACCGAGCATGGACATAATCATACCGAGCTGACTGATCGTAGAGAACGCTAAGATCGCTTTCAAGTCGGTCTGACGAACCGCCATGTAGGATCCCCAGCATAATGTGAGTAATCCAAATCCAGTGACGAGTAAGAAGAAAAGATCAGTCCCTCCGAAAATCAGGAAGAGACGTGCTGTCAGGTAGATCCCTGCTTTTACCATTGTGGCGGAGTGGAGGAAGGCACTGACAGGCGTCGGTGCTTCCATCGCATCCGGCAACCAGATATGGAACGGGAATTGGGCGGATTTCGTAAACGCACCCAATAAAATCAACAATAGGATGGCAACGAAATACGGACTTTCCAGAACAACATCAGTTGCACCGATGATTTCTCGGATGCTCGTCGACCCAGCTACATAAGAAAGGAGGATGAATCCACCCAGCATAGCAAGGCCACCTAATACCGTAATGATCATGGATTTGAGTGCACCGTAACGGGATGCTTCACGATCATACCAATATCCGATCAGAAGGAATGAGGAAAGACTCGTCAATTCCCAGAACAGGTAAAGCGCATATACATTATCAGAGAGGACGACTCCCAGCATCGCACCCATGAAAATGAAGAGAAATACATAGAAATTGTTCAACTTTTCGTTTTTATTCAGATAAAAAATGGAATACAAAGTTACAAGAGTACCAATTCCACTGATTAACATGGAGAACAATAGGCTTAATCCATCCAGGTAAAAACTGAAATTCATTCCGAGGGATGGTACCCATTCTACTACGGTCAATATATTGTCCCCTTCAGATACTGTACCCATCTGACTCAAAAAGTAGATGAACAGTAGGAAAGGGACGGGCAGCACGAACCAGCCGGTGTGCACCTGCCGTATGTATCGAAAGAAAAACGGCACAAGTAATGCCGTTAAAAAGGGAGCAAGGACTGCAAACTGTAACATTATGAATTATCCTCCTATCGAGTTTTCCGTAACCTATTATGTAAGTAGACCATTATCATTGTAATCAAAAAAAGTTTCCCTTATCAACTTTTTAACGTCAAAAGACCTTAAAATTCACAAATTGTTTAATTTACTTGAAACTCCTTACTGCTATTATCGCCTATATCGGCAACTTTAACAGCTAATTTGCATCATGATGGTAGAAACCAAAAAAACGTTGTTTTAGAAAATAGCAAAAAAAAAGAACCAACGGCGGGTCGGTTCGATTACAAATGAGTCGTGATCAATTTGGTAGATAAGTGGCGACGGTCAATCTCTTGTTTGATCAACGTGATGAATTCATTGCTCAGTTTCAATTCCTTGGCTTTGTGATAGGATTCAATCAATAGCTCATCAGATAAATTTTCCATAGTTATAGCCGAATGGCCTTCGCACCTCCAGACGTTTTCAGAAATCATTCATTTGTAAAAGTTAAGAAAAGAAATGTAAGAGTTCAAAAATAATTTTATGAAGAGGATCGATGAGGTTTTAACATTATATAAATCTATCTTTCATATTTATAAAGCGCTTCACATAAGCTATTATGTTATGATGTAAACCTAGCTTACCACGAATTAAAATAAGGAACAATCGTTCTATTATCCACATGAAAAAGTGGATAACTTGTGGGTAAATTGTTTATAAAGTAAATAATTAGTTGTTTTTCGGTGTGTATTTTGTGAGTAAAGTTATCCACATTTTGGATGCAATCGAATATTGTCGAAAAGTTTTTATGTTTTTTTACGAACAATTCAAAGTTTTCGCTCAATACTTCTTTAAATACGAATGGATAAAAATCATTGTTCAGCCCTTAATTATTGGTACAATAATGAGGATTGAAGAAGATTGTATAATGAGGTGTTTTGGTTGTTAAAACGATTATTGCCAAATGAACATGTCCCATCAATTTATGACATAGACGCCAATGAATTGTTGGATAGAGGTATCAAAGGCATCATTACGGATCTGGATAATACATTGGTCGAATGGGATCGACCTGAGGCGACACCTGAACTGATCAAATGGTTCGCCATGCTGAAAGAAAAAGGATTACAAGTGACGATCGTATCGAATAATAACGAAGAAAGGGTAAGAAGTTTTTCATACCCTTTGAACATTCCTTTTATTTTTCGTGCAAGAAAGCCGATGACAAAAGCATTCAAGCGTGCAGCAAAAAATATGGATCTGAAGAATGAAGAAGTTGTCGTCGTCGGAGATCAGATTTTTACAGATGTATTAGGAGGGAATCGCCTCGGTTTACATACCATATTGGTGGTTCCGGTCGCAAAGAACGATGGACTTGCTACCAAATTGAATCGGTACATGGAACGACATGTGCTCGAGTGGTTCAAACGTAAAGGGTTAATTAATTGGGAGGAATGATTGTTGGATAATCAGATTTATTGTGAAGGTTGTGGAGTAACCATTCAAACAGAAGACAAAGGGGAGCTTGGTTATGCTCCTCCGTCGGCATTGGAACGGGATTCCGTCATTTGCCAACGGTGTTTCCGTTTGAAACATTATAATGAGGTACAGGATGTCGCATTGACAGACGACGATTACCGAAAAATTTTGTCTGGAATCGGTTCACAGGATGCACTCATTGTGAAGATTGTAGACATTTTTGATTTCAGTGGTAGCTGGCTACCCGGTATTCACCGTTTTGTAGGAAAGAATCCGATCTTGCTTGTCGGGAACAAACTGGACGTCTTACCGAAATCGGTGAAGCCGAACAAGATCAAACATTGGATGAAGTATGAGGCGAGTCAGCTTGGAGTCAAACCGATCGATGTAGAGTTGATGAGTGCAGAGAAACGGCTCCATATAAAGGAAGTCGCAGAGACGATTGAACAGCATCGCCAGGGTAGGGATGTCTATATCGTCGGTGCCACTAATGTCGGAAAATCGACGTTCATTAATCAGTTGATTCGTGAATTCAGCGAGGAAACGTCCTCTCTGATTACGACTTCCCATTATCCAGGGACAACGCTTGATCTGATCGAGATTCCATTGGATGATTCTAGTTCTCTGTTTGATACGCCTGGTATCATTAATCATCATCAAGTTGCACACTATATAGATAAGAAAGATCTGAAGAAAGTGACACCTAAGAAAGAAATCAAACCGAAAATCTATCAATTGAACGAAGGACAGACATTGTTCTTTGGTGGTCTATCCCGTTTCGATTTCGTATCTGGTGATAAGCAATCCTTCATCTGTTATCTTTCAAACGAACTACCGATTCATCGTACGAAACTTGAAAAAGCAGATGATCTTTACGAGAATCAGTTAGGTGAACTGTTGAGTCCACCAGATTCTGAACATAAGGACAACCTCCCTCCTCTCGTGAAACATGAATTTTCCATCAAAGAAGACAAGATGGATATCGTTTTCTCTGGATTAGGCTGGGTCACTGTATCGGAAGCAGGAACGAAAGTGACGGCCTATGCACCAAAGGGAGTAGGGGTTTACATCCGTAATGCGCTTATCTAAGGTAAACGCACCGTTTTATGCAGTCATAGGTGACCCGATCGAACAATCGATGTCCCCTGCGATCCATAATGCTTGTCTTCAACAGTTAGGAATGGAAGCCCGTTATGAAGCGATCCATGTACCCCAAGTGGAACTGGAGAAACAAGTGGAGCGGCTGGTAGAGGCCGGCTGTAAAGGGTTCAATGTTACGATTCCGCACAAGCTTCGAATCATGGACCTTTTGGATGAAATCGATCCTTATGCAAGAGCGATCGGTGCTGTGAACACTGTAGAAGTACACGGGAAACGTTTGAAAGGCTACAACACCGACGGACCTGGTTTTTATCGGGGCCTAAGTGATTTTCACCAAGGAAACTTAAGGGATGCAGCAGTACTTGTTCTTGGAGCAGGTGGGGCTGCCCGTGCTATCGTGAAAACACTGATCATGAAAGGTGTCCCGAACATTGCCATCGCCAACCGAACCGTTTCCAAGGCGAAAGATATTTTAGAGGAAAGCGGAGGCGTTGCCCTTTCGATCTCAGCTGCAGAACAACGCCTTACCGAGTATGATATCATCATCAATACGACTCCGATTGGGATGTATCCCAATGAAGGAGCTATGCCGATTGATTTGAGTTCAGTGAGCTCGAAATCTACGTTAGTTGATATCATCTACAACCCGCTTATGACAGAATTTTTACGAATAGGATTGGAAAAAGGGTGTGCAGTTCAGAATGGCGTGCCGATGTTCGTCCATCAAGCAGCACTGGCATTCGAACAGTGGACAGGAAAAGAACCAGACATCGATCTAATGGAAGAAATCATACATCAAAAACTTGGAGGGAAACCAACATGCTAACAGGAAAGCAGAAACGCTTTTTGCGTTCGAAAGCTCATCACCTTGATCCTATTTTTCAAGTTGGAAAAGGTGGTACGAACGAAAATATGTACCAACAACTGAAAGATGCGTTGGAAGCACGTGAATTGATCAAAGTCAGCGTACTTCAAAATTGTGAGGAAGATAAAGAGACGGTAGCTGAAAACATCACTCACAACACAGGTGCAGAGCTTGTCCAGATCATCGGAAACATCATCGTGTTGTACAAGGAATCTACTGAGAAAAAAACGATCGAGCTGCCTTCGTAACATCAAATGGATACGAAGAAAATCGGCATTCTAGGCGGCACGTTCGATCCACCTCACATCGGACATCTGATTATGGCAACCGAGGCTAAGTTCCAGTGCAACCTGGATGAAATCTGGTTCATGCCAAGTGCGACACCTCCTCACAAAAACAGGGAGGTCACACATGGAGAGCATCGTATTGCCATGGTTCGAGAGATGATCGCACGTTGCGAGGGATTCGAAGTAACCGAAATCGAGTTTGAACGGAAAGGGCCTTCTTACACAGTCGACACCATCCAGCAGTTGAAAGAGGACCATGCGGATGCCCGATTCTACTTCATCATAGGCGGGGATATGGTTGATTCTCTCCATACGTGGGACCGGATAGAACAATTGATGGAGATGGTGACGTTCATCGGTGTGAAGCGACCTGGCTATGAGTTTGAAAGCCCCTATATGGACAGGATTCTGACCATTGAAACCCCGTTGATCGGTATTTCATCTACCATGTTGAGAAACCGGTTTGCGGGAGGGGAGAATACGAAGTACTATGTATCAGAAGAAGTAAGGAAATATATTGAGGTGAATGGTCTTTATGAGGCAGGAAGAAGCACTGAAAATCGTTAAAGCGCAATTGACGGACCACAGGTATCAACACACGATCGGTGTCATGGACACTGCTGTCGAGTTGGCAGAACGCTTTGGTGCCGATGTTGAAAAGGCGAGACTTGCAGCGATTTTCCATGACTATGCGAAATTTCGGCCGAAAGAAGAGATGAAGTCGCTCATCCTTGAGCAAAATCTAGGAGAAGACCTTCTTCATTATGGATCAGAGTTATGGCATGCCCCCGTAGGTGCCTATCTCGTGAAAAAAGAAGTCGGAATCGACGATGAAGAGATTCTCGAAGCCATCCGTACACATACTTCCGGCCGAATCGACATGTCGTTGCTTGAAAAGGTGATTTTCCTTGCGGATTACATCGAACCTGGCAGACATTTTCCGGGCGTAGAAGAAGTCCGTGAAACGGCAGAAAAAGATTTGGACGAGGCGGTCAAGCAAGCGATCATGAATACGATTACTTTCTTAATGAGACGTAATCAGCTCGTCTATCCGGACACATTGCACACATATAATGATATCGTCAGTCAACAAGGAGGAAAATGAGAATGACAGCAAACGAATTGGTTCAATTATCGGTAAAAGCTGCAGATGATAAAAGAGCAGAGGACATTGTCGTCCTAGATGTCCAAGGTATTTCCCTAGTAGCAGATTATTTCATGATCTGTCACGGGAATTCAGAGAAACAAGTAGAAGCGATTGCACGTGAATTGAAAGATCAAGCACAAGAAAGCGGGTTTGACGTCAAACGATTGGAAGGCTTGGACCAATCAAGATGGGTGCTCATCGATCTTGGGGATGTCATCGTCCATGTCTTCCATCGGGAAGACCGTTCGTACTACAACCTTGAAAAATTATGGGGAGATGCCCCGACTTTGAACGTTGCATCAATGCTTACGTAACTGGAGTGTGACCATGACTTATCAACAATTCGCAGGACTATACGATCGGCTGATGGAAGATGCGCCTTATGATATGTGGATGCATTTTTTCAATCAGGCAGTCGAACGTTTCGGTACGGAGGACACGAATCGCGTCCTTGATATCGGTTGTGGAACGGGTGAAATATCTACTCGTTTGAAAACAGAAGGGTTTGAGGTCCATGGAGTCGATCTTTCAGAAGAGATGCTCATGGTCGCTCAAGAGAAGTCAGAGAAACAAGGGCTGTCGATCCCATTCTATCAACAAGATATGAGAGAGTTGGAAGGGTTCTCAGCAATGGATGCGGCTTTGATTTTCTGTGACTCCCTTAATTATCTGAGGACATATGATGATGTGAGGTCTGCCTTCATGCATGTGCATTCCGCATTGAAAGAAGAAGGACTGCTGTTATTCGACGTCCATACTCTCTATAAAATGGAGGAAATCTTCCAGGGCGAAACCTTCACTCTGAACCGTGATGACATCAGCTATATTTGGGAATGTCACCCTGGGGAGGAAGAGGGAAGTGTCTATCATGACCTTACGTTCTTTGTCCGAGCTGGGGATGACCTCTATAAACGATATGATGAAACGCACTATCAACAAACGTTCTCTCAGGATACATATGAGCGACTTTTAGCCGATTCTGGGTTCGAATTGGTGCAAATTACGTCCGATTTTTCAGATCGGGAGCCATCAGAGACGTCTGAACGGCTGTTTTTCGTTGCGAAGAAGGTTGGATGATCCGTTCATTTTAGAAAACCAGGGGTTGGTTTTGTAAAATCACCACTTTGTTTTGGAAAAATGATGAGGGATTTTGTAAATTCGACTCACTGTTTTAGAAATTCAAGGCTGCGTTTTAGAAATCGGGAACATTTTACTACAAAAATCACCCACAAATGAAAGGACTGCCTCATTTAAGAGGACAGTCCTTTTTTCATCTCACAAAAGAGGATTCCTTACCAGCGAGGAGAATAAGAAAGAGAGCGTTAGTACTGCTTCGTAAATTGACGCTCCACCAACTCGCAATCTTCATCGTATTTCTTATGTGTCCGTTCAATGACATGGTTGAACAATGGACCCAGCTCCGCGTCGAATACTTTCAACGCTTCACCCGTCACTCCACCCTTCACACACACTTTCTGCAGCAAAGTCGGCAATGTATAGATTTCCTTCTCAAGAAGTTTCCCCATCCCAATGATCATTTCACTTACCAAATACGTCGCCTGTTCTTTTGAGATTTCAGTTTCCTCTACTGCACTATTGATATACGCCTGTAAAAGATAACTGAAAAAGGCAGGACCACAGCTTGAAAGGTCAGATGCGACCCTCGTTATGGACTGCTCGATTTCAACTGGTGTCGATATGCATCCCATCAATTGCTCCAGGTTCTTTTTGTGTTCAGCTGTACAACGTTTCCCATACGTAACCAATGATGCCCCTGATAGCGCACGGTTCGTAATACTTGGAATCGCTCTCGCGACGGAACAAGGAGTCAGCTCTTCCAATTGTTCCACTGAAATTGGGCTTGTGATGGATACGACAAGCTTATCGTTGGTCAAATAAGGCGAGATATGTTCGAGCAGCGCATAATATTCAAGTGGTTTTACGCAAATGAACAGAATATCGCAAAAGGCAGTAACCTCACCATTGGATTTTCCTACTTTTAGGTCAGGGTATTGTTTTTGTAGCGCTTCAGCTTTATGAGCTGTTCGGTTGATGATCATCAAGTCGGACGGCCTTACGGCTAACGAATCGATAAAGGCAGAAATCAAGATCGTCCCCATGTTCCCTGTACCTATAACGCCTACTTTCATTTTTAACCCTCCTTTTGACCGTCTTCTATCTTCAAATGTATGAAGTTGTTGACCCAATTATGTATGAATCAGGGAATGATGCCGTCAGCATTAATATTCGAATGGAAGGGGGTGAATGGACTGATTTGGGAGCAACGTTCGATATTGGAGCGGATATTATTCATCATTATTGTCGTGTTCATTGTTTCATTCATATGGATTTTTATTGAAAAAATGGATTCCGATGGTCATCAGGAGGATCCCTTCGCCATCACGGAAAATTCTGCGGATATTCCTGCTTCCGCAGAACTAGAGGAGAGTCCGGCTCGGAGCGAAGAGACGAATACGATTGTCATCGTTGATGTGAAAGGGGCGGTGAAAAAACCAGGCGTATTCCAGATGGATGCAGGTCAACGCGTCAACGAAGCGATTTTACTGGCTGGTGGTTTTTTAGATGAAGCCGATCCGAATCGAGTCAATCTTGCACAGACTGTCCAAGATGAAATGGTCATCTATGTGCCGGAGTTCGGAGAAGAGGATGCCGCTCTTGAGCAGGTTTCCGTTGAAAAAGACGACGGTAAAGTGAATTTGAATAAGGCAGAGTCATCTGAACTTGAAACGATTCCAGGGATCGGACCTTCGAAAGCGAAGGCGATCATCGCATTCAGAGAAGAAAACGGTGATTTTAACAAAATAGAAGATCTGACGAACGTGCCTGGTATCGGTGATAAGACATTAGAGTCCATCAAAGATTATATTTCTGTCTCGAAATAGGATTGCGAAGTAAGAGATCTATCGATAAACTGGAAAAGAACAACGGAAGGGGGATATTCAGGTTGAGTCGTATTTCTTGGAATCAATATTTCATGGCCCAAAGCTCTTTACTCGCATTACGAAGTACGTGTGAACGATTGTCCGTCGGAGCGACGATCGTTAGAGATAAAAGGATCATTGCTGGTGGATACAACGGTTCGATCTCAGGCGGTGTTCACTGTCGGGACGAAGGCTGTTATGTCATTGACGGACATTGTGTAAGAACGATCCATGCGGAAATGAATGCGTTGCTGCAATGTGCCAAGTTCGGTGTACCGACTACAGGTGCTGAAATTTATGTCACACATTTTCCGTGTCTCCAATGCTGCAAAGCCATCATTCAGAGTGGAATCAAGAAAGTCTACTATGCATCGGATTATAAGAACCATCCATATGCTATCGAGCTGTTCGAACAATCCGGCGTGGAAACCGAACTCGTCATTTTGGAAGAACAATATGATTTAACATCCAAATCGAAGAAAGAACTGACTGAAGCGCTGTTGGACGAGTTGATGAAGAGCCACACTGACCCCGAGACTGTCCAAAAGTACAGGGAGCAATTCAACACGCTGTATGAACAGGATATCCACACCCTCAATAAATGAAAATACCGATACATATGATTGTCATAGCCGCCATCTTTGGAATTTGCACAACTTCTGAGCGATGGTGGCTTTTCATATTATTGATCCTTTTTTTATTGATTGGGAAACGATTCAGGAATATCAAGGCGATTGTGTTGATCCTCCTCATCTACATTGCCTTCTTCTTCTACATCAACGCTTATAACCACTTCCAACAAACAAATCTGTCCGAAGATTCCACTCACCTACTCATCGGAAAAATTACATCCATTCCTGTAATCGATGGCGATCGAATGCGTTTCCGTTTTGCCGTTCAAGGGGATGAAGCGGTGCTCGTTCAGCATAAGATTTCTTCGCTTCAGGAAAAAGATTCATTGAAACATCTCTACATTGGAGACGAATGTAGGTTGCACGGAGAGTTGCAAAAACCTTCAGGCAAGCGAAACTTCTATGCCTTTGATTATGAACAGTATTTGAAGCAAACGTTTCAAATTCACTGGATTTATGAAACGAGGCAAAATGCTCGCTGGGTTTGTAAAAAGTCATCAGGAATCCTCAATAACATCCGTAAATACCGGCAAGCCTCTATGGAAAAGATCAAGAACGATTTCCGGCCGGAAATCGCACCGATTATGAATACGTTGATCTTTGGGGACCGAACAGAGTTGGACGATGATTTGAAGAGGCGATATCAAAGCCTGGGTTTGATTCATCTTCTCGCTATTTCAGGTCTTCATGTCGGAACGCTTTTAGGGATGATGTACTTTTTGATGATCCGCTTCGGCATGGTAAGAGAACATGCACTTGTTGCTTTGTTGATCCTCATTCCATGTATCATTCTGTTCACAGGTGGTGCACCCTCTGTTATCAGAGCAGGCTTGATGGCCGCCTTTGTCTGTTTGACGATTCTTTTTCAATTGAAGATCCCCGTCCATACACAGCTGAGTCTCATCGCCCTTCTTCTCCTCCTTTATAAGCCTACTTATATCTTCCATATCGGATTTCAACTGTCATTTCTGATTACAGCTTCCTTGATTGTTTCCAATACTTTTTTGTTAAAGGAAAAAAGTCCTTTCATCCAATTGTTGTTGGGCTCAGCTATTGCACAAATCGCATCGCTTCCTATCATCCTTTGGAATTTCCATGAATTTTCCTTATGGTCGCTCCCCTTGAATATCGTATACATCCCGTTGATGACACTTTACCTACTGCCATTGGTTCTATTCACCTATTTCCTATATCTCGTGGTTCCATTCCCAATCTGGGAACTGCCTGCTGAGGTTATCGCCATTTGTTTCACATGGATCCACAAGGTGATGGAAGTAGTCGATGCATGGGAAATTGGAAAAATGACGATCGGTAAACCGAGTTTTTTGCTCATGTTTTTATTTGTAGTTTCACTTATTGTTGTCCTTTTATGGATAGAAAAGAGACAAACACTCAAGGCATTCTTTTATGCCTCCGTTTTAATCGTCACGGTTTTCTCAGTGATGCTTCATCATCACAAATTGGACCCGAATGCCTACGTGACTTTCCTGGACGTTGGTCAAGGGGATGCCATTGTCGTTGAACTTCCTTACAGGCGAGCTGTGTACGTCATCGATACTGGAGGTCAAATGGCTTTTCAGAAGGAAGATTGGATGAAGCGGAAGAAGAATTTCGATACGGGTGAAGACATTGTTGTTCCTTTTCTAAAAGCGAGAGGCATCAAGCGGATTGATAAGCTTTTTTTGACACATGGGGATTATGATCATATCGGCGGGACGAAGGGCTTAATCAAACATATGGATGTTGAGAGGGTCATTTATGGTGAGGTGCTCGGAATCAGTGATGGAGAGCAAAGACTGTTACAGGAAATGGCGTCAAACTCAATTAAGATCAGCTCGGTCAATCGATCTTTACAATGGTCAGAAAGCAAGAGTCATTTTCGATTGATCGCTGCTGAAGGTTTTCGACATGAGAAAAATAATCGCTCAATGGTCCTTTATATGAGTGTATATGATCAGACCTTCCTTTTTACAGGGGATATTGAGAAAGATCGGGAGCGGGAATTGATTGCCGCATTTCCACGGTTAAAAGCGGACTTTCTGAAAGCAGCGCATCACGGCAGCGATACGTCTTCTTCGAGTGAGTTCTTAGATCAGATCAATCCTAAGACGGTGTTCATATCAGCTGGTGCACAAAATCGATATGGCCATCCTTCCAGTGAAGTGGTGGGAAGGTATGTCGAACGTGGCGTCTCTGTTTATGAGAACGCTGAATATGGAGGCGTGATGGTCATCATCGAACCCGGTGGAATCAAAATAGAGACCACCCGATGAATCTTTTCCACGTAAAAAAGCGAAAGGCTCAATCCCTCCCGCTTTCAACTGCCTTATATGTACCCTTATATGGGGTGGCTGATTACATTGCTACAGCTTTAATCACTACACCGATAAAGAAAATGATCGTAAAGAACAAAAACGAAAATACGAAACCAAGACCGGATTCAATTGCATCGTTGGATTTCGCCTGAACATCTTTTTCAAATTCATTCATTTCCGCAACCCTCCTGTTTCAACTCAAGTATACGGTATTCGTTTGAAAAAATCCATATTTGTATTTTAAACGATTCCGTGAAACTTATGACTAGATGTCATTTCCATATTATCTAAAAAGTAGCCCATATTGCTAAGAGTTGACACCTATAGTTTCATCCTGCATAGGATAACATAACAATAAGCTTACGGGGAAGAGTGTTATCGTTGGCAGTGAAGCTTCCCGGGTCTTGACTGCCAGCGTTCATATAAATGGAGGTTTAACTTTTGAAGTTGAGCCTCCTTTTACCCTGTACGTCCGCAATTTTATCATATATGCTATTGGTATGACAGTGAGGTGGTAAAATTGTCGATCAATGCACTTGCAAAAAAGCTGAAGAATGGTTCATATGCTTCGCTTTATTTATTATATGGAAAAGAAAAATACATATTGGAGTTTTCCCAAAAAATGATCGTACAAGCTGTACTGGATGAAAGTACAGCTGATTTTAATCTTTCTTCATATGATATGGAAGAACAGACGATTGATGCAGCATTGGAAGACGCTGAAACACTTCCGTTCATGGGTGATCATCGTGTGGTCGTCATCCAGAATCCATACTTTTTGACAGGGGCTAAGACGAAATCCAAGGTCGAGCATGATTTGAAACGATTGGAATCCTATCTTCAAGATCCTGCCGAACAAGCGGTCGTCATATTCGTTGCACCTTATGAAAAGTTGGATGAACGGAAGAAAATCGTAAAGGCGTTGAAAAAGCACGGTGAGGTCATTCAAGCGGATAAGATGAATGTTCAGCTGCAAAAAGAATGGATCAACCATGCAGCAAAGGAAGCGGAAGTCGAAATCACTGATGAAGCGGCAGAGCGGCTCATCCAATTGCAAGGTGAAAACCTGGCATTATTGATCAGCGAAGTGAACAAAATGGCGCTCAATGTTGGTGAAAACGGGGTCATTGAACCTTCGACCGTGGATGAGCTCATTTCAAGGTCTTTGGAGAACAATGTTTTTACAATGGTTGAGCATGTGGCCAACCGTAGGATCGATGCGGCTCTCCGGATATGCTATGATCTGCTAAAACAAAATGAAGAACCGATCAAGTTGATGGCTCTGCTTGCTCGACAGTTCCGGATCATCCTGCAGGTGAAGCAATTGGGCTCACAAGGATTCTCGGAGAAAAAGATGGCTTCGGTTCTATCATTGCATCCTTATGCCGTTAAAATTGCAGCCAAACAAGGGAAGTCTTTTTCAGAAGAAGAACTGAAGGACTTGTTGATAAGGGCTGCAGACGCCGACTTTGAAATGAAGACAGGTCAACGGGACAAACAGCTCTCACTCGAACTCTTCATGACGGGCATCGTCAAACAGAAGCAACTGAATTAACGTTAAAAAGAGCTTGGATCAGGAATTGATCTTAAGCTCTTTTTTTATGACCCAGAAAGACCCAACAGACCTCTTTAACGTCCTCAATATTGTAAGTATCACGATTTTGGGGGCGCAAGATGGCTTCTAACGCCCCCCCCTTATCGGGATTTCCACATTTTCAAGGAAGTTAAAGACAAAATAAAAAACGACCTTATGCCAGGTCGTTTAAAACATTGATATCATTAAGCGCTAAGCTCGTTAAGTTGCTTTGCAAGGCTAGATTTCTTTCTAGCTGCAGCATTCTTGTGAAGGATGCCTTTACCTGCAGCTTTGTCAAGCTTTTTGGTTGCAACCAAGAATGCTTCTTTCGCACCTTCAACATCTTTGTTTTCTACTTTTGTTTCAAAGTTTTTAACAGCAGTACGCATTGCTGATTTGTATGATGCATTAACTGCACGACGCTTGTCGTTTGTTTTAACTCGTTTGATAGCGGATTTAATGTTAGCCAATTCCGTTCACCTCCTTGAAATGCAACCGAAATTGCGGAAAATACAACACAAAGTATTCTATCATTCGGACCGCATAAATGCAATCTCTTTTCGCTAAACATCAACCAATTCCATTTCAACACTAGAGGTATAATCCCCTTCAAATAACCCAAGAATGAAAAGAGAATAACACGGTCATCATAAGTGAAAATGCGACTATGAATCTGAGGTGAACCCGATTATGGAAAAAGATCTCGAACTGGAACAATACAGTGTAAGGACAGACTTAGCGATTGAAGCAAATGAAATGATCACGAAAGAGCAAGAAGAACAGTCCAAGAGTACGATTGATGGTGTCATCGTCAAAGAACGTGAATTGGATGGCATCAAGTTGACAAGAGTTGAAATTGAAGAGGCTGGGTCGAAAGCAACTGGAAAAAAACCAGGCATCTATTTGACGATGGAAATGCAAGGAATACGGCAACAGGATACGGCTCTTCAACAGCGGGTTCAGGACGTTTTTTCCCATGAGTTCAATCATTTCCTGAAAGAACTGAATATCCCGAAGGAAGCTAGCTGTCTGGTGGTGGGACTTGGAAACATCAATGTCACGCCAGATGCGCTCGGACCGATTACATGTGAAAACTTGCTCGTCACAAAGCATTTGTTTGAGCTGGCTCCAGAGAATGTTGAAGAAGGATTCAGACCAGTCAGTGCGATTGCTCCTGGAGTCATGGGGACGACGGGGATTGAAACGAGTGACATCATTGTCGGTGTTATTGAAAAATCGAAGCCTGATTTCGTCATTGCAGTTGATTCACTTGCGTCAAGAGCTGTCCAACGTGTGAATACGACCATCCAAATTTCAGATACCGGTATACATCCTGGATCCGGAGTCGGGAACAAACGAAAAGAACTCAGCAAAGACACGCTTGGGATTCCTGTCATCGCAATCGGCGTTCCGACTGTCGTTGATGCTGTGACGATTACGAGTGACACGATCGATTATATTTTGAAGCATTTCGGACGGGAAATGCGTGAAAAAGACGATCCTTCAAAAGCGTTGACTCCAGCAGGAATGACTTTCGGAGAAAAACGTGAGTTGAAGGATGAGGATCTTCCGGATGAAGAAAATCGCAAAGCTTATCTTGGCTTGATTGGAACGCTCGAGGAACAACAAAAACGGCAATTGATCGGTGAAGTGTTAGCGCCGCTCGGCCATAATCTGATGGTTACGCCGAAAGAGGTCGATGTGTTCATTGAGGATATGGCAAACGTCATCGCTGGGGGATTGAATGCCGCATTACACGGGCAGGTCGATCAACAGAACAGTGGTTCATACACACATTAAGTTCTAATCGTGGAACCTGATGCATAGGCTTGTACCAAAATAGGTTTATAACGTTTGATATAAATAGGAGGAAGTTCGATGATTCGATTCTTCTTTAAATGTTCAATACTCATATCCGTTTTGTTGTTCGGAATTCTGATCGGTATGCAGCAAGTCGGAGTTCAGATGGATCATATGAAAGGGACGGAAGGCAACAAGGCACTTGAATGGAAGGTAGACGACAAAGGCGCAGTGGAAGCAGAAGTCCTCGGAAAGCAAATCACAAGTCATGATATCGAGGAAAAACAAAAGCAGTTAGAGGATGTTGAAGCGTTCAACCTCTTCTCGAAATTGGGATCGTTGCTTTCAAGTTTGATCAAGGATATTCTGACGTTGTTCATGGAAATCATCGGGACGATTTTGACCAAGATTCTATACTTTTTGTTTTCTTAGATAAATGAGTGATACTTTGAAAAGGATGGGTCCGCATGTTCAGCGCTCATCCTTTTTTCGTGTTGTTCGATAGGGCACTTTCATAACAACCAGTTCCTTACTCTTCAGAGAAAGAATTGAATAAAGTGTGTGCTATTGCTATAATCAATGCTAGCTTAGTTGTACGACCTTTAGGAGTGAAGAGAATGAGCAAAAATGATAAGTTGGAACGTCAAAAAAGAATACGGAACTTTTCGATCATCGCCCATATTGACCATGGGAAATCGACTTTAGCTGACCGTATCTTGGAAAAGACGAGTGCTCTGACACAGAGAGAAATGAAAGAGCAAATGCTCGATGCCATGGATCTAGAACGTGAACGTGGTATTACAATTAAATTGAATGCAGTTCAGTTGACCTATAAAGCAAGAGATGGAGAAGAATACATATTCCATCTGATTGATACACCGGGACACGTCGACTTCTCATATGAAGTTTCCCGAAGTTTAGCCGCTTGTGAAGGGGCTCTTTTGATTGTAGACGCAGCCCAAGGGATTGAAGCCCAAACATTGGCGAACGTCTATCTTGCGCTTGAGAATGATCTTGAAATCATTCCGGTCATTAATAAAATTGACCTACCTAGCGCAGAACCTGAACGCGTACGTAAAGAGATAGAAGATGTCATCGGTCTGGATGCATCCGATGCAGTTCTGGCTTCTGCAAAAGCTGGAATAGGAATTGAAGACATCCTTGAACAAGTTGTCGAAAAAGTGCCTGCACCTCAAGGGGATCCAGAAGGACCGTTGAAGGCATTGATCTTTGACTCCCTTTACGATAGCTATCGTGGTGTCGTAGCGTACATTCAGATTAAAGAAGGTACGGTCAAAGTCGGGGATAAAATCAAAATGATGGCGACTGGTAAAGAATTTGAAGTCAATGAAATCGGCGTATTCACACCAAAGCCTGTCATGAAAGATGAACTGACGGTCGGAGACGTAGGTTTCTTGACGGCTTCCATCAAGAACGTTGGAGATTCCCGCGTCGGTGATACGATCACTCATGCTAAAAGAGGGGCGGATACACCGCTGCCAGGTTATCGTCGTATGAATCCGATGGTATTCTGTGGGCTGTATCCAGTGGACTCAAACAACTACAACGACTTGCGTGAAGCGCTTGAGCGTCTAGAGTTGAATGACTCTTCCTTACAATATGAACCGGAAACTTCACAAGCACTCGGATTCGGTTTCCGCTGTGGATTCCTTGGGCTATTGCACATGGAAATCATCCAGGAACGTATCGAGCGTGAATTCGGAATCGATCTAATTACGACTGCACCAAGCGTTATCTACAATGTTCATTTGACGAATGGAGAAACGCTCGTTGTCGATAACCCGTCTAATATGCCCGACCCACAAACGGTCGATCATGTGGAAGAGCCTTACGTGAAAGCTTCAATCATGACACCAAACGACTACGTCGGTCCAGTTATGGAAATCTGTCAGAAGAAACGTGGAAACTTCATTACGATGGAATACTTGGATGATATCCGAGTAAATGTCATCTATGAAATCCCTCTATCGGAAATCGTCTATGATTTCTTCGACCAGTTGAAATCAAGTACGAAAGGGTACGCATCCCTCGATTATGAGTTGATCGGATACCGTACATCTAATCTAGTGAAGATGGATATTCTCTTGAATGGTGAGAAGATCGATGCTCTATCTGTCATCGTCCACCGTGAATTCGCTTACGATCGTGGTAAAGCGGTCGTTGAAAAACTGCGCGAACTCATTCCACGTCACCAATTCGAAATTCCTGTCCAGGCAGCGATCGGACAGAAAATCGTTGCGAGAACGAATATCCGTGCATTGCGTAAGAACGTACTTGCAAAATGTTACGGTGGAGACATTTCTCGTAAGCGTAAGCTTCTAGAGAAGCAAAAAGAAGGTAAGAAACGAATGAAGACTGTAGGGAACGTAGAAGTTCCTCAGGAAGCGTTCATGTCCGTACTACGTATGGATTCGGACGACTAAATACAAACTGGTTAAGAGACTGGCGATTCGTTTACAAGAGCCAGTCTTCTTTTTACGATTGAACAATACATTGAAAGTGTGATTGACATGGTGAAAGCCGCATATATTCACATCCCTTTTTGCGAACAAATCTGCCATTATTGCGATTTTAATAAATTCCTCCTCCAAGGACAGCCGGTTGACGAATACCTGGATGTTATGGACCTTGAGATGAAACGACTCGTCCAATCCGCTGACCAGGAACCGATCGAGACGATTTACATCGGTGGAGGGACACCGACGGCTCTTAACGAGGAACAACTCGAGAGAATGATAGAAAGTGTCAAAGCGAACCTGCAACCGATTCATCCAGATGTTGAATTCACAGTTGAAGCGAACCCTTCTGTAACGGATCGGAATAAGCTTACCGTATTGAAAGAAGCGGGAGTGAACCGGCTGAGTATCGGTGTGCAGGCATTCCAGGATACGCTGTTGACCGCTCTCAATCGTAATCACCGACAAGCGGATGTGTGGAAAATGATTGCCGAAGCTCAATCGATCGGATTTGAGAACATTTCCATCGACCTCATGTTCGGGCTGCCTGGTCAGACGTTGGACATGTTCAAGCAATCCGTCCATCATGCCCTTGAATTGGACGTGCCACATATATCAGCGTACTCGCTACAGGTGGAAAAGCAGACCGTCTTTTACATCCGGGATCAAAAAGGTCAGTTGACTTTACCGGGGGAAGAACAAGAATCAGAGATGTTCGAATACCTGATCAGCACATTGAGAGAAAACGGCTATACACAGTATGAAATCAGCAATTTCGGTAAGCCTGGATATGAAAGCCACCACAACCTCGTCTATTGGAAAAACGATGAATACTACGGGATTGGTGCTGGTGCTCATGGTTATCTCGCTAACCATCGATACGAGAATGTGAAGCCACTTCCGCATTACATTAGAAAAATCAAAGATGGAGAGCTTCCTCAACGACTTTCCAACGAGTTGACTGAAAAAGAACAAATGGAAGAAGAAGTGTTTCTCGGTCTCCGTAAAATGTCGGGTGTGGATAAGAAGGTTTTCCTAGAAAGATATAACGTCCAGATCGATGAGATTTTCGCTGCTCAAATTGAGAAACTTGTAGCGGAAGGATTACTGATCAATGACGCGGAATCCCTTCGGTTGACCCAAAAAGGTGTCTTTCTCGGCAACGAAGTTTTCCAGGAATTCATCGGTGTGATTTAAAATATTGACAAACTAAATTCCAATTTGGTAATTTATAAAGTAGAATTAGCACTCAAACAGATAGAGTGCTAACAAAGGGGATGAGAATTGATGTTAACAGATCGTCAGCTGTTAATTCTCCAGATACTTATAGATGAGTATATCCAAAACGCAGAGCCCCTGGGATCTCGTAGTATATCGAAAAGACAGGACATCACGTTCAGTTCTGCAACGATTCGTAACGAACTTGCAGACCTTGAAGACATGGGGTTCATAGAGAAAACCCATAGTTCATCAGGACGTATTCCATCAGAGAAAGGGTATCGGTTCTATGTCGATAACCTGCTTTCACCTGTCCAACTTCAACACCATGATATGGCGAAGATCCAATCCCTTTTCCATGAAAAGATGTATGAATTGGAACTGCTGATCGAACATTCAGCGAATCTTTTGTCTGAAATAACGAATTACACGTCCATCATACTCGGACCTGAAGTGTATGAAACGAAGCTGAAGCATCTACAAATCGTTCCGATTTCAAAAGGGACGGCGATCTTTGTATTGATTACGGATACCGGGCATGTTGAAAAGTATACAGTCGACCTGCCAGAAGAGATGGATGCTGCAGATATCGAACGGACAGTGAATATCCTGAATGATCGCTTGAAAGGTGTTCCTTTTTCACATTTAAAATTAAAACTACATCAAGAAGTTCAAGGCCTATTGAAGACCCACACTGAAAATTATAAGCAGACGCTTGATTTCTTGGCTCAATTATTTCAAACTGGGAAGTCGGACAAAGTGTATTATGGTGGTAAAACCAACATCTTGAACCAACCTGAATTCCAGGATGTCAATAAGGTGAAGGACCTCTATAATGCGATCGAAAAGCAAGACCTCGTCCAACAGCTTTTACATCAAGATGGTACATCGGGTATCAAAGTGAAAATCGGAGCTGAAAACCCGATCCAGGAAATGAAGAACTGCAGCTTGATCACCGCCAGTTATTCGATTGGTGGTCAACATATGGGGACCCTTGCAATTCTTGGTCCTACAAGGATGGAGTATCCACGGGTCATCGGGTTACTCGACTTGTTATCAAAAGATTTGACGAAGGTCCTGACACAGCGGTATTATTCAAACTGATAATGGAAATACCTTTTAGAGTGGGAGAAGGTCTCTCCCTTCTTTTCATGTACTAATACTAATGAAATCACTCCCTTTCCGCGGGCGAACCGCAAGCCTCCTCGCTCACCAGCCATATGGCTGGTGAGCTGTGGGGTCTCGCCTGGCTCGCTATTCCCGCAGGAGTGTCGTGATTTCACTTGTAAAAATTGAAACATAAACCAACTATAAAATTTTATTAGGTCAGGGAGGTGAATGAAGTGGAAGAGAATAAGCAACAACATGAGGAAGCAGTTGAAGAGAAGCAAGAGACTGTTGAAGATCAGACTGAGGAAAAGGCTGAAGATTCAACGGAGGCAACTGGTAACGAAGAAATGGACCGGGTGACTGAACTTGAACAGGAACTCGATGAGATAAAAGGTCGTCTTCTCCGTACACAGGCTGATTATGATAATTTCCGACGCCGCACTCGTGAGGAGAAAGAGGCTGCTGCGAAATATCGAGCACAAGGGATTGTGGAAGGATTACTCCCTGTCATCGATAACTTCGAGCGTGCGCTCCAAACGGAAGTGAGTGATCAAAATGAATCACTTTTACAAGGTATGAAAATGGTGTACAACCAACTGATTGATGCCTTGAAAAACGAGGGTGTTGAGGAAGTTGAAGCGGTAGGAGCTGCATTCGATCCGCATCAACATCAAGCTGTCATGCAAGTACAGGAAGAAGAGTACGAAGACAATACGGTGGTTGAAGTCTTACAAAAAGGCTACAAACTGAAGGACCGTGTCATCCGACCAGCAATGGTCAAAGTGAACTCAAAATAAAAGTCAATGGACTACATATTTAAATAGGAGGTATATGTCATGAGTAAAGTAATTGGTATTGACTTAGGGACAACAAACTCTTGTGTCGCAGTAATGGAAGGTGGAGAAGCGACCGTCATTCCGAATCCGGAAGGTAACCGTACGACGCCATCCGTCGTTTCATTCAAAGACGGCGAGCGTCAAGTTGGGGAAGTAGCGAAGCGCCAAGCTGTTACAAACAAAAATACAATCATGTCCATCAAGCGACACATGGGCACAGACTACAAAGTAGAAGCAGAAGGTAAGGAGTATACTCCACAAGAGGTTTCTGCGATCATCCTACAAAAATTGAAGTCTGATGCAGAAGCTTACCTTGGTGAAAAAGTGACGAAAGCTGTCATCACAGTTCCTGCTTACTTCAACGACTCTCAGCGTCAAGCAACTAAGGACGCAGGTAAAATTGCAGGGCTTGAAGTTGAGCGTATCGTCAACGAGCCGACTGCAGCTGCACTTGCTTACGGACTAGAAAAAGAAGAAGATCAAACGATTCTTGTATATGACCTAGGTGGAGGAACATTCGACGTATCCATCCTTGAACTTGGAGATGGATTCTTTGAAGTTAAAGCAACATCTGGAGACAACGAGCTTGGTGGAGATGACTTCGACCAAAAAATCATCGACTACCTTGTAAGTGAATTCAAAAAAGAGAACGGAATCGACCTTTCTCAAGACAAAATGGCATTACAACGTTTGAAAGACGCAGCTGAGAAAGCGAAGAAAGATCTTTCTGGCGTTACGCAAACTCAAATCTCCCTACCGTTCATCACAGCAGATGCTTCTGGACCGAAGCACCTTGAGTTGAACTTGACTCGTGCGAAGTTCGAGGAAATGGCTTCAGACTTGGTTGAGCGTACAATGGGACCTACTCGTCAAGCAATGAAAGATGCAGGACTAACACCAGCAGAAGTTGATAAAATCGTACTTGTCGGTGGATCTACACGTATCCCAGCTGTACAAGAGGCAATCAAGAAAGTAACGGGTAAAGATCCGCATAAAGGTGTTAACCCTGACGAAGTTGTTGCACTTGGTGCAGCCGTTCAAGCAGGTGTCTTGACTGGTGACGTTAAAGACGTTGTCCTTCTAGACGTAACACCACTCTCACTAGGAATTGAAACAATGGGTGGCGTTAATACAAAGCTTATTGAACGAAACACAACGATCCCTACAAGTAAGTCTCAAGTCTTCTCTACGGCAGCTGATAACCAGCCATCCGTCGACATCCACGTCCTTCAAGGTGAACGTGAAATGGCAGCAGACAACAAGACACTTGGTCGTTTCCAATTGACGGATATCCCGCCAGCACCACGTGGTGTGCCTCAAATCGAAGTTTCTTTCGATATTGATGCGAACGGTATCGTTAACGTTAAGGCGAAAGACCTTGGAACAAACAAGGAACAATCCATCACGATCACATCTTCATCTGGTCTTTCTGATGAAGACATCGAGAAAATGGTTAAAGATGCAGAAGAGAATGCTGAAGCGGACAAGAAACGCCGTGAAGAAGTCGACCTTCGTAACGAAGCTGACCAACTCGTCTTCACGACTGAAAAGACGTTGAAAGACCTTGAAGGTAACGTAGACGAAGCAGAAGTGACGAAAGCGAACGAAGCGAAAGACAAAGTCAAGTCTGCATTGGAAGGCGAAGATCTTGAAGCGATCCGTACGGCAAAAGATGAGCTACAACAAGTCGTTCAAGAACTTTCTACAAAGCTTTATGAGCAAGCGGCACAAGCGCAACAAGCTCAACAAGAAGGCGGAGAAGAAAAGAAAGCAGACGACGATGTCGTAGATGCTGAATACGAAGAAATGAACGATGATAACGAGAAGAAGTAATACGGAAAGATAGGGAAAAGTCAAAGTCAGTCTTCTAGGCTTTGACTTTTTTCCGCTTTTGATGAATACGAGAAAAGCTTGGCGATGCCAAGTTTTCCGTATGTTATGGATTAGTAAATTTCCCGCAATATGTTGCGGATTTCTTGAAATTAGTGATATGATAATCGTTATGTAAAAGAACCGGGAGTGAGTGTCTTGAGTAAGCGAGATTATTATGAAGTCTTAGGCGTAGACAAGAACGCTTCGACCGATGAGGTTAAGAAAGCTTATCGAAAACTCGCGAGAAAATACCATCCGGACGTCAACAAAGAAACGGATGCAGAAGAAAAATTCAAAGAAGTAAAAGAAGCTTATGATGTCTTGAGTGACCCACAAAAGAAATCACATTATGATCAATTCGGTCATTCGGATCCAAACCAAGGATTCGGAGCTGGCGGTGCTGATTTCGGTGGTTTCGGTGATATATTCGACATGTTCTTCGGTGGCGGAGGCCGTCGTAATCCGAACGCACCTCGTCAAGGTGCCGATCTCCAATACACGATGACCTTGAAATTTGAAGAAGCGGTCTTCGGTAAAGAAACCGACATTCAGATTCCGAGAGAAGAAGAATGTGAGACTTGTTTCGGGTCTGGTGCTAAACCTGGAACGAAACCTGAAACGTGTTCACACTGTGGAGGAAGCGGTCAGCTCAACGTTGAACAGAATACTCCATTCGGACGTGTCGTGAACCGTCGTGTCTGTCACCATTGTAGTGGTACAGGGAAATTCATCAAAGACAAGTGCAACACGTGTGCTGGAAAAGGGAAAGTTCGCAAGCAGAAAACCATCCATGTGAAGATTCCTGCTGGTATCGATCATGGCCAACAGATTCGTGTAGCAGGTAAAGGAGAAGGTGGCGAAAACGGAGGACCTCCAGGAGATCTCTATGTCGTCGTACGTGTAGCTCCACACGAATTCTACAGCCGAGAAGGCGACGATATCTACGTAGATATGCCACTTACTTTTACACAAGTATCACTTGGAGATGAAATCGAAGTGCCGACGTTACATGGAAAAGTAAAGCTGAAGATTCCTGCTGGTACACAGTCCGGAACAAGCTTCCGTCTCCGTGGCAAAGGCGTTCAAAACGTACGAGGTTATGGACAGGGTGATCAGCATGTGAAAGTGAAGGTCGTCACACCTAAAAACCTTAGCGAACGTCAAAAGGCATTACTTCGTGAATTTGCTGAGTTGAGCGGTGAATCCGTTGATGAACAGCATGGGAATTTGTTCAGTAAGGTGAAAAGAGCTTTTAAAGGCGAATAAGCCCATCGGGTGAAAAATGGAAAGGAAGATGGTAGATCTCATGAAATGGTCTGAAATTAGTATTCTAACGACGCAGGAAGCAATTGAACCGATTTCAAATATCTTGCACGAATCTGGAGCGAGCGGTGTCGTCATTGAAGATCCGCAAGACCTGGTTAAAGTATGGGATACATCCATGGGCGAGATCTACCAGCTTAATCCTGATGACTATCCGGATGAAGGTGTCGTCGTCAAGGCTTATTTGCCCGTTAACAGCTTTTTGGGTGAAACGGTAGAAGAAATCAAGGAAGCGATCAATGGTCTGCTTTTGTATGATATCGATTTGGGTCATAACCGAATCACAATCAGTGAAATCCATGAAGAAGAATGGGCGACAGCCTGGAAAAAGTATTATAAACCCGTCAAAATTTCCGAACGCATTACAATCATACCGACCTGGGAAGAGTATGAGAAGGTCAGTACGGATGAACTGATCATTGAACTCGATCCGGGTATGGCGTTCGGCACAGGTACCCACCCGACGACGGTCATGTGTATCCAGGCGCTCGAGAAATCTTTGACCCCAGGTGATGAAGTGATTGATGTCGGCACAGGCTCCGGTGTGCTGAGCATTGCAGCAGCTAAGCTCGGTGCAAGTACAGTCACAGCGATGGACTTGGACGAAATCGCTGTAAAAAGTGCACGTCTGAACATCAAGCTCAACAAATGCCAGGAACAGGTCAATGTAAAACAGAACAACTTGCTCGATAACATCGAAGGACAATATGATTTGATCGTCGCGAACATTTTGGCAGAGATCATTATGCGATTTGATGATCAAGCATTCGAGCATTTGAAACCAGGTGGCAAGTTCATCGTATCTGGAATCATAAAAGGAAAGAAAGATGAAGTGAAGCAATCGCTTATGAATCATGGTTTCGAAATTCAAGAAACACTATTGATGGAAGATTGGGTCGCATTCATTGCAAAGAAACCGGAACAGGTGATGGCTTAATGCAACGGTACTTCGTGACACCTGAGCAAATGACGGATTCAATCGTCACGATCTCAGGCGACGATGTAAAGCACATAGCTAAAGTGATGCGGATGTCTCCAGGCGATCAAGTCATTTGCAGCGATAATCGAGAGCGGGTAGCAACGTGTGAAATCGCAGACATCCAAGAATCGTCCATAGAACTTTCAATCATTGAATGGTTGGAGAATGACACGGAACTGCCAATTCCTGTAACGATTGCACAAGGGCTCCCAAAGCATGATAAACTAGAAATGATTGTCCAAAAAGGAACGGAACTTGGTGCAAATGGATTCCTCCCTTTTCAAGCGTTCCGGTCGATTGTAAAATGGGATGCAAAGAAGTCCAAGAAAAAGACGGAGCGACTTCAAAAAATCATCAAAGAAGCTGCAGAACAATCTCATCGTAATCGAATGCCTGATTGCTTTGAACCTGTAACTTTCAAGGAATTGATTTCACATAGTGAGGCGTATACGATCAAAGTCGTTGCGTATGAGGAAGATGCGAAACAGAATGAATCAGCCAACCTGGCAAAGGTATTGCAATCTGCTGATATCCACACTGATCGGATGTTGGTCGTCGTAGGACCGGAAGGCGGTCTGTCGGAAGATGAAGTCGATGCATTGCAAGAAGCTGGTTTCATTACCTGTGGGTTAGGCCCACGCATTCTTCGAACCGAAACAGCCCCTTTATACTTACTAACTGCTGTTTCTTATCAACTAGAATTATTGAGGTGACCAAATATGCCTTCAGTAGCGTTTCATACGTTAGGTTGTAAAGTGAACCATTATGAAACTGAAGCGATCTGGCAGTTGTTCCAGAGCAATGGATATGAGCGTACCGATTTTGAAAAACGGTCGGATGTTTATGTCATCAATACTTGTACAGTTACGAATACTGGTGATAAGAAAAGTCGCCAGGTTATTCGGCGTGCCATCCGTAAAAACCCGGATGCAGTCATTTGTGTAACCGGTTGTTACGCACAGACTTCACCTGCTGAAGTCATGGCGATCCCTGGAGTCGATGTTGTCGTCGGAACGCAGGACCGTGTAAAAATGCTCGATTATATCGAGCAATACAAGCGTGAACGCCAACCGATCAATGGTGTCGGAAACATCATGAAAGCTCGTGTTTACGAAGAGCTTGAAGTTCCTGCTTTTACAGATCGTACCCGTGCATCTCTTAAGATACAGGAAGGATGCAACAATTTCTGTACGTTTTGCATCATTCCGTGGGCGAGAGGTTTATTACGCTCGAGAAAGCCTGAGCATGTCATCGAACAAGCTCAGCAGCTGGTTGATGCAGGCTACCAGGAGATCGTCCTGACCGGAATCCATACAGCCGGTTACGGTGAAGATATGAAGGATTATAACTTCGCTCAATTGCTATCCGATTTGGATGCGCAAGTGAAAGGTTTGAAACGCCTTCGTATTTCATCCATCGAAGCGAGCCAGGTGACTGATGAGGTCATCGAGGTGTTGGATCGATCAGATAAAGTCGTTCCTCATCTCCACATACCACTTCAATCCGGTTCGAATAGTGTGTTGAAACGCATGCGACGAAAGTATAGTATGGAAATGTTCGCTGATCGCCTGAACAAGCTGAAAGAAGCCCTTCCTGGACTTGCGATTACGTCAGACGTGATTGTCGGCTTCCCAGGTGAAACGGAAGAAGAGTTCATGGAAACATATAACTTCATCAAGGAGCATAAGTTTTCCGAGCTGCATGTCTTCCCATTCAGTAGACGGACGGGAACGCCAGCAGCAACAATGGAAGACCAAGTGCCTGAAGATGTGAAAAATGAACGTGTCCATCGATTGATCGAGCTTTCCAATCAATTGGCGAAGGAATACGCTTCGGACTATGAAGGAGAGGTGCTGGAAATCATTCCGGAAGAGTTGGACAAGGATCATCCGGAAGAGAGCATGCTACTCGGCTATACAGCTAACTACATGAAGGTCCGGATTCCTGGTACAGAGGACTTGATTGGTAAACTCGTTCGAGTAAAGATAACGAAAGCAGGATACCCTGTTAACGAAGGACAATTCGTCAGAGTAATGGATGTTGATCAAGCGGAAGCTTCCGCTACAGCATAATGCATACATCTTAGATTAAACCAAAACAACAACAGAGGAGATGCTAATATGAACATCGCAAAAATGATTGACCACACAGCTTTAAAACCAGATATGAACAAAGAGGATATCGTCAAACTTTGTGAAGAAGCGAAAGAATATAACTTCATGTCCGTTTGTGTTAACCCGACTTGGGTGACAACTTCTTATGAACTTTTGAAAGATACAGACGTGAAAGTTTGTACAGTCATCGGATTTCCATTGGGCGCTTCTACGCCTGAAACAAAAGCATTCGAAACGAAGGATGCAATTGAAAAAGGTGCAACAGAAGTCGACATGGTCATCAACATCGGCGCTTTGAAGAGCAAAGACTATGACCTGGTTGAAAAAGACATCAAAGCAGTTGTAGATGCTGCAAAAGGTAAAGCTCTTACAAAAGTAATCATTGAAACTTGCCTTCTGACAGACGAAGAAAAGAAGCAAGCTTGTGAACTATCTGTAAAAGCTGGTGCAGACTTCGTGAAGACTTCTACTGGTTTCTCCACAGGAGGAGCAACAGTTGAAGACGTAGCCTTGATGCGTAAGGTTGTAGGACCTGAAATCGGTGTCAAAGCAAGCGGAGGCGTACGTGGACCTGAATCCGCTCAAGCTATGATCGATGCAGGAGCTACACGAATCGGAGCAAGCTCTGGAATCTCAATCGTCAAAGGCGAAACATCAAACGCTGATTATTAATCGGTAAAAAAAATGACCGCGACAAAGTGTCGTGGTCATTTTTTTGTTATTAAGGAGCTCATTCTATCCTCCATTTCGGGATTGAGCAATTTTGAGGGATAGAAAGCCCCTCTTTCTGTCCTCCATTTAGGAGTTGAGCAAATTTGAGGGATAGAAAGCCCCTCTTTCTATCCTCCATTTCGGGATTGAGCAATTTTAAAGGATAGAAAGGTCTTCTTTCTATCCTCCATTTATGGATTCAGCTATTTTAGCGGAATGAAAAAACGTAGTTGGTCAAATCGCCCTGTAACCATGAATCCTCGCGATCCACGAGGCTAACAAGCCTGCACAAGGTAATAAGAGCAAGGAAGAGATCACGTTAAACAGGACGCTGGCGTGAGCGATCTGAACATCAGGCAGTTGGGTGAGGAGCATTACGACTTCCGAAAACCCACTCAAAAAAGGCAGGAATAAAACCACCCCGATAATATTGATCCAAACGTGGGCAAAGGCGACGAGCTTCGCTTCCTTCGAAGTTCCGATACAAGCGATCAATGCAGTGACACAGGTTCCGATATTCGCACCAAGCAGTATCGCAATGCCAGATGTCAGGGTCAGGATGTTCTCATTCATGAGTGGCATGATGATTGCGGTCGTAGCTGTACTCGATTGGATGACGGCGGTCATCGTCGTCCCGAGACCCAGGCTCATCCACACATGTTCATCTGTAAGGTGCAGGAAATTTTTCACCCATTTCAAGTCGGTAATCGGACCTGACAAAGTTTCAAATCCATTCATCGCAATAAACATACAGCCCAGCCCGAAAAGAGTGGATCCAAGGCAAAATGACCAGCCCTTCGGAATGAAAATGAGCACGACACCTATGATGATGAAGGGGAGGATCAAATGGGTGATGTCCATCGTGATGATTTCCGTCGTCACCGTCGTTCCGATGTTGGCACCTAAAATGATGCCGATCGATTGTCTGAAACTCATGATCCCTGCGGCTACAAGGCCGATCACAATGACCATGACGGCTGAGCTGCTTTGCATGATTGCGGTAATGAGGATGCCGGCGAGAAAACTTTTCCATGTCGTATCGGTATATTTCAAAAGCCAATTCTTCAGCTTTTGTTGTGAAGCAGCACTCAATCCTATTCGCATCACCGTCATCCCGAATATGAAAATGGTCAGGAAAACGGCGAATAATGAGAAGATTTGCATCAACGTCATCACCACCTAGTCTATTTTATGGACGAGATGTTTTGGACATGACGAAATAATTACCCGAATAAAGTTGACGAAAAAAAGTGGCATATATTATAATGTTTTAAGATATGGTTTTCGCTCCTTTTCTATATTTTTTGAAAGGAGCTTGGAGGGAGGGAAATATATGTCCATTAGAACTAGTGTTCGTAAGAACGAATCTATAGAAGATGCACTTCGTCGTTTCAAGCGCAACGTTTCTAAAGAAGGAACATTGGCAGAGGTACGTAAGCGTAAGCATTACGAAAAGCCTAGCGTCAAGCGTAAGAAGAAGTCTGAAGCTGCTCGTAAGCGTAAGTACTAAGAGAGGGTGTTCTAATTGAGTCTTCTTGACCGTTTGAATCACGATATGAAACAAGCGATGAGAAACAAAGACAAGCAACGACTGACGGTCATTCGTATGGTGAAGGCCTCTCTTCAGAACGAGTCGATCAAGTTAGGACACGAATTGAACGAAGAAGAGGAATTGACGGTTCTTTCACGTGAAGTTAAACAGCGGAAAGACTCCCTCCAGGAATTCGACAAAGCTGGTCGTGATGATCTAGTCGAAAACTTACGTCAAGAGATTGAAATACTTCAAGAGTATCTCCCAGAACAACTATCTGAGGAAGAAGTCGACCAGATTGTAAAGGAGACCATCCAACAAGTTGGTGCTACTTCCAAACAAGATATGGGGAAAGTGATGGGAGCCATCATGCCGAAAGTAAAAGGTAAGGCTGATGGCGGTCTCGTGAACCGTTTAGTTCAACAGAACTTATCGTAATACTCATAATGAAACGCCTTGCACATTGCAAGGCGTTTTTTTAATGTCGGGTTGATTTAAATTCATCGGATTTATCATCCCTCGAGTATTTTCCCTTCAAAAGAGTGAAACCTATCTGTATAGTTATCCGTAGAGAGTAGTAAGTTCATAAAGGGGGTGGGTATTATGAAGAAAATAAAGAAATCAATTAAAATTACTTTCTACCTGCTATTAATACTAGTTCCTCTCTTATCTGTATCAATCAGTCCTTCGAATGCGGCTGAAGGCAAAGGGGTCGTTTATTTCGCTCCGGTCGAAGATGCCGTGGAACGTGGACTGGAGAAATTCCTTGAGCGATCGATCGAAACGGCTGAAGAAAACGGTGCAGATTACCTGGTTCTTGAAATAAATACACCAGGAGGCCTCGTACAGGCGGCCAACAACATTGCTAAAATCATGCGGGAGTCAGATGTTCCGATCATTGCCTACGTGACGAAGCATGCACTGTCTGCGGGTGCATACATTGCGTTGAATGCGGACCAGATCGTCATGAAGCCTTCGACGACAATGGGCGCAGCAGCCGTCATTGACCAACAAGGGAATACAGCTGGAAAGAAAGCTGAATCGGCATGGCTTGCGGACATGAGAGCCTCGGCAGAACTACATAACCGAGATCCGAAATATGCCTTGGCGATGGCGGATGAGGATATCGTTCTTGAAGATCTGGGTGTCGGGAAAGGGGAACTTCTTACATTGGATGCTTCCCAGGCCAAAAAAGTCGGATATGCAGAAGCAATCATCGATAGTCGTAATGATTTGCTGGACTATTTGGAGCTTCCGGATGCAGAAATCCGGAACATTGAAGTTTCATTTGCTGAAACGATTGCCCGATATGTCACACATCCTGTCGTCGTTCCAATCTTACTTTCGATTGGAAGTATCGGACTCGTGCTTGAGCTTTATTCACCAGGGTTCGGTATTCCAGGCATTCTTGGACTCAGCGCATTATTGCTCTTCTTTTTCGGACACATGATTGCGGGACTTGCAGGCTGGGAATCACTCATCCTGTTCGTTGTAGGAATCGGATTGATCATAGCGGAGGTATTCGTCCCGGGAGGCATACTCGGGATCGGTGGGATACTCTCGGTGCTGATTGGTATCGTCCTAGCCGGAGGATCCATTGCCAACATCTTGTTTTCCATCCTGATTGCAATCGTGGCGACAATCGTTGTATCGATCTTATTCCTGAAATATTTTGGATACAACGGTCCATTAAAGAAAATCATATTATTTGATTCCACCTCAAATGAAAAAGGCTATATTTCAAGTGTCACGAAATCTGAATTGGTCGGACAGACTGGGACGACGTTGACACCACTTCGACCATCTGGAACAGCCATCATCGGAGAAGAAAGATATGACGTTGTCACAGAAGGAAACTATATCGGGAGCAGTCGACCGATAAAAATCGTCAAAACAGAAGGTTCTCGTATCATCGTTCGAGAAATAAAAGAAGAAGAAAATTAAGGGGGCAAATATCCAAATGGATCAAAATGTATTATTCATGGTCATTTTAATCGGGGCAATCGTCATCGCCCTTGCAGTCTTATTCACATTTGTACCAGTCGCGCTATGGATTTCAGCGCTTGCAGCTGGAGTAAGAGTCAGTATCTTTACACTGATCGGAATGCGCTTGAGACGTGTTATTCCATCACGCGTCATCAATCCATTGATCAAGGCAGTAAAAGCAGGTCTTGAATTGAGCACAAACCAACTGGAGAGTCACTACCTCGCTGGTGGTAACGTAGACCGAGTCGTGAACGCATTGATTGCGGCGCACCGTGCAAACATCGAATTGAGCTTCGAGCGTTGTGCAGCGATTGACTTGGCTGGACGTGACGTTCTTGAAGCCGTTCAAATGAGTGTTAACCCTAAGGTCATTGAAACGCCGTTCATCGCCGGTGTTGCGATGGATGGAATTGAAGTAAAAGCGAAAGCACGTATCACAGTTCGTGCGAACATCGAACGACTTGTCGGGGGTGCTGGTGAAGATACTGTCATCGCTCGTGTCGGTGAGGGAATCGTATCCACGATCGGTTCTTCAGACAATCATAAAAAAGTATTGGAAAATCCTGATCTGATTTCTCAAACTGTACTGACAAAAGGTCTTGATGCAGGTACAGCATTTGAAATTCTCTCGATCGATATTGCGGACGTAGACATCGGCAAGAACATCGGTGCCGAGCTTCAAACAGAACAAGCGGAAGCGGATAAGAATATCGCTCAAGCGAAAGCCGAAGAGCGTCGTGCAATGGCAGTAGCACAAGAGCAAGAAATGAAAGCCCGCGTCGAAGAAATGCGCGCGAAAGTTGTGGAAGCCGAAGCGGAAGTACCTATGGCGATGGCAGAAGCATTGCGTTCTGGTAATATCGGTGTCATGGATTACATGAACTATAACAACGTCAAAGCAGACACAGACATGAGAGGTTCGATCGGTAAGGCGACTGACCCTAAGGATGAGGATGACTCTTCAGGAGGAGGCACTTACTAGTGCTAGAAGCGATCATTGAACTACTGATGCAAAACATCTTTTTCGTGATTTTGATCATCGGTGGTATTTACAGCTTTTTCAAACGTCAGATCGAGCAACAAAAAGAAGAACAACAGAGAGGTCGTCCTCGTCCGAATCAACAGCAACCGAACACATCGAGAGCAGAGACGATGTCGATGCCGAAGGAGGAGCCAGTTCGACCGAGTAGACCGGAAAGACCACGCTCTGAACGGATCAAAAAGGTTGAAAATAACCTCCAGGAGATGTATGAAGCAAAACGGTTGGAGTTGCAGGACGCTTTCCAGGGCAGTAGTGAACAAGTGCCTGCAGAAGAACCTGTTAGAAAGCGAGCTAAAGCTCGAAAAGAAGTGATTTATAAAGAAAGACCAAAAAACAAAATCATTCCGGATCCAGACAATGTCGCCCAGGGAGTCATTTGGGCAGAAATCCTCGGTCCACCTCGGTCGAGGAAACCACATCATCTGGCTTCACGTTTCAACCGGAGATAAGATAAGTATCAAAAGCTGTGTACGCAAAGTGCACAGCTTTTTTCATTTCATAAAACCTGTAAAAAGTCATTGTGATAGTTTAAGCCCCTCTTTCATAAATTGAGATGAGAGGGGGTTCGTTTATGGCGCGATTGAGACAGAAATTCAAACGATGGATGACCAATACATTAGAATTACCAGCAGATGTCGTCATGGACCTACCAAGAATAACGATGATCGGACACCTGCACATCTATATCGAGAATCATCGTGGTGTGAAAGCCTTCTCCAACGAAGAGCTCCGATTGATTTTAGAGCAAGGAGAACTACTCATTACAGGTAAAGAATTCGTTTTGAAAACGATTCTTCCTGAAGAGATTTTGCTCGAAGGGAAAATTTCAGATGTGAAGTACATAGATATTTCGTGATTTTTGGGAGGGGAGTAACCATGACGAAAATTTGGACAAAGTATCTGCGCGGTACAGTCAAAATCACGGTTGAAGGTCAGCATGCAGAACAATTTCTCAATTATTGCTTGAACAATAACATACAGATTTGGGAAGTGAGTCGGAAAGAACACCTTGTGCTGCATATGTATACGGATGATGCCCTCAAGATTCGGGTCCCACTCAGGCAGATCGGGTGCAAATTCAAAGTGATGACAAGGCGGGGCGCACCGTTCATCGCCAAGCGAATGATATCCCGCAGTGGGTTCGTGGCAGGGCTAGGGATATTCCTGGTCCTCGTGTTCCTATTGTCCAACATGGTGTGGAACATCGAGGTGACAGGAGCTGACCCGAAAACAGAGCATCATTTAAGGAAAGTTGTCAATGAGATGGGTATTAAGAGAGGAAAGCTGCTCTTCCGGCTGCCTGATCCGAGAGAAATACAATATTTAGCTACTGAAAAAATGGACGAGGTCACTTGGATTGGAGTCACACTTGAAGGAACGACCTTTCACTTTAAAGTTGTCCAAAAAGAACTACCGGAAAAAATAGAATCGTTAGGACCGCAAAACTTGATCGCAAAAAAGAAAGCGTTCGTAACGAATATGTTCGTGGAGCAAGGTCAAGTGAAGGTGGAACGGAATCAACTTGTCCAGAAAGGTGAATTATTAGTATCCGGTAACATTGGTAAAGATAAGAATGTACGAACGGTCGCTGCCAAAGGGAAAGTGTTCGGTGAAGTGTGGTACCGGACAGATGTGAGTGTCCCCTTGAAAACCACCTTCAACACGTTAACCGGAAATCACAATGATAAACATTATGTATCTCTTTTTGGCTGGAACGTGCCTGTCTGGGGTTTCGGTAACGTGGATTATAAAGAATTTGAAGTGATGGAAGATGTGAAAACCTTCCGGATGTTGAAATGGGAGCTTCCGATCGCCTATATCAAGAAAGGCATTCACGAATCAGAAAGTGTGTCGAGGGAATATACTCCTAAAAAAGCGGTTGAGATCGCCAAACAAATGGCGGATGAAGAAATGGAAAGCCACCTTGAAGAAGACGCGTCGATCAAGAGCGGAAAAATTTTGCACCATGCGATTGACAATGGTAAAGTAAACGTATCGATGTACTATAAAGTGATTGAGAATATTGCTGAAGAACAACCTATAGTTGGAGGAGATTGAGCCATATTGTCTGAACGCTTGAATCTAAAGAACCTACAAATAGAAAATCCTGCAGAAGGAATTGCTCTTTTTGGTCCGAATGACTCTCATTTGACAACGATTGAGCAGACTCTGGATGTTGATATCGTCACTCGTGGCGGCGGTGTCGCAGTAACGGGAGATGAAGAGACTGCACAGCTTGTCGAAGATGTGCTGAACGCCCTTCTCTCATTGATCCGTAAAGGTATGACGATTTCCGATCGGGACGTCATTTATGCCATTCAACTAGCGAACGAAGGCATTCTTGACGAATTGGATCAGCTTTTTGAAGAAGAGATTACGAGTACTGCCAAAGGTAAACCGATTCGTGCAAAGACGCTAGGTCAGCGTCATTACGTGAATGCCATCAAAAAGAATGATCTCGTGTTCGGAATCGGTCCTGCTGGTACCGGTAAGACATACCTCGCTGTGGTGATGGCTGTAAAAGCGATGAAGGAAGGGAAAGTAAGGCGAATCATCCTGACACGTCCAGCAGTAGAGGCAGGCGAAAGTCTCGGGTTCTTGCCTGGGGACTTGAAGGAAAAAGTCGATCCTTACTTGAGACCACTGTATGATGCTTTACATGACCTTTTCGGTGTAGAACACACTGAACGGCTTATTGAACGTGGTACGATCGAGATTGCACCACTCGCTTATATGAGAGGGCGTACACTCGATGAAGCTTTCGTTCTGCTCGATGAAGCTCAGAATACGACACCTGAGCAGATGAAGATGTTTTTGACGCGACTTGGCTTCGGGTCAAAAATGATCATTACTGGGGACATTACACAGGTCGATCTTCCTCGAGGCAAAGCATCCGGCTTGCGCGTGGCTCAGAAGATTCTCAAAGATATACAGGGCGTAAGAATCATGCATATGCAACAATCCGATGTGGTTCGACATCCACTCGTCCAAAAGATCATCAGTGCTTATGAAGTGAACGAAGAATAAGGATAAAAGCTGATCTGTAGTGTTCTTTTCTATACAGGAAAGAGCAATGCGGATCAGTTTTTTTCTTTGCTAAGATACTTTCAATACCGGAGCGATAAAAGAGAAGATTCCATCGACATTATTTTTACAAAATTTTCATCCAAGTTCGTCCAAATCGATAAAATCCGTGGTAGAATAGGGGCAGATGTAGAACGGAAGGGGAGTTATTGGAATGTCTCCAAAACTCATTCAAGATATGAAATCCAGGTGGAACCGAATCGAAAACAGCAAGATCAGCCGCATGCTTCTTTATGCTGCGCTTGCCGTAGCGATGTTCGTCACCATGTTGAGCAATGTCATTCCGGAACGGATCGATCTCAAGGTGAACTCTGTCGCGGAAGAAGATATCCAATCCCCGATTCGTATACAAAATCCGAAAGAAACCGCCTTGAAAGAGGCAGAAGCTGCCGCGGGTATTGAAGATCGGTACATTTTGAATAATGGAAGAGCGATCGATCAAGTCGTCGAAATCGAAGAGCTTTTCACAGCGATTGAACAGACGCAAGAGGAAACGGATCAGAATAAAGAAGAAACGGAGAATGACCAGGAAGCACGTGATGAAGTTCGTAAACAACAGATCGCAGAGTTAAAAGAAGACCTGCCGGAATTCATCGCAAAAGACATCTCTTCCGAGTCACTCAACACATTTCTAGATGCAAAACCTTCAGATGTCGCATTTGCAAAGGATCTTGCCAGTAGTACAATTCATGACATCATGGATCAGCCGATTTCAGTAGATCAAATCAATGACCGGAAAAAGGAAGTCGAGCCGGAAATTACTGAGTCGCTTCTACCTGAAAAGCTGAAGCCTGCGCTCATAGAAATCACGAAAAGTGCGATCATTTCCAACTATACATTTGATGCGGAAAAGACAAAGGAATTAAGAGAGAAAGCAATTGAAGATGTAGAACCGGTGTTCATCCGTGAAGGAGAAGTCCTTGTTGAGAGGAATTCAGAAATTACAAGTGATGACCTTTACAAATTGGAATTAGTCGGTCTATTGAAAGACGATGTATCGCCTTTCCCTTACATCGGACTGGGGATTTTGACTCTTCTGATGACGGCTTTTCTCATCTATTTCTTGAAAGATCTCATTGGTGAACAGAAGAAAGAAAACATTCAAATCATCATTTATGTTTTACTCTTTTCTCTAACACTCGTATTGATGAAAATTGTAAGTCTCATCAGTATTTATTACCCAAGTGTTGCATTCATCATTCCGGTTGCGCTTGGAACGATGATGATCAAGATGCTGATTGATGAACAGACGGCGATCATCTCTAGTATCGTTTTTGCGATTTGTGGAAGTTTAATTTTTAACGAGAATACGACCAGCCCGTTCAACTTCACATTCGGAACATACATACTGATCAGTTCCATCGCGGGGATCGTATTTCTTGGGAAACGAAATGTGAAATCGAAGATCTTGAAGACCGGTACGTATGTAGCGTTGATCAATGCTTCTGTCGTACTGTTGATTTTGGCTCTTACGAACGGACATTTTGATCCTTGGATCATCACCTGGCAAGTAGGGTTTGCACTTCTATCTGGATTCCTGTCTGCGGTACTGACCCTCGGGTTGTTGCCATTCTTTGAAGCAGGATTCGGAATCTTGACATCTATGAAGTTGATAGAGCTGTCGAACCCGAATCATCCTCTATTAAGGAAACTGCTGATGGAGACTCCTGGAACGTACCATCACAGTGTAGTCGTTGCGAACCTGGCTGAAGGGGCTTGTGAAGCAGTCGGTGCCAACGGATTACTTGCTAGAGTAGGGGCATACTACCATGACCTTGGTAAAACGAAGCGTCCGCATTTCTTTATTGAAAACCAAATGAATATTGAGAATCCGCATGATAAAATATCACCACAACTCAGTAAGACGATCATCATCGCTCATCCGTATGATGGCGCAGAAATGCTACGAGCACATAATCTACCGACTGAGATCGTGGACATCGCAGAGCAGCATCATGGGACGACTTTGTTGAAATATTTTTATCATAAGGCGATGCAACAATCAGACAAACAGATTGAGGAAAGCGACTTCCGTTACCCTGGACCTAAAGCCCAAACGAAGGAAGTAGCAATCATCGGGATAGCTGATGCGGTTGAAGCGGCTGTGCGCTCAATGCCGAAGCCGACACCTGTGAAGATCGAAGGGCTCGTTCGAAAGATCATTGCAGATCGTCTGGAAGACGGGCAATTCAATGAGTGCTCCATCACATTGAAGGAGCTCGAAATAGTAACCGTCAGCATTTGTGAAACGTTGAATGGTATGTTCCATTCACGCATCGAGTATCCTGAGGAAATTCATAAAAAGAAAGTGAGTCAGGCATAATGTTAACAGTTGAACTGATTGATGAAACGGAACAATTGGAAGCAGAGATTATGGAAGAGATCGAACGTCTGCTCCAACACGCTGCCCAACAGGAAACGATTGAAAAAACAGCGGAGTTGTCCGTCACCTTCGTGAACAATGAACGGATCCAACAAATTAATGCAGAATATCGCAACATCGACCGGCCGACGGATGTCATTTCGTTTGCGCTTGAAGATGAAGTAGAGGGAGAATTGGAAATCGTTCATTCTCCTGATCAACCAGTACTGCTGGGCGATATCATCATTTCAATCGATAAGGCGAAAGAACAAGCCGATGAGTACAACCATTCGTTCATGAGGGAACTCGGTTTTCTAGCGGTCCATGGATTTTTACACTTGCTAGGCTACGACCATATGGATGAAGACGAGGAAAAGGAGATGTTCGAAAGACAGGACAGCATCCTTGAATCGTATGGATTGAATCGATCATGAAATATGTCATGAAAAGCTTTCAGTACGCCATGGAAGGGGTCATTGAAGGCTGGAATGAACGGAATTTCAAAATCCACAGCGTGTTTGCTGTGTTGACGATTCTTTTTGCTTTTTTATTTGATTTTTCGCCGACCAAATGGATGGTTCTCCTGATTACGATCGGCATCATGCTCAGTCTTGAATTGATGAATACAGCCATTGAAAGAACAGTCGATCTCATAACAGAAGATCATCACCCGCTCGCCAAGCAGGCTAAGGATCTCTCTGCAGGCTCTGTCTTTATTTTCAGTGTCATTGCTGTTATAATAGGATTCCTTCTATTTGCAGAACCATTAATTGAAATAGTGACTTAGAGGTGAATGATTTGAATAAAGAAGAATTGATTAAAGAAGCAATTGAAGCAAGAAAATATGCCTATACACCTTATTCGAAATTCCAGGTAGGAGCTGCCCTGTTGTCTGAAGACGGGAAAGTCTATCGGGGTTCCAATATTGAAAATGCAGCATACAGTCTCTGTAATTGTGCAGAACGTACAGCCTTATTCAAGGCTTATTCAGAAGGGGACAAATCATACAAAGCGATGGCTGTTGTCGCGGATACGAAGCGACCTGTGCCCCCATGCGGGGCTTGCCGACAAGTCATTTCTGAACTCTGTTCACCTGAAATGCCTGTATATTTGACGAATTTGAATGGAGATGTACAGGAATTGAAGGTAAGTGAACTGTTGCCAGGTGCATTTTCTCCGGAGGATTTAAATGAATAGAGAAGGATTCAAATCTGGATTCGTTTCGATTATCGGACGTCCGAACGTAGGAAAATCAACGCTCATCAATCACATTTTAGGACAGAAAATCGCGATTATGAGTGACAAACCACAGACGACAAGAAATAAGATCCATGGGGTTTATACAACGAACGAAGAGCAAGTCGTTTTCATTGATACCCCTGGAATTCATAAACCGAAACATAAGCTCGGGGATTTCATGACCCGAATCGCTCAAGATACATTAAATGAAGTCGACATCATCTTGTTTCTGATCAATGCGGAAGAAGGCTTCGGCAGAGGCGATCAATTCATCATGGATCGTCTGCAAAACGTGGATAGCCCTATTTTCCTAGTCATCAACAAGATCGATAAAGTCCATCCTGATGATCTTCTGCCGATCATCGAACAGTACCGTGAAAAAGTTGATTTTGCAGAGGTTGTGCCGATTTCAGCTCTCAACGGTAACAATGTGAACACGTTGATGGACCAGATCAAAAAGTACTTAGAAGAAGGGCCTCAGTATTATCCAGAGGACCAGGTGACCGATCACCCAGAACGATTCGTCGTTGCGGAACTAATCCGTGAAAAGGTACTTCACTTGACTCATGAAGAAGTGCCTCATTCTGTTGCGGTCGTCATCGATCAGATGAAGCAACGTGAAGGCGGTAATATGGTTGATATCCAGGCTACTATTGTGGTCGAACGATCCTCGCAAAAAGGGATTCTGATCGGCAAACAAGGTGGTATGTTGAAGAAAATCGGTTCCAATGCACGTCAAGATATCGAGCATCTTCTCGGTTCGAAGGTCTTTTTGGAACTTTGGGTGAAAGTCCAGAAAGATTGGAGAAATCGTCCGTTCAACTTAAGAGACTTCGGATTCAGTGAAGACGAGTATTGATTACTTCGGGCATTATCGTGGCATAAATGAAATTGTCAAAAATTCCATAACATGAAATTTGTAATCAAGGTCATTCTAATCTTAAAGATTGCTTATTTTCTTTCGAAAGGTGGAGAAATTCCATGAGGGACTTTACCTGGAAATTGTTTTGTCAAACCGGGGACATTGATACGTACCTGCTGTGGAAAGAACTCGAGGCTGACCATGAGGCATCGGCAGACCTGTTGGAAGTTGAAGAAAGGAAAGGCGATTATATAGAAACAGAACTTTGATTACTCCCACACTGAAATGGCGGTGATGGAGATGTTGATCAAATCAGAAGGCATTGTGATCCGTACGTCAGATTACGGTGAATCAAACAAAGTACTGACTGTTTATACAAAGGATTTTGGCAAATTAGGGATGATGGCAAGAGGGGCGAAGAAAACGAAAAGTCGCCTCTCTTCTGTTTCCCAGCTTTTCACACATGCTCATTTTCTCATCCAAAAGGGGAGCGGTCTTGGCAGTCTGAGTCAAGGTGAAATCATCCACACATACAGAGGCATCAAGCAAGATATTGTCAAAACCGCTTATGCCGCTTATATGGTGGAATTGCTGGATAAATCAACGGAAGATCAGAAGCCGTCTTCTGCGCTTTTTGAGTTTCTATCTTTATCCCTCCGGTACTTGGATGAAGATGTGGATCCTGATATTTTAAAAGCGATTTTTGAAATGAAGATGCTAAGGTTAGCTGGTGTCGGACCCCAGGTGGACAGATGTGTAATGTGCGGTCGTAAGGAAGGAAGCTTTTACTTTTCCATATCAGAAGGTGGATTCCTTTGTGAACAAGACCGTCACACAGATCCCAATGCGCTTGGGTTGTCTACACATACAGCCAGACTCTTGAACCTGTTCTATCACATCGACTTATCGAGACTTGGAAATGTATCAGTGAAAAAGGAAACGAAAGAAGTACTCAAACAAGTTTTAACGACTTACATTGATGAGTATACTGGAATTCGATTGAAGTCCAAGCGCTTCCTTGATCAGATCCAGGCTTTCGAGTGAAGGTTGACAAATGGGTTGAAAAACATTATGATACTTTCAACAAAAAGTAAACATAAATGCGTAGATAGAGAGGAGTACTTACTGACCTCAATGTTAGCGACTCTGGGAAAGTGGAAGCCAGGGATTGAGAAGTGAGGAATGGCGCTCTGGAGCATTCCAATAAAGTGGAAGATGAACGACAATCATCTTCAAATAGGGTGGAACCGCGGGTAACTCTCGTCCCTATGTCTGGGCTGGACATAGGAACGGGAGTTTTTTCTGTTCTATGAGCTGGACCAGAACAACGACAAATGAAACGTGGAGGTGCGTTATGAATTTACAAGACATGATTTTGACATTACAACGTTATTGGGCTGATCAAGGCTGTTTCGTCATGCAAGCTTATGACGTTGAAAAAGGAGCCGGAACGATGAATCCGATGACGTTCTTACGAAGCATCGGACCAGAGCCGTGGAATGTCGCATATGTCGAACCGTCCAGAAGACCGGTGGATGGTCGTTACGGAGAAAACCCAAACCGTTTGTATCAACATCATCAATTCCAGGTGGTGATGAAACCTTCTCCAGACAATATCCAGGAGCTTTATCTAGAGAGCTTGAAGGAGATCGGTATCGATCCACTTGAGCATGATATCCGTTTTGTTGAGGACAACTGGGAAGCACCAACACTGTCCGCATCAGGATTAGGTTGGGAAGTATGGCTGGATGGAATGGAGATCACACAGTTCACCTACTTCCAGCAGGTCGGTGGATTGGATGCGAAGCCGGTTTCCGTCGAGATCACTTACGGAATTGAAAGACTCGCATCCTACATACAGGATAAGGAGAATGTCTTCGATCTGGAATGGCACTCTGGCATCACATACCATGACCTTTATTATCAACCGGAATTCGAACACTCGAAGTATACGTTTGAAGTGTCCGATAATGAGATGCTCTTTAATCTTTTCAACATTTATGAAAAAGAAGCAGAGCGTGCAATCGATGAGCAGTTGGTTTTCCCTGGATATGACTATGTACTGAAATGCTCCCATACGTTCAACCAATTGGACGCAAAAGGTGCCATTTCCGTTACGGAACGTACCGGTTACATCGGTCGCGTCAGAAAGCTTGCGAGAAAATGTGCGAAAGCGTATTACGAGCAACGTGAACAGCTAGGATTTCCAATGTTAAAGGGGGCGAAGGAAGATGAATAAACGAGACGTACTTTTAGAGATTGGTCTGGAGGAAATGCCCGCCCGCTTCGTAACAGATGCGATGTACCAGCTATCCGATAAAATTGCTGGTTGGTTTACGGAAAATCGTATCCAATTCGGAGAAGTGATTCCTTACTCTACTCCCCGACGTTTAGCAGTCAAAGTGACTGACGTTGCCGAGCAGCAAGAGGATCAACAGGAAGAATTAAGAGGACCGGCAAAGAAAATCGCGTTGGATGAGGAAGGCAATTGGTCAAAGGCTGCGCTCGGCTTTGCGAGAGGTCAAGGGGTAGATCCTCAGGATCTTTTCTTTAAAGAAGTCAAAAATACAGAATATGTGTTTGCGAATAAGCATACTTCCGGTGTTGCGACGATGGATCTTCTTCATCAGTTGGATCAAGTCATCCAAAGCCTTCATTTTCCTAAAAACATGCGATGGAGCGATAAGGAATTCAAATTCGTCCGTCCGATCAAATGGATCCTATTCTTGTATGGAAGCGAAGTGCCTCAACTCGAAGTTGCAGATGTACAGGCTGACCGGACGACTTACGGTCACCGATTCCTCGGAGAAGAAATCCAGATTGAAACGCCAGAACAATATCCGACGGAACTTCTTGGACAATTTGTCATCGCAGATTCGAAGGAACGGAAGGATGCAATCCAGAATCAATTGGAAAACCTCCAGGAAGATGAAGGATGGATCATTCCGATTGATGAAGGCTTATTAGAAGAGGTCAACAATCTCGTCGAATATCCAACCGCTTTATACGGTAATTTTGACGAAGAGTTTTTGGAGCTGCCTTCTGAAGTGTTGATTAAATCAATGCGTGAGCATCAACGCTATTTCCCTGTCCAGAATCAAGAAGGTGAATTACAGCCTCATTTCGTTGCTATTCGAAACGGTGATCATGCTCACCTGCAAAATGTGGCAAAGGGTAATGAAAAAGTATTGCGAGCACGTCTGAAGGATGCTCAATTCTTCTACAATGAAGATAAGAAAAAGTCGATTGATGACTTCCTCGCGCGCCTAGAAGCGATCGTGTTCCATGAAGAGTTAGGAACCGTAGCCAACAAGGTTGAAAGGATTCAAGCGCATGCTGAGCGATCAAGTGAGCTCCTACAGCTAGATGCGGATTCGAAAAATGCGATCCAGAGAGCTGCGGCCATTTCGAAGTTCGACCTGGTGACCCAGATGGTATATGAATTCCCTGAACTTCAAGGTGTGATGGGAGAAAAATATGCGAAGCTTTTTGGTGAGGAAGAACTGATTGCAGCAGCCATCAATGAACATTATCAGCCTCGTTTCTCAGGAGACGTGCTTCCGGGGACCGTTGTAGGTTCTGTATTGAGTGTTTCTGACAAGTTGGATACGATTGTCGGATGCTTCGGTATTGGCATCATTCCGACAGGTTCACAAGACCCATATGCCTTGAGAAGACAAGCTGCAGGGGTACTGCAAATCCTCTTGCAAAAGGGCTGGCCAGTCACGTTGGAAGAACTGTTGAACGCTGTGTTGGATGAATACGAACAGCGCGGTTTGTTGAAAAATGACCGTAGTGCGGTTTACGGACAACTGATCGAATTCTTCAACATCCGAATGAAGACGATTTTGCAGGACCAAGGCGTACGCTATGACGTCATTGATGCGATTCTGACTGGTGAAATCGGAAGAGTGGATCTATTGTTGAGAAAATCAGAAATACTCGCTTCCTCGTTGAAGGAAGACAACTTCAAAGAGATGAACGATTCATTGTCGAGGGTTCTGAACATCTCAAAAAATCTCTCAGAGCCGGAAGCGGAAATTGATCCGAGTCTATTTGAAAATGAAGAGGAACAAGCACTATTTGAAAGGTATGTAGAAGCGGATCAAGCAAGAGAATCCGTCCATCAGCTTGAAGATGTCATCGTCTTTTACGAAAAGCTGAGTGAATTGCCGGAAGTCATCGACCGCTACTTCGACAACACGATGGTCAATGCAGAGGACGAAAAATTACGGGTGAACCGTCAAACTCAAATGAAAAAATTGGCGCACGTCATTCATGCCTTTGCGGACTTCAATCAATTAGTGTTTTAATGAGCTCCATGGTAAAATGAAAATGTAAACGAAGACCTGAAGTGAGGTCTTCGTTTTCTTTCTTCAATATGCTGTACAATTGGATCATTATGGCACAATTAATCGATTATACTTCCTATGTTACATGGAAATAGGATATAATGATTTCTAAAGAGTATAGCATATAGGGCAGTAAGGTGGTGTTCCCAATAGAACTGAATAATAGGCAAGAAAGAATCGTCGAGATCGTCAAAGACTTTGGACCGATCACCGGTGAACAGATCGCTGAGCAATTAGATCTAACAAGAGCGACGCTCAGACCTGACCTCGCCATCCTGACGATGGCAGGCTACCTGGACGCACGTCCTCGTGTCGGTTATTTTTATACAGGCAAAACCAGTGCACAGTTACTTACAGAAAAGATTCGTCAAATCAAAGTGAAAGATTATTTATCTTTACCTGTCGTCGTACAAGAATCTTCAACGGTCTATGATGCGATATGCACGATGTTCCTTGAAGATGTCGGAACGTTGTTTGTGGTGAATAAGGAAGCGAAACTTGCAGGCGTTTTATCACGGAAAGATTTATTACGAGCAAGCATGGGAAATCAAGACCTCAATTCCATTCCTGTCACCATCATCATGACTAGGATGCCGAATATAACGGTTTGTACGAAAGATGACTTTTTGATTGATGTAGCGGAAAAGCTGATCGACAAACAAATCGATGCAGTACCGGTCGTTAAAGATACGGAAAAAGAAGTTGACCTTGAAGTGATCGGACGCATTACGAAAACGAATATTACGAAAGCGTTGGTGGACTTTTCTGGAGACGCAATCATTTAACGTGAATGTGCACGACAAATCGCAGTAAGGAGGTACCTATGGCAGATACAGTAAAACGCCCAGTCGTCTATGTCGTATCGGATTCTGTCGGTGAAACGGCTGAACTCGTAGTCAAAGCGGCTGCAAGCCAATTCAAATCTACAAATATCGAAATCAGACGTGTTCCTTATGTGGAAGACAAACAAACCATCAATGAAGTGGTCTCTTTAGCAAAAGATCATCATGCGATCATAGGATATACATTAGTCGTACCTGAAATCAAAGAATACTTGGTTGAAAAGGCAGCTGAGGAAGGGGTCCCTGCGGTTGATATCGTCGGACCAATGATCCATCAGATGGCTTCTGTCTTTGAAGAGGGACCTCGCAATGAACCAGGGCTCGTCCATAAGCTGGATGAAGAGTATTTCCGAAAAGTGGAGGCCATCGAATTTGCGGTAAAATATGATGATGGCCGCGATCCAAGAGGCATTTTGAAAGCGGATATCATACTCGTAGGAGTTTCGAGAACGTCCAAGACACCTCTCTCCCAGTACTTGGCTTTGAAGCGCTTGAAGGTGGCGAATGTGCCGATCGTTCCTGAGGTAGAACCGCCTGAGGAATTGTATCAAGTGTCTAAGTCCAAGTGCTACGGACTTCGAATCAGTCCGGAGAAGTTGAACGACATCCGCCGGGAACGATTGAAAGCACTCGGGTTGGATGACCATGCGAACTATGCCAACATGGATCGTATTAAAGAAGAGCTGGAATACTTCGATAAAGTCATCGATAAGCTTGATTGTAAAGTCGTCGATGTCTCCAACAAAGCCGTCGAAGAAACAGCCAACTACATTTTGAACATCCATAAAAAGAAGATGTAATAAAGGCGAGAACCTGCACATAAGTTGAAGGGGTTGACACAAAAAATCTGTCAGCCCCTTCTTTTCCTTTTAATCATACGAATTTATTAAATAGATTGGATGGAATCTCTTAGATCTGGGTGATAGATGTGTTCTTTGTGTCCTCATAAATGAGAAGATCGCGAAATGAGGGATAGAAAGAGGGCTATTCTGTCCTCCAAAATGTGAGAATCGGAAAATGAGGGATAGAAAGAGGTCCATTCTGTCCTTGAAAATGTGAAGATGGCGAAATGAGGGATAGAAAGAGGGCTATTCTGTCCTCCAAAATGCGATAATCACAAAATGAGGGATAGAAAGCGGATCTTTGAGTACCCAATAACGCGAAAATAGTAATATGAAGGTCGTTAAGAGAGTTTGTGCGTTCTTGAAAACGAAAATGAAGGACGCAAGAAAGATGCACATCACTTATCCGCTGCCAGACAGCAATTTGGATCTTTCAAATTGTACAAAGCTTCATCCTCTATAAAAATATTCACATCACAGAAGGAAACTCCCGATTTTTGTCGAAATATACAAAGACAGCCAATACTTTTTAATAGTCAATTCTACAAAAATACGTTATAATACTCTATTGTGTGTGCATTTCCACAGTCAAGTTATTAATCTTGACATTGTGGGTATACTATGGATAACTATTCGACAATATTCTGAAATATAAAACATTGATAAATTGGCAGGAATCGATGAGAGGATGTAGAAATACAAGTACATGAAGAAAACTCGAAATGTGTTGGTTGATGCAGATGCATGTCCGAATCAAATAAAGAAGGCAATCCTTGAAATCTCGAATTTCTATGAGTACAAGGTTTTTTTTATTGCCTCATACAGTCATGCCACAGATCAATACCGAAATGCAGAGTGGATTCTTGTTGATTCTGAACCTGAAGCGGTTGATATGTATATCGTCAACCATTCGATAGAAGGGAATGTTGTCATTACCCAGGATCATGGTTTAGCAAGTCTTCTTGTTTCAAAAGGTGTGTATGTCATATCACCGAGAGGGAAACGTTTCACAGACGAAGAAATGCCTTCATTGTTACAATCCCGCTATTACTCAAGCAAACTGAGAAGATCTGGACATCGGACGAAAGGTCCTTCCAGATTCACACAAGAGGATGCTGAACGTTTCAGTGAAAGCTTCAAAAATATCTTTTCGGACTTGGCAGAATAAAGTTCATCTTCTTCTCTTTCTGTTTTAAAGAAGAATCGATCAGTAAAGAATGGTGATAGTATGGGAGCTCGTATTCCTGAAGAAACGATTGAACGTATCCAAAAGTCGAATGACATCCTCGAAATTGTCGGTGAATATGTCCAACTGAAAAAACAAGGACGAAACTATTTTGGGCTATGTCCTTTCCATAATGAAAATACGCCATCCTTTTCTGTCTCAGCAGAAAAACAAATCTTTCGTTGTTTCGGATGCGGTAAAGGCGGTAACGTCTTTTCCTTCCTGATGGAGGTCGAGGGGTTCACATTCATTGAAGCTGTAAAGAACCTCGCAGAGCGCACGAACGTTGAACTACCCCAGCTGCCGTCCTCTCCTCAAAATGATCAAGCTTCCAAAGAGAAGGAGATCATGAAAGAAGGACACGGTTTGTTAACCAGATTGTATCATCATTGTTTAACAAACACGGAATATGGGCAAAAAGCAAAAGAGTACTTGCATAATCGTGGATTTACAGATGAAATGATCGAACACTTCCAAATCGGTTATGCACCGGACTCCTGGGAGTTCGCCACAGCCTTTTTACAAAAGCGGAACTATTCGTTAGATACGATGGCAGGAGCCGGAGTTCTCGCAAAAAGGGAGTTCGATGGAAAATTCTTCGACCGCTTCCGAAATCGTGTCATGTTTCCGATCTGGGATTCCCAGGGGAAAAACATCGCTTTCGGTGGACGTATTCTAGGTGACGGTGAACCGAAATACCTGAACAGTCCCGAAACGAAAATTTTCTATAAGAGTAAATCTCTCTATGCTTATCATCTCGCAAGACCTGAAATGAGAAAAGAGGATAAAGTCATACTCTTTGAAGGTTATGTCGATGTGATAGCAGCTTGGAAAGCGGGTATAACAAATGGTGTGGCGACATTAGGAACATCCCTGACACAAGATCAGGCACGGCTTCTGAGCCGGAATGTCACCACAGTCGTCATCTGTTATGACTCCGATCAGGCTGGGATCAATGCAGCGTTCCGAGCGACGGAACTCATAGAAAGTGTGAATTGCAATGTACGTATCGCCCAAATGCCACCTGGCATGGACCCTGATGACTATATCCAGAATTACGGCGGTGATCGCTTTAAGCAGGATGTAATAGGGGCAAGTTTGACGGTCATGGCATTTAAAATGCAATTCTTGCGCAGAGGAAAAAATCTCCAAGATGAAGGAGAACGGATGCGCTATATCGAAGAGATACTACATGAAATTGCAAAACTCCCGAAAGCTGTTGAAAGGGATCACTATTTAAGACAGCTTGCGGAAGAGTTCAATCTCTCTTTGGATGCTTTGAAACAGCAACAATATCAGGCTTTTGTATCTCAGAAGAGGAAAAAGGATAATGATGGTCGAAATAGGGAGAATAACCGTAAGAAATATATCGGTCAATCTTCACGCCTTCTACCTGCATTCCACAACGCGGAGCGAATACTACTGGCTCATATGTTAAAAGATGTGAGTATTGCAGAAAAGGTGGAAGAACTCCTTGGCGGGGCATTCAATATCGATGAATACAGCGCGATTGCTGCTTATCTATATGCCTATTATGCAGAAGGCCATACACCTGATATCAGTCTGTTCCTAGAAAGAGTTGATGACCAACGATTGAAGCAGGTCGTCACAGAATTGGCAATGCTTACAATCAATGAGGATATATCCGACCAGGAACTTTACGATTATGTAAAGCAAGTGAAGAAATATCCCAAATTGCTACAGATACAAGAAAGAGAGAAAGACAAAAAGCGTGCAGAACGCGAACAGAATATGGTTGAAGCTGCACGGATCGCGATGGAAATCGTGGAATTGAAAAAAGCGTTAAAAAGTCAGTAACAGAAGTTAGAAGTATGGAAGGAGGGGATCGTATGGCTGAGAAACCTAATCGCCAGGAAGCGGAAGGTGAATTGACCATCGATCAAGTAAAAGAACAATTAGTTGAACTCGGTAAGAAAAGAGGAGTTCTCACTTATAACGAAATAACCAATAAGCTTGCTCCATTTGAACAGGATTCTGAACAAATGGATGTATTCTATGAGTATTTGGGTGATCAAGGGGTTGAAATCGTCGATGAAGAGGAAGGCGATGACCCGAATATTCAAACGGTTGTCAAAAGTGGGGAAGACGAGTTTGACTTAAACGACTTAAGTGTACCTCCTGGAGTAAAGATCAATGACCCGGTCAGAATGTATCTGAAAGAGATCGGACGGGTTGACTTGCTTTCTGCAGATGATGAAATCAGTCTTGCGCAACGCATCGAGAACGGTGATGAAGAAGCGAAACGCCGTCTTGCTGAAGCGAACTTGCGACTCGTTGTAAGTATCGCGAAGCGTTATGTAGGTCGAGGAATGCTCTTCTTAGACTTGATTCAAGAAGGAAATATGGGATTGATTAAAGCGGTAGAAAAATTCGATTACCGTAAAGGATATAAATTCAGTACGTATGCGACTTGGTGGATCCGTCAGGCCATCACTCGTGCAATCGCTGACCAGGCTCGTACAATTCGTATTCCAGTACACATGGTGGAAACGATCAACAAGCTGATCCGAGTCCAGCGTCAATTGCTACAAGACATCGGTCGTGAGCCGACACCTGAAGAAATCGGTAAAGAAATGGAACTTTCACCAGAGAAGGTTCGTGAAATCCTTAAAATCGCTCAAGAGCCAGTATCTCTTGAAACGCCAATCGGTGAAGAAGATGATTCCCACCTTGGTGACTTCATCGAGGACCAGGATGCATTAGCTCCATCCGATGCTGCAGCTTATGAGTTGTTGAAAGAACAACTTGAAGATGTACTCGATACCTTGACAGACCGTGAAGAAAACGTACTTCGCCTACGGTTCGGTCTCGATGATGGACGCACACGAACACTTGAAGAAGTCGGTAAAGTATTCGGTGTAACACGTGAACGTATCCGTCAGATAGAAGCAAAAGCACTTCGTAAGCTTCGACATCCAAGCAGAAGTAAACGATTGAAAGATTTCTTAGAATAGAATCCAATGAACACGGGTCATGTAATGATCCGTGTTTTTTTATGCCAAAAATCCTGCTAAATTTCAAAATATTAGCCCAAATGACGTATCTTGTCCTTTATTTTACTTATTTTCTAAAGCATTTGCAAACCCTCTTCGGAAAAATTTAGGATATTCATATTAAATTTACAACCGAATGACGATATATTCGCACTTTTTTTAACTGTTGAAAAATTATTGCATTTAAACGTATAATTGATGTAAGCGTATACAGAGAGATATTACAACAGTCAGGAGTGGAGTAAATGAATTTCGATTTAACCGATGAACAAAAAATGATTTGGAAAATGATTCGCGAATTTGCGGAGGAAGAAGTGGCACCAGGAGCTGAGCAACGAGATAAGGAAAAACGCTTCCCTATCGAGATTTATAAAAAGCTTGGGGATCTCGGCTTGATGGGACTTCCTTTTTCAGAAGAATATGGCGGTGGCGGTGCCGATGCAGTCAGTTTCGCGATCGTTGTCGAAGAATTGAGCCGTGCATGTGGATCGGCTGGAATCACATATTCTGCACACATTTCCTTAGGTGGGGCACCACTTGATCTATTTGGAACAGAGGAGCAGAAACAAAAATATCTAAGGCCGATTTGTACTGGAGAGTCGATGGGTGCTTTTGGTCTCACGGAACCGAACGCTGGCTCAGATGCCGGAGGAACGGAAACGACAGCCGTGAAAGACGGTGATGAGTGGGTCATCAACGGAAGTAAGTGCTTCATCACAAACGCGAGCTATGCTAAGAATTTAGCGTTGACGGCCGTTACTGACCGTGATGGCGGTAAAAAGGAAATTACTGCATTCATCGTCAATACAGATGCACCAGGATTCAAGGTCATTGATAATTATGAGAAGCTTGGATTGAATTCATCTAACACGACAGAGCTTATATTAGAAGATGTACGAGTGCCGGAAGAGAACATGCTTGGTAAGAAAGGCTATGGTTTCCGACAATTCCTAGCGACGCTTGACGGGGGTCGAATCGGAATCGGTGCGATGGGCGTAGGAATAGCTCAAGCGGCTTATGAAAAAGCGCTCGCGTATGCTCAGGAACGTAAGCAATTCGGTCAATCATTGTCTAAATTCCAGGCTACTCAATTCAAACTTGCAGACATGGCAATGAAAATTGACCTCGCTAGAACGCAAGTATATAAAGCAGCTTGGCTGAAGGACCAAGGGCGTAAATTCGCGAAAGAAGCTTCGATGGCGAAGCTCTATGCGTCTGAAATTTGTATGGAAGTATGTGATCAGGCAATCCAGATCCATGGTGGCTATGGTTACATGAAGGATTATCATGTAGAACGTTTCTACCGTGATGGTAGACTTCTTGAAATCGGAGAAGGAACTTCAGAAGTCCAACGTATGGTCATCGCTCGAGAGATCGGCTGCTAACAATTGAACGAGTAGAGAGGGGATTGAACTTCCAATCCCCTCTCTATTTTCCTATTAAATTCTGATAATTAGAAATATTCAATGACTCTATGGAGGTGCTGTTTCATGTACTTGAACCAAACCATCGGCGAACTATTGAAAGAGAAAGCGGAAAAATGGCCTGATCGAGAGGCGGTCGTCTACAGCAAAGAGGGAATACGGCATACATATGAAGCGTTTCATCAACTGACTGGACAAGTTGCCAAGTCCTTGATGGCGATGGGCGTTCAGAAAGGGGAACATATCGCAGCCTGGTCTACGAACCGTTTTGAATGGCTGCTTTTACAATTCGGGTCAGCACGGATGGGAGCTGTGCTTGTAACCGTCAATACGAATTACCAAAAGAGCGAGCTCGAATATTTATTGAAACAATCCGATACGACGACTTTATTCATGATGGATCAATTCCGGGATAGTTCCTATGTAGAGATCATCCATTCGATCATCGGTCAAACAGGAAATGACGGAAAAGTGAGCTCAGAAGTGCTCCCTGTCCTCAACCAACTCGTGTATATGGAAGAAGGAGACGCTGATGGGCTGCTTAGCTGGGAAAAGTTCCTAACTAAGGGTGAATCGGTATCAGATGAAGAACTCGCTGCACGTGAAAAAGAATTGGATGTCCATGATGTCATCAACATGCAATATACGAGTGGGACGACGGGCTTTCCTAAAGGGGTCATGCTGACGCATTATAACATCGTGAACAACGGCTACCAGGTCGCGAATGCGATGAACCTCTCACATGAGGACAGGCTCTGTATACCGGTTCCGTTTTTCCATTGTTTCGGGTGTGTACTCGGTACGCTTGCCTGCGTCTCTGTCGGGGCAACGATGGTCCCGATCGTCCAATTCGACCCAGAGTTGGTGTTACAGACAGTCGAGAAGGAAAAATGTACAGGTCTCCATGGGGTACCGACCATGTTCATCGCCGAATTGAATCTTGAATCCTTCGATGACTATGATCTGTCTACGTTAAGAACGGGAATTATGGCAGGATCCCCATGTCCGATTGAAGTCATGAAAAAAGTCATCAATCTGATGGGAATGGAAGAAATTACGATTGCTTATGGTCAAACGGAATCATCTCCTGTCATCACTCAAACACGTACAGATGACCCGATTGAGCGAAGAGTTGAAACCGTCGGCAAAAGACATCCGGTTGCAGAGGTGAAGATCGTCGATCCTGTGACGAATGATGAAGTGGCACCTGGCGTACAAGGTGAACTTTGTACCCGCGGATATCTTGTCATGAAAGGCTACTACAATATGCCTGAAGCGACCGCGAAAGCGATCGATTCTGAGGGTTGGCTTCATACTGGTGACCTTGCGACGATGGATGATGAGGGGTACGTGAAGATCACAGGCCGATTGAAGGATATGATCATCCGCGGCGGAGAAAACATATACCCGCGTGAAATCGAAGAATTTCTATATACGAATCCGTCCATTGTGGATGTTCAAGTCATCGGTGTACCGGATGAAAAGTACGGTGAGAAGGTAGCGGCATGTGTTCAGGTAAAAGAAGGCGATGCCATCACGACGGATGAAATCCGCTCTTATTGTGAAGGGAAAATTGCCCGTTATAAAATTCCGGAATACATTTTCATAGTTGATGAATACCCGATGACCGCTTCTGGAAAGATCCAGAAGTACAAATTAAGAGAATTGGCGCAGCAATGGAAGGAAAAGTCGACAGGAATCGTGTAATCATCAATCCTCTGAAACCTTGCTATGGCAATGGAAACGTGTCCAAATGATGACAATCCTATCATCTCTATCGTTTAAGGCTTTCCTTCCTATCAATTTTCAAGTAAAATAGTAAATGGCTTGTTTACTATTACATAGGTAGGAAACAATAACAGAGTATAACCTGCATCAAAAGGAGGATTAGAGATGAAAAGAAATCCATTGATTCCATTCGCCATTACTGCTGTTGTAGGAATTGCAATCATGCTTGTTATGTCTGCAGTAGGCGTTCATGAAGCTAAAGAACAAGCGGCCGGCGGAGGCGAAACGAAGTCGGGTGAAGAACTGGTCCAGCAAAGTTGTACTTCATGTCATGGACAAAACCTTGAAGGTGGAGTAGGACCGAGCTTGACAGATGTTGGTTCTAAGTATAAACCAGATGAGATCGTAGAGATCATTCAAAATGGTAAAGGACAAATGCCAGCCCAAAGCCTGAGTGTAGAAGAAGCACAAAAAGTCGCTGAATTCTTAGTCAACGGCGGTGAAGAAGGCGGCGAAGGTGAAGGCGAAGAGAAGAAGAAAGAAGATAGCCATTAATCAATCATAGAAAAGGGCTGACTCAAGTGACTGCTTGGGAAGGCCCTTTTTATATTCGAAAGTGAAGTTGATTGGGAAACCAAAAAAAGCTATAGTATGGGGAGTATAGACCAATAGAATAGGTGAGAGAACGATGATAGCCATATCCAAACGATTAGATAAAGTGACAACATACATACCAGAAGGAGCGACCATTGCAGATATCGGATCCGATCATGCTTATTTGCCCTGTTATGGGGTGCAAAAAGGCATCATTCGACATGCGGTCGCAGGCGAAGTGAATAAAGGGCCATTTGACTCTGCATTGTCCCAGGTGAAAGCACTTGGCTTGGAAGATCAGATTGAAGTGCGGATGGGCGATGGGCTCGAAGTCATCTCTGCCAACGAGGTTTCCGTTGTCGTTATTGCTGGGATGGGCGGACAGCTGATCAGCAACATTTTAAACCGGGGAAAAGATAGACTTCCTGGTGTTGAGCGGCTCGTTTTGCAACCGAACATGGGGGCAAAATTCATCCGTGAATGGTTAGAAGCGAATGGATGGGTACTTGTTGCAGAGTCGATCCTGGAAGAAGATGAGAAAATCTACGAAATCCTCGTTGCTGAGCGATCTCATAACCATGAGAAACTGACTGAAGCCGAAAAACTTCTAGGACCTTTTTTGATGCAGGAAAAAAGTGAGACGTTCAAAAAGAAGTGGAAACGGGAAAAGAACAATTGGGAAAGGATTGCCACACAGCTTCAACAGGCGATTCCTTCAGACGAAATTACGGAACGGAAAAACGAGTTAGAGAAGAAGATCAAATTTGTTACGGAGGCGATACAATGAGTGAAAACTATGTCCATGCTCAAGAAATCATCCAGCGAATCGATCAGCTCGCACCTAAATGGATGGCGATGGACTGGGATCCGATTGGTCTGCAGGTCGGATCACGTAATAAACGTGTGAAAAAGATCATGGTCACACTGGATGTCATCGAGCCGGTCATTGATGAGGCGATTCGTGAAGGAGTCGATTTCATCTTCGCTCACCACCCGCTCCTTTTCAAACCGTTGAAAAAGATCGATCCAGATACCTCACATGGACGGACGATCCAAAAGCTGATCAAGCATGACATAACCCTGTACGCCGCTCACACGAATCTGGATGTAGCAGTCGGCGGCGTAAACGATTTACTCGCAGATGCGATTGGGATGACCGATACTGAGGTGTTGGCCGACACGATGGAGGATAAGTTGAAAAAGCTCGTCGTGTTCGTACCAGAAACTCATGCTGATGCGGTCCGGGATGCTCTAGGGAATGCTGGGGCTGGTTTCATCGGAAACTACAGCCATTGTACGTTCAATACTCCCGGTACCGGTACATTCATGCCACGGGAAGGTACTGACCCTTACATCGGTGAACAAGGCAAGATGGAGTACGTGGATGAAGTGAAAATTGAAACGCTCTATCCAATGAGCATTGAAAAAGATGTCATGGCAGCGTTGAAAAAGGCGCATCCTTACGAGGAAGTCGCCTATGATCTGCTTGTCCTCGATAATTCGGGTGAAATGTTCGGAGTTGGACGTATCGGAAAACTGAAGGGAGAAACGACCGTCGGCGAACTTGCTCAGCAGCTGAAGGAAAAATTCGGATTGGACGGAGTCCGCGTGGTAGGTGACCTTGATAAAAAGGTGAAAAAGATTGCTGTTTCCGGCGGGGAAGGAAACGACTTTATCAGCAATGCGATGTTCAAAGGGGCTGATGTCTATATCTCCGGCGATATCAAATATCACTATGCACACGATGCCTGGATGGAAGGCATGGCGATCATCGATCCAGGACACAACATTGAAAAAGTCATGATTGATGGCGTAGCAGACATTTTGACAGAGTGGTTAGGCGAGAAGGGAACGTCCACTGAAATCTACCGCTCAAAAGAGCACACTGATCCATTTAAATTTGTATAATGAGATAAGCAAGCGGGCACCCACTTTTGTGGCGTGCTCGTTTTTTTGTAAAAGTAGGAAGGATAGGTGCTCTATCCTTCCCGAAAATGGGATTGAGCTGAATTTGGAGGAGGGTAGAGGCTCTATCCTTCCCGAAAATGAGATTCAGCAGAATTTGGAGGAGGGTAAAGGCTCTATCCTTCCCGAAATCGGGATTCATCTAAATTTGGAGCAGGGTAGCGGTTCTATCCTTCCCGAAAATGGGATTGAGCTGAATTTGGAGGAGGGTAGAGGCTCTATCCTTCCCGAAAATGAGATTCAGCAGAATTTGGAGGAGGGTAGAGGCTCTATCCTTCCCGAAAATGGGATTGAGCTGAATTTGGAGGAGGGTAGAGGCTCTATCCTTCCCGAAAATGAGATTCAGCAGAATTTGGAGCAGAGTAAAGGCTCTATCCTTCCCGAAATCTGGATACAGCTGAATTTGGGGCAGGGTAGCCGCTTTATCCTTCCCGAAAATGGGATTGAGCTGAATTTTGAGCAGGGTAGAGGCTCTATCCTTCCCGAAATCTGGATACAGCTGAATTTGGGGCAGGGTAGCCGCTCTATCTTATCCTCAAAACAAAATCCCAAGGATTTCAGGGAAAGGTAGCAACAGATATGAAAAAGCTCAACCGGTACCGGTTGAGCTTCCAATTTAATTATTTCTTTGCTGCTTTTACTTTTGGTAAGATCTTGCTGAGCTTCACTTTTCGTTCCCGTTTCCATGTCGACTCGTCTTTCGGGTCGTATTGGTCTAGGAACATGATGACTTCTTTCGTAATTGGAGTTGGAGTTGAAGCACCAGCTGTTACAGCTACCGTTTCTACACCTTCCAACCATTCAAGTTGAATTTCAGATACATCTGAAATTCTGTGTGAAGGCGTACCCGCAATCTCCCATGAAACTTGTGCGAGACGATTTGAGTTGTTGCTTCGGGGATCTCCGACGACAAGCAGCAAGTCGGCATCTACAGCCTGAACGGCAACTGCTTCTTGACGTACTTGAGTCGCCTTACAAATTTCTTCATGCACTTCTGCCTGGGGATATTTGTCCTGGATCATATTGATCAAGTGCTGAACATCCCATTGACTCATCGTCGTCTGGTTAGTGATCAGGACTTTATCAGCCTTGATGTCCAGGTTGCGGACATCTTCTTCGGTTTCAATCAGATGGACGATATCCGGTGCGATACCCATTGCGCCTTCAGGTTCAGGGTGACCTTTTTTACCGATATAGGCTACGTGATAGCCTTCTTCTCTCTTTTCTCTGATTAAGTCATGTGTCACTGTAACGTCAGGACAAGTTGCATCGATGGTGTGGAGACCTCTCTCCTTCGCCACTCGTCTAACTTCAGGTGATACGCCGTGTGCTGTGAATATGACAGTTCCTTTATCAACTTGCTTCAATATCTCTAAACGGTTAGGGCCATCAAGTGTTATGATACCTTCTTCTTCAAATGCATCTGTAACATGTCTATTATGAACAATCATACCAAGAATGTAGATTGGTCTAGGTACATCTGGATCACTTGCAGCTTGTCGAGCGATTACCATCGCGTCAACAACGCCATAACAATAACCGCGCGGTGAAACCTTCATTACCTTCATACAAAAAGGTCCTCCTTTATACATGCGCTCATGGCTTTATTATAAAGGAGGACCTATCCGATTGACAAATAAACAATCGTTATATATAAAGTTTTGGTACGGAATTCCGGTTTTGCCCTGTGGGTGTGGACTGGATGCGTTTCACCTGAGGAACCTTCTTGTTCGTGACCGTTTTGGTGATTTTTGTATTCTTCGTTTCTTTATTCGGTGATTTTGAGGAAGTTTCTTTCTGATTCGTCACTTCAGAAGAAGTACTTTGGCTAGCTTTCGTTCTTCCACTAGACTTTTTCCCGCTAGACTTTTTACCTCTGACAGGTTTGGTACCTGTTGTTGATCTTCGTCTCCTCTTCTTCTGCTCAGGTTTAGCTTCCTTTTCCTCGGTTGACGAATCCTCCTCTTCAGAGTCCGAGTCCGAAGAATAGTTTTGATATTCTTTTAACAATTGAAGCATAGAAGGTAAATTCTTCACCATTGGACCATATTGTTGGACGAGCGGTTTGACTGTATCCGCCATCTTCATCACTTTCTGAACATTTTCAACCATACCTATTAGGTTGAGCCCGCTGCCTGCACCAGGATTTGGCGAAAGGAAGCGGCTTAGAAATCCAAGCGAACGACCAGCTGGAAGTCCTCCCCCTCTAAAAGGCATCATTTGACCGAACTGCGAAATGGGTCCCATACCAGGGGGACCGAAACCGGGAGGCATACGGTACATAAAGATGCTCCTTTCATCATACTCTCAATAACTTTACACAAAAGTGGTTATTCTGATAAACAAGATATGCGATGGCACAATGTTTGGTGTCCATCCACTGAAAGAATGGGTATATCCCCAAAAAGATTAGCGTTGTGTTTCTTTTTCCTCTATAATACTAAGAGGCTGTTCAAAAAAAGCACTGAACGAATGAGCGCGTACAGTTGTTATTGGACAACGTTTTGACTGTGGAATTACTAATAAAAGGTGATAATTATGGATAAAAATGTATTTGAACAACGGTTTCAATTAAAACCGTTTTTATTTGAAGCGATAAGAAAGTTAGATTTTGAACGTCCGACTGAAATTCAGGAACGCTTGATTCCAAGCATCCTCAAAGGTCAGGATGTCATCGGACAGTCGCAAACGGGATCAGGTAAGACGCTTGCCTTCCTTTTGCCGATATTCGATAAAATCGATCCTGAGGTGCAAAAAGTACAAGCTGTCATCACAGCTCCTACCCGGGAGCTTGCAAGACAAGTATATGATGTGGCTGTTCGATTGGTCGGAGATTCTAAAATCAATGTCAAGACGGTCGTCGGTGGTACAGACCGAAAGAGAATGATCGATCAACTGAAAAATGAACCACACATCATCATCGGCACACCAGGACGTATCAAGGATCTCGTAGTCCAAGAGGGCTTTTCTATATTCAACGCGGACATGCTTGTTGTCGATGAAGCGGATCAGATGCTCGACATGGGCTTCATTGAAGATGTCGATCAAATCGCTGCGAGAATGGCACATGAATTACAGATGATGGTGTTCTCTGCGACAATCCCTGAAAATTTGGAACCATTTTTGAAAAAGTATATGAACAACCCAAAGCATGTCCATGTGAAACCTGAACAGGCAGCACCAGGTGAGATTGAACATATTGCGATTCCGGTTCGTCACAGAAACCGTATCGAATTGACGATGGACATCGCTAAAAGGTTCAATCCGTTTCTGGCGATCATTTTCGCCAATACGAAAAAGGATGCCGATGAACTTGCTGATGCCATGATGGCAGAAGGACTGAACGTCGACCGTCTGCATGGTGACCTTCCGCCTCGTACGAGAAAGAACGTCATGAAACGTGTGGCGAATGCAGAATGTCAATATCTTGTGGCGACGGATCTTGCAGCACGAGGTATCGATGTGAAAGGCATCAGCCATGTCATCCACTATCAAATCCCTACAGACCTTGACTACTATATCCACCGTTCCGGTCGGACTGGAAGAGCAGGTATGAGCGGGATTGCAGCGGTCTTGTATGAACGCGATGAAATGGATCAATTAGAGAAGATTGAAAAGAAAGGCATCGACTTCAAACATCAGGATCTAAAAGGGGACGATTGGGTCGACCTGAACATCCAAAGAACGAAACCGAAAAAGAAGAAAAATCCGAAAGAATACGTCATGCCTAAACCTAAGAAAGTCAAACCTGGATATAAGAAGAAGTTCCAGGAGAAACAAAAACAACATAACAGAAAAAGAAACAAATAGACTTTAGGGGGAATAAGAGATGTTGAAATTAGGATCCCACGTGTCGATGAGTGGTAAAAAGATGTTATTAGGTGCGAGTGAAGAAGCTGTTTCGTACGGTGGAAACACTTTCATGATCTATACAGGCGCACCTCAAAATACCCGTCGAAAAGCGATTGAAGAACTGAATATCGAAAACGGGATTGCACACATGAAAGAGAACGGCATTGATGAAATTGTCGTCCATGCTCCGTATATCATCAATATCGGAAATACGACGAAGCCTCAAACATTCCGCTTAGGGGTCGATTTCCTGACGTCAGAAATCCAACGTACAGATGCGATCGGTGCGAAGCAGATCGTATTGCACCCAGGTGCTCATGTCGGCGCAGGGGCTGAAGCTGGAATCAAAAAAATCATCGAAGGGCTGAATGAAGTCCTTGAAAAAGAGCAAAACGCACAAATAGCTTTAGAAACGATGGCTGGAAAAGGTTCTGAATGTGGTCGTTCATTTGAAGAGTTAGCAGCAATTATTGATGGGGTCACCCACAATGAAAAGCTATCCGTCTGCTTTGATACTTGTCATACACATGATGCAGGGTATGATTTGGTTAACGACTTTGATGGTGTTCTAGACGAGTTTGACAAAATCATTGGACTTGATCGATTGAAAGTCCTTCATATCAATGACAGTAAAAATGAACGCGGTGCAGGAAAAGACCGTCACGAAAATATCGGATTCGGTAAGATCGGATTCAAAACATTGAACTATATCATCCACCACCCACAATTGAAAGATGTCCCTAAAATTTTAGAAACACCTTATGTGGGAGAAGATAAGAAAAATAAGAAGCCGCCATATAAGCATGAGATTGAAATGCTGCGTAACCAGGCTTTTGAAGAGGATCTACTCGAAAAGATCATGCAAGGATAAATAAACGAAAGAGGTTAACCGTAATTGGTTATCCTCTTTTTTATGTTATAGATGTTCAACGAACGATGGATTGGAACATGGTCTGGATCGTTTGTGCAACTTGTGGATTGGTGACGGCTTCGATTTTTTTTATGATTCTATCTCTCTGTTGGACGTTGGCGACATCGATTTTTTCTTCTCTAAGTATGCGGACGATTTGTGTCGCTTGCGTGTTCGTCAGTTGGATATTGTACTGGGAAGCCAATGCGATCAATTCCTCAGCAGACAGGGTGTTCAGCTTATGATTGATCATTTGTTGTAAAAAAGGATTCATTTCCTGTTCCCTCCTCATGGCATAATTTATGAAGAGGGTGCCTAATCTGTGCTTGTATCCAAAGTCGGATAAAATGTCTCAAAATGTCTAAAGTTTGTAGCATTTTGACGATATATGTCTAGGGATTTATTGGTGGTTGCACTAGGTATTGGAAAGCATATTTAGTATAATAAAAATACTATGTCAAAGGGTAGTGGGGTGCGTGTAATGCAATTCTGTCAATCAGATAAGACATTTGCAGCCTTTCAACATATCATGAATGATCTTTCAGATGATCTGTACTTACTTATACAACCAAATGGAACGATTATAGAATCCAATAAAGCAGCACAAACCTCAATTCTGAATGAAGATTCACCTAACTTCTATGATTTGTTTTTGAGGGAAGATCAACCTCAGGCATACGCATTCATTGAAGATTTGACAATTGAACAGTATGCGACTGAGATATTGAAACATACGATGCATGATGAACAGCTTACCGTGGAATACCGAGGAAAATTGCTTGATGAAGAAATCGTCCTTTATGGAAAAGTCATCAATGAAGCTGTCGGAGAACACCGTCTGAATGAAGCTGCAGATTTTAAAAAGCAATTTGAAAAAGAGTACGAATTCCGTAAATTCATGTTCCGTGAACTCGAAATCGGAATATTGACGATCACATCGAGTAATCAGATTGACTGTTGTAACGAAAGGATGAAGTTGTTCTTCGACTTAGAGTCTGTCAACCAACTGATTGGTCAGAACCTGCTCCATCTCGATATTCACCATCCTCTGTTATCCCATATGCAACAGATGACAAAAGAAATACGCTCCTCAAAGATCGTGAACGAACGATTCTATTATGAAGATGACATCCTTTATCAAATCAAGGGCATGTACTTCGAATCTGATGAAAGTATCCGTTTCGTTCTATATGATCGTTCCCCTCAACAAAGATTTGAAAATTTATTGTTATATAAGAAGCAAATGGAGTCCGTCTCCCATTTGGCGGCTGGTGTCGCACATGAGCTGAGAAATCCTTTGTCCGTCATACAAGGCTTCATCCAGCTATCTTCTGTGACGAAGGACTTCAGCAAGTACTACGATACGGTCTTGTCCGAACTCGCGCGCATGAACGAGATCATAGAAGACTTTTTATCTGTTTCTAGAAGAAAAGTGCATAAACAGAAACAGAGGCCGGACTTGATCATCAAGTCACTCATCCATATCATACAATCCGAATGTCTATTACATAATCTCTTTTTTGAATATCAGGTTGATGAGTGCGAACGTTTCAGTATGGTGAACGAATCGATGGTGAAGCAAGTCGTTCTCAATCTGCTAAGGAATGCGATCGAGGCGTGCAGCAATCAAAAAGAAGATCGATACATCCAGTTGGAAGGGAATATAAAAGAAGATCATTATGAAGTGATCTTCAGAGACCGTGGTCCGGGGATGAAACAGGAAGTCCTGGAGCAACTGGGAAGACCGTTCTTCACGACAAAAGAAAAAGGAAACGGAATCGGAATTCCACTATGCAAAAAGATTATCGAAGAACATGGCGGGTCGTTCGAGATTCGCAGTGAGCTTGAAATAGGAACGACGATTACGTTCACAATTCCTTTTATAAACGAAAAGAACAGCTGAATGATCAGCTGTTCTTTTTAGATAAGAATATTTATTAGTTGGTGCGCAGACGTGCGCTTTTCTAGCTTACATATAAAAATGGAATACGAAGTTCAGTATGAACAAGGATGCCATGACATACATGGTCCGTGGGACTTGTTTGAACTGTCCGACTGCCATCTTGATGATCGGATACACGATAAATCCGAATGCCAACCCATCTACGATGCTGTAGGTCAACGGAATCAATGCAATGATCATGAAGGCAGGAAAACTCTCTGTGAAGTCTTCTAGCTTGATATATTGAATCGATTGCATCATCACACCACCGATGACAATGAGGATCGGCGCGATCGCTGCATCAGGAATACCTGACAACACAGGAATAGCGAAGATCGATAAGATGAACAGTAAGCCAGCTACCACAGCTGTAAGTCCTGTACGTCCGCCTTCTGCAATCCCGGATGCACTTTCTGCTGTTGAAATCGTCGGACTCGTTCCGAACATCCCAGATAGAACGCTTGAAAACGCACTGGATTGGAAAGAACGGTCGAATTTGTCAGCATTAGGCAACATACCGTGTAATAACCCCATATTTTCCACAATCAAGATCAATGCAAGTGAAAAGGACGCAATCCAAAAGTCCATTGTTATCCAACCTGTCATATCTGCTGCAAATATCAATAAGGAAGCATCGTTATCAACTGCCTGTGCTTTCGGTGTCAAATCCAAGAAATAAGCAAGGACTGAAATCAATAGGACAGATAAGATGAATCCTCCTTTGATTTTCTTCACATATAAGGTCAGACAGATGATGAACCCAGCAAGCGCGAGCAATGTGCTCGGTTCGCTCAAGTCACCAAGCTTCACGAAGGTATCAGGACTCTTCTCGACGATTCCGGCCTTTTGGAGACCGATGAACGCCAGGAACAATCCGATTCCAACAGTAATCCCATGTTTTAAGGATTCTGGGACGGCTTTTGACAAGAGTGATTTGATCGGTGTGAATGCCGCGATACAAAACAGTATCCCAGCCATAATGACGGCACCGAGACCTTCTTGCCAAGTCAAGCCCATTCCTTCAACGATCGTATACGTGAAAAATGCGTTAACGCCCATACCAGGTGATAAAACGATTGGAGCGTTCGCGTATAATCCAATGAACAAGCATGAAATAATACTGACGAGGATGGTCGCCATCAGAGCGCCATAATACGGAATGCCTGCGTCAGCTAAGATCAGTGGATTCACGATGATGATGTAGCTGATTGTGAAGAAAGAGGTAATACCAGCAACAAGTTCTTGTTTAATCGTCGTATCTTGTGCTGAAAGTCGGAACCAATTTTCGATAAATTGTTTCATCTAAAACCTTTCTTTCTAAAATGTAACCCTCTCCCGCCCATGGCAAATGAAATATGCCACGATTGTTAATTATAGCGAAATTTTTAAGAGTTTCAAGTGTACATGATATAATTATAAAAAAGAACAGAGGAGTGACCCATGGTACAACCTAAACAACATAAAAAAGAGAGTATAGGTCATTTGATTTACCGCTTGATCATGATTATCATCGGAGCGGGTCTTGCTGCGGTATCCATCGAACTTTTTTTGATTCCGAACAAAATCATTGATGGTGGAATCATCGGTGTCTCACTGATTCTTGACTATCTGACCCCATTGAATTTTGCTGTTCTTGTCGTCATTTTAAATCTTCCATTCATGTTTTCAGGTTATAAGCAAATCGGTAAGACATTCGTCGTATCCTCTATGGTAGGTATTCTGAGTCTTGCGATATTCGAACCGTTACTTCATGGATTAGACCCTTTTACAAATGAATTGATCCTTGCCACAGTATTCGGAGGCCTAGTATTAGGTGTCGGAGTCGGGCTTGTGATCCGGCATGGAGGCTCTTTGGATGGCACTGAAATTTTCGGTATTCTAATTACGAAAAAAATCCCGTTCTCCATCGGAGAAATCGTCATGTTCTTGAACATATTCGTATTCGCATGGGCTGGTTTCGTCTTCGGACCAGAGCGCGCCATGTATTCGATCCTTACATACTATATTGCGTTCAAGACGATTGACACTGTAATCCAAGGACTAGATGAAACGAAAGCCGTACTGATCGTATCGGATCATTATGAGGAAATATCAGGAGCCATATTGGATCGTCTCGGCCGAGGTACGACGAAATTGATGGGAAAAGGCGGATACACGGATGCGCAGAAAGAAGTCATTTATGCCGTCATTACTCGCTTGGAAGTAACCAAGTTGAAGAATATCGTGTATGACATTGATAAACAGGCGTTCATTACGATTATGAACACTCAAGAAACAAAAGGCGCAAAATTCAAATCACCAATTCATTGATTGAAATGTAAGATTCTGGTTATATAGCCTCATTTACTTGATTTGACTACTGAATTCATCTATGATGGAGGACGTGTGTCAAAATACCTACTTGTAAATGAGGTGTTTTTGTTGAAAAACAAGAAGTATTTGTACATGTTATCAGGAACAATTTTATCTTTGATCGTGGCATTTTCATATATCCTTTTCCAAAATCATGAATTGAAACAAGATCTTGAAAAACAGAAGGCAGAAACATTGATGTTGGAATCCGAAAAAGATTATCAACAAATGGTGTCTTTCTATAAGGAGAAGGGCAAAGAGGATAAACCCCAAAAAAGCGGATATGTGATTCGCAAGAAAGCGGAGAAACTTTCGAAGCAATTCAAAAAAGAAAGTGACGGACGCTTTAAAGAAGAATGGGGCAAATTTCTTGTGCGCGAGGCAATGAGAAACGATGTAGATCCTTATATCGTCTATGAGTTGTTACGTGTGGAAACAGGAAACAAGTTCGATCCGACACTGGTCGGTCCAGAAACAAAATATGGACGAGCATACGGGATGGCACAGTTCATGGAGAATACTGCACCATGGATTGCAGAAATGGCTGGGATGAAGTACGAGAGTAAAGAGCAGCTATTTAACCCTTATTATGCGATCCAGCTTTCCATTGTTTATTTGGACTATCTTCATGCCAAGTATGATGATTGGGATAAAGCACTGACCGCGTATCACCGTGGCATATATGGACTTGAGAAGTACATTCAGAAAGAAGGTCACGCAGAGAGCTGGTACGCGAAAGAAATACAAGAGAAGGCAGAAGAACAAGAATTGATTGCCGTAGGAAAGAAATAATACGAAGATGAAAGGCTGGCACAAAGATCGTGTCAGTCTTTTCCTTTACACTTGAAGAAAGTGTAAACACTTTCTTCAGTATAAGTGCAAATAGGGCTCAGTCTGCGTTTGAAACTTGACTTCGCCAATTTTTCTTTACAAACAGACATATTAAGATATACTAGTAAGGTAAATCGTAATCATTCCTATAATACTGAAATTTTATTAATGAAAGAGGGGATCACGATGGAATCATCAGTCGTATCCATAAAAAATGTCACGTTCAGCTATCAAGAACGATCTGTCTTAGAAAGAATCAACCTCGATGTTCCAGAAGGATCATTTTTGGCTTTGTTAGGACCTAATGGTTCAGGTAAATCGACATTGATCAAGTTGTTGCTCGGCCTGCTTCCGTTACACCAGGGATCGATTGATTTATTCGGTGAAAACGTGAAGAGATTTAAAGCCTGGCACAAAATCGGTTATGTGTCCCAAAAAGCGAACAGCTTCAACTCCGGATTTCCAGCAACTGTATTTGAAGTAGTATCCATGGGCTTATTCGGTAAGATCGGCATGTTTCGATTCATGAAAAGATCCCATAAGAAACGGGTCATGCAAGCGATTCAAACCGTCGGCTTAGAAGAATATACGAATCAAAACATCGGTGAATTGTCAGGTGGACAGCAGCAGAGAACATTCATTGCAAGAGCGCTGGTCAGTGATCCGAAGTTACTCATCTTAGATGAACCGACGGTCGGAGTAGACGCATCGTCTGTAGACGACTTTTATGAGCTGTTGAAACGGTTGAATAGAGAGCAAGGCATTACGCTGGTTTTGGTAACGCATGACATGGGACCTGTAACCAATCTGGTCACACATGTTGCATGTTTGAATAAGCGATTGCATTTCCATGGAGACACGCACGAATATGAAAACATGGACAATCGGGATTTATCATCGTTCTATGGCCATCCTGTACATGCGATGGATCATCAGCATGACTAAGAGGTGCTTATTATGATTGCAGATTTTTTACAATATGATTTTATACGGAATGCCGCATTCGTCGGACTCATGATTGGTTTCCTGGCCCCATTATTAGGGGTATTTATCGTCGTAAGGAGACAAGCGCTCATTGCAGATGCTCTTTCTCATATCACTCTTGCAGGTATAGCAGCGAGCTTATTGATCAGTAAACAAATTGGAGCCTTCAAAATGTTGAACCCTGTCTATCTTGGAATGGCCTTTTCGGTCACAGGTTCTGTTTTGATTGAGCGTTTGAGAAAAGAATACAAACATTATCAAGAGCTAGCGATTCCGATCATTCTTTCTGTCGGTATCGGACTCAGTGTTGTATTCATTTCCTTAGCGAATGGGTTCAATACGGACTTGTTCAACTATCTATTCGGGAGCATTATTGCAGTCGATACCTCCGATGTGTGGATGGTTTTGACCATCCTGATTGTGGTTACCATCGCCATCGTGATGTTTTATAAAGAACTTTTCTTACTATCTTTTGATGAAGATCAGGCGCAAGTCGCTGGGATTCGTTCAAGATTCATTCAGTTCCTGTTCATGGTGATGGTTGCACTTGTCATTGCAGCCTCCATGAGAATCGTCGGAATCTTGCTTGTCTCTTCATTGATTACATTGCCGGTCGCAGCGAGCATTCGGATTGCGAAAGGATTCAAACAAACCATATGGATTGCGATCCTTTTTGGAGAAACAGCCGTCATAACAGGGTTATTTACAGCGTATTATTTCGACTTAGCACCAGGTGGGACGATTGTCTTATTATCAGCACTGATTCTGATTATCGTCATCACTTGGAAAAAGTATCGTTATGCGTTTCAACGGTCTAAGGAGGCTTAAGGATGGAAGTTCGTGAAGCACTGGAAATATTGAAAGAGAATGGATATAAATTCACACGTAAAAGGGAAATGTTTTTAGAGTTGTTTGCCCGTGAGCGTAGATATTTGACTGCTAAAGATGTCTTGGAACATTTGAAGCCCACTTTTTCTGGTCTGAGCTTTGACACGATCTACCGTAATCTTGCGGTTTTTACCGATCTAGGAATTCTTGAAGAGACGGAGCTTGATGGTGAGAAGCGATTCCGTTTTTCATGTGCAACATCTGGACATCACCATCATATGATTTGTCTCGAATGTGGAAAAACAAGTGCCATTCAAGCATGTCCTATGAATGAAATTCAATCGGATGATTTTTTTATCACAGACCACAAGTTCGAGATTTATGGTTACTGCCAGGAATGCCATTGATTTCCACGGGATTTCATATGAAAAGAATGATGAAAAGTTGTTATGAGAGGAACGCTATCCGATAAGGAGGAGATCTCATGCCAACTGTGAAATGTAATGTAGCCAATTGTACGTATTGGGGCGAAGGAAACAACTGTCAGGCCGATGCCATCCTCGTCGAAATCGATCAACACGCAGATCAGAATGTAGACATGTCTGTTACCGGAAGTCTGGCTGAGGGAGACTTGCATAGAGATTCAGCGAAACACAGTGCTGAAACGTGCTGTCACACATTCCGCCCAAAACATTAAGAATCATATTGAGAATCCGTCCATTTCTGAATGGATGGATTTTTCTTTATTTACCATTCCTCGTCACAATGGTGATTAACAATGTTTGTCATAATGAAAGGGCGTACCGTAACGAATAATAAGAAGGCTCCTCAACTTTTTAGGAAAGAGAGGGATTGCTGATGGAAAATCGATACGATCGTGAAGAACGAAAAGATCGAGAGTACGAAGCAGACTTTATGGAAGAAACAGCCGCTGAGGTTCTCCCTCTTCCAGAACAAGAACGCGTGCACGAAAAAGGCGTCAATCGTGAGGATGACTTTGATGAGGATACGGATGATATAAACGAAGGTAGAGGCGTAGGTTACTTCGCCCTTGCTTTATCCGTCTTATCTTTATTCTTCCTTCCGATCTTGTTGGGTGCCGCTGGGATCATCGTCGGGTTTTTTGCAAGAAGACGAGGAGCACGTACATTGGCGAACTGGGCAATCGGATTGGGGATCGCATCCATTGTTGTCAGTCTGATCTTTGTACCATTTTTCTAAACGAAGCGAAGGTGGATATCCACCTTCGTTTTTTATTTCTAATACGATGGAATTGGACTAATAACAAAAAAGCTGACCGTTCAACGGTCAGCTTCATTCATATTCTATTTCACTTTTTCAGCTTCGGCTTCTTCAGCTGCTTTTTTTGCGTGATATTCTTCTGCAAGCTTGTCGACTTCTTTCTTCAATTCATCGACCATGATATCCTCAGGGATTTTTCGGATGATTTCTCCGTGTCGGAAGAGGAGACCTTCACCACGAGCTCCTGCAATTCCGATATCCGCTTCACGCGCTTCACCTGGTCCGTTTACGGCACATCCAAGTACAGCGACTTTAAGTGGTGCTTTGATCTTCGAGATATATTCTTCAACTTCATTCGCAATGGAAATCAAGTCGATTTCAATACGTCCGCATGTCGGACAAGAAATCAATGTTGCAGCATTGGAAGCGAGCCCGAACGTTTTCAACAGTTCACGTGCGACCTTCACTTCTTCTACAGGGTCTGCACTCAATGAAATACGGACTGTATTACCGATTCCTTTGTTCAAGATGATCCCAAGTCCAGCAGCACTTTTTACAGTACCGGCAAACAAGGTTCCAGACTCAGTGATCCCTAAGTGAAGCGGATAGTCGAACGCTTTAGCCGCTTTCTCATATGCCTCTACAGCGAGATTCACGTCTGATGCCTTCATTGATACGATGATATCGTGGAAATCGAGGTCTTCCAGGATCTTAATGTGGTTCAGAGCACTTTCGACCATCCCATCAGCTGTGGGGTATCCGTATTTTTCTAGGATTTTACGTTCCAAAGAACCAGCATTGACTCCGATACGGATCGGAATGCCTTTTTCCTTAGCCGCTTTCACAACAGCCTCGACTTTTTCTTTACGTCCGATGTTTCCTGGATTGATCCGGATTTTATCGGCTCCACCTTCAATCGCTTTCAGTGCGAGTTTATAATCGAAATGGATATCAACGACAAGAGGAATGTTGATTCGCTTTTTGATTTCAGCAATCGCCTCAGCATCTTCCATATGCGGACATGCTACGCGGACGACTTGACAGCCCGCTTCTTCCAAGCGAAGGATTTCAGCTACAGTTGCTTCTACATCATGCGTTTTCGTTGTAGTCATACTTTGTACGACGACTTCATTGTTTCCGCCAATTGTTAGGTTACCAACTTTTACGGGTCTTGTTTTCGTACGGTGAGTAATTTCACTCATGTATTAATCGCTCCTTTAAGGACGTATGCTTCGTAACTTATAACGACTTCATTTTAGCAATGATTTGAAGGTTTTGGCAAGGAATTGTGTTTATTGATAAAAAGGGAAGCGATACGCTCGGTCTGCTTTAATATCATGTGCGGATATGCCATCGTTTAGTTCTTCGAAATCCTTCACCGCTTTTTCGATGGAAACCGGAAAGGATCCATTATGAAGTTTTTCCAGGATCGTCAGCATCGTCTCACCAGGTTGGACCTGAATTTCTTTAAAGGATTGATGTTCTTGTTTTATTGGTTGCTCAGAGGAAGCGGCTTGTACGGGAACCGGTTCTGCCTTGGCTGATGGAAGTGTTCCGATCTTCAGGTCAAAATAAACACTATAAAGTAAGAGAAAGACGAGGACAGCTAGACTGAGTTTTTTCATATACCACACCTCCGCATAGTTCGACTTAATACATGTATATGCTTGTCCCACACCGATATTCCGAAAAGAAGAAGAAAATGTTGGTTTATTTGTAGACAACTTGTAAAATAAAGGGAGACCTACAGAAAAATAAAGTCTTTACGTATGCTTTAAGGAATTCTTTTCTAAAGGAGAATGGAGACATGAAAATGAAAAAGTGGTTAGCGATTACACTCCTGGCAATCTTCATGATTCCTGGAATCGCACTTGCAGATGCGGCACCAGGGGATGTCATTGTAACCCTGGGGGAAGATCTTACTGAAGAACAGAAACAAGGTATCCTGAAAGAAATGGATGTCCCATCAGATGTGGATACGATATCCGTCACAAATGAAGAGGAGCATCAATACTTAGGAGAATATATATCCAAAGCACAAATCGGTACAAGAGCAATTTCTTCGACCAAAATTACAATCGGTGAAAAAGATTCTGGCTTGAACGTAGAGACGAATAACATCAACTGGGTCACAGAGGAAATGTTTGCGAACGCTCTGACGACTGCAGGGGTTACGGATGCTGACATTTATGTGACAGCACCATTCGAAGTGTCAGGTACAGCAGGATTGACAGGAATTTTGAAAGCTTATGAAGTGAAAACGGATATTAAAATTCCTGAAGAACAAAAACAAGTTGCAAACGAAGAAATGGTCAAAACCGTCAAACTGGGAGATCGTGTAGGTGCAGACAAAGCGACAGAACTCATGACTAAGATCAAGAAAGAACTCGCAGAGAACCCAGTGGAAACGGAAGAGGATTTAAGAGCACTCATTCAAAGAGTAGCGGAAGAAGTCGGCATTACATTGACCGATGAAGAGCTGAACGGACTTGTATCCTTGTTCAATCGGATGAAGGAAATGAACATCGACTGGGACCAGGTCAAAAGCAACCTTGAAAATGTAAGAAACAACTTAAGTGAGTTTCTGAATAAAGAAGAGACACAAGGAATCATTCGCAATATTCTCGATTTCTTCATCGCATTGATTGAAGCACTTAAGAATTTGTTTAAATAACAAAAACCCAGACCCGATCGGGTCTGGGTTTTTGTTTTGATGACTATTTTAGATTTCTTCTGTTTCTTGTTTCTTAGGAAGCGGTACGAATTTGATGACTTGAGACAGGATGAAGATTGCCACTCCCCAGTAGAGAAGAAATTGGAGCGGAATCGTGATGCGTAACAGATCCATTAATGCAAAGAATATGGTCGGTAATGTGACAGAATAAGCTGACAGAATCCATAACTGACGATACGGCAAGTTCCGTTTCATGATGTTTTTGATGATCAAACCAATCAGAGCGAGTACAGTAACCCCGATGAATTTAAGTGCAGTCATGAATAGATAAGCGGCCACAATTGCTACCGTGATAATCAATGGAAGCAAGTTTTGAGCTGAATCGATGAATCCATCGATATCGTTCTTATTGAAGCTAACGTCCTGCATCGTTCCATAATTGAATGTATCAGCACTCCCAGCACTGATGATCACCATTTGATTGTCCAAGATTGCAATTGCGTTATCATACTGATCCAGATCATCTCTCGTTATTGTACCTGTCGTATCAAATATAAACGTCTGATTGCCATCTTTCCGGACGACGGGCTCATCCATGTCAGAAGTCAATTGACCATCCTGGAATTGAAAGTCCGGGATATCTTCTTGGAGTGCTGTCGCGAACTCGTTTGTTGCCTTTGAAATGGATAGCCCCATGTTCAGTCCGATAAAGATCATGGATATCAACATTAAAATAAAAACATATCCGATTGACTTCCCGATTTTTTGGAACCGGAATGTAGCTATCGTTTTAGGTGAATATAAGCTTACAAAAAATTGCTTGAATACGTTCATGGTTATCCCCCTTCAGTTTCTAGACTCATTTTATCTTTCCTATACGAAATGAACAAGGTAAAAGTTCCCCAAATCAAATCTAACATACAAATTTACAAAAAAATTAAAAAATCTTAAAAGTGTTTACAAACCAAGTCAAGTTGGTGATAATGAATGAGGCAAATTATGTCGAAATTTTTATGTAGGGGATGAATGAATTGGATTTAGACATTCAAAAGATGATATTCGAATTCATTGGTGGACTTGGTATCTTCCTATTTGGAATCAAATACATGGGAGATGGTCTACAGAATTCGGCAGGAGATCGGTTAAGAGATATACTTGATCGTTTCACGTCCAACCCATTCATGGGAGTACTTGCAGGAATTATTGTCACGATCTTGATTCAGTCAAGCTCAGGTACGACCGTGCTGACAGTCGGTCTAGTAAATGCAGGTTTCATGACCTTAAGACAAGCAATTGGTGTTATCATGGGTGCGAATATCGGTACCACGGTGACCGCATTCATCATTGGGATTGAGATCAAGGAATACGCCTTGCCAATTCTTGCAGTCGGAGCCTTGTTGCTCTTCTTCTTCAATTCGAAGAAAGTGAAGTACATCGGTCAAGTATTCTTTGGTTTTGGTGCACTCTTCTACGGTCTAGACTTGATGGGCTCTGGAATGAAACCATTACGTTCTCTTGAAGCATTCCAACAACTGACGGTTGATATGTCCAATAACCCATTATTAGGTGTCGTCATCGGTACCTTGTTTACGGTTATCGTACAGAGTTCCAGTGCAACAATAGGGATTCTCCAGGAACTATATTCTCAGGGTGCTGTCCAATTGGACGCTGCCTTACCAGTTCTATTTGGGGATAACATTGGTACAACCATCACTGCTGTCCTGGCAGCAATCGGTGCAAGTGTTGCAGCAAGAAGAGCAGCCTTGACGCATGTAATTTTCAACTTGCTTGGAACTGCAGTCTTCTTGATTCTACTACTACCATTTACAGCGTATGTGGAATATCTAGCAACAACGTTCGACTTGAATGAGAAGATGCAGATTGCATTTGCTCATGGATCATTCAACTTTGCAAATACAGCCATTCAATTCCCATTCATCGCTTTCCTGGCATACCTAGTAACTAAACTTGTGCCTGGAGATGATGTTGAAATTGAATATAAAGCAAAACATCTAGATCCTATTTTCCTTGAAAAGTCTCCTGCAGTAGCGCTTGGACAAGCTAAGCTCGAAGTGCTTCGAATGGCAGATTATGCGAAAAAAGGATTACATGAAACCTTTACGTTTTTAGATACGAAAAATAAGAAAAACGCAGATAAAGCTGCTCAATATGAAGAAGCGATCAATAACCTTGATCAAAGGATTACAGAGTATCTTGTCCAATTGTCTTCTTATACGTTATCGACACATGACTCAGAACAGCATTCCATCTTGATGGACTCTGTACGTGATATCGAACGTATCGGAGACCATATGGAAAATATCGTCGAACTCGTTGAATATCAGATGACGCACAAAGTGGATCTCACAGATACAGCGATCCGTGATTTGAATGAAATGTTCGAACTAACGATGTCAACGATTGATGAAGCGTTCCATGCAATGGATGAGAACGATAAAGAGAAAGCTCGTAAAGTTGTTGATATGGAAAATGCCATTGATAAAATGGAGAGAACACTTCGTAAACAACATATCCTTCGTTTGAATGAAGGGAAGTGCAGCGGAGCATCCGGTATCGTATTCGTAGATATCATCAGTAACCTCGAGCGTATCGGGGACCATGCGGTGAATATTGCGGAATACGTTTTAGGAGAAGAGGAGTAAAATGACCATTATTGCCTGGGTACTCATAACTGTATTATTTGTACTAGCGTTTGTGGGATTGATCTATCCGATCATTCCCTCATCCGTCTTTTTGATTGCAGGTTACCTGATCTATGGTTGGATGTTCAGTTTTGAACCCCTGACCTGGGTGTTCTGGGTGATACAGGGTATACTTGTCATCCTCTTATATGTAACCGATTATGCGAGTAATTTTTACGGTGTCAAAAAAAGAGGCGGGAGCAAGCATGCCATTTGGGGTAGTACAATCGGTCTTCTGGTTGGACCTTTCATCATACCTGTAATTGGGATCTTGATTGGACCGTTTGTAGGGGCTATTGTAGGCGAACTCCTTCATCAGAAAGGTGATTTCAAACAGGCAGTCAGAGTCGGAATTGGATCGTTACTAGGCTTTATCGGTGGTACAACCGTCAAGTTGATTATCCAAGCAGGTATGGTTATTTATTTCTTAGTGAAAGTCTTATAAGTGTTATTGCAAGCAGGGACAGAACATGGTATATTATTTCTTGTCCCTGTTTTTCTTTTTGATTGGAAGAAAAAACGGCATTGACTTTTTACGGTGAAGATGTTATTCTAAATCTTGTCGTTAAAAAGATATTATTCCACAGTAGCTCAGTGGTAGAGCTATCGGCTGTTAACCGATCGGTCGCAGGTTCGAGTCCTGCCTGTGGAGCCATGGCGGTGTAGCTCAGCTGGCTAGAGCGTACGGTTCATACCCGTGAGGTCGGGGGTTCGATCCCCTCCGCCGCTACCATTTTTAACTGATTCATGGCGATTGTGGCGAAGTGGTTAACGCACCGGATTGTGGTTCCGGCATTCGTGGGTTCGATTCCCATCAGTCGCCCCATAAAGACCATTTAAGCAAAGCATACATACTATGCGGACCCTTAGCTCAGTTGGTCAGAGCAGTCGGCTCATAACCGATTGGTCGTAGGTTCGAGTCCTACAGGGTCCACCACTTAACTCTAGTTAAGTTGATATCATACGGAGGTATACCCAAGTCTGGCTGAAGGGAGCGGTCTTGAAAACCGCCAGGGGTGTAACAGCCCGCGGGGGTTCGAATCCCTCTACCTCCTCCATTTTATCTTCAAACAACATAGGACAGGTTTTCGTCCATATACTATTATCGTCGCGGGGTGGAGCACGTAGGAATAAGCTACGGAGCATAAGCTTCAGCGAACCGTTCGAAAGGCAGCTTGAATATTCAAACTGAGAACGGGTTGGAGGACATTCAGTTTCTCATCAACATCATTGGACAATCATCGTCCATAAACTAATATCGTCGCGGGGTGGAGCAGTCTGGTAGCTCGTCGGGCTCATAACCCGAAGGTCATAGGTTCAAATCCTATCCCCGCAACCAAAATAATTCATTGAACAACGTCGAATCGACATTCTTTCAATGAATATCTGGAGTACCCGCAAGGGTGCAACCAATTTAAGTTCAATGCACAACGTCGTTTCGACTTCCTGCTCATTGAACATATGAAGTACCCGAAGGGTTCAACCAAATTACATACGGCTCGATAGCTCAGTCGGTAGAGCAGAGGACTGAAAATCCTCGTGTCGGCGGTTCGATTCCGTCTCGAGCCACCATTCTTGAAAACTTCACTATATAGGAAGTTTTTTTATTTTGCTCAAAAGACATAAATAGAGCCTATTCATCCCTATCAAGAGAAAAAAGAGCTGTGATGGTAACGAATAGAGCCTATTCATCCCTATCAAGAGAAAAAAGGGCCGTGATGGTAACGAATAGAGCCTATTCAACCCTATCAGAAGAAAAAAGAGCTGTGATGGTAACGAATAGAGCTTATTCATCCCTATCAAGAGAAAAAATGGCCGTGATGGTAATGAATAGAGCTTATTCATCCCTATGAACTGAAAAAATCCCGATCTTGGTAATGAATAGAGGATGTTCATCACTTGATCAATACCCAAGCAGTGTTTAAAAATTGAATCCACTGGGTAAATTTGATATTGTTAGAAATGTAGGCACTTAACCCGTGCTTTGTAACTACATATTCTTAAAGGAGGAGATTCAATTGGCAAAACACGAACTACCAGCACTACCATATGAGTTCAACGCTCTTGAACCTCACATCGACGAAGAAACTATGAAAATCCACCATGGTAAACACCATAACGCATACGTAACAAAGCTGAATGGTGCACTTGAAGGACATGCGGATCTACAAGATAAAAGCATCGAAGCTCTTATGAGCAACTTGGATGCAGTACCTGAAAACATCCGTACAGCTGTCCGTAACAATGGTGGTGGACATGCCAACCACACATTGTTCTGGCAAGTACTCAGCCCGAACGGTGGCGGAGCTCCTACTGGTGAACTAGCTGACGCAATCAACTCCAAGTTCGGAAGCTATGACAAATTCCAAGAAGAATTTGCAAATGCAGCTGCTGGACGTTTCGGATCTGGCTGGGCTTGGTTAGTCGTAAACAACGGCGAACTAGAAGTAATGAGTACTCCAAACCAAGATACTCCATTGATGGAAGGTAAGACACCAATTCTTGGACTTGATGTTTGGGAGCACGCTTACTACTTGAACTATCAAAACCGTCGTCCTGACTACATTTCAGCATTCTGGAATGTTGTAAACTGGGACGAAGTTACAAAACGCTACAACGAAGCGAAGTAATTCTATACACACTGAAGAAGGACCAGTTGATCTGGTCCTTCTTTTTTATTTCATTTTTATTGTAAAAATCAGGCTTGTATGCATATGGATAAACATGGAAAAAGAGGTCGGACCATGACTTGTACCCAACACCTCCTTTTATATAGGACATACAACTAATAAGAGTGACAATAAAAGGAGGAACTAGGTTGGCTTTTCCAAATGATGATCAATATACCCCAATACCGTTAGGAGCAGGGTTATATTTTGACGTGACAGGCGATGAGAACCCGACTTCTGTAGACCTTGTCGGAAATCAGGCAAACCCTTCGTTTGCTATGGCTTACGATGGTACGAACGTATATTTTAGGCTTCGATTAAGAGAAGATCCCCGGAATCGGCAATTGACAGGATTTCGCAATTTTTCTTGGGGAGTTCTCTTTAATACAGGAGGTCAGCCGGGAACGTATCAATGGCTATTAGCAGTCAATGGGTTGGATGGTGAATTGAATCTTATACAAAATACTGTAGAAAGGGTTAATTCATGGAATGATCCTGCTGAAGGAACCAATGGCAGAGGGGCACCCAATTATTCACAACCCATTATCAATTTTGACATTGCCAGAGTAACACCTGCTCCAACTAGGTTTGGGAATGATGATAATGTCTTCTTGGATTTTTTTATCCCTGCGAACATTCTTTTCGATTTTCTGAACATAACCGAAAATACGCCTCTACAACTCATTTCTTTTACCTCGACAAATGCAAACAACTACAACAAAGATTCATTGAGAGTCAGTGAAGGATTTCAATTTATAGATGCTTTTTCAGATCCAATATCCCCAATCGACGCAGACATAAAAGCACGATTAGACCTTGAGAAAATCATCCTCAGTGGACCGACTACTGTAAGCGCAGGAAATGAAGCAAGTTATAGTGCACGATTAATTGTTGAGAATATCGGGAGAAGTGAAGCGACGACAGTAAGTTTAAGAGATGTTATCCAATTCGATTTACTGAACACCTTTATCATTACGAGTGTATCAACAGGGAATGCAACGTTTAATAACACAACGAAAACGCTGAGTTGGGAAATCGGAAGTATACCTCCTGGATCCAATGCAGTTTTGGATTTTGAATTGAGTGGTTTTTTCAATAATCCTGGAACCAGGACATTAGAGACCGCAACGGTCCAAGGGACGGATAGTAAAACTGGAAAAAGGTTAACACCACAAACGGAGACGACAACCATAACGGTCATAGAAGATGGCGGAGTGGTAGGTGTTGTTAAGGATCATACCACAGGCTTTCCGCTCACAGGAGTAACGGTAGAACTGAAGGATGGGGCTACCACCATAGCAACAACCACGACGAACGCCAATGGTGAATACAGCCTGACTGGAATATCACCCGGCAACTATACGATTGAATACTCGAAAGTGGATTATATAACAAACATTCAGAATGTGACCATCAATGCGGGTGAAATTACGAGAAAAGATGTATTCTTGACTGAACTTCCAGGTAGCATTAGTGGAACTGTCACAAATTCTGGTGGAGGTGCCATAAATAACGCCACCGTTAGATTGTTGGATACGGCTGGTAACGTAGTTGCTACTACCACGACGAATGCCGCAGGTAACTATTCTTTTCCTTCCGTAACACCTGGGCAATATACACTTAGCGTTACGGCTACAAATTTTCAATCTGCCACCCAAGGTGTTACCGTAACCGCTAACGATGCGTCTACGGTCAACTTTGTTTTGCAACCGAATCCCGGTACAGTTCAAGGACAGGTCACCGATCAAAACGGAAATCCGATTTCTTCTGCACTAGTTGAGGTAGTGAATTTAGCTGGACTGGTCATTGATACGACAACAACCAATGCTTCAGGAGACTACATCATTGATGATCTAGCACCTGGAGATTACAAATTAAGGGTAAGTAAGGCAGCTTTCACCACTGAGGTTCTTGGATTCAACTTATCCGCAGGTGAGACGGAAGTATTGAATGTTTCATTGAGGCCGAATCCAGGTACATTGACCGGTACAGTAACAGATGCAGCTTCAGGTAATCCGATTCAGAATGCGACTGTTCAAGTAACGAACGGGCTGGGTGTGACCGTAGCCACCACTATGACGGATGCGAGCGGAGATTATACAGTCCCAAGGCTCGCTCCAGGTTCCTATACTGTTACTTTCATTGCTGAGGGATATGGCTCCCAATCAATAGGTGCAAAAATTCGATCAGCTGAAACGACGACATTAAATGTTGAATTAGTGAAGCTGGTCGGAGCGATTTCGGGGACTGTTACGGATAACTCAGGGAACACTCTGTCTGGAGCAACAGTTGAAATCTTCCTGAACAATATTCTGGTGGCTTCAACGACTACGGACAGCAACGGAACATATGTCATCAACAATTTGATTCCGGGTGCGTATACAGTAAGCGTATCCAAAGAAAACTTCGGAACTGAAACAGTAGGTGCCTCTGTTGTTGAAAATCAGACATCCATCGCGAATGTTTCTTTAACACCTGACCCAGGTACATTGACCGGGACAGTTCTTACAACAACTGGTGATCCGATAGAAGGTGCCGTCCTTACAGTTAAGGATTCCCGTACAGGTGCGAATATCACTCAAGTATTAACGAACAATCAAGGGATCTATACGGCCACGGGTCTTGCACCAGGAACTTATATTATCACTGCACAAGCGGAAGACTTCCAAAGTCAACAAAAAGGCGCAACGATTTTATCTAATCAAACGACAACAGCGAATTTCACACTTGAAGCGAATCCTGCTAGTGTAACCGGTACAATTATCAATGCATCGACCGGACTTCCCATTACTGGAGTAGTAATTGAAGTAAAAGTAGTCGATTTTAATGGGAATGTGGTGACTACCACTTTTACGGATTTGAACGGACAGTACGAAGTGAATAACCTGATGCCTGCAACTTATGGGATACAGGCAAGTGCACCTGATTTTCAAACCAACTCAGCCACAGTCACGCTACAGCCGGGGGAAACGTCAGTTACAAACGTGACATTAACGCCTGAGCCTGGCAGTATCATAGGAACGATTACGGATACATCTGGTAATCCACTTTCCAATGTCCTGATTCGTATAGTCGATGACACAGGCTTTCTAGTTGGCACTGTATTAACGGACAGCAACGGTGATTATGTTTTCGATGGTCTTGCGCCTGGAAACTACACCGTTACCGCCATTGCAGAAGGTTTCCAATCATCGTCAACGGGGGCGATTGTCCAATCGAATGAAACGACAGTCGTTAACCAGAGCTTAGTCAGTAATCCTGGATCTATATCTGGAAGTGTCACTCCTGTTGAAGATGGAACAATCATTACATTATCGACATCAGAAGGCATCCCGATCAGCTCTACAATTGCGAATTCAAACGGGGATTTTCAATTTAACAATCTACAACCAGGTCAATATATCGTTACGGCTACCGCTCCGAACTATCAAACATCTTCAACAGGTGCTACAGTCATATCTGACCAAGTGACCTCGGTTTCATTGACCATTCAACCTAATCCAGCTGAAGTAGGCGGGACGATAACGGATACATCTGGTAATCCAGTCACAAATGCGACCATTCAGATTCTTGATGATAATGGTACGGTCTTGCAAAGCGGCGGAACTGATCAAAATGGACAGTATGCAATTGGAAATCTTCCACCAGGATCATTCACCATTGTTGTAAACGCACAAGATTATTCTTCTGCAACAGATGGAGTCACATTAGAAGCTGGACAAATCGTAACAGATGCGAACTTTGTATTAGTACCTGATCCTGGAACTATTGTCGGACAAATAACGGATACGAATGGTGATGTGATTCCAGGGGCAACCATTATCATCCGAAACGCAGAGAATATTCCGATACGCACAACCACTACCAATGAGTTTGGTGAATTTCTAGTCGAAGGGATTGCTCCTGGTTCGTATACAGTGGTGGCGACGGCTCCGGATTTTTCTACAAACTTTGTAGGGGTCATTGTGGAGAGTAATGAAAGTACGGTTGCGAATATTATTCTTACAAGTGTGGTTGGAAACATCGCAGGTACTGTTGTTGATGAAAACGGTGACCCGATTACAGGGGATAACATTGGAGTTAAGTTGTTTAATGAAAGCGGCACCTTATTACAAACTTTAGTCGCTGATTCAGATGGGACCTTCTCGATACTGGGTCTCCAACCAGGGCAGTATCTTGTGAATGCAACTGCACCGAATTATACGGCCAATACAGTCAGTGCAACCGTAATTGCGAATACGACAGAAAATCTTAATATTCCTCTTGCTTTGTTACCAGGAACCATAACAGGTCGGGTTTTCAATACGGCAACATCCGATGGAATCAGTGGAGTAGTCCTCACATTAACGACTCCTGAAGGGTTACCTATTACCTCTACAATCAGTGGAACAAACGGAGAATATACTGCAGCTAATATCCCACCGGGTACAGTTGTCATTAGCGCTGTAGTGGAAGACTTCGGTGCTGAATCCGTAACGGCAGTGGTGAATCCTAATGAGACCAGAACCGTCAATATCGGTCTCACAGAGAGTCTTGGTTTTCTCACCGGTTACGTTATAGATATTGTTACTGGAAACCCGATTGCAGGTGCTGTTGTATTAATTGATGAAAATGGTCAACAAGTGGCAAGTGTAACTTCAGATGATTCAGGACAGTTTTTATCACAAGGTTTAAGCCCGGGAAGCTATACAGCTGTTGCTGCAGCAGATGGTTTTACTTCTAGTACAGCTAGTTTTACAATTCTACCGAATGAAACGACAACGCTGAGTTTTGCATTATCACCTGAACCTGGCAGCATCGAAGGACGTATTACGAACTTCAATAATGGTGTGCCGATCGTTGGAGCTACAATCGCTATTCGAGCACAATCACCTAGCGGACCGATTATTGCTACGACCTTAACGGATGAGAATGGTGAATACACCGTTTCTACTCTCTCTCCTAGTACGTATACTGTTGTGGCGTCCGCTGAAGGATTTGGTGCTGCAGAAGCGACAACGATTGTTGAATCGAATCAAACTGAAACAGTCAATATCAAATTGGTTCCAAACCCGGGGACGATTCAAGGAACGATTACAAATAACAACACTGGTGCTACGGTATCTGGTGTTATGGTGGATGTCTACAATGAAGATGGAATACTTGTTTTCACAACAGTAACGGATGCAAACGGTTTTTATCAATTTACAGGTCTCGCTGCTTTACAATTCAGAATTGTAACAAGTAGTCCTATTTTCCAATCGCAGGAAGTTGGGGTGTTAGTTGTCTCTGATGAAACCTCCATCGTCAATTTTGGACTCGATCCGAATCCAGGTGCGATTACTGGAACGATTACCGATGAAGAAACAGGGGCACGTCTTGTCGGGGCTGAAGTACTCGTATTCTTTGCTCAAGACATCGTACCAATAGCAGTCGCTTTGACAGATGGTTTAGGACAGTACACCGTATCAGGTCTTGTGCCAGGCACTTACACAATTGTCGTAAACGCAGTAGGGTACGCTGAGAACTCTACAGGTAGTACGGTTTTGACGAATCAGACAACGACCACAGACCTTGCTTTAATTAGTGAAATAGGTAGTGTTTCAGGCACAGTACTTGGTACGGATGGGCAGCCGTTCAAAAATGCGGTTATCAAAATCGTGGATAGCAATGGTGTTGTGGTTGGAACGAGTGCAGTAAATCAGGATGGATCTTATTCCATCGGAAATTTGCCACCAGGAACCTATTCAATACGTGCGGCAGCACCAGATGTTGTTACAGCATCGTCTGGAGTATCATTAATTGCAAATGAGAATAAAGTAATCAATTTCGTTCTAAGAGTGAATCCTGGCACAATCAGAGGAACAGTGACCGAACAAGCTACAGGTGATCCGATTGTGGGGGCAAATGTCAATATTCTCGATTTGAATGGGCAAGTGGTAGCGACCACTGCCACCAATACAATCGGAAATTATTTTGTAGATCGCTTGGCACCAGGTAGTTACACAGTATCCGTTTCAAAAGTCGGATTTGCAAAGAGTATGAAGGGTGCCATCGTCAACGCAGATGATTTCACGATTGTGAACGTTGCACTCGGTAGCTCAACAGGATCCGTGTTCGGAATTTTAAGAGATGAGCAAGGGAACAGGCTTGAAGGGTTAGAAATCGGAGTCAGGTTGTTGGACAATAAAGGACTTTTGCTTCTCTCAACTGTTGCTTCACCTGATAGTGATTTCAGTTTCCTTAACTTAAGTCCTGGGCAATATCTAATCAGCATAAGCGCAGAAGGGTTTCAATCTAAAGTCGTCCCGGTAACAGTGGTAGGTGGAGAGTCTAAGAATTTGGATATTACTCTTTTCAGAGACTCAGGTAGATTGATTGGTCAAGTAATCAATCGGGATACACTTGATGGTATTGCTGGTGCTTCGGTCATGATCAAAGATGCTGCTAATATCTTATTAACTTCCAGTATTTCAGATGAAAACGGAAATATCGGTGTAGATAATCTGCCACCAGGGACTTTGTTTGTCAATGTCTCACGGGATGGTTTCGGAACAAGTTCAATCAGTATAATGGTTAAACCAAATGAAACAACAGAACGCGAAATCAGACTGACGCCGAATCCGGGTAGCGTCGAAGGTCGCGTGACCGATGCAGAAACTGGCGCGCCGATAGAGGGAGCGAATATCCAAGTATTAACAGGTGACGAAACCTCTGTTGAAACACTCCTTACCCAGGCAGATGGTCGTTATTTAGCTCCTAACTTAAGTCCAGGGGTATATGAGCTAGCTGCTAGTCACCCTGATTATGGAACAAGAATTGCAGGAGCTATCGTAGTAAGTGATGATAAGACAGTGTTGGACTTTGCCTTACCTCCTTCTCCTGGTAGTTTAAGTGGAATTGTAACAGATCAGGTGACTGGGGATTCGGTTTCTGGTGCCACGGTTCAGCTAAGATGGTTAAGTCCCGATGGAGAATTGTTAGCATCAACTGTGACAAATGATAATGGGGAATATCTGTTTGAAGGATTAACTCCAGCTATTTATACAGTACTCGCATATGGTGGCGGATTCGGCAGTGATCAAGCATCGATTGAAGTGTTCCCAGATCAAACAACGATACAGAACCTGGGTCTGTTTCCGCTCCCTTCGGCCGCTCAAGGGGAAATTACTGATGCAGGAACTGGTTTGCCAGTAGAAAATGCTCTTGTCCGATTAATTGCTTCAAGTGGGACGATTTTGCAACGAACGCTCACCGATTCTTCTGGAAATTACATGTTCGAAGGCTTCGACCCGGGAGAGTACACCATCACGGTGAGGATTGACGCGTATGCATCAGCCGAGAAAAGTTTTACTGCCGAACCATCGGAAACGGAAACCGTGAATTTTGAATTACTAAGAGATTCTGGCTCTGTAACGGGTCTAGTAAAAGATGAAAAAACACAACAACGCGTCTCAGGAGTTTCAGTGATTGTGATGGATGAAAATGAGGTTGTTATCGCTAATACTTTAACAGATCAAAGTGGCAGATATCTCATTCAAGGTTTAGCACCTGGAACGTATACGATCAGAGCACTCGCTCTTGAATGTGATTCGGATGCTAAGCGTTTAATCATCACTGGGGGTGAAACGACGACCATCAACTTTTTGCTGATGGGACTTCCTTCAACCGTTCGTGGGAATGTTACAGACACAAATGGTAATCCTCTGAATGACGTGAGTATCCGTGTTTATAATGCGAATGGATTGTTATTGAATCTTGGTGTTACAAGTAGAGAAGGGGAATATGTGATTGGATCGTTACCTGGAGAGACTTTGACATTCATCGCTTCCTTACCAGGATTTATTCCTGATCGGAAAGTCGTTGATGTCCCGCCAAACAGTCAAATCACCATCAATTTCGTTTTGGGTATCAGTAATCCGGCTACGGTTCAAGGCGTTATAACAAGTAGAGAATCCGGTGACCCCATCAGTGGAGCAGTGGTATCACTACTAAGGAATAATGTGCTTGTAAGGGAAGTCACTACGGATGGAGACGGCAGATATTCCATTTCCGGTTTAGGTGAAGGGGAGTATACATTTACGGTTAATGCTCAAGGGTTTGAACCTTATGTTGATCCGATCTTCCTATTAGCTGGAGAAGTCCGCACAATTGATGTTGCCCTGGAAGGTGGTCCGACTCCGACACCATCTGGTCCAAATCAATATTACTTGATTGCTTGTGGAACGGGTCGTTATGTAAAGCTTGATGGAAGCTCAACACCAACGGTATTCACCTTGTTACGTATTGAAGATGGTTGTGCAACCTTCTCTTTTAGAACAAATGGTGGGACCGAGATCTTGATCGTCGAGTTAGCCTGTTTTATCCTCGTGCCAATCAGTTAGAAATATCAATAAAGCGGTGGCAAAAGTCATCGCTTTTTTATTGTGGATTAATTGAAAAAAACAGGCTTGTACGTATATGGATAAACATGGAAATTGGTTTTTTTCAAGACTTGTACCCAACACCTACCTCCTGATAGGACATACATCTATTATGAGTGACAATAAAAGGAGGAGGAAAAGTTGTCTTTTCCTAATAATAATCAATACACCCCGATACCGTTAGAATCGGGATTTTATTTCGATGTGACTGGAGATGAAAATCCCACATCTGTAGACTTGGTAGGTAATCAGGATCATCCATCTTTTTTGATGGCCTATGATGGGAAAAATGCATACTTCCGTTTAAGGTTGAGAGAAGATCCAAGGAACAAACAAAAGACAGGTTTTAATAATTTTTCATGGGGCGTCCTTTTTAATACAGGAGGTCCAGTTGGGACTTATCAATGGCTACTAGCTGTTGATGGTAACAGCGGGAGATTGAATCTCGTTGAAAACACAGATCCAGAAGTAAATTCATGGAACGATCCAGCAGATGGAAAGGACGGAAAAGGGAAACCAAGCTACTCAAAAGCGATCATCAATTTCGATCGAGCGCGGGTATCACCAGCGGATACCCGTTTTGGAAATGATGACAATGTATTCCTTGATTTCTTCATTCCTGCAAATACATTATTCAAATTCCTCAAAATCAACGAAGACACGCCATTGCAATTGATTTCATACACAGCCACAAATGCGAACAATTATAACAAGGATTCTTTGCGGGTAAGTGAAGGGTTCCAGTTCGAGGATGCCTTCTCTGACCCGATTTCATTAAGTGATACGGATATCAGAGCCAATTTAAATTTACAAAAAATCATCTTAAGCGGCCCTACCACTGTGGCGGCAGGTGTTGAGGCTGTCTACACCGCGAGATTGATTGTCGAGAACACCGGAGGAAGCGAAGCGACAAATGTATCCTTGAGCGATGTCATAAGGTTTAATATTCTCAACACGTTCACAATCACAAATATAAGCAATGGTAATGCGACTATCAATACACGCAGAAAAAGACTAAGTTGGGAAATCGGTACGATTGCATCTGGTGCTAGTGCTGTATTGGAGTTTGAAGTCAGTGGTTTTTTTAACAGAGCTGGGGAGAAAACGCTGGAGAGAGCAACTGCTAAAGGTACCGATAGTAGTACAGGTAAACGACTCAGACCCGATCCTGTCACCACCAAAGTAACGGTTGTAGATAACGGCGGTGTTATTGGTATTGTAAAGGATCAAACGTCAGGACTACCGCTTTCGGATGTCATCGTAGAATTGAAGGACGGACCGACGACGATTGCTACAGGTACAACAAACGCGAATGGAGAGTATAGCCTTACCGAAATAACTCCAGGATCCTATACAATCGAATTTTCGAAAGTGAATTACATCACGAAAATTCAAACCATAACGATCAATGCTGGCGAAATTACAAGAAGAGATGTATTTCTCACAAAAGTTCCAGGGAGTATTAACGGAACAGTCACTGAATCTGGTGGTGGGGCAATCAATAATGCTACCGTTTTATTATCCGATACTGCAGGAAATGTAGTGGATGATACAACGACCGATGCCAGTGGAAATTATTCCTTTCCATCCGTAAAGCCTGGTCAGTATTCCATTACAGTTACCGCCACGAATTTCCAGTCCGCCTCTGAAGGGGTGACAGTTGAAGCCAACAGTGCCTCGACAGTCAATTTCGTATTAGAGCCAAACCCTGGTACAGTCCAAGGTAAAGTGACGAATTCGGATGGTGATCCGATTGTCGGTGCACTTGTAGAGGTATTGAATTTGGCAGGTACGGTCATCAGTAGGACGATCACAAACGCAACAGGTGACTACCTTCTGAATGAGCTGGCGCCAGGAGACTACAAACTCAGAGTCAGCAAGGATTTGTTTATTACTGAAATTCTTGGATTTACGTTATCAGCTGGTGAAACAGAAGTATTGAATGTAACTTTGAGACCAAATCCAGGAACGTTGAGTGGAACTGTAACGGATGGAAATACAACTACTCCTATTCCGAATACCACCGTTCAAGTCATAAATGCGCGTGGTGTCACAATAGAAACCACTTTAACGGATATAAATGGAGACTTCAGTGTAAACAAATTAGCTCCAGGTATTTATACAGTGACTTTTATTGCTGAGGGGTATGGTTCTAAATCAGTTGCAGCCAAGATATTGCCAGGTCTGACCACAACATTGAATGTAGATTTAGAAAAGTTGGTTGGAGCCATTTCAGGCTCGGTTTCGGATACAGCAGGAAATCCTGTTTCTGGTGCTGTTATGGAAGTTTTCTTTAACAATATCCTTGTTGCTTCTACAACATCAGACAACAATGGTACGTATATTTTCAACAATCTCATACCAGGTGCCTATACAGTAAGTGCCTCGAAAGAAGGTTTTGGTACAGAAACCGTCGGTGCATCAGTGGTTGAAAATGAAATCTCGACTGCAAACTTCATCTTGACGCCGAATCCTGGTACATTGACTGGATCTGTTGAGACAACAACGGGAGATCCAATCCAAGGTGCTGTCCTTACAATCCGTGATGCCCGGACTGGTGCGAACATTACGCAAGTCGTGACGAACAATCTGGGGTTATACACTGCAATTGGCCTTGCGCCGGGTAATTATATAGTCACAGTACAAGCAGAAGATTTTCAGACGCAACAAAAAGGCGCAACGATACTATCCGGTCAAACGACAACCACAGATTTCGTCCTTGAGCCGAATCCTGCCAGTGTAACGGGAACGATCATTAATTCATCAACAGGTCTGCCGATTACAGGGCAGATGATTGAGATCAGAGTTGTTGATTTAAATGGAAACACCGTCACAACAACATTCACTGATTTAAATGGCCAGTATGAAGTGAATAATCTCACTCCTGGATCGTATGGCATCCTAGCGAGTGCTACTGATTTCCAAACAAATTCGGCTACGGTGATGTTACTACCAGGTGAGACTACGATAGCCAATGTGGCCTTGACTCCAGAACCCGGTAGTGTCATTGGTACGATTACAGATACAGATGGTAATCCTCTATCAAATGTTGTGATTCGAGTGGTTGATGATACGGGATTCCTTGTGGGAACGGTGCTGACTGATTCAAATGGCACTTATGTGTTTGATGGGCTGGCACCTGGAAATTACACCATAACCGCTATTGCAGCTGGTTTCCAATCGGCTTCAACAGGAGCCATCGTCCAATCCAACGAATCGACCATTGTGAATCAGAGTTTAGTGAGCAACCCAGGTTCTATTTCTGGAACGGTTAACCCGGTTGTTACCGGCACTTTGATTACATTAACCACGTCAAACGGTGTTCCCATTGGGACTACTCTTGCAGATTCCAACGGTGCGTTTCAATTCAATAACCTTCAACCTGATCAATACATTGTGACTGCGACTGCACCGAATTATCAGACCGCAACAGCAGGAGCAACAGTCGTATCCGATCAAGTAACGGCAGTAGCCATTACGATTACACCTAATCCTGCAGAGGTTGGTGGAGTCATAACCGATACCTCTGGAGATCCTGTGACGAATGCCGCCATTCAGGTGATTGATGGGAATGGGACGGTTTTACAAACAGGTGGAACAGATCAAAATGGACAATATGTCATTGGGAATCTACCACCAGGTTCGTTCACTATCGTAGTAAATGCTCAAGACTACTCATCCGCTACGAATGGAGTTACTTTGGAGCCGGGACAGATTATTTCAAATGCCAATTTTGTATTGATTCCTGACCCAGGTGGGATAACTGGACAAATCATAGATACGAACGGTGATGCTATTGCAGGTGCCACAATCATCATTCGAAATGCTGACAATCTCCCGATCAGAACGACGACAACCAATGAATTCGGTGAATTTCTGGTTGATGGAATCGCGCCTGGTTCATATACGGTTGTTGCGACTGCTACAGATTTTTCAACTAACTTTGTTGGGGTTATGGTCCTAAGTAATGAAGATTCAATTGCGAATATGACTCTGACCAGCTTAGTCGGAAACATCTCAGGTACGGTAGTTGACGAAAATGGTGATCCGATCCTTGGTGATAACACAGGCATCAAACTATTCGATAACAGCGGTGCGCTTCTTCAAACGCTAGTAGCAAATTCGGATGGTACATTTACGTTCTTTGCACTTCAACCTGGTCAGTATCAGATCAATGCAACAGCAACGGATTATGCAGCCAATACAATCGCTGCAACCGTAATTGCCAACACGACTCAAAATGTATCAATACCACTTTCGTTATTACCTGGAATCATAACAGGAAGAGTGTTCAACCTTTCCAGTTCAGAGGGGATCAGCGGAGCTGTTCTTACATTCACCACTTCAGAAGGGATACCGATCACTTCGACTATATCTGGATTGAATGGTCAATATACTGCAGCCAATATCCCTGGTGGGACTGTGAATATTGGTGTAGCGGCGGAAGACTTCGGAGCTGAATCGGTCACAGCTGTGGTCAGTCCGAATCAGACGGAAACGGTGAATATCGGTATGACAGAAAGCTTAGGCTTTTTGACCGGCTTTGTAACCAATATAGCGACAGGGAATCCGATTGCAGGAGCAGTCATTCTTATTGATGAAAATGGCTCGCAAGTTGCTACTGTAACTTCTGACGGTTCAGGAGAGTTTCTCACACAAGGATTAAGACCTGGCAATTATACGGCTATTGTGTCTGCTGCCAATTTCACCTCTAGCACAGCAAGTTTCACTATCCTGCCAAACGATACAACGACATTGAGTTTTGCGTTATCGCCTGAACCTGGAACGATTACAGGGACGATTACGAACTTCAATACAGGTGATCCGATTGTAGGGGCCACAATAACGATCAGAGCACAAACGCCAAGTGGGCCAATCATTGCGAACACGATAACTGATCCGAATGGTGATTATGCCGTTTCAACATTATCACCAAGCACTTACACAGTTATAGCTTCAGCAAATGGATTTGGTGCTGCAGAAGCGACGGACATCGTTGAATCCAACGAGGTCACCCGTGTGGATATCAAACTTGTGCCGAATCCGGGTACGATAGAAGGAACCATCACGAACAATAATACGGGAGATCCAGTATCGGGTGTTAATGTTGAGGTTTTCAACCAAGACGGAATCCTGGTATTCAATACAACGACTGACTCTAACGGCTTCTATCAATTCGTTAGTTTGGCGGCGTTGCAATTCAGGATTGTAACACGAGATCCTAATTTTCAAACACAAGAAGTAGGAGTTACCGTTGTTTCGGATGAGACGACTGTTGTCAATTTTGGACTGGATCCAAATCCAGGTGCGATTACAGGTACAATTCGTGATTCTGAAACGAACACCAGATTGGTTGGTGCAGAAGTGCTTGTTTTCTCAGCACAGGATATCGTTCCGATTGCGATGGCTTTAACGGATGGATTAGGGCAGTATACGATTACTGGTCTGGTACCAGGTACGTATACGATTGTCGTCAACGCAGTCGGATATACGGAAAATTCAGCTGGAAGTACAGTTTTCTCAAACCAGACGACAACAACGAATCTATTCTTGACCACCAATTCGGGTAGTATTTCTGGGACGGTCCTTGGAACGGATGGTCAGCCATTTAAGAATGCAGTCATCAAGATTGTGGATAGTAACGGTGTCGTAGTTGGGACGAGTGCAGCAAATGCGGATGGCTTCTATTCAATTGGAGGGCTGCCTCCTGGAACCTATTCAATTCGTGTAGCAGCACCTGACATTGCTTCTCAATCGTCTGGTATTACGCTGGTCGCAAATGAAAATAAAGTGATTAACTTTGTATTAAGAGTAAGCCCAGGGACGATAACAGGAAAGGTAACGGATCAAACGACTGGAGAGCCGATTGTCGGAGCGAATGTCAATATTCTTGATTCGAATGGTCTCGTCATTGCAACGACAGCGACGAATACTTCAGGTGGTTATTTTGTCGACCGTTTAGCTCCAGGAAGCTATACCGTTTCTGTTACGAAGACGAACTATGCAAAACAAACAAAGGGTGGCATTGTTCAAACAGGAGAGTTAACAACTGTGAACATTGCTCTTAGCCGGTCAGTTGGTTCGATTCTAGGTGTACTCCGAGATGTGGACGGAAATCGGATTAACTCAGTCGAAATCGGGGTTCGTCTCCTGGATAGCAAAGGATTGCTCCTACAATCCACCATTGCATCACCAGAGAGTGATTTCAGTTTCTTCAATCTTACACCGGCACAATACCTGATCAGTATTAGCGCGGAAGGGTTCAGATCGAAGGTCGTTCCTGTCACAGTCGCAGGAGGGACAACAAGTGAATTGGATATCACACTCTTTACTGAATCTGGGAACTTGATCGGAACGGTCCTGAACGATGATTCTGGAGTTGGTATTGCCGGAGCGGTCATTAATATCAAAGATGAAGCAAACAATTTGTTGAATTCTAGTTTTTCAAACGAAGATGGAAGATTCACGGTTGACAACATTCCTACTGGCTCGCTGTTTGTGGTTGCCTCAAGAGATGGTTTTGGTACAAAAGCGATCAGTATTATGGTTGAAACGGATGAGACCGTAGAAGCTACAATCCGTCTGACCCCGAACCCTGGTAGCATTGGGGGAGCCATTACAGATGAAGTAACCGGAGAACCAATTTCTAGCGCTGTCGTTCAACTGTTAGACGGTGACTGTACGGAAGTGGCAACAGTTCTTTCCCAATCAGGTGATGGGCGGTATCTCATATCTGACGTAACGCCTGGTGTATATGAATTAGCGGTGAGCGCTTCGGGTTATGGGACAAAAATCGCAGGTGCGATCGTCGTAAGTGGTAGAAGAACAGATTTGGATTTCGCACTTCCTTCGGATCCAGGTGCATTGAGTGGCATCGTAAAGAATCAAGTGACAGGGGAGCGTGTATCAGGAGCCATTGTTCAAGTAAGGTGGTTAAGTCCTGATGGGGAATTACTTGCCACCACTTTGACGAATGAAAATGGGGAATATCTGATTGATGGTTTGACTCCAGCCGTTTATACAGTGGTAGCTTATGGAGGAGGTTTGGGGAGCGATCAAGCATCCGTGGAAGTCTTTCCAGACCAGACGACAGTTCAAAATCTAGGCCTATTCCCGCTCCCTTCTGCTGTCCGAGGACAGGTAACGGATGCAGTGACAGAACTGCCTATTCAAGGGACGATTGTAAGACTCATCGCTTCCAGTGGTACGATCATCCAGAGAGCCTTGACTGATGCATCAGGTAAATACATGTTTAAGGAATTCGATCCAGGTGAATACACGGTCGCAGCCAGAAATGAGAACTATGAGTCAGTCGCAAAACCGTTTACAGCACAACCACTTGAAACGGAAATTGTAAATTTTGCACTTGAAACAGAGCCCGGGGCTGTTACAGGTAGAGTGAGAGACGAAAGAACGCAAGAACTGGTGTCTGGCGTTTCCGTCATCGTTATGGACTCTGATGGGATCATCATCGCCAATACGCTCACCGATCAATCCGGAACTTATTTGATTCGAGGACTTGCGCCGGGGATCTATTCAATAAGAGCACTTGCTTTAAGGTGTGACTCAGATGCGAAAAGAATGACGATTACGGCAAATGAAACGACTACAATCAACTTTTTATTAACAGGAAATCCTTCTTTCGTGCGAGGAAACGTAACGAATGAACAAGGTAATCCATTAAATGATGTAAGTATCAGGGCATACAACTCGAACGGATTGTTGGTCAACTTAGGTGTGACAAGTAGGGAAGGGGAATATGTAGTCGGCTACTTGCCTGGAGAAACCTTGACCTTTATTGCGTCCTTGCCAGGATTTGAACCAGATGTGAAAGTGGTAGAAGTGCCACCGGGTAGTTCATTGACACTCAATTTTGTTCTGGGTGTGCTGAATCCTGCGACCATCCAAGGTGTTGTGACAAGTGAAGCAACTGGAGAACCTATTCAAGGGGCTTTGGTGACAGTTAGACGAAACAATGAATTGAGAGCAGAAGTCACCACTGACGAAAATGGAAGGTATGTCATTACGGGTCTAGCGGAGGGAGAGTTCACGTTCATAGTATCCGCACAAGGTTTTGAAACGTTCGTCGATCCGATATTCTTGTTAGCAGGAGAGGTGCGAACCATCAACGTTGCGTTGGAAGGGGGAGGACCTTCACCTACCCCTACTGGACCGAATCAGTTCTTGTTGATTTCGTGTACGACAGGACAATATTTACGATTGGATGGTAGCTCGACTCCCACTGTGTTCACACTTTTGTGTAAAGAGGAAGATACACGTTGTGCATTCTTCGGTATCCAGAGCGATCCTTCCGATGTTCTGATCATCGATCTCGACTTCTTCATTTTGGTACCAATCAGCTAAAATTCTTTTTGAAACGATGGGATCTTCTCCCATCGTTTTTTTATGGCTTCTTTTCTCTTTCCGCCTCTTAGTTTTCTTAGGATTGCACCATTATTAGTGAGAATAACAACAAGGGTTTTAGGAAAACTAGGGTTGTTGAGTAAAGGGGAGACAAGTGATGAAAGCATTACAAAAAATGATCGGTGATATCGAAATAACAAAAGACCTTCTGATGTTGTTGATTATCGGGGGACTATACTCGCTCAGTATCGCATTATCGAATACATTCGTGAATGTTTTCCTATGGAAACAATCTGGTGAATTCATCGATATTGCGATTTACAATTTGTCCATTGTCGTTTTTCAACCCATTACCTTCATTATTGCAGGACGGTTAGCTAAACGGATTGACCGGGTCATTGTTTTGAGGCTCGGCGTCATCAGCCTTTCGATCTTTTATTTAACCGTCTTATTGTTAGGAGCCCGGGCAGAACATTTCCTTATCCTTCTAGGTGGGTTGCTTGGGATCGGGATGGGGTTTTATTGGCTTGCTTTCAACGTACTTACATTCGAAATTACAGAACCGGATACAAGAGATTTTTTCAATGGATTCTTGGGATTATTGACTTCATTTGCAGGGATGGTTGGACCATTTTTGGCAGGATGGATCATCACCCGGATGGATGCTTTCATCGGATATAAAACGATTTTCGCCATTTCGTTGATCTTGTTTTTTGCGGCTGTCATTACGAGCTTCATGTTGAATAGAAGATCAGCTGAAGGCGTCTTTTCATTTGTTCGGATTATAAAGGAGAGGAAGAAGAATCCGAATTGGAACCGCATCCTATACGCACATTTCTTTCAAGGGCTGAGAGAGGGAACATTTATCTTCGTCATTGTCGTCTGGGTTTTCATTACGACGAACAGTGAGTTGGCCTTGGGTACTTTCGGTTTGATCAACTCAGCTGTGTCATTCTTGGCCTATTACGTTGCGACGAGGTTCATCAAATCTAAACACCGTAAAAAAGCGATCCTGCTCGGAGGATCCATCCTTTACGCGGCCCTCAGTTTGATTTTGTTTGATCTTACGTTTGGAAAGCTCATTACGTATGGGGTCATCATATCGATTGCCTACCCGATTTTGTTGGTTCCTTACGTTTCTCTCACATACGATGTTATCGGACGTAGCTGGAATGCACGTGAAATGCGAATCGAATATATCGTCGTTCGGGAATTGTATCTAAATTATGGAAGAATAACTTCTATTATACTGTTCATACTCACGATCACCTTCTTTGATGAGAAGACCAGCATTCCTTATCTGTTACCGATCATCGGTGTCGGACATACGCTCATCTACTTCTGCATAAGGAAAATCAGTTTCCAATCCGACCCTGATAATCAAGTCGTACTTTCGAACGAAAAGGGCTCGAATGTATAACTATATCTTTTTTTTGAAATAGAGTTGCGATACAATAAAAAAGCGATTTAGACATATCAGACACCTTACACAAGGTGTCTATTCTACATATTGGGGAGTCATACAAAAATGGATGCGTACAAGAAGAAGAAAACTCATGTTCCATTTCGCTTGAATATCTTGTTTGTAGTCGTTTTCATCATGTTCACGATACTCATATTAAGGTTGGGGGTCGTCCAAATCGTCCACGGTGATTCGTTCAAGGCTGAAGCAGAGCGTACGGAAAACATCACAGCTAAATTGGATGCACCACGTGGAAAAATGTTTGACCGCTATGGGCGGGTGGTCGTTGATAATGAACCTGTATTCTCCATCACCTTTACGAGGACAAACAATACAACTCAAGAAGAAATATACGAAATTGCGACAAAGCTGTCCAAGTATATCGAGATTGATACGGAAACACTTACTGAGCGAGACCGAAAGGATTTTTATCTTTCCTATAAAGTCGAAGCAGCTGAAATGTATGAAAAGCTGTTGACGGAGAAAGAGATGGAAGAGTTGGATGATAAGGAAGAATATCGCCTTGTCATCGAGAGGCTGAAGGTCTCAGAAATCAACCTCACGAATGAGGAAGAAGAAATTGCTGCAATCTGGCGGGAGATGATCAGAGGGTATGCCTTGACGCCTCAACGGATCAAAGTAGGGGCAACTCAAAAAGAAATTGCGGTCATCAGTGAAAACCTGGACGAATTTAACGGTACGATCGACATCAAACCAGATGCCCAACGTTCGTATCCTTATGGAGAAACCTTGCAGTCCATATTCGGACAGGTCGGACAGATTCCTCGTGAATTGATCAATGGTTATGTGCTGGAAGGACGGGATCGAAACGATCTAGTCGGCACAAGTTTTCTTGAGGAGCAATACGAGTCTGTCTTGAGAGGGACGAAAACGAAAATCAACTATGTAACAGATAAATCAGGGAACCCTGTAGGGAAACCTGAAGAGAATGTCGGAAGTCGGGGATACGACCTAGTTCTTACTGTGGACATGGAGTTGCAGAAACGCGTAGAAGCGATTGTTGAAAAGCAGATTGTAGAAGCAAGAAGGAAATATGCAGCCAATAATCAGTTGAAAAGCTCTTATGTCGTCATGATGAACCCGAAGACCGGTGAGATCTACTCCATGGTTGGTAAGCAACTGGAAGATGGCAAGTTCAAAGATGTGCCTTTCGGTAATGTATATAACCAATATCCGATGGGTTCCACGGTTAAAGGAGCGACAGTCCTGACTGGTTATCAAACGGGTGTGATCGATCCAGGCACGGTGCTATATGATACGCCACTGAAATTACCAGGTACGAAAATCAAGAAATCATATAAAAACATGGGTTACGTCAGTGACATCGAGGCATTACAGCAATCTTCCAACGTTTACATGTTCCGTATCGCCATGTTGATTGCAGGCTATGACTATAATGAAAAAAGAGGGTTCAAGAATCCTGCTAAAGCGTATGAGACGATGCGTTATTATTTCAATCAATTTGGACTTGGTGTGCCTACCGGAATCGACCTTCCATATGAGGATGACGGTTACAACGGTGGAGTCCAGGCACTCGGTAACTTGATGGATATGGGCATCGGACAGTTTGATACGTATACACCGATGCAGATGGTCCAGTATATCTCAACCATCGCAAATGGCGGATATAGAATGCAGCCTCATTTCATGAAAGAGATCAGAAACCCGAGTGCGCGTTCAGAAAATCCTGGTGAAAGTATCATGACCCATGAACCGAAAATCCTCAACCGTATCGATATGAAGGAAGAATGGATCGAGCGCGTGCAAAAAGGATTATGGATGGTCATGAATACAAAAGACGGAACGGCGAGTTCTTACTTCAAGAATACCGAAGGGTACATTGCTGCTGGAAAAACAGGTACTGCTCAGTACGATGGGGATTCTTATATCCTGACATTAGTCGGATATGCCCCTCATGATAATCCTGAGGTAGCATTTGCGGTTGTCAGTCCCTATGCTGAAGAAGGCGGCATCAATAATAAAATCGGCCGTGAAATTTTGGACGCCTATTTTGAAATCAAAAAAGAAGGTCATAAAGAAGACATCCTCAACCAACCTGCTGAGGAAAAAGATGCAGAACAAGAAGGATGACAAAATTCAAAATTAAACTTTTTAGAAATGCTCCCATATGGGAGCATTTTTTTATGAATTTCTCGATTAACACTTTTATTTTGCAAATATTCTTGATTATTCGTTTGAAAGAGCTATGAACGTGGTAAGGAACTTATGTGCAATGTTTACATACCCAAATTTCCTCAATATTCGACCCATCTTTACAAAACCTTAACAATCCATTTATACATCCTTAATAAGAAATCGTTATTATGGGCATTGTAAGGGCGAGCGGGCAATTCGCCCTATAGGAATAGAGAGAAACCTTTCTCATTTATTTCTAAATACCCAAATACAAAAATCTAGGGGGATTTCATGATGAAAGCTTTCAAGAGAAGTACGCTTTTTGTCATGCTAGCGGCATTAATGGTATTCGCTGCAGCTTGTGGAAATGACAACGGTTCTGAAGGTGGACCAGAAGGTAGTGTCGTAATTGATGGATCTGGTACAGTATATCCGTTGATGGCAAAGCTAGCTGAGAGTTATATGGGCGAGAATGAAAACGTATCAGTTGAAGTTGGACGTGCTGGTTCAAGTGCTGGATTCAAAAAGTTTCTAGCTGAAGGCGGCGGAACGGATCTTTCCAATGCATCCCGTACAATTAAAGAAGAAGAAAAAGCAAAAGCTGAAGAACTTGGAATTGACTATAAAGAATTGAAACTAGCTCTAGATGGAATCACGATCGTTGTGAACAAAGAAAACGATTGGATCGACGAATTAACTCAAGAAGAAGTCATTGACATCTTCCTAGCAAGTGCTAACAAGAAAAAATGGTCTGATGTACGTTCAGACTTTCCGGATGAAGAAATCAAAGCATACGGACCAAATGAAAACCATGGTACTTACGAATTCTTCTATGAAACGATTCTTGAAGAACAAGAGCTTAGAGGAGATGTAAATCTTCAACAAGAGTACTCTACTCTTGTAGACATGGTTTCAAAAGATAAGAACGCAATTGCATATTTCGGTTATGGTTATTATGAAAACAACCAAGACAAGCTTAAGGCTGTGAAGATCGACTTTGGTAATGGACCAGTTGAGCCATCAATCGAAACCATTAAGGAAGATGGTGAATACGCTCCATTTACACGTCCTGTATTCACTTACTTGAACGAAAAGATGGCGAAGGAAAAAGCTCAAGTGATGGATTTCGCAATCTATGCAATGGAGAATGCTGGGAATGCTGCCAAAGAGTCAGGCTTCGCACCACTTCCTGAGGAAGAATACAACGAAGCTGTTGAATATCTTAAAGGCTTAAAATAATAAAGTTTGAAAAAAAGATTAGAGCAGGTTTGCTAATCTTTGAAGGTGAGGGGACTATAGAGGCCTCTCATCTTCTTATGATTTTTTTAGGATTATTTCTTACTAACCTGAAAATTCTGTAAATTGTATCTGTGATGGGTGAAAGGAGAAATATAAGTGGATAAAAATATAAATGTAAGAGACATGATCCACAAGAATAAGCAATCAATGAATATAGGGCAAGTGTGGGAAAAAATGGTTCCGAAGGTTCTTCTCTCGATCGCAGTCATTTCAATCCTTACTACAATAGGGATTTTGGCGACATTGACAGTTGAAACGATCGCGTTCTTCAGGGAAGTTCCAATTCTTGATTTCTTTACGGGAACGAAACTGAAACCACTTGGTGCGAACGCAGAATTCGGAGTGCTTCCACTTTTGACCGGAACGATTTTATCCACGATCATAGCCATGTTCGTTGCGATTCCTGTTGGATTGATGACAGCTGTTTATTTGAGTGAGTATGCATCTGACAAGGTGAGAAGAACTTTGAAACCACTATTAGAGGTACTTGCTGGAATTCCTACAATTGTGTATGGTTTCTTTGCCTACACATTTGTAACTCCGATCCTAAGAACATTCATTCCAGGACTTGACCCGACGAATATTCTAAGTCCGGGACTGGTTATGGGGATCATGATTATTCCAATGGTAGCATCACTTTCTGAAGATGCTATGAGTTCTGTACCTTCAGAAATGAGACAAGGTGCATTTGCACTAGGTGCAACCAGACTTGAAACTACATGGCGTGTAGTAATTCCTGCATCTATCTCTGGAATTATCGCTTCCTTCGTTCTTGCGATTTCCCGTGCAATCGGTGAAACGATGATCGTTACGATTGCGAGTGGAAGCTCAAAGAATTTCACGTTTGATATTACTCAATCGATGCAGACGATGACGGCATATATCGTTGAGGTCACTGGTGGTGAGGCACCAGCAGGCTCTACCCTTTATTACAGTCTTTATGCTGTTGCGATGACGCTGTTCGTCTTTACATTGGTCATGAACCTGCTTGCACAATATATTTCTCGTAGATTCAGGGAGGAATATTAATTATGAAACACGTTGACTCTACTCAAGTTCAAAACAGAATGGGAACTCGCTTGTTAATCAATAAACTTGCAAAATCAATATTCTTCCTATCGACGATATTCGGACTCATTGTGTTGGTCATACTCATGTACCGTGTATTGTCACAAGGAGTGGAATGGATTGATTGGCAATTCATCACTGGAAAATTGTCTACGATGGCTGAAAATGCAGGTGTCATGGGGCCATTACTCGGTACATTCTGGCTCATGTTGGTCGTAGCGCCAGTTACCCTTATACTAGGTGTAGGTACGGCAATATATCTTGAAGAGTATGCGAAAAAGAATCGTTTACAATCGTTGATTCAAACGAACATTTCAAACCTTGCTGGTGTACCGTCTATTGTATTCGGTCTTTTAGGACTTACTGTCTTTGTCAAAGGAATGAATTTAGGAAACATTATCTTAGCAGGTGGTCTGACGATGTCTCTCTTGGTACTCCCAATCGTGGTTGTAGCAAGTCAAGAGGCCATCCGTGCAGTACCTCAGTATTTGAGAGAAGCTTCATATGGTATGGGTGCTACAAAATGGCAGACTGTTAAAAATGTCGTTATGCCTGCATCATTACCCGGCATATTGACAGGATCGATCTTAGCACTTTCCCGTGCAATCGGTGAAACGGCACCTCTAGTCGTGCTTGGTATCCCAGCTTTGATCATTCCTTTTCCTGATAACATTTTTGATAAGTTCACAGTTATGCCTTTGCAAATTTACTACTGGACAATTGATTCTGCGTTAGTTGATGAGTACGCAAACTTAGCAGCAGCTGCAATCGTCATCCTATTATTGCTACTGTTTGCTATGAACTCTATTGCAGTCATCATCCGTAACAAGTTTCAGAAGAGATTATAATTTTGGAGGGATATGTCCATGTCCACTATGACTGGTAAAGATAAAAAATTCACTGAGGTTGCTAAAGAGAAAGATACAACAATCACATCAAATAATACAGTTTTTGAAACGAAAGATCTCAACCTTTGGTATGGTGAAGATCATGCATTGAAGGATATCAACCTACAAATTCCTGAAAACCAAGTAACTGCGATCATCGGTCCTTCCGGTTGTGGTAAATCAACATTCATCAAGACGTTGAACCGTATGGTTGAAATGGTGCCGATCGTTAAAGTTTCTGGCTCCATCCAATACCGTGATAAGCGGATTTTCGACCCAAGATACAAAGTTGAAGAGCTACGTACACAAGTAGGTATGGTCTTCCAGAAGCCGAATCCGTTTCCGAAGTCCATTTATGACAATATCGCTTACGGTCCACGTATTCACGGTATCAAAAACAAAAAAGTACTTGATCAAATTGTTGAGAAGAGTTTACGTGGAGCTGCGATCTGGGATGAAGTCAAAGACCGTTTGAACGAAAACGCCTATGGACTATCTGGTGGACAGCAGCAAAGAATTTGTATCGCACGTTGTCTTGCAATCGAGCCAGATGTCATCTTGATGGACGAGCCTACGTCAGCTCTTGACCCGATTTCAACATTGAAGGTAGAAGAGCTTGTACAAGAGCTGAAAAAAGATTACAGTATTATTATCGTTACACACAACATGCAACAAGCAGCACGTATCTCTGACAAGACAGCATTCTTCTTGAATGGAGAAGTTGTCGAGTTCTCAGATACAAATGAACTCTTTTCAAATCCTGAGGATAAGAGAACTGAGGATTATATCACTGGACGATTCGGTTAAGGGGAGTGCATAACATGGTTGTAAGAGAAAGTTTTCAAACCCAACTTGATGAACTGAGAGACTTATTGGTACAGCTTGGCGGTTTAGCGGAAGCTGCATTGGATGAAGCAATCGATTCTTTGAAAAACCAGGATATCGACAAAGCGTTACGCATTATCGAGAACGATAACCGTATCAACGCTTTAGAAGAAGAAATCAATGACAAAGCGATTCTTCTTATTGCGAAGCAAGCTCCAGTTGCGAGTGACCTGCGTCGCATCATCGTTGCAATCAAAATCTCTTCTGATGTAGAACGGATTGCCGACTTTGCTGTTAACATTGCGAAGTCCGTCATTCGCATTGGAAAAGAACCATTGATCAAGGAATTGGTAGACATCCCAGAGCTAGCGGAAATGGCAAAAACAATGCTTGCAGAAGCAATCCAAGCGTATAATGACGAAGACATCATCCTTGCGAAGAAGATGGCAGACCGAGACGATTACGTGGATGAGAAATATGGAGAATTGATCCAAGAATTACTTGGTAAAATGAAAGACTATCCAGACTCCACGAACCAAGTCATTCAATTAAGCTTCATCTGCCGTTACATTGAGCGTGCAGCTGACCATGCTACAAACATCGGAGAAAATATCGTATATCTTGTTAAAGGAAAGCACTACGACTTAAACGAATAGATGAAGGAAGAGGCTGACAGATGTCAGCCTCTTATTTGTAGATGAATTAAAAAAAGAGCTGAACTTCAGCTCTTTTTCCAATAAACCGTTATGGAGATGTGATGGTTTTTGCAATTTCTGCGATGGACATGTTGCTGTTCACTTCATAATTTCCAAAGCGAACTTTTGACTCCATGTTATTGGATCGAAGATAATTCAATAACTCATCACTGCTTTTGATGATTTTTTGATTTTCAAGGAAATTCGTAACTTCCCCAGTAGAAGTCCCTTTTTGGATGACAAGAGTTGTGGAATGAACTTGTTCTTCCTTAGCCTCTTCTTCAGATTTTTCTTTTGTATCTTCAGATGGCTTTTTCTCGCCGGTTTGTGCTGCTTGTAATTGTTCAAACTGCGCTTCCTCAACAGCTACAAGGCCTTCGTTCTTCAAATATGTTTTTACCTCTTCATATGTAATGCTCTCAGATCCTTCTGCCTTCACTTCCTGGTTGTCTGATCCCTGGTAGTGTACGAGGGCCAGGATACCTGCAGCCACGATCAGGCCAGCTCCAAAACCTCTTAACCCACTATTGAACATGTTGATAACCCCTTTATCGAATCTCTTTTCTATCTGTAATCATCAGTTCTTCTTCAAGAACTTTAATTTTCTTATTGATCTGATAAAGTTCTTTCATCAACTGTATAGAAACATTCTCTAATTGCGTTTCAATTTGTTGAGTTTTATTTTGCTTGAAGAAAGAGAGAACGATCAATGCGATCCCTGCGACAAGTAAAGTTATGATGGTGAATTCCATGAAATGCTCCTCCTTTAAAGGTTTTCCTATTCATTTATATCATAGAGTTTGTCGACAGGGTAGAGGTTTTGACAAATCTCCATCATAATTCCTATTCATTTTCGACAAGATTTGCCGATATTTACAAATTTCTACCCCCATTGCAAGTAATAGGCAAAAAATTACGCGTAAACTGTCATGATTGCGTTTACAAAAATAAAATAAAACCCCTGATATATTGCGGTTCTTGACGACCGCAAAGTTCTACAAATTACGTTTATTGAAGCTCTATATGACGGGTGATACGATGTTGAAAAATACATACTAATCATTGCTATAGGAGGTCACAATGATCGAAGAAATCATCGCGTTAAAAGAGCGTGGACTTACACTGAAGGAAATCGCAAATGAATTGGATTTATCCGTGGGTAAAATCCAATACCGACTAAGAAAAGAAAGAATGATTGAAGAGAAGAGATCTGTGCAGAAGCAAGTCTATCGAATTTCTCGAGAGATTCCAACGGCTTATGAGTTGGATCGAATTGTCGCGCTGCCACAGAATCCATATAGCATTTATGCTTATTGGGATATCCAATCCACCACGCAACACATGATTTCTCACCAGTTTACAAAACCATGGACAGAGCTGATGAAGAAGCTTCGGGTCTATGATGTCAGTGACCTTCAATTCAATGGCCATAACAGCCATCGGTTCTTCGACATTCTGCTTCCGGAAATGACCAATAACTGGTTCATCCGAAACTTAGAGGAAAACCGTACATATATCGTGGATGTTGGAGTCGGATCTGAGCATTGTGACTTCTTTACAATCGTCCGTTCAAATCCAATCGAAACGCCGAGATGTGGGCCAAGCCAGGGAAGACATGACGAACCTGTGAAGAGATGGCAGTCTGGAGAACTAGCATCTCCGGAATGGAACGAACACTTCTCGACCTATTCAGTCTATCGGTTGTTGAAATGAAAGGAGGACATACGATGACACCTTATTTCTCATTCGTCCTACATGCCCATCTCCCATATGTCCTGCATGAAGAACCAAATCGATTAGAGGAACGTTGGCTGTACGAAGCCGTAACGGAAACCTATATCCCACTCATTTGGGGTTTTGAAAAGAGTACATCGGATACGCGCTACACATTATCCATTTCACCTCCTGTCCTGGAAATGCTCTCGAGTGAACTATTCCAGGAACGCTATCTTCAATATTTGGACCGCACGATAGAATTGTTGGAAAAAGAACAGGTTTTAAAAGAAGCAGATGAAGAAGAGTTGAACGTCATCCAGTTTTATGATGATCGATTTAAAAAAATCAAGCAGACATTCATGGAATGGAATTGCAATTTAATTTCAGCTTTTCGCTATTACGTACAAGAAGAAAAAGTGGAATGTATGACGTCTACTGCGACTCACGCTTTTCTACCTTTTATCCAGACGGAACAAGGCGTTCGAGCTCAAATCGTATACGGGCTTCAATGCTTCGAACATCATTTTGGTTTTAAACCTGATGGCATGTGGTTACCGGAATGTGCTTTCACACCTGGTCTGGATAAGATTCTTTACGAAGAAGGCGTACGATATACCTTCGTTGATGAGGAAACGGTGCGAACACTCGAACCGAAACCGGACGACATTCATGCACCCGTTTACTCACCACATGGAATCGTCCTTTTTCCAAGGAGAATGGATCTATCTAAGAAGGTTTGGGATTCGAAGATCGGTTATCCAGGGGACTTTGATTACCGTGAATTTTATCGGGATGTCGGGTACGACCGGGATCATGCATACATTCTTCCCTATATCCACCCAGATGGGATCCGTATCGACACTGGCTTGAAATATCATCGAATAACAGGAAAAACGGATGCTAAGGATTTCTACAAACGGGATTGGGCAATGGGGAAGGTTGAGCAGCACGCTCAGGATTTCGTCAGCAGTATCCGTGGAAGTTTTACAGTTGCCGGAGCGAGTGGTCGTTCTGTTCTCTCACTTACATCCTTTGATGCAGAGCTGTTCGGACATTGGTGGTTTGAAGGGCCTGAGTGGATTGAGAGACTGCAAGCTTACGGTTCTCAAGAAAACATCGAGTGGATTACATCGGCTGAATTCATCAAGCGTCATCATGAAGAACTCTCAACCCATCATGCATGTTTTTCTACATGGGGTCGAAACAACTACGGTGAAGTCTGGGTGAATGAGGCTAATGAATGGATCTACCGTCATTTACACGCAATGGAGACCGAGCTCATCAAACAGTTTTCCGTAGTAGATGTGTCGGATGCTTTTAATGAAAAGGTTTTGACCCAGATGACACGAGAATGGTTGCTTGCGACGAGCAGTGACTGGGCATTCATCATGGATCACGAAACCGCTTCTGAATACGCAGCATCTCGGACGAAAGAACATATCCAGGCATTCTATGAACTTAAAGACATATTGAAAGATTCGAGTTTGGAATACGACCGTCTTAAGCCTATAGAAGAACGATTCGGTTTTATGAACTGGCTTGAACCGATGAACCTGTCCTCTGACCATGATGCGTATGTTATGTCCAATCCTATTTATCAGGAAAAACGGGATGGTTTGAACATACTGATGCTTTCCTGGGAATTTCCACCGATGGTCGTTGGAGGGCTTTCCCGTCATGTGTTTGATTTGTCCAAAGCGCTAGTGGAACAAGGACATCATGTATACGTCGTTACATGTGCTGTTGATGGATATCCAGAGTATGAAATCAATCAAGGGGTTCATGTGTATCGGGTTAGAGGAACACAACCGCACCACGATGATTTTTATCATTGGGCAGGAAGTCTGAATCTAGCAATGGCGAACCTCGGACGTCAGTTAGGATCAAAAATCTCATTTGATTGTATCCATGCACATGACTGGATTGTCAGTGTCGCAGCGAAAGGGCTGAAACATCATCTGAACCTACCGCTCTATGTAACGATCCATGCTACAGAACATGGGCGGAACAACGGAATCCACGATGATATGCAAGCAGCGATCCATCATAAAGAGTGGGAATTAATGTATGAAGCGGCGCATATCATTGTTTGCAGTGCGTATATGAAACAAGAATTGAAAGATGTGTTTGAAGTTCCAGCTGATAAAATCACCATCCTGCCAAATGGAGTCGATCCGTTGTTGGTTCCTGAGATTGGAGGGAATGCAGACTGGAAGCGTAATTTCGGAAATCCAGACGATTTTTATGTCTTTTCCTTAGGGCGAGTTGTTCCTGAAAAAGGGTTCCAGCATTTGATAGAGGCTGCTAGCTTGCTACGGAATGATTATCCGGACATCCGATTCATCATCGCAGGTAAAGGTCCTCTTTTAGAAGACTATCGAAGGAAGGTGCGAGCGTATCAATTGAACGACAAAGTCTATTTTGTTGGCTTTGTATCCGACGAGGAACGCAACCAGTTTTTACGACAATCCGACGCATTGATTTTTCCAAGTTCATATGAACCGTTCGGAATCGTCGCACTCGAGGGCATGGCTTCTCAGACACCGATCATCGTAAGTGATACGGGCGGTTTGGGAGACATCGTACAGCATGGTAAAAACGGCTTGAAGGTATTCCCTGGGAATGCGGAAAGCATCCGGGATCAGATTGTGGCACTCTACAATGACCGGGAATTAGGAGATCAATTGGTGCAAGCTGCTTGTGAAGACGTAGATACGAAATACAACTGGACTGAAATTGCTGTGAAAACGACGGAAGTGTTGTCAGGCGCTGTTAAAAAACCGAAGACGGTAGGAGTGAAGTAAGGTGAAAGCAGTCATAATGGCAGGCGGTAAAGGAACAAGGTTACGTCCTCTTACATGTAATTTACCAAAGCCGATGGTCCCAATTCTTGAAAAACCGGTAATGGAATATGCGATCGAGTTGTTGAAAAGCTATGGCATTACGGAAATTGCAGTAACCGTTCAATATTTGCCAGAGCACATCAAACAATATTTCGGAGATGGATCGCGATTCGGCGTTGAGCTGGTTTATTACGAGGAGACCTCACCACTGGGTACAGCAGGAAGTATCAAAAATGCAGAGGAATTCCTGGATGAGCGGTTCATCGTCATTAGCGGAGATGCATTGACAGACTTCAATCTGCAGGATGGCATCGACTTTCATGTTGAGAAAGAAGCTCTCGTGACCATTTTCATGAAACAAGTGGAAAACCCTTTGGAATACGGCGTTATTATGACTGATAAAGACGATCGGATCATCCGATTCTTCGAAAAGCCAAGCTGGAATGAAGTGTTCAGCGATACCGTGAACACCGGCATTTATGTGCTGGAGCCGGAAGTGTTCGATTACCTGGAGGAAGGTGTCCCGACCGACTTCAGCAAGGATTTGTTCCCGATCTTGATGGGTGAGCGCAAGCCTTTGTTTGGATATGCGGCGGAAGGCTATTGGTCCGATATCGGGAACCTTGTGCAATATCGTAAGAGTCATGAGGACTTTTTGGACGGATTGATCAATCTGCCATTGCCAGGAAAAGAGATCATGCCAGGATTGCGTGTAGGTGAAAATGTCGTCATCGAACAGCATGCGGTCGTCAATACGCCAGCGTACATCGGTAGTGGAACGACAGTCCGTCAGCATGCGAAGCTCTATCCTTATTCCGTCATCGGCTCGCATAGTGAAGTGTCATCTGGGTCTTCCATCAAGCGGTCTATTTTATGGAACGACGTATATGTTGGAAACAATTCGGAATTGCGAGGGTCGACGATTGCCAACGGAACGTTTATTGATGAAGGAACAAGTTTATTTGAACATAGCGTCATCGGCAACCAAGTCCAAATCGGTAAAAAAGTGACCATCAAGCCGGAAGTGAAGGTATGGCCGAAGAAAGGGATCCTCGACAATTCAATCATTCAGACCTCTCTGATCTGGGGTAAAAAATCAACGAAATCCTTGTTCAGCAACCATGTCGTAAAAGGGATTGCGAACGTGGAGATCACACCGGATTTCGCTGCGCGTGTCGCTTCGGCTTACGGCGCTTCGATCATGCAAGGGAAGAAGCTCGGCATCGCATCCGACTATCATCCGTTCTCCAGCCTGATTTTACAAGCGTTCGAACAAGGGCTTCATTCCGCAGGCATCCATACCGTCAACTTATCACCGACACTCAGCCCGATGTTCCGATATACGATCGAGCGTGAGAGTTGGGACGGTGGCGTGTTCATCCGGATGGAAGATGTGGATAACAGCATGAAAGTCGTCATCGAGTTTTTGGATGAAGAGGGATATCCAGTCTCATCAGACTTTGAACGGAAAATCGAGAACGCGTTCTGGCAAGAGGATTACCGACGCGCGCCATACGATCGCATCGGCATGAACATACCAGTAGGAGAACATAAGGATTATTACTTGGAAGCTTTGTTTGAAAGGATTAATCCACGTTCTGTTCACGAGAGTGATTTCCATCTGGTCGTGAATGTCCAATTCGATAACCAGGAATCGATCATCGCAAAAATGTTGAAGCGATTGAACTGTCGGGTATTCTCCGTCCCATCGGAAACGACATCGCAAGAAATGATCAATATCGTCCGTGCATCAGGTGCGCATTTGGGTGTCTGGATCGATGATAAAGGAGAAAAACTGAAGCTGCTCACGAACAATGGCAACTGGCTGAATGACGATCAAATGCTTTCCCTGTATGTACTCCTTTCATTGCGCGAGTTGAATGTAAAAGAGTACGCGATTCCGGTCTATGGCTCCTCTGAACTCGATCAGCTGGCTGCTTCTCTGGACGGGAAGTTGATCCGGACGAAAGCAGACGCAAGATCAATCATGAAATTCGGCGGAACAGTCTTGAACGTCCAGTTCGATGCGATGTTCGCGCTCGTATCCATTTTGAATATGATGGCGAATCGTAAAGAGTCGCTCTCTCAACTGTTGAAGCTGTTGCCGGATATCCAGTTGATCCGTGACCAGGTGGACTGTCCAACAGTGGTCAAAGGACGAGTGATGAGAAAGCTGATGGAAGAGACGCGCGATCAGATCACCGATTTGGTGGATGGCATCAAGGTCTATCACCCGAACGGAGGATGGACGCTCATTTTACCAGATATCGTAGATCCGACATTCACGATCTACTCGCAGGCACCGGACTTGGAATTTGCGCGTAAAACGAGCGAATCGTTCAAGAATAAAATCAAGACATACCAGCAGTTGTAGGGTTTTTGGCCGCTGCGAAGAATTAATGATTTTCCCTCTATTAAGCATCTTGATTATTTTTGTCAAATTTGATATCATACAAAGGTGTCATTTTGACGATAAGATTATAAAAACTAACAGTTAAGCGATCGGTCATCCGCTGGGTGATCGTTTCGTACGCTTAAACATTGTAGATAGTTTGGAGGGAAACATTATGCGCGTACAAGTTACATTAGCTTGCACAGAAACTGGTGACCGTAACTACATCACTTCTAAAAACAAACGTACTAACCCAGATCGTATGGAGCTTAAGAAATACAGCCCAAGATTGAAGCGTCACACACTACACCGCGAAACGAAGTAAAACAGTAGGAGCATTCCTGCTGTTTTTTTCTTTTTGTGTGGGGTTTCGTATTTAATATGCAGGATTGGGGCTCTATCCTTCCCCAAAATGAGAAAGCTGCTGATTTCGGTAAGGGTAGGGGCTCTATCCTTCCCCAAAATGGGAAAGCTGCTGATTTCGGTAAGGGTAGGGGCTCTATCCTTCCCCAAAATGGGAAAGCTGCTGATTTCGGTAAGGGTAGGGGCTCTATCCTTCCCCAAAATGGGAAAGTTGCTGATTTCGGTAAGGGTAGAGGCTTTATCCTTCCCCAAAATGGGAAAGTTGCTGGTTTCGGGCAGGATAAACACAGTATCTGCTCTTATCTTGAATAGAACGGCATTATTACAAAATATTCTACTTCTTATTTTCATAGTAAGTTGATGGTCCGAACTTAATTTGATTGAAATTCCTATTTAAACTAGTACGGATCTTCTTTACTGACACTACCATCCCACACCACTCATATATCGCATTGGTGGTTATTTTTTTGTCTGGAAAAAGAAGCTGAAAATCTTCTATAGCTTTTAATACAGCAGGTTCATAAGGTTCTGCGCCATCACACTTATCGCATACCAATGTCGTCTTAGTTAATTCTGAATACATCTGCTGACATTTAGGACAGCTAATCCCTTTCCGGAGCTCATCATAATTGTATTGCGGCAGGCGAGCGTTGGGGTTTTTATCGAGGTGCAGCTTCAATAGATGTTGGGCTATTTTCGTCATACGATTATTTGCGTAGGAACGCTCTTTTTTCATCTCAGCTTTGAATCGGTTCAACTGGCTTGGAAAAATAATCGGTGGATCAAGAGGGGTCTGATATAGCTGAAATTCGGGGTTCATGAAAATCAGACGGGGTTCAATGGGGATTTTCAGTCCAATCATACGTAAGAGTCCTCGCAAAAGTACGGTGTTCCGGTGCAATTGATGCAGTGGATTATTAATCTCTTTTCCTTTCAGTGAGTACCAACCATCTCCTTCAACATAGTAATCGCCTTCAAAATTTTTCACTTCAAAAAGAATGATTTTCTCAGAGGTAAGCAACAACGAATCAATCTGAAATATCGTCTGGTTAAAATCCAGCAACAAATCATTCAACACAATCTTTCCATCCAATAGTGGAGCGAGCCAATCGTCGAATTTGCATTCACCTTCATATCCTTTTTCCGCGTTGAAGTACTTGGTCTGCTCTTGATCGGAGAAGGACTTGCGGTTGTTCAGTGCGCGCAGGATTCTCAACTCCTCCGGCACTCCTCTCTCTTTCATAATCAATAAGCATCAACTCCATTCCATCTTTTTACAATAGCATAGCTCGAACCCATCATACTGACAAGCATTATGTTAAAATTGGTGCTAGGTAGGTGATACGGATGAAAGAACGGAAAAAAGCGTTACGCAAGGACATGCAAAAGCGGCTGTCGGAACTGACGCCAGATGTCCGCGCCAATGAAACGGAACAGATCAGGCAGCAATTATTCGCAACGGATCAGTGGAAACAAGCCGCCACTATTGGGGTGACGGTATCGCGAGGGAATGAGATCGATACATACCCGATCATTGAAAAAGCGTGGTCGGAAGGCAAGACGGTTGCCGTTCCAAAATGCCATGCAAAGGATTACTCGATGGACTTCCGAAAGCTCGAATCCTTCGATCAGCTCGAAGTCGTCTATTTTGGTTTAAGGGAACCGATCGTGGAAAAAACAACCCAAATCGAGCCAAACGAGATGGGCTTGCTGATCGTGCCAGGGCTCTTATTCGATAAAAGCGGATACCGCGTTGGATTCGGTGGCGGTTTTTACGATCGATATCTGGATCGTTTCACTGGGACGACGGTCTCGCTCCTCCACAGCGTTCAGCTTCATGACGAGATTCCTCGTGAGTCGTTCGATCAGCCTGTCGATTTTCTCATTTTCCCGGACCGGGTTCACCAAACGAAAGGGTTCAGAAATGACCACTCATAAGAAAGTGGGCATCATCCTCGCTGGTGGAGAATCCCGCCGGTATGGCACTCCGAAAGCGCTGGAACGAATCGATGGGCTTTATTTTTACGAAAAAGCGATCCAGGTCCTGCAACCGGTGGTCGACGAAATGGTGCTCGTCGCGCATCCCACAATCAAAGGTAGGATCAAGACACCGATTACAGTGGTTACCGACTTACAAAAATACCAGGGACAAGGTCCTCTTGCAGGCATTTACACGGGTATGATGACCATCCCAGGCCACGATTACTTCGTGCTCGCGTGTGATATGCCTGTCATGGAAACGGAAATTTTTCAACAACTATATGCTGTAAAAACGATGCTTCCTCCAGATTGCAGTGTGATTCCGACCGTCGACGAAAAGCTTCAACCGTTGGCGGCGATCTATTCATACGCTACGAAAGAGGAAATTCCCACACTGTTGGACGCAGGTGAGCGGAGACTGACAGATTTACTTCAAAATACAAACTGTGCCTACATTCAATACTCTTCCATCGAACCCTTCAAAAACATCAATAAGCCTGAAGACTATACGAAACTGAGAAACTGACATCCATGTGTGTCAGTTTTTTTTCTTGACGAATCCGTCATTTCATTTTATAGTAGAACCACATTATTACTTAAACGCACAAAAGCATAAAAGTGTTGAAGCGGACCGCAGTAGTTCACTCCTTCAAACATCAGAGACTTAGCGGGTGGTGAGAGCTAAGGAAGGAACGGAACGAAATTACAGCCGTGGAGCTTATAGGTTTCATACCTTTATCATGAACGAGAAGATGCTGTTGAACACATCAAGCAGGGTGGTACCGCGATTCGAATCGCCCCTGTACATGTCGTTGACAGTTTTTTTACGTTTAAAAAGGAATTCATTCATAGATACTAAAAGTGTTGAAAAGGCAGGGTATTCATTATGACAGCAAAGAAGCAGCAGACGTTTGCGTTATTATCATTCGTATTATTGATGGGCATCATCTTATTTTCCATGTTGATATTAAAAACCGAACCGCACATTCCATTGCTCGTGTCCCTTGTGGGTATTGCGATTCTCGCAAAAGCGTTCGGATACAAATGGGACCAGATGGAAAAAGGACTGATTGAAGGAATCACGATCGGAATCAAACCCGTACTTATCTTGATGATTATCGGCATGTTGATCGGTACGTGGATGATGAGTGGGACGGTTCCGACGATGCTATTCTATGGAACAAATGTGATCGATCCGAGCTGGTTTACTTTAAGTGCGTTACTTGTGACGATCATCGTTTCGACCTTCACGGGAAGTTCGTTTACAACGATCGGGACGGTAGGTGTCGCGCTCATGGGACTCGCGATGAGCCTGGGAATTCATCCGGGTCTGGCAGCGGGTGCAATCATCAGCGGAGCATGTTTCGGAGATAAGATGTCTCCTTTATCGGACACGACGAACTTTGCGCCAGCCGTTGCCGGTGTAGCTTTGTTCGATCATATCAAGCACTTGATGTGGACGACGGTACCCGCACTCCTCATCACGATCATCATTTTCCTCGTGATCGGAAGTGGTGGGGAAGGAGCTCAAACGCTCGCATCCATCGAACCGGTACAAAAACAACTTCAGAACTCGTTCAATATCAGTGTGTGGACTTTAATATCTCCGCTCGTCGTCATCATCCTTGCACTCGTTCGATTCCCGACGATTCCGGCTTTGATCATCGGTGTCATCACCGGAATCCTGACCGTATGGCTGATTCAGGGGCAAGGCTCGATCAGTGTGATTTTTAACATGCTGCAAAACGGATTCGAACTGGAGACAGGCGAAGCGACAGTTGATAAAATCGTCAATCGAGGTGGAATCCAGTCGATGATGTGGTCGATCTCACTCATATGGATTGCACTTGCCCTCGGTGGACTGGTGAGAGGGTTAGGGATGCTTGAGTCCTTCGTCAATTTGATGAAAACGAAAATCCGCAATCGAGGGAATACGATTGCCACGACGGCCTTATCGTCCATCGGTGTCAACGTGTTGACGGGTGAACAATACTTGTCCATTTTGATACCTGGGCAAACCTTCAAGCCTCATTTTGAAGAGCAACAGATCGATTCACGGAATCTGTCCAGAACATTAGAAGATGCTGGGACACTTGTGAATCCGTTGATCCCGTGGGGAGTGAGCGGGGCGTTCTTCGCTTCGACCCTTGAAATCAGCGTCCTCGAGTATATGCCATACGTCTTCTTCCTGTTCCTTTCACCTCTGTTCACGATCCTGCTAGGTTATGTAGGAATCGGTGTCGGTGGCGTGAAAGCCACGTTTCAGAGTGATTAAATATGAAAAAGTAGAAGTAAAACAGCTGTTTGGTTCATAACATGTTCCAAACAGCTTTTTTCATTGATATAAGAAACGGAATTGAGGGAGGCTATAACATGGAGAACGTTATGGGTTTTGTGTTGATTAGTGTCCAAGTACTCATCATTTTATATGTGATCTTCAGCCTTGCCGTCATGAATCATAAGTTGAACACGCTTTTGCAGCATTTCAATCTAGATGAAGAAAGCCAGGGGCGTGTATCAAATGAGGAAATTGAGAAGGAATTGGAAGAGCAGGTGGATAATAAGTAAGAAGGAGAGTTTTTGTAGTTGTTTGGAGGGTCACCTTTGTTAAAAAGAAACGGACAAGAACCAAGTACTGAATATGAAGAATACGATCCCATTAAATCAAAGAAACGGTACAAAACCGATAAGTGGTTCGAGTTGCTTTACCGGACAGGCGGAGCCATCATCGTACTTGCGATCGGCATGCTGGTTGCACTCTACTATTGGTTATTTGGATGAAAGGCGGGGCATGAATGAAGAAAGCGTTTATTGCAGGTTTGATCTTTTTGCTCATATTGATTGTCGTCACCTTCACGTCGGGTGATTGGACACTTCTATATAAAATCGGTGGTACAGTCGGACTAGGATCCATGCTCCTCAGCGGTCTTCTTCTAGGAGCATTTGTAAACGGGATGCAGCTCCGGGCGAATTATCTCACTGAAACGAAAAAAGATCGCAAGAACCGCAATCGATATGCATACATGTTGTTTGCTTTCGGCCTGCCGAACTTAGCTGCTGGCATCATTTCTATTGTCCTTTTGTAAGTTCCCATGTTTAAAAATCCTTCAAAACGTGTATTAGACGAGTAATCAAGAATGAAGGAGGATGAGCCATGGGTATTATTAGCAAATTGTTCCGCATCGTCACGTTCATTCCAAGATCACTGATCAGAGCGATCATTCCACGTCGCCGACATCGCCTTTAACTTTTCGAGAAATGGGTGTTTACGACAGTAAAAAGAAGCTGTACACTATAAAAAGTACACAAAAATTCAAAATAATAACGCGTTTTTGACAACAATGCGAAAAACAAATCAGTACTTAGGTACTATAATATTAGAAGGATCAACCACTATTCACCTGTAATTTCCAAAATGCAGGTACGATAGTGGTTGTTTTTATGCAGGATATGACATATAACACTAAAGTTTTCCAGTTCGAAACACCTGGCAAACTTTACGCCCTGTCTAGTTGTGTTAGGATACAAAACGGTGCGCATCATAAGAAATAAACAACTTAGACAAGGAAGTGACTTTTACGTAATGGAAATTACACATAATCCAAATCTACTATGGTTTGTCATTGCTTACGGCATTCTCATGGTTGGATTAGGAATTTACTTTTCAAAGAAAGTTTCAAACAGTGAGGATTTCATTCTTGCTGGTAAAGGATTAGGTGCGCTTGTATTGACAGGGACCCTACTTGCCACTTGGACAGGAAGTGGGAGTATTTCCGGCGGGGAAACCTCGATGGCGTACACCTATGGAATCATTCCAGCGCTTTTGATGGCGATCCCGACATTGGTCGGTATTTTTGTCCTTTATGTCATTGCACCTAGAATACGTGCATTCGGAAAATATACCGTTTCTTCTATCCTTGAAGAAAAATACGGTGCGTTCGCGAGGATGTTGGCAGGAATCATCATTATCCTTGCATACGTCGGTATTGTTTCCTACCAGATGAAAGGTTTCGGATTCATTCTTAATCTTACGACGGGCATTTCGGTAGAGGTAGGAACAATCATCGGTGCAGCATTGATCATTTTCCTAGCGACAATCGGTGGACTCCGTTCCGTGGCGCCAACCGATGCTATCAGTGCATTCTTGATGGTAGCAGGTCTTGGAATTACGTTGCCTACGATCTTTGTCATCGCAGGTGGCTGGGACAACATTGTGGCGAATGTACCGAAAGAGCATTTGACCTTCAGCGGCTCATTGACAAACATCCAGCTGTTAGGATATCTGCTCCCTTCATTGTTCCTATTGCTTGCTGACCAGAACATGTATCAGCGTCTTGCATCATCTAAAGGGGACAGCTCTTCGAAAAAAGCACAAATCGGATGGCTCGTTGCCATGCTACTCATTTCACCAACAATCGGATTGATCGCTTTCGCATCACGTTCTCTTTTCCCGAACATTGATCCGGGAATGGCTCTGATGGCGACAACTGTAGCGATGCCGACGTTCGTTGGAGGAATCTTGCTGGCTGCAGCTACAGCATTCATCGTGACGACAGGGAATTCATATCTGTTGTCAGCAGCTACGAACGTAACGTATGATATTTTTGGGAAGTATCTTAAGAAGGATGCAACGGATCACCAGTTGCTTAAGATGACAAAATGGTTCATCGTCATTCTTGGTTCCCTTGCATATGTCATCATCAGCTTCTTCCCAACTGTATTGTCGGTTCAAATGTACGCTTACACTGTCTATGGTGCAGGAATTACACCAGCCGTGTTGGCAGTCTTCTTCTGGAAGCGCGTCAACCTGTATGGTGGAGTTTCATCCATGATCGCCGGTGTCTTGACGACGCTAATCTGGGAAATCCCATTGGCGAAACCATTTGAACTGAACAGTGTTCTATTTGCTGTCCCTGTTGCAGTCATCGTACTGATTGTCGTTACACTTGCTACGACAAAACCGACGAAACAGGATTAATGGAAAAACAATCGAATAATTGAAATGAATACTGGTAAAAGGTTGTGGTCTGAAATGAATCAACGGTTAGAAAGTTTCTCGAAATGGTTGCAAGAGAGTGGACAAACATTCGCGTTCATCCACTCTTCTGCCAATGTCTTTTATCTATCGAATTTTGAATGTGAACCGCATGAACGGTTACTCGGAATGTTCGTTTTTCCAGACAAGGAACCATTCCTCGTTTGTCCCGGAATGGAAGTGTCTCAGGCAAGAGATGCTGGATGGAAATACGAAATCATCGGTCACGGCGATGCGGACAACCCTTGGGATATGATCCACTCGGCGTTGAAGGATCGCGGTGTTACAGAAGCTGATCATGTGGCGATCGAAAAAGAAACGCTATCTTATGAGCGTGCCGAACAGATCATGAAGCGTTATCCATCTGTCACGTTCAACAGTGCAGAGGAAAAGCTTCACGAACTGCGTCTGATCAAAGACGAAGATGAGCTGAAGATTTTACGAAAAGCTGCTGAATTGGCAGACTTCGGTGTAGAGACGGGAGTCAATGCACTCCGAGAAGGATGCACCGAGATGGAAGTCCTTGCAACCATTGAGTATGAGTTGAAAAAGAAGGGAATCCGTGAAATGTCGTTCTCGACGATGGTCCTGTTCGGTGAAAAATCCGGCCAGCCACACGGTAACCCTGGCGACCGCAAATTGAAAAAAGGCGATCTCGTATTGTTCGACTTAGGTGTCGTGTTGGACGGTTATTGCTCCGATATCACTCGGACTGTAGCGTTCCAGGAGGTCAATGACAAGCAGAAGGAAATCTATGATATCGTCTTGGAGGCTCAACTTGAAACGTTGAACATCTCCAAGCCGGGTACGAGACTCGGTGATCTTGACCGAAAAGCGCGTGATATCATCACGAACGCTGGTTACGGAGATTTCTTCCCGCATCGTATCGGACACGGCATCGGAATCGATGTCCACGAGTATCCTTCCATGAGCGAGAACAACGACAATCTCCTCAAAGAGGGTATGACGTATACGATTGAACCAGGCATTTATCTTCCTGATATCGGCGGCGTCCGAATCGAAGACGATGTGCTAGTCACAAAAGACGGATATGAGACGTTGACGAAGTTTCCAAAAGAACTACAGATCGTTGGAAAATAATGAAAAACCCTGCAAGCGCACCATGCGCTTTGCAGGGTTTTTTTCATGTTTGGTGGTCTTGATATCGGGATTTCTCTTTTTTCATTACCAGTTAGTGGTTGTCATCAAGAACTTTTCCCATTCTCAGAGTGCTCTAGTAAATGTCTTGCATAATTCTTCAAACAATATCAGATAGTATAGAGGAAAGGTGGAATGGTTGATGAGATATGGATTCATGAAATGGCTATTGTTTTTTGTCGGTGCAATATTGGTTTATCAAAATCGATACAAGCTGTTGAATATGATCTTAGGCATGAAGTTTCTACGTTCCATTGCAGTTCGCGGATTCATGAAAGTACCTGGTGTACGTGAAAAGTTCGTCCAGGACCTTTTCTAGCTGGACGAACTTTAAGGATCGATGTATTGAACGAGTTGGACATTTCTGCCTGACTTCGTTTCTGTTAAAACCAAGAGATGCGTCATATCTTTGCTCACAAGGATAAGCGGCAGACTGCTCCCAATCGGAGATTCGACTTCTCCGGTTTCATTTTTCACCCCTAAAAAGTAATTCTTATAGATTCCTTCCCATAACCCACCGATCACTTGGTCGGTTTTTTCTTTTGACAAGCCAGGTAAGGGTACCATGGAATAATCGTACAGCTTCGTCAGAGGAATCATGTAGTAATTCTCAACCGGAACGTTGAAGTATTTAATCAAATTATGCCAGATGACTTTCAGCTGTTGATTGGTCGCATGGTCCAGCACTTTTTTATTGATTTCATCTTCCTTCGTCTCTGGTGTCTTGAACGATTCCAAAGGCTGAAGAGGTGAGTCAATTACATAGAGTTCATCGTAACTCATTGTCTGAGCGCTTTTGATGATATCATTAGGGTGGTGCAGCTCAGCATGATGAAAGCTGATCGCTTCGAAATGACCACTATCTTCATTTGTAATAATCTTTTTCTGTTGAAGTGTATCGGCTTCTTGTTCCCATTTGGAAAGGGTATCTCTCAGCATCCCGTCTTCATATAAGAGCGAAATGTCCTGCCTTAAATATGCCTTTTTCCCAAGGGTAGAATCCACTTTCCATTGGACCGTATATTCATCTTCATCTTTTTCCTCTAAAATGTTCACTTTCGTGTTTGCATTGGAAAAAGACACATCCGGATCGATCGGAAAATAGATAATGCTTTCTTTTACATCCGAAGATTGGTTATGATACATATAGAAGGAAGTTGCAGTAACTGCTGCAAGCAGAATGAATAAGATTCTTTTTCTTTTCATACCTTTAAAACCTCCGTGGACAATCCGTTCCATATTAAAATATGAGCGTGTCCGGGAGTTTAGAAGGAATAGTTTGTACATAGGGGGATTTACCAATGAATGAAAACATCAATACGACAGAAATCATGGAACTGATCAAAGGTCTGGTCACGATTCCTAGTCCATCCGGTAATACGGATCGCGTGATCAGTCATGTCGATGAATTCTTCACGAAGTTAGGGATCGAAACAACCCGCAACCACAAAGGCGGATTGTTGATCACTTTACCTGGGAAAAATAACGAGCAGCATCGTTTCCTGACGGCACATGTCGACACATTAGGTGCGATGGTGAAGGAAATCAAGCCGAATGGCCGATTGAAGCTTTCCATGATCGGTGGATTCCGATGGAACCATGTAGAAGGGGAGTATTGTGAAATTGAAACGTCGCAAAACGAAACCTTCACAGGTACGATCTTGATGCATCAGACATCCGTCCATGTGTATAAGGATTCTGGAGAAGCCAAACGGGACGAGAACAATATTGAAGTACGCTTGGATGAGCGGGTCTCTTCAGCAGATGATGTCAAAAAGCTCGGCATTTCAGTAGGGGACTTCGTTTCGTTCGATCCTAGAGTTGAAATGACGAAGAGCGGATTCATCAAATCCCGACACCTTGACGATAAAGCGAGCGTCGCACTCCTCATGCATGTGGTGAAACAATTGAAAGAAGAGGGTATCGAACTCCCTCACACGACGCATTTCTTGATTTCTAACAATGAAGAAATCGGATACGGAGGAAACTCCAACATCCCGGTTGAAACGGAAGAATACTTAGCAGTCGACATGGGTGCGATCGGTGACGGGCAGTCGACCGATGAATATACGGTTTCCATTTGTGCGAAGGACTCAAGTGGACCGTACCATTTAGGATTGAGGAAGCACCTTGAAAATCTTGCGAAACAGAACCAAATCCAGTATCAAATGGATATCTATCCTTATTACGGATCGGACGCATCTGCTGCGATCCGCGCTGGATTCGATGTGAAGCATGGATTGATCGGTCCTGGTATCGATGCTTCGCACGCCTTCGAACGTACACACGAGACTTCCTTGCTGCACACTGGACGCCTCATCTACCATTACTTACGATCTGAAATGAACAGCTAAAACTTGAACGGAAAGAACACTGGCTTCAGCCGGTGTTCTTTTTTAACTCCTAATCCTGAAGTATGCCAGCTCACAAATTAGTTAATGATGGTAATTGAAAGGATGGGGAGTTATGCCACACCATAAAGATGTACCGCCAATCAAAGATTACGAATCAACCGTTGAATATTGTAAAAAAGAACTCGGCATCGGAATCAGCTTCGATCAGATCCATCTCGAAATGGAGTATGCCGGTCGGAAGATGAGTTTCTTCATGATTGATGGTTTTGTAAAAGATGAAATCATGCACTACTTGATGAAGCTATTATCGGAACTCGATCCTGATCAGATAGAACCGGATCCGCTCACGAAGCTGATGCGCACACATTTACCCTATATGGAAATCGACACAGAGGATGATCTCGATAAAGCGATCGACTTTTCTCTAGGTGGTCCGACTCTCCTTATTGTAGAAGGCGTAGATACGGTCATCGTCATCGATGCCCGTACCTATCCGGTGAGGGGACCATCAGAACCGGATCTTGAACGGGTCGTCAGAGGTTCAAGAGATGGATTCGTTGAAACGATCATTTTCAATACATCGTTGACCCGAAGGAGAGTACGAGATCGATCTCTCCGTATGGAATATATGAGTATCGGGCGGCGTTCCCAAACGGACATATGTGTCTCTTATATTGAAGACATTGCAGACCCTCATATTGTTGAGAAAATCAAAGACTCCCTTTCGAAGATTGATACGGATGGATTGCCGATGGCTGAAAAGACGATCGAGGAATTTGTCTGTGGACGACATTGGAATCCCTATCCACTTGTCCGGTATACAGAAAGACCAGATACAGCTGCGGTTCATTTATATGAAGGACATGTGCTGATTTTTGTCGATGGATCTCCAAGTGTGTTGATTACTCCGGCGACATTCTGGCATCATTTGCAGCACATGGAAGAGTATCGACAAAAGCCGATTGTCGGTGCATATTTGAGGCTCGTTCGATTTTTAGCGGTATTTTTGTCGATCTTTTCACTGCCGCTCTGGTACTTGTTAGCGGTGAACCCCGATCTCATGCCTGCTACATTAGCTTTTATCGGACCTGAAGAGGTGGGGGACGTACCGCTTATCTTCCAGTTCATCATCATTGAGATCGGACTGGATATATTGAGGATGGCGACCGTCCACATACCATCCTCTCTTGCAACAGCACTTGGATTGGTCGCTGCCATCTTGATCGGGCAAGTTGCGGTTGAAGTAGGGCTTTTCATTAACGAAGTCATCCTTTATATCGCGATTGCGGCATTAGGGTCATTCGCAACGCCAACTTACGAGATGAGTTTGGCGAATCGACTCGTCCGACTGGTTCTTTTAATTGCGACCGCCTTGTTCGGTGTCGCTGGTTATGTATTAGGGACCACATTATGGATCATCATGCTTGTCAGATTGAAGTCTTTCCACATTCCATATTTATGGCCGTTCATCCCGTTTTCTTATAAAGGATTCCGAGACGTTTTGATCCGCTCTCCAATCCCTTTGAAAAACCGGAGGCCGACCGTGTTACACCCGAAAGATCCCGACCGGTAGAGAAGCAGATATCTGCTTCTCTTTTTTACATTGAGGCAATAAACAGACGAGGAGAGCCTTTCTTAACAAACGAATAGTGATATAATACGGATGGGTGAAATCATATATGAAGACATTATTCGATGTACAAAACATATTGAAACGCTTCGGTACATTCATTTATACGGGTGACCGCGGAGCGGATCTCGAAATGATGCATGGGGAGCTGCAAGAGCTCTTTCAGAATGGATTGATCCAGAACGACGAATTCCGCCTGGCCATTCTGATAATCAAAAGCGAACAAAGCAAGTTAAATAAATTGAATTAAAAGGATGAGACATATGGAAAGACTGTCGATTGGAGTTGACCTAGGAGGCACGACGATCAAGATGGCAATCGTCGACTTCAAAGGGACAATTGTGGAAAAATGGAACATTCCAACGGATACTAATAATAATGGAAGAAACATATCGAATGATATCGCAAATTCCATTCAGGAAAAGTTGCAATCATTGAATATAGATCCTTCTCAAATTGAAGGAATCGGAATGGGAGCACCTGGCTTCATTAACATGACGAACGGATTCATCTATAAAGCCGTGAACCTTGGCTGGGAGAACTATCCGCTAAAGGATGATCTCGAAGCAAAGACAGGTTTGACGGTTCATGTAGACAATGATGCGAACATTGCAGCGCTCGGAGAAATGTGGATGGGCGCTGGGAACCAGGCCTCCAATATGATTTGCATCACCCTCGGAACTGGGATCGGGGGCGGAATTATCCTAGATGGTAAAATTCTTCACGGGGTGAACGGCATGGCTGGTGAAATCGGGCACATTACGTCGATTGTGGATGGAGGTGCTCCTTGCAATTGTGGAAAGACGGGTTGTTTGGAAACGATTGCATCAGCAACCGGCATCGCGCGCATTGCGACAGAAGGTCTCGATCAGCATCCAGAAAGCAAGCTTCATGCGGTTTTATCTGAAAAAGGTAGCATTACATCTGAAGAGGTGTTCACGGCAGCTGCAGAAGATGACGAATGGGCGCAGGAAGTCATCGGCATCATCACACATCACCTCGGATTGGCGATTGCAAATATGTCTGCTGCACTAAATCCTTCAAAAATCGTCATCGGCGGTGGCGTTTCGAAAGCGGATCATGAATTGTTGAAACCGTTGAAAGAAGCATTTGCAAAATATGCGTTACCAAGAGTGTATGAAGGTGCGGACTTTGCCATCGCAAGCTTAGGAAATGACGCTGGCGTGATCGGTGGAGCGGGTCTCGTATTCAATGACACCCCGTAAAAGTTGACGGGATATCCTCTCATAATGGACTTTTGAATCGAATACTATACCAATCAACAACAAAAGGGTCTATAGTTAAGACCCTTTTTCATATTCATTCGACCGAGCGCGTCATCACGAATGGAAAGCACGAAGAGAAGCTTGGCATAGCCAAGTTTCTTCTTGTTTAGTAGTAAAATAGTTTTGGGTTATCTAGAGAGTAGTACAAAGTTCCGTTCATAAATGTGAAAAAAGTGTGAAATATCACCAAAAAACGGAAAATGACAAAACTTTTTTCTTATTCATACGTCTATAGGTTTAAGACTATTTTTTGTTGGGGAATAAATATTCTAGTGTTTGACAAGCTATTTTACAATATCTTGAAAAAGTTCAATTTTCACTTGAAAAATTGTTTGAAAGGGAGTAATATAACAATCATGTGAAAAACGAGTGAAGAAACTTTTGAGATATTATTAAGATTATGAACCGCTTAAAATGACTAAAATAACGAAGACATCATTGTCAAGGAGGTAACAATACGATGCTGAAAAACACCCTATCAAAATATCAGATTCTCATCATCACAGGTGTTTTGTTATGGATCAAATCGTATCTTGTTTACAAAGTTTCATTTGACCTGAAAATCGAAAATGCGATACAAGAACTAATTCTATTGATCAACCCATTAAGCTCAGTGGTCTTCATTATGGCGTTTGCCCTCTTTTTCTCAGGGCGCTCCCGTAATATTGCCACTCTAATATTGAATTTGATCGCCTCATTCATTCTGTTCGCCAATATGGTCTACTACCGTTTCTTTAATGATTTCATTACGATTCCGGTATTATTCCAGACAAGCAACATGGGTGACCTGGGTAGTAGTATTACATCGTTAATTTATCCATTCGACCTACTATTATTCGTCGATCTTATTTTCATCGCCGTCTATATGAAATTGCGTAAAATTGAAGCGCCGAAAGTCTCTTCTAAAAAGATCGGACTCGCGTTCGCTTCCAGCTTGATCATCTTCATCGTCAACGTAGGTATTGCTGAAACGGAACGTCCACAGTTGTTGACACGTTCATTTGACAGAGAAATGTTGATCAAGAACATTGGTACGTATAACTACCATGCTTATGATGCAATCATCCAATCCAAAGCTAAAGCTCAACGTGCGCTTGCGGATGGTAGTGAGATTGCTGATATTGAAAACTATGTAAAAGCAGATTATAAAAAGCCAGACCCTGAAATGTTCGGTGCCGCAGAAGGCAAGAATGTGGTCATGATTTCTCTTGAGTCTATCCAGAACTTCGTTATTGATAACGATATGGATGGCCATGAGATTACACCTTTCTTGAACCAGTTGAAGAAAGACAAAGATACATTCTATTTCCCTAACTTCTATCACCAAACGGGTCAAGGAAAAACGTCAGACTCTGAGTTCTTGTTGGCGAATTCCATGTATCCTTTACCAAGTGGAGCTGTATTCTTCACTCACTCACAGAATGAATACCAAGCTGCTCCTGAAATGTTAAAGGAAAAAGGATATTACACGGCAAGCCTACATGCGAACAACAAGAGTTTCTGGAACCGTGACATCATGTATAAGTCACTTGGTTATGAGCGTTTCTACGATATCAATGATTATGATGTAAAACCTGAAGAATCGATTGGTTGGGGAATGAAAGATGAATTCTTCTTCAAACAATCCGTCGATCATATGAAAGAAATGCCTGAACCTTATTATACGAAGTTCATCACATTGACGAACCACTTCCCATTCAGTCTTGAAGAGGAAGACGAGTTCATTCCAGAGTGGAATTCAAATGACGGTACCGTCAACCGTTACTTCACGACGGTACGTTATACGGACGAAGCTGTGAAAATGTTCTTCGATAGCTTGAAGAATGAAGGTATGTATGAAGATACGATGTTCGTCCTATATGGTGACCATTACGGAATATCCGAAAACCATAACAAAGCGATGGGTGAATTCTTAGGTAAAGAAATTACACCTTTCGAATCTACTCAATTGCAGCGTGTACCGATGTATATCCACATTCCTGGTAATGGAAAAGGGAAAGTGATGGATACTGTCGGTGGTCAAGTGGACCTTCGTCCGACGATCATGCACCTTCTAGGTATTGAAACGAAGAACACGATCCATTTCGGATCTGACCTGTTCTCTAAAGAACGTCAAGACTTCACTGTCCTTCGTGATGGAAGCTTCATTACGAAAGATCACGTGTACACGGACAACACATGTTACGAAAAAGAAACAGGTGAACCTGTCGAAAAAGAAGCATGTGAACCGTTCATGGAAAAAGCGAAGAAAGAATTGGATTATTCTGACCGAATCATTTATGGAGACCTTCTCCGTTTCTTTGACTCAAAAACGGGTCAAATCAAGCAAGAAGAGTAGGAGTAACAAGAGCCGCACCGACAAATTCAGTTGGTGCGGCTTTTTATATCTTCGATCCAGTGCCAGGTACCTCAAAAGATCCCTTACAGGGCAAGGGCTTTTGACTGGTACCTGGCACTTTTTTATGATGCTATACTCATAACAAGAAGAATTTGTCCATATACATGATGGGAGAATGGTTTTTGGAGGGAATCTACCATGAAAGTGACTGTACGGAAAGGAGATAGTCTTTGGTATTTCGCTAAAGTATTCAATGTACCCTTGCGTCTTGTCATTGATTCGAACCGCTCAATCGACCCATCTCAACTGCAGATCAACCAGCAAGTTGAGATTCCTGGCTATGTACAAGAAAAGTATACAATCCAGAGAGGTGATACATTTTATAAGATAGCGCAAAGGCGGAAGATCCCTCTGGACGCGCTTACGATCATGAACCCGAATACAGCACCAAGCAACCTTCAAATCGGCCAGATCATCCTTGTACCGGTCCGAGTCCTCCAGCCGATCGTGACACCTAAAATGGACTACGACTATTCTACAATGATGAATCAATTGAAAAGGCTCAATAGTATATATCCATTTATGAAGATCAGAAGCATTGGCCGGTCTGTACTGGGAAAAAGCATCCCAGAAATCCAAATCGGCAATGGCCCGAAGAAAGTGCATATGAACGGTGCTTTTCACGCACAGGAATGGATTACGACAGCGGTACTGATGAATTTCTTGAACGACTATCTTCTCTCGTTGAACAATCAGTGGTCGATCAGAGGATTGAACATGTCTCCATTTTATGATGGTGTAACTTTATCCATCGTTCCTATGGTAAATCCGGATGGGGTCGATCTTGTGTTGAACGGACCACCTGATGATGACTACTATCGAGATTATGTAATAGAGCTGAACAATGGAAACCCCGATTATTCAGGTTGGAAAGCGAATATTCGTGGAGTGGATTTGAACAATCAATATCCAGCGAAATGGGAAATAGAAAAGGCTAGAAAACCGCAAAACCCAGCCCCGAGGGATTATCCGGGGGAGGAGCCTTTAAGTGAACCAGAAGCAATCGCTATGGCGGAATTGATTGAGGCGGAGGATTTTGACCGGGTCATCGCTTTTCATACGCAAGGTGAAGAAATCTATTGGGGTTATGAAGGTCTAGAGCCTCCATACGCAGAGACGATCGTTCAGGAATTTGAGCGAGTGAGCGGTTATAAGCCTGTCCGCTACGTTGATAGTTATGCAGGATATAAAGACTGGTACATCCAGGAATGGCAAAGACCAGGCTATACAGTAGAATTGGGAGAAGGGGTCAACCCGCTGCCCATCAGTCAATACGATGAGATTTATCAAGAAAGCTTAGGCATCATGCTGGCCAGCTTATATATGTGATAGAAAACCAAACCTTTTTGTAGGTTTGGTTTTTTTATGTAATGGTTAACTTGACATATGGAAATTTGTGTTAAGATGATGTGTAGAAAAGGGGGAAGGACAGTGCTGATGTTGAAAGTCATGTGGGAGAATGTTGAAGCGTATGGGAGTGAAGTTCTTGAATTGAATAAGGAAGACACAATGGTAAAAGTGGATAGCACCATTCTGTTCATGGACGAGGTTCCTCATCAAGTGAGCTACTCACTTCATCTGGAAAACTGGGTGACGCGAGATCTTGAAATCGTTGTTGATTCTCACCACACACTGAAATTAACGTCGAATGGGAATGGAAACTGGTTCAAAGAGAACGGAGAACGAATAGTGGCATTGGAAGGAGCGATCGATGTCGACTTATCGGCTACACCTTTTTCCAATTCGTTGCCCGTCAATCGCCTCGAATGGAAACGCAACCAATCAAGGGATTTTGAAATGGTCTACGTCTCGATACCTTCATTAGTGTATAAAAAGGTGAAACAGCGCTACACATACCTTGAACACACGGATACTCATCGCCTTTTTCAATATGAGAGTGGGACGTTCCAAACCGAAATTAAAGTAGACGAGCATGGGCTGATTGTAGATTACCCAGAACTGTTTAAAAGACGATATTAAATGAGAGGGAGAGTACCGAAAACATGACGAATGATTTTTATTGTGATGAAGTGTTGAGTGGCAATACAGAAGTGGATAAGGTGCATGAAACGGAGAATGTTCTAGCTTACCATCATACAAGACCGGCCTATCAAGTACATATCGTAGCCATCCCCAAAAAACACATCCCTTCCCTTACAAAAGTGGAAGAGCATGATCTTGGCTTATTTTCAGAGTTGATGGAAGTCGTCCGGACGGTAGCCGAAAAAGTAGAGGATAAACACGGGGCTTGTCGAGTCATCACAAACCTCGGACGTTATCAGGACTCCAAACACTTGCACTGGCACATCGTATCGGGTGAGAAGTTAATATAGAGTGAATGAAACCTCCGGATAAGTATTACCGGAGGTTTTTTGTTATAGTTAAGGCTGAAATGTTAAATCATTCATTGTTTGTGAACAATAGAACTAAAGAAATGTATGGAGCGGAATGTATGGAATCTACGGCTATTTTGAAAAGTGATAACTTAACGACGGATGTGCTGAAAGGCATCTCCTTTGAGCTTCAATCCAAAGAGATCACGACTGTTATCGGTCCATCTGGTGCAGGAAAAAGCAGTTTGTTACTCTTACTGAACCGATTGGAAGAGCCTCATGAAGGACGTATCTTTTATAAAGGGACAGATATTCGAGAGTTACCGGTAACGAAACTCCGTCGGGAAATCGGAATGGTGTTCCAGTCCGCTTATCTTTTTGATGGTACGACAGAAGAGAACATCGAATATGGACCGAAACTTTGCGGTGAATGGGAGCCCGGTGAAACGAAACGTTTATTAGAGCTTGTTAAACTTCCGCAATCTTACATATCAAGAGAAGTGAGTACGTTGTCCGGCGGAGAGCAACAAAGGGTGGCACTGGCGAGAACATTGGCGAACAAACCGTCTATCCTTTTGTTGGATGAAGCGACAAGCGCACTGGATATCAAGACCATCGAACATATAGAATCCCTATTGTTTAAACTTAAAGAAGAAAGAGCACTTACGATCATGATGGTCACCCATAATCTTCGACAGGCGGAACGGATGGGAGATCAGACGATCTTTGTAAAAGATGGACAACTCATCGAAAAAGGGAATACGGAAGAATTGTTCCAAAACCCCCAGACCGAAACGCTGAAACTGTTCTTGGAGGAATGACGACCATGCAAGGAACCACTGAAATCTCGAATTTATCGTTGCTATTCATCATCGTCTTTGTGATGATACCCGTTTCGCTTTCCTACTGGTTTTCATTGAATCTTTCCAAACCGGTATTATGGTCTTCACTCCGTGGTGTTGTGCAACTTTTCGCCATCGGTTATGTGCTGACTTTTCTATTTGATTTACCGAGTTGGCAAGGAATCGGCTTGTGGGTTGCGGTAATGATTGTCGTTGCTACCTTGAATGCAGCAAGAAAAGGGAAAGGGATTCCTTATGTCAGAGTGGTGGTGTTTGCGGTCATCGCCTTGATCGAGGTGTTTATCATTTCCCTCTGGCTCGGCTTCGGATACATTCCTTTTACAGCTGAAAAAGTGATTCCGATCAGCGGAATGATCATCGGAAACAGCATGATTGCCATCGGACTTGCTCTTGAAAGATTGCAAAGCCAATTTAAAGAAGAGAGAGGGAGAATTCTCGCGGCACTATCTTTAGGCGCAAACCCAAAGCAATCCTCACTACAAATCATCCGCAAGACCTTGAAGGCAGCGATGATTCCGAACATTGATGGATTGAAGACGATCGGTCTCGTACAATTGCCAGGAATGATGACAGGATTGATTCTTGGTGGCGTTTCACCATTGGATGCCGTAAGATATCAGATCGTCATTTCGCTCAGTATCTTTGTTTCTGTGGCGGTTTGTGCGATGCTTGTTACAATCTTTTTATACCGGTTCTATTATAATGATAAAATGCAATTGATTGATCTACATACTTGAAAAGAGGAGGAATAAACATGGCAATCGTAGACATAACGGTCATCCCCATCGGTACTGAAACACCGAGTGTGAGTGACTATGTAGTAGAAATCCAGAAGGTGTTGGAGGCGAATACTGATAAGATCCACTATGAGCTTACCCCGATGAGTACTTTGATTGAGGGGGAAATGGAAGATTTGCTGGAGGTCATCCGACAAGTACATGAAGTACCTTTCCAAAATGGAATCCAGAGGGTCGCAACGAACATCCGGATCGATGATCGAAGAGATAAGAAGGTGAGCATGAAGGACAAGGTCAATACGATTCAATCGAAACTGAATGATCCATCATAAAAAAGAACCCGGTCTATGGAAGACCGGGTCTTTTTACCGTTCAGTATGATTTAGTGACCAGCGCCCCAACCACCAGTGTGGAATAGGTCGATGACTGTCATCACCGTAAACCATCCGAACACCGCTAGAGTCAAGAATGCGAAGCCCAATGCAAATACATTTTTCCTTTTCAGTTCTCTAAATACCGCCCATAATGCAAAAAGGGTTACAAGGCCAAAGATTATTGACAATGCCATAAGATTTCCCCCCCTTATCAATTCAGAAAGTTTTCTAGTTAGTATTAATATAACCTGTTTCTTCTAAAACAATCTATGTAAGAGAATGATTGCCTATCCTATTGTACCTGTTTTTTTTGACAATGTCGAGAATCCTTCCTTACAAAAATGTGACGTTTACTCCATAAGCGGACGCAATCTGCTCGATCAACTCTTTCTGCTTTCGATCAGCGAAATAGATGATCGGACTGACGGAGTCGTCTTCTCCTACTAAATGCTCTTCCATCTGCATCATCGCCATTTTTTCACTTTCCCCTTCATTTTCCACTTGGAAAGGAATCGTCATCTCCTTATAAAGGTATGCATGATTGGAAGTGGAGACGAACCCATAATCGGTGTTGAAGGTTGTTGTAGGAGATTGGAGCGGATAAAGCTCAAAGCTTTCCTCCAACACATTTTCTTTCTGGAACAAGTCTTGAAGAGCACGGAAATCTTCTTCAGATTGTACGATGCATAAACGATCATCCCGATCGACCACATTGGCAGCGTTTGCAATTTTTCGGACGAATTGACTGATGAAGCCTGACCCTTGGTTTCTGAGTTCCTTGTGTTCAACACCATAAACCGTTTGCATAGCATCCTCGCTTTCAAAACCTATTTAGTATTTGATATTGTAAGTATAGTGTAGAATAAAAAGAGATACATGGCAATGGAGGCGATAGAATGGATTGGAAACGTTTAACGGTTGGACCCGTACAAGCAAATTGTTACATCTTATGGAATGATCAGAAAGAAGGTTTGATCATCGATCCTGGAAGCGATGGCGATCGCATCATTCAAGAATTGGACGCTATTGGAGTCAAACCGATTGCGGTACTGTTGACACATGCTCATTTTGACCATATCGGTGCACTTGATGAAGTGAGAGAGAAGTGGAACTTACCTGTCTATTTACATAAAAAAGAGTTTGATTGGCTCGGTGATGCTCAATTGAACGGATCGAGTTTCTTCCCGATGGTGAAGCCTGTGTCCGTGAAACCGGCAGATCATGAATTACACCCTGGGGAAGAGCTGAAAGTCGGTTCATTCTCTTGTCAGGTACTTCATACTCCGGGGCATTCCCCTGGAAGTGTTTCATTTTATTTCGAGAAAAGTGGAATCGTCGTCAGCGGAGATGCGTTATTCATGGGCAGCATCGGACGTACCGATCTACCGGGTGGAAACCACGATCAATTGATTCAGAGCATCCACGATCAATTGCTCACTTTGGATGAAGATACGGAAGTATTATCTGGTCACGGACCATCGACGACCATTGGAGAAGAGATGAACACCAATCCTTTCCTCAACGGCTTTTCACTATGAGTGAAACGGTAATAGAGGACATCCTGCGGGAGAAAATCGCATCATCCAACGGTTCAATTGATTTTGCAACCTATATGGAGACGGTCCTTTACCTTGAGAAGGGGTACTATCAGAACGAGCAACCCAAGATTGGCAAACAAGGAGATTTCTATACTTCCAGCTCCGTCCATCCTGTCTTTGCGTGGATCTTCGCGGATTATTTCGAGCAGTATTGCTTGAATCATGACCTGCCTTTTCGCATATGTGAGCTGGGAGGAGGAACAGGAGCGTTTGCTGAACAAGTTTTGGATTATGTAAAAAAACACAAACCAGACCGCTATAAGGAACTGGTTTATGAGTTTGTAGAGATCAGCTCAGAACATAAGAATGAAGCACGATCCCGTTTAAGCGATCATAACAATGTCACTTTTCATACAAGTATTGCGGAGCTTCAGGAAAATGGCCCTTACCGAGGAATCATCTTTTCAAATGAGCTGTTGGACGCATTACCGGTTCATGTCGTCGAGAAAAAAGGCAACGCTCTGTTTGAAGTGAAGGTTTCGTTTGATGAAGAGAACGGTTTGTACGAACTGCTTGAACCTCTGAGTGATGAAAGAGTGCTGGAATGGCTGGCTTGGAGTGGTTTGACGATTCCAGAAGGTCACAGGATTGAGATCCCATTGAGCATGATGGATTGGTTGGATGAGATCACGCATTGTTTGGGGGAAGGGTTGCTTGTAACCGTCGATTATGGCTATCAAAATGATGAGCTTCTCCAGCCCGAATTGAGGAATGGAACATTGAGAGGGTACTATAAGCATCAGATGATAGAAAATTCGCTTTCTCATCCTGGAAAAATGGACCTCACCACACATATCCATTTTGATGCCCTGATCGAACAGGGGAAAGAGAAAGGGTTGCAAACGGAATACTTCGGTAAACAAAGAGAATTCTTGCTGGAGCATGGTTTGTTCCAGCATCTAGTAGAGCATGACAACCGGGATCCATTCTCGGAGGTCAGCCGTTTGAACCGAGCAATCCGTTCCTTTGCCTCTCCGGGTGGCATCAGTGAAGCGTTTCATGTACTTGTCCAAAAAAAATAAATGGACCTACCAAAAGAAGCTGCCCAATGAAGGGCAGCTTCTTTTACACAAAGCTATAGAGATTAATGTCCACCTGAGCCAGGTGTCATCATGAATGTGGTCCAATACGTGAATCCGATGAAGAACACCGTTAAGTATGCACCAAAGATATAAATATACATTCTCTCAGATAAGTTTAAGTAGCCAAGTGCAACGAACATGACTGTTTGACCAACAAACAGCAGGGAGAACGCTTGCATACCACCGACATATGCCATAACAGCGATGACTGCCGTCCAAAATCCCATCATGCGGTACATTCTTGCCATATGTAATCCTCCTTTGCAGCAATGATCATACGGTTATAAGTGCGCATTTTGTACTATATTCCACTCATAAAATAATGGACTCTTTTAGTATTATAAATCAAGTTCATGACAAAAGTAAATTACATTTGCTATGTCAATTTTGTGGCGCCCCTAAATCTCTCGTAGATGCTACTCATAGTATAGTGGCTACGGAAAAAAATATACAAGTATTTCTACACGTAAGAAGGAGATGATCTCCATTAGTCGAATTATACATATACTTCCCGAAAGAAGGTGATTGTATAGAAATTAATGTCGAAATGAAGAGTCAAAAACTCATTTCAAAAGCGCTCGCTTTGAATGCCACAGATCTTCACGTCATCCCGAAAGTCAAATCCTCTACGATACAAGCAAGAGTCGATCATAGATTATATCCCCTTGAAGAAATGCCACTTCATCAAAGCACTCGCCTGATCTCACACTTCAAATTCTTGGCCGGTATGGATATCGGTGAGAAAAGAAAACCTCAAAATGGTTCCATCCATCATTATCTTCCAACCCAAGGAAATATTCATTTAAGGCTTTCCACACTCCCTTCTGCCTACAACGAAGCATTAGCCATTCGAATTTTACCTCAAAATACGATGAACCCACATGAACAGCTTTCGATTTTCCCAAATACGCTCGATCAAATCAGTCAGTTACTGAAGCGAAACCAGGGTCTTCTCCTATTCGTCGGACCGACAGGCTCAGGTAAAACGACGCTCCTTTATTCTCTGCTCCAAGAAGCACAAAGACAATCAAAACGACAGATCATCACGCTCGAAGACCCGATTGAAAAGCGGATGGATCATTTCTTGCAGATTGAAATCAATGAGCCTGCCGGAGTGACGTATCTGGATGGATTCAAATCGATTTTGAGACACGATCCCGATGTCATCATGATTGGAGAAATCCGCGATGAGGCGACTGCCCACCTCGCGATCCGGGCCGCGTTGACAGGACACCTGGTACTCTCGACCTTACACGCGAAAGACACGACAGGATGTTTGTATCGATTGCTAGAGTTCGGTCTGAAAATTGAAGACTTAAAGCAAACTTTACTAGGCGTCGTTTCACAACAGCTGTGTGATTTGGTGTGTCCGTATTGTGGGAATGGATGCAAGATTCCATGCCTTGTCAGACGAACGAACAGGCGCATGGGGATCTATGAAGTGCTTGTTGGCGGAACGTTAGCTAGAGTATTGGAAGAAGTACAACTGAAGAATGATCATACAGCCATCTATCCGAAATTGAACGATTACTTAGTGCGAGCAGAGGCGATGGGATTCATATCCACGCAACCATCTAGTGATTTCACCGGCTGGGATTATGGCAAAACGTAATTGGACGAGAATGCAACAAGCTGCTTTTTTAAGAAGCCTTGGGATGCTTTTGGAAAAAGGATATTCCGTTTCTCAAGCGCTTGATCTGCTGAAATTTCAATTTGAACGTCAAAAAAATTACCCGATCAAGGATATCCAATGTGAGTTAAAGAAAGGTCTGCCGTTAGTAGAAGTTCTCGCCGACCATAGAATCCCTTCAGATGTATTAGGGTATTTGTACTTCGCTTCTGAGTACGGCAGTCTTTCGAAAGGACTGAAGGAAGGAAGTACCATCCTTCAAAAACGGGAAGATGTGAAAAAGGTCTTCTATCAGAAAATCCGTTACCCGATCGTGTTATTGAGTGTATTAGCGATTATGATGTTTTTCATGGTGCAATACCTTTTCCCTCAGTTCACATCTCTTTTCCATTCCGTCAATCTAGAACTTCCCATTGTCACAAGGGTGATGATCGGCATCTTCGAGCACATTCCAGCGTTCATTTACGGCAGTCTCGCGTTGTCCATCCTTCTTTTCAGCTATGGTCACTTCAAATACTACAAGCTGACCACATTTGAAAAACTCCTTCGTTTATCAAAAGTTCCTTTCATTTCGATTCCCCTCAAAGTATTTTTAACCCACTATTTCACATTCCAATTGGGACATCTATTAAAAGGAGGTCTATCCATCCCACAAGCATTGCAGCTTTTTCAGCAGCAAAGTCATATGCCATTCTTTCAGGAGGAAGCGGGTCAGCTCATATGTGAACTGAGGACAGGTGAATCATTCAGTAAGATCATACAGGAAAGAGTGTTTTATCTACCAGAGCTGTCTCAAGTGATTCACTTCGGACAGTCCAATGGTCAGCTGGGTCAGGAGTTGATCCTTTATAGTGACATGCTGTTGGAACGGACTGATGAACAAATCCAAAAGTCGCTGACCTTCATCCAACCGATTTTATTCAGCCTGATTGGTGGCGTTATCTTAACGTTATTCTTATCCGTCATGCTGCCGATTTTTCGAATGTTCCAATCCCTTTAAGATGAAAGGAGATTTGTATGTGTCGTTTGAAAGCAAATGAGTCCGGCTTTACTTTGATCGAAATGTTGATTGTGATCCTGATCATTTCAATTCTATTGCTGATCGCTGTACCAAATATGGCGAAGAACAGTCATGTTGTAAAAGAAAAAAGCTGTGAAGCGACCATTCAACTGGTGCAAAGCCAGGTAGCGGCTTATGAGGTCGAGAAGGGTGAACTTCCTGCCGATTTCACTGTGATGAGTGAATACATCGATCGTTGGAAATGTCCGGATGGAGAGGAACTACAGCTTGAGAATGGGAAAGTGGTACGTCCGAGTGAAACAGTCCAGACAAATTGAAGGCGGGTTTACGATGATTGAAGTGGTGATGGTATTATCTCTTCTTGTTCTCATGATGGGAGTGGTGGTCATCAACTTAAAGCCTCTTCAAGAAAGCAGAGAGGTGCAACAATTCATCCAACTCCTTACTTCAGATCTCCATTATGCACAACAGTATGCACTCACCGAACGAGCAAAAGTACAAGTGAAATTCAATAATGCGACCAAGCAATATACCATTCAATCCGGTCCTATGAAAAAGATCAAGTCTGTAGAATACCCTGAAGGTCTTTATTTTCAAGAAGTGTCAACAGGTCTGGTTTTCGAATACAGCAGCAACGGTACCATTCAAAAAGGGGGTACGATTTTGCTGCGATCTAAGAGGGGATCGTACAAAATCGTCTTCTTGCTTGGTAAAGGACGTTTCTACATTGAACAATTGTAGAGGGTGGACACTTCTGGATACAATGATTGGATTCAGTCTGTTCATGTTTACTATCGTATCGGTTGCCCCGATTCTACATGAGATTTATCAGGAAAGAGTGACGCTTCAGGAAGAAAGTATCGCGATCACTATGTGTCACAACCTATTACAAGAATGGCAGGTTACAAGAGCATTACCTGCATCAAATGTCCACTCGGACAATAATGGGAAAACCTTTAACGTGTCATGGGATCAAAATGCAGAGGTCATGAAAATTTGTTTAGATTGGAAGGGTTCGAATGACAGGGCGAAATCAGTATGCGGTGAAGTTAGATGAGCAAGGCATTACGATGCTTGAAACGGTATTGAGTCTGATTTTGTTTCTCGCATTCGTTTCATTAGTGCCATCCATGTATCAGCTGATTTTTTCAACTGATGGAACCTCATTGCACCGACAAGAAGTGAATCTCTTTTTTGAACAAGCCGATAAGGAGATCCAGGGTTCGACGGATGCTGAAATCAGTTCAAACAAGTTATACTTGACTCAACCAAGTGGGAAACTCATTACGTATGAGAAGAATGGGAACCGGGTGATTCGCAAGGTGGATGGAAGAGGCTTTGAAATCATCCTTCAACGGATTGAAGCGATTGATTTTTCTCTTCTTCATACGGTAGTATCAATTACAGTTGAAGCGAACGGACAAAGATTCACACATAAGTCTATCCTCGTCCAGTCATTCTTGAATCAATGAAACAGGGCGGGTATATGACAGCGTTGTCCGTCATGTTGTCCATCCTTCTCGTTTCGGTGACGGTATACAACATTCAGATCTTGAATAGCGAACGGGATTTCATCCGGACGAAAACCAGTTGGTTTCAAACATCGATCCTTTTACAGCTTTCAAGAGAGGAGATACTTCCACAATTACGTTCCGCTCAGCTCAAAAGTGGTGATGTTGGGGTATTCAATCATTCCGTGGGGAGAGTGGAGTATTTCATAACCGATTATGTAGAAGGTATAATCAAAGTACGGTTTGAAGCTGAAGGAACGCGTTTCGGAAAAGGTACGGGTTTATTGTATTATGATTATGTTAACGAACAAGTCATTCAGTGGGTGGTGGTCTAGTGAAAACGATATACTTGACTGGTTTCATGGGGGCAGGGAAAACGACAGTTGGAAAAGTGCTTGGAGAACGGATGAAGATGCAGGTCATTGATTTAGATGCATACATTGAAGAAAAATTATCTTGGAAAATCCCCACGATTTTTGAGCAGAAAGGGGAAGTCTATTTCCGGGATGAAGAACAGAACGCCCTTCGTGAACTACCAACGAACGAAGTCATCATAACGACTGGCGGCGGTGTTGTAATAAGAAAAGAGAATCGCCAATTCATGAAACAAAACGGTTATGTTATTTACTTGGATGCAGAGGTGGATACGATTTATGACCGATTGTCAGGAGACGACGGCAGACCGCTTGCGAAAGGGAAGTCCAAATCGGAGTTGGCCCGACTAGCAGAGCGACGTCAACCGTATTACGAAGATGCCCACTTTACTGTGCAAACAGATCATAAGACAGTCGAACAAATAGCCGATGAAATACAGGAATGGATAAAAGCAACCGAGATTGTCTAGAATGTATGGTAAAAACGGGTGATCAGGATGTCGTTGAATGATCTCATCAAGTATCTTACTCAACAATTTGTAAAATACGTGGATCAGCCAAAAGAAGACCGGAAGAAAACGAAAGAAGGGCGAAAGGAAGAAAAAGCACCACTTTCTGTGAAGTGGTTCGGCCTCGTTCCGATGGCGATCTCCATGTTCATAAAGAAAAAGTAAAGGATGGGTCATCATCACGTGACCCATCCTTTATTTCTTTCAAATCATTGCATCTGTCTTTTTCCGAAGACGAAAGAACTGGTAGCATGCTGAACCGATGCACAAAATACCTGCAGTAATGAACAGTTTCGTGAATAATGCAGCCCCGATTGTCGGTGATTGGATCATGAAGCTCGAACTGATCAATAGCGATGCACCAAAGCAAGAAAAGAAGAGAATCCCTTTTCGTTGGTTGTTAAAAGATCTGTAAGCCACTAAAACGATTATGTATAGTAGACTTGTAGCCATCAAGAGCGGAAAAGTCGGTTCGAATTTCGCTGCGTAAAAGAAAAAGTCCAGCTGTGATATATCGCTTTCCTGAGTCACTTCACCACTGAAGGGTGTCGTGTACTTCCATTCCCATGGATCATTAAGCAAAGCGCTCCCCTCATACCATGCTACAGCAGTTGCAAATAAGAATAACATGATAGCAAACCCGATCTGGATGATGAAACCCATGCTTTCACACCTCTCTTTTTCCCTCATTTTACCACTAAATTCCTTTTAGAAAAGCAAAAAAAGTGCGAATCGTTCTCGCACTTTTCGTTATTGCATCATCGTATGGTTCGATAGATAGAACATACCACCGTTGATGATTTGTACAATCACTTTCGGTTCATACAACTCTTTTAACGCTTGCTTTTCAACATGATAGGATTCAGGCAACACTTCAACGTCTCGGTAGAAGTGATCAAGTAATTCATCATCCTCTTGCCAACGTTTACGGGCATCGATGGACCATTGAGGGTCATCCTCTCGGATCGTTTGTTCAACATAAGACTCGATCCTTTTGATTCCACTTACCGGCTTGATCATCGAGCTCATCGTATAGCAATAATCCGGAATTTTCGGTGTCAGTGGTTTAACCTGTAAAAGGGATTGGAACTCGCTGACCATCATACCGTTGATCAGATTCAATCCGATTGAATGCAAGAGATCTTTTTTCCGATCGCATTGGTAAGATACTTTGATGTTCAATCCGAGCCACGGTACTAGCGGAATATAGGATTGGTTATTCTGCATCACATTCTCATACAACCGGATATAAGATCCCAACTGTTTTGTTGATTGGAAGATTTGATGAAGCCTCGGAGAACCGAAGTGAATGAACTCTCCATCACCACTCCCATCCTCTGCTTGTTCTGTGCGCAACTTCAATTTCATCGGATTAGGTTCAGCACCGGTCATTTGTTGATAATGCCAATAGAAGGGTCTATTCATCAACAACTTATCCAATTCAATCGTCAACTGGACATGGAGCATGTTGTTATAACGTTCCAACAACTCGCAATCATTCGCGTTGAAGTATCGCTCAAGGAAATTATGAATGTCCTTCTGAAGCATATGAATCCCCCTCGTCCTCATTATACGTTAAGAGTGATGTCAGATTATCCATCTTGATCCGTACTTCCCCGTCTGTATCCGAATCATAGAAAATATCCCGGATATGTTGCTCGATGTTCTTCATACCGACACGTGAGAGGATCTCATCCAGGTCACCGATGACGTTTTCAAACAAGTTGATTTTCTCGTATAACAATCGTAGGATGTGTTCTTCAATCGTGTTTTCCGTTGCGAAATTATAAATATGCACATCATGTTCCTGACCGATCCGGTGGACACGGCCGATTCGTTGTTCAATACGCATCGGGTTCCATGGCAGGTCATAGTTGATGATATGTTGGCAAAATTGGAGGTTGATTCCTTCTCCACCTGCTTCGGTGGCAATCAAAACCTTCGCATGGTTTTTGAACAGATGCGTCATCCAGTCTTTTTTGTTCCGCTTGAAACCGCCTCGGAATGGAACGGAACTGATTCCGTGCTGCTTCAGGTACCACTGTAAATACAATTGGGTGGCCCGGTACTCGGTGAAAATGATGACCTTATCGTCAATCGACTGGATGATCTCCAGAGCCTTTTCAGCTTTCGAGTTCCGATCGACGTTCTCGATCTCCTGCATCAGGTTGATAGCTGAATTTCGGGCTTCATCACTGATGCCATCTTTTTCGGACATCGCTTTCAGCGTTAGGAAAACTGCTTCCCGGCTGCTGCAAACTTCACGCTGGAGAGTGATTGTAGAAAAGGCGTGCTGTTGTGCGAGTGTCGTATTTTTCCTTGTATTCGTAATGGATTCATACAACTGTCTTTCGGTAGGTGAGAGGGTGATCGGAATCGTCTTGACGATCCGTTTCGGCCACTTAAGACCGGTATCTTCTCGTCGATTCCGCACCATCACCTTGTTGATCAATTGCTTCAGCTTTTCTTCATTCTGGACATTGTATTTTCCAGAGCGATACGCTTCATCGAAATATTCTTCATTTCCAAGATGACCCGGCTTCAGAAGTGATACTAGGTTGAACACTTCTTCCACACGATTTTGAATCGGCGTTGCAGTCAGCAACAGACAGTACTTCTTTTTCAAGTGTTGGACGAATTCATAGTTTTTCGTTTTCTTGTTTTTCAATTTATGTGCTTCATCAATAATGATCAGATCGTAATCCTGATTCAGGACGATGTCACGGTGAGGACTACGCTTTGCTGTGTCAATTGAGGACACGACTACATCACACTGTTCCCATACATACGCTTTCTTTTGCGGGACCGCTGGAATGAGGAATTTCGTGTTCAATTCATGCGTCCATTGGATGACAAGTGAAGCCGGAACGAGAATGAGAATTTTCTTCGCAAGCCCGCGAATCATGTATTCTTTCATAATCAGGCCAGCCTCGATCGTCTTACCAAGACCGACTTCATCAGCAAGAATACCTTTTCCGTTCATGTCCTCGATGACTTTCCTCGCCACCTCCAATTGGTGGGGGAGGATCTGGACATGTGGAATATGCCTTGGAGCTTGTAATCCAAGGAACTCAGGTATGATCAAGCTTTTCTCTGCTTCAAGTGCAAGTTGATATAACTCCCAGTTCGCCCAGGGTCCATCCTCGTCCATCCGCTTGAGGAAGTCCGAAGCCCAGGATTGATCATGTTGGATTGAAAACGTCATACTAGAAAACCCTTTCCAGAGATGTATTCAGCGTTAATGACGAACATTAAATATATGAGATTATGAAACGTTCGTTAAATGTGTTAAATAGAACGCTTTCATAGAAAAGATAATTGTCATTTTACGTCGTTCGATGATAAGATAGAACTAGTTTCATACTTAGTATGAACAAGCGAACTTAGAAATATAATAGCTGCTATTGATTTAGTCTGAACAGCCGGTGAAAATCGGCTGCATGAACCATATAGAGGCGAGTGAGAACAAGGGGAGAGACTACTCTTTGAAGTAGCGCCGAAGGAGCAAGCATTAGCGAATCTCTCAGGCAAACGGACTCTTGTTTGACGCAGCTCTGGAGAGTGTTCCGATGATGGAGCCACCAAAGGGGACAATCGCAGTTTGCTAACACTGCGATAAACTTTCAGGTACAAGGACAGAGAAGACAGATCAGTCTTCTTTGTCTTTTTCTGTTTTACAAAGACTGAAAGACAAATCTGGCAGCTAGATAACGAAACTTTAAATAAAAATAGAAGAGGAGAGATGTTCATGTCTACCTTGCAGCGAACACCATTATTTGAGCTGTACAAAGAGTACGGTGCGAAGGTAATCGATTTTGGAGGCTGGGAACTGCCTGTCCAGTTTTCTAGCATTAAAGAAGAGCATGAAGCTGTACGTACGAAAGCAGGATTGTTCGACGTTTCTCACATGGGTGAGGTCAGCGTGAAGGGTCCGGGTGCACTAGACTTCCTTCAATATGTCATGACGAACGACGTTTCGAAATTGAAGGATGGCGGAGCTCAATACACAGCGATGTGCTATGAAGATGGTGGCACGGTTGACGACCTTCTCGTCTATAAGCGTGCAGACGAAGATTATCTGCTCGTCGTGAACGCAGCCAATACAGAAAAAGATTATGATTGGCTCGTGAAAAATAAAAAAGGCGATGTCGAAATCAAGAACATTTCCGATGACGTTGCCCAGCTTGCACTTCAAGGACCAGTAGCTGAGCAAGTCCTTCAAAAACTGACGGATTACAACCTCAGTGAAATCGGATTCTTCAAATTTGCGGAAGACGTTGACCTGGATGGCACGAATGCGCTTGTCTCCCGAACTGGATACACAGGGGAAGATGGTTTTGAAATCTATTGCGACAGCCAAGATGCCCCAACGCTATGGAAGAAGATTTTAGAGACTGGAAAAGAAGACGGAGTGCAACCGATCGGCCTAGGTGCTCGGGACACACTACGCTTTGAAGCTCGCCTTGCTCTTTACGGTCAAGAGCTTACAGCTGAGATCTCTCCACTGGAAGCAGGTATCGGATTTGCGGTCAAAGTGAAAAAGGAAGCCGATTTCATCGGAAAAGAAGCCTTGACGAAGCAGAAAGAAGAAGGCCTCAAGCGAAAGCTCGTCGGCATTGAGATGATCGAAAAAGGCATTCCACGTACACACTACGAAGTTTTCAAAAATGATGAAAAAATCGGAGAAGTGACGACTGGAACGCAATCTCCTACACTAGGTAAAAACCTTGGACTAGCCATCATCAACACGGAGTATGCGGAACTTGGCACAGAAGTCGAAGTACAGGTCCGTAAACGCCGACTAAAAGCAGAAGTGGTTAAAACGCCTTTCTATAAACGTTAAATAACGAGGGGGAATGAATGGTGAAATTCCGTTACTTACCAATGACAGAGCAAGACGAAAAGGACATGTTAGCCGAAATCGGCATCGATTCCATTGATGAGCTGTTTGCTGATATCCCTGAAAACGTACGATTCAAAGGGGATTTGAATATCTCAGAAGCAATTCCTGAGCCGGATCTGATGAAGAAGATGACGAAGCTCGCGAACAAAAACGTCAACACGAAGGAGTACGCATCATTTTTAGGTGCAGGAGTGTATGATCACTACATTCCATCCATCGTCAATCACGTCATTTCGCGTTCAGAATTCTATACAGCTTATACACCTTACCAGCCTGAGATTTCACAAGGAGAGCTTCAAGCGATCTTTGAATTCCAGACGATGATCTGTGAATTGACAGGCATGGAAGTAGCGAACTCCTCTATGTATGATGGACAAACGGCGTTGGCGGAAGCGTCTTTCTTAAGTGCAGCCCAAACGCGCAAGAAGAAAGTCATCGTCTCCAAGAGCGTCCATCCAGAAGCATTGAGCGTGCTTCATACGTATGCAAAAGGTCCGAACCTTGAAGTCGTAGAAGTGGAAGCATCCAACGGTACGACGGATTTAGAAGCGTTGAAGGCAGAGGTAGATGGAGATACAGCTTGTGTGATCGTCCAATACCCGAACTTTTTCGGACAAATTGAACCGTTGAAAGAGATTGAAGAAATCGTCCACTCTGAAAAAGCGATGTTCGTCGTCTCCAGCAACCCGTTGTCACTTGGTGCACTTACGCCACCAGGCAAGTTCGGTGCTGACATCGTCATCGGCGACGCACAACCATTCGGAATCCCGGCTGCCTTCGGTGGACCGCACTGTGGTTATTTTGCAACGACGAAGAAATTGATGCGTAAAGTACCGGGGCGTCTTGTCGGTCAAACGACTGACGAAGAAGGACAACGCGGATTCGTTCTGACTTTGCAAGCGCGTGAACAGCATATCCGTCGTGATAAGGCGACATCCAACATCTGTTCCAACCAGGCATTGAACGCATTGGCTGCATCTGTTGCCATGACCGCTCTTGGTAAAAAAGGCATCAAAGAAATCGCGGTGCAGAACTTGCAAAAAGCACACTACGCGAAGAAGCAGTTAGAAGCAGCGGGATTGGACGTTCATTTTAACGGGAAGTTTTTCAACGAGCTGGTTGTGAAGGTTTCGAGGCCAGTGAAAGACGTCAATAAAGCCCTGCTTGAAAAAGGATTCATTGGCGGTTACGACCTCGGTCAATACTACCCGGATCTCGACCAGCACATGCTGATCGCGGTAACGGAACAACGCACGAAAGAAGAAATCGATACATTCGTTAAAGAATTGGGGGGAGTCCAATGAGTCACGAAAAAGACCAAGCGCTCATTTTTGAATTGTCAAAACCAGGACGTGCAGGATACAGCCTGTCCGAATTAGATGTCCCGGAAACTCCCATTGAAGAAATGCTCGATGCTGACTATATCCGTGAGGAAGAGCCGGAGCTACCAGAAGTTTCCGAGCTTCAAATCATGCGACACTACACAGCATTATCGAAGCGTAACCACGGAGTAGATTCCGGATTCTACCCATTAGGTTCTTGTACGATGAAATATAATCCGAAAATCAATGAGGATGTCGCACGGATCCCAGGATTCGCACACATCCATCCCTATCAGGACGAAGATACGGTCCAAGGTGCAATGGAAATGATGTACGATCTTCAAACGTCACTAGAAGAGATCACCGGTATGGACGAAGTGACGCTACAGCCTGCAGCAGGTGCTCATGGTGAGTGGACTGGTCTCATGATGATCCGTGCCTTCCATGAGAAAAACGGAGACCACAACCGTACGAAAGTCATCGTTCCTGACTCTGCACACGGAACGAACCCGGCTTCTGCAGTCGTGGCTGGATTTGAGTCTGTAACGGTAAAATCAGATGAAAATGGCCTAGTAGACTTGGAAGACTTGAAGCGTGTCGTTGGTGAAGATACGGCAGCGTTGATGTTGACCAACCCGAATACGCTCGGTCTTTTCGAAGAGCATATCCTTGATATGGCACGAATCGTGCACGAAGCTGGCGGAAAGCTTTACTATGACGGAGCGAACATGAACGCAATCATGGGGCGTACCCGTCCAGGAGACATGGGCTTTGACGTCGTTCACTTGAACTTGCATAAGACGTTCACAGGTCCTCACGGAGGCGGCGGTCCAGGATCAGGTCCAGTCGGTGTGAAAAAGGACTTGATGCCATTCTTGCCGAAGCCGATTTTGAAGAAGACGGAAGAAGGGTATGTGTTCGATTACAACTTGCCGGATTCTATCGGCCGTGTGAAGCCATTTTACGGTAACTTCGGAATCAACGTCCGTGCTTATACGTATATCATGACGATGGGCCGTCACGGTCTGAAAAAGGTCAGTGATTACGCGGTATTGAATGCGAACTATATGATGCGCAAGCTCGCGCCACACTTTGACCTTCCATTCTCTCAACATTGTAAGCACGAATTCGTCCTTTCCGGGAAGCGTCAGAAGAAGCTTGGTGTCCGTACGTTGGACATGGCGAAACGCCTGCTAGACTTCGGTTACCACCCGCCGACCATCTACTTCCCTCTAAACGTTGAGGAAGGATTGATGATCGAGCCGACGGAAACGGAATCAAAAGAAACGTTGGATGAGTTCATCGAGGCAATGATTCAGATCGCGAAAGAAGCGGAAGAATCCCCTGAAGTGGTACAGCAAGCACCACATACTACAGTCATCAAGCGAATGGACGAAACGACAGCAGCACGTAAACCGATCCTTCGCTACGAAAAACAATAAAGATGAAGATGAAAGGACGGATCCCGGGTTTAGTTTGGGGGTCCGTCCTTCTTTTTCGTTGTATTCAGGGCTGGTTCTGTCCTTCAAAACTCAGGAAACCAGAAATGAGGGACAGCAAAGGGTTCTTTCTATCCCTCATTTACTGAAAAAACGAAAATGGAGGATAGAAAGTGTCGCTTTCTATCCTCCAAATGACAAACAGACAAAAATGGAGGACAGCAAGAGGCTCTTTCTATCCCCCAAATTGCGATAAAACGAAAATGAAGGACAGAAAGCTGTCCAAATAAAAAGAGTGAGATCATTTCGATCTCACTCTATCAGCTTATTTTGCTTTTTTTACTTTACCGTTCCATTTTTTGAATCCGCCTTTGAGGTTGTAAAGGTCTTTAATGCCTTTTTTCCTTAAGACTGCCGCTGCCCTAACTGTACGCATTCCGCTTTCGCAGTATAGGTATACCGGTTGATCTTGACGGATTTCTTTATGACGCATACGGAGCTGAGATAGTGGGATGTTACGCGCTCCTAATATATGTCCGTTATCGTACTCTTTTGCTTCGCGGACATCAATGAGTTGCGCCTTTCGATAACCGCTACGGAATTCTTCTTCAGTCAAAGTCTTCAATTGTCTACGTTGATAAAGGCCAGCAATGATCATATATAGTAGCAGCCCTACTGGCAATACCCATAAAATCCAATCCATGCTATTTCCCCCTAGTTTCTTTCTATAGAATTCATAAAAATATACCATGTCCATTATATACAGGATTGACCGTATTCGCAAAACAAAGTTACGCCAAAAGAGCATTCATTGTACCCTTGTTCATAAATCTGTTAAACTATGAACGGTACATACAGACGATTGTTATAGAAAGAGGCGTTATGTTCGAATGAAAGAGCAATGGTATTTTATCGATTCTGGTGCATGTTCACCAGCTTATAATATGGCGTTGGATGAAGCGCTCTTAGAATGGCACAGTAAAGGCGAAATCAAGCCAGTCGTCCGATTTTATGAATGGAACCCTGCGACGCTGTCCGTCGGTTATTTTCAAAAGGTAGATAAAGAAATCAATATGGATGCAGTCAAGGAACACGGATATGGATTTGTCCGTCGACCGACCGGTGGAAGGGCAGTTTTACATGATCAGGAACTGACTTACAGTGTGATCGTGACAGAGGAACATCCGAAGATGCCGCAGTCCGTGACTGAAGCATACCGAGTCATTTCAGAAGGGATTCTCGAAGGATTCCGGAACCTTGGATTGGATGCCTATTTTGCGGTTCCACGAACTGAGGAGGAAAAGGCCGGCTTGAAAAATCCGCGTTCAGCAGTCTGTTTCGATGCTCCTTCCTGGTATGAGCTCGTTGTTGAGGGACGGAAGGTTGCCGGAAGTGCGCAAACGAGACAAAAGGGCGTCATTCTCCAGCACGGATCCATCTTACTAGATATAGATGAAGACAAACTGTTTGATTGTTTCAAATTTGCAAATGAGCGTGTTCGCGAGCTGATGCAAAAAGCGTTCAGCAAAAAAGCGGTTGCCATCAACGACCTCCGCCAAGAGAAAGTAACTATTGAAGAATCAAAAAAAGCATTCAAACAAGGATTTGCAGATGGGCTTGATGTGGAACTCGTCCCACTTGAACTGAACGATGAACAAAAACGATATATAGATGAGATCATTGAACGACGTTATGCAAATGACGAATGGACTTATCGACGATAATGTGGAAAAACTGCAGCTGAAACGAGCTGCAGTTTTATTTTTTTTCAGGCACAAAAGAAGGATATGAGTAAAACTTATGGCACATCTATAGCTCAAAAATCCTAAAAACCTGCAAACAGATAAATTTGTTATTCCAGATGAAATAGGGAGGGATTTGGACATTTTTCTCCACCATTCTACACATTTTACACCTTTCTGATTTTGACAAGATTATTCTTATTCGTTCTAAATTACACAATATATTGTACTATTTAAATATAATGTACACTATATATTGATATCGGGAGGTTGGATATGCTATTATTTGGGTACACATAAAGCATTAATGAAAAAACATAAAAACACTAAATAATGAGGAGGATCCTGGATGGCGATTGTAACAGGGGAGCAACGACATCATATCAACATTGACCGGTTGAATGAGGACATTGCTAAATTCGAACAGGTGCATCCGATCACATCGGACATGCACACTACACACAAAGGTGTATCTCGATTGGTCATGTTGGACCGGTATTCGTTCAAGGATACCGAGAAAAGGACGTTGAAGGTCGGGGATTTCGTCGTATTGACTGTAAAGGACGACCCGAAATTCCCAGCAAGAGGTGTCGGGTTCATCGTTTCATTGGACCGAGAACAAAAAATGGCGGAAGTGAAGGTAGAAGACGATTATCGAGGCGTATTAGACAAGCCTGAGGAGATCGAAACTGGAATTGTAAAAAGATCACTGGATACGATTGATAAGCCGCTTGAAATCTACTATGAGCAAATCGCAAAGCGAAATGCGACAGGTCTTTCAGCCGTTGAAGAAACCAAAGAAAAGAGACAAGAGTCATTCGAGAAGTTTTATCACGAGCTGGTGAACTTGAACTTCGTACCAGCTGGACGAGTTCTATACGGAGCAGGTGCTGCGACAGAAGTCACATACTTCAACTGTTACGTGATGCCGTTTGTAGCAGACTCGAGAGAAGGAATTTCGGATCACCGTAAACAAGTGATGGAGATCATGAGCCGTGGTGGCGGAGTCGGAACGAACGGTTCGACGCTCCGACCGAGAAACACACTGGCAAAAGGCGTGAATGGAAAATCATCCGGATCCGTTTCATGGCTGGATGATATTGCGAAGTTGACTCACCTTGTAGAACAAGGCGGGTCGCGCAGAGGTGCGCAGATGATTATGTTAGCGGATTAAATTTTCTAGTCCGCGTCATTCAGACAATGAATGACTAGAAAATTGGGTGAATTGCTGAAAAATCCTTAGAGACGATCAAGCTACAACGTGACTGGGAACGGTGAGCGTGAATGCTAAAAATTGATCGGATTGGGTAATCAGCAGCCAAGCACCTATGAAGGTGAAGGTTCAACGACTATCGAAACCTAAGCGCAGTCTTAGGAAGTAGAGTAGGAGATCATTCGATCTTCGAAGCGCCCAACCCCTAACAGGTAGAGCTGAGGGTGATGATATAGTCTAGACCGTCTGCGAAAGCAGAGTTAAAGTATCCTGAAAAGGACGGTATAAGCGTGGCATCCTGACATTATCGAATTCATTATTTCTAAAATGCAAAACCCAAGAATTTTACGATACTTGGTTGAGAATACAAAGGACGAGCGAATCAAGCAACTTGCCCTTGATAAATTGAAATTTACACCACTGACAGAGACGGAACAGTTGATGTACCAAGGGATCGTGAATTACAAGAGCATCCCTGGTCAAGGTGGTTTTACTGATAAAGCCATTAAAGAAGCAGAAGAAAAGCTTCGCACAGGTGGAACATACAGCGTTCATAATTCAGAGTTCCTAACTGGAGCGAACATCTCGGTATGTGTGACAAAAGAGTTTATGGAAGCTGTAGAAAACGACGCAGAATATGAATTGCGTTTCCCGGATGTGGAGAATTACACATTTGAAGAAATGCTCGAATACAACAATAAGTGGCACGAATACGGAGATGTTCGTGAATGGGAAGCACTAGGATACGGTATCCGCGTTTACAAGCGAATCAAAGCGCGTGAACTATGGAACCTCATTAATATCTGTGCAACCTATTCAGCAGAACCAGGTATTTTCTTTATCGACAATGCAAACGAAATGACAAATGCGAAGGCATATGGACAGAAGGTCGTTGCGACGAACCCGTGTGGTAGAGTAGCTTAATTTGCCTCACGTAAAAAATTGCGGAATTAAGCGGGAACCCTGAGATGGGAATCCGAACCGAAGGCTAATTTTAAAAAGATTAGCCAGGGGCAGAGCATAGATCGTGAAACTGCTTGTAGCAGAATATAACCGATCCACGAGGCCGCAACATTAATGTTTATCATTAATGAAAAGATATGCCGAGCTGCACCGAACGATCAAGGTGTAGAACTTTCGGATAAAAAGCCGAAAGGATAACAAACTGGAACAACCTCTCGCACCATATTCCGTCTGTAACTTGGCGGCTGTCAATTTAGCAAATGTCGCTGATAAAGAGACGAAGAAGGTCGATTTTGAGAAACTGAGACAAACGGTTCGTACGGGTGTCCGTATGCAGGATAACGTTATTGATGCAACTCCTTATTTCTTGGAGAATAACCGGGAACAAGCTCTTGGTGAGCGCCGTGTTGGGCTTGGAGTGATGGGCTTACATGATTTGCTCATCTACTGTGAGACGAAATACGGATCTGAGGAAGGGAACAAGCTCGTCGATGAGATTTTTGAAACGATGGCAACGACTGCTTATCGTGAGTCAATCGAATTGGCGAAAGAAAAAGGTAGCTTCCCATTCTTAGTTGGCAAAACAGATGAAGAAACAAGAGAATTACGAGAAGCTTTCATCAGTACAGGCTATATGAAGAAAATGCCTGATGACATCCGACAAGGTGTCCTCGAGCATGGTATTCGTAACTCGCACCTGTTGACTGTAGCTCCTACGGGTAAATAAATTGCCCCCTCTACTTGTAAAAGTATAGGTAAACTTGGCTATATGCGGGAAACTCTGAGTATCCTTTTGTACCCGTGCTTTGCCAGCACATATTATTGGGTAAAAATTAAAAGGTGCAGACAATCCGCAGGGAAGTCGTGGCTGACCCCTCAACGACTACATGCCGAGCACCAGTTTTAAACTGGTTGATGATATAGTCTGACCCATTTGGCGACAAATGGAGAGGGTACTGATAATCCCTCCACCTGCAAAAGCAGGGAGTAACAAAAGTGAGTACAGGAACTATGGTCGGTGTAAGTACAGGACTTGAACCTTACTTCTCATTCTCATACTTCCGTAGCGGACGTTTAGGTAAGTTCATCGAAGTGAAGGCAGATATCGTGAACGAATACTTGTCGCGCAATGAGAATGCAGATGGAGATAACTTACCTGAGTGGTTCGTATCAGCTATGGAACTCAAACCTGAAGCTCATGCGGATACGCAATGTGTGATTCAGAACTGGATCGACAGTTCAATAAGTAAGACTGTTAATGCACCGAAAGGCTATACAGTTGAGCAGGTTCAAGCGGTTTATGAGCGACTATATAACGGTGGAGCAAAAGGTGGAACAGTCTATGTAGACGGAAGCCGTGACTCCCAAGTTTTAACGCTAAAAGCTGAGGAAAACACTTTCGATGAAGAAGAAACACTAACTGAACAAGAACCAAAGAAAGTCGTGCTCGTTGACACGATTGCAGCCCTTCGTTCTACTGACGTAACGATCGGTAACGAAGTAGGAAACACTTGTCCAGTCTGCCGAAAAGGTAAAGTAAAAGAAATCGGTGGATGTAACACATGTACAAACTGTAATGCGCAGTTGAAGTGCGGAATCTAATTACTACATGAGACTATGCCGAATGCATAGTCTCATTTTTTAACAACTAAAAAGAACATACGTTCTTTTCGTGGAGGTGTTGTAAACTGTGGAAAAGAATTGTTTAGAATGCAATAAGATATTGAGTGTAAAACCTAGTCAATTTAATAGGAAAAAATATTGCTCTAGGGAGTGTCAACATAGTTATCAAAAGAAAAATCCATTGGAACATTGGAAAAGACTCACAAAGAAAGTGAAAATCAAATGTAGTTATTGTAAAAAAGAAATCTATGTAAAACGCTGTATAGTTTCTAAAAGAAATTTTTGTGACAAAGAATGTATGTACAACTACAGGAGAAAGAATAAACAGAATCAACATCTAAGGGAAAGAGTTATGATTAACTGTGAGATATGTAATACACCATTTGAGGTGGTTGTCTCGAGAAAAACAACTGCAAAATATTGTTCAAGAAAGTGCTTAGGTAAAGCTAATGGTAAAAGAGGAAAAGTTGAATATAAGAAGAGAGTTATAGTTAAATGTACTGGTTGTAACAAGGATTTTGACAAAAAACCATCTGTAGTTAAAAATTTCAACTTTTGTTCTGTTAATTGTATGTCAGATTATTATTCCAATTCAGGCTTATTCTCCGGTGTTAATAGTGGAACATGGCAAGGTGGGGATATTGATTATTATGGGCCAAATTGGAGAAAACAGAGAAGGATAGCTAGGAAACGTGACAATTTCACCTGTCAGGATTGTGGAATAACTGAGTTGGAATACGGTAAGGAACTTTCTGTTCATCATATTATTCCTTTTCGTAACTTTGAAGGGGACTGGAAAAAGGCAAATGAACTTTCAAATCTGATTAGCTTGTGTGAATTCCCGTGTCATAGAAAACGACATAGTGGTGCTTATAATGTTAAAGAGCAATTTGATTTCTATGTTTTATCTAGAAGATAGCAATTGTCTAAATTTACCTAAAAGATATTTAAACACCTCGCTCATACTAAACACGAGGTGAAATGCTTATGAAACCATTCGTGCCGCAATTGGTCTATGTCGAACCAAAAGCGTTAGAAAAATATCCTCTTGCACAGGAATTGAAACAAAAATTTGAAGATATGGGATTAGAAATCAGAGAAACGACATCTCACAACCAGGTCCGGGACTTACCCGGAAACAACGAGCTTCAGAAGTATCGGAATGCGAAATCCACACTCGTGATCGGTATCAGGAAAACGCTCAAATTCGATACATCCAAGCCATCCGCCGAATATGCGATTCCACTCGCAACAGGTTGTATGGGGCACTGTCACTATTGTTATCTCCAAACAACGCTCGGCAGCAAACCTTACATCCGGACGTACGTCAACCTAGACGAAATCTTCGGCCAAGCCCAAAAATATATGGACGAAAGAGCGCCTGAAATCACGAGGTTCGAAGCTTCGTGTACATCGGACATCGTCGGAATCGACCATCTGACACACTCTCTGAAACGAACGATCGAATTCATCGGTCAAACGGAGCTCGGACGTCTACGATTCACAACGAAATATCATCACGTTGATCATCTGCTGGATGCGAAGCACAATGGAAATACACGTTTCCGATTCAGTGTGAACAGCAAATGGGTCATCAAAAACCTGGAGATGGCGACCTCCTCACTAGAACAACGCTTAGGTGCTGCCAAAAAAGTTGTGGAAGCAGGCTATCCTTTAGGTTTTGTCGTTGCGCCATTATACTTACACGATGATTGGAAAGAAGGATACAAGGAACTTTTTGATATCATCAATGAAATGATTCCGACCGACTATTTCAAGAACATCACTTTCGAATTGATTCAACATCGTTTCACGAAACCAGCGAAAAAAGTCATCGAAAAACGTTACCCGAAAAGTAAGTTGCAGATGGATGAAGAGAATCGAAAATATAAGTGGGGTCGTTACGGAATCGGGAAGTATGTGTACCAGAAGGATGAAGCACAGGAACTCCGCGAAACGATAGAGGGATACATTCACAGTTACTTCCCGGAGGCATCGATCGAGTACTTTACATGACTTTATCTGCTCTTGTCACGTAAAGTTTATTATTGTATCCTTTTAATATGTTTTGATTTTCAAAACAGGTACAGGATCTGCGGTATTGGAGGGGAAGAACATGCCAACTCCAAGTATGGAGGATTATATTGAACGTATTTACCAGCTCATAAGCGAAAAAGGATACGCAAGAGTTTCAGATATTGCAGAAGCACTGGAAGTTCATCCGTCATCGGTTACGAAAATGGTACAGAAATTAGACAAAGGGAAGTATGTGGTCTACGAAAAATATCGTGGATTTGTACTGACTCCGAATGGGAAAAAACTCGGGAAGCGTCTCGTTTATCGACATGAACTATTGGAAGAGTTCTTGAAGGTCATCGGTGTAGATAGTGAAAACATCTACGATGATGTTGAAGGGATCGAACATCACCTTAGCTGGAATGCGATTGATCGGATCGGAGACCTCGTCCAATATTTTGACGAAGACACGAAACGAATCGATGGTTTGAGAGAAGTACAACGTAAAAATGAAGAAGAACAAGAGCAATCATGACATTCGTTATGGTTGTTTTTTTATTGCGTGGATTTGTCTGATTCTGAATCCACACCTCTCTTCGTAAATATATAAAAGGAGAGGGGTGAGACGATGGATGTAGATGGCGTGTTTTCGGGCGGTGGAGTTAGAGCGATCGCTTTCATTGGTGCGTTGAAGGTCGCAGAAGAAAAGAACATCCACTTCAAAAGAACAGCTGGGACGAGTGCTGGAGCGATCATTGCCGCCTTTGTTGCCGCTGGTTATACATCGGATGAAATCAAGTCGTTGCTGCATGAGATTGACCTTCGTGAATTCCTCGACCCAAGAGCGATCTCAGTGGCTTTTCCTTTTATGAAATGGCTGACACTCTATTGGAAGTTAGGATTATATAAAGGCAAGAAATTGGAACAATGGATGGAGGAAAAGTTAGCGGATAAAGGGATCAAAACGTTTGCAGACCTTGAAGAAGGCTCTCTTCGGATCATTGCATCGGACATTACGAATGGTCGGTTGATTGTCTTGCCGGATGATCTGGAGCGATACGGGATACTTCCTGAAAAGTTCAAAATCGCAAAAGCCGTTCGGATGAGCGCGAGCATTCCGTATTTCTTCGATCCGATCAAATTGTATGACGCGACAGGAAAGAAAAATGTGTTCGTGGATGGTGGAGTGCTGAGCAACTTTCCGATTTGGCTGTTTCAGGACGACAAGAAGCCACAGCAACGTCCCGTGATCGGTTTCCAGCTGCAGCCCTCCCAGTTCGAGGAGAAGCCGAACAATATCACCAACGCGATCACCCTTTTTCACGGATTGTTCGATACGATGATGGACGCCCATGATGCGAGGCACATATCTGAAGCGCATAGTGCAGACATCGTGTTCATACCTGTGCAGCAAATTTCAATGATCAATTTTTCTCTCTCGAACGATGTGATCGACCAACTGACGGACTACGGAAAGGAAAGCACGGAGAAGTTTTTACGGACTTGGCGTCATTATCCTACTAACAAAAAAACCACAAAAATCACACTAAAAAAATCGAGCACCTTATAGAGCTCGATTTTTCTTCTTTCCTTTTTTGCCTTCAATGACTTTGAAGTTGTGGTCGTTCCTTCTTTTCTTCGCTTTTGCTTTTGTATAGGAGGGTTTTGCCTTTTGCTTTGGGCTCGGTTTGACTTTTCTGGAAAGAACATTACCAGCATTGTTGTTCTGATATTTCTTAGCAGAGTAGCGAGCCGCTTGCTTGTATTGACCATTATCTGGCCCCATTCTTTTTGCCATGAAACGTTTATACAAGAAGTAGAATAGTCCAGCGACTGCTGCAATGATCAGTACCATTTTAAGAAGGCCCATAGGATCCGTAATCACTTTCATCACAAAACCGAATGCAGCTAGACCGATTAACAACATGATGATCCAGTTGGATACACGTGAAAACAACAAGACTCACCTCCTTTAAGGATTAAACCACTTTCGCGCTTGTTTTTGCCGCTTCTTTTTCATACTCCCCATCTCTGCGAAGCATTTCATTGAAAGAGGCGATGGCAACTTCGACTTGGTCGTCTTTCGGTTCTTTCGTAGTTAGAAGTTGCAGCCATAAGCCAGGATATCCAAGATAACGTAATACAGGGATGTTTCTTAATTTATTTGTAGCCTGTAAGACTTCGTATGAAACCCCGAGTACGAGAGGAATCAATGCCAAGCGTGAAACGAGACGAAGCCATAAGGGCTCGGATGGTACAAGCAAGTAAATGAATACACCGATAATCACTGTGAAAAGTATGAAACTACTTCCGCAACGGTAATGGAGCCTTGATTGGGCCTGCACATTTTCAACCGTCAACGGCAACTTGTTTTCATAAGCATTGATGACTTTATGCTCAGCGCCGTGATACTGGAATACGCGTTTGATCAACGGTGTCATCGATATGAAATAAAGATATGATAGCAATAAGACTAGTTTTAAGAAGCCTTCGATCATATTCTGTCCAACATGTCCTGAAAATATAGGGATTGGACGGAATGCTTCTGCTGCCAGAGCAGGCAATAAGGTAAAGAGAAACTTTCCGAATAAGAATGATAAAACGCCAATCGCAGCGGTTCCTAATATCAATGAAAGCTTAGAAGGCTTATTTTCCTCTAACATTTTTTCATCATCTTCAGGAGCGACGTCATATCTCTCTGTGGAGAAGTTCAAGTGTTTTACACCGTTTCCGCTTGCCTCGATAATAGCGACGAAACCTCGGATCAACGGGATTTTTTTGAGGAATCCAAGGATTGGACGATGTTTCTTCTTCACTTCGAAGTAGTCTAATGTATCGTCTTTCCTACGGATTGCTGTTACGTATGTGTGTTTCCCAGCGAACATGACACCTTCCATGACAGCCTGGCCGCCATACGCTGGAGTTTTCTGCTTAGACATTCATCCACCAACCTATCTATACGTTTCCAATCTACCCTTATTCTATCATGATAGTATAGCTGGTCGCTATATGTGTGGACTTCTTGTCAATTAAATTTACGATTTGGGCTTGCATTATATTTTCCCTAATTCCGGTCATTTAACACGTCGTACTGGCAATTATTTGTCGATTTTAAAAATAGAATTCCAATCAACGGATATACTAAACTTCGGAGGTGTTTCGTTGATGGAAACAGAGCGAAAACAAGATGAGCGGTTGGAACAGAACAAGGATGAGCGACAGTTTTCCTTTACAGGCAGAGTACTGACCATCGGTTTTGTCGGGGGTGTATTCTGGAGTCTGATCGGTTATGCCGTTTACATGTTGAATTTCACGAAAATACGACCTGCATTGGTATTGTCCCCCTGGGTGGTAGGGGATTGGAAGGATAAAGCGTTAGGTGACTGGATCGGAATTATCCTCATCGGTCTGTTATCCATGCTGGTCGCAATCATTTATAAAGTCGTGTTAGCCAAATTCAAGCACATGATGACAGGTGTCCTATACGGTATAGCGCTTTGGCTAATCGTGTTCTATTTGTTACGGCCGATGTTTCCAGGGTTGAAGCCGATCCAAGAGTTAGGCACGAACACGCTGGTGACGACATTATGTTTATATGTGCTGTACGGATTGTTCATCGGTTTCTCCATCTCATTTGAGTATGATGAATTGCAGAAAGCCCGTGAGTCTCGCCGGAGCGAGAACCAATAAACTATTCAAACAGAATGACCTATGATAGAATGTTCAATGGAACATTCTGTTTTTTTAACATTGAAAAAAGTCCCGTTTGTAAAGGGTTTCTAGGAACTTGAGGGAGAGTCGTACATAATGAGAATTCTGGTGATCAACGGTCCCAACTTGAACAGGTTAGGCAAACGTGAACCAACGATTTATGGAAAAGAGACCCTAGAGCAGATCATGGAGACTTTGGAAGAGAAAGCCAAAGGACTTGGATGCGAAATTGTACACAAACAATCCAATCACGAAGGAGATCTCATCGATTGGATCCATCAGGCAGAGACTGATTTCGACGGCGTCATCTTGAACGCTGGCGCATTCACACATTACAGTTATGCGATCCGAGATGCCATTACGAGCATTTCGTTACCAGCCATCGAGGTGCACCTATCCAATATATATGCTCGAGAATCCTTTAGACATACCTCTGTTCTTTCAGAAGTCGTCATCGGTCAGATATCCGGATTTGGAAAAGTCGGATATGAGCTCGCATTAAGAGGACTCTTACATTATTTGAAGGGGGAAGAAAGATGAATCGAATTGAACGTTTAAGAGCTTTATTCAGTGAAAAAGGGATTGACGGAATGCTGATTACGAGTGCTAGTAATCGTCGCTATATGACGACATTCACAGGCTCATCTGGTGTTGTCTTGATTTCGGAAAAAGAAGCGAAATTCATCACGGACTTCCGTTATATCGATCAAGCGAATGAACAAGCAGCAGGTTATGAAATCGTCAAGCACACAGGTATGATGACAGATGAAGTGGCGAACCAGGCGAAGGAAATGGGAATCAAGAAGCTTGGTTTCGAACAGGATTATCTTACATATGCAGGGCATCAGTCTTATGCAGAGAAAGTGGAAGCGGATCTCGTTCCGATTTCTGGAGCGATTGAAAAACTCCGTCTCGTCAAAGACGCGGATGAACTGAAAATCTTGAAAGAGGCAGCTGAGCTTGCAGACCGTACATTCGAACATATTCTCAACTACATCAAGCCGGGCATGCGTGAAATTGATGTTTCAAATGAGCTGGAGTTCTTCATGCGTAAAAATGGTGCGACCTCTTCTTCATTCGATATCATTGTCGCTTCAGGCATCCGTTCTTCATTACCACATGGTGTGGCATCTGAAAAAGTCATTGAAAAAGGTGACATGATCACATTGGACTTCGGTGCGCTCTATAAAGGGTATTGCTCCGATATCACGCGTACGATTGCAGTAGGCGAGCCAAGTGAGAAAATGAAAGAAATCCATCAAATCGTCCTGGACGCACAGTTGAAAGGCTTAGAAGGATTGAAGCCGGGCATGACTGGTAAGGAAGCGGACGCATTAACGAGAGATTATATCAAAGAACACGGATTCGGAGACAACTTTGGCCATTCCACAGGTCATGGAATCGGGTTGGACGTCCACGAAGGCCCAGGACTATCGATGAAATTGGACACAGTCCTTGAGCCAGGTATGGTTGTCACGGTTGAACCTGGCATTTATGTATCGGGTCTTGGCGGAGTCCGAATCGAAGACGACGTCGTCATTACCGAAACAGGCTGCGAAAAGCTGTCGACATCTTCCAAAGAATTGTTTATCATAGGCGAGTAAAGAACAGGAGGAAACCTAATGATTTCAGTGAACGATTTTAAAACAGGATTGACGATCGAAGTAGACGGAGGCATCTGGACAGTGCTGGATTTCCAACACGTTAAACCAGGAAAAGGTGCAGCATTCGTCCGTTCCAAGCTTCGTAACCTCCGTACTGGAGCGATTCAAGAAAAAACATTCCGTGGCGGGGAAAAAGTAGCGAAAGCACACATCGACAATCGTCGTATGCAATACCTTTACTCTTCTGGAGAGGCGCATACTTTCATGGATACAGAGTCCTATGAGCAGCTTGAGCTTCAAACCGCTCAAATTCAAGAAGAGCTGAAGTATCTTCTGGAAAACATGAGTGTCCAAGTTCAAATGTACCAGGGTGAAATCATCGGGGTTGAACTTCCGAACACAGTTGAACTGGAAGTGACTGAAACAGAACCAGGTATCAAAGGTGATACGGCTTCTGGTGGTACGAAGCCTGCGACTGTTCAGACTGGATTGACGGTTCAAGTACCATTCTTCGTCAACGAAGGAGACGTACTGATCATCGATACACGTTCTGGAGAGTACGTATCAAGAGCATAATAGCGTAAATTGAAGCTGCCCAAACAGAGTTTGGGCAGTTTTTTTGTGTCGTAACTCCCCCTCATCTCACCGTAACCCCACCCACCCCAAATATTCCATTCTTTTTCTTGAATCGTTCACATAGGTTGTACAAAAAAGAAAGTGGAGCGATTTATGAAGCATCTTCTCGATTTGTTTGATTCCACCGTATTGAATATGGCAGGTCTCCGGTTGCTGTCCGCTTCGTTTGAACTCACAGCAGTCGTTTTAATGTTGTATTTCAACTCGATACAAAAAGCGATCATCATCAATGGTTCGTTAGCTTTGGTCGGCCCGATCATCTTCATTTTTACAATGTCGCTTGGATTGGTCGGAATAGCTGGAGATATTTCATTCAGTAAGCTAGCTCTGATTGGACTAGGCGTATGCTTGGTCGTAATCGGTGTTCTTAAATAACGCTTGAACAGGTCATAAAACCCCTTGTGCCGCATACATTGGAAACAAGCCCATACAGAAAGAAGTGGGATCCAGATGAAAGAAATCATACACGTTTTACCGGACTCGATTCAAAAGATCATCACCTCTTTAACATCAACAGAGGAGATTGAAGAGATCCGCATTCGAGTCAACAGACCGTTAGAGATTGTGAGAAATGGACGACCTTTCAATCCATCGAAAACTGGAAGAGAACCTTACATGGTCACCCTTGAAGATGGAATACACCTGATGAATAAACTGAGCCAATTCTCCTTGTATGCTTTTGAAGAAGAGTTGCGGAGAGGTTATATCACGATCAAAGGTGGTCACCGAGTAGGGCTGGCGGGAAAAGTGATAACCGAAAAAGGACAAGTCAAAGCAATTCGGGATGTGAGTTCATTCAACATCCGGGTTGCAAGACAGAAGCAAGGAATTGCAGTTCCACTGGCTCCCTATCTTTACAGCAAGCGGTGGCTGAACACTCTTATCATCGGTCCGCCTCAATCTGGGAAGACAACCTTACTCAGAGATTTAGCCAGAGTGGCCAGTGAAGGCTTGCCACAATGGAAAATTGAAAGCTCGAAGGTGGGGATTGTGGATGAGCGTTCTGAAATTGCAGGTTGCATCCAAGGTGTGCCCCAACATGAGCTCGGTTCAAGGGTCGACGTACTCGATTCCTGCCCGAAAGCAGAAGGGATCATGATGATGATTCGCAGTATGAGCCCTGAAGTGATCGTAGTAGATGAAGTCGGGCGGCAGGAGGATGCGGAATCAATACTGGAAGCTCTCAATGCTGGCGTGCAGATGATCATGACAGCCCATGGATACAGCATCGAAAACGTATTGAAACGTCCGACACTCAAGAAACTGGTGGATATCCAGTTGTTTGATCGGTTCGTAGAAATGTCGCGCGTACACGGGAACAACCGGATCAAAAGAATTCTCGATGCTGATTTGAAACCGATCCAAGTCTCGTATAAAGAGAGGATCTCACGATGAACATGATCGGAGCGCTTTGTATTATTCTTGCGACAACGTGGGCTGGTTTCGAATGGGCGAAACGAATGCAGGAGCGGCCTCGTCAATTGCGACAATTGAAAGTCGCTCTCCAATCATTAGAAGCAGAAATCGTTTATGGGATGACACCATTATATGAAGCGTGCACCCATTTATCCAAACAAATGAAGGAACCGCTGTCCCTCTTTTTTGAACAACTTGCTTCACGATTATATACAGGTCACACAACCGTCCAGAAAGCCTGGGAGGAAAGTTTGGAAGTGATTCAGAGACACACTGCTTTCCAAAAGGGTGAGCTGGAGGTGTTGAAGCAGTTCGGAGCAACACTTGGGAGGCACGACCGTGAGCACCAACAAAAACAAATCAGACTCACGATCGTCCATCTTGAGCGCGAGGAGAAGGAAGCCGTAGAAATTCAGCACCGTTATGAAAACATGGTGAAAAGTCTCGGGTTTTTGACCGGTTTGCTGATTGTCATATTGCTCATCTAGTTGGAGAGGAGAAACAGAAATGCCATACGATGTGAACACCATTTTTCAAATTGCTGGAATCGGTATTGTGATCGCGATGTTACATACCGTGTTGAAACAGATGGGGAAAGAGGACATTGCGCATTGGATCACTTTAATCGGTTTCGTGTTGGTTCTCTTTATCGTCATCACTCTTTTAGACGATCTGTTCCAACAAATCAGAGGTGTGTTCCTCTTCCAGGGATGAGGAGGGGTTTGAAATCGAAATCATCCAAATCGTCGGTTTTTGCCTGATTGCGACTTTTCTGACCATCATCATCAAAGAACAGAAGCCCGCGTTTTCGTTTCTGATCGTCCTGTTTGCAGGTGCAGCGGTCTTTTTATTCTTGATTGGAAAAATCCAGACCGTCATCACGATGCTGGAACGCCTTGCGACGAATGCGAACTTGAATATGGTGTATGTGGAGACGATCCTGAAAATTATCGGAGTTGCCTATATCGCTGAATTCGGTGCTCAAATTACGAGGGATGCGGGTCAAGGGACGATGGCGTCCAAAATCGAATTGGCAGGCAAAGTATTGATACTGGTCATGGCCATTCCGATTCTTACTGTTCTTATTGAAACGATAATCGATCTGCTGCCAAGTTAGGGGGGAATGATGTGGCAAAACGTTCAAATCCAACATTCTTTACCGTACTCTTGATGGCGATCGTTTTTTTTACGTTGATGGGACAACCTGTGCCTAAAGTGATGGCCGAAACGAATGGCAGCGATCCGTTGAAAGAAAGCTTGCAGATTGAAGAAGAACATTTTGACGATATACGGGAGTATTGGAATGAAATCCGTAATAAATACGGGGGATTTTTACCGGAAAGTCAGAAGGGGAGCATCCTTGAATTCATCCAAAGTGACAAAGATTTTTCATTCAAGGAGTGGGGAATCGCCCTTCTGAAATATCTCTTCCATGAGATTTTGAGCAATGGCAAATTGCTTGGAATGCTGATCATGTTGACATTATTCAGCATGCTGCTTCAAACGATGCAGAACGCGTTTGAGAACCAGGCGGTCAGCCGGGTCGCTTATGGGATGGTTTACATGGTCCTGATCGTCATCGCCTTGAACAGCTTCCATGTCGCGGTTTCGTATACAACGGATGCGATCCAAAACATGAACGCGTTCATCGTTGCCTTGATTCCATTACTACTCGCCTTGATGGCAACGACAGGAAGCCTGGTGTCGGTCGCTTTTTTCCATCCGTTCATCATCCTTCTCGTCAACACGAGCGGGATGTTGATCCAGCACTTTGTGTTGCCGCTCTTATTTTTATCGGCATTATTAAGCATCGTCAGTACGTTGACCGACCACTATAAAGTCACTCAGCTCGCCAATCTGTTACGGAATGTCGCAATCGGGGTGATGCTCGTCTTTTTCACCGTATTCCTCGGTGTCATCAGTGTTCAGGGGGCATCAGCTGCTGTTGCAGATGGAGTTGCAGTTCGGACGGCGAAATTCATCACCGGCAATTTCATCCCGGTCATCGGGCGAATGTTCACCGAAGCGACGGATACGGTGTTAAGTGCCTCTCTTCTATTAAAAAACACCGTCGGGATCGCTGGAGTCGTCATCCTGATCCTTTTATGCGCATTCCCGGCATTGAAAATCCTATCTCTCGTCTTAATCTATCAAATTGCTGCTGCCGTCTTACAACCTCTTGGTGGAGGTCCGATCATCCAATGTCTCTCTATCATTAGTAAAAATGTCATGTTCATCTTCGCTGCTCTTTCCATCGTATGTTTCATGTTTTTCCTGGCTGTGACGATGATGATTGCTGCTGGTAATCTGACATTGATGATGAGGTAGAAAGGAAGGAGGGAGTTCTCTATGTCTTTCATATATGAATGGGTGACGAACATCATCCTCATCATTCTCTTGGCGACGATCTTGGAACTCTTACTCCCTTCTTCCGCGTTCCAAAAATATGTGAAGGTCGTCATCGGACTTTTGTTGATCATTTCGATTTTGAATCCATTGATCAAGTTCTTCTCTGTCGATCTCAACTCCCAGTTGGCTTCGTTCCAGGTAGAGGGGAGTGAAGAGGACCAAGCTCAGCTGAAAAATTTGATAGAAAACAAGAAAAGTGAAATACAAGCCTCACAAGATGCATATATTTTAGAACAAATGGCTGTCCAATTACGCCAGCAGGTGGAAGGAAAGCTAGAAGAACAATTTGATAAACGGTTAAAGGATGTGGTAGTTCAAGATCAATCCCAGAACGACTCGGGAAAAGACCAATGGGTCGTCCGCGTAACCGTGGAATCCTTTGAAGGGGAACAATCGATTGAAGTGGTCAGGGAAGTCAAGATTGATACATCGACATCCCTCCAAACGGAGGAGGAATCTCCTGATCTGGCTGAGATTGAACAATTCCTTTCGAAAGTATGGGAAATACCGACAGACCAGATTGTACTAGTAGAGGAAGGAGGATCGTAATGCAATATGTCTGATGACAAAAAGAAGAATGACTGGCTCAAATCGATTCTGAAGCCGACGAAAGAGGGGAAGAAGCTCAACCGGAAATCGCAATACATTTTATTAATCCTAGGATTCGGGGTTGCCATGATGCTCATTCAAAACCTGATTCAATCTCCAGAACCGACATCAGTCATGAATATGGCAGCGGGTGATCAGGAATCGAAGCCAACATTCTCAATGGGAAAATCAGACGATCCTTCATCCTTGATCCGGGAACTTGAAGAGCACTATGAAAACCAATTGAAAGAGCTCCTGGATGAAATGATTGGAGTACAAGATGCTGAGGTGATGGTCATTTTGGACTCTACCTTCCGGAAAATCGTAGAAAAAGAAATCAGCAAGCAAGAATCTACCACAGACGAAACAGACAAAAATGGAGGGAAACGCAAATCGACGACAAGTCAGACAGATGAAAAAGTCATCATCATTGATGGGAAGGGTGGCAAGGAGCCGTTCATCGTCAGTGTGGAAAAGCCTCAAGTGACAGGCGTATTGATTGTCGCGGATGGGGCCGAAAACCTTCAAGTGAAAAATTGGATCATTGAAGCTGTATCGAGAGTTTTCGATATGCCAAGTCACAAAGTCAGTGTTATTGCGAAAAAGCAGAAGGGGGAATAAGGAATGTTATTGAAGAAACAAACAGTTTGGTTGTTGACGATGTTGAGCTTGATCATTGTGTTGTCTGTTTACTACATTACAAGCCCTGAGCAATCTCCTGCGGATCTTGCCACTGAACAGAAGGATGGTAAAGAAGCCAGCAAAGAGGGCGCTGAAGCGGATGGCAAGTCTGTCGTCTCTGAAATCAACAGTGATGAATTGTTCATGGAACTACGCATGAAGATTCAAGACAAACGTTCTCAGCTTGCACAAAAATACAATGAAGTCATCGCCTCCACAAGCGTTTCAGCGGAAGTACAATCTGAAGCATTGGATCAACTGACCGCTTTACAGGAGCTCGCAATGAAAGAAGATACGCTCGAAACATTGATCAAAGGCATGGGCTATGAAGATGTCCTCGTCAACACGATGGGTGAGGAAGTGACGATCATCGTCCGCGTCGATGAGAAGCTATCTGCTCAAGAAGCGAATGCCATCATGCGTAAAGCGAAAGAACAACTTGGTGAGAAGCAAGTGGCAGTCCAATACCAGGCCGCAAAGAATTAAACCGAAATTCGAAAACTATATTAAGCATTTGAAACAGCCCGAGGAATCGGGCTGTTTTTCATTTGCCGTACCAGGCACCGATTACAAACGCCGTGGTATCAACGGTCTTGAATCGGTGCCTGGCACCATTTCAAAACCCTTGGTACATAAGGCCTCACAAAATGTACCTGGTACGAAATCGAAAGCGGTTTCTTTCTACAACTACACTGTTCAAGAGGATTATGGTATGATATAAACGAATTAGCACCTGCTCCCATAATAAGGTGTTAAGTTTTAGGTGCCATCTTTTATGCTATAATAAATCATAACCGTAGACATTTAGAAGGAGTGGAAGCAATGCTCAAAATTCAAGAAATTCGAGAATTGATCAAACTAATCGATCAATCCTCCATCAACGAATTCGAATATGAACAAGAAGGTGCAAAAATCAGCTTGAAGAAGGGTGGAGGCGAAACAGTCGTCCAACAAACCCCAGCTCCTCAAGCACGTGTAGAACAACCAGCACCTGCTCCACAACAGCAGCAACAAGCTCAACCAGAGCAAAAGGAACAAAAAGAAACTGAAAAGAGCGAACCAGTCAAAGAAATGGACGAATCTTTACATAAGATTGAGTCACCAATGGTAGGAACATTCTATTCTTCACCATCTCCTGAGGAAGATGTATATGTGAAGTCTGGAGACAAAGTTTCCAAAGACTCCATCGTCTGCATTATTGAAGCGATGAAATTGTTCAACGAAATCGAAGCAGAGGTTAATGGTGAAATCGTGGAAGTACTCGTAGAGAATGGTCAACTAGTGGAGTATGGACAACCATTATTCCTTGTAAAGAAACAATAGGTGATGCATATGATCAAAAAAGTTCTGATTGCTAACCGAGGAGAAATTGCCGTCCGAATCATCCGTGCATGTAAAGAGATGAACATTGAGACGATTGCCGTTTATTCAGAAGGGGATAAAGAATCGCTCCATGTCCGTATGGCTGATGAAGCATACTGCATCGGACCGATTTTAGCGAAAGAAAGTTACTTGAACTTCACGAACATCATGAGCGTCGCGACACTAACTGGTGCGGACGCTATCCATCCAGGATACGGATTCCTTGCTGAAAACGCAGATTTCGCTGAGATCTGTGCAGAATGCAACATCACATTCATCGGCCCGAGTCCGGATGCTATCAACCGTATGGGAACAAAAGACGTTGCTCGTACGACGATGAAAGAAGCGGGCGTACCGATCGTTCCGGGATCTGAAGGAATCATCGAATCCCCTGAAGAAGCGATTCAGTTGGCGGAAGATATGGGCTACCCTGTCATCATCAAGGCAACTGCCGGCGGTGGTGGTAAAGGGATCCGTGTCGCACGCACTGAGCAAGAGCTTGTCAAAGGGATCAAAATGACCCAGCAGGAAGCGGCTTCCGCTTTCGGTAACCCTGGCGTCTATATTGAAAAGTACATCGAGGATTTCCGTCACGTAGAAATTCAGGTTCTTGGAGACAATCATGGTAATGTCATTCACTTAGGTGAACGTGACTGCTCCATCCAGCGTCGTCTGCAGAAGTTGTTGGAAGAAACACCTTCTCCAGCACTTGATCCAGATAAGCGTGAAGAAATGGGGCAAGCAGCTGTCAGAGCTGCAAAAGCCGTGGATTACTCCGGTGCAGGTACCGTCGAATTTATCTTCGAATCAAACACAGGAAACTTTTATTTCATGGAGATGAATACACGAATCCAAGTTGAACACCCTGTTACTGAAATGGTTACAGGAACAGACTTGATCAAGGAACAAATTCGAGTGGCGTCCGGTGAACGTCTATCACTTGCCCAAGAAGATGTTACGTTCAATGGATGGTCCATCGAATGCCGGATCAATGCCGAGAACCCGGACAAGAATTTCATGCCATCAGCTGGTAGAATAGAAATGTACCTGCCACCAGGTGGACTTGGAGTACGAGTTGACTCTGCAGCATATCCAGGATATTTCATCCCACCTTATTATGACTCGATGATTGCGAAGGTCATTACGTACGGAAGTACGCGTGATGAAGCAATCAGAAGAATGAAACGCGCATTAAGCGAGTTCGTCATTGAAGGGATCGATACGACAATTCCTTTCCACCTTCGATTATTGGATCACGAAGCTTTCAATAGTGGAGAATTTAACACGAAGTTCTTGGAAATGTATGACTTGACATCAAAATCAGCTTCCAGTGGAGGTGAGTAGAATGAACGAATATCAAACATTTGAAATGGAAGAGAAAGATTCAGATTTAGGAAAAGTTGAAATCTCACCAGAAGTGATCGAAGTGATTTCAAGCATCGCTGCAACTGAAGTGGAGGGCGTGTCCTCCATGCGTGGCAATTTTGCTTCCGGAGTTGTTGAGCGCTTCGGGAAAAAGTCACTCGGTAAAGGGGTAAAAGTTGAACTTACCGAAGATGGAATCAACATCGATGTGTTCGTAACGATGAACTTTGGAGTTTCCATTCCGGATACAGCAGAAAAGATCCAGGAGAACATCCGCCACACGCTGAACACTATGACAGCTTTAGAGCCGAACCGTGTTGATGTTCATGTAGTTGGTGTCCAATTCGAAGGAAAACCGGACCCTCTAGAAGAAATCGAGGAATATTAAGATTGAACTGACTCGGATGTGAGACCCTTATGCCCTTTTTCATCGGGGAAAAGGATGTCCAACGTCCGGGTCAGTTTTTTATATTGGATTTGTATATTGATTTTAAACGAAATTCACGATACTCCTGCGGAAACAGAAAGTTAGGTCTCCAATGGATCTTCGACTGCTTTAAGGAACTTCGACTAAGTACCATCACGTCCTGTGATGAACGTGGAAGTCAGCACAAGGAATGCTCCTCTGAACTCTCATCGCAGACACGAAAATGTATCATTTTTGTGTTGACATTCTGTGCAAATAACGCTTAATCCTCAGAAAAATGGTGTATGCTGTTAAGGGAAGAATCTCTATGCTATCATCAGATAGAGAAGAAATGAAAGGAAGTATCAAATCATGAAAAGAAGGATTGCAAGGGAGAAGGCATTACAGTCCTTATTCCAAATAGATGTAAGTGAATTGGACCGAGATGAAGCGATCGGTCACGTATTAGAGGAAGGCGAAGAACGTGATGCTTTCCTGATCCAATTAGTAGAAGGTACGCTCGACAACTTGGAACCAATTGATGAAATAATCAAGCGTCACCTGGAAAATTGGAGCTTTGAAAGAATTGGAAACGTCGACCGTTCTGTCCTCAGATTGGCCGTTTACGAAATGAAGTATTTAGAAGATATTCCAATCAACGTGACATTCAACGAAGCGATCGATCTTGCCAAAACATTCGGGGGAGACGAATCCGGTCGATTTGTAAATGCGGTCCTTTCAAAAATAAGCAAAACAATCCAATAGCGGAGGGGATATGAATGGTTGCAGAGCTTATCAAAGGGAATGAAATCGCTCAAGCGAAAAGGAACGAGATGAAAGAAGAAGTCAGTCGTTTGAAAAAAGAGGGGATTGTACCAGGCTTGGTGGTCATCATCGTCGGTGAGAATCCTGCCTCGCTTTCCTATGTAAAGGGAAAAACGAAAGCTTGTAAACAAGTCGGGATTGACGGAAAGCTTATTGAACTTCCGGAAGAGACCTCTGAGGAAAAACTGCTAGAAGTCATTCATCAATATAATGAGGATGAGTCCTGTCACGGCATACTCGTCCAACTGCCTCTACCTGACCACATCTCTGAAACAGCCATCATAGAAGCCATTTCACCAGAGAAGGATGTGGATGGATTCCACCCAATCAATATTGGAAGGATGATGACCGGGCAACGTGCATTTTTACCGTGTACGCCTTATGGCATCATCGAAATGGTCAAAGCGAAGAACATCACCATCGAAGGAAAGCATGTCGTTGTGATCGGACGAAGTAACATCGTCGGAAAACCCGTCGGACAGCTTTTCTTGAATGAGCATGCAACCGTTACATATTGTCACTCCAGAACACCGAATATGAAAGAGATAGCCAAGCAAGCTGACATACTCGTCGTTGCAGTCGGCAAAATGAATTTTATCGGGAAAGATTACATCAAACCAGGAGCTGTCGTCATTGATGTCGGAATTAATCGTAAAGATGATGGTAAGCTGACGGGTGATGTGAATTTTGAAGAAGCAGAAGAAATCGCGGCTTATCTGACACCTGTTCCAAAAGGGGTAGGACCGATGACCATAACCATGCTGCTTCAAAATACGATTCTTTCTGCGAAATGGAGTCATCAAGTAGGTGTACATTAATGCAACAAGATCGTTATATCAGTATTACAGAACTAACCCGTTATATTAAAAGAAAATTCGATCAAGACAGGACGCTTCAGGACATCTGGCTACGCGGGGAACTATCGAATGTAAAGTTCCACAGTCGCGGTCATATGTATTTTACGGTAAAAGATTCGAACAGCCGGGTCAATGCGGTCATGTTCGCTGGGAACAACCGTTTTCTGAAGTTCAGACCAGAAGAGGGTATGAAAGTCTTGATACGCGGTGAAGTTTCCGTTTACGAACCGCACGGACAATATCAATTATATGTAAAAGAAATGCAACCAGATGGAATCGGAAATCTGTTTTTAGCATTTGAAGAACTGAAGAAAAAGCTGGACTTTGAAGGTCTTTTTGCTGAAGAGACGAAAAAACCGTTACCAGCAATGCCAAAACGGATCGGAGTCATCACATCCCCGACAGGAGCGGCTGTACGGGATATTTTGACGACCATCAAACGTCGTTTTCCGATCGCAAAAGTGACAGTCATGCCTGTGCTCGTACAAGGACCGCATGCAGCCCCTAGCATTTCCCATGCAATCGACTACGCGAATGAAAAAGGGACCTGGGACGTCCTGATCGTGGGACGGGGTGGTGGTTCTATTGAGGAATTGTGGGCGTTCAATGAGGAAATTGTCGCCCGAAGTATTTACAAGTCACAAATTCCGGTCATTTCGGCAGTCGGACATGAAACCGACTTTACGATTGCTGATTTTGTAGCGGATGTAAGAGCAGCTACACCAACAGCAGCGGCGGAACTCGCAGTGCCTCATATTGAGGAGCTGGAAGAGCGGATCCGACAAAGGGAATTGCGTCTGACTAGAGCAGTTTCTGAACATGTGAAGAGCATGAGAACCGAGCTGAACCGGCTCCAACGTTCCTATGCATTCAAGTACCCGACTCAGCTTGTCAAACAGAAGGAACAAGATCTGGATCGGCTGATCGAGGGTTTACAAAAAAGCAAAACGAGAGCGTTCACAAGCAAAAAAGAGCATATCGGACGCTTACATGATCGCTTGCAAAGGAATCATCCAGCCAAACTGCATCAACAGTCAAAAGAGAGGCATCAATCCCTTGTACGCATGCTGCAAAAAGAAATGCGCACCAGCTATGAACAACACAACGCTGCATTCAAAGAGAAAGTCGGAAAGTTGAATGCGCTCAGCCCGTTAAGCATTATGGAACGAGGATACAGCCTCGCTTACCATGAAGGACAAGAAAAGCTCATCAAGAGTGTAAGCCAGGTACAACCTGGAGATCCGATTTCGGTTCGTTTGAAGGACGGGAAACTGGATTGCCAAGTTTGGGGACTTGAGGAGAGTGAAAAGTAATGGAAGAGAAGAAAGAACAATCATTTGAAGAAGCGATGCAAGAGCTTGAAGAAATCGTTGGCAAACTTGAAGAAGGTGACGTACCGCTCGAGGAATCCATCCGACTATTTCAAGAAGGAATGAAGCTTTCAAAGCAATGTCACGATAAATTGCAGCATGTGGAAAAGCAAATGGATGAATTACTGAAAGAAGATGGCGAAACTGAGCCGTTCACGATACAGGAGGACGAATAGGTGGATCAGGAAAGGTTTTTGGAGCTCCTACAGGAGAAGAAAAACTTCATAGACGACGCTCTGCCTGCGAAAGTGGAAGCGCTGAATGCCCAACCTACGTTGAAAGAATCCATGCTTTACTCCATTCTAGCTGGCGGAAAACGCTTAAGACCCACACTGCTACTCATGACGATTGAGGCGTTTGGGAAAAACAGCAAGCTCGGGCTGGATGTCGCTTGTGCAGTCGAGATGATCCACACGTACTCCTTGATTCATGATGATCTTCCTGCAATGGACGATGATGATTTCAGAAGAGGCAGTCCGACCAACCATAAGATTTATGGAGAAGCGCTTGCGATCCTTGCGGGTGATGGTTTACTCACTTATGCATTTGAAGTGATCTCCCGTTCCGAAAGCCTTGACAGTGACACGAAAATCGATTTGATCACCCATCTATCCAATGCCGCAGGTCCTGAAGGAATGGTGGATGGACAAGTAGCGGATATGGATGGAGAAGGTAAATCGCTTACGATTGAAGCTCTAGAGAACATTCATCGTAAGAAAACAGGTGCATTGCTTGGGTACTCCATATATGCAGGAGCGAGAATTAGTGGAGGTACGAAGGAACAGATGGAACATCTCGTCAAATTCGCACATTACCTTGGTCTCGCTTTCCAAATTCAGGATGACATTTTGGATGTTGAAGGCGATGAGGATAAGCTTGGAAAACCGATTGGCAGTGATGTTGGCAACAATAAGAGTACATACCCACATCTGCTAACATTGTTAGGTGCGAAAGAACAACTGCTTGATGTGGTGAAAGAAGCCAAGAGACATCTGCATAAAGCGAACATCGATCATAGTTGGCTCGAGCATTTTACAGATTATATGATTAGCAGAGATCATTAGAAATATTGAGCGAAATACGTGAATATGGTATATTATAATTACATGAGGAGTGGTGCAGTATTCTAGTCAGTCTCCCATTTCTGAGGGCGGGCCTAAAAATCCGCCAAAGGGCACATCGATGAAGTTCCTTGTATAGGCTCGAGGCGCCCAGCTTTGGGTCTACACTGGGAGTTAAGGCTAAAGGGCGATCCACAAAGGCATGTGGGCGTTGACCCTTTTGCCGCGGAGGACCTCAACTTTGCGATTTGCGTGCTAATACCTTATTGCGAACTGAGGTTATAAACCTGCTTTCATCGGTTTTTTCGGTCGCTAGAAACTATCGGTGAGCAGCGTAGCCTGCCTTGAGTGGGATTTGAGGGGATTATGGAAGAGGATGAATTTCTGGTTGGCCGCCGAAAGGATTCCATACCATATGAAATCAATCCTGCGAAAGAGGCTAGGGAATGGTAAAGACTGTCGAGGAAAACTCCTAGACTGTTCCATGTGACATTCAATGAGGATTATAGTGCGGACTAAGTGGTAATCTAGTCTGACGATTGGTGACAACGTCAAGAGGGGATTAAAGGGAAACCTCCAGTGTGGCAACGCACTGGTACCCCTCTGGGAAAACCTACTGGACCTAAGCCGCAGTGTTTACTCACTGAATGACCACTCCACCATACATATCCAATAAAATGTTCAAAAGAGATGGACAATCCATCAACCTTTTGAACACTTTTATTATATGATGTTATATCATCAAAAAAATTAGTTGCCGTCCATCTGGTTACCAACTACCGGACTTAGGGTAAGGGACTAGAGCGGCTGTTTGAGGGATTAAGGAGCATACATGAATAAAGTTCTAACGAAATCATTAAAATGGAGTTCTGGAATTGCCGTTATCACGCTAGTGTTAGCGGCTATTTTTTCAATTGTCTCAACATTGCTCATCGAAGGTGTCGTATGGGCGATCGGAGTTATGATTGTATTTTTAATCGTGCTTATCGGTATTGTATTTGATATTATAGGGGTTGCAGCAACTGCAGCAGATGAAGTACCATTCCATGCTATGGCCTCAGAAAAGATCAATGGCTCACGACAATCGATTACGATCTGTCGGAATGCCGACCGTGTGGCAAGCTTTTGTAATGACGTGATCGGGGATATTTCTGGTATAATTAGCGGGACTGCATCCGCTGCGGTCATCGTACAACTTGCACGAACATTTGGCGGAGATGATGCCTCCGCATTTCAATATACCGTTTCGATTGTGTTCACAAGTGTAGTAGCTGCACTTACTGTTGGCGGGAAAGCTCTCGGCAAATCATTTGCCATACATTTTTCTACTTCCATCATTTTTCAGGTCGGGAGATTAATCTACTTCTTTGAGGAAAGATTAAAGTTAAAGAAATTTGTTCCTCAACAACCCGCTTCAAACAAGTTAAAGCGCAATACGAAAGGAAAGTGAGGATGTTCCATGGATTTGGAATCAATCAAGGACCCTAAATTTCTACAACAACTGGATGTTGACCAGCTAGAAGAACTGGCTGCTGAAATCCGTACTTTTTTAATTGAGAAAATTTCAAAAACAGGTGGACATCTCGGGCCGAATTTAGGCGTGGTTGAATTAACGTTGGTTCTACATAAATTATTCGAAAGCCCGAAAGACAAGTTCATTTGGGATGTAGGACATCAAGCATACGTACACAAAATTTTGACGGGTCGAGCAGACAAGTTCGATACATTAAAACAATACAAAGGTCTATGTGGATTCCCTAAAATGTCTGAAAGTGAACATGACGTCTGGGAGACAGGACACAGTTCCACTTCACTTTCTGCTGCCATGGGTATGGCGACAGCACGTGATCTGAAAGGGACGGATGACGAGGTCGTTGCAATCATCGGCGATGGCGCGTTGACCGGTGGAATGGCGCTTGAAGCATTGAACCATATCGGACATGAACAGAAAGATCTTATTGTCATTTTGAACGACAATGAAATGTCCATCGCGCCGAATGTCGGTGCGCTACACAATGTATTGGGACGTCTGCGCACCGCTGGTAAATACAAACGCGTCAAAGAAGAATTCGAATCGTTATTGAAGAAAGTGCCTGCAGGAGGCCGATTGGCTTCGACGGCTGAACGATTGAAAGATTGCTTGAAGTACTTGCTTGTGTCCGGAATCTTTTTCGAGGAATTAGGATTCACATATCTTGGACCTGTAGATGGACACAGTATTGATGATCTTACGGAAAACATCAAATATGCGAAAAAGACAAAAGGACCTGTCCTCGTACACGTTCTTACCCAAAAAGGAAAAGGATACAAGCCTGCTGAAACCGATGCAATCGGTACATGGCATGGACCTGGCCCTTATAAAATCGAATCAGGGGACTTCATCAAGCCTACTGTTGCTGGACCTAGTTACAGCAAAGTGGTCAGTGAGACGTTACGTACGGTTGCACGGAAAGATGAGCGTCTAGTCGTTCTCACACCAGCAATGACGGTAGGATCGAAACTAGAAGCATTCGGAGAAGAGTTCCCGGATCGTTTGTATGACGTAGGAATTGCGGAACAGCATGCAACAACGATGGCAGCAGGACTTGCCACTCAAGACATGAAGCCTGTGCTTTCCATCTATTCAACATTCCTCCAACGGGCATACGATCAACTTGTTCATGATGTTTGCCGACAGAACCTGAATGTTGTTTTCACTGTAGACCGTTCTGGATTGGTTGGTTCTGATGGTGAAACGCATCAAGGCGTATTCGATATCGCTTTCTTGCGACACTTACCGAATATGGTCGTTTTGAACCCGAAAGATGAAAACGAATTGCAGCATATGGTTTATACAGCTACTGAATATGACGCTGGACCGATTGCCGTCCGTTTCCCAAGAGGTACAGGTCTTGGCATTCCGATGGATGAAAAACTCAAGAAGATTGAAATCGGCACATGGGAAGTTTTGAAAGAAGGAAAAGACATTGCGATCCTTGCAGTCGGGACAATGATTCCAGTCGCTATGCAGGCTGCTGAACATCTGAAATCGCAAGGCGTTTCCGCAAGTGTCATTAATGCACGTTCGATCAAACCTCTTGATAACGGTATGATTACTGAACTCGTCACGAAGCGAATTCCGATTTTGACGATGGAGGAAGGTATCCTTCAAGGTGGATTTGGAAGTGCCGTACTTGAGTTTGTCCATGACATGGGAATACATGATGCGGTCATCGATCGGATGGGTATTCCAGACCGTTTCATCGAGCATGGAAGTGTCTCTAAGCTTCTTGAAGAAATCAACCTCACTCCTGAGGGAGTCGTGGAACGCGTATTTGAAATGATTCCGAAGAAACAACAGAGGGCTTACTGATTATGAAAAAGAAAGAACGGCTTGATATTCTCCTCGTCGATCGCGGGTTGATCGAAACGAGGGAGAAAGCCAAGCGAGCAATAATGGCAGGGCTTGTCTTCTCAGAACACGAACGCATGGACAAGCCTGGTCAGAAAGTGGATATTACAATTCCGATTGAACTGAAAGGGAATCCGATTCCTTATGTCAGTCGGGGCGGCTTGAAATTAGAGAAGGCGTTGAAATCATTTGATTTTGATGTAAATGAGAAGATCATGATCGACATCGGATCCTCTACAGGAGGATTCACCGATTGTGCCCTTCAGAATGGTGTTCAATTCGTTTATGCACTCGATGTCGGCTACAACCAGCTAGCCTGGAAACTCCGGAATGATGAACGCGTAAAAGTGATGGAACGGACCAATTTTCGTTACTCCAAGCCTGAAGACTTTGACAAAGGTCTTCCACAGGTAGCGACGATTGACGTATCCTTCATTTCCTTGAAACTGATTTTACCTGTCCTGAAAGAAATTTTGGTTCACGGCGGACAAGTCATCGCCCTAGTGAAACCACAATTTGAAGCAGGCCGTGAGGAAGTCGGTAAGAAGGGCATCATTCGTGATAAAAAAGTTCACCAGTCTGTACTCGAGAAGATCATTGAATTCAGTCACCAAACAGGCTATAACATTTTGAATTGTACACATTCACCGATAAGAGGTGGTGAAGGGAACATCGAGTTCCTTTTACACTTGGAAAAACCTCAGTTGAATGAGGAGGCTTCCATCATATGGACCGGAAAGCCGGAATCGGTCGTGAAGGAAGCACATGAATCTTATAAAAATGACGAAAGATAACGGAAACCACATCCGTTATCTTTTTTTGCTTGTAATAAGGGGTAGCTCTATATACAGCGGTATACATGTTTATTCACCATATACGTGTACAATTAGACAGGATTCGTTTATGATAAGCATATATACGCGTGAAAATGTAGAAAGCACCTTGTGGAGTGATACGATGATGAATAAAGGGCAACGCCATATTAAAATAAGAGAGATCATTACGAATTTTGACATCGATACCCAGGACGAGCTCGTCGAGCGCTTGAAAAATGCTGGATTCAATGTCACGCAAGCGACAGTCTCCCGAGATATTAAAGAACTGCATCTTGTTAAGGTTCCGATGCAAGATGGACGATATAAATATAGTCTGCCAGCGGATCAACGGTTCAATCCTTTACAGAAGTTGAAGCGAACGTTGACGGACAGCTTCATCAATATCGATCATACCGACCACCTCATCGTCATGAAGACGTTACCAGGAAACGCGAATGCGGTTGGGGCGTTGATTGATAACTTGGACTGGGAAGAAATCATGGGGACGATTTGCGGTGATGATACGATTTTGATTATTTGTCGTTCTCCTGAAGACAGTCCACTTGTCACACGACAATTTTTAGATATGCTATAGAACGTACTGTAGGAGGGAAATTATGCTTGCGGAATTATCCATACGAAATTTTGCGATTATAGAACAAGTCACCGTTCCCTTTGAAGAAGGTTTAACTGTTTTGACAGGTGAAACTGGCGCAGGTAAGTCGATCATCATCGATGCGATCGGCTTGTTGATCGGTGGTCGCGGCTCTTCAGAGTATGTGCGACACGAAACGGACCGGGCAGAAATCGAAGGTCTTTTTTACATACCAGAAACACATCCGGTCACACAGAAAACCCAAGAACAGGGCATTGAGGTTTCAGATGGAATGGTCGTTCTGAAGCGTCACATTACGAGCTCTGGCAAAAGTATTTGCCGTATCAACGGAAAGCTTGTTACATTGGCGATCTTACGAGAGATCGGTCAATCGCTCATCGATATTCACGGTCAGCACGAGCATCAATTCCTGTTACAAAGCGATAAACACCTGCACCTGTTGGATCAATACCACTCAAGTGACTTGAAACGGACGAAGCAAGAATATCAGCAATTATATAAACGATTTATAGATACACAAAAACAGTTGAAGCAATTGACGGAAAACGAGCAAGAAATGGCGCATCGAATTGATCTGATCCAGTATCAGCTTGAGGAAATCGACAAGGCGAACCTGCAGCCGAATGAAGATGAAGAATTAATGGAGGAAAAACAACGGCTCAGTAATTTTGAAAAGTTGTTCCAGTCCGTCCAGGACGCTTACAGCGCGTTGTATGGTGAGGGAAAAGGCGTCGACGTTCTTGGGCTTGCAATGAGTCATTTGGAAGATGTATCTGATTATGATGAATCCTTGAAACCGATTCAGGAAACTGTCACGAATGCTTATTACGCATTAGAAGACGCTTCTCACCAGCTTCGGGATTATGTTGATACGATGGAGTTCGATCCAGAGCGGCTGACGTTCATTGAAGATCGTTTGCATGAAATCAATACACTCAAGCGAAAATACGGAAATTCTGTAGAAGAGATTTTGGAATACAGTTCACGGATTGAAGAAGAGCTCGATACGATTACGAACAAAGATGATCGCATCCGGAAGTACGAAGATGAGTTAAACGAAATCGGAAAAGATCTGTATTTAGAAGCGAAGCAATTGAGTAAGCTAAGAAAGAAAGCTGCTAAAGATCTTGAGAAGAAAATCCATCGCGAGTTGAAGGATCTTTATATGGCGAAAACGACTTTTGAAGTATCGTTTGAACCTGCAAGCAGTTCTTCGACTGTTGGTGTTGAAATCGATGGAAACTACATTCAATTCGGAAAAAATGGTATGGATGATGTGGAGTTCCTTATTTCCACCAATCCAGGAGAACCTTTGAAACCGTTGGTCAAAATCGCATCTGGTGGAGAGCTCTCGAGGATTATCCTTGCTTTGAAAGCGATCTTCTCGAATGAGCAGGAAGTTGCCTCGATCATTTTTGATGAAGTTGATACGGGAGTGAGCGGTCGAGTCGCACAAGCGATTGCTGAAAAGATCCAGAAGCTGTCGGCTGGCTCACAAGTCCTTTGCATCACGCATTTGCCACAGGTTGCTGCAATGGCAGACCGTCATCTTTATATCCAGAAAAAAGTAAAAGGCGATCGAACGTTGACGCTTGTGAAGCCTTTGCCATTTGAAGAAAAGGTGAAAGAAATCGCTCGAATGATTTCCGGCGTCGAAATTACTGACCTGACAAAGCAACATGCTAAAGAAATGATTCAATTCGCTGATGAAGTAAAAATTACATCATGAAAAGCTATCCATTTAAGGGTAGCTTTTTCTTTTCACTCTTGGTTATAGAAACATCCTCTAAAGGTAAAATTATAAATGCAACCATAAAAAAGTTGTAGGGTAAGGAATGAGGAGAGTGACTGAATGAAAAGAGTGAAAATCAGACAATTAGTCGGCATTCTTCTCCTTGGATTCCTCATAAGCTTGGGTTTCATTAAGCCTATTCAGGACTATCTCAGTATCCCAACTGATATAACCGTGTTCCAGGGAGAGAGATTAACGATAGATCAGAAACACCCAAAAGCTACACTGCATTCTTCCGATCAAGAAGAATCCATATTGTCGATTGGTAATATCGAAAACAATCCTCAATCCTTTTCAATAGAAGCGAATCAAGATGGTAACGCAGAGGTTACCATGCAAGTCTCCAATTTACCTGTCAAGAAAATGAATGTGAAAGTACTTCCTGAATTCAAAGTCATCCCGGGAGGGCAAAATATCGGGGTTCGCTTGAACACAGTCGGAGTATTGGTGGTCGGACACCATCTCGTCGGAACGTCTAACGGTGACGTGTCCCCAGGGGAAAAAGCAGGTATCCAAGTCGGAGACATCATCACAGAAATCAATGGTAAATCCATTCAAAAAATGAGTGAGATCGGTCCTTTCGTAAAGCGAAGCGGTGAATCCCATCAATCACTCGATCTGAAGATCATCCGTAATAAACAGACATTGCACAAGAAATTAACTCCTGTAAAGGATAAGTCGGATTCCAGTTTTCGTATCGGATTGTACATCCGTGATTCTGCAGCAGGCGTTGGAACGATGACGTTCTACCACCCTGATTCAGGCAAATACGGAGCACTCGGACATGTCATCTCTGATATGGATACGAAAAAACCGATTGTCGTGAACGATGGTCAGATCATTGGATCCACCGTTACCTCCATTGAAAAGGGGACGCACGGACGACCAGGTGAGAAGTTAGCCCGATTTAATGATGGTGAAAAGATCCTCGGCAGTATTTTCAAGAACACGCAATATGGTATCTTCGGTAAGCTGAAAGAGCCAATGCGAAATGGAATCATGGATAAAGCACTTCCGATCAAGCTTTCACACGAAGTGAAAGAAGGACCAGCTGAAATATTGACCGTTGTAAAAGGTGAAGAGGTCAAAAAGTACGACGTGGAAATCGTCAGTTCAGTGCCACAGAAATTCCCAGCCACGAAAGGTCTCGTCGTGAAAATTACAGATCCGGATCTACTGGAAGCTACAGGCGGAATCGTGCAAGGTATGAGTGGAAGCCCAATCATCCAGGATGGAAAAGTCATCGGTGCAGTCACGCATGTATTTGTCAACGATCCGACAAGCGGATATGGGGTGCACATCGAATGGATGCTGAGCGAAGCAGGCATCAATATATACGAACGAAATAGAAATGGCGACAAGGTGGCGAGCTGAACGAGCTCGCCTTTTTGTTATTGGCAGAGGGGATGTTGGAGTTGCTAGTAGAGCGAGAAGCTCATTCGCACCCCGCAAGAGAAGTTCAACTCGAATCCACACGACCTACTGAATCTCACCAAAAAATCCCCCATATTATTTTTGTCTCGGAAGTTGTGACAACATCTGATATAATAAATATAAAGAAAATTCGACAAAGAACACGAAAATCCGATATGTCAAATTGTGATTTAGGTCGAAATTTCGAGGAAAATGAAGGATGTAAAAGATTGAGATATTTTATGATAAAAATATTAAATAATTAAAGGAATTATGAAATTCATGTGGAAATCTTACATACAAGGGTTAGAAAAGATGTGAGGAGGAACATCAATTGCAAAATATTAAAGTGTGTTTGGCAGATGATAACAGAGAGTTAGTGGGGCTTCTTGATGAGTATATTTCTAGTCAGGATGATATGGAAGTTGTAGGTGTCGCTTATAACGGTAAGGAATGTCTGGAGCTTTTGGAAGAGGAGACGCCTGATGTTCTTGTATTGGATATTATCATGCCACATTTAGACGGTCTGGCTGTTCTTGAGAATATGCACGACTTGAACTTGAGTTCGAAACCGAATGTCATCATGTTGACAGCGTTTGGTCAAGAGGACGTTACGTCGAAAGCAGTTGAATTAGGGGCATCATACTTTATTCTTAAACCTTTTGATATGGAAAACTTAACGAACCAAATCCGTCAGATCAGTGGAGCCAAGAAATCATTTGTCAAATCTTCTTCAAATACATCTTCATCTCGTTCTTACACGAAAGAGTACAAGCCGAAGAATTTGGATGCAAGCATTACGAGCATCATCCATGAAATCGGAGTACCTGCACATATTAAAGGTTACATGTACTTACGCGAAGCGATTACAATGGTTTACAACGACATCGAATTGCTCGGATCAATCACGAAGGTCCTTTATCCTGATATCGCGAAGAAATTCAATACGACAGCATCCCGTGTCGAGCGTGCCATCCGTCATGCAATTGAAGTGGCATGGAGCCGAGGCAACATCGACTCGATCTCCAATCTGTTCGGCTACACAGTGAGCATGTCGAAAGCAAAGCCGACGAACTCAGAGTTCATCGCGATGGTTGCGGACAAGCTGCGCATTGAACATAAAGCAGGCTGAAGAGCAAATAAGTGAATACAAAAATAAAGCATCCTTGCTGGGGTTACCCAGACAGGATGCTTTTTGTTTTTACAATTATGATGATCGCACATTCTGATAAGCCGTATTCAGATTACGGATCCGTTTGACGACCTCTGAATTTTTGTTGATGTTATCATTCACGAGCGTGGAAACCATGGAAACATAATAGCTGTTCATCGCTTGTTGCTTATTGAAAACATCCTCGTTTTGCTCCGCATAAGCACGGAAATTTTCCTCGAAAAATGGTACGCTGAATTGCTCCATTATGAATTGCCTCCCTTTTTACGAAATCTGGGTTGAACATTGTTCCTCTTACGATCACGGTAAAAGATGAAGCCACCCACGAATCCGAATCCCACAATGAACAAAAGGATTCCTGCGATCAATTCAATAAGAAAATTCGGGAACGGTGAGTGAACGATTCCGAAGAGGGAGTCTCTGATCAGTTTGATGCCGATGACTCCACCGATTCCTGGTATTACTAATATGAGAAGTGCCATTATTCTTGTCATTTCAATCATCCTTTTCTCGGTCTTCATTGTACCTATTTTAGGGATTTCTGTCTATAAGTTTGCGAAGAGACCCAACTAACGGTAAAATGAAAGGTGTGAAAAATATTGCATGGTAAAAACTAGGGTGTAGATGATGAAAAATGTCATAATTATAGGCGCGCAAAAAGTAGGTACGGCATTGGTGAAAATGATCGAAAAATCCAATGCGCTCAAATTGGTCGCTGTGATCGATCCGGAAGAGCAAGCCCCAGCCATTCAGCTTGCTCAAAGTAAAGGGATCCGCACAGCAACGGATTGGAAAAAGATCATTGATTCACCGATTGATGTCGTGATTGAAACAACTGGAAAGGAAGAGATTTTTTCATCTCTTCAAGAAGTGAAAGACCGAAAATGGGTGATCATTCCTCCATCTGTCGCTGTATTGATATCCAATCTGATGGAAGAGCAAGAAAACCTGATCAATCAATTATCAAGTCAGTCTAGACAACAAGACTTGGTGCTAAGCTCCTCTCACGATGGCATGATTGCAATCGACCAAAACCGTAAAATCACCATCATGAACAAAAGTGCACGAATGATGACAGGTCTCCAAAGCGTGTCAGCGATCGGAAGAGAAATCACTGAACTAATTCCGAACAGTGAATTACCCCGGATTTTAGATACTGGAAAGACAGAAGTCAATAAAGAGCAAGTGCTGGACAACGACAGAAAAATCATCACGACAAGAACGCCGATGATCGATGATAACGGAAAAATCATCGGAGCGTTTGCGGTCTTCAAAGACATCACCGAAGTCGTTGAAATGGCCGAAGAAGTGACAAGCTTGAAAAGTGTCCAAACGATGCTGGAAGCGATTATCCACTCTTCAGAAGAAGCGATTACGGTCGTGGATGAAGAGGGGAAAGGTCTCATCGTCAATCCAGCTTATACGAGACTGACTGGTCTGAAATCAGAAGACATATACGGAAAACCGGCAACGACGGATATTTCTGAAGGAGAGAGCATGCATATGAGGGTGCTCCGAACTCGGAAACCTGTCCGAGGCGTACGGCTCAAGGTCGGTCCGAACCGTCGGGATGTAATCGTAAATGTAGCACCTGTCATCGTAGATGGAAAGTTGAAAGGCAGTGTCGGTGTCATCCACGACATGTCCGAGATCCAGTCGTTGACTGCCGAATTGCAAAGAGCACGACAAATCATTCGTACATTGGAAGCGAAGTACACATTCTCGGATATCATCGGCGACTCGAAGGAAATGCAGTTCGCCATCGATCAAGCGAAGCTTGGTGCAACCACGCCTGCAACAGTGCTATTACGCGGAGAATCCGGTACGGGTAAGGAATTGTTCGCTCATGCTATACATAACAGCAGCAATCTGAAATACAACAAATTCGTACGAGTGAATTGCGCTGCCATATCTGAATCCCTTCTGGAAAGCGAATTGTTCGGCTATGAAGAAGGTGCCTTTTCTGGTGCTCGTAAAGGTGGAAAACGGGGGCTTTTTGAAGAAGCAAACGGTGGCAGCATATTTTTAGATGAAATCGGGGAATTATCAAGCGATACACAAGCCAAGCTATTAAGGGTATTGCAAGAAAACGAAATCATCCGTGTCGGTGGAACGAAAGCAATCCCGATCAATGTCCGGGTCATAGCAGCAACGAATGTCAATTTGGAGAAAAGAATAATCGATGGTTCGTTTAGGGAAGATTTATATTATCGAATCAATCGATTACCGATCTTCATACCGCCACTGAGAGAACGGAAAGAAGACCTGGGCAAATTATGCAACCATCTGATCCAGAAGCTGAACCAGGATTACGGGCGGAATATCGAGGGCATAACAGAGGCTGCGATCAACTATTTAGAAGGCTATGATTGGCCGGGTAACGTAAGGGAATTGGAGAATGTGCTAGGGCGTGCAATCATCCATCTTTCTTTCCATGAATCTTGGATTGATGTTCATTCCATACCACCACTTACTTCCAAGATAGGTGTGAAAAATCAAGCTTCCCATACCCCCATTAATAACCGATCGCTCCAAGAGCAGGTTGAGCATTTCGAGGAGAACTTAATCCGTTCAACGTTAGCTCAATGTAACGGGAATAAAACGAAAACAGCACGAACCCTTGAGTTATCTTTGAGGAATTTATATTACAAAATTGATAAATACAACATTGAATAACATTGCATGCAAATTATTTCATACCATGAAAACATTTGCATGGAACAAATCGACAAAAACGACTTTAAATCAGCGTTTTTAAACTTGGCATGAATCTTGCATTTAATAATAGGCGGGGTACAAGAAAATTTGTGAAGGGGTTGAACATAGGTCATGCAATTAGAACAAATCATCCAAGAAGCAACCCAGTTACCTAATAAAACTGTTGCTGTAGCTGCTGCAGAAGATCATGAAGTGATTCAGGCAGTCAAAATGGCATTAGGGAAACAGTTGGCATCCTTCCAATTGTTTGGAGACGAAGATAAAATCAAGTCCCTTCTTCATGAAGAAGGACTAGAAGGCTCTGATCATTTGAAGGTTGTTGATTGTCAATCAGCTGAGGAAGCAGCTTCAAAAGCTGTCCAAGCCGTCAGCAGTGGAGATGCAGATGTCCTCATGAAAGGAATGGTTTCCACATCCACGATTCTGAAGGCAGTATTGAATAAGGAATACGGCCTCCGCACTGGAAAAGTGTTGTCCCATGTGGCGGCATTTGAAGTGGACGGTTTCGACCGACTCATTTTTGTCACGGATGCGGCGATGAACATCGCGCCCGATCTACAACAGAAAGCAGACATCATTCAAAACGCGGTAGATGTAGCGACAAGGATTGGTGTCAGCACACCGAAAGTCGCTCCGATTACAGCAGTAGAGGTTGTGAACCCGAACATGGTGGCGACACTTGATGCGGCAGCTTTAAGCCAAATGAACAAACGCGGCCAAATCAAAGGGTGTGTAGTAGATGGTCCACTTGCACTCGATAATGCCGTTTCTATGGAAGCAGCTTCACACAAAGGTGTAGGTGGAGAGGTTGCTGGACAAGCAGACATTCTGCTCGTTCCGAACATTGAAACTGGAAATGCACTTTATAAGTCATTGATCTACTTTGCGAAAGCAAAAGTAGGAGCTGTCATCGCTGGAGCAAAAGCACCGATCGTATTGACTTCACGTGCTGACAGTGCTGAAAGCAAGCTGCATTCGATTGCACTTGCCGTTCGTTCAGTTTAACAGGTCAAGTTAATGACCTTCATTAATAGATAGATTTGATTATCCCAAGGAGGAATTTATAATGGAAATTTTCAAGTATATGGAGACATACGATTACGAGCAACTGGTGATTTGTCAGGACAAACAATCTGGATTGAAAGCAATCATCTGTATTCACGATACAACATTAGGTCCTGCACTTGGTGGTACAAGAATGTGGACATACGAAAACGAAGACGCTGCAATTGAAGATGCACTTCGTCTTGCGAAAGGTATGACTTATAAAAACGCAGCAGCAGGTCTGAACCTTGGTGGCGGTAAGACAGTTATCATCGGCGATCCACGTACGGATAAGAACGAAGAAATGTTCCGTGCATTCGGACGTTACATCCAAGGATTGAACGGTCGCTACATAACGGCTGAGGACGTTGGTACGACAGTAGCGGATATGGATCTGATCCGTCAGGAAACTGAATTCGTAACAGGTGTATCCCCTGCATTCGGTTCTTCCGGTAACCCATCTCCTGTAACAGCTTATGGCGTATATCGCGGAATGAAAGCTGCAGCGAAGGAAGCATTCGGTACGGATTCGCTAGAAGGAAAAGTCATCGCAGTACAAGGTGTTGGAAACGTTGCTTATAACATGTGTAAACACCTACACGAAGAAGGCGCACAATTGATCGTGACAGACATCAATAAAGAAGCGGTTCAACGTGCGGTAGACGAATTTGGAGCAAAAGCAGTTGATACAGAAGACATCTACTCAGTAGATTGCGACATCTATGCACCATGTGCACTTGGAGCGACAATCAACGACGAAACGATTCCACAATTGAAAGCGAAAGTCATCGCAGGTGCAGCGAACAACCAATTGAAAGACACGAAGCACGGTGACCAAATTCATGAAATGGGTATCGCGTATGCACCAGACTATGTCATCAACGCTGGTGGAGTCATCAACGTAGCGGATGAATTGAACGGTTACAACCATGACCGCGCAATGAAGAAAGTAGAATTGATCTACGACAACATCGCACGTGTATTTGAAATCTCCAAGCGAGACAACATCCCGACATATCTAGCTGCGGACCGTCTTGCTGAAGAACGTATTGAGCGCAACAAGAACTCTAGAAGCCAATTCTTGTTGAACGACCGACACATCCTATCACAACGTCTCGGTCAATAATTTAAAAGTATCAAGAAACTCTATCTTCTAGGCTCTTCCTGTTAAATCCTAAGATTAAGGGGAGCATAGGAGTGGAGATGAAAAAAATGAATCATTATAGAGTCATCAATGGAGGGTTCCGTTTTGCAACAAAGAGAATATCGATTACTGGTAATTAATCCTGGGTCCACATCAACCAAGATCGGAATATTTGATGATGAACGCTCCGTGTTTGAAAAAACCATTCGACACGACAGCGAAGAAATCAAAGCTTTCGAACACATCATCGATCAATATGAGTTCCGTAAAAATGTCATATTGGAAACATTGGATCACGAAGGTATCAATGTTTCTAAATTAAGTGCGGTCGTCGGCCGTGGTGGCCTCCTTCGTCCAATCGAGGGCGGAACATATGATGTCAATGACATGATGCTCGAAGACCTCCGAAAGGGATACTCTGGGGAGCATGCCTCAAACCTCGGTGGAATCATCGCTTTTGAGATTGCCCAGGGGTTAAACATTCCGTCATACATCGTAGACCCTGTCGTTGTTGACGAATTGGCACCGCTGGCACGAGTTTCTGGTGTCCCTGAGATTGAACGGAAAAGTATTTTCCATGCACTGAATCAAAAGGCGGTTGCCCGAAGAGTAGCGAAACAATTGGGTAGACCATATGAAGAGTTGCGCCTCATTGTGACCCACATGGGTGGAGGAATCACAGTAGGTGTTCATGAACAAGGCAAAGTCATCGATGTAAACAACGGACTTCACGGGGAAGGACCATTTTCACCGGAAAGAGCAGGTACAGTCCCTGTTGGAGATCTCGTTTCCATGTGCTTTTCAGGAGAGTACTATGCTGAGGAAATTATGAAAAAACTAGTTGGTAACGCTGGATTTGTTGGTTACCTCGGAACGAACGATGCCGTTGAAGTCGAGAAGCGGATTGAAGAAGGCGATGAGAAAGCGAAGTTGGTCTATGATGCAATGGCGTATCAAGTCGCGAAAGAAATCGGTGCGGCAAGTGCCGTTTTACATGGTAAAGTCGATGCCATCGTTTTGACGGGTGGACTTGCTTACGGAAAAGAATTCGTGAACTTGATTACAGAGCGCATTGAATGGATCAGCGACGTTATCGTACAACCGGGTGAGAATGAACTACAAGCTCTTGCTGAAGGTGGACTGCGTGTCCTACGCGGCGAAGAAGAGCCGAAAGTGTACCCGAATCAACCAGTCAAACAGAGCATTTAACGAAAGGGGAATGAATCATGGCTGAGAATTATGATCTCGTCATCCTCGGTGGAGGAACAGGCGGATATGTAGCAGCGATTCGAGCATCCCAGCTTGGATTATCCGTTGCGATTGTAGAAAAAGGTAAGCTAGGCGGAACGTGCCTACATAAAGGATGTATCCCGAGTAAAGCATTACTTCGAAGTGCAGAAGTCTTTGCTACAGCGAAAAAAGGTGAAGAATTCGGAGTCATCGCGAAAGACGTTGCTCTTAACTTCGAAAGAGTCCAACAACGTAAACAAGGTATCATCGATCAGCTCCATAAGGGTGTCCAACACCTGATGAAAAAAGGGAAAATCGATGTATTCGAAGGTCATGGACGAATTCTAGGACCATCCATCTTTTCTCCGATGCCAGGAGCCGTTTCTGTCGAGTTCAACAACGGAGATGAAAACGTGATCCTCGTACCGAAGAACCTTCTCGTATCTACAGGTTCACGTCCAAGAACATTGCCTGGACTTGAAGTTGATGGAGACCTCGTGATGACTTCTGACGAAGCATTGGAGCTTCAAGAGCTTCCATCTTCCATCATCATCGTCGGGGGTGGCGTCATCGGGATCGAGTGGGCTTCCATGTTCATCGATTTCGGATTAGACGTAACGGTTTTAGAATACGCAGATCGTATCGTACCGACAGAAGACAAGGAAATCTCGAAAGAAGCGACGCGCATCTTGAAGAAGAAGGGTGTCAACATCGTCACTGGCGCGAAAGTATTGCCTGAAACACTTGAAAAAGGTGAAGGCGTTACAATCAAGGCAGAACATAAAGGAGAAGAAAAATCCTTCTCTGCTGATAAATTGCTCGTGTCTGTTGGACGTCAGCCGAACGTTGAAGACATCGGTCTTCAAAACACAGAAATCCAAGTGGAAAAAGGTGCAATCCAAGTAAACGAATACTTCCAGACGAAGGACTCCCACATTTATGCAATCGGAGATGTCATCGGTGGATTGCAATTGGCACATGTTGCGTCCCATGAAGGGATTGCAGCTGTTGAGCACATGACTGAGAACAATCCACATCCAATGGATTATACAACGATTTCAAAATGTATCTACTCAAACCCTGAAATGGCAAGTGTCGGTTTGACAGAAGATGAAGCAAAAGAACAAGGATACGACGTGAAAGTCGGTAAGTTCTCTTTCAAAGGAATCGGTAAAGCGCTTGTTTACGGTCAATCCGATGGTTTCGTCAAATTGATTGCCGATAAAGAAACCAATGACCTTTTAGGTGTCCATATGATCGGACCGCATGTAACGGATATGATTTCCGAAGCTGGTCTAGCGAAAGTATTAGATGCAACACCTTGGGAAATCGCTCACTCTGTCCATCCTCACCCGACTCTATCAGAAGTCATCGGGGAAGCTGCACTCGCTGTTGATGGGAAAGCGATTCATAACTAAAGGAAGACTCTTAAGGAGGGTAATGTGATGGCCGAAAATCGTCATGAAAGATTAGGTTTATCTGATGAAGATGTATTGAAAATGTATGAAACGATGTTAATGGCTAGAAAGATCGATGAAAGAATGTGGCTCTTGAACCGTGCTGGTAAAATTCCATTTGTCATCTCTTGTCAAGGACAAGAGGCAGCTCAAGTTGGTGCTGCGATGGCATTGGATAAAGAAAAGGATTATGTCCTTCCATACTACCGTGATATGGGCGTTGTTCTTCACTTCGGTATGACTGCACGTGACTTGATGCTTTCAGGATTTGCGAAAGCGGAAGATCCGAACTCTGGCGGTCGTCAAATGCCAGGTCACTTCGGTCAAAAGAAGAACCGCATTGTTACTGGATCTTCTCCAGTTACAACACAAGTGGGACATGCTGTCGGTATTGCGTTAGCAGGTAAGATGGAAGGCAAAGACCTTGTGACGTTCACAACATTCGGTGAAGGTTCATCCAACCAAGGTGATTTCCACGAATCTGCCAACTTTGCGGGAGTACATAAGCTTCCGGTCATCTTCATGTGTGAAAACAATAAGTACGCAATCTCTATTCCGGTTTCCAAGCAATTGGCTTGTGAAAAAGTATCCGACCGTGCAATCGGTTATGGAATGCCAGGTGTGACGGTTGATGGAAACGACCCACTTGCAGTCTATGAGGCAGTGAAAGAAGCGGCTGACCGTGGACGTCGTGGTGAAGGTCCATCCTTGATTGAAACCGTTTCTTACCGTCTGACTCCTCACTCCAGTGATGATGACGACCGTGCTTATCGTGAGCGTGAAGAGGTTGAGGAAGCGAAACAGAAAGACGCTTTGATCACTTTCAAGAAATACCTCGAGGAAATGGGGATTTTAACGGAAGAAAAGGCGAAAGAACTCACTGAACGCATTGATAAAGAAGTGGACGAAGCGACGGATTATGCTGAAGAAGCACCGTATGCTGACGCTGAAAGTGCGCTCAAATACGTGTATGCGGAATAGGGGGACGAACATATGCCAGTAATTTCTTATATAGATGCAGTAACCCAAGCTTTACGTGAAGAAATGGAACGTGACAACAAAGTATTCGTACTTGGAGAAGACGTCGGTGTGCGAGGCGGAGTATTCCGTGCCACTGCAGGTCTTCATGAACAATTCGGTGAAGATCGTGTCATCGATACACCACTCGCAGAATCTGCGATTGCTGGAGTTGGTATCGGAGCTGCAATGTACGGTATGCGTCCAGTTGCTGAGATGCAATTTGCGGACTTCATCATGCCTGCAGTGAACCAGATCGTTTCGGAAGCAGCGAAAATCCGCTACCGTTCCAACAACGATTGGCACTGCCCGTTGACAATCCGTGCGCCATACGGTGGGGGAGTTCACGGTGCGCTTTATCACTCTCAGTCCGTTGAAGCACTTTTTGCGAATATACCAGGTTTGAAGATCGTCATGCCTTCAACACCTTATGATGTAAAAGGATTATTGAAAGCGGCAATCCGTGACGACGATCCTGTCTTATTCTTCGAGCACAAGCGTGCTTACCGTCTGATTAAGGGAGAAGTTCCGGAAGACGATTACACACTACCGATCGGAAAAGCGGATGTGAAACGTGAAGGTGAAGACATTACCGTCATCACTTACGGATTGGCTGTCCACTTTGCACTTCAAGCAGCTGAAAAGCTTGAAAAAGACGGCTATTCTGCACACGTGCTTGACCTTCGTACCGTTTATCCATTGGATAAAGAAGCGATCATCGAGGCAGCTTCCAAGACAGGTAAAGTATTGCTCGTAACAGAAGACAACAAAGAAGGAAGCATCGTGAGTGAAGTTTCTGCCATCATTGCAGAGAACTGCCTATTCGAATTGGATGCACCAATCCAACGTCTTGCTGGACCAGACGTACCGGCAATGCCTTATGCACCAACTATGGAAAAACACTTCATGATCAACCCAGATAAAGTTGAAAAAGCGATGCGTGATCTAGCAGAATTTTAATCTCCAAGGAGGGAAACAAAATGGCAACAGAAAAAATAACCATGCCCCAGCTTGGTGAGAGTGTAACAGAAGGTACCATCAGTAAGTGGCTCGTTCAAGTTGGAGACGAAGTAAAAAAGTATGATCCAATTGCGGAAGTTATGACTGATAAAGTAAACGCAGAAATCCCTTCATCCTACACAGGTACAATCAAGGAACTTGTTGCAGGAGAAGGAGATACGCTTGAAGTAGGAGAGCTCGTCTGCTACATCGAAACAGAAGGCGGAGCGGGTGCTGAAGCGAAGGAAGAGGCTCCTGTAGAAGCTGATCCAGTAGAAGATGCTTCTGCTGAAGATGCACCTAAAGAACAAGCACCTCAGAAAGAAAAGCCGAAGCAACCGAAAAACGGTAAAGTCCGTTATTCTCCGGCTGTTATGATGCTCGCTCAAGAGCACGACATCGACCTTGAGCAAGTCGAAGGTTCTGGCCGCGAAGGACGTATTACTCGTAAAGACCTTCAGAAGTTGATTGAATCGGGTAACATTCCGAAGGCTGGCGACAAGCCGAAGGAAGAGGCAGCTCCTGCACCAGAAAAAGCAGCAGCACCACAAGCGGAAGCTCCAGCAGCTGCTGCAGCATCCAAGCCAGCTTCTAAACCGATGAACATCCCGGTAGAACCAGGTGATGTCGAGATTCCTATAAGCGGCGTCCGTCGTGCGATTGCTGACAACATGGTCCGCAGTAAGCATGAAGCACCACACGCATGGATGATGATGGAAGTCGACGTAACGAACCTTGTGGAATATCGAAACAGTGTGAAAGGCGACTTCAAATCGAAAGAAGGATACAACATCACATTCCTTCCTTTCTTCATCAAAGCTGTCGTTGAAGCACTGAAAGAATTCCCTATGATCAACTCCATGTGGGCAGGCGACAAGATCGTACAGAAGAAAGACATCAACATCTCAATTGCGGTTGCTACGGATGATTCTCTCTTCGTTCCAGTCATCAAGAATGCGGATGAGAAGAGCATCAAGGGTATTGCACGTGAAGTGAATGACTTGGCGACTAAAGTCCGCACTGGAAAACTTTCCGGTGACGACATGAAGGGCGGAACATTTACAGTGAACAACACGGGTTCATTCGGTTCCATCCAATCTACGCCGATCATCAACTACCCGCAAGCAGCGATCCTATCGGTTGAATCGATCGTGAAACGACCAGTGGTCATGGATAATGGCATGATTGCCGTACGTGACATGGTAAACCTCTGTATGTCACTCGACCACCGTGTACTCGACGGATTGATCTGTGGAAGATTCCTTTCCCGCGTCAAAGAAATCGTCGAAAACACAACGAAAGACAACACAAGCATCTATTAATAACTTAAAGCAGCGCAAGCGAATCCTCGCTTGCGCTTTTCTTATGGATTAATATTTTTGTACTCGAGATCATATGTTACAATTTAGTTATAATTATCAGAATTTACCAAATGAGCAACCTAGTTTATTCAGTAAACGTTCAGAATTCATACATAAGTCAAATAAAGTAGATCCCTCCTAAGAACCATTCATACCCTTTCTTTTATAAAAAATATATGGAGGTTTTAAATTGATAAAATCAATCAACGATTTCAACATTGATGACATTACGTCCAATGCTGTGTCAAAAAAGAACATTTTTGGATCAGTAATATGTGTTGAAAAAGGTGATGGCTCATTATCTCTAATAAGTAGTGCTGGTAACTTAACAGTAGAACAACCCTACTTCATAGCAAGTGTAACGAAATTATACGTTACAGCTGTCTTATTAGAATTAAGAGCTGAAAAGCAACTTCAGTTAGATGATAAAATATCAAGATACCTCTCAGATGATATTCTTCATCAACTCCATGTCTTTAAAAATGTTGATTACTCCAATGAAATTACAATTAAACAATTAATGTCAAATACATCAGGAATTCCAGATTATTTTTCTTCTGAAGTCGTTTCTGAACTAACAGCAGGAAAAGATCAAGAATGGGGCTTTCATAGAACGATTGCTCACGCAAAACGGAAGACTCCTAAATTTGCACCTGGAAAGAAGGCCCAATACTCCGATACAAACTTTCAGCTTTTAGGAAAAATTATTGAAATCGTAACGGATAAAGACATACGTACGGTCTTCAAAGAGCGAATTTTTAACGAATTAAGTTTAGGAAATACGTATTTGTATGAAGATGTAAACGATTCAGGACCAGCTCATTTATATTACAAAGATAAGAAACTGCATTTGCCGGTTTATATATCGTCTATTGGACCTGAAGGTGGTATTGTCTCCACAGCAGAAGATACAATGATTTTTTTAAAAGCTTTTTTTAATGGGCGCTTTTTTCCAAAAAAAGATTTTGAAGAGCTTAAAAGCTGGAGAATCCTTTTTGGTCCCGGATTATTTTATTATGGAGTTGGGATAGCGAGTCAGCCGATTTCATTAGTAGAGCTAAAAGAAGGGTTGATTGGACACTGGGGTCAATCTGGTGCATTTGCATTTTATCACCCTAAAACGGATCTATATTTTACTGGCACAGTTAATCAGTTTGTCGGACATAGAGTTGCAGCGAAACTAATGCTGGATATCATAAAAACCTACAAAAAAGAATATAAAAACAGGTGAACTTGTATTAAGTTTTTCACTTTTGACGTACATGTTTTAGATAATACTATATGAATACTGACTTTTATTTCATCTATTTTAATAACAGGGTTTTAGAATTCCATAGGTAAACTCCGTGATAGAAGGGCTAAGGTGAATTCATTAATGGAGGTATGTATGAAAGTTAGGGAAGCTACAAAAGAAGATGCGCTACAAATGGTCTCTTTAATGGAACAACTTGGTTACCCAACCACATTAGAACAATTTGAACCGAGGTTTGAAAAGATTTTTTCGCATACATGCTATCATACATTAGTTGCAGAGTTTGAGGATCATCTTGTTGGAATGGCAGGATTATGTACTAATTTGTTCTACGAATACGATGGTTCTTATGTTCGAATTGTAGCTTTTGTTGTTGATTCAAATTACAGAAGGAAAGGCATAGGAAAAAAGTTGATGAAAGAAATCGAAAGTTGGGCAAGAGACCAAGGTGTTAATGCAATAGCTTTAAATAGTGGAAATCGTAAAGAGAGAAAGGATGCACACCAATTTTATTTAAGTATGGGCTTTGAGGCTCAAAGTATTGGATACGGTAAGGCTCTTACTTAACTAATTCAGCTAATTAATAGAATATCATTTGTTATTGCGTAAACGGGGGCTATTCTTAAAATAGGGGAATAGCTTTGTATAAATTTATTGCGGTAGGGTTGAAGGTTAGGGTAGGAGGGAGTTCTATTTTAGAATTTTTGTATGTTTTAACGTTAGTGACCCTTATTTTAGGGCCAATGTTTGTGTTGATCCATGAATTAGGTCACGTTTTACCTGTTTATTCTCAATCAGAAAAAGTATACATACAATTAGGAATACCTTATAAAGGTTTGTCTAGGCGTATGATCATAACGTTAGGAAAGATAAGGTTTAAGATATTTCCCCTTATATTAATTAACGGCAGTTTCACTATATCTAACTGGAATCAATTTTCTAAGAAATATAAAATTGCAAGCTTATTATCCGGTCCTATAATTACACTTGTGATGCTCGTAATTACAATTACTTTTTTTTTATTAGATTTAAAAGACTTAAATGTTTTTATAGATTATTTAATATTTGCAAGTTCTGTTTTTTTATTTTGGGAATTAATCTTCACGGCTATTCCAATGGTGTATTCTAGAAGATTTGGCCAATTCTACGATTCCCGAGAAAGTGATGGACTCCAGGTTCTAAAATTGATTAGTCGAAAGGGAGGATAACAGGCAGGTCCCTTATTGTGCTTACCAAGCAGGTTAGGAAAAAAGGATACTTACATATCAATAACAATTTTTGTTGAATCGAGGAAAGAAGAATAGGCATAAACATGAAATTCTGACCATGTATAGACATTTTAAAGTGACTAATTAAATTTGTAGGGTGATCAGTCGATGATAGGAATAAGCATAGCAACGAAGTGGGAATACGAAGCAACATTGAAATACTATAGCATAAAAGATAACGAACGTATCGATTACCCATTTGGCGAGTATTTTATAAGAACAATTAATGATGCCGAACTGGTTTTTTATAGTACAGGTGTAAGAAAAGTAAATGGTGTTGGTGGTAATCAGTATATGATTTCTAGTTTTAATTTAACTAAAGTTATCGTTGCTGGAACTTGTGCAGGAATAGATGATAAGTTCAGTAATTTAGATATTTTTGTACCCGATAAAGCCGTTCAATATGATTGCACAGTAAAAGAAATTGAGCCTCTTATTAAAAAATCCTTCATAGTCGATATTGCTCTATCAAAATATGGAGATGATTTTTATACTGGAACAATTGCCACCGCTGATAAAGCAGTTGTTATGTGGAAGGACTATTTAGAACTTAAAGAAAACGAAATAACAATAGCCGATACAGAAGCGAGTGCAATTGCTTATATCTGTAAGAAGAATGATGTTGAATGTATTATTATAAAAGGGATATCTGACTTTCCAACGGAAGAAAGTAACTCTGATCAATTCGAATCGAACATTGAACAAATTAATGTTTATTTAGAAAACACCCCCAAAGTTATGAACAAAATATTTGGCGAATATTTAAATAGATTTATATAAATAAATTGGTTAATAGAAAGGTTAATATTGCTGACCTTATTCAACAAACGAGGCGATTTTCTTAGAAGTGTTCGCTCTATTATATGAAAGGTGGTTTTTATTCTTGGCAATTATATTTCTATTATTAGGAGCGATAATGCTATTTGGTATAATTTATTATGGAGTAAGAATGGGGATTGATAGCTCTGAAACTAGTATCTATATTAAAAAAATACACGATCTTCTTGAAGAACAGAAAAACAAAGAGTCTTGATTTGTTTTATTCCATTATAGGGGCATATCCAGAATAGGAGATGTCCCTTAATTATGAAATTTTTAATTGTGTTAAATCTTATAATTTGAAATAATTGGTATTAAGAGAGGGGGTATTAGAGTCAAATGAATTTAGGTACTCCAGTAGCGATAGGAAACACAGCAAAGATCTATCTTTATGAAAATAAAATCATCAAGTTATTTAATGACAATTTACCAGATAATGAATCTATAAATGAAGCGTTTAAACAGAAGTATGCTTATTCGTGTAGACTCTCTGTTCCGAAGGTATTGGATGTCACAAAAATAGAAGGTAAGCAAGCTCTTATTATGGAATACATCAAAGGAAGAACAGTAGGGAAGATTTTATCAGGTAATATAGAACAAGCAGAATATTACATGAGCATTTCCATAGATATACAACAAAAAATTCATCAAATTGAAGCCAATACAATCGAACTTATGTCAAAAAAATTGACTCGACAAATAGAAAATGCTTCTGCTTTAGGATATAAAGTGAAGTTAGCTTTGATAGATAAGTTAAACTCAATGAAATTTGAAAAAAGGCTTTGTCATGGAGATTATCATTTATTTAACTTAATTATGTCGGAAAATAAAGTGACAATTATTGATTGGGTAGATTCAAGTGCTGGTGATTTACGGGCCGATATATATAGGACGTATCTGCTGTATTCACAACTTTCATTAGAATTAGCTGATATGTATTTGCGAATTTATTGCGAAAAAAGTGGCTTGTCAAAAGATGAGATCTTTCAATGGGCTCCAATAATTGCTGCAGCAAGATTGTCTGAGAATGTATCATCTGAAAATTCCAATCGACTAATGGAAATTGTAAATTATTATTGTTCTACAAGATAATTTTATTCAACAAACGGGAGCATATCTGATGTTTGGATATGTCTTTTTATTATGGAATTAATGATTGAGTTAATACCTATATTTTGGAATAATTGCTATAAATCTAGAGTGCAGATTTATTCAAAAGAAATTAAAAGTAATTTAAAAACTGGGATGAAGCACATTATTATTTATCAGGATATGATTAAAATATATGGAGGTATTAGTTATGTGGGTAATATTAGGGGTTATTGCAATAGTAGCAACTATTATAAATCTTTATATGTATACAGCAGGAAAGGATTATAAGCTTGCTATGGCAATGGGATTATCATTTACAGCATTAACACTTTGTGCAGAATACAGTCTTGTATCTCGATGGGTAAAAGTGGAAGATTGGGCAGCTTTATTAGATGTAGTACCTGGTATGGAAAGGGCATTATGGGTTTTAACAATCGTTTCTATCTTACTAAATATATCACCTATAATTTTAGAACTAAGAGGTAAGAAAAAATGATTTTTCTTGTTCAACTTTCTTTGGCGAATTTCTATGAAAGATAGGCTAAATCATATGAAGGGGTTACCATATGAAAAATACACTAGTCATATTTTTGTTTCTAATTGGATTAACCCTTAGCGGATGCTCGAATAATGGCTTGGATGGAGAAAGGCCTCCAGAAGCTTTCGTAAAAGTGGGAAGTGAAACTTTTAGAACCATTTTAGGAACTTATTGCTGGAAAGGAAAAGGAAAAGGGATTTGTGTAGATACAGTTGGACCTAAAGAAATTTTGAAAGGGAAAGAACCGATTCCAGTGAAACAAGGAGAAGAAATAAATCTTGTAATCAATTTTGAACCAAAACCAAATGAGTTTCATGTCCTACAGATCAATGAGAATGATGAAGAAATTGAAGTAAGTGTAAAAAATAATAGTTTCAATGTCCCTTTGCAGAGGGGCGTTTACTATTATTCTTATGGAGTATGGTGGATGGACGAAAAGGTAGAACACTTATCTCATGGTGATGCTTTTTATAATTTTGTTATAAAAGTGGAATAAGCTATTTGAATGAGCGTTGATCTATTAAAGGATTAATGCTTTTTTTGTTTTATATCTAACCTTATTAATAGGTTCGTTTACCGTTTGAAGGATAAACGGTCCTTTTATCGAATCTTTAAATAACAGTTGGCAGGAAAAATTTTGACAAGGTGATTTATATGGTTAGGATGGGGATAGGTGTCTCTTGAAAAGTAATTAGGGAGGCGAAAACATAAATATAAAATATGAAGAAGATACTGAGTTAGAAATCTATGCAGTGAAAACATTATATAATGATGCGAACTGGTCAGCTTATACTAATGATATCGTAAAACTGAAGGAAGCAATAAACTGTTCTTTAAAGGTTATTACGGCTTGGGATCATGACAAATTGGTAGGGTTAATTAGAGCTGTCGGTGATGGAAAGACCATTATCTATATCCAAGATATATTGGTTCTGAAAGCATACCAGAATAATGGAATTGGTTCACACCTTCTTGAATTGCTGTTATCAAGATATAAAGATGTCAGACAAAAAGTGTTATTAACGAATGATGCGGTGGATGTAAGAGCCTTTTATCAAAAACACGGATTTTCATCGTGTGATAAAGGTGATCTAGTATCGTTTGCTAAGTTTGATTAATGATTTTCTCTTTCAATTAGGGTTTTCTTTATTATTCCAAAGGAGTTGTTGAATAATGTCAATTTCACTGAACCCATATTTATTTTTTGACGGTAACGCGAGAGAAGCAGTCCAGTTTTACGAGAAAGCGCTGGGCGGTAAAGTAATCGGTATCATGACTTACGGAGATATGCCGGCGGACCTGAATAATCCGCTGTCGGATGATATGAAAGATCGTGTCATGCATGCACATTTGAAAGTTGGCGATGGGGACCTTATGTTCTCTGATACGTTTGAAGGCATGCCTTATCAGCCAGGCGATACAATTCAGATTGCCATCCATCCAAAGGAAGAGTCAAGAGCGAGAGACATTTTCGCTGCTTTGGAAGACGGCGGACAAGTCCTTATCCCCCTTCATAAGACGGATTTTAGCCCATTGTATGGGATGGTAAAAGACAGGTTCGGGGTTAGTTTTAATGTGAATGTTCCAGCGGAGTAACTTACAAGAAACAAGCTCTTACTATTTCAACCAACAACGCCTCCTGTTCAATGGCACAGGGGGCTTACTCATTTTCAAGTTCAATGGTAGGCTTAATCCTAACTGGAGTGTGTGTGCAATCGATAGAAAGAATTAGATTGGAGTATAGAAAATGTTAGGTGAAGAGAAAATTCCGGATTTTTCACCTCATCCATTCACTCAGTGGTTTTTGGTGATTGTATTCGGTGTTCCATTTGTAGTGTTGTTAATATGGTCCATAAAAAATTCCGAAAAAAGCTATTTATTCGGGAAACGATGGCTGTTTAAAGGCGAACCGCATATTTCTAAAGTAGGCATCTTTTGGCTTCGTATAACTAATACCATACTATTAATTATCACATTATTGTTCTTTATGAACTGGCTAATTAGTTTTTTCAAGAATTAGTTGGTCAAAGCTTACGATTACATAAAGGGGTTGTTATATATGAAACATATTAAAAACAAAGAAACAGGTCGTTGTAGAATTTAAAATGACAAAGGGGATGAACATTTGAAAGTTTTATTTTTTCTGTATGATGGATATGTAGATTGGGAGATTAGTCCATTGTCTTACATGTTAAGTATTTCGGATATTGCTATTGAAACAGTAGCATTAACAGAGGAAGTCACTCATAAAGGTATGTTCAAGATCATGCCTGATCTGAATATTGAGGATTGCGACCCATCAGAATATGAAATGTTGATCATACCCGGAGGCGAGCCTGCTCCACTAGATAAAGAGGAGCGCTTGTTGGATCTTATCCGTAAGTTCGATGAACAAGGGAAATACATTGCTGCCATTTGTGGCGCTCCGACATTTCTTGCAGCAACAGGAATATTACGGGAAAGAAAATACTCGACCTCAATTGAAGAGCCAGAGTACTTACATTACTTTGATCAAACATTCAAAAGTGAATCAGATGTGACTGTGTGTGAAAATCTAATAACCGCTGAAGGGAATGCCTATATTGAATTTAGTGTTGCGGTTGGTAAAGAACTGAAAATATTTGAAGACAGAGAAGATGAACTTGAAACAGTCTTGTTCTTTAAAAATCAACTTAGAGGATAATAGCGTACAGGAAAAGATCAACCATATTGCTGGTTGGTCTTTTTTTAGTAAGTATTTAAAAATTTGTACGCTCTTTTTTTGTACCCTTGTTCCTTCTGGAAAATATAAGAAACTTTTTGATTGATTAATGCGTATAGAAAGAAATAAGCTTTATTAATGGGAGGTATTCCATGGATTTTATTAGTTGGTATGACTGGATAACACCTACTAATCCTTATGCTTCAATATTTTTCGGCGTCTTATTTACTATGATTCTAGGAATTACAATATGGGTAGAAACGAAGCATTTTAGAACTGTCATAATCCTTGCTGTAACTGGGTTTGTTGTGACTGGCATTGGGGTTGTCATACTAAATGCTATCGGCTACTATGTGTAACTCTAAAATAGTGGTTTTGATTTAAATATGTGAGAAGGAGGGGGGGCTATGATGTATAAAAGAAATTTAAGAAGATCATATATTGATAAGTCCATACAAGGAGTTTGTGGGGGAATAGCTGAGTTTTTTGGTATTTCTTCGTTAGCTGTTAGATTAATATTTGTACTTACACTGCCAACTTCTTTACTTATATATCTGATTCTTGCTAACACGCTTGACGATACCCCTCCAACTTTATAGAATTCTGAAGGACATATTTTATTTCACTGGGGGACTTGTAATGGGAATAGGTTTAATAATCTTTGGGATTACTATTTTTCTGCTAGGTTTATTTACACCTGTGAATGATTTTTATACTCTTCCAATATCAATCGTATTGATTGCATTCGGTAGTAATCTAATAATGAATAGACGAAAATCCTCTAGGAGGCGTTAATCTAATTAAGGGTTACGCTTTCTTACTTTGGAAGAGGAATATAAAAAGGAGATTTACTTTATGAGAACAGAAAAAGAGAAGATGTTAGCAGGAGAAATGTATGATCCAGCTGACCCAGTCTTATTAAAAGAACGGGAGGAAGCTAGACGAAAGGTCAGAATCTATAATCATACATTGGAGACTGAACATGAAAAACGGATAGGAATATTGAAAGAACTACTTGGATCTACTGGTAAAAACGTTTATATGGAGCCAAATATCAGATTTGACTATGGTTATAACACGCATGTTGGAGAGGACTTTTTTGCGAATTTCGATTGTACCATCTTAGATGTCTGTGAAGTACGATTTGGGGACCACTGTATGCTTGGTCCTGGTGTACAAATCTATACAGCAACTCATCCTCTTCAACCGACAGAACGTAATTCAGGTAGAGAATACGCCAAACCGATTACATTTGGAAATAATGTGTGGATTGGAGGAGGTGCAATCATTAACCCTGGTGTAAAAGTTGGGCATAATGTGGTAATCGCCTCTGGTGCAGTAGTAACGAAAGATGTCCCCGAGAATGTGTTTGTTGGCGGTAATCCAGCAAAAGTAATTAAAGAGATAGAAGTTTGAGCAGCTCATTCTGGAATAATACCGAAACAAAATACATAACCATTCGTAAATAATAAATAAAAACTTAAAGGTGGGATTAGTTTGAAAAAGAGCGTAATCTCATTAGTGGGTGGAATAATCTTAGGTCTCATCATTTCTTATTACACACTTGAATACAACGGTTGGAAATATATCTATGGAGACGAGAATGGTGATCCATATCTCATCATTAATGAATTGGATGTAGATTTATTAATGAACGGGTTATTGATTGTAATCGGTATGTCAGCCCTGATTTATTTGATTTGGACTCTGATAGAAAGGATTTCGGAAAGGATTAATTAGGGGAACAGACGAAAGACAATCCAATACAACGATTTGAATTCATCACCCTTCATGTCTTGGTTAATGTTTGCACCCATAACTTACTATTCATTCAAGATAGAGTTTTACATCATTTTCATAGGTGCAGCATTGTGGCAGCTATTTCTGTTCATTCATTTAGTTAGAAATTTGTTATAGAAAAGATAGACAAGTAGATCGTTTTAGATGATTAAGATTCCCCAATATAAAGTAGGAAGCTTCACATTTATATACCTGAGTGTAATTCGTTAAGTGATGAGGGATACTACAATGAAAATATATTGGGGTGATGTTTTTGAAGAGAGAAATGTACTTATTTGTAGTTGTGTTAATTGGTCTAACCCTAGTCCCATTCAAATCCTATGCTGAACAACCAAGGTTATCGGAAGAATGTATGAAAAAGATGGAATTGAGAAATGAAAAATACAATCGATTGGTAATGAAGGATATCATTGCCGGGTTCAACCTTGATATAGATGAAGTGAATTACCGAAAAGTAACAAGAGAAGGTCTGGAAACGGCATATATGATTTACGGTGGAAAGCTAAGAGATGACTACTACAATTCTTTGAAAGAATATTTTAATGTGGCATCTCGTGGAAATCCTATGTTATTTGTAAGACCACAAGAAGCTTATCTTTTGTATAAACAGCTTAACAACACAAATGTAATGATTCATTTAAAGCTCAACGGCTCTAAATGGGTGGAAATCAACCGGGATAAAAAATCAGGAAACTACATTGAATTTCAAAAGCTGAAATGCGAAACAAAATACATGAAAGAAAAGCAGAAAATTTTAAACTAAATTCAGCTAGGAGCATTCCTTCATAAGGAGTGCTTTTTATTTTGTCTGTGAGATATATATTAATAAATAACAATTATTTATTGTAAAACAATAAATAACGTAGTATATTTAACTAAAATAAATAAGCGAGGTGCTTTTAATGAATAGAGGAACGCTCTTCCTGAAGGTGGTTGTCTTTCTCCTAGCCATTCCAATCATCGGGATGTGTATATTTTTGTTACCGTGGATTGCGCGAGAAGTATCAGATAGTCAATTTGCGAATTATTTTTATCCAGTCTTAATCGGTATGTATGCATCAACGGTTCCATATTTAATCGGTTTGTTCCAGGCTTATCGTTTGTTGAGCTATATTGATCAAAACCGAGCGTTCTCACAATCGTCCATAGGTGCTTTGAAAACAATCAAGTTCTGTGCCAGTACTATCAGCGTCTTCTATCTCGTATGCTTACCCTTTTTCTACCTTATTGGAGAAAAAGACGATGCACCAGGAGTCATCCTCATGGGGTTCATTCTTATTTTCGCCCCAATGGTGGTCGCTGTCTTTGCTGCTGTTCTCCAGAAGCTTTTACAACAAGCCATCACCATAAAAACAGAAAATGATCTGACAGTGTGAGGTGGTTATTATGGCAATCATAATTAATATTGATGTGATGCTAGCGAAAAGAAAAATGAGCGTAACAGAACTCACCGAAAAGGTTGGTATAACGATGTCCAATCTTTCTATCTTAAAGAACGGAAAAGCCAAAGCGATTCGATTTTCAACGTTGGAGGCAATTTGCAAAGCGTTGGATTGCCAACCAGGAGACATTTTAGAATATAGAAATGACGAGCATGAATAAAAACACCCATGATAAAAAGTACCCTAAGCTGTCAGTGCTAAGGGTACTTACTGAGCAGTTATACAATATCGATTAAGTTGCTAGTATCGCATTCATGTTCTTTGCTAATTGTTCTTTAGATCTTTCTAAAAAGGCTTTTATAGCTTGCTTTTTTTGATCGGTGACTTTCCAATCAGAAGGTATGGATTCAAGAAGTTCGTCTAATTTATCTTCAGGAAACTCCTCAATTTGTTTGATAAACGTTAATGTGGCGTCTTTACAATTTGAAATGGATAGTAACCAATCGTGTATATGTTTTTTACTTGAATGCAACTGTTGATAGTTGGTTTCCGCAAACGTATGGGTGTGGTCTATTATATGAATGAAGTATTGATCGTCCTCGAGTTTTTGACAAAGGATATTTTTCCGATGTCGATCCTTGTTACCTGTCCATACATCAAATACGAAGACTTTAGGTCCTGCATCCCGATTGATGAGTTGATGTTCATTCGGTCTAAATTTGTTCAAGTCAATACAATTCGTTAGATACTCACTGCAAAATTGTGTCCCGTGCTTAAATCGATGCTTGAATAGTCTTCCATTTTTTCTGATGAAGCTTTTCGGTATCTGAATGGTATCGAATTGAACGATGGGAAGGTTCAGTTCTTGAGCAAGTCTACCGATAACATACTCACGAACCAGATATTTTGATCCACCAAGGTAATGTTGGAATTTGACGACATACTGCCTTTCGTTATCAAATTGTATGATTTGTGGACGTGTGAAACCATGTAATTCCTTGATGACTTTAATTGGTGTCACCATGGCCTGCCCTCCTAATCTATCTTCAAACTAAAAAGGGGTGGCCGATTAGACACCCCATCCAATTTCTGTTACTCGCTGCTGTTATCTTGAGGTGTATTGCCCCAATATTGAATCCCTTTTATCTCTCTGCAGTCAACTGTGACTGGGAGGTTCAGGTCACCATCATTGTCTTCACTAATAAATGTTGCAGCACAGATGTCTTCTTCTAAACAAACGAATCTCAGTACAGCTGCTGTGGAAGTAGGGTCTGTAGTCGTAATCAAGAAGTAATCATCTCCGAATGTGATACGGACTCTGTCCCCGACATTCAACCGTTTAACGAGTTCACAGCCGAATGAATCACATTTCTTTCCTTTCTTCTTACAACACCCATCACTTGAAAATAAACTCATTCTCCATCCCCCTTTCTTCGGGTTTCATATTAATATATTGCGACTAGCAGAAATTTGGATGGACATGTACCCAAGTCGTCCAAATTTGGGTTCACATCAGATTGTAAGCAGCTGTCCATAAATTTACAAATATACATCTTTTGCTTATGATGAAGAAGTGGGAAATTTCAGATAAAAGAGAAAAGGGGTTCTTGTGATCATGATACATAATCAGGTTTTGTTGAGTGTTGATGTACAAAATGCATTTTTCGACCCGAAATGGGGCGAGCGCAACAATCCGAATGCGGAAGAGAATATGAGAAAAGTATTGGATGTGTATCGTGAAAAAGGTTGGGAAGTCATACATATCCAGCATAAAAGCGACAAACCTGACTCGGTTTTCTACCATGAAGGGGAAGGATTCACTATAAAGGAGATCGTTGCACCGATTGAAAGTGAGAAAGTGTTCACGAAGTATGTGAACAGTGCTTTCATCGGAACAGGTCTGAATGAGTATTTACAAAGTATACACGCTGAACATGTTGTCATTGTAGGGTTGACGACTCCTCATTGTGTATCGACGACAACGCGGATGAGCGGAAACTTCGGGTACGATACGTACTTGTTATCCGATGCGACTGCTGCTTATGAACTGGTCGACCACAACGGCAAAAATGTAGATCCAGAAACGGTCCACTATGTGTCGCTTGCTACTTTGCATGAGGAATTTGCGACTGTGATGACCACTGAACAATATTTGCAAACAATCAAATAACAAACGAGGGATACATATGCTAGGGTACTATAGTCGATTATCATCTGAAATTTATGATATTGATAAGCCGATCGGCCGTTCGTTCGGCGATATCGAGTTCTACTTGGAACGTCTCGAGTCGGTGGAGGGACCGATCCTCGAACCTGCGACAGGGACTGGCCGGATCTTGATTCCTCTGCTGGAAAAGGGCTTCCAAGTAGATGGCTTCGATTCATCCGAGGAAATGCTCAGCATCTGCCGAAGAAACTGTAAGCAACGAGGGTTAGACCCGACACTTTTCAATGGAAAAATGGAATCCTTTTCATTGGACACCCAATACGGAGCGATCATCATTCCGACGGGCACCTTCTTGCTGTTGCATGAGCGGGAGAAGTCGATCGCTGCGTTAAAGAATTTCCACAAACATCTGAAACATGGTGGGAAGTTGATCGTCGATGTGTTCTTACAAACGGATATTACGCTTGGAAAAGTATCGACAAGAACGTGGGAGTTGGCGAACGGGGATGTCATCACGCTGGAAGACAAGACCGTGCAAGTCGATTACATCAACCAGTATACAGTTGGTCACAACCGTTATGAAAAGTGGCGTGATGGAACGTTGATTCAGTCTGAGCTGGAGAAGTTTCCATTGCGTTGGTACGGGGTAGAGGAGTTCAAAACGATCCTGGAGCAGGTCGGGTTTGAGAATATCGTCATTTCTTCCGGTTATGAGTATGGAAAATATCCCGAGACGCATGGTCAGCCAATCACGTTTGAAGGGACGGTACACAAATAAAAGCAAGGAGTTCGAATGATGATCCATTTGCAAAATCGTCCGGTCTATGAAGAAGTGGCAAGTTTCATAGCGGAGTTAAACAAAGAAAAACATCACCACGTCGGTTATTGTGGTGAACAGACAGATGAGGTCTTACATACTTTGCTCAACGAATTTTCGGATTTACCGTTGGAATCCTCTTTAGTCGCTGCCTTTGAGGATGACCGAATGGTAGGTGTGTTTGGCATCGATCTGGAGAAAGAAAGTGGAGAAGGTGAATTGTGGGGACCGTTTGTCCGACATGTAGATTGGCATGAAGTTGCCACGTTGATGTGGGCGTTTTTAAATGGACAAGTTTCCGATCATCTGAAAAAGGTGGTGGGCTTTTACAACGTGGAAAATCAGAATGCCCATCAGTTCATGGAATGGTTGGCAGCTGAAAAGCGTAACAGACATGCTATTTTGAAGATCGCTCAAGGGAACCATACCTCTGATACTGTCGGGCAAGAATGCGTTGAACTGTCAGATCCATTGATTGAGGATTTTCAAAGGTTACATGACGAAACGTTTGAAGATACGTATTTCTCTTCCGTTGACATTCTCGGTAGGAAAAATCGAGAAAATAAGGTGTTCGTAGAGAAAGATGGTGGCGATTTGAAGGGATACATTTACGTGGAAGCGAATCCTGCTTTTGGCGAAGGAGATATCCACTATGTCGCCGTGTCACCTCAGTATCGGAAGCAGGGTGTTGGAAAGCGGTTGGTTCAGAAAGGGTTGGATTTCATGTTCTCATTCCAGGAACTTGAGGAGATTGTCTTATGTGTGGATGCGGACAATGAACAAGCATGCAGATTATATGTAGGGGCTGGCTTTAAAAAAGTACATACGCTCAATTCGTATGTACTGGAGGTCAATTAAGTGGAAGGACACATAAATGGTTTATGTGTCCTTTTTTTTCATGTTACTTTAAACGGTTGAAATTCGGGAACAATTGGTCGGCTTCTGATAGTGAAGAGAGGTTTTTCATTTCGGCGACTTCCATCATATGCTCCCAAACTTTCATGACTGTACTGGATTCATGGGCCTGATTTTTTGCCTCGACAGATTTCCATTGAAACAGTTCTAAATATGTACCGTTCTCACTTTTGAGCAGCAAAGGTTGGAAATCGGTAATCAAGCCTTCACGCCGTAATAGTGGTGTGTGACCTTCAATGATCTTCAGCAGTTCTTCTTCTTTTCCCTCTTTAGGTTGATATAGAGCAATGGCGAAATTCGAATTTTCCACTTCAGACACCCCTTTAGATTAGATACTTCAAGCGTAATCCGAAGGCCGCTCTTTGTAAATAAAAAGGTGAACGGTGTCGTTCATCTATCATTACATTATTCCTCATCAACAGAAGTCTTCGCCGTTATCGGTTCCCCAGCGATGCATTTCATGGAGTATGGGCATGAGGGTCATTCCTTTATCCGTCATGGAGTATTCGACTCTTGGTGGAATCTCATCATATTGCTTTCGAGTGATCAGTCCATCCTGCTCCAATTCCTTCAACTGTTCTGTCAAAACTTTATGTGTCACACCGGGAAGTAGCCGTCTCAATTCGTTATAACGATAGGTTCCTTCGACTCCAAGGTGCCATAAGATGACCGTTTTCCACTTGCCGCCGATTTTGTTCAATGTATATTCGATTGCACATTTCAGTTTCCCTTGATCATCGACTTGAACAGAATTTTTCATGTATTATTCCACTCCTTACTTACCTTAAGGTTAGTTTCTCACAAAAAAGTGCATTCTTACATAAACGAATCTTACTGATTTATAATAATCAATGTCAAAAGATAACTAGGAGGGAATTGAAATGTACCCATATCCAAGAACATTTTCACATATCGGATTGTCTGTACCGAACCTTGAAGAGGCAGTCAAATTTTATAAAGAAGTCTTTGGTTGGTATGTCATTATGGAACCATCCGAGGTTCTGAACGATGATACGCCAATTGGACAAATGTGCCGCGACGTATTCGGGAATGATTGGGAGAAGTTCCGTATTGCCCATTTAGCGACTGGAGACAAGATTGGCGTTGAGCTATTCGAGTTTCCACACAACGAAAATCCTGAAAACAACTTCGAATATTGGAAAACTGGGTTGTTCCACTTCTGTATCCAGGATCCTGATATCGAAGGAATTGTGGAGAAAATCAAAGAATACGGCGGAAAGCAACGGATGCCGATTCGCGAATACTATCCAGGTGAAAAGCCTTATAAGATGGTTTACGTGGAAGATCCATTCGGTAACATTTTCGAGATTTACACACACAGCTACGAATTGACGTATTCACAAGGTGCATATTAAGAATAGGAAAGACAGGGTGACTGCATGGTCATCCTGTTTTTTTTACATTGGAAAAAGAAATAGCTTGTCTAACGCTTGAAAATCGGAATGGTTACGATATAATAGAGAATGCTTTTATTTTAAATAGTAATTGGAAAGAGACGAAAGGGGAAGTACCATTGAGATTATTCACGATCATACTCTTGTTCTCGATGTTGATTGCCGGATGCAGTCCTGATGGCTCAGACGCGGAAAAAGAACAAGGATCTCAATTGAAAATTTATACGTCCATCTATCCGTTGCAATATTTTGCTGAGCGGATCGGTGGGGAGCACGTAGACGTTCAATCGATCATTCCGCCAGGTGCGGATGGACATACGTATGAGCCGACAACGAAAGAACTGATTAAAATTGCTGAATCGGATATGTTGATCTATAACGGCGCAGGGTTCGAAGGTTTTATTGATAAAGCGAAAAACTCCCTGGATGAACAGGATGTCGTATTCGTGAAAGCATCGGAAAATATTCATGCTGGTGAAGAGGGCGAGGATGCCCATGAGGACCATAGTGATCATGATGAAGGTGAGCATGAAGGCGAACATGATGAACATGCTCATGAGGGTGAAGATCCACACTTCTGGCTTGATCCCGTTCAAGCGATTCAGATGGCTGATACGATTAAGCATGAAATCATCGAGCTACGCCCTGAGTTGAAAGATGAAATCGAAGCGAATTTCGGCACTTTGAAAAAGGATCTGCAAGAGCTGGACGGACAGTTTGAAAAAGTAGCAGAGGAAGCGGAACGAAAAGAATTCATCGTCGCCCATAGTGCCTATGGGAAGTGGGAAGAGCGGTACGGCTTGAAGCAGATTTCCATTTCCGGCTTGTCCCCGTCGCACGAACCAACTCAGAAAGAAGCACAAAAAATCATCGATTATGCCCGAGAACATGATGTCCGCTATATCATCTTCGAGAAAAACTTCACTTCGGATGTCGCTGAAATGATCCGTAAAGAAGTGGATGCAGAAGTGCTCTATTTGAGCAATTTGGAGTCACTGACTGAAGAACAGCTAGATGCTGGAGAAGATTATATGAGCATTATGAGAGAAAATGTCCAGACACTGAAAAAAGCACTAAATTAATTACAAAAAAATCCTGGAAATTAGTTTTAAAATTTGACAGCGGGGTATATAACCAATACAACACCTCTATACCCCCTAACCCCCTTTCAAAGTGAGCCTCGTGCTTGCTTTCTTTTTTTGCGCAGATCTAGGTGATATCATGCACGAAAATCGGGTTTTAGGGGGATTTCCTGCGGGTAGAGCGGTTATCCTGCCCTCAAACTAGCTGTTCTGTTGTTTTCAGGGAAGGATCTAAGCCCAATCCCTCGTATTCATTACCACCAAGACTGATTTCTGCGTTCATAGGGATGAATAGCCCTTATTCATTCCCATCATCAGCGGTTTTTGCCCTTCTTAGGGACGAATAGACCCTATTCAAAACCATCATTGATGGTTTTTTCATTTTATAGGGATGAATAGATCTCTATGAGTACCCGAAAAACCAAAGATCCAAAAAGGAGGACTCATACATAAGTATGAGTCGTCATATTGAATCCACAAATTTGCGCTCCAACCCTGATTCAGAATAAAATAGGATTAAGAGGGATATGGAAAGGGTGTGTTGGATTATGAGTAATATGAATTTCAACTTCTTCATGAATGATGTCGTCGTAACGGCCCGTAACGAAGCGAAAGAGGCAGGTTTCCAGGAGCTGACGACTCCAGATGAAGTCGATACAGCTCTAACGAAAGAAGGAACGACGCTCGTACTCGTGAACTCGGTTTGTGGATGTGCAGGTGGAATCGCACGACCAGCAGCCAATTATGCACTGCACAAGAGCGAAGTGAAACCAGAGCATACGGTAACAGTTTTCGCTGGACAAGATAAAGAAGCGACGGAAAAAGCAAGATCTTACTTTACAGGCTACCCGCCTTCATCACCGTCATTCGCACTACTAAAAGACGGCAAGTTGTTGACGATGATTGAACGTCATGAAATCGAAGGTTCAGAGCCGATCGAGGTTGTCGAAAAGCTTCAGGCAGCCTTCAAAGAACATTGCTAATCGATCAATTCAGAACGTCAGCCCACCCAAGGGATGACGTTCTTTTTTCCATTAAAAACACTGTTGACAATCCTATCGACTTCCGATAAAATTAATTTCTGTCACCACATAACAATTTGCGTCCATAGTGAAATGGATATCACACGAGATTTCGGCTCTCGTATTCTGGGTTCGAATCCTGGTGGGCGCGCCATTCATTGACTATTCAAACTCTGCTTAGCGAAAGCGGAGTTTTTTTGTTTTTGTTTGACCTTTATCGGATTTTTGGGCACGATGATTAATGAAAGATTTTCGTTCAGGAGGAAGGGGTAACCCATGAAATTTCAAATTGGGTATCGGACCATCAAGACTGCAATCGCAGCTCCCATAGCGATTCTCATCGCACAAGCTTTCAATCTGGAATTTTACATATCAGCAGGAATCCTTGCCATCCTTTGCATCAAGGTAACGAAAAAGAAATCGATCGTCAGTTCCTGGGAGCGTTTTGCCGCCTGTCTGGTCGGGATTCTTTTCGCTTTCATCTTCTTTGAAGGGATTTCGTATCATCCGTTGGTCCTTGGGCTTCTGTTGCTCGTTTTCATACCAACGATGGTCGCACTCAAATTGAAGGAAGGCGTCATCACAAGCTCGGTCATCATCCTACACTTCCTGGTCATTCAAGATTTTACATGGGCAATCGTATGGAATGAACTGGGCATCATCGTCATCGGAATCGGTATGGCGTTAGTCATGAACTTGTACATGCCGAGCATGGAAAAACAGTTGAAGAAATACCAGGGAGAGCTTGAGTCGAAATTCGAGATAATCCTTAAAGAGATCGCCTCATTCTTAAGAGAAGGCAAAAGCGATTGGGATGGAAAAGAGATCGTCGAAGCGGATGAAATCATCCAAAAGGCGAAGAGTCTTGCGTTCCGGAACGTCGAGAACCATCTCACCCGACATGAAGACCAATATTACAATTATTTTAAAATGAGGGAAAAGCAGTACGAAATCCTCGGAAGGGTCATGCCAATCATCACTGCTATAGACCACACCTACGTTCAGAACTTCCGTATCGCTGACTTTCTGGATGATATCGCAGATGCGATCCATCCTGGGAATACAGCACAAATTTATCTGGATGAATTAGAAGGGATGAGGGAAGCATTCCGAGAGATGGACCTACCAAAAGACCGATCGGAATTTGAGACGCGTTCAGCGCTCCATTACTTCCTGACCGAAATGGAACAATATCTGATCCTGAAAAGGTATTTTAAAGCTAGAGACGTGTGATAATCATGAGCCATTCAACGCAAAATAACCTGAAAGCGACTATTTCAGGAGGTTATGGCGTTATGGCATCATTCACACTGTTTCTAGCTTCTTTTTTATTCGTGGCGTCTCCGATCTGGCCACTCGGACTCAATCCACTTCCGGGTGATCCTTATGTGATCGTCAATAAAGCCGATAATACGTATGCCTATATTGATGATGGGAAAATTGAAAGGGAAGGGCAAGTCGCCACAGGGAGATTCAATGGGCTCACACCCGAGGGGGAATTCACGATCGTCGTCAAAGCGAAGGATCCTTATTATCGTAAAAAAGACATCCCTGGCGGAGATCCGGAAAACCCGCTTGGGTCAAGATGGATCGGCTTTGACGCTGAAGGGACGGACGGTCGCATATACGGACTTCACGGCACGAACAACCCAGAAGTCATCGGGAAATTCATCACTGCAGGTTGTGTGAGATTTTACGAGAACGATATCCAATGGCTCTTCGATCACGTTCCTTTAGGTACGAAAGTGTTAATCGTCGATCATGACACATCCTTTGAAGAACTCGCAAAAGAACGCCATTTAATCGAATAACCGATTCGTCATGAAAAAAGGCGGGAAAAGGATACCGAAGTCACAGCTACGGTAATCACATTTCCCCGCCTTTTCTAGTATCTAGAACATCAGTGCAACATTCGCCAAGAGTGAGACGACCATCGTTACGATCATGATGTAGATCATCACTTTCATCAATTTGTTTCGCATGGAATCTACCTCCTAAAACTCTCCTTCTTATTGTACATAGATTCGTGAAACCGGACAAGTGAAAGACTAGTTCGAGTTTTTTCGACGATTTGCAGGAGTTAACCGCTTACATAGAGAAGTGATGTAGGTGGTATATCTGGTTTACGTTATGGAAAAAGGAGGCTTCTAGAATGGAACAGGAGAAAGACTTCAATCAATTATACAAAGAGTGGCAAGAAACGACGAAAAAGTTGATGGAAAGATTCCCGGAGCGGAAAGAGGAGTTCAAAACTTCCTCCAACATACCGGTTGAACGATTATACTTACCTGAGCAACTGGAATCTGACTATATGGAGCAGCTCGGACTGCCTGGACAATATCCATATACAAGAGGGATTCAGCCGACGATGTATCGTGCACGGCATTGGACGATGCGCCAATATGCAGGATTCGGTTCTGCGGTTGAAACGAACAAACGGTTCCACTATTTGCTTGAGCAAGGACAAACGGGACTGTCCGTCGCGTTTGATCTCCCGACTCAAATCGGGTATGACTCCGATCATGCGATGTCGAGAGGGGAAGTCGGAAAAGTCGGCGTAGCCATTGATTCCTTAGAAGACATGGAAGCTTTATTGAAAGGCATTCCATTGGATAAAGTAAGTACATCAATGACGATCAATGCACCGGCGGCAGTGCTGCTAGCGATGTATATCGTCGTTGCAGAAAAGCAAGGGGTCTCACCTGAGAAAATCTCAGGAACGATCCAAAATGACATTTTGAAAGAATATATTGCACGGGGGACTTATATCTTCCCGCCTAAACCATCAATGCGTCTCATTACAGACATTTTCGCGTATTGCTCGGACAATGTGCCTAAGTGGAATACAATCAGTATTTCCGGTTATCACATCCGTGAAGCGGGAGCAACGGCAGCGCAAGAGCTTGCTTTTACAATTGCCAATGGAAAAGCATACGTCGAGGCGGCATTATCGGCTGGTCTCGATATCGATAAATTTGCACCACGCCTCGCATTCTTCTTCAATGCGCATAATGAATTTTTTGAAGAAGTGGCCAAGTTCAGAGCGGCGAGAAGAATGTGGGCGAAGATCATGAAAGAAGAGTACAATGCGAAGAATCCGAAAAGCTGGCAGCTCCGTTTCCATACCCAAACAGGTGGTTCTACATTAACGGCGCAACAACCTGATAACAACATCGTACGTGTTACGGTGCAAGCGTTATCGGCTGTACTTGGCGGAACGCAGAGTCTTCACACGAATTCCCGCGATGAGGCACTTGCTCTTCCGACAGAGGATTCAGCTCGAATCGCATTACGTACGCAGCAAATCCTGGCAAATGAGAGCGGAGTAGCAGATACAGTCGATCCACTTGCAGGCTCCTACTATGTCGAGTCGTTGACCAGTGAGTTGGAAAATGAAGCAAACAGCTATCTGGATAAAATAGAAGAGCTAGGTGGAGCTGTGTCTGCGGTTGAACAAGGTTACATGCAGCGTGAAATCCATCATACGGCTTACGAAACACAGAAAGCGATCGAAAAGGGCGATCAGATCGTCGTCGGAATGAATGCTTACCAATTGGATGATGAACCGAAGCCTGAACTGCATCGACTCGATCCGGAACTTGCGGCGAACCAGGTGAAAAAGTTGGCAGATATCCGGGAGAACAGGGATCAAGAACGAGCGAGCGCTCAGTTAGAAGCACTTCGCCGGGCAGCCCAAGGTTCAGACAACTTGATGCCTCATATTGTGGAATGTGTAAGATCGTATTGTACAATCGGTGAGATTTGTGGCGTTTTACGTGAAGAGTTCGGGGAATTCACAGGAATTTAAACAGCGGAGACGGAGGGAAATCAGATGGAAAAGAAAATAAGAGTGTTGATTGCGAAGCCAGGATTGGACGGACATGACCGTGGAGCGTTGATCATTTCTCAAGCCTTGCGGGACTATGGGATGGAAGTCATCTATACAGGGCTAAGACAAACACCGGAACAGATCGTCGCATCCGCCATCCAAGAGGATGTCGACGCAATCGGATTGTCTTGCTTGTCCGGTGCGCATAATGAACTTTTTCCAGATGTCATAAAAGGTTTGAAAGCACAAGGCGCAGAGGACATCATCGTTGTCGGCGGTGGCGTCATTCCGTGGGAAGACATTCCGTTCTTAGAAGAACAAGGTATCAAGAAGATCTTCACACCAGGCACGCTCTCAATTGATACAGCGAAGTTCATCGAGCAGGCTGTGTACCAGCGGGATGGGATTGAAGTGAAGAGTGACATGGAACTTGTGGAGAAGATTGATCACATCGGAATTGCTGTCCAATCACTTGATGACTCGCTTCCTTTTTATTTGGACACACTGCAACTAAAGCTGCAAGGCGTTGAAGAAGTAGAGTCGGAAAATGTGAAAGTCGCGTTCATCGAGGCTGGCAATGTGAAATTGGAATTGTTGGAGCCGACATCCAAAGAAAGCTCGATTCAAGGATTCATTGATAAGCGCGGACCAGGGATTCACCATGTCGCCTTAGGTGTGAAAGATATTGAAGGCAGGATTGCAGAATTGAAAAAGAAAGGCATCCAAATGATCCACGATGCACCTAAGCCTGGCGCAGGAGGAGCATCCATCGCATTCATGCATCCTAAATCAGCAAATGGTGTACTTTATGAATTGTGTGAGAAAGAATCGAAGGAGCGTTTGTAATCATGGACATCTACGATAAAATCAATGAACTGTATGACCGGCGCCGCGAAGTCGAAATGGGTGGCGGAGACGAACGAATCGATAAACAGCATGAAAAAGGGAAACTGACGGCACGCGAGCGGATCGATCTGTTGTTGGATGAAGGAAGCTTTGTCGAAATCAATCCGTTCATTGAACATCGAACGAACGATTTCGGTATGGACAAAAACCGTGCGCCTGGTGAAGGGGTCGTGACCGGGTATGGTACGGTCCACGGTCGTTCCGTCTATCTGTTTGCACAAGATTTCACCGTGTTCGGAGGCGCACTCGGAGAGATGCATGCACAAAAAATCGCGAAGGTGATGGATCTCGCTGCTGAGAACGGCGCACCATTCATCGGATTGAATGATTCCGGAGGCGCGCGTATCCAGGAAGGAGTCGTATCCTTGGATGGATACGGTCAAATCTTCTATCGCAACTCCGTCTATTCCGGTGTCATCCCACAGATTTCGGTCATCCTTGGACCGTGTGCGGGTGGAGCGGTTTATTCACCTGCAATCACTGATTTCGTTTTCATGGTCGAACAGACGAGTCAGATGTTCATTACCGGACCGAAAGTCATTGAAACCGTTACGGGTGAGAAGATCAGTGCAGAAGACTTAGGTGGAGCGAAAGTTCACAGTTCGAAGAGTGGCAATGCCCACTTTACAGCACCTACAGAAGAAGAAGTGTTGGCGAATGTGAGAAGGTTACTCGATTACTTGCCACAGAACAGTGAAGAGAAACCGGAACCGAAGCAAGTGGATGATGAATCGGATTATCGCGACAACCTTGCTGATATCGTTCCATTTGAATCGATTCGCCCATATGACGTCAGAAATGTTATTGTAGAAGTGGTCGATGACGGATCGTTTATGGAAGTCCATAAGGATTTTGCAAAAAATATCGTCGTTGGGTTTGGTAGAATCAACGGGGAATCCGTGGGTCTGATCTGTAATCAACCGAAAGTGATGGCAGGCGGACTGGACATCGATTCTTCCGATAAAGTAGCGCGTTTCATCCGTTTCTGTGACAGTTTCAATATTCCGTTGATCACCTTTGAAGATGTGACAGGCTTTTTCCCTGGCATTAAGCAGGAACATGGCGGTATTATTAGACATGGGGCGAAAATCCTTTACGCATACTCCGAAGCGACTGTACCGAAAATTACCGTCATCACTCGAAAAGCATATGGCGGTGCTTATGTCGCATTGAACAGTAAATCCATCGGAGCGGATCTTGTGTTTGCATGGCCGAATGCTGAAATCGCCGTTATGGGTCCTGAAGGTGCAGCGAACATCATTTTTGCAAAAGAGATCAATAATAGTGAAGACCCTGAGCAGACGAGAAAAGAAAAGATTGAAGAGTACCGGGAGAAATTCGCGAACCCTTATGTTGCTGCGGCAAGGGGAATGGTCGATGATGTCATCGATCCAAGGGAGACGCGGATCAAACTGACCCAATCCTTACATATGCTCAGGAACAAGAAAGTGCATCGTCCATATAAGAAACACGGCAATATACCGTTGTAAAGAACTGAAAGGAGACTTGATGATATGATCAATCAAGACAGACTTGTTGAAGAGTTTCTAGAGCTCGTGCAGATCGACTCAGAAACAAAATATGAAGAAGAAATTTCGAAAGTGTTGAAGAAGAAGTTTTCAGACTTGGGCCTTGAAGTCGTAGAAGACGATTCCAAAGAGAGAACAGGCCATGGTGCAGGGAATCTCGTTTGTACATTACCTGCTTCCAACGGATCTGCAGACTCGATCTACTTCACTTCTCACATGGATACAGTTGTACCTGGCAAAGGCGTGAAACCTTCCATAGAAGATGGCTACATCAAAACAGATGGGACAACCATTCTTGGCGCAGATGACAAAGCAGGGCTTGCTGCAATGCTTGAAGCCCTCAAAGTCCTGAAGGAGCAAGACATCCAGCACGGACAAATTCAATTCGTCATCACAGTAGGTGAAGAATCAGGACTTGTCGGTGCAAAAGAATTGGATCCTTCCCTTGTGGATGCGAAATTTGGATTCGCGCTCGATTCAGATGGTAAAGTCGGGAACATCATCGTCGCTGCTCCTACGCAAGCGAAAGTGAAAGCTGTCATCGAAGGGAAAACCGCACACGCAGGTGTGGCTCCGGAAAAAGGTGTTTCTGCCATTACAATTGCTGCAAAAGCGATCGCGAAAATGCCGTTAGGACGCATTGACGAAGAAACGACCGCGAACATCGGACGTTTTGAAGGCGGTGCAGGTACGAATACGAACATCGTCATCGATCATGTGGAAATCCTTGCGGAAGCTCGTTCATTGATTCCTGAAAAAATGGAAGCACAAGTGAAGAAAATGAAGGATGCTTTTGAGGAAACAGCAGAAAAAATGGGCGGAAAAGCACATGTCGATGTGAACGTCATGTATCCAGGCTTCAAATATGACCATGGAGATCATGTCGTTGTAGTGGCGAAACAAGCGGTCGAGAAACTTGGACGTAAACCGGAATTGCAACAAAGCGGTGGAGGAAGTGACGCAAACATCATCGCAGGCTTCGGAATTCCGACGGTCAATCTAGCAGTCGGATATGAAGAGATCCACACAAAGAATGAGCGCATGCCGATTGAAGAACTGGTCAAGACTTCCGAATTGGTCGTCAACATCATTCGCGAAGTAGGAAATCAATAAGTATGATGACGAAGGTTGATTTGGAGAAATGGGACTGTTTTCGTGTTGAAAGTCCTTCCAGCTCCAGGTCAACCTCTCATTTTACCTTATTAGCGAAAGTGGAAAACTCCTTCCATAGAGCTAGTCGTATTTAAGCACCCTGAAACGAATTTTGTAAAATAAGCATTGAAGGGTGTCGAAGTTTACAAAATATGTTAATATTAAACTACCTTTTAATGCCTATTAATAGACTAGAGAAAGCGAGGCGCTGGTAGTGAAAGTCAATATGTCCAACTTGCATATCATCATGAATTATTTGAGAGGGACTTATAAAGTATTGGAAGAAGAATGGCAGAAATCAGCTAGAAGCATTGGATTGACCCAAGCTGAGCAACACGTGCTGTGGATTGTCCATCTCGAAAAAGAAGCAACCATCACGAAAATTGCATCCATCGGATTGTGGGATGTGTCTACGGTTATGCAGGTCATTACACGTCTCAAGCAAAAAGGTCTCATCACCTTGATGAAAAAAGCGGCAGACCGCCGTGTGTCCTATGCGACTTTAACTGAATTAGGGGAACAGAAAATTCAAGAGTCCTATGATTTCTCGTATAAGTTGTACGACTATCTAGAAGACTATAGTAAAGAATCTGAGGATAATATGGAATTCATGAAACAAATGATGGATTTCCATAAAGAACTGAATCAATACTTTCATGGTTCCGAGTTCATCGATTGGACGGAAAGGACTTCAAAGTCTTTAAAAGACGGGAGCTAATGTAATGTGCATTCTCTTATGCCAGAGATTCTTTGATTGGACGCCACGTTGAATTCCATGGATTCAAGGATCCATTCTACAGAAGCGCCTGTTACAAGGGAAAGCTCATTGATAGTGGGGGAGCGATGTTGTTCTGCTTTCACATGTTCTACTGCTGCCAAAACCTTAAATCTCAGTTTAGGGTAAGGGGTACGAGAATAATGTCGAATGCGATTGTACATAAGGACATTCCTCCCTCCTATTATAGTCCCATTTTAGCATAAGTATATAGAATTTTCAAAATATTCTTACTATAATAATTTTGACGATTTTGTTCGAGGTGAAAGGGTTCATGTTGAAAAAAGAAAATACAGCAAGAATAATCTTTCATATCGATATGAACAGTTTTTACGCCTCAGTCGAGAGTGCACTGAACCCAGAGCTAAGAGGGAAACCCCTTGCCATTGCTGGGAATGTGGAGGAAAGACGCGGAATCGTTGTAACGAGCAGTTACGAGGCGAGGGCACAAGGTGTCAAAACGACCATGCCGGTTTGGCAGGCGAAGAAGAATTGCCCGGACTTGATCGTCATGGCACCCTCATTTGAAAAGTATCGAGCGGCCTCGGAAAAGATGTTTGATTTGCTATTCGAATATACGGAATTAGTGGAACCGATTTCCATTGATGAAGGGTACATGGACGTCACCGATCTTCAAGGTGATCTTTCACCCGTCCAAATAGCGAAAGAAATTCAACAACGGCTCCAAGAGGAACAACATCTGCCATGCAGTATCGGGATTGCACCGAACAAGTTTCTTGCGAAGATGGCTTCAGATATGAAAAAACCACTCGGAATAACGATTCTTCGTAAAAGGGAATTGGCAGATAAACTTTGGCCTTTACCGATAGAGGAAATGCATGGTGTCGGGAAGAAAACGATGAAGAAATTTCATGAAATCGATGTCTATACGATCGGGGACCTTGCGAAAAAAGAGTCGTACGATGTAAAGCTCCAGCTTGGAAAGAATGGTCAAAAACTATGGGAACGCTCCAATGGAATCGACGATCGTCCTGTTGATCCTGAAGCCTCCGGTGAGTTCAAGTCTGTTGGAACTTCCACAACCTTACCTCAAGATCTGCTCCGTATCGATCAAGCCTCCCAAGTCTTGAGAGAGCTTTCAGAATCCCTTCAACAACGATTAAAAAGAAAAAATGTAATGACCAATTCGATCCAATTGACGATCCGGTATGCCGATCTGAAAACGATTACGAGAAGCCATACGATGTTAAATCCGGTTTTCAAGAAAGAAGAGATTTTTGACATTGCGATGCTTCTATTCCGTCAAAATTGGAATGAAGAACCTGTCCGGTTGTTAGGCATAACGGGAACACAGATCATAGAGAGAAGTCATGCCACTCAGCAACTGGATTTGTTTACATATAAAGATCATAGTAAAGATGAAAAGCTGTATGACACGATGAACAATCTCCATAAAAAATATGGAGATCATTCAATAAGAAGAGGTGTAGAGAAAAAGGGGGATCAACAAAATGGAAATGAGAACGAAGCTGAATGATTTGAAGCAGGGGATTGGAAAAGTTTTGATTGGGAAAGAGGAGAGCGTCGAACTGTTGATGGTCGCGTTGCTCGCAAAAGGACACGTGTTGATGGAAGATGTTCCAGGTACCGGGAAGACGATGCTTGCGAAAAGCCTGGCAAAGTCGATTGACGGATCATTCCGACGGGTACAATTTACGCCAGATGTGCTACCGTCCGATGTGACAGGCATTCAATACTTGAATCCAAAAACGAGAGAGTTCGAAATGCGATACGGTCCTGTCATGGCGAACGTTTTACTGGCTGATGAAATCAACCGAGCGACTCCAAGGACCCAATCAAGCCTTTTGGAAGTGATGGAAGAGCGACAGGTGACCATCGATGGATACACTGAACTTTTACCTGTACCTTTCATTGTATTGGCGACGCAAAATCCGATTGAATCACAAGGGACGTTCCCATTGCCTGAAGCTCAATTGGACCGGTTTTTACTTAAAATCAAAGTCGGTTATCCGACTTTGAGAGAAGAACAGATGATCATGCAGGCGTACCGCGAGCAGGAACCGATTGAACTCCTCAAGCCTGTGTTTACGACGGATGACATCATCCAGATGCAAACCATGATCAAACAGGTTCACGTCAGTACAGATATCGAGCAGTATATCCTGAACATCATCAACGAAACTCGGAACTCCAAGTACATCGAGGTCGGTGTGAGTCCAAGGGGAACCCTCGCCTTCATGCGTGCCTTACAAGCTTATGCATGGCTTCAGGACCGGGAGTATGTCATCCCTGGTGATGTTAAAAAGCTTGCAACGGCTGTCCTTGCACACAGAATCGTATTATCATTGGACGGTGAATTGAGGAAGACCTCTATTCAGGTGATCGAAACCATTCTTGAAGAAGTCGAGGTACCAGTCGAAGCTGGAGCGGTAAGAGAATGAACTGGCGGATAATGATCCACACAGGGAAAACACAAAAGTTTTTGTATTTGTTTTCCATCATTACCATGATCGTATCCTTCTATAGTAAATCCCGTTTTTTGTTCATGGTGGGTGTGCTGATTACATTAAGTCTTTTTCTATCAACAAAATATTTGAAAACGATCACCGATAAAATACAGTTTTTGAATAAGAAACAGGTGTATCGGATGTTTCCGGACGATGAGGAAGTGTGGCATCTGACGATGACCAACCGGAGTCGATTACCGGTACTCCAGAGCAACCTCGTATTTTCGATGAATAAAGAAGTGAGTCTAGGAGAATTCAAACCGAGGGATGAACGAAAAGGCTATAACATATTTACTTTGCCACTTGTCTTCCAACCGAAAGAGACGAAGACTGTCCAAATTCCAGTCGTGGCATTGAAACGCGGCGTTGCGAAGATTTCTAGCTTCGAACTGCATATCAGCGATCCTTTGAATCTTGAACAATATCAGTTGTTGAACGATCGACTTGTCCGGACAGAGTTCATCGTCTATCCGACACCTGTGCCTGTGAAGGGAATTCATAAACTGGACCAGCTGAAACAGGGTGACAGGGCCGTGCCATTGTCATTATATGAGGATCAGAGTCTTGTGATCGGAACGAGAGAATATGAGCCAGGCGATTCGTTCCAACGGATTCATTGGAAAGCGTCAGCCCGAATGAATGAGCTTCAAACGAAAATCTATGAAAAGACACTGTCTCAATCGTGGACGATCCTATTGAACATCAATGTAAGCAGTGCACTCATTTCTGAATATGGAGAATTGGAAGTTTCAGAGAAACAGATCAGTCATGCAGCATATTTGTGCCAGTATGCCACCCAACATAACATTCCGTTTGATATGTATGTGAATATCCGGACGAAAGGGAGAGTGCCCTATCTTCACCTGGAAAAAGGAGAAGGAAAACCGCATTTGATGAGAGCGTTGGAGCTTCTTTCCCGGATGAATATCAACAGTGTACGGGTGCCGATGCACAGGCTATTAAGCATGTACGACAGCTGGGAGTCCGATTCAACTTCTGTCATCGTTCTAGGCGATCGATCGTCAGATGACTTTTATTACGATCGGTGGAAAAAGAAAGGGATGGATGTATTCCATGTGCAGTTAGATGGAGAGTCTGCCAGCCTTGAAAGAATGGAAACAAGGAGGGCGACATCATGAAGATTTCAAATCGATTCCTTTCCAGATGGCTTCACTATTCGGTGGATATGACATTCCTCCTGATCATGTCCGTATGGGCATTTGCTCCTTACAAAGAAAATCAATATTTACAAGTTTTCGCGTTGATGGTAATTGCCGGGCTTCTGTTCGAGCTCTTGTTGCCGAGGATCTCTGCGACTGTCGGTAAGATTTTGCTTGCGTTGCCGGTCATTATCGGAATAGGCTGGTTGCTTCAGATCGATATGTTCATTTTAATTGTCACGACCGCTTTTGTGGGATGGCGTTTCACGAGTCATTATTTTGATGAAGACCTGGGGCAAGAAGCAATCATGCTGCTGTTTTCAATCGTGTCCGGTCTTTTGTTCCTTTTCTTGTATGCGAATAATGCAGCGGTTCCAATCGTGTTAGGGTTGCTATTCTTGCAGACGATCCTGTTCACGCTCACACGGATCAATCGTTATATTCAGAGTAACCCGAATACAGTCGTGAACAATTGGATATCGAGGTTTGCGTTACTGATCATTGGTGGGACTGCTCTGATAGCTGCATTCTATCCTTTCATCAAATCAGCAGCTATGTTCATATTGAAAGGTTTCGCTGCAGCCTTTGCGGTCATCTTCTATTATCCTTTAAGCTTCGTTTTCGGTGCTTTTGAGAGATTGTTGAACGAAAGAGAAATTGATCAAGAAGCTGCGGAAGATAATGAAACGAGCTTAGAGCAGAATGAGGAATTGAAGAAACTGATTAATGACAACAATCAAAACGAATGGTTCACGTATATGCTTGTCATACTGATCATTGCAGGATTGATCTGGTTTGGAATCAAGTTGTACAAGAGAAGAATGATGAAGTTGGACCGGTTTGCATTTGATGGGATGCATGAAAAAAGCGTTATTTTTGAGGAAGACGTACCGAAGAATTACTTTGGTGGAAAAGTAAAAGCACCTGACAATAAGATCAGAAAACAGCTATTCCGACTTGAAAAGAAAATGTCTTCGTATGATTCTGGAAGAAGGTCTAGTGAAGCGGTACTGGAATGGCTTGATCGAGTGGAAGCTCCAGATGAGCTTTCCGTTGAGATTAACCGTATATATCAGAGAGTCCGATATGGAGAGCAAAATGTTACAGCTGAAGAAGAAGGACGTTACGTCCATTCCATTGACGAACTGCTGAAATGGGCGAAAGCACAACACAAAATGAGAAAGAAAGAGCAAAAAAGGAAAGATCGACTCGATAACTGAGTCGATCTTTTTCATATGATATGGCTATTCATCCCTATAAAGAAAAAAATCCTTCATGATGGTAACGAATAGAGGCTATTCATCCCTATGAAAAGGAAAATACCCTCACAACGGTAATGAATGGCGCTTAAACCACTCTACCAACCTCGCTCGTACTGTCTCGGTGATTCGATTTCGGTCTTCAGTTCAATCGCGGCTCTTCGTGGCCAATAAGGATCTCGCAACAATTCTCTTGCGAGGAAAATTAAATCAGCCCGGTCATTCTGCAAAATCGCTTCTGCATGAAGAGGGGAGGTGATCATTCCAACCGCACCTGTGGCAATTCCCGCTTCCTTTTTTAACGCTTCGGCATATTGGACTTGATAACCCGGATAAGGCTTGATCTTAGCAGGTACGACACCTCCAGAACTGCAGTCGATCAGATCGACTCCTAGCTCCTTCATCCACTGTGCGTATTCCACATAATCCTGAACGGAATATCCTTCGTTATTATAGTCATTCGCTGAAATCCGAACGAAGAGTGGTCCATCCCATACTGTATTCACAGCTTCAATGATTTCTTTCAGGAAATTGAATCGCTTTTCCTTGGATCCCCCATAACGGTCAGTCCGTTGATTGATCAACGGAGATAAGAATTGATTGATCAAATATCCATGCGCACCATGCAGTTCAATGACATCAATGCCAGCTTCCTTACTTCTTCTCGCAGCCAAGCGGAAGTCTTCAACCGTTTCTTCGATTTGTTCGATTGTCATTTCATTCGGTACTTCCATATCATCATTGAACGGTAAAGGGGAGGAGGAATAGATCGGTCCTTCTACAATCGCCTTCCGTCCAGCATGTGCGAGCTGGATACCGACTTTCGCATCCTGTTCGTGTATCATTTCGGTCAATGTTCGCAGTCCATCAACATGACTGTCATCCCAAATGCCAAGGTCTTGCATCGAAATCCGACCTTGCGTATGGACGGCTGTCGCTTCCAATACAATCAAGCCGACCTGTCCGACTGCACGGCTCGTATAATGCGTCTTATGCCAATTCGTCACCTGTCCATCCTCTGCTTCACAAGAATACATGCACATCGGTGACATGACGATCCTATTTTTCAATGTGACATCTTTAATAGCGAACGGTTCAAATAGCTTTCTGCTCATGCACTCCACTCCTATTATCTATGTTTCGTTAAGTTTATCACAAGGACATGCGGGAACATCTCTTATATGCTCATCCTTTAAACAAGTAAAAAAAGCTGACGATCATGATCGCCAGCTTTTCAAATTGATTTTTTGCAGTGCATTTATGACTTTCTTACCTTTCGTGGAATGTGTTCCAGCTTTTACAGCCCGTGCAACATCCGGGATGTCAGTGACGATCGCTTCCACTTCATTTTCGAACAACCATTTCATTCTCTTCGGATCGTTGATCGTATAAGGACGGACTTTGATGCCAGCATTTTTAAAACCGTTCAAGATCGTTTGGTTCAACGTCCGCCAACTTGGATGGGCACTGTAGGCAGGCAGCTGCTGCACATACTTCCATGGTTCGTACAATCCATTGGAATAGAGTGGCGCAACATCCACTGAAGGGTCCAGATTTTTCATTTCCTTCAGACTGTAATGATTAAATGAGGAATAGATGAGTCGGTCCTGAAGACCATGCATCTTCACGAGATCATACACGATTTTTTCCATACCGTAATATGGTAGGATATTGTTTTTGAATTCGATGTTCAGTAAAAGGTTAGTCGGTTTCATCCAGATGAGGAACTCTTCAAGGGAAGGAATTCTCTCACCTTTGAATTTTTTCGAAAACCATTTGCCGGCATCCAGACATCTCAATTCCTCAAATGTATACTCACCGACGAATCCTTTGACGCCAGTCGTACGTTTCAGCGATTCATCATGGATGATGACAGGTACTTTATCTTTCGTCAGCTGGACGTCAAGTTCGATGCCGTCCGCTTTCAGTTCATATGCCTTTCGAAAAGCAGCCATAGAATTTTCAGGTGCGTACTTACTCGCACCACGGTGTGCGAAAATATAGGTCAAACCAATCTCTCCTTGAATGGTGTGATGTCCCATTTTTTTCTGGAAAAATGTATTCTCTAATCAGTAATTTAGCATTATTTATATAGTATACACAAGTGAACCTCCAGTGCGTAGATCCAGCCCGAAATGGTCACTCTTCTTCATCCGAAAGTTTTTTTACTATAGAAAGGAATTCGACGTCATCCGCCGAAATCTTACTATTACACATACAAATTTCGACATATTTTTAATATAGGAGTGAGGCATCTATGAAGAAGTGGCAGGATAAAGAGAGTCTGAAAGAATTGCTATGTCACCTGATTGAGTTTCCGAGTATTACGGGATCTGAAGCGGAGCTTGCAATCAGTGAATTCATCCATATGCAGTTGAACGACTTGGATTATTTCCAGGAGCATCCTGAGGATTTGCAAATCCACCCGACAAGTGATGGCCGTAAGTTCGTCACAGCGTTTGTCCGGAACGGCAATAAGAAGGAAACGGTCGTTTTGATCAGCCACTTCGATGTTGTGGATGTGGAAGACTACGGGGAATGGAAGAACCTCGCATTCCGCCCGAAAGAATTGACGCAGGAGTTTCTTGCGAATATAGATGAATTACCTGACCTCGTCCAAGAGGACTTGAAGGAATCGGAATGGCTGTTCGGGAGAGGCTCGATGGATATGAAAGCGGGACTTACGCTTCAAATGTCCATGATTGAAAAAGCCACTCAAGGTGAATTTGATGGCAATTTGCTACTTCTTACCGTCCCGGATGAAGAAGCCAATTCCACCGGGATGATGGAAGCGGTGGAAGTCCTTCTGGAGATGTCTCAATTGCACGATCTTGAATATAAAGCGTGTTTGAACTCAGAGCCGGTCTTCACGCGTTATCCAGGTGACACGAATCAGTACGTCTATACCGGTTCAATTGGAAAATTGTTGCCTGGATTCTTGTGCTATGGTATGGAAACGCATGTCGGTGAGCCATTCTCAGGCATCAATGCCAATTACATGGTTTCCGAGCTCACCAAGGAGCTTGAGCTGAATACCGATTTTTGTGAGTCGATTGACGGTGAAGTGACGCCACCTCCGACCAATTTGATGCAGAAAGATTTGAAGGAAGAGTATTCTGTGCAGATCCCACACGTTGCGGTCACGATGTACAATTTGATGGTCATGGATCGGTCGGTGTCTGAGATCAATAAAGATTTGTTGTCACTTGCCTCAAAGGTGGCGAAACGAATTGAAAGGCATCTCTACAATCATGCGATGACATTCACCCAATGGGAATCGTTTGAACCATTGGAACATCACATATCCGTTTTTACCTATCAGGATTTATTGGAAAAAGCGATCCAACAATACGGTGAAGCAGAAATCGTCCGGCGTCAGGCATACATTGCGGCCAACTACAAGGTACTCGGTGACCGCGATCTTTCCACCCGTCTCGTTTATGACCTTGCGTCGCTTTGTAAGGATGAAGGGCCGATGATCGTCTTGTTTTACAGTCCGCCATTCTATCCTGCAGTTTCATCCCGGAAAAATCCATTCATCAAGCAGGTTGTCCGTGAGATGATCGAGTATGCGGAAACGAAGCATAATGTCGTTTTGAAAGAGCAAAATTACTTTGCGGGGCTCTCAGACTTGAGCTTTACAAGCCTTTCTCAATCAGTCGAAGGGTTGAAGCCGTTGTTTCGGAACATGCCCCTTTTCCAAAACGGATACCGTTTCCCGTTGGATGAACTGCAACAGTTGAAGATTCCTGTCATGAATCTCGGACCTCAAGGTCGGGATGCCCATAAATGGACGGAACGATTGAACATCGATTATTCCTTTGGCGTATTTCACGACATGCTGCCCGTCGCGATTTCCAAGCTATTGAAAAATAAATGACTTATAAGAACACAGGTGCTTTCACATTAGAAATCGCCTGTGTTTTTTCTTGTTACATGATCGGTATAGAGGGAAGCACTTAAGTCGTATATAATGAAAATAATGACAAAATAGAAAATGCACAGTTGAAAAAGGGGATGTAAAGGGGCGATAGGGGATGGCTTGGATTTTACTCATAGTCAGCTACTTGATCGGTTCGTTCAGTTTTTCAATTTGGATCGGTAAACGATGGCATGGTGTTGATGTTCGAACGCAAGGAAGTGGAAATGCAGGGGCAACCAATACTTTCCGCACATTTGGTAAAAAGACCGCAATCCTGGTGGCTGTTGGGGATGTTTCAAAAGGACTGTTTGCTGCTTCATTGCCTATGCTTTTTAACGTGGATGTTTCACCTCTAACAATCGGGATGATGGCCGTTATCGGGCATTGCTTTCCTATTTATTACGGGTTCAAGGGTGGAAAAGCGATCGCTCCGACAGCAGGTGTACTACTCGTCTGGAATCCTATTTGGAGTCTCATCGCATATGGTGTTTTCTTTCTCGTCATCTTTCTGACTCGTTACGTATTTCTCGGGTCCATTTCCATCGGCATCACATTGACCATCCTATGCTTGCAAATGAACGAGTGGAGAACGGGTGTGTTTTTTATCTTCTTCACCATTTTTCTTATCTATCTACACCGATCGAACATACGGAATTATTGGAACCGAGTTGAACCGACAATTCACCATAAGGACGTGAATAGAGAAATGTAATCCCTGCTCCTTCTTTGGGATTGTTTTAATCTACGCTATAATATGAATGAGCACCCATTCATTTTTTTACATAGTCGTTGGAACTTCTAACACAACGGAGGCGTTGTTAACTTGAATATAAATGAACAGATACACTGTATAACATTACCTACACCATTCGCAGTCGGCGATGTGAATCTCTATTTGATAGAGAGTGAGAAATTGACTCTAGTCGATGCCGGTGCAAAGACAGATGAAGCATGGGCATCTTTCCAACAACAACTGCAATCACTTGGGTTCAAGGTCGATGACATCGAGCAGGTCGTTTTAACCCATCACCATCCTGATCACGTTGGACTTGCCGATTATTTGAAAAGAAATGATGTCAGATTCATCAGTCTAGCTTACAATTTGCCTTGGTTAAGGCAGGACCCTGACTTTTTTGATCACCATGATGACTTTTATTTGACCGTCTATCGGGAAATGGGCATCGAAAAATTCCACAAAAAAGCGATGGAAACAGTCCGAGGATACCTTCAATATTCTTGTAACATTAATATAGATGTCGTCGTGAAGGAAGGGGATTCGATTGAAGGGCTACCTGGATGGTATGTCATTGAAACACCGGGGCATGCGCAAGGTCATTTATCTCTGATCCGTAAAATCGATGGTGTCATGATTGGGGGAGATCATCTCATCAAGCACATATCATCCAACGCATTGGTAGAGCCGCCCCCGGTGGGTGTGAAGGAGCGACCGAAAACGCTGCTTCAATACCGTGAATCCCTTCAAAAAGTCATCCATCATGATGTCAAAAAAGTGTATGCCGGTCATGGGAAGCCGGTTGAGCACCCGAAAGAGCTTGTCCATCTGCGTTTGTTGAAGCAGGAGGAACGTGCGGATGATATTTTGAAGATGATCACGGAACGACCGATGACCGGATTTGAAATCTGTCAGAAACTGTTCCCGACGATCTTCTTGAAGGAACTTGGTTTGACGATGTCGGAAACATTGGGGCATCTGGATCTACTCGAAAGCCAAAACCGGCTTAAGATCGATGAGAAAGATGGCGTGCTGTACTTCCAAGCGAAAGAGGTCGTAAGAAATGAGTGCCGATAAAATCATCGTAATAACCGGAGCATCGAGCGGAATCGGTGCAGACATGGCAAGACTTGTCGCTGCAAAAGGTTGGACACCAGTCTTGATGGCTCGATCTGTAGCCAAACTCGAACACCTTCAAAATGAAATCCAACACGATTTTCAAGTGCAAGCGTACCGTTACAAATTGGATGTGCAAAACCTCGATGAAGTAGAGGACGTTTTTAACCGGGTCGAGAAAGAAATCGGTCCGATCCATGTATTGATCAATAACGCGGGGTACGGTATTTTTGATTACTTCCTGGATGCAAAAATGGAGGATGTGAAAGGGATGTTCGATACGAATGTCGTCGGGTTGATGGCTTGTACGAAAGCGGTCCTCCCAGAAATGATGGAGCGGAGGGAAGGCCATATCATCAACATCGCATCACAGGCAGCGAAACTCGCAACGGTGAAAGGCAGTGTCTATGCCGCCACGAAGCATGCGGTACTCGGGTTTACGAACAGCTTGAGGATGGAAGTGAAAGACTACGGAATCTACGTGACCACCGTGAATCCCGGTCCGATTCAGACGAACTTCTTCAAAGTCGCTGATAAGAGCGGTCAATATGAGAAGAACATTGAGAAATGGCTGCTGGATCCAAAGGAAGTGGCACAGAAAATTGTGAAGACGATTGACAAACCGGTCCGTGAACTGAACCTCCCGGGGTGGATGGAAGCAGGAAGTAAGCTCTATCAGCTCGCTCCAGCCCTTGTTGAAAAACTCGGCAAAAAAGCCTTCAGCCAGAAATGACGAACAACCTGAGTGGGATTCCCCTCAGGTTTTTTTGTTCACGTTTCTGTCGCCAAATACATATACACTTTGTCGTGGACGATGACATAGGTCGCTTCATCTTCCTGATTTCTGAGCTCATCCTTGATTTCGTCAATCAGTACGCTGTAATCCTCTTCTCCAAAAGGGGATAAGGACAGCTCTCCGAAATAATCGATCAAACATCGATCGATCATTTTCCTTATGAACTTTTCTTCCACTTGAACGCACAACCTTTCTCCATAATACGGTAGTGGACTCGGAATTTGTCGTCAATATGACCGTGTATGACCGAGGAATCAAGAAGGAAAAAATTCAGTAGACTTCGAATATACATATACAAGATCAAAGGGGGAATGAAAGGTGAGAATTAAAGTTGTGATGAACAGCGGTAAAGAGTATGTGTTGCAAATGGAAAAGAACGACTTTCAATCGATCGTGATGACCGAGGATGAATCGGTCCGAGATGAACTCATCGAAATACACCCTTCGTTATACATCAATCCTTCGCACATCTCATCGTATGAGGTTATGGATTAATTACCATTATTTTCTTGAATTGAAACATGAATTGGATTATGATGTACTTATAAAAAACTAACCAGTCAGTTTTATATGAGGAGGAAAAAAGAAATGATCGTGTTGGAACGGATGTCCAATTGCAGATTGACCGATGTGTTAGACGCCTGGAACCACGGATTCAAAGGGTATTTCACCGATATGACGATGACGATGGACCGTTTCTTGCAACGGATGGTTCACGAAGGCTTTTCCGCTGATGATTCAATCATCGCATTTGTAGACGGTGTACCAGCTGGAGTTGTATTGAACGGCTTTCGGGAAATCGATGGGAAAATGATCGGCTATAACGGGGGCACAGGTGTCGCTCCGGAATTCAGAAGATCAGGTGTCGGCAAAAAAATGATGGAGGAAGTCTTCCGGATTTATGAAGAAAAACGAGCAGACTTCGCAACTTTGGAAGCGATCAGGGACAACGAAGCTGCGATTCGGTTATATGAATCACTCGGTTACGAAATCCATGACCATGTTGAGTTTTTACAACAACAAGGTGTTATTGAAGAAACGCGAAGTACTATTCAAGAAGGTTGGCAGTTCGAACGAACAGCTCCTGAAATGGTCCGACATTTTCCTTTTTACGATGTGAATGGTCCATGGCAGACGCAATGGCAAAGCGTCCATAATGGGCGTGCACTCATTGTATCTGATGCAAGTGGAGAAATCGGTTATGCCTTATATCGGACGTTGTACGATGAACACGGCACGGTTTCCACGATCGTCCTCCATCAATTCGGCATGAAAAAGGATGTAGAGGCACCAGACACGTTGATGAACGCGATCTTGAAAGAAGTGCTTCAACCAGAGCTTGATTGCAAGCGCCTCGTCATCAATCTTTCGAGCGAAAAGAAAGAACAATACGAAGCCATCAAGCGCTTCGGGTTTTCGACGATGATCGAACAAGTGTGTATGGAGAAACCCATGAAAGAAAGGAAGTCGTCGCTGAGCAATGCCACGAGTATCGGAGAAATATAAGGAAGAGAAGCGTCAAGCGATCCTAGATGCAGCCGCCCAATGCTTTGCAGAGAAAGGGTATAACGAGACGACTGTGGACGATATTGCAAAAGCGTCCGGAACGAGTAAAGGCTCGATCTATATTTATTTTAAAAGCAAAGAAGAAATCTTCCACCTGTTGAATGAAAAGCGTACGGAGAAATATTTTGAGATCAAAGATCAACTCAATCGTTTGGATGGAGCTACCAAGAAAGTCAATCATCTGTTCCAATACTTTTTGTCTGGAAAAGTGAAGGATGAGGATTTCAATCAGATCGCTGTTCAATTTGAATTTTGGATCTACATTTCAAAAGGGGACCATCAAAAGCTTTTCGATGAACGAGCGGAACGATTCACCCGATTCTTGGAGGAGATCATAGAAGAGGGAGTCGAAACCGGTGAGTTCAGGGAAGATATCCAAGTTTCCGAGTTTTCAAGATTATTCTGGTCGTTGCTGGATGGGATCGTCCTCCACTTGCTGTTCCATAAGAGTGAAGAATCGCACAAATCCATGCTGCAGTTGTACCAACAAATGGTACTCCGATACCTGCTTCCATAAATCAGACCTGAGACGGAGAGTAAGAACATCCTTGAGACAGTATGAAAGATTGGTTGTTTTGTAGAAAATGGAAGTAGAAATTGTTCAATCATTTGGAGGCGATTATTCATGGAAGCAGTAGTGGAGCAGAAACCGCAGGGGGAGCTTGCCCCTGCCATTTGGAAAAATCGGAATTTCTTATTTTTGTGGATCGCGGGGCTTTGTTCTAGCTTCGGACTGGCGATCTTCATGTTCTCAGAAGCCTGGTACGTCGTAGAAGTGATGGGACTCGAAGCTTCGTTAGGTCTTGTATTCATCGCGTCCAGTGTGCCACGGGTCCTGTTCATGATGATTGGTGGAGCAGTGGCTGACCGGTTCAGCAAAAATTTCATCATGTTTTTGTCGGATATTTTGCGAGCCGGTGTTGCCGTCGCGCTTGTGTTATGGCTGTTGTTCGGTGATGTGACGATCTGGTCGTTCGTTCTTTTCGCACTCATTTTCGGAATACTCGATGCCTTCTTCTGGCCAGCTAGCGGTGGATTGCTACCAGCACTGGTAAGTAAGGAGCAGTTGACCCGCGCGAACTCGGTCATCCAGATGACGAGCCAATCCTCGTTTATTCTCGGACCGATGCTCGCTGGTGCTGTCATTGCACTCGGAAGCTATGTGTTTGCCTTTTCGATGACCGCAGCTCTCTTGGCTATTGCGAGTATCGCGATCCTGCTCATCCGTACATCGAAAAAGAAAGCGGAAGGCGGGGAGCAGGAGGCAGCTTCAGACTTGTTCAAGTCGATTAAGGAAGGAATCGCTTATGTAAAAGAATCCTCGTTCTTGCTTGCGCTGATCCTATTCGCAGTGTTCATCAACTTGTTCATGGTCGGACCTTTGCAAATGGGGCTTCCACTCTTCGTTAAAAATGTTCTCGGAGGAAACTCGCTGGACTTCAGTTATCTCGAAGGAATGTTAGCTGGTGGAATGCTGCTCGGATCGATTTTAATCGGCGTATTGAATGTACAGAAAAGAAGAGGCCTGCTCGTCATCGCAGCTGTCGGTATCAATGGACTCTTCTTCACCTTATTCAGTTTTACGAATGAGCTCTGGCAAAGCCTTGCGTTGATTGCGCTACTCGGCTCGACGTTCTCGATCATCAATATCCCGATCATCACTGCCATCCAGGCGACGATTAAAGAAGAGATGCTCGGACGCGTGATGAGCCTGTTGTCGATGGCTTCACTCGGACTCGTGCCGGTGTCCTTTGCCGTGACCTCCCTGTTTTTATCGGTCGGAGTGGACATCACGACGATTATGCTCGTAGGTGGGGGTCTGATCGTACTATTATCGATTGTAATCTACACGAAAGTGCCAGGATTACGTAACTTTGATTGAGAAAAGACCATCGCAGTCGGCTGCGATGGTCTTTTTTTGGTGATTTTAGCTAGATTTGTGCTTGTTTCCCGAAAAACGGGTCCGGTTTCCCGGAAATCAGCGGTTGTTTCTCGAAATTGTGTGAAGGTCTCTCGAATATCAGCATTCGTTTTGCCAAAACAAACGAACAGCCGGCCAATCGAGTATTTAGAGTGAATATCCTATTTCTGGGAATACGGAAGTATGGTATGGTAAAAGTAGGAAAGGGGGAAGCGAAATGAAAGATGTAATGGTGTTAATCGTCATCCTGCTCATCATATCCCTTCCCATCTGGATTGGGATGATTCGTTCGAGGTTCAATTCGAACTCGTTTTATGGGGATGAGCTGAACAAAAAGAAGAACAAACGGACTTTACGTGATGAGTCGTACGAAAAAACATCGAGTGCTTCAAAAGGGGAGAACTTCTATAATTCATAAGGGGGAATGGTGTTGTGATTTTACATACGGAATCTTATGGCGAAGGTGACCCGATCGTATTTTTACATACAGGACTACAAACGGGTGAGCTCGACTTTTCCACTATAAAAGAGCGCTTCCAAGATCAATACAAGGTCGTGCTTCCGGATCTCAGAGGTCATGGCAAATCTCACGCTGAGAATCTGGAAAACTATCTGGAAACGTGTATTGAAGATCTATACGAAACACTCGAATCACTGAATATTGACGAGGCCCATATCGTCAGTTGCTCACTTGGCTCTTTCGTCGCGTTAGGTTTTGCTAAAAAGTATCCCGACAAAATCATCAGTCTAACCGTTTCCGGCGTGATGGCTGAAGAACCGACGAACTGGCCGGAACTACACCGGGAAACGGTACGTCAGCAAACGGCATTGCTCCAAGATCCCGAATCAGTTGCATACCACGATCAATTGCACAGCTCCGATTGGAAACAGTTTATGTACATGTGTCAGGACCAAGATTGGTATCCGTTCCAATTTACAGCTGATATTTCTGATATCAAGCCACCTATGCTATTTATTGTCGGGGAACAAAATAAAGAAGAGGTTAAAACGGTCTCTACCTATCAATCTATGAAGGATAATTTACACGTTTGTGTCTTACCTTTCGCTGGACACCTTGTTCACTCAGAACAAACCGACCTGTACACCACGATTCTTAACAACTTTTTAAACCAGTACTCCTTAGTGAAAAACAACGAATAGGTGACGCAACTTGTTTAAAACTCACATCATATCGCTATGTACATTCTTGTTCGTCAGTGGATTTCTGCTCTTAATTGGGTATGCGCAAAACATAGAATGGCTCATGCTCTATTACTATGAAAAAACGGCTACAAGCCTCCATGCGGGTGGATCCATGCTGCCACTACTCATAGGCTTGGCTGCCAGCTACCTCATCACCACCATCTATAAAAGAACAACTCAACAAGCATAAAAAAGGCGTGCCACCGATGATGGAGGCACGCCTTTTAAGCATTTATGAAATTTTTTCTTCGTACTTTTTCTCTTCATAAGATTTATTCTCAAGCTCAGCTTTATCCTTCCGCAAGGCTTGATACAACGAGTACACCATGAGGATCATGATGAACGAGAACGGGAATGCGGCTGATATCAATGCATTCTGCAAGGCTTGCAATCCACCTGTATATAAGAGGACAGCCGCAATCGCGGATTGTGCGACACCCCAGGCAAACTTGACTGTTTTAGGCGGATTCAACGAACCGTTCGTCGTCTGCATACCCAGAACGAATGTTGCAGAGTCTGCGGAAGTGATGAAGAATGTTCCGATCAACATCATCGCAATGACTGACAATGCAATACTGAATGGGAACTGATCAAATACACCGAACAGCATTTGCGCATCCGGTAAACTCGCAATGTCTGCGCCTTCCTTCTCTTTTTGGATTGCGGACATTCCGAATACGGCCATCCACAAGAAACTGACGACAGATGGCACAATCAGTACGCCAGATAAGAATTCTCGGATGGAACGACCTTTCGAAACACGAGCAATGAAGATTCCCACGAATGGCGACCAGGCGATCCACCATGCCCAGAAAAAGACTGTCCAGTTACGGACCCATTGCTGTTCATCCTGATTCTCTGGACTTAACCGGAAACTTTCGACAGCCAGGTTTTGGATATACGCACCGATCGTATCAGTGAACGTGTTCATGATATATAAAGTCGGTCCGATGATCAGCATCGACACGAACAAAATCGTTGCAAGTCCCATATTGGCGTTACTCAAATAACGGATCCCTTTACTGAGCCCTGTATAGGCTGAAATCATGAACAAGACCGTCACGATGACGATGATGACAAGCTGTATCCAGAACTGTTTCTCGATGCCCATCAGATAGGTGAATCCACCATTGATTTGCGCAGCCCCGAAACCAAGTGTCGTTGCCACACCGACAATCGTCGCAAAGACAGCAATGACGTCCACGAATGTACCCCATGGTCCTTTCATTTTGTCACCGAACAATGGCTCAAGAGTGGCACTGATCAGACCAGGCTTTCCATGTCGGAACTTGAAGTAGGCGAGGACCAATGCAACGACCGCATAGATTCCCCAGGCATGGATGCCGTAATGGAAAAAGGTGATCCGCATGGCATCCCTGAGTGCTTCTGCCGTTCCAGGGTCAGCCGTCGGCGGGGTTTTGATGTATTGAGAAATCGGTGCAGCGGCACCATAGAATACGAGTCCGATTCCCATACCTGCACTGAACAGCATGGCGAACCAGGTAGAATAACTGTAATCCGGTTTATCATCCGGCTTCCCGAGCTTGATCTTTCCATAAGGACTGAAGATTAAGTATAGGCAGAAGATGACAAACAGGGAAACAATCAATAAATAATACCATCCAAAGTGAACGGAAATGTACGTTTGAATGGTACCTGTGATTTTCTCTAAATTTTTTGGAGCGAATGAACCCCAAACTGCAAGAAATATTGTGATTCCTAACGTGATCCAAAAGACTTTTGTGACTTTCTTCATCTCATTCTCCTTTCGTAAGCTTTGGTTGCAAAATTTGTCGTCTATAAGTTTAATACCCATAGAAAATTAGGATAAACAAAATTTTATCCCTAAAGTAAGCTGAAATCCCGACAGAAATAAAAAATGGCCATCTCTGACCATCCTGATTCTGACCAATTAAAATTCGTTGTGAAAAGCCTGTAGCAGTATAACATACATGCGAAAGATGTTTAAAGTTCGACAGATGACTGGTATAGACAACTATACAGCGAAACCACTATACTAGTATGTGGAGGTGAATGGATTGAGTATTCAGGTAATTGAAGGTGGAAACGTGTTCGTCGGTGAGATCGGATTTCAAAAGAAACAGATACATATTCATAATGGTAAAATATCTGCACTGACAGACGGAGCAGGAAATCAAAAGGCAACGATCAAGTTGGAGGAGGAAGATGTCGTCCTTCCGGGCAGAATCGACGGGCACATCCACGGGGCAGCGGGATTCGATGTGATGGACGGAACCCAGGGAGCCATCGAAGGCATCGCTACTGCCATCGTAAAAGAAGGGACTACAAGCTTCCTGCCGACGACAATGACGTCTTCTTCTGACCGAATCGCACAGGTATTACAAAATCTCAATGACTACATCCATTCACAAAAACGTACGGGAAAAGCAGAGGTCATCGGGATCCATTTAGAAGGACCTTTCATTTCACCAGAGAAAATGGGCGCACAAAACCCAGAACATATTCAGAAGCCGGACTTGGACACCTTCATGGCCTGGAACGAAAAAGCAGGCTCAACGATCAAAGTCGTGACGATGGCGCCAGAGTTGGAAGGTGCGCTAGCATTCATCCGGGCGATCACCGATCAACAGATCATCGCTTCCATCGGTCACAGCAATGCGACTTATGATCAAGTCCAAGCTGCGTACAAAGCGGGGGCAAAGCAGTTCACTCACTTGTACAATGCGATGAGACCGCTGCATCATCGTGAACCCGGTGTCGTAGGGGCGGCCTATCTCCACACTTCAACAATCGCTGAGCTGATTGCAGATGGTCTTCACTCTGCGCCGGAAATGGTCAACCTTGCTTTTCGCATGAAAGGGAAGGAAGGATTGATGCTCATTACCGACGCGATGCGGGCAAAGTGCCTTGGGAACGGTACGTACGATCTTGGTGGACAGCAAGTGAATGTCCTTGATGGGAAAGCGACTTTAGAAGATGGAACCCTTGCAGGCAGCGTCTTGACGATGCAAGAGGCTTTTACGAATATGAAGAACTTTACAGATGCGACGCTCGAAGACCTTGTTTATATAACGTCGATCAATCCTGCAAAACAATATAACTTGTATGACCGGAAAGGCTCCATCGACATTGGAAAAGATGCCGATCTGATCGTTTTAGATAAAAAAGGTGAGTTGAAGATGACCATCTGTCGGGGAGTCATCGCTTATCAGAGGGGGTGCTGACATGAACATCGTGACGGTGAAAAATGACATGCAGCTGAGTGATGTTGCTTCCTCACAAATTTTGAAAGCCATAGAAAACAAACCCGATCTCGTACTCGGAATTGCAACTGGGGGAACTCCAGCTGGCACTTACCAGCAACTGGTGAAGAAAGTCCAACTCAAATCCGTTGATCTCTCCAACATCAAGACCGTGAACCTGGATGAGTATGTCGGGCTAGCGCGGGACCATGAAGAAAGTTATTGGCACTATCTTCATGAGCATCTATACGGACCACTCGAACTGTCACCGGACCAGGCGATCATTCCGAACGGCCTGAACAAAAAATTGGAGGAAGAGTGTGTCCGATATGAACAAGCAATCCAACAAGTCGGTGGGGTCGACCTTCAGATCCTCGGTGTCGGGCGAAATGGCCACATCGGTTTCAATGAACCGGGCACGTCTCTCGACTCGAAGACGCATGTCGTGGAATTGACGGACAGCACGCGTCAGGCGAATGCACGGTTCTTTGAAGATCCATCCGAAGTTCCGACTCGAGCCATTACTGTAGGGATTTCCACGATCATGAAAAGCAGGTCGATTTTACTTTTAGCTTCAGGAGAAGAAAAAGCAGCTGCTGTTTCGGCATTACTCTCAGGAAAAATAGACAAGAATTGGCCCGTGACAATTTTGAACGAACATCCGGATGTCACGTTGGTCGTCACAGAAGATGCAAAAGCAGAGGAGCAAGGACATGCTGGATAAACACTCATCTTTACCGTTATATTCACAGGTTGAACTTTACTTAAAAGAAGAAATCCAAAATGGCGGCTACCATACAGGTGATCTGGTCCCTTCTGAACGGGAGCTATCGGAGAAATTCCAGATCAGCCGGATGACTGTCCGCCAGGCGATCAACAACATGGTCAACAGTGGTGAGCTGTATCGAGAGCGCGGGAAAGGAACGTTTGTCGCAGCGCCGAAACTCGCATACCCGCTAAAGGGTGTGTTCAGTTTTACGGATGATATGAAACGAAGAGGGTTGACGCCTTCGACGAACGTCATATCTTTTGAAACGATTCAAGACGCGCCACCTCACATATACAGAAAATTGGAACGAACGCTAGGCTCCAGATTACATCGCATCAAACGGGTCCGGCTGGCAGATGATGAACCTGTTGCAGTAGAGACCGCCTATCTACCGTATCAACTTTTCTCTGAATTTACCGAATGGCATTCGAGCGGTTCGATTTACGAGTATGTGAGAAATACGTTAGGCAGAGAAGTTACACGTGCCAACCAACGGATTGAGGCATCGGTTGCAGGTGATCAAAATAGTGTACGCTTAGGAATAAGAGCGGACAGCCCTGTGCTGATCGTCAACCGAAAGACGTACTTGGATACCGGAGAGCCATTCGAATATGTCCAAACGGTTTTTCGAAGCGATAAATATTCGTTCTCGATTGAAGTCGAACATGAAAAGGGGGATGACGATGTATCTAGGAATTGATGGTGGGGGCTCGAAAACAAGGATTGCACTCGCTGATGCATCCGGTAAAATTGTAGCCGATTTCGTTGGTGGACCGAGCAATCCATTGTCCGTTTCAATGGAAATGATCCAAAACACGTTGGATGATTTGCTTCAGCAAATAGAAACCGTCGTTGATCTTTCAGAGATTGTAAGTATCTGTGCAGGCATTGCGGGACTCGAAAACAGTCACTCCAAGGATGAATTGGATGCGTATTTGAAAAGTAATTTCTCTGAGCATACGAACGTGGAGCTTTGCCATGATGCACTGACCGCCCTCTATTCCGGCACGGATGGAGAACCAGGCATCGTCAACATTGCAGGGACAGGCTCGATTACATTCGGTCTGACCGATGAACTAGAGATGGTCCGGTCAGGCGGCTGGGGCTATCTGTTGGATCATACCGGCAGCGGTTATGGTATCGGTCGTGCTGCCCTTCAGAAAGTGTTTGAATCGTATGATGGTATGGTCGGAGAGACCACCTTGACAGAACGTATACTTACGAGGTTTGAAGTTTCTAGACCACCCGAATTGATTCCGTACATTTATAACCACCCCGATAGTCGGACGAACATTGCTTCCATCTGTGAGGAAGTTTTTCAGTTGATGCGTGAAGGGGACGGTCATGCGATGCAAATCATCGAAAAAGCCGCTTTCGATATTTCAAAATGCATCCGAAATCTGATTGAGCGACATTTTAAAAATCGATCTGAAATAAAAGTCGTCCTAACCGGGAGTGTGTTCAGGAGCTGTGATCTAATCCTGCCGATGCTTGAAAGGCATGTACCGGGAGAGGTTGAATTCTTACTGCCGAAATCACCACCGGTCTCTGGTTCCATCATTCAGAGCTACCAAACCGTGAACGGGAAATGCCCGGTTGAATTTACACGCAATCTTCATGCAAATTTAAAGGAGGTATAAGATGGTCCAGACAGGTCTCCATGCATTTCTCAACGGCCTAGGTGAGAAGTATAGAGGAAAGAAGATCGGAATGATCCTGAATCACACGTCCGTCACGCCTTCCATGGACTTAAGTATCGATGTTTTGATTGAGCAAGGATACGACATCGTTGCTTTGTTTTCCCCTGAACATGGACTGCGAGGGCACGTGAAAGAAGGACAGCACATCTCACATGAAACCGATCCTCGGACAGGTCTTCCAGTGTACAGTTTGTATGGGAAAAACAAAGTCCCACCGGATGATTGGCTGAAAGACATCGATGTGCTTCTGTTTGATATCCAAGACCTTGGCGTACGGTTCTATACATACATTTATACACTCGCGAATTGCATGCAGGTAGCTGGGAGACTGGGAAAAGAGTTTGTCGTACTCGATCGTCCGAATCCGATTACTGGGACCAGGGTTGAGGGAAATCCACTCGACTTGAACTTTGCCTCATTTATCGGAAATTACAATCTACCGATCAGACATGGGATGACAGTCGGCGAGCTAGCCGCTTACATCAATGAGGAATTCGGGTTCAATGCAGACTTAAAAGTGATTAAGATGGAGGATTGGAAACGAGAGATGTGGTTTGATGAGACATCTTTTCAGTGGACTCCACCTTCTCCCAATGCGCCTTCACTTGATATGGCAATCGTTTATCCCGGCACCTGTTTCTTCGAAGGGACGAACGTTTCGGAAGGAAGGGGGACGACGAAGCCTTTTGAATGGATCGGAGCGCCGTGGATTAATTCATTTGAATGGAAAAAACGACTGAGTACCTATTCGTTGGAAGGCGTTCAGTTCAGAGAAACCGTGTTTCAACCGACAACCTCTAAATATGAAGGTGAAACCTGCTTCGGCTTACAAGTGCATGTGACAGATCGCGAAACCTTCCAACCGGTAAAAACAGCATGTGCGATGATGGAAAGCTTGATTCAGCTCCATCCAGAAGAATTCTCCTGGATTCAATTGAAGGACGGTCGTTACATGGTTGATCTGATCTTAGGAACCGATGGATTCAGGTTCGCATTGGAACAACAAAGTCCGCTCATCCAATGGCTTGAGAGGGAAGAGGAACAGCTGGAAACCTTCAAGGTAAAGCGGGAGAAATATTTGCTTTATGGAGGTGAATCGCTATGAAACTCGTAAACTGGCACGATGGAGAAGTACCTGTAAAGGAATTGTGCCACTTATGGAACCGAACGATAGGAGAATCTTTTCCGATGTCTGAGCGACTGTTCCTCCAGAACAGCATCAAATGTCCACATGTATTTTCAGAAGGATCCTGGTATGTGGAGGTAGAAGAACAGATCGTCGGATGCGTGGTCTCGAAGGTCACCGCTGAACGAAAAGACCTTTTGCCATCAGGCGTTGGATGGATCCAAGTACTAATGGTTGATCCCAATCACCAAAACAAAGGGTACGGAACAGCTCTCCTTGAAAAAGCAGAACAAGCACTCCAATCGGCTGCCGTATCCAAAATCGCCCTCGGAAGTGATATCAATCACTACTTCCCAGGTATTCCGAGCGAATTGGAAACGACCATGGAATGGTTCGAAAAGAAAGGGTACATACAGGTCAATACCGAACACGACTATGTCCAATCGTATGAACAAACACCACAAGCACCTGTACCAAATAAAATTTCATTTACCGTACTGAAAAATGAAGAGAAGAATGACTTGCTCACATTTTTAGGCAGGTGTTTTCCAGGGCGTTGGTATTATGAAGCTTGGGATTATTTCCGTGCAGGTGGGCAAGGCGAACATTTCCTCGTTGCGAAGGACAACCAAATCATTATCGGTTTTGTCCGCGTGAATGATTGGAGTTCACCTATCATCGGACCGAATGTGTACTGGAAAGATGCGTTCGAAGACCAGACGATGGGAATCGGTCCTTTAGGAATCGACCCTAACTACCGGAAAAAGGGATATGGAAAAGCGATCATCGAGCAGGCCATCAAGACCGCATACGACCGCGGTGCAAGAAACATCATCATCGACTGGACAGATTTAAAAGGCTTTTACGAGTCGTTTGGTTTTTGTAAATGGAAGAGCTATGTCCAATTTAAGAAAAATATATAAAAAAACAGACTCGACACCAATTCTTGTGTCTGAGTCTGTTTAATTCATTTAACTTCTTTCCTTTTTCACCAAGTCAGCTACAAGCACGTACCGTTCTGGTGCTGCCCCGATAAACGTAAACGGATAGCAGGTGGTCACTGTCAGAGTAGCCTTTGGTTTCGGTACGATGACTGTACGATCATCTGCATCGACAATCCGTACCTTTCGAATTTTGTAAGTGAAAGTACCCTCGGCAGTTGTAACGATGAGTTCATCGCCTTCTTTTACCTCTCCTAGACGACGGAAGACCGTATCCCGGTGACCAGAAAGGACGGAGTTATCTTTTTCACCAGGCAACACACTTCCCGCATAGTGTCCGACACCGCGACTAAGTTCATCTTCATCCGTCCCATGAATGATGGGAAGCTCTTCATCAAGTTTCGGAATATATAGTGTACCGATGTTCTCCCCTTTTTCAGGCCGAGTAGGGTAGAGGAGTTCGGACGAATCATCGATCACATCCTCTGTATTGCCCACTTCTGGTTCGACTTCAACTGTACTTTTAGATCCCTTATTTCCATTGAAGAGTTTCGCCATATTGTTACCGGATACCACAACGCCAAAAGTAATGAACGAAATCGCAACAATCCATAAAACTATTCGTTTGACTGACGTTCGGGTTTTATTCATCTTTCGTTATGCAGCTTTCTTTATTTTTAAACGACGAATCATGTAAAGTCCGACAAGAAGGAATCCAAGTCCAGCAATTGAACCTTCTACATAATTTCCTGCAGTTTTCGGCATTTTAGCGCCTTTTTCGGTTTTCATAATTGGCTTTGCTTTCTCAGCTTTCGTAGGCGTTCCAGCCGTCTTCAGATCTTGAGCCGTTTCTTCAATCAATTCGGAACTCACCATGTCAGCAGTGATCAGCATGTCCAAAATCATTTCACCATTCAAGTTGTAAAGCTCAATTAAAAGGCTATAACCCGCAGCTTCTTCCTCTGACATTTCAAGCATCTGAGCAAGTGTAATCGGCGTTGTTTGCCCATCTTTCACAAGGTAAAACTTAGCATCCAATTCCATTAGGTTAAACATCTCTGTCATGATCGCTGCCATTTCAGCAACTTGTTCTTTCGTAAGCTCTTCAGCCGTTTCAAAATCCCCTAATGCAAGCATACGATCAGATAGCTCCATCATTTTCGCTTCCAAAGCAGGGTCTTCAACATTAAGCGTCATTAAATGATTGAACAAAGCTTCAAGCTCCGCCTCTGTAAGTCCCAACTCTGTAAAAAGATCTTCAAAGTTCAGAAGTTCATCCCCATACATATATTCAATCAAGGAAAGTTCTAGTTCCTCGATAAACTCATACGCTTCAATTGAATCACCGTTTTCTTCAAACAGTTCCACAAGCTCTTCATATGTGATTTCGTACAGATCAAGTAATTCTTGCAAGGATTCCTCTGTTATTGGCGTTTCAGTTTCCACCTCTAAGTAAAAACCAACCAATCCATCTAGCTCTTCATAGATTGTGAAAACTTCAAGAACATCCTGACCCACTTCTAATTCCCCGGATTCAACTAGCAATTCGTTCAGTTCTTCGCGAGTCAAATCATAGTTCGCTAGAATCTCTTGAAGATTTTCTTCTGTTAATGGATTACCAATAAACTCCTGGAGTTCTTCAATTGTCTCAAAATCATCCAAAGTCATATCAGAATAAGACAACTCTTCCTCCAACATTTCTTGCGTCCAACCGATCGACTTCAAATAAGCGTCGAGGTCAGATTGTTCGATGGCTGCAAACGCTGTCATCGGAACCATAATCAAACTAATTGTTAATACAACTGCCAACACATGCTTCACTGATGTGTCCCCCTTAAAGTTTATCAAAACAAGATAATTATATAGATATATTAATAGATTGGATACAGGTAAATTATACTAACTTTTAAGGGATGAAAACCGCTCAACGATAGGGGTTGAAACCGGTTTTTAAAAGATGCGAAATACAATCTGAAATATAGAAGTGTGGTAAAATGAGGAAAAAATATGCTTGTAAGGTATTACGGCTTTATTCCAGAAAAGGGCAGGATTGTGGAAGACTCAGTTTCGAGATAATATGTAGAATTTACATTTAATTATCATTCTACGAAACTCCATAAGAGTTATTCTAATATGTAAAATGCTAGTGAGTAAGAAATATATAATGAAAATTAATATGAATGGAGTTTTGAAATGAGTGACTTTAAGTTTCACAGAGGAATTAGAACTGCTTCTAGTGAACAATACGATATACACTACTTAGGTGAAAACATTGGTGAGTTACATATTCATTTTATGGAGCAAAGTTCAAACGAGATTTGCAATTTATTAATCACGAAAGAACTTGAGGAAATTAATAAAGAAAAGTTAGTTGATGAAATTGTTGATACACTCATTTACAACCCTGAAGATTTCTTTTGGATAAATGTTTTTAATGCGAATTATGAATTTGGAATAATAAATGAGCCTCATCCAGACAGTCTAAAAGCTAGACAGAAAGACTTGTCTAAAGTTTTAAATACTTTTCAAGTTGCAAAAGGTCAATTGTCAGAAGTTGCTCCAATAGAATACTTTAGAGGTTTTGACTATGAGGTTAAGGTAGCTTCTGAATATTATGATAAAAACCTGAAAATTGATTTAATCGGCGAAAATCTAAAAGAACAGCTATACATACAGGTTAAACTGGGTATGATTGGAGAACAAGAAATAATAAAGACTGTAAGTAAAGTATCTGAAATAAACAAAACAAATAAATCTAAAATTGCTTGTATTGTTGCTGAGAGATTTCCTGTTAAAGCAGAATTTTTAAGAAACAGGTTAGAAAATGAGTTAGGTTTAAGAGTGATGTTTGTTCATAAATACCAAATACTAGAGTCTGTTTCGAAATATAAAAGAACGCTAAAGTAACCAAGGTTTTTTCGCAGCACTGATTTAGAATCTGAATTAAGCAACCTTTATACAAGATAGATCATTAAGGGGGGAGTTCTATGCAAATTCTACAGGCTTTATTGCCATTAATTGGTGTTATTGTAGGTGGTTTAGTTTCTTATCTAGCCCAGACTGCCCATCAAAAGAGAACAGAAAAGCATAAGGACAGAAGACAGAAGACAATCGCATATAATGAAATATTAAAGATCGAAGGGGAAAATAGCCCCCTAGAAATCCCCAGCTATAGTGGTGAAAACAAAGGATTCGATTGGAAGAAGTATGTGGAGGGCAATAGGCGAATTTTATATGATAATCTTCATTTATTTGACTTTAGTATAGCGGATAAGGTCTTAGACATTGATCACATAGGGGAAAAAGCAGAGGTATTAGGCCCTGAACAAGAAGATATTGATATGGTATATGATCTTTATTGCGAAATCATTGATTGGATTAAAAAAGATTATCCCAGAAACCGATAACCCCTTTTCTGGATTTCAGGTCTACAAGAAATTGGGGCTTTTCTACAATATCTTAAGTAGAAGAAGGCTCGTTATACTGTTGAACGTGATTGAATAATACGAACCTATTAAAACATTATAAGGTTGTGGTTTTATTGAAAAATTCTATTAGTTTAATTATTATTATCTTCTTGATGCACTTGGTTACGCTGATTCATGTGACTGTTTTTAATGGTGACTGGGATGGAGTTGTTTTAATGCTATCTTCTATATTCTTTATATCAGCAATAGCAGTTTTTGGGATTAGCCAGCAAAGAAATAAACAAAAGTAGTTGTTAGACTTTAAAGTATTGATCGTCTTCCAGAATCGGGGGCGATAATCTAGGAAGGATTACGCTTCTTTTTGTTTAATACATAAGAATTGGTCAGGATTGTGGACTAAGGAATTTATTTATGAGTAGTTTAAAATAGAAAATTCAGTTTAAGGAGAGGGACGATATTTCAGAACAAATCAAAGAACGACAAATACAAATTAACATTTGGGGAGACACTGACCTGGATCTACTTTTTAAAATAAATGCACCAGAAATGATGGAACATCTGGGTGGCTCTGAAAGTAAAGAACAAATTCTAAAGCGTCACAAAAGGTATCTGAAACTTGGTGAAAAGGGGAAAATGTTTAGCATTACCCTAAGTCCTGATTTTGAAGCGGTTGGTTCTGTTGGTTATTGGCAAACAACTTGGAAAAATGAAAGTGTCTATGAAATTGGATGGAGCATACTACCACAATTTCAGGGAAATGGTATAGCAACTATTGCAGTTAAACTAGCAATTAAAGAAGCAATAATGGAAAGAAAATATAAATACATCCACGCTTTCCCTTCAATTGATAATCTTGCTTCAAATGCCATTTGTCGAAAACTCAACTTTTCATTTATTTCAGATTGTGAATTTGAGTACCCACCTGGTAACTTAATGCATTGCAACGATTGGCGTTTAGACATAAGTAAATAGTAAGCTGAGATCTTCAATTATAGGGGGCATTTATTGAATCAAGTGACCCTCTTTTCATATAAAAATTGGTCAGATGGAGGACAATTGTGAGTACTACTAAAGAAAAACCTAAGGATAGACGAGAGAGGCTTCGGCAAGAAGAAATCAAAACAAATTCAGCAAGTAATATAGGTGATGGATTTAATCGTTCGCATAGTGGCAGTTTCATTGATTTAGTTGGTAGTTTAAGTTGGAAAGGTACAGGAACTCTGATTGTTATAATCATAATAAGTTACATAATTTATTCGTTGTTATTCAATTAACGGGGGCATTTCTCCAGAAAGAGAAGTACCTAACACTATTAAATCAGGCAATGGATATTTTGAAAAAGGGCTAATTTCTGTACTGAATTTATACTGTATTTATTTATAAGGAGAAGAAACATTTGTATATACATATGCCATCTAACTATACTTGTCCTTTTTGTTTGGTTGTTAAGGGTGAAGAGGACGAATTCAATAAGCGTGTCCAAACAAAGCAGCAAGATATTATTTATAAAGACGATGATGTAACAGCTTTGATTGCAACCTTGTGGTGGCCTAATAATAAAGGCCATGTGATTATCATACCTAATAAACACTTTGAAAACATTTTTGATCTACCTATAGAGATTGCCACTAAAATACATAAATTGTCCCAACAAGTATCTTTAGCACTTAAGGAGTGTTACGGTTGTGATGGTATCTCAACAAGACAACATAATGAACCTGGTGGGAGTCAAGATGTTTGGCATTATCACCTACACGTTTATCCAAGATATTATAATGATAATCTATACCTAACACATGGTAATTTAAGTGAACCATCGGATCGTGTGGTATATGCTGAAAAGCTTAGAGCGTGGTTTCAATCAAATATTTTAAATAAGAGTTAATAATGTATAGATAATCGCTTAAAAAGTAGATCCATTAGTCCAGAATAGGGGGCAATTGATTAATCATGGAGGTATATATCCAATTTGAAATTAAGGATTGAGCAAAGAAAAATATTAAATATAATATCAGTATTTATTCTTGCGATTGGTTTATTTGAAGCCACTTTCCCAGTGTATAACTTGGTTGATTCAAAAGTAATTATAGTGCTTATTTTTTTGAATTTTATATGTTTAATAGTAATTTTCACTTTAATAAGTATTACATATTTAAATAAAAATTTTTTCTCATTACCAATTTTAATAGTTGCAGCAATACTAATAAGTGTATTATTAATGGTTAACATTACTGGGGGAGTATAACAAGCTTTATTAAACAATCGGGGGCTTATCTGAAATAGGATAAGCCCCCTTCATTATGAAATTAGTGATTGAGTTAGATCAACAATTTTGAAATAATTGGTATTAAGAAAAGGGCAGCATTCCTTGTTAAGAAAAGTTTGACAGGAGGAGAGGAAATATAATTAAAAAGATATTATTTTTTATAATAATGTGGGGTTTTTTAACAGGTTTGTTCTTTGGACTATCCCTCTGGTTTGATGAGGTACAAGGGTTCGAAGCATGGGTATACGTCTGTTTATTAGGAATAGTAGTTTTACTGTTTTGTATAATAGGTTTATTTAAACCACGGTGGCATCCCTTAACAAATAAAGGAGTTATTTTTCGTCTAATACTACTTTCGATATTGGTAATGACTTCAACGTTTGTCATCAGTACCGTAAATTATGCCTTTGAAGACATGATATCCAAAGAGGGGGATGATCAGAGTAGCCCTTCCCGAAAAATCAGTTTATACAAATTGTTTTTTGCAAACCTCCGTAATCAGGAAATCGATTTGGAAGGTCTGGATACAAAAAAAATCGGTCATATCACTTTTTATTATGAAGAAAGCGAAAAGAGTTCTAGTTATATCAACAAAGTGCTAAAAGCTTTGGACGAAAAAGAAAAAGAGTATCATTCTCTATTCGGAGACATTCCAGAAAAACCCGTTCGCATCATCTTTCGTGAACAACAGTCCTTTGATAATGAAACAAAGCTGGAAGGCGACAATAAAGGTTTCACCAGTGGTTATTATACATATGAGAACCATACAATTCATCTCCCTTTACCAGGAAAATCGGAAGAATTGAAAAGATTTGAAGGGACCGCTATACATGAATACACGCATCATTTATTCGCTACTTCATTGGAAGAACATGGTCTTTCCTATTCTGCTATCCCTCTTTGGTTCAATGAGGGTTTGGCGAGATACGTTGAAAGTAAAGATGTTGGGGTATTTGTTCGAAATTTTCAAGACTTAGAGTACCCGAGTCTTGAATCACTCGATACACTTATAGAATGGAATAACCATTTAAAGGAACCGTATGACCCTTACTTCCAAAGCATGGTATTTATCCAGCATATTTTGAGAAACGAAGAAACGGAATTCGTTCAAGAAATAATAGAAAAGACGAAAAAGAATGACTTCGAGAATGCGTTTCAACAAGCAACAGGTCAATCTGTCGATACGTATGAAGAGAGGGTATTCAATCAGTTGAAAAAGGTACCAGACATGATGGTTACCGCAAGAAAACTACACTATCAGGAAGACAAACCAAAAGAATCCATGGAAATATTGATGAAAATTAACGACTTCATGCCGAACCTGTTGGATTCGAAAATACTAATCGCCTCGTTGTATTCAGAAGAAGGAGATGTGCAATCCGCCATCCGATACAACGAGAGAATTGTGGAATTGAACCCTCATAGTAGTCCCTTATATCAAATGCTTTCTTTAACACTACTTTCAGAGGATATGGATAAGGCAATTGAGGCTTCTAAGTTAGCTGTCAAGTATGCTGAAGCGAGTGAATCTAAACATGCAAGAGGACTTTTAAACATCTTAGAATCAGCAAGAGAAACTATTCGTTCGGGTAACCCTTTCTCAGGCTACTTGCTCATATTAGAAAGCGATTATTTGTTCATGGATTCCGAAAAGAGGAATCTTATCAAAAGAATTCTTGAAGAATACCCTGATGAGGATGAAGTGGGTCGAACGAAGATTCTTGCACTGAGAGACGAATTGGACACAAGGAATTAAATGATGATAACTTAATGTTTATTATTTAATCACCTTCAATATCCTAATGGTTGGGTTCTGAATAATGAAAGTACAAACAAAGAAATATGGGGGAACTATATTGAGGTTATTCCTTGCGATTCCAATCATAGTGTTTGGTAGTTTTCTTATTAGTTTAACAGTTGATAACATTGGTATAGGTAACATTATTATTAAAGTCATTGGTGCTGGATGTATCTTTGTTGGAATCATTATCGGGAAAAACAAAAGAATATACTAATGAATCTGAATGATTGAACGTGTACTAGTTTATATCTAGAATTAATGCTTATTAGGAAATAGTTTTTGTGAGGAGAAAAATTCAATGGACTTTAAATTTATTCCAATAACTATAGAGTATGTAAAAGAAATAGATTCATGGAATTATGAGGGCTTCATTGAAGAAGTTTGGATGACTCCCTATTTTGAGTCGTTCAATAATACGGAGAAGTTAAGAGGTCCTGGTGGATGCGAAGGTTTTGTAGCATTATTGGATAATAAGGCTGTTGGATTATTTGAATTTAGAATGGAAAACAGTATTATGGAAATCGGCCTAGCATTAAGACCCGATTTAGTGGGGAAAGGCTTGGGAGTAGAATTCGTCAATCAAGGGATAGAGTTTGGCCTTAAACATTATGATACTGAATTTGATTACATAAGATTAGAGGTGCACTTTCAAAATAAAGCAGCTATCCGTGTTTATGAAAAAGTGGGCTTTGTAAAAGTCGAACAAAAGGCTACTGAAATTGAAATGAGAAAGACACTGTAAAGTAATTTTATATGGTCCAGAAAGGGGAGGGTTAATCTATGAAGGATTAACGCTCTTTTTGTTTAATAATTAACAGAAGGGCTGGATTATATAGAAGCTTTTTAATTAAATAAATTAAATGGAGTTCGGGGATAAAAAAATGAATAGAATATTTGTATCATTATTCGTTCTACTTCTAATTTTTTTAGGTGCTTGTGAGAGTTCAGCGCATACAATTTCAAAAGAAGAAGTAAAATCAATTGTTGTGGAACAGAACTCAGGATCCATCGGAGAAATTAAAATAATATCAGTCCGTCACACAAGGGGTAAATACATAGTCGAGTGGGAAAACAAACAAAACTGTGAGAGGGGCACTCAATATATTGATGACCAAAGTGGGGAGATAACAAAAGGTAAAGTGTCGATATGTTAATAATATTTGTTTCTAACAGTTATTCTTCTTAGTAGTAATTTAAGTGCTAGACCTTGCGAATAGCGTATAGGTATTTAAGGAGGAGCAGATGAAGTTTTATGTAGCATCGAGCTTTAAGAATGTAGATAAAGTTCGGCAAGTTAGTAAAATGTTAAAAAGTAAAGGGTATATACATACATTTGATTGGACTAAAAATATAAAGGCTTCAACACTTGAAGACTTGAAACAGATTGGGCAACAAGAGAAAAATGCTGTTTCTGAAGCTGATTTCATTGTGGTTTTATTACCAGCAGGAAAAGGAAGTCACATTGAATTAGGAATAGCACTAGGGCTAAATAAAAGGGTTATACTTTACTCGCAGGATAATGAAATCAATAACTTTTCCACTACGAGCACTTTTTATCATCTATCAGAAGTAGAAAAGGTCATTGGATCTTTGGAAGACTTGGTTGAATACTTGACCTCGAATGATAAAGTACTTAAATAAATTAGGGGGTATTGAATGTGAATTCGAAATTAATTGAAGAACTTACTGATCAAATGGAAAAAGATAGAGGTTGGGTTGACGAGGATGCATACTATAAAATGAATCTTTTAATTGAAGAAGTTGGGGAATTAGCTAGGGAAGTGAGAAGGAGAGAAACTGGTAGATTAAGACCTGATGAAGACGATACGGTGGATAATAGAGATGATTTAGAACTTGAGGTGGGAGATGTATTATTTTCGCTAATATCTGTCTCAAATCATTACAAGATCTCACTAGACAGAGCATTCCTAGCAAAGTTGAACGACCTAAAACGACGATACAATTCCAGCATACCTATTCCTGGATATGAAGAAATCAATTCTAATAAATAATCGGTATATCTGGCATTATTTTAGAGGAGTTTTTAGAAATGAAAATTAAATTTCTCATAGTTTTAGTCTCATTAATCCTAGCTATATTCACATTCAGTATCCCTGGACTATACATGCTCTGGTCTTCTTCAGGGTTCTTTGAAGTGTGGACTTTTTGGTTGGTAATACTTATTTTTTTCATTTATATAAAAAGAGAAGAAAAGTAGAATTCTCTACGATTGAAAGCGTTAATCTCAGAAGGATTAACGCTTTTATTTGGAGTTTATTGGATTGAATTATGATAAAAGGAGGTATGGACAATGGATTATTTCTACCCCTTAAATGGTGACCTTGAAAAAGATCCTTTGTTGGATCAAACACCTGAGAAATTTAGATTTGCTGCTATCATTTTTTATCCTTTTGTAAAAATGCCAATCAAATGGAAAGCTAAGAAGGGTGCAAATCCCCATGCCTACCCGTCCAATAAAGATATTCTTAAATATGGAAAGCCCGTATATTGGAATGAAATCAGAGACAAGAGTGGCTTAAATAACATTGCTGAGATGTCTATTGCTGTAAAATCTGCCATATCAGGAGAGTCAGGAAGACAAATCTATCAAAGACCCGACTTAGCAATACAAATGAATGATTGCTTATATAAAAATATCTTCTATCCATTGGAAGATCGTCTATCTATTTTTCAAATAGATGGCATATTGAAGATCCTGAGCTCTAAAGGAGCAAAACGGATAAAGTATACAAAGATTCATGGTGAAGAAGGTACATATGAAATTAATAGTATTAAAACGAATGATGCGATTAACTTATGTTCTGGACCCATAACGAATACAGATGAAAATGAAGATTTTGTGGTTGCCTGCTATTTTGATGAAGTATCAGCATTATGTCTTGCAAAAGAAGATATTCGGGATCTTTTAAGGAAAACTAAGTTGGAGGGCATTATCTTAGACGAAAAAACACCCTTAGTTTGGGAAAAATACAAGGTTGCTACTTTAAACTCTCTTATTTAGCCTAAGAATTAGGCAGGAATGTGATACCGAGAATGTTACTTTTAGGCAGGTGAAAACATTTGGATTGGGATCAACAAGCAGTCATTTTTAACATTTTTCATGATGGAGTGATTACAGATTTAATTAAAAGATCTGGGATTCTTGAAATGAAGATAGAAATTAGATATTTAGCTGAAATGTTAGATGAAAGTTATAGGTGTTTCTACTGTAAGTTGATCAATTGCGATAAGTTTTTGTTAGAGAATTGGAGTGATGAGCAGAATTACATTCATGATTTAAAGACGATCATTGACTATGATCTGGAGATTATGGATGCCAAGAATTCCGAGGAAGGGGTATTGGTTAATTGTCTAAGTGTGGAGTTTATAGGTGGTACATTGCAAATTGGTACAGAGGATATAAAAATTTTTGACCAAAGTAAGAAAGAAATCTTTTTAGACGAACTTACTCAGTTAGCTGATCGTTATTGGAAAGATAGTGTCTAGTTAATAGCCCGTTCAATAAGTTTATTGAGATAGTTGCTCATATTTGAAATAATTGGCATGGGAGGAGTGGTGTTCTCATGTTTCTTTTTAATGATTTGTTCATGTGGCTTCTTTTAGCTTTTGTCGTTATATTATTAACGATCATTGTATTATTGAGAGGGATTTTCCAGAGGTTTAGAGAACCGAATGAGGAATTAAAAGAACGTGTTCGCAGACTAGAAAGGCAGGTTCATGAGCTCCAAAATAATAAATAGCTAATGGAGCCCCTTTCATCTTAGTGACATGAGAGAGGAAGATGGTTATGGAATGGGTGAAAAAGACTTTTCAAAAGTTGACGAAAGAGGAGTTATATACGATTCTGCAAAAGCGCGTAGAAGTATTTGTAGTTGAACAGGAGTGTCCATATCCAGAAGTGGATGGGCGTGATGAAGAGTGCATACATATTTGGTCTGAAATGGATGGTGATATGGCAGCTTATTGCCGGATAGTTCCACCTATTCATAAAGACGGACACTACTCCATAGGCCGGATATTGATTCCGAAAGATTACCGCAGACAGGGGATTGCCCGAGATATGGTCAATTTAGCGATTGACGTCTTAGTTCAGGAAATCGGTGTAAAAAGGATAGCGCTTCAAGGTCAGGAATACCTACGTCACTTTTATGCTTCGTTCGGATTTAAAGAAGTTTCAGGTGTGTACCTAGAAGACGGGATTCCACATGTGGATATGCTGATGGAAGAAGAAGAAAGGTGAATCAGGTAATGATGGGGCGTGAATCCAAGAAGGATTCATGCTCCTTTTGTTTAAATTAAATCATGAAATTAAGATAGGCTCTTGTCATACAATACATTGAGGTGAAGAAAATGCCTAGAATAAAGTATACGAATTCGGATGTTGATTTAATGGCAAGAATGATGAGAGCGGAAGCAGAAGGCGAAGGCAAGCAAGGGATGTTGTATGTTGGAAATATAATTGTTAATCGCGCGAATGCAGAATGTTTAGATTTTAAAAATATAAGAACCATTCCACAAGTCATTTATCAAGTACAAGGTGGTAACTATTCTTTTGAAGCTGTTCAAAAGGGCAATGTATTTTATAACCGAGCGAGATCTGCTGAAAAAAGGTTAGCCAAAAAGAACTTGGATTATTGGAGGGAACACCCGGCGAAATATGGTCTTTGGTATTTTAACCCGTATGGTCCATGTCCACAAACATGGTTCGGGCAACCTTTCGCTGGTCAATACAAAAACCATTGTTTCTACGAACCAAAAGCCGGTACATGTGCAAGTGTTTATGTATGAGTTGGTTTAGAAAAAAATAAGAATTATCTTCTAACTAGGAGGCGCGGATCTACGCCTCTTTTTGTTTTGTCTAAAAATGGAGGATTCTTACAGGCGATGTAGAAGACTGGTCATGTAAGAGAAACCATCCTTCAGGAGTGAAGTTCATGAGCCAAGAAGTTATTAATGAAAAGTCTGTTAAAGAATTAGGTCAAATTAAACTAGTCGGGTTTAGAGTAGTGTGTGCAGATAATCAGTATATTGAAGAAATCCCAAAGGCGGCAAACGAACTAGCCGAGAGGATAAATGAAATAAAAAACGTCATGAATGTCGACCAACAGATAGGAGCTTTTGTTGTAGAAGAAACGACTCCAGAGCACGAAGGATACTGGGTCGGAGTGCAAGTAAGTGAATATCAGAACATACCTGAAAATATGACTATTCTAACCATTCCTGAACAAAAATATGCCACACTGGTACATACAGGACCAAACGATTTAATTAGAGAAAGTTATAGCCACTTACACCAGTGGATCGAGGAACAAGGATATACACGGTCCAATACGGGATGGAATTTAGAGATCTCTCCAAAACAAAACGATCCTCAAAATCTTCAAGTTGAATTGATGGACTCCATTAAGTAACCCGAATGAGAGAACGACAATTTGATGGTCGTTCTCTTTTTGTTGTTACTAACTTAAAAAGCTTCTTTCTCATATAATTTTCAGATGCATTTAGTTTGGATGAGCAGCGGTATTATGTGTACACTAACGGTGGATTATTATAATAAATGTTTTGAAAGGTGATTCTAGTATGAAAGCTGTTCAAGTAACAGGATATGGAGATGTCGACAAATTAGAATTAGTGGACACACCGATTCCTGAGCCGAAAAGTAATGAAGTTCTCGTAAAAGTTAAGGCTTGTGCAATCAATAACACGGAAATCTGGATGAGAGAAGGCGCATATGGAACTGGCAAAAAATCAGGTTGGAGACCAGAGGGTGTTCAATTTCCGAGGACTCCAGGGTCTGACATTACAGGTCAGGTCGTAAAAGTAGGAAGCCAGGTTGAAGAAAGCATGATTGGAAAAGATGTTGTCCTGTTTCCATTCACTTCAAGCGGTGAAGAAGGCCTTGAACATATTTCTGAAGATATGTCTTTCATCGGTTCTGAATATGATGGAGGGTATGCTGAATATGTTGTTTGGCCCGCGGAACTTTGCTATGATATGCCCCTTCCTGACTATATAGAGAGCTCAGTTTTCTCTGTTAGTGGGATGACCGCCTGGCATATGGTTGAACAGATTCAGGCGAAACCAGGAGAAACGATTATGGTGACGGGCGCAAATGGTGGCGTCGGATCGTTGAACGTTCAAATCGCTTCAAAAGTCTTCGGTGCCAAGGTCATCGCAATCGTTGGTGATCTGGCTTTAGAAGATAAGATGAAAGATTTAGGAGCTACACATGTACTTTCCTATAGATCGGACAAGCTTAGCGAAGAAATTTTAGAAGCGAACGGCGGTCCAATTGATTCTGTCTTGGATGTAGTAGGTGATGCGTTGTTTGCAACATCGCTTCAGGTTCTGAAAAAAGGCGGGAAGTTTTGTACTTCTGGTTCAGCCGGGGGTCAAAAAACGGAGCTTGATTTCAGAACGATGTATTTAAAACACATCACGCTGTATGGCTCTGTATTAGGAACGAGAGCGGATTTTCAAAAAATGCTTACTGCCATATCAGAGGAAAAAATCAAGCCAGTCATCGATTGTACTTTTCCATTAGAAGAAGCAAGAGAGGCACAAACCTACTTCAAAAACTCAGGGAAACTCGGAAAGATTGTTCTACTTCCTGAAAAATAGGTTATAAACTAAAATGGCGTAACCCGTTAACTCGGGTACGCCATTTTTTTAACGTCATTCACTATAGTTTTCTTGAGATTCTTTGTTTTTAGTTGGTGCGAACCAGCCTAATAATGCGATTGCAATCAGCACGCCGTAGAAGATGAGCGTCCAGACCGTACTATGTGGGAAATGGTGGTCCAGTACGCCGATATCCTTGTGCGCAAGAGTGATTACTGCAAGCTTGACTCCGACCCATGCCACAATCGCATAAGCAGTCGTTTCTAAAGCAGGGCGTTGTTCAAGAAGTTTTACAAACCAGGTTGCAGCATACTTGATGAGGACAAGTCCTGCAATCCCACCGAGCACGACGACTAGAAATTTTCCGCCATCCATACCGCCGAAGTCACCGAGCGGGGAGTCTGGTAGGCCAAGTGCTAGAGCAACTGCAGCTAAGATCGAATCAATCGCAAACGCAAGGTCTGCCACTGCAATTTTTCCGACTGTTGGCCAAAATCCTTTTCCTGCAGCCTCTTCTTCTTCATCCTTATGGACGTTTTCGTTTTCTTTTCCAAAGCGAGCCTTAATGACATGCTTTAGACCTAAGTATAGAAGATAAGCCGCTCCGACTGCTTGAATCTGCCATACATTCGCGATAAAGGAAATGGCAAAAAGAGCAAGGAAGCGGAAGGCGAACGCCATGATAATTCCATATTTGATCGCTTTCTCTTTTTCATCGTCTGGTAAGTGCTTGGCGATCACCGCAAGAACAAGTGCGTTATCCGCTGATAGCAAGCCTTCCAGACCAATAAGTATCAGTAATGTCCATCCATATTCTAACCAAATTGACTCCACAAAAAAGTACCCCTTTCACAAACAAATCCAAATCATCTGAGCCTTTATACGGTTTAACAATTATAAATATACCATAGTCCACGAAAGATAAAACTTTTTCGCATATGAGTTATCTTCCCTCTTTTACAAGATCTAATTCTGTAATCTGACCTTTTGAAGCAGGATTATGGCGTTCCGATAAGAATATACATACGTGAAGGTTCAGTAGTCAAAAATCTGTCAAATCTGGAGGTAATGATGGGAAGATTGATTCATTTCGAGATTCATGTAGATGACATGGAACGTGCTAAGAAGTTTTATGGAGAAGTATTCGGATGGACGTTTGAAGATTGGAGCGAATTTGCTGGCATGCCATATTTCGGGGCTGTAACAGGAGATGCAAATGAGCCTGGAATCAACGGCGCATTAATGCAACGTCAAGGTCCACCACCAGAAAAAAACCAGGCAGTGAATTCCTTTACTTGTACGATGGGTGTAGAAGATTACGATTCCATCGACACTAAAATCAAGGAGCTCGGTGGAGAGGTCGCATTGCCGAAATATGCACTTCCAGGAATGGCTTGGCAAGGGTACTACATAGATACGGAAGGAAATATTTTCGGTATCCATCAACCGGATGAAAACGCGAAATAGGAGTTTTAAAAAAGTAGTACAAGTCGAAGAACCCTACTATAAGGGTTCTTTTGTTTTCTAGAAGAGGGTGATGTATTGGACAAGTGGAATAGATTCGTTTATAAACTTTGGTCTCCTGTTTATGATAAGTTTTTCAACACTGGGCAATTCCTCAAAGCACGAAAAGAGGTTTTTCAAGACCAACGTTTTCACGAGGGTCAGGAGATCTTATTTGTAGGAGTAGGAACAGGTGCAGATTTAGAGCTTATCAACTACGAAGTAATGAACATAACAGCGATCGACTATTCAAACGATATGCTCAACAAAGCGAAAACCAAATTCAAAGGTACATCTATAGAATTCTTGAAAATGGATGCTCAAGATATGAGTTTTCCGGATCATCAATTTGACGTTGTTGTGGCAAGTCTTGTTTTATCGGTCGTACCTGATACGAAAAGGTGCTTGGAAGAAATGGTGAGAGTATTAAAGCCTCAAGGGACTATCATTGTATTTGATAAATTTGCGCCTAAACATAAAGGTCTTTCCTTTTTGAAAAAAGCATTAAGACCGTTTATTAAGTTATTGGGGACGGATATCGGGATCAATTTTGAAAAATTGTATGCGGTACATAAAGATGGATTATTGATTAGAGAAGAGGAGCCGCTCATGTTCAATGGTATGTACATGAAGATTATCCTCCAGAAAAAAGATTAGAAACCTTAGAAAAGAAGGATTCAGCCCTTCTCTCTATAATAAGTACTGTTGGGGATGCTGAATTTCTTTCATCTACATAGTGAAAAAGAGGAGCTTACATAACATGAACTTGCTTACAAAAAACGCTTCTACAGAACTTGAACTCATCAATAGAGCGTTAAACAATGAAGGATTAAATGGACTATCGGATAAATCTCAGATCCATCGTTTAGGTGAAGGTGCCTGGCACTTTGCTTATTTGGTTGAAAAAGATTCCCTCGTTCTTCGTATTCCGAAAAAAACAGCCTACGATCAAGAGGTCGTTTTTAATCGAGATGAATTGACGACCGAGTTTGCTGGCACGAAAGCATTTTACGAAATGGCTAATAAAGCTAAAAAAGGTATCTGTCCTGAGCATTTCGAGTACTTCGTCCATGACGAATTGACTTATACCATTGAATCCTATTTGGGAACATCAGCAGGGCTTGGCGATCAAACCGAGGAACAAGCAAAACGGTATGGTGCAGAACTGGGAGAGTTTTTCCTGGCACTTGAAGGTTTAGAACATCCCTATGACGGAATTGGATACTTGAAAGTCGGAGACAGCGGTAATGTGAAAGGCTCATTAGATATGGACTTGAAAGCGTGCATTATTGAAGAAACGCAAGAGTACCTGGATGATTTGAATACGTTGGCGTCCAATAATTACCGCTTTGATAAGGAAAAAGTTTTAAACATAGGTAAGGAATTGCTCTCTAAACGGTCAGTAGAACGTGAAAAAAAGGTGCTTACCAATCAAGACACCTCTCCTGAAAACATTCTTTTTACCAGTAGTGGTGCTCGAATGATCGATCCGGTACCGATCCTTTACACAGGAACTTCACTAGCTGCCAATTATGTTTACAATTATCAGGGGTTTTTCCATACGGTTCATGACACTGAAAGATATGGGAAATGTCAGTATCACCTTCATATACCGAGATTAAAGGCCAATGCTGAAGGATTCATAGCAGGATATACAAACGGCTCACCGCAAAAACTGCAAGACTTGAATGTTGAAGTGTTCATAAAGCTTTTATCGATGGCGTTTACACATCATGAGCTATTGCAAAAAGATGAATTGAGCCATGAACAAATCATCCGATTCGGGACAAAAGAACAAATTGAGAAACGTCTCCAGATTTATTTGAGAGAGCTTGAGGCGTTTACAACTATCTAAAGTGACAACTAATCAGAAAGCATTTGGGGGATGATCATGGAACAAAATGTACATAAACCAATCAAGTTTTTAGAAAGCAAAAGAGTGTATTTGAGACCTGTTGAAGAACATGATTTAGATCTTTTCTATACTCAAGCCTTGTGGGATAAAGAAGGCAGAAGGCTAACGGGAACCCAAGCGGTATTCAGTCGAGCTGGTGTTCAAAATTGGTTTGAGAGTATTTCCACCGATACGACTAGAGTGGATCTAATTATTTGTTTACAGGAAAACGATCAACTGATAGGAGATCTGTCGATGCTCGAAATCGACCATCAAAACCGTAAGTCTGTCGTTCGTATCTCGATTTTCGAGAAAGGTTGTTGGGGAAGCGGATACGGAACAGAAGCAATGTCGCTTCTGTTGGATTATGGTTTTAACATCTTCAATTTAAACAGGATCGGTCTTGATGTTTTCGACTATAACGAAAGAGGGATCAAGTCTTATAAAAAGTTAGGGTTTAAAGAAGAAGGCCGCATCCGACAGGACCTCTTTTACAATGGTGAATATCATGATTCCGTCTTGATGGGTGTTCTAAAGGACGAATTCCGGCCTTATCGTTTTTAAGATTAGTGACTAATGTTTATCGTATTTCTGTGCCGGGTACAGCATGGACATAACCCAATTCCACAGAAAGGATGAGTACATTGGCTAGAAATATTCAATATCAACCTGTAAGAGGAAATGGGATGGAATTATCAGACGCTCAAGAGGTGTCTTACGCGAAAGAATTCAAACATGCCGATATGGCAGGTGGATATCGCAAACCGAGAGTGAAAGAAGCGAAGAGGGAAAATCCTAAATTACGCTCTTAATCGGAATGAAAGCAGCCCATCAGCGGCTGCTTTTTTACGTTTTACATAGGAAATGACCGAGGAGTATGGAATCAATATCTACACTACTTTTAGTCAGATTGGAGATTTTTAATGGAGAGATATGTAATCATTACTGTTGGAAAAACACATAGTGGAAAGTCGACGTTTGCAAGAGATTTAGAAAGACAATTGAAGAATACGGTGGTCATTGACCAGGACGTACATGCAGAGTTTATCAATACATATTATGATAAACTATTGCCTGCCAGTGGTCCCAATACTTTTAAATATGCAATCACGAAAACCATTGTAGATTATGCGGTGGAAGAGACGAATGCTCACCTTATATTGTGCAACTCCAATCGCAATGAGAAGATCCGCTTGAAATTGCTGTCCCGTTTTCATGATTTAGGCTTTAAGAGTATCCTTGTTGATTTTGACTTACCGGATGATGTACTGCGGGCACGTATTGCCGATAGTACGCGGAGCACAAAGATCTTTCGCAGTGCATCAACCTTTCAAGAAGTGCTCGATCGTCAAGAGGTTGAAAGAAATGTAAAGCAGCCAAAAACTGGTGAAGCGGACCACTTATTCGTTATTAATAGACCAGAGGATGCAGAGCAGGTCATTTATTCAATTGTTGAAGTAGTGGATTAGAGAAAAATAATGGCGTTTTGGTCTATAATTTCTGAATCTGGTCTATAATTTTTTATTTTTATGGGAAAATCGAAAATCTGATCTATATTTTCTCATTTTTATTGGAAATAACCCGTTTTTTATGGGAAATAATCAAAACCCACTCTAAAACAAAAAAACAGAGCCGACATAATCACTGTCCGGCTCTGTTTTACAACATTTCAACTCAAATTACTCTTTTTCCTTCAGTGCTTCTACCATTTTCTCGGCTGCACTTTCACTGGACATCGGATTTTGACCGGTAATCAAGTTTCCGTCACGCACAGCATGAGAAGTCCAGTCTTCACCTTTTGAAAAGTTTGCTCCTTTATTACGAAGCTCCGTTTCCAACATGAATGGCATATGAACATCCAATTTCATGCTGATTTCTTCTGAATCTGTGAAGCCTGTTACGGTTTTACCTTTTACAAGTGGAGTTCCGTCTTCATATGTTGCGTTTACAAGACCAGATGGACCGTGGCAGACGGATCCGATGACATTTCCTTGCTCAGCATGTTGTTGAAGGACATACTGAAGGGTTTCATTCTCTGGGAAGTCGAACATTGTACCGTGTCCGCCTGGTAGGAAAATGCCGTCAAAGCCTTCTGCATCATCTTTTGACAGTTGAGCTGTGTCCTTTAATTTATCTTGAGCTTCAGCCCATTCCTTGACTTCTTCTTCAGGAATGCTGTTCGGGTCAAGTGGGACTTCGCCTCCCTGGATGCTTGTTACTTTTACGTCATAACCAGCTGCCTTGAACGCGTTGTAAGGGACAGCATATTCCTCCAGCCAAAGGCCGGTTTTATAATCGTCTGTAATTTTAGTGTGATTGGTTACAACCATAAGTACTCGCTTGCTCATTTTCTCTACCTCCTAATTTTTTTATAGAAACTAAGGATTACGTAGTCAGTTATAACACGAACCTTCTTTATGACAAAAATAGTTTGCTCAAACGCTTTTGAATTAAACATGGATTTATGTAGTGATCGACGAGCATATGTAAGGTGAATGCAATTGATTTGTGGTACAGTTTTTGCAAAGCCCTAAGATTGAAAGGATGTATCGAAATGGACGCTATTGTAATTAATGCGATTTTCAAACCGAAAAGTGATAAAGTTGAGGAATTTTTTAAAGAGCTGAAGGAAGTTCAACGTGCTTCAAGAGAAGAAGAAGGTTGTGTACAGTATGAATTGCATCAAGGTCTAGAAGACGATACGTTCATGCTTTATGAAATCTGGGAGAATGAAACCGCATTTGAGGAGCATATAACGACAGATCACTATAATCACTATCGCGATCAGACAGCGGATCTTATCGAATCGAGAGAAGTATATAAGTTCAAGAAATTGGACTAAAATTGTTGCGAGGTATTGAATGAGTAATTTTCAGCTGCAAAAAAGGTTATGGATCGGGAGCGTATTTGGATCGTTACTGGCTTTTCTGATTTTGAAAGCCATCTGGTATGAACTGCCCAATCCTACTTTACTTGTCATCCTGATGATTAGCTTCCTGATCAACTTCATCATTTCATTCAAGTTCGGAATAAAATAAAAAATGTCTCATGCTGAAACAGCCATGAGACATTTTTGCGTTTTGCTTACCAGATTCCATAACCATATGGTGGATAATACGGGTATGGTCGGAACAAGGTGACACCAGCAATCGCACCCAGCCCCAAACCAATTAGCCCCGCACCTAATAAAGGAAAGAACCTTCCTTCTCTTTCTTCAAATGGTTGCAGGTATACTTTCTCCGAATCCACATCTACAATGACACCGACAAAGACTTCCTTTTTGTACGTGGTAATCATCACAGGCTGTTCAATATGGTGAACACATTGTTGATAAATATAGTCTTTCATACCTTCACCTCCCCCTTCCGCCTAAATGACTCTTTTTATCATATGAAGGGGTTCTGGAATTGACAAAAAAGCCCGGAGAAAATTTCGTTTTAGAGGAATGGAATCCGGGTATGACGACTATAGATATGGGTCTCATGGTTATTCATTGAATAACTGTGGGGCTTTTTATTATATAGAAAGAGGGGGAGAACATGAATAGCAAAAACTTGATCGAGTATAAGATCTTCTTACCATCTTTACTCGTCATCATTGCCATAAGTGTTCCGTTTGCATTGTACGAAGCGGAATCGCTCCAATTACTGAACTCCATTTTTGACTATATCGTGAAGGTATTCAGCTGGGGTTACTTATGGTATGGGATTCTATTGGTGGCTGCGGCGTTATATTTTTCATTTTCCAAATATGGTCAAGTCGTACTCGGTGATCCGAAGGAAAAGCCGAGGTTCACCTTATTCGAATATGCTTCCATATTGATTGCGATGGGGATTGGTTCAACAATCATGCGGACAGGGATGTTGCAGTGGACGTCGGTTGCAAACGATCCTCCGGCAGGTGTGGAACCGGGCTCAGCTGAAGCCCTATTATGGGGGAATTCCTACAGCATGTTCTTATGGAGTTTCCAGGTATTTGCGATCTTTGTCATGATTGCGCCTGCGATGGGATACATCCTCCATGTAAAAAAACGACCATTGATGCGGATCTCAGAAGCCTGTCGGGTGTTGTTTGGTGATCGATTTACAGATGGCTGGGGCGGCAGAGTCCTGGACATGCTTTTCCTGATCAGCATTCTAGCGGGAGCAGCCGTGACTTTGGGGCTTGGAGCTCCGATTGTTACACATAATCTGTCCTCTTTGTTGGGGATGGAAGTGACTTTCACGATGACAATCATCGTCACCATCATCTGGGTGATGTTGTTCTCGATCAGTGCATACTTAGGGATTGATAAAGGAATCAAACGGTTAAGTACGTTGAACATGTATTTAGCTGCACTATTTGGGCTTTTCATCATCATAGCAGGACCCGGTGTGTTCATTTTGAATTATTTCTCGGATAGTGTTTCCTTTCTGTTGACACACTACATTCCAATTTCAATGAACACGGAGTCTGTCCATCAAGGGGCAGCATCGCATATCCAAAGTAATACGGTGTTCTGGTTTGCCTATAGTGCGACCTGGGCGATGCTGCACAGTGTATTTGCGGCGAAAATTTCAAAAGGCCGGACAGTCAAAGAAATGATTCTTACCTATCTGTTGGCACCGACTCTCATTTCCTGGGTAGCAACTGGCATACTCGGTGGGCTTGGAGTGCACCGTTACCTCACAGATCAACTTCCGGTATTAGAGCTCGTGAAGGAGAAGGAAAGAATGGCTGTCATTCCAGAGATTCTATCCACACTGCCACTCGGTGAACTGTCCATCATCATCTTTATGGTCGTCGCACTTATTTTCCTGACGACGACACTGGATTCGACCACTTACACCGTAGCAGCATATACGAGTAAGCGGGATATGAGTAAACATGAACCGCCTAAAACGTTGCGGATTGTCATCGCTGGAATCATTACGGCAGTTGCCCTTGTCTTGATGCGAATCGGAGGGTTACCACCGTTATCGGTTGTGTCAGGATTGATGGGATTACCAATCATCGTGATTCAGTTCATTCTCATCTATGCAGCGAAGCGAATGTTTGATGTCGATCAAGCATTTAAAAATAATATAAGGGAAAATTAATGAAGGAGACGCGTCCAGTGGACGCGTCTTTTCTAATTAGATAAAATAAAAGGAACGAATGGAAAGATGTGGAATGAGCTATGTAAAAAAGGGAGGGTGTATGTATATGAAAAGTTGGGTGCCAATGAACGATCAAGAATCGGAGCAGGTTTGGACCACGATTTACGAAGAATTTGAGTTTCGACCAAGTACGACAATCTTTCCTTCCTTATCAGTTCCTGCGCCTTTTATCACGTATGATGTATCTTCATACTATAAAGCGAAAAATCACGAAGCCCTTTACGAAGATCTGGAGAATAAGGTCATACATGCTTTCCGAAATCTAACGAGTCAAGATGAGTTGATCTATGCATTGGAGTGGCAACATGAAGGGTATTGGTTCAACCCACGCGATGAAATACCGAGTGATGAATTCGGTGAATGGGTGGTTCCGCCTTTTCCTAATGGAGATTATCCTTTCTACTTGGAACAGAATTTCAGTTGGGGATATATCGGACATCCATGGGAGAAATCCGTCATTGTCTTTGGTGACGCATTAATCAGTAGTCTGGAGAACCAAAGGCCAAAATTATTTCAGCAAATCATTCGTTCCAATTACCATCTTTAATGAGAGAACTTTATTTTATAGAGGAGAAAAAGAATGCAATTTAAACATGAAATTACGAGCGAAGAAGAGCTGCGAGAAATCATTGGTACCCCGAGTGAGAGAGCAAGGAAAAAAGTCATTTCTCATATCGACGAGCATGTCAAAACGTTCATCTCCAAGTCACCTTTTCTAGTATTAGCAACTTCCAATCTAGCAGGCTCTTGTGATAGTTCTCCTCGAGGGGATGCGCTAGGCTTCGTACATATCTTAAATGAAAACATATTGGTTATTCCAGAACGTCCCGGCAACAAGAGGATGGACTCCATATTGAACATCATGACGAACCCGAATGTGGGCTTACTGTTTTTCATACCAGGATTGGAGGAAACCCTCCGAATCAACGGAAAAGCTAAGGCTATACGAGATGAAGAGATTCTAGAAAAGATGAACGTGAATGGGAAGACTCCATTACTAGCAATTGCCGTAATAGTGGAAGAATGTTTCATCCATTGCGCCAAAGCCCTCAAGAGGTCACAACTCTGGCATAACGATACATGGTATGAAGACTGTTCTCTTCCAAAACCTGCGAAGATACTAGCAGATCACGTCAATATACCTGAAATGGACGAAAAGAGAATAGCGGCTGACCTGAAAGAAGGTTATCAAAACCGGCTGTATTAAGGAGAATGAATAATGAGATTATTATGGAGCGGTATACGGATTTCTTTAGAGTTTTTGCGATTCATAGTCATACTTATTCTTCTTGGTAGTTTGTTAGGTGGTGTGAGTAAGCTCATATACAACATGTTTGGGATTAATCTTGATCATACTGTTGGTGGTTGGATGGTGGGGTGCGCAATCCTCATTTCTATTACAGTGTTTTATAAAAATAGATTTCAAAAAACAGTCTTTTATAAGGGGCACCCTTTTTCACCAACAATCAGGAAGACGCTCCTTTTCGTGTCCTTAATGATGTTCATCATGGCACCCTTTTTCAGTTGATAAGCTTGGTTATCCAAGCTTTTTTATTTTTGCCTATCTGAAATCAAATTTTATAATTTAAAATAAAAAACTAAAAAAATATTTTATTTTGGAAGGGATTTTTCATTTCAGGCCGAAATAATATTTTAAGAGTGTATCCGTAATTGTGAAATCAACATTCAACAAACATTTAAAGGGGGATGGAACGGGTCTTCATTTAAAATTTTCAAACAATAGAGGTGTCTTATGGAGTTAGATTTGACGTCGTTGACGACGGAACAGCGCAACATGCATACGAATAGCATCGACACACTCGGGACTCAAGAGATTCTGCAAACGATTAACAAGGAAGATGAGAGCGTTTCTCTTGCGGTAAAAAAGGTCTTGCCAGACATTTCTGCTGCAGTTGATTTGATTTATGAGGGTTTTAAAAACAACGGCAGATTATTGTACATCGGTGCTGGCACAAGTGGCAGATTAGGTGTCATTGATGCGGCCGAATGCCCACCGACGTTCAGCACACCTCCAGAGCTCGTGCAAGCGATTATAGCAGGAGGAGCGGAGGCGATGTTCGAGGCGATCGAAGGTGCGGAAGATAATGAGCAACAGGGAAGAAAAGATCTCCTCGCTCGGGGTTTGGCTGAAAACGATGTGATCGTTGGGATAACGGCGAGTGGTCGAACGCCTTATGTCATTGGTGCTATAGAAGCCGCAAAGGAAATGGGACTGAAAACGGTCAGTTTAAGCTGTAATCCGAATTCGGTTGTATCGGATCTTGTGGACCAAGCGATTGAAGTTGTGGTCGGTCCTGAAATTCTGACGGGTTCGACCCGGATGAAAGCGGCAACTGCACAAAAGATGGTCCTGAACATGCTGACGACTGCTTCGATGATCAAAATGGGTAAAGTGTATGAAAATTTGATGGTCGATGTGAACGCCACCAATAAGAAATTGGTGGAAAGAGCGAAAGGAATCGTCATGACGATTACAGGAATTCCGTATGAGGAAGCCGAAAAACTGTTAGAGCAGACAGGTTATGAAGTGAAGACTGCAATTGTCATGCAGAAGGCGGACGTACCACTAGTTGTAGCGAAAGAAAGCATTCAGAAAGCAGATGGATTTGTCAAAAAGGCGATTGAATTGGCAAAACGTTTCAAGTAGAGTTAGCGAATTACAAATTTGTGAGGGGGATTCACATTGAAAATGAAGAAATGGTTAATGGGATTCGTTTCAATGATGCTCGTTGTTGGTATTTTTGCTGGATGTTCGAATGATGATGCATCAAAGGACATGAGTTCGGATGAGTGGAAGGATTGGGAAGGCACCATCACGATGTGGGATGGTCCACGTTGGGCTGATAAGGATGAAAACAAGTACCACTGGATTGAAGCGAAGATTTCTGAGTTCCAAAAAGAGTATCCGAATGTAAAAATCAAACTCGTCAAAACACCTTGGGCTGAAATGAATGACAAGCTCAGTGTAGCGATTGCTGGACGTGCATGGCCGGATATCGCACCAGTGGACATCAGTGGTGGATCAGTCAACCAAAACCACATCAAACAAGGTGTCATCGCTGAATTGGATCCTTATTTTTCAGATGAAGACAAAAGTGATTTCTATGACAATGCACTAGAAGCGTACACGACTGACGGCAAATTGTATGGTATTCCGACGTCGATCAGTGTTCATGCGATGCTTCTGAACCTTGATATCTTTGAAGAAAAAGGCGTAGAACCTCCTGAAAATGGAAAATGGACATATGATGAATTCGTCGAAAAGATGAAAGCACTCACTGGTGATAAAGTGGATGGATTCTCAACGTACATCCTTCCAGGATACTATGAAGCTTGGCCGTTCCTATTGATGGATGGCGGGTATCCATTGAATGAGGACATGACGGAGTATACGTTTGACTCCGAAGAAGCGATCAGCGGCTTACAAAAGCTTGTCGATCTTAAATACAAACACGAAGTTGCACCTGAAAGCATGGGTGGTCAAGATGTCGGTGGTACTTGGAAGGCTTGGGCTGCAGCCGATCAACGAACAGTAGCGGTTCAACCTTGGGCGACATGGGCAATTGCTGCTGCACAAGGAGATAAGTTCAAGACGAACTTCATGGTTGCAGAGTATCCGATCGGTGAAACTGGCGAACCCGTTACAATTGGCGGTGTCGGTGGTTACGTGATGTTCAACGCGAAAGACGAAGCGAAAAAGCGCATGACAGCTGAGTTCATGAAGTACATCACGAGCACGGATGAGCAAGTGGTAACCGCAAAGAACTACGGAACGTTCCCAGCAAGAAAATCTGCTGCGGACCAAGAACCGTTTGCGGATAACCCTCAAATGGCGAGAGCGCAAGAACTTGCAAAGCATGCAGTACCTGTTCCTCGTCACGAAAACTGGGCACGAATTGATGAAGCGATCCAGAAGGAACTTCAGCTTGCTCTGAACGGTGAGAAAGAACCGGCAGACGCATTGAAAGACGCTGGAGAAGCTGTAAACGCCATTCTAAGCGAATAGTTTAAACCCATGGGGTTGGCTCGATGAACGATCGAGTCAATCCCTACAATTTTAGTCATTGTCGGTTCAGAAGGGAAGTGGACAACCTTGGAAACGAATACGGTAACCGAACGTAAAGTCCAACAACGGACGACAACGAAATCGAAGACCAAAAAGGTCCTGAAAGAGATGTACAAGAACAAAGTGGCTTACCTTTTTCTCATGCCGAAGCTTTTGTTCTTTTTCTTGTTCATGCTCGTTCCGATTGTTTGGGCATTCATATTATCGTTTCAGGAATTCAATATCATGGGCTCGACATGGATCGGGTTCGACAACTATATAACAGCTTTCCAAAGTAAGGTCTTCAAAGTGTCGCTATGGAACACATTCCTCTATACGATTGTGACCGTACCGGCATTTGTCATCACCGCACTCATTATTGCATCACTCGTGCAGCCGCTCGGTAAGCTCTCGCAATCTTTCTTCAGAGCTGCGTTCTACCTACCGACGGTAACGTCTATGGTCATCATCGCAATGGTGTGGCGCTGGATGTACAACTATCGGTTCGGAATCTTCAACTACATCATCGGATGGTTCGGATTTGAACCTGTCAACTGGCTCGGTAAGAGTGATTCTGCGTTACCTGCACTCATGATCATGTCGATTTTGATTCCTCCAGGTGCCGGGATCATCATCTACCTTGCAGCGATGAATGACATCGACCAATCGTTATACGAAGCGGCAAGGATTGACGGGGCGAATGCGTTCCAACGGTGGTTGCGCATCACAATACCGATGCTGAAGCCAACGACCTTGTATCTGGTCATTTTAAGTACGATCGGCTCGTTCCAGGTGTTTACCCAAATCATCATGATGACGGGCGGCGGACCAGGGAATGCTACAGAAACGATCGTCCATGTCATTTATAAGACCGCATTCCGCGATTTCAAATTCGGATTAGCCTCGGCACAGTCCGTTATCCTGTTCTTCATCATTATGATATTTGCTATTTTCCAATATCGAACACTACGGGATCATCATTAAGGAGGTGGGAAGATGAATCCAAAACAAGTGAACCAAAAAGTCGGAAAAATGCTCATCTATGTCACGCTTATATTCATGGCAATCGTTTCCCTACTCCCGCTGTACTGGGTGTTCGCGACCTCATTACAATTACCGAGTTATCAAAATGAAACGATGGAGGAACCAGTCAATTACGTGGAATCGACTCCACCGAAGTTGTATCCGGTCGGGGTGAAAGAGTACTTCCATCAGTGGCAAAAGCGTGAAGCGGCAGAGGATGCAGGCAATGATGCGCAAGCTGCTTATCACGACGAGAAGATGGATGAAGTAGTTACGAAAACGTTTGAAGGATTCGTCATACTCTTTGAGCGGACGAAAATCATGAAATGGCTGCTCAACAGTTTATACATATCCATTGTCACGACGGTCGCCATTGTCTTGATCGATACGATGTCCGGATATGTGCTCGCAAAGAAGAAATTCCCAGGGAAGATGATTATCTTCTGGGCAATCATCTCTACAATGATGATTCCAGAGCAGGTCACGCTTGTGCCGACGTTCATGATGGTTCAGAAATTGCAGCTTTTTGACACGCACTGGGCATTGATTTTCCCGAGTCTCGCATTAGCTTTCGGTGTCTTTTTGATGCGTCAATTCTTACTGGCAATACCGGATGAGTTAATTGAAGCGGCGAAAATTGACGGTGCGTCGGAATGGAAAATCTTCTGGACGGTGATCGTACCGCTCGCAAAACCTGCAATGGCAGTGTTGAGCATCTTTACGTTCGTGTTGATGTGGAACTCCTTCTTGTGGCCTATCATCGTATTGAACGATGAGAACCTGTTAACGCTTCCGGCAGGACTGAAAACGTTACAGGACGCGAACCTTGCAAGCTTCAAGCTGCTTATGACAGGTGCTACGGTCGCAGCGATCCCAATGATCGTATTCTTCTTGTTGTTCCAGCGTTACTTTGTCAAAGGACTCTCAATGGGTGGTGTGAAACAATAATGGATCTACGGAAAAAGATTGGCCAATTGATGGTGTTCGGATTTAAAGCCGATCATCCTTCGGAGCTGTCTGACGAGATCAAAGATCTGATCGAGAATCATCATGTAGGCGGCATCATTTTATTCGGTAGGAATATTGGTACTCCTGAAGAGATTCAACAACTGACAACAACGCTTCAATCCACTGCGAAAAATGCAGGTCATACGCATCCTCTGTTCATTTGCATCGATCAGGAAAATGGTGTCGTTCGTAGGTTAGGAGAAGGAACGACCGTGTTTCCTGGAGCCATGTTGCTAGGAGCAACGGGTAATCCAGAACGCGCATTTGAGATTGGAAAAGCTTCCGGTCGAGAGCTGATGGATTTGGGCATCAACTGGAACCTTTCGCCTGTTGTGGATGTGAACAACAACCCGAACAATCCTGTCATAGATGTACGTTCTTTTGGGGAGAAGGCGGAGGTCGTTGCCCAATTCGGAAAGCAGTTGATGAAGGGAATGCAAGCTTCCGGAGTGATTACGACACTGAAGCATTTCCCGGGGCACGGTGATACGACTGTCGATTCGCATCTGGCATTGCCAGTGATCCCGCACGAGCTTCAGAGATTGCATGAGGTAGAATTGGTCCCTTTTAAAGAAGCGATTGAAAACGGAGCGGAAACGGTCATGTCTTCGCATGTCTATTTTCCATCCATCGAGCCGGAAGAAAACCGACCGGCGACAATGTCCAGAGCTGTCATGACTGGTCTATTGCGTGAAGAGCTCGGGTTTGAAGGTGTCATTACGACCGACTGTATGGAGATGAAAGCCATCGCAGACGGAATCGGTACGGCAAGAGGGGCGGTCGAGGCGATCAAGGCGGGCGTCGATCTGATCATGATTTCCCACTTACCTCAATTGCAGCATGAAGCGATTGAAGCGATCTATCAAGCCGTTCAGAGCGGAGAGATCGACGAGAAGCTGATTGATGAAGCGGTCGATCGTGTGATGAAGCTGAAAGAAAGCACGTTGGATTGGCACGATGACCTGAAAGGATTCTTGAAGCCAGAAGCTCATCAGAAACTAGCTGAGGACGTGATGCGCAGCGGTGTTACACTCCTTGAGCATAGAAAAGGATTGCTCCCGCTAAAACGGGATCATCATGAACGAATCCTTGTCATTTATCCGGAAAACAGTTACTTGACCCAAGTTGAGGATGAACGGTTTTCACAAAATGCGCTCGGAGAATTGGTGAAAGAATTGAACCTGGGAGCAAAGGTGGCTTCTGTTTCACCACAGCCAGAACAAAGCGAGATTGATTTTATGAACGTTTTGGCGAGTGGTGCTGATGTGATTATTGTAGGGACATTGTCAGCTACGCGATCGGAAGGTCAACAAAGGTTGATGCAGGATATGTTGAAGATGAACAAGCCGATCATCCATTTTGCGATGAGAAGCCCATATGACCTCGGATTGTTTCCGGAAGTCGATGTGTCAGTAGCCACTTATGAATTCACGACCCCTGCATTGCGTATTGCCGTCCGTGCTTTATTCGGATTAGAAGACGTTAAAGGGAAGTTACCCGTCACCATTCAGAATAAGAATTGATGCAAAGAGAGAAGCAGGTGAATACAGATGACGAATACGACCGGTGGACTTGTGATGTTGAAAGAAATGCGTGACAAGTTACCCCCATCAGAGAAAAAGATTGCAAGCTATATTCTAACGAACCCGAAAGCAGCCGTTTCTTGCACAACGAGTGAGCTTGCGAAGCATAGTGAAACAAGTAGTGCAGCCGTTATCAGGCTATGCAAGTCCTTAGGACTGAAAGGCTTCCAAGAACTGAAGCTGAAAGTCGTCGGGGATCTGCAGAAAGACGTTCAAGAAGGCTATCGGGACATTCAACCGAATGAAGCTTACGACTCAGTGTTGGAAAAAATGACGAACAACAGCATCCAATCTCTGAAAGAGACCGCGGAAATGCTGCACCTTAGTGAGCTTTCAAAGTCAGTCGAAGCGTTGAAAGATGCGAAAAACATCCATTTCTTCGGCGTCGGCGCTTCGGCAATCATTGCACAAGACGCTCAGCAGAAATTTTTACGAATCAACAAGAACGCCAACGCATTCTCCGATCTTCATATGGTGGCGATGCTCGTAGGTAATGTGCAGCCTGAAGATGTGGTGGTCGGCATATCGTTTTCCGGTGAAACGGCGGAGGTTGCCCATATCCTTGAATTGGCGAACCAAAAGGGAGCAACCACGATCAGTCTGACGAAATACGGTTCATCGAAGGTTGCTGATCAGGCGGATATCAAATTGTTCACTTCCGCATCGAAAGAAGCGACATTCCGAAGTGGCGCGACCTCTTCACGCCTCGCTCAGCTACACGTGTTGGACATTCTGTTCATGTGTGTTGCTTCCAGTCAATACGATGCATCCATTCAGTACCTGGATGAGAGCCGAAGTGCCATTGAATATATCCAACAGAAACGTCGGAAGTAGGAGGGATGGAATGCTTCAGAAACTGACTTCTATTTTGAAAAGTGAGAGGAAATTGGCTGTCGGTTTGATGTCCGGGACGTCGCTGGATGGAATTGATGCCGCTTTAGTTGAAATCAGCGGGGCAGGAGAAAACACTGAAGTGAAGTTGATTGAATTCGATACGACGCCTTATTCGAGTGAAGATCGTGAACAGTTGATCGAGCTCTGCAGTCCATCTTCTTCAACGGTTGAAAAAATCTGCCGGATGAATGTCGTGCTTGGTGAACGATTTGGTGAAGCGGCTTTAAACGTCATCCAGAAGGCTGGTTATCAACCTGGAGACATCCAATTCATCAGTTCTCACGGTCAGACGATTTATCATTGGCCTGAGGAACGATCTACGTTACAGATCGGGGAACTTGCTAACATCGCAGCAAAGACAGGTATTTTAACCGTTGGAGATTTCAGACCGAGCGACATGGCGTATGATGGGCAGGGTGCTCCGCTTGTTCCTTTCGTAGACGCACTGCTCTTCTCGCATGAGACCGAGACTCGAGTGTTACTAAATATTGGTGGAATCAGCAACTTGACGGTTGTCCCTGCACTATCCAACCGGAACAGAGCGTTCAGTGCTTTTGACGTCGGTCCGGGCAATGTCTTGATTGATGGGGCTGTCCGGAGATTGACGAATAACAAGCAATCTTATGACAAGAACGGCGAAATGGCGAAACAAGGTAAAGTGCATTTGGAGTTGCTAGAAACCCTAATACAGGAGGATGGATTTTTAACGATTCAACCACCGAAAAGTACAGGGAGAGAGCTTTATACAGAAGATCGTCTGGACAAAATCCTTGTTAGAGCAGAAAAGTTGAATCTGAATCCGAATGATACGATCGCGACGATCACTGCCTATACCGTGCAGATGATTGCAGAAAGCCTCGACAAGTTCATACATAAGGATCATGCCATCAATCAATTGATTGTTTCCGGTGGTGGTGCCTACAACGAGACGATTATGGATGGATTGAAGGATGCTCTTTCATATAAGGTATCTAAGATGGATGACATTGCGTTCGATGGGGATGCGAAAGAGGCGATTGCATTCACGATTCTAGGAAACCAATTCCTGCACGGCGAAACGAACAACCTTCCTACGGCAACAGGAGCTTCTAAACAAGTCGTCATGGGAAAAATGGCATTACCCTCATAACAAACAATCAGGGGGGAGAGAATGAAACGATCTTATAAGTGGTTGATTGGAGCAACAATTGCAGGCATTTTGTTGCTTCTTTTTATTTTCATCTATATGAATCAAAGTCCGATGATGTGGAGTGAAGTGCAATCGGATGAGGATCTTGATGATTTTATCAAACAAATGAGTACAGAAGAGAAAGTCGGTCAACTGCTCATGCCAGCAATCCGTGAGATGGATGGAGAACCGGTTACTGAGATGAACGATGAGTTGAATGAAATGCTCGGTACGTTCCAGCCTGGTGGAATCATTCTTTTTCGTGAAAATATACAGAGTCGGAATCAAGTGAAGCAATTGAATGAAGCGATGCAGAAAGGAAGTGACGTTCCACTCCTCATTTCCATTGATCAAGAAGGAGGAATTGTGACACGCCTCCCTTACTTTCCCGAGCTTCCAGGCAATATGGCACTTGGTGCAACACATAGTGCAGACCTTGCCCGTGAAACCGGGGAAGTGCTAGGAGCTGAACTCCGACAAATCGGTGTACATATTGATTTCACTCCTTCCGTTGATGTGAACACGAATCCGAATAACCCGGTCATTGGTGTGAGGTCGTTCGGAGATGATCCTGAGCTAGTCACTGAGATGGGTCTCGCGTTCATGGAAGGACTGCACGCTTCTGACGTAATGGCAGTTGCCAAGCACTTTCCAGGTCATGGGAGTGTGAATTTGGATTCTCATTACGTCCTGCCAGTCAGCGAACAGTCGATTGAAGAGCTGGAACAAGTCGAATGGAAACCTTTCCGTAAGATGATTGAGCAAGGTGTGCCTGGTATCATGACGGCGCATATCACCTTCCCAAACATTGATGATTCGGAATTCACCTCTCGTAAAGATGGTTTACCGATCCAAACGCCAGCGACTATGTCACCCAAAATCATGAATGAACTACTAAGGAATGAGATGGGGTTTCAAGGGCTTCTTTTCACAGACTCTATGGAGATGAAGGCAATTACCGATCATTTCGGTCCAGGAGAAGCTGCGGTTCAAGCGGTTTTGGCAGGTGTGGATGTCATCGTTATGCCCGACCATTTGAAAGTCGCGTATGATTCCTTGGCCCAAGCGGTAGAAGAGAATCGGATTTCAGAAGAGCGGCTTAATCAATCGGTCAATCGGATTTTACAAGCGAAGTTGAAGTGGATCGATGAGAGTGAGGTAGACGAGTTAGATGCCGCGGTTACAAATCGAGCTGTGGAACTAGAAAAAAAGATTGCCCAGGATTCTATTACACTCATGAAAAATGAGGGAAGTGTGATTCCGCTCACAGCACCAGTCAACGGGCAAATCTCATTCGTATCTACCAATAGCCAACACTTAGAAAAATTGAAGTACGCGCTTTGGAAGGATCACAAAAAAGTTACTCTGATCCTATTAAAAGGTGATGCCCTCACAGAAGCGCAGAAGCAAGAACTGAAGAAGAGCGAAATGACCATTCTGATAACCGATTCCAAAACCGTTATCGGAGAAGGGGATACAGGTTGGGAACAATCAGCCATGAATGAAACCATCCGCCACTCAGAAAAATCCATTCTTGTCATGGCACGAAATCCGTATGATGCGGATGTGTTATCAGAGGTTGATGCTGCGATTGCGCAGTACTCGGACCAACAGGCTTCTTTCCAGGCAACTGTGGATTTGATTTTCGGACGGATTGAAGCAAAAGGGGAACGACCTGTAGAACGATTGGAAAAAAGGTGAGGAAATTCATGAACAGATTAGATGCAATCGTAGAAGACGCTGTGCGTACTCAATTTCCAGGCTGTGTCGTCAAGGTCTTGAAAGAGGAAAAGACGGTTTATGAAAAAGCTGAAGGGTATCGGCAAACTGAACCGACACTTGAACCGGTAAACATGGAAACTATTTTTGATATCGCCTCTCTCACGAAAATCATGACTACGACAATGATTTTACAGCTGATCAGTCAGGAAAAATTGAGGATGGATACTTGTGTTGGGGAGTTTTTGAATATTAAGCATCCCAAACTGAGAGAAAAACTAGAATCTATTACCCTATTTCAGCTTTTGACCCATTCTTCCGGTTTGATTGCCTGGCATCCATTTTATACGGCTGACGATGATTTCTGTTCACAGCTTCATAAATTGGGTCCAAACCTTTTTCAAGCTGAAAAAGTGAAGTACAGTGACGTGAACTTCATTTTGCTTGGAAAAGTGATTGAGGAAACAACAGGACATTCCTTGAATGAAGCTGTCCGAACAAGAATCTGTGTACCTTTGGGTTTGTCGACCATGAAATATGGTCCGGTTGAAGCGGAGAATGTGGCAGCCACGGAGTTTGGCAATCACATTGAGCGAAAGATGTGCGAAGAGCGGTCTCTCACTTTTAACAGATGGAGAAGAACAGATCGACCGATCATCGCAGAAGTGAATGATGGAAACACGCATTACTTCTTCAGAGGTGTCTCCGGTCATGCAGGTCTTTTTTCAAATGTGGACGATGTTCTCGAGTTAGGCCGAATTTATATCGATCCTTCACATGCAGAGAAAGTAGATATCCAACCAAGCTTGATAGATGAAATTAAAAATACAGTCGTAGGGTCCAGAAGTCTAGGATTTGAGTGGTCGCCGAACTTTCCAGGTGGGTACGGTCATACTGGATTCACGGGGACATCTTTATTCATCCATCCTGAACAGAAAATCGTTGTGGTGATTCTCACGAACCGATTGCATCAAATAGAGCCTGTAAACATCAATACATTTCGTCGAATCTTCCATGAAGCGGTCTTGTCACACACCTAGCCACTTCAACAACCCATAAAGGAAAGTCAACGTGAACATGGAGAGCACGGTTGATATGGCTGAACCGACGGATGCGAAGTAAGGGTCACCTCCATACTTCCTTGCATACAAGGCGATTGTCGGAGCGGAAGGCGTTGCTGCAACCAATACCGCAACGAGTAAGAGAATTTTATTGTCGAGTAAAACAATGAACGGAACGAGGCAAATGGGGATCCCGATCAAGCGCATGAATACAGAAGACCAGAGGTATGGACTGCAAAAATAGTTCCATACCTCTTTCTTGTTTAAGTTCGCTAAAAGGATTCCGATAATTAGCATTGAAAGCGGGACGGTGGGAAGTCCGACGGTTTCAAAAAGGTTATGGATCGATTGTGGCCATTGATACGGAAGTAGAAAAAGGATGAACCCGATCACTGTAGCCATTACACCCGGATTGAATACGAGCCATTTCCATGTGAACGATGCATTGCTTTTTCCAACCACATAAATGCCGTATGTCCAAATCAAGACGATGTAAAGAAAATTGAACACCGCAGTATAAAGGATGCCGATGTCACCGAGTAACAAATAAACGATGGCATAACCGATGAATCCTTGATTCCCGAATACGATCAATCCTTCATAGACGCCTTTTTGCTCATCGGGTAGTTTTGCGTTTTTTCGTAAAAGGTATCCGAATAGACAGGCGATGATGATGGCGGTAATCGATAACAAGAGCAACCAGCTGAAATCATGGAGGTAACGAGCTTCATAGGGAAAATCCATGGAATAAAGGATGAGGGCAGGTAAGGTGACATAGAGGACAAGCTGGGTCAATACATAGTCGGATCCGTCCGGAAGTACTCGAGCTTTCCGAGCGATGTACCCAATCACAGCTATTCCGTACAGCATGATCATTTCCTCGAACAATGAAGCCATGGCACCCATCGGAAACCCCTCCCCTTTGCAGAGTATGAGCTCTGTTGGGCATAGGTGCAGAGATCGATTTTGGAAAAAGGAAGGTGTAGTTGATTCCGATGGCGTATTAGTAGGTATGCACAAGAATTATGGAAGGGGTTTTCCAATTGTTATCGAAGCTACCAGATCATATTGCAAAAGAACTAAGTGTACCCGTAATTTCTGCACCTATGTTTCTCGTATCCAGTCCTGAACTCGTCATTGAAAGTTGCAAATCAGGTATCATCGGATCGTTTCCCTCATTGAATGCTCGTACCGAAACGATTCTAGAAGAATGGATGGAACGAATTCAATTTGAGTTAAGTGAGGCGAAGGAGAAGGAGCCGAACCGAAAAGTTGCCCCATGGGCTGTGAATCTTATCGTCCATAAATCGAACAAACGATATGAGAAGGATCTTGAAATCGTGAAGAAATATGAGCCTCCGATTGTCATTACATCGCTCGGAAATCCATCTGCTGTCATTGAGATCGTCCATTCCTATGGTGGACTCGTTTTCTCAGATGTATCTACGATTACACATGCTAGGAAAGCGGCTGAAACAGGTGTAGATGGACTCATCCTCGTGTGTTCAGGAGCAGGCGGACATGCAGGCACCATCAACAGCTTCGCATTCGCAGGAGCGGTACGGGAATTTTGGGATGGTATCACGATACTTGCGGGTTGCATCTCAAGTGGCAGAGACGTGCTTGCTTCTGAAGTGTTAGGGATGGACTTAGCCTATATGGGAACGAGATTCATCTCGGCAAAAGAAAGCTTCGCATCAGATGAATATAAAGAGATGCTGATTGAATCGGTCTTGGATGATCTCATATATACGGATGCATTCACAGGTGTTAACGCCAATTATTTGAAAAACAGCATCATCAAAGCTGGCATTGATCTGGAGAAATTGAAGAGTAAGGAAAAAGTCGACCTCTCTTCTCTGGATCAATCGGATTCTAAAGCCTGGAAGGATATTTGGTCGGCTGGGCAAGGAGTCCATCAGATTCAAGCCGTGCAATCGGTCAAGGAAATGGTAGCCGAACTACAAGATGAATACGACAAAGCAAAAGAAAAGCTTTTCGTTCCTTCGTCTTAACGTACATGTGGGCATTGCTTCGATAAGAAGTAATGCTCTTTTATTCAAAGGAGGAAGAATATGATATATGTCATCCGACACGGTCAAACAGACTTGAATAAAGAAGGCAGGCTGCAAGGTAGAAATGGACTGCCTTTAAATGGACAAGGTATCAAACAAGCTGAATCGTTAAGAGGGGAGTTGAAAGGGGTCTCTTTTGACTATGTCTTTTCATCTCCACAAGAGCGGGCGGTTCATACTGCTGAAATTGCAACAGGCGTGACTCCTGCAATAGACCCGAGGTTGGATGTCTTTGACCTCGGTACTGCGGACCGTATGAAAAAAGAGGATGTTCAAATGAAAGAGGCTATACCCGATCCAGATGTCTATGAGGGAGTTGAAGACATTCCTAGCTACATGAAGCGGGTTTTCAGTTTCATGGAGGAGCTTGAGAACAAGTACGGTACAAGTGATGTAAACATATTGATTTCCGGACACCGGTGTACGACCGGCTGTATCGGCTCGTACTTTGAAGGCATCCCGGAAGACCGGAACATACTGAAATTGTCCTCTGATAATGGAGGTTACAAGGGATACTCTTTCAAGAGCCGAGTGAATAATTGACCTGAAAGTTGCCGTTCTGCCCTCCCTAAACTTGTCGTTACTTCATATACTGCGGTAATAAGACAAGCTAGAGGTGGAGAGAGAATGGCAACAAAATTGACTGGACGGGTCGTTTTGCCGGATGATCCGGCTTATCCGGAAGCCCGCACCAATTTGAATCTATACAGAGGCAAGTACCCTGCTGCAATCGTATTTTGCCAGGATGAAATGGATGTTTTGAATGCATTGAAATTTGCGCGTGAACGCGATATTCCTTTTCGAGTGAGAAGCGGTCGGCATAGCTATCAAAATTTTTCTATACTGAACAAAGGTATTGTCATTGATATCAGCGAGATGGTTAAAGTGTCGGTGAACACCAGTAGCAATACTGCGGTCATTGATGCAGGTGCGGATCTCGGTCATGTGTATCAGTCGCTATGGAAGTATGGACGAGCTCTTCCAGGCGGAACAGAATACAGTGTTGGAGTAGCGGGACTGACATTAGGTGGAGGCATCGGATACTTATCAAGAATATTCGGATTAACGTGTGATCATCTCATTGGGGTAAGGATCGTGATTCCGAAAGGCGACAACAGTGCAGAGATTGTTGAGGCGAATAAATGGAAAAACAGGGATTTGTTTTGGGCCTGTTGCGGAGGTGGGGGAGGAAACTTCGGAATCATCACCCAGTTCACGTTCCGTGTTCATCCGATAGACATGGTTTCCATATACCGGGTGGAATGGGACTTTGATCAATTGGAAAAAGCGTTTGACTCATGGCAAAATTGGGCTCCTTTTACCGATGAGAGGTTAACATCGGACATAGAATTACATGCGAAAAGTCAAAATTTGATACTATCGGAGGGGCAATTCGTAGGCCCGAAAGAGGAATTGAAGCAGCTGATCAGACCATTGCTGAAAGGAACACGCCCTCGTAGAATCCAAATCGCATCGCTACCTTTCAATAGAGCGTTCGAACATTTCAATTATCCTGCAGGGAACGAACCCTCCTACTTTAAGCGATCGGGATCTTTTGTTTATGAAAAAATTCCGGAACGTGGCATTCAAATCATGAAAAAGTTTTTGGAAAATGCTCCGAATGAGAATGCATCGATCTGGCAGCAATCGTTGGCAGGGAAGGTCCAGACAGTCGGTCCGACGGAAACGGCGTATTTTCACAGAAATGCACTTATCGCTCAGGAATACAACACGACCTGGGAAAAAGGTGAAGATCCAAAAAAGTTCGTCGAGTGGGTCGTGGCTTTACGGAAACATATGAGTCCTTATACGAGAGGCGATTACGTCAACTGGCCGGATCTGACCATTTCTGACTGGCCGACCTCTTATTACGGGGAAAACTACGATCGGTTGCGAAAAGTGAAAACGCGGGTCGACCCGATGAACGTGTTCAACTTCAAGCAGAGTATTCCACCATTCACACGCTAGAAAGCGGTCGCGTTTCGAATAATTCAATGGTGATTTTCGCAATCTAATCCCATGAAAGGAGGTTCTTTCATGGGAAGAATGGACCACGGTCGAAAAGCGAACAACAGCAAGAAAAAGATCTCGCAAGATCCAAATCAAGTCGGCGGATTGACGCAGGAAGAAGTTGAGCTTTCGGAAGAACTTGACGCTTCATATGAAATGGAAGAGAAGCCAGGCTTCAGACCAACTGCGGCGAGAAAGAAAGAAGATTAAGTCTAGCAAGAAAATACTAGAAAAAATTGGCGTACTCCTAAGAGAAGTAGGATACGTCAATTTTTTTATGTGCAGAAATCTAAACTTTGATATGTTTTTCTCAGTACAGATGGTACCCTTATAAACAGAGAAGATAATCCGAGGAGGATCACAAGTTTTGATACAAAGAGCAAAAGAGATGCTGGAGCAATACTATGGTTATTCGTCATTCCGATTGGGCCAAGAAAGAGCGATACAATCGGTTTTGAACGGGGAAGATACCCTTTGTGTGATGCCGACTGGTGGAGGGAAATCGATTTGTTATCAGATTCCAGCGGTCGTATTTGAGGGAACGACGATCGTCATTTCTCCATTAATTTCTTTAATGAAAGATCAAGTAGATTCATTGCTACAATTAGGTATCCCTGCTGCTTTCATCAACAGTTCACTCACTGGATCGGAAACGAGAGAACGAATTGAAAAAGCGAAAAGCGGAGAATACAAATTATTATATATCGCACCTGAAAGACTGGAATCGTATGACTTTATGACGCTTTTAAAAGAGTTGGACATTCCCTTGATTGCAGTGGATGAAGCCCATTGTATTTCGCAGTGGGGACATGATTTCCGACCAAGTTACCAGCGCATTCAGAGAATGATCGGAAGCCTGCCGAAACGACCGACTGTATTGGCGTTAACGGCAACGGCTACACCGAAAGTTCGTCAGGATATTTGTAGGTCACTTGATATTGATGAGAACAATTCGGTTCTGACAGGTTTTGAGCGGGAAAATCTATCATTTTCTGTAATCAAAGGACAAGACAGGGTCAAATTTTTAAAAGACTTTATTAAAAAGAATGGAAATGAAGCAGGCATCATTTATGCAGCCACCCGAAAAACAGTGGATAAGCTGTATGAACAATTGAAAAAAAGTGGTGTCAACGTCTCACGCTATCATGCTGGCTATGATGAAGCGGAGCGAATGGAACAGCAAGAGCAGTTTTTACAAGATCAATCAACAGTGATGGTAGCCACCAACGCGTTTGGTATGGGAATCGATAAATCCAATATCCGATATGTGATCCATTTCCAGCTACCGAAGAACATGGAAAGTTATTACCAGGAGGCAGGACGTGCCGGACGTGATGGACTTCCGAGTGAATGTATCCTTCTGTATTCTCCTCAAGATGTTCAAGTACAGCGCTTTTTAATTGATCAATCGAGTGAAGCTGATCGCATGTCGCAAGAATTGCAGAAGCTGCAACTCATGGTGGATTATTGTCATACAGAAAGCTGTTTGCAAAGATCGATTGTCAGGTATTTCAGTAACGAGGATACACCGCCATGTGGTCGCTGCGGCAATTGTACTGATTCGCGTGAAAGTATCGATGTGACACGAGAAGCTCAAATCGTCCTGTCTTGTATCGTGAGAATGGGGCAAAAGAGATTCGGAAAGACGATCATCGCTCAAGTACTGACAGGCTCCAAAAGTAAAAAAGTACTGGAATTGCGTCTCAATAAACTTCCGACTTATGGTCTGATGAAAGAAAAAAGTACAAAAGAAGTGACGGACTTTATCGAATTTTTCATCTCGCAAGAACTAATAGCTGTTGAACACGGTACATTTCCTACCCTTTACATCAATGAAAAAGGGAAGGACGTTCTACTCGGAAAAGAAACTGTGAAGCGGAAAGAAGCTGTTCAGACGAAACAAGTTGCCGTCAATGATCCATTGTTCGAGGAACTTCGAATGGTTCGTAAAGAGATTGCTGAAAGAGAAAACGTTCCACCTTTCGTCATATTTGCAGATACGGCCTTGAAAGACATGTGTGTGAAGCAGCCACAGTCTAGAGAGGAATTCTTAACGATAACGGGTGTAGGGCAAAATAAACTCGAAAAGTACGGAGAACGGTTCATTGAAGCCATTACGGATTATCTAGTCCAGAACCCTGAGCAGAAAGACGAAGCAATAAAGGGATCTGACAGTATTGAAAAGCCGAAGAAAGCTACACCGAACTCACATCTTGAGACGTACACGTTTTTTAAAGAAGAGATGAGTGTGGAAGAAATTGCAGAGCATCGCGATCTCGCGGTGAGCACGGTGGAGAGTCATCTCATTCAATGCATGCAAGAAGGAATGGACGTTCAGATGGAAGATATTATTCCGGATGAATATGTTTCAGAAATAGAACACGCCATTCAGCAAGCAAACGGCGAGAAGTTGAAGCCGATCAAAGAACTGCTGCCTGATGAAGTGAGTTATTTTATGATTAAAGTGTATTTACTTCAAAATGAGAGACAAGTAACTTAATAAACAATTTGACATATTGGTATGCAAAAAAGGAACTTCGTAATTACGAAGTTCCTTTCATTTTTACAGATGTTTAATTAAGGGTGCAAAAAGAATTTCCAGTACGCCAAACTGATAAAAGCACAAATCCAAGAAATAAATCCAAAAACCGTGACAATTTTATTTTCAGACCACCCATATTTTAAGCTGAAGTGGTAGTGAATTGGTGTAAATCTGAAGATTCGTCGACTTGTAAGTTTAAAGGAAGCAACTTGTAAGATAACCGAAAGTTTTTCTGCGAAATAGATAAAGAACAATACGGGAATTACAATCTCAACTTTCTCAATCACAGCAAGAAATGAAAGGGATCCACCTATTGCTAGAGATCCTGTATCTCCCATAAAAGCTTTGGCTGGATAAATATTATAAATGAGAAAACCGAGTAAGCATCCAATCATAATCAAACAAAACAGTTGTACCTCTGTACGATCTGAAATCACAAAAAAGAAAAAATAGGTTGGAATTGCAACGACTCCTAAAAGGCCGTCCATCCCATCTGTAAAATTGATGGCATTTGCAGAACCAACGACAAACAAGGTGATGATTATGATATAAAATACCATGGGAAGATCGAAGGAAAGATTTTTATGAATACGAATGATTGGGTCTACACCTAGTTCGTCAATCGTGTAGTAAAGTAATGCACCAGTAAAAAGAAACTGTAAGATGAGCTTGGTCTTACCTGATACCCCTAACGGATCTTGGCGAGAAGCTTTCCAAAAATCATCCAAAAAACCAATAAAGCCAAACAGAATGTAGGTAGCAGATAGGAAATACATGAATGGAGTAGGTGAAAATAGAAGGGAAACGATAATCCCTACTAATAGAATCAATCCAAACATCAACGGTGTTCCTTTTTTCAACTGATGATCCGGAGGGAGTTCTTTTCTAATCGGTTGAAGAAGCTTTCGTTTTCTCAAGATAGAAATGAATAGTGGGGATAATACGGATACGAATACAAAAGCAATGATTGCAGGAATGATTTGATTACTCAATTTTTTTCTCCTTTTCTCATTAATATCTATAATAAGTTCTAAGATGACTATTCATTTCCTCTAATTCATACAATAAATAAAAATTAAGATACCAAGAGGTGCACTTATTCATTGTACTTTTTTTTGTTTAGGTCCGTAGTACGTAATTTAATCCCGTTGAAGTAAAAGAGTCTTTAACCTGACCATAAAGCAGTTCTATGGATGGAATATAATCAGGCACTTTGGACGAAGTACACGAACTGAAAATGCATTAAACTCAATCTATTACTATTAAAGGTTGGAGGGTTCTATGACTTTATTTAAACGAGTCTTGGGAGCAGGAGTTTTTGCCTTGGGTGTTATGTTTGTCGTGGGCTGTTCAATTTACGAGAGTGAATCAGCGTCAAAAACGGAGCATGAAACAAAAGTCAGTTTCGAGGATCTAGAGAAGGAATATAATGCCAGGCTTGGTGTTTATGCACTTGATACGGGGAGCAATCAAACGGTTTCCTATCGAGCTGATGAACGCTTCACCTATGCATCTACTCACAAGGCACTAGCTGTAGGAGTACTTCTAATGAACAAATCTATTGATGATCTTGACGAAAAAATTAATTATACGGAGGCGGATTTGGTCAATTATAATCCAGTAACGGAAAAGCATGTTGATACAGGTATGACCTTACGGGAGTTAAGTGATGCCTCTATCCGTTACAGTGATAATACGGCAGGGAATCTAATCCTAGAAGCCATCGGAGGTCCTAAAGGATTCAAGGAAGCTCTCCACAAAATCGGTGATGATGTTACAAAACCTGAAAGAATGGAACCGGACCTGAATAATGTCGGACCCGGGGAAACGAGAGATACCAGCACGCCTAAAGCACTTGCTACAAGCTTAGAAGCATTTTCACTGGGCAGTGTTCTTCCCAGTGAAAAGAAGAATCTACTGAATGACTGGTTGAAACGAAACACGACAGGCGATGCTTTGATCCGTGCGGGTGTTCCTGAAGGCTGGATAGTAGGAGACAAAACCGGCGGCGCAAACGGAACTCGTAATGATATCGCTGTCATTTGGCCGACAGATGGAGACCCCATCGTTCTCGCTGTACTCTCCAGTCGTGAAAACGCAAACAATGCAGATGAACTCATTGCCAAAGCTACAGAAGAAGCGATTAGACAGCTTCAAGATAAGTGACAACAGTTAATTCTAAAATTAATATCAAGATTGATAAAAATCCTGGACTTTAAGTTCGGGATTTTTTTAAAAAAGAGAAAGAAGCGTGGAATGAAGTTTAATCGTATATTACATATTTTCCTTGTTCACGTAACTTTTTTAGAGATGTAAGCATATGATTGATTTCTTCATCGGTATGTCTTTCCCATGAACCCAATTCAGCTATTATTTTCAAAGGTGATTTAGATCTATATGAACGGGTTGGGTTTCCGGGAAATTTTTTATCAGTTAAGTTCGGGTCATTTTCAAAATCACCTAATGGCTCTACAATATAAATTCTTTCTTTCGATTTAGATCTTGCTAATTCAGCACCCCATTTAGCAGCATCTAATGTTGCTGTGAAATATATGTAGTTCGATTTTTTGTCCTGATAATTTGATAAGTGTTGCGGTTCTAATAGATCTCCGAGTTTTAGTTCAGCTTTAGTACCATGAAAGAAAGGACCATGATCTAAGACATCTTTTTGGTCATCCATACGGGTACACCTCTTTTTTTTAGATTTGATAACAAAAGTATATGACAGGAATTTTAGAAAGAGTAGTCTACAAATTATTGGGAATCAGGAGTATAATGTAAGTAGAGAGTATGATATTGAAGTACGATTAAACAATTATGCGCGAAAAGCCGCATGCCTGGATGCATGCGGCTTTTGCTTTATTCTTCTTCTCTTTTCGATGCCCAGAATATTATAAGAATGAAAATCGAAAAAATCACCAAAAGAAATAGGGTGGATAGACCATGATTATAGTGGAAAAACGCCTGAACAAGCGGAAATTGATAAGCAATCAATCCTAAGATGATAATGAATAGAGCAAACATGAAAACATTCCTTATTTAATCGACGAAGCAACCTGGATCAATTCGTCTTTGCTTAAAGGTTCTTTCCCCACATAGTCGATGGCGTACTCGACTTCTTTTCCGTTTCGCCAGCTAAGCATTTGAGTCCCGTCACTTTCAGTATAATAGGCTTTCCGACCATCCTCGAAGGTCAGTTCTTCGTCCCAATCGGTTACGTTGTTCCAGCCGATTTCAGATGTTACCCAAATACCCAAGGAATCTTCCGCATTCTCGAACACGAGCCGTACTCGATCGAAACCAGTGAATTCTGCGTATTCCTCTTCTGCTTCAAAAGGCAAATAAGCTGGTGTTACCACTTCAAAAGGTACAATCCAATTGATCATCTTGGTCGGGAATTTCACCCAATTTAATATTAGAAAAAATGAGATGCAAAAGACCAGTACCCATACGAATGTCTTTTTCACTCTGATGCTTTCCCTGAAATATCTCTCCATATGTTCGAGCAATTTGATCCCCACCCTGTCACCTAATTGATTGGAAAATTATGATAATTTCAGTTTATCATACGTTCAAATCCTTGAGAACAACGGAATCAGGTTTAAAAAATCAGACCTAGGTGAAAATTACCAGTGGAAAGCGAACGTATATTCGCTTACAATAAGACATAAGATATAGAACAAACGTTCTTATTGGGAGTGACTGAGGATGGAGATTGATTATTCGACCTTTGAAAAACGAACGATCCTTTGTATTGACATGAAAAGTTTCTTTGCAAGCTGTAGTGCGGTGGAGAGAGGCTTGGACCCGCTTACGTGCTACCTTGTCGTTGTAGGAGATACCGAACGGCAGGGCAGTGTCGTATTGGCTGCTTCACCGATGATGAAAAAAGAATTCGGGATCCGAACAGGAAGCCGGTTGTTCGAGGTGCCGGACGACCCGCGCATCCATGTCGTGAATGCGCAAATGCGCTTGTACCTGCGGCGTTCGACGGACCTGACCCGCTTGTTCAACCGTTATGTGCCGAAAGATTCAATCCATACGTACAGTGTGGACGAAAGCTTTTTACAAGTGGATGGGACGGAACGGTTGTGGGGAGACGGCTGGGAAGTCGCCCGCCGCATCCGGGAGGAAATATGGGAGAAGTATGGTCTGCCGTGTGCCATCGGGATCGGTCCGAACATGTTGCTTTCGAAAATTTGCCTTGACCTTGAAGCGAAGAAGGAAGGGATTGCGGAGTGGACGTTTGAGGATGTGCAGGAAAAGCTGTGGAAAGTTTCGCCGCTCAGTAACATGTGGGGCATCGGTCCTCGGCTAGAGAAGACGCTGAACCGGATGGGCATCATGTCGGTCGGTCAGCTTGCGAACTATCCGCTGAAAATGCTTGAGAAAAAGTTCGGCGTGATGGGGAATCAGCTATACTATCATGCCTGGGGAGTCGACCTTTCTGAAATCGGCGCGCCGATCATGCAGGGACAGATCAGCTACGGGAAAGGCCAAATTTTACTCAGGGATTATAAAGACCGCAAAGAGATCCAGCACGTGATTCTCGAAATGTGTGAGGAAGTCGGCCGACGTGCGCGGACGGCGCGGAAAGCCGGTCGTACGATCAGCCTCGGTGTCGGTTACAGTAAGGATGAAGGCGGGGGAGGATTCCATCGCTCCAGAACCATCACGGACCCGACGAACATCACGATGGATTTGTACCGTGTCTGCCTAGAGCTGTTTGACGAATTTTACGGAGGTCAGACGGTACGGAAGCTTAACATCACTTTATCGAATGTGTGTCCAGACGATGAAATGCAGCTGTCTCTATTTGAACTTGATCGCCCGAAAAAGCGGGTGCTCGGCTATACGATGGACCAAATCCGTGAGAAATACGGAGGAGACGCCCTCCTGCGCGCAGTATCCTACACACCTGCTGGGACTGCAAGGCATCGCAGCCGTCTTGTCGGTGGACATAAAGCGTAGAAAGGAGCGTGGGTCGATTGAGTATTCGTGATCGCGGCAACATCAAATGGACGTCCATGATGCTTCCGGAGCACGTGAAGCTGCTCCGAGACTGGAAGGAGGAAGAACGCCTCCGGAAAAAGCCGGAGCTCGATGAACAGAAGCTTGAGGAGATGAACGAGACGATTAATGAGGCGATGGCCTACAACGAAACCCTTTCGTTCGTCTACTTTTCGGCATATGAGTATAAGCTCCTTGTCGGCAACATCCATTATGCGGATCCGGTTAAGAAGGAGCTGCGCATCGTCGATGAGTTCGGCGACCGTTATGATTTGAAGCTGCAAGACATCGTAGATATTCGCCATTTATAAAAGGGAAACCGCTCATTTTTTGAGCGGTTTTTTCTTTAATTAGGTCCATGTGACTAAAATTTAATTTTAGAAATATTAAGATAATTTTGAAAGGAAATTTCAACCAAACGTCGAAAAGTACAGATAGAAGACTAAAAATGAGGAGGAAATGTGTTGAAACGAATTTGGCTTGTGCTGTTGACGATGGTGACAGTGGTTGCTTTTTCTTTTCCAAATGCACAACAAGGGATGGCATCCGAACCAGAAGACATGATTCGAATCGGTGTTGTTCCTGAAGCGGAGTCTCTTACACTAGGGAGTGCCGACACCTTCCGTATCCAGGACAAAGTGACGGGTGATGTGCTCGTTGAAGCAGTGAACGACACTGCAGAAGTGATGTTGGAAAGTACGGGATCCGTCGACTCTTCCTACAGATTGCAGACGGCATGGACAACGAGTGAAGCTTACATGAACGACTGGGTAGCCCGTGCGGAAGCAGGGGGATACGAAACGTATATTGAACCGTATAACGGAGGGCATCGCCTATACATAGGGAAGTTCCCTGCGGATGCGAGCTGGAGTGTACGGAATAACTTCCGAAATGAAGTGATTGCGAATGGACTCGCCGCTACGGATTCGTTCTGGAAAGTGATTACGTTGACGACAGGCGTCTCATCGGTAAAAGTAAGCTATCAAGGAAGCGAGTTTGTCACCGAGAATCCGGTCGTAGTGAGCTCACCGGATGGATTGATCGAAATGAACGGTAAGCAGTACCGCGGTGTTGGGGAAGTTGGCTACAACAGCAACGGCACGTTGGCTGGTATCAACGAACTGCCGCTTGAAGAATACTTGTATGGCGTCGTGCCTAAGGAATTGCCACCAAATCCGTATGGAGAAATGGAAGCACAAAAAGCACAAGCCGTGGCAGCCCGTACTTACACCTACGCGAACTTAGGAAAACGCAGCAATGATGGATACGACTTGTTGCCGACCACATCCGATCAAGTGTATGGCGGCTATGAGGTCGAGCATCCAGTATCCACACAAGCAGTCCAAGAAACAGACGGTGTTGTCGCGACAAAGGACGGTAAGCTGATTACAGCCGTCTATCATTCAACAAGCGGTGGCGTGACAGCGAATAACGAAGACGTCTGGGACTCAGGTCCAGTCGACTACTTACGAGGTGTTTTCGTTTTTGATTGGAAAAAAGGAAACAAACATAAGTCCCAAAAAGAAGAATTCAAAAATGCAAAAGAGGCTGCCTCACTCCGAACGAGTAAAGTATTGGAGTATGAGAAAGACTGGTCGAAGTATTACCGATGGGAGTTTGAGTGGACAGCCGAAGAAATTTCGGGTGTCTTGAGCGAATACTTCGGTACCGATGTCGGCGAGGTGTATGAGATCAACGTCGTAAAACGGGCTGATCTCGGTCGCGTACTGGAAATCGAGTACGTCACTGAGAATGGAACATTTTACGAGCAAAAGGACAAGATTCGTTGGTCGTTGAAATACATCAACTCAGCTGGGAAACATAGTGTGTTACTCAGCACTCTGTTCTATATCGATCCGGTTGAAGGTGACGATGACAATCAAGCTGCCGGATTCAAAGTTTACGGCGGCGGCTGGGGACACGGAGTCGGATTATCCCAAACCGGAGCAGTTGGAATGGCCGTTGACGGGAAAAACTTCGAGCAAATCCTGAAGCACTTCTATCAAGGGATTGAGCTGGAAACAAGATAATAGTATGAATGTGAAAGAACCTCACGAGAGACGTGGGGTTCTTTTTATGTTGCCCTCAAAAGCGGTGATTAGTTGGTTTTGGGTAAAGATAGAGGGTACATCTTGCCCTCAAAAGCAGGTATTTGCGATTTTAGGTAAAGATAGAGCGTTTACCCTTCCCAAAAAGAGTGATTCATCGGATTTCGGGAAGGGTAGAGCGTTTATTCTGCCCCAAATGAGCGATCCTCCGGATTTCGGGAAGGGTAGAGCGTTTATTCTGCCCCAAATGAGCGATCCTCCGGATTTCGGGAAGGGTAGAGCGTTTATCCTGCCCCAAATGAGCGATCCTCCGGTTTTCGGGAAGGATAGCGTCCCCCTACCTTACCTACATGAGCAAAAATTTTTTCCAAATATATCTTCCCAAATTGAATTTACTGGTATATAATCAAAACTGTATTAATAATCATAATACAGTTAGTACGGATAATACAGTTGGTACAGATGGGAGGGAGTACATGTTTAATCTTGATGTCAGAAGCAGAAAGCCAATCTATGAACAGTTAGTCGAACGGTTCAAAGAGTTGATTATCAGTGAAGTGATGAAGAAAGATGAGAAACTCCCCTCTGTCAGAACGTTGGCTCAGCAATTGACGATCAATCCGAACACGATCCAAAAGGCGTACCGAGAGCTCGAAACCCAGGGCTATATTTATTCAATAAAAGGAAAAGGGAGCTTCGTGAGTGAAACGACCGACGTCGTCAACACAGAAAAGCTCCAAAAAGTTGAAAAAGATCTGAGCAAACTCATTTTAGAAGCCTTATATCTAGGGATGACAGTCCCACAATTACAAGCACTAGTCGAAGAAACAGAAAAATCAATAGGGGGAGGGGAACAAGATGATCGTAGTGAATAAAATTTCAAAAGAATTAGATGATACGGAAGCTCTTTCAGATGTTTCCTTTACGGTCAAAAAAGGATCCATTTATGGACTGCTCGGCTCGAACGGCGCTGGGAAAACGACGTTGTTGCGAATCATTGCAGGTGTCTTGAAAGAAAGCAAAGGGAACATCACCATCGACAATCTACCGGTTTTCGAAAATACTCAAGTGAAGGAACGGATGATTTTCATCCCGGATACATTGTATTTCTTTTCGCAATACACGGTCCGTCAGATGGCGAATTTTTACCGAAGTATGTATCCCAGTTGGAATGAAGAACGTTTCCAGCAGTTAAGTGAAGTCTTCGATATTGATGTAAAGAAGAAAATCCAAAAGTTCTCAAAAGGCATGCAGCGCCAGGTCGCGTTCTGGATTAGTCTTTCGGCAATGCCAGACATCCTGATCCTTGACGAACCGATTGACGGACTCGATCCAGTCATGCGGAAAAAGGTGAAGAACTTGATCCTTCAGGATGTGGCAGAACGTGAAATGACGGTCTTGATCTCATCCCATAACTTGAGGGAGATTGAGGACATTTGCGACCATATCGGCATCTTACATAAAGGGGAACTTTTACTGGAAAAAGAACTGGACGACTTGAAGTCAGATGTCCATAAAGTCCAAGTGGCCTTTAAAGAGGGCATTCCAGAAGGATTGTTCGAAGATGTAAGAGTCCTTTATAAGGAAGAACGAGGAAGTGTACTGCTCTGTATCGTGCAGGGGCGAGCGGAGGAAGTTGAAAAGCAGATCGAACAATACAATCCAGTCATCTTCGACTTGTTGCCACTTACATTAGAAGAAATATTCATCTACGAAATGGGGGATGTGGGTTATGCAATCCAAAGCGTCCTGGATTAATAAAGAGATCCTTATACAAAGTTTTCGAAGTGTTGGATGGGTGAGCATCATCTATCTAGTCGGTCTTTTGCTGACGATTCCGTTACAGATCTTGATGGATTGGAGCTATCGAAAAGACGAACTTGAACAAAACATGCAAGTAGAAGCTACTAACTTGAACTACTATGACAATGTGTTCCAAATCGGAATTGGTATTCAATTAATCATGCTTGTCGCTATACCGGTCTTGCTCGGAATCTTTTTATATCGTTTCCTACAAGTGAAGCAAGCATCTGATTTTATGCACAGCTTACCTTTAAAAAGAACCAATTTGTACACGCAATATTTTCTGATAGGCGCTCTATTCTTAGTGATTCCGTTGTTCGTGACTGCAGTTGTTTTGGTCATTATTCATGGAGCATTAGACTTAGAACAATATTACGCTTTAAAAGATGTCGCTAGTTGGTTTGGAATCTCTATTGTCTATTTACTACTTATGTTCTCTGGGACTGTCATGATTGGAACGATTTCCGGTTTATCAGCGGTTCAGGGTGTGCTCACGTTCATCATGTTTTTATTCCCAGCAGGAATCTTAAGTCTGATCTATTTAAATGCTAAATACTATTTCTACGGTTATGATGCAGAATGGTATTTTAATAACGAACTTGAAAATTATTCACCAATTACAACAATACCCGTGTTACATGATGGATCTTTCAGTTCAGTTCAAATGTGGACTTACATCGTGCTGACAATCGTATTTTTCACGATAGGTTTACTATGCTATCAATATCGTAAACTTGAAAGTGTTTCACAACCACTTGTTTTCAAATCATTAAAGCCAATTTTCAAATATGGCGTAACCTTCTGTTTCATGTTACTAGGAGGTATTTACTTCGCAGAGCTTCAATATCACGGAAGCTTTCCTTGGTTAATTGTTGGATACGTAATTGGATCATTCATCGGATATCTTGTAGCAGAAATGGTGCTTCATAAAACGTGGCGCGTGTTCACCCACTTGAAAGGGTATGCGTTGTATGTAGTAGCCGCTGGTATTTTAGTAGCGGCACTTCAATTCGATGTTACTGGTTATGAGAGAAGAGTTCCTGAAATGGAAGATGTGAAAAGCGCATATATCGGTGAGGTGACTTACGGATACATGCAGGATAATTTTGATCAACCTGATTTTGGTGGTGGGTCAATATTAACGACTCCAGAAAATATAGAGGAAATTCGTGAATTGCATAAAAGATTGATTGAACAAAAGGGTGAGTCCCAGAGATACAGTAATTACAATCACATTTATCTGGCATACGAGCTGGAAAATGGTAAGGAAATCACAAGGCATTATAAGGTTCAAATGAACGATGATATGACCAAAGCGTTAAAACCAATTTATGAATCAGATGAATTCAAATTAAAAACAAACCGTATTTTGAGTGTCAATCCAGAAGATGTCATTCAAATTCGAATCATGCCAGACCATCCGGTTAGTATCAATGCGCAACTGAAAGATCCGAAGGTTGTAATAAAAGCAATAGAAGCTTTGCAAAAGGATACGCTTAACACGCCTTATGAAGGTTGGACCAACTGGCACGATCATGAAGCTGATATTGCAATCCATCTAGATAATGGAGATGACTTCCATATGAATCTAACGTCAAACTACACATCCTTTAAAGAGGTATTGAGGGAAGCTGGCGTACTAGAGGATATTCAAGTTGGTTCAGAAGACGTGAATTATGCAGTTGTCATACAGGCAGAAGGGATGAACAACCTGCATCGTTTAAGTGCTGAAGAAATCATTGACCTTGAAAATTCAATAATGGTGAAGGATGCTGAGAAAATCGATAAGATCTTGGACTCTAGTAAATCTTACAACCCTGGCAGTCCTTATGTCGTCATGTACATGTATTCTAATTGGGAAGTTGACTTTGGTACGCTTGAGGATAACAATCTTCCTGACTTCGTCAAGGAACATTTTGAATAAGGTGAGGTGATGGGAATGGCTGCAGAAATGAATGCGCCGGAATTAGATTTCGGTCTTTTATATGAAACCTTTGCGGATAAGATCTTCAAGATTGCAATGATGATAACGAAGGACGCCTACCTGGCTGAAGATATCGTCCAGGAGACGTTCATCAAGGCTTTTAACAAAATCGACTCTATTTTGGACTTAGAAAAGGTCGGTGCCTGGCTGTCCACAATCGCCTCACGAACCGCAATCGATCTGATCCGGAAAGAAAAACGATCGGGAACGATCTTAGTGGATGACATTATTTTTAACGAGAGCACGAAAGCGATCAATGATGTGGAGCAAGAAATCGAGTATCTTTGGATGAAGCGGGAAATCACTCAGGAAGTGCTTCAACTGAAACCTGCACTCCGAACAGCTTTCCTTCTGAAATATAAGGAAGACATGAAGGAAGAAGATATTGCGACTCATCTCCAATTGCCACTCGGTACGGTGAAGTCAAGGCTTTACCGCGCAAGACAGCAGATTCGAACGGAACTCAATCAACAATTGACAGCTTCATAGCAATACAAAAAGGACACTTGAGATGCAGGGGATGCCACATCAAAAGTGTCCTTTCTAATAATAACTTTTAAGGGGGTTGTGTTAATAAGTTTCGGGTTTACAGGATTACATGTGGGGGTGCTGTTAAAAAAATTCTTCAGCACGTTGATGTGTTTTCTTAGGAAAGCGTAAAGTGAAGGCCAGGAACGGGATGAACGTGATCATACTGATTAAAGTAAGCCCTGTTCTGATAGTTAATGAATCAAGCATCCATCCAACTAGAAACGCTCCAATTCCACCACCTGCAACTGCTATCAAACTCCAGCCAGCAAAAACTCTACCTAAGTACTCATCCGCAACACGTTCTTGAATGACGATCTGCAGTAAAGTTACGGTTGCGGTCAGTACGCCACCGAAAAGGAAGGAAAACACAGCAATGGTCACCGGATGCAACCACTGCGCCACCAGGACCAGCAGAATGCAAAGTGTGAACCCGCTTATTTTTACAAGATGGGTGGGAGGAATACGGTTGTGCACTTTGGGTATAAAAAGAGATCCTGTTATGCCTCCTGTAGCGAAAATCGCCAAAAGCATTCCAAGCGAATGTAGACCGTCACTATTCATGCGATTGCTGAAATCCAAAACCAAGACATCAAAAATTTTCCCAGTCCACGCAACAGGAAAGATCAGCAGGAGTAATGAACGGACGCCCTGGTACGGAAAATGAATTGGAACCCTTCTAACAAAAGTGGTCTTCCGGGAACATTTTGTTGACGTTCAGAGTCCTTGAAATCTACTTGGAGTAAAAAGAAAAAACTGATAAGAAAAGTGATAGCGTCTAATACAAACAACAGCTGTAGAGATTCGTTCGTGTTGAAATAAAGTATACCGGCGAGGAGAGGTCCTGCAATGACCGCAATTTGACTGAGCAGGGCGCTGACAGATCCGGAAATTTTTAAAGGTGTAGGATCAGAAATACTTTTGAATGACGCTTTAGCAGCGGGATCATAAACACGCTGGACCGCTTGAGTTGAAAACGCTAGTAAAGGAAGTAGCCAGACTTGATTTCCGTGGTCAACGAAAATGAAGCAGAACGTTAACAACCCCAGTATCACGTCTGTCGTAAGCATCAACCTTTTCCGTGGGAAGCGATCTGCAAGCACACCTCCAAAGGGGATGAGAAGGATACTTGCAATCCCGCGAACCAACCACAAGACTCCCACCGCAGTAAGGGTTTCGGTAAAATGATAAGCAGCCACAGATTGGGCGAAAAAAGAAAAATGATTGCCGAGTGAAGAAATGAATCGACCGGTAAAGTACCGTCTTAAGTTGTTGTTTGTCCAAATCTCATTAAACATCCATCACCCTCCTAAATTGAGTAACCTTAATATTAGAAGGAAATTTGTGTAAAAGACAGTCTGTAATTGCTCAGGATATTGGAGTATACTTAAGATAGAAGGACATACGTCGAACACACCGCCTGACCACATTGGTTTGGCGGTTCTTTGTCTAGCTGGAACGTTAACGTTTAGTCAGGTCAGCGGAAAGGGAAAGATAACCTTTAGAGTCTATCGTTCGATCAATGAATTCCGAAAACGAGGGAAAATTATGGACAAACGTAAATTGGCTAAGAAGATTGCGATCATTTTAACCATTATTGGTGTTTTCATTTGGTTGAACCGAACATTCTTCGATATTCCACCTGAAGAGATTCGCAATTGGGTAATGTCATTCGGATGGATTGCGCCTGGTATTTACCTACTCATTTTTGCATTCAGACCATTTGTTTTATTTCCTTCTTCTCTCTTGGGAGTCGTTGGAGGATTAGCGTTTGGGTTTTGGTTTGGATTCTTACTCACAACAATTGGGACAACAATCGGAGCGGTTCTATCTTTTCTAGCAGTGCGTCAATTAGGTTTTTCTTTTGGAAAAATCCCATCCTCTGAGAAGTACGATGGACTTCGGAAGCAGATTGAAGACAAGGGCTTCATTATCTTGATGATTTTACGATTGATTCCGTTTTTGCATTTTGAATTGGTGACCTATTTAAGTGCCGTTTCCAACATCAGGTTCAGAGATTACTTCTTTGCTACATTGGCAGGTGTGATACCAGGAGCGGCAATTTACACAGGGATTGGAAGCAGTTCCTATTCCGGTGGAAGTGAAATACTCATCTTTTCCATCGTGAGCTTGATCATCCTGACATCGATCCCGATTTTGTTTCGGAAAAAACTCTTTACGATGCTTGCAATCCGAGCGGACCAAGAATAGGGAAACGAGCGGACCAAAAATAGGGAAATAGGAAGGAGCGTTTTTGAACAATCATGGCAGATTTTCGTGTGAAAGCAATTGTATTTGATGTATACGGTACGTTATTTGACGTACATTCCGTCATTGAAGAGTGTGAGCGGCAATTCCCTGAAAAAGGGGAGACCATCAGCCAAATTTGGCGGAAAAAGCAATTGGAGTACTCCTTTTTACGTGGATTGATGGGTAACTACCGTCCTTTCTGGGAGATTACACAGGACGCATTACGTTATGCTTGTATAACTGAGGATGTAGAATTAACGCCTGAAAAAGAGGAAAAACTGCTGAATGCTTACAAGCAATTGCAGCCTTACGATGAAGTGAAGGAAGTCCTTACCCAATTGGAAGGCTATCAGCTGGCGGTTTTCTCCAACGGTTCAGAAGAAATGCTCCATCCGTTAATTAAATATCATGATTTTCAAGGCTATTTCGATGCATTGATTTCCGTAAATGGGATCAAACAGTTCAAACCGCATCCATCGTCTTACTTGTATGCGCTAGAACAGCTTGGCGTCGAGCGTGAAGAGGTGTTGTTCTTATCGTCCAATACATGGGACATCGCCGGTGCGAAGACGTTCGGTTTCCAGGTTGCATGGGTGAACCGTTCGGGTGGTATAATGGACGAACTAGGGGTCACACCGGATTATGTAATAAGAGACCTCACTGAGCTATTCGAATAGGAGATCACGTTGTATGTCAGAGAAATTGTTGTTAATCGGAGGTGGCCATGCCCACCTTTCTTTATTGAAAAAATTAAAAGATCATCAGCTTCCAGATTGTGAAGTGACTTTATTGAATCCAACTTCATCGTATTATTATTCCGGTATGTTTTCAGGATATGTGGAGGGCATCTACTCGTTAGACCAGTTGGAAATCGACCTGGCTGAATTGAGTGAGAAGGCAGGCGTCCAATTCGTTGAAGGAACGGCAATGAGTGTTGATGCAAAACAGAAAATGGTGCTCACCGAAAAAGGCGACATCCTGTCTTTTGATGTGCTCTCCTTTGACATCGGAACAAGACGAAAAGGTATTGAGGACCTGCCTCAGTCTGATGCCATTTATCATTTGAACAGAAAAGAACAGATCCAGGAGCTCGGAACGGATGAAAGTCGACGAGGAGAGGTCGTCATCATCGGCGGTGGGGCAGCTGGAATCGAACTTGGCTTCTCAATCCAATCATGGAAAAAGAAACATGGTGATGAGGGACGAGTGAGCCTTATCAGTTCTTCAGCCATTTATGGAGAATCTGAAGATGATCGTTGTAAAAAGCAGTTGAAACAGAAGCTTCTAGATGCTGGAGTGCACCTTCTGGAAAATGAGAGGGTAGAAGAAGTCAGGGAGCATGAAGTGGTTGTCGGGGGAGAATCTGTCCGATATGATTCGTTGCTCTGGATGACAGGTTCTGAAGCCCCTAAATTATATAAAAGCTCCAAGTTGCCGACTGATGATGAGGGTTATCTTCTCGTAGAGGACACATTGCAGGTGAAGGAATTTCCATTCATCTTCGGCTCTGGTAATGGCGTTACTGTCCGGCAGTACCCAGAAATTCCGAGGAACGGTGTCATGGCGGTACGACAAGGGGAAGTGCTGTGGGACAACTTGAAAGGCTTTTTGGGTTCTGGTGAGGGCTACCATTTTAAACCGCAAAAGCGGTATTTAACGATTTTATCGACCGGTGAACGGCACGGCTACCTACGCTACGGTTCGTTATGTACATCCGGCAAACTCGCCTGGAAACTGAAGAACAAAATCGATCAGAAGTTCATGTCAACGTTCAAATAATGAAGGAGGAGTGCCGTGATGGCACTCCTTTCATCTTGAAAAGAGTCTATTCACCCCGACGGAGCGGAAAATTAATTGAGATGGTAATGAATAGGGGCTATTCATCCATACGAAGTGGAAAGCTGATTGTGATGGTAACGAATAGCGTTTATTCGTCCCTAAGATGCGGAAAATTGCTTGAGATGGTAATGAATAGGGGCTATTCATCCCTAAGATGCGGAAAATTGCTTGAGATGGTAATGAATAGGGGCTATTCATCCCTAAGGAGCGGGAAAATGACTGAGATGGTAACGAATAGCGCTTATTCGTCCCTAAGATGCGGAAAATTGCTTGTGATGGTAACGAATAGAGCCTATTCGTCCCTATCAAACTAAAAAACAGCACATAAAGGTAACGAAAAAGGCTGATCTCCGCTACAAAAGCGGGATCAGCCTTCTTTTATTATGCATCTACTGCTTGTTTTCGTTCTTTTCGTGCTTGTTTGAAGAAGAACAGTTCATAGATGACTGGGACGATGATCAATGTCAGGAAGGTGGAAGTGGTTAATCCACCGATGACGACAATAGCGAGTCCTTTAGAGATCAACGTACCGGATGAAGTTGTAAACGCCAATGGTAACAAGGCTGCAATCGTGGCGAAAGCAGTCATCAAGATTGGGCGCAAGCGCGTTTTACCTGCTTCCAATAAAGCCTCACGAATCGACATTCCTTTTTCAAATCGGTTCTGTCCGATGCGGTCTACGAGTACGATCGCGTTCGTCGTTACGATACCGATCAGCATCAGGACACCGATCATGGCACTGATGGAGAGTGGTTCACCCGTCAACCATAAGCCACCAATGGATCCAATCGGTACGAAAATCAGTGAAGACAGGATGATGAACGGAATACGTGCTTTTCCGAATGTGATAAGCATCGTCAGATAAACGAGTCCGATGGCTACTAGCATTGCAAGACCTAGCTGTTGGAACGTTTCTACCGTCTCATCACTTCCACCACCGCCCTCAAGGGAAACGCCGTCTGGTAATTCTAAATCAGATTTCACACCACTGACCACTTCGTTTGAAACGGTTTGGATGTTTTGACCTAGAATCTGTGCAGATACACGAGCAAAGACTTTTTCATCAAGCTTTTGGATGGAAGCGACATCTTCAATCTGTTTCACTTCAGCAAGTTCAGAGAGTGGAACGGGACCTTTGCTTGTGAATATCTGCAGTTCTTCAAGCTCCTCAAGTGAGGTCACATCTTCATCATACTGGAGCGTTACAGATGAATCTTCTTCACCAATCGGAAGTTCTCCGACACTCACAGGTTTCGTCTGTTCGCTGATGATGCCTAGAATCATGAATCCAGATACGCCATATTCAGACGCGATTTCAGGATCGATTTCAACCTTCCATTGAGGTTGTTTTTCAGAGAAGTTGTTGCTTACATAATCCAGATCATCGTTCTCTTTCATATAAGCTTCAACCTTGGCTGCTGCTTTTTGGAGCTTATCAAGGTCATTGCTGTATAGATCGATGTTCACGGCATTATTAGTCGGTGGTCCTCCAGACTGAAGTTCTTGAACGCTGACCACAGCATCTTCGCTTTCAGAGGTGACGATCTCTTTCATTCCGTCTTCCAGCATATCAATAACGCCACTCACATCTGCAGACTCAGTCAGGTTGATGAAGTAGTTGGCGACATTTTCACGCTTAAGTCCAGTCTGGAAGTCTCTGCTTCCGACAGCTGCGGTGACATCCTTTATGCCGTCTTGGTCTTCAAAATATTCCTCGACTTGTAACGAAACTTCATTCGTGTTTTCGAGTGTAGTGGAAGCTGGCATCTCAACGGATGCAATCAATGTCTTCTGCTTTTCGTTCGGTAAGAATACGAATCCGAGTTGAGAGGTCATGAAGAACGAACCTCCAAGCAGCAAGAAGGACAGGATGATGACAACCGCTTTGTGATTCAAGGATTTCTTGATCAGGCTGACATACACTTTTTGAAGCCAGGTCACTTTCTCTTCATGCTTTACATTTTTGAACGACACTTTTGCAAGGATCGGAACAATCGTAACCGCTACGATAAGGGATGCGAGTAGAGCAAATACGATCGTCAATGCGAAAGGTAAGAAGAATTCTCCTGTCACGCCTCCGACAAATCCTAATGGTAAAAAGACGACAACCGTAGTCAACGTAGAAGAGACGATTGCTTTCAAGATTTCTTTCGTCGAGCTTAAGATGAGCTCGTTGCGATCTTCCGTTCCATCACTTTTGCGCATTCGCCTGAATATGTTTTCGATGACGACGATACTGTCATCGACGACTCGACCGACTGCAACCGCCATACCACCGAGCGTCATGATGTTCAATGTGATGTCCATCTGGTCTAAGAAGATGGCCCCGATCAACAAGGATAGTGGTATGGAAATGATGGCGATGATCGTTGCACGGATATTTCGCAAGAACAACAATACTGCAAGGGATGCGAATAAAGCACCGTACAACCCTTCCTTCACAAGCTTTTCAACGGACTGCTTGATACCAGAAGCTTGGTCGAAGCCGATCGCATAATCCACTCTGTCGTCGTACTTTTCGAGTGTCGTGATGATTTTTTCTGATACTTCAACAGTGTTTGCGCCTTGTTTTTTCGTAATGGCAGCAGATAAGGCTTCCTGCATGTTGTAACGTGTGATTTCATCGCTTTCTGCCGTCTCTTCGACTTCAGCAACATCCCCTAACGTTACAGGTTCTGGTGCCTGAGTCGGTGCAGTTCCGGCAGGAGGTCCTGCTTCGTTTCCACCACTCGGTGGCCCTGCATTACCCTCACCGGAAGGAGGACCTTCCTGTTGAGCGGGTTGCCCTGTAGCTCCAGAACTCAATTGGAGAGCTTTCAGTTCATTGATCGTTTCGATTTTTTCTTCGACACGGACAGGGACGGAGATCGTCTCCTGTTCAATGGAACCAGCAGGGAAGGACATGTAATGCTGATTAATTGTTTCTTTGATTTGATTCAAGTTCAAGCCATTTTGTCTGGCTTTTTCTTTATCGACCGTGATGACGATGGATTCGTCTTCCAATCCACCTACGGAAATGTTGTTCACTCCAGAAATTTTATTGATTTCTGGAATCAGTTCATTTTCAACGAACGCTTTGAAATTTTCACCTTCACCGGAAGGGAAGAGTGAAATGTTGTAAATCGGAAATGTACCGAATGAAAAACGGTTGATTTCAGGTTTTGCATTCTCCGGTAGATCCGCGTCTTCAATCAAACTTTCGATTTCACGTTCTACGTCATCCAAGTTTGTGGAGAATGGAAACTCCAGATTGATGACGGAAAAGCTTTCAAAGGATTGACTTTGCAGTTTTTTGACATCGTTCAATCCTTTCAATTGTTCTTCTAATTTGTCGGTGACTTTCTCATTTACGTCCTGGGTGGAAGCCCCTGGATAGACGACTTGCACAGACATTTGTGGGAATTCAATGTCAGGAAGTAGATCGACTTTCAAATTACTGAATGAAAAAAGTCCGCCAATCACTAATAAAATACCGATGATAACAACAGCAATCGGATTCTTCAGACTGAATTTAGTTAAGAAACTCAAGATTTCGCCCCCTCGTATTATGTAAAAATAAATTCAGGTGTATATGTGAATTTACACATATACACCCTAAGTATAAAGCATTAGTGAAGTGGTGCAACTATTTTGTATCTGTTTGTTTGTAAATTTTGTGATAAGATGTATTCAGTTGAGAAGAAAGAAGGATAAAAATGGCTTTACGATACGCAATACTCGGGTTATTAACCAAGAAACCATCGACGGGTTACGAACTGAATCAGCAATTTAAGGAAACGATGATCCATTTCTGGTCAGCGCATCACACACAAATTTATCGTGAATTGATCAAGCTGGAAGAAGAGGAGTGGGTGAGTTCTGTCATCTATCCACAAGAGGATTCACCGGATAAAAAGGTCTATTCAATTGAAGACAAAGGAAGAGAAGAATTATTGAAGTGGTTGTTGAACTATAAAGTCGAGCCACCCAAATTGAAAGACCAACAGTTGTTGAGAGTCTCCTTGTTCCATCTGATTGATCCGGATGATGCGATACGATTTTTAGAACAGAGTAAAGAGCATCATAGAATCGGTGTTCATCATATGAACGTCTGGCAACAGACACAATATCCAACAGATGAAGACAAGAAAGCTGCGCTCGGAGAATATTTCACCTCCGAATTTGGTAAAAGGTATATGAAAAGCTGGATTGAATGGTGTGATTGGGCGATAGAAGTGTTAAAAGAGTTGAAAGAGTAGATAATCAAGATTGTCCCTTTCCTTTAAAGGATCCTATGATTAAGAGCAGTAAAGGGAATATCAAACCAAACAACAATGCATAAGCGAGCCACGTTTTCGTGGCAAAGTCGATGAAATAGGCGCTGTTTGGATAGGCAATCAGTGAGTAGATATATAAGATGAATGACATCGGAATGACCAACAAGCGATAATCTTTCAAATTGAACAATTTCTTGAGCATGATGAGTGAAGCATGGAATGAGAGAACCAGTTTAAAGAACAGGGTGATTCCCCATAATGCAGCAACCGTGACTTCTATCCGCTCTAAGAAGTCTGCTATGCTGATTTTCTTTGCCCACACATAGGTAGGGTATACTTTCAGTTTTGTCAGTTCCACTCCGAGAACGAGGATGGTAAATAAGGTCGTAACGATTAGTATAGACGAACCTAATGTGACACCTAATAAAAAGCTTTTTCTCGTTTTCTCCGGATGATTGATGGACGTATAAAATGTGGTCAAAATGACCAATTCAAGGAAGGGAACTCCAACCATAGATAGTGAGCCCCCAAAAATCGTCTTCAAACCTTCCCCTGCAATCGGTTGTATGTTCGTCAGATTGATTTGTGGAGACGTAAGGCCGACTAGTATGATGAACATCAGTACGACAAAGGGAAAAGTGATTTCCGCTACTCGGCTATATGTTTCTAAGCCCAATTTCACTGCATAAATGACCGGAATCAGAAACATGATATGGATCGCTTCAAGTGGTGTCTCCAACATGATTTTCGTTTTCATGAAATCGCCGAAATTTCTTAATACGAGTGCAGCAAGCGTGAAGCAAAAGAAAAAATAGAACACGATGATGATACGCCCCAAAAATTTACCTAAAACAAGTTCAGCGATGCTCGGTAAATTCATTCCAGGATACCGTTTAGGAAATGAGGAATAAAGATAAGCCAAGCCCAATCCTATGATGGAGGCGACAATTGCGGAGATCCAACCATCTTGACTGGCCGTAATAACCAGACTTGATGGAATGATGATGATTGAACTTCCCACAGTGAATAACAAGACGAGAAGTACAAACTGACGGGAACTAATACTCTCCTCTTTTCCCATAAACGTTCCTCCTTACTTAAATAGATTGAGAATACTCGTACTGATTGGTTCGAAAAGATAACTTACTAAATTTAATGGATTGGGGATTTTCACATCAAATCCATAAAGAGTTAGAAGTATGCTTGCAAATGCTAGCAGGACAAAATAAATGATACTTGGATAGAATTGCTGTTCCTTGATTAAGGGTGGTAATTCTACAGTTACAAAAAGTATCGCTAACAATAACATTCCTACAGTGAACCCCATCTACTTCATCCTCCAATCTCTGGAGATTCTGAAATCGATCCTGTATTATGAATTGCTGAATCTACTTTGACCTCAACCTCGATGTTTGGGAATAAACTATCCCACTCTTTCTCTACTCGTTTCCAAACTTTAGGATGACTACGATGAAGAGCGTTTCCAAAGCCATATATATCAGATTGATAAGTGTCTTGCGCTTTTTTAATGGCTTCTCGAATGTCCTTTTCAATGGTTTCATTCATGTTGTTTTCAAATTTCTTCATATAATCTGGATCATTGAATGGCTGTGGTAAAACACATTCCGAATCCATAATATTTCCGTTTATCTCCACAGAAACATCACCTTGAATTTTTTTGTTTTTTTGTTCTGTGTTGATTGAAGCGTTTGTATTGATCACTTCAACACCAACGAGTCCATCTCCCTCGACACATGGAACATTAATCAATGTGCTTTGGATATTGCCTTGAGAGAAGTTATAGGCAATACTTTCTTTCTCTTCCATCCAAGCAATAAGCTTATCCTTTTTGAACACACCTAAAGGACTATACATGAGATAGGTTTTAGGACTGATATATTTATATTTTGATTCCGTTTGCCCCTCTTCTTCATCCCCCTCAATGAAGACTCCTGTTACAACGAGGTTTTTCCCTGTGCTTACCAGTTCGGTAATGAAAGTGTCCAACGATACTTCCGTCGTTGAACCATATGATGTGCTGGATGTAACCAGTGATTTGAACAACTTGTTTCCAGGAATTTCATCCATGGTTGTCAAGATTGAGAGAATGTCATTGGCTTTACCATTTTTTGCAATTAAGATGAAAAAGTCAGAACGATATTCATGGTCCCTTAGCATAACGTCCATGATTTTTGAAACTCCTTCTTTTGCAAGGTCTTCTCCGATGATAAGTACCCGAACGTGCGAAAAGTACATTTTTGTTTCAGCTTTTTTCGTCATTTTTCTCCATGCTTCAAAAAGTGTATCTCCCTTTTCATCTAGGGTCGTTACTACTGTCCGTTTTGCAGAGCGTTCTTTTGCTACCTCACTCGGATTAATGATTTGTGTTGTAAAAACATATTGCCCATCCACTTTGTCAATTCCAAGACCAGTCGTTATGGAGAGTTCGTTCAATTCACGGCTGTTCCAGCAGCCTGAGAGGAGGGGAGTAATGAATACGAGAATTACAATAAAAGTTTTAAAAGATCTCATTTCTATCATCACTCCTCATTATCATCATTGCTTTCTCTTGCCATTCAGAGGCGAATGGTATTGTTGCTTCGTTGTATTTATTTGACTTATCAATCGAGGTCTGGTGATCAACCATCTTCTAGGGAATCTGAATACAGCATCTTTTTGTTCTTTTAAGCTGAAAGGTCCAATCGGAGACATGTACGGCATACCGAAAGAACGTAGACTACATAAATGTAAAAGCAATAAAAATAGTCCGACTGCGATTCCGAATAAGCCAAATGTGGCGGCAAGAATCATAAAGCCGAATCGTAGAATTCGGACAGAAAGTGCCATGTCGTAAGAAGGGAATACGAAGTTGGAAATTGCAGTGATGGATACGACGATAACCATTGTCGGAGAGACAAGTCCCGCCTGGACAGCAGCCTGGCCGAGAACCAGTGCGCCTACAATTGATATCGCTTGTCCGACTGCTCGTGGCATCCGAATACCAGCTTCCCTTAAAATCTCAAAGGTTACTTCCATGATTAAAGCCTCAACGAGTGCAGGAAAGGGAATTCCGTCTCTTTGTGCTGCTAAGTCAATTAATAGTTGAGTCGGTATCATTTCCTGATGAAATGTTGTTACCGCGATGTATAGTGATGGAATGAGTAACGCTGCAAAAAAAGCTAGGAACCTTAAAACTCTTATGACTCCAAAGAATGAACGCTCATAGTAATCCTCAGGTGATTGGAAGTAATGGATAAACAATGCAGGCACAATAAGTGCGAAAGGTGTTCCATCGATGAGGATGGCGACTCTTCCCTCCAATAAAGCAGCAGCAACAACATCTGGACGTTCGGTGTTAAAAACAGTAGGGAAAGGGGAGGACGTCTTATCCTCAATTAATTCTTCTATATAAGCACTTTCCAAGATGCCGTCAATGTCAATCTGTTTAAGACGGTCACGTACTTCTTGAAGTACTTTAGGGTTGGTAACAGATGAGATGGAGATGATAGATACATCCGTTTGTGTATGTTTTCCGATGATGTTCGTTTCCACTCTCAAGTCTGGATCTTTAATTTTCCGACGTAAAAGTGACGTATTCGTCCTGATGCTTTCTGTAAAAGATTCCTTTGGACCACGGATGACATTTTGTGTAGTCGGTTCTGTAACTTCACGATGTTCCCAACCACGAGTAGCAGCAATGACCGCTGTGTTGATACCTTCTATGAAGATAGCGGCATCCCCAGACAAAATGTTGTTCAACGTTTTCTTGAAATCCTTCTCATCATGTACTTCACCAATGGAAATTGCTTGTTTTTTCAGGAGATCAAGATCGTTCTTTTTTTCATTGCGAAGTACTTTGGAATCATGATCGAACATCATGACTTTTAAAATAAATTCCTGTATGGATTGGATATCTACAAGTCCATCTACATAAACGATGGAAGCGTTGATTTGCTGGTAGATCTGGAATTCTCTGATGATAATGTCGTCACTTTGACCAAGACTTTCACGAAGAGCTGCAACATTTTCCTTCAGTGACCGAGAAACTTCATTAATCGGAGAATGCGTGACCTTCTTTTGATTTGTACTGAATTGATCTTTCATCCGGTTTCGTTTGCGGAAGAAACTCATGACGAGCTCACTGCTTCCCTTCTGATTTGCCCGATTTTCTTTAGTATTCACGGATAATATGAATTTATGAATACACAAAAAAGATGAACCAAATGAATTTGGTTCATCTAACTTTTCCATATCGTTTTGTAAGTCCTTAACGTCAAGAAACAGAATGCGTGTTGTTATTCAAATTGTAATATTTACTTTCAATGTTTCTAGAGACGTGTCCGGAAATGCCTTGAATGGCTTTCTGGAGTTTTTCTAAATCGATGCCGGTTTCAATGCCCATCTGATGAAGCATGTAGACGACATCCTCTGTTGCAACATTTCCTGTCGCACCGGGGGCAAACGGACATCCTCCAAGTCCGCCGGATGAGGCGTCGAATCTTGATATTCCAGCCTGGAGGCATGCAAACACATTCGCGAGTGCCATTCCGCGCGTGTCGTGGAAGTGCGCTGTCAGGAGCAGGCGATCTCCCAATTCATCATTCAACCTTTTGAACAGAGCATAGCTTTCTTGCGGGTTCGCCATCCCGATCGTATCCGCAACGCTCAGTTCGTCCACTCCATTATCTGCAAATTGCGTGCAGAGCGCGACTACATCGTCCGGATTGACCTTCCCGTCATAAGGGCAATAGAAGGCTGTCGAGATACATGCTCGGACAAAATAGCCTTTTTGCTTCAACTCCGCAAGGATCGGTTTTAATTCTTCCATACTTTCTTCTGTCGTTTTATTGATGTTCTTTTTGTTGAATGCAGAACTGACGCCTACAAAAACTGCGACATGCTTAACGTCTGTTTCATAGATGCGATCGATCCCTTTCCGGTTCGGTGCTAGGACGAAATTCCGTTCTCCATCCAGACAAGCCTCGATGACTTCCTTGGCATCACCCATCTGTGGCACCCATTTCGGGGATACGAAGGAAGTGAGCTCCATTTCCTTCAGTCCAGCTTCTTTCAATCCTTTTATGAAGTGAATTTTTGCATTGGTTGGAACTTGCTTTTTCTCATTTTGAAGTCCATCCCTTGGTCCGACTTCAATCATGGTCACTTTTTCAGGTAAGTTCATGTTCGACCTCCCAATCTGGCAAAAATCGTAAGCGTTTTCACCCATACTAACTTTCATTGTAACGCGAAAATTTTTATAAGGGCAAGAATTTTCAATAAATTGAAGAAATATTGGAGGATAGGGAGGAAATGCTCGAATGAAATGAGAAATAGACAAGGTGAGACATAGAACTACAATTCACAAGGAGGCAACAAAGAGATGGAGAGAGAAGCTGTCATTGTAAGTGCTGTCCGGACGCCAATCGGGACGTTCGGCGGTAGTCTGAAATCAATTCCAGCCACTCAATTAGGTGGTCTAGTCATTAAAGAAGCTTTACAAAAAGCTGGTATATCAGAAGTGGATGAAGTCATCATGGGGAATGTCCTGCAAGCAGGCTTAGGGCAAAATCCGGCTCGACAAGCTGCGATTCATGCAGGTCTTTCAGAGAAAATTTCATCCATGACAATCAATAAAGTGTGTGGATCCGGACTGAAAACTGTCCATCTAGCAGCACAATCCATCCTGCTTGGGGATGCAGACGTCGTCCTTGCGGGTGGAATGGAGAATATGAGCCAGGCGCCTTACTTGTTACAAGGCGCACGTGATGGCTATAAAATGGGCGATCAGAAAGTGGTCGACTCTATGGTCCACGACGGGCTTTGGTGTGCATTCAACGATTACCATATGGGGATTACAGCAGAAAACCTTTGCTCATCACATGAGTTGAAACGTGAGGAGCTTGATGAATTCGCGGCATGGAGTCAGGAGAAAGCAGCGAACGCAATTGAAAGCGGAAAATTCAAGGATGAAATCGTACCCGTTTCCATTCCTCAACGAAAAGGTGATCCGGTTGTTTTTGATACAGACGAACACCCGAAAAAAGGGTCGACTGCTGACAAGTTAGCGAAACTTCGTCCAGCATTCAAAAAGGATGGCATGGTCACTGCAGGGAACGCTTCCGGAATCAATGATGGTGCAGCCGCAGTTGTCGTCATGAGCCGACAAAAGGCTGAAGAGCTCGGATTGAAGCCGCTGGCAATCATCCGTTCAAATGCATCAGCAGGTGTTGACCCAAGTGTCATGGGCATCGGACCTGTTCCGGCAACACGTAAAGCACTTGAAAAAGCGAACCTCACAATGGATGCGATCAATTTGATCGAAGCGAACGAAGCGTTTGCCGCTCAATCGTTAGCGGTCGGGAAAGATTTGAATATCAACCGTGACATCCTCAATGTGAATGGTGGCGCAATCGCACTCGGACATCCGATCGGAGCGAGCGGAACGCGCGTACTCGTAACGCTCATTCATGAGTTGAAGCGACGTAATGAACAATATGGTCTGGCAACATTATGTATCGGTGGCGGACAAGGTGTCGCAACCATTATCGAAAATGAAGCTTAAGCAGAGGAGATGAAGAAGTTATGAAACCAATCGAAACATCATTCTTAGAAGCTGTCAAAGAAATCAAAGATGGCGCAACGATCATGGTCGGAGGATTCGGACTTGTCGGAATCCCGGAGAACCTCATCCTTGCTCTTGTTGAAAGCGGTGTCAAAGACTTGACCGTCATTTCCAACAACTGTGGAGTCGATGAGTGGGGACTCGGTCTTTTATTGAAAAACAAACAGATCAAAAAAATGGTCGGCTCTTATGTCGGTGAAAATAAAGAGTTCGAACGCCAAGTGTTGGCAGGCGAATTGGAAGTCGAACTAATCCCTCAAGGTACGCTTGCAGAGAGAATCCGTGCAGGTGGAGCAGGTATTCCTGCATTCTATACGCCAGCTGGCGTTGGAACACCGCTTGCAGAAGGTCGTGAAGTCCGTAACTTCGACGGCAAGGATTATTTGCTCGAATATGGCATGAAAGCCGATGTGAGTCTTGTTCGTGCGAAGAAAGCGGATAAGATGGGGAACCTCATCTACAATAAGACCGCTCGTAACTTCAACCCGATGATTGCAGCGGCAGGTAAAGTGACGATTGCTGAGGTGGAAGAGTTGTGCGAAGTCGGTGAATTGGATCCAGATCTGATTCATACACCAAGCATCTACGTTCAAAAGTTGATCGTTGGAGAACAGCAAAAGAAAATCGAGCGCTTGACGGTTACAAAGTAGCAGAGGAGGAACTGAATCATGACAAAAGTAGATAAAGCAATTGTACGCGAACGTATCGCAAGAAGAGCAGAAAAGGAAATCCAGGACGGCTTCTACGTGAACCTAGGAATCGGTATGCCGACGCTAGTAGCCAACTACATTTCAGATAACAAGACAGTCGTTCTTCAATCGGAAAACGGACTGCTCGGAATAGGCCGTTATCCGACAGAAGATGAAGTTGACCCGGATTTGATCAATGCTGGTAAAGAAACGGTCACAGCGACAAAAGGAGCTTCTTACTTTGACAGTTCCGAGTCATTCGCGATGATCCGTGGAGGTCATATCGATATCGCCATTTTAGGTGGTATGGAAGTTTCCGAAAACGGAGACCTTGCGAACTGGATGATTCCAGGAAAGATGATTAAAGGTATGGGCGGTGCGATGGATCTTGTCCATGGTGCACAACGCATCATCGTCATTATGGACCATGTCAATAAGAATGGTGAACCGAAGATTTTGAACAAATGCTCACTGCCGCTAACAGGTGAAGGTGTCGTCGACCGTATCATCACCGATCGTGCAGTAATCGATGTAACACCAGAAGGTCTTAAGCTAGTTGAGGTGGCAGAAGGATTCACACCTGAAGACATCCAGGAAGTGACTGAGCCTTCGCTCATCATTGCAAATGATGTAACAACCAATTCATTTTAATGAATTGTAAGCTTCTAATCGTGTAGGGAGGGGATTGGTCTTGAAAAGATTAACAGCACTTTCAAATCGGATCATGCAGAGGTATCTGCCTGATCCCTTCCTTTTTGTCGTCATTTTGACGATCGTCGTATTTTTGATGGGTATGCTCATCATGCAAAGTACACCGGTTGAAATGGTGACATATTGGGGAGATGGATTCTGGAATCTATTAACGTTTTCCATGCAGATGGTCTTGATCCTTGTGACCGGATTCGTTCTTGCGAGCAGTCCGTTTTTCAAAAGGATCCTGAAAGGGATGGCTTCGCTCGTTTCCAAGCCAGGCCAAGCGATCGTTTTCGTCACGATTGTTTCATTGATCGCAAGTTGGGTGAACTGGGGCTTCGGATTGGTCATCGGTGCCTTGTTTGCGAAAGAACTGGCCAAGAAAGTAGAGAAGGTCGATTATCGTTTGTTGATTGCCAGTGCGTATAGTGGATTCCTCGTCTGGCATGGCGGATTCTCCGGATCCATACCGTTGACGATTGCGACACCAGATCATTTTACGAGTGACATGATCGGGATCATTCCGACATCGGAAACGATCTTCGCACCGTTCAATATTTTCATCGTCATCTCGTTGTTCATCGTGCTACCGATTGTAAACCGCTTGATGATGAATTCGAAAGAGAATGCCTATTACATCGATCCTTCTGTGTTAAAAGATTCTGATGTACAAGCAGCGACCGTCGAAGCGGGTACACCTGCTGAAAAGATGGAGAACAGTAAGATTTTATCACTGATCATCGGGTTGCTCGGATTGGCGTTCATCGTCTATTATTTCGCGACGAACGGATTCAGCTTGAACTTGAACATCGTGAACTTCATCTTCTTGTTCTTCGGAATTCTGCTGCACGGTACGCCGAGAAGATTCATCAACAGCGTTTCGGAGGCGGTGAAAGGAGCAGGAGGCATCATCATTCAGTTCCCATTTTACGCTGGGATCATGGGGATGATGGTCGCATCTGGACTCGCAGCTGAAATGTCGCAATGGTTCGTGAGCATTTCTAACGATATCACGTTCCCATTCTTCGCCTTCCTTAGTGCAGGTATCGTCAACTTCTTCGTTCCATCTGGTGGAGGTCAATGGGCGGTTCAAGCACCGATCATGCTCCTTGCTGGTGAAGAACTTGGATTTGATGCAGCTAAAACTGCGATGGCAGTAGCATGGGGAGACGCATGGACGAACATGATCCAGCCGTTCTGGGCATTACCAGCCCTTGCGATTGCAGGATTGTCAGCCAAGGACATCATGGGCTTCTGTGTCATTGCCATGCTTGTAAGCGGTTTATTCATTACGGTCGGTCTCGTATTCATCTAGGATGATGCCGGATTGAAGCCTTTTTAGGAGGATAAAAGATGAACGATTTATACATTGTAGATGGCGCACGTACAGCTTTTACAACGTTCGGTGGATCATTTACACAGGTCGGTCCAACCGAACTTGGTGTTGCAACCGCGAAGGAAGCCATGCAACGGGCGAATGTGTCGCCTGAAGATATTGACCAAGTGATCTATGGAAATGTGATTCATAGTAGTGCAAATGCCCCTTACGTCGCGCGCCATATCGCCACTCAGTCTGGCATCCCTGTAGAGGTACCGGCGATGCTCGTCAACCGTTTGTGTGGTTCCGGATTGCAGTCAGTTGTTTCTGGGGCGCAGTCTTTGCTGTTGAACGAGGGAGAAGTCGCTCTTGTCGGCGGTGTGGACAACATGTCGATGAGTCCGCACGTATCTTTTCAAAATCGGTTCGAACATCCGAAGCTGGGTGGCGTCGAATTCCAGGACATGCTGTTGTTGACGTTACGTGATGAAGCGATTGGAAACGGTATGGGCATTACGGCGGAAAACTTAGCGGAGCAGTATGGCATTTCGCGTGAAGAGCAAGATGAATTTTCTACGTTGAGCCATACGAGAGCCGCTAAAGCGATTGAATCAGGCCGATTCAAAAAGGAAATTGTATCGGTTGAAGTGAAGAAGCGTAAAGAAACCGTCATGGTCGACACGGATGAACATGTTCGTCCGACGACTTCCATTGAAGGTCTTGCGAAGCTGAAACCGACGTTCAAAAAAGACGGGTCTGTAACAGCTGGGAATTCTAGCGGAATTAACGATGGAGCGGCTTCTCTAATTATCGCTAAAGATTCTTTTGTGCAAAAGAAAGAGCTAAAGCCGATGGCGAAAATCCGTTCATGGGGAATCTGCGGAGTCGATCCATCTGTGATGGGCATCGGGCCAGTGCCAGCGATCAAGATGGCACTCGAGCGGTCCGGATTGACGATGGATGATATCGATTTAGTCGAAGTGAATGAAGCTTTTGCCGCACAATATTTATCGGTCGAAAAAGAGTTGAAACTCGATCGTGAAAAAACGAATGTAAACGGTGGCGCGGTTGCACTCGGACATCCTGTTGGAGCGAGTGGTTCAAGACTACTGCTGTCACTAGCATATGAATTGCATGAACGAGATAAACAATTCGGTGTTGCTAGCCTTTGTATCGGAGGCGGACAAGGCATCGCGATGGTAATTGAACGCGTTTAGTTTCAATAAGGAGGGGGCTGACCACATGTCAGCCCCTTTCGTTATGGAGAAGTTGAGTTTTGAGCTATAAATTTCGATTTATATGGAAAAATCGAAATTCTGATCTATAATTTCTCAAATTTATGGGAAATAACACTATTTTATGGGAAATGCCGAAATCTGATCTATATTCAAAAAAACGGAGCCCGACAACCACTGTCGAGCTCCGTTTTTCCACCTATTTATTCTCGATGTTTATCGTAATGCGTCACTTGTGTCCATTCTTTAAAGAGTTCTACCTCTTCTTCTGATAGATTCACGTCTGCTGCCGCTACGTTGTTTTCCAATTGACTCACACTGCTCGCCCCTGGAATGACTGTGGCTACAGCAGGGTGATTCAGAGGATATCGTAAGGAAAGGTGTGACAAATCGCGACCTTTCGCGATTTCTTTTACTTTGGTCATTACATCTCTAATTTCCTCGTCACTATATTCCATGAATCCTTTACCAGAAGCTTTATCAGTGAAAATTCGCTCTGTAAGATTCCCCTTCGCTAACGGACCTCGTGCAATGACGGACACATCGTTTTCCTGTATGAGATCAAGGAATTCCTCAGGTCGTCGATCGAGCATGCTGTACTGCATCATGATACTCACAATGTTGGACCGTGATAAGTATTCTTTGATGACGTTCGGACGGATGGATGAGATGCCATATTCCCGAATCAGGCCATCTTGCTTCAAGTCTTCGAACGCTTCAATGATTTCATCAATCGGATCCTCAATCGTTCCACCGTGTAATTGATACAAATCAAGATAATCCGTATCCAGTCTTTGTAAGGATCTTTTGACCGCAGTTTTTATATAATCCTTACTTGGTGCCCATTCCCAACCTTCATCGACATGATCCCAGCGATTTCCTACTTTTGTAGCTAGGACGCATTGATCACGTTTTCCTTTCAATGCTTTACCGACCAACTCTTCATTTGCGCCAAAATCATACAGATCGGCAGTATCGATGAACGTCACGCCTTCATCAATTGCTCTGTGTATGATGTTGATCGATTCTTGTTCGTCCTTTCCAAGTGACATGCAACCAAGACCAATCTCTGATACATATAATTCGGAAGAACCTAGTTTATTTCGTTGCAAAGTACGCACCTCCTACACCTACATTACCACGTACGGATGGAACTGTAACACGAGAATGAGGATCAGCTTGAATTCTAAAGATAAAACATAAAAAAGCACCCTTCTGTAGAGTGCTTTCCGTCCGTTTCCTTTATACTTTTGGTTTTCCTTCGATCCATTCCTGGACGGTGGTGTATTCACGCATGTACTTCTTCAGCATGTATTTAATCTGCCAAGGTTTCCCGACAAGTGTCACGCTGTTTGGTTGAAGATAGACTTTCATGCTCGGACCCCCTTCATTTTTTACGTAGTAGGTTTAGGATGTCGCGTATGATAGACTTTATGTAAGTTGAACTAGATTTAGTACAAGGAGTTTTGCGATATGAAACCATTAGAAGAGAAGACCCTTGATTCGAAAGTGATCTATAACGGAAAGATCATCGATTTACATTTGGAAAAAGTAGAGTTGCCTGATGGAAGGACTTCAGAAAGGGAAGTGGTGAAGCATCCTGGTGCCGTTGCCATTCTCGCTGTCACGCCAGAGGACAAGATCGTGTTTGTCCGCCAATACCGTAAACCATTGAATCGTGAAATCATTGAGATTCCAGCAGGAAAGCTCGAGCCAGACGAAACTCCTGAAACATGTGCAATCCGTGAACTGGAAGAAGAGACGGGTTACCGGACAGGAAAGCTTGAATTCTTACAATCGTTCTATACGTCTCCAGGATTTGCAGATGAAATCATCCATATCTATTATACTGATCAACTCGAGCCTGGTGAGGAACAGCTCGATCAGGATGAGTTTGTTGAATTGATGGAAGTGACTTTGGATGAAGCGATCCAGATGGTGAAAGACCAGAAGATCTATGATGCGAAAACCGCATTTGCGGTGCAATATCTTCAATTGAAACGAGCGATGGAGTAAGAGAATATGATTCAACCGTTTGCAGATCTTCATATTCATTTAGGAAGTACTTGGGAAGGACAACCGGTCAAAATCTCAGCTTCCAAGAACTTGACGATTCCAACAATCATGGACACTGCTGTGCACAAGAAAGGGATCCAAATGATCGGAATCATCGACTGCCACGTCCCAGCGGTGATCGAGCAATTACAGTATATGTTGGATGATGGTGAGCTTCTCGAACATGAAGAAGGTGGCCTGATCTATGATAGTGGCTGTTTGATCCTAGGTTCCGAGATCGAAATCTATGATGAAAATTGCAAGGGACCAATTCATGTACTCGTATATTTACCTTATTTAGACAGCATGAAACATTTCAGTGAATGGTTGAGCCAACGGATGACCAATCCGACTCTATCATCACAGCGTTATTATGGTTCGGCGATCGAACTGCAAGAGAAAACGCACGAGCTAGGAGGTCTGTTCGTGATCGCCCATGCTTTCACCCCGTTTAAAAGTCTGTACGGCAAAGGGGTTGAGCGGAATCTTTCAGAAGTGTTCGATCCTGCTAAAATCAATGCCATCGAGCTTGGGTTGAGCGCGGACACAGAAATGGCGGACCAACTCAGTGAGCTCCATTCCTATCCGTATCTATCAAATTCAGATGCGCATTCACTAGAGAAGATCGGAAGGGAGTACCAACAGATTCAGGTGGATCAGCTTTCTTTTCAAGAGTTGGAATGGGCTTTGAAAGGGCAAGAAGGCAGGAAGCTTCTTTCCAACTTCGGTCTTCATCCAAAGCTAGGCAAATACTATCAAACGAGATGTTCAAAATGCGGTGCTGCTATAGAGGAGCTCTCTATGAAACGATGTCCTCACTGTGAAAAAGGTAGAGTGGTCAAAGGTGTATCCAATCGGGTGGCAGAGCTGGCGGATACATCTTTTCAACTCGATCGGCCCCCTTTTGTCCATCATGTTCCACTGGATTTCATCCCAGGTTTAGGACCAAACACTTTACGGAAACTGAGAGAAAAGTTCGGCACCGACATGGAAATCATCCATTTTAAGGATAGAGAAGCGTTGGAATCGATTCTTCCAACCCGTTTAGTAGAGAAGATCATCCAGTCAAGAACGGGTTCTGTAGCTGTGGAAGCAGGAGGAGCAGGTAAATACGGCAAGTTGAGATGATAGATTAGCTCCAAACGGATTGTCATACTCTATGAATTCCCTCATAAGATGGAAGTAAGAGAAGAAGAGGGAGGGCAATACGATGGAGCACCGGGTAACCTTGAATATGAAGCGGTCATTCTCGCAACACATGCAAGAACATTCTTCCTTATATATGTTCACAGTCGTTTTACTCATGATGGGAATCGTTTTCGGAGCCGTCATTGTAAATAGCTTAAGTTTGATGCAGAAGGAGGATCTGTTCCATTATTTGAATCGTTTTTTCGGACAAGTCTCTGAAGGAGAGGTCGCTAGTGCATCGGCCATGTTCACCCAGAGCTTTTTACACTATTTAAAATATATGGGATTGATCTGGATTCTTGGACTTTCCATCATCGGACTGCCCGTCATCCTCGTTTTGCTGTTTTTGAAAGGAATGGTGGTTGGGTTTACGGTCGGGTTTCTCGTCAATCAAATGGGGTGGCAGGGCTTCTTGTTATCGTTCGTTTCCGTACTGCCACAAAACCTAATCCTAATCCCAGCATTCGTGCTCGTCACCACTGCTGCAGTTGCAATTTCCTTGACATTGATCAAGGCTCAATTCTCAAATAGGATGAAAACGCCGCTTATGCCTTTGCTCGTCCGTTATACCATGACAGTCGTTCTCATTATGGTTCTTGTCGCATGCGCATCTTTTGTCGAAGCCTTCCTGTCGCCAACTTTGATCAAAACAACGATCGGCATTTTCAATTAATAATTGCTATCAGATGATAATAACTTTAAAACCCAAATTAAAATTATTATAATTTGACACTATTTTCACCCACGCTTATAATGAGACTATACATAGAGTGTGGGAGGGTTCGTCTTGGAAAACCGTATTGAAAGCATTAAAAAACAACTCCATTCACAAAGCTACAAATTAACCCCCCAGCGTGAAGCAACGGTCCGGGTCCTGCTAGAACGTGAAGAGGACCACTTGAGTGCAGAAGATGTCTACCTTCTCGTTAAGGAGAAAGCGCCGGAAATCGGTTTAGCAACCGTCTACCGGACACTGGAACTGCTGACTGAATTGAAAATCGTCGATAAGATCAATTTCGGCGATGGGGTTTCCAGATACGATCTACGAAAAGAAGGCGCGGATCACTTCCATCATCATTTGGTATGTATCGAATGTGGCGCAGTGGATGAAATCCAAGAGGATTTGCTTGGAGATGTAGAGCAGATCGTTGAAAGAGATTGGAATTTTAAAGTAAAGGATCACCGATTGACATTCCATGGAATCTGTCACCGGTGCCATGACAAAGTTGAAGCTGAAAAAGAAGAAGAAGTAACGACGAAATAATTGAAAATGAATCATAATGAAACGATGGGTTGACCCGAAATGAAAGAGTTCCAAAGGGTCAGCTTTTTCTTTTGTTCTTTTCCTAAGGATTGTTGCTATTGAGGAAGTGACTGTAAAGAATCAACAACTATCAGATCCCATAAATTTTGCTAATCTTTCTTAACGATATCCCGGTTTACAAGTATATTCTTTCGAAAGACAGGCATATCCTGTAGAAAGGACAAACTGGGAGGCTTTCGTTATGTTGTCTATGATTCGGTTGATGTGGAACACGATGAAAGTGTTCTTCACATTCATTTGTTTTACACTGCTGTTTTATTACGGACTTTTATGGTTAAATGAAGAGTATCAGAACTTTCACCGTTATGACGAGCCTGAAGGGCGTGCTGTGAAAGTATTCGAAGCCTATTATGAGAAAGAAGAAATGAACTGGGTCGACCGTTTGAAGTTGTTTTATGATATTGGGGAATAAGGAGCGGTTGCTTCATGCTAGACGAAGTGAAGGATTATTTGCATTACCTCACAGTTGAAAGAGGTCTCGCAGCCAATACGCTGCAATCATACGAACGTGATCTGAAGAAATACACCACACACTTACAAAAAGAATTGAACCATACGAATTATAATACGATTACTCGTAACGACATCATGAATTTTTTATATCATTTGAAGGATTCTGGAATGGCGACAACGACGATTGCAAGAACAATTGCATCCATTCGTTCTTTCCATCAATTCCTGATCCGTGAAAAGGTCACCGATCAAGATCCTTCTGTACATATTGAAACACCTAAAACGGAAAGACGCCTACCGAAGATTCTTTCATCAGCAGAAGTGGAAAACTTGATGGAAGCGCCAGAAGGGAACACTCCTTTCGGATTAAGAGACCGTGCCATGATTGAGTTGTTGTATGCAACAGGTATCCGGGTATCGGAAATGATTCAGCTGAACGTGTCGGATGCGCATTTGACGATGGGATTCATCCAATGCACAGGAAAAGGGAACAAAGAGCGGATCATCCCGGTGGGGCGTATGGCTAGTCAAGCATTAACCACTTATATAACAGAAGCACGGGGCAAGCTATTGAAGAAGAAATCGAATGATGCTTTATTCTTGAATCATCACGGAAATCGTTTGACCCGACAAGGTTTCTGGAAGATTTTAAAGAAGCTTGCTCGTCAAGCGAATATCGAAAAAGAGCTGACACCACATACATTACGGCATTCATTCGCGACGCATTTGCTCGAAAATGGTGCGGATCTTCGTGCGGTCCAGGAATTGCTTGGGCATGTGGACATATCGACGACACAGATCTATACACATGTGACGAAAACCCGGCTGAAAGATGTCTATTCCACGTATCATCCAAGAGCCTGAACAAACAATATTTTACATTGATAGAATAGGAATGTAAGCCCTTATATAAAATTACGTGCGAATTGAAAGAAAAGATGATACACTCAAAAAAGTGCCTTCGTTTAGAACAATGAATGAAGGGCACTTTTAAATAAGATAAGAGGTCAGACTTCTGACCTTTACAAACTGTTGTTTGATAGACCGTTTCGCTGGAAATGGTATTAAATAGTGTGAAAATAGGGAGGAGACTTACTATGACGGATCCTAAATTCAAACGAGTATTCCTGATAGTCATGGACTCTGTTGGAATTGGAGAAGCACCAGATGCAGAACATTTCAATGATGTCGGTGCGGACACGCTTGGTCATATCGCAGAAAAAATGAATGGCTTGAACATGCCGAACATGGGACGCCTTGGATTGAGCAACATCCGAGAAATTCAAGGAATCGAGAAAGCAGATCAACCGATGGCTCATTTCGGTAAGATGGAAGAGGCGTCTAATGGAAAAGATACGATGACAGGCCACTGGGAAATCATGGGCCTTCATATTGAAAAGCCTTTTAAAACATTCCCTGATGGTTTTCCGGATGAACTGATTCAAGAGCTCGAAGAAAAGAGTGGCCGAAAGATCATCGGAAACAAACCTGCTTCCGGTACTGCTATTATTGAAGAACTTGGCGAAGAGCATATGAAAACAGGTGCTTTGATCGTATATACATCAGCGGATTCTGTACTTCAGATTGCTGCACATGAGGACATCGTTCCAATTGAGGAGCAATATGAAATTTGTAAAATGGCTCGAGAATTGACTTTGGATGAAAAGTATATGGTCGGTCGTATCATCGCACGTCCATTCATCGGAAAACCAGGTGAGTTCGAGCGTACATCCAACCGTCATGACTATGCATTGAAACCGTTCGGTCGTACCGTCATGAATGAGTTGAAAGATGAGAATTACGATGTGATCGCAATCGGTAAGATTTCCGATATTTATGATGGAGAAGGGGTAACAGATGCGATCCGTACGAAATCCAATATGGATGGAATGGATCAGATCGTCAAAACAGCTGAACGTGATTTCACTGGCATCAGCTTCTTAAACCTTGTCGATTTTGATGCGAAGTTCGGACACCGTCGTGACCCGATCGGTTATGGAGAAGCATTGGAAGAGTACGATGAGCGACTCCCTGAACTGTTGGATAAAATGAAAGAAGACGATTTGTTGTTGATTACGGCAGACCACGGAAATGACCCGATCCATCATGGCACGGATCATACGAGAGAGTATGTCCCACTACTTGCTTACCATAAAGGTATTGAGGTTGGTCAACAGCTACCGACAAGCAAGACATTTGCCGATATTGGTGCAACGATCGCGGATAACTTCAACATCAAATTACCTGAGCACGGAAAAAGCATTCTAGAAAAATTGTCGTAGGAGGAGAACCATGACACAAATTGAATCCATACAACAAGCTGCACAATACATTACTGGTAAAATCGATGCTAAGCCGACAATCGGTCTGATTCTTGGATCAGGCCTTGGCGTGTTGGCGGACAAAATCGAAAATCCAGTTTCTTTCCCTTATTCTGATATTCCGAATTTCCCTGTTTCCACAGTAGAAGGGCATGCTGGCGAACTCGTCGTTGGTACGATTTCTGGTAAAACAGTCGTCGCGATGAAAGGACGCTTCCACTATTACGAAGGTTACTCCATGCAAAAAGTCACGTTCCCTGTTCGTGTCATGAAAGAAATCGGAGTGGAGCAGCTGCTTGTAACGAACGCTGCTGGAGGAATCAATGAAAACTTTGATGCTGGTGACTTGATGCTGATCACGGACCACATCAACAACACAGGAGACAACCCGCTTATTGGACCGAATGACAATAAACTAGGTGTCCGTTTCCCTGATATGTCTGATGCCTATTCTGAGCGCTTGCAAGGCATTGCGAAGCAAATTGCCAAGGATCTTGGGGTGAAAATGCAAGAGGGTGTCTACATCGCGAACTCTGGTCCTTCTTATGAAACACCAGCAGAAGTCAGAATGCTTCGTATCATGGGTGGAGACGCAGTCGGAATGTCTACTGTACCTGAAGTCATCATCGCTCGTCATAGCGGAATGGAAGTCCTCGGTATTTCTTGTATTTCCAACATGGCTGCAGGAATCCTTGATCAACCATTAACGCACGATGAAGTCATCGAAACGACGGAAAAAGTAAAATCCAACTTCATGGATCTTGTCCAACAAGTTGTCAAAAGCATGTAAGTAGAGGGGGATATACATGTCAAACCTAATGGAACAAGTGAAAGAGTCAGTAGGTAAAATCAAAACCTTCACAGAGCAGCAACCGACGATCGGTTTGATTTTAGGATCTGGTCTAGGTGATTTTGCAGACGAAATCGAAAATGCCACTTCCATCGACTATGCGGATATCCCACATTTCCCAGTATCAACAGTAGAAGGTCATGCTGGGAAATTGGTCGTCGGTGAAATGAGTGGCAAGACGGTCGTTGCGATGCAAGGCCGCTTCCATTTTTACGAAGGGTACTCCATGCAGGAGGTTACGTTCCCGGTCCGTGTCATGAAAGGATTAGGTGTGGAGCAGATCATCGTCACAAATGCATGTGGCGGAATGAACCCTGATTTTAAAGCAGGAGATTTGATGATCATTGAGGACCACTTGAATTTGACGGGGGCGAACCCGTTGATCGGACCGAACGACAAGGAGCTTGGACCGCGTTTCCCTGATATGAGTACAGCGTACACACCTGAACTCATCGAGTTGGTTGAAAATGTAGGGAAAGAACACGGTATCAACCTTCAAAAAGGGGTATATGCTTCTATAAGTGGACCAACGTATATGACGCGTGCTGAGTTGAAGATGCTCCGCACACTTGGGGCAGATACAGTCGGAATGTCCACGGTTCCAGAAGTGATTGTCGCTCGTCATATGGACATGAAAACAATTGGAATTTCATGTATCACGGATATGGCGATCGCTGAAGAACTCGAACCGTTGACGCACGAACAAGTCGTCGAGGTTGCGAACCGCACGAAACCGACGTTCAAGCAATTATTACGTTCAATTATTGAAAAAGTTTAAAACAAGGAATGATTTCGCATGAGAATGGTAGATTTAATCGAGAAAAAACGTAATGGTCAAGAGCTCTCGAAAGAAGAGATTGACTTTATCATTGAAGGATATACAGAAGGTGACATCCCGGACTATCAAATGTCTGCACTAGCTATGGCGATCTATTTTACGGATATGACGGAAGAAGAACGCGCAAACTTCACAATGGCGATGGTCGAGTCTGGCGATCAAATCGACCTATCTGCGATTGAAGGCATCAAAGTCGATAAGCACTCCACAGGTGGTGTCGGTGACACGACGACGCTTGTACTTGCACCATTGGTTGCAGCGCTCGACGTTCCAGTTGCGAAAATGTCAGGGCGTGGACTTGGTCACACAGGTGGAACGATCGACAAGTTGGAAGCTGTCCCTGGTTTCCACGTTGAGCTAGAGAAAGACGAATTCGTCGACCTCGTCAACAAGAACAAGATCGCTGTCATCGGACAGAGCGGTAACTTGACTCCTGCAGACAAGAAATTGTACGGTCTGCGTGACGTTACAGGTACAGTCAATTCGATCCCATTGATCGCAAGCTCAATTATGAGTAAAAAAATCGCAGCAGGTGCTGATGCAATCGTGCTTGACGTCAAAACAGGCGCAGGCGCATTCATGACGGAAGTTGAGCAAGCGGAAGAACTTGCAAACGCGATGGTCAAGATCGGAAACAATGTCGGTCGTAACACGATGGCAGTCATTTCTGACATGAGCCAGCCGCTCGGGTTCGCAATCGGTAATGCGTTAGAGGTAAAAGAAGCAGCGGATACGTTGCGCGGTAAAGGACCGAAAGACCTTGAAGAGCTTTGTCTCACGCTAGGTTCATTCATGGTGGTCCTTGCAGGAAAAGCGGAAACGAAAGAAGAAGCACGCGAGATGTTGATTGAAGTTATGGAAAATGGCAAAGCGATCGAAGTGTTCAAAACATTCTTGGCGGCACAAGGCGGAGATGCTTCTGTCATCGACGATCCGAGCAAAATGCCACAAGCTCAATACCAAGTTGCGTTTGAAGCAGACCAAGACGGATACGTTTCTGAAATCGTTGCGAACGAAGTCGGAACGGCCGCAATGTGGTTAGGTGCTGGTCGTGCGACGAAGGAATCTGAAATCGACCTCGCTGTAGGAATCGTCCTTCACAAGAAGGTTGGAGAAGAAGTGAAGAAAGGCGAAGCACTCGCTACCATTCACAGCAACCAGGAGAACGTAGACGATGTATTGAAGAAGCTGCGTGAATCCTACACGATCTCAGCTGAAAAAGTGGATGCACCACCACTTGTCTATAAAGAAATTATGTAAACTTTAGTTGGGAACTGCCCTTGAGCGAATGCTCGGGGGCAGTTTTTTTATGGCGTGTGGCGTGGTACAAAAGGCCTGATTTCTAAAACAGGTCGCTGTTTTTCTAAAACCGACGTGCAAAATTCTAAGACCCCATGTGATTTTTCTAAAATGAGCGCGCAAATTTCTAAAACCCACCCTCATTTTTCCAAGACCACCTCTCAACTCCCCCACAAAAACCAACCGAAACCCACTCGTTAAGTATAAACTCTCCAAAATTGGAAAATATAAGAATAATAAGAATGGAGGGATTATGCCATGAAACGTATTTTTTCTAGTATTCTGGCGGTTATGATCGCTTTTTCAGTCGTATCACCGACCGCTTTTGCAAACGAAGACCATGTTACTGTGAATTCTCTTGCGAATAATGCATCTTCTGCCATCCTGATTGAAAGGGATACGGGCAGTGTTCTATTTGATAAAAATGCTGATGAGAAGCTTCCTCCAGCAAGCATGACCAAAGTCATGACGATGATTCTCGTGATGGAAGCCCTTCATAAAGGCAAAATCAACATGAAAGACAAAGTGCGTACAAGTGAATACGCTGCTTCCATGGGAGGTTCTCAAATTTTCCTGGAGGCTGGTGAAGAAATGACGGTTGAGGAGATGCTCAAAGGGATTGCGTTAGCTTCAGGAAACGACGCATCCGTTGCCCTTGGGGAGCATATCGCCGGAACGAACGATGCGTTCGTGAAACTGATGAACGAAAAGGCGAAGGAACTCGGCCTGAAAAATACAAACTTCGAAAATGCGACAGGTCTACCAGGCAAAGAGCACTACAGTACTGCCAGGGACATGGCGCTTATGGCGAAGGAACTGTTGAAGTACGAGCAGATTACGAAGTATACCGGTAAATACGAAGATTACTTACGTGAAAACACCGAGAAAAAGTTCTGGCTCGTGAACACGAACAAGCTTGTCAAATTCTACCCTGGAGTCGATGGGCTCAAAACAGGTTACACGTCTGAAGCAAAATATTGTCTGACAGCTACTGCTAAGAAAAACGGCATGCGTGTCATCGCGGTCGTCATGGGTGCTCCGACAACGAAAGAGCGGAATGCGCAAGTGACGCAAATGCTGGACTATGCATTTGCCAATTACGAAACGCAAAAGCTTTACGATCGTCATCAGATGATTGAGAAAGTAGAAGTGCAAAAAGGTGCTTCGAAAACCGTCCAAATGCAGACTTCAGAGCCGATCTCCATTTTGATGAAAAAGGGAGAGAAGAAACTGAAGTTGAAGACGGAAATCAAAATCAAGAAGAGTCTTAACATGCCGATTGAGAAAGGCGATCGTCTCGGAACACTCGTTGTGAAAAACAACGGCAAAACCGTGACGGAATCAGCACTCGTCGCATCTGAAAACGTTCCATCAGCCAACTGGTGGGGACTATTCAAGCGAACCGTCGGCAAGTTCTCACAAACACCATAGAGTATTTTTTTATCGATTCGACACTAGTTTTGTCATCGTGAAAGGATTCAACTATTGCGGTATAGAATTGACTCACTACCCAGAAGAAGGAGGAGAGGTAAGTGAGTCTCAGCGTAAAACTTGAAGTGAAAGACCGTGTACTTTGTATCCGATTATCCGGTGATTTAGACCACCATACAGCGGCACAGTTAAGAGAAGAAGTCGATCAGACCATCCAAGAAAATCAGATTCATGACATCGTTTTGAATTTGGAAGCCTTGTCTTTTATGGATAGCTCGGGATTAGGTGTAATCCTCGGCCGTTATAAATTGATTAAAAGCCAAGGTGGAGAAATGGTTGTATGTTCGATCTCCCCTTCTGTAAAAAGACTGTTCGAAATGTCAGGCTTGTTCAAGATCATTCGTCTTGAGGACAGTGAACAAAAAGCACTGAACACGCTGGGGGTGGCATAATGAAAAATGTAATGAAAATGGAGTTCTCTGCGAAAAGTGAAAACGAGTCCTTTGCACGCGTAACCGTTGCTGCGTTCATCGCGCAGCTCGATCCGACAGTCGATGAATTGACGGAAATCAAGACCGTCGTTTCAGAAGCAGTCACGAATGCGATCATTCACGGCTATGAAAACAAAGAAGATGGCATGGTGCACATCGAATGTCGTTTGGAAGATGGTTGTGTGGAAGTCGTCATCCGTGATGAGGGTATGGGCATCGACAACCTGGACGAAGCTCGGCAGCCTTTATTCACGACGAAGCCTGAATTGGAACGTTCTGGAATGGGCTTCACGATCATGGAGAACTTCATGGATCAAATTGAGATTGAAACAGAAAAATCCTTCGGCACCACGATCCGCTTGAAAAAGTACTTATCAAATCATAAAGCGCTTTGTAATTAAGGGAGCTAAGCCTATGGATTTGGACGTCAAACAAGATAAAAAGACCACGTACCTGAATGACAAGGAAATGAAAGAATTGATTCAACGTAGTCAAGATGGTGATCAGACGGCACGCGATACGATTGTCGAGAAGAACATGCGACTTGTCTGGTCCGTTGTACAACGTTTTTTGAACAGAGGGTACGAACCGGATGACCTTTTCCAAATCGGAAGTATTGGTCTGCTCAAATCTGTCGATAAATTCGATCTTAGTTATGACGTAAAATTCTCAACCTATGCGGTACCGATGATCATTGGAGAGATCCAACGGTTCATAAGGGATGATGGCACGGTAAAAGTAAGCCGTTCCTTGAAGGAGCTCGGCAATAAAGTCCGGAAAATGAAAGACGAATTATCCAAAGATCTCGGAAGGAACCCGACGATCAATGAGATCGCCACGAAACTCGAAATCAGTCCAGAAGACGTCGTGATGGCGCAAGAAGCTGTAAGGGCACCTTCCTCCATTCATGAGACGGTTTATGAAAATGATGGCGATCCGATCACCTTGCTCGATCAGATTTCGGATCAAGAAGAAACGAAGTGGTTCGATCAGATTGCGTTGAGGGAAGCCATACAGACGCTCAATGAACGTGAGCGGCTGATCGTCTACCTCAGGTATTTCAAGGATCAAACCCAGTCGGAAGTCGCGACAAGGCTTGGCATCTCACAAGTCCAAGTTTCGCGGCTCGAAAAGAAAATACTTCAGGAAATGAAAACCCAGATGGACGAATGACTCGTCGCATCTGGGTTTTTTACGTTAAATGATACCTAACCTCGGTCAAACTGAGCTATCATTTTTCATTTTTTATGGGAAATGCCGAAATCTGATTTATATTCCACAAAGATCCTACATCCATGTATCCTTTCCACTCCATTTCACCCCATTTTTTGCAAATAGGTAATTGTTGGAGAACCTGAGTGGACAGAATGATACAGGTTTGGAAGAAACATACTACACATAAACGAATTGGCATAAGGGGGACTTACTATGGATGCTGAAGCGGTGTATCTACGTATGCGACATAAGCTGCATGTTTCTCCAAATCAAACCGTACGTATCAAGGACCTTGCCCAACTCGTAGGACCTGACTCGGTCATTGAAAAGATCGGTCAGATCATCGTGCACAAAATCACGATCCATGACAAGAACATCGTCATCATCGACCTTATGAAAGTTCTGAAAGCGATACGAGATGAGTATCAAGGCATCGACATCCAAACGATCGGAACCGCGCAAACGATCATCGAAGTACAGTATAAAAAACCTAAAATGACAGGTATGTACTTTATCATCGTTTGGCTCCTCCTATTCATAGGTGCGGCTCTTGCCATCATGAACTTCCATGAGGATGTCAGTATGCAGGAAGTACATCAGAAAATCTATTACATCGTGACAGGTCGGGAGAACGATTATCCTTTACTGCTTCAGATTCCTTATTCACTAGGACTGGGGCTTGGGATGGTGTTGTTTTTCAACCATATTTTCAAGAAACGCTTCAATGAGGAGCCTAGTCCACTTGATGTAGAGATGTTCAACTATCAACAGGATCTCGATCAGTACGTCGTCATGAACGAAAATAGTGAGAATGAGAAGAAGACCCATGACAATCAAAATACTTAGCGTCATGTTGATCGGATTAGGTGGAGGATTGGCCGTCGGTGCCGGTTTTGTCGCGGTACTTACCGTGTTCGGTATCCTTCCTAGGCTTATGCAGATTTCCAAAACACATGCACGCATCAGAAGCTATGAATTAAGTGTCATACTTGGAGTCCTTTTTTCCAGTTGGTACGGACTTCGGGACATGACGATCACAAGCAGTCCATGGCTGCTCGTCCCGATCGGGCTTGCAAGCGGGACGTTCATCGGAATGCTGGCAGCTGCATTGACGGAAGTGTTGAATGTCCTGCCCATCCTCATGAAACGGGTCGGGTTCAAAGAGCAAGTGCTCATCCTTCTGATGGCTATTCTTTTTGGAAAAGTGTTCGGCTCGTTATTTCATTGGATATTCTTTGTCCATTTGTAGAAGTGGTGCTCATCCAAAACAAGGAGTGGAATTCAATTGGCTAAGAAAAAGCTGACACCTGAACAACAGGCATACAAAGAGAAAATCAAACCCTTGCAGCCGAAAACCCCTTATGTGCTGAATGCGTTCAAAGCGTTCATGGTCGGAGGTTTCATTTGCTTGATCGGACAAGGGATCTCCAACTTTTACATCATGTTTTTTAATTTTACCGAAAAAACAGCCGGCAATCCGACTGTTGCCACACTGATCTTGATCGCTTCGTTACTCACAGGTTTTGGTGTGTACGATAAAATCGGTCAGTTCGGCGGTGCAGGATCAATCGTGCCGGTTACAGGCTTTGCGAACGCGGTCACGAGTGCCGCACTCGAACACAAAAGCGAAGGGATCGTTCTCGGGGTTGCGACGAACCTGTTCAAATTGGCAGGAGCTGTCATCGTGTTCGGAGCGGTATCCGCCTATGTCATCGGTATGATCCGATATATTATCCAACAATTCCTATAAGTCTCAGGGGGACTGACAATCATGAAGTTAACTGGAAAGCAAACTTGGACTTTTTCGAAACCGTTATACATTACATCCTCAGCTGCTGTCGTCGGTCCAGAAGAAGCGGCAGGTCCTTTAGGGGATCAATATGATCTGTCGTTCGATGAACTCCATTGCGGTCAGGACAATTGGGAGCTCGCAGAACGTCATCTGATGGAACAGGCGATCAACATCTGTCTGGAAAAAGGAAGTAAACAAGCGTCCGATATCGATTTATTTTTGTCAGGTGATCTGATCAACCAGACGGTCATCGCGAACTATACGGCACGTCAAAATCAGATACCGTTCCTCGGTATGTTCGGGGCTTGTTCCACATCAATGGAAACGTTGGCTGTGGCATCTGCATTGATCGATGGCGAGTTTGCCAACAATGTGTTGACGGCGGTCAGTAGTCATAACGCGACAGCTGAACGGCAATTCCGGTACCCGACAGAATACGGTGGTCAGAAGCCGGACTCCGCGACCTACACGGTAACAGGAGCGGGGGCATCGATCGTCAGCACGACGCCATCCCCAATCAAAATCACCAGTGCCACAATCGGGCGGGTGATGGACTTAGGGATTAGTGATCCATTCGACATGGGTTCAGCGATGGCACCGGCGGCTGCAGATACGATCGCGACTCACTTGAAAGATACGGGACGTTCACCGGATTACTATGACATGATCGCAACAGGCGACCTTTCCGCTGTCGGGACACCGATTTTACTTGAACTGTTAAAGGAACAAAATTATGACCTCACTGCGAACCATCAAGACTGCGGACTGCTCGTCTATCGACCTGATCAGCCTGTCTTCGCAGGTGGTAGTGGGTGTGCCTGTTCAGCAGTTGTGACTTACGGTCACCTGTTGAAAGAGATGAAGGCCGGTAATCTGAAGCGGATTTTCGTCGTTGCGACAGGTGCGCTCATGAACCCGATCATGATTCAACAGAAGGAATCTATTCCGACTATTGCTCACGGTGTCGTATTAGAGGCTGTTTCAGGAGGTGGGAATCAATAATGGAATATCTTATCGCATTTGTCGTTGGTGGTCTGATCTGCTTGATCGGTCAATTGCTGCTCGATTTATTCAACATCACACCTGCCCATCTCACCTCTGGATTTGTCGTAGCTGGAGCCTGTCTCGATGGATTCGGATTATACGACAAGTTGATTGCATTCGCTGGAGCAGGGGCAACCGTTCCAATCACGAGTTTTGGACATTCGCTGCTTCATGGGGCGATGGCCGAATCGGAAGAACATGGATTCATCGGAATTGCAATGGGGATTTTCCAGCTCACCTCAGCTGGAATCTCCTCCGCGATCTTGTTCGGATTCATTGTCGCTGTGCTTTTCAAACCAAAAGGATGATCTGACATGAAAAAAAGAGTCATCATGATTACGGATGGAGACTTGTACGCTCTGAAGGCAGTCGAGCATGTGGCAAAGGAAATCGGAGGTCGCTGCATCTCCCAATCCTGGGGGAATCCTTCCAAGATGTCCGGCGAAGAACTCGTCTCCATGATTTTATCAACTCCATATGATCCCGTACTTGTCATGTTCGACGATTGCGGATACCGAGGCGAAGGTCCAGGAGAACGGGCGATGCGTGAGGTATGCAACCACCCGGACGTGGAAGTGCTTGGAGCGATTGCGGTGGCGTCCAAAACCCATCTAGCGGAATGGACCAAGGTGGACGTCAGCATCGATCGCTTTGGAGAACTTTCCGCTTATGGCGTTGATAAGAGCGGTCTTCCGGATATGGAATTCGGTCGATTGGACGGGGACACCGTTTATATCCTTGATGAACTCGATATACCCTTCATAGTCGGAGTCGGTGATATTGGAAAAATGGCGGGCATCGACCACGCTGAACGGGGCTCACCGATTACGCGACAAGCCATTGAACTCATCTTAGAAAGGAGTGGACAACATGAATCCGAAAAAGGAAAAGGAAACACCGATCAAAAAGAAAATCGCTGAAAATGAAGAGTTCTTGAAAGAAAAAATCGGCATAGGAAAGAGCTTCGACGTCGGTGTCCGGAAGATGAACATCCTGAACAAGGAAGTCCAGATCTACTATTGTACAGGTCTCTGTGACAGTGAATACATCATCATGCTGTTAAAAGAACTCCTTGTCATGAACGATGATTTCCGAACGAGCTCTAAAACGAAGGATATGATCAAAAACCACCTCGCCCATCAGCAGGTGTCGACTGCGAAAAACCTCGATGAAGTCATCGACCGGGTGCTTTCAGGGCTGATCGCGGTGCTCATTGACGGTCATGATGAAGGATTCATCGTCGATGTCCGTAGTTATCCCGGACGAACCCCACAGGAACCGGATGTTGAAAAGGTCGTCCGTGGTGCACGTGATGGGTATACAGAGAACATTGTTGAGAATACAGCCCTGACTCGTAGACGATTGAGGGATGAGCGTCTACGCAATGAAATCGTCCAGATCGGTGACCGATCGAAAACGGACGTATGTTTATCTTATTTGGAAGACGTAGCCGATCCTGGACTGATTGAAACGATCAAAAAAGAACTCGACAATATCCGGATCGACGGAATTCCGATGGCAGACAAAACGGTAGAAGAATTCATCGTCAATCAAGGCTGGAATCCATACCCACTCGTACGATACACCGAACGTCCTGATGTTGCGGCGACCCATTTGCTTGAAGGGCATGTGCTCATTTTCGTCGACACTTCTCCAAGTGTCATCATTACACCGACGACGTTTTTCCACCATGTGCAGCACGCAGAGGAATACCGACAAACACCGATGATCGGGGCTTTCTTGAGATGGATCCGTTTTGGAGGAATGCTGACCTCAGTGTTTCTGCTACCACTCTGGCTGTTGTTCGTCTTGAATGAAAACTTACTACCCGCGGGTCTCGATTTTATCGGTCCGACGAAGGAATCGAATATCCCAATTTATCTGCAGATCTTGTTCGCCGAACTCGGAATTGACGTGTTGAGGATGGCCGCTATCCATACGCCATCGGCCTTGTCGACCGCAATGGGCTTGATCGCGGCTGTGTTGATTGGCCAAATTGCGATCGATGTCGGATTGTTCGTATCTGAAGTCATCCTTTATGTTTCTTTAGCGGCTATCGGATCGTTCTCGACACCGAGTTATGAGCTGAGTGTCGCCAATAAGATCGTCCGGTTGATTCTGATTACGCTCGTACTCATATTCGGAGTACCAGGGTTCATGGTCGGTACGACATTAGTGATCATTTTACTGTGCAGCATCAAGAACTTGAACACACCTTATTTGTGGCCGTTCATACCATTCAATCCACAAGCATTGATGCAAGTACTTATCCGTGTGGCTGTACCGTTATCGAAAGTCCGTCCAAGTATCGTCCGTCCGCAAAATCAGAAAAAACAAGAAAATACAGGTTGATTCTGTCAGGGGCTTATGCTAAAGTTATTGATAATTTCATAATTGCCTCATTCAACGTAATGGGGTAGAGGCGCAAAACGAATGAGTAGTCGTTCCGAGCAGGGGTGCGAAGACGTACGATGAAAGGTCAATTTGCCGAAGCGAACAATGGACCTGACCATGTTTCGCTGGGTCGTTGCTGAATAAGTAACGGACTGTCACTACACATGTAGTGGAGAGCTATTCCGACTGATGAGGGTACGGACGAAACCAGTTTATGTACCTATACATGGACTGGTTTTTTGTATTTTTATCAGTTAAAAGAGCTCTCTCATAATCCGAGAGAGGGGAAATGAAAAATGGCATTCTTAGGAACAGGTTATATGAATCAAGCAGGGCACTTGGAAATTGGCGGTGTAGATACCATCGATCTGGCGAAGGAATTTGGAACACCTTTATTCGTATATGACGTAGCGAAAGTCCGGAAACAAGCGAGAGCCTTCCGCTCATCTTTCGAAGAAAATGGAGTTAAAGGCAAGGTGGCATATGCGAGTAAAGCTTTTTCAAGCATCGCAATGGTCCAATTGATGGAGGAGGAGAAGATCGACATCGAGGTCGTTTCTGGTGGGGAATTGTATACGGCACTTCAAGCAGGATTTCCGGCAGAAAAGATCCACTTTCATGGAAGCAATAAAGGTGTCGATGAACTGCGGATGGCGGTGGAAGAGAACGTCGGTTGCATCATCGTCGATAATTTTTACGAGTTGGACTGTCTGAAGGCGATTGGAGAACAGTTGAATCGAATCATTCCTGTCCAATTGAGGATTACCCCGGGAATCGAAGCCCATACCCATGAATATATCCTTACCGGACAAGAAGATTCGAAATTCGGTTTCGACGTCATAAGCCTTCAGGCGGAGCAAGCTTTACAGGAGGGATTGAATTCTCCTTACATCGCCGTGATGGGGATCCACTGTCATATCGGTTCCCAAATTTTCGAAGCGGACGGGTTCGTGATGGCCGTTCAGAAGGTGTTCGATCAGTTGGAAAGATGGTCAGAGTCGTTTGGCTTTGAAGCGCGCGTTGTCAATTTGGGTGGAGGGTTCGGTATCCCATACACGTCCGAGGATTCTGCGATTTCTATTGAAAAAATGGTTGGTGTCTTGATTCGTGAGGTGGAAAACCAGGTGGCTGCTCGAGGACTTTCGATGCCCGAAATCTGGATTGAACCAGGGCGTTCTCTTGTAGGTGAAGCGGGAACGACGCTCTACTCAATTGGTTCTGAAAAAAGAATCCCTGGCGTGCGAAATTATCTAGCGGTCGATGGAGGCATGACGGATAATCTTCGACCTGCCCTGTACCAGGCAAAATATGAAGCCGTCATCGCCAACCGTTTGATGCAGAAAAACGCTCAAGTCGTTTCAATTGCAGGGAAGTGTTGCGAATCTGGGGATATGCTTGCTCATGACATCGAGTTGCCGAAAACGTCTCAAGGGGACATTCTTGCGATGTTCTGTACGGGGGCATATGGATATTCGATGGCGAACAACTACAATCGCCTTCCGCGTCCGGCAGTTGTTTTTGTAGAAGAAGGGGATGTGCAGCTCGTCGTAGAACGGGAAACGTACCGGGATCTTGTCCATTTGGATCGACCTTTGAAAAAGGCCACTGTATCAAGCGTTTAGAACGATGATTGGAAGGCACTTACCTTTACTTCTCCTCCAAAAAGTCATACAATAAAACTACTTGTCAAAGAGGAGGAACCAATCATGAAAAAAGGTAGTATCGAGTTTGAAAACGGAGAAAAAGTACTTATCGATTTCTTCCCTGAGGAAGCACCGAATACAGTTGCGAACTTTGAAAAATTAGCGAATGAAGGTTTTTACAACGGTTTGACGTTCCACCGTGTCATCCCTGGTTTCGTTTCACAAGGCGGATGCCCGACAGGAACTGGAACTGGCGGACCTGGTTACACAATCGATTGTGAAACAGAAGGAAACCCTCATCAGCATAAGCCTGGTTCATTATCAATGGCACACGCTGGTAAAAACACAGGTGGAAGCCAATTCTTCATCGTGCATGAGCGTCAACCGCACTTAGACGGTGTACATACCGTTTTCGGTCAAGTGACAGAAGGCATGGATTCCGTATTGCGCACTCAGAACGGCGACGTGATGAAAGAAGTCAAAGTCTGGGAAGAATAATAAACATCAAAAGGAGGATCGTTTCATTCTGAAACGGTCCTTTTTAACACTTTTGTGGGACTGTCTAGGTGACAGTCCCTTCCTATTACGGGAGACAAAGCTGCATTTTCGAGAGATGGACCCACATTTTCGAGAAACACCGACCTAATTTGCGTATAAAACGCATTTCAGTAAGTCTAAAATCCTCATCTAAGATTTGTGATTCTCCACTTATACAATAATTGTTCACTATAGAATGGATCAAAAGCGAATTTCGTAACATTTTCAACGTAAATGCGTGAATATTACATCAACCTTCTCTTTTTTCACATCGACCGTGCGAGGAGGACATTCCTCTTGCTAATGCGGGAAATAAAGAGTAACATGAGAATACAACTGAAATATCCTTCGGGGTCGGGTGAAAATCCCAACCGGCGGTGATAAAGCGAACGGTGCTTTTCAGTCCGTGACCCGGTGCAATGTCTATTGTAGCGGTGGATTCGGTGCAATTCCGAAGCCGACAGTATAGTCTGGATGGGAGAAGGATTCATAAGAAGAACAAGGTATATTCTGCTGTAAAACAACAGCAGTCACTATGCCCTCAGTTTACCTACGTCTATTGTCTGAACATTCGTTCAGTTAGACAAAGGTTTATTTGTTCATGATTTTAAACCCCCGAAGATGCTTATGCATTTTCGGGGGTTTTTTCACCTTCAAGTAGGAAAGAGGAGATCAGATGATACAAGAACAATATATGCAGCTCGCATTGGATATGGCGAAGCAAACAGCCGGTCAGACGTCTCCGAATCCGAAGGTAGGTGCTGTTGTCGTCCGAAATGGTGAAGTCGTAGGACTGGGAGCCCATCTTAAAGCGGGTGAAGGACATGCTGAAGTCCACGCCTTAAATATGGCTGGATCGAAAGCAGACGGAGCTATCATGTTCGTTACGCTGGAACCGTGCAGCCACCACGGCAGGACACCGCCTTGTGCGGATCTCGTCATCGAACGAGGCATCAAGACGATCTATATCGCGACTTTGGATCCAAATCCGATCGTGGCAGGTAGAGGTGTCGAACGTTTGCAAGAAGCAGGGGTCGAAGTCCATGTTGGAATGCTCGAAGAAAAAGCAGTAGCTCTCAATCCATTCTTCAACCATTTCATGAAAACGAAGCTTCCTTATGTCACCTTGAAAGCTGCGTCGAGCCTGGATGGAAAAACAGCGTCCAATTCAGGGGATAGCAAGTGGATTACAGGAGAAGAAGCGCGTCTTGATGTTCATCGACACCGTCATGAGCATGATGCCATCCTGGTCGGGGTCAATACGGTCATCCAGGACGACCCACAACTCACGACAAGGATTCCCCTCGGTGGTAAAAATCCGATCCGTATCGTTTTGGATACGAACCTGCGGATTCCTGCTCATGCGAAGCTTTTACATGACCAAGAAGCGGAAACGCTTATCATTGCTGGGAGCAGTGCGCCAAAAGCTCGGATCGCTGAACTTGAAAGAGCATCCGTTCGAGTCATCCAGCTCGATGAACCAGCGATCGAAATCCCTTCTCTGCTGGAAAAGATAGCGAAAGAAGGGATCACATCGATTTTCGTGGAAGGCGGCGCATCCGTACATGCGAGTTTTATCCAAGCAAGATGTTTTCAACAGATAATCACTTACATCGCACCGAAATTGATCGGTGGAATCCATAATCCGACCGTCATCGGTGGAACAGGAATTGAGACGATGAAGGATGCTGTCGAACTAGAGATAATTTCAGTTGAACATGTGGGGAATGATTTGAAGGTCGTTTCCGAGCTGAAGGAGGGATGAGGAATGTTTACTGGGATCATTGAAGAAATCGGAACCATTCAATCAGTGAAAGAATCGAGTGAAGGTTATGTCGTCACAATCAATACGAAAAAGGTCCTTGAGGATGTCCGCCTAGGAGATAGTATCTCGGTCAACGGGATCTGCCTGACCGTCACTTCATTTAAAGAATCATCATTCACGGTCGATGTTATGCCGGAAACGCTTAAAGCGACCAACCTGAAAGGGCTTGGCACAGGAGATCGGGTCAACCTGGAACGTGCAATGGCAGCCGGTGGAAGATTCGGGGGACATTTTGTCTCCGGGCATATTGATGGCGTAGGAAAAATCGTCAGCAAAACACCGAAGCACAATGCCATTTATTTTGAAATTGAAGCCCCGCAAGAATTGAATCCCTACTTTATGATGAAAGGTTCTGTAGCGGTTGACGGAACAAGCTTGACGATCTTCGGGGTGACCGATACAACCTTCACTTTATCCTTGATTCCACATACGGTTGAGGAATCAGTCATCGGTCACAAAAACGAAGGAGACCTCGTTAATATCGAATGTGACATGCTGGCGAAATACATGGATAACATCCTTCAACGAAGAGCTGAACAATCTCAGCAAAGCAAATTGACGAAAGATTTTTTGACAGAACACGGCTTCTAACGCGTGCACGAAAAAGGGTGGTGACAGAAATGTTCGATCGAATCGAAGAAGCAATTTATGAATTGATGCAAGGAAATGTGGTCATTGTCTGTGATGATGAAGACCGCGAGAACGAAGGTGATTTCATTTCGTTGGCCGACCGGGTCACACCAGAGATCATCAACTTTATGGTGACGCATGGAAGAGGGCTTGTCTGTACGCCCATTACGGAAACTCTGGCTGACAAGCTTGAACTGAGTCCGATGGTCCATCAAAACACGGACCCTCACGGCACGGCATTCACTGTCAGTATTGACCATAAAACGTCTACGACGGGAATCTCCGCTCAAGAACGTGCAGCGACCATACAATATCTTTTAGATTCAAATGCAGTAGCTAGCGACTTCAAACGTCCGGGACACGTTTTCCCATTGATTGCAAAAGAGGGAGGCGTACTGAGACGGGCTGGTCATACGGAAGCTGCTGTCGACCTGGCAAGACTCTCAGGTGCTGAACCTGCTGGCGTCATTTGTGAAATCATGAATGAAGATGGAACAATGGCCAGAGTTCCTGAACTACGGAAAATAGCAGATGAGCATGATTTGAAAATGATTACGATCAAAGATCTCATCCAATATCGAAACAGGAAGGATAAGCTCGTCAAAAAGGAAATCGAGATCAACCTCCCAACGGTGTTCGGTGATTTCCGTGCAATCGGCTATTCCAATATCCTTGATCAGAAAGAACACGTTGCGCTCGTAAAAGGGGAGATCATCCCTGATGAGCCGACGCTCGTCCGAGTCCATTCCGAATGTTTGACAGGAGACGCATTCGGTTCGTACCGCTGTGATTGCGGTCCGCAATTGCATGCAGCCCTCTCACAAATCGAACAGGAAGGAAACGGTGTTCTTCTATATATGAGACAAGAAGGTCGAGGAATTGGTTTGTTGAACAAGATGAGAGCTTATAAGCTACAAGAAGAAGGCTATGATACCGTAGAAGCGAATGAGAAACTCGGTTTCGCACCTGACCTTCGTGATTATGGAATCGGAGCGCAAATTCTACGCGACCTTGGAATCTCCAAAATGAAGCTGTTGACGAACAATCCTCGCAAAATCAAAGGATTAAGTGGGTATGGACTTGAAGTGGTCGATCGAGTGGCGATCCAGATGCCACATCGGGACGAAAACGAGAAGTATTTGCGTACGAAACATAGCAAACTCGGACATATGTTGCACTTTTAAGTGAACTAGATTTCACACTCACACATGAAATTACAAAAAAAATCTACCTGGAGGTAATCAAATATGGGAACGACTTTTGAAGGACATTTAGTAGGAACGGATTTGAAGATTGGAATCGTTGTAGGCCGCTTTAACGAATTCATTACAGGAAAATTGCTTTCAGGTGCTGAAGATGCTCTTAAGCGTCACGGTATTAACGAAGAGGACGTTGACGTCGCCTGGGTACCCGGTGCATTTGAAATTCCATTGATTGCAAAGAAAATGGTCGAATCCAATAAATACGATGCCGTCATCACATTAGGTACGGTAATCAGAGGATCTACACCTCACTTCGATTATGTTTGCAGTGAGGTATCCAAAGGGGTATCCAGCCTCTCTATGTCTTCCGGTATCCCGGTCATTTTCGGTGTGTTGACAACAGACTCCATCGAACAAGCTGTAGAACGTGCTGGTACGAAAGCAGGGAACAAAGGTTGGGAAGCTGCAGTTTCAGCAATAGAAATGGGGAACCTCTGCCGTACATTCAATAAATAAGAATGAATCGGACAAAAGTATGGTACAATTCGAATAGAATGTTATACTGATATCGGGTGTAGGGTTAAAATTAGCAACTTGAATGAAGATTCGCTATAATGAATGTGACTTTGAATCAACTCGAAAATTATGTTTAAATAAGAGGCTGAGTGGATGAACAATCGAAAGCAAGAACGCATACTATTCATCGTAGTCATCATCGTTGCATTCCTCTTACTATTGTCACTAGTCGGGAAGTTATTTCGATAATGAGGGAGAACTTATGTTAATTCGTTATAAGCGTAATTATGAAAAAATTGCAATGGGATTATTATCGTTCATGCCGAACGAGAAAGATCTCAAGAAGTTGCAGCAAACCGTGAAACAATACGACACAGAACCTGATTATCAGTTGTTCCTATGGAAAGAAGATGAGGATATCATCGGAATTATAGGATTGAAAATGGAAGATGGTATTGCTGAACTGCAACATGTCAGCGTCAATCCATCCCATCGTCATCAAGGAATCGGTAAGAAAATGGTCGACGCCCTTAAAAAGGTGTTGAAAGATGAATATAAATTGACAGCCAATGAAGAGACTCATTCTTTCTTTGAACGCTGTGAAGAGAATCCAGTCAAACTGGAGCATGATCAATAAGAAACGGAAAGGTTCAACCTTCCCGTTTCTTTTTTCTAATCGCTTGTTGTTCTAACCGTTCTTCTATGACAGGCTGTCTGTCTCGGAGAGTGTGCTTATGGATGAGAAACTCATTGTCGAGGTCGCTCGGAATGCCATACTTACAGCCAACCGCTAAGCATTCCTTCTCACATTCTTGTAGCAACTTTTGATCAACGATGGGAAGATTGAAGCTTTTGTATGGCTTTTCATCCTTGATCTCAGCCAATCTGGATTGCAGCTGTTGCTGTAACTGAGCGGTGTCCAGACCGAGGCCGACGACCGCTTTTTCGTTTTGCCGGACAATATTGAGAGCACTCTTCATCATTCGGTATGCCCCAGGGAAATTACCGCGTCGCTGGTGGTAGAGCCCTACAGCAATCTGAATCAATCCCACCCAATGGTGCTTCGGTTCTTCTTTCGGTACAGACTTCCAATATTCTTCTAGTATTTCATGACATTCGAAGTAATCTCTCAATCCATGAAAATGAACGAGATATTCAATGTATGATTTCGGATACATACGTCTAAAACCTCCACTCGAGTGGTGACTTTCATTTTACCATAATCGGCCGGACAGTTGAAAAGAAGCAAATTGTGAAGCACCAGGCGGTATGCTATAATATCGACATATTTTGATGCAAAAATCAGGTTGAAAGAGTTGGCGGTGTGAACGAGGATCCGCCTAGGAATCAACCTCTGGAAATGGTGAAAAATACATGACGCAATACAATGTAAGACTGGATGCATTTGAAGGACCTCTTGATCTGTTACTTCATCTGATCAACCGTTATGAGATCGATATATATGATATTCCAGTCTCTCAAATTACGGAACAGTACTTAGAATACATACATACGATGCAAGAATTGCAATTGGATGTGGCTAGTGAATACCTTGTGATGGCGGCGACATTGGTCGCCATCAAAAGCAAAACGCTACTTCCAAAGCATGAGGAAGAAGATTATGATCAGCAAATGGAAATGGATATGGAAGAAGATCCCCGGGATGAACTTGTCCGTCGATTGATCGAATATCGGAAGTTCAAGGAAGCTTCGACTTACTTGCGAGAACACGAAGGACAGAGGAGTCTTACCTTCTCAAAACCCCCTTCCAACCTTGAGCATATCGAGGCGAATGCTGAACCGGTCAATCCAGTATCCAATATGACGATCTATGACCTCGTGGATGCATTCCAATCCATATTTGATAAAAAGAAACCAAAAAAACAACCACAAACGAAAATCGATCGTCAGGACATTCCGATCGACACTCGAATGAATGAAATCGTGACAGAACTGAAAGGTAAGAAAGGGGTAAGGACTTTCAAAAGTCTGTTTCCTTATCCGAGCCGCGATCATATGGTCGTTACTTTCTTGGCCGTATTGGAACTGATGAAGACACGACAAATCCGTTGTGAGCAGGAAAAGAATTTTCAGGATATCATGATTCATCTGGTACAGGAGGAGAAAAGCCATTGACGACGAAAATAGAACAGAAAGCAATCATTGAAGGCCTACTTTTTGTCGTCGGAGACGAAGGGCTGGAAAGCAAACAAGCTGCCGATATTCTTCAAATCGAAGTGGCGGAAGCGGATGAATTGATTCAAGAAATGAAAGAAGAATATCAATCTGAGGCTCGTGGTATCGAAATTGTTGAAATCGCTGGAGCATTCCAATTTACAACCAAAGCGAAACACATTTCTTATTATGAGAGATTCGTAGAGTCACCGACGACAAGTTCTCTGTCTCAAGCAGCACTTGAGACGCTTGCCATCATTGCATACAAACAACCGATTACAAGAGCTGAAATTGAAGATATACGTGGAGTAAAGACCGAAAAGCCGATCCAGACCTTATCTTCGAAACAGTTGGTGAAGGAAGTCGGCCGAGCAGAAGGGACAGGCAGGGCAATCCTGTATGGTACGACACGTGACTTTCTCGAATACTTCGGTTTGCGGGCGTTGGAGGATCTACCAAGCCTTCCGGAGCAATCAGGGGAAGAATCAATCGAGGCGGAAGCGGATCTTTTCTTTGAAAATTTCCAAGATGTTATCAATACGGATGATAAGGAGGAAGGAAATTGATCATACATTCCATTTCCGGTGAAGAACTGGAAAAGTCGAAGTCCAATTCACCTGAGGAATTCTTCACGCGTTCGGAGGTCACTTTTTCCGGTGAGGATGGTAAAAGCAAAACGTTGGCAGTCTTGTATGTACGTTTCTTTGATGAGAAGATGTCGGAATGGAGTCCGTTCGAATCAGACCCGATTTTTGACGTGAAGGGCAAATCCATTCACATGCGGGATGTTGTGGCACTCATCGCATTACATAAAAATCCTGATTTCCAACATCGTCATCGGGTATACATCAATGAAGAAGAGGCGTTTGCAGCTTTGTTCAAAGGTTTGGATGCTGAAACAATCACAGGGTGGGTCACACAGCTGGAGTCAGATGGTCAACTGAATCTTGAAACTGCTCAAGCATAAAAGAAATCAAAAGGGATTGATCGATTTGTACAGGTTTGAAATGCTCAAAGCCGCACGGATCGGAACAATCCCTTTTTTTATTGAAAATGATGGATAGATCGATGTTAGCCGACCGTTCCGGTATAGACCACGATCCCGATGATCACCAAAAGGACGAATAGTACGACGACTAAAATGAATCCTTTCCCGAGTCCGTCTGACATGAAAAGTCCCCCTCTACCTCCTGAGTCATTCACCCATACTATATGCATTCGTCTAGTAGGCGGTCTGGACGGATGCCCGGTTTTACATAATTCACCGAAATTAGTACAAACTGTTACCAACCATATGAGAGGGTAGGGTCGCTCATGCCATACATACTATCGGTTGGAACATGTGATGCAGAACATAAGATTGACCAAGAAAAAACAGTCATCTTCGCCAAGGAGATGTTCGAGGATCATTTCCCTAATATCAAACGTCTGTTGAAGGTGTTTGAAAATGGTCAGATCCAATCCAGGAATTTTGTGCAGGATGTCAGCTGGTACAAACATGATCATTCATTACAAGAAAAAAACGATCTGTATATCGAGAAAGCGTTGGAATATAGTGTTAAGGCGATCGAACGATGTTTGAGCACGTACGACACCCCTTATCATGAAATTGAAGCGATTTTCTTTGTTTCTTCTACCGGATTTTCCACGCCTAGCATGGAAGCAAGAATCATGAATGTGCTGCCGTTTTCCCCACATACGAAGCGGATTCCCATATGGGGACTCGGGTGCGCGGGAGGCGCTTCAGGCATGAGCCGCGCACATGACTACTGCCTTGCCTACCCAGATGCGAAGGTTCTGCTTGTTTGTGTGGAGCTTTGCAGCCTGACTTTCCAAAATGACGATTTTTCAAAGAGTAACTTGATCGGTACGTCCTTGTTTGCAGATGGTGTTGCCGCAGCTCTTGTCGTTGGTGAAAATGTGAAAGTGAACGAATTCGAGCAAGACGGACATACATATGTTAAAACGATTGCAACACAGTCGACCCTCAAACCACATTCGGAAGACGTAATGGGCTGGGACGTGAAGGACAACGGATTGAATGTCGTGTTCTCGAAAGACATCCCTACGATCGTAGACAACTGGATGTATCCGACGATCCATCAATTTTTGATAGATCAAAAGCTGGAAATGGATCAAATTCAGCATCTAGTGGCTCATCCAGGTGGAATCAAGGTGCTTAATGCTTATCGGAGTGCACTTTCTCTGCCTGAAGAAATGATCGCGGATGCATTGGAAGTGTTGAAGCATTATGGCAACATGTCCTCTGTCACTGTGTTATATGTCTTGAGCAGATTCTTTGGTAAAAAGATCAATGCAGGAGAACTGGGACTGTTGATGGCACTTGGTCCTGGGTTCAGTTCAGAAATCGTCTTATTGGAATGGACCGAATAAAAGGAGGGGAGAAGAATGGTATTCATCGTACTCTTTTCGTTTCTTGTCGTCCAACGACTTGTCGAGTTATTCATCGCAAGGCGGAATGAACGTATCCAAAAGGAAAAAGGCGCGCACGAATACGCACCCGAACATTATAAATACATTGTGCTCCTTCACACCGCATTCCTCATTTCTTTATTGATCGAGTCTTCCTTGCAAGGTTTTTCGCTCTCGCCTATATTCGGCATCCTGTTCGTTCTATTTGTCGTACTACAAGCCTTGAGAATCTGGACGATCCATTCGTTAGGACACTTTTGGAATACGAAAATCATCATCTTACCTGGAGCAGATGTCGTGAAAAGGGGTCCGTTCCGTTTCATAAGGCATCCGAACTACGTGATTGTAGCATTGGAACTGATCGTCATTCCGCTTCTGTTCAACGCCTATGTTACGGCCGTTCTTTTTACGATATTGAATGCGTGGTTGATCCGATTCGTCAGGATTCCTGCAGAAGAAGCCGCTCTGAAAGAATTGTGCAATTATGAAGCAACATTCAAGTCTACCCCTCGATTCATACCGAACGAACCTGAACGACCTTGACGAACAACATTAATACAAGTCGACCATAACAACATTATGTATACTATCTTTTTTTCATATCCCGTCCTTTCCAGCATAAACTTGTACAAAACGTGCTAAGGGACGGGATGTTATGTTTGCTGCAGCAATTAAAACAGGAATCCGAATCGGGCTAGCCCTTTTATTATTGATATTGATACCGATCCACCACACAGGGGAAGCAGCAAGCCCAGGGGTGAACGCTCGTGCAGCGATTCTCATGGAACAAGAATCCGGTAGAGTGTTATTCGGGAAAAAAGAGCATGAGAAGATGCGCATCGCAAGCATTACCAAAATCATGACCGCAATACTTGCAATCGAGTCGGGTAAAATGGACGAAAAAGTGAAAGTGAGTGAGCGGGCGACATATGCAGAAGGGTCCTCTATCTACTTGAAAAAAGGCGAAAAGATTCTTATGGAGGATCTCGTCTATGGCCTGATGCTCCGTTCTGGGAATGATGCAGCTGTGGCGATTGCCGAGCATGTCGGCGGCAGTGTGGAAGGCTTTGCTTTTATGATGAACGAAAAAGCGATGGAACTGGGCATGGAAAATTCGTATTTCTCCAATCCCCATGGCTTGGACGACAGTGAACACCATTACTCCACTGCGTATGATATGGCGTTGTTGACCCGTTATGCGATGAACAATTCCGAATATCGTAAAATCGCTGGAACAGATACCCATCGTGCACCCCAAGAAGGTGAGAAGTGGGATCGCATTTGGAAGAACAAGAACAAATTACTCCGGATGTACAAATATACGACGGGTGGAAAAACCGGCTTCACTTCCCTCGCCAAAAGAACACTCGTATCGACTGCAGCAAAAGAGGACATGGAACTGATCGCCGTCACTTTGAACGACGGAGACGACTGGAATGACCATATGAACCTGTATGAATGGGGATTCAAAGAATACGATCTCGTTTCAATCATTGAAAAAGGCACCATTGAGGGATTAGAGAACAAATTTTACAAAAACAAAGTCGAAGCGGCCCGTACGTTCGCCTATCCATTATCAGAGGATGAACGGGAGCTTGTCCGGAATGACATCACATTGATCAAGCCACCTGAAAAAGGAAAGTGGAAAAATCCGCCGAGTCATGTCGGTAATGTGACGGTACTTCTTGAGGATCAACCGATCGGGACGATGCCCCTATATATGAAGGGTACGTACCGGGAAATGGATGAAGAGACCTTTTGGAAGACGGTGAAAGAGGTTGTTACGAAGTTTTTCATCATAACGGTGCCTTATGGTTAATCTCATTTGGGTGTTCATGTTTGTTTTCGGTATCGTTTATGCCGCCATCAATGGAACGATGGAGGAAGTGAACAAAGTCCTTTTCAAAAGTGCGCAGGAGGCTGTCACCATCAGCTTAGGATTAATCAGCATCCTCGTCTTTTGGCTAGGGTTGATGAACATCGCCAAGAAAGCTGGATTGTTGGACAAATTGACTGGCTTGTTCAAGCCGATTGTACGAAGGTTGTTTCCGGAAGTGCCGCCAGATCATCCCGCCATGGGTTATATCCTCTCCAACATGGTGGCAAACCTGTTCGGATTAGGGAATGCTGCCACTCCGATGGGAATCAAGGCAATGGAACAGATGAAAAAATTGAATGAGGACCGGGATGAAGTGAGCAGGTCGATGATTACCTTTCTGGCGATCAACACCTCGAGTTTGACGATCATACCGACGACTGTCATCGCCATCCGGATGAATTACGGATCGGTTTCCCCGACGGACATCGTTGGGACGACCTTGATTGCAACAGCCTGTTCGACGGTTGCTGCCGTTCTGATCGACCGATATTTCCACCGACGTCGGATGCAGAGAAGGAGGCATTGATCATGGAAGCAGTTTCGACGATTTCCATTTGGCTCATGCCTTGCTTGATTGGATTTGTGTTGATCTATGCGACGTTTAAGAAAGTCGCTACGTATGAAGAGTTTGTGGAAGGCGGTAAGGAAGGATTTTCAATTGCCGTGTCGATCATTCCTTATCTCGTCGGGATGCTCGTAGCGATAACGGTGTTCCGGGCATCGGGTGCGATGGGGTTTATGATTTCGTCGATCCAGCCCTTTCTGACAGCCATCGGAGTGCCATCTGAAATCGTGCCACTCGCTTTGATCCGTCCGATTTCCGGTACGGGAGCATTGGCGATGACCTCCGACTTGATCAGTACACATGGAGCAGATTCGTTCATCGGTCGGCTGGCTTCCACGATGCAAGGAAGCACAGACACGACTCTCTATATATTGACCGTCTATTTTGGTGCAGTCGGCATCAAAAAGATGGGAGACGCTCTGAAGGTCGGCCTGCTGGCAGATCTGGTAGGCATCATCAGCGCCATCATCGTCGTTACTCTCGTTTTTGGAAGCTAGGTTTCATTCATTTTTCCTCCTTATATTGAGGGTGCCCGTAACGGGCACCTTCCTTTTTTGGTTTTGGTAGGATGAGGAGTTATCGTGCCCGAGGAGTCGGCTGATTTCGGGAAGGATAGAGCGTTTATCGTGCCCGAAAAAGAGGTGGGGGCTGATTTCGGGAAGGGTAGTGCTTATTCATCCCTACCACCAGCGAAATCGTAACCAACTGTAATGATTAGTGCTTATTCACCCCTACCAACACCGAAATTCCCTTCCAATGGTAATGAAAAGGCTCTATTCATCCTCATCATCACCCAAAACAAGCCTCTAAGGTAACGAATAGCCTCTATTCGTCTCCATTAACACCCAAATTCCCCTCCGAAGGTAATGAATACCCCAGCCACCAGCCAAAAAAATCATGTAAACTTGAGAATTCAAACACCGAGGAGTATGATTGAGAATGAGGTGAAAGTATGGAACGATTACAAAAAGTAATAGCACAAGCTGGAGTGACTTCCCGCCGTAAAGCGGAGAAGCTGATTGAAGAAGGACAAGTGAAAGTGAATGGACAAGTCGTAAGGGAATTAGGTACAAAAGTATCCCCATCAGACGAAATCGAAGTGAACGGTGTACCGATCGATAAAGAGGAACCCGTCTACTTCTTGATGTATAAACCTTCAGGGGTCATCTCGAGTGTAAAAGACGAAAAAGGAAGAAAGGTCGTAACCGACTACTTCCCGGAAGTAGAGCAACGGATTTTTCCGATCGGACGATTGGATTACGATACATCCGGGCTGCTTCTACTCACGAATGACGGTGATTTTGCCAATATCCTTATGCACCCGAAATACCACGTGGATAAGCGCTACATAGCGAAAGTCAAGGGAATTCCGAGCAAGCTCGAACTTCGCACGCTTGCGAAAGGCATCCAACTTGAAGACGGCAAAACGGCACCAGCCAAAGTGAAGATGAAAAGTCTGGATAAAAAGAAGCAAACAGCGATCATCGAGCTGACTATTCATGAAGGCCGAAACCGGCAAGTCAGAAGGATGTTCGAAGCACTCGGATATCCAGTGCAAAAGCTGAAACGGGAAGGGTATGCATTCCTCGACTTGCACGGATTGAACTCGGGCGAGTCCCGACCGCTCACCCCTCATGAAATCAAGCAGTTGCGCAACCTTGCTGTCACATAAAAGTCAAAAAAAACCCATGAATACTGGACAAATTAGCGTTATAGTAGGAAGGGTAGAAGATTAGATTGGAGCGATTGCCATTATGAAAAAACAGCAGCGATTCATCATGCGTACTGTCATATTGGCTGTAATTGCCCTAGCCCTTGGATACACACTTTTTCAGACAGTTTTCAGTGACAAGGAAGAGCCCGTCGCTGCAGGTGATATGGCTCCGAATTTTGTCCTCAAAGACCTAGATGGAAATGAAGTCGAACTAGAAGATTTCAAAGGGAAAGGCGTTTTCTTGAACTTCTGGGGTACATATTGCCCGCCTTGTGAAAAAGAAATGCCGGCAATTCAACGTCAATACGAGAAATATAAAGATCAAGGCGTTGTCGTTCTGGCGGTGGATATCGCAGAAACAGAATTGACCGTCAAAAAATTCGCCGAAGAGAAGAACCTGACATTCCCGATCGTGTTGGACCAGCAAAGGGAAGTGGTTGATACATATGGTGTCGGTAACCTGCCAGCCACTTATCTCATCAGTCCTGAAGGGGAAGTTCTTGATAAGATTACCGGTGAATTGAACGATACACGTGTCCGTGATTACATGGAACAAATTAAGCCATAATGGGGTGTTCAAATGGACAAGATTAAGTGCGAATGCGGCCATCTGAATCCCTACGGTACGATTCTTTGCGAATCATGTGGAAAACCGATCCAGGAAGAAGCAGATCAGCAACTCTTGAACATGAGGTATGAAGGAACGGCGAGACGTTCCCAAACCTACAATACGAATTTCATTGATAAGACGTGGAACTTCTTCTCCAGTGTCAAAGTCGGGGTTTGGTTGATCGTGATTACATTGATTGCTTCTGCAATCGGAACGATTTTCCCTCAACAAATGTACATTCCACAAAACGTGGACCCTGCTGCTCATTACGAAAATGAATACGGGGTACTTGGAGAAATCTATTATCTGTTAGGTTTCCATAACTTATATAGTTCGTGGTGGTTTGTACTACTGCTAGGATTGATCGGGGTCTCGATTACAGTCGCGAGTATTGATAGAGGTATTCCACTCTATCGTTCTTTGAAAAATCAACGAGTGACCAAGCATGAAAATTTCCTGAAACGACAACGGATGTTCGGAACATCGAAGCGTCCTGACGATGAAGAGCAATTCATTGAAGAAGCGATTTTCCGTTTGAAAGAAAAGCGCTATAAAGTCCGTCGTGATGGGAACAATATCCTCGCTGAAAAAGGGAGATTTTCCAGATGGGGTCCTTATGTGAACCATGTCGGACTGATTATTTTCTTGCTTGGAGCGATGTTGCGGATCGTACCAGGGATGTATATCGACGAAGATATGTGGGTCCGTGAAGGCGAAACGAAGGCGATCAAAGGGACGGATCGCGAGTACTATTTGAAGCATGAGCAGTTCGTCCTCGAAACCTATGATCCGAAAGAAGAACGCTATTCAGAAGCGCTTAACCGGGTCGGCGGAACGGTCGTCAAAAACTATCAAAGTGACGTTATTCTGTATAAAGCGGATGAAAAACTTCCTGGTGCGAAGCCAGAGCTGACAGAAGTGAAAGAGTATCCGATCCAGGTCAACCGACCGCTGCAATTCGATGGATTTTCCGTTTATCAGGTGGATTACAGGCAAGAGATGAGCGAGATGAGTTTCCAATTGCAAACCAAGGAAACGGAAGACACGATCGGAGAATTCACGGTTGATTTACAGAATCCGAAGAATGAGTACGATCTAGGGGATGGAAACAAAGTCATACTCAGAAACTATTATCCTGATTTCTACTTTGATAAAGAACGGAATCAACCGGCTACACGGACGAATGTACCGAACAATCCTGCGTTCATATTCAATATGATGACCCCTGATACTCCGGATGGAGAGATTGCATTCATCGGAATCAGGCAGAACCTCGATCCTTCGGGAGAGAACCAGTACAAGATCGCGTTTAACGGCATAGATACAGAGTTCATTACCGGTCTTACGGTCAACCGAGATTACACACTACCGATCATCTTTGTCGGTGGGATCATCTTCATGATTGGTGTCGTACAAGGATTGTATTGGAATCATAGACGGATCTGGTTGAAATTGAACGAGGAAGAAATTTGGGTCGCAGCCCACACAAATAAGAACTGGCATGGAATCAAGCGTGAAATGGACGATGTCACATCCAAATTGCAATTGAATCCGGCTATCGATCAACAAGAAAAGAAAAAAGACAGATAGAAAGGAGGAAACACATTGGCAGAATTAAGTAGTAGTCTATTATATGCGGCATTTATCATCTATTTTATCGCAACAGCTGTCTTTGCCGTCGCATTGACGGTCAAGAAGTCAGACGAGGCAACGACGATGAACAAATGGGGACGTTGGGGATACATCCTTTCGATCATCGGTTTCATCTCCCAACTCGGCTACTTCATCACTCGCTGGATTGCGTCAGGACATGCTCCAGTCAGTAACTTGTTCGAATTCACGACGTTTTTCGGCATGATGATGGTATTGGGCTTCATCGTGATTTATGCAATTTACCGTTTGAACGTATTAGGTGTGTTCGCGATGCCGGTCGCATTACTGGTCATTGCCTATGCTAGTATGTTTCCACGAGAAATCGAACCGCTCATTCCGGCACTGCAAAGTAACTGGTTGAAGATCCATGTTACGACAGCTGCCCTTGGGGAAGGGATTCTGGCAATCAGTTTTGTCGCTGGACTGATTTATCTCATTGCGTCCATCGATCAATCAAAAGGGTCGAAGAAGACGGGATGGTTGGAATTTGTCCTGTATACATTACTCAGTACCCTCGGATTCATCCTTGTCTCCTTATATTTCGGATTGACGGACTATCAGGCGACCTTCAACTGGATCAATGAGAATGAAGCGGAAGCAGAGCTTGTCTATCAACTGCCTGCCATTGCAGGACCTCATGAAGGGGAATTGTTGACAGAAGATACATTCGGACCTCTATTCGAAGCTCCATCCTGGATGGAAGGTATAGACGCTCCGAAAAAACTGAACACATTCATCTGGTCACTTCTTTCAGGTGGTGTGCTTTATGGTCTGCTTCGATTGTTGCTTCGCAAACGATTAGGCGCAGCTTTACAGCCGATGTTGAAAAATATCAATAAAGAGCTTGTAGATGAAATCAGCTATCGCTCAGTCGCAATCGGGTTTCCTGTGTTCACGCTCGGAGCGCTCATATTCGCGATGATCTGGGCACAAGAAGCATGGACCCGTTTCTGGGGCTGGGATCCTAAAGAGGTCTGGGCACTGATCACATTCCTGTTTTATGCTGCTTATCTACACTTACGACTGACAAGAGATTGGCACGGTGAACGATCTGCATGGTTATGCGTCCTCGGATTCGTCATCATCATGTTCAACTTGATTGCTGTCAACCTTGTCATCGCAGGGTTACACTCGTATGCTTAAGAAATAACCTTCACGTTTCGTGGAGGTTTTCTTTCCATTTGGTAAGAATAAATGGTATGTATGATGTAGGAGGGTTTGTATATAATGGAAAATTTACAAAGAGTATTAGTTGTTGATGATGAAGAACGAATCCGTAAATTGCTGAAGATGTACTTAGAACGTGAAGATTTTGAAGTCGTTGAAGCAGAAGACGGGGAGACGGCATTGCAAATCGGCCTGGAGTCTGAATTCGATATCATCCTGCTTGATTTGATGTTGCCTGAAATGGACGGAATTGAAGTTTGCGAGAAACTTAGAAAAGAAAAAGCGACTCCAATCATCATGCTGACAGCAAAAGGAGAAGAATCGAACCGCGTGCATGGATTTGAAGCTGGTGCGGACGACTATGTCGTCAAGCCGTTCAGCCCGAGAGAAGTCGTCTTGCGGGTGAAAGCGCTGTTAAGAAGATCGACTGCTACGAAATTTTTACATACAGATACAGCGAGTAAAGACTTGCTCGTTTTTCCGCATTTGACGATTGATAATGACGCCCATCGCGTGATGGCGGACAATAAAGAAATCAATTTGACACCGAAGGAATATGAATTGTTACTTTATCTGGCCAAGACACCAGACAAAGTGTACTCCCGTGAACAATTGTTGAAGGACGTTTGGAATTATGAGTTCTTCGGAGATCTTCGTACGGTGGATACGCATGTGAAACGGCTCAGAGAGAAGCTGAACCGTGTCTCTGCAGATGCAGCATCAATGATTTCAACCGTATGGGGCGTCGGTTATAAGTTCGAGGTGGAAGAACAAGAATGATCTGGCGGAGTGTCGTAGGCAAGCTTTGGGGGACGATTCTGCTACTCGTTTCCGTTGTATTATTCATCTTGACCGTCTTATTGCTGCAGTTCTTCGAGAACTTGATCGTCGACAATGCAAAAGTGCAGCTTTCTCAACTTGCCGGCTCACTCGTCCAGGTGATCGAAGACGAACGACGCTTCGAAAACTCTGAGGAAACGATTAATGCACTGGTCGATGCGCATTCAAGCAATATTGTCATATTAGGTGAGAACACACAGTTCTCCCATGCTTCCAATCAAGTGGAACTGTCGCTTTTGCCTTATTCGTTGTTCCGTGAGGATAAGCAGTTGTCGCAAGTTCTGAAACAAGGAAAAGAAGTGACTGTACAGGGTGATTTTCCTTCTGCAAAAAATAACGGGACGGAATCGAACGAAATCCTGATTGTCGGGAAACCTGTCCAGTTAACCCCTAATGAGCGCGGAGCTGTGTACATCTATCAGTCGTTGGATTTGATTCAGGAAACGAATAAGAAAGCGAAGCAGATCATCTATCTATCAGCCGGAATTGCCATCATACTGACTACGATTTTCGCCTTTTTCTTATCCACGAGGATTACAGCGCCTTTACGACGGATGAGAGAAGCGGCACTAGAAGTGGCTCAAGGGAAGTTCGATACGAAAGTACCGATCCTCACCCATGATGAAATCGGTGAACTTGCGCTCTCTTTCAACCGGATGGGGCGTAAGCTGAAGAACAACATCAATGCACTCAGTCAGGAAAAAGAACAGCTCTCAAGCATTTTGAGCAGTATGGCAGATGGTGTCATCACGTTTGACCGTAGAGGGAAAATCCTTGTGACGAATCCACCTTCCGAACGCTTCATCCAAGCCTGGTATTATGAGCAAGGAATGGAGGAACGAGTAGGGGAAGAGTTACCTGAACAAATCAAAGACTTGTTCCGACGAGTCGTCAACCTCGAACGAGAACAGATGACAGAGATCGAATTGCAAGGGCGTAGCTGGGTCGTTGTCATGACGCCGCTCTATAACCAGGCAAATGTCCGTGGTGCTGTTGCTGTATTCCGGGATATGACAGAAGAGCGGCAACACGATAAGCTGCGGAAAGATTTCATTGCGAATGTCTCACACGAGCTCCGCACACCGATTTCAATGCTACAAGGATATAGTGAGGCGATTATTGACGATATCGCAGCTACAGAAGCCGAGAAGAAAGACATTGCTCAGATCATTTATGATGAATCGCTCAGAATGGGTCGCCTCGTCAACGAGCTGCTTGATCTTGCAAGAATGGAAGCGGGATATGTCTCATTAGAAAAGATGGAAATCGATGTGGATGAATTCTTCAGTCGTGTCGTTCGCAAATTCCAGGGACTTTCAAGAGAAAGGGACATCCAGCTGCAGATTTCTACTCCAGAGCATCCGGTCCAAGTAAATGCAGATCCGGATCGTCTGGAACAGGTGATGACGAACCTTGTCGATAATGCCATCCGGCACACTGATAAAGGGGGTCATGTCACGGTCAAAGTAACAGATCGAGGCGATGGTATCCTGGTTGAGGTGAAGGATACAGGAACAGGAATTCCGAAAGAAGATCTGCCATTCGTGTTCGAGCGTTTTTATAAGGCAGATAAAGCACGGACGAGAGGAAGATCTGGGACGGGGCTTGGTCTTGCCATCGCGAAAAACATCGTCGATTCGCACGGTGGAAAAATATCCGTTCACAGTAAAATGAACGAAGGAACGACATTCTCCTTCCACATCCCTCGAAATAGTGAGAACACGAGTAAATCGTGACGATTAATCTTGTTCCATAAGAAACATTGAAGCGCTTTTTACAGTAAAGTGACATTCAAAAACTTTTGTTATAAAAATTGGACAACCTCCATACGATATGAGCATGTGCAAATTTGGTCCATATGCTCTACCAATCGTGGGAGGTTTTTTTATGTGGAAAAAAGGATTCTTCGTGTGCTTGTTGATCATGTTTTTTAGTTTGCCAGAATTGGCGAAACCATATATAGTTTCTGCAGAGGAGACAGAATTGAACAGGGGTGCGTTCAATTGGGAATGGCCCGTTCAGGGCATCATCACGGATCATTTCGGCTCTCGGGGTGGTTCGCATTTCGGGATCGATATTGCTGCTGAACGTGGTACAAATATTTACACGGTCGATCAAGGGAGGGTTCATAAATCGTATTACTCCAGTACGTATGGCCATGTGATCTTCATCAAACATCCTGGAAAAGTGGAAACGGTCTATGCCCACTTGAGTGAGCGACTTGTAGAAGAAGGGGAAGTCGTCGAACGTGGTCAGGTCATAGGGAAGGTCGGCAACACGGGAAGATCGGATGGAAATCACCTTCATTTCGAAGTACATACGGAGGAATGGAATATCGAAAAGAGCAATGCAGTCGATCCATTGGTATTGTTAGACGAAGAAAACCATCGGTTCCATGCACTTGAGGTCAGTCAAACGAATGCACCAGAAGATAAAGTCATCACAATCCAAAGTGGTGATACTTTATGGTCGCTTTCAAAGCAATACAGTGTTTCCGTGGAGAACTTGATGCTGTGGAATGACCTTGGATCCGATTTAATAGTCGCCGGAAATCCACTCATTGTATTTAAAGAAAAGTCATAAACACGTATAATGATGGTGATCACAGTCGGAAGGATGATATTCGTGCTGACAGATTACCATAATCATTTGGAAAATGGGACTTTGACATTGGAGTATTTGAAGAAGTTCACTGATAAGGCATCAGAAAAAGGAATCGAACATTTCGGGATTTCAGAACACGCGTATCACTTTTACCAAACAGCCAATATTCTTTCGAATCCCTGGGTGGATGAACGCCGCTATTACGACATGGATGATTATGTCGCATTGTTTGAAGAAGCCTGGAAGAAGAATATTGATGTGAAAATGTCGATTGAGATGGATTACACACCTGGAAAGCACGAAGAGATGGGTTCCTTTATCCGTTCATACGATTTCGATTATGTCATCGGATCCATCCATTGGGTCGAAGATTTCGGCATTGATCTTTCAGAATTCAAGACCGAATGGGATACAAGAGATCTGCATGATACGTACCGGAAGTATTTTGATCAAGTCGTCACGTTGGCTGAATCCAACCTTTTCGATATATTAGGGCACTTCGATTTGGTCAAAATCTTCAACTACGTGCCACAAGAGAAGGAATTTCTCATTGAGCAATATGAACGGGCGACGGACGCTATTGCGGAGTCTAAAACGTGTATCGAAATCAGTACAGCAGGATTACGGAAACCGGTAAAAGAAATGTATCCACATGAGGAATTGCTGAAAATGTGCTACAAAAAAGGGATCCCAATCGTTTTGTCCTCGGATGCTCATTTTCCTGAACATGTCGGATTCGCTTATGACAAAGCGGTGGAATTTGCTCGTTCCGTCGGTTACACACAATTGATGACATTTGAAAAAGGCAAACGACGCGAAGTGGAGCTTGGATGAAAGTAAATCAAAAGGCTTAGAGGATATGTTCCTCTAAGCCATTTTTATAGTCCAGGAATAGGTGAATTCCGAGAATTGATGATTTCACCCTACCAGAGCGCATATCTGGATAGGTGAATTCCGCGAATTGATGATCACACCCTATCAGAGCGCTTCTCTGGATAGGTGAATTCAGCGAATGGGTGATTACACCTTACCAGAACGCCTCTATATCATCTATTCCATCGACATGACGGTTACCGATGAGATGTTATTCGTTTGTTGCAACTCTTCGAGCATCGGGTGGGTCAATGGCTCATCAAACGTCAGTACCATTGCAGCTCCACCTCCGATTTCTTTTCGGCCAACCTGCATCGTAGCGATGTTCATTTCGTATTTTCCGAGAACCCGACCGACCATACCGATGACACCTGGTTGATCATTATGCGTAATGAAAACGAGGTGACCTTTCGGTGTGAAGTCGATGTCGAATCCGTTCAGATTAACCACTCTTCCACCTAAACCAGGCAATAATGTCCCTTGGATAGAGACGCTATGATCTTCTCCGATTACTTTTACGTCGATTAAGTTGGAATAACCGTATGATTGGGATGCCTTCGTTTCCCCGTAGGATATCCCCCGCTGTTTAGCGATGACACTCGCATTGATAATATTGACGGGTTGATCCACGCGCGGATTCAAGAACCCAGAGAGAAGACTTCTCGTAATCGGTAACGTTTCATGGTCTGAGAGGTCACCTGAATAGCTCAACTGGATTTCGTTGACCGCGGTTTTGATACATTCGGATAAGAATGAGCCTAGTCGATAAGCAAGGTCGATATAAGGATAGATGAATTCGTGTACATCTTTAGAAATCGTCGGATAATTGAGCGCATTATAAGCTGGCTCACCGAGCAATACATTGCGGACATCCTCGCTTACCTGCCTTGCCACATGGTATTGAGCTTCAGTGGTAGAAGCAGCGATGTGTGGAGTGGCGATTACTTTTTCATGTAAAAGTAGTGCTTGGTCCAAACAAGGTTCAGCTGAGAATACGTCGAGTGCTGCTCCTGCAATATGTCCATTGTTGATGTATTTCAGCATTGCTTCTTCATCGATGATTCCGCCGCGTGCACAATTGATCAGATAGACGCCTTTCTTCATGGACTCGATGGTTTTCGGATTGATGAGTCCTTTCGTATCCTCATTCAATGGTGTGTGAACAGTGATGATATCTGCGTGTTCCAGCAATGGATCCAATGGAACGGCTTCCACTTGCAGTTTTTTTGCGCGTTCCTGTGTCAAGTATGGGTCGTACACGAGTATTTTCATACCGAACGCGAGAGCACGCTTCGCAATTTCCGATCCGATCTTTCCTAAGCCTACGATGCCGAGTACTTTCCCATGTAATTCATGCCCCGTAAAAGCAGAACGCTTCCATTCAAGGTTACGGAGTGAGCGGTTCGCTTGCGGTATGTTCCTCAACAAAGACAGCATCATGGCAAATGTATGTTCAGCGGTCGAAATCGTATTCCCATTCGGGGCATTGACGACGATGATGCCTCGTTCCGTAGCCGCTTCCACATCAATATTATCTACACCAACGCCTGCTCGTGCAATGATTTTCAGGCGGGGCATTTCGGAAATCAATTGTCTCGTGATCTGGGTACTGCTCCGCACGATGACAGCGTCGACTTCATTTTTGGACTCTATTTGAGCGATGTTTTTTTCGATAAGGTGCATTCCTGATGTGTTCGCTAAAGGCTCTAGTCCAGTCTTACTGATTGGGTCACTTATGACGATATTGAACAAAGATCCATCACCTCATCCTTCACTTATTAATAGTTGATTGTCCTATCATTCACAATCTATGTCAACAAAAATAAATAAGACCCATGGAATCTTTTCCATGGGTCTTTCAAATATAATTCGGTTTTATTGCTCTTTGTAACGTTTTACGCACTCATCAACCAGCTGGGACGCTTTTTCAGGGCCTTCCCAAGCGCCGATTTCTGTTTTCTTACCTTGAAGGTCTTTATAACGCTCGAAAAAGTGGGAGATTTCTTTCAATGTGTGTTCAGACACATCTTCTAATGACTTCACGTGATCGAAACGTGGATCTTCAACTGGTACCGCGAGAAGTTTAGCATCTTCTTCGCCAGAGTCGATCATGTTCAATACTCCGATGACGCGGGATTCGATGACACATCCAGGGAACGTAGGATTCGTCACAAGAACGAGGATGTCAAGTGGATCTCCATCAAGCGCTAATGTATTTTCAAGGTAACCATATTCTGCTGGATAGAACATTGGTGAGAAAAGAACACGGTCAAGCTTGAATACACCTTGCTCTTTGTCATACTCATATTTGTTTTGGCTTCCTGTTGGTATTTCAATGAATGCATCGACAATTTTATTTTCCATTCAATAGGGCCTCCTTTAACTATGTAACAACTTACAGTTACCTATTATAGCAATTTGTTCCCCGTTTGAAAACTTACGTCTCTCCGTACATGGAAAAACGTATGAGCGGCTTCAACGGCGCCTAACCCAAAAATAGGCGGATTGATTCCGTGCTGGACATGGGCATTCTTCATCCCAGGTCATATAATGCACTATTACATCTCTACTCTCTTTGACGCGGACGACGACTATTCACATAAGGAGATGTTCAAGGAATGGGGAAGAGGCTCAGTTCTTTAAGGGGACTCGCAATTGCTGCTGTATTGTTGTTCGGAACCATCTTTTCATCGACGACTGTTGCTGCTACGTCTTGGATACAACCGGATTTGGATCAGCCAGGACCGATCGACCTCGGAATTGTGAACGATGAGCGCATGATTGAGGCTTTGATTGAGCGAGGATTGATTTCGAATACATTAAGTGCTTCAGGTAAAGAGAAAGCACTGAAGGCATATCTTGAAAAGCGGGCCAATGGACAAGCGCATAAGCATTCCGGGAAAAGCGTTCTAGGGGGAGAGCATGCCGATCGGTTGAAACATGTTCAAGAGAGAATGCGGAAAGGGATGCCATTTCCCTTGAAAACGAATGGAACGCCAAAAAAATCCTCCAGCTTCCAACTTCCTTCTGTATTTGAAGAACAATGGCAAGGAGCAGTCAGAACAGATAAGGTGCTCGTCATTGCCATTCAATTCCCTGACCTGCCTACAGGATCGTTTTCTCCAGATGAAACCGATATGTACTACGATGAATATCCCGTTTCCCATTACGAAGATATGATTTTTGGAGCAGAAGGGTATGTGGGACCTTCAGGTGAGAATCTGATCTCCATGAGACAATATTATGAACAACAATCAGGGGGGAGTTACTCCGTTGATGGAAAAGTGGCTGGTTGGTACACGGCTGCACACCCAGCGTCTTATTATGGATCGAATGGACCCGAGCCAGATGGTAACGATTCTAAACCTCGAACACTGGTTGCAGAAGCGTTGATGCTTGCAGCGCAAGATCCGAATATCAATTTAAGGGATTTCGATATGGAGGATCGTTACGATCTGGACGGTGACGGCAATTATCGTGAACCAGATGGCTTAGTGGATCATTTGATGATTGTCCACTCCGGAGCGGGAGAGGAAGCTGGAGGTGGCTCGCTAGGTGAAGATGCCATCTGGTCACACCGTTGGAATCTAGGAGGCGTGTTCCTCATACCCGGCACAATCGCCAAAGTACCATATTGGGGTGGTGTGATGGGGGCATTCGACTATACGATTGAGCCTGAAGATGGCGCTACGGGAGTGTTCGCGCATGAATACGGGCATGACCTAGGACTCCCCGATGAGTATGACACCCAATATTCAGGAGAAGGCGAACCGGTCGCCTACTGGTCGATCATGAGCAGCGGGAGCTGGGCTGGGATCATCCCGGGAACGGAGCCCACTGGATTCAGTGCATGGGCAAAGGAATTTTTACAAGGGTATGTTGGTGGCAATTGGCTGACCGGAATGTCGATTGATATAACGGATCCGTCTTTTCATGCAAAGCTCGCCGTATTGGATCAGGCAAACGACAAAGGAATCTGGAACGATGCAATCCGGGTAGAGCTTCCGGATAAGATGACACAAGTCAATGAACCATACAGTGGAAACTATGAGTATTACAGCGGTAAAGGGAATAGCTTGGATCACGCCATGTTGACGACGGTCAATCTGCAGAATGCAAAGAAAGCGAGCCTGTCGTTCAAGGCTTGGTATGAAATCGAAGAAAATTGGGATTATGCATCCATACAGATCAAGGAAACCGGAACAGAAGAATGGATTTCAATCAAAGGGAACCTGACCACATCAGAGGATCCCAATGAACAAAATCCTGGTCATGGCATAACAGGTCATTCGGATGGATGGGTGGACGGCGTATTCGATTTATCCCCATTTGCGGGTAAAATCATAGACTTGAAGGTGAACTACTGGACGGATGTCGCAGCCACGGAAAAAGGATTGTATTTAGATGATATCCATATCCAAATGGATGGAGAAACGATTCTTTGGGATGACGCAGAAGGGGATGCTCAGTTTGCATTGGAAGGGTTCAGTAAAGATACCGGCACTTTCTCCTCAAAGCATTATTACTTGCTGGAATGGCGGAATCACCAGGGAGTAGACCAAGGTCTCAAGCACATCCTCAGGGGTGAATCACTCATGGAATATGATCCCGGATTGGTTGTCTGGTATGTAGACTTATCTTATACAGACAACTGGACAGGAACACATCCTGGGGAAGGTTTTTTAGGTGTCGTGGATGCTCATCAGTCTACGTTGAAATGGAGTGACGGCACAATCGCGTCAACGAAGTATCAAGTGAATGATGCCGCCTTCGGCATTTCAAGGACGAACGGAGAATATTTGGATTATCAGGAATCGTTGGGGATCACGCTGACAGCACAAGACCAAAGAGGAGATTGGTTGTTCTCAGATCAGGATGAGTATCTGAATCCAGGTCTCGTAGACGCTGGACGCAACATACCGCAATATGGTCTCACCTTCGTCGTCTTCGCACACTCGAAAGATAAGTCCACAGCCTTGATTGGTATTTTCAAAGAGAAGTAAGTAGCTATTCATCCCTATGAAGATCATTCTACCTGAAACGATAATACTGAAGGTTATTTCCGCAAATATTGTTGCTCTTGAGTTCATTTCCGCTTAAGGTACTCAACTTGCACAAGTTGTTTCCTAACAAAAATGATCCGATTTCAACAATCCTAAAGAAAAGATCCATATAAAAAAAGAACGCTTCTTATTAACCGGTTCGGTTATCTATCACAAACAATAAATATGTTGACTAAAATGTGCCCCGAATTGCATAGCAATTTGAGGCACTATTTTTGTTGATAAATAAGGATTATTGCTCAAATAGAACGTTAAATTGTTTGAACATATGCATACGAATTTGTAACCTTACAGAATCCCCTGTATGTTTGCAAATTGACCTGCATTTGTTTTTGTTAGAATGCGGAAGGTAATCAAATTTTGAAATATTATATGGATAATGCTAAAAGTGTACTTAGATACACACTTATTGTTATTCAACAAAAGGACAGGATTGTTGAAGGTGGGAGATAGGGATTAACGGACATCAGATCCGTTATTTGTGACAAAAACGCTAATTTCGGTGTGCAAGCGGACATCAGAGACGCTATTCTTTAAAAAGTATATTGTTTTTGATGATTTTGGACCAAATAAGGTATCATATGTCCGTTAAGTTTAGTGAAAATGAATAAGTTATAGAAATAAGGTCCTCAATGTCCGTTAGATTTATGAATTAGTCATTCTTCATTAATTATCGCGCGCTTTAGTTTAAAAAGCTGAAAAAAAATAGCCGCACATCGATCCGTAATGGATTGAAAGTTCGGCTTATTTTTTATCTTATACGATATGAAATACAGTGAAATTATCTATGCATTTCCATATGCAATTTCTTAAGTAAATTACGGTTTTGTGACAGGTATCAGAACCCGATAGCTTCTTATGGCGTTCTTTTTTAATTGACAATGATTATCATTTGTAATAATCTATAAAAAACGCCCTGCATTGAGGGCGTCTTCGTAAGTATTTTTTATTCGAACTTAGTTGCATCTCCATCGAAAGGCTCTTCTGCGATCTTGATTGAATCTGTTGGGCAACCTTCGAAGGCGTCTTGCATATCTTCGTGCAAGATATCTGGAATTTCTACGATTCCCTGGTTGTCATCCAATGTTACGAATGCAATTCCTTCATCATCGTAATCATAGATATCAGGTGCTGCTGCTCCACAAGCTCCGCAAGCAATACAAGTTTCTTTGTCAACAATTGTGTACTTTGGCATATCGAAATTACCCTCCTAGTAATTGATGAAACTGTCTTTCGTCATCCACTTTTCTAATCCTGCTTATTATCAATTAAAAAACAGTTCATATTCTCCAAATGATACCATTTTATATATCCATATTACTATTGTAAAACTGTTGTTAAGAGATTTCAACAGTTAAATTCAATGAGAATCCTTATCAAATAAGGGTTTCTCAATACTCTCATCTACATAAGCAATTTTCCCAAATTGACCAAAATCTAAACAACCTTTGATACAATAAGAGTATAGATGGGGAGGAGGTATGGAAATATGGATTATGCTGAAATGATCTACTTGTTCGGAATTCATCGTATGAACGGAGAACGGACGACATCAGGTCTCTTCCATCTATTAACAGGTAAAAAGTCTTCACAGACGGTCCAAGATGGGAAACTTTTTGGACTGTCCCATTTGTTTGGAACGTTTCAAGGATATAAGTATGCAGCCTTCGCGTCAAAGATACATGAATTCGAGAAAAAGGGATGGATCCATCTAGAAGAAAACCAAAAGGCGATCTTAACGGAACTCGGCGAATGGACTTTACAGGACAAGCTGGAAAATAAACCGATTCCGGATGCTTTGGATGGATGGCGGTTTGGAGATATCGCACGTGTGTTTTGGCGGCGATTCTCACTATTCACCCAAACCCTTTCGTACTTGTTAGTGGATGATTCGAAGTTTCATCCGATCCAGAATGATCCACAGGTTTTAGCATGGGTAAAACATCATTTCCCGAAAGCACCACAAGATCGTATACGTGTCTCAGAAGTCATACATAAAGAATTGAAGTCCCTCCTACATGGATTTGATCGAAAGACATCTGAAAACCTAGTTTTTCGGCTCACAAGATACAACCGGGTTGGAAGGACGTCCACACAGATGTCGGAACACTTGAAGATGGACCCGATGGAGTGTCACATTCATTTTCAAGCGGCTCTTCATCGTCTTGTTCGTATCGTCATGGAGGGTCGGTCTCAATTTCCATCCCTTTACCTATTCATTTCTGATCTGGACTCTGAATACACGTTAACGGAATCTACGAGAAAAACATACGAGTTGATCCAGGCAGGTTATCCTCACGAAAAGCTGCCGATGATACGGAATTTGAAGATGAGTACGATTGAGGACCATATCGTTGAGCTCGCCATTCATGTCGAAGATTTTCAAATTGAACCATACATATCGAACACAGATCAAATCAAGATTATGGAATCGTCGAATCGGCTGAATAGTAAAAAACTGAAAGACATCAAACAGGATCTGGATGAGGATTTTACCTATTTCCAGATACGGTTGACCTTATCGAAACATACTGCTGAAACCAGCTTGAATAAAGGAGCAATGAGCCTTGTCGATTGAGCAACTTTTAATGGACCGATTCGGACACACTTCTTTCCGGAGAGGACAAAAGGAAATAATTGAAGATGTCCTACAGGGAGAAGATGTCTTTGCCATGCTTCCGACGGGCACAGGTAAATCGATTTGTTACCAACTTCCCGCTTATATCGTACCCGGGAGCGTTATTGTCGTTTCACCTCTCATCTCATTGATGGAAGATCAGGTTGAGCAATTGAAACGGAACGGTGAGAAAAGGGTATACACGTTTCATAGCGGTTTACCATTTGAACAAAGGAAAAAGATCCTCAAGAATATCAGGCGGTTCAAATTCATCTACTTATCACCTGAAACGTTACAGTCGGATGTGTTGTTCGATGCTTTGAAGAAAACGCATATCTCTCTATTCGTTGTGGATGAAGCGCACTGTATTTCCCAATGGGGTCATGAGTTCAGAACCGACTATTTGAAGCTAGGAAAGATATGCGAACAGATTGGAAGGCCTCCGATCCTTGCACTGACAGCCACAGCTACTGAAAAAGTCCGGTTGGATATCATCCATCAATTGAAGTTACATGAGCCGAAGCAGCACGTCTATTCGGTGGACAGGCCGAACATCGCATTGCAGGTGGAAAAGGTGTTGGATCAAACAGATAAGATGGATCGTCTCATAGATTATGTGAAGCGATTAGAAGGACCAGGACTCATCTATACTTCAAGTCGGCTTATCGCTGAAACATTGACAGCGAACCTGAAACAAAACGGGATCGAACGTGTGGCGTACTATCATGGAGGTATGGAAAACGACGATCGGTTGTTGATCCAAAAACAATTCATTTATGATGAACTAGATGTTATTTGTTGCACAAACGCCTTTGGGATGGGAATCAATAAATCGAATATCCGCTTCGTCATCCATTATCACTTTCCGGCGAATATGGAAGCCTATCTCCAGGAAATAGGTCGTGCTGGACGAGACGGAAAATCGAGTATAGCCATTTTGTTATACCATGAGGACGATGACTTTATTCCTGAACGATTGATCGAGATAGAGTTCCCTGAACCCGAACAGCTTGATGGTTTCAGCCGGGCTATGGCACATCATCCAAAGGAAAGAAGTCACCTGGATCATGTGCTGCAATCACTGGACGTGTCTGAAACCGGTGAACGGTTCATCCGGTATCATTATGAAAACTTCTTACGTGACGATGATCAGGACCTTCAAGCATGGAAGGATGCTTTACTTGATAAGATGGAAAAGCGAATTCAAGAAAAGAAACGGCGCATCCGATATATGAAGAAATGGATTGAAACGGATACTTGTAAACGATCGAGTATTTTAGCAGCCTTTTCAGAAACATTGATTGATCGACCGGATCATTGCTGTAGTCATTGCGGCTTACGAGTGGAGGATTATGAACGAAAAGAAGTTACGCAAACGGAAGCTCCAACAGAGGACATAGGATGGGAAGAAGAATTAGCGAGGATATTCCATCAGGGGAATTTGCATGTTTGAGCAGTTGAATCAGAAAGAGATCATTAAGTCTTTGTCACAGAAAGATCTATATATAAACCTATACTTTACGCAAGGCATCTTCTTATTCCTGACGCTCTTGTTCTCATTGGTTTTCAACCAAGGTGTAGACGAATGGGTGGCGTTGTTCCATTTAGAGTGGGGTTCACTTCTTATTTGGACCCTACCTACTGTCGTTATCATTGTTGTACTGGACGTTCTTTTGTGGATAAAGGTACCGAAGAAATGGATCGATGATGGAGGGATCAATGAGCGGATCTTCTCGAATATATCCGTTTTTCACCTCTTTTTGATTTCAATCATTATAGGTGTTTCAGAGGAAATCTTGTTTCGTGGAGTCTTACAAGTGAACATTGGATATGTCGCTTCAAGCTTGCTCTTTGCATTCATGCACATCCGGTATATTACGAAACCTGTCTTACTTCTATTTGTTACTCTATTGAGTTTTCTGCTTGGTTGGATTTTCATGGTCACTGGGAATTTGTTGATTCCGATCGTTATTCATATATGCATTGATTTTCTATTAGGATTGATCATTCGCTATAATTTGTTTTCTGTCCGTAAGGCTAATGAACAATGAAGGTTTTGACCATCAGTGAAGGGGGCTACTCATGTTGAATCAACATGATCAAGCATCGGATTTGCGAGCGAAAATGAACAACGGACATGTGTCTGAGAAAGATGAGGTGGATATCCTCCATCTACCTCCTAGAAGTGAAAAACATCGTTCCAATAAAAAAACCAAGCAAAAAGAGACGACACCATCAGGTAAAATCCACATTTGGATCACCAGGATCATCGTCGTTGCCTTTCTCGGTTTACTCGTATTTACCGTTTTCTATTTTTCGAACGGTTTTGACTTGAATGACGAGTTGAAAAAAGATGCCGTAAAACTGATTGATATCGTGCGTTAAAAGGGGTTTGAAGTGCATGTATACGACATTCCCTCCTAGCATAGGTTTGAATAGGAGGGAATTCAAATGGATGGATTAAGAGTTTGGAAATTCAAGCAATATCAAATATCTGAAGTGACGCTGGAAGTGATCAAGAGTTTGGTGGAGAAAAGACAAAAGGAACAACGATTCGAACAGATCCTGTTGAAATGGTCGTTGTCGCTATTCGTCATCTTGTTCTTTGCGGTCTTATATATCTACTTCTATAAACTTCCTACTCTCGAAACCATGTTCATGAACAATCGCAAGGTCAGTGAGTATTTCATGCAGGATATGCTGTTGTTCGTCCTTTTTGTTGGAGGACTCTTATGTTTTGTCCAAATCATCCTTTATAAGAAGAAACATGTAAAAGCTGAAAGTGAATTCGAAGAGCTCAGGATAGCAACGATTGAAAGAGGAGAAGAACTGTGGGATAAACCAGTTCCATGGAAACATCGTCACGAGGTGTTTGAATGGTTGAAAAAAGACCATGATGTCAACTTATATCATAAGTGATGGTATTGGCAGCCGGTTACATCGGGCACGGGCAACCGAAAAAAGCGTTTGCATCTCTGCAGAAAAGCTGATCGTTGACGCGTACATGTTGTTTCGTAATCAATTGGATTCTTCCAAATGCAACGGTTTCATGATCCTTCATACAGAAAACTTCTACTGGGAGTCCGATTTTCTGGCTGTATTCCAAATCCTGATCGAGAACGAGAGACTTATTCGTAAACTTGGATATGGTCATGGTGTGTCCTCTCCTAACTTTAAATTTTAGAATTTTCTGAAGCGCTTTATCTTACTCATATCTTAATGTAAATTTACATAATTTTCAACCTCTATTGTTTAAATATTCTGATAAAAATTAATTTGTTACACATTCTAGTAGGAAATATCCAAGTGAATCTCGAATGGGTTATAGTACGAATATATCAGGGGGGATACCATGTTTGTCAAAAGCGTCATGATACCAAAAGAAAAGGCTTATATCGTCCAATCTTCCGAGAATTTGAAAGAAGTGTTACATAAGATGGAAGAATATCAGATTGACGGTATGCCCGTAGTGAACGGAAATCATTACGGTGGTCTTGTCACACTCAACAAGATCTATAAGGCGTTTTTCGAATCCGGTATGCAAAGGGATGATTTCCTTGCGCAGACTGTGGCAGGTGATGTTGCTGCTTATAAAGAAGAGTATATCGATGAAGAAGAGATCTTCGAGAATACGTTCTTAAGAGTGAAGGACCGTCCTTTGGTCGCTGTTGTAAACCAAAGTGGTGAACTGAAAGGGGTTATCACAAGGTCAGATATCCTGGAACAGTTCCAGAGCGCATTCGGTATGAAGCGTAAAGGAGTAAGGATTTCATTCTCCTCCTCTGAAGCGGAAGGCCGAATCGCCAGACTTGCAGAGATTGCGAAGCAATTTCATGAGAACATCATTTCACTCACGACGTTCGATGAAACGGATAAGTTCATCCGCAGAATCGTCATGAAAGTGGAAAAGCAGCAGAACATCGATAAGTTCGTAAAAAAACTGGAGGCATCTGGATTCAGGGTCCTCGATATCAAGGAAGATTAAACATGAAAGTCCCTTTCTCTACATAACGTGTAGGGGGAGGGATTCTCTTGTTTACACGATTCTTTTCTCTTATAATCGGATATTGGTCTTTCTATATTGTTGTTATTGAAATTCCTACCACGAATATGCAAGAATTCAGAAGGTGGCTAGGTACATTAATTTTTCAACCTGTTATGTTCGTTACCATTTCGTTTATGAGTATGGTCGGTATCTTAGCTTACGGATTTATGATTAAGAAAACCATCCGTGATTTGAAAGATCGTTCGAAAGGAAGCCTGTTTCAGAAAGCGCTATTCGTAGTCTTACTCCTGACAAGCTGGTATTTTCTTTTTCAGATGAACGTGGTAGTGATGCTGATATTATTACCATGCACCTTCTTTTATGGTATCATTTCGATATTACAGGCGAATAAGCATGTACGAAGACAGGAAGGTGTGGAATGATTTACTTCATCGGTTTTCTATTGTTATGCGGAATCCTATTGATTGTCCATATGTGGGTTGAAGCCCATAAAGTGACTATTGAGAAAAAGGAGATTCAACTTGAACATTATCCTGTAAGCTTCAATGGCTTAAAGGTTTTTTTTATTTCGGATATCCATACAAGGACCATCGATGACCGTCTATTGGATCAGATTGACGAGCCGATCGATTTGGTTGTCATCGGGGGCGACTTGATGGAAAAGGGTGTTCCTTTTGACAGGGTTTCAAGGAATTTAGACAAACTATCAGAAATTGCTCCTATTTATTTCGTGTGGGGGAATAATGATTATGAGGTTGATTTTCGAAGATTGGATGTCCTATTGAAAGATAAAGGTGTTACAATACTTGATAACACTTGTGCACGTTTTGAAACAGATGAAGATGTCTTACACTTGATCGGAGTAGATGATCCGACACTGGATCGGGATGAATTGAGACTCGCTCTGCAAGACATAGATGAGAGAGGATACAGGATCCTGATCAGCCATAACCCGAATATTATGGAGAAACTGCAGAGAGAAGATCGAATCGGTGCCGTATTGAGCGGACATACCCACGGTGGCCAAATCCGCTTTTTTAAATGGGGGATTGCCGCACGAGGTGGCATTAGCCGACATGCCGGTACATTACTATTCATCAGTAACGGATTCGGATATACGCAGCTCCCTTTCAGACTTTGTGCACCGGCACAAACCCATGTATTGACCTTTTCTCGATCGACATCTTCAAAAACCTGAAGAACAACATGACCATCATGAACCTTATTCTTGCACCATCATATAGTGTAGAAAGGGTGGAGTATTGCTGTTAAGGAGGACCATATATGCGATTGGAGCGTTTGACATATAATAAGATAAAAGTGTTCTTAACGTTGGATGACCTTGACGAGCGTGGTATTTCAAAAGAAGAAATGTGGCAAGACCTCCCTAAGGTACATGAGCTATTCAGGGATATGATGCTGGAGGCGGATGATGAGCTTGGCTTCAAAGCTGATGGTCCTATAGCTGTCGAAGTGTTTTCATTACCAGCTCAAGGTATGGTCGTAATCGTTACGAAGGGGCAATCGACCAATGAAGATGAGGACTACGATGATGAATTTTTGGAGCTTCAAGTGACGATGGACATCAGCGACGACGTCTTTTATGAATTCGACGGATTCGATGATCTCATCGCATTGACTTCACGGTTGTATCCGTTAGGGGTCAAAGGTGGAGAGATCTATCACTATAATGGACGCTACTACGCTTCCTTCGAAGAGGAAGATTATGAACGTCTCGATGTTGATATGTTCGTAGCTCTGTTGTCCGAATTCGGAAGTCCATCGACCATAACAAAATGGCGCGTCAGAGAATATGGAAAATTGATCTTAGATGACGATTCAGTCGGAAAGATCAATCACTTCTTCTTAACCGGAAAAGAATAAATGGTTCATAAAGCTTGGCTTCTGCCAAGTTTTCTATTTAGAGGCGTAAATATGGAACTTTGATTCAAAAGCTCAGAATAGTGAAAGAAGGCTTAAGAACAAGGGGGAAATGAACTTAAATACGTGATTCGGTATAGAAAAAGTCGTTCAACCTCAACATAAGAAAGCGTTTACAAAATAAAATGGAAAACTTATATATATCACTTCTCATAATCAGTGCTAGGGTGTATACTATGCATTGAGAAATTGAAATCATACTTATATTTATGGATTTTTCACGGGAGGTAAACCATGTCTGCCAATGAACACGATAACAATGGACAAGACAACGTATTAATATCAACACAAACTGTAATCAATGATGCTTTAGATAAGCTCGGTTATCCAGAAGAGGTATTCGAGCTGTTGAAAGAGCCTGTCCGATTGATGACCGTCCGCATCCCGGTAAGAATGGATGATGGATCGATCAAAATCTTTACAGGATATAGAGCACAGCATAATGATTCTGTTGGACCAACAAAAGGTGGCGTAAGGTTTCACCCGAATGTAACAGAAACAGAAGTAAAAGCATTATCAATTTGGATGAGTCTGAAGGCAGGAATTGTCGACCTTCCATACGGTGGAGGTAAAGGCGGAATCATCTGTGACCCGCGTGATATGTCTTTCCGTGAGTTGGAACGATTAAGCCGCGGATACGTTCGTGCAATCAGTCAGATTGTGGGACCTACAAAGGATATCCCAGCTCCTGATGTGTTCACGAACTCTCAAATCATGGCTTGGATGATGGACGAATACAGCCGTATTCGTGAATTTGACTCTCCTGGATTCATTACAGGTAAGCCGCTTGTATTGGGTGGTTCTCACGGTCGTGAGTCTGCGACAGCGAAAGGGGTAACCATTTGTATTCGGGAAGCGGCCAAGAAGAAAGGGATCAACATCGAAGGCGCTCGCGTCGTGATCCAAGGATTCGGTAACGCTGGAAGCTTCCTAGCGAAATTCATGTACGATGCCGGAGCGAAAGTGATCGGAATCTCTGACGCTTATGGTGGATTACATGATCCAGATGGATTGGATATCGATTATCTATTGGATCGCCGAGACAGCTTCGGAACAGTGACGAAGTTGTTCAAGGATACGATCTCAAACCAAGATTTACTTGAGTTGGATTGCGATATCCTCGTACCAGCAGCGATCGAAAATCAAATTACAAAGCATAATGCCCACAATATCAAGGCATCGATCGTCGTGGAAGCTGCAAATGGTCCGACGACGATTGAAGCGACGAATATATTGACAGAACGCGACATCTTGTTGGTACCTGATGTCCTTGCAAGTGCTGGTGGAGTGACTGTATCCTACTTCGAGTGGGTACAGAACAACCAGGGTTACTACTGGACAGAGGATGAAGTTGAAGCGAAATTAGAACAAGTCATGGTAAAAGCATTCAACAACATCTTGACTACAGCCACCAACCGAAAAGTGAACATGAGACTAGCTGCTTATATGGTCGGTGTTCGTAAAATGGCTGAAGCATCCCGTTTCAGAGGATGGATTTAAGACGATTAAGTTGAAACACACATTAAAATCCCCTATCATCTATATGTATGGTAGGGGATTTTTCCTATGTGTAAGGTGTTAATTACCTTAAAATTAAAGGCTCTCTCCAAAAGGTTATTTGCATTTGAGTCAAGTGCAAAAGCAACCAAGTTTGCGAAAACATCCAAATCAAAAAGCCATACTCACTAATTAATCGTTAATGATCGTGTAAGATTTTATAGAATAAATGTTGTAAATGATAAAGATATAGACATGAAGTTATTAGGAGTGAAGAGAAACCATGCAAGCGGATGCAATCATCGTCGGTGGAGGCCCCTGTGGATTATCTACAGCAATCGCCTTAGAGGGAATTGGTCTCAAACCGATCGTCATCGAGAAAGGAAACATCGTCAATTCCATATATAATTACCCGACACATCAACAATTTTTCAGCACAAGTGAGAAGCTGGAAATCGGCAACATGCCATTCGTTATCGAACAAAGAAAACCGAAGCGAAATCAAGCTCTCTCCTATTACCGGGAAGTGGTGAAACGGAAACAGCTCACGGTTCATACGTTTGAAAAAGTTCAAAAAGTCGAAAAGACGGCTGACGGATCTTTCATTGTCAGCTCGACGAAACAGGATGGGTCTGCAGAGACATATGAAACACCATACGTCATCATCGCTACTGGATATTATGATCATCCGAACTATATGAATGTGCCTGGTGAGGACTTAGACAAAGTTTTCCATTACTTTAAAGAAGCACATCCTTATTTTGATACAGATGTCGTTGTGATCGGCGGTAAAAATTCAGCTGTTGATGCAGCGCTTGAACTTGAAAAGGTCGGAGCTAGAGTGACCGTCCTCTATAGAGGATCTGAGTATTCCGGCAGTGTCAAGCCATGGATTCTTCCCGAATTCGATGCGCTCGTAAGGCATGATAAAGTCAAGATGGAGTTTAATGCAGAAGTGAAGGAGATTACGCCGGACACTGTCCGTTATGAAGCGGATGGAGTGGCGAAGGAAATCAAAAACGATTTCGTATTTGCCATGACGGGCTATCACCCTGACCATTCATTTCTGACGAAAATGGGTGTCTCTATTGAAAATGAAACAGGCAGACCTCTTTTCGATCCTGAAACGATGGAAACGAATGTTGACGGCATTTTCATTTCAGGCGTCATTGCTGCAGGCAATAACGCGAATGAGATCTTCATTGAAAATGGCCGGTTCCATGGTGGACTCATTGCAAAAGAACTCCAGAAACGGAAGAAGGATTGACCGATATCATTTTGGTCAATCCTCTTCTTATTCTATGATCAATTTAGTTCTTCAGAAACGCTTCTCTGATCTCTTCCATTTGATAATCCATTTCTAATGTGACCATCAGTTTGAGGCGTGCTTTCGGTCCATTTAAACCGTTTGTGAAGATGACCCCTTTATCTTTCAACTGTTTTCCACCGCCGTCATAACTGTAGATGTCCTGCACGATACCATTGAAACATCTGGAGACGAGGACGATCGGAATGTCTTCACGAAGGAAAGCTTCCACTTCTTCGACCAATGCAGGTGGGAGATTACCCTGACCGAGTGCTTCAATCACCAGGCCATCAATCTGCATGTTCCGGACGGATTGAAGCAGTTCTTTGTGCATACCCGCATAGGCTTTTAGAAGCACTACCTTTTTTGAAAGACCCAACGTTTTGTAATGCTCCTTATTCACAAGGTTATGGTGAAAGTGGACCCCTCTTTTCGTTACGATCCCTAAAGGCCCGTATTGGGGACTTTGGAATGTGGCAATGTTGCTCGTATGTGTTTTTGTCACATTTTTAGCGGTATGGATTTCATCATTGAAGACGACAAGTACTCCTTTATCTTTTGCTTCGTCACTTGCAGCTACTCTGACGGATGAAATGAGGTTATGAGGCCCGTCCGCTCCAAGTTCATTGCTTGAACGCATAGCTCCTGTCAATATGATTGGAGTGTCGTTTCCATGGAGAAGATCCAACAAGTAGGCCGTTTCTTCCAAAGTGTCCGTACCGTGTGTCACGACGACACCATCCAATTGATTTTGTACTAATTGAGCATGAATATAATTCGAGAGCTCAATCATATGTTCAGTCGTTATATGGGGAGAAGGCAGGTTCAAGAAATCATCCATCGTCACTTCCGCTACCTGGGATAACAAAGCATATGTTTCATGGAGCGGATTGACTTCCCCTGGCAAAACTTTTCCTGTATCTTTATCCTCGCTCATGGCGATGGTACCACCTGTATGAATGACTAGGATTTTTTTCATCATTCTGCTCACCTCAGTTCCAATAGTTTCTCCAAGACTTAACATACCATTTTCCGATGTTCCCGTCTAAATGGAAATGTTCTTCCTCTTTGAAAATATTTGAAGCCATGGAGCATCTGTTCATGATACGATAGAGAAAATAAATTGGAAACGAGACGATTTACATGTTTACGATCTTTTCAGCTGGAATAGCTCCTGGTATAGCCTTGCTATCTTTTTTCTATCTGAAAGAAAAATACAAACCAGAGCCGATATTAATGGTATTGAGAACATTCATCATCGGTGTTCTTCTTGTTTTTCCCGTTATGGTACTTCAATTCGGCATACATGAAGAGATGGTTGTACCAAGTTGGGTGGATGCTTTTCTCGTCTCATCCTTATTAGAAGAGTTCTTCAAATGGTTCTTACTCTACTTTGCTGCTTATCAGCATATTGATTTCAATGATCCTTACGATGGCATCATCTATGGCGTTTCGATATCTTTAGGCTTCGCTACCGCTGAAAATGTGTTGTATCTGTTTTCGAACGGAGTAGAAACTGCAATGTATCGAGCAATGCTGCCAGTACCAAGTCATGCTCTGTTCGGTGTCATAATGGGATACTACCTCTCAAGAGGGAAATCTTCAGAGAAAGGCTCAATCAAACGGCTTTTCATACTGGCATCCCTTTTCATACCGATCCTGTTCCATGGCTTTTATGATTATATCCTTTTCGCTTTCATGCAAAAACGTTGGTTGTTATACATGTTACCGTTTATGGCTTTCCTGTGGTGGCTAGGGTTGAGGAAGATTAAATATGCACAAGTGGCTTCTGAGAGAAAATACCGGAATGCCCATACTCAGAACAAAACAATACTATGATGATGAAATGAAGTCTGGTTTGACCTGATGAGGTCAGTCAGGCTTTTTTTATTACACAAAATCAACTTCGCCTCTTTTGTATAAAATTCCATCAGTGACAAAAACTACGAACATTGAAAAGCTACACAGGATTCAACAGGAGGCTGTAACGATGAAAAGTCGATTTATGTGCTTGAAAGTATGTTTATCCATGATTCTCTTGGTCATCCCCTTGCTCACGGCTCTGAACGTAGAAGAATCGAAAGCGTTTAGTCCTCAAGTCATCCAGCACGGAGCGACAGGGGAGGATGTAGTTGAATTGCAAGCTAGACTGCAATATTTAGGATTCTATAACGGGAATATCGATGGCGTCTTCGGATGGGGGACTTACTGGGCTCTTCGAAACTTCCAATATGAATTCGGTTTGAAGGTGGATGGATTGGCAGGCTTCACCACGAAAAAGAAACTTGCTGATGCTTCCAAATACAATGAAAGCTTTGTAAAGAATAATCTCCGCAAGGGCAAAGACTTCACCCATTACGGAGGACAACCAATCGAGCAGCAAGCTGAAAAAGGGAAAGCGAAAGCGCCATCTGGACAAGGGAAGGCTGCACCTAAAGGTGATCAAAAGCAAACCGCGAAAAAGGGTAAAAACGTGCCGAGCGGCTATTCGGAAAATGATATCCAATTGATGGCGAATGCCGTATATGGTGAAGCCCGGGGTGAACCTTATGTCGGTCAGGTAGCGGTAGCAGCAGTAATCATAAATCGTATCGAAAGCACGTCGTTTCCGAATACGATTTCTGGAGTCATTTTCGAACCCCGTGCTTTTACAGCTGTAGCGGATGGTCAAATCTGGTTGACACCGAATGAGACAGCGAAGAAAGCAGTACAGGATGCGTTGAATGGATGGGATCCGACGGACGGAAGCATCTATTACTTCAACCCGAACACTGCGACTTCTGGTTGGATTTGGACACGAGATCAAGTGACACAGATCGGGAAACATATCTTCGCAAAATAATGGAGGTGAATCGGAATGATTCGAACGATACTCATCACCCTTTTAGCGATTGCAGTAGTTGGTACTGGCTATTGGGGATATAAAGAACATCAAGAGAAAAACGCCGTTTTGATCAATGCGGAAAATAACTACCAAAGAGCCTTCCATGATTTGAATTTCCACGTAGATGCCCTTGAGGAGAAGATCGGGACGACACTTGCGATGAACTCTCGTCAACAGTTGTCACCCGCTTTAGCGGAGGTGTGGCGATTGACGTCTGAAGCCCATAATGATGTCGGACAATTGCCGTTAGCCTTGATTCCTTTTAACAAAACGGAAGAGTTTCTGACGAACATCGGAGAATTCAGCTATCGAATCGCAATCCGTGACCTAGAGAAGAAGCCTCTTTCGGATCAGGAATATAAGACGCTTGAAAAATTGCATCAAAATGCTTCTGAAATCAAAGGTGAATTAAGAAAAGTCCAATCACTGGTCATGAAAGAAAATCTTCGTTGGATGGATGTCGAATTAGCACTTGCGACAGAAGCTGATCCACAAGACAATACGATCATCGATGGATTGAAAACCGTCGACAAGTCCGTTGAGGGGTATTCAGAAGTGAACTGGGGCCCTGAAATGACGAAGATCAGTGATATCAAGGACAATAAATATAAAGCTTTATCCGGAAAAGAGATATCCAAAAAAGAAGCAAAAGATCTTGCGTTCAAGTTCTTGAATTTGAAAAAGGGTAGCAAAGTGATCGTTGAGGCCAACGGAAAAGGCAGCCCATATGAAGCTTATCGAGTTTCCATCAATGAACCGGACACAAAATCGAACATTTATATGGAGCTGACGAAGAAAGGCGGTCACCCTGTTTGGATTCTTCAGGATCGTAATGTGAAGAAAGCCAAAATCAGCCTTTACGAGGGTAGTCAGAAAGCGTTGAAGTTCTTGAAAAATCATGCGATGGATCAAATGGAGCTTTCAACAAGCGACCAATATGACAACATCGGTATTTTCACATATGTGAAAATGCAAGATGATGTTAGGATCTATCCTCAAACCATTACGATCAAAGTGGCATTGGACAATGGGGATATCATCGGGTATGAAGGAATGAACTACTTGGTCGGAGAAAAAGACCGGAAAATCGGTTCCCCAAGTCTTTCGATTGAAGAAGCGAAAGGCAAAATGAATCCGAAGCTGAAAATCATGGAAAATCATCAGGCGATGATTGTAAACGATTTAGGGGATGAAGTGCACTGTTATGAATTCCTCGCCACACTCGGAAATGAAACATTCAGGATTTTCATCAACGCGGATAATGGGTATGAAGAGAAAGTGAAAAAGCTTGATGACCCGAACACACCCGTGAATAGCATGTAGTGAATTCGAGGGAAGGAAAAGCGCAAAATGTGCTTTTCCTTTTTTTATTAAAATGAGATAATAGACCTAATCGAATCATTAAGGGGCGAGGGGAAATATGATTCAAATCGGTGACATTCTTTTCTTGGATATCCATAAGCCTGGCGCAGCACCACTCAAATATAAATGTAAGGTGGAGCATGTCGGGACAGATCGATTGCTTGTTACATATCCGACAAACCTTCGGACGAACAAGTCTGAATTTTTTATGGTCGGAACACGTTTTCACGGGCATTTTACAACGAAAGATAAAATGACATATTCGTTCAATACGGAAATGGTGGATCGGAAGAAAGATCGGCTTCCTTTATTAGTCATCTCTTATCCTGGTGAACAGAACCTGAAAAAGATCCAGCGTAGGGAGTATGTAAGGGTCGATACATCCATTGATGTGGCCATCCACCCGAAAGATGTGCATTTTTCACCATTTAATACGATGACCTCCGATATCAGTGCAGGAGGTTGCGCCATCAATTTGCCTGAGAAACACAAATTGAAGGCAGGGATGGATGTCATCTGTTGGTTGGTATTGCCTTTGAAAGACCGGATCCATTACTCTAAGCAACATGCAAAAGTCATTCGGATCATTGATGGGAAAGATGGCAAAAGGGATAAAGCCCCATTACAGTTCGTTGATGTTTCCGAAAATGATAAGCAGAATTTCCTACGATTCTGTTTTGAAGAACAACTACGCTTCAAAAAGAAAGGTCTCCTTTAATCATGTAAAAAGATCCATGAAATTGGGCATAGATAAATAAGAAACCAATTTCTGAGGATGATATGTCTTGAAAAGGACGGAACGACTCTTCACCAAACTGATCATTTGTCAATTCATCTTTCTCATCATCGCCCAGTTGGTGCTTGCCAATCCTGGTCTGAGAACCTATATGAACAAGGTTTATCAGTATGAAGGGATCCATAATGGCCATAGAGGAGAGACGGTTGAAACGATAGACCACTCCAGTGACCTATGGTATGATGGAAGAGTTGAAAAGGAAGACCTAACTGAGAAGAAATAAATGCGTGAACTTGGCATAAGAAGCGGGTGCTTTACTGCTATCAAAGCCAAGTTTTCTCTATGATTAAAAACAAAAATAATTGGAATACAACGTGATATAGCAGGAGGAAGTATGAGTAATCTAATGAAAATTGCCATCGATGGTCCAGCAGGTGCTGGAAAGAGCACTGTAGCGAAAAAGGTCGCAGATGAATTAACCTATGTATACATTGATACCGGAGCGATGTACCGTTCCATCACTTTGAAAGCACTTCGCGAGGGTATTGATGTCCGTAATGAAGATGCACTGCAATCTTTGTTGCAAACGACAAAAATCGATTTGCAAAAGCAATCAGACCGCCAGATCGTACTATTGGACGATGAGGATGTCACTGAAGAGATTCGTACTTCAGATGTAACGAATAATGTGTCTGAAGTAGCGAAGCATGCGGAAGTCCGAAAAGAAATGGTCAAGCGCCAACAGAAGCTGAGTGAAAAACATTCCGTCGTCATGGACGGAAGAGATATCGGCACGCACGTCATTCCGAACGCTCAGGTGAAAATTTTCCTGATTGCTTCTGTGGATGAAAGAGCGAAAAGAAGACACGAAGAGAACGTATCAAAAGGGATGGCTTCAGACATAGAACAAATCAAGAAAGAAATTGAACAAAGAGACTTGTTGGATTCGCAACGGGAAGTGTCCCCACTTAAAAAAGCGGTGGATGCAATCGAGGTCGACACAACTACGATGACGATTGATGAGGTCGTAGATGCGATTTTGACGATTGTAAGAGAATATGAAAGGGTTTGATGGTTGGTGGCGCTTTATAATTTAGGTCGTTCATTATTCAATGGAATCTTTTACGGAGGGTACCGAATTCAAGTGGAAGGACTTGAAAATGTGCCGAAAGAGGATGGCGTATTGATCTGTTCCAATCATATCAGTTATCTGGATCCGCCATTAGTCGGCTCGTCTTCAGGACGTACGGTCCATTTCATGGCGAAAGCCGAACTTTTTGAAGTCCCGATTTTGAAAAATATCCTACCTAAGATTCATGCTTTCCCTGTCCGTCGCGGTATGAGTGATAAACAAGCCCTACGTAAAGGCTTAGAACTTCTGAGAAATGGGAAAGCGGTCGGACTTTTCCCTGAAGGAACGAGAAGCAAGACTGGCGAAATCGGTTCAGGTCTTGCAGGGGCAGGGTTCTTTGCGATGAAGACGGATGCCAAAGTAATCCCTTGTGCAATCATCGGTCCTTTCAAACTATTCCGCACTGTGAAGATCGTTTACGGACCTGAAATCGACTTCAGTGAATTGAAAGAAAATAAGGCTTCTGCAAAGGACGCAACCGAGAAAATCATGGCAGAAATACGCAAATTGTATGAGGCAAATAAGTCCTGAAGATAGAAGCATAGTTACTTGACAAATCTCGCTATTTGTAAGAAGTTAGAGGAAAGAGAATGGAGATTGAGAATGTTCAAAACATTTTTTTGGACACTCACTTATACATACTCTTTCACTGAATTTTATGTGAAGGGTCTTATATAGTTTCTCTTCGTTTAGACACTTAAGGAGGTAAAGCCAATGACTGATGAAATGAATCAAGAACTTTCAGAAATGAAGCCTTTGGAAACGGGGGACGTCGTAGACGGTACTGTTACAAAGGTCGAGGAAAAGCATGCATTAATCGATGCAGGATATAAAATGGATGGAATCCTGCCGATCAGTGAGCTCTCTAGCTTGCATGTTGAAAAAGTTAGTGATGTTTTATCTGAGGGAGATACATTAACACTTAAAGTGATTAAACTAACTGAAGAAGAACTGGTACTCTCCAAGCGTGCGATTTCTGCTGAAAAAGCTTGGTCTGAGTTAAAAGAAGCTCATGAAAACAATGAAACTTTAGAAGTCGATATCGCTGACGTAGTCAAGGGCGGTCTAGTGGTCGATCTTGGCGTGCGCGGGTTCATCCCTGCTTCCCTTGTGGAAAGACACTTCGTCGAAGACTTCTCTTCTTATAAAGGAAAATCACTTGAAGTCAAGATCGTAGAGCTAGATGAGGAAAACAACAAGCTGATCTTGTCTCACCGTGCAGTCCTTGAAGCGCAAGAAGAATCGAAAAAGCAAGAAGTGCTTCAATCACTAGAAGCTGGTCAAGTACTTGAAGGTACGGTTCAGCGTCTAACAGACTTCGGTGCGTTCGTTGATATCGGCGGCATCGATGGTCTTGTACACATTTCCCAGCTCGCACACCACCGTGTGGAAACACCATCTGAAGTGGTAAGCGAAGGGGATTCTGTGAAAGTGAAAGTACTTTCTGTTGACCGCGATAATGAGCGTATTTCATTATCCATCAAAGAAACGTTGCCTGGACCATGGGATAACGTCTCTGATGTACTTGAAAAAGGTAAAGTCGCTGAGGGTACAGTGAAACGTTTAGTTTCCTTCGGTGCATTCGTTGAAGTGGCACCTGGTGTCGAAGGCCTAGTGCATATTTCAGAAATCGCCAACCGTCACATCGGCACACCAAGCGAAGTGCTGTCCGAAGGCGAAGTCGTGAAAGTGAAAGTGCTGGACATCAATACGGATGAAAAACGTATTTCCTTGAGCATCCGCGCTACACTTGAAGAAGAAAACCGTCCATCGAAAATCGATCCTGAATACAGCAAAGAGACAGATGGAAATTCCGGTTTCTCACTTGGAGACATGATCGGCGATCAACTAAAGAAGTATAAGTAAATGAACGAATGAAGGCGAGCGCATTTGCGCTCGCCTTTTTTAATTTTCGAAAGGTCAACCTGATGACCATAGTCATCATCGATTAGATTCACCTGCACCTCGATTTAATGTTGATTATCCCGTCTCGCCTCTTCTGGGGTATCCATGCGAGTCGCCCCTTTAAAACGCAAACCTCGGTCACGATCAGATTCTACACGTCCTGATTGCTTCAACTTCTTTTCTTGTCTGTCTTTTCCCAATTTCATCACTCCTTTTCAATTAGTTTTAGAAATCGAAGGATTCCTATACATTTTTACACCCTAATAAAGATTCTACAGTTTAGAATTCGCCTTCCATTTCCATACTTATTAAGGATGTGGATTAATGCCAAAACAAGAAGGTGGAGTTGAAAATATGGAAGGTGCTGCATTTTACTGGTTAGCTTGGATTGCTTGGACAATTACGACATTTCTTATGAAGAAAACGAAGGAAAGAGTGTATCTCTCCATCTTCTTTCTCCTACTCATTTACACATCGACCTTCACTTTTCATATCGATCGTTTTTCCATGAATGGAACCCTTTTAATGCTCGCATTAATCAGTTATGCTTACATTGGTATGCAGACTGCCAGAGATACGATGTACAGCATGTTTGTGAGTATCCTGTTATCCCTTGTATATCTCGGTTTGTATGTCATCGTCATGAATGATCCAATTTGGGTCATGTTCAGTTTTCATTTCTTTATGGCGCTTCCGGTGGCATTACTCTCGATTTTAATGCTGAAAACGGTCAGGACTAGACTTTCTGTAGTGATTTCCGCATTGATCCATGGGGAAGTGGGATACACCATTTTCATGTTGGACATGCATCCGATGTATGTTTCTGGATCCTTCATCTTTTTAAATGTCCTAGTAGTGGCGTGCGGAATCGTCTTTCTTTGGACGATGTATGAATCCTTCATCAGCAAGCTGAAGGTGAAGGTGGATCGACCCGTCAAACATGTGAAGGAAGGGGTTCATTAATCGGCCGTTGTTTCCGATGTTGTAGGGAACCTTGTTTTTTGCTAAAATAAATGAGTTCTAATTGTAAATTGATTTTACATACGGAAGATGGATTGGAAATGCACCAATCATAAGGATTGGAAGCATTGAAGAGAAGGAAGTGATGTTATGCGTAAACCGGTTGTAGCTGTTGTCGGACGTCCTAATGTTGGAAAATCGACAATATTCAATCGTATCATCGGGGACCGTCTAGCGATTGTGGAAGACAAGCCAGGCGTAACTCGGGACCGTATTTATAGTTCAGCAGAATGGCTGAATACAGAATTTAATGTAATCGACACAGGTGGGATCGACCTCGGTGACGAACCACTTTTGAAACAGATGAGACAACAAGCCGAAATTGCTATTGACGAAGCGGATGTCATCATCTTCATGGTTAATGGACGTGATGGAATTACTTCTGCAGATGAAGAGGTAGCTCAAATCCTCTTCCGTTCGAAAAAGCCGATCGTACTTGCAGTCAATAAAATCGATAACCCAGAGCGCATGAGTGAGGTATATGAATTCTACTCGTTAGGATTCGGAGAACCAGTCGCCATTTCTGGGGCGCATGGTCTTGGACTCGGAGATCTTCTCGATGAAGTCGTCAAGCACTTTCCTGAGGAAGACGTAGAGGATTATGACGATTCTACAATCAAATTTTCATTGATTGGACGTCCGAACGTCGGAAAGTCCTCCCTCGTGAATGCGATCGTCGGTAAAGAGCGTGTGATCGTAAGTGACATAGCCGGTACGACACGTGACGCAATCGATGCCAAATTCACGAAAGATGGTCAAGAATATGTCATCATTGATACGGCAGGTATGCGAAAAAAAGGAAAAGTATATGAAACCACCGAAAAATATAGTGTATTAAGGGCTTTGAAAGCGATCGATCGCTCTGATGTCGTTCTTGTCGTCTTGAATGCAGAAGAAGGCATTATCGAACAAGATAAGAAAATCGCAGGATACGCTCATGAAGCGGGTCGAGCGGTCATCATCGTCGTAAACAAATGGGACGCGATCGAGAAAGATGATAAGACGCTACGTGACTTCGAACAGAAGATCCGCGATCATTTCTTATTCCTGGACTATGCTCCGATCGTTTTCGTTTCGGCGTTAACGAAACAGCGTCTACACACTCTACTGCCAGTCATTGAGCAGGTAGCTGAAAACCATACAATGCGTGTGAAAACGAATGTATTGAACGATGTCATCATGGATGCTGTCATGATGAATCCGACACCGACTGATAAAGGTAGAAGGCTTAAAATCAATTATGTTACCCAGGTGGCAATCAAGCCGCCGACATTTGTGTTGTTCGTGAACGACCCTGAACTGCTCCACTTTTCGTACAAGCGGTTCATCGAAAATCGGATTCGCGAAGCTTTCGGATTCAAAGGTACTCCGGTTCGCATTATTGCTCGTAGAAAAAATGAATAGGAGGCACTCATGGACATCATCAATATCATTCTTGCGATACTCATCGGTTATTTTATCGGTTCGATCAGTTTCAGTTATCTGATCGCTAAGAAAATCAAGAAGGTGGATATCCGTACGCAAGGGAGCGGGAATGCAGGCGCTACCAACACCCTTCGTGTCCTAGGATGGGGTCCTGCAATCGCAGTATTGCTGTTGGATGCTTCCAAAGGGATTGTTGCCGTATTACTCAGCTATCTATTAGGTGTAGAAGGCTGGGTCGCTTTCCTAGCAGGTCTGTTTGCGATTGTCGGACATAACTGGCCGATTTATTACGGGTTCCGAGGCGGCAAAGGTGTAGCGACTACCATTGGCGTATTTGCCATCCTTGTATTCATTCCTGCCCTCATCGCAGGTGGGGTCGCCATTTTGACGATTGCTTTGACTAGATATGTATCATTGGGATCGCTGTTCTTTATCATTCTTACACCGATTTTGGCAGCCTTTATGGGCGAATATGGGACAGCTTATATCATTCTCGCTACCGTTATCGGCCTTTTATCCTTGTGGCGTCATCGTACGAATATCCAGCGGTTGATGAAAGGTACTGAAAGCAAGTTAGGTCAGAAGAAGGAAGTGACAAGTTAATGAAGAAGATTGCTGTTATTGGTGCAGGTAGTTGGGGAACCGCTTTGGCACTTGTGCTGGCGGATAACCAACATGATGTACGGTTATGGGCTCGTAGAAGCGAGCAGGTGGATGAGATCAATGAACGCCATACAAACCAAAAGTATCTACCGGATGTAGAACTACCTGAAAACATCATTGCGACAAACGACTTGAAAGAAGCTGTCTCCAACACGGATACGATTCTGCTCGTTACTCCGACTAGCGCTTTAAGAGAAATACTGAACCAGATGAAAGAGGATCTGGAGGACAAGGTGACTTTGATCCATGCAAGTAAAGGAATTGAACCTGATACGCTCTATAGAGTGTCAGAAGTGATAGAAGATGAGATTCCTGCAGAGCTGCGTGAAGCCGTTGTCGTGCTTTCCGGACCGAGTCATGCCGAAGAGGTTAGTCTTCGCCAACCGACTACTGTGACGGTCTCTTCCAAAAACCACGAAAAAGCAGAACAGGTCCAGGATCTGTTCATCAACCCGAACTTCAGAGTGTATACGAATCCGGATATTGTGGGTGTCGAACTTGGAGGTTCGTTGAAGAACATCATCGCTTTAGGTGCCGGGCTGTCCGATGGCTTAGGTTACGGGGACAATGCGAAAGCGGCCCTGTTGACACGTGGTCTAGCTGAAATCGCACGGTTAGGAACGACAATGGGTGCACAACCTCTCACTTTTGCAGGATTATCCGGAATCGGAGATCTCGTCGTTACTTGTACGAGTGTACATAGCCGGAACTGGAGAGCAGGTAATCTGCTCGGGAAGGGCAACTCTCTCGATGAGGTCCTGGAAAACATGGGCATGGTCGTCGAAGGGGTACGAACAACGAAAGCGGCCTATCAGCTCGCCAAGAAAGAAGGCGTTGAAATGCCTATTACGAATGAATTGTATGAAGTGCTTTTCCATGACAAGCATCCGAAGGAAGCAGTCGATTCCCTGATGAGAAGAAGCAGGACTCACGAAGGGGAAGACTTGAGCTCGTTGATTTCGAGTCGATATACGTTAAACGAAAAAAATCCTGAATAAAGCACACGAAGTGCCCTCCATCGCATAGGATATTATGAATGTTACGTGTGAGGAGGACTTCGATGGACAGAAATTTCATGGATGACATTGAAAAGAAGACAGGTGTAAAGAAAGAAGATATTTTCAAGCTAGCCGATTCTGTACAAAATGCCAATTTACGTGATGAGAAGACGATTCGCCAATTGATTTCACAGGTCTCTCGTATGGCGGGGGTACCGGTTTCAAAAGAAAAAGAAGATCAGATCGTAAAGGCGATCATAAATAATAATATCCCTCTGGACATGGCCTCGATCGCGAAAATGTTCAATAAGAAATAATATTGAGGTAAAAATAGGCGATTGAGCGATACAGGTATCCATAAATTTGCATAAACTAGCATGGAATGGACATTTGAGCTGCAGCGGGAAATGTTATTTAGTCAATTGCTGGAGAAAAGGCGCCCCTTTTCTTCAGCTTTTATTTTTTATCGCGATGATTCTTTGAGTTGTCCTTTCTTGTTCATATGTTCTATTCAGAAAATGTGCTATAATGAAACCCGGAAATAAGGAGGTAAGCGCATGTCTGAAGGGTTAATCAAGATGTGGATCGCTCTAGCTGCGATCGGACTGATGTTCATATCGGTCATTTCGATATCCATCAGCCGGACGAAATTGAACGGTATCCTCAAAGGGATCATCTCAATCTTTGCATATGCATGTATGATTACTGCAGGGATCCTGCTCATATTTGTCGTGTTCAGCGGTCCCGTTCCAGAGTAATACCTAGTAAGATGATTTTACATAGCTTAGTAAGTCAGGTGATAACATGAAGCGTTTCATATATTTCGTCGTAGGTGTCCTTTCTTTTACACTGTTGACGGGCTGTCTCTATCCAGAGGAGCGAATGGCACAAAATCGAGTACCTTATAAGCAACAGCTCAATACTGTCCAAGATGCGGTCAACCAGTACCGTATGGATAATGGTGTGCTGCCGATTGAGAACCGGGAACAGGGCACTGGCATTTACATCAAGTATCCTATCGATTTCGGAAAACTAGTACCACGGTATATGCCGGAACCTCCAGGCAATTCGTTTGAAAATGGGGGTGTCTTTCAATACGTTCTGGTCGACGTTGAGAAAGACCCTGTCGTAAAGCTAGTAGATCTTGAAACAGTAGAACAGCTTAAAGACTTCAAAATGAAATTACGGTTATATATCCAGAAAAAGGACTACCCACCTTATAAAGATGTTTTGGCGAACAATCGGTATACGCTAAAGCACAAAGAATTAGGTTATAAGGAGCAGCCAGTCGTGAAGAGTCCATTCACAGGTAATAACCTTCCGTTCATTGTAGATGGACAGAATAACGTCTATATCGATTATTCTATGGATCTATACCAGGCACTCCAAAACAAAGAGTATGATTATAAAAAAGGTGATGACATAAGGGACATCCTGATGGAAGATTCTCCATTTGTCCCTGCATTCTCTGTCCCTTATACGGTCGAGAATGATGAGCCTGTCTTTTTATTCGAAAAATCCGAATAATGACAAGTTCTCGGAAAACAAGTTTTTTCTCACCGAAATAGGTATGTTCCCTCTCTTCTACCAATAAAGTGTAGTAAGGGAGGGATTTTTTTCGTTCAATAGGATGGTTATTTCTCCGACGATGAGGTGATCGAACGATCGAATCTACGATATTATTTTTAGTTTTATCACCAGAACAGTCATATTCGTTGGACAACATCATAGACATATATTGTCTATCCCAAACACTACTCTGGAATGGGGAGGGGAACTAATGGAAAAAGTTGATATCTTCAAAGATATCGCAGAACGGACTGGCGGCGATATATATTTGGGTGTAGTGGGGGCTGTAAGAACCGGTAAATCAACTTTCATCAAAAAGTTCATGGAACTCGTCGTACTGCCGAACATAGAGAGCGAGTCTGAAAAGATGCGTGCTCAAGATGAGCTGCCTCAAAGTGCGGCTGGTAAGACGATCATGACGACTGAGCCTAAATTCGTGCCGAATAATGCTGTCAAGATCGAAGTGGATGATGGTTTAGAAGTGAATATACGCTTAGTAGACAGCGTAGGTTATGCGGTACCGAGTGCTAAGGGTTACGAGGACGAAAATGGTCCTAGGATGATCCATACACCATGGTACGAAGAACCGATTCCGTTTCATGAAGCAGCAGAAATCGGTACGAGAAAAGTCATACAAGAACATTCGACCTTAGGGGTAGTTGTCACGACGGACGGTTCAATCGGAGAGATTCCACGTTACGATTATGTAGAATCAGAAGAACGGATCGTTGATGAATTGAAGGAAGTCGGAAAACCGTTCATCATGCTCATCAATTCCGTACATCCGCATCATCCAGAGACAGAGAAGCTGCGAAGGGATCTATGCGAGAAGTACGATATCCCTTGTCTATCGTTAAGTGTAGAAAGCATGACAGAGCATGACATCAACAATGTATTGAGAGAAGTCCTTTACGAATTCCCTGTACTGGAAGTCAACGTTAATCTTCCGAGCTGGGTAATGGTATTGAACAACGAACACTGGCTCCGTAACAGCTATGAAGAGTCGGTTCGTGAGACTGTAAAAGATATCAAGCGTCTTCGTGATGTCGATCGTGTGGTCGGAAACTTCACCGATTATGAGTTCATTGACGAAGCGAGACTTGCTGGTATCGAAATGGGGCAAGGGATTGCGGAAATCGACCTTTACGCACCAGACGATTTATATGATCAAATCTTAAAAGATGTCGTCGGAGTCGAAATCAGGGGTAAAGACCATCTCTTACAGCTCATGCAAGATTTTGCACATGCGAAGTCCGAGTATGATCAGATAGCAGACGCACTCCGCATGGTTAAGCAGACAGGATATGGAATCGCAGCACCTGCCTTATCGGATATGAGTCTTGATGAACCTGAAATCATCCGTCAAGGATCAAGATTCGGTGTCAGGCTGAAAGCTGTCGCACCATCCATCCATATGATCAAGGTAGATGTAGAGTCCGAGTTCGCACCAATCATCGGTACCGAGAAGCAGAGCGAAGAACTGGTCCGATACTTGATGCAAGATTTCGAAGACGATCCACTTTCAATCTGGAACTCCGATATCTTCGGAAGGTCGCTTAACTCCATCGTACGAGAAGGTATTCAGGCGAAAATTTCGCTAATGCCGGAAAATGCGCGGTATAAGCTTAAAGAGACATTAGAACGCATCATCAACGAAGGTTCAGGCGGACTGATTGCGATCATCCTATAATCCAGAAGACTCCAATTGAGTGGAGTCTTTTCTTTTTTTGGATGTGAAGGGTGTATCCTACCCGAAAATGAGAGCAAATGTGATTTCGGGCAGGATCAGAGGTCTATCCTCCCCCAAAATGAGAGCAAATGTGATTTCGGGCAGGGTAAGAGGTCTATCCTCCCCCAAAATGAAAGCAGATATGATTTCGGGCAGGATAAGAGCTCTATCCTCCCCAAAAATGAGAGCAGTTGTGATTTCGGGCAGGGTAAGAGGTCTATCCTCCCCCAAAATGAGAGCAGATATGATTTCGGGCAGGATAAGAGGTCTATCCTCCCCAAAAATGAGAGCAAATGTGATTTGGGGCAGGGTAAGTACTCTATCTTACCTTAAAAAAGCAAAACCCAAGTTTGAGAACAAGATTAATTTGACCGGAATACGATGCAGGTTCATGGCCAATCAACCCCCGAATCACACATAATGAGGACCCGCATTTTGCGGGTCTCCTTTTATTTTTTGCTCGTTTCATGCCTTAGATGTTATGATGGTTTGACGAACCGTTGATATATCTAGATTGAGCGTGAATTGGCTGATATTTACTTTCAATTCGGAAATATACCGAAAAATGATTGAATTTCGGTTCAATATCGTTTAATATAAGGCATGTCAACGTATTGACGCTGTTAGTTCTTTGAATAATTGGTTATAATGACTAAAATGAAACGAACTCATTGAGAGGAGGTGAGTCGTGTGAACAAGACAGATCTAATCAATAATGTATCTGAGCAAACCCAACTTTCTAAGAAGGACGTTTCTAAAACAGTTGACGCTGTATTCGAAGCGATTGAATCTTCACTAAAAGGCGGGGACAAAGTTCAACTCATCGGTTTCGGAAACTTCGAAGTACGTGAGCGTGCTGCTCGTAAAGGCCGTAACCCACAAACAGGTGAAGAGATTGAAATCCCTGCAAGCAAGGTACCTGCATTCAAACCAGGTAAAGCCCTTAAAGACGCTGTAAAGTAATAAGTACATAGGGCATCGGAGGAGAGTCGAACATTCGGCTCTTCTTTTTTGCGTCTAAAGAGGCTATTGTGCTATTATCTGTTTGATACTGTATTAATGAAGGAGCATTGGAAATGGATCATAGCAAAATTGAAACAGCAGTGAGAATGATACTGGAAGCAATAGGAGAAGACCCTGATCGTGAGGGGCTTTTAGATACACCAAGTCGAGTAGCTCGTATGTATGAAGAAGTTTTTCAAGGTTTGAATCAAGATCCTTCAGAGCATTTCAAAACGGTTTTCGGGGAAGATCATGAAGAGCTTGTACTCGTAAAAGATATCCCATTCTATTCCATGTGTGAACATCATCTGGTTCCTTTCTTCGGAAAAGCACACGTAGCATACATACCGAAAGGCGGTAAAGTAACTGGATTGAGTAAATTAGCACGAGCTGTGGAAGCGGTCGCAAAACGTCCTCAACTTCAGGAACGTATTACTTCGACGATTGCAGATTCATTGCTTCGTTCCCTTCAACCGCATGGCGTAATGGTCATCATCGAAGCGGAACATATGTGCATGACGATGCGTGGAGTGAAGAAGCCAGGTTCGGAGACGATCACATCCGCTGTAAGAGGAATCTTTGAAGAAGATCAAGCAGCACGTGCTGAAGTCATGAGTTTGATCAAGTCTTAACTTGGAGGTATGAAAAATGGCAACTTCTGAAAATGAGTTCTTCGTCATCAAGGCGAAAGAAAATGGTGTCAATGTCATCGGTTTGACGCGTGGATCGGATACTCGTTTCCATCACTCGGAAAAACTCGATAAGAACGAAGTGATGATCGCCCAATTCACAGAACACACCTCTGCTGTCAAAGTAAGAGGGAAAGCAGTCATCCAGACTCGTCACGGTGAAATGCATACCGATCAGGACTAACCGGCTTTGAAGTGTCAGAGCTCTCTTCTGCATTGTTCACAAGAGAGCCCTGAACACATTGAACAGGCGTTACATAAAGCTTTGAAGTAGTGAGACCCCTCGTATCTGGTGAAAATATGAACCGTATGATAGAAGGGGTTTTATGATATAATAGACAATACATTATCAACGGAATACATAAGATTAACACGACGATTTCCATTGTGGCATGAATACATTGGAATCGGTGGGGGCTTAGGGCATAATGCAAAAATATGAAATGGACCTGAAAATTTCAGATTTACTTCAAAAGATCAATAAACGCTTACAGCATCCCTATTTGATGCGATATATCGAAAAGCCGGTCATTGATGAAGATAAACTTCTTCTCACATACATCATCTTGAAAGAAAAAGATTTACCTGAAGAAGAACTGGACAATTATGCGATTTCAACCATGCTCGTTCAAATCGCTTTGGATACGCATGAGCGCATCACTTCACATGAAGTTACGACTGACGAGGACAAAAAGAATCGCCAGCTATCTGTGCTTGCAGGGGATTATTATAGTAGTCTCTATTATTATCTCCTTTCTGAGATCAAGGATCTTTCTATGATCCGGACGCTTGCACAGGCAATTCAAGAAATTAACGAAAACAAGATGCAATATTATAAAAACGATAGACAATCCATTGAAAATTCGATGGAAAACATTCATCGGATTGAGTCTTCCTTGCTCTTGAAAACCGCTGATCATTTTCACCTGCCACTATGGAAAGGGATTGCTGATGAGTTTTCTTTCATGAAAAGGATGTTGATTGAGCGTTCAGAGATTCAGAACAACCATTATACACCGTTGGCGGCTAAGGTGATGAATCATCTGAATCGTTCCAAAACAAGCTGGCTATCATTGAAGTTTCAGATTCTGGAAGTTATAGATTCTTATATTCTCCATTCCAAAGAAAGACTGGAGAAATTATGGTCACAAGAACCGATCATGTATACGATTTTGGAGCGCAAAATTGACCACTATATCAAAGAATCAGGGTTTCTGAAGAAGAAATATGCGGAAGAAGGGTAAAAGTATGCAACAAGATTCAAAGGAACAACGTGTCCATCAAGTGTTCGAGTCCATCTCTACAAACTATGACAAGATGAACTCTATCATCAGTTTCCAGCGTCATGTTGCCTGGCGTAAAGACACGATGAAGCGTATGGCTGTCCAGGAAGGGTCCACAACGCTGGACGTATGTTGCGGTACCGCTGATTGGACGATTGCGATGGCAAAAGCAATCGGTAAGGAAGGACAAGCTTACGGACTTGATTTCAGTAAAAACATGCTCAAAGTCGGAGAACAGAAAGTGAAGCATGAAGGAATTCCAAATATCGAGCTTCTGCATGGCAATGCGATGGAACTTCCTTTCGAGGATGGTAAGTTCGATTATGTAACGATCGGATTCGGCTTGCGAAATGTACCGGACTTGAAACAGGTACTGAAAGAAATGTATCGAGTGTTAAAGCCGGGTGGCAAGCTCGTCTGTCTGGAAACATCACAGCCGACGATGCCTGTGTTCCGTCAACTTTACTATGGGTATTTCCGATATCTCATGCCATTGATGGGGCGTATGTTTGCAAAAAGCTATGAAGAATATTCTTGGTTGCAAGAGTCTGCAAAAGAATTTCCAGGCAGGAAAGAGCTCGCCAGGTTATTTGAAAAGACCGGTTTTGAAAATGTTGAAGCAATTCCTTATTCAGGCGGTGTTGCAGCAACACATATCGGTCAGAAACCCATGACAAACACCAAGAATTAAATTAGGTGAAAATATGAAATTGACGACAATCTATTCCCATTTGAGGAATGACTTATCTACAATTGAAAAGGACTTGGAGAAGACGATCGAAGCTCAGCACTCCATCCTACAAGATGCATCGACCCAATTGTTAAAAGCCGGGGGAAAACGGATTCGCCCTGTTTTTGTGCTGTTGTCTGCTCAATTCGGGAAATACGATGTGGAACGTGTCAAAAGAGCAGCAGTCGCATTGGAGCTGATTCATATGGCTTCACTCGTACATGATGATGTCATTGATGATGCCTCTTTAAGGCGGGGAAAGCCTACGATCAAAGCTCAGTGGGACAACAGAGTGGCGATGTACACTGGAGATTATATCTTTGCACGATCATTGGAGTACATCACCTACCTGAACAAAGTCGAAGCGCATCATGTCCTCTCACAAGCGATTGTTGACATGTGTCTTGGTGAAATCGAGCAGATCCGGGATCAGTACAACCTCGACCAGGATATTAAGGATTATTTCCGTAGGATCAAGCGTAAGACTGCACTCTTGATCTCCGTCAGCTGTGAACTTGGTGCGTTGGCAGGAGATGCGGAGCCTGATATTCAACTTCATTTGAAGCGGTTCGGTTACTATGTCGGAATGGCATTCCAAATCACTGATGATATTCTTGATTTTACAGCGACCGAAAAGCAGCTCGGTAAACCGGCAGGAAGTGACCTTCAACAAGGAAACATCACTTTGCCTGTGTTCTTTGCCCGAGAGGACCAATCGTTCGAAAGACATTTACGTGAAGTCATGGATAAACAGACGATTACACGAGTTGAAATTGAAAGTTTGATTGGTGCAATCAAAGAGTTGGGCGCGATCGATCGGTCAAAAGAAATTGCGGATCGATATTTGGAGAAAGCATTTCATGCGCTCGATCAAGTTCCCGATATGAAGGCGAAGCGTTCTTTGCGACAAATTGCTGAATATATCGGAAGACGTAACTATTAAATGTTGTGAAAACGCTTAAAATTTGATAAAATCAACTTCGGACAAGGCAGCACGTCCAAATCATACATAGATAGGAGTGCGTGAACATGGAGAAAACTTTCTTGATGGTTAAACCAGACGGTGTTCAACGTAATTTGATTGGAGAAATCGTAACTCGCTTTGAAAAGAAAGGGTTTACACTTGCAGGAGCGAAATTGATGCAAATTTCGGATGAATTGGCTCAAAACCATTATGGTGAGCATAAAGAACGTCCATTCTTCGGTGAGTTGGTCGACTTCATCACATCTGGACCTGTTTTTGCAATGGTTTGGGAAGGTGAAAACGTAATCGCTACAGCTCGTAACATGATGGGTAAAACAAACCCTACAGACGCTGCACCTGGAACAATCCGTGGTGACTATGCAGTCCAAGTTGGACAAAACATCATTCACGGTTCAGATTCACCAGAAAGTGCTGAACGCGAAATCAACCTTTTCTTCAACGAAGAAGAGCTTGTAAACTATGAAAAAACAATCTCTAAATGGGTTTAACATGAAACACTGACCAGCTGGATCTATCCGGCTGGTTTTTTATTTGTCGTTAAAGGATAGGTCCCATGTAATTCTCCACGAATAGTTATTCTAACGTCCCCCATTTTGGGGTTTTCCCGATTTCAGGGAGGCAAGGTACTTTTGAAAAGCTGTAAACTAACTGACCCTCCTCATAAGAAATAGTGGGAAAACCAATTTCCTTGCCGATATAATAGATAGAAAACAGATAGAGGAGAAGGATGAAATGGATCAGGATTACACGACATTTTCAAATCAGATTAAAAAACATACAGGAATCGATCTCTCTCTTTACAAAGAGGCACAGATGAAAAGGAGACTGATTGCACTGAGGGAAAAGAAGGGTTACGATAGCTTTTCTGACTTTTATGATGCCATGAAGGACAATAACACCCTGCTCGACGAATTTCTTGATCGGATGACCATCAACGTCTCTGAATTCTTCCGAAACCCGACCCGATGGGAAGTGCTTGAAAAGGAAATGCTCCCGAGGCTCTTGAGTGATCGGAAATCGCTGAATGTTTGGAGTGCCGCATGTTCTACTGGTGAAGAGCCATACACGCTTGCGATGCTTTTACGTAAAGCAATACAATTAAAGGACTTTTCCATCTTTGCGACGGATATCGATGAACTCGCTTTGAAGCGTGCGAAATTAGGATATTATCTTGAGAGAAGTTTGAAAGATGTACCAGAAGATATGAAGGCAAAGTATTTTGAGAAAGATGGGATTGGGTATAAAGTAGAAGATATATTGAAGGAAAAGATTACGTTTGCAAAACATAATATGCTCGCAGACCCCTTCAAGTCCGAATTCGATCTAATCGTCTGCCGAAATGTGATGATTTATTTTACAGAAGACGCAAAAGCGGAGCTATACAGAAAATTTAGCACAGCATTGCGGCCTGGCGGGATTTTATTCGTTGGGAGTACAGAACAAATTTTCAATCCGAAACAATTTGGGCTTGAATCGGTGGCTACCTTCTTTTATGTTAAAAAGTAACCTTGTAGAAGAAAGGAACCAGGATATGCGCTATTTAACTGCTGGAGAATCTCATGGACCACAATTGACAACGATCATCGAAGGAATGCCTTCTAACATGAAACTTGAAAGAGAAACGATTGACAAGGATCTGAAGAGACGTCAAAAGGGATATGGCAGAGGAAGACGTATGCAGATTGAATCCGACGCTGTCCAGATTGTTGGTGGGGTACGTCACGGGAAAACGACAGGTGCCCCGATCGCTTTGACTGTTGAAAACAAGGACTGGAAGCATTGGCTGAAGATCATGGGTCCTGATCCGATTACAGATGAAGAACAAGAAAGCATGAAGAGGGTCATCACAAAGCCACGTCCTGGTCATGCTGATTTGAACGGTGCTATCAAGTACGATCACAGAGATATGAGGAATATCCTCGAACGATCCTCAGCTCGTGAAACGACCATTCGTGTAGCGGCTGGGGCGGTTGCGAAGTCACTTCTCGCTGAATTTGGTGTTACCGTTGCAGGACACGTGCGTGAGATTGGCGGCGTAAAAGCGACGGATTTTTCCTTCCAATCATTGAAGGAACTTCAAAATGTGACGGAGGAATCCCCTGTCCGTTGTTTTGATGAAGCGGCAGGTGTGAAGATGATGGAAGCGATCGATCATGCGAAGGAAAACGGGGACTCCATCGGTGGGGTCGTGGAAGTGATTGTGGATGGCCTGCCGATCGGCCTTGGCAGTCACGTTCATTACGACCGTAAACTTGATGCCAAAATCGCCGCTGCTATCTGTAGTATCAACGCTTTTAAAGGTGTGGAATTCGGAATCGGTTTTGAAGCTGCACAACGGCCCGGAAGCGAAGTACATGACGAAATTCTTTGGAGTGAAGATAAGGGATATTACCGCAAAACGAACAATTTAGGTGGTTTCGAAGGTGGAATGACCAATGGGATGCCAGTTGTCGTTCGCGGAGTCATGAAGCCGATCCCGACCTTGTACAAGCCTTTGAATAGTGTCGATATTGATTCGAAAGAGACATTCGCCGCAAGTATCGAGCGTTCAGACAGCTGCGCAGTGCCTTCTGCAAGTGTAGTAGCAGAAGCGGTCGTAGCCTGGGAGCTCGCGAATGCTTTCACTGAAAAATTTGGTAACGAGTCCATTGACAGGATGCGACGCGTTTTTGACGAATATGTTTCCTATACGAAGGAGTTTTAACGTGGAACAGATTCAGGTGAAAACTGAGACAAAATCATATCCTGTTTTGATCGGTGATGGTGTCATCGATCAATTGCAACAGGTTTTGGAGGAGCGAGTACGAGATTGCAGTCGGATTTTGATTATATCCGACAGCAATGTCGCACCTCTATACCTGGATGAGGTCAAATCAAAATTAAGTGGTTACCAGGTGAACGAATGGGTCATTCCTGCTGGTGAAACGAGTAAGTCGATCCGTGAATATGAAAAAGGGATCACGTATGCCCTACGGTGTCAGCTCGACAGACAAGCTTGCATTATCGCTTTAGGAGGCGGGGTTGTCGGTGACCTTGCTGGTTTCATCGCATCTACATATTTGAGGGGGATACGGTTCATCCAGGTCCCGACCACTCTTCTTGCGCATGACAGCAGCGTCGGTGGAAAAGTCGGAATCAACCATACGTCAGGGAAGAATTTGATCGGGGCATTCCATCAACCAGAGGCTGTCTTGTATGACATCCACTTCCTCAAGACTTTGCCTAAAAAAGAATGGAGATCCGGCTTTGCTGAAATTGTGAAGCTGGCTTTGATTCGAGACCCGGATTTTTATGATTATTTAGAGGAAAATGTCCGCTCACTACCGATTGAAGACGAGATTCTGACTGATATCGTCAAGAAAGCAATCAGCATAAAAGCTGAGATCGTAGGTCAGGACGAAAGAGAAGCGGGTATCCGAGCCTACTTGAATTTCGGACATACCCTCGGTCATGCGATCGAAGCAGAAAGCAGATACCAATCCATCACTCATGGGGAAGCGGTGATGATCGGTATGATCTTTGCCATGAAATTGAGTGAGGAACATTTCAAGACAAAAGTCTTTCCAGAAGGATTTTTCACCTGGGTCCATCAGCTAGGTTATTCAGATTGGCATGCCACTTTAAATAAAGGTGGACTGCTCCTCGAAACGATGAAGAAAGACAAGAAATCCCAGGAAAACAAAATCCGGATGGTGCTGTTGAAGAATTGCGGCGATGTCATTCTTCAAACGGTAGAGGATAGTATACTGACAGCTGAATTAGCCTCCTACCGGACTTGGTTGAAGACAATTGCTGCTGACCGGGTTGCTGAGAAATAGAAACTGAAGATATCCCATAAAGAAGAGGTGTATATATGAAGGCGAAAGATCAAGTTTTATCTTTGAAAGCATACAAGCCAGGAAAACCGATCGAAGAAGTGAAGCGCGAGCTCGGTCTGACGACGGTCACGAAGCTTGCGTCGAATGAAAATCCATTCGGATGTGCACCAGCTGTGAAGGAAGCAGTCATGGATGAACTGGACCGGGTTTCAATCTATCCGGACGGTTATGCAGCTGATATTCGGATGAAGCTCGCACAACATTTACAAGTGAAGCCTGAGCAGATCCTATTCGGCAATGGCTCGGATGAAGTGATTGAAATGTTCTGCAGGACGTATCTTACTCCTGAGACCAATACGATCATGGCGACACCGACTTTCCCTCAGTATAAACACAACTCTGTCATTGAAGGTGCCGAAATCATTGAAGTGCCCTTGATGGAAAATGGGAAGCATGACTTGGAGAAGATGCTCCATGCAATCGATGAAAATACCCGGATCATCTGGTTGTGTACACCCAATAATCCTACCGGGTCCTATATTACAGACGAAGAACTCATTACTTTTATGAAAAAGGTGCCTGATCACATCATTGTAGCTGTTGATGAAGCATATAAAGAATACGTCGTGGCAGACGATTACCCGGATACGATCGCGCTTCAACGTCAGTACCCGAATTTGGTTGTCACCAGAACTTTCTCCAAAGCATTCGGATTGGCGTCTTTACGTATTGGATATGGCATCGCTCATGAGGATCTCATGAAAGTGGTAGATCCAGTACGAGAACCATTCAACACTTCTAGAGTCTCGCAAAGGGCAGCAATCACTGCGTTGGAGCACTTGGAATTCATCGAATCATGCAGGAGGAAAAATCGTGAAGGCATGGTCTTGTACGAAGCATTTTGTGCAAAGTATCACTTGTATTATTACCCTTCACAAGCGAACTTCATTCTGATTGACTTCAAAACTCTACAAGGGGACGAAGTGTTCGATTTCTTGTTGAGGAAAGGATATATCGTTCGGTCAGGGAACGCATTAGGCTTCCCGACATGTGTGAGGATCACAGTCGGAAGCAAGGAGCAAAATGAAGGTATCATCCAATGTCTGTCTGAATGGTTGGAGGAAATAGGGATCGATTCTGATCGAGAGACGACCATCATCGATTGATGATCATATGAGTAGGGTGACTCGATAACCGAGTCACCTCTTTCAATAAGGAGAGGTGTTTTCAATGGAGGAACATACTTTAGCGAAAAGAGAAAAAGGCTTGCAAGGTACTTTAAAGGTCCCGGGAGATAAGTCTGTAACGCATCGATCCATCATGTTCGGAGGGATGGCAGAAGGAAAAACGATCGTCCGGGATTTTCTAGACAGTGCTGATTGCCGAAGTACGATGCGATGTATGAAACAGCTTGGTGTTCAGATAGAACAGCTCGGTTCAGAGTTACACATTGTAGGAGTCGGTCGTGGAGGGTTGAAAGAGCCTGAACACGTATTGGATGTGGGCAATTCAGGTACGACGATTCGATTGATGACCGGTATTTTGGCAGGTGCACCGATTTATTCGGTCTTGGTCGGGGACGATTCCATTCATAGGCGTCCGATGAGCAGGGTTGTGGATCCACTTCGGCAAATGGGTGCCGATATTCATGGACGAGAAGATGGGCGTCTTGCCCCGATTTCCATTAAAGGTGGGAAAACGAGAGGTATTCGGTATGAAAGCCCGATTGCAAGTGCCCAGGTAAAATCGGCTTTGTTACTTTGCGGATTAAATAGCGAAGGGACGACAACGGTAAAGGAACCATATGTGTCCAGAGACCATACTGAACGAATGTTGAAATCATTCGGGGTAGAAGTGATGCGGGAAGGCACGTCCGTACAAATCAAAGGCGGGCAGAAATTAAAGGGTACCGATGTTCAGGTCCCCTCCGACATTTCATCAGCTGCATTTTTCATGGTTGCTGCAGCAATAACTCCAGGCAGTTCGATCCGTTTGGAGAAAGTCGGATTGAATCCGACCCGAACAGGGATCATGGATGTTCTCGAGAAAATGGGAGCTACCTATTCCATATCAAACGAACAGACAATCAACGAAGAGCCAATCGGAGATATTGACGTGTCATACTCTAAATTGCGAGGCACAGAAATAAATGGCGAAATCATTCCAAGGCTGATTGATGAAATTCCTGTCATCGCCCTTCTGGCTAGCCAGGCAGAAGGGATCACAACCATTAAAGACGCCTCTGAGCTCCGATATAAAGAAACCGATCGGATTGCAGCAATTACAGACCAATTGAAGAACATTGGAATAGACATCGAGCCGACAGAAGACGGAATGATCATCCATGGTAAACAAAAGGTGAAAGGTGGTAACGCAGACAGTCTCGGCGATCATCGGATCGGGATGATGCTGGCAATCGCTTCTTGTATCAGTGAAAGCCCTGTAACGGTCCGTGACGTATCAGCTATCGGCGTTTCGTACCCGAATTTCTTAAATGATCTGGAGTCTTTATCAGAATAAAAACAATTATATAAATTTTCTAAAAATATATTGATTTTTTATACGAGCTTGTTATAATAATTGTAGTATGGTTTCTCTCCACTCCTATCCATATACATTATGGACAATTGATCCCGGACGACATGTATTTACTACATCGTTGGCGGGGTCTTTTTTTGTTCATGGATCAAAAGAAATCGGGAATTATACTATGCACAAAAAATGATTCGGGTTGTCCAACCAATTGTTCTGAAAATTCTCTTTGATTCATAGCCTGTCTATAACACCAGTGTTTCTATGAGGGGGACAGGTCAATGGAATATATATTAGAGAATGTTTGGACCACAGACCGGAATCCAAAGCAAAAGCATGTGTATGTCAAAGATAATGTCGTTCGATATGTTTCAGAACGGCCATTACGGATGAAGTGTTTCACAGTCAACTCGGCTGGTTTTGACGTCATCCCCGGTTATGTATTCCGAGACTTTTCATTAAATGGCATGGATGATGTATCGTTGAAGGATCATTGTGAGCAATTGGTCAGGATGGGGTGCACATCTGTCGTAACGGCTTTATCTCTCACATACCCAAAAGAGTTCGAACAACGGATATCTGAAACCCGCACAAAATTGAATGCACTGCCGTTCGATTACGCAATCGGGGTCGAATTACCGATGAACAGGATATCCCCGGCTTTGATCCGTACTTGTCAAAAAGCGAAAATCCCATTCATCAACGCCATGGTCGAACAAGAAGAGGATTTGGATACCGTCATCTGGGAATGGGTCCGTAATGTGAATTTCCCATATACGGTTCCCATCATTGCTGATTGGTCTCAAATTCCGTTGCATGAAAAACGTTTGATGCAATTGAAGGAAAAATGGGCACGAATCTGTAAAGAAAAATCGATCGTTACGATCGACGACTTTCCGAATCACGACCAGCATCGATTGAACAAGCATCAATTGCAATGCCTCGGTCTCTATCCTAAAAAAGGATCCTGGGTGACTGGGTGCGATGTCGATTATCTCGTCTACGAGCGAAACGTATCGGTTGATGGGGAAGAGAGAGTCGAGTATGATAAAGGTAAAAATCCAGTGATCGTCGTACAAAACGGAAACATAATCAAAGTTAAAGATGACATTCGATTGAAACAAGGGAATGGGAAAGAAATGCGGATCATCCGTCCCGGTATCTTTCGAGTGATGTCCAACGATTTGTTATAGGAAGAAAGGATGTACATCAATGTCGAGTGTGGAAAATGCAATTGAGAAAATCGACCGTGGAGAAATAGAAGAAGGTCTGAAATTATTAAAGGACCTGCGAGAATCAAGCGATCATGATACATTGCTTGAAATCGCTCAAATATACAACGAACTTGGTTTCATTGAGGAAGCGATCGATGTTACGGAAGAACTCATGGCATTCCACCCGGATGTTGATGAACTGAAGTTATTCGGAGCTGAACTTTACATGGAAATGGAACGGGAAGAAGAGGCGTTACACCTTCTTGCTTCTGTAGAGCCTGGAGCAGAGCAGTACCTCGAAGCCCTACTTCTTTCAGCGGACCTCTATGAACGACAAGGACTGATCGAGGTCGCAGAACAGAAGCTCCTGACTGCCAAGCGTGAAGCTCCGAATGAACCTGTGATCACCTTTGGCTTAGGAGAGTTTTACCTCCATCAAGGGAATTTCAACCGAAGCATCCTTTACTATGAGGAATTGCTCAAGTCCGGATATGATACCTTCAATCACACTTCTACATCATTACGATTAGCAGAGGCTTTAAGTGGCTCAGGTAAATTTGAAGAAGCGCTCACTCATTATGAAAATGGATTGAAGGATGATTCCAACCCAGATGACTGGTTCGGTTTTGCTTTGACAGCGGATCGGATTGGCGAAAATCAAAAAACGATTCAAGCATTGAATCATTTGAAAGAGCTTGATCCACAATATACAACGTTGTACCCGATTCTTGCACATGCGTATGAAGAAGAGGGCGCTCTTCAGGAAGCGATGGATATCTATCTAGAGGGAATGCGTCTGGATGAATTCAATGAAGAGCTGTATCTACAGGCAGGGCAGCTTGCACTACGGTTGAAAGATGAAGAAAAAGGGATTGAGCTCCTGAAACACGCTTTAAGCCTGGATCCAGCCAATATGAAAGCCACCTCCTTGTTGATGGATCAGTATATTGCTAATGAACAATACGAATACGTAATCGATCTAGCTACTGAAGCTGAAAGATATGGTGACCTTTCTCCGGATGCACATTGGAAGACAGCGATGGCCTATAGGGAGCTTGAGGAAGATGAAGGCGCATTAAAACGTTACGAAAACGCATATAATGAACTAGAGGACCAAGCAGAATTTCTTGAGGACTTTGGATGGTATTTGATTGAGATCGGGCAAAGGGACAAAGCGAAGCAACTGTTGCAAAAAGCGTTAGATCGTGACCCTGAACGTCTGCATCTTGAAGAAGAGATTGTAAGGCTTGAGGAAAGATAATGCTTCCGTTCGTTACAGACATCGGTCAACGACCCTAAAAAATTTCCGATTAAGAAGGAATTGGATGATGGCATATCGAACATAGTAAGTAATTATCAACCAGCTTTGGATTATTATATGGCTGTAGGATATTGTAAGATCTCGAACGACACGTGAATGATGGAGGGATTGCAATGGGCAGCACCGTAACAGTCTTAGAGAAAAAAGATTTTCTTAAATGGTTCTTGAACCACTACCAACTAAAAAAACGCGAATGTGTATGGTTGCTCAACTATTTGGTAAGTGATGAGGCGTTGATGGAAAACGTTCATTTTGTTGAAAATGCAGAATACTGTCCAAAGGCAATCATCATGTCTACCAATTGTGTAGATGGTGTACCTTTCAGATTCTATAAGCAAAATATATTGACGACGGATGCTGAAAAATCGTTTCACGATATCCGTCTGAATCAGGACGAAGACGTCTACATCGAATTGAAGTTCAAAGGTGCTTACCGTACACCGCAATATGCAGCCGTTCTAGAAGAAAATCCTCACATTCCAGAGAACATGGTACCTGATAAGAAGTATGGCTTGTGGGCTGAGATGATCCTGGATCAATCGTTCAGTCATTTCAGAAAAAAGTCACTTCAAACTCAGATCGATGAAGCGCTGGACCGTAAGGATTTTGAAAGCTTCGAACGGTTGAGCAAAGAATACAATAAACTTTGAATGAAATGACAAAGATTCTTATATATACGTCTATTTGGTCAGGAAAGTTGATGAAATGTCTGTCCGTTTCAATCGTCACAAAGGTGATGGCTGAGACCGGCAGACATTTTTGTATGCTTCGAAAAATCATTTGAGAGATATAGCTTTATGAACATCCTGACAAGTGATACACTTTGGATTAGATTGAATGGATTGGATGTGAACGATAGAATGAAATGGAGAACGAAGGATATAGATTTATATCATCAGGCAGCCGAGTATGTCGATACTGCGATCATTCCTCTCATTCCGGTTTCCTGGGGATCTCAAAAGAAACAAGTGGTTCTGAAAGGAGAGTTCCCGCAACTGATCTCAGATGAGTTGGAGCGTCAACTGAAAGGCCGTGTCGTCTTATTTCCGCCAGTTACATATTTGGAAAGCGAAAAAGAGGAAGATGTTCTAAATCGGATCAGTTCTTTATCAGATGAACTTCGTCAAGGGGACATGCCCTTTACGGTTTTCATCACTTCGGATGCAAAGTGGAGCGGTGCAGATTCAGATCGTCAGGAACAAATTATCAACATTCCGCCGGTCCCACTTGAACATATGGATGAAGACTATCAAAGGGAGATTGTTTCTGAACAAGTCAAGCATATTCTACAAATTGTCACAAAAAAGTGGCAAAACACTTTCTAGAACGAATAGATTGGTTGAATTGGACAATGATATTATTGACGATGTTTGTAAGTTACGCTATCATGTTAATGTCCTAGTAATATATGTGTAATATGAGAAAATGTCCGGTTGGACTTAGTCTACTGCGTAAGGGGGGAAACCAATGGCCAATAAAGATGAAGTCTCCAGACGACAATTTTTGAACTATACCTTAACGGGTGTCGGTGGATTCATGGCTGCAGGCATGCTCTTACCGATGGTACGATTTGCGATCGACCCTGTCTTAAAAGAAGGTGCCGGTCAAGATATGGTAGCTGTTGTCGAAGAGAGTAAACTAACAAAAGAACCACAGAGATTCACATTCAAAGTAAAACAAAAAGATGGCTGGTATGAATCTGAAGTCACACAAGCTGCTTGGGTGTTCAAAGAAGATAACGGTGATATCGTAGCATTGTCTCCGATCTGTAAGCACCTTGGCTGTACAGTAGACTGGGGGACAAACCCTGCTTATCCAAACCAGTTCTTCTGTCCTTGTCATGCAGGACGTTATAAGAAAGATGGAGAGAACGTACCAGGCACACCGCCGCTTGCGCCGCTTGATGTTTATAAGAAAGAGGTAAAAGACGGCAAACTATACTTAGGTCAAGCAGAACCACAGTAGAAAGGGGCGTAAAAGATGTTACAAAAAATGTATGACTGGGTAGATGAACGTCTTGATATTACGCCTATGTGGCGAGATATTGCAGACCATGAAGTACCTGAGCACGTCAACCCGGCTCACCACTTCTCAGCGTTCGTGTACTGTTTCGGTGGATTGACGTTCTTCATTACCGTCATCCAAATTCTATCTGGAATGTTTTTGACGATGTATTATGTTCCGGATATTATCAATGCCTATGAATCTGTTTATTACTTACAAAATGAAGTCGCGTTTGGTGTCATCGTTCGCGGAATGCACCACTGGGGTGCGAGTCTGGTCATCGTAATGATGTTTCTACATACTCTTCGTGTTTTCTTCCAGGGTGCATACAAGAAACCTCGTGAATTGAACTGGGTAGTCGGAGTTCTGATCTTCGGTGTCATGCTCGGACTCGGTTTCACAGGTTACCTATTACCTTGGGATATGAAAGCGCTATTTGCAACAAAAGTAGGACTTGAAATTGCAGTAACGGTTCCTGTTATCGGACCAGCATTGAAAACATTGTTAGCGGGTGACGCAACGATCATCGGTGCACAGACGTTGACAAGATTCTTTGCAATCCATGTATTCTTCCTGCCTGGTGCTCTTCTCGGGCTCATGGGAGCGCACTTTATCATGATTCGAAAGCAAGGAATTTCTGGACCACTGTAAAATATGCGATAGGATAAAGGAGGGAGAAAGATGCATCGTGGCAAAGGTATGAAGTTTGTAGGGGATTCCCGTATCCCTGCAGAACGAAAGCCGAACATCCCGAAAGATTACTCCGAGTATCCAGGGAAAACGGAAGCGTTCTGGCCAAACTTCCTTTTAAAAGAATGGATGGTCGGATCCGTATTCTTGATCGGCTACCTTATTTTGACGGTCGTTCACGAATCCCCGCTTGAGCGTAAAGCGGATCCAACGGATGCAAGTTACATTCCACTACCTGACTGGTATTTCTTATTCTTATACCAATTATTGAAGTATAAATATGCAGCCGGTGATTTCACACTGATTGGAACAGTCATCATGCCAGGATTGGCATTCGGTGCACTTCTATTAGCTCCATGGTTGGATCGTGGCCCTGAACGTCGCCCGAACAAACGACCTGTAGCAGTAGGAATGATGTTGTTGGCACTCATTTCAATCATCTTCTTGACTTGGGAATCTGTCGTCAACCATGATTGGGAGAAAGCTGAGCAACAAGGTAAGATCGTTGAAGTCGAGATTGATGAATCAGCACCTGGATATAAAGTTTATCAAGAACAGGGCTGTATCGGATGTCACGGTAACAATTTATCCGGTGGAAGCGGGCCTTCCTTGATTGGAACTGGCTTACCACCTGAGGAAATTGGAAATATCGCGAAAAACGGTATCGGGAATATGCCAGGAGGTATCTTTAAAGGTACTGACGAGGAATTACAACAACTTTCCGAGTTCATCGCTGAACTCGAGAAGTAATAAAGTATACTTATAAGGAGAGACTGACAAATATGGTCAGTCTCTTTTTACATCGTTCAATCATCATACATAGTTCGAAAATCTACTTCACGCTAATAAAAAGGAGATAGAAGATGCACACGATTTTGATGTTGTTAAGACACCGTGCATTCCTTTGGATGCTTCTGATCATCAACATTTTAGGAACAATTTATGGATACTACTGGTACGCTGACCAATTGGAACGTACACCGTGGTACTTCCTGCCGTTCGTTCCAGATAGTCCAACTGCCAGTCTGTTCTTCGTATTTGTCCTGATTGCGTTTTTACTAGGGAGGAATTGGCCTCTGATGGAAGCGCTCGCAGCCATCACTCTGTTCAAATACGGAATATGGGCTGTCATCATGAATTTGCTCGGTGGTTCAGTGACAGGTTCATTGAATTTCGTCAATTACATGTTGATCTTTTCTCATTTAGGTATGGCGATCCAAGGCATTTTATATGCTCCTTTTTATCAAATCAAAAGATGGCATATATTTGTCGCTACTATCTGGGTCCTCCATAATGAGATGATTGACTATCTATTCGACATGATGCCGACCTACTCAGTGCTCGATATGTACTATACGGAAATCGGTTACTTCACCTTCTGGTTGAGCATCCTTTCCATTCTCATCGTTTATCTATTAACGATCCGTAAATCTACTACCGATCGTTTCGAGACTCAATAGAATCCGCGTTCTACTCTTGTCCCATCCTACATAAGATGAACTATAGCTTGTACGGTCGTGATGTATAAGAAAGAGTTTTCTTAATAGGAGGGACAAGTTTTATGAGAGGGGTATTTGCTTTATTCCTGATAGGGTGTTTCTTGTTCATTCCATTGACTGTTTTTGCTGACCATGGTGAAGGAGATCATTGGAAGAAGCTGAGTGAGTTATCCTATAAAGCACTGCAACTGACGAAAGAAGAGAAATATGCTGATGCCAAGGATGTTCTCGGATATTTCGAACGTGAATATCATGAATTAGCCGATGCAGACAAGGACTTATCTATCCATCATCTCCGCATTTTTTCAACCAGTTATGATGAATCGGTGAAAGTATTGACGGAAGTCGCTGCTTCCCATGAAGAAAGAGTCAATACCTTGATGGGTTTACACCTACTTGTTGATGCCGTTCATACGGATCACCAGCCGTTATGGAAATCGACACAGAATGAATTGATGAGCATGTTGGAGAAGATGGAAGGGGCAGCCGCTGACCAGGAGTTGCAATCCTTCTATGCGTACTTCAATCAATTCTTGGTGAAGTATGACAAAATCCACCCTGCATTAAGTGTTGATCTACCAGCAGAATTATTGAGCCGAATCGATTCCTATGTAAAATATTTAGATGAAAATCGGTCATTGGTTGTAACGACGGATCATCAGCTGCAACAGATCAAGTTCATAGAAGCAGCCTTGAAAGATGCTTATGACCAGAAGCAAGAGGACAGTGCGGATCCATCCATTTTGTGGCTGATCTTTACGGTCGGAGGCGGAATTATCTCTACATTATTTTACGTCGGATGGAGAAAATATTCAGAGGAAAAGAAAGGCATTCAAACCTTCTCCAAGCAAAAAGAATACAATCGCTTCCGCTAAGTGATATACTTGCTTTATAAAGGGAATCAAAGCGATTAGGAGGGACAATTGATGTTTCTGATCTATTTTCTCCTGTTATTGGCCATTCCACTTTGGGCTCAGTTTCGAGTGAAAAAAGTCTATAGTAAATATGCTAAAGTACCTTCCGCACTAGGGATGTCAGGTGCAGAGGTAGCTCGCAAAATCCTGATGGATAATAACATCCATGATGTAGAAATCGAACCAATCCGCGGGAAACTGTCGGATCATTATGATCCGCGCAGCAAGGTTGTGCGTTTGTCGGAAGATCATTATTACGGACATTCCATAGCAGGGACGGCAGTTGCCGCCCATGAAGTGGGCCATGCGATCCAGCATGCGAACCAATATGGTCCGTTAAGAGCCAGGCATGCCCTTGTTCCTGTCGCATCGATCGGCTCGAACATGTCATATTTCCTCATCCTTATTGGCATCATTTTTGGCGCAGCTGACTTGATTTTGCCAGGTATCTTGCTGATGGCTGGGGCAGTGCTCTTCCAGCTGGTAACATTACCGGTCGAGTTCAATGCAAGCAGCCGTGCGATGAATCAGATTGTACAGCTAGGGCTGATCCGAAATGATGAGGAACGGCAGGCAAGAAAAGTGTTGAATGCAGCAGCACTAACGTATGTTGCTTCCGCACTAGTCGCGTTGTTAGAACTCGCGCGGTTCGTGCTCATTTTCGTCGGAATGAACCAATCTGAATAATGATAAGGTAAAACCGCTTGGTAAAAGCCAAGCGGTTTTTTTTATGTTGTTTCGCCGTTCTTTTTACTGGCATGCGCACCCCAAAAACGCCAAAAACGGAAGATCGCACCCCGCAAGAGGCTCTTGGGCACCCCGAAAACGGGAAAAACGGAAGATCGCACCCCACAAGACGCGCTTAACTCACACTACATCATAAAAAAAGCTGACCTGAACATCATATATTTGATGTTCTAGGTCAGCCTCATCTAATCGTGTAATGGGTTCTTGTTTTCATCCAGGGTGAATCCTTCTCCAAGTACATCATGGACGTCATTGACGGCGACGAAAGCATGCGGATCGATCTGTTGGATCAAGATTCGCAACCGGAAGATTTCATTCCTCGCGATGACGCAATACAAAACCTCTTTTTGCGCACCGGTGAACGTTCCTCTTCCATTCAAGATGGTCGCGCCACGATCGAGCTCTTTGATGATGCGATTGGCGATTTCTGCGTTTTTCTCAGATATGATCATGGCTGCCTTGGCTGCGTATGCACCTTCCTGGATAAAGTCGATGACACGCGCACCAACAAACACGGCAACAAGTGTGTACATCGCTTCTTTATAGTTGAGGTAAGTGATGGTCGCAGACAAAATGACGAAAGCGTCAAAAAGGAACATCGTCTTACCGAAACTCCACCCGACATATTTGTTCACTAGTCTAGCAATGATATCGACACCGCCTGTGGTACCACCATAGCGGAAAATGATACCCAATCCGATTCCGATGAATACCCCGGCGAACAACGCCGCAAGTGTCAGATCCTCTCGGAGTGGAAAGTGAAACCGCAAATGGTATTGGAAGATCCATAGAAAAAAGGACACTGCCACTGTACCGATGATGGTGTATATGAAGGCGTTCCTCCCGAGCAATCTCCAACCTATCAAGAACAATGGAACATTCAATACGAGGTTGGATATGGCAGGATCGATTTGAAAGAGATTATAGAGAATCAGGGTGATACCCGTGAATCCGCCTTCAGCCAGGTTGTTTTCAAGATTGAAATGGATGATGCCGAAACTGAAAATTGCTGAACCGAGTAAAATGAATAATACATTCTTAAGCTTGATCTTAAGCATCCGGACAGCCTCCTTTTAACGTATTCTGTTGATTGAGTGACGGTTCGGTCATACTAACGAATAAGTAGAAATCATACATCACTACCTAACCAATCTATCCATGTCTTTATTATTTGTCAAACCGTTTTGATTTAGCTAACATGAAGTAGAGTATGAAATGAGGTGGAACGATGAACGAACGTACGATGAAAGAGATGCAAGATGCAGTAGATGAATATATCGGACAATTCAAGGAAGGATATTTCAGTCCACTAGCCATGCTTGCGAGGATGACAGAAGAGTTAGGCGAACTATCCAGAGAAGTGAACCATCGTTATGGGGAAAAGCCGAAAAAATCCAGTGAAGATGAACAGTCGATTGAAGAAGAATTAGGAGATCTATTGTTCGTCGTGATCTGTTTTGCGAATTCATTACATATTGATTTAGACGAAGCGTTACGCATCGTGATGGATAAATTCAACACAAGAGATAAAGATCGTTGGACACGTATAGAGGAGGAAACAGAATGAGTGAACGAACCATCCGTATCGTCATAGCTGGTCCGAGAGGAAAAATGGGCAAGGAAGCTGTGAAGATGGTCACCGATACAGAGCACTTTCAGCTGAAAGCAGTCGTGGATACTAAAAACGCAGGAAAGATGCTAAAAGATCTTGAAGATCAGCCAAACCTGGAGATTCCTGTTTTTGATGATCTACGAACGTGTCTTTCAGAAACCGAAACGGATGTTATCATTGACCTGACCAAACCGGATTCCGGTAAAAAGCATCTGGAAATCGCACTTGAGTATGGTGTTCGGCCAGTCGTCGGAACAACAGGTTTTACAGATGAGGAAATCGCACGATTCAGTGAAACAGCAGAAGAGAAAGGCATCGGCGTTGTCATCGCGCCGAATTTTGCTATCGGAGCGATTTTGATGATGAAGTTTTCTCAAATGGCAGCCAAGTACATGCCAGACGTCGAGATCATCGAACAGCATCATGACCAAAAGCTGGATGCACCTTCTGGTACAGCGATGAAAACGGCTCAAATGATCAAAGAGGTCCGTGAACCGAAACAACAAGGTCATCCTGAAGAAACAGAAGATCTCAAGGGTGCAAGAGGTGGGGATGTTGATGGCATCCGGATCCACAGTGTACGTCTTCCGGGACGTGTTGCACACCAGGAAGTTCTGTTAGGTACGACAGGACAAACGTTATCCATCCGCCATGATACGATCGATCGAAGTGCGTTCATGCCAGGTGTGAAAATGTCTGTTGAGACGATCATGAAATTGGACGTATTGGTTTATGGATTGGAAAATCTAATGGAGTAGGGGTAGACAGATGAATATAGCATTGATTGCACACGATAAGAAGAAGCAGGATATCATTAATTTTACAGTCGCATATGCACCTGTTCTGAAAAAACATAAGCTGTTTGCTACCGGGACGACGGGAACGAAAATTTCGGATGCAACAGGCCTTGAAGTGCACAGGTTCCAATCCGGTCCGCTCGGTGGGGATCAACAAATCGGAGCAATGATCGCTGAAAACAAGATGGATTTGGTCATCTTTTTCAAAGACCCGCTAACGGCACAGCCACATGAACCGGATATCGCAGCGCTTATCCGACTTTGTGATGTTTATCAGATCCCTCTTGCCTCCAACATTGCAAGTGCAGAAATTTTTGTCCACGCGTTAGAGCGCGGTGATTTCGACTGGCGTAAAGTGATCCGGGATAGAGAGGAAGGTTAGGTATGAACGATGAACTTGATCTTCTTGCCTTCGGTGCACATCCTGATGATGTTGAAATCGGTATGGCAGGTACACTGATCAAACATGCAGATAGAGGCTTCAAGACAGGAGTCTGTGATTTGACGCTAGCAGAACTGTCTTCCAATGGCAATGTGGAACTTCGTCAGCAGGAAGCGAGACAAGCGAGTGAAACACTCGGTCTGAGTGAAAGGATCAACCTTCACTTGCCAGACCGCGGATTATCGATTACGGATTCCCATATTAGAAAAATTGCGGCAGTCATAAGAAAATACAAACCAAAGGCGGTTTTCGTTCCTTATCCGAAAGACCGTCACCCGGATCACGGAAACTGCACAAGATTGGTTGAGGAAGCCCTCTTTTCGGCCGGAATCCGAAAATTCACGGTGGAGGGAGATTTACCTGCACACCGAATCGAAAAGGTTTATTATTACTACATCAACGGTTATGACCATCCTTCTTTTACAGTTGATATATCAGCAGTCCAAGAGAGGAAGATGGATAGCTTGAAAGCTTATAAGAGTCAATTTACAGCAAGTGAAGACGGTGTAGAGACCCCGCTCAATAACGGTTACCTTGAAACGGTTGAAGCGCGTGACACGATGTTTGGAAAAGAAGCAGGTGTACGTTATGCTGAAGGGTTCTATACTAAACGTCCGATCTTGATGGATCATTTGTTAGGAGAGTCAACATGAAAAAACTGAAAATCGGTATCACATGTTATCCGACAGTCGGTGGATCTGGCGTCGTCGCCACGGAACTTGGAAAAATGCTAGCGAAGGAAGGGCATGAAATCCATTTCATCACATCAAGCGTCCCTTTTCGCCTCGAAAAGTTCTATTCGAACATCCACTTCCATGAAGTCGAAGTGAATCAATATTCCGTTTTCCGTTATCCTCCTTACGATTTGACGCTCGCGAGTAAAATGGCGGAAATCGCAGAACGGGAAGAACTGGATCTGTTGCACGTCCATTATGCTGTCCCTCATGCCATCTGTGCCTATTTAGCGAAGCAGATGGTCGGAGATCACTTGAAGATCGTGACTACTCTGCACGGGACGGACATTACAGTGCTCGGTTATGATCCGAGCCTGAGCGAATTGATTAAATTCGGAATTGAACAGTCAGACTCCGTGACAGCGGTCTCAAACAGTTTGATCGAGCAAACACAGGTCCTGTTGGGCACGGATAAAGAAATCGAGTGTGTATATAACTTCATTGATGAAAAAGTGTACCACCGGACCACTTCTACTGATTTGCGCAAAGAATATGGGATTGGTCCAGATGAAAAAGTGATCATCCACGTTTCCAACTTCCGAGGCGTGAAAAGAGTTCCGGACGTCGTCAATACCTTTCATAGAGTCAATAAGAAAGTTCCTTCCAAACTATTGCTGGTAGGAGATGGCCCAGAGCTTACGGTCGCTTGTCGTCTGACGAAGGAGCTTGGTATAGAAGACGATGTCCATTTCTTAGGGAAGCAGGACAATATTGCAGAATTGTTCTCTATCAGTGATTTGAAGTTGCTCTTATCTGAAAAAGAAAGCTTCGGTCTCGTTCTACTAGAAGCGATGGCATGTGGCGTTCCGGTCATCGGTACGAACATAGGAGGTATTCCAGAAGTCATTGAAGACGGGAAAACCGGTTATGTTTGTAAAGTGGGAGATCTGGATGTCATCACTGAAAAATCCCTTGAGATCCTGCAAAACGACGAACTCCATGAGCAAATGTCAAAGAATGCAATAGAGCATGTCCATACGCAGTTCCACTCACGTAAAATCGTAGAGCAATATATGGATGTTTATGCGAAGACACTCGGTATCAAATCAGTCGAAGTTTAGGAGAGCGGATCATGTCTTTCAGTAAAGCGGAAAAAATCATCGAGCAATTGAAAAACAATGGATATGACGCTTATATCGTAGGTGGTGTCGTCCGGGACCTTCTGTTGAAGAAGAAGCTTGGAGATATTGACATCGCCACTTCCGCTTTACCAGAGGACGTCCAACGGATCTTCGAAAAGACGATTCCGGTCGGCATAGAACACGGTACCGTCATCGTCAGGATGGATGGAGAATCCTATGAAGTGACGACGTTCCGAAAAGAAGGCGAGTATGAAGACTATCGACATCCATCAGAGGTTGAATTCCATGATTCAATCGAATTAGATCTGTCAAGACGTGATTTCACCATTAATGCAATGGCTCTCAGGCAGGATGAGACCGTTTTTGATCCTTTCGGTGGTCAATTAGACTTGGAAAAGAAGCTGATCCGTGCCGTCGGAAATCCACATGAACGTTTCCGCGAAGACCCATTACGGATGATGCGGGCATTGCGCTTCCTCTCAGCACTCGGGTTCAGGTTGGAAAGTGAAACGTATACTGCACTCAAAATGAATGCAGTACTGCTGGACAAGATTTCAGTTGAACGAATACGGGATGAATTCGAAAAGTTACTAGCAGGGGCCCATTGTGAAGAAGCTCTTCAATTCATCAAGGAGGCAAACCTCGATCGGTATTTACCAAATGGTCCATATAAGTTTGAAGTGAATCCCGCTTTTTCCAAATGGGAGAAATTGACCTCTGATGAAGAGAGATGGGCTGGATTCCTCTTGAGGCTGGGTATATCGGAACCGTTCGATTGGCTTCATGCTTGGAAACCTTCCAATCAGAAACGCAAGCAAGTTTCTCATCTTGTAGAATTATATAGAAACGATCCCGATTTCAAAAATCCAATGACCCTCTACCGCAATGGATTGGATCGTTTGAAATCGGTTATGAGATTACAACAGTTTTTTGGATATCAGGTGTCTACGACTCCTCAAGAGATGAATGCAATCTTTGTACAGCTTCCGATCCAGGAGCGATCGGAGTTGGCGATCGATGGGAATGACCTCCAAGCCCTGGTAAATCAGCCGCCTGGACCATGGATTGAGGAACTTTTGGAAAATATCGAGTGTCGTGTCGTATCGGGAACATTGAAAAATGACCCCGGGGAAATTAAGGAGTGGATTACACAATGCAATCAAGCACAAGAGAACGGTTGATCAGTCTTCTTTCGGAATCGGATGACCATATGTCCGGACAAAAGCTCAGCGAAATCATCGGATGTTCACGAACAGCGATATGGAAGCATATCGAAGAGCTGAGAAAGGAAGGGTATGTCGTGGAGGCGGTACAGAAAAAAGGATACCGCATCATCGATCGACCGAATAACCTTCATCCGGGTGAAATCAAACATCATATGGAGACAGAAAAAATCGGACAAGTCATCCATTATGAGCCATCGGTGACATCGACTCAGGAAATCGCCCATAAATTCGCCTTGAATGATGCAGAAGAAGGAACCATCGTCATCGCTGACGAACAAACGTTAGGAAAAGGACGATTAGGTCGTTCATGGCACTCACCGAAAGGAAACGGCATCTGGATGAGCATCATCTTACGACCGAACATTCCACCCCAAAGGGCACCTCAGCTCACATTACTGGCTGCTGTCAGTGTCGTCCAGGGGATCAAGGAAGTGACCGATTTGGATGCCCAGATCAAATGGCCGAATGATATTTTGATTGAAGGGAAAAAAGTGGTCGGGATCCTGACAGAGCTTCAAGCGGAAGCAGATCGTGTCAATTCCGTCATCATCGGGATCGGCATCAACGTAAACACACCAGAAGAGGTTTTTCCAGAAGAAATCAAGAAAATCGCAACCTCATTGAAAGTCCAAAGCGGGAAAGAGATTGAACGAGCCCATCTCGTCCGTGCCATCATGGAAAAGATGGAAAAGCTCTATCATCTATACCTTGAGCACGGGTTTGCCCCGATCAAGCTATTATGGGAAGGTTCTGCAGCAAGTCTTGGAAGGCGGGTAAAAGTCCGTACGATCACTGGAGAGCTGTATGGCAAAGCGAAGGGTATTACAGAAGAGGGTGTCCTTCTCGTTGAAGATGATGAGGGTGAAGTCCATCGGGTATACTCTGCAGATATAGAACTTCCCCAAAACTGATAAATATTTGATATAATGGTCATGTAGGCGGTATCGCTCAGGCGAACTGCACTTTGATTAAACATGTTCATACAAAGTACGTTAAGTAATATGTTCTGCCTTGATCCGAACATTGGACATGGACAGAGGGATGAAAGTTTGTAAGCGTTTTATCTCCTTCTTTCTGTATGTCTGAAAGAAGGTTTTTTATTTGCACGATTTTCCACTTTCATCTTCCTCTGATAATAAAAAAGGAGGAGAAGTATGAAACAGACGGTTGATTTTAAAAAAATGAAGGAGAATGGCGAATCCGTTGTCATGCTCACCAGTTATGATTATCCTTCCGCTAAGATTGCTGAGGAAGCAGGGGTCGATATGATTCTTGTCGGTGATTCACTTGGCATGGTCGTACTCGGTTATGAATCGACGATCCCCGTTACGATGGCAGATATGATCCATCACACGAAAGCGGTCAAAAGAGGTGCAAGGAACACGTTTGTGGTCACGGATATGCCTTTCATGAGCTATCATGCCTCCATTCAGGATGCAATGATCAATGGGGCGAAGTTGATGCAAGAAGCTTCAGCTGATGCCGTGAAAGTCGAGGGAGCAGGAGAGGTTCTTACTGTCATCGAACGTTTGACACAAGCAGGTGTTCCTGTTGTCGGGCATCTAGGCTTGACACCGCAATCGGTTGCTGTTCTTGGTGGATATAAAGTCCAAGGGAAAGATGCAGCAGATGCACAGAAATTGATACAGGATGCAAAAGCGGTAGAAGAAGCGGGAGCCTTCGCTCTCGTCCTCGAATGTGTGCCGAGACAACTTGCTGAAACGATCAGTGCAGAACTGACCATACCGACAATCGGGATTGGTGCTGGACCTGGTACAGATGGTCAGGTGCTCGTTTATCATGACTTGGTCGGCTATGGGTCCCATAGAATTCCGAAATTCGTCAAACAATATACGAATGTCTCCGGACAGATAGAGGATGCGATCCGTTCATATGTTGATGAGGTAAGATCGCATAAATTTCCTGAAGAGAAACATAGTTTCACGATGAAAGAAGAACAGCTTGCTTCATTGTACGGAGGGAAAGTATGAAGGTGATCCGCCACATCTACGAGATGCAACACTTCATCAAGGAGCGGAAACGACGAGGCGATACCATCGGATTCGTTCCAACGATGGGCTTTTTGCATGAAGGTCATGTTTCCTTGATCGAGAAGGCACGGGAAGAATGCGACACTGTCGTGACCAGTATCTTCGTGAATCCTCTCCAATTCGGTCCGAATGAGGATTTCGACCGTTACCCAAGAGACTTTGAACGTGATGAAAGACTCGCGAGGGAGCGCGGCACGGACGTTTTGTTCTATCCTTCAGTGGAAGATATGTACCCTGATGGTGCAGGCGTCCAGATGAAAGTCACAGAACGTACGAACGTATTATGCGGTGAAAAAAGACCCGGTCACTTCGATGGTGTCGTAACCGTTTTGACGAAGCTGTTCCACATCATACAGGCTGATCGAGCCTATTTCGGATTGAAGGACGCCCAACAAGTCGCTGTCGTCAATGATTTGATCGACTCGTACTTCTTCCCGGTAGAATTGGTCGCATGCCCGACCGTTCGTGAAGAAGATGGACTTGCGAAAAGCTCCAGGAATGTCTATTTGAAGGACCACGAACGTTTTGAGGCTCCAAAGCTTTATCAGCAACTGCTCAGAGCCAAAGAGCAGGTACAGACAGGAAAAGCACTTAAAGATGTCCGTCAAGAAATGATTTCTGTATTGGAGGATATTCCATACGGAGAGACGGACTATGTTGAAATCCTATCATACCCTCAATTACAGACGGTGGAGACGTTCGACCGTAAGTTGATCATCGCACTGGCCTATCGTTTCGAAAACGCACGATTGATCGATAATATCATAATAGAAGAAAAGCTTTGAAAGGGGAAAGACAACCATGTTTCGCACGATGATGAAAGGGAAGATCCATAGAGCAAGAGTGACAGAAGCGAATTTGAATTATGTAGGGAGCATCACAATCGACGAGGATATTCTGGATGAAGTCGATATGCTTCCGAACGAGAAAGTACAGATTGTCAACAACAATAACGGTGCACGATTTGAAACATACATCATACCGGGTGAACGAGGAAGTGGGACCATTTGTTTGAATGGAGCAGCCGCTCGACTCGTACAAGAAGGAGACGTCGTCATCATCCTCAACTACACGATGATGACAGAAGAAGAAGCACGGAAGCATCAACCTACCGTAGCCATCATGGATGAACATAATCGTATTATAGAAAAGATCACAGCTGAACCTGCTTCGACTGTGCTTTAATACTTGGAATCGGCCCGATCTGCGGGCCGATTTTTTTATGAGATCAAGGTGGTTTCTCAGACGAGATGGACACTCTTCATTGCACAAATAGTACGGGAAGCGTAGAATAAAGTGAGAGGTTTGGAAAGCTTGGCCGGATTGCCAGCTTTTCTTTTTTTGAGGTGAACGAACAATGAACAACCGTTATGTTGTATTAGACCTGGAAACGACGGGACATTCCCCTAAAAATAAAGATCGGATCATACAAATCGGCTTAGTCGTCGTAGAAAAGGATACCATTGTCGAGCGGTTCTCGACATATGTCAATCCTGCGATGGCCATTCCGACATTCATCACGTCTCTGACCGGGATCGACCAGGCGATGGTTGAAGACGCTCCTATGTTCGAAGATGTTGCGCCACGTCTTCTCCAGCTATTGGATGGGGCTTGTTTGGTTGCACACAATATCAAGTTCGACCTCGGATTTTTGAATGCGGAATTGGAAAAGGCCGGGTATTTCGAATGGAGAGGCATGATTCTCGATACCGTAGAGCTTTCAAGGATCATGATGCCAAACCTAGACTCCTATAAGCTTACACAGCTGTCAGAAGCACTCTCATTGGCTCACGAGAACCCACACCAGGCGGATAGTGATGCAGAGGCAACGGGCTTTTTGCTCATTGAATTGTTGAAGCGGTTGAGCGGTCTTCCATTATTGACGATGCAGAGACTACTTCCTCTCGTCAAAGGGATGCACAGCGATATTGCAGACCTAGTACAGGCAGAAATCGATCGGAAAATGATTCAATTGGAAGAAGAGGAGCCTGCGCTGGAAACCTATCGGCAGCTCGTTTTACGTAAATTGCTTGAGACTGAGCAAGATGAGGATCCTATCGACGAGAATCTTACTCATCAACAAATCGAGGAACAGCTTGAAAAGACTTTGCCCAATTATGAAAAGCGGACAGGTCAAGTGGAAATGATGGATGTAGTCGAACAGTCGCTGACCAATGGACAACATGCTTTGATTGAGGCTGGAACAGGGATCGGTAAGTCTCTAGGTTATCTGATTCCAGGCTTGTTGAACGCAAAAAAGACAGGAAGACCTCTGGTAGTCAGTACACATACGATTCAGCTGCAAGAACAGCTGCTGGACAGGGATATTCCATTGCTGCAGAAGATGGTGCCGTTTGATTTCAAGGCGACTGTCTTGAAAGGACGAAACCACTATTTGTGTTTAAGGAAGTTCGAGCAGCAACTCGATCAGATTTATGACAACAATTATGACGTTCTTCTCGCAAAAGCACAGTTGCTCGTATGGTTGACGACGACAGACGAAGGAGACATCGAAGAGCTGAATCTTCCGTCTGGTGGTCAGTTGTTCTGGCATCAAGTGAAAAGTGATGCCAATTCATGTCTGAACCACAAATGCCCCTGGTTTTCACGGTGCTTTTACCATCGTTCGAAAAGGGAAGCCTATGACGCCGACATCATCATTACGAACCATGCATTGCTTTTTACGGACCTGGTCAACGATCACTCGTTGATTCCTGCTTACCAGGAAGCGGTCATCGATGAGGCGCATCATCTGGATGATGTAGCGAGCGACCATTTCGGATTGCAGACGGACTATTTCGCTTTTCACCGGTTGCTTGATCGGATTGGTACTTCTGAGGACTTGACTGTCAATCTGTGGTTGAAGCTAGAAGACGTCTTGAAATCAGTTGATGTCGACTTCGAAAAGTCAGACCTTCTATCTAGAATGCGGGATTTGAAGTTTGAAATCGATCAATTATTCAGCATGATCAAAACCTATGTACTTTCCAAAGGGCAGAGAAAGTCTGAAATCGGGAAGATCAACTTCCGTTTTTCCATCGATCAAGTCGATCCGACCTGGTATGCTGAATTGAAGGAAATCTTCGCAAGGTGTCAATTGCAAATCAATGATCTGATCCGGGATCTGCGCGATCTTCTCAAAAAAGCGCAAAAGCAGGAAGATCACTTGAATGTAGCTCAAAAAGGCATCCTTGTGGATTATACGGGTCTGTTGAACCGTTTGGATGAAGAACGGAACACACTCGCTCACATGCTGTTATCGTCCAATGAAGAAGAGGTCTGTTGGATTGAAACCGATTATGGTGGTGCGAAGAACGCAGTCTCCATCTTCAATCAACCCATTGATATATCAGATCGTCTGTCGGAAGATTTCTTTGGGAAGAAAAGAAGTGTGGTCCTCACATCCGCTACATTGACGATTCGGAATCGTTTCACTTTCGTGCGTAAGCGTCTCGGAATGGAAGAAGATACATTGACGGTCCAATTGCAGTCCCCATTCGATTATCAAAATCAGTCCAAAATCATGATTCCGACCGATTTGCCGATGATCAAGGACGTTTCAACGGATGATTATGCATCGACCATAGCTGCATCGATTTACCGGATTGCACATGTCACTGATGGAAGGATGCTCGTCCTGTTTACAAGCTATGACATGTTGAAGAAGACGTATCATGCGTTCAAAGAATACGCAGAACCAGAGGACTTTTCATTGATCGGACAAGGAATCGATAGTGGAAGCCGGGCTCGATTGACTAAGAATTTCAAACAATTGAATCGAGCAGTGTTATTCGGAACGAGCAGTTTTTGGGAAGGCGTCGATATCCCTGGTAATGATTTATCGTGCCTAATCATCGTACGACTTCCATTCAATCCACCGGACAACCCAGTCATGGAAGCGCGCAGCGAAAGGTTGAAGAAACAAGGAAAAAGTCCTTTCATGGAATTATCGCTTCCGCAAGCGATCATCCGTTTCAAACAAGGATTCGGGCGACTTGTACGCTCATCCTCCGACCATGGTGCAGTATTTGTATTCGATCGTCGTATCGTAACGACTAAATATGGGAATTTATTCATCAATTCTCTACCAGCAGTCCCTGTTCGACAAGGAACGATGGATCAACTGCTGGATGACCTGAATGACTTTCTCGATTAAGAATCATCGGACCGCATACACTAGGATTAAAGCACACCGTATTCTGCGGAGGGATCCATTGTGTATGCGAAACCATTGATTTTGTTCAGTCTGTTTCTGCTCATGCTGGTGTTGAGCATCATTCCGGTCAAGGATGAACCGGTTCTTTTTATGATGAATGAAACGAAAGGTAACGCCATCAAAGAGCTGAATTTGAACCTTGATTCGAAAGATGTAGCCATCTCTTTTCTTGAATTGAAAAGCGGTGAGTCCACACTCCTTCAGGATAGCACTGGGAAGAGTGGGCTCATCAACACGGGTAGTGGGCAATCAAAATCCCAATTCAAACAACAGATGAAAATCTTCAAAGTCCAACAGATTGACACGTTAGTCCTGACGAACATCGGGAAACAATTTACAGGAAATCTCGACTGGTTGCTGGAACAGAAAAAAGTCAAAACGATCGTGATTGCAGAAGACATCCGAGAGGAATTGGCTGCCAATCATGATTTGACAGACGTAGAAATCAAATCGCTCAAAAAAGGCGACCGGTTCACCATGCTGGATAAAATTCAACTGGAAGTCGCCTATATCGAGTCCAGACCTGAATACAATGTTGGCGGTCTGGCACTTGTCATGAACTATGGAGAGCATCGCTTCCTGTACATGGGGGTTTCCAATAAGGATGCAGACATGGCCATCGTGAAAAATGGACCTCTCGACATCTCCTTATTGAAGGTAGGTGGGTTCGGGCATTACTTCGGTACGAACAAAGCTCTGTTGAAACATACGAATCCACAAGTCGCCATCATTTTTAAAAGGGAAGGCTACACAGCAAGTGATGAGGTATTGAACCGTTTGGATGACCAGTGGGTAGAAGTGTTGAAGCCCTCTGAGGAAGGCATTGTGATGGTAAAATGTAATGAACATACGTACGAAATCACCCAGGTTCCATTGACGACGCCTGAAATGGCTTTCGATGATGAGAATTAAGTATTGAAAAACCAGGTGATTTCATTGAAAATATACACGTAGGACGAATATGAAAAAAGGAGGATGACGGTCGTCATCCTCTAAAAAAGGTGTAGGGAAGGAAGAATATATGGCAGCCGTTTGAGGGGCTGCTTGTTGCTTCGATATCTATATTCTGTCCTGATCGAACCCACTTATTAGTGGAAACAGGAACAACTAATGGGGTGTACTGGTAATGGAGAGTAAAATTGAGATTTTATCAACAGTCAAGGTGCAATCTTCCCCTGACTTATATAAGATTGTGGATGCATTGAACCGTACGCTGAAACATCAGGACTTGATGTTCGGACTTGCCCTTGATAAGGAAGATCAAGAAAAAATGGTATTCACGATCTATCGTACATAGGTGATGAAATGAAAAAGATAATTTATGGCGCAGGAACGTTTTTCCTCGGAACCATTATCATCGGAGCATCTTATTATTATTATGTGTGGAATGAACATGGTGACGAGCAAAATGGAAGTATCGCATTCGCAAAAGAAAAATATGAATTGACGGAAGTCGAGAATACAGAACATTATTACGGATCATACGGCGCATTTGATGTCATCGAATCCAAGGTGGATGGGAAGACCCGATACATTTTTGTCCCTCTTGATAAAGAAGGCGAAACCAGGATGCTCGATGCAGATGACGGTTGGAGCAAACAGCAAGTGAAACAATATATCGAGCAGGAACTGAATCCTGATCAGATTGTATCAATCCGATTGGGTCTAGAGAAATTCAAGGAATCCTCTTCGTTTACACCGGTGTGGGAAATCGTCTACAAAAAAGATGGAAATGCTTATACATTCCATTATATCCGGTTCGAGGACGGTACATTTTTTAAAGCTTATAAAATGAAGCAATAAACCAAAAATCATTATTACTTGTGGAGGTTGAAATATGAAATTAGCGAAGCGTGTAAAAGCATTGACACCATCCAGTACGTTAGCGATCACGGCAAAAGCGAATGCCTTGAAAGCAGAAGGCCATGATGTCATCGGTCTAGGAGCAGGTGAGCCGGACTTCAACACTCCTGCACATATCATTGAAAAGGCAGAGGAAGCGATGCGCGAAGGGTTGACGAAATATACGCCTGCCGGAGGGCTCGGTGAGCTGAAGAAGAGTATCATCAATAAGATGAAAAAAGATCATCAACTTGAATATGATCCGAGTGAAGTGATTGTAACAACAGGTGCGAAACATGCCCTATACAACCTTTTTCAAGCTTTGTTGGATGAAGGGGATGAAGTCATTATACCGACTCCATACTGGGTGAGCTATCCTGAGCAAGTGAAACTTGCCGAAGGGACGCCAGTCCATATTGAAGGTAAAGAACAGAATGGATTCAAAATCACTCCGGATCAGTTGAAAGAGGCGATCAATGAAAACACGAAAGCCTTAGTGATCAATTCGCCCTCTAACCCTACAGGTGCGATCTATTCTGCTGATGAACTGAGACAGATCGGTGAGATTTGTGTGCAACACGATCTTGTCATCGTTTCGGATGAGATTTATGAGAAGCTTACGTACTTTGGTGAGCAACATACGTCCATTGCTGAACTCTCAGATGAGCTGAAGGCTCGTACGATCATCATCAACGGTGTTTCGAAATCCCATTCAATGACAGGATGGAGAATCGGTTATGCTGTAGGGGACAGGGACATCATCAAAGCGATGACGAACCTTGCGAGTCACAGCACTTCCAATCCGACTTCTATTTCACAATATGCAGCGATTGCAGCATATGACGGGCCACAAGAACCTGTAGAAGAGATGAAGCGTGCTTTTGAAGACCGTTTGAATAAAGTGTATGAAAAATTGATTCAAATCCCTGGATTCAAGTGTGAAAAGCCGAAAGGTGCGTTCTACTTGTTCCCGAATGTAACGGAAGCTGTCGAGATGACCGGTTTCGAATCTGTAGACAAATGGGTTGAGGCACTACTTGAATATGAAAAAGTGGCACTGGTTCCAGGAAGCGGATTCGGTTCTCCTGACAATGTACGTCTATCCTACGCAACATCCATGGATGTGTTGGATGAAGCGTTGGACCGCATCCGTAGCTTTATGGAGAAACATCAAAAATAAGAGCCGGTTGTTTAACGGCTCTTGTTTATGTACAATATAAAAAGCTAAATTAACAATGAAGAATCAAAAATGTTGATACATAACATTGGGTGGAGGGAATAGTGTGAAGACCACAGTAACGTTATTAAAAAACCATATTGATGAAGAAGTCACCCTTGGTGCATGGCTTGCCAATAAACGATCCAGCGGAAAAATCGCTTTCTTACAGCTTCGCGATGGGACAGGCTTTGTGCAAGGTGTCGTCGTGAAGAGTGAAGTGGATGAGTCGGTTTGGAACCTGGCAAAATCGATTACACAAGAATCCAGTTTATATGTAACTGGAACTGTACAAAAAGACGATCGTTCTCCAACAGGTGTAGAACTTGTCGTTTCCAACATCGAAGTGATTCATGAATCGGTCGATTATCCGATCACTCCAAAAGAACATGGTACAGAGTTCTTGATGGACAACCGCCATCTTTGGCTACGTTCCAAGAAACAGCATGCCATCATGCGAATCCGTAACGAAATCATCCGCGCAACTTATGAGTTTTATAATAAAGAAGGATTCGTCAAAATCGACCCGCCGATTTTGACAGGAAGCTCAGCGGAAGGTACGACAACCTTGTTCCACACGAAATATTTTGATGAAGATGCTTATCTTTCTCAAAGTGGACAACTCTATATGGAAGCAGCTGCAATGGCATTCGGACGTGTATTCTCTTTCGGACCGACATTCCGTGCTGAGAAATCGAAAACACGCCGTCATCTGATCGAGTTTTGGATGATCGAGCCTGAAATGGCGTTTGTGGAACATGAAGAAAGCCTCGAAATCCAAGAACAATATGTGTCTTACTTAGCACAATCCGTCCTTGAGAATTGTAAAATCGAGCTTCAAACACTCGGTCGTGATATCTCGATGCTAGAGAAAATCAAAGCACCATTCCCGCGTATTTCATACGATGATGCCATCAACCTTTTGAAAGAAAAAGGATTTGATGATATCGAATGGGGCGAGGATTTCGGTGCACCTCATGAAACGGCGATTGCTGAAAGCTTTGACAAGCCAGTGTTCATTACGAATTATCCGAAAGATATCAAAGCCTTCTATATGAAGCCGCATCCTGAGCGTGAAGATGTCGTTCTTTGTGCAGACTTGATTGCGCCTGAAGGTTTTGGTGAAATCATCGGTGGAAGTCAACGGATCGATGACCTCGAGCTGATGCGTAAACGTTACGAGGAACATGACCTTTCTGCTGAAGCGTATGAGTGGTACTTGCAATTGCGTCAATATGGTAGTGTACCTCACTCTGGTTTCGGTCTAGGTCTTGAGCGTACGGTGGCATGGTTATCCGGCATCGAGCACATCCGTGAGTCAATTCCATTCCCACGTCTGTTGAACCGCCTTTACCCTTAAGCAACGTACGAACGTCATTGTGATGATGAAGAAATGCCTCCTTTTGGGGGCTTTTCTTTTTTAACTAGGCTTACTGCGGAAACCGAGCATCCTTAAGCGGAAATCAAAGAATTTTTAAAGAAAACTTGGCGAGACCAAGCCTTTTGTAGGTCGAGCCTTAGTTACCCTTATACTGAAGAAAGTATTTAATACTTTCTTTAAGTGCAAGAGCAACAAAGTTTGCTATGACAGCTTATTTTAAGGTGCTTATTTTCATTCATGTTTGCCACTTATGAAAATTCCACTTTTACATCAAACATGGTTGCCCTACAGTTTGTTATAATGATGAGGAGGTGTAAGAGATGAAAAAAGAAAGCTTTATCAACTGGCTTGAAATGGGGACGATCTCCATTCCGAATGCATTATTGGTGAATTACAACAAATTAGGCTTAGATGAACAAGAAATGATGATTCTCATACATATGCACTCCTTTATCGAAGGTGGCAATTATTTTCCGACGCCAGAGGAATTGTCTGCTCGGATGTCGATTAACACCCAACAATGCATGCAACGTTTGAGGACTTGTATTCAAAAGGGATTGCTGAAGATTGAAGAACAGGACGATCATGACCAACATATCTATTCTGAAATTTATACGTTACGTCCACTATGGGAGAAATTGATCCGTGTCCTTGAAGAAGAAGAAATCGATCAACAACAAGAACGTCAGCAGCAGGATGAAATGCAGATCTATACGATCATGGAGAAGGAATTCGGTAGACCGTTATCGCCTATTGAATGTGAAACACTCTCCATGTGGCTCGATCAAGATGGACATGAACCTCCCATTATTGTCGCAGCGTTGAAAGAGGCTGTGCTTTCAGGAAAATTGAATTTCCGATACATTGATCGTATCCTTTTCGAATGGAAGAAAAATGGCATACGATCTGTAGATGAGGCAAAACAGTACGGTGAGAAATTCCGCCAACAACGTTACAAGAGGACGCCAACCCAACGGGATCAAGAAACCGAAAAGTCGGATTTCCCTTACTATAATTGGCTGGAACAATCCTAACAAAGGACGAGATAGGTTATGTTGACGAAAAAACAGATCAGAGAAGTATTGGATGAAATGGGTGAAATGTTCCCGGACGCCCATTGTGAATTGCATCATTCGAACCCATTCGAATTGACCATTGCGGTCCTGCTTTCCGCCCAATGTACAGACGCTTTAGTCAATAAAGTGACACCAGGATTGTTTGAGAAATATAAAACGCCTGAGGATTATTTGGCAGTGCCTTTGGAAGAGTTAGAACAGGATATCCGCTCGATTGGTTTGTACCGGAACAAAGCAAAGAATATCCGGAAGCTTTCAGAATTGGTGATTCATGAGTATGGAGGAGAAATACCGAAGGACCGCGATGAACTCGTGAAACTCCCGGGTGTCGGGCGAAAGACGGCCAATGTCATCGTATCCGTATCTTTCGGAGTACCTGCAATAGCGGTGGATACGCATGTAGAACGTGTCTCAAAAAGACTAGGCATTTGCAGATGGAAAGACAGTGTTTTGGAAGTGGAGAAGACATTGATGCGCAAAATTCCTGAAGAAGAATGGTCCGTCTCCCACCATCGCTTCATTTTTTTCGGTCGTTATCATTGTAAAGCCCAGAACCCGCAATGTACGGTATGTCCACTCTTGTATCTATGTAGAGAGGGACAAAAACGGATGAAGAAAGTGAAAGTGAATGTCTAAGCAAAATGTTTCGATCCCTGAGACTTTTAAGAATCCCTTATTCTTCCCAGATGGGGATTTTATTTATGATGACCAATGCAATTTAGAACAATTGGCAGCCGTACCTTTTTTGATCGACCTTCTTTATTATCAAGGGAAATTCGAACAAGAAGAGCTCAAGTATGAACAATTGGTAGGCAACCTTTTTTATCTATGGGAAAAAGAGAAAACCGAGATTGCAGATGATTTCAAACGGAGAGATCGGACTGCTGCAAGATCGAAAATGATAAAGGGGATCGGATGGTACCTATCCTTACTGCACTGGATGGATGGACGTGGTGTCGATGATTTAACGGACATTTTCCAATCCATATCGAAAGCTACGGTTCAACCTGTCAATTTGAATGAACGTCTTTCCTTTATACTTGATGCACCCGATCATTATCAATCATTCATCCAGTTGTCAGCGTTGTTTGATGAAACCGAAAAGAAATGGCATACGATAGAACGAAAAAAACAGCATACGGACAAGAATTGACAACATAGGATAATAGCATGATTACGTCGGCAGGAGGTAGGATTCATGCAAATACATGTTGTCAGACCAGGTCAATCCTTATGGGGAATCTCTCAGTTGTATGGTATACCGTGGCAGCAAATCACAGAGTTGAACGGACTTGAATATTCCGACGAGCTCGCGATTGGACAGACGCTGCTCATACCGACTCAAAACCGTTATACGGTTCAACCGGGAGATTCTTTTTTTTCAGTTTCACAAAAAACGGGCGTTTCGGTTCCTGAACTGCAAAAAGCCAATCCTCAGGTAGAAGGTTCTGTCCTTTATCCAGGTCAGGTTTTGAAGGTTCCACAAAAGCCGAAGACAACCACACTCGTGAATGCATATGCCGAACCTTACAAAGATACGATCGATAATGCGAAAACAGTCGGGGATGCACTGAGCTGGCTTGCTGTATTCAGCTATCATGTAGATGAGAAAGGGAACATCAGGCCGCTCGAAAACGATCAGCAGCTGTTGGATGTCGCCAAGGCGAACAATATGAAACCGATCATGACGATCACGAATATCAAGGAAGGTGCTGAATTCGATACGGACCTCGCTACAGCCATTCTCAAAAGCGATGAGGTTCAGAATACTCTCATCTCCAATATTGATAAGGAGATGAAAAATAAAGGCTATAAAGGTATAAACGTGGATTTCGAGTTTCTTGGCAAGGAAAACAAGGAAAGGTACAACTCATTCTTACGGAAATTAGTCAAAAAGATGAGGCCACAAGGCTATGAAGTTTCAACGGCAGTCGCACCTAAAGTGAAAGCCGATCAGAAAGGTGTCCTATATGAAGGGCATGACTACAAAGCACATGGAGAAATCGTCGATTATGTCATCATCATGACTTATGAGTGGGGATGGAGCGGGGGACCGCCTATGCCGGTAAGCCCCCTTCCGGAAGTTGAAAAAGTCCTCCAATATGCCCTTACAGAGATTCCGAAAGAAAAGATCGTGATGGGTGTCAATTTATATGGGTACGATTGGACATTACCGTATGTAGAAGGAGGGAAGTTCGCGAAAGCTTTAAGCGTCCCTCAGGCTACAAGACTCGCATATACGAAGAAAGCGGAAATCCAATACGATCAGGATTCCCAAGCCCCGTTTTATACGTATTATGATCAAGACGGGAAGGAACATATTGTTTGGTTTGAGGATTTGAGGAGCATGGCTGCCAAATTCGATCTTCTCAAAAAGCTCGGGCTGGCTGGAATGTCTTTCTGGAATCTTGCTTTTCCTTATACACCGTTGTGGCCATTGATCAAAGACCGGTTCAACGTAAAAAGGTAAATAATCTGAGCTGTTTTCAAAAACATACTTATAAGCATTTAGAAAAGAGCTCTAATAAAAAAAGGCTGACAGATGACTGTCAGCCTTTCGTATTCAATCAGGCAGATTGACGAGATTGTGTTGTTGGTGGGAGATCGATGCCGAGAGGTGAGGAATCTTCGTCACCACCGTCTCCGTCGTTACCGGATTCTCCATTTCCACCACCGGAATCACCTTCACCACCAGTATTGCCTTCTCCTTCATTACCGCCTTCTTCATTGCCTTCACCGTCGCCGTCACCTTCACCGTCTTCATCACCATCTCCATCGAGAGGAGGGAAGTCACCTTCATCTTCCTCTTCAGGCTGTGTTGTGGTCACTTGGACTGTTGCAGGATCACTTTCTTCGCCGCGTTCTTCACTTACTGCTACGACAGCGAATGTAATCGTTGCATTCGGAGAGAGATTCTCTACGACAAGTTCTGTTTCTTTTTGTTTCGTAAGTTCTTGATATCCGCTGCCATCAATGGAATACAACACTTTGAACGTTGTTCCTTTTTCAAGCAATTCTTTCGGATAAGACCATGTCAATTTTGCTTCTTGTTTCTCCTGGTTGTAATCCGCCTTCAGGTTTTGAGGAGGATCCAATTTGAAATACTCCTGAGAAACATCCGGAAGACTGGTACCACGTACGGCAAGTTCGCGTACGATTTTGTCCTTCGGTGTGAATTCACTTGCACGTTTACCGGAGTCTTCTTCCATCGCAACTTCAACTACCGATTTCGGTCGTTTCCAATCTGAGTTCTTCAAGTTTGCACTTGCTTTTTCCATTACATAATCGAAGAGGATCTTCGAGTAGTCATCCGTTTTTCCTTCAAGGTACAACGGATTGCCATCCTCATCCCGTTTACCATCGTAACCGGTCCATACGGCCATGGTCAGCTCAGAAGAGTACCCAGCGAACCATGCATCCTTCGTCTTATCCTTGAATTCAGCACCATCATCTGCACTGAAGTTGGTCGTTCCCGTCTTACCTGCGACAGGGAAGCTCAAGTTGACTTCATTACGAGCGGTTCCTTTCGTAATGACATCCTTCAGCATATCTGTCACCATGTATGCTGTATAGTCCTCCATGACAGGTTGAGGATCTGCCTCATGTTTGATTTCACGCCCGTCTGGGAACTTGATTTTTGTAACTGTATAAGGTTTGTTATAGACGCCTTCATTACCGAATGCGGCATATGCGCCCGCAAGTTCCATTGGAGTTGGACTCTTACGGAATCCGCCGATTGCATATGAAGGGCTGTAATGCTTATCTTCAACTTCGATTCCGAGTTTCGCTGCGAAATCTTTCGCTTTATCTGCACCGACTTCTTGCCAAGTACGAATCGCTGGTAAGTTGTAGGATTTGTATAAGGCTTTACGGATAGACATGTCACCATGGTGCTTATCATCATAGTTGTGGAATTCATGTCCGTTGATGACGAGTTTGTCATCACTTACTTGCTTGTATGTTGGCCACTGTAAATGTTCGATCGCTGGTCCATAATCTAGGATCGGCTTGATCGTTGAACCGGGTTGTCTTGTATCCATTTGCGTGGCGTAGAAAGCACTGGACGTACTTTTTCGACCGCTTCCGATCGCACGAACTGCCCCGGTTTTCGTATCGGTCACGACGAGACCACCCTGAAGATTTTCTTCTTTGATGATGTTCGTCGTATAAAGAGCTTCTTCTACAGCTTTTTGGGCAGTCGGATCCAGGGTCGTATAGATTTCAAGACCGGATGTGTACACTTGACTTGTGTCCTCGAATCCTGCCATTTTTGCAGCTTCTTTTACAACTTGCGCTTTAAAGGTCTCATAGGAATCCTTCTTAGATTCGATTTCTTTCTTGTCTACATACTCTGACACTTTCATCGCTTTCGCTTTATCGGCTTCTTCTTTCGTAATGAAGCCGTATTTCTCCATCTGGCTTAAAACGACATTACGTCGTTCTTCAGCACGCTCAGGATGTTCGTCAGGTGCATAGTAGGAAGGTGCTTTCGGAAGCCCTGCCAGTAAGGCTGCTTCATGGAGTTCAAGGTCCTGTATGTCTTTTCCGAAATACGTCTTTGCAGCAGTGGCGACTCCATACGCCTGGCTACCATAATAGATCTTATTGAGATACATTTCGAAAATCTGATCTTTTGAATAACGTTGTTCCAATTTGATCGCAAGGTATGCTTCTTTGATTTTACGGGTCATCTTCTTATCACTCGTCAAAAGGGTGTTTTTGATGACCTGTTGTGTGATGGTACTTCCACCTTCAGAACCGAAGCCACTAGTGACGTTGGCAATCGCTGCGCCACCGATCCGGCGGATATCGATTCCGAAATGGTCATAGAACCGGACGTCTTCCGTAGCAATGACAGCATCCCTCATCACTTGTGGAATTTCGTCAAACCCTGCCTTGATCCGTTTTTCATCGCTCGAGATCATACTGAATTCATTGCCTTCCTTATCAAAAAGCTTAGAAGAGACGGGTGTCTCTAGTTCTTTAGGATCCAATTCAGGTGCCTGACTTATCACGGCGAATACTACAATCGCACCAGCAGTGATTCCAATCAACCCGAAAATGAGAAGGAGGGCAGTCACCTTTTTCATGACGCTTTTATTCGGTTTTTTCGATTTCTTATTAGAAGACGTTTGTTTTCGTCTCTGTTGTCGAGAGTTATAATTGTCACTCATCGTTGTTCCTACCTTTCTAAACAGTACCTAACGTAATAACATTCGAATCGAACAAATGGTTTATTACCCTTCAATCGTCAAGGAAAAACAATTGATCGATGATTTTCAAATAATCGATTCTTGGATTGAGACCTAGTTGGATCGGATGTCCATTTTCTTCAAAGTACGTTTTCGGAATCGATTTCCGTCCACCTGTAAATTGCTCGTCCCAGAAATGAAATAAATGTGATGAATCCAAATAGTATACTTCCTGTGTCGATTTGAATCGCACGAGGATAAATGAAATCCCTTCCTGGCCGATCACTTGTTTCATATGATCGATCTGGTGTTGGTGGAAATTCGTCAATGGAAAGGACGTTTTATTCCGTGTTTCTTTCGCTTCAAAATCGATGTATTTTCCTTTATAGACGCCATTGTAGTCTGTCGTGGAGGGTTGCTTGAAATAAGCCTCCTTGATTACCGCCGCACTCCGTTTCGGATAGTCGACGGAAACGATCTGGACTGGAGTCGGTTTTTTGTGAATAACAGACTTGCCGGTCTGCAAATAATAGTCATTGGAATGGTTGATATCCTCTTCAAAAGTCATACCTCTGTTCGCATAAGAACGATCCGGTTGTTTCCCTTTTGAGTTTTGCCTTACCGGTCGTTGAATGGATACGGTAGACTTACGATTCGGATAACGAAAGTCCAAATAAGCCACCTTCCTTTCACAACATGAAATGGATTATAACATTCTAGACGAAATAAAAGTAAAATGGTTTCATGCTGTAACGGATGTTTGTCCATCATCCTTTCAGTATACATGTATAAAAATATACCATATTTATAGTGAATGTCGAGTAAGATCACACATTTAAACGAACGGATGTTTGTAAATGGAGGGAATGAAATGAGTCTGGATACGGTTCTGAAACAGAGACAACATACGAAATTGACAGACTCTGAAGTCGCCCTCGTTACACAGATCAACAAACAGATCGAAAAGATGAATGTCGATAATATATCTCGGACGAAAGCTTATCAAGATTTCTACTTCCGTAATCGAGAAATCTTATGGTCTTTCCTTGCCAGTATGGTGTCTCGTAATGCAGGGTGGAACATGGTCGATCTCCATCTGAAAGAATACAGGCAAATGCTGACTCCAAATGCACGACGATCGATCTTCTATACATATGAACGTGCCAATTGGCTCATCTTCTCGGATGCCTATCCTCAATTGCTTGTTTATGAAGCTTCTAAAAATGCCCGTCGTCCGCTTTTTTACCTGCTCAAGGAATGGAAGGTTTCCGCTTTTATGGAATTGGAGTGGAATCGTTTCTGGCAGGAACAAGATCATGGCAGGATCGATATTGCGCTTATCATCAATGAACAGAACCTGATTCAACACCCCGTCCTGGAACATCCTGAATATCGGAAGGGCGTTTTTTCAACATTGCCTTTCTGGCTTCAAGAACGCTTTCATTTCAGTACGGTTCTATTTCCGACATTAGAAGGGGACTTATTCGGAATATCGGTTTATGGATTCAAGAAGTTGAATAAACGGATCAATGTCGGAAAAAAGCTCCTACAAATCCTATCGAATCCTGCTTATCAAGAGCGATTTGAAACATTCGCCTTGCAAACCGAACCGACTGGAGCAAGAAATGATTATGAACGTTATCTGTCACAAAATCCACGGACGGATCATCGGTCGATCCTCAGGATGGTATATCCAATTATCCGACATGAGCGGCACGATTTTTCGGATTGGTCTTTGAACCATCCGAAAGTTGAACCGTTCTTCCGGGAAGTGAGACTACCGAAGCAGATCCATCTGAATGATTGGTACGAACATAAACGAATGGAGTTATCCCTACTTGCAAAAGTTAAGAGCCACCTCATCAAGAAAAGAGGATGACACGAGTCACGTCACCCCCTGAATGAAATGTTTAAGTGGAAGGGCGGTTCGGTCCTTCTAGTTTCTTATCTCCATAACCTGTCCGTGTTTCTTCTTGAGCTTTCTTCTGCTCTTCTTTAACAGGACCACGTCTTTTTGTCATGATGCGTCACCTCCTAGTGTTAGTATGGTATTCCATACATCATCTATTCAAAAATCAAAAGTGGACAACTGCTGTCGAATCCGTGTCCTCCTAGTGAAAATCCACTTTCTTTGCCGAACGGATACTACTTTTGTCATGCCTGAAGGGGAAGGAAGGTAGGCTCTAGAATAGTAACGGTACCATTATTTCGGGAGGTCCGTACTATGGAAAGATTGGTGAAAACGAAAGTCGTTTCCAGGAAGCTGAATGTCAACCCGACCACCATTCAACGCTGGGTAAAGTATTTCGATATCCCGTGCCCGAAGAACGATCATGGACATTATCTGTTTCGACCTGAGGATATCGAACGGTTGGAAGAAATACAGGACATGCTGCAGCAAGGTTTGCAAATGAGCGACATCAAGCAACAGGAAGAGAAAGGGATCGAAGTAGTGCAACCGAAAAAAGGCAATGCACTGAAGGAAATGGATGCATGCTTCCAACAGCTGCAGGGGCAGTTGGACCAGCTGGAGTCGAAGGTATCACAAAAAGCGGATGAAGTCCTTTCATACCAGGTTCTGCAACATCGTAAGGATATGGATCAGATGTCGACGAAACTGACTGAATTGGAAGAGAAGATGCTCGTATTGGAAGAGCAGCTCCTATTACAAGTGACGGCTACGAATGAAATCAGAACGGAATTCAATCCGACGGTGATCAAACCGAAAAAACGGAACTGGCTGATCAGCCTTTTCACCTTGTAGACAGCATTCGATCGATGGCTTTTATCGACCTCGTTTGATAGGATAGATTCAGCGAGGTGAAAGCATGGACAATAACCATCAAAAATTGAAAGAGCTGACGGTCCGTCTGCGGTCTTTGAACGATCAGGCTCATGCACAATATATCGAAAAGACGACGAAAGATGGGTATGAAGTGGATTTTTACGGAGAAGTGAAGCCTTTTGCGGATGAAGTACAGGAACTGGCTGATCAATGGAAGCCACTTGCGACGAATTGGGCGATTGAAGAGAAGCCGAAGTATGTGTATCCGATTCAAATCAAAGACACACATGAAAACATGACGATCGTCGCCGTTCAAGCTTTCCAGAAGGATACGAGGGAAAAGCGATTCATTGCGATGACGAAATCGATCGAGTACATTTTGAAATCGATCGATGAACAAATCGAAACGTGAGAGGCTGATCTCATCGGATCAGCCCTTATTCGTTTATTCACGAAATTGTAATAGCTCTATACAGACATCCCCATGGGGATGTCTGTTATAATGTAGGAAGCTAATCAAAGAGAGGGCGTGACGCGTATGATGGAGTTTCTTTATTTTCCTGACGATAAGACAGAGTACATCCCCTCCGTCATCATGTTGATCATATTCATGGCAGGGGCCATCATCGCAACGATATTCATCCGTAAGCATTCCGCTAAGGAATTGAGCAAGTTCGAACAGGAACATCAATCCTTAAGTGATGAAAAGGTCTCTGAACCGTCAAATGAACGTAAATGAACAAAGGCTGCCTTCGAGGGCAGCCTTTTCTGTTGTTCACGATTCCGACTCTCCAGATTTGATATATCTGCGGTCTTTCATGAACAAGCGCCAGAAATAGATGAAACCAGGGATCAAGATCGCAAACCCGACGATGTAAGAGACGAACAATGCACGGAACATATTCGGATTCGTAAAACCAGACTCGATCGTCACGGATGGATATACGATATACGGAAGATGACTCGTGCCATATGCATAACTTGCGAGCAAATATTGGATGACGATAGCAAGGACTGCAAAACGCGGCATCTGTCGTTTCGTCCATAATAGAGCGTAGCCGATTAGAAAAACGATCACCGACGAGCCTAACCAGAAAGTGCGCTCCATCATGTTTTCATATAACCATGGAGCTTCCGTCCTGATCGCCAACATGATGAAAAAGGCGAACAATAGGACTACCGGTCCGATTAGCTGAGCATCCCGACGATAGATGACGAAGGCTTCATGGTCGTTCGCTACATTGGAATAATCATAGAGAAGAAGCGAAGACAGAAACAATGTACTGGAGATCGCAAACCCGACAAAGGCGTACGTACTCCAGCTAGTCCATAAAGCCATCATGCTCAATTGTTCGTTTCCATTGATCACATCGATGTAACCACCATGGGAAATCGGCAGAATCAGTATGAGTAGCCCAGGGATCAAGAATCCGGACACCCCTGAAACATATGTCAATATCTTCTCATACTCCTTAGCGGTATGGGAGAAGACGAGGAAGGCACTCCGGACAGCGAGCAATAGGATGACCATACTGCCTGGAATCAATAAAACCGTGCCCAACGTATAAGTTGCACCAGGAAAGAAACTGACGAGTGCGACGACGATCAGTACGATGAACACGTTCGTCACTTCCCATGATGGTGAAAGGTAACGGTTTGCGATTCTCGTCGCCCTCATCTGCCGTTTCCCGAGATAGATCATCGACCAGAACCCTGCACCGAAGTCGATGGTGGCAGCGACTGCATAGATGAACACGAATACCCAAAGTAATGTGATTGCGAGCAAAGCATCTGTCACTGAAAACCCTCCTAATTCTTCTCGATGTCCAATTCCTTTTCAATAGGATGTCTGCGGAAGTAATACCGAAGCACCAGGACGGTCGCGACCATCAAGATGATGTAGATGATGATGAAAAAGATGAACAAAGTACCCAGGTTAGTGGCCGTCGTCACGACTTCTTCCGTCTTCAAGACCCGATAGATGACCCATGGTTGCCGGCCAGTACAAGCAAAAATCCATCCGAATTCAATGGCAAGGATCGACAGAGGTCCAGCAGATATGAAGAGCACCATAAGCCAACGGGGGAACTGTTCCTTTTTGAAAATATGTCGGATCGCAAAACCGATCATCGATAGGAAGATCAACATCGTCCCGATACCGACCATAGCATTGAATAGTGTATGGACGAAAAGCGGTGGCCACAATTCTTCAGGATAGTCATTCAAACCTTTCACTTCCGTGTCGAATCGATCACCTGCAAGGAAGCTGAGCGCCCAGGGGATTTCAATCGCCCATTTCACTTCTTGTGTTTCACGATCTGTGAAGCCTCCGATCGCAAGCGGGGCATATCGTTGCGTTTCAAATAATCCTTCCGCGGCTGCCAACTTTTCCGGTTGATATTCATGTAATAGTTGTGCACTTTCATGTCCGTTCAAGGAAGTCGCTATTGAAAATATGCCGCCGACGACGAGACCGAGCATCAACGCTTTCTGATGAAAACGATAAGCTCTGTTGATCTTCCGTTCTTTCCACATTTTAAATGCAGCAATCGAGGCGATGACGAATGCGCCTGTCATGAACGCGGAGACTGCGACGTGTCCTCCCGTTACAAAAAAGCTGGGATTGAAGAATGCAGCCCATGGATCCACATCCACGAATTCTCCATTCTCGATCCGGAACCCAGCCGGCGTGCCTTCGAATGCATGGACATTCGTAATCAGGATTCCAGAGGCAGCCGCTCCTACGAAAACGAGAAACACACTTAATATCCGCATTGCAGGTGAGAGTCGATCAGCAGCATACACATAAATGGACATGAAGAGCGCTTCTAGGAAGAAAGCATAGATTTCGATCTGGAAGGGAAGGGCGATGACTTTTCCGACCACTTCCATGAACCCTGGCCATAACAGGGATAATTGGACACCTGCGATTGTCCCGGTAGGGATGGCAACCCCGAGCAGGACGGCGAACCCTTTCGTCCATCGGTTGGCCATGATCGCATAATCCCGATCCTTCGTCTTCTGATACATCAGCTCTGCAATAAGGATCATGAGTGGAATGCCGATCCCAAGAGTCGCGTAAATGATATGTACACCCATCGTCGTTCCGAATAGCGTTCTTGCAATCAATAAATCATCCATTTTGAATTTTCCTTTCGAAGTGCCAATGAATGGTAAGTCAACTGCTCTTATTTTGAACAACAAAGAATGATTTATTCGAAAAAAAGAACCGGCTAGTGAAAAGCCAGTTCTTGATCATTTCATTTCTCCATATAATTTCAATGCTTTTTCTCGCTGTGTCTTATGGTCAACGATCGGTTCAGGATAATCTTTACCGATTGTACATCCGTACTCTTCTTGATCAGACTTGCTCATTTTCCAAGGTTCATGGATATATTTTTTCGGTACGTCTTTCAATTCTGGAAGCCACTTCCGGATATAGGCACCCTCCGGATCAAACCGTTTACTTTGCGTTGTCGGGTTGAAGATGCGGAAGTAAGGCACAGCATCCGTACCTACAGAGGCTGCCCATTGCCATCCGCCGATATTGGATGCCGGATCATAATCGATCAATTTACGAGCGAAATATTGTTCTCCATAACGCCAATCCATTAGCAGATCTTTAGATAGGTAGGAAGCGGTGATCATTCGTAAACGGTTGTGCATCCAACCAATCGAATTCATCTGCCTCATGCCAGCATCGACAATCGGAAATCCAGTTTTCCCCTCACACCAGGATTCAAACAGATTCCGATCGAATCGCCAATCCATTCCTCTGTATTTTTCTTGTATTTCTTCATTTCTAGCATAAGGATATTGGGTGAGTACACAATTATAGAAATCTCTCCACGCCAATTCTTTCACATAAGTTTCTTTCGCATCGGAGTCGGATTCTTCCTCTACGAGTGAAAACAGCGTCCGGATGGACAGTGTACCTGTTCTTAAGTAAAAGGATAAGCGGCTTGTTGCATCTTTCGAAGGAATGTCACGCTTGTCATCATAAGAACCTAACCGTTCATTCACGAATTGTTCTGCGTCTTCGAAAGCCTTGGCTTCACCCATTCGTTCCCATTTCGCTTCACATCTTTTCAGAAGATTCCCGAAATTCGTACTCCTAATCTTGTCAGGTAGATGATGATGGTCCTTTAAGGTCTGGAGCGGAACTTGATAAGGCTGTGGTTTATCGATTGTGCGCCAGACTTTGTAATAGGGTGTAAACACCTGATACAGTCCGCCGTCATTTTTGCTAATGTCATAGCTTCCGTGAAGATTGTAATCGAGAAGCTGGTGGAAATCGATATCATAGGCCTCGCATAACTCTCTTACCCGATCATCCCGTTCTTTTCCATATCCCCATTCGTCTTCGTTCGTATATATCCCTTTGATATTTCCGACACTTTCTATCAGATGCTTGATCTGTTCTTCCGGTTTTCCTTCCATTATATGAATCGGAATTCCCTCTTTTTCACAGGTCATCCGGAAATGCTCGACTGTTTGGAAAAAGTAATCGTTGCTCAGATCGATTTCTTCAGTGAATGTCGGATCGACGATGAAAAACCCAAACCATTGCCCACCTGATTTTGTAAGCTCTTCGGCTAATTTATATAGCGCATGGTGATCTTGAAGGCGGAAATCCCTTCGGAACCATAATGCATAAACCTCATCCATTGGAACCACCCTAGTTGAAAGATTTGTCTTTATTCTACTGATAAGAACGACGTAAAGTCCAATCATAAGCGGAGGTTGAATTTATGGATGAATATGAAGGAAATCTATTGAGTGGGGAGTGGGATGCCGAGTCATCTCACTTTATACTGAAGCGGGTGAAACAGATTGAAGTCCAGTCCGTCTTGTCTCAAGGTCAATTCGAAAGGCTTCAGCGATATCTTGCTAACCATGGTGTTGAAGAATCTGTCATGATTACATTACATGACCAGATCCCGATCATCGTATCTTCAGAACAAAGAGAGGAGCTCGATTCTGACCTCCACGGAATCTCCCAATATTGGCATCAACAATAAAATTTCACGTACCGTGTGTAAAGAGGATTTTTGAATCGTACAGAGAACGTATATAAATAGAAGGAGGAGAGGGAATGGAGGAGTATTTGTACAAATTGACGCCTAAAAGGCAAGATTTCATCAATCAAATCACACCAGAGGAAGAAGAAATTCTACAGCAACACTACAAGTATTTAGAGAAGTTGCTTGAATCAGAAGAACTTATTCTGGCTGGACCATGTTTGGATGGCACACTCGGACTGGTCATTCTTCGCACGTCATCCCATGAGCGTGCGATGAAGTTGATGGAAGGGGATCCTGCTGTGTTGAACGGGATCATGGACGCATCGTTGCATCCTTATCGGGTCTCTTTGATGCAGCAGAACTCGCTACATATTGATGGATAAGAGGGGATGATTGAAAAATGGAATTCAAAAGTTATCAAGAGTTTTGGCCGTTTTATCTACAACAGCATTCCAAGCCAGCAACTCGTGCCTGGCATTTTGTAGGGACTAGTTTTGTATTCGTATGTATCGGTGTTGTCCTGTTGACGATGAACTTCTGGTATCTTCTCGCGGCACCGATCATCGCCTATTCATTTGCCTGGATCAGTCACTTCTTCATTGAGGGGAATAAGCCAGCTACATTCGGACATCCGTTCTGGTCGCTTCGTGCTGATTTCCAAATGTTCGGCAGTATTTTGACAGGGAACATTGGAAAAGAACTCGAAAAGCACGTAAAAAAAGAAAAAACGGCTTCCTAGGAAGACCGTATTATTCCATGATTTCACTTTCGACCAATTGATGAACTTCTTCAATCAATTGTCCAGGTGGAATGTTCAGATGTTCTGAAATGATGAAGATCGTTTTGACTGTAGGTACTCTTCTCCCGCGTTCCAACAAGCTGATGAACGACCGGTCGAAACCGGTTAATTCAGCCAGTTTGAACTGGGAGATTTTTTCTACAGTCCTATGTTTACGTATTACAAGGCCGATCGCTTGTTCCAACTTCATAGTAAGTCCTCCAAATGATTTGAAAAAATGACAGCGGACTATAGTCAACATTCTATATTTTAATACAGGTTTCGTCAGACAACAATATGAAATTCATTGATAGCAGAACCATACTTTCAAAATCGCTTGAACCGTCACTCGTTGAGGTTGAATTGGTGTTGTAGCAGCCTGGAGGAGTTCGGTTTTGTAAGGAATGCCATTTCGAGAGGCGGGTTGTTCCTGGACTTTCAAAGGGTTCTTTGTCATACGTACACCCATCACATTAGCAAGAGAACAAGCTTTTCCAAGAGCGTCTTCGTAAGCTTTTTGTAAAGCGACACAATAATAGTCAGATGGATTTGATAGCTCGAAAGATAGACCTCTTGCGACATTTGCACCGGCTTGGATGGCAGTGTCATATACTTCTCCTGCCATATTCATTTGATTGAGGCGTATGCGATACAGATGTTCGACTCGGAAGCCTTTTAAATTCGACTTCCCATCTTCATACTGATAAATGGGTTGTATATTATACTCGGTCGTTTCAATTTGGTTGGTAGGTACTCCAATATTTTGGAGAGCTTTCAAGACTTGTGTTGCACGGTATGCATTCTCTGTGGTGGCTTGTTTGACATCTTCATTCTCCGTCTGTACACCAATCGTCATGTAAATCTGGTCCGGATCTGCCTTGATTGTCCCTTCTCCGTACATTTCCATGACATGAGATAGGTGAAGGAGTTGATTTGCAGGTGTTTGATAAGGATACATACAAACATTCCTTTCCTTAACGGGAAGTCTATATAGTAGACTATGAGCCGGAGTGAGGCGGAAATGTGTAGGATTGAAAAATATTTTTGTTGTAGGTTTGACATTACCGCCAAGATGTTTTATAGTGGGGTTAACGCTATAAAGTTAGTTATATAGACAGTGGGTAGATTGAAGTCGTAGCTGCAAGATGTTGTAGACGATGATGGAATTGTTGTCTAACAACAGTGCAGGTACGAATTTTTTAATACAGCAAAAAGTATAACGTTTAACTTTAAGTGAAATTTGTAAGATTTTCAGGAGGTACAGTATATGAATACTGGTACAGTAAAATGGTTTAACGCAGAAAAAGGTTTTGGTTTCATCGAAATTTCAGAAGGTAACGACGTATTCGTTCACTTTTCTGCAATCCAAGGTGAAGGATTCAAGACTTTAGAAGAAGGTCAAAACGTATCTTTCGACATCGTTGAAGGCGACCGTGGACCACAAGCTTCTAACGTACAAAAAGTTTAATTGAGTTTTTTAACTGACTAAGACTTTAATGGGTGATGTACGTTGTGCATCACCCTTTTTGCGTTTATTAACGCAAATGCCTTCACCCAAATCAATGGAGGTTCCTCGACAAAAGAGGAACACATGCTCCTTACCAAACTACGTATGCATTGCCGCATACCAACCCCTCTATTTATTCTCCCAAAATGATTATTCCTAACAAGAAAAATTTTAAGAGTAGAAAGGAGAAAGGTAAGAGTTAAGCAATAACTGATTCACACTGGCGCGACCTAGGAGTCGTAAGGACGGAAGAGAGGTAGGGCTTTCGTTGTATGAGTTATCTGTTCATTCAAGTCTCGGGTTGTACATGCCTGATTTTGATCGGCATATAGTCACTTTATAGCAAGCGATCTATTCACTAGAGATAGGAGCATGAATCACTGGTTGGAGTGAACATCTCACGGTTTCATTCGACCAGACTTACATAACTGAAATAAATTCATCCGCCAATCTGAAGAAGAACCTTCATTCACACTCCTCAATAATGATCCCGTTCTTTTCTTTTCAACCATCCACATGTATGATGAATAGTATGAAAATTCAAAATTGAATAACGGATGCATTTATGAATAAATGTTTATCTATCAGGTATTCATAAGTAATCTTCATTCGGAAACATACAGTTAAAGTATTCATATTTGCATAACTCTAATCATGCATGTGGAGGGTTTTACATGAAGAAAGGTAAATGGAATGAAGCTGAGGCGATTCTTGACTCGCTACAAGACGATATTGTCGTTACCGATAGGAACGGTGTCATTGTGAAGGTAAGTGACTCAACTGGATTGATTTATGGGGTCAAATCCAAGGATCTGATTGGCAGATCGGTTTATGAACTTGAACAGGAAGGGCTTTTCTCCCCGCTTGCAACCCCATTGGTTCTAGAAGAAAAGAAGAAAGTCACATTTGTTCAAATGACGAATGAAAACAAAAAGCTGCTTGTAACGGGTGTACCTGTCTTCAATGAATCTGGTGAAATCTACAAAGTCGTCAGTTACTCGCATGACGTAACGGAACTTATGGAAATGAAAAATTATATGGAAAATCTCGAAGGTGAAATGGAGCGCGTCAAAAACGAATTAGAAATCCTTCGGAACCGCTTCAATCAAATTGGAGGCATCATATCAAAAAGTCCTCGCATGGAACAAGTATTGAAAACTTCCATCCAGGTTGCTTCAGTGGATGCAAATGTACTGATACTAGGTGAATCCGGAGTAGGAAAGTCGATGTTGGCCCAATTCATCCATAAAAAAAGCCACCGGAAAGAAGGGCCTTTCATAGAAGTCAACTGTGGTTCAATCCCTGATCAGTTATTCGAAGCAGAGTTTTTCGGGTATGAAGCCGGTGCCTTTACAGGTGCAAACCGGAAAGGGAAAGTCGGCTTGGTGGAACTGGCAGAAGGGGGTACCCTTTTCCTGGATGAGGTCGGAGAACTACCGATCGAGCAGCAAGTGAAAGTGTTGAAGCTCATTCAAGAAAAACAATTCTACCGTGTTGGAGGCACGAGGCCTCGCTTCGTCAACTTCCGATTGATTGCAGCTACAAACAAAGATTTGTTGGAAGCGGTAAATGCGAAACAGTTCCGGAAAGACCTCTATTTCCGATTGAATGTCGTTCCTATTACAATCCCATCATTGAAAGAACGGCAGGAAGATATTCTGCCTCTCATAGAGATGTATTTGAAACGCTTCTCAGAAAAGTATGACCGGATGCGCACCATTAATGATGAAGCGATGCGTCTGCTGCTGAATGCAGAGTGGGAAGGTAATGTGAGAGAACTGATGAATGTCATTGAACGATTAGTCGTCACGTCCGGAACAACAGTCATTTCCCCAGAGTACTTACCTGAATCCATCCGGACGAGGGAAGCTTCTTATTCCGATGAAACAGAGGGCACTCTTAAAACGATCATGGATGAGGTAGAAGAAAATATATTGAGAAAGGCACGGATCCGTTATGGTACGACGACAAAGATCGCTTCCGCTTTAGGAATCAGCCAACCTACAGTAGTCAGAAAATTAAATAAATACAAAATAAAGTGACCTTTTTGGCATGAAACTTGCAATTACCTAAGAGTAAGGAAGTACATTTTCCATGCAAAAGGAGTGATCGAGTTGGAAGCGAAAAAAAGACAAGTCGACTTACAGCAAACATCCACTGTATCGATACCTGATAGTGGAAGCCATTCTTTAGGCTCTTATTTGAAATTTATCATCCCATCATTGTTAGGTCTTCTCCTGTTTCTGATTCCAGTGTCCTTTCAAGGTAAAGTGACCATTGGAGTAGGAATACTGGCTGAGTCAGTCAACGGGTGGTTTGCCGACTATATCCCATCCTTCATGACAATCGTATTCGGTTTATCTGTTCTTCTCGTTATTTATGCGAAGATGGTAGATCCACTTTGGTTGAAAACACATCTATTCTTGAAGGAATTATTCGACATCCATCCATTTTGGTTCTCGATGAGAGTAGTCGGTTTACTGTTTGCAGTCATGACCTTATTCAAGATCGGACCTGAGTGGATATGGTCAGATGTAACTGGAGGGACTGTCTTATACGCACTTGTACCGGTGCTTGCCACGTGGTTCTTATTCGCTGGTCTTTTAATGCCATTGCTACTTGAATTCGGATTGATGGAATTCATCGGAACGATGGTCCAGAAATTGATGAAGCCACTGTTCCAATTGCCAGGTCGATCATCGATCGATGCAGTCGCATCCTGGATGGGTAGCGGAACGGTTGGCGTCCTCATCACAACGAAACAGTATGAGGAAGGCTATTACACGAAGAGGGAAGCAGCAGTTGTAGCGACGACCTTTTCGATTACATCCATTGCATTCAGTCTGGTGGTCATCAGCTTCATCGGTTTGGATCACATGTTTGTACCTTTCTATTTGACAGTTGTCGTTGCCGGATTGATCGCCGCAATCGTCTGTCCTCGAATCCCTCCGTTATCTAGAAAAAAAGATACGTATTATGAGCCGGTCGGAAAACAAATTGCGGAAACCGTACCAACGACTACATCCCGATTCAAATGGAGTATTCATCAAGGTGTTGAAAAAGCAGGCCAAGTGAAAGATTTCAAGATCGTGATTCATAAGGGATTACAAAATGTGCTCGATATTTGGTTCAGTCTTATCCCGCTTGTTATGGCGCTTGGTACACTTTCACTCATTATTGCTGAGTTTACACCATTCTTTTCATATTTATCTTATCCATTGATTCCCTTACTTGAATGGATGCAGATTCCCGAGGCATCAGAAGCAGCTCCTGCAATGATTGTCGGTTTTGCAGACATGTTTTTACCTGCCGTATTAGGAAGCGGAATTGAAAGTGAATTGACCCGTTTCGTCATCGCGGCTGTATCACTCACCCAGCTGATCTACATGTCTGAAATCGGAATTTTATTGATCAAATCGAAAATCCCGATTTCATTTTTGGAACTTGTCATCATTTTCGTCCAACGAACACTGATTACTCTTCCGGTCATTGTTCTCATGGCACACCTATTGTTTTTCTAAACGATTTGATTTCCTTAAACAAATGATTGAACTTGGAGGGATAGATTATGTCAATGTCAACTTATGATTGGAATCACCGTTTCGAGAAGATGCCCGATTTGTTAGCTCCCTCGATGGCGAAAGATCATCCGAATCTTCCTGTCGTGAAAGAGGAAGGTTGTTATTATTACGGTGCGGATGGGAAACGATATTTGGATTTTACTTCCGGGATCGCCGTTACGAATACCGGACATCGGCATCCTAAGGTCGTACAAGCGATCAAGGAAGCTGCAGATTCACTCGTTCATGGACCGTCAGGGGTCATCATGTATGATTCCATTTTAAAACTTGCAGAAAACCTCCAAACGATCCTGCCTGAAAAATTGGATTGCTTCTTTTTTGCAAACAGCGGTACCGAGGCTATTGAAGGTGCGATCAAACTGGCTAAACACGTAACCGAAAGACCTTTCGTCGTTTCATTTACTGGATGTTTCCATGGAAGATCGATGGGGGCACTGAATGTAACGACTTCTAAGAGTAAATACCGCAAGTTCCTCAACCCGACGGGGAGTTATCAAATTCCATATGTTGATTTGGATGAGTGCCCTTCGGGAGTCGATGACCCGATCGATTTCGTCGTTTCTAAATTGGAAAAGGACTTTGAAAAGCTATTCAGACATCAAGTATCCCCTGACGAAGTGGCATGTGTCATTTTAGAGCCAGTGTTAGGAGAAGGTGGGTATATCATTCCGCCATCTGAATGGTTACGAAAGATAAGGGAAATCTGTGATCGACATGATATTCTCCTCATATTCGATGAGGTCCAGACAGGATTCGGACGAACAGGGGATTGGTTTGCAGCACAGAAATTCGGGGTCACCCCGGATATCATGGCGATTGCAAAAGGGATTGCTTCGGGATTACCTTTGAGTGCGACAGTCGCCTCCAAAGAACTGATGAAAAAATGGCCACTCGGTAGTCATGGTACGACGTTTGGAGGTAATCCGATTGCCTGTTCGGCAGCTCTCGCTACACTTGAAGTGATGAAAGAAGAACAACTTTGTGCAAATGCAGAAGTCATGGGTGAATATGCCGTCCAAAGACTGATAGAGATGCAACAGAAACATCAGGACGTGATCCAAAGTATACGGGGTGTCGGACTGATGATTGGAATTGAAATCATGGATCCTCAAACCTATAAGCCGAGTGGAGACGCCTTACTTCGCATACTGGATCTCGCACTGGAAAATGGGGTGCTTTATTACTTGTGTGGGAATGAAGGGAATGTCATCCGGATGGTACCACCACTCATCGTAACGAAAGAACAAATTGATGATGGTCTACGGATGCTAGATGAAGCGATCACGATGTACAAAGAAGAGCGGAAGAGAGTAGCTGTCGGCATTTAGAAAATCAATAAGATTGAACATTCTATTAATGAACGGCCCGTTTGGGGTCGTTTTTCATTTTAAATAAATTGTAGTTTTCTGTCATAAGGTTTAATATTAGTTGTAGATAGGTATATGACGTGTAGGAGGTCTCTGAGATGCAACGAAATGAAAAACTATATACATTCCTTATGGAGAAAGCGTCCCAGTTAACAGATGATTGGTATGAATCATTAGATAAAAGTGATCCCTCAGGGGTTTACGCATCAAGCGACCCTGATGTAATCCAAAACCTGAAGAAGCAAAATTATGATTTCCACACGAATCTCATTCGAATTTTCAATGTAGAAGAGAAAGAATTTTTCAGGGATTTCGAAGAATGGGTGGTCAGTGTCGCCAGAGATAAAGAGCATCTCGAAACACCAACTCATTTCATCATGCGTGAATTCATCCGAGTCCGAAAGCAATACATGGATCTGATTGATGAATTCGTAGAATTGCATCCAGGTGAGTATTCATCTTCACAGATTCAGTTATGGAAAGATATGATTGCAAAAGAGTTTGACATTGCGATGGTGAGATTCACTGAGGAGAAGAACAACTATTTGAACGATCAATTGAACGCCCAGAAAGAAATGATCAACGAATTGAGCTCTCCAGTGATTGACCTTTCTGATAACAGAGGTCTACTTCCTTTAGTCGGGGACATCGATACACACAGAGCAAAAGTCATACTGGATAGTACGTTACAACAATGTGCAGACCGGAACATCGAACATCTTTACGTTGATTTATCCGGTGTGTTCATGGTGGATACGATGGTGGCACATGAGTTATTCCAACTCATCAGTGCACTGAAATTGTTGGGTGTCAAAACGACCTTATCCGGAATCCGTCCGGAAATCGCTCAGACTGCCGTTCAACTAGGCATCGATTTTGAAGATATCAACATGACTTCAAAACTTGCTATCGCTTTAAGTAAGTAATATCGCTAGATCTTGAAAGCACCCTAAATGTTGGTGCTTTTTTGTATGGAGAGACATTCTTACCATTCTTGTAGGTATCCCTTTTCCTACGAACGTTTATTCGATAAAATGGAGGGAGAATGGAGTGAACGGTATGAGATTCAGAAAAGATTTGAATGAGATTCTGAAAGTGATGAATCAGGATGATACGATCGCAGCTAACATCGCGCAATGGAAAACACTGCCCGAAAAAGAAGGCAAATCTGTTGAAATTCCAGAGCTTGTACACCCGAAAATTCGTCATGCTCTAGAGAGAAGAGGAATCAATTCTTTATATACACATCAAGCTACAGCTTTCGAGTCGGCAAGGAACAAGGAAAGCTTCGTAGCTGTAACGCCTACCGCTTCTGGAAAGACCCTTTGCTACAATCTACCCGTCTTGCAAGAGGTAGCGGAGAATGAAAACAGTCGGGCGCTCTATCTGTTCCCGACGAAAGCGCTGGCACAGGATCAGAAAAGTGAAATGAATGAGTTCATTGAAGAAATCGGATTGGATATCAAAAGCTATACGTATGATGGGGATACACCATCGAATATCCGGCAAGTGATCCGTAAGGCAGGTCATGTCGTCATGACCAATCCGGATATGCTGCATTCAGCGATTCTTCCTCATCATACGAAATGGGTATCCCTATTTGAGAACCTGAAATATATTGTCATTGATGAACTGCATACATACAGAGGGGTTTTTGGGAGTCACGTAGCCAACGTCATCCGCAGGTTGAAGAGGATATGTGCTTATTATGGAAGTCATCCTACGTTCATTTGTACATCCGCCACCATCGCCAATCCTAAAGAATTGGCGGAGAATCTGACGGGAAATCAAGTCCGGCTCATCGATAACAACGGTGCGCCAGTGGGAAGAAAGCATTTCGTATTTTATAATCCTCCGATTGTAAACAAACCTCTCAACATTCGGCGTAGTGCTACTCTTGAATCGAAAAAGCTTGCCTCTTTGTTTTTGGAAAATGAAGTTCAGACAATCGTCTTTGCAAGAAGTCGAGTGCGAGTGGAAATCCTATTGACCTACCTTCAGGAACTGATCAAGCGGAAGATCGGAAACAAATCGATCAGAGGCTATCGAGGAGGCTATTTACCGAAACAAAGGCGTGAGATCGAACAAGGGTTGAGAAGCGGCGAAGTAATGGGCGTCGTCAGCACAAATGCCTTGGAGCTTGGCGTGGATATCGGTCAGCTTCAAGTCTGTATCATGAACGGATATCCAGGTACGATCGCAAGTACATGGCAACAAGGCGGCCGTGCAGGAAGAAGACAGGGTGAATCTGTTGTCGTGTTGGTGGCAAGTTCATCCCCACTCGACCAATATATCATCCAGAACCCGGATTACTTCTTCAATCGAAACCCGGAAACAGCAAGAATCAATCCAGATAACTTATTGATTTTGGTAGACCATCTGAAATGTGCAGCTTATGAGCTACCGTTCAGAAATGACGAAACATTCGATGGCGTCGAGATAGACGAAATCATGTATTTCCTAACAGAAGAAGGCGTCCTGCACGAACAAGGGGATCGTTGGTACTGGATGAATGATTCTTTCCCTGCTCATAACATCAGCCTTCGCTCTGCATCCCAGGAGAACGTCGTCATCATCGACCAGACGGACGTCGCTAACGTCAAGGTCATCGGAGAAATGGATCGGTTCAGCTCTATGACACTTTTACATGAAGAAGCGATCTATCTACACCAAGGCATCCAGTACCAGGTGGAAAAGCTCGATTATGAAGAGAAGAAGGCATTCATCAGGGAGGTGGATGTCGATTACTATACGGATGCGAACTTAGCTGTTTCACTGAAAGTGTTGGAAGAGGACAAACAGAAAGGGTATCCTCGAATGGATGTGGCGTTTGGAGATGTTACGGTCAACGCGATGGCGACGATCTTCAAGAAAATCAAATTCGGTACACATGAAAATATCGGTTCAGGTCCGATATCGTTGCCGGAAGAAGAACTTCATACATCTGCGACATGGATCAGCTTCCCGCAAGAAATGGTAGAAGGGCTATCCGAACAGGAATTGGAAGAAGGGCTCGTCGGTATATCCAATGTCATGCGTCACGTTGCACCATTGTTCGTCATGTGTGATGTTAGTGACTTGCATGTCGTTCCGCAAGTGAAAGCTTCCCACTCTCAGTTGCCTACCATTTTCTTCTACGATCGTTATCCAGGAGGGATCGGTCTGAGCGAATACGTGTACGAACATATTACCGAAATTCTCAGTGAAGCTGAGCAAGTCATCAAAAGGTGCCCTTGTGAGAAAGGATGTCCGTCCTGTGTCGGAAATGAGATGCAGGCTACTGACATCAAAGGATTGGCATTACGATTTTTATCAGAAGGAAGGAACGATTCGAAACATGTCTTTACAAAATAAATTGAATCGTTTTAAAAAAGAGCTCACGCATGTCGGAACAGATAAGCAGAATATGGAAAATACTGCTCGAAAGGTTTCTCCTGCTCAAAAGACAGATCCTGCATGGACTTCATTTGATGCGATCCAGGCGACATTCGAAGATCAGTACTGTATACTCCGGGAGAAAACGTATGATTGCAACCATAAAATCGGCCCCTATCGAGTAGCGGATTTGTATGATTCCGTATCGCTTTGGAATGATTGGAATCAGTCCCACCCGCTTTCTTCAGCTGGAAGGAAAGCAGAGGACTTGTTGTTCTTTGATACGGAGACGACCGGATTGGGTACTGGAGCGGGAAATACGATTTTCCTTCTCGGCGTCGCGAGGATCATGGAAAACGCAATCCAGGTCAGGCAATATTTCCTCCCGGGTCCTGGCCATGAGACAGCACTTTACCACCATTTTCTGACCGATGTCCAAGATATGGGCAATCTGGTGACATACAATGGAAAGGCATTTGATTGGCCGCAAGTGAAGACAAGACATACATTTGTCCGAGACATGGTACCGAAACTCCCTTCATTCGGACATTTCGATTTACTTCATGCTTCACGACGAATATGGAAAAAGTCTTATGAATCGTTGCGTCTAGCAAATGTCGAACAAGAAATATTGAATATAGAACGGAAAGAGGACACACCAGGATATTTGGCTCCGATGCTCTATTTTGAATATTTAAGAGAGAAGGATCCTGCCATTCTGAAAGGTGTCTTTGAGCATAATGAACTCGATGTACTGACGTTGATTGCATTGTATACTCACTTATCCAATGTGCTGATTGGACAAGGGAAAGAAACGTTGAGTGCTGTTGAGCAATATGAAGTCGCTCGATGGTTCGAAGCAGTGGAGGATGTTGAAGAAGCCAAGCGAAGATATGTTGAATTGAAAGAATCCACACAATCGTTCAAAGCGAAAAAAGCGTTGGCACGCCTCTATAAGAAGGAAAAGAATCTTCCGCAAGCAGAGGTCTTGTGGAAAGAGGTCCTTGGTGAAAAGGAGGATCCAGAAGCTTTCATTGAATTATCCAAGATTTATGAACATACTCATAAGGATTTTGAACGAGCATTGCATTTTGCACAGAAAGGGTATGATACCTGGAAAAATGCAAACCGTATCATCCGAAGGAACGATGAAAAGGATCGATTGTCCTATTGTAAAAGGATTGAGCGTTTGGAAGGCAAAATAAGCTGAAAATTGAGGAAATAATGCAAATGAAATATTCCCCGGGTAAGCGCAAAAACCGATTCTTTTCGCGCTATACCGGGGTTTTTTACATGTTTAGAGACTTTTGTCATAGAAATATTGAAAAAAATGTCGAAACGCCCTATTATTATGAATGGATCATAACATTTTTAGGGGGAATCCGACATTGAGAAGGATGTTAGTTGCACTATTCTTTTTGATGATCGGCCTGACCGTATACTTCATGAACGTAGGTGCTTGACCATTTTCATCAGATGAGGGGGATAACGAGGCGGTTGCCTCAGACAAGTCTCATAGGTTTCTCATACATTAACTACAAAGCAGTAAATAATTCAAAAGGAGAATCTATGGGATGCAATATAATAAGCCTCAAATGATGTGCCCGGTGGTCCATCCACCCAAAAAGTGTGTCAAGCATTTCTGTCATTATAAGGTCGTGCCGCATATCCATCCAGTAATCGAAGAACACGTACACCACAACATTTACCAGCATAAGCATATGCAGAAACATTGTACAAAGTCTTGTTGTAAGACCCATCATAAACATTGTATGGTTCCGCCAAAGTGCGGTTGTCAACATGGCGGAGGCTATGAAGGCGGCTATGGTGGAGGTTATGGTCAAGGACCTCGCCCTTGGTGGTAAAGGTGTATGAACGGACCGAATTCTTTCGGTTCGTTTTTCTTTTTCCTATTTTCAAAAACATGATGGATTTGTCTTTTTTCTACAATTTTGGCAATGGAAAATGTGATACACTAGAAGGGAGTCCATTTCCCTATAAGAGAAAAGGAGTCGAGGGATGATTAAAGTAGTAGCTGTGACAGGGTATAAAGCGCATGAACTCGGCATATTTTCAAATAAGCATGAAGCTGTACCATACATACAAGGAGTCTTGAGAAATCGTCTGATCCAGTTGATAGAAGAAGGATTAGAATGGGTGGTCATGACAGGACAGCAAGGGGTCGAGCTCTGGGCTGGTGAAGTTGTCCTGCAACTGAAGGAGCAATACCCAGAACTTCAATTGGCAGTCCTGACACCATTCGAGGAACAAGAACACAAGTGGAAAGAAGCATCGCAAGAATATTATCATCAGATTCTTGAAGGTGCGGATTTCGTGGACAGTGTATCCAAAAAACCTTATGAAAATCCGGGACAACTACAAGCATGTAACCAGTTCATCATTGATAAGACAGATGCACTTCTTGTGCTATACGATCCTGATCAATCAGGGAGTCCTGAATATTATTTGAAGACTGCGCACAAATATCAGGAAGCGGGTAACGAATATCCTATATTATCGATTTCTTTTTTTGATGTGAACGACTATATTGAAGAACAGAAATCAAACACAGAGGATTGGGCAACATAAACATTAGATGAATATTTCTTGGAAGTTGGTATAATGTTTGATAGAACTTAGCGCATTTCCTCATTATGATATTATAAAGTACTAACGGGGTGACGGTATATATGGATAACAACAAACGTGTTCAATTAACATCAAAGGAAATTTTAGAAAAAGACTTCAAGTCGGGCTTTCGAGGCTATGACCAGGATGAAGTCGATCAATTTCTCGATCTTATCATCAAAGATTATGAACAATTCCAAAAGGAAATCGACCGTTTGACAGAAGAAAACAATAAACTGCGTAAAGAAGTCCAACGTGCAGGAGAACAGCCAAGGCAGCAAAGCAACGGTGCTGGAATCACGAATTATGATATTTTGAAACGCTTATCCAATTTGGAAAAGCATGTTTTCGGTAGCAAATTGTACGATTGATCCAAGGCTACATTCGTTCTGGTTATTATTTACATTGAAAACGTGATGAGCGTCATGTATAATGGAAGTTGACTCTAGCGGTCATATCGTTTGGGTAATCGCTGTACCTCCTTTGAGAGGTATAGAGGAAAGTCCATGCTCGCACAGTCTGAGATGACTGTAGTGTTCGTGCCTAATGAATTCATAAGTTAGGGTACTCTGGTCAAGACTGGAGTAACGGCAAGGAAAACACCTACGTCTTCGGATATGGTGTGAATACTTTGAAAGTGCCACAGTGACGAAGTCCTTCAGGAAACTGCAGGAGTGGAACGAGGTAAACCCCACGAGCGAGAAACCCAAATTACGGTAGGGGAGTCTTCTCGGAGGAATTGAACGAAGAGAAGAGCAGATGTTGGAGAACATCTGGAGATAGATGATTACCACCCACGTACGAGGAGCCTTGCTCTGCATGAGTACTGGGAACAGAACATGGCTTACAAAACGATAGACCGAAAGCCCACTTAAAAGGGCTTTTTTTTATTTTGTCGTTGATTTTCATAGAAATTCACTCCCTTTCCAAAGTTGACCGTGGGAGGATTGTGAATTTCCTTTAAATCACCTTTTTAGAATGACCCTTGAACTGTTATTCAGTATTATGTTGTTGGATTTGAAGCATTTTTGCATGTTTCGGGTATAATGGGAATGAACATACATAGGATTGGAGTCTTTATTAATGAATTTAACGTTGATTGCGACTGCAGCAATGGGGCTGGAGTCCATCGTAGCAAACGAAGTGAAAGCACTTGGATATGAAAACGTACAGGTTGAAAACGGGAAAATCATCATCGAGGCAGATGAGCGGGCCATTCCACGATTGAATTTGTGGCTAAGGACGGCTGATCGGATCAAAGTGCAAGTCGGCTCGTTCAAGGCACTTTCCTTTGAAGAGCTGTTCGAGAAGACGAAAGCCTTACCATGGGGAGATTACTTACCAGAGGATGCAGAATTCCCTGTCATCGGACGTTCAGTGAAATCCAAACTATTCAGTGTATCTGATTGTCAGGCGATTGTGAAGAAGGCGATTGTCGAAAATATGAAGGAAACGTATGGTGTTTCTGGCTGGCTCCCAGAGGACGGTGCGTTTTATCGTGTAGAAGTCGCTTTGCATAAAGACATCGCTACACTCACGATGGATACAAGTGGTGAAGGACTTCATAAACGTGGGTACCGCTACTTGCACAATGAAGCACCATTGAAGGAAACATTGGCAGCGGCATTGATTCAATTGACGAATTGGCGAGCTGATCGACCTTTCCTGGATCCATTCTGTGGTTCTGGCACCATTCCGATTGAGGCGGCGATGATCGCGAAAAAAATCGCACCGGGGCTCAATCGAGAATTCGCTTCTGAAAATTGGTCCTGGCTTGATAAAAAACTTTGGTATCAAGCAGTTGAAGAAGCCCACGACGTGGCTGACTTCGACCTCCCTGTAGATATCATGGGTTGCGATATCGACCATAAGATGATTGAGCTGTCTGAGAATAATACAGACGAAGCGGGATTAAAGGGAGACATCACATACAAACAAATGCAGATGAAAGATTTTCGCACCAAGAAAGAGTACGGATATGTGATTGGAAACCCGCCGTATGGAGAGCGTCTGAATGAACGAGATTACGTAGAAAAGCTTTATCGTGAACTAGGCGAGGTGTTCGGTGCACTGGACACATGGTCGCTCTATATACTCACATCACATGAAGGTTTTGAAGGCTTGTATGGCAAGAAAGCTTCCAAGAAAAGAAAACTGTATAATGGGGATCTTAAATGCCATTATTATCAATACTTCGGGAAAAAACCGCCAAGAAAACACGTCGAGGTTTAAGGATGACGGAAACCACCCATACTAAGTTAAGAAAGACTTAGAAGGGTGGTTCCTTTATGTACGAACGATTCACAGACCTCGAAAGGGTTTCGAAAGCGATGAAAGCGCTCGAACATATCAACAATGGAGATCCTTGTTACACGGAAACCTGTCAGCAAATTAAAAATCAATTGCACCAGGCCATCTCACATGAAACAGGTTACCACAGTGGAATGAGCCAATACTCCAACTTATACGATTGAAAAAGGAAGTGTCTGACCTCCCGAGGGACCAGACACTTTTTTAAATTTCACGTACCGTACTTAATTCTAAAATTATTAAAAGATGTTGGTCCTTAAAAGGGTTTTTTCGATTTTCGTCTAATTAGTAGGATGGAGCACTTTGATACTGGTATATAGAAGGGATTGTTACATATGACGAATACAACAGTACATAAGTCAGAACAAAAGTTCCATGAGCTTACACAACGAATTACAAGCTATAACGAAGCAATCGGTCTTATGGTATGGGATTTAAGAACAGGGGCACCTAAAAAAGGTGTAGAACAACGTTCAGAAGTAATCGGAATGTTATCATCTGAAGTCTTCAAGTTGTCCACATCAGACCAAATGAAAGAATGTCTGGATGCCTTATCAGATGATTCTTTACATCCGAATTTAAACCCGGTCACTAAACGTGCCGTTGAAGAGGCAAAACAAGAGTTTGAACGGAACAGAAAAATTCCGGAGGCGGAATACAAAGAATATATCATTACCCAATCCAAAGCGGAGAATGTATGGGAAGAGGCAAAAGCAAACTCTGATTTCTCCATGCTTCAACCTTATTTGGAGAAGCTCGTCAATTTCAAAAAGAACTTTGTGGGTTATTGGGGATATAATGAACACCCTTACAATACATTGCTTGACCTGTACGAACCAGGTGTTGATGTCAAAACGATCGATCGCGTCTTCAATCAATTGCGTGAAGCAATCGTACCGCTTGTACAGGACGTAGTCGCTTCCAAAAATCAACCGGATACCTCCTTTTTATTTGATCACTTTCCGGCAAGTCAACAGGAGGCATTCAGCATGCATGTCCTAGAGCAAATGGGGTATGATTTCAAGGCTGGGCGATTGGACACGACGAACCACCCGTTTGCAATCGGTTTGAACCCTGGGGATGTCCGTGTTACCACGAAGTATGATGAGAAGGATTTTCGTACAGCTGTATTCGGTACCATCCATGAAGGCGGGCATGCACTTTATGAGCAGAACATCAGTCAAGACTTGATTGGAACACTATTATGTACAGGTACCTCCATGGGGATCCACGAATCCCAATCCCTATTCTGGGAGAATTTCGTTGGACGAAACTACTCTTTCTGGGAAAACAATTATGATACGTTCAAATCCTATTCAAACGGTCAGTTCGACAACGTATCGATGGATGATTACTATAGGGCCATCAATGTTGCCGGACCATCATTGATTCGTATTGAAGCAGATGAGATGACATATCCGCTCCATATCATCCTTCGTTATGAAATCGAAAAGGGACTCTTCAGCGATCAAATCCAAGTGAAGGACCTTCCTGAAGTTTGGAATGACAAGATGAAGGAGTACTTAGGAATAGAACCGAAAAATGATGCAGAAGGTGTACTTCAGGATATCCATTGGTCTGGTGGAGACTTCGGTTACTTCCCGTCTTACGCACTAGGCTACATTTATGCTGCACAGTTGAAAAATGCAATGTTGAAAGACATCCCTGACTTCGATCAAAAACTGAAGGAAGGCAACCTTCTTCCAATTAAAGAATGGTTGACGAAGAATGTGCATCAACACGGTAAAATGAAAAAACCGATTGAAATCATCAAAGAAGTGACAGGAGAAGGATTGAACGCAGAACATTTAATCCAGTATCTGTCCGATAAGTACCGAGGCGTTTACAAAATCGGCTAAACTTAAAGAATCCCCATCTCCTCCTTTAGAGGTGGGGATTTCTTTGTTGGATCTTCATCAAGATCTCTTCTTTTTCTTTTTCATCGATGATGGATAATACATTCAGCAAACAAGTATAGTATGATAACTTCTTCTTGATATGGTTAGACATGAATATTCCCTCCATTTTTTGCATTAGAGCAACTTATTTAGTTGATTACAATATATGTTGCTGTAAGAAAAAGTGGAACCAACAAGTGCCTGTAATAGCAGGAAATCCATTACATCACCACGAATATTATATGGAGGATGTTTGAAAAAGGGCGTTTCGTGAAAGGTTAGAATTAAATACATTTCAATGGGAGTGGTATCAATGGCTTTTCAAAATCCAGATCAATCGAAAATAAAAGACATTCTTCAAACGAAAAAGAGAATCGCTGTTGTTGGGTTATCTGATAAACCCGAAAGGACATCTTATCAGGTTTCCAGCTACATGAAAGACAACGGTTATGAAATCATTCCTGTCAATCCGACAATTGAAGAAACCATGGGGTTGAAAGCTTACCCATCACTTAAAGATGTGGAAGGTCCTATTGATATCGTAAATGTTTTCAGACGTAGCGAAGAACTTCCGGCCATTGCTGAAGAGGCGAAAGAGTTACAACCTGATGTGTTCTGGGCGCAATTAGGGATATTTAATGAAGAAGCTGCGAACATGCTAGAAAATACAAAAACGACAGTCATCATGGATCGTTGCATTAAGGTTGAACACGCATCCATGTAAACGTAATGAACCACTCCACGCAGAGTGGTTCATTTTGGCTTTCAAAAGGAAAATTGAATGAAAACCACTCAAAACGGGCAAAACGAATGGTAATATAAGATTAGAACGGCTTAAGCCTTATGATATAATGGTTCATTGCAGGCATGAATAAAAGATAATAGATGTATAACCGATACTATTGATGAACAATGTAACAAGTAAAACGTTGTATGTGAACAAATGTTCTGATACGATACAATTAAAAAATGTTTGTCTGAGTTTTGAAAGGGGCACGAGGGTTTTGGCTACAAGAGAACAGCTTTCATATAATGATGATGCCATTCAAGTTCTGGAGGGTCTTGAGGCTGTCCGCAAACGACCTGGTATGTACATCGGAAGTACAGATAACCGGGGATTACACCATCTCGTATATGAAATCGTAGATAATGCAGTCGATGAAGCATTGGCTGGGTATGGGAATGCCATCACTGTCAAGATACATAAAGATAACAGCATCAGCGTCGTGGATGAAGGACGTGGGATGCCAACAGGTATGCACAAAACAGGTAAACCGACACCAGAAGTCATCTTTACCGTCTTACATGCCGGGGGGAAATTCGGTCAAGGTGGATATAAAACAAGTGGTGGACTACATGGTGTGGGTTCATCTGTCGTCAATGCACTTTCGGAATGGTTGGAAGTGACCATCCATCGAGACGGCGTCATATACCATCAACGGTTTGTGAATGGTGGAAAACCAGCAACGACGCTCGAGAAAATCGGTACAACTAGAAAAACCGGTACAATCGTACACTTCAAACCGGACCCGAGTATTTTCTCTACAACGACATACAACTTTGAAACGTTAAGTGAGCGTCTTCGAGAAGCTGCTTTCCTTTTGAAAGGCATGAAGATCGAATTACATGATCTAAGAGATAATGATAATGAAAAAGTGGAGTTCCAATTTGATACGGGAATCGAAGCATTCGTCAATTATTTGAACGAAGAAAAAGATACCTTGCATCCTGTCGTCTCTTTTCAGGGATTCCAGAATGCCATAGAAGTCGAATTCGCTTTTCAATTCAATGATGGATACTCCGAGAACATGCTATCCTTCGTCAACAACGTACGGACGAAAGATGGTGGAACGCACGAGTCTGGTTCCAAAACGGCAATGACACGCGTGTTCAATGAATATGCACGGAAAACCGGACTTCTGAAAGAAAAAGATAAAAATCTTGATGGTTCGGACATCCGAGAAGGCTTAACTGCCATCGTGTCGGTTCGGATTCCTGAAGAGAAACTTCAGTTCGAAGGTCAGACGAAAAGCAAACTAGGTACGAGCGATGCTCGATCATCCGTTGACGCGGTCGTTTCAGAGCAGCTCAACTATTTCCTTGAGGAAAATCCGAAAGTAAGTGAGATGCTCGTTCGTAAAGCTGTCAAAGCTTCTCAGGCACGTGAAGCCGCTCGCAAAGCACGTGAGGATGCTCGGAACGGCAAAAAGAAGAATCGTAAAGATTCCATGCTGAGCGGTAAGTTGACGCCAGCATCATCTCGTAATGCTAATAAGAATGAGCTCTATCTCGTCGAGGGGGATTCTGCAGGCGGATCTGCCAAGCAAGGGCGCGACAGACGATTCCAAGCGATTCTTCCGCTCAGAGGTAAAGTCATCAACACCGAAAAGGCTAAGCTTGCCGATATCTTCAAAAATGAAGAGATCAATACGATCATCCATGCCATCGGTGCAGGTGTCGGGGCTGATTTTACGATAAAAGATTCCAATTATGACAAAGTCGTCATCATGACAGATGCCGATACAGACGGCTCCCACATCCAGGTATTGCTGTTGACCTTCTTCTATCGTTACATGAAACCGATGATTGAAGCCGGTAAAGTGTACATCGCCTTACCACCGCTCTATAAAGTGAGCAAAGGAAAAGGCAAGAAAGAAGTCATCGAATATGCATGGGATGAAGACGGCCTCAAACAAGCCATCAAAAAAGTCGGAAAAGGATATACGATTCAACGCTACAAAGGTCTTGGTGAGATGAATGCGGATCAGTTATGGGAAACGACGATGAACCCGGAGACCCGTACACTCATCCGTGTGAAAATTGAAGATATCGCGAGAGCGGAACGTCGAGTATCCGTATTAATGGGCGATAAGGTCGAACCGAGACGTAAGTGGATTGAATCCAATGTCGCTTTTGGACTGGATGAAGAAACCAACATCTTAGAAAACGAGAACTTGGCTGTAGTTGAGGGGGAGTAATGTTTTGGCGAATGCAGAGAAATATTTAGATTTACCATTAGAAGATATCATCGGCGATCGTTTTGGCCGGTATAGTAAATACATCATTCAGGAACGTGCACTACCAGATGCGCGAGATGGCTTGAAACCTGTACAACGACGTATTCTTTATGCCATGTATCAGGATGGCAATGTGTCAGATAAACCGTACCGGAAGTCGGCTAAAACAGTCGGTAACGTGATCGGGAACTTCCATCCACACGGCGATACGTCTGTATATGATGCGATGGTCCGTCTCAGTCAAGATTGGAAAGTCAGGAACGTCTTGGTTGAGATGCATGGAAATAACGGTAGTATTGACGGGGATCCGCCAGCTGCGATGCGTTATACCGAAGCAAGGCTATCACCGATCGCTTCCGAACTGTTAAAAGACATCGAGAAAAATACCGTTGATTTCACACCGAACTTTGATGACACACAAGAAGAACCGGTCGTCTTACCGGCACATTTTCCTAGCTTGCTCGTCAATGGTTCCACAGGGATATCTTCCGGTTACGCAACTGAAATTCCACCTCATCATTTAGGTGAGGTCATTGATGCTGTGACCATGCAGATCGACAATCCGGAATGCACCGTGGACGAATTGATGACGGTCATCAAAGGTCCTGATTTCCCAACTGGCGGAATCATCCAAGGCGTGGACGGCATTAAACAAGCCTACGAAACAGGTAAAGGAAAAATTGTCGTCCGTGCAAAAACTGAAATTGAGGATCTACGAGGTGGACGTCAGCAAATTTTGATTACCGAAATTCCTTATGAAGTGAACAAGGCGAACCTCGTCAAACGTATGGACGAGCTTCGATTGGATAAAAAAGTGGACGGTATTTCTGAAGTGCGTGACGAGACCGATCGTACTGGTCTTCGAATCGTAGTGGAATTGAAAAAAGAAGCGGATTCACAAGGGGTATTGAATTTCCTCTTCAAAAATACTGATCTGCAAATATCGTATAACTTCAACATGGTTGCGATTCACAACCGTACCCCACAATTGATGGGCTTGAGACAATTGATTGATGCTTATATCCAGCATCAGCGTGAAGTGGTCACGAACCGCTCCAACTATGAGCTGAAGAAAGCACAAGATCGTCAACATGTCGTTGAAGGTTTGATCAAGGCCATTTCAATCTTAGACGAAGTGATCTCCACGATCCGTGGTTCGAAAGATAAGAAAGATGCTAAGCAAAACTTGATACAACAGTTTGAATTCACGGAGCCACAGGCAGAAGCCATCGTAACGCTCCAGCTTTACCGATTAACGAATACGGATATACAAACACTCGAAAAAGAAGCGGAAGAACTGAATAAGCGGATTCAAGAATTGCTTGCCATTTTGAACAGTGAACGTAAGTTGCTCTCCGTTATCAAAAAAGAATTATCAAGAGTGAAGAAAACGTATGCAGATGACCGAAGATCCGTCATAGAAGCGGAAATCTCTGAAATCAAAATCAATTTGGAAGTCATGATTCCATCAGAAGATGTCGTCGTTTCTGTCACGAAAGAAGGCTACGTGAAGCGTACGAGCCCCCGTTCTTATGCAGCATCTAATGGTGAACCGCCTGGGATGAAAGAGACCGATCGGGTTCTGAGAACGTTCAACGCCAATACGACCAACACGATGTTGATCTTTACGAACAAAGGGAATTACTTGCACATACCTGTTCACGAGCTGCCGGATATTCGTTGGAAAGATGCCGGTCAACACGTCACGAACATCGTTTCGATCGATCGAGACGAATACATCATCGATTCAATGGTCATTGAAGAATTCAAAAGCGATGAGTTCATCCTGTTCTTTACAAAAAATGGCATGGTGAAGCGAACCGAATTGAGTAATTATAAAGCACAACGATATTCGAAACCGCTCATGGCCCTTAAATTGAAAAATGATGATGAGTTAGTAGATGTCTATATTACAGATGGTCAGCAAGAAGTCTTCATTGCTACACGAAACGGTTATGGTCTCTGGTATGAAGAAGAAGAAATCAGTATCGTTGGACAAAGAGCGGCAGGTGTCAAGGCGATCAATCTAAAAGATGGTGATTATGTCGTCAGTGGCTTTATCAAGGATAAGGAATCGAAAACAGAGATGGTGTTGGTTACAAATCGCGGCGCCGTCAAGAAAATGCGATTGGAAAACGAATTTGAGAAAACAACCCGAGCGAAACGTGGCGTAGTCATGCTACGTGAGTTGAAAAACAATCCACATAGGGTGGTTGAAGTCATACATGTCCAAGACAAGGATTATATCATCATGAAGGCAGAAAAAGGGAAGGAAGAAACCGTTGATCCTGCACAGCTACGTCCAGCTGATCGTTATAATAACGGTTCCTTCATGATAGATGTCACTTCAGAAGGCCCAGTTACGGAAGTGTGGAAAGTGGAAAGAGAAGAAGAGGAATAACATAGTATGTCAGGCTACCTATGTATTTAGGTAGCTTTTTTTCTTATGAGGTTTGTTAAACTAGATACATATCCTGTAATTCGTAAGGGGGGATTCGTTTGGACATTTTTTCAATTCTGATCGGGGTTGGTGTCTTTTTCTTTATCATTTTTCTTGTAGCGATTTCCGCTTCGATTAAAAATCGAAATAAAAACTAGATAGAGGTTCTTTTGTAGTAAGAAGGAACTGTTCGGCAAAACCTAGCTCTAATTTCGAGAAACACATTCCTAATATCGAGAAACGCATCCTTATTTTCGAGAAACGTACAAGGATTTTGGCAAAAAGAACACTTGTATTCGAGAAACAAGCTCTTATCTCACCCCAATTTGCGGTTAGTTTCAATAGGGGTTGTGCAAGTAAATTATAGCGTCCGTATATTTATGTAAAACACTAGGGAATGGAGAAAAAGACGTTGGGAAAGTCAATTTATAAAAGCTTAAAAGGTAAAAAACACATTGAAGAACACTATGAATCGTATATGGCTTCCTTTGAACATGAATTCGAGCGGGAACATGTCATGACACGGTTTGGAAATACACATGTTTTGGTAGGTGGACCTTCTGATGGGAAACCTCTTTTCATCTTACAAGGGGGCAATTGCATCAACCCGATGACATTGTCCTGGTTCTTGCCATTATTGGATATATACAGAGTATACGCTCCAGATACAATCGGACACCCCGGTTATAGTGACGAAGTACGTATATCTGCCAAAGATGATAGTTTTGCAATTTGGGTAAGTGACTTGATGGATCATTTCGGAACCACTAGTAGTGCGTTCATTGGCCCCTCTTATGGTGGAGGGATCATTTTACGGTTGGCTACCTATTTTCCAGAGCGGATTAAAAGTGCAATATTGGTTTCTCCAGCAGGCATTCGCTTGGGATCCAAGTACGATATGATAAAAAGGATTCTCATACCTCTTCTTATGTTCCAGATGACTTCTTCAGACACCTATTTGAGAAGGATAACGGATACCATGTCTGATCACTCCATGAAAGAGGTAGATCATAAAATTATCGGTGATATTTTCAAGCATCTTCGATTAGAACAAGACATGCCGAAACTTACTTCGAGGGACGATCTAACGAATTTTCATGCCCCTACTATGGTCATTGCTGGGATCAATGATGTTTTCTTTCCGGAAAAGAATTTAAAAGCTGAAGCTCATGAAATCATTCCTAATCTGAAATCTTTCATAGGGTTTGAAATGGGACATTTTCCTTCGGGTGATCATCTCATCGAAATGAACAAAGAGATCATGTCATTTTTACAAGTTCACTACTCATGATGACGAGATATGGAGGTGGAAAGCTTGTTCCAAGCAGTATTCATAGACAGGGATGGAACGATAGGGTGATCGATGGACTGATATGGTCGCTGCAGAGGATGCAGGTTGTTATAAGATCTTAGTCAAGACCGGTTCAGGTATGGATGCTTCTGAAAAATACCGAGGTTCGAAGTACTATGGGAAATGGGGAAAGGTAACTCCGGATGTGATAGCGGAAGACTTTGTGAGCGCAGTAGATTGGATCGTAAATAAGGGAAAGAAAGATGGTTACCACACAAAGGGAAAAATGAAGGCAAAATGATCCTCTTTTTCGTTATTACATACTAGTAAAATCAACTTAGAACAACTGAATTGTTTGAAAGGATGTTTCTTTGAAAAAATCATTTTTATTTGGCATTTGTTCATTATCAATATTAGCAATCACTTTGTTTTTTGATGTATCGTTGTTCTTCAAAATATCAGCAATCATGAGTGTTGCTACCATTGCTTTATCTGGCATACTATTAGGTTCATTTGTTCGGAGAACGAGAGATGTACAAAGCGGAGATGCGGATGAAGATCGAAGAAATCGAGAACTTGGCCAAAATGTCGTCTTATTTGGATTGCCCTTTATAGCAGCTACAATTTTTACAACGTTTATCATTTATTAAACAGTAAAAAGCTGGCCATTAAGCCAGCTTTTTAAATAAATTTATTTGTTATTGCTGTTATTCTTCAATAGAACTTTGAGACCTTGTCCCATATCTGAAGCTAGAATGTAATTCTGATCAACAAACACTCCCCAGAAGAAAGCCTGTTCAGGTACATATTGACCGATTTGTTCGGGATTCGCCGGGTCTGTAATGTCTACAGCCCTTATCCCTCCTGCATAGTGAGAGAGATAGAGGGTGTTACCGTGAACCTTAGGATCGTGGACGGTATTTGCAAAAGTAACGCCATCTTCTACATGATCCACGAGATCCGTTTTGAAAGTACTAAGCAGTTTAGGATTCGTTTTATCCTTTATATCAAAAATCCGCGTATAGCCATACGATCTTTCATAACCTTCTCTTGTAGGGTGGTATACTTCTCTTGTTTCAACCAACACATTCCCACCTTTTGCAAGCGCAGAAGAGTGAGCCGCTCCTTGTACATCTGGCCCGAAATCGGTTCTGCCAAGATACTCAACATCATATGGATTTGAAATATCTAGAATGATTGTACCTAGATCCCAGAACGAAAGGAATGCCGTTTTACCTGTCTGATCCGTCATTGTACTATGGTTGAATGCAGGACGGGTTTTTCCGTCTGGTGCATGCCAGTGATATCCATTGAAGTCCTCCGGAACCTCTTCAATCATCCTTGGGTCGAATTCATAAACCGTTTGTGGATTTGAAGGATCTGTGACATCTACTAATGCGAAATCCTTCTGTTCTCCATGCGTATAGTAATCTGCATAAGGGTTAGCGGTCAATACGACTGGTTTGTTCCCTTGAACAGTCAAGTATAGTTCATGTGTGCCTCGTACTCTTTTATCAAGCTCCCAGAATCCAAGCTTTTTCGGGTTGTGTGGATCGTTTACATCATATAAAAGGAAACCACCCTTTGAAAGCGCATTGTTGACATTTAGCTGTTGTACACTTACAACCGCTAAATCTCCTTTGAAATAAGGGGTGTTGACCGTTTTAACAATGACTTTTTCTTGCCATGTACCAGGAATGTCGTCAGCAAACTTCGCAATTTCTACTGGGTTAGAAGGGTCCTTCAAATCGAAGATCCTTACTCCACCGTTCCCGCCACCAGAAGTATGGGTGCCCAGATATGCAAACCCTTTATGGGCATAAACATCAGCTGTGGAATTCTTTTTCCCGTTGTACTCTTTGATTTGAACAGCAGCCGCTTCATTCCAATGGTTGAGGTTCTTCGTTCCTTCCAACTTTGGAATTTTATTTAATTGTTCACCATCTTGTGCTCCCTTTTCTATGGACACATCATCCAAATTATCATGGGCCGAAATTGACGGAGATAACAAAGACAAGCTCATGATCCCTGCTAGTGCTACATTCGTGACAATTTTCTTATTCAAAATAACGCCTCCTTTTGTAAATACTTCCAACAAAATACCACAATACGTTTGAATTTTCAGCAAATTTCTGATAAATGAACCCATTAGCACGCCTTTCGTTTACAATAAATGGGAAATGCTGACTACTTCACAAATAATTTAACCAAATACATGTAAATAGACCTGATTCCAAAAAAGGAGAACAATGGCCAAGTACGTTATAAATTGAAAGGCTGTTTTTTATGCATATAAACCACAAACTCGCTCAACACTATGTTAGAGGAGGTTGTGATGATGGAAAAAGAACGATTTTCTGCTGTACGGAAAGACGAGAACGGAAATATCCAAATGTTCAAAACGAGTTTTGGAAGAGAATTATCTTACCCGGAAGCTATTCAAGAAGTCGATCAAGAGCGGATTGAAGGGGTCAGTGTCATCCGTGAAAAGGATGGGGAAACTTATATCCGCTCCAACCCGGATAACCGAAAAGACAATAATCTAGACGGTCTACCCATTTTTTAGGGCTGGTAAAAAGCCAGCTCTCTTTTCGTGCAAGCATATTTCTTTGCTTACTTTTTGTTAGGTGATATTATACTATATGTAAAATAAGTTACTAAATAAAAGTAACAAAATAACAATTATTAGGAGGAACCAACATGGCAGAAGTACTATACATTACTGCAAATCCTAAATCAGTGGAAGAGTCCCTCGGCTTAACCGTAGGGGAGGCATTCATTCAAGAATACCGGGAAGCCAATCCGAATGATGAGGTCATCCGCCTTGATCTTTATGATTACGATATCCCCTATATTGATACCGATGTTTTCAATGGGTGGGGCAAACTTCAACAAGGAACAGCTTATGAGGAATTGAGCCCAGATGAACAAGACAAAGTAAGAAGAATCAATGTACTTACCGAACAATTCAAGAAAGCTGACAAATATGTATTCGTAACCCCACTTTGGAATTTCAGTGTACCTCCAAAGATGAAAGCGTATATTGATACGATCTCTATTGCTGGGTCCACTTTCAAATATACAGAGAACGGACCAGTTGGTCTCTTGGATAACAAAAAAGCATTACACATCCAAGCACGTGGTGGTATATATTCAGAAGGACCTGCTGCAGAGCTTGAAATGGGTGATCGTTACATTAAAGCGGTCATGGGCTTCTTAGGCGTTGAAGATACAGACTCCATCATCATCGAAGGTCATGCCTTCATGCCGGAAAAAGCGGAAGAAATCAAAACCGCAGCATTGGAAAAAGCTAAATCTTACGCAACACAATTTTAATAAAAAGAGGTTGAACCTGTAATAGGCTCAACCTCTTTTTTGTTTATCTTATTCATCATGTGGTCGATAGGGTACTTGATCAAGCGGGACAACTAAGGAGTAGTCGTATCCAGAAGATTGTGATGGTACTGCACCGTTTTGATAATCCATGACTGAATCATTGAGTGGATTGTCATTCTTCACATTTTCGAATGTGGGAACATGATTAGACGGAATCTCTTTTTGATGATCGAACATTACTATCCTACCTCCTAATTCTGGAAGTTTATTTTCATTTATATTCCACACCAAGTGACCAATACCTTTATACAATATGGAATTTCATGATTTCTTATTCTTCTTGTCCATACCACTGGAATAAATTGCACAAGGTACAGTATTGTAAGTTAACGCCTGTTATGTTACCTTATAGTCACAAGTTACTTTTGAGTCACATTTTAGGAGGAGATAAAAGTGAACAAAGATTTTACAACGATTCTGGATATTCCGGTATCCAGTTCAGAACTCTACAAGGCGATTCACACTGAGGAAGGTGTACGGAATTGGTGGACGAAGTTTGCTAATATCAGTGAAGAGGTAGGAGGCATATCAGAGTTCAGGTTTCCTACAGCTGGATTTTATGTTGTAGCAGAGAATGATCAATTACAACAAAATGAAGTTGTGATCTGGAAAGTCATTGAGTCTCGACACCCTGAAAAGAGCGGGTTTAATGACCTAGAGGATTGGGTCGGAACAACTATCCGGTTTGAAATTGAGCATGTGAACGAAAAGGATTCCCGTCTTCACTTTGTCCATGAAGGCTTAACACCGAAACTGGAGTGCTACGAAGCTTGTGAAAACGGATGGGCGCACTATTTGAACAGTCTAAAGAATTATGTGGTCAATGGACAAGGTGAGCCTTACACAGATGATTCAGAAGACAACATCAAACAAAGTGGAAAGAAGTGAGTGTATACAGGGAGATGCTGTGATCAGCAGTATCTCTTTTTGTATTTTGAGCATAATCGAACACACATTTGCATTTCCGTGATAGAATAAACGAAACACCAATGAAAAGGGGGATTCACGTGCCGCAATTTCTGTTCAAAGTGGTAGAAGTGGAAACGTTGGAGTCGGAATCCGATGATCCCCGTCTTATCAATCGCGTTGCAATCGTAGACGCCGAGGTGATTGATAAACAATCTGGGGATACGATCTACAGAGGCAATTTCGACGTTTTGTTCAATGAAGATGGCGTTTACCCTTCCATAAAAAAAATCAATGCAATCAATGTACCTAAATACATAAAAACGGAATTACTCTTTCAATCCAAACGCTATATCAAACGCTTAAGAAGATGGCTTTAAGTAAGGGCTCGTCCGAGAAGTGATTAACACTTTCTATGGATGGCTCTTTTTTTATGGAAAAAAATGAAACCATTTTGTAAGTCCCTCGTCTAAGTTACGATTTTAAACAATACAGAGAGAAAGGGGTGAATCAAGTGCCTGAATTGGAAGAAGGACGCTCTAATTATACAAGGGATGAAACCATTGTCTATCTTATGGACGAATACGGTGACATGGTGAAGAAACTGGCATTTACATACGTCAAGGATATCAGCCTTGCAGAAGATATTGCACAGGATGTCTTCATCAGTTGCTATCACCACTTACATCAATTTGAAAAGCAATCCAGTTACAAGACCTGGATTTATCGGATAACGATCAACCGTTCATTGGATGTCCTTAAGAGTAGTCATTTTAAAAAATGGCTGCCTTTTAAAGTCGAACGACACAAAGCCGGAAGTGATCTAACACCTGAATTAAAGCTCATCCAAAAAGACGAAAAGAAGTTGATAACTGCATCCCTTCTGGGTATCCATCCAAAGTACAGAGGAATTCTTTATATGTTTTATTATGATGGATTGAAAATCAGAGAGATCAGTGTGATTACAAAGCTAAAAGAAGCGACCGTCAAAACCCGGTTAAGCCGTGGGAAGCAATTATTGAAACAGGAACTTGAAAGGAGAGGTTTAGAGCTATGAAGAACGAACAGTTTGATAACCTCAAAAAACGGTTGGATGATGAAGTTTATCGAGACCTGAAATTTTCTAAAACTGAAAAAGATGAGGTGATGATTCAATTGAAAACGGATCAAAGAAAGAAAACCCGTCCTATTGTCAGATGGAGCATGAGTGTAGCAGCCATTGTAACTTTGTTGTTGTTCGGAGGGATTTTACTTACCCAAGGGTTAGATTCAACAGAAAAAGCAAATCAGCAGACGACCGAACCTTCAGAAGAAACGCTTGCTTCAGATGATACACAAAAAGATCAAACCAAAGAAGATGTCACAGATGATGCGGTGAGCGCAAGTGGGAATGGTTTAAATAAAGAGTGGAAAGATGTATCCGATTTTCACAAAAATGATCCGGAAAACGATGCTGCAGCTCATAGTCTTGGGGAGTTCATACAACAGTATGCAGAAGAATTAAATGAACCTGTTCCAGTTCAATATGAGGATGATCCAGTTTATTACAGATGGCTCGCTGCAACCGTTTCAAGTACTGATCTCAGAAATAAACTTGTGGATGGTGAAGCGATTGAAAAAGATTTCAAAAACTTATTCGATTTAACACTCATCATCCATTGGGAACAGATCAACCGCTATTTACCTTTAAATAAAGAAGGAAATCCTATGGACTATCGCGATGAGTGGCTTGAGCCGAGCGATCGATTAATCCAAGCCATTGAATATTCAAAACAGCTAACCCACGATTTGAACGTGGTAATCAATAAGGATGGGCAAGGAGAAACTTACGGTGTTGCCCATATGCTGGATGGCGAAAAAGCAACGGAAGTAGAACAATTCATTCAGGCGGAAGAATTTAAAGACATGTGGATTGAAGACTAAATAATTTTGCATAGAGTACCGAAAATAAACCGCTTCTCATATGATGGAGCGGTTTTAAATTGTTTGTAAAATTCTTAATCTTGACAACTTTAGCGGATTAAAATAACCTAACCACATACGTTTTCAAAAATGAGGAGGTATCCAATTGATTCGTGTTGCTTTGTTAAGTAAATGGCATGTCCATGCAAAAGATTATGCACGCGAAGCTAGCGAGATAGGAAATATACAGATCAAAGTGGTCTGGGATAACGATGTGGACCGTGGTTCTGAATGGGCAAACGAGTTGGATGTTCGATTCGAAGATAATCTGGAGAATGTCCTCAACGATCCAGATGTTGATGCGGTCATTGTGAGTACTGCGACAAATCTACATAAAGAAGTGATACTAGCTGCTGCAAAGCACAAGAAACATATTTTCACAGAAAAAGTTTTGGCATTCACAGTTGAAGATTGTCAGGAAATTTATCAGGCGGTCAAGGAGAACCATATTGAATTGATGGTATCCCTACCAAGATTGAAAGACGATTATTACTTATATGCGCAAGACGTCGTTGACCAGGGACTCTTGGGTGATTTGACAACCATTCGCTGTAGGGTTGCTCACAATGGTGCCGTTTCTCAGGAGGGTCATCCGAACGGATGGTTGCCATCCCACTTTTTCAACAAAGAACAATGTGGTGGGGGTGCCTTGATTGACCTAGGAGCCCATCCCATTTATCTGACGAACCGTCTAGCAGGACCTGTAAAATCAGTCATGGGTCAACTGCAGCAAACAAAAGGTTTTGAGGTGGATGACAACGCAGTAGCAATTGTTGAATATGATTCTGGAGCGATCGGTATTTTGGAAACGAGTTTTATATCGACTGGAAGTCCTTTTCAGCTTGAGCTATATGGAACAGAAGGTACCTTGTTGATTGAAGACCGAATGATTCGGCTGAAATCTCTACAGTATGGTGAGGATTGGCTAACGCCAGAGGAGCTTCCACGACCAGACGAGACACCTATGGAGCAATGGGTGAATGTAATCCAACACGGAGTGCCTACACGCATATTGGAATCTGATGTGATGGCATTGACCATGGTTAACGAAGCGGCAAAAATCTCCCATGAACAAAACCGGAGAGTCTTAACGAAGGAACTGAGCAATACCATAAAAAATGCATGATCAGGAGGGTGTCCCAATGACGAATAAATTGAAAGTAGCCATAATCGGCGCTGGTGGAATTGCACAAGCCGTACACATCCCTAATTATCTCAAATGTAGTGACCGCATCGAAATTGTAGCAATTTGTGATGTTGTTCCAGAAAAAGCTCGTGAACTCGCAAGTGAAGTGAAAGCTCCTTACGCTTTTTCTGACTACGTAGAAATGTTCAATATGGTTGAAATTGATGCAGTGAGCATTTGTACACCGAACAAATTCCATTACCCTGCAACGATGGCAGCGATTGAAGCGGGATGTCATGTGCTCTGTGAAAAGCCACCTGCAATGACGGTCGAGGAAGCGGCTGAAATGGCAGAAGCAGCAGAAAAGGCAGGCAAAATCCTCACTTATGGATTCCATTACCGTCATGCACCGGAAGTCGAAGCATTAAAACGATTCATCGACCATGATGAGCTGGGGGAAATCTATGCAGCCAATGTACGCGCCATGAGACGGCGTGGTATTCCGGGCTGGGGTGTTTTCACCAATAAAGAGTTGCAAGGTGGTGGACCGCTGATCGATATCGGAGTACATATGCTCGATACGGCACTTTACCTTATGGGATACCCAGAACCAGACACGGTGTTCGGAGTAACTTATCAGAAGCTTGGGAAGCAAAAAGGCGTCGGACTGATGGGACCCTGGGATTGGGAGAACTTTACGATTGAAGATATGGCACGCGGCATGATCACCTTCAAGAATGGTGCGTCCATCCTTTTGGATTCCGCATTCGCTGCTAATGTGGAGAAACATGATGAGATGAACGTGACACTTATGGGAGATAAAGGGGGAGCGGATGTCTTTCCGCTAAAAATTTATCAAGAAAAGCATGACGTGTTAATTGATACAACACCTTCTCATCTTCCTGTAAAAGGGCATCACGAACTTGAAATCGAACGATTCGTTGATGCTTGCTTGTCCGGCACACCAACGATCAGCAATGGGAAAGAAGGGGTCTTCCTACAGCAAATCATCAATGGCCTTTACGAGTCTGCCGAGAAAGGTGAAGCCGTAAAAATCGAATCGATCATCAAAGTATGACTAGAAGGAGGAGAGGCAGATGAATCGTTTGAAAGCCGGCATCATCGGGACAGGATTTTCCGCGATGTCACACTTGGAAGCGGTTAAACGCCTTCCAAACGTTGATGTAGTCGCCATCGCTTCAAGCCAGATGGAGAAAGCGAAAAGCGTCGCACAACACTATAATATCGATAAAGCATATGACAATGTGTCTGATCTGATTCAAGATCCTGATGTGGATGTCATTCATAATTGCTCTTCGAATCAGCTTCATTACCCATTCAATCGGGCAGTTTTAGAGGCTGGTAAACATCTATTATCAGAAAAACCATTAGCCATGAACGTTGAAGAATCCAATGAGCTCTTAGAACTGTCTAAGAAAGTGGGAAGTGTGAGTACAGTCTGTTTCAACTATCGTCACTTTCCTATCGTGCATGAAATGAAAACTCAATTAAGTACCGGTGAACATGGCAGAATGAATCTGGTATATGGCGGGTATGTGCAAGATTGGTGTTTATATGAGACGGATTACAGTTGGAGAATGGATCCAGAAAAAAATGGTCCTTCCCGTGCCATTGCAGACATCGGATCCCATTGGTGTGACACGATCCAATATGTCACAGGTCAAAAAATCGTGGAAGTGTTTGCAGATTTGAAAACCGTGCATCCTGTTCGTAAAAAACCAAAGCAAGAAGTGGCGACCTTTGGAGCCAATCAAACGGCTGAAACAGAAGACGTGAACATTGGAACAGAAGATTACGGCAGTGTACTCGTCCATTTTAATAATGGGATGCACGGGGTTTTTACCGTATCGCAAGTAAGTCCGGGACGTAAGAACAAGTTTTATTTCGACATTACGACGGAGCACACCACCTTCTCCTGGGATCAGGAGAAGCCGAACCGTTTGTGGATTGGAAAACGGAACGAAGCGAATCAAGAGCTGGTGAAAGACCCAGGTTTGCTTTCAACAGGTGCTGCAGACTTAGCGCATTATCCAGGCGGTCATCAGGAAGGATGGCCAGACGGGTTGAAAAACTTGATGATTGACTTTTACAGTACGATTGAAGGAAATAAAGGTAGAGATGCTTCATTTGCAACCTTAGAGGATGGTCATCGTATCATGCTACTGATTGAGGCAATACTCGAAAGTCACCAAACGAAAAAATGGGTCAAAATATCAGAACGGTAGGTGAATGAAATGAAATTAGGTGTTTTCACCGTATTATTTGGAGATCAATCTTTCGAACAGATGTTGGATCATGTGAAAAATAACGGGCTACATGCAGTTGAGATTGGGACAGGCTGTTATCCAGGGAATGCACATTGCAATCTTGATGAATTGTTGCATGATGCAGCAGCAAGAAATCATTATTTGAGCCTTGTAAAAGAGCGTGAATTGACAATCAGTGCATTCAGTTGTCATGGGAATCCATTGTCTCCAGACAAGAATTTCGCACACGAATCCGATGAAACCCTTCGTAAGACGATCAAATTAGCTGCTCTCATGGACGTTCCCGTCGTAAACTGTTTTTCGGGTACAGCGGGAGATGGGGAAGGGGCAAAGTATCCGAATTGGCCAGTTACACCTTGGCCGGGTGAATATCGGGAGGTTTATGAATGGCAATGGGAGAACCGGTTGATTCCTTATTGGAAGGAAATCGGAGAAATAGCTGAAGCGCATGATGTGAAAATCGGCCTAGAACTCCACGGAGGATTCATGGTCCATACACCCTATACGATGCTGAAATTAAGAGAAGCGACTTGTGACGCTATAGGTGCGAACCTCGATCCAAGTCATTTGTGGTGGCAAGGAATCGATCCGGTTGCAGCCATCAAAATTCTCGGTGAAGCGAATGCCATCCATCATTTTCATGCGAAGGATACATACATCGATCAAGATAATGTCAATATGTATGGTCTGACAGATATGCAACCTTATGACAATGTGAAAACTCGAGCATGGACGTTCCGTTCAGTTGGTTGCGGTCACAGCCTGGAAGTGTGGTCCAATATCATTAGTACACTTAGAATCTATGGATATGATCACATCATCAGCATTGAACACGAAGATCCAATCATGTCGATTGATGAAGGGTTCAACAGAGCTGTGGCGAACTTGAAAACGGTCTTAATTGAAGAAAAACCTTCTCAGATGTACTGGGTTTAGGAATCGTTCATCTGAAAAATCGCTCATAAGACTTATAACGGGTTTACTTCAGAGGTGCAAACAAGTAAATATTAAAGAGAAACGCACTGGAAATCACAACGAAAATCAACAGTGCGTTTTTCATTGTTTTATCAGCCCTTCCCTAAACATTTGAGCCAAAACAACATATGAATTCACATATCATTTCACAAGGTCTGAAATAATTATTGGAGGGCTGTGAATTTAGATGTGATTTGTGTATGAATTTCAAAGGAAACTAGAAAAATTTGTTAAAAAATTAGAATGAAACCATATGAAAGTATTTAATAATCGGGCAGTTATCAGGAAGAAAGAATTCTCCTTAATAAAAGGATCTGATAGGGTGAAAACACCAAAATCGTCAAGTCACCTAACGAGAGAAGCTTATTGGTAGGGTGAAAACGCTGAAACCATACAAGTCACCCAACGAAAGAAGCTTTATGATAGGATGAAAACGCTGAAATCATACAAGTCACCCAACGAAAGAAGCTTTTTAATAGGGTGAAAACGCTTAAACCATACAAGTCACCCAACGAAAGAAGCTTTTTGATAGGGTGAAAACGCTTAAACCATACAAATCACCCAACGAAAGAAGCTTTTTGATAGGGTGAAAACGCTTAAACCATACAAGTCACCCAACGAAAGAAGCTTTTTGGTAGGGTGAAAACGCTTAAACCATACAAGTCACCTACCGAAAGAAGCTTTTTGATAGGATGAAAACGCTTAAACCATACAAGTCACCTAACCAGAGAGGCATTCTTATGGGTTGAAAAGCCAAAACCGGTTATCAAGTATAGGAAGGATTACGCCTTTACATTTATTTCGGTAATAAGAGGGAATAGAACACTTAAATCTTCTTTGATACCAACTAATACCAGATATATTGATACTCTATTATTGGGGCTATTCCTTAATAGGATGGAAGTCTCGCTGCCGGAAGTTAGTGACTATAGCATAAATAATATCAGTTTGGAATATCCACCCGAGAGTAATCTTGGGGAACCAATTGGGGACCGCCACGTTGTAATAATTTCTTACGTAGATGAAATAGGTGAAAAAGCACATCATAATGACAAACAGTCGTTCATTTAACGTGAAAAACGGTTCATTTCAAATGATCTTTCACTTAGATGGATCATTGACAAAGGAAAATGGAAATTTATTGATGAGATTGTAAAAGAAAACAAATGACTTCAAAACTTGAAAATGTATATACATAATGAAGATCATAAAATAAGCTTTTGAGCTTAAAGATTCAATTCTGTCTCACTATCATGAGTATACTTTGATATTGAGACGTATTTTCTTTGTTTTTTTATTGAGGGATATAATAAATATTATGTAAACTAGTTAAAGGTAATTAAATTGGGCTAGGTAAGTATTTTCGCCTAGCCCTCTTTTTATGATTTATTGCTATTTCAAGACTCCATAACTGATGATGTTCACATCCGTCTTGATAGATACTTCCGCTTCTGCTAACGCTTTTCCCCAATCGTCCTGGACTGTCTTCCATGCGTCATATTCATAAGCTCTTGCAAACAAGCCTAATCCGATCGGATCGATTTCATTATCTTGAATCTTTTCCAAGAGCCCTTTGTACTCTTCTTCCAACGCTTTCGATATCAGTTTTTCGATGACGTTCTTGTCTTTGTTCATATTGACTTTAAATGGCATTTCGGTGATTAAAATATTCAATTCAGAGTGTATATCGAATGTGAACCTTCCATCTTTGTGTTTGACCTTCACTTCTTGGTCCACCGTTGAAATGTGAAAACTTACCTGCCCCAACCCATTCTTTTTTATTTGAACATGTTCTGGGATTTGGATGATGATATGGACAGGATATTTCACTTCCTTTTGAAGAATCTGAAGCAAGGAACTCTCTCTCGGGTTCAAAGATGTTACGAATTTTCCATCATTATCGAGTAACGCTACCCCTTTGACCACAATTTTGCCATCCTTCTTCTTCAATTCAGAAAGATAAGGTGTGAGTCCTTTTTCGTAATGTTGGTAATGGTAATCTCTCAAGGTTGTCGATGCTGTTATTCCCTGATCATAAGAATTGTCGATGAGGTTGGACAAATACACAGAGATGATTGGTTTTTCTGGCATTTTTGTATTGAGAATATCTGCAATGGAGTCTTCAGTCATGACGAGGCGCGCGTTTGTTGAATTTTTTGCATCTCTATACAGGACATCCAAAACCGAGTAAAGTTCCTGCTGCTCTAACAACTCTTTACTGACCAGGAGGATTTGGAGCTTCCCCCCTACAACAGGTCCATTTGCCTCTGCATTCATCTTCTCTCTTGCTTCACGTAACGTTAACGCAGTTGCAGACAATGTTTCAGTGTTTTCAGCAATCTCTTCACCGAAGATCGGATTGGATTCATATGCGATGATTTGGTTATCCTCAGCAACATCAATTCCAATCGCCAAAGCAATCGTCGTTTTTTCCAAGTCCTTACGATCGCTGCAAGCTGTCAACAAGAAAATCAGCATAATTAACACGATGGTAAACTTTTTCATATTGTATTTCTCCTTACTTTGAAGAAGATCCAAATGTAAACCCAGAGCAACACTGGGAAGACATATGAGAACAAAATGCCAGCGACGCTGATGACCTCACCTGCATAATCCAGTTTTTGAAAGGATGGTTGATAGAACAGGGCTACAACTACTATGGATAAAGTGATCATAATGAGCGGTCGGTTCGAATTCATTTTCCCCGTAAGATGGTTGATTCCGTAGACCGTAAAAAAGAGATAGCTGATGACGGTCATAGATAATATGACAAAGTAAAGTGCCAGGAAGAAGATTTCAAATCGCTCGATAAATGTAAATTCAATCGTCTTCAATAAATTCAAAGTCGGCCATTTAAATTTGTCGAGTTGATCCGGGCTGAAATAGATGAAGCTCATAAGTACTACGATCAGATACACGAACAAAGCGAGAGAATTCGCTATGATGACACCGAGATAAGCTTTACGCTTGTTTCGTAAGAATGGATAGATGAGAAAAATCATTTCAAACCCCAAAAACGAGAGCACAGTTGTTTGCAACGCTCCGAACACAGGAGTCCACCCTTCTTTCAAGACGGGCAAAAGATTCAGCCAATGACTTTCAGTTATAGCGAGAAGCAGGAGTGGCGGCATCCATACGCTGAAATAATACACGAATTCGGAATATCGCCCTATGACAGTAATACCGTTCTTTGTTATGTAATAGATCGGAATCAAGAAAAGTAGAATGATCCAAAAATTCGGAGTCATCGGCAAGATCCATATTTGCATGACATACACACTTGTGAAAACCACGTAAAGTGTAATGAAGGCTAGATAGACAACCCAACAGAGTGAAAATGCTTTACCACCCCATACGCCGAACAAATGCCGAAACAGATCAAATAAAGTATCCTTCTCAAACTTCTGCATGATATTGATAAGAATGAGACTGACGATGACAGCCAGAAACCACCCGATGATGACTGCGATCCATCCATCTGTACCTGCATGGTCAGACACTTCCCTCGGCAGAGTCAACACACCAATCCCGATTTGCGTTTTGTAGATGATGAATATGAATTGTTTAAGGCTGATTCCATTTGCATTGTATTGCATCATTCTTCCTCGCCATCATTCCATTTAGGACCATGTCTATAAGCTTGAATAGGCTTAATGGACCTTGGACGCATTTTCATATATTTAAGAGGAACCCGGATGATCGTATCTTTTAAATCAGATAGAAGTAACGGTGCTACCGGTCTACTATATGGAACGCCTAGTGATCTTATTGAAACCAGATGACCGACGAGAATCATCAATCCAAAAACGATTCCGATGATCCCCATCAAAGAAGCAATGATCATCATCGGGAACCGGATTAACCGTATTGAAGCAGCCATATCTTGATTCGGCATGATGAACGTTGTAATTGCTGTCAGGGCCACGACGATCACCATGATATTACTGACTAATCCCACCTGGACAATCGCTTCTCCAATAACAATTCCCCCTACGATTCCTACCGTTTGGCCAATCGGGGCTGGTAGTCGAATCCCTGCTTCTCGAAGCATCTCCAATATAAGCTCCATTAATAGGGCTTCCAGTATTGTCGGAATAGGCACTTGAGCACGTGACTCCCCGATGGAGATCATTAGATTGATGGGTATCACTTCGTAATGGAATGAGATGACGGCAATATATAGGGATGGTAAAAAAACGGCGATCAAAAAGCCTGTAAATCGTAGGAGTCGGATAAACGAAGCGACAAGCCATCTACTACTATAATCATCAATAGATTGAAAAAAAGAGGTGAACGTCATTGGACCCACAAGCACGCCGGGTGACTTGTCCACTACAATTGCAATCCTCCCCTGAAGAACTTGTGAAGCCGCTGTATCAGGACGTTCAGTCACTTGAAATTGTGGGAAAGGTGAAAACGGGTGGTCTTCAACATACTGCTCAAGTTCACCTGTATTCAAAATCGCGTCAATATCAATCCGTCTAATACGTGTCTCCATCTCTTCAATTAATTCTGGATTAGCAACATCCTCTAAATACAGCATGGAAACTTTCGTTTGTCCTCGTCTACCGACAACCTGCTCTTTCAGTTGAAGTTCGCGATTCGGTAAATAACGTCTGATGAGTGCGATGTTGGTCTTTCCGGATTCAATGAATCCGCTATGCGCGCCTTTGATTGCAGATTCTGCTGTCGGTTCTTCAATCGCCCGTTCCGGCCATTTTTCTGTACCTAGAGCCAACGCAATATTAGAACCTTCTATGAAAAGAATGGTCTTTCCTGAAAGCAATCCGTTCTCAACCTTTGACCAGTGTTCAATGTTCATTACATCACCGACCGTAACGATGGAACGATAATCTTCTACCTTGGTCTTGGCATGAAGCAAGGGCTTGATGATATGCTCATTGATTACATCTATATCCACTTGATTAGTAAAATAGGCAATAGCTGCCTCTCTGCCCGTTTTAGTTTCCAGTTTTCTTACGATTAAATCGGGCGTGTTGCTGAACAATAAATTTAAGGTTTCAAGGTTGGAGTCTAGTTTCTCATATAGAGGGGTTTGGAGAATCTGACGCATATCAGGAGAATGACGATGTTTTCCTCTATTCCATTTCATTCTGCGCATAGTTCAAACCCTCTTTTATGATTTATAGATTGCTTATAGAGTTAGGATGTACGATACATGTCTTCTTATTCTGAACATAAGAAAGAGACTGGCTAGCCACCAGTCTCTTTCCATTCCGTTCCACGATCGTCACCTAATGGACAGGTACTAAAATCACGTGTGATAAATCGAATAAAATCAATTGGGTTTTTCTTGATCCGTCTACAATTTCTATAAAAGCAAACGTAGCGCATGTTTTATCTTCATTCATGTTAACTAAAGTGAATAATGTTGGTGAGGTATCACTATTTTCTAGTGTTAAATACTTTCCACCAAGAATGATGTAATATTGATTGACTCCCGTTCGTCCCGGTGCTGGTGAGTCTGGTGAAAGAGAGATCAAGAGTAGTAATTCTTCATCTGGTCGTAATTGGACGGTGGTGTTATATGAAAGGTATCCATCCCTTGACGCCCGAACTCGATAAGTACCAGCCGGTATTCCTGAAAAAGCGTATACGCCTTCCGAATTCGACGTAACTTCTTCTACTCCTGCCCCATTCTCGTTGTTCAGCTGTATCAATACCCCTGGAAGTGGTTCCCGAGTTCTACTGTTGGTCACTTGCCCTTTAATTTCTCCATCCGCTCCAGGACTTAAAGCAAAATTGATTCCGTCCTTATTTTCACCTCTTTCAAAGGCTAACTCGATTGAGACGGTCAAATAGCCATCCGCATCTGCTGTTACCGTAAGGACCCCTGCAGGCAAATTGCCGATAAAGTAAGTGCCATTTTCATTCGTTGAGGTGTTTCCGACTACGATCCCATTCTGATCTGCAACCGTTACCGTGGCATTATTCAGTGGTTGCCCCTCAATGGATGTCACACTGCCTGAAACAGAAGCAGGATTTACGCTTAAAATGAAGTTTTCAATTTTGCTGTCATTCACGAGTAATGACGAAAAGCGGGACATAGAGCTATACCCTTGTGCGGATGCCCTGAGAGTATAGGTGCCATCATTTAGAGCAGGAAGCGTATATACGCCATTAATATTTGTTAACGCAGCCGCAACTGGGCGATCTAACAAATCATACGCTTCTACGAGAGCTCCAATGATTGGGAGTTCCGTTTCTGCATCTATTACTGTGCCTGTAAACTGACTCGGGAAAGCTTGCAAATTAAAATCGACAAGACTTGGAGACCCCGGTTCAGCTAGGAAGGAAACGATTTGACTTCGATAGTCTGTATTAAGGGCTGCGATGCTGTATTCACCAGGCATAAGTCCTTCATAAGTAAATCTACCGCTCACATCCGTCTGGATTTCAGCAATGACAGTCCCGCCTTGGTTAGCAATTCTGAGAAGTGTATTCTGAAGGGGTTGATCACCTTCACTATTTCGAACCGTTCCGTTTATACTTGTCGTTATCCTAGCGAGTTGTAGATCTGCAAATGTCGTTGAATTCATTTGTACTGAGATGAACTCCGCATCAGCTCCATATAGTCGGTGTGTCGCGATGACAGTATAGTTTCCGCTTGTGATGTCAAGGAATCGATAATGACCTTGTGAATCCGTCAGCGTGGATGCAATGACCGGACCTGATGGGCTGATGAGCCGCAGTTCTACATTCGTCCTCGACAAGAATGCGCCTGTTTCTGTATCCGTAACGATCCCTTCAACACTTCCGGGTGCGGATTCAATGATCAAATTGTTCCTTGAAGTTTGACCTGCTTCTATATATGCACTAAGAGACTGCTGTTCATATCCAGGATGATTGATGAGCATCGTATAGATTCCAGGTGCTAAATCAAACACGGCAAACCCGCCATCCGTTTGGGTTAATACAGTTGTTACAACAGATCGTTTAGAGTCCAGGATTTGTATAGTGACTCCGGCGAGTTGTTCTCCACTCGGAGCGGTTAACGTACCTTGGAGTTCTCCCGTCTCCGGTGTAACAGCAAGAGTGGTCTCTTTCGTTACGCCACTTTCAATAATTGCTCCTTTAGAAGCATTGGTATAGTTTGGAGCTACAGCTGAAACGACAACTTGCCCTTCTGGTAATTTCTCGAACGTAGTCTTCCCCTCTTGATCTGTAACGCCAGAAGTAATGGGAATTCCGGTCTCATTGTAAATATCGGTAATGACTCCTGGTATAGGAACACTAGTATCGTCTTCAATGACCTGTACGGACAGATTGCCACCTAACACACTCAACGGGACCGTTAAATCCGTAACTTCATCCGGTTCGACCGATACACCAGAGGTTTTTGATTCATATCCCTCTGTTGTCACTGTCAGCAAATAATCTCCTGGCTTCACCTCTGGAATTGAGAATGTTCCGTCGGGTTGAGCTAGTACGGAATATACGAAACTGTCATTTTGATCAAAAACATTCAGATAAATGGTTTTATTATTGAGTGGGTTTCCATCTGAATCTGTAACAGTTCCGCTAATCACTCCGAATATGGAAAGCAGGTTGAAATTTGCTGTAGCCGTCTCGTTACTTATTACGACTGCGCCAATAGAAGCCATACCATATCCAGGTTGATCTGCAGTTAATTGATAAGACTGTGGTTGGAGATCCTGGAACGAATAGCTGCCGTTTTCATCTGTTAAATTAGAACCAATGATTAAACCATTCAAGAGGACATTAATGACGGTCCCTGAAATAGGTGTTCCGTTTTCATCTAATACCGTACCAGCAATTGAACCTGGTTCCGGAACCAGGGTGAAGCTAAGCGTTTCAAATTCACCTGGAGAAATGGTGACTCCTTGTGAGATGCTATGATGATTAGCAGCAAGGATGGTTACTGCAAACGTTCCTACTGGTAAATTTCCAATGGAGAAGGTGCCGTCTCCATCTGTTATACCGGAACCTATACTCGATCCATTCACATCAATGACTTTCACTGCCGCTCCTTCTAGCGGACCTTCTGTCCCCGTAACGGTACCAGAAATAACGCCTGGATCTGGTGCTAAGAAGCCGTCAATCGTTATCGTTTCATTTGCATTAATGATCGCTCCTGTTGTGAAAGTCTTATAGTTTGATGATGTCATTGTTAATGTATAGTTTCCTGGAGCAAGGCCTGAAATGACATAGCTTCCTTCAGGGTCTGTTATAGCACGATTCGCAGGCTGCAAACTGTCTGCATAGAAGACTTGGATGAGAGCACCGGGAAGTGGTGATCCCTCTTCGTCAAAAATGGTTCCGATTAAACTACCTGGTTGAGCTATCAAATCAAAATCAAGGTTAATGGCTTCCCCAGGTAGTGACGTAAATCCTTGTTTTCCAGTCTGATAATCTACATGATTGACCAACAAAGCGTAACTACCAGGTTTGAAATTTTCAATCAAGTATTGCCCTTGTTCATCTGTTTGAACCTCAAACACATTTGCCCCAGAGGTGTCTACAAGCCTAATCAGTACGTTCGTTAAAGGTACACTTCCGGTTGTAACAGTTCCACTGATGCTGGAAGGATTGAGCGAAAGTGAAAAGTCGTGTGTATGTGTTACGCCATTCTCAATCAAAACAGAGCCACTTTTATCTCCATAGTTGTCTTTCGTGACAACGATCGTATAGGTACCGACAGAGAGTGTTCCGAAGTTATAATTCCCCTCACTGTCAGTCAGAACATTATTGATGACTGGTCCGAACGGACTTATTGATCTGACTTCGACAGACGCCCCAGTTAATGGTGTTTCTGTATCAACATCAATTATGTTACCGATTAGTATTCCGCCAATTGGAGTCAAGGTGATATTGACGACTGTTTCTTCATCTGCGCGAATGGTCCCGGCAATTGAATTGCTCCCGAAATTAGTGGCATTTGCCAATATGGTATATTCATCTACTTGAAGCGTAGCGGTGTAAGATCCATCTAAATCTGTAATGAACGTTGCGACGGTTGTGTTGGTCGGGTCAACAATTTGCACCGTGCTGCTACTGATCGGTATGCCGTCTGGATCCATGACTGTACCTGATAAAAGACCAGTGATCGGTGAGAGGGTGAGTTGGGTGTTCGATATTTCTCCAGGTTCAACAATAATTCCAATGGAGGAAGGGCTGAATTCTGGAGCAGTTGCTTTCAAGTTTAGCGCACCTGGCTGAATATCTGTTAGAAGGAATTCCCCATTCTGGTCACTCGTAATGGTAGCTACGATCACTCCCGTGACATCAAAGATTTCGATGAAACTCCCAGGAATCGGAATGCCTGTTTGGGATGATACAATCCTTCCTTCAACGGTGCCGCCTTTTAAGGTAAGCGGAACTGTCAGGTCAGCAATTTCACCGTTTTTTATGTTCGCTCCTACTGTTGTCGTTTGATAGGTGTCTGCAATGACATTGACTTGATATGTCCCAGCAGAAAGGTTCAGAACTTCAAACGTTCCATCAATCAACGCCTGTAGAGTTTGCAGTAATGCCCCGTTATTGTTCAATAATCGAATGGCGATTGGAGTATTTGTAATAGGATTCCCGTTTTCATTAACCGCTCTTCCCTTAATCGAACCGCCGATGCCTTCAAGTTGGAAAATTACTTCACTCGTCTGATTGGAAACGATGATAACGCCTTTTTCATCCTGGACGTAATACGGCGAGCTTGCGATTACTGTATACATACCTGGTGATAGCAGTGGAGATACGAAATTCCCGATTGGATCAGAGTTGGTTGATATGATGGGGATTCCTTCAGGTGTCAGTATGGAAATGAGGACTCCTGCTATCCCTTCACTACTTTCAACACTGGTTACATTTCCTCTGAACATCCCTCCAAGTGCGATCATTTGGATGTTTAAATCATCATATTCTTCGCCCGGCTGTACAGAAATGCCTGTAGTAAACTCTGCATAATCATCTATACCTGCTATGATTGTGAAGTTACCGCTCGGGAGATTTCCAATGGCAAAGTTACCGTCGATATCTGAGATCCCATTTCCGATTTCAACTTCGTTTTCATCAATGATCCGCACACTGACATTCGCTAAAGGATTATCATTCTCATCAAGTACCGTTCCTGATACGGTCACTGGGTCAGGGTCAAGTTGAAATTCCACTTCTGTTATCCCGTTCGGCTCAACGATTATACCTTTGATTTCCTCACTGTAATTAAGTGTATAAGCCGTGATGGTAAATGACCCCGGAACGACTCCTTCAATGAGGAAGTCTCCGCTTGCCCCTGCTGTTCTTCTGGCTACCGGTACGGTTGAACCGGGGGAATACACTTCAGCCTGAGCGCCGACTAGAGGAGATCCTGTCTCGGCATCCAGTATCAGACCCGATATTTTACCTGGTTCAGGTTGGAAAAAAATATCTGCAATGACAGTCTCTCCAGGTTCCGGATTTATAGAGATTTGAACTCTCTGATAAATTGGAAAGATGGCGGAAATAAGATACTGACCGGATGTGAAACCCGAAAAACGATAAAAACCATTCATATCGGTATTAATAACTTGAATGGAGCTTCCATGTATGTCTAACAATCTTACGAAAACATTCGGTACAGGTTCTCCGGTTGCTTCGTCGCGTATTGTACCTTCAACTGTAGATGGGAACGGTTCTAGTGCAAAGTCCACTGTTCGTGTACCGTTCGCTGGTATCATGACGGATGCGCTTGAGGATCCGTAACGATCATCCGCAAACACGATGACTGTATAAGTACCTGCATAGAGGCCTTGTGTTTGATAATTCCCCTGGTCATCGGTCAATGTATTTGCATACACCGGACCCGCAGGTGTCAAATAACGCACTTGGATATTGACGCCAGGAATAGGTGCACCTGTAACAATATCTGTAATGGTACCTAACAAATTCCCTGGCTCTGGTGTCAGTATGAAACTCAGTGAAGTCGTTTGATCGGATAATACAACGAATGTTGCACTTTGACTTGAGAATCCTTCTGCCGTGACGAGCGCGCGGTAAGAACCTGGAGAAAGGTTTGGAAACGTAAATTGGCCATAACTATCGGTCACAACGTGGTTTTCTAATGATTTCCCTGCATTGATGACCGTCACGACTGCAGTTGTTAGCGGGTCACTTGATAGTTGGTTCGTCACATAACCCGTTACTGCTCCTGGATTTTTGGTCAGGGCAATATCGATATCTGTGCCACTTTCAGGCACTGTTACCGTCACGATTTGATTACCGTAACCTTCTGCATTCACGTTCAACAGATAGATTCCAGGAGATAAGGAATTGAATGAAAATAGTCCAGTTTCACTAGGGTACTGGTTCGTCACGAATACGCCAGTATTTTTCGTTAAAGAAATAGTAACAGCTGTTCCCGTAATAGGATTTCCTGATTCCGAATCCACTACTGTACCAGATAAGGTTGTAAGAATAGGAGATAATTGTATGTTTATGTTATTGATTTCACCAGGTGTCAGGATGACGGATACGAGATTAGAAGTATAACCTTCTAAAGCGGCTGTAACGAAATACGTCCCTTCAGACAAATTGGGTATGATGAAAGAACCATTTGGCTGAGCCAGCAGTGCTTGCAAGAGTTCTCCATTTGCTCCTTTGAGCTTGATTTGTACATTGTCACCACCAATTGGATCTCCCTTGTCATCAGTGACCTGCCCAGCAATGTTTCCGACTAAGCTTTTTAAAGCAATGTTGAGTCCCGAAGTTTGTTCACTCTGTACAATCACCCCTGATATCTCTGTCGAATAATTGGGAGCTGAGGCTGTGACAGTATAAGACTCAGGCCCAATATTCCTGAACAAGAATTTTCCGAACTGATCGGTGGTCGTGTATTTGATGAGAATCCCTTGACTGTTACGTAGCAAAATGGAAGCTCCTGTTATCACACTACCAGAAGTAAAATCAAAAACGCCGCCAGAAATCGTCCCTCTCGTTCTAGCCATGTTGAAATTTATATCCGTTACATCCTGCCCCGGACTTACGGTAACTGTACCTGTGGTCGTTGTGTGCATCATCAATTTAGCAATGAGGGCATAGCTTCCGGGAGGAACATTACCTATATAATAATTCCCATCAATATCGGTATTGCCATATGCAATTGGTGTTTCGTTCGCATCCAATAACGAGATCGTAACGTTCGGTAAGACAGTCCCGAGATCATTGATCACATTACCACTGATTGAACCAGGAGAAGGCTTGATGGTCAGTGAAACGTTCGTCTCCGAACCAGTTTCTACGTAGGCGCCTGTGCATGCTATTGAATAATTAAGCGCAGAGGCTTTAAGGATGTAATTCCCTTGAGCAAGGTTTTGGAATTGAAAAGTACCAGTAGGATCTGCAGCAGTAGAGTTGACGAGCTGGTTATCCATTGAGATCAGCTGTATGATTGTATTCTCAGCAATTGGAGTGACGGTCCCTCGGATGGAACCTGGATTAGGTGTCAACTGGATATCGATACTTTTAGTGAATCCCCAAGGAACAATCTCCCCGACAAGGTTGGTTTCGTATCCTTCCGCAACAACTGCAAGTGTATAGATACCCGCTGGTAAACCCATCGACAAAAAGTGCCCATCTGTACTCGTAATCATAGAGTCTACTTGGAATCCAAGTGCATTACTGATATTAATCGTCGCACCAGCAATTGGATCCCCTGAGTTGATGTCTGTTAATGTACCGGTTATGAATCCAGGTAATGGTTCCAGTCCGATACGTGTCGAAGTAGTTTGGCCGGGTTCGGTTTTCACACTTGCATACGAACTACGGAAGCCGTCTGTGCTCGCATTGACGGTGTAGGTATTCGGCAAGATGTTTTCAAAAATGAATTCACCCTCTATGTTGGAAAACGTTGTCGCCAATACCACTCCATTCGAATCAATCAATTGCATTTGGATGGATTCGCCTTTGATTGGCTCTTGTGTATCTATATTGATGACTGAACCTATGATAGTAGATGGATTCGGTTTAAGTGAGAAGCTTAGCTGTGACTCGTTTCCGGAAGTAACAATGGCTCCACCTAGTTGTGTTTGGTAATTCGTGAAGGATGCAGTCACAGAATAACTGCCTGGATTGAGGTCATTCACATTATATCCACCATTAGAATTGGTGAGGATTCTTGCAACGAGAACATCTGAATCTGAATTATTCACAAGGATAACAGCACCTGGAAGCGGATCACCGTTTTCTTTGGTAACTAAACCATTAATCGTGCCAAAAATCGTTTTGATGTTTGCATTGAGAAGAGTCGTTTCATTGTTTTCAATGATGGCACCAAGAGAAGTAGTTGAATATCCATCAGCTGTGAAAATCACCGTGTACCTACCAGGACTCAATCCACTGATGGTATATGTGCCATCTGAGTTGGCAAACGTTTTGGCCATGACCACGTGGTTGGACACAACATCTACTTTGGCTCCACTGACCGGTAGCCCATCCGACCGTACCGTTCCGGTTAGAACACCTGTCAACTTTTTTAGTGAGACATTCAATTCAGTCGTCTGATCGGGCTCAATGTATGCACTGATGTTTTTGGCTCCACGTCCATCTGCAGCAATGGTAATGACATAATTCCCTGGTGTGAGTGAGTCCACGGCATATTGTCCATTTATATCTGTTATTGCATGTGCGTTTGTGATACCAAAGGCATCGGTTATTTTCAGACTAGCCTCTGATAATGGATCGCCTGTATCCTCGTCTGTAATGGTACCGGTTAGTGAACCCGGATTCGGTAACAGATTCATGTTGACTTCCTCAGTCTCCCCAGATCCTACTGTGAAACCGATATTCCTTGTTTGGAACGAGGTAGCACTTCCTCGTAGTCGATAAGAGCCTGGAGCAAGTTTGTTGATTACGTATTCCCCAATACCATTTGTAGTGGTAGAAGCTACTACGATCCCAGTAGCTCCGATTACTTCCACATTGGCATTTGATAATGGACTTCCATCGCCACTTATGGTTCCTTGTACGGTTCCTGGGTTAGGTGATAAGACAAAATTGGTTGTAGTGGTCTGATTTGGGAAGATATCTTCTCCGATTGACGCAGATTGAAAGTTATTTGCTGTAGCGGTTATGACATAGTGGCCAGGTTGTATGTTCGGAATTACATATTGCCCTGTAGGAGAGGTCGTGGTCGAAGCGACAACACCCCCTATATTGTTTGCTATGAAAACATCGGCATTGTTGATCGGGGTTGCATCATTGGCAGTTACGGTTCCTTGTAGGTCTCCGGACAATGGAACTAAATAAAGGTTTAGGATTGTCACGTTATCTTCGGTTATTTGAATATTACTTGTCGCAGTCGAAAAATTGGATTTCGTAAATTCTAACGTGTACGTTCCAGGAGGAATATTCGTAAAGTTATAATCTCCGTAAAAATCGGTTTGTGTCACGGCTACTTCGGTTCCACCAGATAGTAGACGTACATTTACATTTTCTTCTGGTAGCCCATCTACATTGTCAAGGGCATTTCCTGCCGCACCACCTGTTGATTGGACATCAACTGAAACAGCGGTCGTTACAGGGATGAGCTCTCCTCCAGTGAACAAGTCATAGCCAATACCAGTCGCTGAATTCAATATTTGATTACCAGAAGTATAGAACAATCCATTTTCCACAAAGTTCAATGTTGCACTCTGACCGGCCTCTAAATCTCCAACCGTCCATGTAAGCGTTTTGGTAGCTTGGTTATATGCAGTAGAACCTTGAGTGGTTGATTGGACATTAAATGAGGAGACCACATCTAAATTGACCATATCGAGCACATTCAATATGGTAGCCTGACTTTTCCCAACATTTGTGAGTGTGATGCTGCCGCTCCACTCTTCATTTTGTCCTGCAACCGGCGAACTCGGTCCAGAATCAATTTCTTTCGTAATCTGGAGGCGAGCTCTTACATTTCCATCTTCCATCGTGACCGGGTCGGATAGTGCATCTTTAAATTGATAGTCTTCAGATCTTCTTAATGAGTCTTTATTATAATTGTTGTTATTCGCTGCAGTGAATGCGACCATTTGTAAAGGACTGTTTGGTGATACATCTAAATAAGAAAAAAATGTGGAAGCTGGGATCAGGAAATCAACAAAATAGTTTTGAGTGTTTCCGAATGTGGAGTCAGCTTGCAACACACGAGCCACATCGAAGTTGATGATTTGTCGTGAATAATTTGGTTCTCCTCTCCCATTCGTTCCCTCGGCTCGATCAGTCCAGGAATTAAATCGCTTTTTGACATTTTGAATAAGATTGACTCTATTCTTACGTCCATTGACAGCTAGTAGCCAGTCGTAAGTCCCTTCTACTCCTGTTGTGTTCAATAAGACACCCCAGGCGTAATTCGCAAACGAAGTTTTTGCCTTGTTTCGTGGATCTGAACGGATACGCATTCGAAAATAGACGTTAACAGTATCATAAGCGAAGTAAAAAGAAGGGAAAATTGCGTTCCCTACAATATCCGTACCTGCGGGATTGATATCCTTCACCACATCTGCATAATCATTACCACCTACTGTTATAGGGGTAAATTGACGAGTATTCGGAAAAGGCATTTCTACACCCCCTAGAAAAGAAAATAATCCCATTAACATTATGCAGAAATGTCAACATAAATTACTTTTATACTTCTAGTATCTAGTATGTGGATTTAAATGACATTTTTGGATTGATTGAATTAAAAAACATCAACTGCTTTGACCAAACAGTTGATGTTTTGGATGTTGAGGTGCAAACGGCAAATTTACTTTACTTTGATAACAATTTTACCTTTCGCATGGTGCGTTTCACTAAGAGCATGTGCTTCTTGAAGGTTTTCCTCTGTGAAATCAAAAGCTTCCCCAATGATCGGTTTTAATTGACCTGCTTTATATAATTCTGCAAGTTTTTGCAGTTGATCTCCATTTGGTTCCAACCATACAAACCCTGCCTCGACTTTATGTTCATTTGCTTCATCCTCGTTAGGTGGTTGTACGATCGATACAAGCTTTCCATTTTCTTTCAAGACTTCATAACTCTTGGATTGAACTTCTCCGCCAATTGAATCCAGAACGAGATCAAAGTCTTGAAGAATATCAGAGAAATCTGCATGCTTATAATCAATCACTTGATCTGCTCCAAGTGACTTTAAGAACTCATGGTTTTTCTCACTGGCCGTTGTCGCTACATATGCTCCGTAACTTTTGGCAATCTGAATAGCGAAATTACCGACACCACCAGCACCAGCGTGAATAAGAACCTTATCGTTTTCCTTGATTTTACCGAAATCAACTAAACATTGCCAGGCCGTCAGTCCTGCAAGAGGAATGGAAGCGGCTTCTTCGAAGCTCATTTCCTCAGGCATATGCGCAAGTAGATTCTCCTCAACTGGCACGTATTCTGCATAAGTACCTTGGTTGGTTGTAGCAGGTCTTGTGAAAACCCGGTCTCCAACATTGAACCCAGTGACATTTTTCCCTTTTTCCACTATTACACCCGCTGCATCCCAGCCAAGAATCAACGGAAATTCGAATGGTAGCATATCTTTAAGATAGCCTTCTCTTACCTTCCAATCTATAGGGTTGATGGATGTTGCATGAATCTCCACTAACACCTGTTCATCATTGATCGTTGGTCTTTCGACCTCTCTTTCCTTTAAGGTCTCTTTTCCTCCATATTGATCAATTACGATAGCTTTCATGATTCAAAACCTCCTTCTGAGTGGAAATGATAATACACTTTCAACAAAAGATAAAACTTCCTGCTTGTTAGGATGACGTTATCCCGACAGCATTATTCAAAATATGGATGAAGTTGAATACATTAACTAACTTATGAATAAAAGAAAAAAGAAACTGGAATAAATTCAGTTTCTTTTTGTACAGATAAGGTGTCTCTATTGTTATATTCGGACCCTTTAGTTCCTCACCTCATAGGTCTCCCTTAAGAATTCTATGGACCGGTTGATAAGTGCTTTCAGTACATCTACGTCGATGTCTGCCACTTTATTGATATACACACAAGCTTTCCCAGAGGTGTGCTTTCCGAATTGATTTAGTAATTCCTCGCGTTTTATATCATCACCAGTAGCGAAATACAGGCTGATTTTTGCTTTTCTTGGAGAAAATCCGACTAGTGGTGCATCTCCTTCATGTCCTGTTTTATATTTGTAATGGTACGAGCCGAAGCCGATAATGCTAGGCCCCCACATTTTCGCTTTATAACCTGTCGTTTCCGTAAAAATGTCCAATAGTCGGTAGGCATCTTCCTTTTTCTTCGGACTTTCTACATTTTCAATGAACTCGATGACACTGTTGTCATTTTCTTTCGTTTTCAATTCATACATTTTCTGCTCCTCCTTTATCTTCCCATACATTGAATACCATTCCGTAAGGGTCCCTCACATAGCAGTCTTTCCCTTTTCCTTCCCATCGGACAATGGCACAACCGTTATGAACGAGGTAATCCTTCGCCTCTGATAAATCCTCAACAATCAACTCCATGACAGGTCCCATGTTTTCCTCCCCATCAATGAGAAAAATGTTGTTATGAAAAGTTCTGAATTCAACTTCGTCTACAACACTGTTACGCGGTTGCTGAAAGCCTAGGACTCTTTCATAAAACGATTGGGCTTCTGAAACATTATGTACTTGGAAACCGATATTTTTTGAGACTTTAAATTTCATATCTGCGCCCCCTTCTTTGCCTATTGGCTCTTATCTTCTTTCGTTTCACTTCTATCATTCTCCTCCTTGAGCATGAAATGTTTAGCACACACCCCGGAGTGGAAGGTACAGAGTAACTTTATTTAGGGAGGAAGCGCTTTTGCAGACACATCAACTTTATATTAATGGAGAATATGTGCAATCCACAGGAAATGAAACGATAGATGTGATCAATCCTGCTACCGAAGAGGTGATCTCTCGTATACCGAACGGAACCGAAGAGGATGCAAATAAAGCCATTGAGGCGGCATACAATGCTCAAAAGAAATGGGCTAAGGTCCCTTCCAATGAACGGGGTCAAATCGTTCGTAAGCTCGGTGATGAGTTGGAAGCGAGACGCGAACGATTCATCGAGCTCTTAATAGAAGAACAAGGAAAAAGCTACGAGCATGCGTCTGCTGAAGTGGAACTTGCGATCGACTATTTCCGATACATGTCCGAATGGGCGCGAAGAATTGAAGGTGAAATATTACCGAGCGATCGGCCGAATGAAAACATATTGATCAAACGCAAGCCAATCGGCGTGGTTGCAGGTATCGTGCCTTGGAACTTTCCTGTCTTTATATTGGCACGAAAAGTGGCAACTGCACTGATTTCAGGATGTACAATCGTCTTAAAACCGAGTCAACAAACCCCGAATACAGCAGTTGAATTTACCCGTATCATCTCAGAAATGGATATTCCAGCAGGCGTTTATAATCTTGTGACCGGGAAAGGGTCAGAGATTGGGAATGCGATGGCCTCCCATCCAAAGGTGCGCATGGTTTCTATGACAGGTAGTATCGGAGCAGGTACGAAAATCATGGAGGCTGCTGCTCAGAATATCACGAAGATGAATCTGGAACTTGGCGGAAAAGCGCCAGCGATTGTTTCCGAACATGCCGATTTGGATCTTGCTGTAGAAAACATCAAGCTGTCCAGAATCGTTAATGCCGGGCAAGCGTGTACCAATGCTGAACGCGTATATGTCCACGAAAAAGTAGCGGATACATTCATAGAGAAGCTGACGAAAGCCTTGAGTGAAGTTCGATATGGCAATCCAGCGGAAGATCGCGAAGCGGACATTGGTCCACTCGTAAGTAAGGACCGCCTTGAAACCGTCCATGAAATAGTCGAACGTGCCAAAGAACAAGGTGCAAAAATTCTTACCGGTGGAAAACCAGCTGATGTAGAGAGAGGTTTCTTCTATGAGCCCACTCTTATCACCAATGTCACGCAGGATATGGAAATCATGCGAGATGAAATTTTCGGACCGGTCCTCCCTGTTATGACCTACAAAACGTTTGATGAAGCAATTGAATTGGCTAATGACACCGATTATGGCCTCTCCTCTTCCATCTATACGGAAAATGTGCACGAAGCGATGCGAGCTGCCAACGAGTTGGAGTTCGGTGAAACTTTCGTGAATCGCGAAAACTTTGAAGCTGTGCAAGGATATCATGCAGGTATGAAGAAGTCAGGACTAGGAGGCGCAGATGGGAAACATGGACTAGAAGATTTCTTAGTCACTCATGTCGTATACATGCAGTATAAAGATGACATCCAGTAACCAAAGCGTATGGAATATGAAACAGGGTGACACGATACGTGTCACCTTTTTTTGAATTGAATCATCTTCCATCCAATATTTCGGATACTTCTTTTAAAGTAGGGAGAGCTGTCATTGCACCTTTCGTAGAAGCGGCTAATGCTCCAGATACGCTTGCAAATTGAGCCATCTGGGTAACCTCTTCAATTGTAATTGATTGTACCTCACCTTGATATTGATGCAAGGAATAAAGGAAAGCGGAAACGAATGCGTCTCCTGCTCCCGTCGTATCGATCGCTTTTACATTCATGGCCGGAATGTGAGCTTGATCGTCCGTTGTATGTACATAACTTCCTTCACTTCCAAGAGTGACAAGAATGAGTGGTATGTCATATGTCTTTCTCAGCTGTTCGATGCCACTCTCCATATCCGTTTCACCCGAAAGGAATGAGAGCTCCTCCTCTGATACCTTCAGCACATCGACTTCATTCAGTACACTCATAATTGTATCACGTGCCTGTTCTTCAGAATCCCACAAAGCCATTCGAAGGTTAGGATCATATGACACCATCATTCCATTTTCTTTCGCAAGCTTGATGGCGCACTTTGTCGCATCTTTAGCAGGATTGCTGATCATCGAAATGGAACCGAAGTGGAGGATTTTACTTTCCTTGAAGAGTTCTGTATTTATTTCGTCCTTGTGCAAAAACCAATCAGCACTAGGATTGATATAAAAATCGAAACTTCTTTCTCCATCCTCATTGTTCGTCACGAAAACAACACCAGTCCGTACTTCTGGTGTCAGGATCATGTTGTTCGTATTCACGTTAAATCCTGTTAATGTCTCCATTAGGAAATGCCCTAACACATCATCTCCTACTTTACCGATAAAAGTGGAAAGCAAGCCTAATCTCGCTACACCAACTGCTACATTCGCCGGGGCACCTCCAGGGCTTTTCTGATAATTGGTATTGTCATCATCCAATGGGATGAAATCGACGAGTGCTTCGCCGAGGGACAAAATTCCTCTTTTCAAACCTCTAACCTCCCATAGACATTTTCGCTAAACCTAGTTGTAGCTTATCACGAACCATCTTGGAAATCCGCTAATATCCTTTTCATCGATAGAAAAAACTCAACCGGACGTTTCCGGGTGAGTTCATCGTCTAACAACTTATTTGTAATTAACCTTCTAAAAGAAGTGATTCTGGATCTTCAAGAAGCTCTTTTACTTTCACTAAGAAGCTTACGGCTTCACTACCGTCTACGATACGGTGGTCGTAGGACAATGCGATGTACATCATCGGACGGTTTTCCATGCGTTCCTTATCAATTGCAACCGGACGCCATTGGATCTTATGCATTCCAAGGATACCGACTTGAGGTGCATTCAAGATCGGGGAAGACATTAATGAACCGAACACTCCACCATTGGTAATCGTGAATGAACCACCTTGCAACTCATCTAGCGTCAATTTCTTGTTACGTGCTTTCTGTGCAAGGTTCTTGATTTCTTTTTCAATACTCGCAAAGCTCAACTTATCTGCATCACGTACGACTGGTACGACGAGTCCTTCTTCTGCACCTACCGCGATACCGATGTCATAGAACTTTTTAAGTACGATTTCATCGCCTTGGATTTCAGCATTCAAGCGAGGGAACTTCTTCAACGCTGCAACAACAGCTTTCGTGTAGAAGGACATGTATCCAAGCTTGACATCATTTTGCTCTAGGAACTGTTCTTTACGACGTTCACGGAGCTCGTTGATGGCTGTGAGATCCACTTCGTTATACGTTGTCAACATTGCAGCTGTTTGTTGTGCTTCAACGAGACGCTTTGCAATTGTTTGACGACGGCGAGACATCTTAACGCGTTCAACTGGTTTTTCATATTGCTGCTGATCAGAAGAACTTGTGGTCTGCTTCCCTTTTGACTCTTGTTTTGGAGCGGATGGTTGTTCTGACTTAGGTCCCTCTGCATGCGCACGAACATCTTCAGAGCGTACTCTTCCAAGTGGATCCGTAGCTTTCACTTTGTTCAAGTCGACACCTAGCTTGCGCGCCAACTTACGAGTAGCAGGAGATGCCATCGGACGATCCGTATCGTCACGATCTTCTTCCGCCGCTTCGTTCTCTTCTTTTTGTTCTTCTTTAGTACTTGGAGCTTCTTCTTTCTTATCTTCTTTAGAAGCATCCTTACTTTCTTCCTTACCGGACTCTTCTGATTTCGCGCTGGAAGCTTCACCGTTTTCGTTCAACTTCGCGATCGTTTCACCAACTTCAACTGTATCGCCAGCTTCTTTCAAGAATTCTTCAATGACACCATCAATTTCTGCACTTACTTCTACATTGACTTTGTCTGTTTCCAATTCACAGACAGGGTCACCTTTGCTGACTTTGTCTCCAACATTCACTAACCATTCGGAAATGGTTCCTTCTGAGATAGATTCTGCAAGTTCTGGTACTTTGATATCGCTCACGATACATTACCTCCTTCAGTTGTCACAGTGTTCGTTTGATTTAGGTTCAATGCTTGATTTAGGATGCGTTCTTGTTCTTTTTTATGAACATCTGGTTCCCCACCAGCAGGGCTGGATCGATCAGGGCGTCCAACATAAGAGATCGTTACACGATTGGAAGCGATGGACTTGATTCTGGATTCGATGTAGAACCATGCTCCCATGTTTTTCGGCTCCTCTTGCACCCATACGATTTCTTCTAGGTTTTCATACTGTTCAAGGTGTTCAACGATTTCATCTTCTGGGAATGGATACAGTTGTTCCATACGTAGTACGTCGACCCAATCCCAATCTTTTTCGTTTGATTCCATTGCTGTCTGAAGATCGATTGCCACCTTACCTGTACATAAAAGAAGTCGTTTCACTTTTTCCTTCTTCACTTCACGGTTCGGTTGTTTCATTACAGGCTTGAACTCACCTTCACTGAATTCTCCTGGTTTAGAAGCTACCCGTGGATTACGAAGCAAGCTTTTTGGTGTCATGATGACCAATGGCCGTACTTCATCCCGTTCTAGAATAGCAGCCTGTTTCCGTAAAATGTGGAAATATTGTGCTGCGCTTGTCAGGTTTGCGACTGTCCAGTTGTTTTCTGCAGACAGTTGAAGGAATCGTTCTAAGCGTCCGCTTGAATGCTCTGGTCCTTGTCCTTCATAGCCATGAGGTAATAAGAGGACCATTCCGGAGCGTTGTCCCCATTTCGCCCGACCAGCAGAGATGAATTGGTCGTAAATGACCTGTGCCGCATTGGCAAAGTCACCATATTGAGCTTCCCAAAGAACGAGCGTTTCCGGAGCAATGACATTATAGCCATATTCATATCCGACAACAGATGCTTCGGATAGTGGGCTATTATGAATTGCGAAGGATGCATTCGCTTCTGTCAATTTGTGCAATGGTGAGTACACTTCTCCTGTTTCAGGATCATGTAAGACGATATGTCGTTGAGCGAATGTTCCGCGCTCCGTATCCTGACCGGTAAGGCGGATCGGAGTTCCGTCCTTCAAGATACTTGCATATGCCAGTATTTCAGCGAGAGCCCAGTCGACTTTACCGTCTTCATCCAATGCCTTATCACGACGGGTCAAGATCTTCTTCAACTTAGGATAAACTTTGAATTCTTCAGGCCATTGTAGCAAACCTTCATTCATTGAACGCAATTCATCCAACTCAACAGATGTTTTGATTTTCGGTAATCCGTTTACGATTTCTTCGGGCGCATTGACTTCATCGATTTCACGCTTGTCTTTTGACACTTTGTCATATTCGGACTGAAGCATGTCCTGAACATCGGATTGGATTTGTTTCGCTTGTTCTTCATCGATCGTTCCATCATTTTGTAGAACTTCAGAATAAAGATGACGGACGGTCGGATGGTTGTTTACGATTTCATAAAGCTTAGGGTTCGTTGCATTCGGATCATCCATCTCGTTATGCCCATATCGACGGTAACCGATCAGGTCGATCAAGAAATCTTTCTTGAAGCGCATACGATACTGATACGCCAGATGCATCGCTGCAAGGCAAGCTTCCGGATCATCAGCGTTTACATGGACAATCGGTATCTCAAATCCTTTTGCAAGGTCACTCGCATATTTCGTAGAGCGTGAGTCTGTACTTTTCGTTGTAAAACCAAGTAGGTTATTCGCAATGATATGTACAGTCCCACCGATTTGATATCCAGGCAATTGACTCAAGTTCAATGTTTCCGCCACAATTCCTTCTCCAGGGAAAGCTGCATCCCCGTGGATCAAGATGGAAAATGCTTTGGATACATCTTGCTTCGGATATCCTGCTGAGCTTCGGTCCTCTTGGGCTGCACGTGTATATCCTTCTACTACAGGATCGACATACTCCAAGTGACTTGGATTGTTTGCGAGTGTGAGTACCGCCGGTTCAGTCGTTCCTTCTTCAATTTCACGATTTCCACCTAAGTGGTACTTCACATCACCCGTCCATCCGTAATTGATTCCCATAGAACCTTCTGATGGTACAAGTTCTTTGTTTGGTGAGTGCTGGAATTCTGCAAAGATTTTTTCATACGGCTTCCCTAATACGTGAGCAAGCACGTTCAATCGACCACGGTGAGCCATTCCAATCATCACATTTCGTGCTCCATCCTTTATACCCGACTGAATGATGTTGTCGAGCATCGGAACCATTGAATCCAATCCTTCGATGGAAAATCTTTTCTGACCGACGAATGTACGATGAAGGAAGTTTTCGAATCCTTCGACTTCTGCCAAACGCTTCAGCAGTGACACGCGGTCATCATTGGATAGCTTCTGGTAGACAGAACCGCTCTCCACCATTTCATAAAGCCAGTTGCGTTCTTCATCTTCATGTACGTGGCTGAATTCGTACGCTAGAGATTTCGTATAGACCTCTCTTAGACGTAGGATGGCATCGTAGCCTGTACGGATGTTGTTTGGTGCTTCGGACCACACGATATCGGCAGGAATCTCTTTCAAGTCTTCATCAGAAAGACCGTATTCCTTAGGATCGAGTAATCGTACTTCTTCAGCATTTTTCATTATTGGGTTAGTTTCTGCAGCTAAATGACCATATGTGCGGATATTCTCTGCTAGTTTGACCGCTGCAACCACTTTCTTCATTGTGCCTGCGTCCTGTTTCATTTCAACTGGTGCAGTTGAATGGTCAGCAACATCATCACTAGAAGTTGGTGGAGGTCCCCATTTATCAAATAATTCCTTTAATTCAGGTTCGACCGAATCTGGATCCTCTTTGTACTGATCGTATAGTTCGATCGCATAGCCAAGGTTTGGACCAGAAAATCCTTGCCATGGCTTCTCGTTGTTTGGTCCATTTGTAGCCATTTCATTTAACCTCCTAGTTACATATGGGATAACTGTGTTTGAACCATCTTCAAGCTTTTTATCAACAATAGAAATGACAGTCGTTTTCGAAGTCTAATCTACTCTTAGAATTCCTTAAAAGCAAGTAAACTAAACTTCCTAGACCATAGTAACATAACAACGCTTTCAGTGGGTTATAAAGCGTTCAATTTCTGATAAATTTCGAACAAAACCGACAATTTATAATATTAGAAAAGGCTGAACGTTCAAGTTCAGCCTTTCAACCTCATCTATTCCGACTTTTCAGCTGATTGCACAGCGGTTTGGACCGACTTCCATCTCTTGTTGCTCTTCCGCATCAGGAGTTTTTTGACCCATGTTCGTTTTTCGGATTTGTTCATGACTGTTCGGTTGTGGTGGCAAATTATCCGTAACCATATGATTGAATTGATCCGGATCTTCTATATTCAATCGTTCGTTTTCCTTATAAAGAGTACTTAGTTTGGCTTGAACACTGCCATCCTCATTCATCTCTTCCATTTCTCCAAAATGTGAAGGGAGTACTGTCAGGTCATCTGACAATTGTTCGTATCGTTCGTATAAGGTGTTTCTCAGATCGTCTACCCAGTCGTCAGCTTTCCCAGCCAGATCCGGACGTCCGATCGAATCGACGAATAAGATATCTCCTGTCAATAAATATTCATCATCGACAATTAGGCTCGTACTACCAATGGTATGTCCAGGCGTATAAATCGGCTTGATTTCGGTATCTCCTACCTTAATAACCTTCCCATCTTCTAAAGGTTGATATTCAAATTGAACACCTTCATCATCTTTTGGCGGGAACCAATAATCCGCATTTGAATCGTCTGCCAATTGTCTTCCTCCGGATATATGATCTGCATGTAAATGAGAATCAACGACGACTTTGATGGTCCATCCTTTTTGACGCACAAAATCTTCATAAACCTCAGTCATCCGGTTTGAATCAATGATTGCGACTTCCCCATTTGATTCAATCAGATAAGACAAACAACCTTTCCCGATTCTTACGAATTGATGGATTGAACCTCCATTCTTCGTTTCTCCAATATGAATAGGTTCGAGATGTTCACTCCAAGCAGTCATGCCTCCTTCCACATATGTGATATCTTGTACACCTGCATCCTTCAATATCGATACTGCTTTTTGTGAAGAAACGCCTTTTGCGCACATGACATAGATGTTTTTGTCTGTTGGCAGTTGCTCCTTTACATCCTCGACGCCATTTTCCAGTTCATTAAAGGGTATATTCATGCTCCGGACGGTGTTTCCTTCAACCGACCAATCTTCATAGTCTTCTTGTTTCCTTACATCCAGGAGAAATACTTCTTCTTTGTTTAAGATTTTCTGCACGAGTTCTTTGACTGTTAAAGGTTCCATAATTGATCTACTCCTCCATTCTTGGATTTGTCTCATCATAGCTTTCCCTGTAGTACTTGATGAATGCCCTCATTTTTGCCATACCCCAATACGTATGTAAGCTAACATAAATCATGGAGCTCCTTTAATTGTAATTGTCAGAATATTTAGGTGTATCACTTGCAAAATGTAGCGAATCGAGGGACAATAATAGTAACAATCCAATAAAATACTCGTGAGGAGTGACGAAAAAATGCATTCGTTGAGGAAGGGCTTGCGGATTTTCGTATTTTCTAACCTTGCAGTCTTTGGATTCTTGTTATTGCTCCCTGCACTCATGATTACAGGTGATCTCGAAATCGTAAAAGAGTTCATCAGTTACCTGAACAAAGATAAATAATTCGAATCTTCTTTAAGAAAACCAGCTGTTACGCTGGTTTTTTTGTTTGGTAGCAAGAGTACAAGCAAGAGCGTCATACAATACCTCTAGACAAATATCTATAAGGAGGGATTGTATTGAGACAGAATAACATTTGGGAACCAACAGCTACTGCAATCAACAGAAGTTTGTACGGTGAATTGATGGTCTGCTCTATGAGCACTCAACTCTTTTATATTCCAGAGACGGCACAATTGGAGGGCAATAAACAAATGCATGACCATCTCGTACCCGCTTCTTATCACCGTGTTACAGCTGCCGGCTCTGCACTGAGAATGATGAACGGCGAAACTCAGCCTGCAGTCATTCAGACGTACGTGGGATGTATTAAAAATGCAGAAAAAGAAGACCAACAGGTACGTGCTGGTTTAGAGGTCATGTTAGAAAATGCTCCGAGCAACTATGAATCATTCGTACAAACCATCATCCAATGGCAAGACTATGCTGAACAAAACTTACAAGAAGCGAAAAAATCTGCAATGCAAGTGACTGGTCCAAATGTTTGGCAAAGTTAGACGACGTGTTCAATCATTTTACATGGTATAGGTTTTGTATTATGATTCCTTCATATCCGAGTAAACAAATAAGAAATGGAGGAAATTAATTTGGCTATAAAAGAAACAGCTTTGCATGAAGATACGCCACTTGGATCACCCGTCCTCCCATCGCCTCAAGCTTTACTTGTCACGGGTGGACTGATTACGACTGCAGTGCTGAGTTATGCGATTCTTTCTTCATCAGGTTTGCAACAAAGTATGACGATGTGGCTTGGTCTTTTACTAGGTTATACATTATTCCATGCTCGATTTGGATTCACATCTGCATTCAGAAGGCTGCTCTCGGTTGGAAATGGTGAAGCGATGCGCGCGCACATGATTATGTTGGCGGTCGCATGTACTCTCTTTGCACCGATCCTTTCCATAGGAGTCGGATTCTTCGATCAAGCACCTGCAGGTTATGTTGCGCCAGTAGGCACGAGTGTCGTCGTCGGAGCGTTCCTGTTCGGTATCGGTATGCAGTTAGGTGGAGGCTGTGCTTCAGGAACCTTGTATGCGGTCGGTGGCGGTCGTTCCGCTATGTTCATCACATTGTTCGCGTTCATCATTGGTTCGGTTTTGGGTGCGTGGCATTGGGATTTCTGGGTGAATCAAACCCCTTCTTTCCCTGCTATTTCTTTGGCAACTAGTACGAACCTCGGCTACACAGGCGCTTGGGTTGTACAACTCGGCATTTTTGCAGCCATATTTGGTGGGACATACTTGATTGCAAAAAAACGTAGACCTCCTTCTATTAAACCCTTACCTACTACAAAAGGCTGGAAAAGGGTTTTACGTGGCTCATGGCCATTATGGGTAGCAGCAATCGCGTTAGGCGTACTGAATGCTGTGACTTTGATGGTAAGAGGAAACCCTTGGGGAGTGACGAGTGCTTTTGCATTATGGGGTTCCAAGATGGCGATGGCACTTGGCATTGATGTGACTCAGTGGGTCTATTGGTCAGGCGATCGAGGAAATGCATTGAACCAATCCATTCTGGCTGACTCCACAAGTGTATTGAATTTCGGAGTCATTTTGGGTGCATTCCTTGCATCAGCAACCGGCGGTGTGTTTGCACTGAAGAAAGTCGGTCTGAAACGAGTCGCAGCTGCGATTGTTGGTGGTTTACTGATGGGTTATGGAGCACGAATAGCATTTGGTTGTAACATAGGAGCATACTTCGGAGGAATCGCTTCCTTCAGCCTTCATGGTTGGGTTTGGATGGTGATGGCACTTGCCGGAACTTTTCTCGCACTTTATCTACGACCGTTGTTCGGCATGTCTGTACCTAAACCAAAAGACACCTTTTGTTAAATGGAAAAAAGGACTGTCCCAGAGTTTCGTATTGAACTCTGAAGGACAGTCCTTTTCTTATAACAAACCTGCTCCATCACAAGCTTTACAAATTTGATTGCGATCCACCATAGTTGATCCTCCTTATCTAGGCTGTTATTTCTGGCGATCTCTTTCCCAATTGATTAAGCCACCTTTTAACATCATCTCTACCTGTCGCTCGGACATGGTATGCTTCGCTTTAATTTCTTTATTTTTACCTTTCACTGTTACCGTGATTTCTTTACCGGATTTCAATTGTTCCCTCAAATTGGAAAGTTGGAGGATGTCTTGGTCATCCAATGCATCAAAATCTTCTTCATTACTGAAGGTGAGTGGCAGTACCCCGAAGTTCACGAGATTTTGCCAGTGGATCCTTGCAAAATCCTTCACCAAGGCGATCCGTAAACCTAAATACCGCGGAGCAAGTGCGGCATGTTCTCGACTAGATCCCTGACCATAGTTGAATCCGCCGACAATGGCATGTCCGCCTTTATCCTTGATATCCATTGCACGATCATAATAGTTCTCATCAACGATTTCGAAGGTAAACTTACTGATCTCAGGGAGATTGCTTCGATACGGAAGGACTCGAGCCCCACCTGCTAATATCTCATCGGTCGAAATGTTATCTCCCATCTTCAATAGAATCGGTAACTCCATTTCGTTTGGAAGTTCGTTCATTTCAGGAATGGATGCGATATTCGGTCCTTTTGCCAACTCTACCTGCTTGGCTTCCTCTTCAGGGAGCGGCTGTTCCAGTAATGCATCATCCACAGTCGGATGGTCTTTATCTTTTACAATTGGATAATCCATGTCCAACTTACGAGGATCCGTAATTTTTCCTGTCAATGCTGAAGCGGCAGCTGTTTCTGGACTGCACAGGAATACGCTGTCTTCCTTCGTACCTGATCGTCCAGGGAAATTCCGTGGTGTCGTCCTCAAGCTGTTGCGACCAGTTGCGGGTGCTTGACCCATCCCGATACAACCGTTACAACCGGCCTGATGAAGTCGAGCTCCAGCCGTTAAAAGACTCCCGATATGCCCGTCCTCAACCAAATCTGTCAACATTTGACGAGATGTTGGATTGATATCGAAAGAAACCCCTTGAGCGATTTTCTTCCCTTTCACGATTTCCGCTGCAATCGCAAAATCACGGAACCCAGGATTTGCTGATGAACCAATATAAGATTGATAAATCGGTTCGCCTTCCACTTCACGAACTGGGACCACATTCCCAGGGCTTGAAGGTTTTGCAATCATCGGTTCAATTTCAGAGAGATTGATCTCTTCATGGAGGTCATACTCTGCTCCATCATCTGCTAAAAGCTCTGTCCAGTCCTCTTCCCTCTCCTGACTTTTCAAGAATCGCTTCACTTCCTGATCTGATGGGAAGACAGTGGTCGTCGCACCAAGTTCAGCACCCATATTTGCGATGACATGCCGATCCATTGCGGTCAGATTTTCAAGTCCAGGTCCATAATATTCGATGATTTTACCGACTCCGCCTTTTACGTCGTGACGCCGTAAAAGCTCTAAAATGACGTCCTTCGCACTTACCCATTCCGGAAGTTTACCCGTCAATTTGATGCCCCAGACCTTCGGCATTTTGATATAAATCGGCTCACCTGCTATCGCCATCGCAACGTCGATCCCCCCTGCACCCATGGCAAGCATTCCCATGGACCCGTTTGCACATGTGTGGCTATCTGAGCCGAGTAATGTTTTACCAGGTTTCGCTAATCGCTGCATATGTACTGGATGACTGACCCCATTACCTGGGCGACTGTAAAATAATCCAAACCGTTTGGTCGCACTTTGCAAGAATAAGTGGTCATCCGGGTTCTTGCTGTCCTCCTGGATGATGTTATGGTCAACGTACTGAGCTGATACTTCTGTTTTGGCTCGATCGAGTTTCATCGCTTCAAGCTCTAACATCACCATCGTACCTGTCGCATCTTGAGTGAGGGTTTGATCGATTTTCAAACCGATTTCACTCCCAGGTTTCATTTCTCCAGAAACTAAATGGTCTTTGATTAACTTTTGTGATACGTTCATTGCCATGACTCTTCCCTCCTAGGATTATTGGTCTAAGTTCACGTACGGTGTTGATGTGATCATGGTCCAATTTCACATCATTTAATAAACCTGTACCCCTTTTCAAATCGTCTTACACGTTGAAATCAGGCTTTTCTTACTACTTGTGTTTTCCATTCAAGCATGAAAATTGTCATTAGAATGGCAGCTGCACCAATCAATGCCAAAACGATAAAAACAGCGTTCATTGAACTTTTAAGAAGGATGGAAACGATCGGTGGCCCAACTGCTACACCAATGAAACGAGTGCTGCTGTAAAAAGACGTAATCGTCCCCCGCTCTTCCTTTTCTATCCCTTCCGTAATCAACGCATCTAGGCAGGGTAACGTAATTCCGATTCCAAGACCTGTCACAGATAACGCAATTAGGATGGTGATCAATTGAGAATCTAGAAACAGCAGTGACACGAGTGAAAGCAAAGCAATGAACCCGCCAAACAAGACGATTCTGTTCATCAGCATCACTTCTTTTCCGATTTTCTTCCCGGTGAAATAAGATGCGATACATAAGACGAGTAATGGAACGGCTAAATAAACCCCTTTTAACACGCCTTCAATTTTATAGGTCTTTTCAAGGATAAAGGACAAATAAATCAGGAAACCAAACAATATGAAAGTCATCATTCCACCAATGAATAAGACGCCTGCTAACCAACGACCGTTTTGATGGAAAATCTTCTTGATTTGCTTTACAAATTCCCCGAACGGAATCGGTTCGTCTTCACGTTTAGGAGGTTTAATGAAAAAAAAGATCAATATGATTGCAATAATCGATAAAAATGGAACGGACCAAAACGGAATATGCCAAGCCCAAATTGCAAGAAAAGCACCTAAGATCGGGCTGAGCACTTTACCAAACGTATTGGAGGTTTCAATTAGTCCTAGTCCTGCGCTCACCTCTTCTTCTGTTTTGAAAAGGTCACCTACGGTAGGTATGACGACTGGGAAGGCACCAGCTGCACCGGCACCTTGAAGAAACCTGCCTAGAAGGATCATCCCGTATGGGTCTTTCAAAGAAACTGCAGCCCAACTGCTGATCAAACCACCTATACCTACTAGAACTAGGCTAGGGATGATGATCTTTTTACGTCCAAAGTGATCGGATAAATAACCAGCAATGGGTATTAAGAAAATCGCGACCACCGAATAAATGGTGATGATCATGCTGGATTGAAACGGTGTGATATTGATTTCTTTTTCTATGATAGGAAGTACCGGGATGAACATGGAGTTCCCCAGAGTCATCAATAACGGAATGGATGCTAATGCGTATAAGGACCATTTCAGTTCTTTCATTTCCTTCTCTCCATGGGTTCAGATCGATTGATTGGGTTAGTGTGTGGGTAGATATCGGGAGCAAGCATGCCCTACACATTTTTACCTATTTAAGTTGAAATATGCATGCTAAGGTTATTGTGTAAGCCTTGAAATGTCCGCTATAATGAGCGTTATAAGAGGAAAAAAGGGGAAATGAAAGTGGATTCAAAAGATCTGGAGAACAAAATCATTCAGAACTACCAAAAAGACGAACATATGATGATCCTTGTATTTGCACAGTGGTGTATCAATCATGACCTGGACCCTCACGCTTTATACGTAAAAGCCTATCCGAATCAAGCAGCGAATCCTGCCCTTCAGCAAGCGATCGACCTGACCGTATCGAAAGAGGAATCTGAAGACATTGCCGATCAGACATTGCTTGGTGTCTTATCGTTGTTTGGGAATGATGATCTGGCTTTTGTGGTGAATGAAGAAATCGATAATCGGAAGAAAAAATAACCGCCGGACTCGGCGGTTATTTTTTAAGCATTCACTAGTTCTTCTTCAATTGCTTTCATGATGAAAAACGGACCGTCAGCTTGATTTGATGGAATCGCGATGATCAAACCAAATTCAGGGTATACAGCAGAGTGGAAGCTTACCCCAGGGTCATATCCCATGACATGGTATTTTAACAATTGCCCATCTTTCATGTTCAACCAGACGCCATAGCCGTAATAAGCATCCTCACGCGCTTTCATATGTCTAGACAGTAAGGTTTTGGTCATCGACTCACTCAATAATTTGTCCGCTAACAATCCTTCCCAAAGCTTGATCATATCGGCAGAGGTCACATAAGCCCCACCATCGGATCCACCTTTCAACGGCATAGTAAAGGTATTCGTCCGGTATGAGCCATCATCTTCATCAATATAGCCGATTGCCGTGTTACGAGGTAGACGGTCCAGTGAAAAATAACCTGAATTCGTCATATCGCACCGCTTAAAAATATTCTCTTCTACATAATCTGTGAAATCCATTCCAGTCAATTGTTCCACGACAAGTCCTAACACAATGTAACCGGCGTTATTGTAATGAAACCTTTCGCCAGGTTTGAACATCTGTTCTTTTTGTTGGAACAAAGGTAGAAAGTCTTCCAATTTTCGTACTTGGTACATGGGGATCGTTTTCCACAGGTCTTCATAATCATCCATTACGGATTCATCAAAATAGTCCGGAATACCAGACGAATGTGTGAGTAGGTGATGAATGGTCAACTCCCTTGAGAAGTTCGGAAACGCGATATCCAAACAATCTGTCAAACGGGTATCAAATGTTAACAATTCTTTCTCAACCAACTGGCAAATGGCAATGGCCGTGAACAACTTGCACCCGGATGCAATGGCGAATCGGGTATCGGATTGTACAGGAAGTGATTCTGACCGGTTGTAAAGGCCAGAAGTTTTTTGAAGTACGGTCTCTCCCTCTTTTTTTATGTGGACAACTCCAGAAAAAGAGTGTTCCTCTATTATTTCATCTACTCTCTTTTCAAAAGTTAAGCTTTTCATCATTCTCAATCATCTCCATATTGTTAGAACTGCTTAACTACCTTCTCTATTCCCATCGGGAGACCTGCAATGAATTTATAAATGAGCCAACTTACTCCAAATTCAGTAAAAAAGCTGCTCCCTTTCAAAAAAAGGAAACAGCCTACCTTCATGATCCATTCATTCTTTTACCTTCTTCAAGACGTTGCTCAAGCCAATCATGTAGTTCTCTGAACCCATCTAGGGTCAATTGGATGGATTGTTTCTCGTTCTGTTCATCCATCATATCAATTGTGATGTTGTTATCATTTTCTGTATAGGTGAATGAGTAGGCTCTGTTCTCCCCCTGAATTTCTTCTTCCCAGTTGCACATATAACTTGTCTTAAATTGTATTTTCTTATCTGATTTAGAAATCATAGATCGTTTTCTCTTTTCTACTGGTTGAGCTAGCGCTGTCTGGTCTGACTCCTGTTCAATCGCGGTTGCTTCAATTGAAGCTGCGACCTCTACGGGACCAATTTCAGTGGTTGGAATATGGTTAACATTCTCTACCATGCTTACAGACTCTTCCACTACTTCTTCCTCTATAACATCATTCTTCGGCTCTTCCTCATCTTCAGGTGTCAGGGGTTTTAAATGGGGTTCTGCGTAACGTTTAACGATTTCTTGCATGTAGTCTGGTTTGAATGGCTTCATAAGGTATCCAACTGCTCCTGCATCCAATGCTTCTTGAATCAGATCTTTTTGATTGCTTGCAGAACAAACGAGAATGACGGCTTCCGCATCATACACTAATATCTCCTTAATCGCATCCAACCCGTTCATTTCAGGCATGGTCAGATCCATCATGACTACATCCGGTTCCAATTCCTTGAATTTTTCCACAGCTTCCTTTCCGTTCACCGCTTCACCTACAACATGGTACCCGTGTTGGATCAGACATTCTCTTGCCATTTTTCTCATAAAGCTTGTATCATCTACGACTAGAAAATTGTAAGACATCCCATTTTTCCCCCTTAATCAATTTAAATGCAAACATTGATTCATTCCTCATTGGATATTGGTTAGAACGTCATCGACGGTTGTTATACCCTCTTTGACTTTTGTAAGGCCATCGTGAAGGAGCGTTTGAAATTCTTTTTCTTCCAGGTGTTCTCGGAACGCTTCTGCTGGACGGTTCTGTAAGATCATGTCTCTAAGTACATCGTCGATTGTCAATACTTCGTGGATTCCGACCAATCCTTTATAACCTGTATTGTTGCACAGCTTACATCCATCACCACGTACAACAGCAATCTTCGAACTTTTATTTGTCGTTACGAAGGAGCGGAAATTCCCGATTGCACTTTTGCTTTTCGCATCATCTGAAGGAACCAGTCCATGTGCTTCAAAAAGCTTGGATTCTTCATCAGACGCAGGCATGCTTTTCGCACACCGCTCACAAACCTTTCTCACCAATCGTTGGCTAACGATACAAGTTAAGGAGGTTGCGAGGAGATATGGCTCGATGCCCATATCAAGAATTCTTCGGATCGTTCCAACTGCATCTTTCCCATGGATCGAACCTAGAACGAGCCGTCCGGATAGTGATATTCGAGTTGATGCTTCTACTGTTTGTTTGTCCTCTAGATGACTGACCATGATGACATTAGGATCTTGAGTTAGCATTGTGCTTAATCCATTCGTGAAATTAAATCCGATTGAATCATTCACTTCCACTTGGGTAATTCCATCCAGCCGTCTATCAACACTTTGTTCAACGGATACAATTTTATGTTTTGGGTGATTGATATGGTCGAGAATGGAATACAGTGAAGTCGTTTTTCCACTCATTGATGGTCCTGAGATAAGGACAAAGCCGCTGCGACGATCAATGGCTGATTCCACTTGTTTCAGGTTGTTTTCACTAAAGCCGAACTCATTAAGTTTCAACAATTGATCCGTACGATCGATTAATTTTAAGACCGCACTTTCCCCATTAATGGTTGGAACCGTAGAAACCCGAATGTCGTAATCCGTATTATACGCTTCCTTATGTATGTACCCGGTTTGCGGGAGTCCCCTTTTTGACGCATTTAAACTCGCTATTGTTTTGATCCTACCTATAATTGATTCTTTCAGATCGTTTGAAATAACCTTTTGTTTTTCAAGCATCTGATTGATGCGATACTTGACTGAAAGACCATCTTTTTCAGCATCCAAGTGAATATCACTCGCATTTTGCTGGACAGCATACTCGATGATATCATTCAGCTCTTTAACAGAACTCAAAACCCCATAGTGATCGATAATCGCCATCTCTAGTTCACTTCTTGTTGCAATACAAGGTTGGACGATCATACCAGTCGTCTCCTGGATATCTTTGATGGCCTCTTGATTAAGGGGATCCACCATAGCCACTTTAAGCTTTCCACTCATTTGTTCAATCGGTATGAAGCAATGTTTTCTGGCTAGGGCTTCATGTATGAGTTGAATGGTACTACGGTTCGGTACAATCTCATCCATATTCACGACAGGTATGCCAAGTTGAAATTCTAGGGCTTCAGCGAGTTGACGTTCGGTTATGAGATGATCCTCTACTAATATTTCCCCTATCTTTTTAAAGGAATGGGTTTGTTTTTGGAGCGCGTTTTCAAGTTGATCCTCTGTAATCAGTCCATTCATGACCAATAATTCACCTATGCGCATATACAACCTCCTTTTGGTACTATTCCGACATTGATAGAAATAAAAGGATATTAATAGACATAAAAAGCCAATGTTTGAGCGGCCCGACGATCATGCCTCGTGAAGAGGATTAGACTCGTAGCTTTGCGTCCCCAACTTTCGTATGGGTTTGCCTTTTTTCATTCATTTGGCTTGAGTGGAATTTATTTTCTGTCTAGGAAAAATGACCCTTTTCTGTATGTTTCAATTATACTGTAAACCTATAGTTGGAAAAATAGAGCATTATCACTAAATTGAATGCTAGATAAAAAGGACCAACAAGTGAGTATTTTATGTTTTCAGAAAATAATACATAGGTATTTGTAACTAAGTTACAAACCAAGGGATTAGGTATAATGATGTGTTTCTAGATTACTCGATTATGTCGAAATAAAGAATATTATAGATTTTTAATCCATGAACCCTACCTGATTATGGTAAAATACTCATTACATCATGTTCTTAGGGTGATCTTACATAATGAAGGACTTAATATTTCACACAACACTGATCTTATCGTATTTGTTTTTAGTTGGATTCATCATGGGTTGGCGTGAACAGAACTTTTCACGGTTTGTAAACAGGCTGTTCATTGGAACTGGTACAGGGCTAATGGGAATCGTATTGATGTATTATTCTATAAGAATCACAGAAACAGTAATACTTGATATGCGGCACTTGTTCATGATTATCGCTGCCTTGTTTGGTGGTCCTATTTCGGCAATGCTTTCAGCAGTAATTATTGCCTCCGGAAGAATTTTACTCTTCGGAGTTACAGAAGCGTCATTGACGGTAGCTGTCTTGTTTGTATTCATCGGTGTCATTTACAGTTTGATTGCGAAATTGAGATACAACAATTACATTAAAGGATTCATCATGAACATGGTCACATTAGTGCTCGTATTCATGGTCATCAATCATCTTGTCAGTTTTACTCAAGCTATGGAAAGCACCATTTATCTATTCGCCATCTCAATTCCAGTCGGTTTTTTGACCGTTTCCCTTTGGATCTATCTTTATCGGTATAACGAGATGGTCAAGACTTATAAAGCACAAGCGAAGGTCGATTTTTTGACCAGCTTGAACAATGTCCGTAAGTTTGATGAAGAGATGAACGCATTTAAAAAACACCGGCTCCCAAAAGGCGAACGGTTATCGATTTTATTGATTGATATCGACTTCTTTAAGAAAGTGAATGATACTTATGGGCATGAAGCTGGAGATGAAGTCCTCCGCCAATTAGGTCAGGTATTGAAATCGAAAGCCAGGATGAAAGATATCGTGTCCAGAAATGGTGGCGAAGAGTTTTCGATCTTACTTCCAGATTGTGATTTGGAAACTGCTGAGGAAATAGCAGAACGCATACGAAATGCTGTAGAGAACCATATTTTCGATTTACCGGATGGGTCTGGCATCCAAATTACTGTATCCATCGGTGTAGCGAGCTTTCCGGACACCGTTAAAGTGTTTGATAAGTTATATAAGGAAGCGGATGAGGGTCTTTATAAAGCAAAACGCACAGGCAGGAATAAAGTTTGTGTCCCTACATAAAAAAGTGCGACCACGATGTTTTTCTAACTCATCGTGGTCGCTTTTTCATTACATCGGTTTAGGTGTTGGAGTAGGCTCCATCCCACTTTGACCGTATTTAGCTTCAATCATTGCTCTAATGTCTTTCAGGTCTGTCCCTTTTTCATATTCGAATTTAGCCTCACGGGCTATATTGACACAAATTCCTCAGCCAAGTCCCATATCATCCAGAACCGCCACGTTGTCTTCGATCTGATCTACGAAACAATCGGTATTGTTATTGTGGCCGGCATCATGGTGACACCCACAATAACACGGTATGTAATCCAATACTTCAGGATGGTGGACAGCAAAATCATAGGCTTCAATAGTAGCAGCATCAACCCCAAGATCCTTGAGGTGCGTCCAATCATTATTGTGCATATCATGGGTCATTTTGGTTGGTTGTTCTTCACTGCTACAAGCAGAAAGGAATAGAAACAGAGAAACCATCAGTAGGAAAATCCTTTTTCGGCACATGTTGTTCACCTCATACCTATCGTTACATAGTAACAGTATATCTGATAAATCAAAATAAAACATGTACCGATCTAACCTTTTTTGTTACTTTTTTATGAACGATTATTACTTCGTATAACGGTTCGCATAACTGGAAGCGACAAGTGACTCAGGTTTGATTTTTGCTTCAATGCCGTGCGCTTCAATCCGTGCGACCATTTCGGCGACGAATTCCCGTGTCTTATTCTGTTTTCCTTTCCCAATATCTAGATGCCCTTCCATAATGAAGCTTGATCCTTTATATACATGAGGAAGGACGATGTTGATGAACTGATTCTTGAGGTTTTCATCGAAAAGTGAGGCGACTTCTTCTGTCAAAGAGGTTTCATAGGAGATTTTCTGATGTAAATTCCGTATAGGATCGGGGTATCGGATTTTTCGATAGCATGCCCATGCTCCTTTTCCGACCCGTTGCATAACAAGCCCGGTAATGAAGATCGTTTCATTTTGATATACATGAGAATCGGTTCCAATCATGAGCTTATAGTTACCTAGTGGCTCTTTCCTCATGAAAGTAAGCATATGTTCACGGACTTCTTCAAAGGTCAGATGAGCGAAGGTCAGATTTCTGAAAGTCATCGGCTGATCCGCAAAGAAATAATGGTCTACCATATGCCGTTATCTCCTTTTTCTTAGCTTTGGAATTCTGAAATTCTGAAATATCAAATCCTGAGAGTAAATATAATCTTAAAATACCCATAAAACACTTTTGTTATAAAAATCATATGTCATTTCTTGTCTCACATACATAAATCATTGAAAAACTTACAGGAAATTTACAGTGTTATACTACTATCTTATTCAACCGAAGTACAAGATGTGTGGGACTTTACTATATGCAAAAAAGGAAGACCAATGATGGTCTCCCCTTCAACCCTTTATTCTGTCTATCATTTCAAGTGGATAAAATAATTCTCTGCATTTAGAGTGGATTTCCTCTTCGTGATTGATTGGATAAGATACGATCGTGCATGTGGAAGGTCCTGCGGATGCATGGAGGTCAAGTTCAGAGTTAACTTTAAAATCCTTGTGAAAGATTTGTTCCAGTTCCGCTTGTATTCCTTTTGAACCGACTGGCCATAAGTAAACATCCTCAAGTGCAGAAAGAGATTTAAACATTTCCAAAGGGATGACGAAACTCGAATGATCCATAACGCCTTGTCCGACCAAAGGTTTTCCAATGACAGCCCATCCGAACTCAGGACGAAACGATGGCATACTCCTTTTGACATGTTTGGCCTTCCCCGCCACTGCAATCCCGATGGCGGACTGGACCATTGAAAAATTACTTTCCGAACTTCCAGAAACATTTATGTGTCGCATTTCTAGCTCTTCTAGACCTTTATGTATCCCTTTCATCAATGAATGCCAATGACCTTCACCGTTGAAATTATGGAGGATGATCGAGGTTGGCTCACCACCTGCAGCCAAACACTCCATGACGGCAACTCGGAAGGAGTAATAGGCTAAGATGTCATATGGGACCTTTACCTCATCATTGTCTTTCTCACCAATTCCTCCACTGTTATCGCTTGTAAATATCAAGAATTGTTCAGACGTAATAGGTTGAATGACCGCATTTCTCAAGAGCTCCACTCCTTCATCGGACTTTTATTGAACATATTAGCACCCTTATGAACACTTATGACCGCGAGAATTGTATTCACGACTGCGCTCAACAATAAGGAAGGAACGATTGCGGTGTAAAAGGAAGCCCCGATGATCCAAATGAACGGTAAAGGCGCTAACAAAGCATTGCCACATACGAAAACGACACATGCTAGTCGCTTGATGCCTCTTTGGTATAGTCCACTAAAAAGGTATACAAAAAACGCCATCTCAAGACTGATGAGGACATGAAAAGGTCCAAGTGGCATACCTCCGAACAGAGCAGAAATCAAATGTCCAATGCCCGCCACAATCGCTCCAGGTATGCTGCCAATAAGCATACCTGCCATGAGGGCTGGAAATGTGTCTAATCCGATACTCCCAATAACAGCGGGTATCTTAATGGCGCCACCGATTGCCGAAAATGCTGTGAACAATGCTACTAGGCTGATGATTTTAGTTCGCATCTTCCGATCTTCCTTTAGGTTTTTTGAAAACAATCGCACTCCTCGCATATTCAACATCTTTCACATTCAGTCTGAAGTTGATGACTCTTGATAGCGCAAAAAAATAGTCCGATAGACGATTCAAGTATTGGAGTGGGCGTTCAATATCCTCAGCACCTGATTTCATAAGGTGTACGACCAATCTCTCTGCTCTTCTTGTAATCGTCCTGGCTATGTGGATGGATACTGCCGGTTTTGTACCGCCTGGAAGGATGAACTTTTCCAATTCAGGCGTTTCTGCAATCATTATATCGATCCGTTTTTCCAAGTAGGTGATTGATTCATGAGTGAGCTTCGGTTCATTCTTTTTCGTAATGTTGGAAAGATCTCCTCCACAGTCAAATAATTCATGCTGGATTTTCTCCAAATCAAAGCACACATCATTAAACAAGTCGGCATCCAATTCCGCTATCGCTTGGCCCACGAAAGCATTCAATTCATCTATGGTCCCATATGCTTCGACGCGGATATCGTCTTTATCGACTCTTCCTCCAATTACACTGGTTGTACCTGAATCACCTGTACGCGTATAAATTTTCATCATTTCGCCTCCGATTTAATGGTTTGATGAATGCCATACCAGATCAAATCTACCCGGCTAGCATGTTTGCTGATTTGTTGATAGCACCTTCCTGTGAGATCTCTCCAGTTACGTTCCTCGGACGAAATAGGGACAATTCCTTTCGTGATATCCGTACCGATCAGGATCATCTGTTTCGTGGTTTGTCTCTCCCAATCCATCCATCTTTCCAATAACTGCTCCCAATAGAATTCTGGTTGATCTTGCCTCATCACCTCATGCCGAATCCAGTTTTCTAGTCCTTCAAGGACGACCAGTGTGTGAGACAAATGATTGACATCTGTTGGTAACGAAGCGTTTTCATATTGTGATATCCAGATATACTCATCCCTGAGCGTTAAATTATAGTGTTGCTTTACCCAAGCACGCTTCCCGTTGAAGGAACCTCCTGTAACGAAGTGCATCGCTCTCCCCTCCTTAATTGACTCTCGGTAAAAGTAAGTTCGTAACCTGCTGCAAACGGGACTTCCCATTCCCAGAAGTTCTTGGGAACCGGAGCAAATCGGTGTAGCAAGCTTCGAATGACACCACCATGTGTGACGAGCGCAAGCCGTCTTCCCTTCCGATCGGCTAGTATTTTACTCCAGCCTTGCATAATCCTTTCTTGAAATTCATCCAACCCTTCTCCATCGGGAGGAGCGATTTGATCAGGATCGTCCAGCCATTTTTGGTAGTGAAGGTCGTGTTTCAGAGATTCATAGGTATGTCCTTCCCATGAACCGAAATTCATTTCCCTGAATTCCTTCAACAAAGTCGGTTCAGAATGTGGAAACAGTCGAAGACATGTTTGCTGACATCGCTTCAAGTCACTTGAAAAAAATTGGTCATATTCCTTGTGTGCAGGAGATATCCTATGTGCTTCATCTTCACCCAAAGAAAGATCATCCCATCCACAATATGTCCGGGTTCGATTGGCTTTCGTTATACCATGTCGATAGAGAGCAATATCCACCATGTCATCCATGCGAATAGTTCAACACCTTCCACTGAAGCCCCTATTACATCTCCGGTCATCCCGCCGAACCACTTCACGCTCTTCTTTCGAATGAACAGAAAAGTAATAAGACCCATTCCTGTTAAGGTAACGAAAAGGAAGATATTTATATCTGTTATTACCCATACGATAAACATGATGCCCCAAAATACCCAGTATTGAGGCATTCTCTTCTTCTTCACTGACTGATGGAATAAAGAAGCTAATCCTTCGTCTTTCGCGGGTGTGACGTGGACTAACAAATACCCCATGACCGTTCTGCTGATAAACGGAATGAGAATGATCGTAATGAATGCCTCGTTATTGGTAAATGATAAAATTTCATATATGAATAGGAACTTAGCGGCAAGTAGAATGATGACCGAAAGAACACCAAAGGCACCTGTTCTAGGATCTTTCATGATTTCAATCCGTTTTCTGACATCTTGATGAGAAAAAAACGCATCACTCGTATCCATCCAGCCGTCCAGATGGATCCCTCCTGTCAATACAATAGACAATACCCAGAGAGCAAAGGCAATGGCTATGGTTGAAAAAGGAGAAAACTGACTCAAAGCCACCACGATTAGATAATAGATGATACCTTGTAAAAGACCTAACAACGGAAATGTTTTGACCGCACGCTCAAGATGTGGCTGGTCCATCGGTATTTCCATTCGGATCGGTATGGAAGTGAAAAATTGCAGGTTCAGTAAGAACCCTTTTATGTATCCCACTTAAGTCACCCCTTTCATTACGATAGGAATGCCACATTCAACATGGAAAGCTTCGGAAGCTCGTTCCACAACTTGTTGATGGATCTTCCCCAGGACTTTTTTATAAGTCAGGACAACCTCGGAGTCCGTAGCTGCATCAAAAAAGACATCATTGCTGACAAGGATAAGGGTATGACAAGACCTGGCGATCATCTCAATATCCTCTACCATTTTAGCTCTGATGTGCTCTCCCCTTTTTTCACCGCCAATAAAAAACTCATTGTTCAACCATGTTGTCAAACAGTCCAAAAGTACAATATCTGTCTTTTGAAAATGCTTCGCTACAACTCGGATGTCTGTTGCTTGTTCAATGGTATTCCAGCTATCTAGTCGTCTGTCTTGTTGATGTCGTTGGATGCGTGATTCCATTTCTGGGTCGGTGGGAACCCCTGTTGCCACGTATTGAAGTTTACCAACAGAGTTCAGCGAAGCCTTCTGAGCCAATTTTTCTGCAAAGCGGCTTTTTCCACTTCGTACACCTCCACTGATGAAGACGATTTTCATCCTTATCCCCCTTCTCCTGATAAAACAAAAAGGAGCATTCACTCCTTTTTGTACATCCGTTTAATTGTCCATTCTTTTCCGATAATGCGCGATTGCTTCACTTGTACATGTGTAAACGGCCTGGCTGATCATTTTTCCTAATGGGGTGATGGTGCCTCCGAATTCGATCTCTTCTCCCTGCTGGGTAGAAGCGATTAAGATGCTGTCGGTTGCTGTCCCTGTGGCTAATGTCCCTGTAACCGGATCACGGACTTCCAGATCATGAAGTACCTTCGTTTTCACCTCTGTAGCGGTCATCATGCTTTGAATGAATGCTTCTTCGGTCATGCTCCCATTCACAAAAATCCAAGTATTGATTGTACCTGGCTGCAATTCCATCTCGTGGTGTCCACTCTTCGAAGCATCGATGGCATGTCCTACTCCAGCAGTAACGACGACGAACATGGAGAATCCTTCGCCATCCAAGAAGAGGTAAGAAAAATCCTCCAGATTGACTGCTGTCATCATCCCTACACAATCAGAGGGCTCATAACCGGTTTCTTTCAAATAATGCCGCATTTCCTCCCGATGGTCATTGCAATCGTAATCGAGTCCGACTCGACGATTGATGAACGTATCATGCCAACCCGTTCCGGAACCGATGACCCCGGAAGATAAGGTTTTCATGGGCTGAGGGGTTCGGATGACAATTCGTTCTTGGGTTCTATTCAACATCTCTGCATTGACTTTAAAAATGTGTCGGTCTTCCTGCTTTTCTGGAAGAAGCACCATTTGTGGTGCCGGGACCTTCGGGTGTGCCTGTTTCTTTATTTTCGTCCGGTAAACCGCCTGCACCCGATCTTCTCTTAACACTTCATTTGGTTTATGATGGATGTTCAGTTTGCCGTCTTCCATCAACAGCAATTGATCACAATATAATCCTGCAAGATTCAAGTCATGGAAGATGGAGATGACGGTCAATCCTTTTTCTCGTGTCCATGCTTTCAGCACATCCAATAATTCTTTCTGGTAAGACAGATCTAAATGGTTCGTCGGTTCATCAAGCAGGAGGATCTGAGGTTCTTGTGCAAGAGCTTGTGCGAGGAACACCCGTTGTTTTTCTCCTCCAGACAACGCTTGTATATCTTTGTTTTGAAAATGATGAATACCGGTTTGCTTCATGACAGATTGAACGATTGCTTCATCTTTGGGACTCCATGTTTGGAACCAACCTGATTGATGAGCATACCTTCCTAGCGCGACCGTATCTTTTACCGAATATGAAAAGCTCTGATTCGAATGCTGTGGTAGAACGGCTATGATTTTAGCCAATTCTTTCGCGGAGAAGGATTGTATCGGTTGATTCGCGATATCAACTGTACCTTTTTGGAAGGGTAAGATTCCGCTGATCATTTTCAACAACGTCGTCTTCCCACTTCCGTTGGGACCCAGTATACCGAACATTTCCCCATTGTTGACTCGAAATGATAGATCTTTGACGATCGGTACGCCAGCATATCCACCTGTCAGATTTTGAACGTTCAACATATTAACCACTTCTTTCTGATCTGCTCTTCATTAAGATCAGTGCAAAAACAGGCGCACCAATCAATGCAGTGATGACCCCGATCGGGAGTTCAGTCGGAGATATGATCGTCCGAGCAACAAGATCTGCTAAAATTAAGAAACCACTACCTGTCAAGATGGAAAGTGGCAGAAGATGCTTGTGGTCCGATCCCCATAACAATCTCGTCAGATGCGGAATAACAAGGCCGACGAATCCGATTGTTCCAGAAACAGCGACGGCAGCCCCAGTCAATATCGAACCTGCCGTCAGCACCGATAACTTTCTACGGTGAACATCTACACCGAGATGATGTGCCCGTTCTTCCCCAAAGGACATCGCGTTCAATTCTCTTGCATTGAAAAGGAGTATCCCAGCTCCTATGATCAAGAATGGCAGGATGATCTTGACATACACCCATCCACGCATGGATACACTGCCTAACAGCCATCCAATGATCTGTCTCAATTCATCTCCAGTAAGTGCAATCATCAATGAGATGACGGCGCTGAGAAAGGAACCGAATATGATACCCGTCAATATGATTGTTTCCACTCTCATGGATTTTTCAATTTTACGAGCAAAACTTAAAACAAGGACGATTGTCATAAACGATGAAACAATACTCAATAATGGTAATGTGAATGCTCCGACAAATGGTATGGATATTTGAAAAAACAACGTGACGACTGCTCCGACGGATGCACCGGAAGAGACTCCCAAAGTATACGGATCAGCTAACGGATTTCGGAGTAAGCCTTGAAAAGCGGCTCCTGCTATAGCAAGAGATGCGCCGACAAGGCTTGCCAGTATCACTCTTGGCAGCCGGACATTCAATACGATGTTCGTATGCATAGAATCAACTTGAGCTAAAGATATAAACGGAAAAATTTCATGACCTACAATGCGGATAATGCTTGAAATTGGTACATGCACGGTTCCGATTGAGATTCCGAGCACCATACTGATCAGTAGAAACAAGACGGAGCAAGCATAAGCGAGCAGTCTATTGTTCGCCAAACGCTTCCGGATAGACCGATTTTGCAAGCTCCTCTACTCCTTCAACCAATCTCGGACCTGACCGAGTGACCAGATCAGAGTGCACATCATATACCTGCTCCTCTTCAACAGCTGTCACATTGCTCCATCCTTCTCGTTGTAACACTTGTTGTTTTGGATTCTCTGTATAATAGCCATAGGTGGTAATAATGACATCTGGATTCTTATCAATGATCGTCTCTTGGTCGATTTTGGCCCATCCATCTATATCCTTTGAAACATTTTCTGCATTGATGATTTGGAGCATTTCATGCATGAACGTGTTTTTACCTGGTGTATAGATTTCCGGCTCTGGAGATACCTCGATGAACACAGATTTCTGATCTTCTATTTTCGCTACCTTCTTTTTAATGTCTTCCACTTTTGTTTTCATGTCTTCAATGATGGTATCGGCTTTGCTAGTTTCACCAGTTGCTTTACCGATCATTTCAATAGAGTCATAGACCTCTTCGAAATTTGCCGCTTCATTCACAACGATGACTGCGATGCCAGAATCACGTAGCTGTTGAATCGCATCAGATGCCATTTGGACACCAGATTCATGTGCGAGTACCAGGTCAGGATTCAAGGAGATGATTTTCTCCACATTCAGTTCTTGACCTCCAACCTTCTCTTTTTCACTTACCTCTTCAGGGTAGTTGTCATAGTCAGAAACCCCGACGATTTTTTTCCCTAAACCTAATTCATAAGCAACCTCTGTATTACTCGGTATGAGAGAGATGATGTTTTTTGGTTGGTCCTCAATCGTCACCTCTTGATCTGCGGCATCTTTAATCGTTACTGGAAAAGAAGCTTCATCTGTCTGTTCTGCAGTCTGATCGTTCGAAGAACCATTTTCAGATTGAGTTGGTTCATCATTACAGCCTGCCATTAAACCAAGGACGAGAAATAATGATAGAAAGATAGATAATACGTTTTTCATGAAGAATCCTCCTGAATGTTAGTGTAGTACGCTTTCATTTTCTGCAAAATAAAAAACATCTCCACGTAAGAACATGAAGATGTCGTATTGAACAAGTGATCGTGCAGAGCAATCAAATATCCGTGACACACCTCCCTATCCGCGTAGGTTTCAAGTGCTTGCAGAAATGGCAGGTCTCCTGGCTCATGGTCATTGTGGTCTACACCTTCCCGTACTTGACCGTACAGTGGCTAATCGCAGATTCACTCCCAATTACAGTGGCGGGACCGCGTTGGAATTACACCAACTTCCCTTTTAAGAGTTTGATGTTCTAACATCAAACTCACCAATTTCTTTATGTATGAAATTTTCCTAATATCGATTATACACCAGACTGATGGTTCAAAAGCAACCTTTTTTCGTAGATTGTGTAAAAATTTGATAGACGATGTCTACTATTCCTACAACTATTAATGAGCATTGTGAACGGTAAGAGAGTGATCTTTGAGTAAGGACCACCCTCCTAAGCACCTATACCAACCCATACTTGTTCCGATAATGACTCAATGCCATAAGTGGCCAAATATACCGGTAACTGTGGTAGTGGATGTAAAATCCAGCTGCCATCCCCTGACCTTTCGGGTATTGTTCGGTCCATCCTTCTTTATTGCCATTTCTGACTAGAAAATCGATGCCATTGTCTATCTTCGCATTTGGGACGTCTGATATCGAAATCAGAGCATCTAAAGCCCAGGCGGTCTGTGTCAACGTACTTTCTCCAAGGGGGATGTATTTTCGTTCAATATCACTATTGCAGGACTCCCCCCATCCGCCATCCTGGTTTTGTATGGAGTAAAGCCAATCGACGGCTCGCTTTACGGTCTTATCATCCTTACCTTTTCCACATGCAGCCATGCCGGTCAGAGCCGCCCAAGTCCCATAGATGTAACAGATGCCCCACCTCCCATACCAGGAACCATCTTCACGTTGGTTTTGTGCGAGCCATTTCAGCCCCTTTTTGATGGCGGGATGATTTCTATTCAATTGCGTATAGTTCCCTAGAAACTCTAACGTTCTCCCTGTCAAATCTGCAGTAGAGGGATCCAGGAGAAGGTATTCCGCTCCTTGAATGGGAGCAAGCGCCAACCATTTCTTATCAACCCCTCTTTCAAAAGCAGGCCACCCACCATCCTGATTCTGCATCGACAGTATCCATTTCAGGCCGCTCTTCCAATATTGCTGATAGGAGGGATTTTCGGACACTTGCGTTCGAATGGCACGTAGACTTGCGGTCGTATCATCTACATCTGGGTTGATTGTATTGATATTGGAAAAACCCCATCCTCCTGGAATGGTGTCTGGATTGTTCAACACCCAATCACCGAATTTGTATTGTTGACGGGTCAATAAATACTGATTCGCTTTTTGTATGGCTGGTATTGTGTAAGACAAACCAGCATCTTGTAGCGTATGACTGATCAAGGAAGTATTCCACACATCTGCAGTCGTATATTGCATATGGATGGTTCCATCCATATGATCCGCCATGCTGAAAATACCTCTACATGCGTTGATGATTAATGGATGATTTTTAGGATAACCGAGCGACAACAGAGCAAAGATCATGAAAAAGGTCGCACTGTAGTAGCTTAGGAGTGTTCCATCAGGTTCAATTCGTTTCAGCATATATTGTAAAGCCGCTTCGATGCTTTTTGCTTTCAGTTTCTCAGGTGTTTCTGATAATTTTTGTAATTGTTCATTGATTATTGTTAACATGCCACGCCATTCTCTCGTCTGAGATACACTCGTTCTCTTTTGTTCAGATGTATACAGATGCTTAAGATCTGGAGTATATGAAGTTGGCAATTGAAATTTCTTTTCCCTAAGAATCAACACGGGGGCAAGGTTCGCTCTCCCGAATACAGAAAAATCATAAAAATTTAATGGAGCTTTTAAGGGGAAAAGCATAATCTCAATCGGCATGGATACGATGGAAGACCAGTCATACTGTCCTGTAAGAGCGAGCAGGAATTTCGTAAATGTACCAGCATGCTCTATACCTCCCTCTCGTGTTATGAAGGATGAAGCCTTCTCCATATAGGGATCATCTTTCTTTACATAGCCTGAATAGAGTAAGGCATTATAGGCTTGAATAGTCGATGACAAGTCTCCATTCGGTTGGTCCTTGAACAGTTTCCACGATCCATCTCCCTCTTGCTTTCGGAGGAGTCTTTCCTTTAACGACTGAATGAAACCCTCCTCATGTATTCCCAAACTTCGTAATAAAATGATGGTATAGGCATCGGTCGCTATACCCGTTTCAAATGCATAATTCCAAGATCCATCTGAAGATTGATTGCTCAACAATTTGGCTACGATCCGTTCCATTTCTTGTTCAATGTTATCTACCAACGTCATCAACCTCCTTTCACCATCTTATTCAGAGGTTTGAGTGGACATCACACTTAGAGGAGGTGCAAATATGCATGATTCTCATTATATGGAGCTTGTACACTCCATCCAACAAGAGACCAAAGCATTGAACGTAAACAACGTAACCAGGACGATGGCTTACTTGGACTATTTTCGAAGGAACCCTGAAATTGACTGGTCTTTCCTTGCCCACATGGTCTCGAGAAATGCTGGTTGGAATATGACGGATCTGAAAGGAGAATTTCTTCCTAAGCTTCTTTCTGAAGAGGAAAGGACTCATTATTTCATGTGGCTTGAACGGGGAAATTGGTTGATTTTCCAGGATGCTTTTCCTCAGTTATTGCTTTATGAAGCTAGTAAGAGACAGCGAGCTCCTTTGTTTTCATTACTTCATCATTTTCATGTTTCACGTTTCATGGAAAAGAACTGGAATGACTTTTGGCGCGACGAGGATCAGTCCAAGTTGACCATCGCTCTGATCATCAATGAACAGAACTATATTGAAACAAGAATTATCCAGAATGAAGAATATAAAGTGAAGATCATGGACAAAACATCGTTTGCCCTCCAAGACCTGTTGAATCTCAACTACATTCTATTTCCCTATGAAGAAGGATCCAGTAGAGTTAATTTACTTGGTCGCATCGTTCACGATTTTACGTCCCTAGAGGAACGAATCAGCATCGGAAAATGTCTGTATGCGATTCTTTTCCAGTCTTCAGGTCACCTACAATCCGTACTCAACTGGGCTTTCAAACAAAATCATACGGCATCAAGAAAAGACTTCTGGCCACACCTCTTCCATGATGTGAAAGTTTCCTTGCCAGGTAGACTATTCAACCCACAAATCAAATCCTGCAACTTGAAAAAAGGTGTCCCGAAACTTTACAGTCCACAACTTCAATATGTATGGCCTGATGTGGACCATGAAGCTCCAATGATTCACGATTGGTACCAAGGAGCATTGCCGAATGACTTGTTTTCTCCAACACTTGGAGATGAGAGTAACAGTGTTAAAAAGAACTACTGCAGCTCACTGGAAAAACTCAGCCTTGCGGTATACACAAAGAAAGCGATATTTGAGCGTAGGTGAGGTTCAATTTAGTGTATCTTCTCTTCTTACGAGGGAAACGCCCCATAAAATGAGAGGAAACACAAATCCGAACAGAAATACGTAAATTTGCATCGTTTCGGTGAACTCAATGAGAAATGCCACATTTGGAAAAATATTATTTGCCAGTACGTACATAAGCAATCCTAGTGGCAAAGTCAGCACTTTATAATCCTTGATTTCGAGTGTCTGTGCGAGCCCTAGCGATACGACGTATGTTAAGATCGTCAGCTTCATGAAGACCGTTGTAAACCAAATGAATGCCACCATCGCTTCAACTCGTTGGAAGAATCCTCCCAGATTGATTTGTTTTGCAAGGTCATAACTTGAATATATGCTTTCTGTCGTCTCTTCTACTCCAGCAACCAGTATAGAAACTGATGAAACAAGTATAAGAAGAACGCCACCAACCATTGTGCCGATCAACATTCCATTCTTCGTTTTTTCAGGTCGGTTCACATACGGTATGATCATCATGAATACGATGAGTTCTAAAAAAGGAAATGTGAGAAAGGAAAAGCTTGCATGAAGGACCGGTTTGAGTCCGTTCTCTAACACAGGTTGTACCTTACGTATGTCGATTTGAGGAGCAATCGTGAACAATAAAACAAAATATAACAGAAGGACCCAGGGAAGAAATAATTCACCAGCACGGGAAAACGTCTCCAACCCTAGTCGAACCGCTAGGATGACAACAAGTAGAAAACTGATATGGATAGCTTGTATCGGTGTTTCGACCATCATCACCGTCACCATGAAATCCCCTATGTCCCTAAGTACAAAAACACAAAGCAGAAACACGAACAAGATGAGGTAAATGATGGAGACGATCTTTCCGATCCATTTCCCAAAGAGGGCTTCCAGGATCTCCGCAAAATTTTTCTCTGGGTACTTTGATGCAAGCTTATAATATAAGAGGGTTACAGATAACCCTATCCCTAAACTGATTAAGCCGGATATCCATGTATCTTGTTTCGCATTAGTAGCAAGGATAGATGGAATGACCAAAATCGTTGTTCCGATGACATAAAAAAGAACGAGGATCGTAAATTGGCGGACACTGATCTTTCCCTTTTCAATCATCTCCATCCTCCTTTGTTACTTGAAGATTTCATAAAACTTTTCTGTGATCGGACTTAATATCGATTGTATCCATAATAATGGTGATGGAATCATTCTTCCCGTATTCTGATAGATCAACAATCCGAGACCGATACACAATGTAACCCCGAATACCAACAATGCCCTTTTGTTGCGTACCTTCCATAAGGGAACACCATCCATACCGATAATAATAATGATTGCAATGAAAATGAATAAGAAATTCCACATGGGATTACTCCTTCAAGTTATTGATGAATGGATTACTTCTTCTTCCGGATTGACGGATATTCACCTCAACCTTGACGTTAATTGGCATATCGACGAAAGTTTCATCCCATTTTGATTTGATGCGTTTCCAATAAGCAGGATGTGCACGATGGATCTCATCTCCAAAACCAAAAATATCAAGCTGGAAATCTTCTTTCGCTACAGTGATTGCATGGTTGATTTGCATTTCAATATCTTTCTCGGTTTGCTTCTCCAATCGCTCGATCGTTTCGGAAGTCTGCAAATTGATAGGACACTCGACCTCTCCTACGTTCCCAGTAGCTTTTACATTTACCTCCATATGAGGCTGACCATTCATCATTTTGCTGGTCATTTTTGAATTTGTATTCAATATCTCTATGGATATGCTGTCCTTTTCTTCCTTACAAGGAATGTTCACAATTGTGCTGGTGACATCACTGATGATATAGTTGTACCCTTTGCTCTGAGACTCATCCAGCCAGCCTTTTAATCGATCCCCTTCAAAAACTGCCAAATCATTGTATTGAAGTCTCGTCGATGGATCTACTGACTGTAAATTTTCCATCTGTTTTCCTGCTTTCTCATCCCCTATAATCTGTACACCACTGATGACAGGATGCTTACCCTGGCTTGTAAACTGATCCAGCAAATCTCCGAATTTCAAAGCGGCGGTAGGTGCCCAAACTTTTGATGAAGTTTCCAGCTTGGTAAAAAGGTTTTGCGCTGTAATCTTTTCGACAGGTACCAAGAGATCAAGAATGTCTTGTGCATCGTGATCCTTTGCAATGACGACGTAAAAATCAGGTCGGAATTCCTGATCACGTTCCATTAAATCTAGCGAAGTGGCAATACCTTCTTCAGCAGCCTTCTCTCCAATTACGAGCATCCGTAGGTGTGGAAAATACGTTTTACGAGGGACGGTTTTGGTCATCCTTCGTAAGGCTTCAAACAGTGAATCCCCTTTTTCTTGATACGTTACAATCGGTGCACGTGATCCACCGGATTGTTTTGTCGAGATTTCAGCAGGATTGACCAGTTGGACAGTGAGAAGAACTTGATCATCTTCTGTCTTATCGATTCCTAAACCCACCGCTATTCCAATTTCATTCAATTCCCTGCTGTTCCAACACCCGCTTAAGATGAGAAGGGAAATATAGACTACGATCAATCTCAGTTTCATCACGATCTCCCTTTCATTTTGACCCTTTTGTCTTTTGTCGGACGACATCCTTCTGACTCAACAGTTTAGGTCGAGTGAATAAAAGATTTTGTGGCAAACGGATAAGGGTATCTTTCTGGTCTTGCAAATTTGATGGTGCCAATGGCGACATGTATGGAATACCAAATGAACGTAAGCTACAGAGATGTAAGGAAAGCGCGAATAATCCTAAAGCTATTCCATAAAGACCGAATGTAGCAGCAAACATCATAAATAAAAATCGAAGTATACGGATTGAAATGGCCAAATTGTACGAAGGAATGATGAAATTTGAAATCGCTGTGATGGAAACGACGATGACCATGGCAGGCGAAACGAAGCCAGCTTCCACAGCTGCCTGTCCAACGACTAATGCCCCTACAATGGATATCGTCTGTCCAACAGCGACAGGCAATCGAATTCCCGCTTCTCTCAGTATCTCAAGCGTCACTTCCATTAAAATCGCTTCGAAAATGGCTGGAAAAGGGATCCCTTCTCTTTGTGCAGCAAGACTGATCAACAGATTCGTCGGCAACATCTCTTGATGGAATGTACTCAGTGCAATGTAAAAAGCAGGCCCAAGCAAGGAGACGAAGAAGCTGAAAACCCTTAATAATCGCAGTAAACTTGATATGTCCCACCGCTGGTAGGAATCTTCTGCTGAATGGAAGAATTGTACGAAAAGGGCTGGAACCAATAAGACGAATGGGGATCCGTTTACAATAATGGCGACTTTGCCTTCCAACAATCCAGCAGCGATGACATCCGGTTTTTCAGAATTGAATGTAGTTGGAAACGGTGAATACGTCTCATCTTCTATCAATTCCTCTATGTTTCCACTTTCTAAAATCGCATCGATGTCGATCCGGTCAAGCCGTTGATTGACTTCTTCTACGATCTTTTCATTGACCACTCCTTCAAGAAACAAGACTGCTACATCTGTCCGGGTGGAGCGTCCAATGACCTTGGATTTGACCCGTAAGTTCGGATCTCTGATTTTTCTCCGAACCATAGCTGTATTCAGTTCAATGGATTCCGTGAAGGCCTCTTTCGGTCCCCGGACCACAGGTTCAGCCGTAGACTCCTGAACACCTCTGAAATTTTGATTGTCCGCATCAATTACATAACCAAGCTCTTCACCCTCCATCAGTAATACCGCATCACCTGATAGGATGGATTGTATTAATTCATTCAGATTCTCAAACTGTTCAAGTTCACCGATCGGCAATTCCTTAGATTGTTGAGTAACCTCATCCGTTCTTTGAATGACCAAATTCGTCGTAAAATGATTGACTGTTGAAGCATCTACAATCCCCTTCAAAAAGATCAGAGACGCGTTCTTCGATTTTGCCGACATGAGCGTGAATCTTTTCACTTGTAAATCGGAACTGTTTCCCAGGGCTTGTGTAATGACCTCCACATTTTCTTCCATGTTTGAAGAAAGCGGTCTTGGTCGATCGGTAACTTCGAAAGCGTGAGGTTCTGACTTGTCTAAAGATTTTCGGATCGGTTTTTTTCGATAGCCCATGAAGAACTCTCCTGCTGTTCATTTCTTTTAGCTTTCCATGTAGATTCGCCTTTATGCATTATTTGGAAATTGTTCATCTCAGACTTTTGAATGAGAGATGTTTCTACTTATGAAGGATTCAAGATGAAAATCGTTAATTTAAACTAATAGGTGTAGAAAAACAAAGGAGGGTTCACATGTTGGAAGAAAAAATCGAAGCAGGATCAATTGAAAATTTGAAACAAGAAGGCGCAAAAGTCATTAAAGGCGGGAATCATGGAATTGCTGTCTTTGTGCATGATGGAGAAATTCACGCTGTGGATAATCGTTGCCCACATATGGGGTTCCCGCTTCATATGGGAAGCTTGTGCGATGGTATCCTCACTTGTCATTGGCACCATGCACGCTTTGATGTGAAAAGTGGCGGAACACTCGACCCATGGGCAGATGATGTACCGACTTATCCGGTTGAAGTTGTAAATGATCAAGTGTATGTCGTACCGGTCCCTCATCAGAAAACCACCATCCAGAAACTCCAAAGACGGTTACGAGAAGGACTAGAACAAAGTTTAAGCCTTGTAATTGCCAAGGCAGTCGTCGGGTTGGTCGAAGCAGGCGTGTCCCCTACTGAAATTTCCAAAGTAGGAATTGAGTTCGGCACGAAACATCGGCAAAGTGGCTGGAGATCAGGTTTGACAATTTTGACAGCCATGACGAACGTCTTGCCCAAACTTGATAAAACAGGTCAGATTTTAGCGTTGTATCAAGGATTGGTACATGTTGCAAGAGAAAGTTCAGGGATGGGGACACGTTTTTTGTTAGGCTCTTTGCCGCAAACCGATCTTGGAGAAAATCAAACGAAAGAACAATTGATGAAATGGTATCGACATTGTGTCGAAGTCCGGGACCAGCAAGGTGCTGAACGAGTACTGTTGACTGCAATTGAAACGTGTTGGTCCGATGAACAGATTTCAGATATGATGATGACTGCTGTTACAGACCACTTTTACATCAATGCCGGACATACCCTTGATTTCCATAACAAAGCGTTCGAAATATTGGAGCATATCGGGGATGAATCTCGTCCGTACATTCTTTCTTCCCTCTTACCAGGGATTTCGAATGTAACTCGAAGTGAAGAATCACACAGTTGGCAATCGCCGGTCAATTTGGTTAAACCCTTACACCAAGCGTTTGAAAAACTTCCTGATATTCTAAAAAATGAAGGATCAGAGACATCCATTGATGAAGAAGCGATTCTTGAGCAGATCCTATCTGATCGACCTGTGGAAACCGTACAGGTTATGATGGAATCATTAGAAAGTGGTCTTTCTCCTGAGAGACTTGCGCAGCTGGTTTCATTAGCAGCAGCCGAACGGATCGCCCATTTTCATACGCAGAATGATTTCAGCGATTGGATTACAGTATTGCACACTTTCACCCATGCGCATGCGGTGCATCAATCGTTGAAACGTTCGAGAACGGTTGAATTGACACGCGGTGTTTTCCATGCGGCGATGAGCGTTTATTTGGACCGGTTTTTGAACATGCCGAAAGCAAGAAAGCCGAAACCGACCGACGAGCCGTTAGATTCTGATAACCTATCTGAACTGCTGGATCTTATGAATAAGCAGCAGCAAGTTACGGAGGCTGCGAAATGGGTGGTGACCTATCTTTCCAATAATGGTGATAAATCAAGTCTCTTCAATACATTAGGGCATGCTTTATTACGGGAGGATGCTGAATTCCACTCTTTCCAAATGTATGAAGCAGCATTAATGGAACATGATGAATGGGAAAAGGATGAAAGTTCTCTCGCAAAACGGGCTCAGGAAACGTTGATTGTTGCTGTCACCCGCTATCTTGCAGGTCACGCTCCAACTTCCCGCGAAATGCCACACATGGCTACCATTGCGATGAGGCTACAACGCGGAGAGAGGCTATTTGAAGAAGAATAATGGTAAAAATAATAGTGCTCTATCGGCCTACACGCTGATGGAGCATTTTTATGTAAAAAATCACCGCAACTTCCTCACATGTATCTCATTTAAGAATAGAAAAAGGTGACTATGATAGCCACCCTCTTTACTTACCTCACCTGACTTCTACAGGAAAGGTCCTACCAGCTTACGAAAGCACACCCTACAATGATGAGTAGGACAAACAATACGACGATCAAAGCGAAACCATTTCCACGTCCGTATGACATAAAAAAACTCCTTTCTCCAGTGAATTAAAGAAGGTTTACTTCTTATTATCACCGTATGCATGTCTGGCACTTTTGTTTGGACAAGTGTACTAGAAGGTTGTACACATTTTTTGCAAATCTTCATTAAGAGCCAGTCTTTTCCGTGAATTGTTAGGTGTTCAAACAATCCATCCCATTGGACAAGTCATATAGTATTACTAGTTCATAGATACCTAGTAGGTGACAAGGGAGGTTCAAAAAATGTTTGAAGATCGGCGAACCAAGAAGGGTTTTTGTATTTTTCCAGGTTACAGATATTGTGGACCCGGCTGCAGCGGACCAGGGTTTCCAATTAACGATGTTGATGCTGCTTGTAAAATACATGATGAGTGTTATGAAATGTATGGACCTTGTTTAGAATGTGACCTGGAATTCATGGAGAGGTTACGAGAGGAAATGCAATATGACACAGAGGTAGGTCGACATGCACGAATCATGTATCGTTTCATGAGAATCAAGACTTTCTTCGCCCGTTATTAGTTTAATCTTATAATCATTTCATAAAAAAAAGAGGAACTCTGAAGAGTCCTCTAGATACATAGAATTCAGGTTTTATTGATTTTAGACTACTGACTGGTTCCTGGGATTTCACACCCTTCAGGACCACAATCAAGCTCACCGTTCTTCTTCGCCTCTTCTTCCCTCTCTTGTTTCAGAAGCGTTTGTTGCCAGTCGGTATCGATCTTATCCGTAAATTTCTCAGGGTGGCGGATATACCATCTTTGCTTTCGAATAAGGAAGTTATCCGGATCTAACTGAAGGGCTTCGTCCAGTTCCTTCAATGCATCTTCCTTTTGTTCGTTTTTCAAGTATTGCATACCGAGCTTGTATTTTGTTTCGGCCAGTTGGATTTGCACCTGTTCGACTTGGGATGGTGGTGAATAATAGGAGTCTTCCAACTCTATCTTTTCTACTTTTTCGTCCAGTAACTGCTTGACGGCATCGAGATGTGTTTTCTCCGTCACTTTAAAGCCTTGCTTGATCAACCTAATCGTTCCATTTTCATCTACAAAAATTCCGTTCGGGACAATTTTAAATTGGAAAAGACTACTCAGTTTGTTCTCCGTATCAACGACTGTCGTGAATGTGGTTCCTTCCACATAAGGTTTGACCACTTCAGGACCTTGTAGATCGACTGCTACAGATAAAATCTCAAAATCTTCTCTTGCCATTTGCTCATAGAATTCCTGCCATCCAGGCAGTTGCTCCCGGCATCTTCACCAGGATGCCCACATGAAGATCAGTGCTTTCTTGCCCTTCAGTTGTGCCGTTGAAAAAGTTTTCCCGTCAAGGTCCTGTAGTTGCACATCCGGTATAGTTTCAAGCAACATGACATCATCTCCTTTGCCAACCATTATAAAGGCTCCTGAATTAAATGAAAAAATATATGCCCATTTTTCTTGTAGCTATTCGATAGCCTGTCCACATCGAATCCAATACACATATAGTAGATATGAAAGGAGGTTTTGAATATGAGTGATGATGCTGTAGGTGGAATCAGTGGGAGAACTTTTGCGCTTCTCGTAATCTTGTTCATCCTATTGATTATCGTAGGAGCTGCTTGCGTTGGTGGTACTCGACGTCGTCGAGGAGGATTCTGCTGCGGAGGTGGCGGCGGGTTCTTCTATTAATTGGAATGAGATGAGGTTGACGTTTGTCAATCTCATTTTTTTATATGTTTTCTGACAATTCTATAATCATTCGTCTTGGTCGTACATATACTGTTATAAGACAATTTTTCAGTTCTAATATCAAGGGAGTGAGGTCTATGAGGAACGTCCCGAACTACGGTGAATTTTATCAGAGAGCTCTGATCACCATCGGAGAATCTGATCGTAGTTCAGTAGATTGTGAGACATGTACACATTGGTTGATTGTATTAGAGGGTAGTGAAATGGATAAAGATACAGGGGCTTACCATTGGAACGTGGTCGTCTTCCCTTCGAAAAAGTGTGGAGGATTCAATTATAAGCTTCCTTACTTCGTATCTGAACGTTTCTCTTCCATTCATAAAGCCATTGACTACACGAGTCAGTTGGAGAAAATGGCGAAAGAAGATCAGTTGGTTACGATTGTTAAATAAAAAAAGAGAATGAAGCCTACCTTCCTCTCTTTTTGAAGTGGTTTGTGAAATAGTGTACATAAACAAATACATATGTATCTGATTGATAAAAAGGCAACACCTTATGATGAGGTGTTTTTTTGATGGATAGAAAAAAAGAGCTGGTTCTTATTGAACCAGCTCTCCAACCTTATCTAACCTAACCTGAAGATGATCCCGTGACCGCCTTTCGGGTAGACCCAGTCGATGTTTTCATGTGGACATCCGATTCGGCAGCTCCCACACTCATGACAACCTTCATATCCGATGTGCATCCGGATGTCTTCCCACTTATAAATTTCTGCCGGACAAAAAAGTGTACAGATCTTATCTGGACAATCGGTCATACAGATTTCAGGATTCTTCACATGAAGATGGGACTTCGTGTCTGCGTTGAATCGGACGAGGTACTGCTTTTCTTCAATGGATTGTGTTTTCTTCTCCTCACTCATTATTTCATCACCTTCCATGCCCGGTACATATCCCGGGCGATTTTGATCTTTTCCCTTGGAGATCCGATGTCTTTCCAAATCTTCTTCTGCTTTTCCCATTTAGACGTACCGTCCACTGTGAACATCTGACTGGCAGCACGATTCATCATAGGAATATACTGGTCGAAGTATTGCGGGAATTTATCAAAATGATGAGTGGAGTCTTTGTACTTTTTCATATCTTGACCGACGAAGCTCGCCATCAGCTTCACACGGTACTGATCCAGTGTCCCCTCTGAAAAATCCTCTTTTTCCATTGCATCCAGGACTGTTTCAGCAGCATATCTTCCGGAAGTCATCGCAAGGTTCGATCCTTCACGGTGAATAGCGTTCACGAGTTGTGCAGCATCTCCAACCACGATGACGCCATTACCAACGACTTTCCCCATTGATTTATAGCCGCCTTCTGGAATCAAGTGGGCCAAATATTCTTGCTGCTCTCCCCCTTGCAGATACGGTCTGATCATCGGATGACCTTTCACGTAATCCAATAATTCGTATGGTCTAATCTTATGTTTGATCAATCCGGATAATAACGTTCCGACACCGATGCTTAACGAATCTTTATTTGTATATAGGAAACCGGTCCCCAGGATGCCTTTCGTGGCATCTCCGAACAATTCGATTGTACAGCCTTGATTCGGTTCGAGATTGAAGCGGTCTTCTATGATCTTCTTATCGAGCTTCAAGATTTCCATCGTGGCGAGTGCAACTTCATCAGGTTTGTATTCTTTATGGAAGCCAAGTGATTTTGCCAGAAGTGAATTCACACCATCTGCTAAAACGACCACATCAGCAAATACGTCTCCGTCCGGTCGATCGGTCCTGACGCCGATGACCTTTCCTTTTTCAACAATACATTCAGTTACGACGGTTTCATTGACTAACAAAGCTCCTTGTTCAACCGCCTTCGATGCGAACCATTGATCGAACTTGGCACGCAAGACGGTGAAGTTGTTATATGGTTCTTGCCCCCATTCCATCCCTTTGTATCCGAAAGTGACGGCAGACTCCTTATCCATCATCATGAACCGTTGTTCAACAATCGGTCTTTCAAGGGGTGCTTCTTTATAGAAATCAGGAATGACGTCCTCCATCATTTTTCTGTACAGGACACCGCCCATGACGTTTTTGGATCCAGGGTACTCGCCTCTTTCCAATAGAAGAACCTTCGCTCCTCCTTTGGCTAGTTCGAAAGCACATGAAATTCCAGCTGGCCCTGCACCGACGATGATACAATCAAACTTCTCTGGCATGGTCGACCTCCTTCCTGGACAATTCCTGATCAAACGCTTTGATCATTAACGGGAGGATTTCAAAAGCATCTCCCACTATTCCGTAATGACAAGCTTCAAATATGGCTGCATCCGGATCTTTATTGATGGCGATGATCATACCGGAATTTTTCATTCCGACGAGGTGTTGGATCGCTCCTGAAATGCCGACCGCTATATATATTTTCGGAGTGACGGTAACACCTGTCTGCCCGACCTGATGGTGGTGCTCGATCCAACCGGCTTCGACGACATCTCGGCTCGCTCCGACTGCTCCGCCTAATGTATTCGCTAATTGATGAATCAGCTTGAATCCTTCTGCACTTCCTAGTCCTTTTCCACCAGCCACCACGATATCGGCTTCATCAATTCGCACTTTCTTTGTCGTCGTTTTGACGATTTCCAATACTTTTGTACGAATATCATCTTCCTTAACGTCTATCGATTCCTCGACGAGCTCACCAACTCGTCCTTCTTCAGGCTCTAGTGCTTTCATCACCTTCGGACGGACTGTCGCCATCTGAGGTCGGTACTTTTTACATAAAATCGTTGCCATGATATTTCCACCGAATGCAGGGCGACTTGCGAGCAATAACCCGGTGTCTTCCTCTACATCCAACTCGGTCGTATCAGCAGTCAGCCCCGTTGGTAAGTCTGTCGCGACAGCGCTTGCAAGGTCTTTTCCTGTTGAAGTTGCACCAAACAGTATGATTTCTGGTTTATGCTTTTCACTACAATGGAGCAACGCCTTCATGTAAGATTCGGTCCTGTAATGGGTGAAAATCTCCTGATCATAGACATAGACGACATCTGCCCCGTATTCAAACGCAACGGTCGACAGATGCTTCACATCATTCCCGATGATGATGCCGCCCAGTTTAACGCCTCGTTTGTCCGCCAGCCTTCTACCAGCCCCTAACAATTCAAGAGAAACAGGAGCGACCGAATCTCCATCTTCCTCCAAAAACACCCATACACCGCTGTAGTCTTCAAAATTCATGATGAAGAACCTCCTTTCAAACGGAACAGTTCTTTCTTCTCTAAAACGACAGAAAGAAGCTGATTCACTTGTTCTTCCGCATTTCCTTCAAGCATCTTACCGCCTTCAGGTTTAGGAGGTGCCCAAACTTTCGCTACGATGGTCGGAGAACCCTTCAATCCTAATTGCTTAATGTCCACCTCTTCTAAATCATCGACTGACCAAATATGTGGTTCGTATCGTGCAGCTTTGAGCATATTCGGAAAAGGCGAATAAGGCACTTCATTAATTTCTTTCTCTACGGACATGAGACAAGGAAGACTGGATTGGATGACTTCATGTCCATCTTCAATCTTACGGTGGACGATGACATATCCCTCGTCTTTATTGATAACCTCTACCTTTTTGACCGAGGTCAAAGGTGGAATATCCAAACGCCTGGCGATTCCTGGACCGACTTGTCCAGTATCACCGTCGATGGTCATCTTCCCACACAGGACCAGGTCGACAGGTCTGATTTTCGAAATCTTTTCAATGGCTTTCGTCAGAGCATAACTCGTTGCCAATGTGTCAGCACCAGCAAATTTCCGGTCAGAAATCATATAGCCTTCATCAGCTCCGATTTCAATACATTTCTTGATGGCCTTGACCGCTGGCGGCGGTCCCATCGTCAATACAGAAACGATACCTCCATATCGTTTCTTGATTCTGACAGCCTCTTCCACAGCATGAGCATCATATGGGTTCAAAATCGCCGGCGCACTGGCCCGATCCATGGTATTGGTTTTAGGATTCATCTTGATGATTTTCGTATCAGGCACTTGCTTGATGCAAGCGACGATATGTAGCATTGGACACCTCTCCTTTTCTACGAAAATCGTACAATTCTCGTACTTATGAATTGTCTATACACTTTAACTATATTAACGAGAGATGGTGATAATGCTGATTTTAGAGATGAAATCTAACCAAACACGGAAAAGGAATACGACTAGAGTTGTATTAATTAGTTCATTCCTATCAATCTTGTTCTATTTTCGTTTTAAAATTTAAAATATTCAAACATTTAATGTATAATTTTGGATGAAAGAAAATAGAAGATTACCTTTGTATTGAAAGGTGGTGATCCATCAAGGACCATGAACCTTCATCCATCTGTCGAATTAGTCACGGAACATGATCAGGAGGTGTAGTAGATGAAAGACATCGAACAAGACATGACAAAAAAGCAGCATGAATATTGGAAGAAAAATACTCGTCTAATCAAGGTGCTGCTCGTCATTTGGGCACTCGTTTCCTTAGTCGCTGCCATCATACTTGCGAAACCTCTCAGTGAAGTTCAGTTCTTTGGTGTTCCATTGGCTTTTTGGTTTGCACAACAAGGTTCAATCATCATCTTTTTGATCTTGATTTTTTATTATGCTAAACGGATGGACAAGCTCGATGAAGAGTATGACGTACAGGAGGTCATATTGACGAAGAAGAAAACGAAGGATAAGGGGGTATCGACATGAGTGTAGAAACCCTTACCTTGACGCTCGTCGTTCTTACCTTCGCCATCTACCTCTATATCGGGTGGCGCTCAAAAGTGAAAGATACGAGCAATTTCTTCGTGGCTGGAAATGACATTCCGGCAGTCGCGAATGGAGCTGCAATTGCTGCGGACTGGATGTCAGCTGCATCGTTCATCTCGATGGCAGGTCTGATCTCATTCCTAGGGTATGACGGCACCATCTATTTGATGGGCTGGACAGGGGGATATGTACTCCTTGCCCTCCTCTTAGCACCGTATCTGCGTAAATTCGGTCGCTATACGGTACCGGATTTCATCGGTGACCGCTATTATTCCAATGGTGCACGTGCGGTTGCGGCAGTAGCCACAATCTTCATCTCACTTACATATGTAGCGGGACAGATGCGTGGTGTCGGAATCGTATTCAGCCGTTATCTACAAGTGGACATTGTCATTGGCGTACTTATAGGAATGGCCATTGTCGCATTTTTTGCCGTACTAGGTGGAATGAAAGGAATCACCTGGACACAGGTCGTCCAATATTCTATCCTGATTGTCGCTTTCCTGATTCCAGCAGTTGCCATCTCGTTCAAATTGACAGGAAACCCTGTACCTCAATTGGCTTTGACATTCAGTGATATTGCGAAAGAATTGAGTGTCCTACAGGTTGAACTGGGACTGAAGGAATATTTAGCTCCATTCCAGAACATGTCCGCTCTCAATGTATTTGCGGTCACACTGGCGCTTATGATTGGAACGGCTGGTTTACCTCACGTCATCATCCGATTTTATACAGTCAAAAACGTCCGTGCAGCAAGATGGTCTGCTGGATGGGCATTGCTATTCATCGCATTGCTCTATACAACAGCACCCGCGATAGGTGTTTTTGCAAAATATAATCTAATCAACAGTTTTAACGATCAACCGATCAACGAAGTTCGTGAAACAGCATGGGTCTCGAAGTGGGAAGAAACGGGGTTACTGACGCTTGATGATAAAAATGGAGACGGCGTTCTAGCCTTCTCATCCAATGAAGCAACGAATGAAGTGACTATTGACCGGGATATCATTGTGCTATCTACTCCGGAAGTAGCTGGTCTTGCTCCAATCGTTATCGCGCTGGTAGCAGCAGGAGGTCTAGCGGCTGCTTTATCCACCGCATCAGGTTTATTGCTGGCCATGTCCAGCGCAGTTTCCCATGATATTTATTTCAGAATCTACAGGCCGAATGCAAGTGAGGAACAGCGTTTGAAAGTCGGTCGACTGATGATTTTTTTGGCTGTTATCGTTGCTGGTTATTTCGGCATCAACCCACCAGGATTTGTTGGCGAAGTGGTCGCATTCGCCTTCGGGTTAGCGGCAGCCAGCTTATTCCCTGCAATATTACTAGGCATCTTCGATCGACGGATGAATCGTGAAGGAGCGATTTGGGGAATTTCAGTGGGTCTAGCCTTTACTGTTATCATGATCCTTTTGATGCGCTCACCTCAAATCTTCGGTACAGACGCACCTGTTCTGGAAAGTTTCTTTGGCATCAACGCTCAAGGAATCGGAGTAGTCGGTGCATTGTTGAATTTCATCATCTCTTTCATCGTTTCACGAAGGACAGCAGCACCACCAGAAGACATTCAACAAATGGTGGAAGATATCCGCGTACCGAAGGTGATGGACAAGACAGGTTGAACAATTGGGGGAGAATCTTCCCCCCTTTTTACATATCGAGGAGGAAATGATTTATGACGGTTTTCTTCGGACTACTTACGCTTGCGTTATATATGTTTCAACCTTATCTGGATTTGAAAGTGATCAAGAAAGCACTTGGAATCGCTCTTTTCCTGGAGATTTTTTATCTGCTTGGACATTACATCGCAGATTGGCCATTCCCGACACCTACCGTCATATTTCAAATCATCATTGTATCCGCATTAGGAGTAGCGTTAGGGGTCATCTTTTCTCGGATTTGGCCACTACCGAGAAACAAAGGTTTCGAACGGATCATGCGCACCCTGCTCATCGTCATCCCATCCCTCGGTATCGGAGTCGGTTTGCAGCTCGTTCTACAAGGAAACTTTGCAACACAGGCCATCTATCTCATATTTGCCTTGTCCGCTTGGTTAGGATCCGGACATTTCATAAAAGAAAACCCGAAAGAAGGATGAATACAGGTTATTCATCCTTCTTTCTTTTGTATCGTATTCTTTTGAAAAGCTGGTGAAGACGACTTTGTTTCGGGATGACTTCGTACGGCCGCATCATCTCTTGATCCTCGTGTTCGAGCATGTGACAGTGCCATACATACCGGCCTGTATAAGGTTGGAATTTTCCGATGATACGTGTAACCTCACCTGGGTTCGCACTTACGATGTCTTTCCAGCCCTTTTCGTATGGTTCAGGTCCCCTTCGATCACCTGTGTATTTCAAGTTTCCCGTTTCGTTAAAATAATCGACATCAAACGATTGCCGATCCAAGATTTGAAACTGGATGAGGTGGAGATGAATCGGATGTGTGTCGTCGCTGATATTGATGAGGCTCCAAATTTCAATTGCCCCTAACTCAGGGTTCTCCGTTATCGGATCGTCCCATCTAAGGTCATCCAATAACATGATTGGTCGACCGTAAGCATCCTCTCGGTGAACTAAAGTCAAAGGTCGGATGATGGACGCTTGGTTTTCATTGTAGTATTTGATCTTATTCAATGTTTTCGGTATCACAGATGTGTCCTTTTCAGTGAGAGGTTTCGTCACCTTAAAAGCCATGATTTGCCCGGTCGTTGACGGATCTGGCAGTTCGCCATCCGGAAAAGGCGCTGGTGCCTTATTCCTCAATACGATCGTCTGCCCTTTCAAATCCGAAAAATCAACGATCAGATCAATCCTCTCCCCGGGTGCGAGTAAGAAACTTTTCAATTCCAGAGGTTCTTCTCTAAGTCCCCCATCAGTTCCAATCTGGTAAAAAGACTGTTGGTTGCTCAAGGAAATCCGGTAAAATCTTGCGTTTGATCCGTTCACCAATCTGAAACGATATTTTCTTGGTTCAAGCTCTAAATAAGGCCATACGACTCCATTAACAAGATTGGTGTTACCGAAGAATTCCGGTACAACCGATGGATAGACGGGTGTCGTCATATTATCGGGCTTCGCAGGATAATAAAATGTTCCATCGGGATTGAACGATCGATCTTGAATCAGCAATGGAATCTCAAACGCTCCTTTAGGGAGGTTCAATTGTTCCTCATGTTCATCTCTTATGATATACATTCCTGCTAACCCAGCATAAATGTTCAGGCGCGTTATGCCGATTGCGTGATCATGATACCAGAGCATCGTCGCTTCCATGTCATTCGGGTACTCATATGTGTCTTGTTCAAAAAAAGATCCAACCACCTGATAATTTTTCGTAAACCAGGCGTCCGGGTATCCATCACTGTCCGGTTTTACACGCGCTCCGTGCAAATGGACGACGGTGCGAACATCGGGAACCTGTACTCCAGCACCATGGACAGTGTGATCAAGTGGTAGGATATGTTCAGCCGGCAAATCATTCATCCATCTTACTCGAATCTTCTGATTCCGTTTCACTTCCAATGTAGGACCAGGATAAATCCCTTGATACCCCCAAATGACAGTATCTGGTAAGTCTTTATGAAGCTTTTGATACATTTGTTTCATGGTCACTTCATAATAGGCAACCCCTTCTTTCACATACAAAGGTCTCTGTATTTTCGGAATGGGAAGAGGTGTATTGAACGGGTTGATCTTCATGGTACCCCTCCTAGTTGTGCTGTTCCTCCATTACTTATGTATGCGCCTCAAACCTGTACCATGTTCAGCGTAATATTAAAAAGCGAATGGGAAACCATAGAAATAGAAAAGATGAATAAAAGGAGCTATCCAATTTGAATATCAGACATATTGTTGCGATCTCTTCTAAATTTGTCATTGTATACGGTCTTTGCCTTTCTGTTTTGACGCCGTTTTTCGGGGTGTCGATACTGAATGCTTTATGGGTATCCGCCTTGATTACGGCAATCGGTTACCCAATCGGGGATCTGTACGTGTTGAAGAAACTAGGCAATTTCTTTGCTACTGCGCTTGATTTCGGGTTCGTGTTCATCGTCCTGTTTCTTTTAGCCGAGCCGATCGTCGATACAGCCTATAATCGCCTCCTCGGAGCAGGGATCACTTCCTTAGGTATTGCGGCTTCGGAATTTGTTTACCATATGTTTATAGAAGTGACGAATCCTCTCCACCCATCCAAAGCAGATGTTAAAGGACACGGATACGCTGTTGAAGTTGGAGAAGAGTTTGCACCAGCAGATGATAAGTTAATCAACGAAAGCGACGAAGACAAGTAGAAAACAAGAAAGGTGACGTGGCATTCTGTTTCAGATGCCCGTCACCTTTTTTATTCGAAATGGAAAGAGAAATGTTCGGTGTTCAGTTCACCATCAATTAAACTTCTTTCAGTCAAATCTACGTAGCGATTCAAACCGAGTTTCAAAACCGTCGAAGAACGTGTTCCATACCGTTCCGATTCAATGAAGATGGAAGACAATTTTTCCTCCCATTCCAAGCCAATCCCAGTGTCCGGTAACAGGTGGCGGTCAGCCGGATCTCGGTTATTCAATATTTCAAACAAGCATTCTTCATCCATTTCCTCTGATTTCGAAAGACATTGCTCCAAGTCTTCCTTCCCTCTTTCAACTTTCGGCCAAGGGGTATCTAGGAAATGATTGCTGAGTCCATAAATTCCAGGTGGAAGCTCTCTGATTTCATTTTGGACATTCGAATAATAAAAGAGTGCCTCTTCATTTCCAACAATCAAGTTGTAGCCACGATAATGGTTCCGATCTTCTTGCTTTTCTTTTAGAAATTCAAATGTGTCTTTTTTACTCTTTAAATAATCTGAAACGAGTTGGCCTCGTGAAATTTTGTTTTCCGTCGGTTCATTGGGATCCCTGAAATTCGTCAAGGCTGCAAATCTTCCTTTTGTCGATACCCCCATCCACGTCCCCTTTTCTTTCAGGTCTCGTCCTGCAAGAATGGATGGGTCATCCTCCCAGAAATGAACAGGGGCAGTCGGTCTTTCATAAAATTCGTCTCGGTTTGCTGCAACAATGAGTGGATATTGATTGTGTATTTTATAAGCGAAAAATAAGACGCACATTCGCTACCCTCGTTTCTGGTCTTTTTCTTTTAATCTTATGATTATTGTTCCTGACGAGAGACCATCGTACACGTAATAAGCCCTATTATTTGGAAAGAACCAGTCTTCTGTCGATCAGATTGGCTGAAACAGGCTTGCGACCGATTTCTCTTGACCAAATGGAGAGTTGTCCACTATGGTGGATCTCATGCGCTATGATATGGCGGAGGATCTCACCTTTCCTGAACTTGTTGAACCGAAGATCCAACTCTTCTTCCATTTGATTGGTCCAATTCCCTAGGTATGCTTCCACTTCCGGATGGCATTCTTCAGAAAGATCAATGACCTTTTGTAGCGAATCATACTTATGGAAAGCTTCTTCGATATCAGGTTTTCCTTGTAAAATTTGAATCCAGCTATATTCTACGTCGACAATGTGGTACAACGTTTCAAGAATACTTCCGACTCCACCTGTACGCTTTGCAAGTAATTCATCTTCTGGAACTTGCTTGCACCATTCAAACCATTCATTTCGGACCTGCCAATTGTATTGGAATAAAGTGAGCATTCGGTACCCTCCTATTGAGTTTTACTTTGGTTTACAACATCCATGTGAAAGAATTCCTCCACTGTTTCCAGTATGTGATCAGGTTCTACTGCAAATTCCGCTACTTGCGTATTCGGTAACCACTGTACACCGATCGTAAATACGCCTGCTCTCTTCCCGGCCTCAATATCAGCGTCGCTGTCACCAAGAAACATCGCTTCTTCTTTCTTTGCGTCCATCATCTGTAAAATTTCAATCAAGCCTTCTGGGTCCGGTTTCGTCTGTTCGACTTCATCCCCCGCCACTGTGACATCAAAAAATGCTTCCATCTGCAATTCTTTCAAAGAAATATCAAGGCTTCTTCGGGATTTACCAGTTACGATTCCGAGCTTGAATCCATTTCCCTTTAATTGTGATAACAATTGATGCATGTCCTTATTGAAATCAACAAACTTAGAATGTTGCTCAGCATATGTTTCAAAATACCACTCTATTGCCTCTTCGTACCGATCGTTTTCCAATTGATTTCGTATGATTTCCGTTTCAGGAGGTCCAAACATGCTTTTGATTTCTTCAGGGTGATATTCTTTCTGATCGAATTGGTGGAAGACGGTGTTGAAGGAATGAAAACAGAGAGGTAATGTATCTGCCAAAGTTCCATCGAAATCGAAAATGATCGTTTTCATGATAATCATCCTTTCCGCTATTCTACTGGGAGAAAATAATAAAAATGATCTGTGTCCTTTTGGTATCCTAGTTTTTCATAAAGCGCTTGAGCTTGGACATTATCATCAGCTGTTTCAAGCAAAATACCGGAAGCATCGGTATGCTCTGCAAGTATTTTCGCTTTGGCCATCAAGGCTTCAGCCACTCCTTCACGACGATGTTTTTCAGCCACAAACAGGTCATTCAATAACCATTGCCTCTTCAGACCTACGGATGTGAAAATGGGATAAAGCTGTACGAACCCCATCGGTCGACCTTCCTCATCGTGAGCAATGTATATGATGGATTCTTCATTTTTTATACGTTGACGAAGAAACGCTTTCCCTGCTTCAAAATCAGAGGCTTTTCCGTAAAACACTCGATATTGATCAAAGAGGTCTGCAATATCGTCCAATTCATTCATTGTCACTGGATTGATGATCATAGAATTACGTCACTCCTCATGGTAATAATTACTAACTCAAGGATATCTCAGTACGGCCGATTTTGCACTTAATTAGAAAAAGGCAACCCAGTCAGGTTGCCTGAAAAGAGTACCACTCAAGCCTTGTGTATCATCTGTTTCACACCTTTGAAAATCAGAACCGCAGCAAATACAATAACCGTGATGATTCCAATGATATCAATTGCAGAATCGAAGCTTGCCAAAAAGGTGCCTTCTAATGAAATACCTAGCAACAAATAACCCGCTACCAACGCTGCAAAATACGTGAAGATATTCCCTTGCACGTCATTCACCCCTTTCATCCTGTTTTTGAAAACAAAAAAAGGGAAGTGGTGCAAGTGTATGACGCAAAATCAAGATTTATACAGGGACAAGCATCGGTAATTGGCTCACTCTGCTTTACTGATGACACCACATGCTACACGACTACCAGCATCTCCAGATGGCTGGGACTCTTGATCATCAGCACCTTTATGAATGATGAACGCAGTTCCGGTTGAACCAATCAGTGAATTGGGTTCGCCGCTTTTCAGTGTGACTTTTTCGGCGAGTATGTCTTCTTGAACGGCTCCATCCTCATTGACATGAAGGTTCGGCAAATCCCCAGCATGAGCTTCGTTTCCATGATCGGTGCCGTGACTTGCATCATTCGGGTTGAAGTGACCTCCAGCAGACTTAAAATCTGGTGCCTCACAAATGCCTTTCTCATGAATGTGAAAACCGTGTTCTTCTGGCGATAGATTGGATGCCTTGATAGTGATCAATACCCCTTCGAATTGCTGTTCCAGATCGACCGTGCCGATCTTGTCGCCATCACTATTCTTTAGATCAACAGAGACCGGAACAATGTCATCCTTAACGTTGCCTTCATTTTCATTCCCACTCAATGTAGGGTTATCTTCGTCATTAGGAGCGTCTTCACCTACATTTGTGCTACATGCTGCTAGTGACATAACAAACAGAAATAAGATGGAATACAATAGCCAACGTTTCATCCAAATCTCCCCCTGCAATTATTTGTTACAGGACCCTTCACAGATTTCCCAGATTTTAAACGTTTTGCAGGATAATGTGGCCTTCTTTCCTAATGAAAATCCACCCTTCTTCCTACGAAAAAACGGTCACATCATTATATTTAAGATTATCTACTTTTTTCTATGTGAGCTTTATCAAATGCTTTTGGCTATCATAGATTTCTAATGGTTTTCCTCTCTCGAGCTTTGTTACAAAATCTGGATTAGCAAGCAATGGCCGACCGAATGCTGCTAGATTGATAACATTATTTTGAATTGCGGTTTCAGCCATTTCAGGATTAAGATTTCCGACACCTATAATATTACTGTCCCAGTGCTTTCGAACAACTTCATGAAATGTCTGGCCCCTTAGTAACACTTTGTCAAATTGATGTACCGAGGGATGAATGATCTTAATACCCACCTCTTTAAAAGCTTCCGTAAATGTCTGAATGGTGGTTTCCGGGTCTCTCCACTTGTATTGAGGTGCATCATCTTTCAATTCAGAAAAGCGGATGATTGTATTATTATCTCCAGCTTCAGACATAACGGCTTGAAGAACTTCTTTCATAAACGTTATCCGCTTAGCCAGATGTCCACCATACTCGTCTGTACGATGATTGGAGACTTCCGAATTGAACTGATCAATCAAATACCCATGAGCCCCATGGACTTCTACACCATCAAAACCAGCTTGCATTGCATTATGGGCAGCTGTGGCATATTGTTTGATTGTTTCTTTGATATCCTCTTCCGTCATTTCCTCAGGCCTATCAAACGGTTTTCCATAACGATGTACATGTCCTATTGCTCTGATGGCAGAAGGAGCTTGAGGAGGTAAACCAGCCGCTACTTCATGGTGTGTAAGTCTACCTACATGCCACAGTTGGGCAATGATGGTCCCATATTCTTCATGTACAGCATCTGTTACTTTTCGCCATCCTTTAACCTGTTCGTTTGTATATAAACCAGACAGGTTGAAAGTACCCTTCGCACGTGGGCTGATTATGATTCCTTCTGTAATGATAAGACCAACTCCATCAGCAGCTCTCTTCCTGTAGTACTCGACAACATCATCTCCCACAACACCAGTCTTGTCATCAGCAAAACCACGTGTCATGGGAGCCATCGTTATTTTGTTCTTAAGCTTCCAATTACCAATCCGGAAAGGGCTTAGTAAATTTGGATAAATGTCTTCCATTTTGGATTCTCCTTTTCTGTATGGATTACAATAATGGTAATGAATTGAAAAGGAATTTTACATGCATAATCCAATGCCTTTTAAATGATTCTGTTATAAAATTAAGAAAATAATTGAGCTTAACAAATGAATTTAAAGGTGTAAATTTTTGCGTAAATTTACATGGATAAGGGGGAAAGAAAGTGGATAAAACGGATATTGAAATATTAATCAATCTGCAAAACAATGCACGAATTTCAATGACTGAATTAGGTAAAATGGTCTCAATGTCACAGCCTGCGGTCACAGAGAGGATAAAAAGGCTTGAGGAAAATAAGGTGATTGATCATTACCGTGCAATCCTAACCCCGCAAAAAGTTAACAGAACAACAACGGCTTTCTTATTATTTCATACTAAGAATTGTGAAAAGTTCATCCAGTTCTGTAAAGGATCATCAGATGTGGTTGAATTACATCGAATTAGCGGTCGATACAATTACTTACTTAAAGTTGTATCTGAATCAATGGAAACATTAGAAACCTTTATTGATACTAGTGGAGAACACGGGGATTCTACAACTTTGGTAGTCTTATCTTCTCCGATCGACTTCAAAAACATTACACCTATCATCAAAGATTAGTGTTTGTTTAGAATATTCTTGCTGCCTTGATTTAAATGAATTCGAATTTCCATACTAATGAAGGGGTTGCCCAATAAATGAAAGTATTTGAAACTGAACGACTGACACTCCGATGGATAGAAGATAGAGATGCAAAGTTTATCTATACGCTTTTAAATGAACCAGGATGGATCAAGTATATTGGGGATAAAGGTATTCATAATTTAGGTGATGCTACCTCCTATATTAAAAACGGCCCTCGTGCTATGTATGAACGCGAGGGGTTTGGACTTTTCTTAGCACAACTCAAAGAATGTCAGACGCCTATCGGATTGTGTGGTCTGATAAAACGAGAAGGACTTGTGGACGTCGACATCGGTTTTGCCTTTCTTAAAGATTATCAATCTAATGGATATGCTTTTGAAGCAGCTAGCAAAACATTAGAATATGCTAAAAACATTGGGTTGAAAAAAATTGTGGCCATTACCACTAAAGATAATCAATCATCCTCTAAGCTCTTGGGGAAACTCGGAATGAGCCATGATGGTTGTGTGACTCTACCTGGTGATAGGGAAGAATTAAATAAGTATACAGTAGTATTGTAAGTGAGATGACTGGTACCATAATACGCTTATCGTAGCACTGTATTTTTCGACCAAAACAAACCCTCAAACTATACGGTTTGAGGGTTTGTTAACCATAATCATATGATGTTAACATCGTCCATTTCATGATCAGGCTCAAATCTGAACTGGCTTAGATCAACCCGATTTGATGAATCCACATGTACGCCTTCTTCTTCCAACGCTTCTATTTGCATTCGCGCTAAAGTTTCTTCCTGAATGGAGATTTCCCCTTTTGCGTTGATGACCCTGTGCCAAGGCAGCTCATAGGCTTTGCTCATGGTATGGAGTACGCGGACTACTTGTCGTGCTCCTCTCGGGCTTCCTGCCAGTTTTGCAATTTGACCATATGTCATCACTTTTCCAGGAGGAATATCACCGATGATGTTGATGACTTCATTTGTGAAAGGTTTCAAGCTGAATCCCTACCATTCTTTTGATAGATTAATGATGTAAAACCAAGAGAGATTCCCAGTCCTATAAAAATGATTGCAAATGTCTGGGATTGCTCCACTTTCAATAGATTCATCATACATACAAATCCAAGCGCGATAAAGATCACGGATAACACGAAGTTCATTTTACCAAAACGAGTGAGATTATTCATTCAAGACTCCTTCAAACTTTTCTTTTTTAGATCAAAGATCAATTCATTAGCTTCACGTTTATTTAATTTGTACGTTTTGGGATTGAGTTTCAATTCGTTTGTTAAGGTTTTGATTTCCTGTATTTGATTATCGGTTGGGGGCTGATTCTCGATCAACCGTTCATAATTCTGATAAGCGACTTTTCCAGCCGTTTCAGGAGTAAGCAAATGAATTAATTCGTACATCGCTTTATACGCATTTTCCAAACCGATTTCGTAACCTGAATCTGATCCTAAAAAGAACTGATCAGAATACTCTTCAATGAGCGGAACAAAATCTGCCAGCTGTTGTTCACTGTTTTCATTATAACGGGTGAAGCCAGGAAAGAAATCAATATAGAGATGATCATGATTCCTTAATAATGATCTTAAATTTTCAGGTGTGTTATGGACATTCGCATGCGCATAAACAAAAATGGTGTCTGGGTGAATTCGTAGAGCCTTCTTCAAGTAGGCCATGTTCTTTCCGTTTGGTGGGTCGATATGAAGTAAAATCGGTACCTGATACTCAGCACATAAATCATAGATTTCAGGTAAGAGACCCCAGTGCGGGTGTTCAGCTTTCCACGGTAGACCGGAATGACTCGAATAAGTGGATGCAGCAAAGAGTTCACCAATATTAAGGTATCCTTGCTCCAACTTTTGTCTAACCTTTTCAATGCCATCCGAGTCCTCTGATAATGGAATGCCTGCAAATGATGGATAAATATGATCCGGATATTTTTCGTAATACTGCCAAGCTAACTTGTCAGTTTGAATGGCTTCGGGTTCAGAGACGTTCCCAAATAAAACGGTACGATCAATACCATACTTTTTCCAGGTTTCCAATAGAGAGCTACTTAGCTCACTTTTCCGTCTCTCTGAAGCATCTAATAAGGGAGCGTCGTGACTATGTACATCTATGACAGTAAGTTTTTCGTACACTTCGTGTAGAGGGGTGGAGCTATCCGAGTCCTTTCTCATCTGCTCAATGGTGTTTGCAACGTTCTCTACCCTTTTATAATCAGTTGTGCTGATTACGTTCACCTGGTTTGCATCGTTGTATATGTACCAGGTAAGGAATAAGACAGTACCGATCAATGCTGGAAAAATGATTTTTTTCATTTAAGAACCTCTTAAATCCGTATCTTGCATTAAATGATCCAGAATACCTTTGATGAATTCAGTTTTACCTGCGGTATAAGCTTCACGATGATTTGACGAGTTTGCCAGATTCCTTTTTAATTGACCGTACTTTCTAACGATTTCAGGATTCGTTCTCAAAAAATCTCTGAACATGATATGCTTTTTTAGCTCTTCGTTATCTTTTGTACAAACGTACAGGTGATGTTTCATCCAATCATTCCGATGCCAATCTTCAGTGACACTTGAGTTTGTTTTACGGAATGCTTCACGCCCAAGTATTCCTAAGTCACCTTCGTGTTCGTACCCTAACTTTTTAAATCTAGTTATGATTTCCGGTAGTAGCTCATTGCAGTCGATAACAATATCGATATCAAGAATCGGTTTAGCGATAAGTCCAGTCACAGACGTGCTTCCTACATGTTCAATTGCTAAGATTAAATCTGATAAATCATGTTGAATTCCTTGCTTGATTAGATTAAAACTATTTTTCCATTCTGGGTCGTAGGGTCTGAGATCTATCTTGTTTGTACACATACTCTATTACTCCCCTATTAACAATTGATAGACTTCTTTCCAGGAATCAACTCTCGTGTATTTTTGTTCGTGAATGTTATGTGACGCAGTGAAAAGGATGCCCTCTCCTTTGAAATTTGCAAAGTGTTTCGGATTATCATCAATCAGATAATCTGCATGAATGATACTTTTATCCCCACAAAATACGAAATTCATATCATTCAAGAAAGGAAAGTGTTCTTTAAGCCATTCATGTTTTGCTGTGAATGAATTGGGATGCTCCATAGCCGCTGTCGTAATATATACCTCGTACTGTTTTGTCAGTTCGCGGATCACTTCTTGACTACCTTCCATTACCTCTAAATCACGGAAAAACGTTGGATCGTCCACAAAATCTAAGATTTCTCGAGACAATGATGCTCTTATTTTCCATAAACGAGTACCATTCAGATCCTCCATCTTCAAATCTTCTTTATAGGCTTCGTTATAAACTTGAAGATGTTTTTTTGTGAAATCAGCTATGACCTCATCCATATCTATCGCAATTCTTTTCAAACTCTACTCCCCCAACTGTCTGCTAATCAACCTAATAGATTTTTGACAAATAAAACCTTATCATTTCCTAGTCCATCGTAGTTTGAGTGAACAGGTAACCCATTTATATCCTTGTCTCCAGGTATGATTTCAAAACCAATATGTAAGTGGAATTCGATTGAGTTTGCATTAATTGGTGATGTGATGACGTATACCTTATTTACATGTTGTTTTTCTATAACTTCAAAAAACGTCTCATAGAGCCGTTTCCCCTTCCCCAATTTACGCTGTTTTGGATCAATACCTACGAGATGGATGTAAGCTTCATCTTCTCTTGTTTGGGAGATGAATCCAATCAGAAAACCCGTAACTTCATTTTCTTCTTCAACTACGAAACTCGTATTCTGAAAATGATCGCATAAAAAGCGGGGCAATAGATGAGATACCTCTCGTCCGCCCCACCAATCATTCATTTTAGGTAAGATTGTTAAGAAATCATCAGAGGTGATGTGTCTGATATACATTGATACCATCCTTATCTCTGCATTTCTCTTTTGTGCTGACCTCTCTCGATCATGGACCAGATGATGTAGATGAATGCAGATATCCCTATGATGATGAGAGCGCTATCCAACAATAAGTCGACATCCAGTTCATTGATTGTTCGGATTGCTTCTCCTCCACCATCACCCATGTGTTGTATGGTCATTCCACTATAATCCAGGGTGAAATAAGCAATCAGTGCTCCAATAATAATGCCCGCGAGTATGGAAACCAGACCTTTCATCACTCATCCCTCCATTCACACTTTCCATACACTTCTATATATTGTGATGATTTCCTTTAATATGGGTGAAGGTTTCTATTAGTTGCTCTTGTAAGGATCTTCTCCATCTTAGGTACTCATAAAAATACCTGCAGCTCTATTAGACTGCAGGTAACTTTTGTTTACACTTTTACTTTTTTCTCATGCTTGCGTACTGCGTTCATCACATTGTGGATGATTTTGATTCCGATTTGATCGGCCGAACTGACAATTGATTCTGGGTGGAACTGAACCGCATAGATGGGAAGGTCTAGATGTTCTATCGCCATCGGGATATCGTCATCAGACCGCGCCGTTAATTCCAAGGATTCCGAAATCGTTTCGGCATAAATAGAATGGTAGCGGCTGGCTTGAAATCGCGTTGGTAACCCATCAAACAATTGAGATACTCCCATTTTAGTGATATGGGCGGTTTTCCCATGTTGAGGGTAATCAAGGACACCTAAAGATCCTCCAAAGTATTCTACAATTCCTTGAAATCCTAAACAAACGCCGAAGATCGGAATCTTTTTTTCGATACATCGTTCAATGGTTGAAGAAACATCAAATCGTTCAGGCAGTCCAGGCCCTGGAGACAGGACAACCAAATCAAAGCGTGATTCATTCATCAATGCTTCACGTGCAAAAGGTGCTCTGAGCGTAACGACTTCAGCTCCTGTTTGTTTAAAGTAGTTGGCTAACGTGTGGACGAAGGAATCTTCGTGATCCACAATAAGAATTTTTTTGCCATTACCAGGTTGGGTTGATTGAGCTGTTTCATGACCGGTATTCGACTGCTTGATCGCCTTCCGAAGACCTGCAGCTTTCGTCAACGTTTCTTCTTCTTCCGCTTCAGGGATGGAATCATAAAGTAAGGTTGCTCCTACACGAATTTCGGCGACATCATCCTTCAACCGTATCGTCCTCAAGGTCAATCCTGTATTCAAATCTCCATTGAAACTGTACCATCCGACGGCACCACCGTACCAGCCTCTTGGGGTCTCCTCATGGTTTTCGATCCAATCGATGGCTGCTTTTTTCGGAGCACCTGTAACGGTTACTGCCCACATGTGTGTCAAGAACGCATCCAGCGCATCAAATTCCGGTCTCATATAACCTTCGACATGGTCAACCGTATGGATCAAGTGGGAATACAGTTCGATCTGTCTTCTGCCCACAACGTTAACAGAGCCAGGTATGCAGATTCTAGACTTGTCATTCCGGTCGACATCCGTACACATCGTCAGCTCTTCTTCATCTTTTTTCGAATTGAGGAGTTTCCGAATTTGTTCGGCGTCCTCAATCGCATTGTTCCCACGTTTGATGGTCCCGGAGATCGGACAGGTTTCCACCCGATTGCCTTCGACTCTGACATACATTTCAGGAGATGAACCGACCAGTATCTCATTCCCTAAGTTGATGATGAATCCATATGGGCTCGGATTGATTTCCTGTAGCCGTTCAAATACTTCAGATGGTTTGGACTCACACGATTCATAAATGGTCTGGGATGGTACAACTTCAAACATATCCCCCATTTTGAAGGCAGCTTTAGCTTGATGAACGAGATTGGCATATTTACCCGGCTTATACTCCTGCACAGATCGTACGGAGCTTTTATTTTGAGTTATCTTTGTTCCTGATCGCTTGAAATGTTCCGTATGCTGATTTCCGTATTGAAAATCGTACGATAACTGGTAAGCCTGTTTCGTTTGATGATCAATAACGGTGATTTCATCGGGGAGATAGAGGACCAGATCCGCTTGATTTTTCTCTCTCCTCAATTTTTGTTGGATGGCTTCAAATTGAAAGACGAGATCGTATCCGAATGCACCATACAAACCCAGGAAAGAGTCTTCCTCAGACGCAAACAATGATTTGATTGCTCTGATGACCGTGAAGATAGATGGTTGCATACTTCTTTCTTCCTCTGTAAAAACAGCCTCCGTCTCTATCACCTTTCCAGTCAGTACCGTTTTATCCAATGAGAGAGAAGCCAATTCCTCAATGCTTTCTAAATGCGTCTGGATCGCATTCAGCAATACATTGCCTCTCGCATTCAACGCCTTGACCGAGAATTCCCTTCCTTTTGCTCGGATCACTATGGGTGGATGGATGAAACCCACGTCCCATCTGGAATAACGGCCAGGGTACTCGTATCGGCTTGAAAATAGCCCACCTTGGCTGTGGTCGATATCCTTTAGGATCAGCTCCAGCTCCTCTGAGCCTTCCACAACAACTTTTGACCGAGAGATCTTCATTCCGCCTTCTGTCTCATACTCATGTAAAGTTTGTTTGTTCATCAATTGTAAGAAGTTCCTCATGCTCAACTAACTCTCCTGTCTCAGCTTTTCTCAACTATTTTGCAGCTTGAAGAGGGTTCTCTTCCATGCTTTTAGATTGCTCATAAAACGCTACGTACTTGTCTTTCAATTCATCCTTTTCTCGTAAAGCGATCGCTTTCCTAGGATGATCATTCATCTGACCTGAAATGGCATAAGGAATCAGATAACCCCATTCCATTTCTTTACGAAGCGGGATTAGGCTTTCTTCTATGGCCTTTAGAACGGGTTTAAGATCATATTTTGGTTGTAGATAACCAATCAACAATTCGGTGGGACAATTGCCTGCTGCTCTTCCCATTCCATACACTGTCGAATCCAAAAACCTGCTTCCTGCTTGCTCTGCTGCAATGGTGTTGGCGAAAGCAAGCTGCAAATTGTTGTGTGCATGGATACCGATTTGTTTATCTGGTAACATGCGCTTGTAAATTTCCGCCAATCTACGGATTTCTTCCATGTACAAGCTTCCGAACGAGTCGACGATATAGACCACATCGACTGAACAATGTTGGACTTTCCTCAACTTTTGTTTCAATTCCACCTGATCCACATTCGATACTGCCATGATGTTCAGACACGTCTCATATCCTTTTTCATGCAACACATTGACAGTGGTGATGGCTTCTTCAATTTGAGAACTGTAGCAAGCAACACGGATCATGTCGATCAGACTATCTTGTGCTATCGGTATATCATCTAGTGTAAACTTTCCGATATCCACCATAACGGACAACTTGGTCCGCTTCTTAATGGGAATGGTTTTCGTTAATAGGTCTTCCCGACAGAAGCGCCAAGGTCCAGTATCCTCATCTCCCACTAACCCAGGTGCGTTTTTATAACCGATTTCCATATATTCGATCCCTGCTTGATCAAGCGCTTCATACAAATTACTTACGAACTCGATGCTGAAATTCCAATTGTTCACGAGTCCTCCATCTCGAATCGTACAGTCGATGATTTTAGCTGTTGACATGTTGTTCACCTTTTACGAGTGAAGATAAGTAAGCTCTAAAGGCACTTCTGAAATCAGCAGATGGATCTTCTCTCAACTCGTGTGCTTTCTTGATCAATGAGCTACCGATGATGACTCCGTCACACACTTCCCCTACATCGATGAACTGCTGTCTCGTTGAGATCCCGAATCCTAATGCCACCGGCACATCTGTATAGAACTTCGATTCTTGCAAAAGTCTTTTCGTTTCAGGATGGAAGTCTTTTCGTTCACCTGTGACTCCTAGAGAAGAAACACAGTATAAAAAGCCTTGGGCGGACTGAGCAATCTGAATCAACCGCTCAGGGGAGGTCGTTGGTGCGACCAGAGATATGAAGCTGATGGACTCTGCATCACATCTTTCCCGCAAGTTTTCACTCTCTTCAAATGGCAGGTCTGGAATCAATAACCCATCAATATCGTTCTCTTTAGCCAATTGGAAGAACTGCTCCTCTCCAAGTCGTAGGAAAGGATTAATATAAGTGAAGATGAGGACTGGAATTTCCAAACCTCTCTTACGCATTTCTCCGACAAGTTTCATCGCTTTTCCGATGGTCATTCCTTTAGCACGTTTCGCTGCCTCTTGAATGACGGGGCCATCAGCAAGCGGATCCGAATAAGGAATTCCAAGCTCTAGAACATTCGCTCCTTCTTCTTGTAAAATCAACGCGGTCTCGATGGTGTCTTCCGGTGTAGGATCTCCTGCCATGATGAACGGGATGAACAATGGTTTAGAATCGTTTTTCAATGATTCGAATCGCTTATTCATTGCTTCCTTCCTCCTCTAGCAAATTCATGATGGTTGTTACATCTTTATCACCACGTCCGGAAAGACAAACGACAATGGACGTGTGTTCAGGCTGGACTTCTGCCTCTTTAAATGCTTGCGCCAAGGCATGTGCACTTTCGATCGCGGGTAAAATCCCTTCTTCCTCTGAGAGAATTTTCAGTGCATCTAACGCTTCTGCGTCTGTAATCGTTTTGTAGGTCACCCGTTTAGACGCAGCCAGGTAAGAATGTTCCGGTCCTACACCTGGGTAATCGAGACCTGCAGAAATGGAGTAAGGTTCAACGATTTGACCACTCTCATCCTGATTGAGATATGTCATTGAGCCATGTAACACACCGATTGAACCTGTCGTGATGGAAGCGGCATGTCTGCCTGTCTCGATTCCTAGTCCTCCAGCTTCTACTCCGATGAGATTCACTTCCTGATCTTCCAGAAAGGGATGGAACATGCCCATCGCGTTACTGCCACCACCCACACAGGCGATGACGGTTTCTGGAAGTTTTCGTTCAAACTCAACATGCTGCTCCTTCGTTTCCAAACCGATGACCCGTTGGAAATCCCGTACGATCATAGGATAAGGATGAGGTCCAACGACCGAACCGATGCAATAGAAGGTATCCTGCACGGCACCTGCCCAGTACCGGATCGCTTCATTCGTAGCATCTTTCAAGGTTTTGCTGCCGCTTGTCACTGAGACGACCTCTGCTCCCAGCAGCTTCATCCGGAAAACATTCAACGATTGACGTTCAATGTCTTCTTTACCCATGAATACTTTACAAGACAGTCCGTAACGAGCACATGCAGTCGCGACTGCTACACCATGTTGGCCTGCTCCTGTCTCTGCAACGACTTTCGTTTTGTTCATTCTTTTAGCGAGTAAAACTTGTCCGATGGCATTGTTGATCTTGTGCGCACCTGTGTGGTTCAAATCTTCACGTTTCAAGTAGATTTTTGCTCCACCAAATCTTTTGGTCGTGTTTTCCGCATAAGTGAGCGGTGTCGGTCTACCGGAATATAAGTTCAATTCTTTATGAAGCTCTTCCTGAAAGTCGGGATCCTGAATGGCTTCATGAAATTCGCCTTCCAATTCTTCTAGAGCGAACATTAACGTTTCAGGAACATATCGCCCTCCGAATTGCCCGAAACGTCCTTTTTTATCTGGATACAATGCTGTTGGCATATGCGTTCATCCTTTCTGTCAGTTTGCTGATTTCCGTTTCACTTTTCCGTTCATTTTGTTCTACACCGCTCGACAGGTCGATCCCGAGAGGTTTTTTAGAAAGACACGCTTGTACATTGTCTGGATGGATACCACCCGCGATCAAACAAAGCTTTTCATTCTTTTTTGCGAGTTCTGTATAAGCAGGAATCGCTTCCCAATCAAAACGAATACCTGTCCCACCGGTTTTTCCTTTCACCTTTGTATCAATGACGAATCCATCAACTACTGCCATGTAGTCGGCCATTTCATCGAGCGTCTGTTCAGAATGAGGCAGTGCCTTCCAGATAACTTTATCCGTCTGGGCTTTCACTTGCTTGATGAATGAGACAGATTCTGTGCCATGGAGCTGAAGGACATCTAGATCTACCTCTACCAATGTTTCTTTGATTTGCTTTAAGGTCGGATTTACGAATACACCGACATGAGAAATGCCTTGGTTTCCGATGGTCCAACGCTTCACGTCCTGAGGCGCAACTCTCCTTTTGCTTTCTGCAAAAATGAATCCGGCATAATCGGCCGAGCTTTTTTGGATTTTCACATAATCTTCACGTGAACGTGCTCCACAAATCTTCAATTTGGTCATTCTATATCACCAAACAAATCGGCTATACATTTGGGGATGGATTTCGCACGCATCAACGTTTCACCGACCAGTATCCCTTTTGCTCCAGCTTTTCCGACCAATGAGACATCCTCCTTCGTAACGATGCCACTCTCACTTATGAAGGGGACATTTTCTGGGATCTGTTCAGCAATTATCCGCGTATGCTCCACTCTCGTTTCAAATGTCCGGAGATCACGGTTATTGATACCTAGTAGATCTGGTGTAAAGTTTGAAAGCGCGGTGTCCAACTCATCGATGGAATGCACCTCGAGTAACACTTCCAGTCCAAGTTCTTTTGCTACTACAAAAAGTTCTTTTGCCTGCACCGGTTCCAAAATAGCTTGGATCAACAGGATTGCATCGGCCCCAATCGCCTTGCTTTCCTCTACCTGGATCGGATCAATGATGAAGTCCTTTCTCAGAAGAGGTAGATGGGTAGCATTCCGGATTTCCGTCAAGTACGCCTTCGATCCCTGGAAGTAATCACGATCTGTCAGAACGGAAATTGCATCGGCACCAGCCTGTTCGTATGTTTTTGCAATTTCAACAGGTTCGATATGTTCACGTATGAGCCCTTTTGAAGGTGATGCTTTCTTCACCTCTGCAATGAGTCCCAGCTGACGAGTCGGGTACTTTATTGCATCAGACAAAGACCGGATCGGGTAAGCATGATCTTCAAAGGATGTTGGTATATCTAAGAGTTCCTGCTTTTTCGTTTCGACGATTTTGTTAAGCATACGAACGCTCCTCTGTGTTCGTCATGCTCAAATAGTGGTTCATGACCCTACCAGATTCCAATGCGTCTTTCACAATCGGGACGGCTTTTATAAAAGAATCCGCTTTTCCAGAAGCGACTAGACCGGCAGCTGCATTCAGGATGACGATGTTTTTAGCTGACGAATTGGAAGTGCCTCCGAATACCTGGCGGATCAAGTGGGCACTTTCACTCGGTGAACCGACTTGTATGTCTTTCAAAGATCCTCTCGAAAGCCCGAAATCTTCTGGAATCAGTTCCATGGATTCAATGGAATCCGGCGTCACCACCAGCACTTTTGTGGAGGTCGTAATCGTGCACTCATCCAAGCCATCTGAGCCTGTGACAATCAGAGCTTTTTGAATGCCGAGTCGTTGAACGACCTGCGCCATTTTATCCGCCAACATCGGTTCATAAACCCCGATCAATTGTCGGCTGCAGCCAGCTGGATTACAGAGCGGTCCGAGTATGTTGAACACCGTACGGAAACCGATGTCCTTTCTCGGCTGCACAGCATGTTTCATCGCAGGATGATAGAGTGGCGCGAATAAGAACGTCATCGAATGCGAATCCAAAGCGTTCAGCGCTTCTTTTACACCAGATTGTGTCGGAATGTTCAGTTGTTCAAGAACATCTGCGCTTCCACTTTTCGAAGAGAATGAACGGTTACCATGCTTCGCGACCTTTACGCCTAACGCTGACATGACGATGGCTGATGCTGTGGAAATGTTGAATGTGCTGGAACCATCTCCGCCAGTGCCGCATGTATCTACAGCATCTTCAAGGTTCACGGGGAAACGGACGGCATGTTCTCGCATTGAACGTGCAAAGCCTGTCAGTTCATCAACCGTTTCACCACGCATCCTTAAAATGGTCAGTAAACTAGCAAGCTGACTGGAGTTGACCTGCCCCGTCATGATCTGGTCCATGATCGATTTGGCTTCTTTTTCTGTAAAAGTAAAGCCCTCTATTGCTCTCTTTAATTGGATTTGTATCATTTGTAGTCTCCTCTCGATCTATTTGATTCATAGGTAGATCAAGAGAAGTTCAAGGTGGGATAAATTTGAGTTGTACATCAATACATAGAAGTTCCATCTCTATCACTCTCCATTTCTGAACGGAGTACGGATAGAGCTGAGGTATGGAAATAGGAAGGTATAAAAATAAAAAAATCCTATGGACATAAAGGTGCCCAAGGATTTGTCTTCTGTAAACGTACCTTAGCTCGCCTCAACTCTCTCAAACTCGTCTCTCATTCTCATCTCAACTAATCTAATTTCATTCTAAAAACTTAAACTTATAGTAGTAAATTTACTGACAATTTGTCAAGAGATTAATTTTATGTTCCTCTTTTTGCATACAATGGATTAGTTGAATGGTTAGGCTCTTTTCAATACAACGAGAAAAGGAGATCATGATGGCCAAATTGAAGTCATTGCCCTTCGTGAAATGTGGAAAAGTGTTCGATTCTCCCTTGCCAGATTCTCTCGATATGAGTATGCCCCCGATTGTACTTGGAGAGGTCAAGGTGGAAGTTCCTAATCAACGGGATGAACGTAATGTTTGTGTTCTCGTAACATTCTCAGAGTTCATTAACTTTGCCTTGCTGGGTCTTAACCCAAAGCTATCGATCATTTATCGTTTTGTGCGGATGAATCATGGCTCACATGATGCTCAAATTCTGCAAGAGTACGAATTTCTGTTCGAATCTGCTCGAGCAGATGAAGTAGCGAACGTGACTACGAACCAACCGACTGTCCTTACTGTGTGTGATTGCATGGATAAGGGCACATCAGGTTCGTTTACCTATCGCCTGGAGATCACTCAGATTGATTCAAACAGTCTAGAGAATCTAGAAATCGTGAACAAAAGCATCACTGCCACTGTTTTGGATGAACAGACAGAAAACAACGATATCCAAATGCGGAGAGGCCCAAGAGGTCCGTTGCTATTCCTCGATCGAAATTTTTCACTTCCGAAAAAAACAACGAACGGGCAGGCTTTTGTCGCTTGTGGGAGAGTGTTCAATCCAGTGTTACCATTGCGCCTTTCCGTTTCTGACCCGCCCGTAGTTCTGACTCAAGTGACTGTTCGACCAGAAGTGGTGAAAAAACCCTGTGTGTTGGTCAATTTTTCAGGATTCTTAACGTCGATTCTACGGAATGCAGACTTCAGTAACTTGACGTTCCGTTTGGTCAAATCAAGAACAGACGGCTCTGGCCGAAAAGTGCTGCAAACGTGGCCATTTTTGAGGGAATTCGTGAGTGACACGAATATTAAAGAACCGATTGTGTTCAACTTTTGTGACTGCTTGGACGACGTAAAGGCGGATGCTGAAATCCTGTACACTTTTGAACTCATTGAAGCTACTCTTTCTCAGCAATCCTCCTATAACATTACTCAGAAAAGCATGACCGCCCAGGTCTATACCGGTATCGACCAACAGAAGAGATCAAATCATAAGGAGAAGAACTGATGCATGGAGATTCGCAAACACCTATTTTGAATTGTGGACGCATCCGACGAGTGAAATTTCCCCAACAGTTGTCGATGGATGACCCTCCTGTCACACTTGCTGAAGTTGCTGTGAATACAGGTAAAGTGAACCTGCCGAGTGTTCTGTTCAACTACTCTCAAGTATTATCGTTTCAAACGACTGGAGCGAACCTCGATTTGACGATCACATACCGGTTGATCCGGATATCGAGAGCTTCCAAAACGGTGAAAAACCTTGAAGAATGGACATTCAGAGGTGCAGAGATCATCCCTACAGATGTACCGGATCTGGATACGATCGAACCCCTGGTGGTCAATTTCTGTGATACTGGTTTGGAAAAAGACCAATCATTTGTGTATCGGTTCCAGCTCGCTGAAGTAATTACCAATAATGCGAGGTATCGCATTTCCGATCAAGTCATTACGGCGATTGTATTGGATGGAGCCAGTGATTAAGAAATTTAATGGAAAAATGCTGCCCGGAAGTGTTGGGGCAGCATTTTTTGGTAGTAATATGTACCCGATTTGCAAAACATATGTCTGTTTTTGTTAGAATCTATTGCATTTTTGTCCGAACATGCGCAAAAATTGTCTGAACCAAGCGTGATTTGGTCCGAACATTAGAGAAAATTCTAAAACCCAACATCCAATCACTCTCATTTCTGCAAAAAATCATAGTATTTTGCTCGGTCATTCCAACTTTTGAACAAAAAGCGATGAAGTGTTCCTCGTTTTGATGAGTTTTTAATCGAACTGCGATTCAAAATCACTAATTTTATGCAAATTCCCAACCACAACCCCGATTGTCATAATTCGTATACAAAAAATACGTATGTTTTCTGATCTGGATTGTTATAATGGCTTTGAGTACAAGTTTTTAGGAGTTGAGAGATTTGAATAATTTGCTGAAAACGTTTCGTATTGTTGGATATTCTGAAGGGGTTTCCTTCCTGCTCCTCCTTGGGATCGCCATGCCTTTAAAATATATGTTCGATTACCCAATGGCGGTAAGCGTTGTCGGTGCAATCCACGGTGGTCTCTTCGTTCTTTATTGCATGATGGTCGTCTATCTGAAGTTCAACTACCGCTGGTCCATCCGAAAAGCGGCAATGGGTATCATCGCATCTGTCCTACCGTTCGGTCCATTCGTATTTGACGCTAAAATGATCCGCAGTTCATGATCAAATAAGGTAACCATCAGCTTCTGCTGATGGTTTTTTCTTTTTCAAAAACGAAAAGACTGCCTCAAACGGGCAGCCTTTCTTCATCAGTCGTTATCGATTTGTTTTACTGTAAACGAATGCAAGAATCAGTGCGAAACCGAGATGCGTAACAAGGTTCATCAATTGAGCACCTGTAAATGCCTGCCCGATCATGACACCCATACCGAGCATCGCTGGCATGATCAATAGTGGCCCTACTACCCAAAGCACAATTCCATAGATGATGGCTAAACCATAAATGTTTTTCCTACCAGATGCTAATACTCCGAATCCTAGACCGAAAATCACGCTGATCACCATATGCACAAACCATCCGACCGCGACGCTTTCTGAACCGACCAACATTGCGACCATTGGCAACTTGCCCATCAGTTGCATGAAAATACCGAAGATGATACCCGCTACAACGCCTCCGATTGCCGAAGCTTTTAATGAAGTTCCCATTGTCAACGGATTCGTTTCACTCATACTCTTCACTTCTGCCATTTTTCATTCACTCCTTTTCATAAGTTACTTTTATTATAAAAAGGAAGCGCTATCATTACTGTAAGTTAAATTACAAAACATTCAAAAAACGGATACCATTTATAGGAATTGTTATAGGCATCCGCACAATAAACGAAACAGATTCATATACTGCATCAATTCAAACCGATCTTTAGGAGGATCATGATGCATCATTACCACTACACTACCATTCTGAGACTTCTCGGTTATTGGCCGGAGCCCCAACGTCGTATAGGTTATGAGTTGATTCAGAAATATGGAATGCCGGATGAGTACACAACGAGTGCACTCCTATGGTTTCACCGAGGACCTTGGAATAATATCATGTTGTTCCGCGAGTCGGTTCCACATGACTTCCCGACCCCACACAAAGATTTCCTGGAGCAGACGATCAGCTACAAAGTACCCATTGAATTTTACGACGACATTGCCAAGTTTGATGGCAGTGTCTATCCCGACCGTACGAGTGGTGAACTCTCGGTCAAGTGTCATAATGAACCGATGAACATTTTGACGTTGAATCTCGTTCATGATCTTGTTACTGGAAAAAGGACCGTTGAAGAAGCGAGAGCTTTCTATGGTCAAGTCGCAAGTGCCTTCAACAAAGGAGATCATAGTTCACCTTTTACTCAACGTCTGCTCTTTGCAAAACAAACCAACACTGCCGATCCAGATGTGGCCATCATTTGATAAGTCCGTACATTCGTTTTTTCAGAGTCAAAGCCTTATAATGAGAAGCAATTCACCATATTAGGAGTTAGACATCTTGAAAAAAATCGGTTTATATTTGGTACTTATCTTCATTGTTCTTTTATTGATTATAAAAGGTGATCAACTGATTGGCTTATTGACGAGTGGATCATTGGATCGAGTCGTCGGGTACGTGCAATCATGGGGAATTTTTGCACCACTCATCAGTATAGGGCTGATGATTTTCCAGGCGATTGCAGCGCCCATACCAGCTTTCCTGATAACTGCAACGAACGGCTTATTATTCGGGGTTGTTTGGGGATTCGTCATTTCCTGGATCGGTGCCATGTTAGGAGCAATCGTATCATTTTATCTTGCCAAACGACTCGGTTATGATTTTGTGAAAAAGAAGGTCAATGAGACTGGGTGGTTGAATCATTTAGAGCGGCTTAATGGAAAGTATGGATTCTGGATTGTACTGATTGCAAGGCTTGTCCCGGTCGTCTCATTCGACTTGATCAGTTTTGCCGCTGGACTCGCAGGTATGAAGCTCAGAACCTTTTTGGTTTCAACCGGCATCGGCATGCTACCAGCTACAATTGCTTATACGATGCTAGGTCATGACATGAGGAACATTCAACAATTCAACGAACGGATGTTGATCATCATCAGTGCTTTGGTGGGAGTGACCTTAATCGCCATGCTACTGAAAAAGAAATACAAATCTGAGAAACCAGGGGGCTGAAATCGGTCGTAGACCATCAACTTGCCCTGGTTTTATTTTTTCAACGATCGTTATTAAAACCAAAATCTCCATTGATCAATTGTTGGATTTCTTCCAGCCGATCTCCTTTAATGGTACGATTACGATAGATGAAAAGAGGAACGTAAACTTCACCAATCTGTTCCTTCACATCCTTATGTCTAGAGGGTGTTTCAGATAAGTTGACCTCATTGAATTCTATTTGGAACGACATCAGATAGTTTTTCACAGTCTGACATCTAGAACAACTGTCGATGGTATACAATACAGGTGTATCACTCATGACACAGACCTCCTATTCCCCATCATTTTACCGGAACAATAGGACTGAAGTATGTAATATATCTTACTTTTCCTTCGATCTAATCCTTATATAATAAAAGTAGCTAATAGGAGGGTATACCGATATGGACAAACTAACCTATCTCTCACAAATCAACTTATTTGAAGAAATGCCGATGAATGAACTTGAAGAAATCGATCGTATATCTGACATGCAACCTTTGAAGAAAGGGTCCACGATCTTTACACCAGAAACGAATATACAAGCGTTATATCTGTTGAAAAAAGGACAAGTACGTCTTTATCGTATGAGTGAAAATGGCAAGCAATTTACGGTAGATATCTTAGGTGACGGGAATATCTTTGGAGAAACTGCCACTTTCTCCTTAACAGAGGAACAAGATTATGCAGAAGCGATGTCCGATGTCTATTTGTGTGTCATTGGAAAAACCGAATTCGAAAAATTGATCGAACAAAATCCGAAGCTTGCCATCAAGCTGATCGAGATCTTATCTGCCCGCCTCAAGGATATATATGAAGTCAGTGAACAAATCGCTTTAAGAGACGTTCGTTATCGTGTTCTGTCTCTTTTGCTGAAGCTAAGTGAGAAGTTCGGAAAGCGTAGTAAAGAGTGGCAGACGATCGATGTGAAGATCACCCATCATGATATTGCAACCATGGTCGGTTCCAGTCGAGAAACCGTCAGTTCAATCATAAGTCAATTGAAAAAAGAAGGACTGATCAAAAAGTCGATCGTTTCGATGAAAATCAATGCCGATAAGGCGAAGAAAGAGCTCGAATAAAGGTGGTGACCAGTCTGGTCACCACCTTTATTTGGATCAACGGAAGATTTGTATATACTTTTCTGTAATTTTCGGTATGACGCCTTCAAACAATTTTTCTCTCCAGAATTGATTGGCCGCATTTTCCAAAATAGCGCCATGAGTAGGATAAGGATGTATGACGTTCGAAAGATCTCCGATTTTGTTCCCTTGTGTTTTTGCAAACACGATCTCTTGCATCCAATCTCCTGCATTTCTCCCAACAGCATGAGCACCGAGGATTTCCCCTTTTTGTGAAGTGATGACTTTCACCAACCCAACGTCATCTCGATCTGTTGCAAATCGGTCGACATCTTTGTTTTCCACTTTAAACACTTTTATGGAATCTCCGTGCTTTTCTTTTGCTTCCTTCTCCGTCATCCCAAGATGATATACTTCCGGATCCGTATACGTGACCCATGGAAGATTTTCATAGTTGATCTTGCCTTTGAATCCAATCAAAGCATTTCTGACGACCAATTTTCCTTCCATCCCTGCAGCATGAGTAAACGGATATTGTCCATTTGTATCTCCCACTGCAAAGATATTGGACACTGTCGTTTGGAGATGCTCATTAACGACTACATTACCTTTATCCAGCTGAACACCGATCTCCTCCAGTCCGAGATTGTCGGTATTCGGTTTCCGACCGGTTGCGATCAGTATGTCATCGGCTTCAAGATCAATCTTGTTGCCTTCTTTTTCAACCGTTAGAAGTTTAGTGCCATTTTCAAGACGAACGCTCTTGGCCATCGAATTGTACAGAAAATCCATTTCTTTCTCTAGTTCACTTTTAATAACCGGAATCATGTCTTCATCTTCACGACCGAAAATCGTATCGGAAGTCTCTACGACGGTCACTTTTGATCCAAAACGTGCAAGTGACTGAGCCATCTCAAGACCAATTGCTCCTCCACCGATGACGACGAGGCGTTTCGGAAGCTCCTTTAAATTGAAAATCGTTTCATTTGTCAGGTAATCTACCTCTTCAATTCCCTCAATCGGTGGTATGAATGGTCTGGAACCAGTCGCGATGACGAACCTTTTCCCTTTCAGAATCTTGCCGTTATCCAGCTCGAATTGTTGAGAGTCGACGAAACGTCCAGTACGTTGTGAATAGATATCAACGCCAAGTGACTCAAAGCGTTCATGGCTGTCATGATGTTGTAAGTCTGAAATGGCGGAACGGACTCTTTCCATTGCTACAGCTATGTCGGCTTGTCCATTAACAGTCAATCCGAATTTTGCCGCTGCCTTCTGAGCGTTATAAACTTCTTTTGCACTTTTGATGAGTGCTTTAGATGGAACACATCCATAATGAAGGCAGTCTCCTCCGAGGAGCTCATTCTTTTCAATAAGAGCGACCTGTGCCCCCAGACTCGCTGCACCGGCGGCAACCGTCAGGCCACCCGCTCCGCCTCCGATTACTATCAGATCATATGGTTTCATCATCAACTAGCACTCCTTCCTTCTCTTTTTGTTTCTTCATCCATCTATTTCTCACCCACATCGGAATCAAAGTTAAAGTGGCGAAAACACCGACTGCCAATAGAATGATTTTCGGGTCCCCTGTTACGAGACTGCTCCCAAGGAAGTTATAAGCGAATGTACCAGGGATGATTCCTATTAATGTTCCCAAAAAGAAGTCACGAAAACGGACTTTCGATATCCCAGCAGAATAACTGATGAGATCAAAGTTGAATAAAGGGATGAAGCGGAATAGAAGGACATAGAAAAATCCGTTCTTTTCAAGTTGCGATTGGATGGCTTTTCCCTTTCCTTTCCATTCTTTATTGGCAATGTTCTTCCCGAGTTTACGGGCTACAATGAAGGATAATAATGCCCCTGCTGTCGCACCAAGTACGGTATAGATTGTACCGAACAATGGTCCGAAGGCTAGTCCCCCTGTTATGGAGAGGACAGACGCTGGGAAGAAGATCAATGGCCGGACCGTGTACAAAAGCATGTAGATGATCGGTGCAAATATACCGAAGCCTATGATCCAATCCCTGATTTCATTTGCGTTTATGTTCAATTGAGTTGTACTGAACCAGATTGCGACAATAATGAAAACACCAATTAAGATCCATTTCAACCATTTATGAGTAAGCAACGATTTCATTCTCTCCTTCTCCCCCTTTCTTCCTCTTACGAACTTCATCAAAATGATGAATACTGTTTTTTGTATATTTCAACACTACAGATGAACCTTTGTTGATATCATGCTTTTTTGAAGAAGGGATGGTGATTGTCTGTTCTAATTGAGGAACTCGGATATGGTAGATCTTTTGTCCGTACTCTAAACTTTCATTCACCACTTCCCCTTCCATTTGAAGGTTTGTTGAAGGAGCATCAGAAGGTATGAGTGTCAACTTCTGGGTTGGAATGAAGCCCTCTTCTAATACCAAACCTTCTGAAAAGAATCCCGCCACGAAAGGGTTGCATGGATGTAAGGATAGGACTTCCGGATGACCGACTTGTTGAATCCGTCCCATTCCCATAACAGCAAGACGATCCCCCATAAAAGATGCTTCTTCTTTATCATGAGTGATGAACAGAGCCGTCACTCCTTCTTCGACAAGTACATTTCGAACGTACTGTCGCAATTCATAGCGAAGGGATTGATCGAGGTTGCTGAATGGTTCATCCAGCAACAACAAGTCCGGCTTTGTGACAAGAGCACGTGCGAGTGCAACTCTTTGTTGTTGACCACCGGATAGTTCATATGGGAACTTCTTTTCATGATCACTCATATCCACTTTTGCGAGCATCTCTCGTGCGGATCGTATTCTTTCCCTTTTTGCGATCTTTTTCATTTTCAACCCGTAGGTTACATTTTCTAATACATTCATGTGTGGAAAGAGCAAAGAATCCTGGAACATTAATACGATGCCACGATTATCCGATCGGTCGGACAAATCTGTTCCATTCATTCTCATGATGCCTTCATGCCTTTCAAGTCCTGCCATACATCTCAAAAGAGTTGTTTTCCCACATCCGGATGGTCCGACGACACTTAAGATCTCGCCTTGTTTCATAGAAAGAGAGAGATCATCCAGAATGATCTTTTGATCGTTATAATGTTTGGTGATGTTCTGTAATTCAATGTAATTCTCCATATATAAGAATTCCTTTCCATCAAGGTTGTCGAATCATCGTTGTTACACTTTTGCAAACCAGTTCGATCACGAACCAGAAGAAGATCGGCAAGACAGCAAATAACAAAGTGAACGCTGCCATGATCGGTTGATCTGCACTAGAGAAATAAGGGTAATAGATGATCGGCAAGGTTGTGATGATGCCTCCCCCGATAATTGCAGTCAAGGCATATTGACTGAGGGTGATGACAACTGTAAGAACGATGGCACTTCGGATGCTCGGCATCAGCATCGGCACTGTAATCGTCCAGAATTGTTTTTGTCGACTTGCACCAAGGACGGTAGCTTGTTCATACCACTTCGTCCCTACCCTTTCATATCCCGTACGCAAGATTCGGATTGCATAAGGAACACAAGGAAGTAGGTGGACTAAGATGACCCCCGATAGTGTGTCTGCTAGATTGAAACGTATCATGGTTAAATGCAAACCCATGACGATGAAGAGCAGCGGTATCAATAATGGAAGCATCAGAGTGGTCTCAATGAGTGTCTTTCCTTTAAACTGCTCGAATGCGAGTGCTCGTGCCGCAGGCATGCTGATGACCATAGTCAACATGACGACCGCAGCTGTAATGACCATCGAATTTCCTAATGCTTGAAGCAAACTTGGATCCTCCAAAACAGCTCTCCATGCCCTCATTCCAAAATGTTGAGGCAAAAGATTCGGCCACATCCAACGGGAAGATAAGCTTTGGATGCCCACTAACAAGACGGGACCTATCGTTAAAATGATGGAGAATACCAACAACGTTTTTAAGAATATGTTTTTAACCATCCTTAACTTCCTTTCATCAAACGGTGTCGGTATTTTTGGGTGGAGGAGTATAACGCGATCGTCAACACCACGATGATTGCTGTTACAACAATCAATGAGGCAAATGCGACCGGTCTTTGATCCCAGTTTCCATCGTAAAACCAGTCAAACGCCAGCACTGGTGTCATTTGTGGAAACGTAACCCCAAGTAGATAAGGTACTTCAAATGCTGCGAAAATAAATGCGAATAAGATGATGGCAACCTCAATGATCGTTGGCCACAGATATGGCCATTGAGCCGTAAAGAACTCATCACGCTTCTTGCCGCCCAATGTCTGTACGACATCTTTCAAACGTTGGTCCATTTGTACATATACCGGGAGTAACATCAAAACGACAAAAGGGATCTCTTTCCAAACATATGTCAGTATGATTCCGATCCCACTTGTATCATTTACTAGATTCGGAAAGTCAGTCAACTCGGAGATTGCGCCGAATTGAAAAAGCAATCCGGAAATCCATCCGCTATCTGAGAATAATAAAACGATTAAATATCCTGCAGCGAAATGTGGAAAAAGCATAGGAACCCATATCACAGCTTTCCAACGATCCTTCACAAGATAAGGATAAAGAAAATGAGTCAAACAAAGACCAATCAGTAAAGAGATGATCGTAGAAACCAAAGTGATATAAAGGGTGTACCCAAGTGATGTCCAGAACGTACTATTTGCAAAAAGTGTCCGATAAGCTTCAAATGTCCATGAAAAGTCCATTTGTAAGCTTTCCAATATACCATTGAACACGCCATACCCCAACAGCCCGGCAATCAGGAGGAATGCCGGGGCAAGTTGCAGGTAAGGGAGAGCTCGTTTATTTTTGTACAACTTCATTGAGCCAATGCTCCTTAATCCAATCAATGTAAGTAGAGTTCAGTTCAGGTAAGTAAGCTTCCTCCAGGTCTTTTGTCGACAATACCGAATCACCTCGATCCAGTGCTTTCAACTCTTTTTGGATGTCGTTCGGTAAGCGATCTGATTCAAGTACCATGCCTTCCCCCCACATTGAAGGATTCATCTTAGCCAACTGAGCTTCAGGTGACTCCATAAAGTTGATCGCAACCATTGCACCTGCCGGGTTCGGACTATTGAAAGGAATGCTCAGATAATGGGTATTCCCGATGGAACCGACATCCAATACAAATGACTTTGTAGAAGGAGGGAATACGCCATCCTTGATTAATCCTTCTCCACGGGCTTCGTTGAATCCGAGTGTAAACCAAACTTCCCCTTTACTGTAAAGTTGGTCAAGTTGAGATAAGGATTCTGGATACGTTTTACCTTCTCTCCATAAATGAGGCGAAATCTCTTTGAGATCTTTCCAAAATGCTTCATCTTCTCCTTCAAGCCAGGAAGGGTCATCCTTTTCGGTCAAATTCGGATTTTGTTCGGTCTTCTCATATAGGACATGTCTTAAAAATGCGTTTCCTGAAAAATCTTTCGGGTTTGGATAAGTGAACTTACCAGGATGCTCTTTCACGAACGATTTCAACTCATCCATGTTTTTTGGAGGATTTTCCACTTTGTCAGAGTCATACCACATGACAAATTGCACATTCCCCCAAGGTGCTTCCATACCATCTATGTTTGTTCCCATATCAGACTTCGTAAAATTTTTGTCCTGATTGATGTATTCTTCATAGTTCGGAAGTTTGGATGCAAAGGAACCGAGCAACAGCTTATTTTCCTTTGCGTTTTTGAAGTTTTCACCGTTGATCCAGATGATGTCGATCGTACCTTTGTCTTTCCCTGCTTTCTTTTCGGTTTGAAGCTTTTGTATGAATTCATTTGTATCCATAGGGTGTCTTTTTAGAGTAACGTCATGATCCTCTTTCAATCTTGGGGCCACCCACTCATCAATATAGCGATTGATCCCATTATCCCCGCCCCACATGAAGAGATTGACTGTCGACCCTTTTGCTTCTTTTTCGATGTCTTCCCATTTTTCTTCAAGGACCTTTGATGTTTGACTCTCACCGTTACCTGCAGAATTACATGCTGCTAGAAACATTGAGACTATCATTATTAGTGCTGTGATTTTAAGCTTCATTCGTCCTGACCCTCCGATAATATTTGATTTTCATACAACTCTAATGTAAGTATAGTAGTTATCCACTATGATTTATGTAAGGTGTATTACAGTATCTCTTCCCTATTATGGGTAAACTTAGTAATATATTCACACAATTTAAATGATTGATTACAGTATTTTTAATAAGGTGGTCATAACATGCTGGATACTCATGCAAGGAAATATGTACAGCCAATCATAGAAAAGACGGCAGATTTCTTTATAAAAGCAGGACTCAGTGCCAATCAGGTCACGTATCTTGGATTTTTCGTAGGAGTATCCACAGGTATTTTTGCCTATCTCGGATATCCAATCATAGCAGTATTCGTGCTCTGGCTCTCTGGTTTTCTAGATGCAGTGGATGGAACGATGGCTCGAAAGACAAAACCATCCCCATGGGGCACCCTATTAGATATAACGTTTGATCGGCTTGTTGAGATCAGTGTGATCATTGGTTTAGCGTTCAGATTTCAGGAATCCATGTGGGCGTTGCTACTTTTGAGTGTTTCCATCATTTTCGCTATGACGGTTTTCCTCACTGTAGGAGCTCTTTCTGAGAAAAATGGCATCAAGTCCTTCTATTATCAGGCAGGACTTGCAGAACGAACAGAAGGCTTTATCCTTTTCTCTCTCATGATTTTGTTTTCACAATATTTGACTGTCATCACATTGGTGTTTCTGGCAATTGAGTTGTTCACAACCTTCCAACGGCTTTTAGAAGCTCGGAAACTGTTAAAGGGTTGACGTAAATACGTCAACCCTTTTCAAGTTGATGTTATTTCTCCAACTTTACACCAAGGCCTTCAGCCATTCGGTTTACAAAATTGAAATAGGATGCAATTTGGCATATATCAAGAATTTCAAGGTCAGTACATCCTAGGTCCTTCAGCAAGTTGACATCCTCATCTTTTACCGCACTGGGCTCTTGTGTCAATTTTACAGCATAGTCAAGGATCACTCTTTCCTTTTCAGTCAGATCCGCTTCTTTATAGTTCTGCTTGATTTGTTGGACAAATTCCTCATCTTTCACAAGTAAATGGAGCGCCGCCCCATGATGTTCAATTCAGTAAAAGCATTCATTCGTCGAAGAAACGACGGTTGCAATCATCTCCCTCAACCTTCTTGGTAATGGAGATTTTCCGAACATGATGACCCGGTAATAGTCTAAATGGGCTTCTAATGATTTTGGATTCAAGGAGTGGACTCTCAAAATGTTCGCCATTTGACCATTGAAACGGTCATATAGTTCCTTCATTTTTCCTTCAGCTCGTTCATGATCGATGATTTCAATTCGTGCAGACATATGTATGAACCCCCTTTTCAATAGTTTATCAAATGTTTGATCTTTTCTTCGACTTTTTAAGCTTCACTCTTTCCACAATCAAGTAAACGATTGCCGCTACGAAGAAAATGGAGTGGGTGATGCTGAATTCTCTCCCATAAAAATCAGGGTCCCAATAAGAAATAGGTCCTCTGACAATATAATCATTCAACGGATATAAAATGGGAACGGCATCTTCGACATGTGTTAGAAGATCAATGATGATATGGCCCAACCATCCATAGAGAACGGCTTTCCATGGTGACAGCCGCCATTTTGTCAATAGGATCGTAATGATCATAAGGAAGAGCCATACAGGAATCGAATGCCCTAGTTGTCTTAACACGATGACAAGCGGGTGATCAAACATTTGGTGGACGATACTATGTAATTCAAAAGCATTTTCTTCTATCGGAAAACGTATCGCCATATAGAGGAACATGATGTAGTAAATGATATCTGGTAAGATGCTCCCGAAAACGAAAAACTTAGCAAGGCGTTTTTGTTTACGGAAGATAAAGTATGTCCAGAACCCATGATGAATCGTGTTCATAGACAACCTCCTTTTGAGAACACTTATCTTTAAGTAAATCATGTGACCTCAACTGAATCTGTAAGTTATATTACATATAGAAGAGGTGACCCCTTAGGTGCTGGACGAACACGCTCTGAATGGGTCACCTTCAATAATGGATCATATCATATTGGTTTTGTACCAGGCGTTGGCCTTCTCCACTTCTTCTCTAGTCAACTGGTGGCCACCATTGGTCCAGAACTCCTCAACTGCTGCTCCAGATTTACGAAGTTCTTCAGCTAGTTCTTGCGTTTCATCCATCGGAATGAGCGGATCGTTCTTACCTGCTCCGATAAAGACGGGAATTCCATCAAGAGAAGGCAATTGGAAGTTCTTCAAAGGCACCATCGCATGAAACAATATAGCACCTTTCAAAGCATCTTGATAGTGATATAACAAACTGCCAGCTATATTGGCACCGTTCGAATAACCGATTGCGACGACATGGTTACGATCAAATCCGTATTCCTTTGACATATCCTCAATGAAATCATTGAGATCATTCGTACGGCGTTTCAAATCTTCTTCGTCAAAAACCCCTTCACGCAGTCTTCTGAAGAAGCGAGGCATGCCGTTCTCCTCAACATTTCCTCTTACTCCAAGAATCGATGCTTCAGGATCGATCATTTCGGCTAATGGCAACAGGTCCTTTTCATTTCCACCTGTACCGTGTAACAATAGTAAAGTTGGTGCATTTTTGTCTTTGCCTTCTATAAATATGTGTTGGTGTTCCAAGTAAGCGTCCTCCTTCGTGTCAACTTATTCTTTCGTATCGAGTGGCTTCAATCGCTCTTCAATCTCTTTACGGTCATTTTCGAAGTATGGAGGCAATGCGAGGCTTTCACCAAGAGATTCGAACGGTTCATCTCCTTCAAAGCCAGGTCCATCTGTTGCTAATTCGAATAAGATTCCATTCGGTTCTCTGAAGTATAATGATTTGAAATAATATCGTTCTACAAAGCCTGAGTTGGGGATTCGCAGCTCTTTGATGTAGTCGCCCCACTTTTGCAACTCTTCTTCACCTTCAACACGATAAGCAACGTGATGAACACTTCCTCGTCCGGGTCTTTCTGGAGGTAGATCATTTCGTTCAATCAAATGAACTTCAGCACCATTTCCACCCTCACCGGTTTCATATACATCAACTTGATTGTTATCACGTTGATAGCTTCCTATTTTTGTGAATCCAAGTACATTTGTAAGAATTTGTTCTGTTTTATCAATCTTTGGGATCGTAAGGAATACAGGACCGAGACCTGTAATACCGTATTCCACTGGTACAGGACTCTTTTCCCATGGCTTCCCGCTCTCCACGCCAGTGTCGTGTTCATCAGAGATGAGCATGAGGCGTTGACCTTCAAAATCCTTGAAAGAGATCGTCGCTCTATCGTTTATGTGATGAATCTCACCATGCTCTACTTCATATTTGATGAATCGTTTTTTCCAGAAGTCTAACGCTTCATCTGATGGTACTCTCAATGAAGTCGTGGAAATGCTACTCGTACCTTCATAGGTTTGACCGGCCATTGGGATTTCAAAAAAGGTAAGGTCCGTTCCTGGATTTCCTCTTTCATCCGCATAGAAAAGATGATAAACGGACGGATCGTCTTGGTTGATCGTCTTCTTCACAAGACGCATACCTAATACTTTTGTATAAAACTCATAATTCCTCTTAGCTTCTCCTGTAATTGCAGAAACATGGTGTATACCTTTTAGCGGCTTTCGTTCGCTCATACCTCAACACTCCAATCCAGCATATTAATTACTAACTAATAGTAAGTGACCTTCATTTAATAGTATACCATTAAATGACGATTACAAAACATTTGTGCTCAAATCAGAGAAACCATAAAATGGACAGTAGTAAGACTATGAGGAGGAAATCTACAATGGCAGAACATCGTTTCCATTTGAAAGCAGATTGGCCAGGCCATAGAAATGACGTAGGAGAAATAGAAACAGCAAATTTAAGGACAAAGGTTTCCATTCCACCTGAAATGGATGGACCAGGAATCGGAACCAATCCCGATGAAATGTTATTAGGTGCCGCTGCAACTTGTTATATCATCACGCTAGCAGCGATGTTGGAAAGAAGTCGGATGGATAAACAGTCACTCACGATGGAATCGGAAGGAATCGTCGATGTGACCAATCAAGTGATTACATATAAGGCGATCATCCATCGTCCTAAACTCATCTTGAAGAATGGATCGGACAAAGAGATGAAGAAAGCTCAAAAACTCATTGATAAAGCAGAAGAATCTTGCATGATATCAAGGGCGATCAAAGGCAATGTCCATGTCAGTGTAGAACCCCTTATTACCTTTGAATAAGTTTTTTCGCCCATCTGATAACGGAATGATCGGCATCGACAACAAATTCCTGACCTCGGGCGACAGATTGAAAATATTCCTCTTTCCAGCTAGTCGGCTTATGGTAACTGATCGGACAGTCCCTGAAACATTCGGGTAAATCCCAGCAAGACTTATTCATGCCTTTCTTCGTCAATACATACTGTTCGTCATAGTTGAAAGTCCCGTATCCTGCCTTCTTTTCACTCCAATCCAGCGTATTTCGAGCGATGTAGATGGTATTCCTCTCTTTCTTTCGCTTGGCTGGAGTGACATGAGGGTGGTCCTTCATCCAATCTTGGACAGCCGCAGATGGATGGACTTGATGAATTTCATCCACTTGGAGGTACCCATAAATGATATGCCTGCCTTTTTGATCTGCAGGGTCGAAAATCAATCGATTCCCTTTACGCAATGTGTTTCGAAACCAGCCGAAGAACAGGAATAGGTCTCCTTCTTCTACCCCTTGATTTTCCAGGTGGCGTTGGGCAGCTCCACTTTGACCGAAGATTCCCTTCCAACCCTTTTTCCTTCTTAACGTATTCTTCTGAAGGTCAGGGTCCAAATGACAGTAGGTTTTTTCATCAAGAGACGTCCATTGATTGTTCACCTTTACTTTATCTTTAAAAGAATGCATCACATCCATATATGATTGTTGATTGAAAGCAAGGTTGTTGTACGCTATGCTAGAATCTTGATCAGGAATGGGCAAAGACAACAAGGTTCCATCTGGCAAAATCGGACTAGGATAACCTCCAGATGAAGAGTCGAATCCCTTCCTGCTTAAAACGATTTTCATGTATTTCACCTCTCTTGACTATGAAACCATAATCGGAGCACTCTATAAACTCATTCGCACCTATTTGTAAAAATCCTGTCGTAGAATGAAAAAGTAGGCTGTCCATTTTACTTGGACAACCTACTAGATTGATCTTCCTTATTGGAATCCTCGATATTCTTCAAGGGTCAGTTGCTTAGAATGAATATACCCTGCAGCTTTCTTTCCAACGTATCTTAGATGCCAAGGCTCATAACTATATCCTGTAATATCAGATTCACCTTTCGGGTAGCGGATGATGAAGCCATACTCATGAGCGTGATTCAGCACCCATTGTCCTTCCTCGGTCTGATCGAACGATTGGATGAGTCTGTAATCCACAGCTGGAGACGTTACGTCCATCGCTAAACCGGTTTGATGTTCACTTTCCCCGGGTTGAGCACTGACTTTATTCGCTTCCTCTTTACTGCCATAACGGTCTACATTGGAAGCAAAGATGGCTTCTTGGCGATCATAGGAGCGGTAACCGGATTGGGCGAACAACTCTAAACCTTGACTGTTCGCATCTTCAAACATTTGGTCTAGCGCTGTTGCAGCTTCTGAGCGGAGTAACTTCTTCGGTAGATCCTCTTCAAATGGAAACGGGACTGGTGTTTCGACTAGATCATTCGGTACATAGGAGTCGGGTAAATGACGTTTTTTATTAACAACTGCTAATATGGAGCTTGGCTTGTCAACGATCACAGGAGAACTTTCTGTTGGTTCAGGATCTTTGTGTTTTTCAGGATCCTTGGATGCTTGATTTTCTTCGCTTGTGTTTTTGTCTTCATTTTGTTGTTCCGTTTGCTGCTTCTCTTCTTTGTTTGTGTCTGAATCATCCGTGGATTGTTTTTCCTCAGTCGAATGCTTTTCCTCTTTGTGCTGCTCTTCCTGTTCGGTTTGTTCCTCTTGTTTCACTTCTACTTCCCTTGCTGAAATTTTCCATTGATCTTCTGTATACTGATAGGTGATTTTAAGCGTATATTTTCCTCTTAACTGATTCTGTGTTGTTTGGATGACGACATAGGTCGTTTCCGATTGTTGTTTCTCTTCAAATTCTTCATCTGTATTCAACCATACGGGCGCATCTTGTTTTTTGAGATAAAGATCATCATTTTTTTCTTCGAAGTATTGGTCAACATAATGTTCAGCCACATCTTTTGCTACTATGGCTTCAAGATGCTGGATGAGTGATTCTTTATCGGAGAATGCTTTCACCCTTTGTTGTGCATTCGTCTCTTGCATCAGCAAATCTTTGAAAGAAGATTCAATTTTTGCATAAGCTGGCTCTTTGATGGGATCCTCATTTTCTTTATCTCTTTGTTCTTCACCATTTGCAACCTCATGATTTGGCTCATTGTCAGTACCGGCTTCATCATTTTGACAGCCTCCTAAAATGATGAACGTAGAAATCAATAGTACCGACAAAAGTCTCATTGTATGACCTCCTTATCCTTCTTCTTTATATTCAATGTCATATTTGGTAATCAACCATTTTCCATCCATCCACTCGAACTCCGTTTGAATGACGTAGGTTCCGTTTAATTCATTAGAACGTAGTTGTTCGATTTTGAATTTGCCTTCCCCATTCTCTTCCAAACGAATATCAGAGAAATCAAATCGTTTGATTCCATGGAATGTTTTAGGTTTCAGTTCCCCGTCCTTTTCTTCCATAAAACTATTGACCCATTTCTGAGCAACTTCTTCAGTCGCTGACTTTTTCACTTGAGTGATCGCATCCTCCACGGAGTCATACCGGGTAACCGTGTTGTTCTCGTCAAGCTCAGGGTACACATCCTCATAAAACTGTTTAAGTAACGCTTCTGCTTTTTCTTCTGAGAACGTTTCAGGTTGTTGCTCAGTGTCCTGATCATCTTGCTCTTTTTCATCCTCTGAAGGTTGTTCCTGGGATGGCTCCTGTTCCTCTTGCGGCTTTTCCTGTTGACCAGTCTGCTGCTGTAATGATTGGAAGCCGATAGCTGCAACAATGATCAATAGAATGGATAATGTTGCAAAGCTGAGTGTTTTTTTGAAAAAGAAGGTACCCTTCGGTTGTTTCTGTTCCAACTCTTCAAGCTTCTGAAAAGTTTCACGTTTCTTATCCTCAGAGAAATGAATTTCATCCAAGGATGATTTTTGCTTCAAATCATTTAGATCCCTTTTCATACTTCTTCATTCCTTTTTTCTAAATACTCTTCTAGCATTTGTCTGGCTCTTCTCAATCTCGTACGTACCGAAGTATCCTTCAAATCCAGAATTTCACTGATTTCCTTTGTGGAATAATCTTGATAATAATGCAAAATGGTCACTTCACGGTATTTGACTGGTAATTGTAATACAAATTGGGTCAACGCATCATGTTCCATCTGAGTCGTCACTTCCGATTCAGGGGTTTCATGCGTTTTCGGTTGACTGAAAAAAGGCAAATCAAATTGCATATACCTCTTCCAACCACTTTTCAAGTGATCTTTACACTTGTTGATGGTTATCCGGTTCAACCATGTTTTCAGAGAAGAATTGCCTTTAAAGCTATCGAGTTTCGTATAACATTTCAAGAAAACGTCCTGAGCAATATCTTCTGCTGTCGTCATATCTTTCACATAGGAATAAGCCAAACGAGTCATATGGGACCCATGCTCGTTCATGACCTCTCGTAAAACATCCTCTTTATTCAATTGGTTGGTCTTGTACCTCTCAATCAAGCTCTCCACTGTCAACAACCACCCTTTTTCCGCTCCGTATATTTAGACGAAGATCTTATCCATTACAATTCAAAAAATTTTCTCTTATATAATGTGTACCCAGGAAAAACAAAATAAAAAAGATAGAATGCCATAAAAAAACTGCACGGCCAAATGTGACTAACATTTGGTCGTGCAGTTCTGCATGCCCTCGGATTCAATAGGCTTGATTCCAGACAATTTTACCTGATTTATTATGATAATCAACTTCTACTTGAAAGTTATGCTTTTCATAAAAATGAATGAGTCGATCTAAATGATCCCAATCACGATCGGAGATGTCTCCTGTAATATAAGGGATGTTTTTATCTTTTGCGAGCTCTTTCAAATAATGGATGCATATCGTTCCGTAACCTTTGTTCTCAGGACCTTTAATATCACCAATATGAATGCGATCTTCATCTGGGAATAGAGCCTGCAGTGCAAAATCCCAAACGCCTCGGAAAGCAGAATCACAGTCATTAAGCATAAGGTTGCAACGTTCTTCTTCTTCCGCTTTATAAACGATGACCAAGTTGTCCTCTTTCGTTTGATCGACACCGACAACGTCCCACTTTTTCGCGATTTCCTTCATGTCGTTTTGCATACGGAATACTTGCATTTCCATTTCTTCTAGATCTCGGTCGTTTTCTTCAGTAAAAACAGATTGATAGGCTAATGACATTGTGTTTCTCCTTTCTTCAGCAATGATTTGAATCGTTGTTTAAATGTTTTGTGTTAAAAATGATCCAACACACAATTTTCCATTTTACAAGATTTGAATCACTTTTTCAAATCTCCACTAAAAAAGACTCCTTAACAGGAGTCTGTAACGTGACTATTCACCGTTTCCCCCATGCAGTGCTCGACGTGCAAGTGTCTGTATGACAGCATCATCCATTGGTGGATTGTGTAAACCGGCACGAACATCCCGATAATACCGTTCGAAGCTAGAGGATTTCGAGAGCCCCCTTCCACCGACAATCCGCATGGCGAGGTCAACTACATCATTTGCCGTATTGGTTGCGATTGTCTTTACCGCAGCAAGATCTGGCCCTAATTCACTTCGCTTATCAGGTTGTGCATCCCATTTTTCAGCAACGGCGTACATGAAGTAACGAGCATTTAATAAGGCAAGGTCCATCTTCCCAATCTTTTCTTGTATATGAGGAACTTCAGATATGGGCTTGTTCAGGCTGTTCGGTTGATAGGTTTGTGCGAATTCGATGGCATCGTTTCTTGCTGCCAGTGCTATACCAAGGTAACAAGCGGGTATATGGAGCAACCAGCCTTTTGGGATGGATTTCTCTGGATTAGGCTTCTTCGTCTCAACCATCCTGCTTCCAGCTACATGTACAGTATTCAGCACTAAATCATCACTTGCTGTTCCTCTCATTCCTAATGTGTCCCACGTATGCTCGATTTCTACCCCTTTCTGATTTCTTTCTACGAGAAACCATCCTATTTCTTTTGTATCTTCTATAGAGGCTGAAACGATATAATAATCTAGCACATCTGCCATGGAGGTAAAGGATTTTCTCCCATTCAGTATATAGCCATCTTCTGTTTTCGTCGCATTCGTTTCAGGGATGCCCCCACGGGTAGGACTACCAGTAGCAGGCTCTGTCGCCGCACGGTTAATGATTTTGTGTTTGTCTATTATTTGTGATCCTAACCAGTTGAACATGTCATCCGTCCATAATTGTTCATCTCGAAGTTCCATCACAATACCAAGGTGCCAGCCTATAGATAGTGCAACGGAAGGATCTCCTTCCGCCAGTTTTTCCTGTGATAGGAGAAATTCATATAAGGAAGCGTTCTTGCCTCCAATCTCTTCAGGTAGGGTTAGTGTTATGTAGCCAGATTGTTTGAGATCATTTAAATTTTCAAGGGAGAATGTTCCTTCCCTGTCGGTCTCCTTCGCTCTTTTTTTCACTTTATCCGACACAGACTTGGCTAACGAGTACAGTGCTTTCTGTCGATCTGTTTTAACAAAAGGCTCATCCATTTTCCACATCTGAAAACCACTCCAACTCATTCAATTGTATAAAGCATACTAAACCTGTCGGAATTTATTCAACTGTGATGCTTTCTACACAGAAAGAAAGGGCCTTTTCTGGCCCTATTTACTCTCACGGAGGCAATTTCTTTTTACTAGATACTTCAGATGCTGGACAGGCATGGATCCATACCCTTGTTGATCCCCTAGATTAAATGAGACCACATTCCGGAAATGAGATGTGATTTTCAATGTTGTAGCTGAATTGAAGTTGACGGAACCTGGATCTGTAATCTGATAAATCGTGCCATCTTTAAGGTTCATGGAGACACTCCTCAAACTATTTTTATTCTAGTATCTCCAGACTCAGCATCATTATATGTTGATACAAAAAAAATCCCTGGACAACTTACATCCAAAAGATTTCTAGAGTTTATTTATTCACTGGTTCTTTCAAATTTTCAGCCAATCCCTCTTGATAGGCCATTTCTAGATACATGGAAACAAGTTGGCGAATTTTCGGTTCTACCCCTAAAACCTCCAGGTGAGTCATACATTTCCTTATGGAAGAACTACTTGGATCAACGTTCAACACCTCTAACAACTCCCTCCGAACATGGATTCAACAAAATCATGTACGTGGCCCTAATCCCTAAGCACGAATGTTGTTAAATCAAGTATGAGGGTTGTTAGTCATTAATGATACCCCTTCGCCCAAACTTCTTATTGTTCGACAATAAAAATAGTCATTTTACTCCTTCTCGATTCCGTAATAATTCAACTTCAGCCTTCAGGTTCTCTAATTCGTCGAGTAAAGACAGAATCATCTCATCACTTTTTTGCATTTCATCATTCAAATACTGTATCGTCTCTTCTTCCCAAATGAATGGATTCCCATTAGAAGGGGACATAGGTAGGTTATCATATACAATTCCGTCCTCTTTAGGAGCAGGCTTAAAGTAAATCACAACTTCGCAACCGGGATCCCCCATTGCAATCCGTTTCTTCAAATGTACCTGTCCAAAACCCATCTTACGGGCTGCAATCCCTCCAAAGACGCTAGAAGTCATCATACAGAGGTGTGGTGCATCTTGAACAATTTCCCCGAAAGGACATCCAGTAGCTTTGACGACAGCATAATCCTCATTGATCTCAGATATGCGGAAATGCCCCCCAATCGAATTCTTTAAATCGACAATCACTTCAGCATATCGATCAACTGTCCAATCATCTTCTGGATTACAATAGAATGATTCGATCCACTCCCCGGTTTTTATCCCTAATTGTTTGATATACTCCTCTGCATGTTCCCCTACTGTCCGTCTGTGTAAGTGAGCATATTGTGTGACCAGTTTTGACAGAAAGATTGTTGCATTGAAACTTTGGTTCTCTGACATAGTAATCTCCCTTCCCAAAACCTTTTTCCTCTATTATACAGAATATTCTAATATATTTATATTAAAAATATTGTTTAATATAAAAAAAGGCAGGTTCCCCTGCCTTTTTTTCGTCATTAACCTGCGATATCTTTCTTTTGTTTGACGCCATCTCCCCAGCACTCTGTATTTTCAATGCCGAGTTTGACTGGATCGAACGTAGGATCTTTTCCTTCTTTACGTTGCATTTCATAGTCTTTAAGAACTTTGAAGGCAACTTTTCCAAGAAGTGCAATCCCTACCAAGTTGATCAAAGTCATCAATGCCATGAATAAGTCTGCCAGACTCCAAACGAATGCGAGTGGAAGCATTGCACCGACCATGACCATTCCCATTGTAGCTAACCGGTATACAAAAATGGCTGGCTTGCTTTCCTTGATGAATTCGATATTCGTTTCACCATAGTAGTAGCTTCCGATAATTGAACTGAAAGCAAATAAGAAGATTGCAACTGCGATGAAGATCGTAGCTGCGTTACCAACATGATCTCCAAGAGAATCCTGAAGCAACTGGATTCCGGCAACATCGCCAGTTTGGTAGATCCCTGACATCAGGATGATGAACGCTGTCGCAGAACACACAATCAATGTATCAAGGAATACGCCAAGTGTTTGGATGAACCCTTGTTTTGCTGGGTGGGAAACACTTGCAGTCGCTGCTGCGTTCGGCGCACTACCCATACCAGCTTCGTTAGAGAATAGTCCACGTTTAACACCATTCATGATTGCGGCACCGATTCCACCACCGATAGCTTGTTCTAATCCGAATGCACTCTTGATGATTAACATGAACATTTCTGGGATTTGTCCAACATTCAAAATGAGTACGACAATCGCCAGGATAATATAAAGAACAGCCATGATTGGAACGACTACAGAAGATACGTTCGCGATACGGTGTACGCCACCGAAAATGACCAATCCAGTAAGGACCGTAATGACGATACCAACTACTGTACCATTGAAGTTGAATGCATTTTCATATGCAGCAGAAATCGTGTTACTTTGTACCGAGTTAAAAATAAGACCGAAAGTTAATGCAATTAGTACTGCAAAAATGATTCCAAGCCATCTTTTCCCGAGTCCTTTTTCAATGTAGTAAGCAGGACCTCCACGGAATGCTGATTTATCCTTGATTTTGTAAACCTGAGCAAGTGTACTTTCTACAAAACTCGTTGCTCCACCTACTAATGCTACGATCCACATCCAGAATACAGCCCCTGGACCACCAAGACCGATCGCTACGGCAACCCCAGCAAGGTTACCTGTACCAATACGTGTAGCTGCACCGATACAGAAAGATTTGAATGAAGAAATGCTTTTTCCATCTGTAATCGTTGATTTCTCAAATAATACTCTTGTCATCTCTCCGAGGTAGCGGAACTGTACGAATCTTGTTGCTACCGTGAAGTATACTCCTAGCCCAAGTAAAGCGGCGATCAGAACATACCCCCATAAATACGTATTCAAAAATCCTACGATGTTTTCTAACACAATACCTAACCCCTTTTCCCATTTTTTGTTTTTTCTGAATTTTTAACTTAAATATTATTATAATAAAAGCTTGTCTATTTGCAACAACTTTCTGCATATTCTTACATTTCGACTTCCGAAATATCGCGGATTTTACCTTATAAAACAACATTTTGTTACATGATTATTCGTGTGCAAATTATTTTTTTTGTAAAGAAGATCTTGTGTAAAAAATGGAAAATCCAACATTAGAATGCTGGATCATGACTTCTATTTGGATAGAATCCGTAGATACTCTTTCCACGGTCCTACATCCTGGGTATAACGATTTGCCATCACTCTTGTGATTTGTGAGATATGATTCAGATCATGGACGACCCATGTAGAGAGTAATTGATGAAGCGATACCTCTCCGAACGCTGGATGTATCCCTTTTAATTCAAGCTCTGCTACGTTTGAAATAGAATCGATCTCATTGAGATTCTGATCGCGTAACCTTCTGAATTCTTCAAGTAACTCTTCCAATGATCGGTCTTTGTTCCGAGTCAGATGTTCGAATCGATCAAAGGGTTGAAACTCCAAGTTGTCACCTTGTGAACGAATGATCTGTACTCTTTCCAGCCAATCCCTTCGTTCCCCGTCTATGAGATGACCTACAACATCAAATGGAGACCATGTATCCTTTCCTTCATCAGTCCGGATCCAGTTCTCCGACAATCCGGAGAGCAATGACGCCAAAACATTTGGGGTGTTCCTTAATATTTCTTTTGCTTCTTTCAAATCGAAATTCATCTTCTCCACCTCCAATAAGTTACAAGTTAATTGTACACGAAAAAAAGAGACTTACCCGATCATTCCGGCAAGTCTTCAAGTAATTGATCGTTACTATGATTTGTTCCGTTGGATCCTTTGATAACGGTATCGACTCCATTGATATCGAACGAAACAACCTATACAAAACCCCATTATGGCAATGAAGGAAGCAGCTGCGACCATGCCACTCGATAAGTAATACAAAGTTTCTGATCCTATTCGTTCTCCTATTAACGCACTTATCAATAAGATTACAGCGATCAATTGATTGAATTGTTGTTGTTCGCGATCTTCTTGTATATAGGATGAATGATCCTTTTTGAGAAAGTGGCGTGCCAGTTTCATTACTGGATTATATTTAAATAGTAAACCGGAAAGTCCAGTAATCAACGGGAAAAGTAAAACCCATTCCGAACTGGTGAACCAAGCAACAACTACGGAAAGAAAAATGAACCATTGATTCGTTCTTATGATGGGTCTAGGAATGGATTGGATAGAATGAGACATTTATATAAGACCTTTCTTATATGAATGATATGGTTATCTTAACCTTATTCATATGGAAAGGGAAGTGTGAGCACTCGGCATTATGGTATTTCAATTGCACCAATCTGCTCATATGTCTTCATTTCGTGTGTGACGATACTGTTGTTGGAAAAGCTGTATAAGTGATCGTCGATATAGATCAATCGATGAATTTCCTGTTCCCACGGCGATTGATATAAGTCTGAAACGTCCGCATGTGAAATCTCTTCTATTAACTTTAAACCATCTTTCATCGTGATCTGGTAAACGTGGGCTCCGTTAAACAAGTAGCCCCCCGTTTTTTCATTGTACATTTGTAATGGAAAAGCGAACAAATTCTTTGAAGGTTCAAACAAGAGCGCTTTATGGTCATGGTTCAAAGGTGAGTAGGTTCCGCTTCCACCAATGATTTTGGTGTGAATTTCTTTTGGATCATGCATATCTTTTACGTTGAAGATCGAAATTTTTATGCCGTCTGTTTGAATCATCGGTTCTCGACTACCCTTAAGGTTCACCAGTTTTGTGTGGTGACCGAAACCGATGATATGGTCCTCATCATAAGGGTGCAGATAATTACTGAAACCTGGAATTTTGAGCTCTCCCTTTACTTCTGGGTTCCGGGGATCACTAGCATCAATTACAAAGAGAGGATCCACTTGTTTGAACGTGACAATATAGATCCTTTCATTCATGAACCGTGCAGAATAGATCCTTTCCCCCTCAGCTAATCCCTCTACTTTTCCAATCAAGTTCAAGTGTTCGTCATAAATGAACAAGTGGTTAAAGGATTGTGTACGATCATCTCCTGAAAATCCACTAGTTGTCGCGATTCTGAAATTCCCCTCGAATTCATCCATAGAAAACTGGTTCAGAACCGTTCCTTTAACAGTTACGGAAGCTTTGTAATCTATTTCTCCATCCTCGATGGTGAACTTATAAACATCAGTGTCCGGTGTATAACTTCTCCTGAATTCTGAATCATTAACTACATTTGTTTGGACAGCAATATAAAGGTTCTCCTTGGACATAAACAACTCTCCGCCTCCACCAAGAAATGTCTCGTGAAATGCTGGACTTTCCGGTTTATCGATATTGATGGAAGAGATTGTCGTGTAATGGGATTCATTTGTATCAGGAAAGTACTGAATCTCATCATAATCAATGACATTCATCTTGTTGCTCATAGCCGTATCTCTGAACCTTGGTCGAAGTTCGACTTTTTCATCCCCCTTTTCGAACGTACGCCAAACTGGAGGGTGATATTGGGAAATCAAGTAAACATGTTCCTGAGATCTTCGAGCAGACAAATAGGACCCTTCGATTTCCACTTCCCTTTCCAAGATTGGGTTGGATACATTTTCAACATCATATACCTTCATTTGAACACTATGAAAGGCAGTTCTTGCAATAGAATCCTCAGAGCCAGATGACTTTTGTTCGTGGGATGTTTCGCTTTGATAGGAATGACCCATTACGATGAGCTTATTGCCATATAGGAGTAATTGGTGTGGAGAAAATGCCATATCCTCAAAACGGATGGTAGTCATCAATTTCAATTCGTCAGCAGGTTTTGCTCTCGTGATATGGAGTTTGTTACGGACTAATTGGTAAATGAAATCACCATCATTCTTGATCGTGTCCGGTTCATCTACACCCTGTACCTGGATATTCGTAGTTGAATGACTTTGATCAGAATTCCCACTGCTGCTATTGTCAGCCATTTCCATTGATGATTCACCATCTGCTGAGGATTTTTCCATGACATGTACACTGTTCTTATGGCTCTTTTCAAAATAGGCCTGAAGTCTTTGTTTTGATCCAATTACGGGTAAGCGATCTTTCACAACGAATTGAATGCGCTCTCCATCGAGCTTTCTTCCACCAACGGATTGAATGTCTTCAGTAAGATGGAGTGTGAAGTAATTACTTTCTGAGTCATAACCTTCGTGTGGAGATGCAATGGAAATGGACCTGTTATCTTCGTTCAGCTTAATGGATACAGCTTGTTTCTCCCCATCCTCATTTGTGACATACACACTTTTATCTGTTACCGAATGTGCATTCAATTCTTTTGAAAATGCCAAGTCCAGATTTTTATTTTGCAACAAAATTTTCCCTCCATCTTCCCATTCATTAAGCACCTTCAGTTCGGTTGTATAATAGACAGCAATGGTGAATATTGTGACAAACATTACACCAGCGAGCAGCCACCATTTCTTCATAAAAAACGCCCCCTTTTTCCTAGAGACGTTTTCCATTAAGATTCCGTTACAAAAACTTCCTTTTCAAGAACATGAAGTTCTGGTAGGTTTAAATAACGATGGATTCAGAAGGGTTGGATGACATGGAAAAATACCGTTTATTAGTGATTGGTGCAGGCAGGATGGCAGAGGCCGTTACATCTGGTCTGCTGAGTCAAGAGGAGTCCCTATTTTCGACAATCCTGGTTGCAAACAGGTCTGATCAAAAACGCTTGGAGACATTTGCTAGTAAGTATGATGTAGAAGTTACGACAGATTGGAAGTCAGCAGTTTCCAATTCGGACGTGATTCTATTGGCTGCACCTCCGAAGGCACATGAACATCTGTTGCACGAACTGTCCAGTCAATTGGATGAGCAACTCATACTTACCGTTGCAGCTGGCATAGACCCTACCTATATGGAAAGTCAACTACCCGACGGTACACCAGTCTGTTGGTTGATGCCGAACACAGCTGCTCTCGTTCAAAAATCGATGACGACTTATACATGTGGTAGGCATGTGGATCAGACACACCGAAAAATCATCGAACATATTTTGGACTCAATTGGTGACTATGAAGAACTGACAGAACAACAGGTACATGATTTGACAGCTATAACCGGTAGCGCTCCTGCTTTCCTTTATCTGGTTACTGAAGCGTTGGAAGAAGCCGCCCAAGCTTATGGTCTCACAGATGAACAAGCACAGCGGTTAGTTACGAAAATGATCAGCGGTTCAGCTGCAATGCTGGAGACTAATACACCCGCAGTAGAGTTAAGGGATCAAGTAACGACACCGGGAGGTTCAACAGCAGCTGGTGTCGAGGTTTTGGAGCAATCTGATTTGAAAAAAGTCTTGAAACAAGCCGTATACGCAACAAACGAGCATGCCAGAAAAATACATTAGGTAGGAAATTCTGCTCAAATCTCGAATGGTATAGGTAATGTATAAGGAGGGATTTCAAATGGGCATTTTAGATGGTTTGATGGGCAATGCATCAGAGGCAGATCTGAATGCAGTCGCTAAAGACCTCGAACAGATTGTAACGGAAGGTGAACGCGTCGAAAAAGCATTCAAAATCATCCGTGACATGATTGTATTCACAAACAAACGATTGATTTTGATTGATAAACAAGGTATGACAGGTAAAAAGGTGGAATATCATTCTGTACCCTATAGAAGTATTACGCATTACAGTGTAGAAACCGCCGGAACATTCGATATGGATGCAGAGTTGAAAATTTATATTTCGAGTACTGCACAACCGATTTCAAAACAATTCCGTAAAGACAACAGTATATTTGATGTCCAACGGGCACTTGCCACTTATGTGAATGCCTGATGAATAAAGGATGACCGGAAACGAATTTCCGGTCATTTTTTTATGTTTCAAATTAGTAACGATCTTTGTTTCGCTCTATTTGTTTATTAAGTGCATCTGCTGTTTTGTCTACAGCATTCATTGCGGCACTTTCTGTAGCTTCCACCGCATTTTGAACACTGTCAAAAGCGGTATCAGCGCCGTCCTTAATATTCTTTGCAGCTCGCTCCACTGCACGTTGTCCATCATTTCGTTTATGAGACATTTTCAGTCCTCCTTTGCTGTCAGTAAAGAACATTATTAGGTTTTTACTGTTGATTGAAATTATGCGCCAATCGTACTATTGACAGAAACCACCATATCCATAAGGAATTCGAACCATTTATCTTTCTATTTGTTGCCCTAATGCAAAAACGAAGTCTATAATGTGTATTAGCGCTAAAATGTTTCCTTAAGGAAAAACACAGGAGGTTTTTACATGTTTTTGTCTTTTATTAGGCGTAACGTCTATGCAAGTTATGGTTTGACCTTAATCCGCGTTTACTTAGGATTTATATGGTTGCAAGCAAGTTGGGGAAAGATAACGGGTTCATTTGATGCAACTGGCTATTTGAAAGGGGCTTTGTCAAAAGCGGAAGGCGAACACCCTGCTGTCTCTGGGTGGTGGGCATCTTTTATTGAAAATGTTGCTTTACCGAATGTTTCAATCATCAACTTCATGGTTCCATGGGGTGAATTTTTGGTTGGAGTTGCCTTAATACTTGGCGTATTCACCAGTTTTTCAGTATTAATGGGGCTTATCATGAATTTTTCTTATATCTTTTCAGGATCTGCTGGTCAGAATCCATCTATGGTGATTATGGGGTTCCTCGTTCTGATTGCAGGGTATAATGCTGCTCATTTCGGAATGGATCGCTGGATTTCGAAAAAAGCTCGTACAACTACTGAAAGTTCACAGCCGAAGGATCCGGCATATGACAATTAAAAGATATGAGGGTGACGGAAACGATCCAGTCACCCTCTTTTTTATAGTATTCTAAGGATTCCATAGCCTAGAACAATCCCGATCCCAGCACTTAATAAACTTCCGATCAAATAGTATTCCGCGAAGGATTTGCTTTCAAATTGTTTGAAACGGGTCAAGGATTTTACAGCAATTAAGAATGTCATCCCGTGTGGAATACCTTGGACGATGAAGATCATGATCAACACTCGTTCAATCATGCCTATATAACGTCCGATCTGTTTTGGAGAATCTTTATAATATTGATCGGTACGAATAGTCGTAACTTCATTCACTTCTTCCCCTTTTTCATTGAAAAAGGTTTTGATTTCTGTTTTTTCATCGGTAATACTGTACATATTTTTTTGCAATGTCGGGTTGGGACCAAGATCCCTCAATACGATACCTAAGAAATACCCGGCTCCTTCTGTTGCTAGGATGAGGATGACTCCAATCATGAGCAACTTCGATAAATCCGTTACTTCTACTCCATCAAATAAAAATGTCAATAGTGCATTATTCAGCTCAATCCATGAATAGGAAGACAATCCAAAAAGATTGAAAAATAGGAGTATGAACGTGACGTGAACGAATTGATCGAGTATGAATAAGCTCGCTCGAATACCCACCCTATCATGCTGCCGATTGATCCATTCCTTCAACCAATCCACAGCATAGTGCGTAAGAGCTATTGAAATTAAAACACCACAAATACTAACAATAAGGGTAGTAGGATTCGTTTCGCCCCAGGTGAAGTAAATTACAGTACCTATCAACATGACCACGAAATGTATCAATACATGTAATCCTAAACCTTTATGCAAATGGTCCTTTTTCAGTCGGATGATCCGATTCGTCTGTAAAACGAAATCTGCCAAAAAGTGAGTGAAAAGAATGACTAAGAGAAATTGGAACACTTTATCTCTCCTCGCTCTTCATTCTGTCTTGCATGTCCCCTAATAACGCCATAAGGCTATTCTCCATTTCAATGACTGTATGGTATTGAGCTCTAGATAATAGATAGGAAACGGTCGATTTTGCAGATTTATATCCAAGCTGCTGACCAATTTGCTCATAGGTAGCATCAGGATGCGTTTCAAGTAAGCCAATGACTTCCTTTTGCTTTTCACTGCGACCGATCTTCTTTTCAGTAATAGCATAATTGAGGGCATTCAATGCTTGATAAGGGAACTTCTTTGAGTAAAAAAAGACTGTGGAACGTTTCGTTTCGATGATCCATGGCTTGATCTCTTGATGCTTGTCCTTCAAATACCGATCCCGAGCATCAAGTGCATTCAGGACAGCAGACCCGTTCATCGTGTGTATCGTCGAGTCTTGTGTATCAAGAACTCCGAGTCCGATGCCGATATACAGATCAATTCCTTCTTTGGACAGGAATTCTTCAAGCCATCGAGAAACCTGGAATCCAGTACGGAAACTTTCAATCACACCAAGTAACTCATCTCCGTTGCGCACGTCAAATGGCACGAGAACGTCATCTCGATGTCGATCATTGATGTATTCAGCGCACCGCAGTAATGCTAATCGAAGCTGTTCTTTATCTTTCTTCCGAGAGTCTTTAACATCTACTGCGATACACATACTCGCTATTCCCATAAAACTCACCACCTATAGTTGATGTTTTTTCATCAATATCTATTTAGTTGATGTAATTATAACAACTATAACAAACTATAACCAATATACAATAGGAATATCGGAGTAATTAAAAAAGAGGATTCTGATTGAGCAAGAATCCTCCGTTGTAGTGCTATTTGACAGTGAAGTAATGAATGCTGAAATGTCCCTTTTCGTCCAACCATACTGCTTCTCTCTTGAACCCACATTGCTCTGTGATTTTTTTGAATTCCTCAGGTTCATATTTGTAGGAATTTTCTGTGTGGATTGATTCACCTTCTCTGAAGTGAAAAATGTCTTCATCAATGGACACTTTTTGATCAACCGTACTGATCAAATGCATTTCAATTCGACCGATTTCTTCATTATAAAATGCATGGTGGCGAAAGGTGTCTAGCTTAAAGTCAGCAGAATGCTCCCTATTGATTCTTTTCAGTAGGTTCAAATTAAACTCAGCTGTAACATTTTGGCTGTCATTGTATGCATCTTCCAATATTGGCAGCTCTTTTTTTGTATCAACACCAATCAGTAGTCCATCTCCTTTCTGGAGAAGTTTTGATGTCCGCTTCAAAAAATTTTGCCCTACGAGTGGTTCGAAATTGCCATATGTGGATCCGGGAAAAAAGACAACTCTTTTCTTGGCCTTCCTTACTTCAATCGGTAGCTGGAACGGTTTTGTATAATCCGTACAAATGCCTTTGATCATCAGTTTGGGAAACCTATGAGAAAGATGGTTGACCGATTCCTCTAGGATGGATTTTGAAATATCTACTGGAATGTAAGCTGCTGGCTCCTGTAAATTTTCCAGCAATAGACTGATCTTCGTATGACTCCCGCTTCCAAACTCTAGTATTGAAGTGTCCTTTCCTATCATCTCGGATATCAAACAGCTATACTCCTTCATGATCTTCAATTCGGTTCGAGTAGGGTAGTATTCCGGTAATACTGTAATCTGTTCAAACAGTTGTGAACCTGCTTCATCATACAAAAGCTTCGGATCAGTCTGTTTGGGATCCTTTCTCAGTCCCATTACAATCTCTTCTTTAAAATCCATCAATTTCGGTTGAAAATCCAAAACTTCAACGTTTTTCATTTTGGCCTCCATCATGAATTTATCTTTGTATTCCTATATTAGCACTTGGGTTTTTGGAAGGCATGTGAATAGTCTTGAGATTTCATACATTTCTGACCATTCAAAACCTGTCCCTTACCAATTGTTGATTTCTTGGCATATGTGTCAAAGAAATAGCGATCATCTCGCTCTCAAAGCAAGAACGTGATATAATTCCTTCGTAGCTGAATTATGGAGGAATGTAAAAAATGATTACTGTTACAAATGTAGGTTTGCGATTTGCCGATCGCAAACTCTTTGAAGACGTCAATATAAAATTTACTCCTGGGAATTGTTATGGATTGATCGGGGCAAACGGTGCCGGTAAATCGACCTTCCTTAAAATTCTTTCTGGAGAAGTTGAACCACAAAATGGTGATGTTCATGTCCCACCTGGCCAACGCTTGGCTGTATTGAAACAGGACCACTTCGAGTACGAAGAATACGAAGTGATGAATACGGTCATCATGGGGCACGAACGCCTTTATGAAATCATACAAGAGAAGGACGCAATTTATGCAAAACCGGATTTCTCTGAAGAAGATGGAATTAAGGCTGCTGAACTAGAAGGAGAATTCGCGGAACTAAATGGTTGGGAAGCAGAATCCAACGCAGCTGTCCTTTTGAAAGGTCTTGGTATTGAAGAAGAACTTCATACGAAGAAAATGGCAGACCTGACAGGTTCCCAAAAGGTTAAGGTTCTTCTTGCTCAAGCTCTATTCGGAAATCCTGACATCCTTCTACTGGATGAGCCGACGAACGGTCTTGACTTGAAAGCGACTCATTGGCTGGAAGAATTCCTGATCAACTTCGAGAACACAGTCATCGTTGTATCCCATGACCGTCACTTCTTGAATAAAGTATGTACGCATATTGCCGACCTGGACTTTGGAAAAATTCAAATTTATGTCGGTAACTATGACTTCTGGTATGAGTCCAGTCAACTTGCTCAAAAGATGGCGTCCGAGCAAAACAAAAAGAAAGAAGAAAAGATCAAAGAATTGGAGAAGTTCATTGCGCGGTTCAGTGCGAACGCTTCGAAATCCAAGCAGGCCACTTCTCGTAAGAAGTTGCTTGATAAAATCACGCTTGATGACATCAAACCATCTTCCCGACGTTATCCATTCGTAGGATTTTCACCTGCACGAGAAATCGGTAACGATCTTCTAAGAGTCGAAGGTCTCACGAAAACAATCAATGGTGAGAAAGTATTGGACAATGTCAGCTTTGTCATGAACAAGGATGACAAGATTGCCCTAGTCGGTAAAAATGAAATTGCCAAAACGACGCTCATGAAGATACTCATGGGTGAGATGGAACCAGACAGCGGCTCATTCAAGTGGGGTGTCACGACTTCTCAAGCTTACTTCCCGAAAGACAACTCAGAGTATTTTGAAGGATGCGAACTCAACCTTGTGGATTGGCTCCGTCAATACTCCCCTGAGGATGACAGTGATACGTTCCTGCGCGGTTTCTTAGGCCGTATGCTCTTCTCCGGCGATGAGGTCAAGAAGAAAGCAAGTGTCCTGTCTGGGGGAGAAAAAGTACGCTGTATGCTATCGAAGATGATGCTGAGTCATGCGAATGTGCTATTGCTCGACGAGCCGACGAACCACTTGGACCTCGAATCCATCACGGCTTTGAACAATGGTCTGATCAAGTTCAAAGGTTCGATGCTATTCGCATCTCATGACCACCAATTCGTACAAACCATTGCAAACCGCATTATCGAGATTACCGATCATGGAATCATGGATAAGGAAATGGCATACGACGAATACCTTGAAAACAAAGAAATCCAACAGCAACTTGAAAAAATGTATGCTTAAGTATTGAGGCTGCACAAATAAACTTTGTGCAGCTTTTTTCTATGGTGTTGGGTGCGGGTTGTGGTAGTAAGATTGTCCTGATTTCTAAAACCTACCTGCCAAATTCTAAAACCCGAGCTCTCTTTTACAAAACCAACGTCCGTTTTTCCAAAACCAGCTTCACTTTTTCTAAAACATCCATCCAAATTTCTAAAACAAGTCCCCACCTTTCACATCCCAGCCCCTTCTCAACCACACGATTGTGACTTCGGCACCTTGTTCGTCAAGTTGTATAGGAAAAAATGGCTGTTTTTTTAAAATAATAGGAATTTTTCACAAGAATCATATATTTCTCCGTTATTCTCCTTTATAATGATAATAAGATAACTGTACGGTTCTTATTACATTTCTTAAGCATTCTACGCTTTAAACTGCGCTTGGTGATGACAAGTTCTCTCCTATTTGATCCAATTGACGTCAAACCACTCATTTCTTATTCCTTTTTAGAAAGTAGGTAATCCTATGGAATCTATCGTAATCCGCTCTTTCCAAAATGATGAAGTACGCTTTGCATTCGTTTATAATGGAAGATTATATACGATGATTATGAATTGGTCCGTTGAAGAGAAACGCTGGAATCTTCAAACCTATGATCAGGAATTGTTGAAAGATCCGGATCGACATAACTTTATCGTGACTCAGTTACTCTCAAATGAGCGGGTGCAAGAGTTTTTCAAAGAGAAAAACATCCATATGGAACAAATAGACTGTAAGGAATGCGGAAATGTTGCGGTTGAATAATCGTCAAGGTTGATACGATGTGTATCAACCTTTTTTATTTGATTTCTCATAAGCTCAGCTTATATGTTACAAGTCCTACAGATAAGCAACTTGTCATTTACCAGCTTTTTGAAGAGGTTTAAAATTTATGGCAAAAGGAAGAACAATACTGTACACCCTTTTACAATTAGCCACCGAAAATTATTATGTTTGGAGGGTTCCCCTTGTTCCGCAAGCGCCTGGTAATCGTAAGCATCTTCGCAGGTTCGTTTCTTGGAATGGCAAGCCACGTAATCGGTTAATGCAACCCGAACATCCTATCCCCTTTCTAAAAAGGGGATTTTTTTCTGAAATCAAAAAACGACGGATTGCCCGTCGTTTTCATCATCGTAATCATGATGATTTCTTTTCTGAACTGCTTTTTGATTCCGATATTTTACCTAGGAAGAAACCGTCGATTTGATCCAACTTTCCTCTCCATAAAATCTTTCCTTTAGAAGGAGTCGGTTTGCTGTCACCACAGTAAACGCGAGTATTTTTCAAATGGATGAAATTTGCTTCAGCATCATTATATTCATCTGTCGCTTCACTCGCGGCAGCTAATTCTTCACTCAGTTTCTGAGAGATGTCATTGCCGTTCTCAAGCTTTCCGCTGAGCGCTTCGAAATATTCTTTTGCAGAGATCATCGTGCCAGAAACGACTGCCCCATTGACATTCAAGGTGATATCAAGTGATAAGTCCCCTGTATTGGATGCTTTTACGAAATATTCAAGAACGTTGTCTTTGTCGGTTACTTTTTCCGAACTCATTGAGATCACTCCCTTATGATTTGCTCAAGATGACGTATCATCATCGCTCGTCAATGCAGTATCGTCATCCTCTTTCTTTTTAGTCGAATTTTTGGAGCTAGTGGAGTTGTTGTTACTTTTATTGTTCGTTGATTTACTCTTTTTGCCATCCTTATCGTCATCGTCTTCTTCATCGTCCTGATTTTCAGTCTGCTTTTTACTTTTACTGTTTGTCGTTTTCTTTTTCGCTTTCGACTCATCCGATGATTCTTCGTCTTCCTTCTTTTCATCTAACTCTTTGTCGAGCAACTGATTGATCTTCTCTTCTAATGAATCGAGCTTTTCCTGTAGTTTCTGATTTTCATTTCTCAGTTCTTCTATCTCTTCAGTGTCTACTTGTTCAGTAGTCGCTCCTACTTCTGTTTCAGCACCTTCTGCATTCGCATTACGCCTACGGTTTATGAAGTCTGTAGTGGACGTTTTTACAGAGTTGAACGCTGACATGGATTTCTCTTTTGCCGAGCGACCCAAAACCATACCTCTATTTTTGATCGCTTCCTTGTCGATCCTCTGCAACATTTTCTTGCCATTTTCAGGTGTAGCAAAGTATCCTAGAGCTGCACCAAGAATACCACCAGCTACTGTCCTTGATAGTGGTTTACCGGATTCATTATTAGTAGATGACTTTTTTTCTTCTCCCATATTTGACGCCTCCTCTTATTGATCATTCATTTTCCTTCGCATTCCAGCGATTGGTATCATCCAACTTATGTTCAAGCTGTTCTAAACGGCTTTTCAATTCTTCATTCTCTTCTTGTAATGCTTGTGTATGTTTTTCTGAAGCTTTAGAGCTTAAGTAAGGATCGTTTTCCCACCAATCCATGCCGATTTCCTTTGCTTTATCGACTGATGCTATGATGAGGCGAATCTTGATGGACAATAATTCCACATCCGCTAATCCGACTCGGATATCTCCTGCAATGACGACACCCTTGTCCAGCACCTTTTCCAAAACATCTACGATTGAATGTGATTGCACAGGATGTTCAACAGACATCTCTCATCCCTCCTTGGTCCCGTTCAGACACATGTTGCTATAGCAAATGACCTAATGGGCCGAGATCGATATTCAAGTCTTCTTCATCAAGATCAAAGAGATCTTTCAGTTCTTCCATCTTTTCTTCAAGATTCATCAAAGCTACACCCAAGTCTTCGATCTGTTCTTCTGAAAGCGCGCCACCTTCTACTCTTCTCAGTGCATTCCGTTCTACAACCTGTCGTAATAATTCAATGACGGTGAGCACTAATTGGGCAAGACCTTGTTGTGCATTATCCGGGTCGATTTCTATTCTTGAGTCCGTATGATTCATTGACTGCATTCGTCAGATCACCTCTCTGTTCATCTAGTTCTACCGATGTAATCGTTGAATCTCCTTTTGCTTGCACGAGGGTTTCAACCGAAGAGATCATCACGCGTAGATCTAAATAAACCAAATCTACTCCCGCTACTGATATGATGATATCACCCTTTATGGCGACACCTTTATCCAAAATGACATCTAATAGATCGATCAGTGCAATATCTTTGTTTTCAATTGATTCATGCATCCCGTCACCCCTCTGTTCAAGACAATCCGGAAAAGTGATAGGCTGGCCAAGGACCTGATACTTCGAACTTCCAGCCTTGAGGATTCAAGTCCTTTTGGAGACTCTTGATTTCTTCCAGATACGAATCGACTGTTTGGTCGGGAAGTAAGAAGACACTGTTCCAAGCCATACGTTCATTCATACCTGTGACATCCTTGTTCCAATTACGCTTAACTTCTGCTTTCTGCGAATACTTTTTCAAGCGGTCATGTACATCCTCACATAATGTGTTCTTCTCTTTCTCCATTTCTTGCTCGATCAACTGGTCTAATTTCTTCTTCTCGAAAAATCGCTTACCGGGAGACAACGAATCAAGATTTCGTCTCATCTCTTCCACGGCTGGAGAATCACCTTGACCTTTCCACTTTTTCTCGTCCAAGTAGATTTTGAGGTTCCATTCCTGATTCCCATCCAATGAGTCGAAAATGTCCATCAGTTTATCTTCATTTTCGCGGATCGTTTTCTTTACATTTTGCTCTGACTCATAAATCGTACAAAAGGAAGAGGGGATGATATCCGGGTACACCTTATACAAGGAAATCAAGGTCTCATGATGATGGAAAGCTTTCGATTTCAACCATTCCATGTCCTGATCGATTTTCGATTTGATGATCTCTTCTGAGTAATCATCAGGATCCAGCGCACATAAGATTGCTGTAATTTGACGGTCTTCAATCATATAAAGCTCTGTCTCACCATCAAATCCTTGTAAAGATGGAAGGTGATTCTGGTGTCGTTTAGAAGTAGGTATAAATCCATATAAATAGCTTAGATACTCCATCTTTCATCCCTCATTTCTTGGTCAATTCTTCCCACTGCTCCAACTCTCTCAGCTTTGCGATTTCATAGCGTTGCAACAGGATCTCTTCCTTTTCTTTAAAAACTTCTTCTGGAATTTCTTCGAGCTCATACATCATCTGCAATTGAATCAGCTTTTGTTGAATGGTATTCAAGTCGTATAATTCCTTGTCCACTTCCTCTTTCACCTTTTCACCGACTTTGACGACGGCATTCATTGGTGCAGTTACTAATTTATGAAGCATCAGCCTTCCTCCACACTCAAACGGATATTGACGAAATTATATACAGGCCAGGGTCCTGTATATTTGAAATCAACTTTGTCTTTCCATTTTTCATGTGCTTCATTCACTTTTGCATCAAAGTCTTCCTCTTGTTTTCTGTCAATCAGAAATGATGCGTTCAGGAGCATCTTTTCACCAAGGGGATCATTCGCTACCGCAGCTTCCGCTGTTTCTTCAAGAGGCTGATACACTTCGGATTTTATTTCACCTTGAATTTGAGAAACCATCTTCTGGGCAAAGCCCCCTAATTGGATACGATCATAATAGCTTGCAGCTTCTGACTTCCCTTTTACAGAGTTGGCTTTTTTCATCATCTCTGGATGTTCGTTGACTCTTGATTCGAGCCATTCTTTTTTGCCGATGACTTTCAAACCGAGCTCCATTTTGCCTTTTATCTTTGGGAAAAGTTGTTCGAATTGCGGATACAGGTTTTTAAGGAGAACTTCTACATCCTCTACACTCTTGAAAACATTACCGAAACTGATCGGTATGACGGTGTCCTTCCGATTCATCACTTCAGAAATGGTATTTTGATGAAACATCAAATTCTCTTTATTAGGATGGTAGATTTTCAATGGCACTTGAGCTACGACCATCGCAGCATCTTTATAGCGGATGGTGAAAATCTCGTATTCTCTTCCATCCATTTCAACGATTCCGAATTCATCTTCTTGATCGGTCTGTATTCCACAAAACAAATAGATTCCCATCTTGTCTTGACGATCCAAATGACTCACTCCCTATACCGACTTTTCATTATAACTTCTCACATGCTTGGATGACCCGTTTCGATGCTTCTGATGATGTGATCCCCTCTTCTGTAGCTGACTGACTCAATGGATAAGCAAGTATATCGATACAGAGTTGTTGGAATTCCTCGTTCTGCCCTTCAATAGGGATATCATCTTCCATCGCAATTCTGGCAATCATTAATGATGATCTTAAACTAGGTCCATTCCAATCTACTGTGCCTTGTTCTCTTAATAAGGAGACCAAGTTTGTAATCGCTTCTGCATCTTCTAAATCCATACCTAGCTTTTCAGAAACGATTTCTGCTTCTTTCTCTTTGCTTTTGTACTCGACGAATAACGTGATCATCCGGTCGAATAAAGCATCGGGGCTATTGAATACCCCTGCATATTCCCCGGGGTTGCTTGTAAAGATCACCGAGAAATCAGGATGGACCTTCACAAAAGGTTCTGTCGTTTTCGATCCGTATAGCGGTAGAACCCCTTCTTCCAATATGGATAAAAATAGATTATTCGTCGTCGGTCGAGACCGAGTGAACTCATCATACACAAGGGTGTATCCATTTTTGACCGCTTCTAGGAGTCGTCCATCCCTCCATGTTTCAGTAACGCTTTCATCCTTTTTATAAACGGAACGGACATATTGGTCGACCACTTTTTTGCTTGTATATCCCGTAAAATCTCCAATCAAGTCTTTATTATCGAGCTCATGATTACCGTGAATGAGCATCACAGGTCTTTTTCTTTTCTTAGCAAGGGCTAGAGCGAGGGAGGTTTTACCCGAACCCGTCGGACCTGTGAAATGTACTGGATACCCAGCTTTCAAGTATTGTAAGGATCGGTATAGGAGATGTGTCATTTCTTGGTCCTCTATCAAAGCCCTTGAATCTTTCATTCTTTTTTCTCTCAATTCAGCCATTGAAGCCTCCTACTGCTCTCCTTTAGACTTCAACATGGAGTGCGCTTCGATATCTTATATCTTGCCGTTTGAAAGAAGTGACCTCTTTATTTTTGTTGACCAGCACTTCATAAGTACCGACCATTTCGTCTTTTGCGTATTTCTTCATATACTCTTTTTCCTCGATCACTTCTATGGTGACACTCCAACCTTCATCTTCCCGCGCTTCAACAGAAGTAATTTTATGCGGCGGGGCCACATGTTCATTGAAGAATTCTGCAACATTATTCATGATTTGTTTGATTTCCATAGCCGCCTCCACTTCAATCTGATGGTAGGAGCAGGGGCTTTAATGAAGCCCCATTTCCCTATACACTGAATTGTGCACTTCTTCTTTCATTGCTTTGAGAAGGTAGTCCTTCTTCTTCAACTCCATCACGTAAAAGTCCCACTGCTTCTGCATATCGAAGCCAGGTGTCTACGCTTGCAATGACCACACGTGCTTCCACTGTAAGAATCTCGATTCCTACGACAGAGACCCGTGCAAATGCGTCAATGACGATTCCTTTATCGAGTATCCGATCGATTACCTCTGCCAAACTTGAGCTATCCGTCGTTTTTTGAACAGACATGATGAATGTCTCCCTTCTGTGTTTTAGGATCCTAACGTCTTGATATCTGTAGAAGATTTGATATTTGTTGAACTTTTAATCTGGGTAGAGCTTTTGATGTTCTGAGAGCTTTTGATCTCCTGGACACTTTTAATGTTCTTTACGCCTTTTATCTTGGTATTTTCATTAGAGGACAGCTTTTGTTGGAATTCTTCACCTGCATCCTTTACTTTCTCAAGCTTGTCCCTTACAGATAATAAGACATCCTGTACCTTCTCTTTCGCCTTTTCTGCCTGACCATGTACCTTTTCTGCATTTTCTTCTTTCGCATCAGCCATACGATCCGATACTTGGTCCGCTTTTGATTGGACATGGTCTTCTACTTTTTCAACGGCGTGCTCTTTTACTTTTTCTTTCGCTTTTTCCTTCAGGCTGGATGGTGCGAGCTGTACAGCCTTGTTGATGACTTTTTTGATAGGCTTGGATGCCATGTGATCCCCCCTTCACAGAGTCAAGGGTTTTCATTTCTTACTTTCCATCAGGGCATCGAGCTTCTCTTCTATGCGTTGAAGATGTTCATTCAATTGTTTGTTTTCTTCTTTCAACTCTTGATAACGATCTGAATCATCATTTTCCTGCTGGTTACCTTGGGAAGCATCACGTTTAAGCCTGTATCCTGCTGCAGTTTCACGAAACGTCATCACTAATTGATCGGTGATGATTTGTTGTGCTGTTCGTCTCAACTCGTTTCCTGCAGCTCTCATCGTTTCGGATTGATTGATGTTCTGAATCACTTTCTTTCCCGTACCAGGAGTAGTCAGTAGTCCGATGCCAGCACCAATAATTCCTCCCAATACAGCGAAATTCATCGATAACGTTTGATTGGAGTCATCTTTTTTTGATTGATTTGCCAATAGGTATCACTCCCTTCTAATCTTGCTTAATAAAATGTGCATCAAATACTGAATTGAGCCTGGCGATTTCTTTCTTCAATCTGTCCTTCTTCCTGGACATCATCTCGAAGCAATCCTACCGCATTGGCATATCTAAGCCACGTATCAACACTTGCAATGACGACCCGAGCTTCAACTGTCAAAATTTCAATACCGACAAGTGAGACCCTGGCGAAGGCATCTATCACTATCCCTTTGTCCAAAATACGATCGATGACTTCTGCTAAACTCGAGCTGTCCGTGGTCTTTTGGATACTCAACTGAATCGCTCCCTTCCTAGAGATCAAATCATTGAAAATCTGAATATTTTTTCTTAAATATAATGGGGATATACCCGCTAACAAATTGGAATAAAACCGCAAAACCTATCTATTTGATGGACTTACCAATATTTTCATATATTATTATCGAATAAAGTTTATTCGAAATGGAAAATTGCCTGCTATGTAAAGGTTCTCTGCTGAAAACTCTTTCTAATAAGACAAACATAACAATTTGATTACAGTTTATATTTTTTTATATTGAATGGTATTTTCTCTATTTCAGAATAGAAATTGACCGTTGCTCATATGGAATGCCTTTTTAAATATTTTCCTTGAAAATACACATCCTAACGATAGATGTTAGGAGGAGGCTTTCTGATGAGAAGTAAAAATTGGACACTAACCGTTGCTGTTCTCGCGTTGATTACGGGCGTCATTCTCTTACTCCCTGCTGATGAAGTGGAAGCACCGCTCGTTGTAGGAGAAGATTCTACAAAACGGATCATTCCAGACAAACTCTCTACAAAGCAATCTAATCAACTAGTGAAGATGGATTCCATTCAATATGGTAAAAATCTGGTACGGAAACTAGATACAAGTTCATCGATTGGTGTCATTCGTCATAAAACAAAAGTAAGCAGTCACTATCAAGACCGTGAAGTTACCGTTAAATTCAATCGGAAACCAACGAAAGAAGAATTGAGTCGTTTTGCCAATGAAATTGATGGTCAGGTGAGAAAAGAACTGGATTCGACTTATATCTTCAAGTCGAATACCCTTTCAACTCCGAAGCTTGTTCAATATTTCAACGAACAAGATCGTATAGTTTATGCTGAACCGAACTACATCTACTTGCAAAACGAAACGGATGATGAATTATATAGTCGTTACCAATGGAACCTGCCTGCTATCAGAACGGAAGACGGATGGAAGATATCCAGAGGAAATGAAGATGTCATCATCGCTATCATTGATACAGGTATTGATATGAAGCATCCCGATCTAGCTAAAAGAATTGTGGATGGTTACAATGTGTTGAATGAATCACCAATGCCGAATGATGACAACGGACATGGCACCCATGTCGCAGGAATCATCGCTTCAGAGACGAACAATGGTGTCGGTATTGCCGGTATGACCTGGTATAACCGGATTATGCCAATCAAAGCGATGAATGCAGATGGATATGGAACATCCTTCGATGTCGCTCAAGGAATTCGTTGGGCAGTAGAGCATGGAGCTGACGTCATCAACATGAGCTTAGGGAACTATAAAGCCTCTAAGGCATTGAAGGAAGCGATTGACTACGCTTATGAAAAAGATGTCATCATGGTTGCCGCTTCTGGGAATGAGAATACGAATCAGACGAGTTATCCGGCAGCCTTTGACAACGTCATCGGAGTTGCAGCTGTCAATCTGAACTTGAACCGAGCTGAGTTTTCGAATTATGGAGATTATATTGATGTCGCAGCACCTGGGGTGGATATTGCAAGCACTTATCTAGAAGGACAATATGCATCGCTTTCCGGTACTTCGATGGCGACTCCGCACGTTGCTGCACTTGCTGGTCTCATCAAGTCTTATCAACCGGATCTGAAGAATAGCGACATCATACGAATCATTGAAGAGACGACAGATGATGTTGGCGATCCTGGCAAAGATATTTACACTGGAAACGGTGTGATCAACGTTGCATCAGCTCTCGAATCTGCTAATGAAACGAAAAATCCCCTGAGCAACTTTGGAAAATGGTTCAAAGGTATACGATAAAAAGAGGATGCCCGGACTTTCAACGGGCATCCTCTTTTACAGGATTGTCACTCTTGGTCAATTTCAATAATTTGAGAATGGTTATGGTTACCTTTAGGAACTTTAACTGTCAGACGATTGCCGGACATAGAAGCTTTGATGCTTTTAGGAGCAACATTGGGGGGTAAAGGCAAATATCTTTCAATCCGTTTTGAGAAATTTTCTTTCTTCAGGATCTCCCCTTCATTGTTTTGAATCTGTTCGGTCTCAAACCGTTGAATCAAGATTCTTAACTGATGGTTCACCAAATCAAGATTCACTTTATCTTGGTCACTTACCGGTAAAGTTGCCTGAATGATCACTTCATTTTCTGTTTCAGTACTATCGACATGAAAGAAATAATTGTTTTGAAAGTGGTTTAAGTGATGGTCGAATTCTTTCAGAGAATGTGCCAATTGTTGATCGATCGATTTCAACAACCCATCCAATCGTTCATCGTTAAAAAGGTTTTTCAATTGTTCCTTCCAGAAGTCCACTGTATACTCCCTCCTTTATCCTATCATCAGAAGTTCGCTAAGTTGTTGGAATCGCTGATATCAGGATCCAACGTATTCGTCATATTCCAGAAGTTGTTCACAAGCATGAAGTCGCCAGTGTTACCTCCACCCGATCCACTTGCAGATTTAGATGTGGATTTTGGAGAAATGTACAATGTATCCCCGAAGTTCACGGTTCCATTACTTTCAACTGTACTGATTTTAATTGGAGCTAAAATGACCGAAGGCAAAAGACTCTCCCCTTTCTTGAAAGGATCCTTGGGCTGATTTACTAAGGTATTGTATGCATATCAATAGAAAGGGGTACTCATTAACAATCAATTAGGTATATGCATATGTTGAAAGAAATAACTTCTAAAGGATGTTTTACACATGCCTGCCATGGTTGGAGCTATCAAAATCAACGAAATATCCGGCACAGCCATCTTCAATGTGGGAGATGTGTACCATATGTCACCTCAAAGTCAAACGAAGACGTTTGCCGGCGCAGGCTCTTTCAATACGGGGGATTACCTTCAGGTCAATAATGGCTATAGTGTGACACACACCATAGACTCGGATGTCATTGATTCAAGTAATATCGGAAATCAGGGCTAGCCGCTCTATCGAAATTCCACTTCATCCTGACGACTTGTTTCATATATTTATGCGGAGGCTGTGTTAAAAACTTATCCATTCCGCATAGGTTAGAAATAAGGGGGTGATGGGCTTGAGCAACATCAATTACTTACACCAGCGAATCCAACAGCTAGAAGAGATGATCAGACAATTACAAGCGAAAACGGATTCGTTTGAGAACATGATCACATCCCTGCAAAACGAATTGAGCCAATTGAAAAGCTCACCCCAGACATCCATTGAATACAAGTTCGATCAATTAAAAATAGAAACCCTTGAAGGTACGTTGAATATCGGTCTCACCCCTGGTGGGAACGGTTTTGAAAATATTGAGGATCTCGGCGTAAATGGAGGAAACTTCAAGGTCAATCAACAGCAACAAGATACAGAAGCACCCTATACGAATGAAATGTATAACTGGATCAACCAAGGAGTCGATCATTATTTAAACAATGATGTGTTCAATGATATTAAGAAAGTCGAACGACAAACCCAGTACCGATTGAATGAATCCCAGTTGAAATTGGTGGTAGAAGATATCAAGAAACAGATGGGGTTACGACTACCACATTATATGATGGCTGCGAAAAAGGAAAACATCCGATCCAATCCTTCTCAAGAGGCTGATCGAATCATGACACAAATCAAAAAAGATATTTTGACGGGAATTGAAATATACTTAAATAATGAAAAGAAGAAATCTCAAGGAGGCCAACAGGATGGAACTTAATGTCATCAACCGGGATATATCTGTAGGAGATATCCGAATCATCGGTATTGGTACATCCGCGATGGTACTTGTCGGAGATAGTGATGTGATCAACTGTCAATCCATGTTCGACACGCCACCTGAATCATTGATCATTGGTACGCCTCTCGTCCCGTTATCAAAGGAATAATCAGATGGATCGCACTTCTGTTGTTCAGAATATGCAAATCACTTCCCTTGTTTCTGCGTCCATTGTCCAGATTGGTGATACCAGAATCCTCACCCCTTCTTCCAAAGCCTTGGCTGTACAAAGACAAGAATCGACCTATGATCCAAAAGAGCACGAGTTTGATATGTATCCGATGTTTACCGCACCATTCCCTCCATTCGAATATGAAACCATTCCTGTCAACACGGTTCAAGAAGTACCAGCAATTCATGTCAACTCCATAAAAATCATCGGTATAGCTGCTTCTTCAGTAGTACGTGTCGGAAAGACTGATTACATTTGCAATGAAGCACGTGTGAAGCATATCCGACAGTTTACTTTGAATCCATATGATTAGGAGGGTTTGGGGATGAATGTATACGTCAATCAAACGATCTCAATCCAAACCATCCGAATCGATGGTCTATCCAACTCTTCCGTACTTCAAATTGGAACGAGCGGAGTCATCAAACCGGTCTCATACCTTTCCAATACGGGAGGGTATACCGGACCTGCACCGGCAATTGAAAATCCATTCGGCAGTGTCATTGAGCAACCTTTTGAAGGACCTCTTGTGCCTTTATCAGGTCCACGTGAACCAAAAGCAACATAATGTGAGGAGATTGTATGGATACTTGGTCTAAAATGATGGAATGGAAGCAAGTTGCAGATAAATACATGAATCAAAGCTTCTTTCCGGATTATCAGCAACCTAAGAAACAAAGTCCGCAGGTGAATATTTATGAATCTGATAATGAACTGTTATGTCTCATATCCTTGCCTGGATTGAATCGTGTAGATGATGTCGAAGTGTATGTATACAAAAGTTCCATAAAATTAATTGGCAATACGACGTTACAAACGCATGGGATGTCATTGAAACAAGATGAAATATTCCAAGGGAGATTCGAGCGGGATATCACTTTACCTTATTCAGTCCGTGAAGAGCCGATTGATGCCTATTATCAAAAAGGTGTTTTATATATTCGACTTTATAGACTTTTGACCGATGACCGTCCAAAAAAGAAGGTACAAATCAAAGATCATGGAGAATAATAGTAGGGCTTGCCCGAAAATTTTGCACACATCTCATGTCGCTAACACCCTTAAGGTGTATGAGTTGTCCCAAAATGATCGGTAAGCCCTTTCCTTTTATACGTTTCCAACATTGTTGCTATCCGAGACATCTGGATCAATAGCTACAACTGCGCTGAACAGGTTATTCACTTGAGAAAAATCCCCAGTATTTCCTCCCCCTGAACCTGTAACTGATTTTGAAGTAGAAACGGGTGAATTATAAAACAGGTCTCCAAAATTGACATTTCCATCATTGACAGTTGAAATCTTGATGGCACCTAATATGATAGATGGCATATATACACTCCTTCAGTTTGTCTCAAAAGAAAAAGAGTCGGACCCACCTGGTTATATAGGCCAACCCTTCAATAGATGAATGTTTATTCTATATTATATTCATTTATATATAGGTAGTAAAAGGAGTGAGTACCCCTTTCACTTACCTAAGTAGGTTGGTTCCTTAGTATAGGAAACAAGCACATCCTACAATAATAAGGAGAATAAACAATACTACGATCAAGGCAAAACCTGCTCCATAGCCGTAACCCATGAAATACATCCTCCTCCCTTAAGGTCTTGAAAGAATATTCTTTTCAATACATCCTATGTATGTGTGATTTTTTTGATAGGTACAAGTGGCGATATTTTTTAAAGTTTTTTTATTTTTTTAAGAAAAACGCTCGAAATTTCACCTTTTTTTGAAAATTTAAGTATGTTATAATTATACTGTTTCGTTTTTAGAGATGCATCGTTATGCACTCTTTTTTAATTGCTGCCTCGTATTCATCCAAGCAAAAACTCGTATCCTTTCATGTTTATTCAGTCTGGATCGATATGGGCAAAGCTTTGAATATCAAGGTATGCGGAGAGATTAGGATTTCATATTTCAACAGAGAGGTGAACGAACTAGATGGACCAACAAAAGACGAACTCAAATCAACTTACATTATTCAATTACTTGAAATTCGCCATTCCTTCTCTAATCGGTATTTTCCTGTTTATGATACCGATTACTTTCAAAGGAGAAGTCACGATACCTGTCGCACTTCTCGCAGATTGGGTACAACAGGTGTTGGAAGGAAAACTTCCTGCAATTATGACGATCATCATTGCTCTTACGGTTGTCCTGACCCTATTTGCATCAATCTTGAAGCCTACATTCCTAACGGAAAGACCATTTCTGAATTCTCTATTAGTGGTTCGCCCAATATGGGTGTTTGCTAGAGTACTAGGATTGATTTTTGCAGTCATGACTTTATTCCAACTTGGACCTGAGGCTGTATGGTCAGATGCAACGGGAGGTCTTCTGCTAGAGGGGCTTATCCCAGTCCTCTTTTCCGTATTTTTATTTGCGGGATTATTTTTACCATTGCTTCTGAACTTTGGGTTACTAGAGTTGTTCGGAGCGTTATTGACAAAAATCATGAGACCGCTTTTCACATTACCAGGCCGTTCTTCGATCGACTGTCTTGCATCCTGGTTGGGAGATGGTACGATCGGTGTGCTATTGACAAGTAAGCAGTACCAGGAAGGGAACTATTCCAAGCGTGAAGCAGCTGTAATCGGAACGACCTTCTCAGTCGTATCCATTACATTCACGATCGTTGTCCTTCAGCAGATGGAGTTAGAAGCGTATTTCGGTCCATATTATCTGACGATCGTGTTGGCTGGACTAGCTGCGGCATTAATTATGCCTAGGATTCCGCCGCTATCAAAGAAAAAGGACACATATGTGGATGAATCTGACGTTCAAAAAAGCGAGGAAATTCCTGAAGGGATGACCATTTTGGGGCATGGGCTTCGTTCTGCAGCCGCAACTGCAAAAAAGACGCGGAGTTTTGATGCCATCATCAAAGGCGGAACTCAAAATGTGCTCGACATGTGGATGGGTGTCATTCCGATTGTTATGGCAATCGGGACAATCGCATTGATTGTTGCTGAAAATACACCATTCTTTGAGTGGATCGGTGCACCATTTGTACCTCTCCTTCAAATCATGCAAGTACCAGAGGCTGCAGCTGCTGCGCAAACAATGGTTGTCGGATTTGCAGATATGTTCTTGCCGGCACTGATCGCGTCTGAACTTATCCAAAGTGAAATGACAAGGTTCATCATAGCTTGTCTATCCGTAACACAATTGATTTACATGTCTGAAGTCGGTGGTTTGTTACTAGGTTCTAAAATACCAGTGAACTTCAAGGATCTCGTAATCATATTCCTAGAAAGAACATTGATTACGTTGCCTGTCATCGTCATCATGGCACATATCATATTTTAAAAAAAGACGGCTGACCTGATTAAATTGGGTCAGCCTATTTAATGTTACCAGTTAAACCAGAAGTTGCGTATACGTTTTTCTTCGTCATCAACTTCTTCTTCTGTCTCATCTTCTTCCCGTTCCTCATCAAGTTCTTCTTCGTGATCTTCTAGTTCCAGTTCTTCTTCATCTGAATCATCAACACCGATCCCCCACATTGCGTCCCAAATGTTGACTTCTGGTCTTTCTCTTTCTTCGGCCTGATTCGTTTCAACATCATGGTTAGCATTACCACTCGATTTTCTTTTCATATTCACCTCTCCCTTCCATCTGTTATTACAGTATTGATGGAAGGGATATTTGGTAACGGATAATCGCCTATGTTAGGTGAATAAAATAAAAAGAGGTAGGGCTGTTTAGCCTACCTCTTATCTCGGACAATTATTGTTCCTCAAAGAATGAACGGACAGATTCAGGTGTTTTGGCATTTGCGCTGTGCAAGTGACCTTTTTTCTCACCTTTTTCATACACAAGCAAACTCGGAATCCCCATCACTTCGTATTTTTCAGCTAGCTCAGGAAAATCGTCCTTGTCGATCTGATACCATTGCTTATCATTATTTTCTTCAATGATATCACCAATGAACATATCAAGACGCTTACAATCCGGGCACCAATCTGCTTCAAATTTCACGACTGACTTTGTATCTTGGTTGATGATTTCATAAAATTCTTTTTCACTTGTTATTGTTTTCATACTGGTTCCCCCTCTTGTTCTTTCAATACTAGTATACAAAAGAGCAATACGTTTGTTAATCAATCTGTTTTCAATATAATGATGTAAAATAAGCGGGTTCCGAGTATCCTATAAAAAATGACATGGTCGGGAGGAAGGCAATCATGGACCACCATCAACACGAACATAACTATGAGAATAAAAATGCGTTGCGAATATCGTTTTTCTTGATCAGTATATTCATGACTGTCGAAGTAGTTGGCGGGTTATGGACGAACAGCCTTGCATTATTATCTGATGCAGGTCATATGTTCAGTGATGCTGCATCCCTTGGACTGAGCTTTCTAGCCGTTCATTTCGGAAGCAAAAAACCAAATGATTCTAAAACATTTGGTTACAAAAGATTTGAAATTCTCGCCGCATTCATAAATGGTTTAGCGCTAGTTGTGATTTCTTTATTCATCATATATGAAGCGTATGAGAGGTTTATGGACCCTCCCGATGTAGCTGGATATGGGATGCTTTCCATTGCGGCGATCGGATTGATAATCAATTTGGTTGTGGTCTACATACTGATGAAAGGAAATCACCATGACAACTTGAATGTCAAAAGCGCTCTTCTTCATGTTATTGGGGATCTACTAGGTTCTATAGGTGCTATCTTGGCTGCAGTGATCATCATATGGACCGGTTGGGGTTATGCGGATCCTTTAGCTAGTGTCATCGTTGCCATATTGATTCTGATCAGCGGGTGGCGGGTAACATGGGAAGCGATCCATGTGCTAATGGAAGGCACACCACAACATATTAGCATAAGTGATATTAAGGTATCACTTGAATCACTTACACAAATTAAAGGTGTACACGACTTGCATGTATGGTCGATTACATCTGGCTATGTTGCATTAAGCTGCCATATCGTAGTGGAGCCTGGGAGTAATTATCAAGGCATATTGAACCAGGCATCGGATCAACTAAGAAGGGATTTCAACATCAATCACACAACGATTCAGATTGAAGAGGAACCAGAACATTGTGATGGCTGTAATTGATGCGATTTTTAACATCATTCCTTCCAAACAATACTGTCCAGTACCTCTTTAACTTCATCCGGTTTTTGGGTACCGATTAGCATGTTTTTTCCATTCTTGAGTTCGATTCTTATCCCATGGTTCCCTTTTACATTATATCCTTTTTCTCCATCTAGGCTAATCCGAATCCCATAACCCCAAAACTCCCTTATCGGATGATAGGTTTCAACTTGGATAGAATTGATTTCTGAAAAAAGAAAGGTTTGTTTCTTGATCATCAATGGTTTAAATTGAACGTGGATGGACTGATCCGTAACCTTTATTTCCAGTCTCAAGGTAAGAAAGAAAATGGGAAATCCGATACCGAACAAAACCCATAACACGATCAAGACTGGATCAGAAGCAGGATTGGTTCCGAAAGGTAGTCCATAAATGATTTGTTGTATAAAGCCGTACCACATCAAACTGGTTAAAGCGACTACAATAAGAACAACCCACCATAACGTCATCTTTTGCTTCTCTTCATACATGATCTTTTCCACTCTAAACCACGTCCTTATCTGTCAAACTGAAAAACGACGGAATCTCCGATCGGGTTGTAACCAATCTTCTGATAAATGCTGTTGGACGTCGGATTGGATAGATCCGTATACAACGTACAGAATGAATATCCCTCATTCAACAACCGATCGCTCAGTTCAGTTACACAGGCAGTAGCGTAACCTTTCCGTTGATGCTCAGGAGGAGTGTAAACAAAATTAACGCTGACTCCATTTTTCGTACCGCGTGCTTTCCGAGCCATAGATACCGGTTCATCATTGACCAGCCATAGATAAACACTTTGTTCCTGTATGAATTGCCTTGCTTTTTCCTCTGCCTGCTCTTTAGTGAAAGGATTTTCGGTAACAAATGAAAACTGATATCCCCATTCTTTAATGACATCTAAATCATTGAATGTAGCGAGCCGTAATTTCCCGGACCTTTGGATATCTTCTTTCACTTTCGTCAGTTTATAGATACGTTGATCCATTGCCATTTTATATGATTTTCCTGTTTTTTCAGCCCAAATGGTTGCGAAAAGCTTAGAAATCGATTTCTCTCCAATGACACCAGGTAAAGGAACCCCTTCGGTCAACAAATAGTCGATGGCATATTCGACTGCGCTTTTTATCTTTGGATTTAGCGGATCGCCAAACACCCCCATTTTGTATGGTGGGGTCATCAACAAGTACAGCACAGGTTCATGACCGTTCTGTATGGTTAGAAAATAAGGAGGTGGATCAGTCTGCGTCCCTTCTTGTTCCTGTTTTACACAGCGATTCAATATGCCGATAGGAAGATTGTTTAACGCTTCTTGTTTATACAAATCGTGATGAGCATACTCTGCGTACTTCCTTGCACTAGTAAAAGTTATAGCTTCCATTTCTCTACCCTTCCTTCGAACGTCTATTGTAATGTCAGTACCCTTATAATTACATACAAAAAGTACGGAATCCTTCCTTCCGTACCCACTTTGTCTCTACACATGATGAGAATCGTCTATGAAGTTTCGTTCCGGACCATCAGCAAAAGACTCAGTTCCAAGAATACGAGTAAAGTGATAAGGATAAAACCAATCATAACCTATTCTCCGTTTCTTTAAGGTATATAATCAATCATAAGCCATTTCACTATTCTAATCAATAAGTAATTATAAGTAATTTTGCGTAAATACTTTTTGCTTACTTTACTTAAAACACTTATAATGGAATTAAATACTACTATGCGTAACAAGTGAGGTCGATTATGTATCAAGATGAACGTTTAATTGAAATAAAAAAATACTTAAAAGATCATAAACGTATAACCGTAAGTGAAATGATGGAGAGGTATGAGATATCTAGAGATACAGCTAGAAGGGATCTTGTAAAACTGGAAAAGGATACTGACGTAATCAGGACGAGAGGTGGTGCGAAATTACGTACATCATCTTTACCTGAGCTTAGTAAAAACAGTGAATCAAACGGGTATTCCGCGCTCTCGATACAAAGGATCACGAACTATGCGAAATCCATTGTAAAAGAAGGCGATTCTCTACTGTTGGATGGATCTAAAACAGTTGAGTCTTTAACGAATGTATTAACAACACCTCATATTAAGGTCGTTACAAATGCCATCGCCTTGCTTCATATACTCTCTGAGCGTGAACATGTACACATTCATCTCCTTGGTGGAAGATACAATAAAAACAAAAGTTTTTTGTACGGTCCAACATTGATCAAAAGTCTAAATGATTTTCATACTGATAAAGTGTTTATTGGAGCTGAAGGAATGACAGCAGAAGGGATTTCATACAGCAGCGAGGAAGAAGCCTTGGTGAATCAGGCTATGATTAAACGAGGAGACGAAGTAATTGTTCTCATCAGACATTCATCTTTTGGTTCAGAAGCGTTTTATAGAAGTATTCAGTGCCATCAAATCGACAAGGTCATTACTGACAAACATCCTGGAGCTGTCTTTGAGGAGATATTCGAGGAAAACAATGTGGAATTGATTGTCGCTGACAAATCCACAAAATAAAATGCACAAAACAACCCCCATCTTATTGAAGCTGAGTGCTTAAAAGATGGGGGTCGTCTTTATAGATCGGTCATTTTTTGTGCACGCACAAATAGGAACTGTGGACGTTTTGTCAATCGCTCATATTTTTCAGGGAGAACTTTTCTGAACTCTTCTGTCGGCATTGGTTCAATGATTTTTTCGATGACGAATCCATTCAAGTATAACGGCTTTAATATTTCATTCAAAGGGCGGCGATAGAATTGCACTTCCACTGAACCCTCAGGCGTTTCCCATTCATCTGTCAATAATTCCGTTGCAAAGTAATTATCGCAATTGAACAGTGTGAAATCCATGAATGGATGGTGTACGGAAAAAATGAGTCTCCCTTTGTTTTTGAGTATACGATTGAATTCCTGCATGGTTCCTTCCCAATCTTTTAAATAATGAAGCGTAAGCGCCGAAACGATGACATCATATTTGTTAGATTGGATGTTTAACGGTTGATTCAAATCAGCAGTGAACACTTCTGCTACTTTTCCAACACGTTGTTTTGTCATGTTGATCATGTTTTCGCTGAAATCAACAGACGTCACTTTTGCACCATGATCTAGTAACCACTCCGTATACCAACCTGCACCACATCCTGCATCGAGTACGGTTTTATTTTCTACATCTGGCAATAAGGATAACGTGCCTGGTCGTTCATAATACGCATTAAATGGTTTTGTATCTACATGGCGGAAATAATAATCGGCTAGCTTTTGATATGACTCGTATGAGATAGACTTTTCCATACTGTACACTCCTGTTTATAGCTGATCATTTTCGTCAAAAAGGCTGGTATGTACGTGTAAATTAATGCGGACTATAGTCAACTATACTAAAATAACAACATCTTAAGCCTTTTGAAGTCGGTTATTGTAATCTAATGCATGACGCAAATCGACATCTTCATCAAGGTGTTCAGGGGTCCAAGGGATATGGTGGTCAGGCTGTACACCAATATTGTCAATCCCTTTTCCTTGTTGGACTCGATCACTGATTGATGTAGGATACCAGAGTTCGAACCCCTTGGAAGGGAAAGATTCTTTGGCAACATTGCTATAATCCAATACCCCCTTTGTAGGTCTACCTATCATCCTAACTTTAGGAGATTGTGAAGCAATCAAGGCAAATTGATCTCCCGAACTGCCGCAATATCGATCGGTTATGATCATCACAGTTTCAGGTGCTGTGAGTCCATCAATCACTTCTTCATTAGTATCCAAATCGAATTGGACAAAACCTTGTTCCTTATATTTCTTCATATTATCGATGAATGAGAGAATAACATCGTCTTGCCCATATTGTTCGAGAAATCCATTGAATAGGTCCATTCTGTTATCGTAGTTCCGTTTTGTAATCAGATGATAAGTTGAATCATATGTGATGATGGATTCAGGTGGGAAGATATACTTCAACAGAGGTTCATATACCGCATCCATGCCCCCTCTGTTACTCCTAATATCGATGATCAATTTTTCTTTTTTAATGATCTTGTTGTGATTCTCTTTCAACAAAGTCACCATTTGTTCCTTGTCCATAAAGTCATTGATCGATAACAATCCGACATCGGAGCGGATATCCATATATGTATACTTTGAATCATGCTTCGGATTTTCATAGAAGCGGATATCCATTTCAAGCACATTTCCTTGCAGATCTTCAATGGAAATACATTTTGCTCTTTCCAATACGCTTGACCAATTTTGTTCATTTGTATCGTATGTATGAAGAGGCTGTTGATCAATCTGGGTGATTTTCATACCAGGACTCAGCCTTTTTTCCGAATCTACATGGGTAACATACAATTTGTTAACATAATATTCTACTCGGTAACCTATGTAATTTAAATTCGATGTTCCTTCCATCATCTTAAATTTAACATGTTGATCCTTGAAAGCTGACAAGTAATCAGTAACGATCTCATAAAAGGTTTGGTTATCTAATGAACCGTTCTGATCGGCTAGTTTAAGCTCTCTAAAGAAGTAGTCGGGATCATCCCAACCCTTTTTCGCTTCACATCCTGAATAATCCTCATGCATGATTGAGACAATTTCTTTAAAAATCTCCCTAAATCCCATACGAAACAAACTCCTCTATTTTAAATGTAATAAATCCACCCTTCTTCTGTTGCGGTTTCTTTATGTATGCAAGGGTCTTGTAAGGTAACATTCTCGATGAATTGCCCATTCCCTTTAAATAGTAAAGCTAAGATTGAACATATGGCTGCATCATACGCATCTGATCTCGGATTGATTTCAGATGGGATCCGTTTAAGAATCTCTTCCTTAATAAAGGACTGTTCCATAGACTTCACCAACGCAGGATAAACTTCAATCATCACGTGTTTACTCGATTTGTTCCCTTGCTGAGGAATCATTTTAAAGCCTTCCTCTCGGCTCCATTTCAAGGCATAAGATAAAGCCAACGTAGTATTGTTGCCGAGTTTGTCAAATGGAGCAGAAAGCGGTTTTTTGCCAAACTTCTCAAAAATATGTCGCTCTGTATCGCGGTATGCAAACGGGTTTTGTATTTCTTTGGATGGGAATTTTAGCTCATGATCTTCCTGATTCACGAGCTTTCTGTAGGCTATAGGAAAGCCTAGAGAAGCATCCATTCCAATTGTAACTTCCTCAAATTCTTCTATACTTATTTTAGGGTCCAATGCTTCTAATATGGATTGAGGTGTCCAGTGTTGATGTTTTTTCAGATTGGTGTTCCTCGGTGTGCCAATCCATTCGAACTTTTGTGTGTCAAGATTGAATGTGGCAGCGGCAATCCCTTGTTTGGATCCCATCCATCCACCGACATCCCAACCAATACCTAATATTTTTGTCATAAGACTCTCTCCAATCGTTATTTCCCTTCAAACAACAGCCGGATAGAGAAGAATGCGAATACCAACCCTTTCATGCGGTTGATCCATTTGACGATTATTGGATTCCCCCAAAGTTTCTCTCCCACTGTTCCTGCAGAAATAGACAATACAGTGAAAATGATCAGTGCCTGAACAATGAATAATACTCCTAAAATCGTCATTTGCAATGGTACGGCACCGCTTTTCACAGATACAAATTGAGGAAGGAATGCAAGAAAGAAAATGGACACTTTCGGGTTCAAAATGTTCATGAAGATGCCTTTCCTATACAACGCTGATAAGGTATACTGTTTCACTTTTTGTTGCTCAGGCTGGGCGTTCTCTCTGAAGGCTTGGATAGCAAGATACAATAAGTAGATGGCCCCGATGAACTTTATCAAGTTGAAAGCGAGGCTAGATTGATAGAGAATCGCTGAAATCCCGATTGCTGCAGCTAGTGTGTGACCGATGAGGCCTGTACATAACCCAAGACCTGTGGCAATTCCTGCTTTCTTTCCATGCGAAACGCTCTGCGCAAATACGAACATGAAATCTGGTCCTGGTGTAATTGTCAATAATACAGATGCTAAGATGAAATAACTGATCGTGTTTATATCCAATGAACTATTCTCCTTTTATGTACTATTTATCTAGTTTATCAAATTATATTGAGCTGACCCAATATAAATTGAATCAGCTCAAGTATTCTTGTATTCTAGTTTGAAGGTTCTGCAACTCTTACGATGTATTTGCCGATATTCTCGCCCTTGAATAGTCCTATAAACGCATCTGGTATTCTTTCAAATCCTTCAACTACTGTCTCTTTGTATTGTAATTTACCTTCCTGTAACCATTTGGCTAAATCGGATACTGCGTCTTCGAAGTGCGCGCCGTAATCAGATACAATGAAGCCTTTCATCAAAGCGCTATTTACGAGTAAGTTTGGCTGAACACGTATACCTAAATCGGGTTTTTTCAAGTTATAAAGTGAAATCTGTCCGCAAACCGGAATTCGTGCGCCTTTATTGATTAATCTGAGTACGGCATCTGAGACTTCTCCACCTACATTATCAAAATAGACATCTACTCCATCTGGGCAAGCTTGTTTCAACGATTCTTGTAAATCATCAGACTTATAATTCACCACTGCATCAAACTTCAGCTCATCTTTAAGATAGGCAAGTTTCTCTTCCGATCCTGCAATACCTACTACACGAGCGCCAGCGATTTTAGCAATCTGTCCAACGACCGTTCCGACCGCACCAGCTGCTCCAGAAATGACGACTGTTTCGCCGGGCTCTGGTTTTCCGATATCCAATAATCCGAAATAAGCTGTAATACCAGGCATTCCGATCACACCTAAATGAGTTGTGAGAGGGGCTTGAGAAGGGTCGATTTTACGTAGGGCATCTTCATGTGCGAGTTGATAGGTCGCCCACCCTAGATTGCCGATGACGAAATCTCCTTCCTCCAATTCCGTGCTGTTCGATTGGTGGACTTGAGCAATCACCCCTCCTGAGATGACCTCATCCAAGCCATAAGGCTCTACATAGGATTTCTGATCATTCATACGTCCTCTCATGTATGGATCTACAGAGATGTATAGCGCCTTCAGCACCACTTCTCCGGTATCTGGAGCTCTTAAGTCCTCTTCAGTCCATTTGAAATTGTCTTCATTTGGCATACCAACTGGTCTCTTACCTAAACGGATTTGTTTTGCTTTCATTCTCACATTCCACCTTTCCACTTGTCATCCATTATAAATTTCAAGTAGAAAGAAAGGAAATAGATTGCTTGGATATGTATAATGGATAGTTGTAATGAATTTTTGAAACAGAGGTCGTTATTATGTATAAGACAGATACGATATCAGGAAAATTACGTCAATTCATGGTCATTCTCCTACCCATACTGATTACTCAAGTCGGTTTGTTGGCCATGAACTTTTTTGATACGGTCATGAGTGGTCGTGCTGGAGCAAATGATCTTGCTGGTGTTGCAATCGGTTCAAGTCTTTGGGTACCGGTTTTCACTGGATTGACAGGTATTTTAATGGCTTTGACACCGATTGTGGCTCAATTGATCGGGGCGAAAAAGGAAGGTCAAGTATCATTTTCAGTATTACAAGGCGTATACCTTGCCATCTTCTTGTCGGTTGTCGTTGTTCTTCTCGGTTCTTTGGTACTGGATTTGATCTTAAATGGTATGGATCTTACCGATGAAGTGACTTATATCGCAAAGCATTACTTAATCGGATTAGCCTTTGGAATTTTGCCTTTATTCGTGTACACCGCATTAAGAAGTTTCATTGATGCATTGGGAGAGACGAGAACCACTATGTTCATCACTCTCCTATCTTTACCGGTTAATGTATTGTTCAACTACTTATTGATCTTCGGAAAACTTGGCTTCCCTGAACTCGGAGGAATCGGAGCTGGATATGCATCTGCTATCACATACTGGTTCATTTTTTTCGTTGTCCTATTGGTAGTCCATCGGATACGACCATTTTCAATTTATGGCATCTTCAAAACTTTTTATCGAGTATCGTTCGGGAAGTGGAAAGAGATATTGAAGATCGGAGTTCCAATCGGTTTATCTATTTTCTTTGAAGTGAGCATATTTGCAGCAGTTACACTTCTAATGAGTCGATTTGATACCGTCACCATTGCTGCCCACCAAGCCGCGATCAACTTTGCCTCCTTACTTTACATGGCGCCCCTTAGTGTATCGATGGCTTTGACGATTGCAGTAGGGTTCGAAATTGGGGCTCATCGACCGAAAGACGCCAAGCAATACAGTGTCTTGGGAATAATCATTGCTGTTGGTTTTGCACTCTTGTCTGCTGTCCTGCTACTTCTGTTCAATGAACAAATCGCAGGCTTGTATACGAAAGATCAGGCCGTTTTACAGTTGATTGCGCATTTCTTGATCTATGCAATCTTCTTCCAACTTTCAGATGCCATTGCGGCTCCGATTCAGGGTGCACTGAGAGGTTATAAAGACGTCAACATCACACTGATCATGGCATTGATTTCTTATTGGGTCGTGGGACTACCGCTTGGATTTGTTTTGGCAAACTATACTGATTTCGGTGCTTTCGGATATTGGATCGGTTTGAGTTCGGGACTGACGAGCGGTGCGATTACACTCTATCTCCGACTTAGATGGCTACAAAATAGATATGCTAACAAGCTTACAGAGGATGTTCCTGAAGGCACTTCATAATCAGGAAGACGCATCCGATATTATGGATAAGTCTTGCATTGGAGGTGTAGAACGGAATGGAACTTTCATCATTCATGGCGAGCAATTTGCAACAATTACGCCATACGTTGAATATGAATTTGTTGGATGGAAATCTTGCTAAACAAGCTGCCCAATCCACAGTCATGCTGAAAGATTTTCAAGAAGCACAACAGCAGGTTCAACACCCAACATCCGGACATCGAGTGGATGTGAAAGTGTAAGTCGTTATAACGAAGAGGCTGAATCAAGAGGAGTTTCTCCCTTTTGAAATCAGCCTCTTTTATTATGATGGTGAGGAACGGATTCGGCTTATAAATTCTAAATTAGGATAATCATATCAGAATTTGGCTTATAATCATCATTTTTCCTGCGAAGTGCCCACGCACACAACCCTCCATTCACAAAAAAAACAGAGCCGACGCTTCGTCGGCTCTGTTTTTTAAATTTTCTTATGTCAGTATAATCTCTGCCTGCAGCGTTCTGCTACCTCGTAACAGATTTCAGTCAAATTGTATTCTGAAGAGATCGGATGGGATTTGCATTCATTACCACATGCTTCACAGATCAATTCACAAAGCTGGCAAACTTCTTTCGAAAAAGGAGTTTCTCGTTGTAAAGTTAATGCGGTATAAGCACATATATCATAGCATTCAAGGATCAGTCTCGAGCATTCATCTATCGATTCATCAGATGACTGGATGTTGCTGCGTTTGAGCCAATCTTCGCAGAGGTCACGACATTCCATACATAATTCAATTAGGTTTTGATCGGACTCTTTAGCCATCTCTTATACGCCTCCAACAGTATGTTACTATACTGTATCCGTTCTACAGTGAACGTAAACTCCGAGGCGACAATATTTTTTCATTGATTCAAAACTTTGTTGAAAGTTGTTCATAAATAGAGACCACTTCGTCTAGTTTCATCCTTACAAGACCGCTAGATGAAGGAGCAACGAAATCTCTCACACCAGGCACAACCGACTCTTCCTGGAAGCCCCAATCTACTTTTCTTCTGCCGCTGTATTGTTGATAAACGCCTTTCCCAACGAAACATACGACTTTTGGCTTATATTGTTGAATCTTTTCATTTAGTTGGAGCTTACCTTCTACATACTCTTCTTTCGTAATATCTGCAGCTTCCTTTGTCGGTCTGGAAACAATGTTCGTGAATCCATAACCATACAGATCGATGAATTTTCGCCCATCTTCAGGCTTATGCAATTGGTCCGTCAAACCAGATCGATAGAGGATTTTCCAAAACCGGTTATTCGGATTAGCGTAATTATGACCCGTTTCGCTGGAACGTATGCTAGGATTGAAGCCTACAAAGATAATGTTCAGATCGTCATCAAGAATATCGGGTACAGGGTTAAGCATGTGTATCCCCTTCTTTTCTCCGTTCGTTCTTTCTGACACTCATTCCACCAGATAATACGAATTTCATAGCATCTTCTGCCTTCATATCCAATATTTCAACTTCCTCTTTCGGAATAAGGAATGTCATACCAGCCACCTGGAAGGTTTGTGGTACGTATACGGCTATATGATCGACTAATGGATCGGCAATCGAATCAACTTCTTCAGACGTTACAAAGCCAATGGCTTTCATATTTGTGCCAGGTATATAGACCAACGCCACCTTGGAGAATGACTTTTTATCTCCTGCAAATGACTGGAGCGTATCCTTAATAATGGAATATAAACTCTTCACTAGAGGAATGCGATCCAACCACTTATCAAGCAGTTCGACTACTTTTCCACTTATATATTGTTTAGATAACCAACCTAGCAGTGTAATCAAAAGAATGGAAGCGAGCAACCCTAGACCAGGAACATAATCTTCTTGTAAAATCCCTCTGAATGTCTGTCCAAGAATGTTGTCCAGAAATTCAAAAACTTTAATCACGACATAGATGACCAGTATGATAGGAACCACAGTTACGATTCCGTTCAGAAAATTTTTCGCAAATGCTTTCATCCTATACCTCCAAAGATAAAGAAATAGGAGCAACAAATGACTGTCACTCCCTTAGCTTCATCTATTATAGCATTTTTAACGATAAACACCGTGTTTGATGACATCGATGTACTGATTCAACCGATTCAATAAAGGGTCGGGATGTTCCAATAATTCCTCTTCCTGACCTTTATATTGTTGCAGAATGGACCGATTGAATTGCTCCATCACCGTCATGACATATTCCAATACAAAGGGTACAGTGAGACCTTCACGTAAATCAGACTCATTCAAGTAGGCGAACAAAAGCGCTTGATTCTGCTCAATCGCCTGTTGTTGAATCTCTTTGAACAAAGCTGCGATTTCAGCTTCAATCTCTTTAGGTGTATCCAGGAAGGACTTCAATAACACGTGATACTCATCGGGATACCTTGAAAATGTCTCCATCTTCATGATCGCCGTTTTCTTGATGCGTTCGAAGAAATCCTCCTCTTGTAGGTCTTTTAATCGTTCATAAATCTGAACATGCACGATATCAGCTGATTGCTTCAAAAGATACAAATACAAACCTTTTTTATTCTTGAAGTAATGGAAAAGCAAGCCTTTCGAGATTCCTGCTTTTTCCGTTATCTTGTTCGTTGAAGTGTTTTCATATCCGTTCGTTGCAAACTCTGCCATGCACGTTTTGATGATTTGTTGTTTCTTCTCTTCTGGTAAATTCTCGAATGTACGGTTCATTGGGAACCTCCCACTTTAGACGGCGATATCTTTTTTACGGTAATACAAGTACGTACTGATTGTACAGATGATCATTATTGATAACATGATCGCTAGGTATAGTCCCTTAATGGATTCATTCGTAATGATATCTGCTGCATCCACATATACGAATGGACTCATGTATTTCAAGTTCTCGAGTTTATCCGAAACGCTTGAAATCACCTGCAGAAAATAGGTGATGAAAACCAATCCTACCGTAATCGATAGAATCTGACGTCCTTTTCTAAAAATACTTGATAATAGGAATGCGATGGATGCAAAAGTTAAATGCAAGAGAATTGGAGCGATTGACATCAACACGAATGGGTAAAATTCAAACGTGCCATCATCAACGAGCATGAACCCTGTTAAATTGATCAATGAAACAAACAAGTTGAACAAAACGACATTGACGATGATAACGAGCATTTTTTGGGTAACGAGAGACGTTCTAGAAATCGGTTTGGATAGAAGGAATTCAATCGTCTTCTCTCCTTCTTCTTTCGCTAGCATATTTCCAGCCAAGAGAACGACATAAATGCTACCGATCAAAGTAATAAGCATATAACCTTCAATCGCATAGAATCCTAATACAGTTCCCAAACTCAACTGATCCATATTGAATGCTTTTTTGATTCCTTCAGGATAGGCTTCTAATAATGCTTCCAGATTGCCCTGTTGTTTGGCGAAGTCAGGATAGATCTGCATCATCAAGAAGACTAAGCCTCCAAGGATGACCGACCAGATCAATAATGATTTGAAATTCCATTTCAATTCTTGCTTAAAGATCATCTTCCATCCCTCCATTCTCCGTTTCATAGAAATGCATGAAAATTTCATCCAGTGAGGGTTCTTCTATTACAACGTCTCGATAATCTTCTTTACTTAATGCATTGATCAGTTCATGTATATCGCCTCTGAACAGAATCGTCAACGTAAGACCAAGTTGTTCTTGTTGGATGATACCATCTACATTTAAATTCAGGGTTTGACCTTCTGAAAGGAGGATGCTCACTTTCTTGAACTGATTTTTCGTCAGATTTTCAATCGTATCGTTCGCAATCAATTTCCCTTCTTTAATGATGGCTACACGGTCGCACATTTTTTGTACTTCACTTAAGATGTGCGATGAAAAGAAGATGGTTACTCCCTTCTTCTTTTCTTCCATCAACAGATCAAAGAAGGTATGCTGCATTAATGGATCGAGGCCGCCAGTAGGTTCATCCATGATCAGGAGTCGCGGTTCATGTATTAAGGCTTGAACAATTCCTACTTTTTTACGGTTACCGAATGAAAGATCCTCGAATTTTTTATGAACGTCTAAATCCAAACGCTCTGTCAGTTCATTCATTCGTTTTTTATACGATTTATTTTGATAAAACCCTGCAGAATAATGAAGGAGATCTTTCACCTTCATGTTTTCATAGAAATGGACTTCTGAAGGCAGATATCCCACTTCTTGTTTAATGGCCATCGATTGAGTCACAATGTCTTTCCCGAAAATCTTTGCTGATCCACTCGTTGGAAAGATGAAGTTCAACAACGTACGGATCGTCGTACTTTTCCCTGCACCATTCGGACCTATGAAACCATAGACCTCTCCTTCTTCCACACTGAATGTTAGATCCGAGACGGCTTGATGTTTTCCATAGTACTTCGTGAGATGATCCATCTCAATAACCTTCATTTCAAGACCCCCTTCAATTGATTGACCACCTAGTCAATATTAAGTATATACCGATTTGACCATGTGGTCAATAACCACATAAAGAGAAAAGGCTGTCCAAAAATGGTTTCCCATTTCAGACAGCCTCCTACGCTTTTACCCTTTATATGAGATGTCGGAATCTTGGATCGTACCCGATTCTTTTGCATCTGTAAGAAGTTGTAAAGCTGCTTTTAACACCGCTTTTTGTTGATCGATGTTCTTCGGTTGACCAACAGGGCTTCCGAAAGGAAACCTGGAATACAGTGAACGAGCAGGCTTTACAATCTCGGCGATCTCTTTTGCCATAGTCAAAGTAACCGTCGGAATATCGTGTTCCTCAATTGTACGTGCGACCAGACCGGCCGTCTGTTGACAGATTGGTCAGGACGGTACCAGAATAGCAAAATCCACTTGTTGCAGCTGTAATTTTTCAGCTACTTCCTTTGCAGTCACCGTTTTGAGAGGATGTGGAATTGGAACGTAACCCATGAATGAATAATGGACATCCGCTACTGATCCGATAGAACCTTCTTCACTTAGGTGTTTTAACATTTCTAGCGGGAATACCACATTGCGGTCTTCGTTCGCCTTCGAGTGATCATAATGCTCATGGGCGATGGAAAGTTGATCATAGTCCACATCATGTCGTATTTCTCTGTACGAAGGGTCTCCCAAACCATAATGGTCTTGAAAAGGAGGTTGTCCTTTCACATAAATGCCACCCGTTGTAATGATGACCCCTTTAGCTTCTTCAATCGGCTTGTTCAATGTTGCAAAAGCACCGGGCTCATTCCGCTCATACTTGAACGAAGGTACCCAGCGTTCCTGAACCGCTTTTTCCACTTTCTCGATCACACGATCACCTCTTCAAATTGTAGGTTGCAAGAAAAGTATTCCCAATGGCGTGCCGACCATAACTTATTTAAGTTTAAAAATCGAAATTGTCCGGATCTGGACCGAACCGTTCATTCTCATTCAATTGGTCGATCTTTTTCATTTCATCATCCGTAAGTATAAAGTCGAACAGCTCGGAATTTTCGCGGATCCTTGATGGATTTACGGATTTAGGAATGGTGATGATGTTATGTTGCAAGTCCCAACGAAGGATGACTTGTGCTGGTGACTTCCCATACTTCTCACCAATCTCTTTTAATGTTGGATGATCCAGTAATTTACCATGCATGAGCGGAGACCATGCTTCCACCAAGATGTTTTCCTTGTCGCAGAAAGCGCGTACGTCTTTTTGGGTCAATTTCGGGTGGAATTCGATCTGGTTGACCATCGGCTTGATGTTCGCATCTTTTATCAAATCCTCTAAGTGATGTACATTGAAGTTACATACGCCAATTGCTTTCGCACGCCCATCTTCATAAAGTTTCTCCATCGCTTTCCATGTATCATTATACTTACCTTCTACAGGCCAATGAATCAAATAGAGATCGACATAGTCGAGTCCTAATTTTTCAAGGCTTTCATCAAACGCTTTCAAAGTGCTTTCGTATCCTTGATCTTTGTTCCATACTTTTGTCGTGATGAACAGTTCTTCACGAGGAACATTCGCATCCTTGATTGCTTGACCTACACCTTCCTCGTTTTTATAAATGGCAGCTGTATCAATGCTACGGTATCCAACTTCTAAAGCAGTCTTAACAGAATCAATGACTTCAGAGCCTTCTTCGACCTTGAATACACCGAACCCTAAGCGCGGCATTTCAATTCCATTATGTAATTGTACTGTGTCTTGGATTTTCGTAATCAACATGGATCACTCCTTTAATGGATATATCGCAATTATATGGGAAATTCAAAAAAGGTGTAAGCGATTTGCTTACACCTCTTTATTGGATGGAACGGTGTAACTTTAGAAGTCGGTCAACGATAAATGAAATCGTATTGTCGTCTTTTACGTACTGGAAGTGTGATAACGGAGTCCAGCTCGTGAGGAGATTGCCAGTATTGAATTCAAGATCTTCGACCACCGCTTGTTCATAAGCTTTATTGAGTGTTTTCAGAGGATACCCGAGTACATCATCCTTATCAAAAATATTCCACCATCCTCCTTTTGCATCCGGAAAGTGCCTCTGAAACGGCTTGGCTGGCACTTGAATCGGTCTGTTGAAGTCAGCATAACGTAAACTCCATAATGCAAGAGGAGAGCCCAAAGATATGAAAGCTGACAGTGTTTCACCTTTCATAAGAGGCGTTGCGTCACGAAGCCAATTACGTACATATGGCAATTGATCTTTTTCTTTCTGGAGGTCATAGAAGAAATTACTTGTAATGACTGTCCCCAGACTGTGACCGACTACAACAAGTGGTGCTTGATCCCCGACCTGCTCATTCAAACGCTTCAATGCATGAAAATATACTTCATGGACCCGTTCATAGTTTTGGAACTGATCACTGGTCGGTTGATAAGCGATCGCATCTCCTAAAAATTCAATGATAAATTTACGCAAAGTACTGAAATCAAGTTGTCCTCCTTTATTCAGGGCTTCCCACAACTCTTTTTCACGATCATTGAAAACGGTCGCCCAGTAGATAGGTATAAACGCAAAGTCATCAATGGAAAGGTCGTATTTATCCTTTTTCGCCTTTTCGATGATTTGCTCTTTCAAGCGTGTAATGAGGATTTCAGCAAAATCTTCTTTCTGAATACCAGCTCCATGTATGACTGCAATGCCAATCTTTTGATTCATGGAATCACCTCTCTCGTTTCTTCTCCGTTTTTCCTAGTTGGAATCCATCGAACAACCTTCCACCATGTGGCTCTAAAATGGTGTCTGCTAGGTCGATGATCTTGCTGTCATCATTCGTTTTATAGTACTGATCAAATGCGTTCATGAACGTGTTCGCAAAGCCTTTATCATAGTGTTTCAAAGCGCGATAAGACCATTTCGAGCTGCCGACCCATCTCCCATTCGTCCAAAGTAGAAATTCTTGTAGACGATCGGCCAACGTATTGACGATGAATATTTGTTCGAATCGATCTGGACGACCGATCAAATCATCAAGTAGATCCGTAATAAAATACCTCTTCATGTTGATCGTTTCTTGACTCCAAGGTGTCGGTCCTTTTTCAAGAAGCCCTTTCGCCTCTGCCTTTATTGCTTGTAGGACTCCTTTATCTTGAATGACGACTCCTTCTGCAACCATCCTTGGCATAGAAGGAGTACCTCTGTCACAATCCGATTGAAAATACTGCTGATAAGAGGAGAGGTTATGTACGAATATTTCAACTGGCCAACCTTGAAATATGAATGATCGGCGGTAAGAGGCGAGAATGCTATCATCAAAAATGACCACGTCCAGGTCAGATGACGGTGTGGCTTCACCTCGGACAACACTTCCTGCCAGTAAGGCACCTTGGCAATTTGAATAATGTGTATCAATCAGTTTTTGTGCAGTTTCTAATGGCGATAATCGATCCATGAATGTATACGCTCACTTTCATTGGAAATGTTTTTACATTTCATTTGTAATGTCCCTTTTCACTCCCTTCCTTTCGACAATCATCAAATCAATCCCTCCTGACCATGCTTAAGATCATAGTAGTCGACATCTCGTTATGGAATCTTTCTGTGTGGATGAAAATAAAAAAACCCTAGAGAAATGTTTTTTCATCTGGGGTCATTTTTCAACTACTTTTTCTAGATTGAATACCTTTCGATAAATCCAATACGCCCCTCCCGACGGAAACACGATCAAAATCCAACCTTTGGGTGTTATTCATCAGGAGATTGTAGATTTCCCTTTCGGTCAACCTTCTTCTTAATTGGGATTCATATCCTTGGATCAGTAATGCCGCTGCACCGGCTACATGAGGTGTTGCCATAGATGTACCGGAGGATCTAGCGTATTTACTGTTAATGTATGTGGATGTGATGTTCACTCCTGGAGCTACTAGATCAATTTCATCATTCGTGTTGGTAAAACCAGCTGGGTACAATTTCTCATCAATTGCTCCAACGCAAACGACTTCAGGGTAATACCCTGGATATGTTCGTTCAAAAGAATATGCCCGTCCATCCCCAAGATTTCCAGCTGCGCACACGACCAGTATATTTTTTGCGACTGCCCTTTTGACAGCTGCATGGAGTCTGGGATCATCAGCTGGTCCACCAAGCGACATGGAAATGACCCGAACTCTTTCTCGGTTCGGTCCCCTCCAATTGATGGCATAATGGACACCACGGATCAAATTCTCATAAGAGCTTGCGCCGCTTGCGGGTATGACTTTCAAGACCAATAATTGGGCTTCTGGTGCAACACCTGCGACCCCGAATCCGTTCAAGTTGGCTGCAATTGTTCCAGCTACATGGGTACCATGGAAGTGGTTGTCGGAATAGTCCGTTGGATCGCCACCATGATCGGAAGTAAAGTTACGACCGCCGATGATTCGGCCTTGGAGATCTGGATGATCTGGCTGACATCCTGTATCCAATACCGCTATAGTAACTCCTTTTCCTCTATATCCAAGATCCCACATCTTTCTGGCGTTGATCATATCAACACCATAAGGTACTTCCCGTCGTAAAACGTTTGAATTCACCATTTGAGAGGGGAACCAATGTAGATCTGACATCTTTAATCTCCTTTACACTCAAATCACTTTGCTCATATACCTATTAGATTCAAGTGAAAGGAAAACGGTATGGTGTCTTGTCCATAGAACAGGAAAAAGGGGCTGAATCCTTTTTGGATCAACCCCTTTGTAAATCAAAGGTCTTTTGCTAACCTAAGACCGCTGAATTGCCATCTCTTATCCGGATGGAAGAAATTCCGATATGTCAGTCTCATATGAGTGGAATGGGTGGCACAAGAACCTCCTCTTAATACCATCTGATTACACATGAATTTTGCATTATATTCCCCTAATGTTCCTTCCAAAGGTTTAGACCTCGGATATGGAACATACGGGCTTGAGGTCCACTCCCAAACGTCTCCGAACGTTTTCATCATACGATTACTTTGATCGTTGTATTCTGCTGTGGGATGATAGTAACCTTGATCGGCAAAGTTTCCTTCAACATTCTGATTCTTCATAGCATGCTCCCATTCCGTTTCAGTCGGAAGCCTGTACCCTGCCCATCGTGCGAACGCATCTGCTTCATAAAAGCTGATGTGTGTAACAGGTTCGTCTTCATCCACCTTTTGCATACCTGATAGTGTGAACAAATACCATTCCCCATCTTTTTTCTCCCAATATAACGGGGCTTCCCATTGTTCCTCTTTTACAATCGACCATCCTTCAGATAGCCAATATTCAGGCTTTTCATAGCCGCCCTCTTCCATAAAGGAAATGTATTCGCCATTTGTAACGGGCCTGTTCGCTAAGGCAAAGCTGTCCAGCCAGGATTTATGGATTGGTCGCTCATTGTCGAATGAAAATCCTTCATCTTCACAATGACCCGTTGCAACGATCCCCTCCTCAAAACTTACCCATTCCAGTGTGGGCGCAACCGTTTTTGAATTGGGAATGGGCTGTTGATAGACTGGCTTCAAAGGATTGATGGAGAAATTATACTTGATGTCTGTAACGAGTAACTCTTGATGCTGTTGTTCATGCTGCAATCCGATCTCAAGCAACGGTTGGATCCGATCACAGGTATCCGTATCACATCCTTCAAGTAAGCGGGTCATCTGTTCATCGACATAATCGCGGTATTGGAAGATCTCATTCACAGACGGTCTAGCCAATAAACCTCTCGCATGCCTTGGATACGGCTTCCCGTGAGTCTCATAATAAGAATTGAACAAGTAATCATATGTATCATTGAACCTTGTAAAGCTCTCTAAATATGGAACAAGGATGAAGGTCTCGAAAAACCAGGTCGTGTGGGCAAGATGCCACTTTGGCGGACTCACATCAGGGATCGCCTGGATGACGAAATCTTCAATTTCCAATGGAGAAACGATTTGCTTGGAGAAACCTCGAATTTGTTTATACTGCTGTAAGAGCTTGGTTGTTTGATGATTTATGACAGACATTTCGCTCTCTCCTCTCAAATGTACTACACAAAATATACTCTTCTTTTCCCTGATCTAGAATCCTGCAAACAACTGAAAAACGAAAGAAGCTGAACCTGTTTGGCTCAGCTTCAATTTATCGTTCGTTTTTTTCGTCTTCTTGTTTTTGTAAGTCGATCGGTTCATCTCTGGCGAATTCTTCGCGAGCAATTTTCGATCCTTTCGGTGGTCGATTGATGGTTCCCTGACGCTTATGCTCAAAGTTTTTGCCTCTTCCCATAGGACGGGCACCTCCTTGGAGAAATTAGGTGGTCATATTAACAGGTTGCCCATAGAACAACTGTTTTATCATCCCATCAAACGGAAACAGCTGACATCTTAGAACTCATCAAATAGTCGTGTACTTCTTTCGCAGCTTCCTGTCCTTCACGGATCGCCCATACGACAAGACTTTGACCTCTTCGGGCATCACCAGCTGCAAATACGCCATCTACACTCGTCTTATAAGTTGTTTTTTCCGTCCAGACGAGCCCTCGTTCCGTCGCTTTCAAGTTGAAATGGTCCAAGATTTCTTTTTCCGGTCCTGTAAACCCGATTGCAATCAATACGAGCTGTGCGTCCCAGTCTTTTTCAGTACCTGGGATTTCAACCGTCACAAGTTCACCGTTCTTGTTTTCCTTCTTGACTTGCATCGTCCGTAATGATGATACTTTTCCGTCTGCTCCCCCTTTGAACGATTGGGTCAAAATTTCATATTTACGAGGATCGTTTTTGAATTGTTGATGAGCTTCTTCATACGCATATTCCAAGGAAAAGGTCATTGGCGTATGCGGCCATGGATTATCTTCAGCCCGTTCTTTTGGAAGTTCAGGATGCTTTCCGAACTGGACAACACTTTTACATTTCTGGCGTAATGCGGTTGCAACGCAGTCTGCACCTGTATCTCCTCCGCCAATGACAATGACGTCTTTCCCTTCTGCTGAAATGCTCGGTTCGGTTTTCGAATTCAATGATTTCGTCGATTCCGTCAGGTACTCCATAGCAAAATGAATGCCTTCACTTTCGCGTTCTTCTATCGGTATATCACGCGGTTGTTGAGCCCCTGTACAGATTACGACGGCGTCAAATTCCTTCTGTAACTCTTCCCGGCTGACATCCACTCCTATTTCTGTGTTCAACCTGAACTCGATCCCTTCTTTTTCAAGAAGATCAATTCGTCGTTCAATCGTCCTCTTTTCCAATTTCATGTTCGGAATCCCGTACATGAGGAGACCGCCAGGACGGTCTTCTCTTTCAAAGATCGTAACCAGATGTCCGGCTTTATTCAGTTCGTCAGCAGCGGTCAATCCTGCAGGACCTGAACCAATGACGGCAACTCGTTTCCCTGTACGGGAAGAAGGAGGTTCAGGTTGAATCCATCCATTATCAAACCCGCGCTCAATGATTTCGTTTTCGATTGATTTGATCGTCACAGGGTCATCGTTGATACCGAGCACGCACGATCCTTCACACGGAGCAGGGCACACCCGACCTGTGAATTCAGGAAAGTTGTTCGTCAACTCCAGACGATCTAAAGCTTGCTTCCATTTCCCTTGGTGCACCAGCTCGTTCCACTCTGGGATCAGATTGTTGATTGGACAGCCGATCGAGGATCTGCCCCACTCCATACCTGTATGGCAGAAAGGGGTTCCGCAATCCATGCATCTGGCACCTTGTTGTTTCAAATCTTTCTCGTCATGACGTTCTGTATATTCATTCCAATCATTGATCCGCTTTTTCGGATTTCGCTCTTCATTGTCTTTCCGAGCATATTCTAAAAATCCCTTTGGATTACCCATGATGAGCTCCCTCCTTATTTGGTCAATGTTTCTGTGCCATTTGAAGCTTTCTTTCTCCGGTCATCATCTTGTTGGAGTTTCCGTTTATACTCCTCCGGGATGATTTTGACAAATTGGCTCACAGCTTCCTGCCAATGGTTGAGAATGTACCTTGCCCGGGCACTTCCGGTATATTGGACATGCTTTTGAAGCATTTGTTTGATGTGTTGGCTCTCTTCATAATCCTCCAGGTCTTCAAAAAGGACCATCTCTGGATTACATCGGGCTTTGACAGATTTTCGATCAGTAGTCCAAATATACGAAATGCCTCCTGACATTCCAGCTGCAAAGTTTTTACCGATAGAGCCGAGTACGATGACTCTGCCTCCAGTCATATACTCGCATCCATTATCGCCTAAGCCTTCAACGACAGCATGAGCACCGCTGTTCCGTACGGCAAAACGTTCACCAGCTGCTCCGTTGATGTATACCTGACCGGATGTTGCACCAAATAAGGCGACATTTCCAATCACCACTTCCTCCATTTGTTGGAACGTGCTTGCACGAGGAGGTGCGATGATGATTTTACCTCCAGATAATCCTTTTCCTACATAATCATTTGCATCCCCAATAACTTTCAAAGTGATTCCTTTCGGAACAAATGCTCCAAAACTTTGCCCTGCAGATCCTTCAAAGGTAAGATTGACTGTATCCTCTGGTAAGCCTTTCGCACCGTGTTTTTCAGTCACAGCATAGCCGAGTCTCGTACCTACAGCGCGGTCCGTGTTCCGGATCGGTGACTTGACGAACACCGGCTTGTGATTCAATAAGCTTTGCTCCACTTTAGGAATCAGATGTGCCTCATCCAAGTGGTTCTCGTTATATTCAGTACGATATGGTCTTTTTTTCGTTTTCCAAGCATGGTCCGTTTGCAATAATAGCGGATTGAAATCCAAGTGCTGCGCTTTCGGATGTTCCAGTGCTTTATCATTCACTTTCAGCAGTTCTGTTCTACCGATCAATTCGTCGAGAGACCTCACTCCGAGTTGTGCCATTAATTCTCGGATTTCCTCTGCGATGAAGCGCATATAATTGACGACATGATCCGCTTGACCTAGGAACTTCTTTCGTAGTTCGGGGTTTTGAGTTGCAATTCCCACTGGGCAAGTATCCAAATGACATGCTCGCATCAGAATACATCCAAGTACGACGAGCGGAGCCGTTGAAAACCCATACTCTTCTGCTCCGAACATTGCGGCTTTCAAGACATCTGCACCTGTCATCAACTTTCCGTCTGTTTCGAGCACGACTTTATCTCGCAAATTATTCAGGATTAATGTTTGATGGGCCTCTGCTAAACCGAGCTCCCAAGGTAAACCAGCATGACGGATGCTCGTTTTTGGAGATGCACCTGTACCACCTTCATATCCACTGATCAGAATGACATCGGCTTTTCCTTTTGCCACTCCAGCTGCAATCGTTCCTACACCTGTCTTGGCAACCAATTTGACGCTGATGCGTGCTTTCGGGTTCGCATGCTTCAAGTCATAAATCAGCTGAGCAAGGTCTTCAATGGAATAAATGTCGTGGTGTGGTGGAGGTGAAATCAAACCGACTCCAGGTGTTGATCCTCGAACCTCTGCAATCCACGGGTGTACTTTTTTACCCGGAAGGTGCCCACCTTCTCCAGGCTTTGCCCCTTGAGCCATTTTGATCTGGATTTCTTCAGCACTCGAGAGGTAATGGCTGTTTACGCCGAAACGTCCAGAAGCCACCTGTTTGATGGCACTCTTTCTGCTGTCACCATTAGCGTCAGGAATGAAACGGTCCGGGTCTTCCCCGCCTTCACCGCTATTACTTTTACCTCCGATCCGGTTCATGGCGACTGCGAGAATTTCATGTGCTTCCTTACTCAATGAACCGTAAGACATTGCTCCAGTCTTGAACCGTTTCCAGATTGCCTCGACCGGCTCAACTTCATCTAACGGTATCGGTTGAACATCGTTGGTATTGAAATCGAATAGATCTCGCAAATAGGTCACTTTCTCCGTGTTAACAAGCTCGGAAAACTTTTTATATAACTCTTTGTCGTTCGTTCGACAAGCGTGCTGGAGTGTATGGATCGTTTTCGGATTGAAAGAGTGATGTTCTCCCGTACTTCTCCATTGCATATCTCCGCCTGCTTCAAGAGTTGGATTCAAAGTGAAGTAAGCCGTATGGTGGCGTTTGATCGATTCGTCCGCAATCGTAGTGAGATCGATTCCGCCTAACTTTGAAGAAGTCCCTTTAAAGTATTTTGAAATGACGGATTCTGAAATCCCGATCGCTTCGAATGTTTGAGCTCCACGATAACTTTGAATCGTGGAAATCCCCATCTTGGACATGACTTTCACGATCCCTGAAGTAGCGGCATCTCTGAAACGATCAACGGCTTCCATGTAGTCGTAATCGGTCACATGTTCCTGATCAATCAAGCTTTGGATCGTTCGATAGGCGAGATACGGATACACCATGTCTGCACCAAAACCGATCAACACCGAAAATTGGTGAACATCTCTTGCTTCTGCCGTTTCCATAATGATGCTCGCCTTCGTACGTAATCCTTTTTCCACTAAGTAGTGATGGAGTCCACTTACGATGAGTAACGATGGAATCGGAACTCGATTCTCATCCATTTTTCGATCGGATAAAACGATCAAGGAAACACCTTGGCGTATCGACCTTTCGACTTGTTTAAACACGTTTTCCAGCGCTGATTCCATCGTTGCACTTTCACCTGTGAAGCACGTCGAGATTTTCGTTGATCGGAAATCATTCCGCCCGTTATGGATGATCTCTTCGAACTCCTCTTTTTTCAATATAGGTGTATATAACCGGATTCGTTTACAATGTTGCGGACCTTCATCCAGCACATTCGCTTTCGCACCAATGTAAGAAGTTGTTGAGGTGATCGCTTTTTCCCGGATGGCATCGATCGGTGGATTGGTCACCTGAGCAAACAGCTGTTTGAAATAATTGAACAATAGCTGTGGTCTGTCAGATAGCACCGCTAGTGGCGTGTCATTCCCCATCGACCCAATCGGATCCTTCTTTTCATTCACCATTGGCAATATATTTTTCATGATCTCTTCATTTGTATATCCGTGTGCAAGCTGATAGGTCAAAAGCTCGCCTTCAATCATTTTTTCAAAGCGAGGGCCATCATTTTGTGCATGCAAGCTGACAAGAGACTCGTTCAGCCATTTGCGATAAGGATATTGCGTCGCAATCTCACGCTTAACATCTTCATTTAGAAGCACTTCGTTTTTCTCAAGGTCGATCAGAATCATTTCTCCAGGAGCCAATCGTCCTTTCTTCACGACTTTATCTGGCTCGACATCCAACACACCTACTTCTGAAGAAAAGATGATGGTATTATCATCCGTCAAATAGTAGCGTGCCGGTCGTAGTCCGTTCCGGTCGATGGAAGCTCCGATCTGCTTGCCATTCGTATATGCAAGTGCTGTCGGTCCATCCCACGGCTCCATGATGCAACTCATATACTCGAAACAAGCTCGTTCCGGATCCGTCATCTGGTCGTTGAAATCCCAAGCTTCGGGAACCATCAACATGGCGGTGTGCGCCAACGAACGGCCATTCATGACAAGGTACTCGAAGGTCTGATCGAGCATTCCAGAATCGCTGGAATCTTCAGACACAACAGGGAGCAAGTCATCATGGCGTTTCCCATAGACCGTGGAAACAGCCGCAGACTCACGGGTTTTCATCCAATTCACATTCCCTGTAATCGTATTGATCTCCCCGTTGTGCATGAGCATGCGGTTCGGATGAGCTCGTTCCCATGACGGAAACGTATTCGTACTGTAACGGGAGTGGACCATACCGAACATGGAGGTCGTCACTGGATTCGCTAAATCCAAATAAAACTGATCCAGCTGATACGACGTTAGCATTCCTTTATATACGATTGCATCTGGGGATAAGCTCGCAATGTAAAATGGACCTTTCCCGATATTGTCCAAATCCATAACACGCTTTTCGATCACCCTTCGAATCAAATACAAGGATTGATTGAACTTTTCGCTCGTAAAAATGTCATCCGGTTTACGAATGAACATTTGTCGGATGTATGGCATCGTTTCTTTCGCGGATGAGGTGACAATCGTTTCATCTACAGGGACCGTTCTCCAGCCGATGAAGTGGTGTCCCTCTTCATTCACAGTACGCTCAATCGTTTCTTCGATCTGTTGGCGCAAAGACTCCTTTTGAGGTAAAAAAACCATCCCTACTGCATAATCGCCTTGTTTCGGGAGGGTTTCATTCCATGTTTTACGGAAAAGTTGATCCGGCATTTGTATCATGATGCCTGCCCCGTCTCCGGAGTCAGGGTCAGCTCCTTGCCCGCCTCTATGTTCCAGCCGGCATAGGATCGTCAATGCATCCTTAATGGTTTTATGAGTCGAAGTCCCGTCGACTTGCGCAACGAAACCGATACCACAAGCGTCACTTTCATATTTGGGATCGTATAAACCTTGCTTCTCTGGTAGTCCTGTTCGAATCATCCTATCACCCCATAGCGCTTATATTTTTTAAAAAGGAATACCCCTAAACTTGAAAGAGTACTCCTCTAATCGTTCGAAAATTTCTGACAAAAGGTTAGTTTAAATGTTATGGGTTTTCTGTTATGCTTTCAATATATAAATTAGATTGAATTGATCTCATTTTGAGATTAAGCGCTTACAAGGGTTGATATAATGGAACTGAGACAAATCAGGTATTTTATAAAAGTTGCGGAAATAGAGCATGTCAGTGAAGCAGCAGCCGAATTGCACGTTGCACAATCTGCGGTCAGCCGACAAATCGCAAACTTAGAAGAGGAACTCGGGGTGAAACTCTTTTTCCGTGAAGGACGAAACATCCGTTTGACCCCAGTTGGGAGGATCTTTTTGGAGCGTGCTCAGTTGGCCGTATTGGAAATCGAGAAAGCGAAACAGGAAGTGTATGAGTTCTTGAACCCTGAAACAGGGACAATTCGGCTCGGTTTTCCGAACAGCTTAGCTGCGAAGACATTGCCATCCGTCATCTCCGCCTTTCGGAAAGAACACCCGCAAATCGGCTTTCAGCTCCGTCAGGGCACTGTGAGCGAGTTGACGACCGCCGTCATCCAGGGGCATATTGATCTTGCATTCGTCTCCCCGGTTCCTGGAAAACAGGATGACGTGAAGGGGCATATCTTTTTTACCGAGAAAATCATGGCATTGTTGCCTGAGCAGCATTCACTGGCAGGTGAGCTTCATTTGAGACTTAGCCAGTTGAAGCACGATCCGTTTGTCATGTTCCGGCAAGGATATGTACTGAGGGATTTAGTAATGAGAGCTTGTCAGCAGGTCGGCTTCAACCCACGTATTGCGTTTGAAGGAGAAGATGTGGACACGATCAAAGGGCTCGTATCTGCTGGACTTGGCGTGAGCTTACTCCCTGAGATCACCTTACATGAGCGACCGGATCGAGATACTGTGGCGATTGAGGTCATCGAACCGAATGTCAAAAGAACGGTCGGTATCATCATTCCGCAAAACCGGGAACTCGCCCCATCCGAGAAGATTTTCTTCCAGTTCTTAAAGGAATTCTATGAAAAGCTGAACCGATTCGGACAATGAAAGAAAGCTCAGAGCGTTTGCGCTTTGAGCTTTTACCTTATTTAGATGTGGTAGATGCGTTCTATCCTTCATTTTGGGATTTTGCCGTTTTGAAGGATAGAAAACACCTCTTTCTATCCTTCATTTTGGGATTTCGCTGATTTGAAGGATAGAAAGCCCCTCTTTCTATCCTCCATTTTGGGGTTTTGCTGATTTGAAGGATAGAAAGCACCTCTTTCTATCCTCCATTTTGAGATTTTGCTGATTTGAAGGATAGAAAGCACCTCTTTCTATCCTTCATTTTGGGATCTCGCTGATTTGAAGGATAGAAAGCCCCTCTTTCTATCCTCCATTTTGGGATTTGCAGATTTGAAGGATAGAAAGCCATTCTCATACACCGCTACCCATTACATGCACGATTCTATTGAATTCGATAGTACGCTTGGACCTAGTTTGTTGGTAATTGAGTTAGATAACCTAACTTGAACGAACACGTTTTTCATTTCAGCTGTAATTAAACCAATTCGACCAGCCCAAGTGGGTGCATCGTCTTCTGGTGTTGGATAAAGAGTGAAACGCCAGCTGATTTCTTCTGGTATGTAAGCGAATCCTTCGTACCGATCGTAATCACCAAAGAAAGCTGGATCTGGTAAATGTACTGCTAGAATGCTTATATTTGTTCTGGCAAAGCTCGGGGGATTCAATTGCACTTTATAGATTAAAGCACTACCCATAGCATTTTTCAGATGATCTGGTTCGTTTGGTTTCAATACCATGGAACAAGGCATTGATAAGGCTATAGCTTCTAATGGAAACAAGAATATACTCAATAACAGGACGATGACAATGAATCGTTTCATGGAGACCTCACTCACAACTATGTCTTTCCTCTATTGTTGCCTGCTACTTTCAAATATTTATTACAACCAATCCCGGATATTCACATAGATCAACGTGATGATCATCAGGCCGATGAATCCGATCCAAATGTAACCTATGATGCGGATTGGTTTAGGCAGTCCCTTCATATTGATGCGACCAACATTTCTGGTCGGATAACCTTCGATGCGTCCGAGGTGATCCAACGCACTGTTGATTGGTCGCGAGGCAGAACCTTTCCGTCTGTGGTACTCCAATCGTTTCTCCGTTCTTTTTCTCACTTTTTCAAGTTCTTTTTCCATTCGTTCTCTCCACTCCTACAATTCCACTTCATATTTACAATGCTGACCAAATTTGTTTTTGACTTCCTTTAAAGGATAACGCTTCTGATAATAAGCATTTAAACTTTCATTGCTTGCTAAACAATCGAAGCGCATCGTATTCAGTCCAGACTCTCTTACATAGTCTTCTGACCAGTCGAGGATTTGGTTCCCTAAACCTTCCCCTGCAAAATCTCGATGTACAACGACTCTATGTAAGTAAACGACAGGATCATTCGCTTCATCTTCCCACATATCAAAATCCCACTCACTTGGTTTTAATTCCAGTGTAGCGGTCGCGATCGGTCGTTCCTTTTCGTAAAAAAGAAACGTACTCCCATTTCGGATAGAGTCCTTTACCTCTTGCGTGTTGCCTTCCAAGTCGTTCAGGTAATAGTCCCATTGGGTCGTACCCTTCGTTTGGATCCATTCAGCTGCGTTAACCAACAGATCCAATACTGTATTGATATCTTCCATCGTCGCTGTTTTTACTTTCATATTTTCCCCTACGTATGCATTCACTTGAACGCCTCCTTATATGAACCTGTCTACAACTTCCATTATGCACTCTCCATTTCCTTCCAATGATTATAATTCTATGGTACTCGATATCTCTACCCCGTTCAGCGCTTGTGTAGCCAGTTTATCCGCTTCCTGATTCTTTTTCCGGGAGAGGAGCTCATACTCAGGTTGAAGTCCAAGCCGATTCAGTTTTTGATCAATACGATCCGCCCATCTGGTCAACTCTTCTTCAAAGCAGGCCCACTCTCCATTCAGCTGATTGATGACCACTTGTGAGTCCCCTACGATTCTAATAGGCAAATGATGCACTCCTAAATTTTCAAGTTCTTTCAACGCTAGATGAAGCGCAGCATATTCGGCCTCATTATTGGATTGGAGCTCATCGACACTTGCATTCTTCCGTAGCCGAAAAGACTTTCCGCTTTGGTCATAATAGATCACACAACCCAAACCGGATCGCCGGGATTCTAACTCATATCCTCCATCAAAATACACCTTTATATTGTGCGGTTCCGTTTCGATTCCTTTTAAAAATTCCTTTAATTCCTTTACCGACCATGTAGAATCTTGAGAGTCGATGAACGAAAGGTTCTTCACCCGTCCTGTCCGTTCTAAGTCCTCTGCCATTTTTATCGCTTTGTCCGCGTTCATCTCATCGGATTGGAAAAGGGTTTCTAGACCCTTTGGCGTTCGGTATGTAAAATCAATTCGTACGTTCATGTTGAAGCCTCCTTCGAACCTATTCTTCCCTACATAAACAAAAAATTCCTTCATGTATGTGGATGAATATTTTACAATGAAAAGGAAGGAGAGAAACGTTATGCCAGATTGGTCTTATCACACATTTTTTAAACCGTTGTTATTCAACTTGAAACCTGCTAAAGCCCGTTCTATAACCCTTAATATGATGAACACCCTTATTTCGATTCCTTATGGATATCGGATCATCGAATTTTTTGGCCATATGGCTTCATCCCCTGCCATCCGCAAAAACGTATGTGGTGTAGAAGTGGAAAGTCCTGTTGGTTTAAGTGGCCAGGTGGATCCTAAGCTTCAAGGGATTTCAGCACTTTCGAACCTAGGATTCGGTTACATTGAAGTCGGTCCAATTACAATTGACCCTGTTCATGAACCAGAGATCAAACTTCATCAGGAGTACAACACGATAGAGTACAGTCACCTACAAGAAAACACAGGTTTCACTCATGTTGAAGAAGTATTGTCCAACAGAAAACTGAAGATACCTGTACTATTCCGTATTGGAGAAGCCTCTCTTCAAGATACTCTGAAAATCATACATAAGCTGAAGAAATATGCTGATTGGTTTGTGCTTGATACATCCTTCCATGCGGAAACGTTAGCTGAGATAAAAGAAGCTGCGGGTAAACCTATTCTAGTAAATGTAGAGAAACAACATGAGATTGATCATTCCATCGAATGGATCGATGGATTTTACATCCCAGAAGGAAAAAAGGTTGAACAATCTAATCATGTAGGGCCTCTTGAATTGGATCATCATTTGGAAAGGATTCATCAACTACAATCCTATGAAAAATCGATTATCGTTTCAGGTGGGATCCATGAACCTGCTGATGCTATTACCTTAATGGGAGCTGGAGCAGACTTGGTTCAAATACATAGTGGATTCATTTTTTCGGGTCCAGGTCTACCGAAACGGATCAATGAAGCTTTAACATATGAAGTGAAACAGAAACAGCCAACCCAACCTGGATGGTTGGCGAGTTTTCTCATGGGACTTGGGGTCTTCATTGCGGGTATCATCGCCACTTTTGTCGGTTTGACGGATGTCATTCTTTCGCCTGATGAGCGATTTCTCGGCATGACGAAACAAGAAATTCAGCATTTCAGTGATCATCTATTCAAATTCATGTCTCATGATCGCATCAGTCTTGCGGGGGTCATGATTTCGGCTGGTTTCTTGTATATGATGCTCGCTTATCATGGCATCCGGAATGGATCACATTGGGCAAGAAAGGTATTTTACATAGCCGCGACACTTGGTTTTTTGAACTTCTTTTATTTTATCGGTTTCGGATATCTGGATCCGATTCACTTGCTATACAATGGGCTCATTCTACCTTTTTTCCTCTACGGATTTATTAAAACACGGAACATGCCTTTGGGAAGTGAAGGAAGCAATACACGAAATACAACAGCCTGGAGGAAGAGTCAATTTGGACAAACGATGTTCATCATTCTCGGAGGAGCTTTCTTGACGGCTGGAATTGTCATTTCTTACATCGGGATGACGGACGTTTTTGTAAAAGAAGATCTCGGATTTCTGGAACTTGATCCTGAACACATCCATGATCATAATCAACAGTTCATATCGTTGATTGCTCATGATCGCGCTGGCTTTGGTGGAGCTTTGATATCGGCAGGGATTATGATTGCACTGATTGCGATGTGGGGATACCGTGAAGGTGAGGAATGGATTTGGTGGACGTTGACACTCGGAGGTATTCCTGGCTTTGCAGCTGGTATCGGCATTCACTATCATATCGGTTATGTGGATCAATACCATCTAGCACCTGCCTATTTTGCAGTCTTACTATATGTTCTAGGTGTGGTCTATTCTTACCCGTACTTAATGAAACGCTAAAATAGCGCTCGACAAGAGCGCTATTTTCATGCGGTGAAATAAGGTAAGTAATAGATGAACGTCACTACACCACTTGTAACCAGGTAGACGATCGTTCCAACCATGAAGGAATTGAGCGTTACCGTAAAAGGTTTGGACACACCAGTACTAACCCCCGTAGTCCCTTTGATGGTTGCATTCAGTATATTTGTAGATTGATTGTGATTCAGAAGAATCATCCAAACCACTCCAAAAACGAGCAACCCACTAAGAAAAATGGTTTCCATGTAACTCCACCCTACTAACCTTGAAAATAACCAAGCAATACCTGCGTTCCCTAGGATCGATGCTGTAAAATACAAGAACTTCATGAAACCCCACCTTCTATGTATCGTTAGTCATACTTACGTATGAGAAGGACGAAGGTTTCAAATATTTTACATAATATCCCTGCAAGTTTTTATCTCGTACTCTTTTCCCAACTTCATTCCTCGCTACGCCTATATAATAGAAGGAAGTGTCGTTTTTTAATCCTAGTCACTTCTCGCTTCCCAATTGATGACGACATTGCCCACTTTATGTCCCTCATCTACGTAACGATGAGCCTCCGCAATCTGTTCTTTTGTATATTTTCTGTCGATTACTGCTTTGATTTTCCCTTCTTCAATAAGCTCTTTCAGATATTTGAGATCTCCTGGATCTTCCCCCGCAATACCACTTATGATTTTTTTCTTACCGAATTTCGATGTGATGAGGATTTGTGCAACTTCTCGATAGTCGACGACTGCTGTAACGTACAAGCCTTTCTCTTGCAATGATTTTTTGCTCCTAGAGAAAGGCGACTTCCCTAACGTATCAAAAATCAGATCGTATTTTTCACCGTTCTTCGTGTAATCTTCGTTTTTATAATCGATCACATGATCTGCTCCTAATGATTTCACTAGTTCAACATTTCTAGTACTGCACACTCCTGTAACTTCTGCTCCAAAAAGTTTCGCCAGTTGAATGGCATATGTCCCTACACTGCCGGAAGCCCCGTAGATCAAGACCTTTTGGCCAGCTTGGATTTTACCTTTTCGAAGGAAATCAAGTGCCGACACGGCTCCAAAGGGAACGGACGCTGCTTCTTCGTATGACATGCTGGAAGGTTTCAATGAAAGTGACCCAGCTTCTCTTACGCTGATATACTCCGCATAAGTGCCTTTTCCACAGAATCCATATACCTGGTCACCTTTACAGAACTGTGTGACGTCCTTCCCCACTTCTTCAATTTGACCGGAGAAATCCATTCCAAGTATGTTCTTTCTCGGTCTTCTGATTCCAAGCGCCATTTTTGAAATCGGCCATAATGGTAAGGTCTTACGATTGCCGTTCCGGATTCTTGAATCTCCTGAACTGACCGTGGTGGCATGGACCCTGATCAGCACTTCGTTCTCCTGAAGCTCAGGTTTTTCCAGTTCATGCATTTCCAAAACGTCTGGTGGTCCATAGCGATTACACAAGACAGCTTTCATCGATCTTCCTCCCCTTACATGTGTCCATTACGAAAATATAATATGGGAAATTTCTCTATCAAATCACTATTTCCTTCTTTTATCTTGTGTGACATTAAGCTGCTGTAAAGTTTCTGCAAGTGACGTGACCATTGATCAACAGCTGGATATATAAAAAACTGTGGATTTTCTCCACAGTTTTTTACTTTCTCATAAAATGGATCGTCATCCATTCGTCGTTTATATGCTTTTCTACAGCTTCATAACCATATCGCTCAAAGTAGTCCAACAGTTTTCCATGACTCCACTCAACTACACCAGAAATGAGGAAATGTTCAACTTCGTTTTTGAAAAAAAACTGTTGTTCTAGAATTTGAATCGTCTCCTCCGTACCAATATTGATAAAGACCCAATCCAACTTCCCGTAACTTTCCGGCTTTTCATTGATGAGGTCTTTTTGCTGTACTTCGATTCGTTCCACACCATTCAATTCAGCATTCGCATACACTTCTCTTTCACTTGGTTGAATGTCTATCGCAATCATTTTTTCAGCATTCTTCTTCGCTGCTGCTATGCTCAGTATACCGGACCCCGTTCCGATATCCATGACGCTTTGTGAAGTCAAATCATTATGAAGCAATACACGCAAGCAATCACGAGTCGTGACGTGTGCTCCCGTACCGAAGCCTCCCATTGATTCTAGGAGAATCTGCTTTTTACCTGGAGTTGGATCGTGCTGAGGTGTGACAATCTCCCACTCCTCATCCACTTCTATTCGCGGAATGGGCTGCTGCCACTCTTGCAATTCATAAGGTTCATTTTTAATCTGACCAGTGTCATGATCCAGAAGTCGAGCGAGTTTCTTCGTCGTATCGGACGCATTTTCTGTTGGGATGATCACATGTAAATCAACGTCCTGATCTTCTGTTACCTCATAATCATAGCCGTTTTCATTTCGAGACACTTCAATCGGTTGATCGTAAAAGGCATTGTAATAACCCTCGATAGCAAGTTTTTCAATCGCTTCCTCTACCGTTGGAAAAGGTAATCGGATGATAAATTCATATTCCATAATCCGTTCGTCCTCCTACACTTGTATGTATATCTTGGGATTTGGCTAGAATGGATACTAAAAAGGTGATTCACTATGGAATTATACCGCATCTTTTATACGTTTCGCACGAGGGATCTTAACTTCATCACCATTACAGGAATGGATATGATCAACCGGAAGCTTTTTTCCGTGCTCGTCTATTCTCCCGACGACTCAATTGATCTCCTACATTCCCTGACTCGGGATCTTCCCGAGCCATTGTACGATCTGATTCTGGAAGAAAAAGCAAAGATTGACCTGGGTTATTATGACTTGGCTACCTGGGAAAGGAACGTCATCCACTAGGATGATGTTCTTTTTTATGACATATAAAAAAGCCCTCTCTCTAATCCGCGTCAGGAATAGTACTTCGAAAGGACTTCTACACATTCAACCCTCGTCTTTTGACAGCTTGATCAAGGAGACGACTTTCTTATGGATTTCTCGTTCTGACAACTTCTTACTTGCATGTTGATTTTCCAGTTCCATTATTTTCATGAAGATTTTCTTATCCGGTGAAACCGTTACTTCCATTTCTGGGTATTTTGAATCCATTTTCTTCTTTACTTTCTTTTCAATGCCTTCTATTTGGAAGCGATCGATATTTGTCACTTTGATAGCCACCAACAGTTTATCTTTGGAATGGATGATTTCTACATCTTCGACACCTTTCATATCAATTACTTCTTTCTCAATGGATGTCGATTCATTCGTCGATAACTCTTGTGTCGAAATCGTATTCTTCATATCTGTTTGTGGTTCGTCTTTACATCCTGTTAAAAAGATAAGGGCTGTAATGGTAAGTACTGATCCTTGTAAAATGATCCTTTTCATAACATCTCACCTTTCTCATTACTATGATTTAATATTCTCATTCGTGGTTTGAGCGATACTCTCATTGATTAAATTGAGGATGGATTTGTCAGTTAGCCGCGTATGATAGACGTCCAACTGTTTCTGTAGGACTTCAAATTCCCTTTTATCATCCAAAAATCGAAGCAAATACTCTTCTGCCCCTCTCCACTCCCTCAGATTTTGGACGAGATTCTGACTTCTCAAGTAAGTGAAGTTGTATTCCTCTTGGCCTGGCAGGTAGTCATAGATGAAAATCGGTAGCCTCGACTTTAAGCACTCCGACATGGTGACGCCACCAGGTTTAGATATGATCCCATCACATCGCTCATACAACTCATTCAGTTGTTCCTTGCATTGGATATAAGAAAACGGCTTGATTTGAGGATGTTTCCAGGCTTCTATCCGAGCGAATAGTTTTTGATTGTTCCCACACAAAACGTTGTATTGAATGCGACCTTTTGGCTTCAGCGCGTGGATGAACCTATTGAGCTTGCCGGTGCCTTGAGCTCCACCAGAAATCAAGATTTCATAGTGATCCTTCCGCTCATAATTCCTACGATCTGTTATTCGAATAGCACCGTCTGTCGGTATCCCTGTCATGACGATCTGACTTTCATCCACCTTTCGCTGTATCAATTCATGCGTGAAAGGTGCATCAGGGACCATATGCAGGTTGATGTATTCGTCCCCCCACAAATGATTGATGAAATAATCTGTGTAGATATTGATGACAGGGACATCCACCTTCCCTTTCCTTTTCAAGATGTTCAGTAAATGAGAGGGAAGCGCATGTGTACATATCACAACATCTGGCCGGTAATCGGATAAGATCTTCATCATGTTCCTCAAGAACAGTTTTTCGTAAAATTTGAAAGGTAGGCTCGTGTTACCGTTCGGAAGCGCGATCCGCTTATACACCTTGCTGTAAAATGCCGGACTATATGTAATCCATTTCAAGTACGCCTGAGAAACGATCGTCTCCCCTTTTCCGAAGGTATACGAAAGAAGTTCAACCTTTTGGCAGTCAAATTCATTGCTGATTTTTTGTTGGACACTATCTGCCACATGATGATGACCAGAATTGATCGTCAGGAGCGGCATGATCAATGCACGTTTCATTCTCCATCCACCCATTTTTTCTTTTTAGTGTTTGAAGAAAGATGAAAATCATTCAACTGGTTCAATATCCTGTTATTACCTCTTTTACAATGGTACGTCCGTGAGAAAAATAAGAACGATTCAAACTGTATGATTTAAAGGAGAACGTCAACATGGAATTCATTAGAGGATATGCTTTGTCCATCTGGAGCTTCTTAGATCCGTTGTATTACATGTTTACACGATTGACCTATCTGGATCGATGTGCAGGCTCACGTGGATGTATCTTCCGTGTCAGATTGACCCGTTACAAAGGAAGAACAATCACACTGTCAGATGGAACAGTGTTCAAGAAGAATGATGTATTAGTGAAAATCCATCTGCATAACGTTCGTCTACTTAAAGACATGGCGGGTATAACGAACGATTTCCAGAAGATGATTTACTTATATAAGAAAATACAAACATCACTACCACACGTTGCTGACTATATAGAAAAGCATCATCAACAAGGCGAGATCAAAGGCATTATCGGAATTACCTTATTGGATCGAGGATGTAAGAAACTCGGCTTTGAACCCTATACCATTCAGAGTCATTGTTACCGTATATTCAAGCTATCTGCACTGCTACCGATCTCCCTCCTTTCAAGAGGAGGAGAAAGGCATTTTTTTCATGCCAAGCCCCAATACTTGATGATGTCCAAAGACAAGTTGTACCAACGTTATAGACAACCAAGATAGTGACTCCCAGCATTTACCGGTTCCAATCCTCTCTCAATTTCCTATAATTGTATATGGGAGGGGATTGACTTGTTCGTAAGTGCTTTTTTTATTTTTATCATCGTTGTTGCAATAGTCAAGGCCCACAAGAATACGAAAGATATACAAATGGAAAAGGTCCGCATTGAGGCGAGGCATACTCGTTCTGGACAGTCACTAAAGGTATTACAGATTTCAGATATGCATTTGGAAAACCTGTCGATTAGTCCAAAGGAGCTTTATACTCGATTGAAAGACGAGGATTTCGATTTGATTGCTTTGACAGGAGATTTCCTGGATCGAAAGCGCACTTTGAAAAAGCTGCCTGACTATCTTGAGACCTTCCAAAAGCTCAATCCCCCGCTTGGCATGTATGCCGTGTTCGGGAATCACGATTATGTATTGAGAGAAGGACACTTTAAGCAACTTGAGCAGCTGTTGAATCGATATGGTTGCCAAACCATGCGTAATGAACATACACAAATCGATGTGAATGGGGTTAAAATCAACATTATCGGAATTGACGATTATGGTACAGGTCACAGTGACCTATTCGCTTCTTATGATGGATTAGAAGAGTCTGACTACAATCTAGTACTGACACACGATCCGAACGTTGTACTTGATATGGATGGTTCTCAGTTCGACTATCTGTTATCTGGTCACTTCCATAATGGTCAGATTCACTGGCCGAAACCCTATCATCTTGTAAAAATGGGAAAGCTTGCACGGATGAACATGGTAAAAGGGTTGTTGTATATGCATGAAAAACCGTTTTACATCAGTGAAGGCTTAGGACAGACAGGACTGAACATCCGAGTCGGATCAAGACCTGAATTGACCATTCACGAGATACAAATCGGTAAAGCACAAACACAGAGTGTCGCTGTTTCATAAATGAGAAAGCTGATAAACGGACGATTGTTGTAGAGACAATCGTTTTTTATCAGCTTTTTTCTATGCAGGGAAATAAGTAGCGCCTATCCATCAGTGAAGCTAGTGGATCAAATCCTGTTTTGTCTAACGCATCGGCAATGATGGTATATCCTATTTTGTTCGGATGAAGCCCGTCAATCGCAAGTGCATTCCTTCCGTGTTCTTTGAAGCCTTCAAAAATGTCCGCCATCAAGATTCTTTTCCGGTTGAACCGCTTCAATTGTGTATTGAAAGTATGGATCCATTTATCACTGAAATCCAACTGGGTATAAGGGTTGTATAGCCCCACTAATCGGACGTAATAATCCTCTTGACCGGTTTTTATTTTTTGGACCTCTTTCAACATAGATGCTATGTTCAACATACTTTGCTTGATCGTCTCCTTGAAGACGACTTGATCTTTCTTCTTATAATACGTCCGCAGTGCTCGCTTAAGATCATTCCCACCTGCAGTAATTGTGATAACATTCGCATTTTGTATAGCTTCCCGGACTTTCCGTTTTTTAAAAAACTTAAGTATTTGTTTTGTTGTAGCGCCATTCCGCGCATATACGAACCTGTCTACATCCATCTGAAAAACACTTTCCAACGCTTGAGTATACAGGGTTACGAAATTCGGGTTCATCAATGAACCTACTCCAATCGTCAAGGAATCCCCGATCGCTACATATTTTACCGTTCTTTTCTCCAAACATTCTCACCACCCTTATACTTCTATCGCTCTCTATAAGTTATGTAAATGATGGATGATTGAAATGGACAACTGTGTAGGAGATTAAAATGGTTAAAACGCCGAGAGCCTTTGTGTTTTTCTGTTTTTACAGTTATGATGGTAATGGATATTTTACTAGGAGGTACGTCATGGAATTCGAATCGCAAAATTTCTTGAAAGAATTATTATCTACCCCTTCACCTTCTGGGTTTGAAATGGGGATACAACGCAAATGGATGGATTATGTGCGTACATTTGCTGATAAAATTGAAACGGATAATATTGGAAACGCTTACGGAGTGATCAACCCAGATGCTCCATTCAAAGTATTGCTTGCTGGTCACTGTGATGAAATCGGGTTCATGATCAATCGCATTGACGAAAATGGATTCCTGCATTTTACTAAGCTCGGCGGAATCAGCCCAAAGCCTTCCATCGGCATGAAGGTAGAAATCCTCGGGAGCAAACAGACCATTTCGGGGGTCATCGGGGTAAATGCAGAGCATCATGGTGGCATTAACGATGACTTTGGTTTTGAGGATCTTTACATAGATTGTGGAGCGAAAAGTAAAGAAGAAATGGAAGAATACGTTCAAATCGGTGATCTCGCCATCTATCGTAGGAACGTTGAATTCTTGTTGAATGATCGCATCAGCGGTCGAGGATTGGACAACCGTACAGGGTCTTTCATCGTTGCTGAAGTATTGCGCAGAGTGGCTAAGAAAAACCCGAAAGTAGGCGTCTATTCTGTCAGTACAGTGAATGAAGAAACCAATATGGGTGGCGCATATTTCGCAGCTTCCCAGGTGGAACCGGATTTTGCACTTGCAGTTGATGTGACATTTGCGACAGATTACCCAGGTGTGAACAAGAATAAGCATGGGGATATCCGACTCGATGGTGGTCCTGTATTAGCAAAAGGAGCACCGATCCACCACAAGCTGAACAATATGCTGGAAGAAACGGCACGGAAGCACAAGATCAACGTTCAATACGAGCTGACCCCACGTGTAACCGGAACTGATGCTGATCGCATGCGTCTTACGGGTAAAGGTGTACCTGTATCGCTTGTTTCTCTCCCACTTCGGTACATGCACTCTCCTGTGGAAACTGCAAGCCTGCAAGATATTGAAGATGAGATTACTTTGATAACAGAAATGATCCTTTCATTGGATGGAAACGAAAACTTGAAACCTGTAGAATGATGATAAAGAAAGGTTGATCCAGATACGAACGGATCAACCTTTTATAATGGAATCGATTTTTGAAGAGATCGTTTCAAAATAATCATCTTCATGCGGGACAAAATGATTTCGAGTCACCTTTTTGTGAATCGGTTGTTTGTCTCCATCATCAAACATCTGAAATCCTTCTACTTCTAACTCCTCTATTTCTTTGAAGCAGAATTGTTTGAACAAATCGAATTCTGACTTCACAATGCCTGAAACTTCATCCTCTTGGACCTTGAACGTGGGTGCTTCGTCATTATGCATTCTGTGTAAAAAGGTATGGGCAAGCTCATTATCAATGAAATCTTCCCTTTTTAAAGAGTAATGAATGATACCTAGCTGGTCCAGATCTGCCAATTCCACATCCAAGCCAATCTCTTCTTGTACCTCTCGTTTACCATCTTCAATGGATTCATTCGCCATCAAATGACCAGCAGCTGTGATGTCTAAGAGTCCAGGATAGTCTGCTTTATGCTTGCTTCGGATTTGAAAATAAATGTAGGGGACGTCATTTTCAAAACGGATCAACCAGTAATGAAAAGTATGATGCCAGTACCCCTTTCTATGGACTTCGTCTCGTGAAAAAACACCAATCGAATTCTGATTCTCGTCGAAAGCTTCTATAAGTTCTGATGTCATTTTTGTACTCCTTCAAGTCTAGGTGCTTCAAGTTTAGTTACTTTGGATTATGAGGTAGATGAATTTTTACGGTTGTTCCTTCCCCCACTTTACTTTCATAATGAACATGCCCTTTATGATTGGAGATGATCTTTTGGCTGATCATCAGTCCAAGGCCGGTACCGTTTTCTTTCGTCGTAAAAAACGGAGTCCCGATTTTCTCTAAATCTTCTTTGGATATCCCTTTTCCGTTATCTTTTATCAGTACGACGATTCCCTCAGCTTCACGCTTAACAGAAACGTCTATTTTTCCACCATAGGAACAAGCTTCAATTCCATTTTTAATATAATTGAGAAAGACTTGTTTCAGTTGGTTTCCATCACAATAGATAGTTGGAATGTCATTTTCGATATCGAAGGAAATTTCTACATTTTCCATAATGGCCTGACTGTCCACTAATGCTAATAGATGGCTTAACAAATGATGAATGTGTGTTTCTGAGAACTTTGAAGTCTGAGGTTTTGCGAGCAGTAGGAATTCACTGACAATCAAATTGATGCGCTCGACTTCTGATAACATCAGCTCATAATAGGTTTTCGTCAAGTCGTCTCCATTGGAGTGAAAATATTGCAGAAAACCTTTCAACGATGTGAGAGGATTACGAATTTCATGGGCGATGCTTGCTGCCAATTGCCCAATGACTGCAAGCTTATCAGAGTTCCTCAATAATTCTTCTGTATTTTTACGTTCTGTTAAATCACGGATAACCATGACGATAGATGTAATGGTTCCGTTCTCATCCAATACCGGCATGCATCTTGCTTCCACTGGAATCCACTCACCCTTCGCATTTTGCTCACGGTATTCGATATTGACCGGTTGCTTCATCTTAATCATCTGCTGGTAAAGCTCATTCGCTGAAGACAAGTCTAGCGGGTGTACATATTGAAAACCGTTCCTGAACTGGTAATCGGACTCGCTTCTTCCTAAAATCATTTTATGGGAAGGAGATGCATAAAGGATCGAATTGTCCAAATCCAGTACACGGATCATATCGGCTGTATTTTCGGCGATCAACCTATATTTCGCTTCACTTTCACGCAATACTTCAACATTCTTCTTCCGTTCGGTAATGTCTCGAAGAATGTTTGCCATCGCAATCATTTCCCCGTTCTCATCATAAATAGGAGAATACGTGATTGCTACATCGATCAGTTGACCATCTTTACGTTTACGTACGGTCTCATATTCGACAACAGATTTACCGGATTTTACTTTCCGCTGCAGAAAGTCAACCTCTTCTCGATACGATTCATCTGGAATGGTCACCACCTTACCGCCAAGTAACTCTTCTCTAGAATACAAGAAGATATCTTCCGTTGCCCGGTTCAGTTTAAGGATATTTCCATCCATGTCAAATAGGCCGATGGCATCAGCAGAATGATTGATGAACGATTCCCAGTATGCATTTTCGGATTTCAGATCTTTCGTTTCTTTAAGTTCCTCTGTTCGATCTTTCGTTTGGATGAAACGACCAATGATTTCATCGCGGATGATGATCGGTATGCTTGTCATCTCAAAGACAATGGATTTCTCGGAGTGACGTGTTTTCATTTTGCCTTTATAGTGATGGGTATCTTCAGAGTATAACGTTTCATATAATTCGTTTTCATCATCAAAGGTAATCCACTCATGGATCGGTGTATAAAAGTATTCTTTGGAGTCGGCAGGTAATAGAGTTCTTCCGGCCTGGTTCACTTGCAAGACCATTCCATTCAAATCGATTGCCCAGATTGCATCACTGTTATGCTCGAACAGTGATTGGTACATATCTGAGTTCAACAACTGATGAATGTCAGAGCTGCATTCCAAAGCTTTCAAACGTTTATTCGAATACATTCTGGTACCTCACTGATTGGTTTATTTTCTAATTACATAGTTTGACAAAACCTCTCCATTACCTCCCGCTTCTTGTAAAATATTTTGAAGTTCCTGTCGAATAGAGCGTTACATTGTCGAGTGCTTAACTGCAGCATGAACGTTTAGCACCCGTCCAGTTGTGGAATGGGTACGTATAATACGAAACTATAAAGAGGTGATGAGCATGACCGAACGTAATACGTTTTTTGTATCACCAAAAGGGGATATTTATCCTACACCCGTTGAGTCTCAGTTTCAATTATTCGAGATCAGAGCGACAGACTATGAATTGAATGAATTCAAAGTAGCAGTAGAGGAATTCAACTCGTCTGAAGATGTGGAAAAAGAGGACTTCTGGTCTTTGAATCACTTCAAGGAGAGCGAAGTGGACAAAGATCGTGAAGTAACGTATACGAAGCTTGTAGAGATTTATAAGTGGATTTACACACTTGGTACTTCAGAGACTAAAAAACATATCGAGGGCATGAATGTATTGCCTAGATTAAGTGAACGACCACAGTTATGACGCAAAAAAACAGGTTGGACTCCCCAACCTGTTTTTTTGCGTCAACATTTGTTAAAAGCGTTCCCACGGTTTTTGTGTTCCGAAATTCTGAGCTAGCTGCTTGCTTTCATTTCGTCGCTTTCGTCTTCTCTCTGCACGTTTGGGTGCCCCTTCAAATAACCATTTCTCTTCTTCTGTTTCAGCTATGACATTCGGGACAGGCGCTGGATTTCCGTCCTCATCAACAGCGACGAATGTCAAAAAGGATAAGGCACATAATTTGCGTTCTCCTGTAAGGAGGTTTTCCGAAATCACTTTTACGAACACTTCCATGGATGTCCGGTGTGTCCAAGATACAAATGCCTCCAGGCAAACCGAATATCCTTCTTTAATCGGATGGAGGAAGTCGACCGAATCACTTGAAGCGGTTACGACATGCTGACGGGCATGACGCGTCGCTGCGATGGCTGCAACATCATCGATATACGCCATCAACTTCCCACCGAATAATGTTCCATGTGTATTTGTATCCGGAGGTAGCACATGACTGCTCTTTACCGTCCTGGATTCTCTGACACTTTTTGCTTTTACCGTCATAATCACTTACCCCTCAGTTTCAGTTTGTTAGTAGCTTTTACGCGGTTATGATATATCATACACAGAATGGAAGCAAGTAATTGATTTAATCGAATCAGTACGTAAGCGATCCTGCGATTGTCAGGCCAAGAGCGATGGATACGAACAGTAAGAACAATCCTACCGCTTGATTATCATCATCAATCGCTTTCGTAATATGAAATCTAGGTGTCATCCATTCCACAATATAGAAGGCAACAATTTGGACGATAATCGCGACAGCGCCCCACACGACCATATCATACAAGCTGATCGAGTTTGCAATCGAAGCGTAAAGCACGATTGATAAACCGATGATCTTACCGCCAAGTGCGTACGCTGCAGCCTTGTTTCCTTGTGAAATCAACTGGAACTCCTTATTTTTCGTCGTCATTTCAAATAAGAAGATCCCCACAATCAATAAGCCTAGCCCAACAGCAAAATATGATAAAAAGTTCAATAATAGTTCCATTTGCCTCTTCCTTTCTAAACGGTTTATTTATTTCATTCCTAGTGGCAAAAAGTACGCTTTATTATCCGTAATTTCGTTACCTGCACGAAGACCGATGGCACTTGCTTTTCCTTTGATCAGAAAACTTCCAATCAAGAGATGGCCTTTCTGTAAGCCATTGGATGTCCTGATCGACGTCGATGGTAACGTGACAAATTGTTGATAGACAGGGATGGAACTCTGATAGGTACGGTTTTCATCCGCATTGACTAGGTTGCCACTGCCATTGAATACTTCAACCGTATCCCCTTCCCGTCCGAAACTTGGTTTTTTCACATAAGGAACTCCGCGTTCTTTAAATGGTACGTCATCCAAATAAGTCGGTAGGAAATACGTACGTATCCACTGTCGTTCTTCTGCAGTGTAGTAAGGATTCTGTTCCTCATACAATCCCCATATGACAGCTTGAACCGCTTTTGACTGAAGGAGAAAGGCGGATAAGGGATTGAAACAGATGACGCTTTTGTCATGAATCAATTGTAGAAGATCTACTCCAACTTTTGCTCCGGTATTTGGGTCCTGGTCATTAATGAGATGCTCCAAAGGATAAGTCTGTCGGTAGAGTACATCAATCGGTTCTCCTTGATCGTCCAACAGCAAGCGGGTATCGCTATCCTTCCACAATTGTAATTGGTGTAGAGGGACATAGCGTGCGTCCAGTTCACTGATTTCCATCAAGTATTGTGTCGTCAGACGGTCTTCTTCATGATCCCCATGAGATGTGAACACGATGTTGGCATCATCCGTCTTATGAAGGGAATGTATACTTTTCGTCACCGTCGTATGTATGGTTTTTGCCAGGTCCCTCTCATATCCTTCGTTTGGATCTTCGTATCCGAAGTGTTTAGCTGCTGCAGCATTAATATGGAACACTTCTTTTTCAAATGTAGGTGTATCTGCATTCACTTCAAGTACTTTCAATCCATCAGAAGTTTTCACAAAATCCACCCGGGATATCAACATTTCAGCAGATATACTTTTCGTTCGGATGAAGGGTATGACTTCTTCTGGGATATCCAGTTGCAACAACGTTTCGTCATCTAGATTACGTAACAATCCAGCAGTCTTCTGATAGATTTGACCTACCTTTTCGGTCGCATTTCGGATTTCATCGATTTCACTTCGGGACATTGGATAGCAATCATATAGCGCGTACTCCTCACCGTCTAGATCATGCCAGAAATCTTGGAATGTCCCGTAGAATGTTTCTCGGTTTTTAATATGTTGATCGTTTGAAAACACAATCAGCCTCCGAACCCTCCTTTAGAGCCGGACCCAAATCCGCCCTTGAAACCTTTACTGGAGCGATATTTTTTGTAGGCAGAACTGCCGAGCAATTTGCTCTTTGATTTATAATACTTACCAGCATAGAAATAATGGCCGTAGAAGTTTGAGTCATGATCCTCACATTCATAAACGCCTTCATCCGCTTCCCACTCCCACTCATCACAGTTCTCATCATCTGGTTCTGGTGGTAAGCTTTGTTGACCACAGCCTGTCAAAGAGGTAGCCACGACTGTAGACAAAACTCCTGTCATCAATTTTTTTGTTTTTGATCCTTTCATCCGTATCCCTCCTTTTATATAATCAAACTATCCGATGATTAGGTGGTGAATAGATTGAATACCCTCACAGATCGCTTGGAATATCGACTTTTCGATGAAAAGAATGGATTTCCTGCTCTCTATCATTATGAAGGCTTAACCTCTGGTGAACTTTTTGCTCGCCGTATGTGTGATTTTTACATAAAAAACAACCAAATATACACGAAGACGTCAACCGCTTATGAAACCGACTTGTTCGTGATCTACCTATCCGTAGATGCGAAGGAAGAAGTTTTTGACGATGCTCCGATCTATGAATATGTCACAATCGAGCTGAGAGAATGGAAAGAACATGTTGATTCCCCAGTCCTCCATACGATTGAATGTCAGAACCATGAAGAAGTGGTCGGTTATATCGGTTCGGATTACATCCAATTGAAAAATGCCGAATATGAAACAGTCGCCTCTGAAATCGATGAGGATCGCCGCGCTTATGTCATGTATATCAAGCCGTCTACAATGTAACGTACGATTGAGGTAGTAAAAAGATTCACATTACATGAACATATTCCACGATGGACGCTTCATTTTCTCCGATTGTTTCTAACGTGATTCGATCAACCGTTAAAGTAACCGGTTCATTGATCAGCTGTGCAATTTCATTTTGCACAGCTTTCGCTTTTTCCAGGTCATTGAAGCGTCCGATGGTGATGTGCGGTATGTATTGGTGAGTAGTTGATCTGTATTCTTTAAACGGACCAGAATATAACTTCAAATTCAATTGTTGAATGATCTCTTTACCATCCTTCACCAACCAGAATAAGCATCCATCCTCAGCTACTACTGTGTCTTCTAAAGTGATCTGGAACGGATTGAAGTCTTTCAATATGCGTGACATGTGATGTTGGCACTGTTCCGTTGTCATCTCATTTTTAAATGGAAAGACCAAAGTGATGTGAGGTGGAATTTTTCCATACAATGGATCATGTTTTGCCCGAATTTGCTCTACGATCGGAAGTATATGACGATTAAGGAAAATGGAAATGGTCCTTTTCTTTTTCATGCCTGTTCCTTCCCCTTCAACATTTTCAGGTGAGCAACAATCAAGAAACTGACGATAACGAGCAAGAACCATGAACTCAGTTTTCCTAAATCAACAAGAGACCATGCTTCCTTTTGATAAGGGTAGTGCCATGCTTTGAAAAAGGTTGCAATGTTCTCAGCAATCCAGACGAAAAATCCGATTAAAAAGTACGCAAGGATAATCGGCATTTGATACGTATTCCCTCTTACTTTGAACATGACATAGGTTCTGAAGAACAATAGGAATAGGATCCCGACCAACCACCAGCGAATATCAAAAATATAGTGGTGCGTAAAAAAGTTCAAGTAAATCGCAGCCCCTAACAGTGTTGTCAATAAAACATTCGGCCAGGCAATGATTTCGACATGAAGCCTTCTCCAAGCCTGACATAAATAGCTGGCAACACTCGCATACATGAATCCACTATATAGCGGGACACCTAGGATTTTCGTATAGGCCTCCTCTGGATACGACCATGATCCCATATTCACTTTGAATAACTCTAGTAAAAGTCCAATGATATGAAACACACAAATGACTTTCAATTCGTCCATCGATTCAAAACGACCAACCACCATGAGGATTTGAGTTGCAATACAAATCAATAACATTAAATCATATCTCGGGATCGCTATGTATGCCTGGAATTGGTCCGTCAAAAACAAGCTCGAAAAGATGACGAGAGGAAAGATACAAGACATGGCTTCATGATAAGTGAATACCGTTAAGTCTTTTAAATATCGAGACCCTTTTTCATAAACGACCTCCAACCCAATCCCTCCTTGTTTACAAGCCTTTTTTTAAGGCAGTTTTCGGAAACTTTGTCGCTATTGCACTTGAAGAAAGTATAAAATACTTTCTTCAGTATAAGGGCAATTAAAACATGATGTTGCAATTGTGTTGAAGTGTCCGAGTGCCTTTATTAAACTGTTTTATTAAATTTTGTTTTTAAAAATTCCATTTCTAGTACGGTACGTGAAATTTTTATTTTGAGATTTTGATCTTGGCACCTTTTAAAGATCGTTCCTTTGCCTTTTCATTCATATCCATCACTTTTTTAGAAAGTTGGCTTACTGGTAAGCTTTCTTTCCCGACAATCACTTCAGGATCGATCAACCTCATCTTTTTCTTTACTTCGATGTCGTAATCCTGGTCGTTGGCATGGACCACAACAGAATCCGATAACTTGTTCCGTAGTGATAGAATCTCAGGTTCTTTACTGTTCTCTATCAGCCTCAATAATGCATCGTCTGTCATTAAAAAGTCTTCTTTTGTTATGATCGCCTTCTTTAGTGAAGCTTTTAATAGTTCAGACATCATATGATTGCTGTAAATGTTGAGCGGGTGTAGAAAAAAGTCCAGTACTTCTTGATAATAGTGGTCCACAAACCATTCAGCAGCACTTACATCTTTTACATGGATTCTACCATTATACAAACTCAGGCTTTGCAGGAAGTCCTCTACTTCTTGCTTAGTAATTTCGCCATATTCATACAGATCCCTTAGTGTATAATCGATGCGATCCGCACATAAGCGTGGTGCTGGCTGTTCGAGGATCTTCCAATTGGCTTCTTCTAACACATCATCTAGGTTTACATTGTATTTTTCCAGAATAGATGGTAGGTCTGACTCCATTACCATCTGTTCCTTGATCTGTTCATGGTAATCCTCATTTTCTTGTTGCAAAGCATCATCTACAACATGGGAAAATGCGGTGTGTGATACGTCATGAAGAAGTCCTGCAATTTGCTCTTCTAGGCTACCTCCCAGAAGTCTTATCAAACACATCACTCCGACTGAATGTTCGTATCTCGTATTCTTCCACTTCGGATTGACGAGATAGCTTGCTCCATTTTGATGGACACCTTTTAAGCGCTGAACCGCATCTGAGTCGATTAAATCTACTAGAACCGGTTCCAGCTCAAAACGTCCATATAAGGAATCCTCTATGTACATCCTTCCACTCCTTTGTAAAAAAGAAGAGTGCCTGACTTCGGTCAGACACCTTCTACGTCGCTCTCATGATGTCAGTCTGTCTTACGGTCGTAAACACAGAAATAATAGTCGTACGGGTTCTTTTCGTCTTTGATCCCTATTTCTTTTGAGGTCAGTTCCCATTCAGATTCATCATACTCCGGGAAGAAAGTGTCCCCTTCAAACTCTTCATCAATGTAAGTCATATAGAGGCGATCCGCATCATCGAGTACTTGCTCATAGATTTTCGCACCACCGATGACAATCGTTTCGTCCCCATCTTGTTGCAACGCTTCTTCGATTGAATGTGTCACAATACATCCTTCTGCTTCGTATTCTTTATCATTGGTCACAATGACATTTTTACGATTCGGGAGGGGTTTACCGATTGATTCATAGGTTTTCCGTCCCATGATGACCGTATGTCCCGTGGATACCTGTTTGAACCACTTCAGATCCTCTGGTAATCGCCACGGCAAATCATTGTTTTTACCAATAACGTGGTTCTTTCCCATTGCGAAAAGTAATGAAATCATACAGAAACGGCTCCTTTGATGTGTGGATGTGGATCGTAATTTTCCAATGTAAAATCTTCAAATTTGAAATCAAAAATCGATTTCACTTCTGGATTAATGGTCATGGTCGGAAGCTCACGGGTGTCTCTAGTGAGCTGCAGTTCCACCTGTTCAATATGGTTCAAGTAGATGTGCGCATCTCCGAAGGTATGTACGAATTCACCTGGTTCGAGATCGCACACTTGCGCAATCATCATGGTAAGTAGTGCATATGATGCGATGTTGAAAGGTACTCCCAAGAATGTGTCAGCTGATCTTTGATAGAGCTGACACGACAACTTGCCATCGTTCACATAGAATTGGAACAAGCAGTGACATGGTGTGAGTGCCATATCATCGAGTTCTCCGGCATTCCATGCATTGACGACAAGTCTTCTGGAATCCGGGTTTTGTTTGATTTCCTCAACGACACGTGTGATTTGGTCGACAGTCCCGCCATCCGGTTTCGTCCAGGAACGCCACTGTTTCCCGTATACCGGACCAAGGTCACCATTTTCATCCGCCCATTCATTCCAGATCCGAACGCCATTCTCTTGAAGATATTTGACATTCGTATCGCCATTCAAGAACCATAGGAGTTCATGGATGATAGATTTCAAATGGAGTTTTTTCGTCGTAACCATCGGAAAGCCTTTTTGGAGATCGAATCTCATCTGGTAACCGAAAACACTGATCGTTCCGGTGCCTGTACGATCTTCTTTCTTTGTGCCATTCTCTAGAATGTGACGGCACAAATCCAAATATTGTTCCATGGAATCCCTCTCTTCTATTCAATTTATAATGCTTGTCCCAATTATAGCATTATGCATTCATGGTCGAAATGTAATTTAGAAATTCTGTGGCAAGGTAATTCGGCCTATAAGAAAAAGCAACCTGTACTCAGGTTGCTTAACTCATCCAATTCGGTGGTGTATTTTTATCCCAGTAGATGCTCCCTAGTTCATGATGGCTTTCAAAGTTGTCTTCTGATACATGATAGTGGAACGAAAACCAGTATCCTTGCCCTGGTGGATGTTCTCTTCGTACGTGTAAACGAAACACATCTTGATTTGTGTGTTCATTTTTGATGTGGAAGATCTTTTCGCTCTTCCCAGGGGTAGGTCGTTCTGTAATCGTCAAGTTCCTTAACATCTCTTCTTCAAGATGTGCACTCAGTTGCGAGATCGTTTCTTCAATCTTTGGCAAAATAACGGTTCGGAATTCCTCGCCACGTTTTGCCTCGATCCGGTCTCCGAATTTTTCTTTCGTCTGTTCGGTTGCTTGATACACAGAATAAGCAACGAAAGCTTCTTTTAACTCATCTGTTTCTTCGTATGTAGCTGCAACCTCTTGCCAAGGTTTTTGGAAGAGGTCGACTTCTGGTTCGTCATCTATTATTTGTTCAAAATCAAACGATTCTAAGTTGGCTTGATTAACCGCAGAAGTCGTTTCTGTCGGAGTTCGTTCATCACTCTCTGCTAACAAATGCGGAGGCGGCGTAACAGTTCCTAATGTGAAGACCGTAATCAGTACGACGAGCGTTTTCCTTAACCAGTTCGGCATGTGCATTCAACCTCAGTCTACTTAAAGATTTGTAACTTCATTATCTCACAACGAGTTTGTGATAAGTGTGAGAATAATGTGAAGATTTACTCCACTTACATAATTCGTTACAAATCAGTTACCTCCTGCATTCACTTTCTCATCTTTCCAATAATATTCAGCAAACACTTCTGCGAAAGCTTCCATTGAGCGTTGAATTTCTTCGAGGTTATTGTCCACACCGCCGACCTCCATTAGAGCTGCACGATCTGAGAGGTCTTGATTATAAAGTCCGTTGTTCCCTGCAATCTTTGGTTTTACAAGAATCCCGCGGCTGAGTCCGGGATACTTCTCCTCGAGCAATTTGTGGAGTTCACTTGCAAGTTGTTCGTTCTTTTCATAATCAGGATTCGCTTTACCTATGACAAACATGAGTTTTGCGTACGTTTTACCATTAATCGTAGCCGTTGTTTTATCTCTTCTGAGAGAATCTCGATGCAGATCGAAACTGAAATCAATGTTGTTGTTAACTGATACAGCTTCCTTCACAATCTCTCTGGACAATTGATAAGCATTTCCATGCTCCCATCCCCGACTTTTCAACATTTCTCCAGTATTTGTCCGATCTTGTTGGGAACCAATTCCCCTCTTCTCCAGTTCGCTGGCTAGCATTTCCCCTACTCGAACCATGTTCGCTTTCGGATTAGAACTGTTGGCATCATTCGGTACTTTCGCATCTTTCAACAATGGAAGAAAGGACTCATAGGAATGCGACTGATAGATATAAACGACTTTTCGCCCACCTGTCGTCATGTTCGGTTCGGGTGTGTCTTTTGAACCTTCTACATTCAGTTTTTCTTCTGCAACTTCACGTTCTTTCAAGAGGACATCCAAAGGCGGAGCGGATTCAATTGGCAACGTCGTATAATCCGTTCCTTCTCCGGCGACAAGAATTTCTGTATCAAAGATCGCGAATCCAGGTAGTTCCCGACCAAGTAAAGAGCGAATATCGCCTGGTTTGATATTCGTCGCTAACTCGAACGAGAGGCTTTGAATGGAAGGGGGTTCATATGAATTCGGAAGCCCTTGCTGGAAATAGGGATTCACAGTGCCCATGAACGTCACCAACTGTTCAGTGGAAAAGATATTGAGCGTGCCTTTCAAGGAACTGGATTGAAATCTTTTCTCGAAAAAGGAGGATGCTAATATGGAAACAGTGATGAACAGGATCAACACAATGACAGCATAAATCCCTGCTCGCTTGACGAACGTTTCGTTATTCGACTTTTTCAGATTGTAGATGAGTCGATTGTGTTTCATGCGCTCTCATTCCTTTCAACCAGCTTTATACTCTATGAATATGTACAAGCCAATCGAAATAGAAGTAGATTTGATAGAAAAGAAAACCCGCATCAATCAACGATTGACGCGGGTTAATGAATTATTTCTGATAATCTTTTGATAGAATCTCGAGCTTTTGATAGGATGCTTTAGCATATTCGCTTTCCTCATCCTTCAGTTGATCCATCTGTTTATGAAGAGCTTCCATCAAGGACTCATCATACCCCGGAATCTCTCCTTCATACGGTTTAATGCTTGAAAGTGGAACGAGTGCTTTTTCCGTATACGCCAGGGCTTTCCGCTCATGGAAAAGCTGAACGTCCACCTGATTCGGTGAATGGAGGTCCCCTTGTTTCGGATGGACGATGACCGCCAAAACCTTCACGACGGCTTTTTGTAGTTTCGGCTTGAAATCAATGACCTCACCGATGTATCGACCTGTTTTGTAAGTGGCCGTCACTTTATCTCCAATTTCGATTGACATGTACTTCACCTCAATTATTTGGATGCTGTGAAAGCTTCTTTACATTCATTTGAACAGCAGCTTTCATATTCTTCTTTACAATTCTCGCATGTGATGTGGAGCTTGTCACACTCATCAATTGGACAATTCACGAATTGTTCAGCTTGCGTTCCGCAATGATGGCATTTGCCGACGATTTTCTGATCGTCCGTTTGATTGATATCCGTTGTCATCCGCTCATCAAACACGAAACACTTCCCATCAAAGTGGGCACCTTTCGTCTCTGGGTCTTGGCCGTATTTGATGATGCCACCATGCAGTTGATTGACATTTTCGAATCCTTCTCGAACAAGGTATCCGGAAAACTTTTCACACCGAATTCCGCCGGTACAATACGTTAAAATCTTTTTGTCCTTCTTGTCTGCTAGATTCTTTTGAATCCATTCCGGCAAATCCCTGAATGCTTTGATATCCGGTCGGATAGCATTTCTGAAATGGCCGATATCATACTCATAGTCGTTCCGCGCATCCAGTACGATGACGTCTTCATCTTCCAACGCTTCCTTCCATTCTTTCGGGGAAAGGTGTCTTCCTGTCACCTCGTTCGGGTCAAGGTCATCATCCAGTCTCAATGAAACGATTTCATCTCTTGCTTTGACCGAAATCCGATTGAATGCGTGCGCGTCAGATGCTTCGCGTTTGAATTCCATATCTTCAAATCGCGGGTCTGCGTGCAGAGCTTTCATGTACGCTTCAGTTTGTTCCAAAGTTCCGGATACGGTTCCGTTGATCCCTTCCCTCGCTACGAGTACACGACCGAAAACGCCAAGTTCCTTGCAGAATTTCAGGTGCTTTCGTGCAAAATACTCAGGATCTTCAATATCTACATATTTATAAAACAGCAAAATCTCATAGTTGTTTGTCTCTTCTATCATTCTGATCACCTTTTTGTATTGTTTTCCACCGTTTATCTTACCAAAAAACGCTTCATAGTTCACATGTTATTGTATCTTATGGGAATCATGTATGTATCAGGAGGTCGAATGTTATGCAGAAAGCGGTGTTCTTGGACCGGGATGGCGTCATCAACGACAACAAACGACCGGTGAATCGTCCAGAGGAATTGATATTATACCCGAAGGCTGGTGAAGCGATACGACTGTTGAATGAAGCCGGCTACAGAGTGTTCGTCGTGACCAATCAGGGCGGTGTCGGGCTAGGATATTTGTCTGAACAAGACTTGAAAGAAATCCATGCCAAAATGGAAGAAGACCTAAAGACGGCTGGTACTGGTGTTCACGAAATTCGGGCGTGCACGCACAAGCCACATGAAGGATGCGTATGCCGCAAACCAGATGCAGGGATGATTCTGGAGTTGGCTGAGAAACATAGCATCGATCTTCACCACAGCTATATGGTCGGAGATCGTATCACGGATATTCAAGCAGGAGAAAAAGCGGGAACGCAAACCATTTTTATCGGTGATGAAGATGTAGAAGCTGATTTCATTACTGACTCTCTTTATGAAGCAGTCCAATGGATATTAGAACGTGATGAACATGGTTGTACGATAGAATAAGAAAGAGGCAGCCTTTCGCTGCCTCTTGTTGGTTACTTCGCAAAGATATGCTTTCCGATTTGGGTAATTTGGGTTCTTGACCAGATCCAATCGGATGTCGCAGTGTTCGGATTGAAGTAGAATGTCGCACCTTTAGATGGATCCCAACCTTGGATCGCATGATAAACAGCGCGATAAGCATCCTTATCAGGAGACATGTTGTATTGTCCGTCCGCTACTGCAGTAAATGCGAGACTCTCGAACAGGACATCCTCTACTTCATTTGGAAACTTAGATGAGTCAACACGGTTCAAGATAACGGAAGCGACCGCTACCTTCCCTTTATAAGGTTCACCACGAGCTTCCCCGTGGACCATTTGTGCCATCATCTGAATTTCTTCCTCACTGAATGTTGTGTTGTATATTGTTGAAAACGTTTGGTGTCCAGCAATGCCATCAACTTTCAGTCCATGCTTACGTTGAAATTGGACCACCGCGTTTTTGGTTTGCTGTCCATATACGCCATCTATTTTTGCTTCATAAAAACCTAGCTGTTGGAGACGGTGTTGTAAGTTCCAGACTTGACCATACTTGTCACCGACCTGAACCGTCTTCGTGTGAGCTGAAGCTTGTTCAGTCGGGATGGTTACAACCGTACCGATCGTCAGTGTAACAGCCAGGAGTAGTTTTCCTATATTTTTGAACATATGGGTTGCACCTCCTAGTCAAACACTACTTTTATATTGTAAAAGGAGCCTAACTTCTGTCTCAATAGGAGGTTAGCGGAAATAGATGAAGGTTTTTCCAGCGTGTTGTAGTCTACATAATATTGTTATGGTTGCATATGAAAAAGACAGCTAGGATAGCTGTCTTTTTACGCGAGGTTCAATAGTTTTGTCAGTTGATCTGGATCAAATCCTGTAATCACTTGATCACCGATGATGATTGTCGGTGTTGACATGGAATCGTATTTCTCAATCATTTCGTCTCTTGCTTCTGCATTTTCAGCCACATTGTACTGTGTGAACTCAACATTATGCTGTGAAAGAAACTCTTTCACCATATGACAAGGTGGTCAGGAAGGCTGCGAATAAACGATTACGTTTGGTTGTGTCATTGTACATTCACTCCTTTACTTTTAAGGTACCAAAGTTGGAGGAAAATAATCAAAGAGTTTGCTTCATCAAGCCAATTCTTTGTTTTTCAATGTAAAAATGGAAGCAACCAACAGCATGATGACCAATACCAGCGTTACGCCAGCCGTCCCCCATAGCTCTGTCGGGATCACTCCGGTGTTCAACGTATCCATGATGTATTCTGATAAACGGTTCGGGCTCCATACAAGATATTTATTGAATATGTTTGTCAGGATGCTTGATGCGATTATGGTGATGAACGTCAAAAATGCTACAACGCCTGAATTTTTGACGAGCGTATTCATGAAAACGGAAATGCTCACCACGAGGATCAACCACAAGCTGTAGAACAGCAATGTATGCATGAATTGGCTGAACGAGAGTTCTCCGAACAATACGCTTGTATAATACCAGCTCATCAACACGCCACATGCCAGTGATACCCATACGAGTAACACCGTTGCAGCCCATTTAGCGGTGATGTACGTACTGTATTTGACCGGTTTCACAAGGATCAACTCTGCAACTCCGCTACGCCGTTCACGAGCGATCATACCCATTGTCATCAAAACGATGATCAAAACACCGAGCTGGCTGAACTGGCTAAGACTTGCCATCAAGATGTCTTCCGCCAGGAATTCGGGGAGGTTGATGGTTGCGCCGTCCGGCATACCCCCAACAGCATCAAGGATTTTCGGCAAATAATATGTACTGATTGGATCCATAACACCAAGCAAAACGAAGACGATCGGTACCCAAATCCACTTGAAGTTACGCCATAATTCAAGATTTTCTCTCTTGAAAACCGCTGCCCACTGCCTCATTTCTGCACCACCTTCATGAACATATCCTCAAGCGTTGTTTTTCCGACTTCGAATTTTGTCAGCGGCCATTTGTTAAATTGAACTGCATCTAAAATTTCTTCACGGCCTTGATTCATATTTTGAACGAACACATGAATAGAGTCTTTATTCATTTCCACTCGCTCGACTGATGGAAGCTGGCTGATTAGATTCTGATAATCAGCGGTTTCATTCGCAAAACAAATATCGATTTTCTCCACTTGATGTCTGTTACGTACTTCGCGGATCGGACCTGATTCTAGAATCTCACCGTGATGCATGACAAGCAGCTCATTACAAATTTCCTCCGCATCGTTCAGGATATGGGTCGAAAACAGCAATGTCGTATGTTCTTTTAAGCTGTCCATCAGTGTGAGGACCTCCCTACGCCCGATTGGATCAAGAGCTGAAACAGGCTCATCCAGTAGGAGTAGTTTCGGGCTATGTATGAGCGCTTGAGCGATACCAAGTCGTTGTTTCATTCCACCCGAATATTTTCTGATCCTCTGACCGGACGCATCGATAATACCCACTAGTTTCAACAGCTCATCTGCACGAGTGGACGCTTCCTTTTTCGTTAAATTAGCGAGCTGCCCGACATAGACGAGAAACTCTTTTCCAGTCATCCAATCATGGAAAGCGGGATATTGCGGAAGATAACCGATATGCTGGCGGATGTCCTTCGATTCCTTCAACTCTTCGAATTGAATTGAACCAGAGGTAGACCGGATCAAACCAGAGAGCATTCGGAGTGTCGTCGTTTTCCCCGCTCCATTCGGTCCCAGTAGTGCAACACACTTTCCTGGCTCAAGGTCGAAACTGACATTCTTGACGACATGCTTCCCATCGAACTGTTTATTGAGACGATTCACGTTAATCATGGACATCGTTATTGCTTCCTTCCAAAAATGAAATATAAAATCGGTCCGAACAAGTTTACCAATAAAATTATCAAAACCCACATCCAACGTGGACCATTCGTCTCTTTGTGGCGGATTAGATCCACTAAAGCGACAACAATCAAAATCAATTGAATGATGATGATCGGAATGACCAAATCCCAGCGGATCATCTGTAACTCTTCCATCGTGATATCCCCCTTTTTCTCAAACCTACATTACTATATACGATTATGTAGTAAAGAAGATTCAAATGGTAGTAAAAAATGATGACAGTGCCAGGTACCGCTCACAAACGTAGTGATATCAACGGTTGCCGAGCGGTACCTGGGACGACTGAAGCATTAGAAAAGCACTGCCACGGATGGCAGTGCTTCTTAGTTCGTTTGATTTATGCTTCTTGAGTTTCTTGTGCTTTGTTATAACGGTTGCGTGGGTGTTCACGGCACTCGTCTGAGCAAGAGCGCATATGCTCTTCTTCACACTCAGGACATGCTACGTGCTGTAGGTTACACTCTGGGTTCGCACAATTAACGTAGCGATCCTCTGGCTTACCACAATAATAACATTTCCCGACAACCTTTTCCTCCACCTGGTTGATTGGCACTGAAATTCTTTCATCGAAAACGTAACATTTTCCGTCGTAAAGTTGACCCTGCGTTTTCGGGTTCTTGCTGTAGTTGATAATACCACCGTGTAACTGGTTTACGTCTTCAAATCCTTCTTCTTTTAAGAATCCTGAGAATTTCTCACAACGGATTCCGCCTGTGCAATATGTGAGGATCTTTTTGCCTTCGAATTTTTCACGATTTTCTTTGATCCAATCCGGTAATTCACGGAATGTTTGGATGTCCGGACGAATCGCTCCTCTGAAGTGTCCGATGTCATATTCGTAGTCATTACGAGCGTCGATGATGATCACATCATCCAGTTTCATCGCTTCGTAAAACTCTTCAGGAGACAAGTGCTTTCCTGTCGTGACATTCGGGTTGATTTCTTTCAGGACACCAGAGTTTACAAGTTCCGGACGATAGCGGACGTGCATCTTTTTGAACGCATGTCCATCTGCTTCATCTATTTTAAACTCAGTATCTTTAAAACGTTCATCGCTTGTTAGAGCTTCGATGTATGCATCCGTTTTTTCAACGGGACCTGAAAGTGTACCATTGATCCCTTCATCAGCTACCAAGATACGGCCTTTCAAACCGAGCTCTTTACACATTTTCAAATGTTCATCTTTAAACTGTTCTCCGTTCTCAATCGGAACGTACTTGTAATAAAGTAAAACACGATATGGTTTTGTCATGTTGAATCACCTATTTCATTAGTATTGTATTGCAGGTACAACACCAGTTACGACATAATATATTAGCAAAAAGAACCTGCATTTGGCAAGTTCTTTTTGACTAATTTCAATTTTTGTCCATTATTTTTGCACAGGCTGTAAAAGTTGATGGAACACTCGAAGCGTTTGTTTGATATCGCGATCAGTGATGTGATGGTGTGTCGTCAAGCGGATTGTGGTAGGTCCGAATGGAACCGCTAGTATACCTTGAGCCTTCAAGTCCTCTAGCAATTGTCCAACCGATTTTCCCGTATTTTCAATGTCAGCAACGACAATATTCGTATCCACTTGGTTGACGATCTCCAACTCTTCGATCGCTTTCAGCCCTTCCGCAAGATTCCTCGCTCGAACATGATCTTCCTTAAGTCGATCTGCCATCTTCGTTATAGCAATCATACCAGGTGCCGCCAAAACACCGACTTGTCGGAGTCCACCTCCAAGACGTTTTCTCCATTTTCGTGCTCGTTGTATGAATGCATTGCTGCCTGCGATGATGGACCCAGCTGGTGCACCGAGTCCTTTGGAAAGGCAGATCTGTACTGTCGTCGTGTGTTCCGTGAATGCAGAAACAGGTAACTCCAATTCCGCAGCGGCATTGAACAATCGAGCTCCATCGAGGTGGACTGGAATCTTGTGTTCCTGTGCGACTTGATGAACTTCTCTCATGTTCTCGATCGGTACAATTGCACCACCTGCGCGATTGTGCGTGTTTTCTATACAGATCAATCCCGTTTCAGGAAAATGGATATCGTCACCGCGCACCGCATTTTTCAATAGGTCTGGTCGGATTTTACCCCGTTCGCCTTTGATTGTTCTAGTCTGAACGCCTGCAAATGCTGATATCGCTCCACCTTCATAGTAAAAAATGTGAGCATCCTCCTCGAGCAATACCTCGTTCCCAGGCTGACAATGAGTAAGTACGGCAATCTGGTTCCCTTGCGTGCCACTCGTCACGAATAATGCTGCTTCTTTTCCAAGGATTTCAGTCGCTTTCTCTTCAAGACGTTGGACAGTCGGGTCTTCTCCGTATACGTCATCGCCAACTTCTGCTTCATACATCGCTCTTCGCATTTCTTCTGTCGGTTTTGTTATCGTGTCACTTCGTAAATCAATCATGAATGACCGCTCCTTTTCAAACTTTTAGAAAGTAGATGATGTCGTTAGAGCATTTCTAATATCATTTCGCCATCGATTAAGAAACCCCTACTCCAAAATGGGAGTAAGGGTCGGTTAGTGTTCATTTTAACATAGCTTATTGGTTTACAGTCGAAACATTTCCCTGAGTGACGGAAGACTCTGCACTCGGGCGGTCATCTACCCAACGATCAAGTGAAAGATAGATGATTCCTGCAATGATACAGCCGATACCCAGGATCGTGTAAAGGATGTTTCCAAGTCCCAGATCAAGCAAGTAACCTCCGAGCAATGGACCGGTTACACCACCAAGAATCCATTGAAGACCTGCAGCCCCCATATAGGTTCCTCGTAAGTGTTCCGGTGCAAGATTGGCTACGAATGTCATTTGTACAGGTGACATGAGCATCTCACCTAATGTGTAAATGCCATAAATCGCAAGGAATATGAGCATGATCGCCCAGTAACTTGTTCCGATGGCAGTGAACGCTTGTGGAAGCCAACCGACTGCGAGAAGTCCGAATCCAAACAAGATACAGCCATAAAGCATCACTTTTCCGATTGCCCGGTTCCCTGCCCATCGTGAGATCGGAAACTGGAACAAGACGACGAGCAATCCGTTGAACGCAAGCATGTAAGTGAACGGATTCTGTGCATCTGTCAAGTTCGGCAACGTTTGATCGAAGTGGAGCGGCAGCATCCCTTCCGTTTGCGTGAACGACATCGAAATGACGACTCCAGTGATGATGAAGATGAACAATAACTTGTCTCGTAAAATCACTTGGAATGGGCTCGGAAGATCTTGCTTCTCTTCTTTCTGAGAAGCTTCCTCAAGAGTTTCTTTTTTCTCAGATTTCGGTAAGCTTTCCCGGATCCAGATCAAGACGATGAGCGCATAGAAGAACATGCTCACCGCAGAAACCATAAAAATGACCTGCTTCGAGAAAAGCACGACCGAAGCACCGATTAAAGGTCCGATGGCAGCACCGATGTTGTGCCCCATCCTTAAAAGGCCGAATGCTTCTGTCCGTTTATCCGGCTCCGTCACATCCGCAACCATTGCAGAGGCAGCAGGATGGAACAACGAATTGAAAAATCCTAAAAACAACGATAAGATAACGAACGCCCAAAACCCGTCAAACCAGACGAATCCAAGCATCACGACTGCATTTCCTGCCATTGAGCCAACCATCAACGGCTTCCGGCCGTAAATGTCTGCGAGACGACCACCGATCATCGTCCCGAAGACGGATGCTAATGGTGAGACACCCATGACAATGCCGACTTCCCAAATATGATCGACCCGGTCTTTCAAATATAAGGCCAAGAAAGGAAGCAACATCATGAATGCAATTCCATTGATGGACTCTCCGATGAAACGGATCCAGACATTCCGGTCCATTTCTTTGTAAGCTCTCCATGTTTCTTTCATTTTTTCTACCAACTTTCTGCATGTGCGTTAGTACGAGGAAGACTACATTTGATCATTGAATCATTGGTATCATAAAACTTGGCGAACAAAAAAAGCCATGGGATAGAAAACACCCATAGCTTCACACGTATACAAAACACCCGTTCAAAACAAAGTTCGTGTTACGTCGCCAAGTGGTATCTACCTGAAATTCGGTCCATATGTAGTTGAACGATGAATTGCTGTTGCTGCTGTACGAATTTCATCAATACCACTCCTTCCAAAATTTTGTACTCTACAAACCAAGTATAAAGAACCCTTCTCTAAAAGTAAACGGTTTCTGAACAAGTGCCTACTCATTGCTTATTTAACTTTAATGTGGCCGAAGTGAAAGGCAGAGGTCTTTCGAATTTCGACATCGAAACCGAATTGGGCGAATCGGTTGCTCTTATAATGATCTTTCAACACGACACGCTCTCGAGCGACCCGCTTTGCCTCTTCGATGATTTCTTCAGAAATCGGTTCGTACACTGCAAAGTCCTTCAGCGGTGCAATGCCATCTGAAGTGACGATCGTTTCCTCGAACATCGGATCGAAATAGACGACATCAAAACTATCTGTTTGACATTGCCGCAAATAATCCAGATGATCCCCCTCCTTCACCTCAACACGACGCATCGCTTCATAAATCAGAGGATTTTCATCTTCATAGACTTTCAGGCCAAGTGTTGTAAGTAAAGCAATCGTCGAACTCCCTTCAATACCGACGACTTTACCATTCTTTCCGACTACAAAGCTCGCAACGATACTGTCCGAAGCCCACCCCAATGTACAATCTAAAATGGACATCCCTTCTCTCAATCGAGCATTTCGTACAAGAGGGTCGTCCTCTCCTCTCATCAATCGTTTGATTCTGAAAAGCGAGGAATTCGGATGGAAGAATACAGGACTGGAAGACCCTTTCGGATAAAAGAGAAATCTTTCTCTTCGCACGACAATGATTCCGTCTTCCACGAGGTCCATCATTTTATCAATCGAGCGATCCTGCCGATCCACATACGGTATCCCTAGCTCGTTACCGACTTCTTTTGCCCGATGTTTCAATTCGATTTTCGCTTTTCCACCAGTCGTAATGATCATTTCTAAACACCTCGAAAAAATAGGTTTGTACACAAAAATTCCACTAGTGTCCCCGTTGCATATAAGGCAATTGTACATATTTTGTAGTAAGACAGAACAGATTATATCAAATTTGGAGGGGAAGTCTGTTGGAAAAGATGAAAAAATATATGCCTAAGAAAAAGGAAATGGACTACGGATATGATCATTGTTATCCGATGCACCATGGTTATGGATACGATGGATACTGCGATGGATATGGTCATGGATTCACGATCATCGTCGTTTTATTCATTCTCTTGATCATCGTCGGTTGCGCCTGTGCCGGTGGGGGAAAAGGTAAAGACCACTAATCGCTGATTCAAGTGAATTCGCTCAATGCCTACTAAAGTGTAAACTACTCCAGTGTGTTTTTTTGCATGTCAAAAACAGCCAAACTCATTAGATCTGATTGTAAGATATCACAATCGGATCTTTTTTTATGCAGAATTATCCATACATTCCCATCATCAAGTGTATAATATCCACATATCATCTGTTTGATTTGGAGGAAATCATGAGAAATTCATTTTTACATACGTACAGTACCCTTTTGTTCCGTTTCAAGAAAACCATCATCTTTCTATGGTGTATCCTTGCGATTGCACTCGGGCTGTTCGCCTGGAAAATGCCTTCAATTCTTGAAGGCAGTGGTTTCGAAACCAAAGGCTCTTTCAATGAGACTCAAAAGATCCTTAAAGAAGATTTCAATCAACCGAAATCGTCCATGACGATCGTCATAGAGTCAGAAAGCTATAAGGCTGATTCAGATGAATTCAAGAATTACGTGCGAGATACAATCGAAGACTTAGAGGGAGTGGATCATCTTTCAAGCATCACCTCCCCCAACCAAAACACAAAAATGGCCAAAGACAATATCGCTTACATTCTTCTCGGATTTGATAAAAGTTTTACCGAACTGAAAGATTCCATTGAACAGATCCGAGAGAACCTGGAAGACACTGAGGATTTCAATGCGAGTCTGACAGGCGGCGCGGTCATTTCTGAAGACATGAACAAAGCTAGTCAAGAAGATTTGAAGCGAGCTGAAGCCATTGGTATCCCTGCTGCGCTCATCATCCTTCTTTTCGCATTCGGTGGCGTTGTGGCAGCATTCATTCCACTACTCATCGGCGTCGTAAGTGTCGTCAGTTCTCTCGGGATCCTTTATTTCATCGGACAGGAGCTTGATTTGTCCATTTTCCTGTTGAACGTCGTCCCGATGATCGGTCTTGCACTTGGAATCGATTTCGCATTACTCCTTGTTAATCGGTTCCGTGAAGAGATCGATAAGAGATCCATCGAGCAAGCGATTGACGTTTCAATCCAAACTGCCGGCAGGTCGATCGCCTTTTCCGGGCTCTGCGTGTTCCTAGGACTCTCTTCCATGCTGTTCATCGACATCGATATTTTCCAAACGGTGGCGATCGGGGGGATGGTCGTCGTCATCTTATCGGTGATCTGTGCCCTTACATTCCTCCCTGCAGTTTTAGGGATACTGGGACACAAAATCAATAAATGGAAAGTTTTAAAAGCAAAAGAAAAGAAAGTGAGCAACTGGTATCGATTCGCCCAATTCGTCATGAAGCGTCCGGTTTCCATGTTCCTGATTGCACTCGTCATTCTCATCACGGCGATCCTGCCCCTAGGCAACTTGAACTTGACCATTCCGGAAGCCGAAGCCTTACCGAAGTCATACGAATCGAGACAGGCGTTCGAGACGTTCAAAGACACGTTCGGTGAACAAGAGTTGTATCCTGTCACGATGATTGTTGATGGTGGAGAAGAGCTCCTCGACTCGAAGGAAACGTTGGATGATCTGGAAGATCTGCAAAACGAACTGAAAGATGAACCCATCGTAGATCGAGTCGAATCCGTCTTCTCAACAACAGGTGTACCACCCGAACAACTCCATTCCATGGTGGAATCCGAAACACTTCCTTCCGGTCTGAATAAAGCGGTTGAGTCGTATGTTCAAGAGGATAAGTCCATCTTCCGAGTCTATCTGAACGTGGATACGACATCCAGCCAAGCGAAAGACTGGGTTCGAGAGTGGAACGGGACTTATGAGGAATATGAACTGATTCTGGGAGGAAACAGTAAATTCACCCAGGAGATTTTCGATGAAATCTATGAAAAAGCACCATATGCCGTGGCTTTCGTTCTCCTTACCACCTATATCATATTGTTGATTGCGTTCCGTTCACTATTCATACCGTTAAAAGCCATCGTGATGAATGTGATCAGCTTGAGTGCAACATTCGGCATCGTCGTATGGATTTTCCAGGAAGGGCATTTCGTCGACCCTGTTAATGGCATCGGTCTGATGATTCCAGTATTCACGTTCGGTATCGTATTTGGACTCAGCATGGATTACGAGGTCTTCCTCATTTCCCGCATCCAAGAATATTACGAGGAAACGAAGGACAATGACTATGCGACCTTGATGGGCTTGACATCAACGAGTAAAATCATCACATCCGCTGCGTTGATTATGATCGTTGTGACAGGCGCGTTTGCGTTTACCGGCGTTGTGCCCGTCAAACAAATGGGGGTATCGATCGCGCTCGCAATCTTCCTCGACGCAACACTCGTCCGGATGGTCCTCGTTCCTTCCCTTATGAAGCTGATGGGCCACTGGAATTGGTGGATGCCGAAGCTCAGGAAACAGCGACAACCGAATCATTGACTTAAAAAAGGACCCAAGCACTGGGTCCTTTTTCTATCGTTTTATCCGCGACTGACCGCTTTCTTCGCGTTCAATGCAGCAAAACTGATTGTGATTACACAAATGATTACGATCGCTGTCAAACCTTTCACAAGTTCTTCCCACACCCAACCGTCGATCAACACCGCACGCATGCTCTCAAATATGTACGTCGTCGGGTTGATGACTGCTGCTACTCTCAGCCATTGCGCTTCAATCAGCTCATACGGAACGAACGTGGTACTCAAAAAAATGAGAGGGAAAAAGATGAGCGTACCGGCCTGTGCAGCCTGTGCATTCTTCGTCCGTAAAGCGACGCCAGCAGAATAGCCTGCAAATGCAAGCCCCCATCCGATTGCGATGAGTATGACCACAAGCATCCCACCGACACCGGTTGCCACTTCCAAGCCTAACAGAAGTCCTACGACAAGGATTAGTATCGTCTGGACACAGAGCTGGAGCATTCCGGCGATAATCGGACCTAGAACAATCGCCAGCCGTGAAGACGGCGTCAACAACAGCTTGGAGAAATATCCATTTTCCAGGTCTCGAACGAGGGATTGCCCCGCTCCACCAGCCCCACCGATGGCAGCAGAAACGATCGATACCGGTAAAATGAATGCCAAATAGTTGGCTCCCTCGAATTCCGGTAGCTCAGAAATGCCACTTAATCCGCCCTCATACACGAATAGGAAAAACAAACTGATCATCAAGTTCGGAATGAAGGTGAAAGGGTTACGGAGCGTGACTAACACGCTTCTTTTGGTATGTAGATACGTCTCGACGAAAAACGAAGCTTTGCTCATGCCTGCTCCACACTCCTTTGTGACTTTTTCAAACGCTCACCCGTAACGTTCAGAAACACATCATCCAATGTCGGAGGCGAGACGTTCAGTTTTACCAATGGGATGTGGGATTCATCGAGTTGTCGGATCATCTCTGGCAATTGTGCCGTACCGTTTTCAATGTAAATTTGCAGTTGCTCCTTCAAGTCGATGACATTCTCGGATTTGTTTGTGAACAGTTCCTTCGCGCTCAGTGCGTCATCCCGCGATTCAAACTGTAACGTGACGAGATCCACACCGATCGAGCTTTTCAATTCCTCTGCGGTTCCCGTTGCGACGATGGTTCCCTTGTCTATGATACTGATCCGATCCGCCAATTGGTCCGCTTCTTCCAGGTATTGTGTCGTTAAAAAGATCGTCGTACCGAGCTCTTTATTGAGATGCCGGATTTCTTCCCATACCGCTTTTCGGTTCATCGGATCAAGTCCAGTCGTCGGTTCATCGAGAAAAAGCACCTTCGGGCTATGTACGAGAGCGAGCGCCAAATCAAGTCGACGCCTCATACCACCGGAATAGTTGCCACACTGACGATCCGCATCACTAGTCAAATCTACAAGTTCAAGCAGCTCGTTTGCCCGCTCTTTCGCTTGCGAACCATTCAAACCGAACAACCTCGACTGGAGGATGAGAAGCTCTCTGCCTGTCAAGTTCGGGTCCACACCCGTTTCTTGCAGTGCAACTCCGATGTTTTGGCGAATTTTTTCGGGTTCTTTTTCCGTATCATAACCTGCAACGGTGATGGATCCTGCTGTAGGAGTCAATAACGTGGTCAGCATTTGGACGGTCGTCGATTTCCCAGCTCCATTCGGTCCGAGAAAAGCGAAAAACTCCCCTTCGTCTACTTCAAAGGTCACATCCTTCACTGCTTGTACATTCCCCTTGAACGTTTTCGCAAGATTTTCAACACGGATGATTGGTGAAGTCATTGCCATCACTCCTTTTTGTAATAAGAAGAAAAAACCCTATCAAATCAAAATTTGATAGGGTCTGCATCGTTGTCATCCTGTTTTTTGTATGCCCTTTTTATTTGCAGTGGGTTTCAAATGCGTTCGTCAGGTTCTGGACGATATCTTCCGGATCATGGTCTTCAATTTCTTCTCTTGGTACGAAGTGGACCAATTCTTTACCTTTCAACAGTGCGATTGAAGGAGAAGATGGTTCAACATCCAAGAAATAAGAACGCATGACTGAAGTTGCGACTTTATCTTGGCCGGCAAATACAGTTACAAGGTGGTCTGGTGCGTTTTCAAGTTGAGCTGCTGTACGTACGGCAGGACGTGCTAGACCTGCAGCGCAACCACAAACAGAGTTGATCATCACGAGTGTCGTACCTTCAGCGTTTTCCATATATTCATCGACTTCTTCAGGTGTGCGAAGCTCTTTGAAACCTGCTTCTGTCAATTCATCTCTCATTGGTTGTACAAGTTGTCTCATATATTCTTCATATGCCATGGACATGGAACATACCTCCATTATTCTTTGTCTTTCATTAACTTTATCATGAGGTCATTGAAACATCAATTGACTTTCCGTTACTTGCCTTTTTGAATCGTTTCCGTCATCTGTTTCCATACGGAACCTTTCGCTTCTTCCCCGCCTTCAATCCGTTCTAAAGCCATATTCACTTGCATCGCCACTTCGAATTCAGGGTCGTCTTTCGCTGCTTTCAATGCTGGAATCGCTGACTCGTCTCCAACTTCATATAAAAACATCGCTGCACGCCAGCGGACGAGTTTGTTCTTGTCCTTCAACGAATCGATCATCACTGGAATTGCCTCTTTAAATCCGAGGTCCGACATGCAATCTCCGGCCGTTCGACGGACTGTCACACTTTTATCCTGGAGTGCTTTCGTCATGTATGGAAGCACTTCTTGGTCTTCAATCATACCTAGGTAAACGGTTGCCAGACGACGAATAGATGTTTTCTCATCATCCAACGCTTTTTCCAGTACAGGAAGATCCATTTTCGTCGGTTCCATCTGTTCGAGCGCTGCGTAACGATCTTTCCAATCAGGCTGTTCCATCATATCCATCGTCACTTTGTACGCTTGTTTTCGCTTAGAGATGTCAGCCGTATTTTGTTCAAATGCCTGCTCCTTCAAGGCAGATAGACGTGCGTCATCATAAGCGGCACTGATTTCTTCTGCCACTTCTTTACCGACCTCATCCATGTCACCGTAACGTGGACTTTGCTCGATCCATTGACGCTCCATCACAACATTGTCTGAAGCACTTTGAGCCGCCATGACGGTTTCCATGAATCGGTCTGGTAAACCGACTCGCTCTTCCGTTTCACCTTTGATCAGTTTGATTTGCATCGGAATACGACGGAACTTTTGGATGAACACTTTGATCTCTTCAAAATCTTCATCCTTTTCCTCTTGCTCCGCCTCTACCTCAGCTGTTTCATCTCCCATCACTTGACGGGCTTTCGGCAGAATCACTTTCCAATCGTGCTTCGCATTCCGTTCGAGCGCGATGAAATCAGCAACATAGTAAAGTCCTTTCACACCTTCGATGCTTAACAATGCATTCAACGGTGCGGGTGCTTCATCTATCTGGTCTGCTTTGAAATTCATGTTTTTCCCGCTCGGTAAGGCTTCATCTACAATCAACTTCATTGTATTCGGACTTGGTGTCGGTTCGATACCGCGCAGTTTCATAATACAAAAACCCCTTTCTGAAACGTTCCTTGCCTCTACTCAAAATATAACATACGTATGAAGAAATCTCATATCGTTCGGCTCGCAGAGAATTGTCTTTCATTGTCATATGTTTGTAACTTTTGTAGTTTTATGTTAAAAATGTTCATTTTTCTGAAAAACGGGTATATAAAAGTATAGGTTTCATCCATTCATTATTTTAAAGGAGAGGATATGATGAAGAAGCTCCCAGTCGAAGGCAGAGTCATCCGCATTACAGAAGACCGAATCGTCACTGTACAAGGACAACAAGTCATCACCTATAATCGAGCTTATTATGAGATTGTCCCTCCAACCTATCAGGATCAACCTGCATAAGCACTCATACTTAATCAACAGCATACGCAAGTCAAAAGGGTTGACCTGATGCAGGTCAACCCTCTTACTGTCTTTTCTTCAATTCGTCCATCACCGATACAACACGAGCATGGACCGTTTCAATGTAATCCTTGTTTGGTATGTTTCGGCTTCCTCTATACGAATGGAGCTCTAAAATTGAACTCGTTTGTGCTGCCACTTTTTGTTGCAGTTCGTTCAATGGTTCTTCGATTTGTGCCGATCGTTCCATTCTAACCCTGTCTTCTGTATCTTTCTGTTCCGTAGACAGTTCATTCAGTATGAAAAACATCGTCGCACAAACGCCATGTTTACAGATCGGCTTCTCATCAGGACAGGAGCATACCACCTCATAATCGTTCAAAATCGGTATACCGTCTTCCAGCCTGTAGTATCCTCGAACTTCATACGGATCATGCTGCCCTTCAATCTGGCACTCGAAATGATTCGGAAACACCTGAAAGCCATGGACACGATGATCGTTGTAAAGGTTCATTCCTTTTTGGAACCTGGTATAGTCCACACGTTCTGAAAACTGATTCAACCATTGTTGGAGTTTCGTTTCCGACTTTCGCCCTTTTTTCGTCATGAGTGCAGCACCTTCTCCCGTAACCGAATCAGCTCAATCAATTCTTTATCGCTCATTTCCGTCACCCATTGATCTTCATGACTGACGATTTGTGAGGTGAGATGGGACTTCCGATCAATCAATTTATCGATTCCTTCTTCAAGCGTCCCTTTCGTAATCATTTTATACACGCTCACGTTTTGCTCCTGACCGATCCGGTATGCACGGTCCGTTGCCTGGTTTTCAACCGCAGGATTCCACCAACGGTCGAGATGGATGACATGATTGGCTTCGGTCAGATTCAATCCGACTCCACCCGCTTTAATTGACAAGATGAATACGCATTTCTTCGATTCCGTTTCCCGGAATTGCTTCAGCATCTGTTCACGCTTCTGCGACGGAATGCCTCCATGTAAAAAGAACACCTTCATTTCAGTGGTTTCCTTTTCCAACAATCCCTTCAGTAAATCACCCATTTTGACATATTGAGTGAAGACGAGGGCTTTTTCCCCTTCCTTCACCTTACTGTCTAAAATTTGCAGAAACTCGGTGATCTTCCCGGAGTGAGAAGCAATCGGTTCATCCCACGTCAACAAGGATGGATGGTTACAAACCTGCTTCAATTTCGTGATGCCACCGAGTATCGTGCCTCGTCTTTCCATTCCAGTCGTAGACTGAAGCTTTTCTCGGATCTGATCGACGACCATCTGATAAAGGGAGGCTTGCTCCTTCGTCAGCTGACAATGGATTTTCGTCTCCGTTTTTTCCGGCAACTCTTCGACAATGGACGTCTGTTGCTTGGATCGCCGCAATAAGAACGGCTGTATCAAGCGTTTCAATACTTCGACCCGTTCTTTTTTACCTTCCTTTTCAATCGGACGGATGAACTGTTGGCTGAAGGAACTCCGGTTGCCAAGGTAACCGGGATTCAAGAAATCCGAAATCGACCAAAGCTCCTCCAAGCGGTTTTCCATGGGCGTTCCGGTCAGAGCAATCCGGTGAACTGATTTTAACGAACGGACCAGACGACTTTGTTTCGTAGTCGGGTTCTTGATCATTTGCGCCTCATCTAGGATGACCGCATTCCACTCCTCGTTTTCAAATAGATGTTGATCCCGTAAAAGCAGCGCGTAGCTCGTAATGAGTACATCTTCACCTTTAAGTTCATGTTGGAAGGTGGGCACATCTTTAGCCCGGTCCGCTCCATGATGCACTTTTGAATTCAATGATGGGGCGAAGCGTTCTAATTCCCGTTTCCAATTGCCAAGAACCGATGTCGGGCAAATGATCAGATGAGGCTTCGCTTCCCGCTTGATATCCAACAAATACGTGATTGCCTGGATCGTTTTCCCGAGCCCCATGTCGTCTGCAAGGCAAACACCGATCCTTTTGTCCCGATGCGAACGCATCCATTGAAAGCCTTTTTTCTGATAAGGACGGAGCACACCTCGGAAACTTTCTGGAATCTCATATTGTTCTTCGGTTGGTGTTAGGAAATACTTCAGATAGTCTTGCACTTCACGGTCCATGTGGAGATCGATGTCCGAATCGAAATCCTGATTTTTGGCGTTCACACCAACTAATGTCGCAAACGATGCTTTACTCCGGATGATCGGATCTAGCTCACCGATTTCCTCGAAAATCTCTTCAATTTTCGATTGCGGCAGCATGATCCATTTACCGTCTTTTTCAATGATGTATTGCTGTCGGTAGACGAGTCGTTTGAACTCTTCGACTGACAGCTCGATATCACCGATCGCAATCTGCCAGTTGAAGTTCAATAAACTGCTCAATCCGACCCCTTCTCCATGGTCGTTTTTCACGTTCAGAGAGACCGATACATCCTCTCGATCCATCGATTCGAGCGTCAAGCCAGCCGGGAACGTCAATTGGATGTCCATCGACTTCAGTACACTCAAGTTTTCATGGAGCGTACGCATCGTATCGAGCGAAATTTCTGCCGTCCCGGATTGTCGAAGTTTCCGTTGGGACTGATAGAGCGCATCATCCATCTGAACGAGGTAATTGATGCGGTCATCTACCCAGTTTTTAATATATGAACGGACGATCCGCTGATCATCCATCGGTAGTCTCAATGATTCCCCTTCTTGTTCACCTGTGATGTAGATCTGCACGCCCCAATGTCTCATCTCTTCGTCATCCATAGGGAAGCAGTTGATGTCCATCGATCCGACGGTAAAACCTGTCTGGATGAACGGCTGCTTGAAGTTGACTAGCCCTTTTTCCAATGTACGGAAGGAATCTGTGCTGATTGGCGCATGCCACTTCCGCACTTCACGAATCAGGATGTGCAATTGTTGAAGCTCCGACTTCTGATCGACGATATGGAAAAAGCTCGCATTTGAAGTTAGAAGCGCTTTTTCCCATCGGACCATGATATCTGAATGTTCCACAGTTAAGCCTTCCAAATCGATTTCAGGTCCAGAGGTGAGATGGACTTTGATGATCTGGTCCGCCCAGATGTCGATCATCAGATTTTGCCACTCGCGGATTGGGAACGTTGAAAGATGCTCAAATGAGAAGATAAGTGGTGAGGCGGATTTCAACCAATCGGAAAGCGCTTGACCTTCGAGTACGGTTCTCGCAATCATCCACTGCGCATAGGCATAATGCCGCTTCTCTTTCGTGATTTCATAGATTGTCGGGAAGTATTGTCCGCCCCGTATGAGTGTTTCAAGACTTCTCGCGACTGTCTCCCAATACACGAAACTTTCACCGAAATAAAAGGAGCCCTTTGTCGTATGTGCGACTGGCTGCTGTAAAAAGAGGTACACCCGCCACATGTCGACGAGCAGTCCTTCCACTTCGTAATGCTTTTCATCCCAATCTACGATGAGCGTTTTGCTCTCTTCTTTTTCACTTGTGAAAACATGCGAAATCCCCGATTCCCCAAGCAGCCAGTGCAACCTGGACTTGCTGATGGAAATCGGTTCGCCATTCGGGCGTGTGACCCATATGAGAAACTTCCCGCGTTCGTCGAGGGAAGGTATGAATGTCATTTGTAAGTGATAGTATGTAATCATCGCCTAACTCCTATTGGAACGAATTTATCCCATAAAGACCATTTTATCACAAAAAAGCACTCCATAAAAACTTCCATCGGAAGGGATCGAGTTGTTGTCAAAAAAAGCCCACGTATGTATCGTGGGCATTTGTCTAACGGGACGTCAGTTGGCGGATCGGACTATCCATCGCAGCCATCGAACGAACCTCTCCTAACGGGATCGGCACTTCAAGAAATCCATAGACGTAAGGTGTGTATTCATACAGCTGGTAAAAAAGCACGAGATCCTCGTCTGTTAGGTAAAACTCCTGATCATCCGTAATCGTCTGTATCTCGTTGATCAACTGGATGTTTTCCTTTTTTACATAGTCCTTCACATAGCGGGTCAGTCTCGTTTTGTAATAGCTGTTCTTCGAAAACAGTTCAGGGAACGTATAGTTGTGCCCTGTGAGCGTTGAAAAAGTGAGTGCCTTCTGGATTTGCATCGGGTGGGCAGCATGCTCTATGAAATAAAAGAGGATGAGTACGACGCTGTAGACGCCATTCCGGTTCACTTTCGTTTCATATCGGACCTCCACAGTGGTGGCATCGGGTTGGTTCCCCTCCTCCACTAGCTCATCCACTAACTCCCGGATCTCCCTATTGATCTTTGCCTCCGCTTTTTTGTCCTTCATATCCACAAGTTTTGGATACGAAACTTTCACAATCTCATGTTCTTTCTTTATCGTAATCACTTTAACTGGTTTAAATTTATCATACATTCCATTCCCTCTTTCCAATTGGGGACTAGGCGTCTATCATGAATGGTATATCTTATTCATTTCGGGATGGAGTGGTGTCTATGATTCGGAAAGCGACGATTGATGATGTGACGCAAATTGCTGAAGTCCATGTGTCAAGCTGGAAAACGACGTATAAAGGGATTGTGAGTGATTCGTTCCTTGCTCAACTATCGGTTGAACGTAAAATTGAGCAATGGACTCAGGTCATCCAGCAGACTGGCGGATTCATGTACGTAGCTGAAGAGAATGGGAGAATTGTAGGTTTTGTGAATGGCGGCAGACGTCGGATTGAGGAGATTCCTTACGACGGCGAGATTTATGCAATCTATTTGTTGAGTGAATGTCAGGGGAAAGGGTTTGGGAAGCGATTATTTGAAGCGTCCGTGGACTGGATGAAAAGCGAAGGCTTGAATTCCATGTATGTGTGGGTGTTAGAAGAGAATTCATCGAAGTTTTTCTATGAAAAGATGGGTGGACGAGCATTTAAAGAGGATCAGCTTGAAATTGAAGGGGTTAAACACACCGAAATTGCATACGGGTGGGAGTTTTAAAGTGAGGTTTTAGAAATTTAGGGATCGGTTTTAGAAAAACAGCTGGGTGTTTTAGAAATTTCGGGGGTGGTTTTGTAAAAATCCCTTGCGGTTTTAGAAAAATGACCACCTGTTTTGTAAAATAGGTCTTTAGTACGACAAAAATCTGACCCCGCTCGTTTGGGATCAGATTTTTTTACCGCTAATCAAAGGATTTTTTCTCGACACCATCGTAGATGTCTTCCAATTCGGTCAGGAAATTCAGCAGGAGAGGTCCTGGAAGCTGCTCCTGAATTTCCTCTATTTCAGGCATCGCTTCCAGCTCATCATAACTCGGGGGCTTTGGTTCTAGCTGCTCATACCAGAACTTCAGCTTTTCTACCATCTCGTAAAAATGCTGTTCAAATCGCTCTGCCCACTCAGCCCCTTCATCTCCAGAGGTTTTCTGCATGTGGCTCCAATCATCGAGCGCTTTCTGAAACGTATTTTTCACCTGTTCAAAATCACTTGCTGACATTGGATCCTTCTGCGGCATTAACGACTTCAGCGCCGAGCGTATTCTTAAAGTGGCCAAGCGCCCATTCATGACCAGCCTGGTTGAAGCTCTGGACTGCATCTTCGTGAACGACGATCTTGAATCCTTTGTTGTAGGCATCAATTGCAGTATGTAGCACGCAAATATCGGTACATACCCCGACGAGATGAAGCTCTTGCACTCCGCGTTCGCGGAGTTTCAGTTCCAGGTCCGTCCCTGCAAAAGCGCTATAACGCGTTTTGTCCATCCAGTACACTTTATCTTTCACTTTTTCATAGTACTCGCCAAGTGAACCGTATTGATAGCGTCCAGCAGTGCCACGGATGTTATGAGGCGGGAACAGGCTGTTCTCTGGATGATGCGGATCGTTTTCGTCATGCACATCCACTGCGAAAACGACATACTCCCCTGCGTCCACAAACGTCTTCGTCAATTCTGTAATCCGAGCTTCAATAGCCTGGCCTGGCTCTCCACACGTCAAACGACCGTCATCTGCCACAAAATCATTCGTATAATCGATTACGACTAACGCTTTCACGTCTTGAATACCCCCTTCATTATTCTACTTTCATTATAACAAAGTCTTTGTCAGGAAGTTTCTACTACAATCCCGGATTTTTCTGTGAAAAATCTCCGATTATCTGTAAGAATCCAATTTTTTCTGTAAAAAATTCAATTAATTGTGTAAGAATCACAGTTAATTCTGTAAGTTTTCCGATTTATTCTGTAAAAATGAAAAAGGACTGACTCCACGTCAGTCCTCTCATCATCAAATTATTCTAGAACAATCCTTCTGCTTTCCCGTCGTCGGTGACGTCCATGTTCAGTGCAGCTGGTTTTTTCGGCAAACCAGGCATCGTCATGACGTTTCCTGTCAGCGCGACGATGAATCCAGCTCCGATGGAAGCTTTCAACTCACGGATCTGAACGCGGAAACCTTCCGGACGTCCGAGCAGCGTCGGATCATCCGACAGTGAATACTGTGTTTTTGCCATACAGACTGGAAGGTTGTCCCACCCAAGATCTGTGTATTCTTTCAATTGTTTCTTCGCTTTCTTCGAGAAGTCTACGCCTTCAGCGCCGTAAACCTTCGTCACGATCGTCTCGATTTTCTCTTCGAGCGATTGGTCCAATGTATAAAGCGGTTTGTAGTTGTTTTCACCCGTGTCGATCATGTCGACGACCTTCTGAGCAAGCTCTTCGCCGCCTTTTCCGCCGTCAGCCCAAACTTTTGCGACCGCAACTTCGACGCCTTTCTTCGCACACCATTCTTTTACAAATTCCACTTCGCGGTCGGTATCCTTCACGAAATGGTTCAATGCAACAACGAACGGCAATCCGAACGACTGAACGGTTTCAATGTGCTTCTCGAGGTTGACCATTCCTTTTTCCAAAGCGGCCAAGTCTTCTTTCTGGAGCTCATCTTTCGGTACACCACCATGCATCTTCAACGCACGGACCGTTGCGACGACAACGACGAGGTTCGGGTCGATTTCACCGTAACGAGCTTTGATATCAAGGAATTTCTCTGCCCCAAGATCCGCACCGAAACCGGATTCTGTCACAACGTAATCGCCAAGCTTGGAAGCCATTTTCGTCGCGATGACACTGTTACAGCCGTGCGCGATGTTCGCGAATGGTCCGCCGTGAATCAATGCTGGCGTATTTTCTAATGTCTGAACGAGGTTCGGCTTGATCGCATCTTTCAATAAGAGCGTCAACGCACCTTCCACACCTAGATCTTTTACCGTAACAGGCTCTTTATTTACATCATAAGCCACGACCATGCGGGATAGACGCTCTTTTAAGTCGCGGACATTACGTGCAAGGCAGAAAATCGCCATGATTTCAGAAGCGACCGTAATGTCGAAGCTGTCTTCACGCGGTACACCTTGCACAGCGCCGCCAAGCCCGACCACCACGTTACGTAACGCACGGTCATTCATGTCGATGACACGCTTCCAAACGATGCGGCGCGTATCAATGTTCAGTTCGTTCCCTTGATGGATATGGTTATCAATCAACGCAGAAAGTGCATTGTTCGCTGTCGTAATCGCATGAATATCACCTGTAAAATGAAGGTTGATTTCCTCCATCGGCATGACCTGGGAGTAACCGCCGCCCGCAGCACCGCCTTTGATTCCCATGCTCGGTCCAAGGGATGGCTCGCGGAGTGCGATGACTGATTTTTTGCCGATTTTATTAAGAGCTTGTCCAAGACCGACTGTTACCGTCGATTTCCCTTCCCCTGCAGGTGTCGGGTTGATCGATGTGACGAGGACGACCTTTCCGTCTTTCGTATCCTTCAATCGGTCCATCACATCTAATGAAATTTTCGCTTTATAACGTCCGTATGGTTCCCACTCTTCTTCCGTCAAGTTCAATTGTTCAGCAATTTGTTGAATCGGTAAAAGCTCGGCCTCTTGGGCAATTTCAATGTCTGATTTCACTTTCGTATTTTCAACCATTTGACGTTCCTCCATCTTCTACATGATTTCTCTTTTTAACGTCTGCACATGAATAGATGTGCCTTCCATTATCAACGATAACAATAGTTTTTGGAAAATGAAAGCACTTTCATATAGAAAGGATTATTTTAATTTCGTACCTTCAGGAGACTGTTCTATCTTCTTCTCTTTCATCAGTTTCCCCATCGCTCGTTTGAAAGCTGCTTTCGATAATCCGAATGCCCGTTTGATGTCATCCGGGTTGGATTTATCGTTAAAGCGCATGAAACCGTCGTTTTGTTCCAGGTACGAAAGAATCTGTTGCGAATCCTCTTCGTAAGCGATCTCTTTGGGTGCTTTTAACGAGGCATTGACGCGACCGTCTTCCCGCACGAAGGTTACGCGCACCTGTAGACGTTGTCCCAGTCGGAGACGCTGACCACCTTCATCTCTATGTAAAAAGGCGATGTGCCGGTCGTCCGTGAAGATCATTGCTCCTTGTTCATTGAAGCGGTATACGTGACCCGTTATGTACTGGTTTCGGAGCGTTTCAGGAGCAGGCTCTGAAAGCGTCTCGATCTCTTCATTTGAAGCACGATCTGCAAATAACCGACCTTTTTTATCTGTACGAAGTCCGCAATACAACTTGTCACCTTCCTGTGGCCAGATAGAACGTTCATTCGGTAGATCGTCCTTTGATAAAAGGATGTCTTTCTTGATGCCGATGTCCATAAACACGCCAAGCTTCGGTTGTACGCCGACAATTTCCAGCCACGCGATGCTGTTCATGTCAATGAATGGCATTGTCGTTGTTGCAGCGAGACGTCCTTCATGATCATGATAAAGGAACACTTTCACTCTTTCATTTTCCTCAAGACCTTTTTCCGTTTCTGCTCGGTGAAGAAATACTTCTTCCCTTTTGGCGTTCATGAGCATATATCCAAGCTCGGTTTCACGAGAAACGACTAAATTTACAATTGTTCCAACTTCTAATGTATTCATCTATACAACTTCCTTTACTCGCTTTGTCTTCATATTCTATCCCATTATATCAGAATCATTGATTGGGATAATCGCAAAATTCGATAATGGTTCCTTGGGTGGAGGCTGGGTTCAAGTAAATGAGCCTTCTGCCTAACTGGTTCGTCCGATACGTATCTTCTAGGAATCGGATCCCATCTTTCCGACTTTCTTCAATAGCTTTATCCAGGTCTGGTACCCGGTATGCTATATGATGGACGCCTTTCCCTTTTTGCCGGATGAACCTGGCGACTGGTGACGTATGGGAAGTCGGCTGCAGGAGTTCGATCAGATCACCCTTCACTTTTACCGCAGCAACATGCACTTCAACTCCAGGCGTGTCGCTAGTATATCGATGATCGAGTTCACCTCCGAGAATATCTATGTAAAATTGGAGCGCTTCATCCAAGTCACGGACGGCAATACCGATATGATCCAATGTTTTTTCCACGGGTCATCATTCCTTTCACTAGTTTAACGTTGTATGGTTCAGGTAATGGTATAGTATAATAAGTAGGAATTCATCTCTAAAGGAGGAAGATCATGCCAAAAGTTACAGTACCCGACCATGGAACATTTGAAGTAGAAGAAGGTAAAAAGCTCGTCTTAGCGCTTGAAGACAATGGAATCAATATCCTCCACCGCTGCGGGGGAAAAGCGAAATGCACCACATGCCGCGTCGATGTTGAAGGCGGTGACTTTGGAGATCTGACCGACATTGAACAAGAAGCTTTCTCCAAAAAAGGCATTCAGGAAGGATTACGTTTGTCTTGCCAGGTTCGTGTCACTGAAGATGTAACTGTACGACCAATCATGACCGAAGAAAACTCCGAAATGGATGCAGGACCACGCCCAGCTGAATAATGGACTCATGTTTGGAGGACTTCGGTGAGCCGAAGTCCTTTTATATTATTGAACGTCTTTCCCTTCCCACTCTGCTAAAAATTGTTCCACGAACTGTTCGATGAATGTGTGGCGTTCTTCAGCTAGACGAATGCCTTCTTCTGTATTCATCAAGTCCTTCAACTTGAACAATTTTTCATAAAAATGATTGATGGAGGTGCTTTTTCCTTGGCGGTACTCTTCTTTTGTCATCTGTTGTGTTCGGGCAGGGATCGCTGGGTCGTACATCGCCTGACCTTTTGCACCTGAGTACATGAACGTCCGAGCAATGCCGATCGCTCCTAGAGCATCCAATCGGTCGGCGTCTTGCACCACTTCTCCTTCAAGCGTACTCATTCCCTTTTCGGGACCACTGCTAAACGACATCGTCGTGATGATCTCGACGATATGATCCATCTCTTTCTTTTCGATTCCTTCTTTTTTGAGGAGTTGAATAACTTCCTTAAGAGCAGTTTCTTCATCGCTGAACAGCTTGTCATCAATGAGATCATGGACAAGGGCTGCCAGTTCGCAGATCTTCAAATCTGCTCCTTCCACTTTTCCGATTTGTATCGCGAGCATACGAACCCGGTCGATATGCGCCCAATCATGCCCAGTCGAGTCCTTTATTAACTTTTCCATGACGAACTTCTCAATGTTCTTCAACATTCTTACCTCCCACAAAAGTAAAAAACAGCATCTCAGGAATGCTGTCGCTGTTATGAACTGGGTACGATTTCTTGATTTTTCACGAACCGCTTCGCATCATATGTACTTTGAGCACCAGATTGTTTCATCGCTTCCAATAAGGCAATGTAATAGCTGCCATCAAACCGGACTTGTACCTTCAATGTTGTTTCAATCGCAACATTCACGAGCTCATCGTCCGCATCCGTATACTTTTTCCCGAAATAGATGAAAGCAATGTCATCATCTGATAGATGAAAACCTTTGCTGCTCAAAAATTGAATGAATTCACCCGTAGATCTGTGACGCATATGTCTTTTGCCCTACCTCTATCTGAAAATTTATACATTCATTTTACCATAAATGAGAGGAAGTGGAACAAAAGCTCTAATATTTCGCTAACCTTCTACACGTTTCGACGATAACGATTCCCCAAGCATCTGCAGTCTTCTACCGATTGAGCAATCGCGGTTGCAGAAGCTTTGTGCATAATTTTTCCCATAGTCCTTTTTGAACGCTTCACACACGAAACAATCCCTGCAATAGGTTTTCAAGGTCCATTCAATTTCCTCTGTCACAACCTTTCTTTCCAATCGTCTCACTCCTGTACGTTCATTTACTTTCAGTATGCCTTTTCTAGTTTTATTTTATTGATGGAATCGTGGTGTATACCTTTTATCCAAGAGAAAACCACTCGCTATGGAGTGGTCAGTCTCTGTTGTTCTCTTCTAACACTTTGATGAGCTCCCGCGTATAGTCCGGTAAGTCAGGCGGTCGCCTGCTCGAAACGATGTGACCATCCACCGTCACCGCTTCGTCCCTCCAGACTGCGCCAGCATTTGTCATATCATCTTTTATGCCTGGTGTACTTGTCACCACTTTATCTTTAAGGATGTCGGCTGAAATCAAGACCCATCCAGCATGACAGATTTGTCCGATCGTCCGTTTCTGGTCATTCATGTACTGGACGATTTCAATCACTTTCTTATCGCGACGGAGTTTATCGGGTGCCCAGCCGCCTGGAACAAGAATTCCGTCGTATTCGTAGTAGTTCACGTCTTCATAGCTGTAATCGGCAACTGCCGGTACACCGTACTTTCCTTTGTATTCCTTGTTCTCTTCGGCACCGACGATGTGGACGGTGACGCCTTCTTCACGTAAGCGGAGTACTGGGTACCATAGTTCTAGATCCTCGAAATCATTTTCAACCAATGCCATAACTCTAGTGTTCGACAGCCTCATTGTGTGAACCTCCTTTTTACAAAACATTCGTACAAATGTCCATCTTACAGACCGTAAAAGAATCTGTAGCTAGATATGGTAGTACCTATTCCCAACTTGTATGATAAAATAAACGTTAAGTCGAGGGGATTTTTGGAGCTGCTCACTTCGTTCGGTGCTCGAAAAGCGTTTTTTCCCGTTTTCAGGGTGCGAAAGTGCCGCATACGGGGTGCGAAATCTGATTTTTCCCGTTTTCGGGGTGCGAAAGAACCTCTTGCGGTACCCGAAATCCGATCTCCACCGATTTCGGGGTGCGGACGGTAACAAATTTTTACAATTATAGGTGATTAGATGATAGACGTTTATGTAGATGGTGCCAGTTCAGGTAATCCTGGACCGTCTGGCGCAGGTATATTTATAAAAGGAGCTCCGGATGGAAGTCATTCCTACTCCATCCCGCTCGGTGAGATGTCGAACCATGAAGCAGAGTACCATGCTCTTATCCACGCATTGAAAATCTGCATCGACAAAGGTTACAAAATCGTTTCATTCCGGACCGACTCACAGCTAGTCGAACAAGCCGTCGAAAAGGAATATGTCAAAAAGAACGTATACCAGCCCCTCCTTCAACAAGTTCTTGTGTTGAAAGACGAGCTGGATCTGTTTTTCATCAAGTGGATTCCGAGTTCGCAAAACAGGAATGCTGATAAACTCGCTCGTGAAGCCATCCAAAAGAACGCTTAAATCTTTGTAAAATCCAACTCTGTAGCTGTCTTCTTTCGAAGGCGGCTTTTTCGTTCGCGCTTCTTTTTAACATATGGATTGATTTCAAGCGTTTGTGTTAAACCGTGTACCAGTAAGTTCATCATCAAAATGACGAACGAAAACCCTAGAATCGGTCCAAAAACAAGCATCGGGTTGAACATATATTCAGACCAATACTTTCCGATCAGTCCACCCCACTCATTCGACATCGTAAATGATTCCGTTATGATGACAACTTCTTTTCCTTCTATACGTTCATCCATTTTATATGTCTCACTTCCACCGATGAACACCTGGAGGATTCCTAAATGGACAAAGATGATCAGGACCGTACTGATTTGTTGAAGGAATAACACAAACATTTTTGGTACTAGGAACCTAGATACATGTTTTCTAAAAATGTGGAAGACGCCTCCCCCCAATGTAGGCGCATTTTGGATGAACTCGACTTTATAAACCTGTTCTAATTCCTTTGCGATCAGATTTGATAGTACGGGAACAGATAAAAAGATAATGACGACCGCAGGAAAGACGATCTTCGTTTCTAACGTATAGCTCCATGTAAAAATGACGAGGACAGGTCCAACGAGTAAATAAATGAAAATCACAAATGGAGCATAATGGAGTGTATCAAATAAACCATCGAATGTAAGGCGAGCTTTTTTCGGTGAAAGATACAATAAAAATCCGCCAAAGAAAGACAAAATCATTTGTATGAGACTGATGATGGCCGCTAGTGCAATCGTGTATTTGGCCCCGTCTATAACCCGATACAGATAATTTTCCCCCAGGTTATCTGATCCTAAAGGATACTCTAAGGACGGTTCGAAAGGCGCACTGTCATAAGGAAGACCCTCCTCATCATATAGGATCGTTACACGTTCTCCATCATATTTCAGCCAGGCCTCATACCCGAAGCTTAGCGTAAGTAGAACCGTTAATCCGATAAAGCTGAATACAATCCATGGATTTCTAATGAGTTTAAGCAGCATCTTCCATTCCCCTCCTTACTTTCGTTTCCGCAACTGACATCTTAATAAGTGAAGACAATACACTGATCAAGAAGTAAGGAAGGTAAATCATCAAGACCCCTACGATGAACAATGATGGATTCAATGGTCCATTCTCCACCAAGAACATCATGATTCCATTATAATTCATGAAGATCTCTATCATTAGCCAATTGGACAGCATGATCCAAAAGATCGTCTTGAAATGATTCCTTAAAGTCGGAATCGCATTGCGGAAAATATGGATACTGACGATCTTGAACCTTGCAACTCCCTTTCCTTTTGCGAGTTCCACGTATAATTGGTCTTCTTGATCTTCAAAAGCCAGCAATAGATATTTTACGAAATACACCGTTGGCAATATGGATAAGACCAATATCGGAAAAAATATGGCCTCGTCTCCATATGAATGGGTGGTATTGAACAGTACCACCCCCGTTTTTTTGAACACCATGATGATGGCAAGTTGAACGATCATGATGAAAAACACATCAGGAAGTGATTTTAAGACTGTGAGCATTGCCTTAAAAGCTCTTCTTACTTTTTTATTTGTCATCATGATGATGTGAACTGAGATGACAGAGAGACAAACGGCTACAACTAATCCACCTAAAAAGTAGGATGCAGACTTGAAGTAAAGTTCACTCAGTTCAGGGAATACAGGCAAGTCCTTACCGACTTTCGTCGAATAGGTCATCTCCCAAAACGTTCCGACTTCTCTCAGTGAAAGTGCAACTTGATCGAGGTATCCTTTCCAGTTGAACATGATGTCATCTGACATGTAGCTCGCATTTCCTAATATGTCCTTATTGAGCAGATAGAGGATTTCTTTGTTCACTTCCATGTTGAATAACAGAAATGGAAGACACCCGAACAAGATGATGCTCAAGACTGTCAGTAATGCTTTAAAACCGGATATTGCTAGAAATTTCCCCATAAAAAAGACCCCACTTTATTTTCTATAAAGTAGGGTTTCGACAAAATTCTCTTATTCCCTTTAATTGTTATTTATGTTATGTTCTTCCTTCCGTTAAATCTTTGAAAAATCCAATTCAGCAGCTTCCTTGTTTTGAAGGCGGCTTTTTTGTTTCCTTTTCTTTTTACCATATGGATTGATTTCAAGCGTTTGCGTCATGCCATGCACGAGCAGGTTCATCATCAAAATGACAAACGAAAACGCCAAAATCGGTCCGAAAATGAGCCAAGGGTATGCTATATAAAGTGACCAATACTTACCGATCAATCCACCCCACTCATTTGATAAAGTGAAGGTCTCAATCATAACACCACCATCTACACTTTCTGCCATTTTGTATGTTTCACTACCTCCGATGAACACCTCTAACACGCCTAAATGGACAAAGATGATCAACACCGTACTGATCTGTTGGAGGAACAATACAAACAGCTTCGGGATGAGGAATTTGGAAACATGCTTCCGGAAAATGTGGTAGACGCCACCTCCCAAGGTTGGTGCATTTTGAATAAACTCCACTTTATATAAATCCTCTAATTCCTTTGCAATCAGAGTGGAAAGCACAGGAACAGATAACAAAACGATGACGATGGCAGGAAAAATGATTCTCGTTTCAAGTGAGTAACTCCATACAAAGATATCAATGACTGTTCCCGCCAACAAATAAATAAAAATGGCGAAAGGCGCATAATGGAACGTATCAAATAAACCATCTGCAGTCAGTCTTACTTTTTTAGGTGCAATATATAGTAGAAATCCACCGAATAAAGATAAGATGATCTGGACGAGGCTGATTGAAGCTGCCAATCCGATCGTATACTTGGCTCCATCTACTATTCGATACAGATAATTTTCTCCTAGACTATCCGACCCTAACGGATACTGAAAAGAGGGCTCGAACGGCGCACTATCATAAGGCACACCATCCTCATCATATAAAACAGTAACCCGATCTCCATCATCTTTTAGCCATGCTTCATATCCAAAACTGAATGTCAGTAAAACCGTCAATCCAATAAAACTGACTAAAAACCACGGGTTACGTATCAATTTAAGCAGCATCTTCCATTCCCCTCCTAACGATTACTTTTTGAACAGACATCGTCATGAGTCCTGATAGTAAACTGATCGTATAGTAAGGGATGAAAATCATGACAACTCCTAAAATGAACAATGTCGGATTCAACGGTCCATTTTCCAAAAGGAACATCATGATCCCATTAAAGTCCATGAATATTTCAACCATCAACCAATTGGACAGCATAATCCAAAAGATTGTCTTGAAATGATTTTTTAAGGTAGGAATCGCATTACGGAAAATATGTAAACTCACGATACGAAAACGAACAACGCCCTTTCCCTTCGCAAGTTCCACATATAACTCTGACTCCTGATCCTCAAAAGCCAATAATAGAAATCTCACAAAATAAACCGTCGGCAATATCGCTAACAGCATGATTGGGAAAAAGATTGCTTCATCCCCGAATGAATGTGATGTATTAAACAACACCACATCCGTACGTCTGTATACCCAGATGATGATCAGTTGTGTAAGGATGATGTAAAACACATCCGGAAGGGATTTCATGATGGTCAATATTCCTTTAAGTACTCTTCTCACTTTCACGTTAGTCATCATAATGATGTGGACTAACATGACAGACAAGCTAACCGCTACTACTAATCCACCGAGAAAATAGGCAGCTGATTTTACATATAATTCTCTCATTTCTGGGAAGACAGGTAAGATTTGACCCGTTTTCGTCGAATACGTCATGTCCCAAAATGTAAATAGTTCCTTAATTGAAAGCGCAACTTGCTCGAAGTAAGCTCGCCAGTTGAAAATGATATCATCAACCAAGTAGCTCGCATTCGACATCATCTTTTTATTGATCAGATAAAGAATTTCTTTGTTCGACTCCATATTGAATAACAAATACGGAAGACAACTGAACAGGATGATGCCGGTAATGGTAAGCCCACCCTTCACCAATGAAACAGCCAATAAATTTCGCATAAAAAGACCCCACTTTATATTTTCTATAAAGTAGGGTTTCGACAAAGTTCTATCGTTTCCTTTTTTTGGTTTTATTAGTATACAACTTACATCCGAACGCGTAATTCGAGTCGTTCCACTTCTTGTTTCAGTTTTTCACGGTCAAGTCGTAAGGAGAATCCATCCCATGGCGTTTCATTCAATATCGGAATCTGTGTATCGATGGTTACGAGATCCTTACTGAGGAATGCCATCTCACGACCGGCAGCAATCTTCTTCAAGTAACGCTTGAAAATCGGATCCAGCTCTTCTTCCTCATAAATCGCTTCGACCGATCCGTACTGCTGGATCATCGGGAGCGCTGCTTTTTCCCCAACACCATGCACGCCAGGAATGTTGTCACTCTTATCACCAAGTAGTGCCTTCACATCAATCCATTGAGCAGGCGTAATCCCGAACTCGTCAGTGAAATGCTTCAGAGTGTATGCATTCTCTTCTTTCTTTTTCGCTATGATCTGAGACACTTTATCCGTTAAAAGCTGCAGCAAATCACGGTCGTTACTGTAGATGTAGCACTCTCCGTCCATTTCTTCCGACCAACGGCGTGACAAAGTACCCATGATGTCATCCGCTTCATATGGGCTGATCGCCATTTGTGTGACTCCTACAATATCGAACAGTTCCGTTACAGTTTGATACTGCTGAATGAGAGGTTCAGGCAGTTCGTTTCGTGTATCCTTATAATCTGGATACTTTTGACGGCGCAACGTTTCTTCACGCTTCACATCCCATGCAATCATAAGATGTGTCGGATCGTAAATTTCAATTAGATTCAAGAGCTTTTGAATTTTGACACGGAGTGCATTCGTGTACAATCCTTCACTGTTTGTCGTCAATTCATGGTCTTCTCGACCATAGCTCGTCGCAAAATAACATCGGCTTAACAGGTTGAATCCATCTATGATAATAAATCGGTTACTCATTTTTTTGTCCCCTTTTCCCCGGCTTTTCCTCTGTTCATTGTATCACATTTTACTTTATAAATAGAGAAGGACTGACCATTGCTGGCCAGCCCTTTCACAATATGTATGAGTTCCCGCACTTGCCGTGACACTTCATGACTCATAAACCCACTTTCGGCAGGTGGGTACCCGCATCAATCCGTTCGTCTTCCGCTTCCGAAGTTGCGGCATGACGTCTAGATCGAGATTTAGGGTTCCCTATGTCATGACATCGGTTTAAGACATAAACGTGTCACTAACAATGCAGGAACTTTATTATAACTAGGAATGGGTTGTTTGTAAAGAACTCCGATCATTGTCGAGTTGTTACAATTTATGGTATCTATCAGACCTTTCCTAATCGCTAAATCTAGTATGTCACTTTATCATCCACAGCATTCGCGTCAATATGTAGATAATCAGGTAATTTGTCGGATATTTCTGTCAATACGACAAAATTAGAACGAATTTTCATCGTAAACTTACAACTTTTGTAGTAGGCATTCTATATGATAGATAGTATAAAAATGGAAACCCTCCTTGCAAAGGCAAACCCGTTGAAAAGCGGCGACGCAAAGTCACAGATCTACGGATATACCAAGATGGCTGGGCTACCAAGAGGCAAGTTCTTAATTAGGAGGAATGGGTAATGGAAAAACGAGTTGAAAAAGAGAAGTTGGATTTAGAGTGGGTTGAGTTGATGAAAGCAGCAAAAAACAATGGCCTGACAAAAAGCGAAATCCGGGACTTTATTCGTAGTTTTTCCTTCAAAACCGTCCAATCAAAAGCGTAACTACACAGAAATACATAACAGATCACCAAGTTTTATGGTATAATGGGTTTAATTATCCAGAAGAATTTTGACTTGAAGGAGTTACAATTATGATTGGGGATCGTCTTAAACACTACAGAAATGAAAAAGGATTCTCTCTATCAGAGCTTGCAGAACGAGCGGGTGTGGCTAAGTCCTACCTCAGCTCAATTGAGCGTAATCTACAATCGAACCCTTCCATTCAATTCTTAGAAAAAGTATCGACAGTATTGAATGTACCTTTAGATAATCTATTACATGATGCAGTGGATGCAAAACATGAGGACCTAGATGAAGATTGGATGAGACTTGTACAAGAAGCCATGCAGTCCGGGGTTTCAAAAGACGAATTCAAAAGTTTCCTAGAGTATAATAAGTGGAAAAAAGAACAAGAATAATAATTAAGCACTCCCATTCTAATTTGGAATGGAGTGCTTTTTATTTTGCATCAAGGGAGAGAAATTGTTGCTGTAATATGAAGTTCCGTATTTCCGTTCTTGAAAGTCCTAACTGCCTTGCTTCCTTAATCAGATCCAACCATTCAGGATCAACGTACAATTTATCCATCTCATATACATCCAATCCTAATTCTTTTGCAATACGTACAACGGTAAAAAATGATGGATTTTGTATGATACCACTCTCTAGATTCAATATGTAAGCCTCCGTTACCTGGACAAGTTTCGCCAGTTCTTTTATAGAAATCTGTTGGGCAATCCGAGCTTGCCTTACTTTTTCTCCTAAATACATAACTGGGATCCCCCTTCTCCAAGGTCTAAACTTGAATATTAATCAGTGTACCTACCTTCAATTCTCTAAATAGAATTTCATCGTCTTGAATATAGATTTTTTCTCTACTCTTCACTTGTTCCATACGTTCTATAGATGATTTAGCATAAGAGTAAGAACATTTCCCCATCAGTTGGTTATTGATGTAGAGTTCTCCAATGTCTTCTTGTAAGTATCTCAAGGTAACCTTCTGATTATTAATATAGGAGATCGAATCACCATTTAATCTACGAATCATGGCAATCACCTTTTCTTATGGATTTTGTATACGTTTTGAAAACGATAACTTTTCAACGAGGATGTTCGTCGACGTTGAAGAAAAGTAATAGATAAAAGTATAAGAGCAACTAAGGTTCAACCTGCGCCAAGGCTTGGCTTCACCAAGTTTTCTTTATAGAAGCTTGAACAATCAAGCGATGTGTAGGGTCTTTGATAGGGTCACACGTTATTAAGGTTATGATGGATTGATCTTGATTTGATGCTAATACTGAAGTGTCATCTGGAAGAACACGCAAAGTGTTGTCCACAATATATGTGTATGTGGAAGTTTCGGTTGTAATGATGATCTCGTCACCATCTTCTAACTCATCAAGGCGGTTGAAGTCTTTTCCGTAGGTATAGCTGCGGTGTGCAGCAATCGCTGCATTCCCCTTCTCTCCTAATAGAGCAGTACCTTCGAGACGGCCAGCTCCTTTTTTCAAGTTCGGGATTGTTGCTCCTTCAAGAATTGGTAATGTAAGATCTATACTTGAAATTGAGATTGTGCCTATTAATTCACCTGTTGTTGGAAACGTTTTTGTTTGTTCTTTATTCTCTTCTGAAGCATATACCTTTGATAGTGAAGTGAAGCTCTGTCTTGCGGTTTCCTGATTAGATTGGTTCCATTCAGTAAGGAGTTGTTCTTGTTGATGAAGTGAGTACTGAGATTTGATAAAAGGGAAAGAGGCAACACCTATACCAATAAGTATGAGTAAAGAAGCCATAAGTAGTTTCATAGTGTGTTACCTCTTTAACCTGATTCTAGGACGATCACCTTTTAAACTTTGACGCAATACACCAACACCAACACCAGCCAACATAATTCCTGTTAAGTAATACCAGATAGGATTGGATTCACCAGTTTGTGGAAGAGCACTCTTAGGTGATTCATTTTCTGTTTTATCAGGATCTTTAGGTTCTTGAGTCGGGACTTCTTCTTTGGTAGCTTGAGCTGAAAACTCTAATTCAAAAGTCGTTCCTAACCCTTGAAACTCGTTTCCGGATTCAGATGGGAACGTTACTGTCACAACAAATTCGTCTGTATGGTGATGATCCAACTTACGTTCAGTTAGCTGATCAAACTTGTAAAGCTTATCCTCAAATAGTACTACTCCAGTTTGATCTTCAATCTTTAGATCCAATTGGTCGTAAAGCTTTTTAGATCCATCTTTAAATTTTGCTAATGTTCGATAATCAAAATCAATATTACCGTCATTACTAACGACTAACTTACGCTCAGCCCAATCACCAGGTTTTAAATTTTGCAAATCGAATAAATAGCTTGCAGGTGAAGTACTGATGTCCAACAGCGGGGCACTTTTCTCAGCACCAGTATCTTTTACAGGATGATAAAATACATTTACCAACATAATTGCACTATATAAGATTATTACTCTAACAAGTAATCTTTTTATCAATCTCATAAATTGACTCCTCATAAGAAAATTTTGTTATCCAAGGAGTTTCAAGTTTTTACTTTAATTAAGAGGAAGGTGGGATTACCCACCTTCCCATTCATTAAGTATTTCTTATTATCGTTCTTCTCCATCTGTTTGGTGACCAGTAAATGTCCACTGAAGGTTCAATGAATCTTGTTGGAATTCATTTTGATCAGTACCATCATCCACGAATTCAAATTGTACATAAAGTAAATCACTTGAACCAGCTACTAATCCTGTGCTACCCCATCTATCTCCGAAGATATGCTCCCATGTGTTTTCTACAGCTTCAGGAGACATTGACGATAAATCAGCAAGAGTAGTAGAGTAAACTGGTACATCCAACTTATCGATATTGAATAAGAAGTTTACTCGTATATGCTCACCCAAATCACGAGCATTATTGTTGCCATGATCTGTTACAGAATAAGAAGTATCGAGAATAACATTTTTGATATCGAGTGTACCACCATTGACAAGCTCAAAAGAACGAAGCATAGTATCCCCTGGCTTTAAATTGTCAACATCAATAATAGTAGTAGGATCAACTGATAGGTCCAATTTTCCTGCAGCAAAAGTATTACTTGCTGTTGCTGTATCACTAAAGTATGCAAAAGTCCCTCCACCGACCAACGACAATCCTAGTGCTGCTGATGCTACGCCCAAACCAATCTTCTTTTTAATACTCATGTTTCTTTTTCCTCCTTTACCCTATTGGGTATGTATATTTTTTATTTTGAACCCGCTGAATAGCGGTGATTCAACTTATTCAATTACTAGTAGTAGAACTAGATTCTTCTTTTTTAGGTACTTCAATTTCCTTAATAGCCTTCCAGATAGAGTAGGCAGAATAAATGATCAACAGTAATCCTGGAAGGATCAATAATATTGCTGTACCAATTTTTGAATTTGCAAAATTCATAAAATAGCCAAGTAACGGGATATTGAAGCCATCATATTTTCCAACAACATTTTCCGAAAGAACTGGGGATATGTCAGCACCATCATTGTTATCCCCTTTGGTGATGTATTGCACATGATTGGCGGTTTTTTTAACTTCTATAATTCTATGAGTGATTAACTTTTCTGCATCTTCCATGAAGGTGATGATGTCACCCTTTTTTAGTTTCTCTTTATTAATAGATGGATCTATAGCAATAATTGATCCTGTATCGAATGTGGGTTCCATCGAACCTGAAAGAACAGATTTTAGTTGATAACCCATGAACGTTGGTTCTCCACCTGATGCTTTCGAAGTTACAACCATGAAAACCATGACTATAAAAATGCCGAACAATAACCATGACGTAATGTTACTAACCCATTTCAATGTTGTTTTCATATACATCACTCCGTTGTTTCTTGATTATTTTCATTTTGGGGTTCATTACTACTTGTCTTATTCTCCTCTGTTTGTTTTGGATCAGGAACTTCAGGAGTCTTTTCTGTGTTTTGTCCTTTTCCTTCAATTACGTTATTTTCTTCATCTTCTTCAGAAGACTGAGATTGTGGCTCAGTTTCATTTGACCCATCAGTTTCATTTCCTTCTTCAGCTTCTTCAGATGATTGATCAGATTCACTTGCTTCAGTTTCATCATTTTCTGAGTTTTCTATTTGTTCTTGACTATTAGTATCATCTTGTACTTGATCTTCTTTTTCTTGTTTTGTATCATTTGTTTTGTCTGAACATGGAGCACCCGTATGATCATCACAATCTTTTTTGTTATGACCAGGGTTGTCTGGATCAGTTTGTTCTCCAGTATCATCGTCTCCATCTTCTGGTCCGTTTCCTAAACCTGCATTATCTTTACATAATTCTTTATGAGATTTTTTATATTCTTTGTCTGCACAAAAGTCAGTTGCTGCTGTCATCGTGCCTGATACTCTAGCTTGATCCGAGAAATAGGAATATGTACCTTGAATTGCATATCCCATTAGAAAAAATACAATAAGTGCCAGTGAAAAGTTTAGTAGTAATCTAAATCTCCTTTTTCTATTACCTTGACTCCTACTTCTTTTTTTTCTGCTTGGCAGTTCAAGCACCATTCCCACCTACTTTGTTATGGGTTTTGTAAGTGTTGTTCTTTTTAAAGAACATCTTACACTTGTGATTATATACCGTTATAAAGAACGTTTAAACCCTTCTATAGTACCATATCGTTCGTTTTGAAGAACAATACCTTAGTAATACTCGCTTATACTCCCTTTTTCGTAGTTTTTCAACTTTTTTACTATGTTCTTTTTACAGAACGACCACAAAGAAAAAGACCCACACAACCGGTGTGGGTCCTAAATATTTACTTCTGTATGTGGTGTTTTCTTGTTGTCATTTCCAGGAAAGCTTGGATCTCTTCTTTGGTCAGTCCGAGCGACTTTGCTTCAAGGATCAGTGCAACCCAGTCTTGGTCAATGATTTTAACAGGCACTTCATTCATTGGTAGCCCTCCTCTTATCACGATCCTGGATTTTAGTCTCCTGATATGTCGGGTCGGTTGCACCACTGACTCCGCGCAGCATAAGTGCCCAAATGTATATGCGCTTCATTGTCTCCCATAGCTATAACGAACTATTTAATTAGTTCTATTATATACATCTATAGTACTATGAAGCAACATTATTGTCAGAAAATTTTGTCATATATGGGAGTTGTTCTTTTGCTCAAATAGAACAAAAAAACAGTCCCTCTATTTCATTCGCTCTCCATCTTTTTCGCTTCTACTTCAGCGAAGTTTGGCATTTCACCTGATTTTGCGCGTTTTTCCATTGCTTTTGCATTATTGTTTCGTTGTGCGTTTGCATTTCCTTTTTTCTGTTTGCCCATTGGGATCCCTCCTATTCTTTTTCTTAGTATGAGCCATTCCGATTTCATAATTCTTCAAAATCTGGTCATTCTAAGTGATAGGAGGTGTTCGCTATGGGTGGACCTTATTTATGTCCCGGCTGCAAGACCAACCGAACGCGCTTTAACATGATTGAACAGATCCCTAAAGGTGTCAAACTGGATCCACAGTCAGGTGATGTGGTTGAGGAATATTCCAACGATCATTTAGATACGTTCCACATTCCTTATAGTGGATCCCATTATCGCGTCCAGTGCGGTGCTTGCGGTTTGATTGAGAATGAAGAAACGTTCAAGGCACGTGCAAGCTCGTCCCAAAATCCATTTTTGACATGAAAAAAGCCTCTATAATAGAGGCTTTTTCGCATTATACATTCTGCAATAGACCGAGTTGCTTCGGAATTTCGTATTCGTTGAAGCATACATAGTTTTCATAAATTTTTCCGTCTTTAAATTTGAAAAACGAACTGCCGTGGAGCTCTATGCGTTTATAGGTGGCAGGATAATATTGTAGAGGGGCTTTGTTCGTTCCTTTCATCTTCCAGTAGACGACGACACAACTCCCGTCCTGGTACATGTTCTCCGTACAATAGGTCAAATCTGGAAAAGCCTGCTGGTAGTCATTCATGTGTTCGGCGAAAGCATCCAATCCGAAAACACAGCGATCATCGTTTGATTTGAAGGTGAAATCTCGATGACAGTAGAGAAAAAAGTTGTCGTAACACCTCTCGTTCAATACTTCATCCTGAAACTTCTGAACGATCTGTTTATAAATCATCTCGTCTCCTCCCTCAAGTGTGATAAGACTAATTTGTATGCAGGTGGGACGGTGATTAGTACTTTTACAGATAAAAAAACACCTGAATATGATTCAGGTGTCTAATTCAAGCGGAAGGTGCTTTCTTTTTCATGGAAGTTAACTTGTTTTGAAATGTTGTATATTTTAATGTGCAGCGCTTCTACCTTTTTGAAGTCTTTTTTAGTCAGGCCGATCATTTGGGAAGCACTGCCCGACGTTGGCAAAAGATTGATCCGTACAGATTCCCCATCCTGATCGCGCACATCAATAATCGGATTGGCATGTAAGGGCTCTTCTTCATCATCGGGTCTGAAGTGTAAATCACGATCACCCTCCGCTTCAACCGCTATCGTAATAGCGTAATCGCTACCTTCAAAAACCTCTCCTAAGCTTCTGATATCTTCTAACCTGAAGGACACATCATGAATTTCCCCGATATCACGCTCCAATCGTCGCTCCTTTCCTCCGTTCTGAACCGCCTGAAGATGTTCTTTTTCAATTGTAAAATCGAGTTCATCTCCGGTGGTATAAAGTCCAGATAATAGCGAGAATTGGATTTCGTCATTCAGTAGGCTTGGATAATGATGGAGTTGAATGTAAGTATGACCTTCTTCATCTTTTAGAATGGAGCTATTGCCCATCATACCATTCACTCTAAATGTTAACGTCCGTAGCTCAGTTTTCGTTTGTAGTGAAAAATAGAGACGATCGTCATATAAATGCTTATCGAATTTCGTATAAGTGATGCTGGATTGTTCCTTCAAATCAACGGATTGGTCGAGTTGAAACGTTTCCAGTTTAGGATTGAATTCCTGAAAGCGATAAGGAATTTCAACATCCTCCATCGTCTTGGTTTCTGCACCATTTTCTTTTTTCGTCACAAGCTCGATGTTCTTCAGATCCACTTGATGGATGGATTCCGCAGCGTCATTAAAGTTGGATGGACCTTCTGACCAATTTCGAATTTGGTCATACAGATCTTCTGTCATGACAGGAATCAAGACCGTTCTTCGGTACAACCGGTTCTCATAAACGACCCCATCATTCGGCCAATAGTTCCCACCCACCTGATTATGAGTTTGGACGGTCATATTCAAAGGGTCATCATCGTCTGGATGATAGGTTAACTCATTCACACGAAGATGTGGAATTGCCTCTGGAATTTTATCGCTCGGCAACAAATTGAAACTATAAGTCAGGATCAAATCAAGTCGGTGATTCCACATGGATTCGACCCTAAAATCTCTCTGTTCATCAATCAATGGGACTTTTACACCTTCAATTTCTTTCATCAGATCATATTGATAAGCTTTTATTAAAAGGTCTCCGTTATACCTCGACTGTCCAGCTAACAATGATTCAAGTTCATCTTCCGTATCTACAACTTTAAAATTCTCACGGTCAACCTCAAACGAAGTAGATGCTTCTTCTTTTGCATAGTTGCTAACAATGATAAAAGCTGCAATAAGAATCAGCACTGGGAGCAGCTTCAAATATGTCTTGGATTTCATCTCATCCCACCTTAACACCGACGTTGAAAAAGCACCCACACAGGTGCTTTTTCATCATTCACTTCCCAATGATACTTCATTTTCGGCAAAATCAACATACATTGGAAGATTGAATATGCGGATGTTCAATTCCTCAATTTCATCAAAAGAATGAGGTTCGAAACCATAGAAATGACCGGATTCATCTGAGTAGTGTTGATCTGCCCGAACCGGATTACCATCTTGATCTTTCACTTCCATCATGGGTTGCCCCCTAAAATGCATTTCTGCTTCAGGATGTTCTTTAATCGTTTCCAAGTATCTTTCATAGCTTTGGAAGTATATATGACGATCATACTCATGCTCTGGATCTACCTTTAAAAAGAAACCATAATTGTCCTGATGTGGTCCATTCGGGTTTATTTCCAATTTGACGAGTTCAAAATCTATCGTATTCACCACACCTAAATCACGATTGATTTCGTAAACATTTTCGTCTTGTTCCATTTTTGCTCGAAACTTTTGAAATTCATCCTTCGTAATCGTAAACGTTAATTCTTCATCTGTTGGATAGGATCCTGATAGGAGTGAAATCGTCGGCTCATCAGGTCCCAAATCGCCGTTGTAGGGGTCATGATAAATTTCGATATATTGTCTACCGTCTGCATCTTTACGAACGGACGATTGACCCTCGATTTTTCCATACTTGTAGTAAACTTCATTCAGTTCTAGAGGTGAATTCATCTCAAAATAAAGACGTTTCTGATGAAGCCTTGTTTCAAAATCTGTATAAGTGATGGACCTCCCATTCCCAAGATTGGTTGATTTGTTAACGGAGACGGATTCAAGCAACGGATCCTGACTCTTCATCTGGTAATCGAGCGCAATGTCCTGGAGTGCGAACTTTTCACCACCTGCATTCCCCTTCTTTACCAATTCCACCTCTTGAAGTTCGATTTTGGATATTTTCATGATTGCTTCATTAATATGATCAAAGTTATCCATTTCCTTACTATTTACCCAGCTGGATAATGTTTTTAAAACTTTTTCATTCCAGTCTGGTTCATAAACTACTCTACGGTAGATTCTGTTTTGAAAGACGACACCGTCACTTTGCCAATGTTGGTCCTGGAATCCACCATGTCTACCAACCCCGAGCTCGAGAGGATCTTCTCCATCTGCTGTCAGTTTTAACCGGTCAAACTCAAAGTAGGGAATATCATCCGGGCTTTCATCGTTGGGCAATACATCTAAGCTGTATGTCATGAAAAGACCTAGCCCTTGATTATATAATGATTCAATTCGGAATTCCCGTTGCTCCTCCACAACTGGGATATTGACGTTTTCAATTTCGGTGATAAGGTTATGTTTTTCCATGAGTTTGAACATTTCCGGGTCAAAGTATTGAACTTCTCTTCCGAGTCTTTCTTTCAATTCCTCTTCGGAATCGACGACAATGAACGCCTCACGATCGACTGCAAACGACGTTCGCTCTTTCTCTTTGAACATTTCACTAATAAAAAAGAAAGCACCTAAAATCAATAAAACTGGCAAAAGTTTTGCGAGCGTATTTTTCCCTTTCACAATTTTCCCCCTTAAAAATTACTCTGTGTGAATTGGAATCTCGATGAGTTCCATTTCTAATGGATACGGTTTTGAAAAATGGAAGAACCTGAAATTTAATTCATTCTGATCAATAAATACATCCTTAGCTATTTCAATATTAATATTAATACTATTTGCGCTCGGCTGACTTCTAACTTCCATAAGTTCTAACCTTTCCCCGTTACTGTTTGTCACTTCGACCAAAGGATCCATAAACAGATGCTTTTCATTTGGATCATGTTGTTTATGCTCCAAATACTCCGCATAATCTCTGAACCAATAGTCTTGATAATCGATGTTGTCCCCTTTTAAGTTGACATTGAAGGAGACAGCGTTTCCGTCAGGAGTTTCACGGTAATCCAGGCTTCTTGCTGTAAACGTATCATCACCGTTGATTTTTCCGAATGTTTCATTCAATGCAAGCATTGGTGGTTTTTCTTGAGATAAATCATTCTTGAAATCCTCCATATTCTTACCGGTTAGTTGATAGGTCGCTTCTTCATTGCTCGGAACAGATGCCTCTGTAAAATGGATAGATAATTTTCCAGAATCCATAGGCTTCTCATTGGCTTGAATGTATAATTCCCCTTCTCCATCTGATTGGATTGAAGATTGCATTCCATGTCCGTTCAAGCTATAAGTCAGCGCTTTCAACTGATCTTTATTTTCACCAATGTCTATATACAGCCGCTCTTCAAAAAATGACACTTCATAACGCTTGAACAGTAAGGTCGTATCAGGTGCCAATTGGACAACCCCATCCAATTGAGCGGATTCGAGTGGTTTTGTGAAATTTGTCATTTTCATATTCACAGTCAGAGGATTGAGTGATGTCATGTTCCAATCTTTATCAACCATCTGTAGATTGGTAAACGTCACACCATTTACCAATTCAAGCCGTTGCTGGACTGCGTCTCCATCTTCAACAGTTGGTAAGTTCCATTCCATGATTTCCTCGTGGAAACTAGGACTGTCCATCCCTTCAATCCAAATACTTCGGTAAAATCGCTCCTCATATACGAAACCTGTATTCGAGGTCGAATTCATTTTATTGTTTGGATTGGTTTCATATGGATCAACGAGAATACGTGCTTCTTGATTTTCTTCATTATGTAAAAAAATATCGCCGAACGTCATGTATGGGATGTCTTTCGGTTCTTCATCACTTGGCAATAGACTGACACTATAAATGATGAAAAATTCGGTATTGGCGTTCCAAACCTCATGTATTTTAATCGTTCGATTCGATTCCATGACCGGTATTTCTTCATGCTTAACCTTTTGAATTAAACCGTATTGATCCGCCTTCTTCAACCATTCACGTCGATAATCAGACCCCAGCCGACTGTATCGCTGTATCTTTTTGTAAGAATCGACGACATCGAAATTTTCTTCGCTCACTTGGACGTTCTGTACTTCTTCTTTCTGAAATTGATTACCTAACAAGATAAATAAGATGATGACAATTGCAATTGGTATTAGCTTCTTGATGATCGGTCCCTCCCCTTTCCCTTCATCCTACCATAAGTTCAATATTCTGGGAGAGGTTATCGGCGAAATAATCGGATGATTCTGTAAAATAAAAAAATCTGTCCTCAAGTAATAACAAAGATCCCATCGGTTACGATGGAATCCTTTTTAGAGCCCTTCCCCTTCACACCACTCATAGATGACGAGGCTGAAGATCTGAGCGACTTGGAACACTTTTTCAAGCTCGATGTATTCGTTCGGGTAATGCGCGTATGCCGTGACACCTGGGCCGAACACGATGGACGGTGTGTTTCCGACCTGAGTCAAAAGTCCACCATCTGTTCCCCAAGGAGACGCCTCAATCTCAGGAGGTTCACCCAATACTTCCTCATACTTGCTTTGAAGGATACCCATCAATTCGTGCTCGACGTCTATAGAACCTGGAAGCCACTGCGCACCGAACCATTCCACTTGAACCGGATGCTGTTGAATCCAGTTGTCCTCGATCTGGCGCATCGAGTGTTCGAATTCAGCTTTTATCTCTTCTAACGTCTCTTGAGGTCCAACTCCGATTCTGCCTTCAATCAATACTTCATCTGGTACAGAGGACGGCCAGCTTCCGCCTTCAATTTTTCCAATATTGATTGGTAGAGGGATCGGCGTATTCCTGTAAAGTGGATCATCCACCCGCTTGTTGCGCTCGTGTTCAAGGTTTTGTATCGCATGGATGACCGGCATCGCTTTCTCAATCGCACTGATGCCTTCATACCGGGTTCCACCGTGCGCGGATCGACCGTTGATCTTCAGTCGGAACCACATCGATCCTTGTTGTTTCGGAAAAATCTTCATGTTCGTCGGTTCGGGCACCAGGGCTGCATCAGCGGTATGACCTCTTAAAATCGCAGCCAGCGTGCCAGCCCCACCGCTCTCTTCTTCTATCACACTATGAAAAAGCACATCCCCCTTCAGCTTCACACCCAGTTCTTTCAAACACTGGATCGCCAGAAGTAGAGCGAGGTTGCCGCCTTTCATGTCAGTGACACCCCTGCCGTACATCTTCCCGTCTTCCATATGACCACTGTAAGGAGGATAATCCCACTGGTTCAAGTCACCGGGAGGCACGACATCGATATGCCCGTTCAATACGATCGACTTACCTCCACCGGTTCCTTTCCATGTACCTACGATGTTCGGACTCTTGGAAAAATCCTTTCGAGTTGCACAAAAGTAAGGGTGATTAAGGAATGCCTCGTCACTCGGAATCCAGTAGTCTACGTCTAATCCAAGATTTTCGAGATGCGCTTTTACGAGAAGCTGGACACCTTGCTCATTTCCCTGTTCACTACCCTCTTGGACGAGTTTCTGTAAAAGGTCCGTCGCCTCTTCCCGGTGTTCATCAATCCATTTTTTAATTTTCGTTTTCAGGATGAACGCCTCCTCCCAATATGTAAAAGATCGCTCACGATTGGATTGTCGTGAGCGTCGGACTCACTTGGAATGTCGCTTCTGTGGCCTTTTCAATCTGTTCGAGCGTATACGGATGCATGATTTCAATCAACTCAAGATGGTCGTCATTTACTTGGAAAACCGCCATTTCAGTGATGATCATGTGCGCCCCTTTTTGAACGGTCAATGGCAAATTACAGCGGTGAACGATTTTCGAGCCGCCATCCTTATTTGTATGATTCATAAGGACAATCACTTTCTTCGCTTTTTGAGCGAGATCGATTGCGCCTCCCATTCCAGGTACTCTTTTCCCAGGGACGATCCAATTGGCGATGTCGCCTTGTTCACTCACTTCAAGCGCTCCGAGAATGGTCATATCGAGATATCCTTTGCGGATGATGCCAAACGCAGTGGCACTGTCGAAGTAGGAAGCACCTGAAACAAGCGTCACTGGGTAACCACCAGCATTCGAAAGATGTCCGTCTTCCTCTCCATCCTCTGGTGATGGACCCATACCAAGGATGCCATTTTCCGTATGAAGCATCACACCAAGCTCTGGTTTCAAATAATCAGCAACAAGAGTCGGAATTCCGATTCCAAGGTTGACGATCATGCCATGCGTTATTTCTTGTGCGGCACGTTTGGCGATCCGTCTGCGCGTCTCAGCTCCCAAACCCATTTCCAGTCCACCCCTTTACTCGGTACGACGTAATCGACGAATGCACCCGGTGTCACGATACACTCGGGATCCAATTCACCAGCACCGACAATCCGCTCCGCTTCAACGATCGTGATGTCTCCAGCCGTTGCGATGAGCGGGTTTGTATTTCTTGCACTTTTATCAAACGTCAGGTTCCCGTATATATCTGCTTCCTTTGCAAAAACGATGGAAACGTCGGCTGAGAGTGCCGGTTCGATCATGTACTCTTTATCTTCCACATTCACCTTCTGCTTTCCTTTTTCAACGAGCGTTCCTAAGCCGACATCGAGCAGAATGCCTCCGAGCCCCATGCCCCCCGCTCTAATTTTCTCCGCTAACGTACCTTGGGGATAAAACACGACCTCAAGCTCTCCGTCGTGCATCTGTTTTCCGGCTTCTGGGTTAGAGCCTATGTGAGAAGCGATGAGCTTTTTCACTCTTTTCTCGGTAATCAACTTGCCTGGTCCGATCCATGGAAAACCAACGTCATTGGAAATGAGTTCAATGTCTTTTGTTCCGAGGTCCAAAATAAAGTTTACAAGAGTCGGAGGAGCACCGACTCCCCCAAACCCTCCGCACATCAATGTCATGCCGTTTTTAAAACAGGAAGCAAGATGTTCCATTTCAACAACTTTAGAAGGGACATTCGGTTCCGTCATCTATTCTCCTCCTTTCTAACTGATCGACCGGTGCTGTAAAAGACCTTCCTGGTCGAGATCATGACTGATTTCAGCAATCGCTTCTTCCAATGTCGTCAACAACAGTTTCACTTCTTCTTTATTGATCGTGAGGGGTGGTGCTACGATGACTGCATCACCTGAAGTACCATTGATTCCACCAACTGCAGGATAGACGATCAATCCCTTTTCAAAGCATTTCTTGATGGTCCGCTCTGTCACGAATGTGTGGATCGGGAAGCATTCCTTCGTGTCAGGGTTGCTGACGAATTCAAGGCCCCATAAAAGACCTTTTCCTCGCACGTCTCCGACCAAAGGATAACGATTCGCAATTTGATGTAGCTCCTGTTCAACGAACGCTTCAAGATCCGCTGCGTTATCACACACTTGATGCAAGTTCATGTAATCGACGACGGCAAGGGCTATGGCCGCTGATTGAGGGTTTCCGCTCAGCGTATGCCCGCTCATAATGACTTTCGAACCTCTCTCAATCGTGCTGATGATTCTTTCCGAGGCCATCGTTGCGCCAATTGGTGTATATCCACCACTCAAGCCTTTTCCGAGTGCCATGATGTCGGGTTCCACGCCCCAATGCTCCATGGCAAACCCTTTTCCGGTCCGACCGAATCCTGTCATCACTTCATCGGCAATCAGAAGGATGTCATACTTGTCGCAAATTTCCTTGATTCTGTTGTAATAAGGGTCAGGTGGAACGATTGCGCCTCCTGCTGCCCCGATGATCGGTTCAAACACGAATGCTGCCACTTTATCCGGACCGATGCGCTGGATTGCGGTTTCCAGTTCATTCGCACACTTCAATCCACATGTCGGATAGGTTTCGTAAAAAGGACACTGATAGCAGTACGGTGGTGACACCACCGGGTAATCTGCGAGCAATGAAGAGAAGCGGTTCCGCCTCAGCACATGGCCAGACATGGATAAAGCTCCGAGTGTTATTCCGTGGTAGCTGGTCCATCGAGATATGACGCGGTTCTTTTCCGGTTTCCCTTTTTCCTGCCAAAATTGGATGGCGATTTTGAGTGCCGTTTCCATCGCTTCAGATCCACTGTTGACGAAAAACACGTAATCAAGGTCACCTGGAGCCATTTGTGATAACTTTTCAGCGAGTTCTTCTGCTGGTCGATTCGTGAACTGTGAGCGATAGACGAAAGACACTTTTTCCGCTTGCTCTTTCATCGCCTGGATGATTTCCGGGACACCATGCCCAATATTCGCTGTGACTGCACCAGAAGCGCCGTCCAAATATCGGTTTCCGTCTGTATCGTATAAATAGATCCCTTTCCCATATGCGACTTCAGGATAAGATGCGCCAAGCAAAGGTTTGATGAGATGTGATTTGTTCTTGGCCATGGCAGATAACACCTCTCTTCTATAATGAAAGAAGCACCGAATGGATCGCTGCTCCTTTCGTATCTGTGATGAATCAGATCAGATGTCCGATACTCTACAATTTAAAATAATTCTTCTTCAAAAACCGCGGGACTTCCATCAGTTCTTGGTAGGTCAAGGAATTCGGCAGCGGCTTCGTATCAATCAACATAAGCTGGTCTTCGATCTCTTCAACTAAAGTTTCATCCTGATATTCCATTCCACAATCCGGACACTGGACAGATGGAATCGCCACAATTTCTATAGCTCTTGTTCCGTCTGGAAGTTCCCAGTAACAAGTCGCAGCTGCATTGGTCGCTTTTTTCGATTCACACCACGCACATTGCATAGAATCCCCCCTTATTCCCCAGCCGTCTTGTTCTGTTCGGCTTGCCATTTCCGCTCGATCATTTCATCCCGTTTCGATCGGCGATCCTTCAATGAACTGTGATCCGGATCATCGTTGTAAGTTTTCCGTCTGTTCAACCGTTGCAATCCTTCAGGTACAAGATTGAACGCCTCATCCCTCATCAAGCCGGCAATTCCGACGCTCTTCGGTTTTTCTGCGATTTGATAGAGTTCATCGAAATACGCTTCGGCCCGGCCTGGTACATAATTTTCTGGCTCTGGATATGTCGTGATCACACCTTCAAAATTCCGCAAGACCACTTTATCGGCACTTTGCGAAATGATGTAGTTCGGCTGCACGGAAATCTTACCTCCGCCACCTGGTGCATCAACGACAAACGTCGGTACAGCATAGCCCGATGTATGACCGCGGAGCGATTCAATGATTTCCAGACCCTTGGAGACAGGTGCCCGGAAATGTCCGATTCCTTCTGACAGGTCACATTGATAGATGTAATATGGACGGACTCGTATCTTTACGAGGTCGTGCATCAACTTTTTCATAATGTAAGGGCTATCATTGATACCCGCTAAAATGACAGCTTGGTTTCCGACTGGTACACCGGCATCGGCCAGCATTTCACACGCTTTTTTCGACTCTTCGGTAATTTCAATCGATGTATTAAAATGTGTATTCAGCCAAACCGGATGGTATTTCTTCAAGATATTGCACAAGTTTTCCGTAATCCGCTGCGGGAACACGACCGGTGCTCGGGTCCCGATCCGGATGATTTCAACATGCGGAATCGCCCGTAAATTTTTCAACACATATTCGAGGATGTTGTCGTTGATCAACAATCCGTCTCCACCGGAAATCAACACGTCCCGCACGACCGGTGTATTCGCGATGTACTCGATGGCGGCATCCAATTGTTTCTTCGGTACACCCATTCCGATCTGGCCCGAGAAACGGCGTCGCGTACAGTAACGGCAGTACATCGAACATTGGTTCGTCACCAGGAAAAGGACACGGTCCGGATATCGGTGAGTCAGACCCGGGACAGGTGAATCTTCATCCTCATGAAGTGGGTCTTCGAGATCGTACTTCGTCTTGTTGATCTCTGCGGATATCGGTACCGACTGCATCCGAATCGGACAACGGTGGTCATCCGGATTCATGAGTGAAGCATAGTAAGGCGTGATGTTCAACGGAATCGTCCGAGTGGAGATCCGAACCCCTTCTTCCTCTTCTGGTGTCAAATTGACCACTTTCTTCAATTGATCGACGTTCCGGATCGTATGGGTCAGCTGCCAGAGCCAATCGTTCCATTGCTCATCGGTAACATCCTTCCAGAGCTCAACATCTTTCCAATGACGTTTCGGCTTATAAATGAACTCTTTCATGTCATTCCCCCCATTAAAAGTTCTGCTCACCTATATGAAATGCAAGTTTCATGCCAATTTCTAATTTTTCAGAAAATAGTTCCTCTACATCATATGAGACATAGGCAGAAAAGGGTGAATGACTATTTTGCGGAGGATTGATTTGTGATATTTTTGTTTTAAAAAAGAAACACACCGCCTAATTTTCGGCAGTATGTTTCTCATTGATTTTTGAGAGCTTATATTGCAAGGTTTGTCGTGGTATTTTCAAAAGTTTAGCCGCTCGCTGGATGTTTCCGTCCGTCGCATCCATCGCTTTTTTGATCCATTTCGCTTCGGTGTCCGAAATTGCTTCCCGAAGTGATGGGATCCGGACTTCTTCACCCGGGAGATCGGACGCCTCAATCAAGTGGATCGGGATGTGCTCAAAGGTCAGGGTATCTTCGCTGATCAAGTTCAAAGCCGACTCAATCGCATGCTCCAATTCACGGACATTGCCGGGCCAATGATACTCGTTGAACAATCGCTTCACTTCATCTGAAACCCGGATGACGAGTTTACCAAATTTGAAGTTATACCGTTGGATGAAATGGTCCATCAGCAGTGGAAGATCTTCTTTTCGGTCCCGTAACGGCGGTATTTTTAAAAAGATGACGTTCAATCGGTAGTAGAGGTCTTTCCGTAGCGTTTCCTTCTCGATGCACACTTTCGGATCTTCGTTCATCGCAACGATGACACGAACATCTACGCTTTTTTCCGTCGTACTTCCTACACGGCGGATTTTTCCGTTTTGAAGAACGCGAAGCAGCTTCGCCTGGGTGTCGAGCGGCATGGAATTCAGCTCATCCAGAAACAGCGTGCCACCATCAGCGAGCTCGAACAATCCCGGTCGGTCCACTGCTCCGGTATAGCTTCCTTTCGCTGTTCCGAATAGAATGCTTTCCAGCAGTGATGACGGAATCGCTGCACAGTTTTGAGCGATAAAAGAACGTTTGCGACGATCGCATGCATTATGGATTGCCTGAACGAGCAGTTCTTTTCCAGTACCCGTTTCCCCGTACACGATGACTGGCGAAGTCGATTCTGCCGCTTTCATCGCGGTTTCCTTCACTTTTAAAAACAAATCATTCTGTGTCAAAATGTCGTTCATCTTGAAGTTGGTTCCGTTTTCGTATTCCTTCGGCCGTTCATTCGTAGTCGAACCTTTGACCCTTGCTTCCAGATCAAGCAATTTCCAGGAAAGCTGTTGGATTTTCGAGAAGTCCTTTGCAATTTCAACTGCTCCGACAATTTCCCCATTTACAACGATCGGAAGGGTCGTATTGACCGTCGTGATCAGCTTTCCTTTTACATTCGGATAGCGTTGATGCTGGTTATAGATTGGTTCACCCGACTCCACGACCTTCAGCAATGTGCTCGTTTCTTTTGAAAAGGTCGGAAACACATCCAGCAAGTGATTGCCGAGTACATCCTCAACTGCAACACCATCATGAATGGACGCGATATCGTTGTAAAATACGGTAATGCCCTCTTTATTGATGACATGAATTCCTTCGTCAATGGAACTTAAGATGGCTTGGAGCATTTCGCGCGTATTGGTGACATCCAGTAGCATGTTCCTTACCCCCTTGAAACAAGATGCCCAAAATTCATCATCTGCTGCCGGTTTTTCGGCATCTATTTCCGTCTTGATAAATCACAGACCCATAGGTTCATATCTTCAAGTTTGTTATAGATGTTGCAGTTTTTTGTGAATCGCCCTTTATATTGATAATATCGTTGGTGGAAAACCGCATTCATCCCAAATGAGAGGGCACGTGCGATCGAGTAAGCACAGTAAATCTGCTTCTCTTTCAACTCACATTCCAGCTTGGCGATGAGGATTTTCATGAGACCTTTCTTCCGATGATCAGGCAAGGTCGCACAGTCGGTGAGCTCAGCATTGTGGTAGGTGGTGTTGATGTCGGCCGATGCCGCACTGACGATTTTTCCATCGAACTCGGCAACATAGAAAATCGAGTCTTGGTTGATCAGCTTTTCGATGTATTTCGGATCGTTCATCGGCGTCGGGTAGATTTCAAAGACAGCCTGGTACAGTTCTGATAACGCATACGCATCCGTTGCCTCTGCTTTTCGGATTTTATAATGTGCAGCTGTCGGGACGTCTAATGTTCGTTCCACCTCTTGCACTTGCTGCAACGTTTCATCTTCATACACCCAGTAGTCACTCGTGCGACGGGCATTTTCCGTGAAAAGCGCCATGGAATAGGCATCATTTCCGCTGAAGTATCCAGAGAAAAGTGCCTCGAATTGATAACCGAGAGATAAGAAGTTCTTCCAGTCTTCTTGCCTAGAATAGACGATGACTTTTGAGAACGGATTGTCGGCAAGTAGTCTCATAATCTGTTTGTGGATCGAATCAACGTTTCCTCTATAATCCTCTATTTTCAATCGTTCATTAAAGAAATCCAGCGAGACATCCACCGTAAAATCGGTCGATGTGATTACGCGATCTTCCTTGAACACCTTCGTTTCCTTCATCCTTGCCATGCCCCCAATCGAGATTTGATGACAACTATTTTTCTATATGATTCCATATGTTTATGTCCTTTTCCTGCAAGTATGAGAGGAGAATAATTCGCCGATTTATGGGAAATCTCTGATTCTGGTCTATAAATTTTTATTTTTATGGGAAATGCACTCAATTTTATGGGAAATAACCAAAAACAGATCTATACGATAAAAAAAACACAACTTCCATCCTGGAAGTTGTGTTGATATTTCAAGTTTATAAGGTTTGCAAGTATCGATGAGGCAATTTCCAGCGGTACCTGGCTGAAAAAAGTCTCAGCGTGATCAGTATGATGCATAATGCATACAGTTCCCATGCCTGTGAAACGAATCCCGTTCCGATGCAGATCCCTGCAATGATCGCCCATGCGGCATAAATGTCATACCGAAGCACCGTCGGCTTTCGCCCTGCAAGAAGATCACGGACAATTCCGCCTCCTGTACCTGTCATGACCGCCGCCATAATGATTGCCGTCAACGAGTGACCTGCTGCATACGCATAAAGAGCACCCTGGATGGCAAAAGTCGATAATCCGACTGCATCAAAAAAGTTCAGCCAACCTCTCGTCCAGTGAATCCAGCCATCCGGTATGATAAACACGATGACGATAACGAGAACCGTCACTTTAATGAGGATGTCCTGTTGCCACAGTGTCGACATCGGTACATCTATCAATATATTTCGTATGATTCCGCCTCCGAAAGCGGTCGCTAATCCTAATATCAAAACGCCGAGAAGATCGTAGTCCTCTTCCATCGCGATGATGGCTCCACTGATCGCAAAAGCCAACGTACCGATGACGTTCAAAACCTCCCAAGTCAATCCCGTTTCTCTCCTTTGGTTCATTACTTTTTCGTTATGCCAAATAGAGTTTACACCGTTTCCATCGGGATGGCAACGGATAATGAGTTTTTATTAAAAACCATTTAATGACGGTTTGGTATTCAATTTATCAAACTTCAGTACGGTACGTGAAATTTAATAAATATCATCCTTATTTCTCGTTCGGTTCCGTCTTAACTGCGTGCTCATCATATGAGCTCCAGTCACTCCAGCTACCTACGTATAACTTGCTTTTCTTACCGATTTCATCAAGAGCAAGTACGTTGACGCATGCGGTGACCCCTGACCCACAGTAATTGATGACTGGCTTGTCCTCCGCTTCGAACCGTTCCTTCAATTGATCGGTTGATTTCCAAGTTCCTTGCTCGATATTGTCCATGAAAAAGCGGTTGCGAGCCCCAGGAATATGTCCTGCTTTTACATCGATCGGTTCAGATTTACCAAGATATCTTGCTTCATCTCTTGCATCGATCAACACGATATCTTCTTTGTCAGTCGCTTCCCTTACTTCATCCAGATCTGCAACCATATCTTCCTGGATGTCTGGTTTGAACGTGGTTTTCTCGACATCCGGAAGTTTTTCCGTCAATGGATAATTCTTTTTCTCCCAAGCCTGGAAGCCTCCATCCAACACGTAAACTTTTTCATGACCGAGATATTTCAGCATCCACCAGAGTCGGGCAGCCATTGCGGTGTTCTGTGCATCATATGCGACGACCGTTTTCGTTTCATCCACTCCCATCGATTCCAGGAAACTGACGAATTGGTCCAGATCTGGTAACGGATGCCGTCCACCACGATCTCTGACTGGACCCGAAAGGTTTTTCTCGAGATCGGCATAATGCGCACCCGGAATGTGAGCATCATGATATTCTTCCTGTCCTTGGTCTTTATTGTTCAAATAAAACCGGCAATCTACGGGAATGACACCTTCGTCATCGAGCCATGAATACAACCAATCCACTGATACGATATTTTTCATGATCCATTCACCTACTCTTTTCATTTTCTTCATTGTATCTGAATCGACTTGCCGATGACAAACGAATGGACACCTTCATTGACGGGTGCTGTACAAACGATTAAACTTCAGTTAGATGAAGAAAGAGAGGTCGTTTTACATATGGAGCAATGGATCAATCCAAGAGTGAAAGAGATACAAATTTCAGGCATCCGGCAGTTCTTCAACAGAGTTTCCGCTTATCCTGATGCCATTTCTTTGACGCTAGGACTTCCGGATTTCCCAACACCGGAACATGTAAAAGAAGCCGGTAAAACGGCAATTGATGAAAACAAGACAACCTATACACATAACGCAGGTTCGATCGAACTAAGAAACGCCATCGGACGATTTGTAAAAGAAAAATACAATCTCGATTACGAGACCGAAAACGAAATCATCGCCACGAGCGGCGCAAGTGAGGCGATCGACATATCGCTGCGCACGATCCTCGTCGAAGGAGATGAGGTCATATTGCCGGGACCCGTCTATCCTGGTTACGAGCCGGTCATCCGCTTATGTGGTGCAAAGCCGGTCCACGTGGATACGAGGGAAACGGAATTCAAGCTGACTGCATCACTTATTGAAAAAAACATGACGGACCGGACGAAATGCGTCATTCTTCCATACCCTTCCAATCCAACTGGGATGACGTTATCGCATGATGAAAGGAAAGAAATCGCTCACCTTTTGAAAGATACAAATGTGTTCGTCCTATCTGATGAGATCTATAGTGAATTGACTTACGATCAAGCACATCAATCCATCGCCACGTATGAAGGCATGAGGGAGAAGACGATCGTCATCAACGGGCTATCGAAATCCCACTCGATGACAGGATGGAGAATCGGATTTTTATTGGGGGATGCTGATATCACACAGCATATCCTCAAAGTTCATCAGTACAACGTGACGTGCGTATCTTCAATCACCCAGTCTGCCGCAGTCGAAGCGCTAACAAATGGTAAAGATGATGCGAAGCCGATGAGGGAGATTTATGAACAGCGGTTGGGCTACACCTACTCGCGCCTTCAAGACATGGGTCTTGGAATCCATAAACCAGGTGGCGCATTCTATCTCTTCCCTTCAATCAAAAAATATGGCATGAAATCATGGGATTTCGCAACCCAACTGTTGGAGGAAGAAAAGCTCGCAGTCGTTCCAGGTATTGCATTTTCCGATTACGGAGACGATTATATCCGGATTTCCTATGCGTATCATCAAGATCAGCTGAAGGAAGGTCTCGACAGATTAGAACGCTTCCTTAATCGACTCGAAAAATAAACGAGCAGGCATCCCCTGCTCGTTTTGCTATACATCCACATATTTTTTCAACAAGATAAAGTATCCATAACAGACGATATACGCAAGTAAGTAGGAAACGAATGTCCAGAGGATCGTCCAACCGTTGTAATAATGGACCATGCCGATCACCACTCCCGTATACTCAATGATCGTCGTCAACAAAGTGAATAAAAGAATCCAGAGAATCGGGCTCCATCCCGAACGTTTAATGAAGTAGAAAAGGAAACCCGTGAGGATCGGATAGACGCCGAAATACATCGGTAATGCGGCGAAAGTCTCTATATCATGCTTTGGATCGATTCGCCAAAACTTCAAATGGAAGCCGACAACATCAAACGTAAACGCCACAACAGCCGCAAACGGTGCAATCAACAGAAAGATTTTCGTGTCTCTCTTTAACAAAAAGATCCCTGCAATCCACGGGATCAACAAACCGAACAACGTATTGATGAACATTTCGCTCAACTCCTTATGTAAGGTTTGAGCAATTTAAGCTGTTTTTATACCTAGCACAGTTTTTTATAAAGAAGATCCTTATGTAAAGAGGATTTCTGCAACAAAGGGAATGTCCCGTGCTGGACCTGCTCTTTCAGGCGATTCAACTCAGTCCATGCTTTCTCGTATTGTGATGTCCTGATGATCTTTTTCTGGAGTGCTTCCTCCAGTTCATCAGCATCCTTCACGATCATCTCACCAGATGGAAGGATGACCAGATCCAAAAACAGATCATCCAACCATGGAACCCCTTCATCAAATCCAATCTGTTCACATACATCGATATACCACTGGACTGGCGTGCCCGTTGAATCATACATCGTCGTGACGGAATAATGTTCACCAATCGGGAAGTGCTGAAGCCAGCAGTAACCGTCATCGATGATACATACTTCACTGTTATCGTATTTTACAATCAGCGGTTCGGTCACACTGTTCATTTTTAACAAAGAAAGATGACCTGTGAAGTCATCTTCCTCAATGAACGCTTGTGCATATTGGTGATCGATGAGCCTCGTCCAACCCGGACGGTTTCCATACAATCTTTTTAACATGTGCCCCTCTCCTCACGTAATCAAGTATTCAATTCATATATTTTGCTCACTTGAGATTCCAACGCATCCATCTGTACGAATCTTGCTTCTCGGATGTATTCTTTTCCTTCTACGAACAGTAACAGGACTGGAACGGTGAAAATGGAAAAATGGCCTGCAATGTCTGGCACTTCATCTGCGTTGATATGGCCCATCTGGATCTCCGGATAATCAACCAACATCTCACGGACCTTTGGAAGTAAGGCATGACAGACGCTGCAATTCGTTCTTGAAATATAGATGAAGCTCAAACGATGATTCTCTACAAAGTGATTCACTGCCTCGATGGAATGAAGCTCTTTCATTTCTTTCATGGTTTACCTCCGAAATTTATGAAAAGAGTGCGATGTACACCATCACACTCTTCGCTCTTTATTGCTTTTGACAATATTCTTTGATCATGTCTTTCGTTACATTCTTACGTTGTGGAACGATGCCTTTCCTCGCCAGCTCATTGATCTGCTCGGTAACTTCATTGATTTTTACGAGCGCTTCTGAAAAATCATCATCCGCTTTGCATTTCTTCAAGGCGATCTCGATCCATTGCTCCCGTTTTTCGTCGAGTTGAGCGAATTGACGTACTCTTGCATGTTGATCATTGCTATGTTTAGAAATCTCGTGATGTACAGACATGTACGTTCCTCCTTTTAATCTTCCCTATTTTTCTTATCCATCAGTTTTTTTACATGTTCTTTCGGCTTCCAGCAATTGAACCGATAATCCGGCTTCGTTTCATAGCCGAGTCGCTCACAAAAATACGTAATGGAACCTGGTTTCTTATCGACCCGAAAATGGATACAGGTCGCACAACAATGGAAACGTTCCTCATTCATGATTGACACGAACCTCTTGTTGGATGATTTGGTCAAGCTCATGTTTCATCGTTTGCAACGTTTCCAATTGTTCCTTCGAACCGAATGATTCGATCAGACCAATATAGTATTGCTGAATTTCATCTATCATCTGTTCTTTGAGTCGGTTCAATTCATCCGTCATTTTTTCCTTATAAAAAAGGTTGAACTGTTCTGTGAAGCGATCGACGACCATCTGTAGTTCAGGTAGGAACTTTTCAGAAAGTTCTTCCCTAAGTTCATCGCGTCCATTCCCTTCAAAGAACTGCTTCGGATTTTTGAACCGCTTCAACGAAGGTCGTAAGTTTTCACGTGTTGATTTGGACCAAACTGCTTCGACTTCTGGCGTCTCAATCGAGAGCTCAGCCATCTCCATGTATTCATATTGGCTTTTTGCAGATGTGAAATCCGCAATCATATCAAAGAATTGGAGACGCTGGTCATTCAATTTCTTCTCCACGCGTAATGTCGTCGCCCGTAATTCTTGAGATAGTTGGAACGCCATCGATTCCAACAATTCCTCTAAACAGCGTAGGAGTTGTTCTTTCCCTACATTTTTCTGTGAAAGGACGGATGGATTGAAGGCAATCTTGAATTCATCATTGAACGTGAGCATCAAACGATGAACGACATAATGGAGCAATTCATTCGTTTCTTGGACAACTGCTTTTTCATATGGTTTCGTCGAGCTAGAATGGATTTTCTCTTCAATCTCAGTTTGATCTGTTTTCAGTTGATCTTTTTGAGCGGCTTGCGTCTCTTTATCCGCTTGTGCGTTTTGGATCCATTCCGTTAAGCGATCTTTCGCTGCTTGCAGTAATTGATTGGCTTGCTGCTGTAGAATGTCGTCCCGTTCACGGATGGTGTTCGTATGGAAGGACTCCGCAAATGAACCAAATTTCGAATGATCTTCTTTCGACTCTCCTTTACGTTCATTCAAAGCTTCCTTACTGGATAAAGCATACATACGAGGGTGCCGGATGCCGTATGTGTTCAATTGGGACCTTACATAATCGACGACGGCTTCCCGTTCTTCTTCATCTTTCGCAAGATCGGCTGCATTGATGACGAAATACATTTTGTCCATTGAGAACGTATCTTTTACACGGCCGAGCTGTATGAGAAAATCACGATCCGCTTTCGAGAATGCATGGTTATAATAGGTCACGAAAACGATCGCATCCGCGTTCTTGATATATTCGAACGCAACGGAGGTGTGACGCGCATTGATCGAGTCCGCACCTGGCGTATCCACGAGCGTGATCCCTTCCCGGGTCAGTTCACAATCGTAATACAGTTCCACTGATTCTGTGAAGCATGCACGTTCTTCTTGTGCCACAAACGAACCGAAGTTCTCATGATCGATGATCTGTTCTGAACCTAGGTAGTCCTTCATAGCCGCGTATCCCTTCGATACAGCCATCAAGAAGTTGTAATGAGGGCCCGGTTTCTCACTATCAAGCGTTTGAATGACCTCAACCGCTTCTTCGAGGGTTCTACACTCTTTTCCGAAGCGTTGTAACGAATGATTCACTTCTTCTAAGATGATTTCGACCGATTTTAGTTGAATTTTGACGGTTCCGTGTTTGTTTTCATCGGTCACAGGTAAAATTTTATTGATCGTCGCCGTAGTCGGATTCGGTGATACAGGAAGGACATCCTGTTTCATCCAGGCGTTAGCGAAGGATGATTTTCCTGCACTGAATGCGCCGAACAATGCGACCGTATATTCTTTGTTCTTGATTTTTCCAGAACGTTCCTTCATCCGTTTCGTCAAGTCACTGAGAGATGACCAATCACTTAGTAGTTCACTCGCCTGATCCAGCTGGGAAGCAGCTTGTTCAATATTAACTGTTGACCCTTCGACGATTTCTTCTTCTTCAACTGTAAAATCAGCTGCATCTGCTTCATGCTTGTCTGGCTGTTTGATCCATTTTCCTTCTTCAACTTCTGATTGAAGGTGATCTAGTACGTCTTTAAACCATTCTTCCGTACCGTTCGCTTCTTCATTTGAATGAAGCAGTTGGCGGAGCGTTTCCTGTTCGTGCATGTAAAGGTCGTTTTCAACCGAAGCCCCCTTCACCTTTTCAAGTTCTACCTTCAACTGTTGAAGTTCATCGTTCAACTTCATTTGTTGGGGTTTCACTTGTTCGTTCAAATACATTTCTTTGATTTTCTCGAACAACTGAACAACATCTTTTCGGTACCGTTTCTTTAAATCATCCTCGACATCACGATTATATTGAAGCACATATGCTTCGTTGAACGTCGCCCCTTTTTGTTGGAGACGCCATATATCTTCTGGCTCGAACTTATGCTCCATTTCCAGGATGCTGTTTTCGATGTCTGCATCATGGACGTTCAATTTTTTCATTTGCTTTTGCAATTCATCTTTCAAGTGCCATTCCAATTCCGTTTTCGCTTTCTCATTGACCGCTTCGACAAAGCGTTTGATTCGCGATTCGCGTTCTTCTTCCGTTTTCTTCCTTGTGAAGAAAAGACCCGTTTTGAAGTCTTCCTTCAGGCTCTCAAGCACCGCTCTCCCCAGTTCTCTCACTTCATATGGGGCAACACGTGCATTGTCGATCAGTTTTCTCAATTCGGCGTGGAACTCTTTTTCCACTTTCTGATCCTGCTCTTCCAATGCCGCTTTTTGATCTTCGAACGATTCGATCTCATGGATCAATGACTTGGAATCCTTTTGATTTCCTTCATCAACATCAGGATACTTTTTTTCCAAATATTCATTGATGATTTGTGCGCTCATCGATTCCAGTGTTTTTCGGATATAAGCTTGCTTGTTCGCTTTGATTTGCTTCAATTCTTGCTGTAGACGATCCAACTGATTTTCAGTATGATCTGTTGCTTTTAACGACGTAAAAAAGGTTTCCTTCGGTCGCACGCCCCAATGCATGAAAGCTTCAGTCGTCTGACGCTTGAAGTCCGCAAATGAAAGCTCCTTCTCACTATGTTTGTCGATCTGATTCACGACAAGATAGACCTCTTTTCCGAGATCCTGCATTTCCTTTGTAAATTCGAAATTCAGTTCAGATTGAACGTGGTTGTAATCCATCACGTAAAAGATCACGTCAGCCAGATGGAGCATGGATTCCGTTGAAATCCTGTGGGCATCATCCGTTGAATCGATTCCCGGTGTATCCATCAACACTGTATCATCATTCAAGAAAGGGTGATGCTTAAGGATTTCGATGGTACGTATCCCTTCACCATCTTTAGAAGCTTTCTTCACTTCATCTAGATCCATCTCACCTTCATAAGCGATCTTTTTACCATGTTGATCGGTCAGGATCACCCGAGGTTCCCCTTCCCTCAAAGCGACGATGTTGGCGCTTGTCGGAATTGGAGATGACGGCAACATATCGTCGCCCATGAGCGTATTGATCATACTGGATTTACCAGCACTGAAATGTCCACAAAACGCAATCGTGATTTCTTCAGCATCCGCTTTCTGAGCGAGCTGACGAATTTTATGTAAAAAAGCTTGATCGGCTTGATTCTGTGCAAAATGTTGGTCCATTTGATAAAAGCGGTCCAACCAGATATTCGTTTTGTTTTGTCTATTCGTTGTCATGTTAACACCTGATTTTTTATCGTTTTATTCTTACTTTATCATATTTACCAACTTCTGTGCGTTCCTTTAAACTTGTCCTGCTGTTTTCGATATAATAGAAGATGAAGAATTTGGAAAGATATAGAATGGAGCCGTTGAGAACGAACAAGACTTATTGGACAATTTTGGGAGAGGAGTACATATGGAAACACAATTCGAACTCGTATTATTATTGTTAGCAATCGCCGCAGGAATTACTGCAGTCGCAAAAAAGTGGAGGCAGCCGTATCCAATTGCCCTGGTCATCATTGGTGTCGTGATCGGTCTGATGCCATACAGTGGATTAGAAGAATTGAAAGAGACATTTGCAGAAGATGAGTTTTTCCACTTTGCGATCATCTCGATCTTTCTACCGACTTTGCTCGGTGAAGCAACACTGAACTTGCCTTTTTCTCATTTAAAAGAAAACAAAATGCCGATTTTGCTGCTAGCAGTCATCGGTACATTGATTACATTCGTCACCGCAGGTTGGATGACCGCTTTGTTTCTCGGGCTCTCCATCCAAGCGGCACTCGTCTTCGCGGCATTGATGGCCCCGACGGATCCCATCAGTGTGCTGTCCATCTTCAAATCGATGGGTGTCAATCACAAGATTTCGACTGTCATGGAAGGTGAAAGTCTGATCAACGACGGTTTGGCTGTCGTCTTGTTCACGATTGCTGCTTATCAGTACGATGTGATCCTCGACGCTGGGACGGGTGGCATCGGCATCGCCTTAGGCGAATTTTTCAAAGTCGTCATCGGAGGTCTACTAGTCGGTGGCGCGTTCGGTTACTTCTTCTCCAGACTGACAACCTTTTTTGATGATTACCCATTAGAAATCGTCTTTTCGATGCTATTGTTCTATGGATCCTTTTTCGTGGCAGAAGCCTTCCATGTTTCCGGGGTGATCGCCGTTGTCATCGGAGGAATCATTTTCGGTAACTTCGGAACCCGCATCGGGATGAGCCCGACAACGAGCCTCAGCATCCGGACCTTTTGGGATGTCGCTTCACTCGTGGCCAACTCTCTCGTCTTTTTGCTCGTAGGTCTCGAAATCACGCGGATGGTCCATTCCGTCAACTGGATTCAAGTACTCATCGCGATCGGAATCGTTGTGCTTGCGAGAAGCATCGCCGTGTACAGCACGATCAGTTTCATCCGCTCCCTGCCGAAAAACTGGAAGCACATTTTCAATTGGGGCGGATTGAAAGGGTCTCTATCACTTGCGCTTGCACTCAGCCTACCCATTGATTTTCCATTTCGTGAAGAGATTCTGATGCTTGCTTTCGGAGTAGTCTTCTTCTCCCTTGTCGTTCAAGGATTAACAATCAAGCCGCTCGTATCCTTATTAGGTGAAAAGGCGACGAAAGAGGAAAAATTGGAGTATGATCGTATTCAAAGCCGAATTTACCGTTATCATTCAGGGCGTAAACAGTTGGAGAGGATGACGGCTGAAGGGACATTGTCGTCCATCGTCTACAATAAATTGGTCGATCAATATGACGGAGAATTGAAGGAATTGAATGAGGAACTGGAACGACTTTATCAACAGGAACCCGAATTGAGAAAAGAATCGACTGCCCGTGCGATCAAACAAGCTCTATATGCAGAGCACGAAGCGCTTGAGCAGTTGGAACGCCGGCATCTTATCTCCAATCAAATAACAGAGGAAGAGAAGCGCTTCATCCGAGATCTTCTCGAACGGGAAGACATGGGTGACCAAGTCGCCCTTCATGAACACAAAAAGGAATGACCCATCCCGGTCATTCCTTTTTTTAGAGTTGCTCAATGAAAGAAGTACGCCATATAAATCTCGTCTTCGTACTCCCCTTTTATGCAAAGCTGATCTTTCTGGGTGCCTTCATGAACGAATCCGTATCGCTCATACAATTTGGAGGCAATTGGATTGTTGGAAAAGACCGTCAACCAAAGCTTATGAAGCCCTTCCGTCTTCCCCCATTCAAGCGTATACTCCATAATTTTCGTCCCGATCCCTTTGCCCTGAGCTTCTTCCGTTATCCAAGTCCGGAAAACGCCACAGTGCCGCTTCATTTCGAGCTCACCTCTCAACACCCTTGCAATACCGACGATATTACCGTCCACTTCAACAACAGCGTACATGTTGTCCGACAGTTTCACATCAGTTATAAAGGAACGCTCCTCTTCGATGGTACGCGTTTTCTCTTTCTGGATGAATGAACGGCTTTTGACAATTGATTCTGCAGCCTGGATGATGTGCTCAGCATCCCGAATGTCAGCTGGTCGAATCGTCACAACACTACCGTCTTTCGCTTCAAATGTATATACATGGGGTTCACGTTTCAACGTCACACTAATCCCTCCTGTCGACAGGTCTAGAAATAGTGTGTCTCAATTTGGAGAGAGTCATGAATCGTAAGCCAACCATATGAATAATTCTTTTGAAATCGTTTGGCAGTCGCTGATCCTGGATTATAAAGGATTATACCGTCCACCTCTTCATGATGAGGAATATGGGAATGTCCAAACACAATGACATCGACTTCCTCTTCTTCGAATGCACGTAAAGCGCGTTTCGGTGTACTTTTTCCTTTTCCGAGATGACCATGAACGAGTCCAATTCGATAACCTTCTATTTCCACAACTTTCTTATGGGGAAGTCGCTCCTGCAGTTCATCGGAATCCACATTTCCATACACCGCTTCGACTGGTGCATATTTCATCAACTCTTCCAAAACACTTGAATCCATGAAATCTCCTGCATGTAAAATCAGGTCTGCTTTTTCCATCTCTGTTAAAAGAACTTCTGGGAAAGGTTTCCCAGAAGTTCGTAAATGCGTATCCGCTAACAGGAGGATTTTTTTCATGAAGCATCACTTCCTGTTTCACTGAAATTGTCTTATTTCACTCGTTGCTTGTAAGAACGGTGAGAACGGTTCTGTCTGCCGCCACCAGAACGGCTGTTCTGAGGTCGGTTACCGCCGCCACGCTTTGGAGGACGTCCACCTTTTCCTTTATGCTTGTTGTAAGGTCGACCGCCGCCACCTTTATTGGATTTTTTCTTGGAATCCAACGGCTTGATCGGTGTGATGTCAACTGGCGTCTTATCCGGCTCTTTCGTATAACCTTTAAGTGCTGCAGCTACCAAATCACGAGGATTATATTGGGAAAGCAGTTCATCTGCAACAGCATGATATGATTCAAGATCATCATTTTTGATGGTATTCGTCAGTTGATCCGCAGCCATACGTTGTTGACCTTCCAGGGCATCATCCGTTGTAGGGATCGTCATTTGTTCCATGCGCTTCTTCGTGATCTGTTCGATCGTCTTCAAGTGATCGAATTCACGAGATGTCATGAATGTGATTGCCACTCCTGTTTTACCAGCACGACCTGTACGACCGATTCGGTGTACATAGCTTTCTGGATCTTGAGGAATGTCGAAGTTGTAGACGTGTGTCACGCCACTGATGTCGATACCACGAGCTGCAACGTCTGTCGCAACGAGGATGTCCACACGATTTGTACGGAATTTCTTCATGACACGGTCACGTTTTTGCTGAGAAAGATCACCATGGATACCGTCCGCAGAGTACCCACGTTTGTTCAATGCATCCGTCACTTCGTCTACACGTTTTTTCGTACGACCGAAAATGATGGCAAGTTCAGGTGCTTGGATATCCAACAAACGGCAAAGGACATCGAATTTCTCTTTTTCATGGACCTTCACATAACGTTGGTCGATTTTCGTAACCGTCATTTCACTTGCTTTCACTTGGACGATTTCGCGGTCCTTTTTCATGAATTGGTTCGCAAGTGATTGAATCGCTTTTGGCATAGTTGCAGAGAACAACATCGTTTGATGTTCTTCTGGAATTTGACCAAGGATCGCTTTGATATCATCAATGAATCCCATGTTCAACATTTCATCCGCTTCATCGAGGATGACGGTTTTCAATTCGCCAAGGCGGATCGTCTTACGGTTCAAGTGGTCTAAAAGACGACCAGGTGTACCTACAAGAATTTGTGGTTTTTTCTTCAATGCTTTGATTTGCAATCCGATGTGCTGACCACCGTAAATCGGTAGCGTACGAATACGCTTATGGTGTCCGATTTTGTTAAGCTCTTCAGCAACTTGGATCGCAAGTTCACGTGTCGGTGTTACGATCAATGATTGGACACCTGTTTCTTCCTTATCGATTGCTTCGATAATCGGGATACCGAATGCGGCAGTCTTTCCTGTACCCGTTTGAGCTTGCCCGATCAAATCTTTCCCTTTGATTGCTACAGGGATGGCATCTCTCTGGATTGGTGTCGGTTCTTCAAATCCCATGTCATTAATCGCTTTTAACGTACGTGCTTCAATTCCTAAATCTTTAAATGTTGTCAAATCATCTAACTCCTTTTTTAAATAAGGCAGCGTTAGCATGTCATGTTGACGTTCGGCTCTACCGTCAACCAAAAATTCCTCACCTTTGAGGATATTTGTCATCAAAATCTATATGTTTTCAATAAGTAACTAACAATGCCTTTCCTAATACCATTACTCTTATTATTGAAAGTTCCACAGCTTCCAATACCGTAAACCAAAACATGCCATAAGACATACAAAAGCACTTCCCGTTTCCGGAAGTGCCTCACTACGTTTACGATTTAATATGAGCTACCGGTTATTGAATTCAAATTAAAATATACCATGGTTAATGAAGAAACACAAGAAATCAATTTTCTACACTTTGATTTTGTTGAATACGTTGATTGAATTTCTCTTGAAGCTTCTTCGTTACAGGACCCGGTTGGCCATCGCCAACCTGTTTTCCATCGATCGTGACGACGGGCGAAACCTCCATAGTGGTACTCGTGATGATGACTTCATCAGCATTCATCAGATCATCCCTCGTGAATGTTTTTTCTTTTACGTTAATAGCCGATTGTTTCGCGAGTTCAAGCAACACATTCCTTGTGATGCCATTCAAAATATAATTGTTCGCTGGGTGTGTGAACAATTCACCATTTTTGATGATGAACACATTGGAAGAACTACCTTCCGTCACGATCCCATCCCGAATCAGGATCGCTTCATCACAGCCCGCTTCCTTCGCCTTTTGTTTACTCAATACATTTCCAAGCAAATTCAAACTCTTGATATCACAACGTAACCAGCGAATATCTTCTGTTGTGATGACTGAAATGCCTTCCTTCATTTTATTGAGAGGACGTGGCGCTTCTTTCGTATAAGCGACAAGGATACCGCTTGCATGATCCGGAAAATGGTGCGTGCGCTCTGCTACTCCTCGTGTGATCTGTAAATACACTTGACCGTCTTTGATCGAATTGGCAACAGCCAGTTCCATTAGTCGTTCTTTCAGGACTTCTAACGAGAAGGGAAGCTGCATTTGGATTTCATTGGCACTCCGTTGCAGTCGCACCAAATGTTCATCCATTCCGAAGAACTGTCCATCATAAATTCGGATGACTTCATAAATGCCATCTCCGAATTGATATCCTCTGTCTTCCATTTCAATATGTAGTTTGGACTGCTCCATCAGTTGATCTTGTACTAGGATCATTTCCGTTCCCCTCCGTTTTTTATACAGTATAATATTCAACCCACTTCACAAGCTAAAAGAAGTTCTTTCAGTACGTAAAAAATGTTCTTTCAAGTATACAACATTTCAGTTAATAGGTGGTCTATTTATGGACGGAAATTGGCTCTCCATTATACCTTTTTTGCTGGTCATACCGATTGCGATGATGACCAAACAAGTCCTTCCAGGGATTCTCGTCGGTTTGATAGCCGGAGCATACTTGATGAATCCTTCTGTCATCGGAGGAATTGAAACGATGTTGACCTATCTGGTCACTGCTCTCGTTGATAAGAATAACATCAAGATCATCGTTTTCCTGTACGTGTTTTCCGGACTCGTCGGTATGATCAAGATCGCAGGTGGGATCAAGGGCTTCGTCGAAGCTGCGTCTGAAAGGGTCGATACTAAAAAGGAAGCTATACTCCTAACATATGTCTCAACCCTCGGAACATTCAGTGCACCAAGCTTCCGTTTTGTCACCATCGGACCCATCATGCGCGCCTTGATGAAGCGAGTGAGCATGACGAAAAAAGAGCTTGGATTCGTGATTGAAACGACGACCACTCCCATCATCGTCCTCATACCGATCGCCACAGCCTTCGTCGGTTATATGGTGTCGGTCATCGAGCTCGGTTTGCACAACCAACAATTAGAGGGTGACCCTTATTCTTTGTTCATCCAGAGTATCCCTTTCAATTTTTTCGCAATTGCCATTTTCCTTGTGGGGATTTACTTGAGCTTTTTCCATCATTCATCTGATGGTGAACAGGAGCAACCAGCTGATGAAGGTGACGAAGATGATTGGCACAACTGTGATCCGGCCGTTTCCCTTGATCTTCCTTCAAAGCCGGTCAATTTGTTGTTGCCCCTGTTTCTTGTCATCGTATTGACGCTAGCTCTCACATGGTACGACGGAGCTCAGCAAGGCTATGGCTTCTTCCAGGCTTTCATCAAGGCGAACGTCTTGGATGCGATGGTCATTGCACTATTGATCACCACACTCTTGACCGTCTTTTTGTTCCTGTTCCAGAAATTCGAGCTGAAGATATTGATTGAGAGCTTCGTTTTTGGTGGAAACAATTTGATGTCGGTCATCCTTTTGTTATCTGTCATCTGGGGATTGGCTTCTGTTACAGAGGATCTCGGGTTTTCTTCGTTCATCACGGAAAATGCCAGCTGGATTCCACCGATCCTCGTGCCCCCGATTCTGTTCTTATTCGGTTGCGCAGTATCCTATTTCATTGGTTCTGCTTGGGGAACATGGGGAATCCTCATGCCCCTCGGTATATCCATGGCAGCTCTCGCTGACGTTTCCTTGCCACTTGTGATCGGTGCTGTTTTTGCAAGTGGTACATTCGGTTCGTTCGCTTCTCCCTTGAGTGATGATATCAATACCGTTAGCCGAATTTTGAACCTCCAGGTGATGGAGTATGCTCGTTTCAAATTGAAAGCTGCTCTCATTGCAGTTGGCATTTCAGCCCTTCTATACGCTGGGATTACATTCATCTTATAAATCTTTTTTCTAAAAAGCGAGCATCCTGGAACGGAAATCAACGACGATCAAGAGCAACAAAGTTTGCGAAAACAGCCTAATAAAAAACCTGAGAATCTCATTCATAATGGGTTCACTTGTGAGGTGCATAACGCAAAATCACAGACTAAATCACAAGGTATAACACATACTTCTAGAGTCCACTCTTGAGTCTTAATGGAACCAGTTACTTATTCAGCAAGTGCACCTGATAATTGATGAAGAATGACTAATTCATAAATCTAACGGACATTGAGGACCTTATTTCTATACATTATTCACTTTTACTAAACCTAACGGACATATGGTACCTTATTTGGGCCAAAATCATTAAAAACCATATACTTTTTAAAGAATAGCGTCTCTGATGTCCGTTTGCACCCCGAAAGGAGCGTTTTTGTCACAAATAACGGATCTCCTGTCCGTACAACACAAATCACATCTAAATTCACAGCCCTCCAATAATTGTTTCAGCCCTTGTGAAATGGTATGTGAATTCATATGTAAATTAGGCACAAAAGTTTAGGGAAGGGCTGATATAACAATAAAAAACGCACTGTGAATTCCAATGTGAAATCCAGTGCGTTTCTCTTTGAGATTTACTTGTTTGCACCTCTGAAATAAACCTGTTAATCTCATTCATCCTCAGGTAAATTTAAATACTCCTGTATCCGATTTGCCATCTTCACGTACCCTTTTTGGTTCGGATGCAGTTTGTCATTCGCAAACAGTTCGTCACTGTCTTCTTCAATGAAGATATCGTCGACTGGAATGTATTGCGTATTATCATTGATATCTGCAACTAATTCCGCAGTTTTGTTCCAATCTTCGATGACACCGTCGATCTCTTTGATATCCTGGAAGAAGTTATGGAAAGGGTTGAACATTCCGATTAAATACACATTGGCATCCGGATTCAATGCCCTGATCGTCTGGACGATGACGAACAGGTTTTTCCTATATCTCACCTTCCCGGTTTCAAACAAGTCCATATTCAGACTGAAAAAGTTGTACTCCACGATATTCAATATATCATTGCCACCGATGGTGATGAATATGTGATCCGCCTTTTCAATATGCTCGCGGACGTTCTCCTCATCGACTTTCGGTACGAGTTTTTTACTAGGTAGTCCATGGATTCCGAAGTTCTTCAGACTAACGCTCTCCTCAGATTGTTCTTGGATGTATTGAGAAACGGGATGGATATAACCACCTTTCGTCTTGTCTCCTGATCCTTTCGTCAAAGAATCCCCTAGTCCTACAATATGGACATCCTCTATGACGGATTCCGTTACTTCTTCTTCCTTCTTATCGTCCTTCTTATCCTCTTTCTTTTCCTCTTCCGGCTTCTCTTCTTCAGTCTTCTCTTCTTCTGGTGGTTCGTTTACGATCGGACCGATTACCGGATCGGATTCTGGTTCCTCTTCCGGGTTGTTTATGAATAAAAGAAGACCGATAATAGCTACCAGAGGGACAAGGACCAGGAATATCCATTTTTTCATACTCATAAAATCCCCTCGATCTATGGAAATCTTTCTGTGATTTATGCTTTAAATTACCTTATGAACGGGAATATAAACCGTAGTACATTGTGATTGCAAATCGGTTGCATTCCCGATAGGCTGTTGATACAGTTATTGCATCCGAATCAGATGATGTATTGTAATTTCGATAAATGGATAAGGAGGATCGACAATGGATTTCTCAATTACAAAACCTGCCGTTCAATGGTTCATCAATGAACTAGACTTATCAGAAGGTGATCACGTCAGATTCTTCGCACGAGTAGGCGGTTGTAGTACCGTTCAGTCAGGTTATTCCTTGGGTATTTCAAAAGAAAACCCATTCGAACCTGCGAAAACATTCGAATCCGATGGTGTTACTTTCTTCATTGAAGACAAAGACCTTTGGTATTTCAACGATCATGATTTGAAGATCAAGTATAGCCGTAAATACGATGAAATATCTTACGAATATACGGAACAAGATTAACGCAAACTCTACATGCACATACTCCCGCGGGGAAAAATTCTCACTTTACCGCGGGAAGGGCATGTCGCAACCACAATCCCCTCACACCGATCAACCATCCAATTTGAATCTTTCAATCTGCTCCCATTGATTTTCTGCTTTCAGCACTTTCAATTGCCGTTCCCCCACTAGATCAAAATGAGGAAAGTCCCATCGGTAGTCAACCCACTCTTTTTTCAACCCATAGCGTTGTCCCCATTCGAACAACTTCTGAAGATCCTTGCATCCTACTTTTGTGACTGTATTGCAGTCCGGAAACCGCTCATCTATCCAATAATGCGTCAGAAAAGCAATTTGATTTTGATTTACTTTCTCTTTCCATGACTGCAACTCATCTCTTTTTATCCCAAATGCCATTCCGTTCGTTACCTTTCTTGTTGTAAAGGCTTCATTGCTTCCTTATATGCCTTATGCCAATCTGGAAGGACCTTTTTCATGATCAATGGTTTGAATGTTTCCTTATCTACAAGTACATGTGAAGATGTGCCTGTTATGCACAGTTCATCTTGTTCATTATAAATTTCGTAGCCGTAAATGGCACGGAGACCCGTATAATCATCCAGCCACGTTTTGATCGTAGCCGTATCACCATAACGGAACGGTTTCTTGTAAGAAATATTGATATCCGTAACAGGTGCAAGTACACCATCCTCTTCCATTTTCGGATAACTGAAACCGAGTTCTTTGATGAAGCGTGTCCGACCTAGCTCGAACCAGACAAGGTAATTGGCATGATGGACAACTCCCATTTGATCCGTTTCCGCATATCGGACTTCTATTTCAGTATGTGTTACATGCACGATATCATCCCCTATTTCACTTCTAGTATCGCTTTTTCGAAATCGATCTGTTTCAACTGTTTGAGTGAATTTTCGTCCAAGTCCTCGCTCGCTTTCATAATACGATGTGCTTGGAGCTGGATTGCGGTATCGATTAAATCTGTCGCAAAACGACCATTCCCATCGATGTCTATTTCTTGGAGGCGTTTCAGCAAGTAGTCCTTTGTGGACGCCTCCCACGAATAACCGTAACGATCGGAATACCTTTCCATGATTTCAATCAATTGTTCCACCGTATAATCTTCGAAATGGAAAAACTTCTTGAACCGTGAAGAGAGTCCAGGATTACTGTTGAGCAGCTGCTCGGTTTCTTTCGGATAACCGGCTAAAATGACGACAAGATTTTCATTATGCTTCGTCATTTCTTCAACCATCGTGTTGATTGCTTCTTTTCCGAAGTCTGCACCTTGACCTGTGTAAAGAGAATACGCTTCATCGATGAACAACACCCCTCCAAGCGCTTCTCTCACTTTCTTTCGGGTTTTGATCGCGGTTTGACCCGTATAGCCGGCTACTAGATCGGAACGGCCAGCTACGATGAGATGTCCCCGCTTTAAAAATCCTTTCTTTTTTAACAGGTTCGCATAAATAGACGCGACGGTGGTCTTTCCCGTTCCAGGGTTACCGACGAATACGGAATGAAGCTGGATCGGCACGGATGGCAAACCACGGTCCCTTCTCATTTGTTGAACTTCAATGAACGAACTCAGCGATTGCATTTCACTTTTTATCTTTTCCAAGCCGACAAGCTGGTCGAGATGCTCATCTGGATCTTCTTCATAAGTAGACGTGTTGATTTGTACGTCATCTTTTACGATCAACGTCAAATCCTGAGCGGTAAGATCCTGGTCTGCAGGAAGGTTCGCCCCTTTTTGAAAAATGACATCCAGTACGAGGTTCCTTACAGTCCGGGCATTTCCGAATGATTCGTCGACTCTTGCATAGTCGATTTTCTCTTCCATTCTCTTCAGAGCATCAGGAGTGAAAGTATAATCGTTTTCAAAAGCGACCTTTTCGGCAATTTGCAAGAGCTCTTCATTCGAATATTGTGGAAGATAGATGTGATTGCTTTCAGGAAACCGGCTCTGCAAGCCTGGATTCATTTGTAGAAACTGTCTCATCTCTTCCGGATACCCTGCTAGGATGACGGCGAATTGACCCGCATATTCACTATTCGTCATGGCGGACACGAGTGTATCGATCACTGTCTGTCCGTAATCATTACCTGATGCGCCTTCGCGCTTCAACGTATAAGCTTCATCAATGAATAAGACACCACCGACAGCCCGTTGTATCACTTTCATTGTGTTCTCTTCGGTCTGACCGACATACGCGCCTACAAGCTGTGAGCGGTCCACTTCTGTAACTTCGCTTTTCGGGAGAATCCCAAGATCATGATACAATTTAGCGAGAAGACGTGCGATTGTCGTCTTCCCTGTACCCGGGTGTCCTGTCAGAACCATATTCAAGCTCAATTCATCTTTCATTCGATACCCTTTTTGCTGCCGTACCTTTTGGAATTGCAAGAACTGATACAGCTTGTGGACCCGTTCTTTCACTTCATCCATACCGATCATTTCGTTCAACTGCATGAGTGCCGTACTCGAATCATTTTCCCTTTCGGCTTCTTCCAGCCACTTTTCTTGAATCATCTTGAATTCATTTATGAGCTCTTTCATTTCCGATTGAAGAGCAGATGGGTGGAATGATCCGGATAAGGAAGAACGGTATTCATCCGCAACTTCATGAAGACGGCTGAACAAATCGAATAAACGGTCCACTTGTTCGGCTTGTTCTTCTATCGTTTGAATCTTAGACTGTTCATTCAAAACATTTGAAGAATGTCTGCCTTGCTCCACAAGTTGTTTGATGTGGCGCTTTTTACTTTGTACTTCCTCTGAGGTGTAAATGGCATCATCCGCTGCTTTTCGTTTTGCAGGAACATTGTCTGTTTCCCGGATGACCGGCAGGTTGATGGATTGAATCCAATCGTCCAGTTCAATCAAGGCGTAGTTGTATGCCACATCCTGTACGATGACGTCTTGTTCTCCAATTTTCATTGTCAGATCAAGCCGTTGTTTCATGGACGAATCGATACTGTGCGTTCGTTCCATCCTTACCTTAACGATCAAAGCATTCAATTGCGCCATCAATTGATTCAATGTACCTTCGTCTTCGTTCTCCGTCTGTTTCCAGCTTTCAACGGATTGAAGATACTTCAGCAATTCAATCTCCGCATTAGGTGGATATTGTTTTTTTCTATATAAGTCGTTGATTTGTTTCTGAATATCTTGTATTTGTATTCGTTCTGCATTCATTTTCTTTCACCACCTGCATTTCCCAATCGGAATCATTATATCATACGAACAGGGCTACTTTCTGCACTGACGATTGCATAAAGAAAGCTGCCATTCCGTATGGCAGCTCTTTATAAAAGCGGTTTGAGTATCCGTTTGAATACCAGATTACAGACAAACCTTATTCACGATGATTGAAGCATGATCGGAGTCGTATGTTCAACTGATGCTTCACAAGCTTTCCTCAGATTATTCCAATAGGAAACGATCGATTTGTCTTCTTCTTCAGACATCGACATTTCCAACCAACCTAATTCTTCAAGAAGCCTTACAGAAGAACCGATCCATACTTTCTTACTCCCGATCGACATATAGAATGGATCCTCAAAACGGAATGGCAGGTATATGCCCGTGTTGTTCGGGTGTAAGATGATGTGCTGATAAATCGTGCCTTTCGTGAGCTTTGCATAAAGCAAAAGTACGCCATCATTCTTGGCCGTCTTCTTCCTGAAATTTTTCAACGTTTCAAGATCTCCGAGATCGATCGTTGTTATAGGTGAATCCCAATTCAATTGCTCTTTGAAAGGAATGAGATGACCGAGTCTTTGCATATGGATTTCGAGTTTTCTATAAAAAGGATCTTGTTTGTCCCGATTTGTTACATCAAGTGGTTGAATCATTGCTTGTACTGTCATATCTTCCACTTCTCCCCCTTCGTTCTTCAAAAGAATTCGTTTCAGAGAGCAGTTTATAGAGGGTTTCTACAATTTTTAGTCCGTTCAATGATGATTTTTTTGTTGATTGAAAAAAGTGTGCAGCCATTCACTGCACACTTCGGTATCTTATCCTTTTGGAGGAGCATAGTCCGGCTGTTCATCGGACTTGTTGCTCATCTGCTTCCCCTTGTTCCCACCAGCCGGTTTTTGTTGCGTCCCGATGTGGTTCGGAACGAAGTCTTTTGGATGACGTTTAGGATTGCTCAATTCATCAGCCTCCCTTCCGTCTTATCGTTCCCCATTTCAAAAGAAACTTGAAGAAGAAATTTGTAAGAAAATGTACAAAAGAAAAAACAGGATCACTCCTGCTTTTCAGCTGTTTTTCAGATGTCTGTTCTCTAATCGGATTTCAAGCTGTTCCATCGCTTCTTGATCTTTCAATAGCTCTCTTTTGTTTTCGAGTACCAGATCTTTGAAGGATCGCTTTTTGCTCTTTCTCATATGTAACCTCCTCGCACTCTTGACACTATCTTTATTCTTTCCCGCTTTTGGCCTATTTTATTCCAATTATCAGAAAGTTTATATAAAAATGTTGAGTGCCTAGAAGATTACCTGCTAGAAGGTCTAAAGCCTGCTTTCTCCGCTTCTTTTTCAGAACAGAACATCTCTTCAGCTTTCGTCACCTCATAGTAAGCTCCGTCCGGCATATGGTAGATCTTTTCTCCATCTGAATTGATATTCCCTTTGATATCACACGCTGCATTCTCGTTTGTAGAAGATCCTTCCGTTTCACTCTCAGTGTCTGAAAATCCATCAGAGGTTACATAGTTCTCTAAACTCCAAATTCCAACTTCCCGTTTTTGGGCATCCTTCTGGATCGTTTGAAACCGTTCCACATATTTCGTGTTTGGTGGAAAAATGTAAGCGACACGTGCAAGACCTTTTTGTAAAAGCAGTTCATTCAGCATGTTTCCTTCCATGTCGTATGCGTAAGCCAAAATCCGTCCGTATTTATCCCTTTCCGAGACGTCTAACTCTAGCTCCACTTCTTGTCCTGCTAACTTTTCCTTCATGAATTGGCTCGCCTCTTTCCCGTATGGCTGGACGGGTTTATTCGGATGGACCGTTTCGGGTGTATCGATCAGCAAGAGTCGGATCGTTTCTTCCTCCCCTTCATAGTCGACTTTGAACGTATCTCCATCGATCACTTTTGTTACAGAATAAATTCCTTTCTCCGCTGTTTCCGTTTCTGGTAAGGAACAAGCGGACAGAATGATGACAAGTATGACGACAAAGGTCATCCAATTGAAGTATTTCACCTATTCGTTCTCTCCCTTTATGTATGGAAATAGCAGCCCCTCAAAAAGGAGCTGCTATCTATAGTCAAAGACTTATGCGTTTTGAAGTTTATTACGTAGAACCATTTGAAGGATACCACCGTGACGGTAGTAGTCGATTTCAACTTCACTATCGAAACGAGCGACAACTTCGAATTCTTTCTTATTGCCTTCTTCGTCCGTAGCCGTTACTTTCAACATTTGACGAGGTTTCACATTTTCGTCGATGTCGACATCGAATGTTTCTTTACCTGTCAAACCTAGTGATTCAGCGCTGTCTCCATCCTTGAATTGAAGTGGAAGAACACCCATCAAGACAAGGTTACTTCTGTGGATACGCTCGAAGCTTTCAGCGATGACTGTCTTAATGCCGAGAAGGTTTGTACCCTTTGCAGCCCAGTCACGAGAGCTTCCCATTCCGTAGTCCTTACCAGCTAGTACTGCAAGTCCTGTACCATCTTGTTGATACTTCATGCAAGCATCATAGATGTACATTACTTCTTCAGTCGGCCAGTAAGTCGTCCATCCGCCCTCAGTTCCGGGAGCGATCTGGTTCTTAATTCTAATATTTGCAAAAGTACCACGCATCATGACTTCATGGTTACCACGACGGGATCCGTAAGAGTTGAACTCGGATGGCTTCACGCCGTTATCCATCAAGTATTGTCCTGCTGGGCTGTCTTTCGCAATTGCACCTGCTGGTGAGATGTGGTCCGTTGTTACGGAGTCACCAAACTTACCAACTACGCGCATGTTGTCAAGCTTCTCAATCTTACCTGGCTCCTTGGACAAGCCTTGGAAGAATGGAGGGTTTTGGATGTATGTGGAGTCATCATCCCAGCTGTATAGCTCTTCTTCTGTCGTGTCGAGATCGTTCCATTCCTGGTTGTCATCAAATACACGCTCGTATTCTTTCTTGAAGAGTTCAGGTTTTACAGCATGATCCATCGCTTCCTTGATTTCAGCAGTTGTAGGCCATAGATCCTTGAAGTACACTTCATTTCCGTCTTTATCTTTACCGAATGAATCCTTTTGGAGATCAAAGTCGACAGAGCCAGCCAAAGCATAAGCGACGACAAGTGGCGGTGAAGCCAGGTAGTTCGCTTTTACAAGCGGGTGGATACGTCCTTCAAAGTTACGGTTACCGGAAAGAACAGATGAAACGACTAGATCGCTCTTCGCGATGCCCTCTTCGATCTCTTCTGCCAATGGACCGGAGTTACCGATACATGTTGTACAGCCATAACCGACAAGGTTGAAACCAAGCTTATCCATGTAAGGCATTAGACCGGACTCTTCAAGGTAACCAGTAACAACTTTGGATCCCGGTGCCAAACTTGTTTTCACGTATTCAGGTACTTCCAATCCTTTTTCAACCGCTTTTTTCGCGATGAGTCCCGCTCCGAGCATAACACTTGGGTTGGACGTGTTCGTACAACTTGTGATCGCTGCAATCGCAAGGTCACCCGTCTTCATGTTGGAAACTTTACCGTTCGGGTGCTTGATTTCAACAGATTTGTTGATTTCGTCTTTCTCTAGACCGAATCCGCTGTTTCCTGCTGGAGCAACCAACGCACGGTTGAACGCATCTTTCATTTCAGATAGTGGAATCAAGTCTTGAGGACGTTTAGGTCCAGACAAGTTCGGTTCCAATTCAGAAAGATTCACATCTACAACATCTGTGAATTGTGGATCTTCTGTTCCTGGCGTGTAGAACATGCCGTTTGCTTTCGCATACTTTTCAACTAGTTCTACTTGTTCTGGTGAACGTCCAGTCAAACGCATGTAGTTCAATGTTTCATCGTCTACTGGGAAGAATCCGCAAGTCGCACCGTATTCAGGTGCCATGTTGGAAATCGTTGCACGGTCAGCTAATGTCATGTCTGCAAGACCTGGTCCGAAGAACTCGACGAACTTACCGACAACATTCTTTTGACGTAGAACTTGCGTTACCTTAAGTGCAAGGTCTGTTGCAGTTGTTCCTTCAGGCATTTCACCTGTCAACTTCACACCGATGACTTCTGGTACCGGGAAGTAAGATGGCTGGCCGAGCATGCCTGCTTCCGCTTCAATTCCACCAACACCCCAACCGAGTACACCGATTCCGTTGATCATTGTCGTATGAGAGTCCGTTCCGACAAGGGAATCCGGGTATGCTACGTGTTCTCCATCTGCTTCATGAGAACCTACTACAGATGCTAAGTATTCAAGGTTAACCTGGTGGACGATACCTGTTGCTGGTGGCACAGCACGATAGTTGTCGAATGACGTTTGTGCCCAACGCAAGAATTTGTAACGCTCAAGGTTACGTTCGAATTCTCGCTTCATATTGAATTTCAACGCATCGTCTGTACCATATTTGTCAACTTGTACGGAGTGGTCGATAACGAGGTCAACCGGAATTTCAGGGTTGATCTGGTCTGGTGAACCACCCATGTCCGCCATCGCCTTACGAAGAGATGCAAGGTCAACGACTGCAGGAACACCAGTGAAGTCCTGCAAGATGACACGTGAAGGTTTGAAAGGAACATCAATGTCCTTGACGTCTTTCGTTCCCCATTTTGCTAAGTTTTCAACGTGCTCTTTTCCAATCACTCTACCGTCGTATTGACGTAAAACTGATTCTAACAATACCTTAATGGAATAAGGTAGACGGGATGTGTTTCCTACTCCCGCTTGGTCAAGCGCTTTCAAGTCATAATAATGATACGTTTTTCCGTTTGCATCAAATGTCTTTTTAGCATTATAAACATCATTTGTGCTCATGCGAAAAACCTCCTTCTCCTGTCCATGATACATCAATTACTGGAATGCTGTCGAAAGATTACTGTTGCTGTTTCTATTTGTTTTATCCTTCCTTCTACACTAGTGTAGTATAGAGCAGAACATAAGTAAATTTCAATATTTTTATGGATAATCATAAGATTTTCTTATGATTAGGCTGTTTTCGCAAACTTTGTTGCTCTAGTCGTTGATTTCCGTTCCAGGATGCTCGCTTTCCGCGGGGCGTGCGGTGAGCCCACTCGTCGCTTTGCGACATTGAATGGTCTCACCTGTCCCGCTAATCCCGCAGGAGTCTCGCACCTTGCTCTCCAATCACTTTCACAAGGTGATTTTTAAAAATGACTTAGAAGCAAAAATCTTTCAAAAAGAATAACTATGATTAGAAACACTATATTGATTTTTCGATATCTATAAAAGTAATAATGAAGTGTGTATGTTGCTACGCTTTGGAAACACACTATACTCGTGGAGGTGAAATCCATTGGCTAAACCGAAAAGAGGTAAAGTGAACGCATCTTTTTCCGACAAACAGGCCGTACAACAGTCTTCGGAGTTCGATCACGAATTTGCGAACGAACCGTTGACTGCTAATGAACGCCAAAACAATAAGAAACGCAAAAAGAATCAATAATGAGCATATAAAACAGGGTTGTCTGTCGGGACAACCCCTTTACCATTTACACTTTTGTATTAATAAAGATCTTTTCTAAGATTGTACAAATCCTCTTGATATTGCTTCAACTGCACTCGCTGATGCTCACTTGCAACTTCTAAAGCGTTGTCGATCTGTTGCAATGCTTCATTCAATTCCTGAGTGAACATTTGCTCTTTCGTAGCAAAATCAGGATCTGCTGAACTCTCAAGTGCTGCGCCATTCGCTTTGATCGCCTGCTCATAACCTTGTTGAGCCGCCTGGAATGCTTGTTGTTTATCCTTATGATATGGCATGAGAATCCCTCTTCCTTTCATAATGGTCTTTCATTAATATGAAACAGGACAAGCCGATTTATTCCAACAACGTGATGAATATCCTTCCGTACCCTCCTGCATACTAAATTTTAAGGTCTGATATTTAATGGAGGGTTCCGAATGACAGAAAGAAACACATACAAAGACCAGAGGAAAAATGCTCCGAAAGGTGACAATCCAGGGCAACCTGAACCACTTGATGGATCCAAAAAAGTGAAGAAAGCGAATCATACACGCCAAAAGCACGGTGGCCATATCTGATTTTTACGTTCAAAAAAACCGTACGGTGAACCCTAGGAAGGGTCATCTTACGGTTTTTTTACCCATTTATATTGAAATTAAACGAAAATCGTTTCAAAAATTTGCACGAGTTCCTTTTGTTCTTCTAAAGTGACTGTGCGGAAGTCCAAGAAAAACTGTTCGTCCTTTATCCTTCCGATAATCGGGGTCTCCGCTCCACGAAGTTGAACAAACAATTCCTCGCTGGTCAATGTATCATGACGGACTGAAACAACGTACGTCGGGAGCTCGACTTCAGGCATCGTACCTCCACCGATTTTAGAGACACTTTCCTGTATGCTGAAGGACACGTTCTCTAATCCGCTGACTTGATCAATGAAATGTTGTGCCTGGGTCTTGATCTCCTCAGCAGTACGCAAAATATCTCGGACAGTCGGTATCTCTTCTAACTGATCATATTTATACGATAAAAGAGTCGCTTCCAATGCAGCCAAGGTGAACTTGTCGACTCTTAGCACTCTCGCTAATTGATGCTTCTTCAGCTTCCGAATCAGTGAAGCTTTTCCAGCGATAATGCCACATTGTGGACCACCTAGCAGTTTGTCCCCGCTGAACGTGACGACGTCGACACCTGTTCCTACGACTTTTTTTACAACTGGTTCGTCCCCTATTCCTTGTTGCTCGAAATCATAAAGGGCCCCACTCCCTAAATCTTCATAAGTGAGTACTCCTTCGTGTTCAACAGCCACATCCACCAATTCTCTGGTTGAAACAGAATCTGTAAACCCGACGACCTTAAAATTGGATGTATGGACCTTCATGAGCATGGCCGTCGTCTCATCAATGGCATCCTCATAATCGTGGCGATGCGTCTTGTTCGTAGTGCCGACTTCTTTCAGTTCTGCACCACTCTCTTCCATTATAGAGGATACACGGAATGAACCACCGATCTCGACGAGTTCACCCCTTGAAACCACGACTGACCGATCTTTAGCCAAAGCACGGAGTACAAGGTATACAGCAGCTGCATTATTGTTGACGACCATAGCCGCTTCCGCACCAGTGATCTCCTGTAGCACGTCCTCTACCAAATCATGACGGGAACCGCGCTTTCCCTCCTCGATCTTATATTCGAGGTTGGAATAATGCTTAGCTACATTCGTCATCTGTCGAAGAGCTTTTTCACTCAGTCGGGAACGTCCCAGATTTGTATGGATGACCACCCCTGTTGCGTTGATGACCGAACGCAGATTATATGTAGAATCCGATGATACTTTTTGGTCCAATTCATCAAAAATGTAATCCAACATACTGTTCTTGGTTTCAAAGCCTAACGCTTCTCCATCGAGAATCCGTTTTCGGATCGAACTCAAGATTTCTTGTGTGATGGTAGTCAAGCCCTCTGACGAGTACTCACTCTTACTCAGGATATCTTCAAACCGGCTGTCTGACTGTATAAGGTGGACTGCAGGTAGCAGTCGCAATTGTTCGTTCAACATCGTTCACTCCTCTGAAGGCGTAAGAACACCTCCAGGGAAAGCCTCAGGAGGTGTCGTACCTATCTATTCAAAGAATCAAATTCTGCAAATAACTGATCGCTGTCTGGAAACTCACCCGTTTCCAGCTTGGAATACAATTTCGTTCCATTTACGGTGACTTCGAATGCCCCGCCAGAACTCGGAATCAAATCAAGAGAAGTCACGTCTGAACGAAAGTGATTGAATAACTGTTCCGCGAAACTCGCGGCCTTTGGAGCGTAGTTTCACTGCATGCAAAATTCAACGGATACTTTGTAACTCATTACAATTCCTCCTTAGAATGATGTTAATTCCTTCTAAATTAACATTACCTTACCTTCGTTTTCTGAATTATTTTCATTCTAGTATATTATTTCTCAAATCGCAAAAAAGATGTTTATACTATGGAGAGGAGGTGCTTTCATTGAGTAAGCAAGAAAAGATTCGTTTAACAACCTTATCTTCCAAAGGTGGCTGAGGATGCAAAATCGGTCCTGAAGACCTGGCGCAAGTTTTGCGTCAATTACCAGAACGTGAAAAAGATCCAAATCTATTGGTCGGTATAGATACTTCTGACGATGCTGGCGTGTACAAGCTGACAGATGATCTCGCCATCATCCAAACGGTCGATTTCTTTACCCCGATTGTCGACGATCCATATCAATTTGGACAAATTGCAGCAGCAAATTCACTAAGTGATGTATACGCAATGGGGGGTCAACCGACGACAGTATTGAACATACTCGGATTCCCTATCAAGTCACTCGGTCCTGACATTTTAGCTGAAATCCTTAAAGGGGCAGCTGATAAAGTACAAGAATCTGGTGCTGTCATCGCAGGAGGGCACTCCATTGACGATAACGAGCCGAAATTCGGTTTATCCGTCACAGGTGTCGTCCATCCAGAAAAAATCTTCAAAAATGTCGGTTCCAAGCCAGGGGATGTACTTGTCTTGACGAAACCGATCGGAGTCGGTATCCAGACGACGGCCATCAAAAAGGAAGGGTTGACTGAAGAACAGCTCGAGCGTGTCTCAACTGTTATGGCGACCTTGAATAAAACAGCAGCAGAGCAACTAAAGGATTTCCATCCAACTGCCGTAACAGACGTAACAGGATTCGGATTGCTAGGTCATGCTTCTGAAATGGCGAAGGGTAGCAATGTTTCAATGGAAGTGCGTTTGAACGATGTACCGGTCCTTGATGGAACGATGGAGCTTGCTGAATCCGGCTTCGTTCCTGGTGGTACGAAAGCCAACCATCGTTGGATTGCAGAAGATGTTCAATATGAGGGATTATCTGAACTGGAGCAATGGCTGTTATGCGATGCCGTAACGTCCGGTGGTCTGTTGATCAGCATGCCAGCAGAAGAAGCTGAACAATACGTACAGCTGATGAAAGAACATGGTGTACCTGAAACATCCATCATCGGTTCTGTTTCTGAAAAGAAAGACTTCTATTTATATGCAAAGAAATAGCAAAAAGAGTGATCCAGTTGGATCACTCTTTCTTATTCGTAGATCGTTTCAAGCAATTCTTCTGTCAATCGTTCAGGTTTTCCATCGAAAATCAGTTTACCGTCTTTCAAGGCGAGTACTCTCGTCGCATATTTCTTCGCGAGATTTACATCATGGACGTTGATGAGCGTCAACAATTGATGCTTTTCGTGAATCCTCTTCAGGAGTTGGAAGATTCGGTTAGCGGTACCTGGATCGAGACTGGCCACAGGTTCATCCCCGAGAAACACTTTCGGTCTTTGCAGCAACGCGCGTGCAATCGCAACCCTCTGCTTCTGTCCACCGCTTAGATGTTCCACCCGTTTGTTCGCATGGAGGCTCAATTCGACCGCATCAATCGCTTTATTAGCTTGCTCCCTTTCCTTTTGATTGAAATAGCCTATCAAGCTCAACATGTCATTCCTTTTCCCGAAAGTTCCAGTCAGCACATTTTGCATGACCGACAATCTCGGTATCAAATTGAAGTGCTGGAAGATCATGCCCATGTTCGTCCGGACTCCCCTGAGTTTTTTCTCTTTATAGGCTGTAATGTCGTTCCCTTCAAAGAGGACATGACCTTCTGTCGGGATCTGCAAACCATTCAAACAACGGATCATCGTCGACTTTCCCGCTCCACTTTTACCAAGTACACAGATGAATTCTCCGGTTTCCATCGTGAGAGACAAATCTTCAATCGCAAAGTGATCGGCCCCTGGATATTCCACGCTTATATTTTGCAGTTCAATGATCGCTTTATTCTCCATCAGATCACCGCTTCCCTGATTTTACTGCCGGCAAAGTCGACGAGAATGACCATGATCATGATCAACAAGACATCGACCGCGACAGACTGATATTGGAAGGTTTTGAAATGATTGAACAATTGCTGTCCGATTCCTCCACCACCAATAAATCCGAGAATGAGCGATGTCCGAATAGCGACCTCAAACCGGTAAAAGTAATGAGATAAGACATTCGGCCAAATTTGCGGGATGATTGCAAACAAGTTGGCAAGCCACCTGCTTGCACCTACGGATTTCATCGCTTCTTGCGGTCCGACATCCGCTGCTTCAATCAATTCAGAGATCAACTTACCTAACACTCCGATATTATGAAGAATGATGGCAATGACTGCAGGGAAAGGTCCCAATCCGAGTGCAGTCAGCAAAATCAGACCGAATACGATTTCAGGAACAGATCTCAAGAAGCTTAATCCGATCCGAAAAGCGCCGTATAAAAAAGGAGAACGGCTCGTATTTCGAGCCGCTACGAATGCAAGTGGCAATGCAACGACAAGTCCAAGGAAACTGCCCAGAAACGCCATCGCCATTGTATCGAGACTTTCCATGATCATTCTTGGAATGATTTCGGTTTCAATCGGGTACCAGCCTGAAAGGAATTCGATCATGTTCCGGAAATCCCGGAACTTGGACAGATCGAACTCCATCGCTCTCATACTGATCAGTACTATTATCGATATTAATAGGGTTGTGAAGATGTGACGGCGTTTAAACCAGGCCATGTGATCCTACTCCTTAATGACTCCTTGCTTGATAGCTGCTTGTCGAATGCTTTCATAATCTTCGTTCGAAGCTTTGGTAAAACCAGATGCACCAAATGCATCTAAAATTTCTTTATCGTCGATGTTGACGAAGATATCTTGTAGCTGTTTGACCGTTTCGTCATCCATCTCTTTATTGACAGCCCAAGGGTATTGGAAAAGCTTATCGGATTTCCAAATCACTTTCAGTTGGCTTTCATCGATTTTTCCAGACTCGATCAGCTGATCATAGATCGCACTATCTATCGCACCAGCATCAACTTGCTTGTTTTGAACAGCTAACGCAGTGGCATCGTGAGAACCTGTATATCGTACCGTATTGAATTCATGTTCGTTCTCATCTGTAAAAACGCCACGATCTCCAAGTTCAATGCTCGGTATGAGTGACCCTGAAGTGGAATTCGGATCACCGAACGCAAAGTCATACTTTTTACTCTCTTTCAGGAAGTCTTCTAATGAGTCAAATGCGTTGTCTTTATGGGTGATGATATAGGAATGATAGAACGGTTCTCCATCCACCAACTGAGTGATGATGGCTTCTGCTCCACTCTTTTCATGAGCAATGACATACGTCAACGGTCCGAAAAATGCCATATCGATCTTATCGAAGTTCATCGCTTCGACAACCCCGTTATAATCCGGATATGTATCAATTTTCACTTCACGGTCCATCTTTTCTTCAAGTAAGCTTTCCAGCTTTTCCATCGCCCCTTGCATTTCCCCTTCTGTCTGAGCCGGGATGACTCCGATTGTCAATTCTTCTTTCTGTTCACCGGAATCTTCTTTCGTCTTATCTGCTCCTCCACATGCTGCTAATACGAACAGCATGAAAATCGCGATAATTGGCATGAATACTTTTTTCATTTTCGTTCACCTCGTTATTTGTTGATAAATTTCTTTAAAGTGTTGAATCTCTTTCTGAATGGAAAATTCACGATTCATCATGGATCTTCCATTATTGGCAAACTGGTCATACAGGCTTCTGTTTTCCATCAATCGAATGAACATCTCATCAAAGGAGTCTGGTTCTTTATAAATAAATCCATTCTCTCCGTGACGTATGAGACTTTCATTCCCTGCGTTAGAACGAGCGATGACCGGCACACCGTGATACATCGCTTCCATCAGCGCGATCGGTTGACCTTCTGATATGGACGTATTCAGGATCATATCCGCCCACTGATATACATACGCCATTTGCTCTAGCGGCAGACTTCCAATGTAATGAAACCACTCGTTTTTTTGTTCGAATTTTTTCACCTGGCCTAAGATTTCAAGATCCAAAGCTTCCCCAACAATCATGAATTGAAGATCCGGGTACATTTCTTTCAGCCCTGCAATCCGATCCATGATATGGAAAACATCCTTTACTTCTCTCAAACCTGCGGGTAATAAAAGGTGTGGTCCCTTCCCTTCAGGGAGGTCCACATCGGGTTCTTCGTGACGCTTAGGGATGTAGACGCTTTGTGGGATGACATGCACCTTCTGTTCCAGTTCAGGATAAACAGACATGACCTTTTGAGCAGCTTCATCGGTAAAAACAGTGATGGCTTCTGCTTCTGCTAATAAACGCCGTGATATCGGGTCTTCCATCTGCTCATTCACGTCCGTGCCTCCAGAAGTAATTACATAAGGCTTTGTCAGCTTGATGTCCTTCGAATCCATCCATGAGGAAAATCGACTGAAGTGAAGGATATGATAAAGGTCGCAAGATTCCATCCTCTTAAGATCCTGATCCGACCATTTTTCTTCCTCAAAAGCGAACATTTCAACTTGATACCCCTCGTCACATAAACCGGCAGCAATTCTTCTAGCTGTTGTGGTATTTCCACGATTCGAATGGAGATAAGGCGTCCAGAAGCCGATTTTATTTACTTTTTTCGGGTTTGAGATAGGGTTCAAGTTTATGTTTCACCCACTTCCGTTGATCATCAATTCTTGTTGTCAAACCGAGTGCGTCCAGCTTTTCTAAAAATAGAATACAGTACTTACGTGACAGATCGAGAATACCTTTAGCATCCTGTACAGTGAATAAATCGCCACCCGTACCGTCATACAAGTTTTTCAAAGCATGGTCGAAAACTTCCTGGTGGATGAATGTGCCATCCTCGAGTGTTACAGCTCGGTTCGTTTCAAGTAAATATCTTTCAAACTCAGGTAACAGGGAGTCTGGTATTTCTTGGTCACGAACCATTTCAGCTAAACCTTCATGCTTAATCCCAGCATAGCGCAGCTGTTCAACAACGTTGCTCATCCTTTTTGCCCATTGTTTCGGGAATGTAGGTTGATGCTCGGCTCTTTTCAAGTACGGTCCATTCTTAATCATAACCTTTTCATCGAGACATCGCGTAATCGCATGCTCAATAAGCAAAGTCGGATAAGATACTTTGAACTCTTGAACCACTTCTGCTTTTCCTGGACCTAATCGCATTGGGTACATCTGATGGAACTTAGAAAGATGTTCGATTAATTGTTCGGAAGCGCGCTCTAGTTCAGCTTTCAAGGCTACTTTATCTGGTTCAAGGTTGACGACCTCTCCGCTTTCCTTCATTTCTGATAGAGTATCTGCCGTCTCCTCTTCTGTAGCCCCAATTGATTCACTCAACTTAAGGATTGATGCAACCTTCATTGATTGGAGAGAATCGATCATTCTATCAAATAAGGAACCTTCCATTTTTTGTTGAAGCATTTCAATCGTCTTCGTTCCGAATCGATATTTGGCACCGAATGGATCTAAAACCCATCCACCACCGATTGTTTCAACAGGCGAAGGCCTTCTGATGATGAATCGATCTCCTCTTAGAACCGCTATCGGTTCATCTAATCTCAACTGACAGAGGATGCTTTCCTGTGATCCCTCACTCAGCTCATTCCGATCGAAATAAACGAGTGTTCCCATCACCTCTGAAGTTCCCGTATGCAATTTGACTCGTGAACGTTGTTTCAATTTGTACTCCAACTGCTCACGGACATGAAGGACGAGATCGACAGTAGTGGATGGACTGAGAGAGGTGTTCGAAGTCAAGGTGTCTCCTCTTGATATCTCGTTTGAAGATACTCCTCCTAGGTTGATTGCAGCACGTTGACCAGCTATGGCGACCTCAACCGTTTCCTTATGTACTTGAATTTGACGAACCCGAACAGGTGCTTTACCCGGTAGAAGGAAAAGCTCATCACCCGTATTGACTGTCCCTTCGAAAACGGTTCCTCTAACGATTGCGCCTTTCCCTTTCAACGTGAATGCCTGATCAATCGGCATTCTGAATTTGGCAACCGGATTCCTCTGCTCGACTTCAGGCAAACGTTCGAGTATACCATCTTTCAGATCATCAATCCCTTGACCAGATACACTGTCCACGAAGAACATCGGGACCTCACCGAATATCGTGCCGGAAAATTCACTCCGGATGTCTTCTTCAACAAGATCGAGCAGTTCTTGTTCCACTTTATTGGATTTCGTTACCGCGATGACAGCGTTTTCGACTCCTAAATAATTCAAGATCAGAGCGTGCTCTCTCGTTTGAGGCATTACGCCCTCATCCGCAGCAACGACCAGAATGACAAAATCGATGCCGGCAACGCCCGCAATCATTTGCCGGATGAATTTCTCATGCCCTGGTACATCTATGATGGAAACTTGATACCCATCCCCTAGATCAAACGGGGCATAGCCTAATTCTATTGAGATGCTCCGCTCTTTTTCTTCCTTCAACCGATCAGTGTCTACGTTCGTCAACGCTTTCGTCAGCGTCGTTTTTCCGTGATCGATGTGTCCGGCCATTCCAATTGTATAATAGTTGGTAGACATGCGTTTCACCTACTGTTTTCTGTATCATTTTCTACTTTATCTACTGTTATGGTAAGAAGCAACAAATCGGCTTACTCCGTTCCTTTTTTCCTTTCAATATACCGATAGATCGTCGCTCGGCTCAATCCGGTTTCCTCTACAATCTCACGCATCGTATGTTCTTCCGATTGATACATCTCAAACGCTTTTTCCTTCATGGATCGACTCGCTTCATTCCTGCCTAGTTTGACACCTTTCTCTCTGGCATTTTCAATACCTAGCTTGATTCTTTCACTATGTAACTCCCGCTCGAAATCTGCGAATATATCGATCCAACTATAAATATCGTTCCCATGATCCGTGGTCGTATTGATGTTTTGGGTGATTGAAACGATATCAATCTCTCTGACTTTCAAGTCATCAATGATTTGCTGAAGTTCTTGAATGCTTCGAGCTAAACGGTCCAACTTCAAAACGACTACGATGTCGCCCTCTCTTGCATATTCCAACATCGCATTCAAACCATCTTTATACGTATTTTTAGTTGTCTTATCATCGGTAAAGATTTTCTTGCAACCAAATTCTTTCAAAGCGTCAACCTGTTCTTCAAGTGCATCACTACCAGCTGCTACCCTTGCATAACCAAGTTTCGCCAATCTACTTTGCTCCTTTCTTAAAACCAACCTTTTACTCTATGATATATCAAAAACATGATGTTTCATAATTATATCTCATTAAGTTTGTTGAGACGTGTTTGTGAGACGATGGTATTATTGGGTCTTAAGTCCTAGTTTCGTTTCAAAAAGGAGTGTTTTTGATTCTGGCGTTAGAACGGTGGATAACTGTGGGTAACCGGGGATAACTTTGTAGCATGTTTGTAACATTGAAAATAGATTCAAAATGCTAATTTTTTGAGAAGATTGAAAAACAGTGGAAAACTCCAGATCATTGTGGATAATTTCAATTTCATCTTTTGGGTGTTGGATTTTGTAATAAAATCCTATCGTTTTGAGATGAAGGGAAAAATCGTGGATAACTCTCTGGATTGGGGATAACATTGTTACGCGTATATTACAACGGCATATTTCGACACGCTTTTCCATCATAATATAAATGGGCCTATTCTTCAATAGAAATTTAAAAAGCACTCTATATTTAGATCCAAACGTACGGATCCTACATACAGAATGCTTTGTAGTGAGTAGAACACCTATTAAATTGTAGAATATTGTTGTATGTTGACTATAGTCTTCAACAAAATTTGTCACATGAGCTGTGATGTTTGATATTTTGTCGAAACCGATATATAATGAAATCCTGAAATAACATGGGGCTGGCTGCGGTTCTGGTGTCCGCCTAGGTCTTCAAAACCTCTCGGGAGGCGCGTGCCGTCTCCGGTGGGTTCGATTCCCACACAGTCCCGCCATTTTTAATTTCAGTTATTTTGTTCGAGTTTCAAATGCATTTTTAAACTTCTTCAATTGATCTCCGTCCGACTTCTTTATTGCCACCTGGATCAATGGTGACAATAACTTCATCAAACCTGACGCCTCACAATTAGCATTTAAAGTCATCTTCGTTCCATTGTTTTCTTTTCTGAATGAATAAATGTAATCTGCCCGAAATTTTCCTTGTTGAGAAGTTAAAGTCACGGTATCCATCGGTCTATACTTTGTAATGGTCGTCGATAATGGCTTGCCACGGGATTCGAATACATAACTTGTCCCCTCCTCTACTCCACCTGAGCTAACCTTATCCAAAGACGAAATTCCATTCATCCAGGATGGACCATTTTCCTCTAGGTTGATAAAGTATTCCCACACTTCTTCCAAATCTGCGTTTACTGTCATTGTACATGTAAAAATTCTATTCATATGTAAGCTCCTTTATGAAGTCCCTTGTCTGATAGATGATATGGTACCACTTCATTCTATAGCTTTTATGTGTGGCCCTTCAACAAAGAATGAACCGTTTATGTAGAAAGTAGCTGGAAAAGCTACTTTCATTTATTTTAGCTCGGTGGTGTGAAGTTGTTGAGTGCATTGTATGCCTGGTTCATAATCGCTCTCATACTATCTAGGAATTCTTCATTTGCAATCGATAATGAGACGATATCACGGCAATCAATGATCGTCGTAATTTCTTCCCGAAAGACTTCTTCTGTAAAAGTCGCACAACACGTCTTTTTATCAAAGCATAAGAATCTTCCTTTGATCGATGATTTAATTCCACCTGCTTTCGTCCTTACGAAAACCGGTGTACCCGTATCCAATTTAGAAAGCTGATCGCATACACACGTGTCGCACTTATCTTTCTTTGAATTTTTCCAATCGTTGCAGTGATGTTCGAACAAACTCATCTTTTCATCCCTCCCCCACTCAGACGTACTACATCATATGTCTATATATGTTGAATTGAGTGGGACAATAACCATACGAGAGGACTTGTATTCATTACATCACTCTACTTTGTTTACATAATTTTGTTATGGTAATCTAATGTTATGACGACGGAGTCCTATGTCTTGATAATCAGACTTGATTTGCTTTTTTAAGAGCTAGTATAATGGGGAAAGAAACGTAACGTTAGACTGAGGTGGCTTTATGTTAGAAGGTTGGTTCGGGTGGTTCATCGTTTTATGGACCCTTTTCTTGATATCCATGTTTGCGATAGGCGGATACTTCATGTTCCGGAAGTTCTTAAAACGAATGCCAAAAGAAGATGGAATGTCCATCCTGGATTGGCAAGACCATTATATAAAAGAAACAAGACACATGTGGACTCCTCAACAGTCCGCTCTGCTCGAGGAACTTGTCGAACCCGTTCCGGAACTGTTCAGAGATGTCGCCCGAGATAAAATTGCAGGTAAAATCGGCGAATTGGCAATTGAGGAAAAACGAAAAACGATTGATCAGGATCTGATCATCCGCGGTTACATCATTGCTACACCTAAACGTGACCACAAATTCTTGATCAAAAAGTTGAATCAAAAAAATATCGACCTACAACCCTATCAGAAGTTGTTAGGCTAAAACGAAAGGTTGACCGTAACGGTCAACCTTTTCTTCATTCTGTAATTGTTTGAAGCTTCTTGAATTTAAAATACATCGCTATCCGCCAAGGAGCAATCATACCGAAAGCTAAAATAAAGAATAGTCCGCTTGTTTCTTCAATGGATATCTGTTGCCCTAGATAGAGCTTCAGTACAATTCTGAACAACAACAATCCAATCAGAATGAAAACGAATGCCTTGGACCGTCTCAAATAAATTTCATCTGATCGCTTTTCGAAAGAGGATGTGCGGATGAGCAGCAATGAGAACAATGCTCCTACAAGAAGAGCTTCCAGAGCTTCATCCAAATTGACCCTTGCTGGAGGGTACAAAAACATAAGGAATCCCGTTGACATGAACAACGGGGGTAAGATGATTTTCTTGATGGATGCAGGCTTCCGTGCAGCCCGCATTCTGATGAAAAGTGCTACACTTGCCATCACAATCGCAATGATTGTACTCGCTACTACCAACACTTCATTTACTTCCCTTCCTGCACATTTCCTTGATCCCGATCTTCTGCGATTGTCAAGATAATCGTCATCGTAACTCCGATTACCGTCAAATACACACCAAGGTCGAAAAACATTGCAGTGGCAAGCTCCGTCTTCCCTAACAACGGCAGTTTGAAATAACCGAATGTATGACTAAGGAATGGTTGATTAAAGACGAAAGAACCAATTCCAGTTAAGAATGCTACCATCAAACCTACAGCAATAAAATATCGGAAATTGACTTTCAGCACTTTGTTCATCGTTTTCAAACCAAATGAGATATACAAAAGTATGAATGCTCCAGCTGCCATCAAGCCACCAATGAATCCTCCGCCGGGTGCGTTGTGACCTGCAAGGAATAAATTGACGGAAAACGCAAGTATGACGAAGACGATGATAGCTGAGGTCGTTTTTAAAATAATATCATTAGATTGCATCGTCTCGAACCCTTTCTATCACTATGTATTTTTCTTTTACCCTATTTAACGATATAACAAAATGGGATTATAGGTCAAATTGATGTAAAAGAGGATGTTCTACGAAACATCCTCCACTATAATCGAATAATCAGAATCCATAAAAGCCATTGAAGAAACGATTGGATAAGAAGGATGTCAGTGTCGACATCCAATCAAAATAAAGGAATACTCCCATGAAGATCATCAAATAACCACCTACCAACATGACTCTTCTGCTGTATTTCTTGATCCAGGTCATTCGCCCGATAAAGAAAGACATGATGAAGAATGGTAATGAAAATCCGATGACGTACGCAACCATATAGAACATCGCTTGTCCTGGATTGGTTGTTGCCATGTAGATGACCGCTCCTAAAATCGGTCCTGTGCATGGCGTCCATCCAGCAGCGAATCCCATTCCGATTGCAGAAGAACCCAGATATCCTGTCGGTCTCCTCTGAAATTTGAATTTCCTTTCTTTCATAAGAAATTCAGGTTTGAATACTCCGATCAGGACAAGTCCGAATATCACGACTAATATCGCACCAATCTCACGGATCAAATCTTTATATTGGAAGAAGAAGGTGCCAAACCAGGAGGTACTCATCCCTAAAACGATGAAGATCGTTGAAAATCCAATCAAGAAAAAGGTGGTATGTAATAAAGCCCTTTTCCGTAGTATGCCTCTTTCCTCTTTCAATTCATGCACGGACATTCCTGTAATGTACGATAAGAATGCCGGGTACAATGGTAAACAACATGGCGAAATGAAGGACAGAAATCCCGCACCGAATGCCAAGAACAAATTCACATCTGCTGCCAACGGTTTCAACTCCCCCTAATACCGACTCTACTCTCTTTCATATCTTTCAGTTTACTCGGTAGAGTTGACGGCTTCAACTTGGACACCCAGATATTCTTCAAGTGTCATATTTTGTTCATGAATTCGCTCGGCATGGACTTTCCCAACAAAACGTAAATGCCATGGTTCATATTGATAGCCTGTGATTTCTTCCATACCTTTTGGATAGCGGATAATAAAGCCATATCGATGGGCATTTTCCTTCACCCATTGCCCAGCCTCAGTCTCTCCGAATTCCTCGATGAGTTTGAATTCAACCGCCGGTGACGTCACATCGAGTGCTAGTCCGCTCTGATGTTCACTTTGACCTGGATACGCACTGAACTTGTTCGCTTCTTCTTCTCCTACCCTTTCAGCATTAGAAGTAAAGATCGCTTCTTGCCGATCATACGAACGGTAACCGGATTGTGCAAACAGTGGTATTCCATCTTTTTCAGCCTGGCTGAACATCTCTTCCGCCGCAGAGGCAGCTATTTTCTTCAATTGTTTTTTCGGTAAATTTTCCGTAAATGGAAAAGGGACATTCGGTATGACGAGGTCTTCCGGTTCATAGTCAGCTGGTAAACTACGTTCTTTATTGACGAGAACAAGTGGATCATCAACATTGGTGACGACTTTCTTTCCATCTGCTGTCACCGTCACCGTGTCTTCTAAAGAAGGTAGATCAGGCTCATCTGTCTGTTTGTCATCTTGACCATCCGACTGATCATCCGATCCTTCATGATCCCTGGATTCATCCTGATCATTGTTGGATGGATCTTTCTGTTGTTCATCTGGTTGTTCACTGACGGAGGGTTCTTCCTTTTCAAACGGATTCGGTATAGAAGAACACCCTCCCAATATCAAAGTTAAACTTGTCAGTCCTATGATGGCCTTATTTTGTTTCATTTTTTCACACCTTTATCATTCTGAAGTTCGTTATTTCGGATGAACGGGAGCAAATTCCACAAGAAAAGCAGACTGATCACCAAGAGGATCAATTTTCCGATCCAGTTCCATTCCATTACTTGTTGGACGGCTAAAGCTTCTATTAATAATGCTGGAATCTTCCCTATTGTACTTGCAAAAACAAAGGTCAAAACAGAAACGACCCCGATCGCTGCAAAGAAGGTGACGATTCCGGATGGCATGAATGGCATCAGCCTTAGCGTCAAAATGAATTGGAATGCTCTCCATCCACTTAAATTCATTAGTGGTTCAACCCTTTTATATTTTTGCAGTTTATCTCTAGTAAATCTGCGAAAACCTTTCCTATAGATAAGAAAGGCGACATAAGCACCAATCGATTCGCCAACAATGGAAAGAGTTGTCCCGCCCAAAAATCCGAAAAAGTAGATATTTGCTGCTGTGAGAAAATAACTAGGAAGGAAACCAGAAACCGCAATTAAGATATTGATGAGTAAGCTTATGGCGATTGCCACCTCGGCATTTTCCCGAAACAATGTCAATACCGTTTCTCCCATATGTATGCCTCACATTCTACATGATTCGTCTCTTATGATGTCTTTGCGTACCCGCTAGAATTACAAATCACGTACGTTCTTGAATTGTTCATAATCTTGAAGGATTTCCCTGACTTTTGCTAAACCTTCTCCCAAGTCCTCCATATGGACATGGGTCGGCGATGTGACGTACTGATCCGCAGTAAATTGATATCTCGGATCATAATAATGTTCAAGTAAGACGCGGACAACATTTTCATACTGATGCTTTTGGAAATCATTCATAAGATCATGAAACAATTCTGGCTTCATTCTTTTCTTTAATCTCTGTAGTGCCTCACCTAAGTGGTCATGATGATCTTCAGGTTTATAAGTGGCACAGATCGCCTGAACCCTTTTTTCAAATGGATAATGGATATGGATTCTTTTCCCGTAGGCTTTACCACTTAAAATCCAATCGGGAATAATCACTTTACCGATCCGTTTGCTTTCCGATTCAATCAAATAGTAATCTGTCTCACCAATATCTGAAAGTCTATCGTAGAGGTTACGGTCAAAGGCTTTTTGTGATTGTGCTTCGGTGCCGACCTGCCCGAAGATAGAACCTCTATGCCCTGCCATTTCCTCAAGGTTCAACACAGGATAACCTTCTATTGAGAGCCTTTCTAGTATATCCGTTTTCCTGGAACCGGTCAGTCCCTCCAAGACGACAAAAGGTACTTGGTTTTGGTGATAAAAACGTAAGCCTGAAACGATCTTTTGCCGATATGCGCGTATTCCGCCTTGTAATTGGTAACACGGTAGCCCCATTAATGACATGACGGTTGCAAAACTACTACTACGCATACCTCCACGAGCGCAATAGACGAGAATGGGCTTTTCTATAGAATGATGAATGTCCTTCAAACGGCTAACCATCTCAACAAGTTTCGGAGACACGATGGAAAGACCGAGCATTTTCGCTTCCTCTTTCCCGACTTGTTTATACATCGTACCGACTTTAGCCCTCTCCTCATTTGAGAATATCGGTACATTGATCGCCCCATTGATATGGAATTCTCTAAATTCTGATGGAGATCGTACATCTATGATATGAAAATCATTCCATTCAACGGATTCAACTGAAACAACTTGAACGTTATCCATTTCCATCAAGTCCTTTTCTTCATTCATCTTAAAGTTCAAGATGATGTGTAATGAGTCTAATTGGCATACAGCTCATTATACTATAATGTAAAAAAAGCACTCAACCAAGTGAGTGCTTGTCCACCATCTATTTCATCTGTTTTTGCATTGCTTGCATCATCTGATTGATTTTCTTTTGGGATGGTTTTTGTCCCATTTGCATCATCATTACGCGTAACATATTTTCGTTAATAGGTGGATTTTTCTTAAGATAACTCATCATGTATTTGCGGGCGATAAAAAAGCCAATCGCTACACCGACGAGTAGTGCGATTAAGCCCACAACGACTAACATCCAATCCATGTTCATATTTCTCCCTTCTCGTTGTCTAGAACTAGTGTACTATAAATTCCGATCTGAACTCAATATATGTAAACGAAATTTCTTTGACGTTTTGACTCAAATGAAGTGGGCTTGTTTAACAGGACTTAACCACCCGATGCTATTCCCTTCGATATCCACTGCAACAAATGTTTTGTCGACTTTTCTCAAGTGCTCGAACATGAGTGTCTCCGCATCGAAATTACCAGTAGAGATCAGTGTCAATTGGTGATCCAGCTTCCTAAGAACAGCCTTACTTACATCAGAATAAATGATAAGCATTTGTTCATCCTTCTTCAAGTTGAAACCTTTTGAAGTGGAATCTACCTTTTTCAATTCATAGTTAAACACGAAGCTAGGAATTGCTTTCGTAATATAGGCGAGCTGCCTTTCTATAATATTCCTTAAACTTGGTACTGGATTAACAGCTTCTACGAAAAATTGATACAAAACCTGTTCCCGCCCAAAATAATAGTACGCTACTTCATCTTCGAGTAAAAAGATCTCATATTTCCGCACAATCCATCACCTCGGCATACCATACTTATCCAGTCAGTATACCAAAAATATCCTGTAAGCGCTGTCATTATATGTAGAATTAAATGGCGTCTTTTGTCGAAAGAATTTTCGATCTGAACTTTTTGAAGTAAAAAGGATTGACCCTTACCGGGTCAATCCAAAAATCATTAATTATTTAACATCGCTTTTACTTTCGCTACGACATTTTCTACTGTGAATCCGTATTCCTTCATGACTCGATCACCAGGAGCTGATGCTCCGAAACGATCAATACCGAGGACTTGTCCTTCATCTCCAGTATATTTATGCCAACCATGCGTTGCACCCATTTCAATTGCAAGACGTTTCTTCACAGCTTTAGGGATGACACTCTCTTTGTAATCCTGTGGTTGTTCTTCAAAACGGTCCCAAGAAGGCATGCTGACAACCGAAGCCTTGATCCCTTCTTTTTCGAGCTCCTCTTTCGCTCCCACTGCAAGGGAAACTTCGGAACCGGATGCAAGGAGCATCACATCTGCAGGTCCCTCGTGTGCTGGAGATACGACATAAGCACCTTTACGGACACCTTCTTCGTTCGTGCCTTCCAATGTTGGAAGACCTTGACGAGTAAGAACAAGTGCAGTCGGCTTCGACTCACTTTCTAGAGCAAGTTTCCAAGCTGCAACCGTTTCATTTCCATCAGCTGGACGGATGATACCGAGATTCGGCATGGCCCGAAGTGAAGAAAGTTGTTCGACCGGTTCGTGTGTCGGTCCATCTTCACCAACTGCGATGGAGTCATGTGTCAGTACATATGTGACTGGTAGACCCATTAGTGCAGAAAGACGCATTGCAGGACGAAGGTAATCTGAGAAGACGAAGAATGTTCCTCCGTAAACTTTCAAACCGCCATGTAACTGCATTCCATTCAACGCTGCAGCCATAGCGAATTCACGTACACCGAACCAGATATTGCGTCCGCTGTAGTCATTACGAGAAAACGTTCCTTTATCTTTCATCATCGTTTTGTTCGAACCAGCTAAATCAGCAGAACCTCCAAAGAAATGAGGTACACTGTTTGCGATTGCATTCAATGTTTCTCCAGAAGATGCACGTGTTGCAAGCTTATCCTCACCTGCTTTGTATTGAGGAAGCTCATTTTCCCAGCCTTCAGGAAGTTTACCATTGATCGCATCCGTCAATTGGCTTGCAAGTTCTGGATACGCTTCTTCATAGGACTTGTATAGGTCATTCCATTCTTGTTCCTTTTTAGCACCATCTTCTTTCAATTGTCGGAAGTGCTCTTGGACTTCTGCTGGAACATGGAAGTCTTCTTCAAATGTCCACTTGTAGGATTCTTTTGTCATCTTCACTTCATCTGTACCAAGTGGAGCACCGTGTGAGGCTGATTTTCCAGACTTGTTAGGTGAACCGTGACCGATGACGGTCTTCACTTCGATCAATGTCGGTTGATCAGTGTTTGCTTTCGCTTCAGCAATCGCTTTGTCCAACGTATCCAAGTCTGTTCCATCTTCCACAAACAGTACTTGCCAACCATATGCTTCGAAACGTTTTTGAACGTCTTCAGAGAAGGACATGTGAAGGTCCCCATCCAAAGAGATATCGTTGGAATCATACATGACAATCAGACGACCGAGCCGTAGATGACCTGCAAGTGAAGCAGCTTCAGAAGAAACACCTTCCATCAAATCTCCATCACCACAAATGCTGTATGTGTAATGATCGACAACATTGTAGTTTTCACGATTGTATGTAGCAGCAAGGTGTCTTTCAGCCATCGCCATACCTACAGACATTGCAACACCTTGTCCTAATGGACCAGTCGTTGCTTCAACACCGGGCGTATCTCCATACTCTGGATGACCTGGTGTTTTACTTTCCCATTGACGGAAGTTCTTCAGATCTTCCATAGATACATCGTACCCGAAAAGATGTAGCAGGCTATATAAAAGCATAGAACCGTGGCCAGCCGATAATACGAAACGATCACGGTTGAACCAATCTGGATTGGATGGGTTATGATTCATATGCTTACTCCATAATTGATAAGCCATTGGAGCCGCACCCATCGGCATTCCCGGATGTCCAGAGTTCGCTTTTTCGACACTATCAATTGATAATGTACGGATTGTGTTTATTGATAATTGCTCAATAGATGTTGACACGACGATTCATCCTTTCTTGTTACACCCTTATTCTATCATTCCTTTCTCATGATATACCCTCTTGTTAAAATTCACAAGGCAGATCTATAATAGTCGAAAAATTGTAATTCGTGCATGTTTTCTTGGCTTTTAATAAAGGGATTCCAGTGTTGTTTTGCACATCTCCCTCTTTATCATTCAAGAGGAATTGAAGGTACACAAAAATGCCTGCACCATCTGTTGTGGTACAGGCATTCAACCTTTAAGCGATACTTGGAAGTTCAATCGTAAATCGATCGTCATAATCATCGTAATCCATTGTCATTTTTTCAACGAACCAGACTTCATGTGGCCGGACAAAAAATTGGATACCGTCAATTTCTTGAACATAGTCGTCTTCCCCAGGCAAACCTCGTTCTACTCCAATGCATAGACCTGCTTCACTCCCAGCATATCGGCAAAACAATTGTATGCCATCCCCATTCTTCAAGCCTAGTTCTTCCTTATATAACTTTACAGCCGGACTTGTTATAGAGAACATCAGATTATCCACCCCTCACCCGTTGTTATACAACAGTATACCAGAGTTTCATTCTGATGCAATACAAAGACAAGCCTGATTTGAAAAAATATTCAAATCAGGCTTGTTATCAATGTTTACGCTTTTTTTCGTTTTTCAATTTATCGGGAGTTACATCATTTCCTTCCGGGTCGACGACTTTAATCGACTTCAGTTGGTTTTTGAAACCTCCGCGGAAAGCCTTGAGATATTCTGCTCTCAGTTTTTGTTGTTCGTCCTTCTCTTTTGGACTAAGTCCTTCAGCTTTCGATTTTCTTGCAAGTTCATTGATCCGATCTATTTTTTGTTGTGAAAGCATATCGCTAAACTCCTTTAACCAGATTCATTTTATAAGTGTAACGTATTTCGATTCATATTTCTAATTTTGTGCATCCACATATTCTTGATACCGCCGGTGGACTGTTGCTTTAGAAATATCAAACCCTAATCCGTTAAGAGTCGTCGCGATTTCCTTAAATGTCAACTCAAGCTGCCTAAGCCTTACAATTTCTTCGATGGGGACTTCCTTGCGTTCTCGTCCACCTTTTGTCAAATTGGACAGGTTCCGTTCAGGTCGATAGCCTTTGTTGACTGCTCTTCTCATTCCTCGTTTGATCTTTGCATTATGTAACTTCCGTTGATAGTCTTCTACTAGGCTCACGATTTCAAGCACCATTGAATCCGCTTCTGTAAGTTGGATTTCCCCTTGCTCACTGATCGTATAGCATTTTACACCATATTTTCCCAGTGTGTGAAGAATGGCGATTTTGGCACTTCCCCTGCCGATCCTCGTTTCGTCTTGTACTAGTAAAACATCCGCATAGCCTTCTTTTGCTAGATCCATTACTTGAAGCATGCCGTCTCTTTCAATCTCAAAACCGCTTTTCATTTCTTGGATGACCTCTATAATTTCAAAATGAAACTCGGCTGCGAGTTGTCTAAGCTCCATTTCTTGACGCTCGAGAGAAGATGCTTGTGTTTCTTTTTCTGTGCTGACTCTACAGTATATGACTGCTTTCATGTAATTCCCTTCACTTCTGTTCGGTTATTTGGATGCAATCTGGTTCATATCCAATTTAACAGGGATCGTGACCGTTTGTCCCGGTTGGAGGCTTTCTGCTTGTACACCATTATTTTTCTCTACCCAATTCACGAATGCTTCAGCTGTAAAAGTATGATCTTTTTTATATTTGGAGGATAAACCCCAAAGCGTATCCCCTTGTTCAATCTTGATCTTCACGTATTCTGCTTCCGCTTCAGAGTTCGCTTTTACGAGTGAATAACTTCCCATTATTGAGACAATCACAATCAATACAATTACGAAAGACCAACCGTTCTGTCTTTTCATTACAAATCCCTCCGATACGAATATCTGTTCTCATTTGATAAATTCATTGTAATAAGAACGCCTGTTCTTGTCAACCGTTTTTCTCGAACTTATGTTTGTATGTTCGCCGAACACATGATATACTTAATGCAACAAACGAGGAGAATTGAGGTGGACAGAATGAAACTATCACGCCGGCAACAAGACATATTGAATTACATAAAGTTTGAAGTGAAACATAAAGGATATCCTCCTTCTGTCCGTGAGATCGGGGAGGCAGTTGGACTCGCATCCAGTTCGACCGTTCATGGACATCTATCACGTCTTGAGAAAAAAGGGTTGATTCGTAGAGACCCTACCAAACCTAGAGCGATCGAAGTCATTACAGAGGATATGGATACGACCATACCGAAGAGCGAATCGATCAATGTTCCTGTCATTGGTAAGGTAACTGCTGGTCAACCTATCACGGCTATCGAAAACATAGAAGAGTATTTCCCTCTACCAGATCATATGGTAGGAGATGACAATGTATTCGCATTAGTTGTCCAAGGTGATAGTATGATAGAAGCTGGAATCTATGATGGAGACATGGTCATCGTGAAACAACAGTCCACTGCCATCAATGGGGATATCGTCGTAGCTATGACAGAGGAAGATGAAGCGACAGTCAAACGATTCTTCAAGGAAAGAGATTATGTCCGACTTCAACCGGAAAACGCTTCTCTGGAACCGATTATTCTAAAAAATGTATCTATACTAGGAAAAGTCATTGGAGTCTATCGAACCATACACTAGATTCCGTGGTAAGGAGGAGTGCGGATGATCCGCACTCCTTTTTTTATTGCATATGTTGTGCGTATACACTCTACAACTTAAGCTCTAAAACTTTTCATTCCTATGACCGTTCCACTTCATTTACAAATGTGTGAAAATAAAGATATGAAAAGCAGCCTATTCAATGTTATTTCAATGGAGGTGTTGTACATGAATGAATTGTTCCGGAAGAGGATTGGAATTTCGAGCCAGGAAACGGTTGATTTCCATAACCTGGAGCAGGTACTCCAAAACTTATCAAGGACCATTCCTTTTGAAAACATACGCATCATGCAAAATAAGACGCAACCTCTGACAGAAGATTACCTGATTGACAAGCTTCTAATAAATGAAGAAGGTGGACTTTGTTATGAACTGAATCCTTTACTTTATCTATTCTTGATTGAAAATGGTTTTGAGGCGTATATGGTGCGTGGAGTCGTTCTGAACGGTGAACCGCTCGGAAGAACCCATGTCGCCATTCTACTGATTCATAACAGCAAAAAATATCTTGTCGACACTGGTTTTGGTGGTAATCTGCCATTGAAGCCGGTCCCTTTGAGTGGTGAGAAAGTGACGTCTTCCAACGGGGAATTCTTTGTGAAAAAATCAGAAAACGATCTGGGAGATTATACGCTCGAACTAAAATTGAAGCATAAAGATAAAGACTGGAGAGCAGGTTACACTTTTGATTCGACGGAACAGATCGAAGATGTCACAGCGTTCAACGATATACAAAAAACAATCATTGAACATGAAAAATCGCCATTCAACAAAAACCCTCTGTTAACCCGATTGACTGAGAATGGGAGAATTACATTAACCGATACCACCCTGACCCGATGGGATCATGGTCAGCACGAAAAGGTTGAAGTCAAACCCAATCAATTCCAAGAGTTATCAAAAAAACACTTCAAATTGGATACCGAAATGATGGAATAATAAAAGGGATCACCTGAAATGGTGATCCCTTCTCTCTTATCAGACTTAGAAAAATTGTCGTGGATTGATAGCATTGGATTTGCTCATATTCCATTGACCTTTATGAATTTCAAAGTGTAAGTGCTGTCCAGTCGATCTTCCTGTATTCCCCATAATTCCAATTTGCTGTCCTTTTTGGACAGATGCACCGTTTCCAACATTACGACTTCTTAAATGAGCGTAAACGGTTGTGTATGTTTGTCCATTGAGATAGTGGGCAATAAAGATGACATTTCCGTAACTGCTAGAGTAGTAGGATTTGATGACTGTCCCTGACGCAGATGCGACAACTGGAACTGTCCCACCACGCGCAATATCGACTCCAGGATGCATGCTTCCCCAACGAGGACCGTAACCGGATGTGAAATATCCAGCCGATGGTTTCATGAACAAGCTGCTTGAAACAGATGGTTTCTTAACAGCCGGTTTGCTGCTGGTTGAATTGCTGTTTGAAGAAGAATTACTGCTCGATTGGCTTGAAGACGATTTCTTTGCAGCCGCTTTCTCTTTTGCCGCTCTTTCAGCTGCTGCTTTTCTTGCCGCAGCTTCTGCAGCTGCCCGAGCTGCTGCAGCCCGTCGCGCCTCTTCTTCCTGTCGGCGTTTTTCAGCTTCGAACGCAGCTTGCTGCTTCCTTAGAAGATCCTGTTCATCTTCCAACTTACCAAGCTCTTCATGCATGTGCTTTTCTTCTTCTTTCAAGTCGCTCAAGAGTGCATTCTTACGATCGACTTTTTGCTTCAAGCTTGCCTTTAAACTTTCTAATTCTTTCATTTGTTGATTCAACTGCGCAAGTTCTTTTTCTACTTTCTGCTTCGTTTCTTCTAGTTTCTGTTTATCATTCTTATGTGCCTCTAAAATCTCTTTATCTTGCTCCGCAATTTCATTCAATGCGAATATACGATCAAGGAAGTCTCCAAAACTTTTGGACCCAAGTATAACCTCTATGTACTGGACAGTACCTCCATTTTCATACATCGCTGTTACTCGTTCCTTGAGCATTTTATCCCGTTCTTCAATCCGTTTTTTCAGAACGGCAATTTCAGCTTTCAGTTTTTCGATTTCTTCTCTCGTTTTTGCTATGTCTTTCTCTTTTTGATCAATTTTGGTTTCCGTCTCGCCCATTTGTTGATCAAGCTTTTTGATTTCTGCATCAAGAAGGTCTTGATTGTGTTTGATCTTTTCAATCTCTTTTTTGGTTTGATCTTGTTCTGATTTATTCTCTTCACGCTTTTCTTTTACATCATGAATCTTATCCTTCAACGACTCGGCTCGTACAACATCGTCGCCTATAAAGCCGAATCCACCTAATACCAAGCTCGCTGAGGTCAATACCGCAATGGTTGCTTTTCCTTTCAATCTTTCTCCCCCATTTATTTAAATGATCATAGAAATCATGTCAGATTTTGAACTTTTTTGTCCCTCTATACAATACTAAAAAATCCCACATAAAAATATAGTCAAATAGTACAAAGAATTGGTTAGCTTATCCATTGCAGGCCATGAACCATTGTTAAATAAGGGGAAAACAGAAAAACCCTGGACCAAAAATAGGTCCAGGGTACTAGTTGATTAATATAGTTGGATATACTGTTCACGTTCCCAAGGGTGGACTTGCGTACGGAACATATCCCATTCGATCTCTTTCAACTCGATGAAGTGTTCTGTAGCGTGTGCACCTAGAGCAGAAGTGATGACTTCGTCTCGTTTGAAGAGTTCTAGTGCGTCCTTCAATGTTGCTGGAAGGTCACGGATTCCTGCTTCCTCACGTTCCGCTTTATCCATTGCATAGATGTTGCGGTCGATTGGTTTCGGTGCTTCCATTTTGTTCTTGATGCCGTCCAGGCCTGCTGCCAACATCGCTGCCATCGCCAAGTATGGATTTGCAGCAGGATCGACACTACGTACCTCGATACGAGTACTGATCCCTCTTGAAGCCGGGATACGGATGAGTGGACTACGGTTACGCATAGACCAAGCTACATAACAAGGTGCTTCATAGCCCGGAACGAGTCTCTTATAAGAGTTCACTGTCGGGTTGGTGATCGCTGTAAATGCTTCAGCATGTTTCGCAATTCCAGACAAGAATTGCATGGCCGTTTCACTCAATTGCGTTTCTGTATTTTCATCAAAGAAAGCATTGTCTTTCCCTTTGAATAAGGACATGTTCGCATGCATTCCAGAACCATTCACTCCGAAAAGTGGTTTCGGCATGAACGTCGCATGAAGACCATGCTTTCGTGCGATTGTTTTGACGACTAATTTGAATGTTTGGATGTTATCACACGTCGTGACAGCATCTGCATATTTAAAGTCGATTTCGTGCTGACCAGGTGCAACTTCGTGATGGGAAGCTTCGATTTCAAAGCCCATGTCCTCAAGCTCAAGGACAATATCACGTCGGCAGTTTTCACCTAAATCGGTAGGAGCAAGGTCGAAGTATCCACCCTTGTCATTCAACTCAAGAGTAGGCTCACCTTTTTCATCGTTTTTAAATAAGAAGAATTCCGGTTCAGGTCCAATGTTGAAGTCTGTAAACCCAAGGTCTTCCATCTCTTGCAAGATTCGTTTCAAGTTTGCACGAGGGTCACCTTCAAATGGTGTACCATCCGGATTATAGATGTCACAGATCAAACGTGCGACTTTCCCTTTTTCAGAAGTCCAAGGGAATACGACGAAAGTATCAAGGTCTGGATACAAATACATATCTGATTCTTCGATTCGGACGAATCCTTCAATGGAAGATCCATCAAACATCATTTTGTTGTCAAGCGCCTTCTCTAATTGACTTGTAGGAATTTCGACGTTCTTGATCGTACCTAGCAAGTCAGTGAATTGCAAACGGACGAATCGTACATTTTCTTCTTTCACCATTTTGAAGATCTGGTCTTTTGAATACTTCGAACCCATGTTTTGTTTCCTCCTAATTTTTTAAATGAATTTTTCATTGCATATACAAGTAAATCGCATTGCCTCAATTAAAGAAACGTGATAGTTCTCCCTGGATCAGTGAAGTCTTTCCGAAACGCCCCGCTTGATATAATTCTTTCTTCAAGTACTTATGGATTTCTCCTTCAGTCGGTTCTTTCTTATAGTGGGGCTCAGGAGCCTGAATTCCTCGTTCCTTCATTTCAAATACTTCTCGGATTCCAGCCAGGTTGATACCACGCTCCAGAAGAGACTTGATCTCAAGCAGCCGATCGACATCATTGAATGAAAACATTCTCCGGTTACCTTCGGATCGTGCCGGTGTAATCAGGCCGTTTTCTTCATAGTAACGGATTTGTCTTGCGGACAGTTCTGTCAACTGCTTTACGATACTTATGGGAAATAGAGGCATGTTACGTCTTACGTGATCTCCCATATCGGTCCCTCCCTCCTGCTGAATTACTATAAGTATATGCTATTGTTATGTTTTGTGTCAAACATATGTAAGAAAACCTCACATATTTTTTTGAGCATAGAAAAGGGAGTGTTTTTTCCACACTCCCTTTAAAACATTCCCTATATCAGAATCTTTAAACCACTTTTTGTCATTTCCTTTACAGCAGATGTGACGGCGATTTTCACATGCGAATAGGTCAATCCACCTTGAACGTATGCTTCATATGGCGGTCGGATCGGACCGTCTGCCGACAACTCGATACTTGACCCTTGTATGAAAGTGCCAGCAGCCATAATCACATCATCCTCGTATCCAGGCATATAACTTGGGTGAGGTACGACATGAGCATTCACTGGCGATGCTTTTTGGATTTCCTGGCAAAACTTCACCATTAATGAAGCTTCATGAAATTTTACGGACTGAACGAGATCTGTTCTCGGTGCGTTCCAAGCTGGTGTCGTATCAAAGCCCAGTTCACCGAGAAAGGCTGCTGTAAAGACGGCGCCTTTCAACGACTGGCTGACCACATGTGGTGCTAGGAAGAATCCTTGATACATGTCGAGTAATGTATCAAGAGAGGCACCCGCTTCTCTCCCTAAACCAGGTGAGGTCAGACGGTATGCACATAACTCAATCAGATCTTCCCTACCTGCAAGATACCCACCGATTTTCGCCAACCCGCCACCTGGGTTCTTAATGAGCGATCCAGCCATCAGGTCTGCTCCTACTTCTGTCGGTTCTCGATCTTCTACAAACTCTCCATAACAATTATCCACAAAAACGATGACATCTGGTTTTATCTTTTTCACAAACGAGATCGCTTTTTGGATTTGTTCTATGGTGAAAGAAGGTCGATCGGCATAGCCTTTTGATCTTTGGATCCCAATCATTTTCGTTTGGGAATGGATCGAATGACGGATTGCATCAAAATCCATTCTACCCGCTTCCGTCAAGTCAACGGATTGGTAAGAAATATCGAATTCTTTTAAAGAACCTTTACCGTCCCCACGGATTCCGACAATCTCTTCCAACGTATCATATGGTTTCCCAGTGATGTATAAAAGCTCATCTTTAGGTCTTAGGACACCTGATAGCGCAATCGATATAGCGTGGGTGCCAGAAATGATATGTGGTCTAACGATTGCCGCTTCAGCTCCGAATACATCTGCATACACTTTCTCCAGTACATCACGTCCAGTATCGTCATACCCATATCCTGTAGATGGAGTAAAATGAAAATCACTCACCTGATGATTCCGAAAAGCATCTAACACTTTCTGTTGGTTGAAAAGCTCGATACGCTCGATCTCTTCATGAATCGATTTGATTTTTTCTTCAATTTTTTCCGTTAATGTGGATAGTCTTTCTTCGTTGCTGTTCTCATCATATACGTTCATTCTTAATTAGAGTCTCCCTGTTCGTTCAATGTTTGAATCCGGTCATAGATCGGAAGAGTCGGATGGACAAAACCTTCACATACGTAGACATGTGCTTCTTCGTCCCACTCTCTTCTGTTCAGGATCGTCAAACGCTGCAATTCACTCAACAACTTTCCATCATGAGAAGGAACCGAAACCTGATAATGTACCATGGAGGATTTGATCGTCTCTTCCATCGAATTCAAGAGCTTTTTCGCGTCTTCTTCTCGGAAAGCAGATACATTCAACGATTGATATTCTGTCAATGCTTCATGCTCTAGATCACTTTTGTTGTAAACCGTGAGGACTGGGATTTGATCCGCTCCAAGTTCTTTCAATAAACCAACGACCGTTTCCTGATGCTCGTCCCGATTTGGATCAGCAATATCGACCATATGTATGATCAAGTCCGCCTCTGTCACCTCTTCAAGTGTCGACCGGAAAGCTGCGACGAGTCCAGTCGGCAAATCCTGTATGAAACCTACTGTATCTGTGAGCAACGTCAACATCCCACTCGGTAGCTTCAGCTTCCTTGTCATCGGATCAAGTGTAGCGAACAATTGGTCTTCCTGATACGCATCAGCATCCGTCAATACATTGAACCAGGTTGATTTCCCCGCATTTGTATAACCTACCAATGCAATTTGATAAGCTTGGTTCGTCTTTCTCCGTTCACGGTATCTTTGTCGATGAGAGGCGACAGTCTTCAATTGGTTCTTGATATCTGTAATTCGGTTGCGGATATGTCTCCTGTCTGTCTCTAGCTTCGTTTCACCTGGTCCTCTTGTCCCGATACCACCACCAAGTCTTGAAAGTTGGGTACCTTGTCCAGATAACCGGGGTAACAAATACTCAAGCTGCGCCAATTCCACCTGTAGTTTCCCTTCCTTGGACTTGGCTCGCTGAGCGAAGATATCGAGGATCAATTGTGTACGGTCGATGACTTTGACGTCCCACGCTTCACCCAAATTGCGCAGTTGACTCGGTGACATTTCATGGTTGAAAACGACAAGATCGACTTCAATTTCTTCTATAAGAGATTTTATTTCTTCTACTTTCCCTTTTCCGATCAAGGTTGCTGGATGGAACCGTTCCCGCTTTTGGCTCACTTCCATAACCGGATCTCCCTGAGCTGTTTTTACCAATGCGGCGAGCTCGGACATAGAAGATTCAAAAAGGGTGTCGCTTCTGTCCTGCAACTGACACCCTACTAATAATGTTTTTTCTTTTTCAATCGGTAATCCTGCCAATCTATTCCCCTGCCTTTTTTCAGTACAGAATGCTCATTCTATTGCATTCATCTTATCAAATTCAGGGGGTTTCTGCTAGATGGAGGTCTCTCTCTGTCAACAAGATTAAATAATCCCGATCCACCCTACCTTCTTTCAATAGCCTCATGGACTGTTTCCGCATCGATTTCTCTAACAGATTGCGGATATATCGACCATTGGAGAACGTGCTTCCTTCTCTTGACCGAACGGATTGCAAATGGGAGCGAAGCTTTCTTTCTGCATCCAATGACAGTTTATATTCACGATCCTTAATCATCCGTTTTGCAATTTCCATCAATTGATCGACTGTATAATCTGGAAAGCTGACGACAACAGGGAACCTTGAAGGCAAACCAGGGTTCAAAGTGAGGAAGTGATCCATTTCATTCGAATAGCCAGCTAGAATCAGGATAAAATCATTCTGTTGGTCTTCCATCGCTTTTACAAGCGTATCTATAGCTTCCTTACCGAAATCTTTTTCACCACCGCGTGCCAGAGAATAAGCTTCATCAACGAATAAAATCCCACCAAGGGCTTTCTTGACCAGCTCCCTCGTCTTTTGTGCGGTATGTCCGATATATTCACCAACCAGATCCGCTCGTTCCGCTTCAATCAAGTGCCCTTTGGAGAGTACGTTCATATCATGAAACAGCTTACCGATCATCCGCGCGACAGTGGTTTTTCCAGTACCCGGATTACCTTTGAACATCATATGAAGCACTTGCTTCCCTGTCTTCAGGTTGGCAGTTTCTCGACATTTATTTATATAGAGCCACGCATAGATTTCATTGATCAATTCCTTCAATTCATCCATTCCGACAAGAGCTTCAAGTTCTTTCTGGATACTTTTGAGTGGTGCGTGCTTTTCGCGTCCTTTTGCATCAGTTAGCCAGTCGTCTTTTGTCATAGATGAAGGAGAGCCCGAACTAAGCACGACGTTGATCTGGCTTTTCGTGTTTCGACTGATCGCCTGTTGCATGAACCTTCACCTCACTTTCAGATTCTTGTGTATTATACGCCCAGTAGCAGAATGTGTGACAAATGCCTATGAACCACTCATATACTAATTAAAAAGACCCTGGTTTTACAGGGTCATTTTTTGATATCCGGTAATCGGTGTCGATCCAAATATTCTTTTGAAGGGTTGGATTTGCGGATTTGCAGGTCTTCGTTAGGCTTGATATGGCTGATCATTACGCCTAGACCGTTATAAATATCAATCTCTTCGGTCATTTTATTATTTTTGATGGCGGTGCCCCACTCATCCAATGTACGGATATGCTCTGGATTTGCCGTCACCAAAGCGTTCGCACCATGACTATGGCTACTAAGCCGTTCATATACGGCTTTTACCGTTTCGTTTTCGCCAGCCCCTTTTTCAAGCTGAATGCCAACAACGATGTAGATGCCACTTACGATCGCTCGAGCACTTTCCACTCCATTCACCTGCTCAGTCAACTCGACAAGCTCTTTCGCGTTTGCAGATTCTGCTGATGTTCTTTTCACAATCGGTGTATCTTCTAAGTTGTTCTTGTTGGTCCGGAAGTTTTGTTCTGTAGGGTTGCTGTAATTCTCTTGCCCCTCTTCAGCATCGATATAATTACATGCAGCTAAGAAATGAAGGACGAAGAGAACGGTGAGTACTTTCTTGAACATCCAATCCACCTCGATGATTTTTTTCTTAGCGTGTGAGTTTTCCTTTATGGTTATGCATTTTCATCTTCCTCACACGTGCTATAATGGAAACAAATGACTCCAAGGTGGTGGAAAAGGCATGAATACTGAGGAAACACCGAAAAACACGATCGACTTCATTCTGGATTTGGAGAAACGGGGAAAGCGTCCCTCAACGGTCAAACGGTATCAATATGACCTGGAAGATTACCTTGCATGGATCCGCGTGAACGACTTGTCTTATGAAGATCCGAAAGTCTTCACGACAACCTTCATACAGACGTATTTCGATTTTTTGAGTGAAGAACGAACGTATTCATACCGGACGTTGAAACGAGTCTTTAGTGTTTTGAAACAATATCACCATTACCTTAATTTACATAATAAAATTCCGAGCAACCCCGTAAACGATATCCAGTTGCACAGCCTTGCTGAAGAAGGATTCTCTGAAGAAATGTTCATCAAGGACGCGGAAAGTGAACGGTTGATGGAAATCGTACCAACAGCGGAAGGTCTTACGGAAAATCAACAAAAAGCCTATCCATACCTGGCAAAAAGGAATTTGGCACTATTCACCCTGCTGTTAAACCATGGACTGACATTGCATGAATTATGCTCGATCGACATGAGGCATGTTTCCTTCATACAAAAGGAACTGAAGGTGGAAACGGATGAACCGTCAACCCATCGGACCATCAATCTCTCCAAAAAGGATAGTGAAATACTTTTCGCCTATTACGAGTCCATCCCTGTTTCAGTCCGTCCTGCGCAGTACAGTGCAGATCCATTTTTCGTGGCGTTCGATTTTAAGCGACTGACCTATCGTTGGAGTTATGAGGATAATCGACCGAAGCGTCTGACGGAAATCGCGATCCAAAAGATGATCCGCCAAGAAGTAGCCCGTTCTGGTTTGCGGAAAGGGATTTCAGCCCAACATTTCAGAAGAACCGCTATCCTCCACGCCCTCTTATCCAAACAAGAGAACGATTATATCCAGTACCATTTCGGAATGAAAACACCACTGACATTGAAACGGTACTTGGAATATGTTGAGGAAATGAATTCGCCTATTTCGTAAAACCAAAAAAGGATTGACCGCACGCGGTCAATCCTTTCCTTATTTACATCCAGGCAGGGTACCTGGAGATGGATTAATTATTTTGATTGTCAGAGCTGAATTCGACTGGACGTTGCGGAGTGAAGGTGGAAATGGCATGCTTGTAAATCAATTGTTGTTTCCCGTCTGATTCGAGGACTACTGTGAAGTTGTCGAATCCTTTAACCAGCCCTTTAAGCTGAAATCCGTTCAATAAGTAGACTGTTACGAAAACATTTTCTTTTCTTAGGGTGTTTAAGAATTGATCTTGAATATTAATGGATTGCTTCATGTGTATAGGCCTCCTAAATAAACGTTCATACATTAATTCGATTCAAGTTGTAGCTTTCCTGCCACATAACGCAAAATAGATGGAATTTTTTCATCAATCGTTCCACCCGTTACATCAAACCATTCCACATCCATCTGATGCCGAAACCAAGTCAATTGACGTTTTGCGTATCTTCTCGAGTTTCGTTTCAGTGTGACGATTGCCTCATCCAGTGTACAGTTTCCTTCGAAGTAATCATAAAGTTCTTTGTAGCCGATTGCCTGAACAGCTTGTGTGTTTCGTACGCCTGCCTCATAAAGCGCTTGTACTTCTTCAAGCAAGCCCTCTTCCATCATCAAATCCACGCGATGGTTGATGCGATCGTAGAGCTCTTCCCGATCCATCGTCAATCCAATCGTAATTAACTCGTATGAGGATACCTGATGTTCATGGGAATGCTCTTGATCCAAACTGCCATTTGTATGGATGATCTCCAATGCTCTGATGACCCGGCGAACGTTATTCGGATGGATTTGGGCTGCCCGCTCTTCATTTTTTTCTTTCAGCAGATCATGAAGGGCTTCAGCTCCTTTTTCTTCACCAAAACGTTCTAGTTCTTCACGATAGGCAGAATCAGCAGTAGCATCCGAAAACTGATAATCATGGGTGACGGACCGGATATATAAGCCAGTCCCGCCCACCATGACGGGAAGTCTCCCTTTTTCATGGATCTGATGGATCACTCTTTTGGCATCCACCTGATATTCAGCTGCTGAATAGTCTTCAAAAGGACTTTTGATATCAAAAAGGTGATGAAGAATTCCCTCTTTTTCCTCTTCTTTTATTTTTGCTGTACCGATATCCAGATCTTTATAGACTTGCATCGAATCACTGTTGATGACTTCCCCACTGAACGCCTTCGCGATTTCGACGCTCGTCTTCGTTTTGCCCACTGCCGTCGGTCCTACAATAACAACTAAGGGTGACTTCATCCATCCTACCTCCAACTAACGTTACATAACCCGTTTGAACATCTTTTCCATTTCATACGTCGTGAATTGGATGATGATCGGTCTACCATGCGGACAGGTGAACGGGTCTTCTGATTTTCTCAACGTATCAATCAACGTGATCATTTCATCGTTTCTCAAATGCCGGTTCGCTTTGATTGAGCCTTTACATGACATCATGATCGCTGCATCTTCCCTGAGCTTTTTGATGTCTGTTTTCTTATCGGCCAGAACTTGATCGATGATTTCCTGTATGGTCTCCTTCTCTTCCCCGCTCGGGAACCATTGAGGATGAGAGCGGACGATGAACGTGTTACCACCGAACGGTTCTAAAAAAATACCGATCGTGGACAGCTCTTCTTCATGTTCCTTAAGGATGGTCGCTTCCGTATGTGTGAATTCAAAAGTGAGCGGAACGAGAAGTTCTTGGACTTCATGCTCATACATCCCCACTTTTTCCCTGAAATACTCGTACTTGATCCGTTCCTGGGCAGCATGTTGGTCGATGATGTACATCCCTTGATCATTTTGAGCGATGATATAGGTTCCATGTACTTGTCCGACCGGATACATCGTCGGAACTCGTGAACTAACCGGTTCTTGTTGTTGAACCGTGTCCTTCACAGGCTCCTTTTTGATCAGTGGTTCCCCCTCATCGAAAACATAACCTTCCTCAGGTTCTTTGGAGACCGATTCCTGATGATGTTTCCATTCGGTACTGGTGAAATCGGGTTGATCGTGTTCCACTCTTGGAGGAGTGAATGAAGGAGTAACCAGATCATCTTTCTGTTGGAATGATGCCAGCCTCCGTTCTATGTCCTCCCTGGACGTATCAAATGAAAAACTAGATTGCTCGGTCTTCGGTTTGGATACATGACTTTTTCGAGAAGCATGAGGAATCAATTCAGTCTGTTTGAGCGCGTTTTTGATTCCTGTTTCGATCGCTTCTGAAAGTTCTTGTTCTTTACTGAATCTCGCTTCTAGTTTTCCAGGATGTACATTCACATCTACCAAGATCGGATCAAGTTCAATTGAAAGAATGACAATCGGATGACGACCGATCGGTAGCAACGTATGATAGGCGCGCTCGATCGCTTTATAGATCTTATAATTCTTGATGTATCGCCCATTGATGAATAAAGAGACATATTGACGGGATGCACGAGTGATCTCCGGTTTCACAGCAAAGCCTTTGATCTCATAGTCCAACGTTTCATTTTCGACCGAAATCATTTTCTTAGCAACAGACATCCCATAGATGGCAGCAATGACTTGAAGAAGATCGCCATTCCCTGGTGTTTTCAATACGGTTTTCCCATTATGTTTCAAATGGAAAGCCACTTCAGGGTGTGCCATTGCCTGCCTGTTGATTACGTCTGTTATGTTTCCCAATTCAGTATGGACGGTTTTCAAATGCTTTAGTCGTGCAGGTGTATTATGGAAAAGGTGTGTCACCTCGATGGTCGTTCCTTTTCGACTGTCGGACTTCTTCTGTTCGACCACTTTTCCGAAATGGATCGAAACCTGATCCCCTGCATCTTTCCCGGTGGACGTCTTCAAATCGACTTTGGAGACGGATGCGATACTTGGTAAGGCTTCACCACGAAAACCCAACGTACGAATATGGAAAAGGTCATTCTCATCCTGAATCTTACTTGTTGCATGGCGTTGAAAAGCTGTCAGAAGATCCTCGCTCTCGATCCCGTCTCCATTATCGATGACGATGATTCTGGATAAACCGCCTTCTTCGACTTCAACGTCGATGCGTGTGCTGTTCGCATCAATGGCGTTTTCGACCAATTCTTTCACAATGGAGGCTGGCCGTTCGACCACTTCACCCGCTGCTATCTTATTGGACAAAAGGTCATCTAGCTGTTTGATTTTGCCCATTTAGATTCCTCCTGTTTCTCTTGTTTGATCGACAATTGCAGCTCATAAAGTGCATTCATCGCTTCAAGAGGCGTCATCGAAAGAAGCTCCATATTCTTCAACTGATCGATGACAGGGTGATGTTCGATCTTCTTCTGGGTCTTTACAGAGGGTGCTTCCGGTTCGAAGAGAGACAGCTGCCCTTCTTCATGCACTTTTGATTCCGCCTCTTTTTTCGCAGGACGTTCTGTATGGTTTGTATCCGATTCGAATTCAGTAAGCAATTCATTCGCACGTTGAATAAGCTTTTCTGGCAGTTGAGCAAGCTCTGCCACATGGATTCCATAACTTCGATCGGCTTTACCATCTTCGACCTTGTGCAAGAATACGACTTTGCCCTCTTCTTCGATCGCTTTGACATGAATATTATGCAATCGATCCAGCTCATTCTCCAAAACGGTCAGTTCATGGTAATGAGTGGAGAAGAGCGTTTTTGCACCGATATGGTGATGGATGTATTCAATAATGGATTGTGCTAGAGACATGCCGTCATAAGTGGATGTCCCTCTACCAATCTCGTCGAGCAACAACAAACTCTTGTCCGTTGCATGGGTGAGCGCATATTGCGTCTCCATCATTTCGACCATGAATGTACTCTGTCCACCTGCCAGGTCATCCGCAGCTCCAATCCGTGTAAAAATTTGATCGAAAATCGGTAAGGTTGCTGACTGTGCTGGTACGAAACAACCGATTTGTAAGAGTATCGATGAAAGAGCTACCTGTCTCATATACGTACTTTTACCGGCCATGTTCGGTCCTGTTATGAGTAGGACCTCTCTCTCCGGATCCATATTGACGTCGTTCGATACGTAATCCTGGCGATCCATCATCTGTTCAACGACCGGATGTCTGCCTTCTTCGATTCGAATCGTCCCTTCTCGGGAGATGATCGGTCTACAATATTGTCCCTCTTCACTCACTACCGCAAAAGCTTGCAGCACATCAATCTCGCTGATCTGTTTGGCTAGTTTTTGCAAGTGTGGTATGAACGCCTTGACTTGTTCACGGATTTCTAAAAATAGTTGGTATTCCAGTTCGACTGATTTCTCTTCCGCTGATAGAATGATGTCTTCCTTTTCTTTCAGCTCTGGCGTAATGAACCGCTCAGCATTCGCCAATGTCTGTTTCCGCTCATACCTTTCCTCGTCTATGAGGTGAAGGTTGCTTTTGGTCACTTCGATATAATAGCCGAACACTCGGTTGTAACGGATTTTCAAAGAACGGATCCCTGTCCTCTCCCGTTCGGATTGCTCAAGTGAGGCAATCCACGATTTCCCGTTTACACTTGCATTCCTGTACTCGTCCAACTGTTCGTTGTATCCGCTCTTGATGATGTTACCTTCCTTAATTGAGATTGGAGCTTCTTCATGAACTGATGCTTCCAATAACCGTTCAAGATCGACACAAGGGTCCATCGCCTCTGAACGACTCGTCAACCCAGGGTGGTCCATATCCAATAGACGATCTTTCAACGTCGGGATATTTTGAAGTGAACGTTTCAGTTGAATAAGGTCCCTAGCATTCACATTCCCGAAAGCGACTTTACCGGCCAATCTTTCTAAGTCATACACTTCCGTCAATTGCTCACGGATCTGTTCTCGATTGAAAAACTGCTTCATGAACGTCTCGACGATCGATAGGCGTTCTTCGATCGGTTTTGAATCGAGCAAAGGCTGTTCAATCCATTGCTTGAGCATCCTTCCACCCATCGCGGTGACCGTCTTGTCCAACAACCATAGTAGTGAACCCTTCTTTTGCTTTTGTCGGAGCGTCTCAACGAGTTCGAGGTTCCGTTTTGAATTCGGGTCGATTTTCATGTAGGAAGTGGTCTCGACATATTCGAACTCCTGCAGATGATCAAGTGCTCGTTTCTGGGTTCTCACGAGATAGGAAAGCAGCTGTTTGCCTGTTTTTTGTAGATCCTCCGTTCCTAACGTAGTGATGATACTATGTAAACTTTCAGGAACTTCTATTTCCCGTTCATTGGAAACTGTAAATTGATAAAGATCCCTCAACATGTTCACTTGGTCTTCAGCTATATTACCTGGTACGACAACCTCTTTGATCTCTAACGATTGAAGCTCTAAGCATACAGACTTCCAATCTTCCTTGAGAATTTTCACAGAGTTCTGACCCGTCGAAAGGTCGCAGGTCGCTATTCCATAGCCTTCAGAGAGCGGGGTTATGGAAGCGATGAAGTTGTTCACCTTTTCATCCAACATCGCGCCTTCCATCACTGTACCTGGCGTAATCACCTGGACGACATCCCGTTTGACGACACCTTTTGCGACTTTCGGATCTTCAACTTGTTCACAAATCGCAACTTTGAAACCTTTTTCAATAAGCTGCGCGATATAATTCGGAGACGAGTGATGGGGGACGCCACACATCGGAATGCGGTTTCCTTTTCCCCCGTCTCTGCTTGTTAATGTTATTTCAAGCTCTTGTGACGCTCGTAATGCATCGTCAAAGAACAATTCATAGAAATCTCCTAATCGAAAAAATAAAAAGGCATCTTCATAGTCTGCCTTAATCGATAAATATTGCTGCATCATTGGAGTATACTCAGCCATGTCAGTCCTCCGTCTTACTTATATTCTTCACCCCATTATAGCATATTTTTTCACGATGAATGCAGGGGCTAATATAAGAGGATGAACAACTTGTAGCTGCTTTTATCCAAGGGCGTTCTCGTCTACATTGTGGCTCTTGTATGAAGCCCTAAAAGGAAAAGACTGACCCAAAAAATAAAGTGTCAGGCACCTCCAATCGAACGGAATGGTCCAATCGGAGAGAGTCAGACACTTAAGGGTCAGCCCCGTGTTCACTTACTCTTCCAAATCCCCTAACAAGAAATTCGGATCGAGGTCTTCAAATTCTTCATCATCGACTTCATCTTCCCAGCTGTCGTCCTCAAGCTCTTCGATGACCCCATCCTGGTTCACTTGTACCCACACTTTTGTCTCGCCGATGACTTCAGCAATGAATTCACGCTCAACTTGGACGAGAATCTTGTTCCCATTTGGTGAAATGGTTGCTTCTAATGTATTCGGTTCCTGCAATGCCCTAGCGCTCACTTCAGTATGTTTGCCGAGTGAATTCTCATCTCTTTTCGTGAGGTTACACGTATCTTTATACTTGATCGTCTCTGTTACGACCTCTGTTTTCGTATTGTTATTGTAGGAGTACCAAACATTGATATCATAGCTTCCTTCTACGTCTACAGAGTTCCCGTTTTCTACAGGTTTGTAGTTGTGATTGATGATCCAGCAACCGAGGATGCTGGAAGGTCTGTGAGCAGGTGTGACCGTGTGGGTGGCCTGTGAAAACTTCCGACCTTTGCCGCAAACCGCTTTCGTAATAATCTCTCTATAGCTGTTATCGTTTTTGGCCATGTGACTAAATCCCTCCTCTTCCAATCTTCAATTCATCCTATGCAGGGCGAATGTCTAGTGTGCCTAAAATTTTTATAAACTCGTTCATAATGTCCCGTTAGTTCAGTCTATGAAATTCTTACAGAATTATTTTATCTTTTTTTCTACTTTTTCAAAGTTCGTACGGTACGTGAAATTAGTGTACGAGGATAGATTTGAGTTTAACTGATGTAAATTTGGATCGGCTATTTCGTGCATACGACTGAATCTGGGTAACGTCATGCCCTTGGGCGTTTTTTTTACTATGAAAATCGGACATAAGAAAAGGACTGTCCCTGTCGTTCTCGATTTAGGAGAACGTCAAGACAGCCCTTATACAATATAGATTAAAATCGGTTATGCTTGACCGCTGATCCTGTCATGCCTTTCAGCTGGTCACCTTCCGTTTCACGGATGATTTCATCGGTCACCGTGTTCGAAATCGTAGATGTGACGAGTTGTAGGAGGTCGTTCACATCCGTTTGTGATTGCTTGAATTCTTGTACAATCGGAATGGAATCGACTTCTTTATGAAGGTTTTCAAGCTTTTCTTCTACCTTCTTCAACGCTTCATGCTTTTGATAATGTTGAAGATTTACAGCTTCCTGCTGATACATTTTGATCTTACCGATCAATTTCTGTACTTTATCGTTTTCATTGATTTTCTCTTCGGCACGCTTGAAGAAATCGACTTCTTCTGTAGAAGAAATCATCTTCGCTAGCTCTTCTGCCTTTTTGATGACTTGATCTCTTGTATATTCTGCCATTATTGATTCACCTCAACTGTTTTTACGAGCTCACCATTCAAGCTCCATGTCTTTGCTTCATGTATTTTTACATTGACCAGTTCACCGATCATCGATTTTGGAGCACGGAAATGGACGACTTTATTCGTGCGGGTATGTCCAGTCAACACTTCAGGGTTTTTCTTGCTCTCCCCTTCGACGAGCACTTCGACCACTTCGCCTTCCAATGCTTTATTCTTTTTCAAGAAAATCTCGTTCATGACTTCATTCAATCGATGAAGTCGTTCCTTCTTCACTTCCATCGGCACGTTATCTTGCATCTTAGCTGCTGGAGTACCGTCTCTCGGCGAATAGATGAAAGTGAACGCCATGTCATATTCGACTTCTTTTACAAGAGAAAGTGTCTCTTCGAATTGTTCTTCCGTCTCGTTCGGGAAGCCGACAATGATATCCGTCGTGAAGACGGCATTCGGAATCTTCGCTTTGATTTTATCAACAAGATCCAAATAATGCTCGCGTGAATACTTCCGCGCCATCAGCTTCAATACGTCGGAACTTCCATGCTGGACTGGAAGGTGGATATGCTCAACCAGATTGCCGCCTTTCGCCAGGACGTCGATCAGGTGATCATCAAAGTCTCTCGGGTGGCTCGTCGTAAAGCGTACGCGAGGAATATCGATCTTGCGGATCTCATCCATCAGATCCCCAAGTCCATAGTCCGTATCTTCAAAATCCTTGCCATATGCATTGACGTTCTGACCGAGTAGCGTAATTTCCTTGTAGCCGTTCCGTGCAAGATGGCGGACTTCTTCTATAATATCTTCCGGACGTCGGCTTCGCTCTTTTCCTCGCGTGTACGGCACGATGCAATAGGTGCAGAACTTATCGCAACCGTACATGATGTTGACCCAACCTTTGATATTCCCTTTACGCACTCTTGGAAGGTTTTCGACGATGTCCCCTTCCTTCGACCAAACCTCGATGACCATCTCTTTTCCAAAAATCGCATTCTTGATTAACTGAGGAAGTCGATGGATATTATGTGTACCGAAGATCAAATCGATATGCTGATGCTTTTGCAGAATCTTATTGACGACGGATTCTTCCTGGGACATACATCCGCATACACCGATTATCAATCCCGGTTTTTCCACTTTCAAGGATTTCAAGTGACCGATTTCACCGAACACCTTGTTTTCTGCATTTTCACGGATGGCACATGTATTCAATAGGATGACATCGGCATCGTCTGTGTCGGTTGTCGATTCGAACCCCATATCTGATAGGATCCCCGCCATGACTTCCGTATCATGTTCGTTCATTTGACAGCCATATGTACGGATCAAGAACTTCTTCCCTACACCGATGTTTTTCAAATCGTCATCAATTCCAAAGTCTTTATGGAATTGGATCTTTTCTTTTCCTCTTCTTTTCGCATCTTTTAAAGAAGGAGGCTGATACGTCGTTTGAAAGTATTTGGAGTAGTCTTTTTCTTTCGTTTTCAAACTGTTCACTCCCAACTGCTATGCTGAATCAATTCGCTAACGTGCGAAGTGCCCGTTTAAACATTCATGTTTGTTGATATATAACTCATTTATTATAACAAATCCAGGGTGAAATGACCATAAAACGTCGTATCTTACTCCTCATAGAGATGATGATCTCCGACTATAAAAAAAGAGAAGGCATCCGCCTTCTCTCATTACATCTTTACTTGATGATGTTCAGTTCCTTACCTGCTTTTTCGAAAGCGTCAAGTGCATCTTGAAGCTCTTCTTTCGAGTGTTGAGCAGTTACAATCGTACGCACACGCGCAGACCCTTTTGCAACAGTCGGGAAGCCGATGCCTTGTGCAAACACACCGTAATCGAACAGCTTATCGGATAGTTTGTGCGCAAGGGCAGCATCTCCTACAATCACTGGAGTAATTGGGGTTTCACTTTTACCTGTATCGAATCCAAGCTTGCTTAAGCCTTCTTTCAAGAAGTTGGCATTATCCCATAGCTTGTCGATCAATTCCGGTTCCTCTAATAGAACATCGATGGCTGCCGAGCATGCTGCTGTTACAGCCGGTGGATGTGAAGTACTGAAGAGGAAAGGACGTCCTTTATGGATCAAGTACTCACGCAAAGCTTGCGTACTCGCTACATAACCACCGAGGACACCAATCGCTTTACTTAAAGTACCTACCTGGATGTGGACACGTCCGTTCAGGTGGAAATGGTCGACAGACCCACGGCCATTGCGTCCAAGTACACCGCTGGAGTGAGCGTCATCTACCATGAGGATTGCATCGTACTTTTCACATAGTTCGACGATCTCCGGTAATGGTGCGATGTTACCGTCCATTGAGAAGACTCCGTCCGTTACGACAAGACGGACGCGATAGTCAGAAGACTCTTTCAATGCACGTTCGAGGTCTTCCACATCCACGTGCTTGTAAATTTTACGAGCCGCCTTCGTTAACCGGATTCCGTCAATGATGGATGCGTGATTCAGTTCATCTGAAATGACGACGTCTTCCTTTGTAAGGATGGAGGACAGGACACCTTGGTTCGTTGTAAAACCAGATTGGAAGACGAGGGAAGCTTCCGTATGTTTGAATTCAGCGAGCTTGCGTTCGAATTCTTCATGCATGCTGAGTGTACCAGCGATCGTACGGACCGATCCTGTTCCGACACCGTATTTCTCTACTGCATCTAAAGCAGCTTGTTTCATTCTAGGGTGATCAGTCAAACCAAGATAGTTGTTAGAGGACAACTGGATGACTTCTTTTCCTTTGATGACGACTTTCGAACCTTGTTCGGATTCTAATGGAATCAACTCTCGGAAAACACCTTCGGATCTCATTTCATCTAATTCGTTTTGAAGATATTCAAAACCTTTCACAGTACATTCCTCCTATCAAATTAATGTTTCTAGTTTTTACAGCTGAATTTAAGGTTTAAGGACAACTTTTCCACATTTGCCTTCAAGCATGAGGTCGAAACCTTTTTCAAAATCTTCAAGTGCAAATTCATGTGTAATCATCTTCTGTACGTCGACTTGGCCTGATTCGAGCAATCCTGCAACTTGTCTCCACGTTTCAAACATTTTACGTCCGGTAATCCCTTGAACCGTAATTCCTTTGAAGACGACGTCATTTGTAAGATCAACTTGAACCGGTTTGACAGGTAGACTGAGGATCGACATACGTCCACCGTTCGTCAACATTTTGAATCCTTGATCGATGGCGACGGGATGTCCAGACATTTCACAGACTACTTCGACGCCGTTTCCATCCGTCAAGTCCATTGCAACTTGGACAGGATCTTGTTCTTTCGAATTTACGATTGTCGTTGCGCCCATTTCTTTTGCGAGGTCCAAACGATAGTCGTTCAAGTCATACGCAATGACTTTTGAAGCGCCCGCTGCTTTCGCGACGCCAACCGCCATCAAGCCGATTGGACCACAGCCGATGATGGAGACGGTTTTACCCGCTACATCTCCAGCGAGAACTGTATGTACCGCATTTCCCATCGGTTCTTGGACAGATCCGACTGACATTGGCATCTCTGGGTCGTTGATCCATAGATTTTTAGCAGGCAACGCCACGTATTCTGCAAAACATCCATCGATATCGACACCGATGATTTTCGTGTTACGGCAAATGTGGGCATTCCCTGTCAAACATTGTGGACACTCTCCACAAACGATATGAGTTTCAGCTGATACTGAGTCCCCGATCGTCACATTGGTAACGTTTTCACCGATTTCCACAACTTCACCAGCAAATTCATGACCGAATACGTAAGGTGGATTGACACGGCTTGCAGACCATTCGTCCCAAGCGTAAATATGTACATCCGTTCCACAGATCGATGTCGCCTTCACCTTGATCAACACTTCGTCTTCTTTTATTTGAGGGATGTCCACCATCTCTAGTCTAGCGCCTTTGTCACGATGGTGTTTTACAATCGCTTTCATTTTTCCTTGCAAGATGAACACTCCTTTAAAGTTCACAATAAGTTTCCCTTGAAAATTGTATCACGACAATATTCAAGAGTAAAGATGTGTCCTCCTGACATGAACACGTGCGCATCCATGCTGGATGTGTGCCTAATATTCATTTTCTGCTTACTACCTTAAACTATACCTAAAAACGGCGACAATTCAAAATAAGACACCCAGACTCTTTCGGGGTGCGATCTTGTCAATTTTGTGTTTTCGGGGTGCGAATGAGCCTTTTGCGGGGTGCGATTTCGTCATTTCTCCGACTTCGGAGTGCGTAAGAGCCTCTTGCGGGGTGTGATTCCGTCATTTCTCCGACTTCGGGGTACGAATGAGCCTCTTGCGGGGGGCGATTCCGTCATTTCTCCGACTTCGGGGTGCGTAAGAGCGCCGACCCGAGGAATAACGAAAAAACCTCATCCGAATTGGATGAGGTTGATGATGCTCTTATTTTACATGAATTCCGAAATCAGCTCTTCGAATTGCTTTTCGTCAATTGAGAGATCCGCTTTCGAAAGTGATGAATCACTGTATCCATGTGCAAGATCTTGATATGATTTCTTGTCCGTATTTTGATAGATCAAGCCTTTAACCAGACCGTTATTCTCCATCAATGTCTGCATCGCAACCATTCTGTTGTTCGCATCATAATTTTCGATATCGGAAAGGCTGACAAGATTTTCTTTAAACCAATCATATGTGTTCACTTTGTTGTATGTGACACATGGGCTGAATACGTTGATCAGTGAGAAACCTTTATGTTGGATCCCCTGTTCGATCAATGAAGTCAACTCCTTCAAGTCACTGGAAAAGCTTTGTGCAACAAATGTCGCTCCAGCAGTCAAAGCGGTCTCCATGATGGAGATGGATGATTCAACTGAACCTTCCGGCGTACTCTTCGTCTTGAATCCAAACTCGGAACGAGGCGAGGTTTGACCTTTCGTCAATCCGTAGATTTGGTTATCCATGACGATGTAAGTGACATCGATGTTACGACGGATTGCATGGATGGTATGACCCATACCGATCGCAAATCCATCACCGTCACCACCAGATGCGATGACCGTCAAATCACGGTTCGCCATCTTCACACCTTGCGCAATCGGAAGGGAACGTCCATGGATGCCGTGGAACCCGTAAGAATTGATATATCCAGAAATACGCCCGGAGCATCCGATTCCAGAAACGACGGCCAAGTCTTCAGGCTCAAGACCGATATTCGCTGCAGCACGTTGAATTGCAGCTTGTACAGAGAAATCTCCGCAGCCTGGGCACCAGTTCGGTTTTACTTGGTTACGAAAGTCTTTGAATGTTGCCATCTTATAACAGCTCCTTGCATTTTGCGTAAATTTCTGAAGGCAAGAATGGGTTGCCGTTGTATTTCAATACGTTGTTGATTTTTTCAAGGTTTCCAATGTTCATTTTCATGATGTTCGCCAATTGACCAGTCGAGTTGTTTTCAACGACAACGACTTTCTTAGCAGAATCGACTAGTTCTTTCATCTCTTCGGCAGGGAATGGATGAATCAGACGAATATGAGCATGGTTCACCTTGACGCCATCCTCTTCAAGACGTGGCATCATTTCTTCGATCGCCCCTCTTGTCGAGTTGAATCCAACAACGAGGACATCCGCTTCATCATGCTTCGCATTTGTATAGATCGGTGTATTGAACTTCAAGTTGTTCAATTTACGGTTACGCTTATCCATCTGCGCTTGACGGTTTGCAGCCACTTCTGACGGCTTACCAGTCTGGTCGTGCTCAACACCTGTCACATGGTAGATACCATTCTTCGCACCTGGAAGGACACGAGGTGACACGCCATCTTCCGTCACTTCATAACGCTTGAAATATTCCTTCGCTTCGAGCTCAGGCAGTTCATTCGTTTCAAGCTTACCGCGACGAATTTCCGTTTTACCATGTTCCAATGGCTGTACGGTCTGCTTACCGAGTGAAAGCTGCAAGTCAGACAATAAGATGACTGGACATTGATATTCTTCAGCAATGTTAAGTGCTTCTACTGCATCGTAAAAAGCTTCTTCTGCTGTACTTGGCGCCATAACGACTTTCGGAATTTCACCATGTGTACCATAGATCATCGCCATCAAGTCGGATTGCTCCTGCTTTGTCGGAAGACCAGTCGATGGACCACCACGCTGGGTATCAACGATGACAAGCGGTGTTTCGGTAATACCGGAAAGACCGATTGCCTCCATCATGAGGGAAAGCCCTGGACCAGCAGATGCTGTAATCGTACGGACTCCTGCATAGTTAGCGCCGATCGCCATTGTCGCTGCAGCAATTTCATCTTCTGTTTGGATGACCGTTCCGCCATATTTCGGAAGATGCTTGATCATATACTCCATGATTTCAGATGCAGGTGTAATCGGGTAGGCAGACATGAATCGTACCCCACCGACTAAGAATCCTAAGGAAATTGCATCGTTTCCGATCATGAACATACGCTTTTTGCCGTCTGCTTTTTCAAGCTGAAGACGCTCGATCGGACCGCCTGCTTGTTCATTGAAATATTCTGCACCCTGTCTAAGCGCTTCCATGTTCTTTTCTACAACTTTTTCACCTTTACGACCATATACTTCCTGGACAATTTCACGGTACTCTTCTGTTGATTGCCCGAGAATAGCACTTGTTGCTCCGATGGCAACCATATTTTTCATCAATGATGTACCTAATTCATTTGCAATTTCAGTAAATGGAACAGCGAATAATTTGGCTTTACAATCTTCTGGAGCAGTCGGATTAAATTTGGAGTCTGCGATGATGATGCCTTCATTATGTAACTCGTGATAGTTCACATCGATCGTTTCTTGGTCGAACGCAACCAAAATATCCAAGTCATCAGAAACTGCACCAATTTCTTTTGTGGAAACGCGAATCTTGTTGTTCGTGTGACCACCTTTAATTCGAGAAGAAAAGTGGCGGTAAGTATAGAGGTAATAACCTAAACGGTTTTGAGCAAGTGAAAATACTTCACCAGTACTGTCAATTCCTTCTCCTTGTTGACCGCCAACTTTCCATGAAAGTTGATCTACCATTCAAAACTCCACCCCTTCTAATGTTCCAGTCCTTTTTGATTAATCCAAATCGATGGTAATATGTAATAACCCTCTAAAATTTGGGAAGAAAAATGGTTTATAACGCTTACAATAATAGACCTATCCCTATTAAAATGCAAGTAGTCTACTGAAAATTCTTCCATCAATCCGACTATTCCAAATTTACTAAAAAGTAATTCTTTCAACGAAATTTTCATAACAAAAGCCTCTTACTTCTTCTTCTGAAAAGTGTTTCTGAAGTTCGTTGATGAGCAGGTCGTAGCCGAAATAGGAATCCAGTCCTTTGACTGTTTCCGATATGCCGTCAAAGTCCGATCCGAATCCGATGTTGCGAACACCACCAAATGATGCGACATAATCGATGTGCTTGATGATCTCCTTGATATGAACAGGGGATCTTTCGCTCAAAAAGTATGGAACGAATGTGATACCCATCATCGCATCTTTTTTAATGAGGGCTTGGATCTGGTGGTCATTCAGGTTCCTAGGATGGTCGCATAACACCTTCACATTGGAATGGGAAGCGATGACCCGATCGGTCAATTCCATCACATCCCAGAATCCCGCTTCTGTCAAATGCGAAACATCAGTCCATACCTTCTCAGCATCCAGCATTTTGACTGCTTCAATCCCGAGGTTCGATAAACCTGCTTGTCTCTCTTCAAGGACACCGTCTGCCAGATCATTGGCATAATTCCAGGTCAATCCAACGGATCGGACACCCAGACGGAGCAATGTTTGAAGACGGGTAAGGTCGTTCGCAACAGGGCCGCAACCTTCCAACGTCAGCATGACTCCGATCTCATTTTCTTCCAATCGATCGATTTCCTCTTTTGTCCTGACAGCTTTAATGTCAGGATAAGGTTTCACGACTTTCTCATAAAAGAGGTCGATCATATCGAGAGCTGCTTGAAAACGAGCATCCCCAACAATATCATCTGGAACGAATACCGCAAAACATTGTATCTTGGCTCCAGCTGCTTTCAATCCTTGATATGAAACTTGTAGATGATGAGAACTTTGAAAAGTGAGTTCTGGATTTCTCCACAGCTTCAATAATGCATCACAATGTGCGTCGAACACCTTCATTCCAACATGACCTCCTCAGAAACAGTTCCGTAAAAAACCGTTTCAGCTTACTAGTATAGTTAACTATGAGGTTTTTTAAACCATGAAAAAACCTGGTCCTCCTCAACAGGTGCCAAGTTTCCATTATCTATTATTTCGTTTCGAACATGCAAAAACCTGCTTGCTCTTGTGAACAAACAGGTCGAACGTTTCTTATCTCGGTTCTACAATCAACTTGATTGCCGTTCTCTCTTCTCCATCAATCAAGATATCTGTAAATGCAGGGATACAAATGAGGTCAACTCCACTGGGTGCTACAAATCCTCTGGCGATCGCTACAGCTTTCACTGCTTGGTTCAAGGCGCCGGCACCGATTGCCTGTATTTCGGCAGCTCCTCTTTCACGGAGGACTCCGGCTAAAGCGCCAGCTACAGAATTTGGATTGGACTTTGCTGAAACTTTTAATATTTCCATGATTTGTACCTCCTTATTGATATCCTACCACTTCTACTATATTCAGGATTTGAGCTTGTATTCCTCCTAAGTTACCAATTTGTAAAGAAAACTTGGTGAAGCCAAGCGTAAGCGCAGGTTGAACCTTAGTTGCGCTTATACTGTGAACTTAGCCTTTTCTACTACGTCGACACACTTCTTTTGTTGAAAAGGCATCCAACACAAGTGTAAAGAAAACTTGGTTGAGGCAAACGTTGGTGTTAAATAAAGCTCAGGAGTCGCGAGAAGTCAGTTGATTATAGCTTCCTGTAGTAAAATAGTAGCGAAAAGGAGCACGCTACTCAGTGAAAGGATGATCATCATTTATTTGGATTCTTCGAATCGATTTAGCTTGACCGGTCTCTTTATCCAAATCGATAACGACTCCACTTAACTGTTCCCGCCCATTTTCCACTTCAAACCTGACAGGCAGATTTGTCAGAAATTTTTTGAGAACCGCTTCCTTACTCATGCCGAGGATCCCATCGTATGGACCCGTCATGCCGACATCGGAGATATACGCAGTTCCTCCAGGCAGGACACGGTTATCGGAAGTCTGGACATGGGTATGCGTACCGACAACAGCAGAAACTCTTCCATCTAGGTACCAACCCATCGCTTGCTTTTCACTTGTAGCTTCTGCATGGAAATCCACGAAAATATACGGTGTACGACTCTTTACTTTTTCAATGATTTCATCCGCCTTCTGGAAGGGGCAATCGAGCGGCGGCATGAACGTTCGTCCTTGTAAATTGACGACTGCTACTTCAATATTGTTTATTTTTACAAAAGTATACCCTTGACCAGGTGTCCCTTCCGGAAAATTGGCGGGGCGTACCATTTGAGGTACATCGTCGATGAAATCGAAAATCTCCTTGTTATCCCATGTGTGATTTCCCATCGTAATCGCCTGCGCTCCCCATTGCTTCAGGTTGCGAGTTATCTTTTCTGTGATCCCACGACCATGTGCTGCGTTCTCCCCGTTCACGATTGTGAGTGTCGGATTGTATTTGTTTTTCAATTTAGATAAATAGGTTTCGACCATCGCACGACCAGGTGATCCTACGACATCTCCTACGAATAGAATTCTCATTCTCAAACTCCTTCTATATGTAATAATGAATAGCTTACCTTACTATGCCATTTTCCTTATCCTGTGTCCAATCTCTCGTTACTATGAACAGCATCACAAGTCTTGGTTGATCCATAAAAAATAAAGTGGCGGAAATCGCCACTTTATTTAGCATACTCGACTGCTCTCGTTTCCCGTATAACGGTGACTTTGATATGTCCTGGATAGTCGAGTTCTTCTTCAATTTTCTTCGTGATGTCTCTCGCCATACGATGGGATGCAATGTCATCCACCATGTCTGGGCGAACCATGATACGAATCTCACGACCAGCTTGAATGGCAAAGGACTTCTCAACGCCCTCGAAGGACTCTGAAATCTCTTCAAGCTTTTCGAGTCGCTTGATATACGTCTCAAGTGTTTCTCTACGTGCACCTGGTCTTGCAGCAGACAAGGCATCTGCAGCAGCGACAAGTACAGCGATGATTGAAGTCGGTTCCGTATCTCCGTGATGGGATGCGATACTGTTGATAACCACCGGGTGCTCTTTATACTTCTCAGCGAGCTCGACTCCAATTTCGACGTGACTGCCTTCCACTTCATGGTCAATCGCTTTACCGATGTCATGAAGCAATCCAGCTCTGCGTGCGACTGTTACATCTTCACCCAGTTCAGCAGCCATAAGACCAGCTAAGTGAGCGACTTCCATGGAGTGTTTCAATACATTCTGACCATAACTTGTACGGTACTTCAATCGTCCCAATACTTTGATCAAGTCAGGATGCAATCCGTGTACACCCATTTCGAATGTCGTCTGTTCACCGATTTCTCGAATATACTCATCCACTTCTCTTCTGGATTTGTCCACCATTTCTTCAATACGTGCAGGATGGATTCGTCCATCTGAAACAAGTTTATCGAGAGCAATTCTTGCAATCTCTCGTCTGATTGGATCGAAGCCTGAAAGAATGACAGCTTCTGGTGTGTCATCAATAATCAAATCAATCCCCGTCAATGTTTCAAGGGTACGGATATTTCGTCCTTCACGACCGATGATTCTACCTTTCATCTCATCGTTCGGCAGGTTGACAACGGATACCGTCGTCTCCGCTACGTGGTCAGCAGCACAACGCTGGATGGCTAGGGATAGAATTTCCTTCGCCTTCTTATCTGCTTCTTCTTTCGCGCGAACTTCACGTTCTCTCATCATAGCTGCAAGCTCGTGGTCGATTTCCGACTGTGCTTGATCCATGATCATTTGCTTCGCTTCATCGCGTGAAACTCCAGATAATCTTTCGAGTTCCAGTTGCTGTTGCTGCAACACTTGCTCCACTTTGCTTTCCATCTCTTCGATTTGTTGTTGTTTTTTGGTGAGAGAATCCTCCCTTTTTTCTAATGATTCCTCTTTTTTGTCCAAGGTTTCACTTTTACGGTCAAGGACCTCTTCTTTTTGAACCAAGCGATGTTCTTGTTTTTGAAGTTCAGTTCTGCGTTCACGAATTTCATTCTCTGCGTCTACTCGTTGCTTATGAATCTCATCTTTCGCTTCGAGCAGAGCTTCTTTTTTGCTAGCTTCAGCTTCACGTTTTCCATCTTCAATGATCTGCTTCGCTGCATGCTCGGCACTCGAAATTTTCGCTTCAGCAATGGATTTACGAACAAGATATCCAACAACTGCAAATACTACTGCAGAGACAAGCAAAATGGAGATGAGGACAAATATGTTATCCATACCTATCACCTCCTCTTGCTATCTGATTGTTGGTTGTAAAATTGAATAGTTTCTTAAAAGCTAGCTATTCACATACAGCGGTTTCATTGTTTAACAAATGTAAAAGTAATCAAACAATATACCCTAATTGTATAGTTGTCCAAATTCAATGTCAAGAGCTGTCAGAATGCTCGTACTTTACCAGCTCAAGGACTTTGAAACTCTTTTATATAACAAAAGATACCCGGGAAATCCCGGGTATCTTTATCTAAGCGGATTAAACGAGTTTATCGCTTTCTTCCTCTTCTGTTTCAGCAGCTGCTGCCGTTTCGTTCGTACTCATCTGATAGTAGGAACGGATCGACGAGTAGATCTCACTTTCAATCGCTTCGTTTTCTTTCAAGAACTGCTTCGCATTTTCACGTCCTTGTCCGAGACGTTCGCCATTGAAGGAGTACCAAGCCCCGCTCTTTTGAACGACATCGATGTCTGAACCGATATCAAGAATCTCACCTTGCCTAGAAATTCCTTCTCCGTACATGATATCCACTTCAGCCGTCTTGAATGGAGGAGCGACCTTGTTTTTGACAACCTTGATACGCGTCTTGTTACCGACCATATCGTTTCCTTGCTTCAATGTTTCTGCACGGCGTACTTCTAGACGGACGGATGAATAGAACTTCAACGCACGTCCACCAGGAGTTGTTTCAGGATTTCCGAACATGACTCCGACTTTCTCACGAATCTGGTTGATGAAGATTGCTGTCGTCTTCGACTTGCTGATTGCGCCGGAAAGCTTACGAAGTGCTTGGGACATCAAACGGGCTTGTAGACCTACGTGAGAGTCACCCATCTCCCCTTCGATTTCAGCTTTCGGTACGAGTGCAGCAACGGAGTCGATGACCAAGATGTCTACTGCACCGCTTCGTACTAATGCTTCTGCAATCTCAAGCGCTTGTTCACCTGTATCCGGTTGGGATAGTAATAGTTCGTTAATGTCGACACCGAGCTTTTCAGCGTATACCGGGTCTAATGCGTGTTCCGCATCGATGAAGGCCGCTTGACCGCCGTTTCTTTGTGCTTCTGCAATCGCATGGAGGGCAACGGTCGTTTTACCAGATGATTCAGGACCGTAAACCTCGATGATTCTTCCTCGTGGATATCCGCCTACTCCTAGTGCGATATCTACAGCGAGTGATCCGCTTGAAGTCGTGGAAACACGGTTTTCAGTTTGTTCCCCCAGCTTCATGACAGATCCTTTACCGAATTGCTTTTCTATTTGTCGTAATGCCATATCTAATGCAGCTTTGCGATCACTCATGAAATCACTCCTCTAAATTGACTAACCTCATCATACCGTTTTTCATTACATTTGCCAATACTTTTTACGAACATTTATTCGCCTTTTTTCAATTCTTTCAACAAGTAGAACAAGCCGTAATTGACGGTCCGACTGCGTACCGCATTTCGACCACCCGCGAGGTTCAACGGATATATGTTCGTCCCACCTTCAGAGGCGATTCCGATATAGACAGTACCAGGTGATTTCCCTTCCATTTCATTCGGACCGGCAACACCTGTAAAGCTGATGCCATAATCACTGCCGAACTGGGAACGGATATTTTCAGCCATCAATCGAGCACATTTTTCACTGACAGCTCCTTCATTGTCCAGTACTTCTTGCGGGACTTTCAGAAGATCTCTTTTAATATCATTCTGATAGCAGATCAACCCCCCGAGGAATACTTGTCCAATCCCAGAGATTTTCGTCAAGTCATGTCCGAAGTAACCTCCAGTCAAGCTTTCAGCGCATGCCAGTGTATGATCCGTATCTTGAAGTTTCTGCATGACTTCTGCTGACAGGCTCGTCTCGTCATAACCGTAAAAATACTCGCCTACACGTTCAAAGATCTGACCTTCCAGCTTATCGATCAGAGCCTCTCCTTCGGCTTTCGTCTGACATTTCGCTGTCAGTCTCAATGTCACTTCAAAGTTCCCCGCTAGAGGTGCAATTGTCGGGTTTGTCTGTGCATCAATCAAATCCATCAGTTTCGTTTCAAGAGCAGATTCCCCTATACCATAGAAACGAAGGACACGCGAATGGATGAGTGAATCGTCCCCACGGAACTGCTTCACGTAAGGAATGGCATAATTCATGAACATCGGTTGCATTTCCTTCGGTGGTCCAGGTAATAGGATATACGTCGTACCGTCTTGATGAAGTGCCATCCCTGGCGCCATACCATTATTGTTCGCTAGAACATCCGCGCCTTCAAATACGACTGCTTGACGACGATTGTTTTCGGACATCGTCTGACCGGTTTTTTCATAGTACCCTTCAATCAAAGCCATCGCTTCTTCGTTTTCCACGAGAGACAAACCAAGGTGTTCCGCAATCGTTTCTTTCGTTAGATCATCTTTCGTGGGACCGAGACCGCCTGTGAAGATCAGTAGGTCTGACCGCTCTGAAGCCGTTTCAATTGCTTGGATCAAGCGGTTTTTGTTATCTCCCACCACTGTATGATAGAAAACATTGATTCCTTCCTCAGCTAGTTGCTTGGAAATGAATTGTGCATTCGTATTGGCGATCTGACCAAGTAATAGCTCAGATCCAATTGCAATGATTTCAGCGTTCATTCAATCCACCTCATTTTCAGGAAAGTATAAACCGCCCTTTAAGTAAGGACGGTATGAGTTCTGTTATTTCGACTTTAGCATAATATGTTTGTTTTTCATAAAATAATCCCATCCGGAATAGACCGTGATGATTGTCGCAGCCCATAGTGCAAGGCTTGCGAACGGGATGGACAGCGCAGTGAAAGGCACGTTGTGAAGCAGCAATGCGGCTATCGCAATGATTTGGATCCATGTTTTCAATTTACCCATCTGACTCGCCGCAATCACATCGCCATCTCCTGCAGCGATCAAACGTAATCCAGTTACAGCAAATTCACGGCTCAAAATCAAAATGACCATCCAAGCAGGAGCCAGCTGTAATTCTACAAGTCCAATCAACGCTGCCGTGACGAGTAGCTTGTCAGCTAATGGATCTAGAAATTTCCCTAAGTTGGTGACCATGTTAAGCTTTCTTGCATAATAACCATCAATCCAATCCGTACAGGATGCAATGATGAAGATGAGTGCTGCAATGAAATGATGGGTCGGGATCTCTCCCGAAAAGATTTCAATCGCGCCCCAGTCAAATGGCACTAATAAAAAAATCATAAATACCGGAATCAATAATACACGTGAAAAAGTAATCTTATTAGGTAAATTCATAACTTCCTCCTGAATCAATATGAACGTAAACATGTCTATTTTACCACAATCCATTTAAAAGGAAACTTCAATATGTAAAAAGAAAAGACTGTTTTCGCAAACTTTTGATGCTCTTGAAAGTAGTTGATTTCCGCTTCAGGTGCTCGCTTTCCGTGGGGCGTGCGGTGAGCCCACTCATCGCTTTGCGACATTGAATGGTCTCACCTGTCCCACTGATCCCGCTGGAGTCTCGCACCTTGCACTCCAATCAAATTGCACAAGTGGTTTCTAAATACCATTGATTTTAAAGTAACAATCCTTAAGAAAAGAGCCAATGAAAAAGGATTGGCTCGAGACCTTATGACTTGAGCCAATCCTATGTTTTTACTGAGCGTTTTCTGTTCCTTTTTCATATTGAATGACGATTTTTTGGTGAACTCTTTCAGACGGTTTCACGGTGTAGGTGAAAGGTTCTCCATTGACCGTGATGTCAACATAAGGTGTTGCACCGATATTGAAAGTGACCTTCGATTGATCAGTGAGAGAATACTGAAGTGTTTCACCTTCAGGATATTCCTTCCCGCTCGGTTGTATCAATTTATTGTCGGCACCCTTCACATCAATATATGATTTTCCAGTCGTCTTCAACTCAACATTGAATTCATCTGTATTGGAAAGGGTGTACGTCGTTACAATACCTTCTGTTGAAACCTGTTCAATATTTTGCTCTTGAACCGGTTCCTCTTCTTCAGATTGGGTTTCTGTACTGTCACCTTCAGTTGTATCATCTGCACTGGAGTCATCCTGAGTATCTTCTGCAGGCTGTTCAGGTTCCTCAGGCTCATCCCCCTGTTCAGAGTCATAATCATCAACACTGTCCTGAGTCGGTTCGGATTTCGCATTGTTTACGTTATTCGATACGAACCAGTATCCCGCAATCAACAATGCAATCAGGAGCATGACCGTGAAAATCAATGGCAATACTCTCGCAATCTTACTGTCTTTCGGTACGTCGCTCTTCGCTCTGGATGCCCGTGGAGCAAATTCGGTCTTCGCCTGATCAGTGGCAGGAAGATCACTTGCATGTTCTTCAAACAATTGATCTGGATCGAGATCCACCGCTTCTGCATAGTTTTTAATGAACGCTCGGGCATAGAAAGCACCTGGAAGAATGCTGTATTGTCCTTCTTCAATGGCTTGCAGATAGCGTTTTTGGATTTTAGTCTTGTCTTGCAACTCATCATAAGATAAACCTTTACTTAAACGCGCTTCTTTTAAGCGCTGACCCAATTCTGTCATACTACCACCTACCACTATTCAAAATCAAAGGATGTAACGTTCGTTTCAACAAGATCGTATGTGATTTCTTCATCTGGGTCATCCCGAAGTTCGATGATGTAATCGAAGTCATCCATCGTATATTCCGATTCTCTTACGAAGATATCCGGATGTTCCACGATTTTTGTAGCTGGAAGCCTCATCACTTCACGGATGAGCTGCCAATGCTTTTCAGATGATCGTTTCAAAGAGACAATCCCATCAATGAGGAATACGTGATCGTTACTATATTCATCATCAGCAAGTTGGCTGCGGATCGTCTGTCTCAACAAGGTTGAAGAAACGAATACCCATCGTTTATTCGCACAGACACTCGCTGCCACGATGGATTCGGTTTTCCCGACTCGTGGCATCCCTCGTATCCCTATCAGCTTATGTCCATCCACCTTGAACAATTCGGCCATGAAATCGACAAGTAATCCGAGTTCATCTCTTACAAAGCGAAATGTTTTCTTGTCATCGGCATCTCTTTGTATGTATCGTCCGTGTCGGACTGCTAATCTGTCACGTAGCTTCGGCTTTCTCATCTTCGTAATCGTAATATTATCCATCGTTTCGAGAATGGTCTTCAGACGTTCGACTTGTTCAGAATTGTGAACGAGTAATAGCATGCCTCTTCTCATATTGTCTACACCATTGATAGTGATGATATTGATACCAAGCATCCCGAGCAATGAAGAAATATCCCCAAGTAGACCAGGACGATTTTTATGTATTTCATATTCTAAGTACCATTCCTGCGCTTCCATTGCTCATCTCCTTCCGTCAATTCCTCATTTTCCGACATCCTTTTCTCTAATGATAAATGATTTTCATCTGTAAGAAAAGTAAAAATAAAGATAAACTTGGTAATCCTTCATCCATGAAAAAAGCTGACCCATCTTGAATCAACTTCTTAACCTGTAAACAGGTATCCGTCAAGAGGATCAGCATCTTTCAACTATTCACGACGGTCTTCAACTAACTTGACCATCATGCTTGCGATAGAATGGCGTTCTTCTTCAGAACCAACATTCCAAAGGTCAGCAAGTACCTTTTCTTCCGCATTTTTCGGTTCTACTTGCTCAGCTAAGTATCCACCGATTTCTGTGGCAATTTCAGTAATGGCTTCGTGTCTCATCCCTTTGCCTTCTGCATTGCGTAGACGGTCTCCGAGAAAACCTTTCCATTCTTCCCAGTTATCAAGAACAGACATTTGCAGTCCCTCCTAGAAAAAATTAAAGTCGTTCACGGATTATCATTTCTCATTTCAGGATGGATTATGCACGAAATTTCTTCAACAATACCAAGCGCCATTTACCGGTAGGATATGACCGGTGATGTAGGATGATTTCTTCGAGATCAGATATCCGACAGCATCTGAAACTTCCTCCGGTAGTCCGAAACGCCCGATTGGGATTTCGTCAGCAATCTCATCCAACTCTTCTTCTGAAAGATGTTCGTTCATTTTCGTGGCGATGATTCCTGGAGCCACTGCATTGACCCGGATCCCGCTTGGGGCTAGTTCCTTGGATAGCGCTTTGACCATCGTGTTCATTCCCCCCTTGACCATGGAATACAAGACTTCACACGATGCACCTGTTTGCCCCCAAATGGATGTAATCATCACGATCGATCCTTGCTTTTTTTCCACCATGGTCGGAAGAAGCTTCTGCAACAAACTGAAGGGACTTTTCAATTGTAGTTGAACCATGCTATCCAGCTCTTTGGGAGAAACATCCGTCATCAATCCAGTATGAGAACTTCCGCAATTATAAACGAGGACTTCCACCGGCTTGTCTAACTGTTCATAAAGAACGGAAGGTCCCTCAGAATCAGCAAGATTCGCATTGACGAGCTTGCATTCGACCTTTGTTGAAAATTCGAACTGCAGCTTCTCGACGGCTTCTTTATTTTGATAATAGTGCAAATAAAGGTTGTAACCCTGATCGGCAAGCTCTCTTGCAATGGCTTGTCCAATTTCCCCACTCGCACCTGTCACTAAAGCATATCGAGACATAGCATTTCCCCTCCCCAATATATCAATATGAAGTAGAGACTGACCTCTCAGCCAGTCTCCCTCTGTGCTATGCTTTTTTTGGTCTAACCTGACAACTTGTGAACGATTTCTGATTGAAATGCTCTTTCATGATCGTTTCTAAATCCTCATTTGTAATCTTATCGTACATTTCTACGACTTTGAATAGATTCATGCCTCCGAATTGGAACCGGGTGAATTGATTTGCGATATATTCCGGTGAATTCATGGATCGTAAGAAGCTTCCGATTTTTTTCTTCTTCAAACGGTCGATGGACGAACCTTCAATCCCTTTGGATTTTTCTGCCTCGATCATTTCAACGATCCGCTCCGTCAATCGGTCAGGATCCGTCGTGTCTCCACCTATCAAGGTGAATCCGAAGTCCCCTTCTTCCGTGTAATCAAAAGAGAAGGATTGGTCGATCAGCCCTTCACTATAGAGATCTTCATAGTTGTTGGAACTTTGACCGAAAAGGTAATCCAACAGAAGATTCATGCAAAGCTCATATTTCAAACGTTCGTCACCAAACCTGCCCGGATTCGCCTGTTTGAAACCGACCATGCATTTTGGCGTTTGGACCGTCATCTTGATGACAGACTTTTTCTTCGCCACCTCGGCTGGTTCATCGTCAAAGAACCGTTCGATTTTTTCAGGAGGTGCGAAATCTTTACTGTTCTGGTTCTCTACAATCAGATTCATGATCTCTTCTGGTTCCACATTCCCAACGATGAACAGTAACATGTTGTTCGGATGGTAGAACGTTTCATAACAGGTGTATAGGTCATCCTTCGTAATTTTTGCAATGGAAGGAACGGTTCCTGCGATATCGATTTTCACCGGGTGATGATGGAACATATTTTCAATCACACCGAAGTACACACGCCAATCCGGATTATCATCATACATCTCAATTTCTTGCCCGATGATCCCTTTTTCTTTTTCAACTGTCTGTTCGGTGAAGTATGGTGCTTGAACGAAATCAATCAGTGTTCGCAAGTTTTCGATCACATTCGATGTACTTGAAAACAAGTAAGCCGTCCTTGTAAAAGATGTGAAGGCATTTGCAGATGCCCCTTGCTTACTGAAATCCTGGAAGACATCGCGATCTTCTTTCTCGAACAATTTATGCTCTAGGAAATGCGCAATTCCATCCGGTACTTTAATCGCTTCTTCTGCTCCAAGAGGAGTAAAGTGATTATCCACTGATCCGTATTTCGTCGTGAACGTCGCGTATGTCTTGTTGAACCCTTTTTTCGGTAAAATGTAAACTTCGAGACCATTATCAAGCGTATCTGAATACAACGTCTCCTGTAACTGATCGTAATAGACTTCTTTCATGATTATTGACCCTCCCCTTTAAGGAAATAGATCGTATCTAAAGTAACAGTATCTGCAACTTCCAACACATCCCGCATCGTGACAGCTTGAATGCCTTCGATCCATTCATCAATGGAGCGTTCGATGCCTGCTACTTTTGAGTGATATAGGAGATCGACCCAACTATTCGGGTTATCTACAGACTCTAGGATTTGGTTTCGAAGCATTTCTTTTGTCTGTGCAAGTTCTCCGTCAGAAATATCTCCGTTTTTCATCTTATCCATTTGCTCTCGGATAATGGTTACTGCCTGCTCATAATTTTTGAATTCAATACCAGACATGACAAAAATCGCACCGATATGGCTTTCCACTCTGGAAACAGCGTAATAAGCGAGGCTCGCTTTCTCCCGGACATTGATGAACAGCTTGGAGTGAGAAAATCCTCCAAAGATCCCATTGAACACTTGCATAGCATAATAGTTTGGGTCGGAATACGTAATGGATGTGCGGTAACCCATATGAAGTTTCCCCTGTTTGACATCTTGCTCATCGAAGATTACGTTTTCCTGATCTTTTCGATTGATAGCAGGTGCAGACATTTTTTCAGGAGCCGGTCGTGAAGAAAGCTGGATTTTCGATTGGATTAGATCCGTCACTTGATCTCCATCGATATCACCAACGACATAGACGTCAATTTCATCATTCTCGATTACATCCTGATAGTATGTGTAAAGCTCCTCGGCTGAGATGCCATCGACTTCTTCTTCTTTCCCGAATGCATGGAGTGCATAACGGTCACCTTTGAACATTTCTTCAATCAAGCGTTTATTCGCAAAGCGCATTTTATCGTCGTAAATGGATTGGATCTTCTGTTTAAGGACACGTTTTTCTTTTTTGACATTCGTTTCATTGAATTTCTCGCCATCCGTCAGAGGATTCAACAATACTTCCCCTAAAAACGAAATCGATTGTTCAAGCAACGGGGTTTGATCCAGTAGAAATTTCTCGTTGGAAACATCCATACGGATCGTGATGATCTGATACTCGCCCTTCTTACCGATTGATGTGACGAACCCGGCACCATACATATCCTCTAACAATCTGTGAATATGTAATGAGGAAGGATATGACTCCGTACCTGCTTTCAAAACTTGAGCCAACAATGCTCGTTTTGTGACATTTTCTTCTTCAATCTTCCGTTTGATCTGGATGGAAAATGTCGTGGTTTTATATTTTTCTGTTTCTAGAAGATGGAGTGTATAACCATTTGATGAAACCACTCGTGGTTCTTTAGTCTTCGCCATATTCGGACCTCTCCTTCTTTTTTTGTTAGCATACCCGAATCGGAGTAGAATCATGAACACTTCATATATACTCGGATCAGGGACGTACGATAACGTCAAGCTTTGGAATTGAGGAGGTTGATTTCATTTAATATCAATGATGAATCTAATTTAGACAAAGTAAAAAGAACTCCTCATAAAGAGAAGTTCTCTAAAAGTTAGCGTTTTCCTTTTTCGTAAGGCTTCCCGATTGCTTTCGGTGCATCTGCCCTTCCGACGAATCCTGCCAGGGCAAGGATCGTCAACACATAAGGAGAGATCAAAAGGAACACATAAGGGATTTCTTTTAAAAACGGAATCTGCTGACCTGTGATACTCAAGGATTGCGCTAATCCGAAAAACAGTGCCGCCCCTAAAGCTCCAAGTGGATGCCATTTTCCGAAGATCATCGCTGCAAGCGCCATGAACCCTTGTCCTGCAATCGTCGAGTGGGTGAAGTTCCCGCTGATGGATGTAGCGTAGACCGCGCCACCCAGCCCTGCGAAAGCCCCACTGAGCATGACTGCAATGTATCTCATTTTCGTAACGTTGATTCCCATCGTGTCTGCCGCCATCGGATGCTCACCTACAGAGCGTAATCGTAATCCGAACGGTGTCTTGTAAATGACGAACCAAACGACAATTGCAAGTGCAATCGCCACATAAGACGTGACATAAGCTTTACCGAACAACAATGGACCGATGATCGGGATATCAGACAGGATTGGCACATCCGACTTGAAAATACGTTCGTTCAAGTAAGGTGTTTGTCCTGCATCGAAAATTTTCTTCACAAGGAAGATCGTCAAACCTGCTGCAAGGAAGTTCAGCGCTACACCACTGACGACCTGATCCGCTCTGAATGTAATACTTGCAACGGCATGTAAAAGCGAGAAGATCGCTCCAAGTATGATTGCAACTACGAAAGAGAACCATGGTGATGCACCACCGAAGCCCCACGTTTCTCCATAGAACGTGAATACTGCTCCGACGAATGCGCCCATCATCATGAGACCTTCAAGTCCGATATTGACGACTCCGGATCGTTCACTGAATACTCCACCGAGCGCAGTTAATATAAGAGGGGCTGCTGCAAAGATGGCTGTTGGTATGATGATGCCTAAAATTTGCATGAGATCCATCTAGATTTTCCCCCTTTTATTAATGCGATTTCTCAGCCAATGCACGAGATAACTGGATGCAACGAAGAAGATGATCAATGCAATGACAATCGTGATCAGTTCAGGTGGAACTTGAGCGATGGCTTGCATGTTCAATGCACCAATTTTCAATCCACCGAAAAGAGCGGCAGCAAGAATGATACCGATCGCACTGTTCGCTCCTAAAAGGGCAACAGCGATACCATCAAAACCAACGCCGGTGAACGCAGCGTTAATCGTCATGTACTGGTACGTTCCGAGACCTTCCATCGCTCCTGCGACACCTGCGAAACCTCCAGAGATGACCATTGACAGAACGATGTTTTTCGATACATTGATACCTGCGTAGTCAGATGCATGTTGGTTGAACCCTACCGCACGCAATTCATAACCAGTCGTCGTTTTCCACAGAAGATACCACATCAGGATCGCAGCAAGGATTGCAACGACGATCCCATAATGGAGACGTGAAAAATCTGTGATCTCTTGTAAAAACATTGAGGATAAGGACGCGGAAGGTTGGATTTCCTCCGTACGCTCCCCTGGTGCCAAAAGGTACGATCGAATGATGGAGTTCGTCACATGTAATGCAACATAGTTCATCATGATCGTTGTAATGACTTCATGGACTTTGAACCTTGCCTTCAAATAACCCGGCACTAGACCCCATAATCCACCTGCAAGTGCTCCAGCCAGGATGGCAAGCGGCACATGGATGAAAGCAGGTACGCCTTCTACAGCGATTCCGACATAGACAGAAGCGAGCCAGCCGACTAACAATTGACCTTCCACTCCGATGTTGAATAAGCCTGTACGGAAAGCAAATGCTACTGCAAGACCCGATAAGATCAACGGCGTCATTTGACGGATCGTTTCACCAATGAAGTATGAATCTGTAAATAGGACACTGAACAATGCGTAATATGCTTCGAATGGGTCATATCCGCTCGTCAGCATCAGAATCCCACCAACGAGAAGGGCAAGTGCAACTGCTATGACTGGTACACTGAGTTTGAAAAGAATCTTTTGCAATTTCACCTACTGTTCCCCCTTCTCAGCTTGTTTGGATCCTGCCATCAACAATCCGAGTTCTTGTTCGGTAACTTCCTTCGGATCGACAACAGCTACAATTTCCCCTTCGTATATGACAGCAATCCTGTCACTAACATTCATGATTTCTTCAAGTTCGAAAGAGATAAGCAAAACTGCTTTATCCGCATCACGCTCTTCAATCAACTTGGAATGGATGAATTCAATAGCTCCGACATCCAATCCACGTGTAGGTTGCGCTGCAATCAATAGGTCAGGACTTCGATCGACTTCCCTCGCGATGATCGCTTTTTGCTGATTTCCACCAGATAATGCACGTGCTTGTGTATGCACACTCGGTGTACGTACATCGAACTGGTCAATCAACTCTTTCGCTTTATTCAATATGTTCGTTTTCTTCAATTGCTTGAACTTTGAGTAAGGTTCTTGATAATACGTTTGAAGAACCATATTTTCACCAATTGAAAAATCCAGGACAAGACCATGTTTATGACGGTCTTGAGGAATATGGCCGACACCCGACTCGGTCACTTTTCGTGGCTTACGATTCGTGATGTTCTTACCGTTCAGCTGAATCGAACCACTCGAAGCTTTACGAAGACCCGTGATCGCTTCAATCAACTCAGACTGACCGTTACCATCGACACCAGCGATACCGACGATTTCCCCAGCTTTCACAGTCAGATCAAGACCTTTCACAGCTGTCACACCCCTGGAATCCTTCACGACGAGATCTTTGATTTCCAGGACATCCTGTTTAGGTTTGGCTGGTTCTTTTTCAGTTGTAAAAGAAACTTCACGCCCTACCATCATGGATGCTAGTTCGTCCCTGTTCGTAGTGGCTACGTCGACCGTTCCGATTCCTTTACCTCTTCGGATGACGGTACAACGGTGACAAACCTCCATGATCTCTTTCAACTTATGGGTGATGAGGATGATGGATTTACCCTCAGCGATCAATCGCTTCATGATCTGAATAAGTTCTTTGATTTCTTGCGGTGTCAAAACCGCTGTCGGCTCATCGAAAATCAAGATGTCTGCACCACGATAAAGCGTTTTGAGGATCTCCACGCGCTGCTGCATCCCTACGGAAATGTCTTCGATTTTTGCATAGGGGTCAACTCTCAGTCCATACTGACGGGAAATTTCCTCTACTTTCTTTGCAGCCTTTTTTACATCGACCTGACCTCGATGCCTAGGTTCACTACCAAGGATGATGTTCTCTGTAACTGTGAAATTCTCGACTAACATGAAGTGCTGATGAACCATTCCGATTCCGAGATTGTTGGCAATATTCGGATCGGTTATTTCAACTTTCTCTCCTCGTACTCGGATCTCACCCTGTTCAGGCTGATACAATCCGAACAATACGTTCATCAACGTGGATTTCCCTGCACCGTTTTCCCCCAAAAGTGCATGGATTTCCCCTTTTTGTACTTGTAACGTTACATTGTCATTGGCAACAATGCCTGGAAACTCTTTTCGAATCCCTTTCATTTCAATGACGTATTCCAAAAGTAATCACTCCTACACCTGTTGTTCCTAAAACATAGCCTACAATTGTTGTATGATCGATGCTCCCTATTCTCTCGAGTGTAGCAAGGAAAGCTACATTGAGCGTGTAAGACTTGCCTTGTTACACCCAAGAGCTATGACGTCTTACCTTACTGATTCTGACTTGAGAGCATTTCGGATTACATGCGTGCTTTTACACCCTGTATGGATGGTTTACATGAACAAAGGCCAGTAGTAACTACCAGCCTTTGTATAGAGCTATATGGAGATTACATGTTTTTACTTATTAAATGATGCAAACTCGTCGTCTGTTTTAGGAACTTCCACTTCACCTGCAACGATTTTCTCTTTGTACTCTTCGACCATTTTAAGAGCTTCTTCTGATACGTTGTCTTGAGTAGGGGCAATTCCTACGCCGTCTTCTTCAAGACCGAATTCTACGATTTCTCCACCAGGGAAGTTTCCTTCCATCGTTTTCTTCGATACTTCGAATACAGCTGTGTCAACACGTTTTACCATTGAAGTCAACGTTACACTCTTGTTAGCGTCTTGATCATAGATACCTTCAGCGAATTGGTCACGGTCAACACCGATCACCCATACGTCTTCACCGTTTTTCTTACGGTTGATCGCTTCTGTGAATACGCCTGCTCCAGTTCCACCAGCTGCGTGGTAGATAACATCTGCACCTTTACCATAAAGTGTAGCAGCGATCGTTGTACCTTTTGCAGCGTCGTTGAAGTCACCAGCATATTGTGTGAAGATTTCAGCGTCAGGGTTAGCCGTCAATACACCAGCTTTGAATCCGTTTTCAAATTTCTTGATGAGTTCAGATTCTACTCCACCGATGAAACCGATTTTGTTTGATTTAGACTGAAGTCCAGCTACAAGTCCAACTAGGAAAGATCCTTGGTGCTCTTTAAACGTGATGCTTGCTACGTTATCCAAATCAACGACACTATCTACTAGTGCAAATTGTGCGTCTTTTTGCTGTTCAGCTACTTTTTTGATGTCTTCTTGCATAAGGAATCCGATTCCGAATACAAGATCGAAGTCTTGACGTACTAGGTTGTTCAAGTTCGGACGATAGTCACTTTGAGCGTCTGATTGAACGTACGTATATCCTTCTTTTTCTTTCAAGTCGTTTTCATTTCCGAATTCTTGAAGACCTTCCCAAGCAGATTGGTTGAATGACTTATCGTCAACTCCACCTGTATCGGTAACCATTGCTACTTTAAAGCCGTCTTCCTTCTGTTCCTTTTCGCCATCCCCTGATGCATCGTCACTTGCTCCACAAGCAGATAGTAGTGTACCTGCTGCCAATACCATAGACATTAAAAATCCATAACGCTTTTTCATGAATCCTATTCCCCCTTAATGTATTTTCAAAGTTTCATAGTACACGTATGATGCTTGAACGCTCTCTTTTTCAGCACTCACCCCCTAAAATTGGTAAAAGGCCTTACACCCGACGTCTGACAACATGGAAGTCAAATTTATCTGCACGGAAGTAATTGACAGAGTATAAGACAGCGTTGTCATTTTGATCATAATGCATCTGCTTCAACACAAGTAGAGAAGTCTCTGGTGGACATTCAAGGATCTCTGAAACCCTTTCGTGGTAACCGACCGGTTCGATATGTGTAACCGCATACAAAACACGTCGATTTGATTCCTTTTCAAGCAAGTTGAAAAGAGACTCTTCCTCAGTCGTCTTCTGATTCACTGGCATGAACTTCGCTGGAATCTGATCCAGGCAGTATACGACAGGTCGTCCATCTGCTGTACGTACACGCTCCACAACGACCAATTGTTCGTCTTCCTCTGTATTGAAACGTTGCAGCTCTTCCTCCGTAACGTCCCTAGTATCTGAACTTAGAAAATTCGTACCCGGGCTTTTACCGCCACGTTCGATCATTTCAGTGACACTGAAAAGCTCTTCGATTCCAGATGAAAAGACCGCACGAGAACGTACGAATGTACCGACACCATGGCGTCTGACTACGACGTTTTCATCTTCTAGGATCCGTAAAGCTTCCCTGAGGGTCGCTCTGCTGATCCCGAGTTGTTTAGAGAGTTCGAATTCACTTGGAAGCCGCTCCCCCTCTTCGTAAACACCTGCTTCAATATCTTTCTTCAATCGATCTATTACCTGCAAATATAATAGACGATGGTCCGTTTTAATGGTCACACGTCTTCACCTCAGAAGTACTACTAATCTATTTAATTTAACAATATTCGACAATACTATATCATTTTTACAACAATAAATAAATACTAATTTTACAGAATAGGAAAAAATGTTACACGAATGTTTCAAAAAGTACACTCAAATTCATAAATTAGATGACAATCGAGTGACCTTGTCAGAACTTCCACAGGATGTGGTGACTTCGAGGTTCTCCACAGGACGGACTTGTACAGTATGTACTGACTTCGACGTTCATCACAGGATGTGATGGTACTTAGTCGAAGATCCTTTAGTGGTGAAAGCTGCTGTAGGGTCTCGCCTGGCTCGCTTTTCCCGCTGGAGTGTCGAAAATTTTTAAAATAAAGAAAAGAATTTAAAAACGACCATTCATTTCGTAACGGGTTCACTTGTGAGGTGCAAAACGCAAAATCACAGACTGAATCACAAGGTATAACACATACTTCTTGAATCCACTCTTGAGTCTTAATGGATCCAGTTACTTATTGATAATTGATGAAGAATGACTAATTCATATATCTAACGGACATTGAGGACCTTATTTCTATACATTATTCACTTTTACTAAACCTAACGGACATATGGTACCTTATTTGGGCCAAAATCATTAAAAACCATATACTTTTTAAAGAATAGCGTCTCTGATGTCCGTTTGCACCCCGAAATGAGCGTTTTTGTCACAAATAACGGATCTCCTGTCCGTACAACACAAATCACACCTATATTCACAGCCCTCCAATAATTATTTCAGCCCTGTGAAATGGTATGTGAATTCATATGTTATGTAGGCACAAAAGTTTAGGGAAGGGCTGATATAACAATAAAAAACGCACTGTGAATTTCATTGTGAAATCCAGTGCGTTTCTCTTTGATATTTACTTGTTTGCACCTCTGAAGTAAACACGTTATTCATCTCGAATGGTCGTCTTTCTTGTGTTAACTGGATGAGGCATCTTGATCATGATGTGAAACTAGCACTTCACGTGGTTTGCTGCCTTCATATGGCCCGACGATCCCCCTCGCTTCCATTGCGTCGATGAGTCGCGCAGCACGGGTATACCCGATTCGGAATCGTCTTTGAAGCATAGAAACTGAAGCGGTCTGCATGTCGAGAATCAAACTGACCGCATCATCGAACAATTCATCCTCGACATCTTCAACCTTTTGTTCAGGTTCATCTGTAGGAATCATTTCTTCTTGGTATTTTGCCTTCTGTTGACCGATGACAAAGTCGACGACATCTTGTACCTCTTCATCCGACAAGAACGCTCCTTGCACCCGTGTCGGTTTGTTTGCTCCAATCGGGAAGAACAGCATATCCCCTTTTCCGAGTAATTTTTCTGCTCCACCCATATCGAGTATCGTCCTTGAATCGGTTGAAGAAGAGACACTGAACGCTATTCGTGATGGAATATTCGCCTTGATGACACCTGTGATGACGTCCACTGAAGGTCGCTGGGTTGCAATGATCAAATGAATGCCTGCTGCACGAGCCATCTGAGCCAGTCGAGTGATTGCATCCTCAACATCACCCGATGCGACCATCATCAGATCCGCCAGCTCGTCAACGATGACGACGATGTATGGTAATAAGGCTTGCTTCGCCTCTGATTCTTCATCATTCTTCCGTTTGATCATATTGTTGTAACCCTCGATATTCCTTGCGCCACTATGGGAGAACAACTCGTAACGACGTTCCATCTCATTGACGACGCGTTTCAGTGCCTGTGCGGCTTTCTTCGGTTCCGTTACCACAGGAGCCAGAAGGTGTGGAATGCCGTTGTATACATTCAGTTCGACCATTTTAGGATCGATCATCATCATTTTCACTTCATGCGGTTTCGCTTTCAACAAGATACTCGTGATAATTCCGTTTACACATACACTCTTACCACTACCCGTTGCACCTGCGATGAGCAAGTGCGGCATCTTGCTTAAATCCGCTAAAATAGGCTCTCCTGAGATGTCACGACCTAATCCGATCGTCAGCTTCGAATTGAGATCATTCCGTTTCGTATCAACGACCTCTCGTAGAGAAACCATTGAAACTTCCTGGTTCGGGACTTCGATACCGATTGCGGATCGTCCTGGAATAGGAGCTTCAATCCGTAAATCTTTCGCAGCGAGAGCTAAAGCCAGATCATCCGTCAGATTGACGATTTTACTGACCTTGACACCGATAGCCGGTTGAACCTCATACTTTGTCACCGCAGGCCCTAAGTGGACTTTGACGACTTTAGCTTTCACGCCGAAGCTTTCGAAAGTTCTTTCCAGTTTTCTCGTATTTTCAGATACATGTTGTCTTTCTCGATGTTGACCCGCCTTCACTGGACGGCTGAGCAGATCATACGATGGCAATTCATAAGACTCATTTTCCACTTCCGCTATTGAGAAACCAGGTGACTCTTCAGTGGATTCAGGTGCCTTCCCTTTATTTTGGGATGAATCGGACATCTCTTTTTTCTGTGCAGCAGTTTGGTTAGCCGCTTTCTCTTCTTTCAGCTCTTCGAATTCGAAAGCCCCTTGATACACATTTTCGTTATATTCCTGAATGATCGGTTCTGTATAAGTCTCTTCCTCTGACACTTTTTCTTCTGGAACAGGAGGCTTTCTCTCACTCGTTCGCTTCCCTCTCGACTTCCGCTCTTTTGTACGTTCCGCTTTTTTCTCCTCTTTCTTACTTTCAAAATGCTCTTTCCAGTCCGAATATGTATGCACGATGAAATTTTTCATTGGAACGACGATCTTTGATAATATATCGCTCATTGAGAGACCTGTAATCAGAAGTACAGCTATGACCCACATGAAAAAGATGATGACCTGGGTCCCTTCAGGTGCGAATAAGACGTAAGTGAATGCAAATCCAATAGCTCCAATCATTCCTCCGCCAAGGTCAGCTGTACCCGGTGCTGCCCCTTGCTGCTGGATGAAGAGCTCCCAAGTATTCTGGATGACAGAAGGGTTTTCCCATTCTCCGTTCCGGGTAAGCAGTTCGAACAGCTTCACATGACTTTGTAGTAGCAGTCCAAGCACAAACAAGTATATACCTGCTAGTCTTCTAGTGAAGAATGCAGGCCACGAACGTTTCCAGATCACGTACATGGATAAAATGAATACGCCAAGCAACAGCAGGCCATACCATTCACCACCTAAGAGCTTGAATAAGTTCGCGAATACACGCCCGACTCTACCAAACTCTGCTGCAGCAATCAATGTCAAGGCTAAAAGCGACAATCCGAACAATTCAAAGGTCAATTGAGACTTCCAGCTTGATGACTTTTTATTTTTTTTCTTTCGTTTCGCCATGATTTCACCTCTCTTGGTATATCCATCTATAGATGTATGTGGTGTTTATTACACGAGGTTATGTAGTGGAAAAGGGTTGGCCCTTTCCATCTGATAAGACATGGGCCAACCCTTGAGTAGTGTTATTATATCATACAGAATTACAGCGAACTAGAAGGATTTTGATCTGGGGCGACGGTCATTTTCAACACTGTGCCTGGCTGTAGATTCGCATCCAGATAATGAGCGGGGTCCGTGCTCATCATCCTTACGATTCTGCAGTCTTGATTCTCCAGCTGCTCAACCATCAAAGGTATGCCGTTCATCTCGATCATTGAATGTTTTTCAAAATCGGACTGGACTGCACTGAAAACGACTTCGTGAGGCATCGATGTGTAAAGTATCATTGGACGAGATCCTGTTCTTCGTTCGGTCTCTTCGCTTCGATCAGCTCATTCAACTTTTTCATCGCTGCACCGACCCCGCCTACCTCGTCGATCAGTCCATAAGCGACTGCATCATCACCGATTACATTGGTTCCGATATCCCTTGTCAAATTTCCTTTAGAGAGCATCAATTCTTTGAACTTCTCTTCTTCAATGTTCGAATGTCTCATTACGAAACTGATGACACGTTCCTGCATTTTATCAAGGTATTCGAACGTTTGAGGCACCCCGATCACCAGTCCGGTCAAGCGAACCGGATGGATCGTCATCGTAGCTGTTTCTGCGATGAAAGAATAATCCCCTGAAACCGCAATCGGTACGCCGATCGAATGACCTCCACCAAGGACCAGACACACTTTCGGTTTTGATAAGGAAGCGATCATTTCAGCTATCGCAAGTCCCGCTTCCACATCCCCACCAACAGTATTGAGGATGACAAGTAAGCCTTCAATCTTCGGGTTCTGTTCAATGGCAACCAACTGAGGAATCATATGTTCATATTTCGTCGTTTTGTTGTTTGGAGGGAGTTGTACATGACCTTCTATCTGTCCAACTATCGTCATACAATGGATGTTCGATTGTTCCATTTGGGGAACATTGGTCTGACCCATTTGTTGGATTTTATTGATCAGACTAGATGAACCCTCTTTGTTTTGATCTTGTTTTTTCGGCTTATCCGGTTGAGATGGTTGAGATGGATTGGTCGGAGAAACCGTCTTCTGATCGTTAGGCTGTTCGTTCATGATGGACTCCTTTCACGACTTACTTTGGTCTCCTTATAGTATTGTCATAATCGGTTTCTTTCTATCCATCTGAATCCCTTGTACTTTTAACGTATCTGACCTTCAGAACAACCATAGAAAAGAGGATGATCTCTTGAGACCATCCTCTTATAATATGGATTCTATTTTACTTTAGCGAAGTCATTCAACAATGAATTCAATCTTACTCGTTCTTGCTCAGATAAAGGTATGAGCGGAAGTCTTACACCGCCAACATCGATACCTAATATCTGCAATGCCGTTTTCACGGGTGTCGGACTAGGTGCAGAGAACATTTCGTTCATAACTGGTAACAACTTACCGTGCAATTGTGCTGCCTTCTTCACATCACCTTCTGAATAAGCTGCAATCATGCTCTGCATTTCATTTCCGACTACGTGAGCGGCTACGGATACGATGCCGTCTCCTCCGATCGATAACGTCGGTAGGGTCAATGTGTCATCTCCACTGTAAACTTTAAAATCATCCGCTGTTTTCGTAATGATTTCTGTAATTTGATCCAAATCCCCACTCGCTTCTTTTACACAAACGATGTTGTCGATTTCAGATAATCGAACGATCGTATCAACGGACAAATTGACAATGGAACGTCCAGGAACGTTATAAAGCATAACTGGAAGCTTAGTCGTTTCCGCAATGGATTTAAAATGAAGATAAAGCCCTTGTTGATTCGGTTTATTGTAATAAGGAGCCACTAGCATGACAGCATCAACACCTGCTTCTTCCGCTTGCTTCGTCAGCTCGATGGAAGCATGGGTGTTGTTACTACCTGTACCAGCGATAACTGGGACTCTTTTTTGCACGACTTTCACGACATGTTTGAAGAGGGCTACTTTCTCTTCTTTCGTCAAAGTCGGTGACTCTCCTGTCGTTCCAGCAATCACTAGACCATCTGAACCGTTCTTGATCAAGTACTCGATCAATTTAGTCGTCTTGGAAAAGTCGATATTGCCTTTATGGTCGAAAGGCGTCACCATTGCAGTCAAAATTTTTCCGAAATTCATTTCGATATCTCCTCCTTATAGAAAATTAGATGAAATCTCCTTTTTCAAGCGCAAATACTTGATGTAGTGCATTTACCGCATCAATCATATCATCTTCTTGCACCAATACCCAGATCGTCGTATGGGAATCGGCAGATTGTAGAATATGGATGCCTTTTTGGGAAAGTGCTTCGACGATTTTGGCTGTAACTCCCGGTACCCCAGCGATACCCGCACCTACTGCAGAGACTTTTGCACAATTACGCTGTATATCCGCTTCATACCCTAAATCCTTCAAGATTGAAACCGCTACGTCTGTAAGGTGACCGTTAATCGTATAAATCACACCGCGTGGACTGATATTGATGAAGTCCACACTGATCTGTCTTTCCGCCATGGCCTTGAAGATCTTGGATTGGAATTCGTAATCTCCTTCAGGAGCTTGCACCTTGATCTGTGTGACACCCGCAACATGAGCGATCCCTGTGATCAAGCGGTCCTCGATATCTCGACCTGCTCCATCTCCGGTAGTAGAAGTAACAAGTGTACCTGGATGGTCACTGTAGGTTGAACGGATGCGGATCGGTACCTTCGCTTGCATCGCAATTTCAACTGCCCTTGGGTGGATAACCTTTGCTCCCTGGTACGCCATATTACAAATTTCGTTGTAAGTGACAACATCAAGTGGTCTTGCATCCTGTACGATCCGAGGATCGGCTGTCATGACACCTTCTACATCTGTAAATATATCAATGACTTCTGCCTTAAGAGCTGCACCGAGTGCTGCTGCAGATGTATCACTGCCTCCACGTCCAAGAGTCGTTATATCCCCTTCATCCGATTGACCTTGGAATCCTGCCACTACGACAACATCCAATTCCTCGAATGCTTGGAGAATCTTTTTACAGTCCATTTCCATAATTTTAGCGTTCATGTGTTCAGCGTTGGTTTTAAAACCTGCCTGTGCGCCAGTAAATGCTATGGAAGATACACCTTGTTGCTTCATCAGATTAGAAAAAACGACGGAAGATATGATCTCGCCACAAGACATGAGTAAATCTGTTTCCTTTGGACTGATGTCTGTCGGGTTGCCAGTGATCAAACCAAGCAATGTATCGGTAGCATAAGGATCGCCTTTACGTCCCATCGCTGAAACGACTACAACGACTTTGTTACCGTTGCTTACAGCATTCGTTACGTGTTGTACGGCACGATCCCGACCATCTTCCGTTTTCAATGACGTGCCGCCGAATTTTTGTACGACGATATTCATGAAAGCACCTTCTTCATTTCAATAAATTCAATTTCACTAAGCTTTCAGCAATCTGTACGGAGTTCAGTGCTGCTCCTTTAAGGAGGTTATCCGACACGACCCACATGTGGAACCCGTTCTTGCGATCCAGGTCTTTGCGGATTCTACCTACGAATACATCATCTTTACCGACACAATTCGCTGGCATCGGATAAAGCTGTTCAGAAGGATCATCTTGTAATGTTACGCCTTCAGCTTCTGCCAATAAGGACTTCATGTCAGCAACCGAAACATTTTCATCGTCTATCTCAATGTATACCGACTCTGAATGTCCTGTCTCAACCGGTAACCGTACACAAGTAGCTGCAACTTCGAGCTCTTGCATGCTCATGATCTTCTTCGTTTCATTGATCATTTTCATTTCTTCGAATGTATACCCGTTATCTTGGAATTTATCGATTTGGGGTACAGCATTGAAAGCGATTTGATAGTGCTTTTTATCACCTGAAACAGGCAATACTTCTGGTGTGAACTCTTCACCATTCAAAATGGACTGCGTCTGATCATTCATTTCATCGATCGCTTTCGCTCCTGCACCGGATACAGCTTGATACGTAGAAACGATTACTTTCTTCAGACCGTATTTTTGACGGATTGGTTCTAAAGCAACGACCATCTGGATCGTTGAACAGTTCGGATTGGCGATGATGCCATTATGATTCTTCAATGCATCTTCATTTACTTCAGGTACTACAAGTGGCGTATCAGGGTCCATGCGGAACGCACTCGTATTATCGACCACAATCGCGCCTCGTTTCGCCGCCTCTGGTGCCAGCTCCTTCGAGATAGAACCGCCTGCAGAGAACAACGCAAGTTGCACCCCTTCAAATGCTTGGGGTGTGGCTTCTTCAATCATATATTCATTTCCATTGAATTGCATTTTCTTTCCGGCAGAACGTTTACTTGCTAATAACTTGAGAGAAGCGATCGGAAAGTTCCTTTTTGCTAATGTGTTCAGCATCTGTTGACCTACTGCTCCAGTAGCTCCAACGACTGCGACGTTAAATCCTTTATTTGAATCCAAAATCTGTCCCTCCTCATAAATCTTGCTCTGTGAATGACTTTGACCTATCTTGTGAATATGATAACTGCAAATCTTCAAGAACGATAGAAGGAGAAACAAGATCGTTTCTCCTGAAATACTTGGTCATATTGTCATTTATTTTACCATATCATTGAGTACAGAGGTATGGTTTTGTTTACGATTATACTTGGCTTCCTCTGTTCTTCTATTCATATATTCGTAAGACAGGTTGTAATTGTTGACCATCAAGTGCAGCTTCTACGGTTTCAAGGAGTAGATCCATATGTGCGACTAATGAATTCGGTTTTTTGTTCGGCGAATCTTGACCATATGGGATAAAAAAGATATTTTTCGTCGACATCAATCTCATGATGTTGACCCCGTTCAATCCGAGTCCATCGTTTGTAGAAATACCAAGAACAACTGAATTCAGATTACGCATGGTCGCTTTTGCTGCCATCAAGACGGGAGAATCTGTCATCGCATTAGCAAGCTTACTGATGGAATTTCCAGTCAACGGCGCAATCACCATACAATCCAATGGTGTTTTCGGACCGAATGGTTCCGCTTTGACGATCGAATTCACAACTTCGTTACCTGTCATTTCTTCGATTTTACGAATCCAGTCTTCACCTTCACCGAATCTTGTCGTCGTATTTTGGACGGTATAGGTGGCGAACGGCGTCACTTTTGCACCAGCATCCAACAATCTTTGGATTTGCGGAACGACTGCATCATACGTGCAATGGGATCCTGTCAATCCAAAGCCGATGTGTTTCCCTTCAAGTTTCATTCTACTTACCCCTTCCCCATATTCCTTTCTTCCATAAGTAGTTGTGTCAACACGTTTGCAATGATCTTACCAGCTGTCTTAGGCGCGACAATTCCCGGTAATCCTGGAGCAAGCATAGCTTTTATGCCCCTTTTCTCTGCAAAACGAAAATCCGTACCTCCTGGCTTGGAGGCAAGGTCGATGATTAGGGTATGAGATGGTATTTTAGATATGACATTGGAAGTGATGATCGGTGCTGGAATTGTATTGATACATACATCAACGGCGTCCACTTCATTTTCCAGGTTGCTAAGATAAAATGGTCTGAATCCCATTTCAGTAATACGTGCGATATGCTCAGATCTTCGAGCTCCGACGGATACATTCGCCCCTAGATTGGCGAATGTCCTCGCAACCGTAAATCCGACTCTGCCAAAACCAAGCACCGCGATATTGGATTGGTGAATGGTGAAATCGGTGTTCTGGATGACCATCATGATGGTTCCCTCCACAGTGGGTATCGCATTGTAGATGGCTACATCATCACGCTCAAATAGTTTAATATGCTTTCGGCCGGCACCATTGGTACAACCCGTCAGATAAGGATTGCTTATACCTGAAAAAACGGTGCAGTCCTTTTTCGTTTTTTTAAGGAACTCTTCTGTAAACTGGATTTTTTTGTTGGAGAAGATCGTTTCAACCTCACCATTCGGACCGCTGCCGCTTACAGGCAGAATCAACGCATCCAATTCACTGATTGGTAATTCATCGAGATCCATTTTCGTCGCTCCTGTAAAGCCGTGATCGAGTTGGTCGAATCCGACTAAATAGAGGCGTGCGTCTAATTCAGTCAGCTTCCTGATGACCTCCAGCTGACGAGCATCTCCACCTATGATGGCTGCTTTAATTCCTGTTAACATCGTTCCTCCCCTTTCTCATTCGTCGTATGTTACGGAGGAATAATATACTTGAGTGCTGATTCTTCAACATCATATGAAGAAGATACTTGCAAGGTGATTATTTATATTCGGATTGCACATCGGCTTCTGAAGGGTCAACCAGAATCGTTTCTTCACCTACACGATAGATCTTATTCCACCTGAATTGTATGATGGTCTTTCTCTTTCGCAAACCGTTCCATTGGGTAAGTGGGATCTCCAACGTATCAATATACCCGGCATTTTCATCTATGATGAATTCCGCATACGATAAGACCCCCAACTTTTCTCCCTTCGTATAATCAATGAGTTCTTTTCCAAGAATTTCACTTAATCTCATGTTCGCTCCCCCTTCAAGCATGTCATTCTATATATATGTCCACATGTAGGGAGAAATCCACATCTTGACTCGAAAAATAGGATGAATGGTTGAAGGATACGAGCGATTAAATCATTATGATTTATTCCATTCCAAAAGAAAAGTGTCAAATCCCTTGTTGGGATCAGACACTTTCGTACGATTTGTTCATTAATGAGGAAAACTCTTCGGAAATTCCCCGCTCGGACTGATCAATGAACTTGAGAAGTCCCCAGCAAAGATTCGATGAATCAGTTGATCAACGTTCTTCTTATTGACGCCATCAATACTTTGAAGGATTTCATCCAATGTCCGTTGCTTTTTCAGCATCAGTTCATGCTTACCGTTACGACTCATACGGCTGTTCGTACTCTCAAGACTCAACATGAGACTACCTTTGATCTGTTCTTTGCTGTTCGCAACTTCCTTTTCTGAAACGCCGTCCTCTTTCAACGTTCCGATGATGGAGGAAATGGTCTCATACACTTCATCCAGTTGTCCTGGTGCGGTGCCTGCATATATGTTGAAGACCCCCGTATCCAGATGTGCGGAATGATAGGAGAATACTGAATATGCAAGACCTTTCTGTTCCCTGACTTCCTGGAACAACCGGCTACTCATACTGCCTCCGAAAATATTGTTCAAAACAATCAAATCGAAGATACTGTCATCTCCCACAGGAAGACCCTCAAACCCCATGCACATATGAGCTTGCTCGGTATCTTTCTTTCTAGCTTTCTTTTCCGTACAGAAAGAAGGTTTGACCGCTTCAGGTTTCGTACTTGTAGAAGTGTATCCACCGAAGTGCTCCTCGACTTCTTTAATAAGAGCATCGTCTACATTTCCAGCAATGGATATGACGACATTGTCAGGTGTATAATACTCTTCCATATACTTACGTAACGTTTGACCATTGAATGAGTTCAACGTTTCTTCCGTACCTAAAATCGGATAAGCAAGCGGATGGTGATGATAAGTCGCTTGGCTCAATAAGTCATGGACAATATCATCAGGGGTATCTTCGTACATTTTGATTTCTTCTAGGACGACATTCTTTTCCTTCAATAATTCATTCTCATCAAATGTAGAGTTAAAGAACATATCCGCTAAGGTTGCAAGAGCATTGGAAGCATGGTTATCCAACACTTTGGCGTAATAACACGTATATTCTTTCGAGGTGAATGCGTTCACCTGTCCTCCGATCGAATCGAAAGACTCTGCTATTTCCCTTGCATTCCGTGTCTTGGTTCCCTTGAAGAACATATGCTCAAGGAAATGTGAGATGCCATTGTTGTCTTGTTGTTCAAAACGAGAGCCCGTACCGATCCAGATCCCAATTGCAACGGAGCGTACACTCGGTATGTGCTCTGTAATAATTCGTACACCATTTTTACACGTATGTTTCGTTATCAATCTGTCTCCTCCTAAGTCAGTACAGGAAAGTTATGTAGGTAATTTGGTTCTAGCACTTAGAACCACTATACCATTTAAGCTATCATTCGACAATTACTTGGAAACATCAGACTTTTGTTCGGGCTTGACGATCCGTTTTTCACTCATTAACTGGGAAACTGTGCCGATCGTATACCCCTTCGATTGAATGTCTACAATCATCCTTTCGAGACCCTTTGCTGTAGAAGAAGTCGGATGCATGAGTATCATCGCTCCAGGATGGACCTTAGATACGACTCTTGCTGCCATCTCATTCGGATCTGGCTTTCTCCAATCGACCGTGTCTACAGACCAGAGAATCGTGTACATATCCATCTGGTTCGCAATTTGTACGACATCCTCTCTGAAGCTTCCGCTAGGAGGGGCGAACCACTTTGGCGTTTCTTTCAATGTGCTTTCAATGATCTCATTCGTTTTACGGATTTCTTCAGTGATCCTATCGTTCGACAAACGACTCATGTCAGGATGGGAATAAGCATGATTCCCGATTTCATGACCTTCTTCATAAATGATTTTGGCAAGATCTTGATTTTTCTTGACCCAGGATCCATCCAGGAAGAAAGTCGTATGTACTTTATGCTTTTTCATCGTTTCCAGGATTTCTGGCAAATACTCATTTCCCCACGCTACATTGACAAGGAATGTGACCATCGGTTTATTCGGGTTCCCTTTGTAAATAGGGGAAGGTGGTAAATCTTCCAAAGAAACTTCAGGTGGCGTCTGTTTATATACAATCAATGATTCATCAAATTCCCCTTTTTTCTTCATTCTTTTATAGGAAGCATCTTCATCCACAGAAAAACCATTATATCCGGGAATTGCTTTCCAGACTGGATCAATCCTTGCATTTACAGGCTGGATGTTATGCTCAGCCGCAAAAGATTCAATTTCTTTCCGTAAAGGTTCTTTCACTGCATTCGCAGTAACAGTCAAGGTATCTTCCTTCAATGTAGTCAAGTATCGGTCCGTCAGTGGGTTTTGGACACTTGTATAGGAAATCAATAAAATGATCAACACACCGAGTACTATAGGAGCATTTTTTCTCACCTGAGCTCACTCCTTCCTATAGTCACATTATGAAAGAGCAGGACAGGTTAGAACATGTGCCCATAAGGGGTTAGAAAGCAAAAAAAAAAAGAGGCGGATTCAACATCCGTCTCTTACTTTTGTTCCTGTGCTTTTTTCTGTTCTTTCAAAACAGCTTTTCGAGATAAGTTCACTCGACCTTGGTTATCGATTTCCGTCACTTTGACAAGAAGTTCATCACCGAGCTTCACAACGTCTTCAACTTTTCCGATCCGTTCTTCTGCTAGTTCAGAAATGTGGACGAGACCGTCTTTACCGCTGAACAATTCGACGAAAGCTCCGAATTTCTCAATCCGCTTGACTTTACCTAGATACATCTCTCCAACTTCAACTTCACGAACGATATCTTCAATTGTTTCTTTCGCTTTCGTGTTCATCGCTTCATTCGTTGATGCGATGAAGATTGTACCATCTTGTTCAATATCGATTTTAACACCAGTTTCTTCAATGATCTTGTTGATGATCTTACCGCTTGGACCGATTACATCACGGATCTTATCCGGCTTGATTTTCATCGTCAAGATTTTCGGAGCATATTCAGACAATTCTTTTCTAGACTCACCTAACGTACTGAGCATGGAATCTAAAATTGCCATTCGCCCATCTCTAGCCTGGAACATTGCTTCTTTCAATACTTCCTGGCTAATACCAGAAATCTTAATATCCATTTGAAGCGCTGTAACACCTGTTGCTGTTCCCGCAACTTTAAAGTCCATATCACCAAGGTGGTCTTCCATACCTTGAATATCCGTTAAGACCGTTACATCTTCTCCATCACTGATCAGACCCATCGCAATTCCTGCAACTGGTGCTTTAATCGGAATACCTGCATCCATCATTGCTAGAGTACTTGCACAAATACTTGCCTGTGAGGAAGAACCGTTTGATTCAAGAACTTCACTTACAAGACGGATCGTATAAGGGAACTCTTCTTCAGATGGGATGACGACTTCTAGAGCCCGTTCTCCTAAAGCACCATGGCCGATTTCACGACGACCCGGTCCACGCATGAATCCAGTTTCCCCGACACTGAACGGAGGGAAGTTATAATGATGCATGAAACGCTTAGATTCTTCAATATCCAGTCCGTCCAACACTTGAACGTCCCCTAAAGCACCTAGCGTACAGATGCTCAACGCTTGAGTCTGTCCACGAGTGAACAAGCCAGATCCGTGCGTTCTAGGCAACAATCCTACATCAGAAGAAAGTGGTCTGATTTCATCAACCTTACGACCATCAGGACGTAACTTATCTTTAAGGATAAGACGCCTTACCTCTTTCTTGATGATTGTATGTAAGATTTCCTTCGCTTCACCAGCTTTTTCTTCATCTTCCTCATAATGTGTTGCTACTTTTTCAGCCACTTGATTCAATGCTTCTTGTCGAGCATGCTTTTCAACGACTTTAACTGCTTCTTTAACATCATTAAGGAAAAGTCCAGAAACTTCTTCCGTTAATTCTTCATCCAATTGATGAAGGGTGACTTCCATTTTCGGCTTACCGATTTCTTCTGCAATCTTTTCTTGGAATGCAATCAAGCGTTTGATTTCTTCGTGACCGAACATGATTGCTTCAAGCATCACTTCTTCCGGCACTTCATCTGCGCCTGCTTCAACCATATTGATTGCATTTTTCGTACCTGCGACGATCAGGTTGATGTCACTATTGTCTTTTTGTTCGATAGTCGGGTTGATGACGAATTCCCCATCAATTCTTCCGACGGTAACACCTGCAATCGGACCTTCAAATGGAATATCCGAAATCGTCAACGCAAGTGATGATCCGAACATTGCTGCCATTTCAGAAGAACAATCCTGATCCACACTCATCACCGTACTGACGACTTGTACTTCATTACGGAATCCATCTGCGAATAAAGGACGAATCGGGCGATCGATCAAACGGGAAGCCAATACAGCTTTTTCACTTGGACGACCTTCACGCTTGATGAATCCTCCAGGTATCTTACCGACAGCATATAGACGTTCTTCATAATTTACTGTAAGTGGGAAGAAGCTAAGGTTCTTAGGTTCTTTGGACGCTGTAGCCGTTGATAGTACAGCTGTATCGCCGTAACGTACCATGACGGATCCGTTGGCCTGCTTAGCTAAGTTTCCAATTTCAAGGGTCAGCTTACGGCCAGCCCAATCAATGGAATAAACATGCTTGTTTTGCTCCATTTCTGCGAGAACTCCTCTCAAACTACATTGTATTAAGGTTACACTGTTCTATTATAACCCAAAAGTAGGTGTTCAAAAAGCCGACTCCCTTAAGAAATACAACTCCTAGGGCATACACACCTATTATGTATCCAAAAAACGTTTTAAAGCTAACAAAAAAGCGGGTATAAACCCCGCTTTTAAGTGACTATCGACGTAAACCAAGTTTGTTGATAAGAGTACGGTATCGAGTTACGTCTTTTTTACGTAAGTACGTTAACAAATTACGACGCTTACCAACCATTTTTAGTAGACCACGACGAGAGTGGTGATCTTTCTTATGAGTTCGTAGATGATCGTTCAATTCGTTAATTTGCTCTGTTAGGATAGCAATCTGTACTTCTGGAGACCCAGTATCGTTATCATGAGTCTTATACTCTGCAATCAAGTCGTTCTTTCGCTCTTGTGAAATAGCCATCCTTTTCACCTCCTTTTTCATTAATCCCCTTCTCCCTAGCAAACGTCGGTGAATCGTTGTGCCAAGAAGCGGTTCTGTACATTTAGTACAACTATTAGAATACAACTTTTTTCTAGTGAATGCAACCGATATATCCTATGAATTTTGCAGAACCTGTTTGGCTGCGTTTACATCCCTGGATATTTGTTCTTTCAGATCATCAATTGACGAAAATTTCTTTTCATCCCGTATGTGATCACGCCATTCGACAATGACATCTTCACCATATATGGATGCATCAAACGAAAACAAATGGACTTCAATACTTGGCTTGTCCGGTTGCTTTTCTTTGAAGGTAGGCTTATAGCCGACGTTGCAAACACCTGCATACCATTCTCCATTCACCTTCATTTTCACCGCATAAACACCGGTTTTCGGAATCATATACGTATCGGATAAATGGATGTTGGCAGTTGGAAAACCGATCGTGTGACCTCTGCTGTCTCCGTGTATGACCGTTCCTCTCACTTGATAGTTACGAGCGAGATATTTCGGTATCTCTTTGACTTGTCCTTCTTCAATCAAGGTTCGGATAAGCGTGGAACTTACTTTATGCCCATCAATGGATACTTTATTTACTACCGTATGTTCAAAAGCACCTCTCGAATGGAAAGGAAGGGTTTCCATCGTCCCTTCTCCTTTCTTACCGAAGGAAAAATCAAACCCTGCTACGACATGCTTAACATTGAAGCCGATGATGAATTCATCCACGAATTGCTGTGGTGTCAATGCAGCGAAAGCCTTATTGAAATGAACGATATATAAACGATCGATACCTAATTCTTCAATGACTTTCTGTTTATCTTCAACTGGGGTGATATGGGATTTTTCGGTTCGTTCCCTGCCTAATACGACGGAAGGGTGAGGGTCGAAAGTCATCACGGCCGATTCCAATCCTTTTTCATCTGCTATGGCTTTGGCTGTGCAGATGACTTCACGGTGCCCCATATGGATTCCGTCGAAGTAACCGATTGCCATAGCTGCTGGTTCGAATGTAAGTTGATCTTTTAATTGTGTGTGGTCAATCCTGTACGTTTTCAAATTTACCACCCTAAGTTCTATTTATGAATTTTGAGCACCTTTTCCGGTTTCACCCACCCCGGTCGATCGGGATGTGGTTTATAGATCGCTAGACACTCTCCACGTTCATTATAAACGGCTGTTCTAGGATTGGAAAGTTCTTTCGTCTCCTCAAGAACAGTACCATTCAAAATTTGCTTTTCCACTTCTTCTGATACCGTTGCAGACGGGAATATGGTCAACGCTTTTTCAATCGGCATTAACATCTCAGAGAAGGAGCGTTCTTCCTCTGCCAGTGCTTCAAGGTCTTCGAATGTAACAGTATCTTCCAATTTAAAAGGTCCCGATTGTGTGCGAATGAGCGAGGACATATGTGCCGGGACACCCATCGCTCTTCCGATATCCACTGCCAATGTTCTGATATACGTCCCTTTACTGCAGGTCACACGAATGTTGAATTCGATGTTCCCACTTTCCGGGTTCTTTTCAGGTCCACCGAGCCACTCAAGTGATAAGATGGTCACTTTCCGAGTCGGACGCTCGACCGAAATACCTACCCGTGCATATTCATAGAGCCTTTTCCCTTTCACTTTGACAGCCGAATACATCGGAGGGGTCTGCTCGATTTCACCTCGAAACGACTCTAATACCTTTTTGATCTTTCCCGAATCGATTTCATCCATCTCTATTTCCTCAACGACATCTCCAGTCTGATCTTCCGTTGTGGTGGACGATCCTAACGAGACGGTTGCTTCATAGGTCTTGTTATATGCACTCATATATTCCGCGACTTTCGTTGCACGATTGATACAGATTGGCAGCACTCCTGAAACCGCAGGATCCAATGTACCGGTATGACCGACCCGTTTCGTCTTGAGGATTTTCCTTAATTTCACCACACAATCGTGGGAAGTCATTCCTCTCGGTTTATGTAATGGGAGAATTCCATCTTCTTGCATCTCATACACCACCTCTGTACATCCATCTATCAATTAGCATGAAAAGGGAAAGAGGTTTCGCCCCTTTCCCTTTCCATTTTTATTCTCTGTTATCGTTGATTTCATCTAACAAGGTTTCAATCCTGTTTCCGTATTCAATCGAATGGTCGAATTGAAAAAGGATTTCAGGCGTTTTCCTTAGACGGATACGCTTTCCGATTTCGGATCGTATGAAACCTGTCGCTTTTGCGAGACCTGCAAGAGTATTCGCTTTTTCCTCTTCATCCCCGAAGACGGAAATGAAGATCGTTGCTTGCTGTAAGTCACCAGTGACTTCAACAGCCGTAACGGTTACGAAGCCTACTCTTGGATCTTTGATTTTTTGTCCGATGATTTCCCCGAGTTCTTTCTTCATTTGCTCTGCTACGCGATTCGCACGTACATTGCTCATACTTACACCTCATTTCATTTCAAGGAGCCTTATGAATTGGAATTTAAAAGAGTTCTATTGAGTATTCCCTCTTTACAGGAAAATTCACGTTTTGTGTACCGTTTAAACCTCTTATAATAATTCCATATCATAGGATGTCACTTGAAATTCCTCATAGCGATCGAACGATTCGAGAACTTTTTGTAGTTCTTTCTCGACCATCTGCTTATCTTTTGATATGGTCACGACGCCGATTTCAAAACGCTGCCATAGTTCGTGATGATCCGTTTCAGCAACGGCTACATTGAACTGGTTTTTAAGTCGTTGCATCACTTTTTTCACGACGGAACGTTTTTCTTTCAAAGAGTGAGCGTCAAAAATTTGACACTCACACTTCAAACTCCCGATCATTTCGGTTCTACTTCTTCCATGACATACGCTTCAATGATATCGCCTTCCTTGATATCATTGTACTTCTCAAGTGTAATACCACACTCATAACCAGTCGCTACTTCTTTTGTGTCATCTTTATAACGTTTCAACGTGTCTACTTCGCCTTCGAAGATGACTACGCCATCACGAATGAGACGCACTCCGGAATCACGAGTGATTTTACCTTCGGTTACATAACAACCTGCAATGGTTCCGACTTTGGAAACCTTGAACGTTGTACGCACTTCTACTTGACCGATAATCTTCTCTTGGAAGACCGGATCGAGCATACCCTTCATCGCAGACTCGATTTCATCGATTACGTTATAGATGATGCGGTGGAGGCGGATGTCGACCTTTTCTGCCTCAGCAGTACGTTTAGCATTGCTATCTGGACGTACGTTGAATCCGATGATGATTGCATTGGAAGCAGATGCCAGGATGATATCTGATTCTGCAATCGCACCTACACCGGTGTGGATGATTTTGACCTTCACACCTTCAACATCGATTTTCTGAAGCGAGCTAGCAAGTGCTTCGACCGATCCTTGAACGTCTGCTTTAAGGATGACATTGATTTCTTTAATGTCCCCTTCTTTAATTTGTTCAAAAAGGTCATCCAGATTCAATTTGGAGCTTTCTTTTCGTTGTTGTTCGATTTGACGCTTCGCACGTGTTTCTCCGATCGAACGAGCTTTCTTCTCATCCTTGAAGACTCTGAACTGGTCTCCTGCGTTCGGTACTTCATTCAAGCCCGTAATTTCAACAGGTGTAGATGGTCCCGCCACTTTAACACGACGTCCTAAATCATTGACCATCGCACGGACACGCCCGAATGTATTACCAACGACAATCGGGTCTCCTACCTCAAGCGTTCCTCCTTGGACAAGAAGGGTCGCAACAGGTCCACGACCTTTGTCAAGCTGTGCTTCGATGACTGTTCCGTTTGCAAATCGATCTGGATTAGACTTATGCTCTTCCACTTCTGCGACCAATAGGATCATTTCGAGCAATTCATCGATACCTTCACCACTTAGGGCAGATAGCTTGACGAAAATCGTGTCTCCTCCCCAGTCTTCAGGGATAAGACCGTGTTCTGTCAGCTCCTGCATGACTCGATCCGGGTTGGCACCCTCTTTGTCGATCTTGTTTACTGCAACGATGATCGGTACTTCAGCCGCTTTGGCGTGGTTGATCGCTTCAACCGTTTGTGGCATAACACCGTCGTCCGCTGCTACGACAAGAATCGTGATGTCCGTCACTTGTGCACCACGGGCACGCATCGTCGTAAAGGCAGCGTGACCTGGAGTATCTAAGAACGTGATCGGTTTATTATTTTCTTCAATCTGGTAGGCACCGATATGTTGTGTAATACCGCCTGCTTCACCCGCAGCAACCTTCGTCTTACGGATGGAATCGAGCAATGTCGTTTTACCATGGTCAACGTGTCCCATGATGGTTACGACAGGTGGTCGGATTGCAAGTTTATCTTCTTCTTCTTCAATCTCGTTTTCTTCGAAGTTCGTCTCATCAATGATGATTTCTTCTTCTACTTCAACATCGTAATCTGCAGCAACCAATTCAATCGTCTCTTTGTCAAGCTCTTGGTTGATCGTTGCCATCACGCCAAGACCCATCAACTTCTTGATGATATCAGAGCTTTCGAGATGCAACTTCTTCGCCAATTCTCCAACTGTAAGAGAGCCCTCGAACGTAATCTTTTCAGGTCTTTTCGGTTTAGGTGCTTCCTTACGCGGTTGTTGTTGCTGGTTGTGTGCAGGACGGTTGTTCTTCCCTTTACCACCACGAGGAGGTCGGTTATTACCGCCTTTATTGTTGTTGTTACGGTTGTTATTGTTGTTCCCTTTATTGAAGCTCTTACCTTGGTTGTTACCACTTGGACGGTTGGTGTTTCGTCTCTCACCGCCAGCTTCAGAATTGTTTGGTTTGTTCCCACGTTGTTCAGGTTTCTTCGAGTTTGGTCGATTGGCCTGATTGGATGGTTTTTGTCCCTTTTGTTCTTTCTTTTGTTCTGCTTTCGGTTGGAAGGCAGCATCCAATTTGTTCACGGTTGAATCTTCAATCGTGGACATATGGTTGGAGACTTCTATATTCATCGTCTTCAATTTTTGGATTACATCTTTACTTTGTACATTGTGTTTTTTTGCATATTCATAAACGCGCATCTTACTCATTTGGTCACCCCCAAAATTATTGATCGAATAAGGTTTTCATTTTTTCTGCAAATCCGTTATCGATCACTGCAACGGTTACCCGTTGTTCTTTCCCAATTGCGTTACCTAACTCGGTACGGTCAGGTACTGTATAATAAGGAACTTGATAGTAAGAACACTTATCTATCAATTTCTTTTTCGTATTGGCGGATGCGTCCTCTGCAAGCAAGATCATCTTGGCACGTTGGCTCCGAATTTCTTTAAGGACCAACTCTTCCCCTGAAACACATTTTCCAGCACGATTAGCCAATCCAAGTAAGGAATTCCATCTTGATTTCATCTATTCCCTCTTTTCTTCGACTTGGCTTTGCAATTCTTCGTACACTTCATCTGAAATAGGGGTATTCAATTGGTTCTGTAATGCCTTTTTCTTCTGTGCCAACTCAAAACATGAGACTTGGTCGCAGATGTAAGCACCTCTGCCCGATTTTTTACCGGTGAGATCAATTGAAACTTCTCCTTCAGGAGTACGGACGACACGAATGAGTTCTTTTTTCGGCTTGTTTTCCTGACAAGCGACACACTTTCGCATCGGTATTTTCCGCTTTTTCATCGTCTCCCTCTCCTTTAATCTTCCAGTTCTTCTTCGTAGGAGTCCGGCTCTTCCTCCGGTTGTTGATTCGGATCGTACAATCCTTGTTCGATGGCTTCCGACTCACTTTTGATATCGATTTTCCATCCAGTCAGTTTGGCAGCTAATCTAGCATTTTGCCCTCTTTTACCGATTGCAAGTGATAGCTGGTAATCCGGTACGATGACCCTCGTCATCTTCTCTTCTTCATTCACTTGGACTTCAAGTACTTTAGAAGGACTTAGTGCATTTGCTACATATTCTACCGGGTCGTTCGACCAGCGTACGATATCGATCTTCTCACCATGCAACTCATTGACAATCGTCTGTACCCGTTGTCCTCGTGGACCTACGCATGATCCGACTGGATCTACTTCAGGATCTTCAGCATGAACTGAGATCTTAGAACGGTCTCCAGCTTCACGGGAAATCGACTTGATTTCTACCGTTCCATCATAGATTTCAGGCACTTCCAACTCGAACAATCTTTTCAAAAGTCCAGGGTGTGTTCTTGATACCATGATCTGAGGACCTTTTGTCGTCTTTTCAACTTTCGTTATGAACACTTTGATCCGATCGTTCGTTTTATAGTTTTCCGCTTGAATCTGTTCAGTAGTAGGAAGCAACGCTTCTACTCTACCAAGGTCGATATACATGAAACGGTGGTCTTGTCTTTGAACCACACCTGTAATGATATCTTCTTCGCGGTCGATGAATTCAGAATAAATGATTCCTCTTTCAGCTTCACGGACTCTTTGTGTAACCACTTGTTTAGCGGTCTGAGCAGCAATCCGGCCGAAATCCTTCGGTGTGACTTCCAATTCGACGACATCCCCAGCTTCGTATTGCGGGTTCATTTCTTTTGCCTGGTCGATTGAAATCTCAAGTCTGCTATCTTCAATTTCTTCGACGACATTTTTTCTTGCAAAAACTTTTACACTGCCCGTATCTTGATTGAAATCTACGCGGACATTTTGAGCCTGATGGAAATTCCTTTTGTATGCTGAGATCAAGGCTGCTTCAATCGCTTCCACGATTACATCCTTGCTTATCCCTTTTTCTTTCTCAAGAACCGTTAGCGCATCCATTAAATCGCTCATCCGTCTCTCCCCCTTGTTTAAAATGATACCGCCAAACGTGCATTGGCAACTTTATCAAACGGTATCTCAATTGTTTTCGTCCTCGTCTTCACACGGACTTCCACTGATAATTCTGTCCCGTCAAAGGACTTCAGAATGCCTTCAAACTCTTTTTGGCCATCGATCTGTTCATATGTCTTAATGAAAACATTCTTTTCAATTGCCTTTTGGAAATCTGATTCTTTTTTTAATGGCCGTTCAACACCAGGTGAAGATACTTCGAGAAAATAAGCTTGAGTGATCGGGTCTACCTGATCCAGTTCTTCACTGAGTTGTTCACTCACTTTCCCGCACTCTTCTATATCCACACCTTCTTCGCTGTCGATGTAGACTCTTAGAAACCAGTTTTTACCCTCTTTCACAAATTCAATATCCACTAGTTCAAGGTCCATGGAATCTAAGATCGGTGTGACGAGTTCTTCTGTAATCTCGGTCACTTTCTGACTCATGAATGGTCCTCCTTTATCGTTTGGAACGTATTAAGACGTCTTTTGCTGTTTCAGCCAATCAAAGAAAGGCTTCACCTTTACAACGGTTTGGCCAAAATGCACTTATCCGTAATATGTAGCCGTAGTTCTCCCTCTTGAAAGTGCAAAAAAAGATCAAACATAAATGAAAGAGTGGGCTGGCACCCACTCCTTCCGACGACCTATTCACTAGTATTTCCAAATTCAATATACCATAAACGTGAGCCTGATTGCAACTTACTGCCCGCCTAGAACAGGGACAGCTGATTGGCATCTGGCAATCCTTCAAGACAACCCTGATCTTCAAGGTATTGAAGAACCGTTTTAGAAATTTTACTTCTCTGTTGCAGATCCTCTTTAGATAGGAATTCTCCGTTTTCTCGCGCCTTCACGATGTTGATCGCTGCGTTTGTCCCCAACCCTGGAATCGCATTGAATGGAGGAATCAACTGATCGCCATCCACAATGAACTCTGAGGCCGAAGATCGATATAAGTCTACCTTCTTGAAGCCGTATCCTCTTTCGCACATTTCAAGAGCCAGCTCCAATACAGTCAGCAACGATTTCTCCTTCGGTGAAGCGTCAAGTCCTTTTTGATTGATTTCATCAATCCGGTTGCGAATGGATGTTGATCCTCGCACCATGGATTCCAGGTCAAAGTCATCTGCACGTACAGTAAAGTACGCAGCGTAGAAAAGAATAGGATGATGGACTTTGAAGTAAGCAATACGGACAGCCATAAGTACATATGCAGCCGCGTGGGCTTTCGGGAACATGTACTTGATCTTTTTACAAGACTCGATATACCAATCAGGTACATCATGCTTCTTCATTTCTTGGATCCATTCATCCTGGAGGCCCTTCCCTTTTCGGACGAACTCCATGATTTTGAACGCGAGAGATGGTTCAAGACCTTTATAGATCAAGTAGATCATAATATCATCACGACAACCGATTACGTCTTTCAGTTCGCAAGTACCATTCGCAATCAACTCATTAGCATTGTTCAACCAAACATCCGTACCGTGGGACAGACCTGAGATCTGAACAAGTTCCGAGAACGTACTCGGTTTTGTATCCTCTAACATCTGCCGGACGAATCTTGTACCGAATTCTGGTATTCCATACGTACCTGTCTTACAAAGGATCTGTTCTTCCGATACACCTAATGATTCCGTTCCACTGAACAACTTCATCACTTCAGCGTCGTCAGTCGGGATCGTCTTCGGATCGATTCCGCTGAGATCCTGGAGCATTCTGATGACAGTCGGATCATCGTGACCAAGTATATCGAGCTTCAACAAGTTGTCATGAATGGAATGGAAATCGAAGTGCGTCGTCTTCCATTCAGACTTTTTATCATCTGCAGGGAATTGAATCGGACAAAAATCAAATATATCCATGTAATCAGGAACGACGATGATACCTCCAGGGTGCTGACCGGTCGTTCGCTTGACCCCAGTACAGCCACTTACGAGCCGATCGATTTCTGCTGAACGATAATGGATATCGTAATCGGATGCATAACCTTTTACAAACCCATAGGCTGTTTTTTCTGCGACTGTACCGATCGTACCAGCACGATATACATAGTCTTCACCGAACAGCTCTTTCGTGTAGTTATGGGCACGAGGCTGATATTCTCCAGAGAAGTTCAAGTCGATATCGGGTACTTTATCCCCTTTGAACCCAAGGAACGTCTCAAACGGAATGTCGTGTCCGTCTTTTTTGAACTGGACGCCACACTTTTCACATTCTTTATCAGGAAGGTCGAACCCTGAACCCACCGACCCGTCATCGAAAAACACCGAGTGTTTGCAAGTAGGACAAACGTAATGCGGCGGGAGAGGGTTCACTTCCGTAATTTCCGTCATCGTCGCAACGAAGGAAGATCCGACAGAACCTCGTGAACCTACCAGGTATCCATCATCCAATGATTTCTTTACGAGTTTATGAGAAATGAGATAGATGACAGCAAAACCATGACCGATGATACTCTTGAGTTCTTTCTCAAGCCGATCTTCTACAAGCTGTGGAAGTTCTTCACCATATATGCTTCTGGCCATGTCATAACTCATGTTACGGATCTCATCATCTGCTCCCTCGATTTTAGGAGTGAACAGATCATCCGGTATCGGTTTCACTTCTTCAATTTGCTCGGCAATGCCTTGGGTCGCTTCCACGACGATTTTCTTCGACATATCGTCACCGAGGAAAGAAAACTCTTCAAGCATCTCATTTGTCGTACGGAAATGGACATCAGGATGTTTCTGCCTGTTCAGCGGATTCGCATTCCCTTGACTTCCAATCAGGATTTTACGATAAATCTTGTCCGTTTCATTCAAGTAGTGGACATTCCCCGTCGCTACGACTGGCTTACCAAGCTTCTCTCCTAGCTTAACGATATTCGTGACGATCTCTTTCAGAGCCAGTTCGTTTTGTACAAGTTCTTTTTCAATCAGATGGGCATAGTTTCCGAGTGGCTGGACTTCTAAATAGTCATAGAATCTCGCAATCTCTTCTACTTCCTCAGGTGATTTCTGCATCATGCCTTCAAACACTTCACCCTTGTCACAACCAGAACCAATCAGAATGCCTTCCCGGTATTTCTTTAGCTTGGATCGAGGAATTCTTGGTGTCCGGTAAAAGTAATTCAGGTGAGACTCTGTTACGAGTTTGTATATGTTCTTCAAACCTTCCTGATTTTTAGCCAGAAGTATGCAGTGAGAAGGTCTTGTTCGTTCAAACCCTGTTTCACCCATATGATCATTGAATTCATCATGATAGGTGATTCCTTTCTCCAGGCTATCTTTCAGCATCTTTACAAGCAAATAACCTGTCGCTTCAGCATCATAGATCGCTCTATGATGCTGGGTCAATTCAATATCGAACTTCTTACACAACGTATTCAATCTATGGTTCTTGAATTCTGGGTATAGGAAACGGCCCAGCTCAAGCGTATCGATCACCGGATTCTTCGCTTCTCCGATTTCAGCTTTACGGAATCCTACATTCAAGAAGCCCATATCAAAGCTCGCATTATGGGCGACTAGAATACTATCACCAATAAACGTATGAAAATCTTTTAGAACCTCTTCGATTTCCGGAGCATTTTCGACCATATCATCAGTAATTCCCGTCAACTCGATGGTAGTCGCTGACAATGGGTGATGAGGGTTGGCGAATGCTTCAAATCGGTCGATGATTTCCCCACCACGGACTTTGACGGCAGCAAGCTCTATGATTTTGTTATAAACAGCTGAAAGTCCTGTGGTCTCAACATCGAAAACGATATACGTTTCATCTTCCAATAACCGATGCTGATCGTTATATGCAATCGGCACTCCATCATCCACCAGGTTCGCTTCCAGCCCATAAAGGACCTTGATACCATGTTTCTTACCTGCAGAATACGCTTCAGGATAAGATTGTACGACAGCGTGGTCCGTTATCGCTACAGCAGGATGCCCCCATTTTGCAGCTTGCTCGACCAATGCTCCTGTAGAAGTAATCGCATCCATCTGGCTCATCGGTGTATGAAGGTGCAGCTCGACGCGCTTCTCATCTTCCGGTGCATCATCCGTTCGTAAACGGGGGCTCAACTCTTCCACATCATTTGCGATCATGACAAGGTCACGGACGAATGTATCGTTTTGAATTCCTCCTCGAACCTTCACCCACATGCCTTTTTTCAACGCTTGAAGTTTCGGAATGTCTTCTTTGTCACGGGAGAACATCTTGATCAGGATAGAGTCCGTATAATCTGTTATTTTAAAGGTCAAAAGCGTTCGTCCGCTTCGCAGTTCTCTCGTCTCTGCATCAAAAACATAACCTTGCAATGTAATCTTACGTTCTTCATCGACGATTGATTGTATTTGTACAGGATCGTCCTTGATTCCATAACCGATTTTCAATTTTTCATCCCGAACTCCATTGTCGAGTTTCTTTTCGGCTTTTTCTTTTTCCATCAAGGCTGCCATTACTTTCGTCTTATCTTCTTGTTCTCGTTGTTCTACGAATCTCTGATAATCCTCTTCATTCTGCTCCACTTTCGTATTGAACATCAGAGTCGGAAAACCATATTGCGAAAAGACAGAACCGATGGTCGGAGCCAATTTACGCTGGAAGAGCATAGCTTGTGCGTCATTGGAGACCGTTACTGTAACCTTGTTCCCTTCAACAACTGGCTTCTTCTCACTCAAGATATCCAATGTCGGAAACGACTGCTCTTGCATCTGATTGACACATAGATCCCAATAACCATTGAAAAGATCATTCGAGAATTCTCTCTGTTCACAGTGAATATGACAATGGACATCAGCGATGGAGTGGAAGGCTTTCTTCAGCATGGTCACGAACAGCTGGTAGCCCTCATAAGGGAGAGGAGAATCAATCGCGATATGGAACGTCCATTTCTTCTGTTCCTTTTGAATGGAGAGCTTTTGTAAGTAGCCCCCTTCAAACAGCGTTCTTTTTTCATCTGGATATCCGATTTGATCCAGTAACAATGACAAGCGCTGCTTACGGATTTCTATATCTTCCATCTGGCTTGGTACTCCTTTCATTTCTTAAAATGGCTTAAAGCTCGTAAGAAAGGTAAGGGACTGACGTAAAACAGTGATTGTCAGTCCCGGAAATCTATTGAACTAGAGATAGTTTTGTCCAAGATAGGCTTCTATTTCAGAGGCTGGCATTTCAAGCTTCTCTCCGCTCTTCCGATCTTTCACTTCGACGATGCCCTCTGATGCTTTCTTCCCTACGATGATTTGGACAGGCACACCGATCAGGTCTGCATCTGTAAATTTGACCCCTGCGCGTTCTTTCCGGTCATCGTACAGGAGATCCATTCGTTTGGAGCTTAGCTCTTCATACATTCTTTCACCCAACTCCGATTGTTCATCGTTTTTAGGGTTCACACAAATCAAGTGGACGTCGAATGGAGAAAGAGCTGCCGGCCATAATACGCCATTATCATCATGCATTTGCTCAACGACAGCTGCCATCGTCCTTGAAACACCGATTCCATAAGAACCCATGATGATTGGAGCAGACTTTCCGTTCTGGTCAAGAATGTTCGCACCTAACGATTCACTGTACTTCGTGCCGAGTTTGAAAACATGTCCAACCTCGATCCCTCTTGCAAACACGATTGTACCTTGTCCGTCTGGTGAAGGGTCACCTTCTTGTATGAAACGAAGGTCTGCATATTGCTGAACCTTGAAATCTCGTTCTGGATTCACATTCTGGTAATGCTCATTCACGCGATTTGCTCCACAAACCCCATTCACGATCGATTGGACCGCATGATCAGCGATGATGAGTACATCATCAGAAACATCGATCGGACCAATGTAGCCAGGCTCACAACCGAGGACTTGTTTCGTTTGTTCTTCTGTTGCCAATTCGACTACTTCAGCATCCAGAACATTTTTAACTTTGACATCGTTGATCTCATGGTCCCCTCTGGAAAGTACGAGGACAGGCTTCTCATCCACCATCCATAACAATGATTTAATGCAATCCTCTTTAGGTACATCCATGAAGTCGGCCACTTCGCTAATTGTCTTCTGGCCTATGGTTTCAACGGATCCCAGTTCTTTTTCTGGATCATCCTTTTTGGAATATTCGACCTTGACTGGCGCCATTTCAATATTAGCTGCGAAATCGGATTCGTTCGAATAGGCGATCGTATCTTCACCAATATCAGCCAGTACCATGAATTCATGCGTATCTTTCCCGCCCATAGCTCCTGAATCAGCAATGACCGCTCGGAAATTCAAACCGCATCGTTCGAATACCCTCTTGTAGGCATTGAAAATATCGTCATAATTCTGGTCGAGACCTTCTTGGTCGACGTCAAAGGAATAAGCATCTTTCATGATGAACTCTCTGCCACGTAACAAACCGAATCTAGGACGTTTTTCATCCCGGAACTTCCCTTGGATCTGATAGAGAACCATAGGCAACTCCTTGTAAGATCTTACTTCATTTCGGAGCAGACTCGTAATCAATTCTTCATGCGTTGCGCCAAGTGCAAATGTCCGATTATGTCGATCGTTCAAACGCATGAGTTCAGGTCCGTATGTATGCCATCTTCCAGACTCTTCCCATAGTTCTGAAGGTTGTAGTGCTGGCATCAGGACTTCTTGTGAGCCGATGCGATCCATCTCTTCGCGGACAATCGTTTCGACTTTCCGTAGCACTTTACGTCCGAGAGGTAAAAAGGAATAAACTCCCGAGACGCTCTGACGTATGTATCCTGCTCTTACTAACAGCTGATGGCTTTTTGCCTCAGCATCAGACGGTACTTCTCTCAATGTTGGAATATATAGTTTGCTTTGTCTCATTACGACACCTTCTTTATCGAATTACTCTCCTTTTAATTTAAAAGGTAGTAGAGCTAAAAATCAACCGTTTAATTAGAAAGCTTTTATAAATGATTGTGTGATTCCTTCGAAATGCACTCCCTTTCCGCGGGCGAACCGCGAGCCTCCTCGCTCATAGCGTGGTTCTGATGGGAATAGTTTGCTGTGGGGTCTCGCCTGGCTCGCTATTCCCGCAGGAGTGTCGTGAATTTCGTGCAAAATCTGGCAAACGTAAAGTTCTTTTTTCAACGATATTTTCTGAAAGATTGTTGCTGCCCTTATACTGAAGAAAGTATTTTATACTTTCTTCATGTGCAAGAGCAACATAGTTTGCAAAAACAGCCCTTACAATACAAAGATAAAAGCCTGATCCGATGAGTGACCATCGGGTCAGGCTTACGTGTTTATACATATTAATTGAAAAAATTAATTGATGAAGAACTTGTGAATGTCATTCCAGGTGACGACAATCATCAGCAGCATCAAGAGTGCAAATCCGATGAAGTGGACGAGACCTTCTTTTTGAGGATCGAGCGGCTTACCGCGGATTCCCTCAAGCGCTAGGAATGTCAAACGTCCGCCATCAAGTGCTGGTAACGGCAATAAGTTGAAGATACCAAGGTTGATACTGAGGAATGCTGCCCATTGTAACAGGACGAACACGCCTTCATCTGCAACCTGGTCCGTATAATTATAGATGCCGACAGGACCTGAAAGATTATCGAATGCGATTTGTCCGGTAACAAGCTGGCCGATCGCTTGTATGATCGCAACGGTCAAATCACCTGTTTTCTCGACCCCGTATTGAAGTGATCCTAACACAGATACTTCTGTTGGCATGTATACGCCGATGAATCCTTCTGCTTTACCGTCTTGACCTTCCCGTTCATTCGGTTTGACCGTGACATTTTGCGTTTCGCCTTCACGTTGGACCGTAAACGTGAGTTCTTGATTCGGATTTTGCTGGATGACGGTTACAAGCTCTCTCCATGTATTCACTGCTTGACCATCAACAGATAAAACTTTATCCCCTTCCTGGAGACCCGCTTCATATGCTGCTCCTTTAGGATCGAGTTGTCCTAATTTTGCTTGGTCGACAGGAATTCCTTGTGTCAACGCATAAACTGTCAATAATACGAATGCCAGCAAGAAGTTCATGAAAGGTCCTGCAAAAATGGCGAGGAACCGATCCCACAACGACTTTGAACCGAACTGGCGATTGTATGGCGCGATTTGCATCGGCATACCATCCTGGACATAGTCCGCTTCAGGATGAACCTGATAGGTCTCCGTCAGTTCATCATTCACGTGACCTCTGATCAATAGGTCCCGTTCAAGATCTGCTTTTTCAACTGTCACGACTTTCGCATCCGGATATCTGGACACTTGATTGGCGATGATTTGTTTCACTTTGCCTTCAGAATCGAACAACATCCCGACACGAGCGCCAGGCTTGATTTCAATTCCTTCCGGGTCTTCTCCAGCCATACGAACGAATCCACCTAGAGGTAAAAGTCGGATCGTATATAACGTCTCACCCTTCTTTGATGAAAATATTTTCGGGCCGAAACCAATCGCGAACTCACGACATAAGATTCCTGCTCTTTTCGCCAGGAGTAAGTGACCGAGTTCATGGAAAAAGACAAGGGCTCCGAAAATGATGATGATGGAGATGATTGTGTTCATTTAAGTGACCACCTTTACACGATAAGTGATTGTACATATTGTCGTACTCTAGCATCTACTTCATGGATATCTTCGAGCGATGGATTTCTCATGATTTCAAAATCATTCAAAGACTTTTCAATGAACGATTCGATTTCTAAGAATGAAATCTGTCCTTTCAAGAAAGCACCTACTGCAGCCTCATTCGCAGCATTCAACACCGTAGGCATCGTTCCACCTGCTTTCCCAGCTTCAAATGCATAGGCGAGACAAGGGAAACGTTGTAGATCCATCTTCTTGAAGTGCAATGTTCCGATATCAACTAAGTTTAACCTTTTTCCACTTGGCACTTCAAGTCGGTCTGGGTGTGTCAAAGCATATTGGATCGGAACTTTCATATCTGGTGTTCCTAAATGAGCGATGATGCTTCCATCTACAAATTCTACCATAGAATGGATGATGCTTTCACGATGGAGTACAACTTCGATATCCTCATATGGTGTACCGAAGAACCAATGAGCTTCGATGACTTCTAACCCTTTATTCATCATAGTTGCTGAATCGATTGTAATTTTGGATCCCATCGACCAATTCGGATGGTTCAATGCTTCTTCTACTGTAACGCCTTCTAGATCCTGTCTAGATTTGTCACGGAAACTTCCTCCCGAAGCGGTCAGTATCATTTTTGACATTTCTGATTGATTTTCTCCATTCAAGCACTGATAGATCGCTGAATGTTCACTATCTACAGGCAGTATTTCCACCTGGTTTCGTTTCGCACGATCCATCACGATGTGCCCTGCGGTAACTAAAGTCTCTTTATTTGCAAGAGCGATCGTCTTCTTTTCATCAATCGCAGCTAGAGTTGGTGCAAGTCCAACACTTCCCATGACGGCATTGATCAACAGATCGGATTCTGGATCTGTTGCAACTTCCAACAACCCTTCTTCCCCATAGTATACGATACAGGAATGTCGGATAGTCCTTTTTAATTCATCCGCTAGATCTTTTGAAGATACGGAGACACGTTGCGGCTTGAATTCTTCAACGAGCTTTGCTCCTAACTCGATGTTCGTTCCGAATGAAAAAGATGTAATGCGAAAATGCTCTGGATGTGCCCGGACCACTTCGAATGCCTGTGTTCCGATCGAACCAGTAGCACCTAGAATGCTGATAGATTTCATACTTTCCTCCCAATGTACTGAATGCTAGGACATCAATTGTATAAGGTGTAAAATCGGCAAAACGAACAGGATGCTATCGAATCTGTCAAGAATCCCTCCATGTCCAGGTAGGATCGTACCCGAGTCTTTCACTTCATAATGTCTTTTGAAAGCAGACTCGACCAGATCTCCAATCTGTCCGAATACACCGATGACCAACGCTGCAAGGACAGCTAGAATCATGGTGGTATAAATAGGGAAGAAGAGTTGGAATATCAAGGCTACGACAACGGCACAAACAAGACCACCCAACGAACCTTCAATCGTCTTGTTCGGACTGATAACCGGCCAAAGCTTCCGTTTCCCAAGTGATTTTCCAAAGAAATAAGCGCCTGTATCCGTTGCCCAAACGATGAATAATACGAAAAACAGGCTCCTTACCCCATTTTCGAGTGCTCTAGTTTCATTGAAATAGAGAAAACCGATTCCTACGTATAAAGTCGACATGATGACGAAACTGGCATCTTCAAACGTAAATCGATTCTTCGTTATGACAGTCCAGGTAAGCAGAGCAAACAGGCCGATAATGATCGTATCGATCTTGATCGTATTCAAATCATATGGTAGTTCTAGAAAATCTTTTGGAATGACCAGGACAATCACTGTAATAAGTGCAATGATCCCTGGTATGTTCTTAAGTCGGATTCCTTTCATCCGTAGTAACTCTTTCAAACCGATCGCGGCGAGCAATGCCATCACACTGTAAAACCATCCACCACCGATGAAAACAATCGGTAAGAATACTAGAGCAGCAAGGACTCCGGTAATGATACGTACTTTCATATAAGCCTCCTAGGGTTACACCCCGCCAAACCTTCTACCTCTGTTCTGATAGTCAAGAATTGCTTGATCCAAATCAGACGCTGTAAAGTCCGGCCAGTACACATCCGTGAACCATAATTCCGTGTAGGCCAGTTGCCATAACATGAAATTGCTCAAACGGATTTCTCCACTCGTACGAATCAACAATTCAGGATCCCCGACTTCACTCGACATCATATAGGAACCGATCAGCTTCTCGTCCACCTCTTCGGACTTGATCTTTCCTTCTTCGATCTCAGAGGCAAGCTGCCTGACAGCTTGTGTAATTTCATATCTGCTCCCATAGTTCAGAGCGAAATTCAATATTAAACCATCGTTATGCTTTGTTCTCTCTACTGCTTCATGAACAGCTTTCAATGTATATGAAGGAACACCCTTCTTCTCTCCCATGATACGAACCTGCACATTTTCTTCAATCAACTCTGGTAAATAAGTCAATAGAAATTGCTCAGGAAGCTTCATGATGAATTCTACTTCTGGTTTCGGACGCTTCCAGTTTTCAGTAGAAAAAGCATACATGGTCAAAGCTTTGACCCCTAATTCGTTTGCTCTCTTGACGACCTTCCTGACAACCTTCATTCCTTCACGGTGTCCTGCAACTCTCGGCAAGCCCCTTTTCTTCGCCCAGCGGCCATTTCCATCCATGATGATGGCGATGTGCCTCGGAATGCGACTTAAATCGAGTTGAATGTCCTTTTTTGATTCTTTATTATTCGTTTTTGTCAAATTCGTAAGCTTGTTCAGCATTATTATGTCCCCCAGAGAGAATAAATCAAACCACTCGTAAGGTTTGTCCAGCATTGTTTCAATCATTTTACTCATTAAGGTGACGATTATGTATATGGGATGAAGGCAGACATGTTTTGGGTAACATATCACTCCTCCATCTTCTAAAAACAGATGCTGTCTTTATGTGCAAAAAACCCTCTATGAAAAAGAGGGTCTTTTTCTTTATCTTATTTTAACTTGAATCAGGTTATACTTCCATGATTTCTTTTTCTTTGTCAGAAGCGATGGAATCGATCTCTGCAACATAACGGTCTGTCAACTTCTGAACTTCATCGTTGTAGTGACGTAGATCGTCTTCCGTCATATCACCGTTCTTCTCAAGCTTCTTCAATTCGTCATTTGCATCCCGACGGATATTTCTGACTGCTACTTTACCTTCTTCCGTATACTTCTTCACAAGCTTCACAAGCTCTTTACGGCGTTCTTCTGTCAGTGCAGGGATTGCAATGCGGATTACATCACCATCATTTGTTGGTGATAAACCGAGTTCCGCTTTTTGGATGCCCTTTTCGATGTCACCGATGACGGATTTGTCATACGGTTGAATCAACAATAGACGTGCTTCAGGAACTGAAATGTTCGCCATCTGATTCAATGGTGTAGGTGCACCATAGTAATCAACGGTTACACGATCCAGCAAAGATGGATTCGCACGTCCTGCTCTTAATGTCGCTAGTTCTCTTCTGTAAGATGCGATTGCTTTTTTCATTCTTTCTTCAGCTTGTTGAATGATTGTGTTTGACATGTTATTTCCCCCTCACAACGGTTCCGATATTTTCACCTTCAATAACTCGTTTGATATTACCCTCTTCCATGATTGAGAATACAATCAGAGGTATATCGTTATCCATACATAAGGATGAAGCTGTAGAATCCATTACCGCAAGTCCTTCTTTCAAGACTTCCAGATAGGAGAGACTGTTGTATTTCTTCGCTGTTTCATCCGTTTTAGGATCAGCTGTATAGACACCATCGACGTTGTTTTTCGCCATCAAAATGACTTCAGCTTCGATTTCAGCAGCACGTAGCGCTGCAGTTGTATCTGTAGAGAAATATGGATTTCCAGTACCAGCAGCAAAGATGACGACACGTTTCTTTTCCAGGTGACGAATCGCTTTTCTACGGATATAAGGTTCAGCCACTTGTCGCATTTCAATAGAGGTTTGAACCCGTGTTTCAACTTCTATATTTTCAAGGCTGTCCTGAAGAGCAAGTGAGTTCATGACAGTAGCCAACATACCCATATAGTCAGCTGTAGCTCTGTCCATTCCCATTTCACTTCCAGCTTTCCCTCTCCATATGTTACCTCCACCGACAACCACTGCAACTTCGACGTTCATTTCGACGAGTTCTTTTACTTGTCTAGCAATCGATTGGATGATTGTTGGGTCGATTCCATATCCGATACTACCGGAAAGTGCTTCTCCGCTCAGTTTTAACACGACTCTGTTATATTTAGGCGTACTCATTTTTTCCCTCCATCAGCGATTCCTCATTTAAATAAATCGATCAAAAGAAAAACTCTGTTATAGGTTTGTAAACAAAGCTTTTTGAAAAAGAGGGAACACATGCTGTGTCCCCCTTCTTGTAGTTGATGTTAAGAAATAAGTTGTCTTTAGGTCAATTATTTCTTAACTTGAGACATTACTTCATCAGCAAAGTTCTCTTCACGCTTTTCCATACCTTCGCCGACTTCGTAACGTACGAAACCTTTTACAGTGCCGCCTTTACTTTCAACATATTTACCTACTTTTTGATCTGGATCTTTTACGAAGCCTTGATCTAACAAGCAGATCTCTTCGAAGTACTTGTTGATTCGGCCAGCAACCATCTTTTCGACGATGTTTTCAGGCTTTCCTTCATTCAATGCTTGTTGAGTCAATACTTCTTTCTCACGAGCAACTTCTTCTTCAGAAACTTGGTCGCGACTGATGTAACGAGGATTTACAGCAGCTACGTGCATAGAAACGTCTTTCGCCACTTCTTCATCCGTTGTACCAGCGACAACAGAAAGTACTCCGATACGTCCTCCCATGTGAAGGTATGCACCAAACGCATCTTGGTCTTCTTTTTCAAGGATAGCGAAACGACGAAGAGAAATCTTTTCTCCAATTTTTGCAATCGCATTGTTGATGTATTCTTCAACAGGAATACTTTGTCCAGTCATTTCTTGCTTAAGAGCGTCTTCTACAGATGCCGGTTTCACTTCTAATAAGTGTGTAGCGATTTCAGCAATCAATTGTTTGAAGGAATCGTTCTTTGCAACGAAGTCTGTTTCAGAATTGACTTCAACGATAACTGCTTCGTTCCCTTTTGTTTCTATGTGAGTAAGACCTTCTGCAGCAATACGGTCTGCTTTCTTAGCTGCTTTAGAGATCCCTTTTTCACGAAGCCAATCGATCGCTTTGTCCATATCTCCGTTGTTTTCTGTAAGAGCTTTCTTACAGTCCATCATTCCTGCGCCAGTTTTTTCACGTAGTTCCTTTACCATTTGTGCAGTAACTGCCATGATAAATTCCTCCTTTAAAATATGTAGCTTCATAAGCTTTGGTTTCAAACTAAATCATTAAAAGGTTGTCCGCAATCATTGTTGCCTAAAACATCACCTTTTGTTTAAAAAAGGTGATAAAGGGTCAGTTCCCCTCTATCACCCTTAATGAGCATTCATTTACGCTTTAACTTCTTCTTCCTCTTCAGAAGAAACTTCTTCAGCGCCGCCTTGGTTTGCTTCAACCACAGCGTCCGCCATCTTGGAAGTCAAGAGTTTGACAGCACGGATTGCGTCATCGTTACCTGGGATGACTACATCCACTTCATCAGGATCACAGTTTGTGTCTACGATCGCAACGATCGGGATGTTCAACTTGCGTGCTTCCGCAATTGCGATGCGCTCTTTACGAGGATCGATTACGAAAAGAACATCTGGAAGTCCGTTCATGTCTTTGATTCCGCCTAGGAATTTCTCAAGACGATCCATTTCCTTTTTAAGAAGGATAACTTCTTTTTTAGGAAGAACATCGAACGTTCCATCTTCTTGCATCTTCTCAAGGTCTTTCAAACGCTTGATACGCTTACGGATCGTGTCAAAGTTAGTCAACGTTCCACCTAACCAACGTTGGTTGATGTAGTATTGACCAGCACGTACCGCTTCGTCTTTAACAGACTCTTGAGCCTGTTTCTTCGTACCGACGAAAAGGATCTTTCCTCCGTCAGCTGCAATGTCGCGCATATAGTTATACGCTTCTTCTACCTTCTTGACTGTCTTTTGAAGGTCGATGATGTAGATGCCGTTACGCTCTGTAAAGATGTAACGTGCCATCTTTGGGTTCCAACGGCGTGTTTGGTGACCGAAGTGAACACCAGCTTCTAACAATTGTTTCATTGAAATTACTGCCATGAATGGCACCTCCTAAGGTTTTTTCCTCCGCCCGCTTCCGAACAACCAAAACTTATTCAATAGTTAAACTTCAAATAAGCACCGATGGTTGAATCCACGAACGTGTGTGGTAATGTTGATATAAATCCTATATCACTAAACACCGAGAATAAATATAACACATACTGTGTGAATCTAGCAAGTATCTATCGCCCATCTTGGTGAAATTTTATGAGCAACTCGATCTCACCCTTACCTTTATCCACTTTTTTAGCGATTTCTTCTATTGTATATCCTTTGTCTTTGAGAGATAGTACTTGAGACAATAAGGATGGACCGAACGTCTCTTTCGTATCGTCAACCGGTGGAGTGTATGGTTCACTCACATCCTCGGTTCGAACAAAATCGGATGTTTCTATTTGGCGTTCAGAATCATCCGAGATTTGCAGATCTTTATATTGTTCGGACTTTTGGAGGTGGGGTTCCTTCGATTGCGTCACTTGTTGCAACTCTTTAAGGAAGGCATCATTCTCTTCTTTCATTTCGGTCGTATAGGCAAGAAGGATGTCTTCCATTTCTTGCTTAGCCTTTTTCACATCATAGTCGTCTGTTGCCTGGAATTTCTTCCATAATATAATAATGGAGAGAAGTGTGATGATGTGTATGAGAAAACTGATACCGAGTAAAAATCCTGTCATCTTCTCCTCCTAACCAGAAAAATCTACGTTGTGACCTTTATAAGGGTGTTTTGCGTCACCGTCTTCTTGTTCCTTGTTGTTTTTATGGCTTCTACCGCTTTGGGAACTTGATTGTTCATTGTCATTCCATTCGGAGTGAGTGGTCTCTTCGTGCTTTTCAACGCTCTTTCGCTTCATCTCTTGCGCTTTCTTTTCCGCTTCAGCAGATTGAGCTTGATTGATTTGTGATTGTTGCTGGAGCTGTTCCTGGACCTTACCTGCATCTTGTGTTCTTGGTATCGCAACTTGTAGCTCTATCAATTTCAGACTCATCTTTTCACTCCTCCATGCAAAAAATCGTTATTCTTTGATAGGTTGAATGATGACTTCGCCTGATGATAGCTTCACTTCTACTGCCTTATAGTCCGATTTGATCACTCGTTTGTACTTTCCGAATGTGACTTCTACGCCTGGATAAACAACACCTTTTACATATAAGGATAGATCATGGACATCTATGAAATCCTCCGCAACGAGATCGAGCTCCCCCTTCAGTTGCTCAATAAAACTCTCGGATTGCAAGTAGGTATTCTTTATCCTGAGAAGTAAGAGCCGCTCCTTCGTTGTACGCTGATTTTCGTCTTTTTGTTCGATTTTAGCCTGTAGCAATCTTAGTTTTTTCAGATTATCCTCTTCTTCTGTAATCTTCTTGGATAGATGCTCATGCTTTTGGATGACATGGGGAGGGACTCCGAAGTAGAAGTTGGTTTTCGTCATCAAATCATTGCCAGCTTGATTCAAATGAATATTGCCCCCAGAAGTGATATTCCCCCCATGGACAATACCTTTACCATTTTGACAGAAGATATGACCGTCCACTTGGATATCGCTATGGTTGATCAGACCTACATGCAAGTCACCACCAGCGATGACTTTCCCTTGATTGATATGACCTGTGCGGATATCACAGCCAGCTTCAATCTTCCCTTTCCCTTGACCGGCAATACCATTCCGGATGAATACAGAACCTCCCGCTTTAATATCAGAAGCTTCCACCGAACCGTTGATCCGGACATCTCCATCCGCACGGATCGTATAACCTGAAGGCACATCACCATGGATATGGATGTTTCCGGTAAAAGTTAAATTCCCTGTCTTCAAATCCAGATCTCCATGCACTTCGTAAACAGGAAAAACGTGAACGGATCTCTTTTGGTAACTGACTTGTCCATCTGTCAGGGAATAGACCTTGTTTTCTTTTTCAGCAATACGGATGTTTTTCGTTTTCTTAACCCGAATCGGCTTGCCTGGTTTCGCTTTGACGGTATCGCCTAGAACATTGACACCATCTGTACCTTCGGTGTGGTGGACAATTTCAGCAATCAAATCCCCTTGTTTGACGGATTGGATGTAAGTAGGGGATCTCAGGTCAATGTAACGTTCGTCCAGATCAGGTGTACGCTCTTCTTCCTTCAATACTGGGCTGATATACCCCGGTTGACCATTGACAGGTTTCGTACCTTTTGCCACGACAATGGGTTCCATCCAATGTTCAGACAGCTGTACCAATTCATCGATGATGTCATGTTGTATGCCATTCACGACATCATTGTCAGATAGATACTGGATGAGTCCCTCGGATGTCAATTCACCTTCAAATGAGGAGACCGGCACTAATATCGCTGTCATTCCACTGTCTTTGATTTTTAGTTGTACGTTTCCTGAAACAAGATCAATCCCCACAAATGAACTTCCTTCCTTAATTCAAGTATTTGTTCAGTACACCACGTAATTTGAATAGTGCCTTGGAGTGGATCTGTGATATCCGGGAAGTTGATAATCCAAGAACCTGTCCAATCTCAGTCAATGTCAGTTCTTCATAGTAGAAGAGACTTACGACGAGCTGTTCTTTTTCATTCAATTCATGGATGATATCCGTCAGATGTTTATGTAACTCTTCTGTTAAAATCATGCTTTCAGGTGTGTCTATTTTCTTATCTTCAATCGTATAACCGACCTTTTCATTCGTATCGCTGTCTTTATTCTCTTCATCAATGGAGAGGACATTCGCCAGAAAGCTTTCGGACATGATGCTGAGTACTTCATCTTCTGACAGGTCGATTTCTGATGCGACTTCTGATGCGCTCACTGAACGCATCTTTTCCTGCTCCATCCGTTCGATGGTCATTTCAATTTTCTTCGTTTTCTCCCTCAACGATCTTGGCAGCCAATCTTCACGACGAAGTCCATCGAGTATGGCACCTCTAATCCGGAAAGAAGCATACGTATCAAATTTCAAGTCTCTCGTAGGATCGAATTTTTTCAAGGCATCATACAATCCTAACAGTCCATGACTGCGAAGCTCATCCTTATTGACATTCCGTGGTAATCCTACAGCAATCCGTTGAACATGATATTGGACCAAGGGTAAATGCATTTCCAATAAGGCTTGACATGAATCTTTGTCACGGAATTTCGACCAGTTATCCCAATGTACACTCGCTTCAGAAGTTGCCCCTTTACGCATCCAATCCCTCCTTACCTTCATTCTAAATCCACCGTTAAATGGACTAAATCGTTCTCATGCCTTTGTGGATCGTCCGAATCATCAATTCTCCGTTATCTGTATTGAACTCGATCGTTCTTCCGTTTTGACCGCCGACATCTTCAGCAACGATCTGTATGTCAAGTGTCCTCAGAACTTCTTTGACGGCCTCTGCATTCCTTGGTCCCACTCTCAGCGCTTCACTTTTTCCTGTAAACTGGAACATTTGAGCGCCACCAGCCATCTTCGCTTGCAAATTCCTTCTATTAATTCGATAAGTTTGCACCATCTCATTCACCATCGCAGGTATAGCCGTGTCTGCATATTTAGCTAAGTTGAAAGTAGTTCCTCTTGTCAGCTCGGAACTCGGGAGCATGACATGTGCCATACCAGCCACCTTAGCAGCGGGTTCGTAAACAACCACTCCGATACATGAGCCGAGACCTGTCGTTTTCAGGAGTTGAGGTGATTTGGCAAGCTGGTAATCCGATATTTTGACCTGGATGGTTTCAATGGTTTTATTCATTAATCGAAACTCCTAAAGAATGAAAGATCTTTTCGAAAGAGTCAGGGTCAGGCAACAACAGAAAGTGTCCATCAATGCCGGTCTGCAACCCATCTGATTCTTTCAACTGTGTATCTATGATAATGGCATAATCACTTACTTGTGACATCTCAACAAGACCGAATGATAACACTGCCGCCGCCATGTCGATCGTCAAATAAGGCACCGAGGGCGATAGCTTCAATCCGGTAAAATCAGAAAAGGAAGAAAGATAGGATCCCGCTAAAATATTGCCTGTTTCCTGTAAAGCTGAACGTGTCATTTCACAATCATAAAAGCTGTTTTCATCGATACTCTCATCGCCTGTCAGTTGTTTAAGATAGGATACAGCCTCTTCAATGGTCAGAATGAAGTACATGTTACCAGGCGCATCCCCTGTGACACGGAGGAAAGTGGCCGCAACTACGGTGTCTTCTCCTCCGAGCAACTCAGTCACTTCGTGAAAAGGAGCCAACTTGACAGATGGAACATTCATATCGATTGACTTGTTGACGAGTTCAGATAACGCGGTAGCGGCATGCCCCGCTCCGATATTACCGATCTCTTTCAGTATGTCTTTATGGAAGTCTGTCAATCTTTCAGGTGTGATCATTCACCCTTCTCCTTGAATTGTCGGAGTGCGATGATCTCTTCTGGGTTCAACACTTTATCCAGGTTAAGCAAAATCAATAATCTCTTTTCGAGTTTCGCCACACCATCCAAATATTCTGCATCAATTCCACCTACGACTTTAGGAGCCTGTTCCACAGCGTTTGCTGGTACATCAATGACGTCATTCGCAGAATCTACAATCATGCCTACTTCGAGATCATTTGCATTGACGATGATGATTCTTGTTTCATCCGTCGGTTCGGTTTCTTCGATATCGAAACGGCTTCTTAAATCTATGATAGGAGTAACAATTCCTCTTAAATTGATGACACCTTTTACGAAAGAAGGCGTTCTCGGGACTCTAGTAATCTCTTGTAGACGCTCGATGGAACGGACTTGATGAACATCCACACCATATTCTTCATCTTTAAGCTGGAATACGATCGCTTTCATTTCGGTTTCTACTGTTTTCACTTCGGACATTCTGAATCCTCCCTTATTTGATTAGATCGTTGCAATCAAGTATTAACGAAACCTTACCATCCCCAAGAATCGTAGCACCAGATATGGCGAAGACATTGGTCAGGTAATCTCCTAACGGTTTAAGGACGACTTCTTGCTGGCTGATGAATCGGTCGACGATCAAGGCTGCCATCTGATCTCCTTTTCGGACGACCACGATGGAATAAGTATCCTTTTCTTCTCCCACTGACTCGACTTCCAAAACATCTTTCATAGACACAAGCGGGACAACCTTGCCTCTGAAATCAATGACCAATTGGTTGTGTGCTTTCATCACATCACCCTTTGGAATGATGATGCTCTCCACTATGTTGGAAAGAGGAATCGCATATGTTTCGAGTCCGATCGTGACCAACATGACCGGTAAGATCGACAACGTCAACGGCAATTGGATTGCGAACTTGGAACCGCGTCCCGGCTTGGAGGTTACATGGATGTGACCTCCCAATGATTCAATCTTACTCTTGACGACATCAAGACCGACACCCCGACCTGAAATATCGGAAACAGTATCTGCAGTACTGAATCCAGAAGCGAACAATAGCTGAAACACTTCTTCGTCTTCCAGCTTTTCTGCCATCGCTTCATCGACGATATTGTTTTCAATCGCCTTCTTCAGGACCTTATCACGATTGATTCCGCCACCATCATCCTCAATATCGATGTAGATGTGGTTACCACTGTGATAGGCGGTGAGTGATATCGTACCAACTTCAGGTTTACCAGCTTCTGATCGCTTCTCCGGCATTTCGATTCCATGATCGACGGAGTTCCTTAACAGATGGACGAGTGGATCACCGATTTCATCAATGACCGTACGATCCAGTTCAGTCTCTCCACCAGTTACATTGAACTCGATTTTCTTGCCTAAATCTTTTGAAAGACTTCGAATCATACGCGGGAATCGATTGAATACAGTATCGATCTGCACCATCCTCAACGTCATGAGTGAATCTTGTAAGTCACTGGTCAAACGAGTGATATGCTCAACGGTATCTGTCAAACTACCGTTATCTATTTCTTTCGCGAGTGCTTCCAACCTGCCCCGGTCGATGACAAGTTCTTCGAAGAGGTTCATCAAACTATCCAATCGATTGATGTTGACTCGCATCGTCTTGTTGCTTGCTGCGGCTTTCGCGTTTTTCGTATTTTCCGGTTCTTTTTCCTGTTTCTTCTCTACAGGTTTATCCGTTTCAATTGCAGCTGCCGCTTCCTGAGTTGCCTCACTCGCCTCTTTCGTTGCATTGAATGGCGTAACCGAAACTGTCTCTACTTCTGAAACCTTACCGATTTTCGTTTGGACTTCATCTGCGTCCAAGTCAGTGATCAAGGTCACCGTAAAGTCTTGATCGAACTTCTCTTCTTCCAAATCGCTGACTGCCGGTGAAGAGTGGATGACTTCAGAGATTTTTTCAATGACTTCGAAAACCATATAAACGCGGGCAGCTTTAAGCATACATGTGCTCTCTAACGTTACCTTGACCGTAAATGCATTCATTCCTTGATCAATGGATTGCTGTAGGATCGACTTCTGAAACTCATCTAACCCAGTATCCTCTGAGCCAGTTTGAGATGATGGAGTTCCGGAATCTGAATCCGGATCCTCTCCTTTTTCGATCAAATTCAATGTATGGACGATGTCTTTCACATCCCGTTTACCATCCCCGCCTGCGATGATGGATTCAACCATCGCTTCAAGATGATCAACTGATTCGAACAATGCATCCACAGTGTGATCCTTGACGGTAATTTTCTCTTGTCTGATCGCATCCAATACGTTCTCCATCTGATGGGTAAGACTCGCTAAGTCTTCATATCCCATTGATGCAGACATCCCCTTTAATGTATGTGCAGATCGGAAAATGTCGTTGATGATCGCTATGTTTGATGGATCGTTTTCAAGCTTCAACATATGTTCGTTGATAGCTTGAAGGTGTTCCCGACTCTCCTCAACGAAAATCTCAAGGTATTGGTTCATATCCATATGTACAACCCCCTACTTTAAATAATGGACGATTCTTTCAGCTATGCTGTTTACAGGTACGATTTCATCTACTTTAGTCGTAGCGATGGCAGCCCTCGGCATTCCGAACACTACACAAGTCTCTTCTGATTCAGCAATGGCAATCGTCGATTCATCCTGCTTTAAAGATAAAAGACCGTTTGTGCCGTCTGAACCCATCCCGGTCATGATGACGGCAATCTTTTCGTAGTCTTCGATCTGTGTCAGGCTATTGAACATTTCATCTACAGAGGGACGGTGTCCTCTAGTCGGCGGTGTTTCATCATCAAGCTGGACATATAAGCCTTCTGTATCTTTCTTCACTTTCAGGTGGTGACCTCCCGGTGCGATATATACACAGCCTTCTTTGATCCGTTCACCTGTTTCTGCTTCTTTTACATTCAATTCAGATAATTTATTTAATCGCTCAGCCAATGATTTAGTGAACCCTTCCGGCATATGCTGCACGATGAGCACAGGAGCGTTGATTTCTTTCGGAAGTTTGGATATGACCTCAACAAGTGCTTTCGGACCACCTGTAGAAGTTCCGATCGAAATCAGTTTTTTCCTCTCGCCTTTTGCCCCTGACTTCAATGGTACTTTCGGTGTGATGGGGTCAGGTTGGATAGGAGGTTGTTCAGTAAAGTCTTTCGGTAAGTTCGCCTGGCTTGCGATTTTGACCTTTTCAACCAATTCTCCTTGAATTCTATGTATGTCTAATGAAATGGATCCAGATGGTTTTGAAATGAAGTCCACTGCACCGTTCTGCATGGCTTCAATCGTTTGCTTCGCTCCAGATTTGGTGACACTGCTGACCATGATGACTGGCAACGAATAATGATCCACGATTTTTTTCAAAGTGGTCAACCCATCCATCACCGGCATTTCTACATCAAGTGTGACAACGTCCGGAGAAAGTTTCGAGATTTTGTTTAACGCATCTTCTCCATTTCTTGCAGTACCAACAACTTCTATAGATGGGTCGCTGGATAGCAAATCTGAGATGACTTTCCGCATGAAAGCGGAATCATCAACAACCAACACCTTTATCATGTTCATTTGGCACCCTGCTTTCTAAAAAAGTATCGCGAAAATCGTTGTAGAAACCCTTCCTCTTGCATCCCCTTCATTTCAGATCCTTTTTTGTAGGCGTCGGACAACTGTTTCATTCCCCTGGAGACAGGAGCATGAGGTGAATGGAGCGTGTAAGGGATTTGTTGTTTCACGGCTTTAAAAACCAAACCATCATCTGGCAGGACACCTAACACCTCGATTTCCTTCTGTAAAAATTGCGTCGCGGCCAGTTGGATTCGCTTACCGATTTCTCTTCCTTCCTTCGGATTCTCCACTCGGTTGACGATGACAGATACTTTGGTCATTGGCTCTTGCCTCAAAATGAATTTCAACATCGCATATGCATCTGTAATTGCTGTGGGCTCGGGGGTAGTAACAAGCAATACCTCATCTGCAGCAGTGATGAATTGCAAGCTATCCTTTGAAGCACCTGCTCCCATATCAAGAAAGATATAATCATAAAGATCATGGATCACTTGAAGTTGCTCAGTGAAATGTTGAAACTGGCGCTCATTCAATTGGAACAGTTTATTCAATCCGTTACCGCCTGCGATGTAATCGATCTTTCCAGGACCGTTCTCTATGATCTCTATAATGGAAAGTTCCTGTTCTACGAGGTCGACGATATTCGCTTTGGAATGGACCCCCATCAAAATGTCCAGGTTCGCCATGCCGATATCGAGATCAAGCACGATTACCCTTGAGCCTGACTGTGCAAGCGAGATGGCAAGATTGACCGTTACATTTGATTTTCCGACGCCACCTTTACCGCTTGCGATTGCACATACTTTCGCTTGCTTCTTGTCATCCCCCAACCGTTTTCGGAGCATTTCCGCTTGATCATGCATGTTGGACATCTCCGATGACAAGGTCTATGATTTGTTGATGACTCGCTTCTTTTATATCATCCGGTACATTTTGACCAATTGTGATGTACGCTACACCAATGCCAGTTTGATGACTGATATTCAAAATATCTCCGTATGTTTCCGTTTCATCCTGCTTCGTGAACACTAGTTTATCAATTGGAACTTTTTCAAATTGGCTTACAATCTTCACCATATCAGCATGCTTGGATGTAAGTGAAAGTACGAGGAAATTTTCCATTTCCTCATTGAATTGATAAATGTGTTCCAGGTCAGTTACATATTTTGCGTTCTTGAAATTACGTCCAGCGGAATCGACGAGTATGACGTCATAATCACGGAACTTTTCTTTCGCTTGAATGAAATCCTCATGGTTGTAAGCTACCTCGAGAGGAATATTCAAGATCTCTGCGTAGGTCTTCAATTGCTCGATTGCCGCAATCCGGTATGTATCTGTCGTAATGAGTGCAGCTCTCTTCTTTTTATTCAGGACTGCATCTGCAGCGATTTTTGCTATGGTAGTCGTTTTCCCCACACCAGTAGGTCCAATCAGATTCAAAAATTTCTTATCATATTGAAAACCACCAAATCCTTCTTCCGGTAAAATGGAGAGCACGATCTCCCTCACCCAATCCAGTAGTTTATCATTTGCTTCCTGTTCAGAATCTTCCTGATACCATTTTTTCAACAGCTGTTTAGAAATGAGATCTCGCAGTTCATGATGGACACCTTGTTCCTCCAAGTGGTTCATGATGGTTACGATTTCTGGAGGAAGATGGCTCGAATGGCTTTTCTCCGTTGCCAGACTTCGTAACAGTTTCTGCATTTCATCGTAGTCAGAACGATTGAATTCTTTGGTTTCAGTCTTCTTAATACTGGTTGGTCTATTCGGCATCTTGAACTGTTCGGTTTCTTTGCTTTTGTCCGTATAGATCGGCTCAGGGTCTAAAGCAGCCACAACCTCCAAGGAAGGTTTTGTGAAAAAACCGAGAAAACCTCCAGTCCTGATTTCCTTAGAGTTCAAAATGACTGCATCTTTACCAAGATCGTTTCGAATCTTCTTCATCACTTCGGGCATAGTCGGTGCTATATACTTTTTCACTTTCATCAGACATTCACCACCCCTATGCTTTGTACTTCCAGATCAGGTTCCAACTCATTGTAGGACAACACAGTGACGTCAGGTAGATATCGTTCTATCAACTGTCGAACATACATCCTGACGGCCGGTGAACATAATAGAACCGTCATCGGACTGACTTCTTTCACTCTTTTGATTTCATTCGTAATCGAATCAAAGATCGCTTGTGAATCATTCGGATCCATAGCGAGATAATTGCCATGCTCGGTCTGCTGGACAGATTCAGCAATGCGTTTTTCAACGGTTCCCGCCAATGTGATCACTTTCAAACTGGATTGTTCATCTCCGAATTGCTTGGAAATTTGGCGTGACAACGATTGACGCACGTATTCTGTAAGTAGGTCTGTATCTTTCGTCATTTGTCCATAATCAGCAAGTGTTTCAAAAATGATCGGCAGATTTCTGATGGAGATATTTTCTTTCAATAGCTTGGAAAGCACTTTTTGAATATCCCCGATGTTCAATGGATCTGGAGTGACATCTTCAACAAGGGCAGCATGCGATTCTTTCAAATGCTCGATTAGCTGCTTCACTTCTTGTCTTCCCAGCAATTCATGGGAATGCTTCTTGATGATTTCGGTCAAATGGGTCGATACGACAGATGGTGGATCGACTACCGTGTAACCAGACAACTCAGCACGCTCTTTCAGATCTTCTGAAATCCACAGTGCTGGCAAACCGAATGCTGGTTCAACCGTCTCAATCCCTTCAATCTCTTCATCATCAACACCTGGAGACATAGCCAAGTAATGATCCAGGAGAAGTTCTCCCCTTGTGATTTCATTCCCTTTGATTTTGATTCGGTATTCGTTCGGTTGTAGCTGGATATTGTCCCTGATCCTAACGACAGGAACGACAAGACCGAGTTCCAGAGCTAGTTGACGGCGAATCATGACGATCCGATCGAGCAAGTCTCCACCTTGGCTCGTATCGGCCAAAGGAATGAGGCTGTACCCGAACTCGAATTCAATCGGGTCTACCTGTAAGAGATTGACGACACTTTCCGGACTCTTGAACTCTTCAGTCTGAACTTCTTCTTCAACCTCTTCTTCAGATACTTTTCGTTGTTTTTCGACACGACTCAACTGAAATCCTCCAAAAGCAAGCAATAATGCAATCGGAATTGTGAAACCATCGTGTATCGGTGTGAAAAGTCCTAGAAGGAATACGGTTGCTGATGCAACATACAACATGGCGGGATAGGCAAGCAATTGCTTCGAGATATCTTGTCCAAGGTTCCCATCAGACGCTGCACGCGTTACGATGATTCCTGTTGCAGTTGAGATGATCAACGCTGGGATTTGGCTGACTAGTCCGTCACCTACGGTCAACAACGTATAAGTTCCAGAAGCTTCTGACAGTGGCATACCTTGCTGGACCATACCGATGATGATTCCGAAAATCATATTGATGATGACGATGATGATTCCGGCAATTGCGTCTCCTTTTACGAACTTACTTGCCCCGTCCATCGCTCCGTAGAAATCTGCTTCTTGTTCAATCTTCTGTCTACGCTCACGAGCTTCCCTTTCGGAAATCAAACCGGCATTCAAGTCCGCATCGATACTCATCTGTTTCCCTGGCATCGCATCTAGCGTAAATCTTGCAGCAACCTCAGAAACACGTTCCGACCCTTTGGTGATGACGACGAATTGTATGATGATCAGTATGACGAAAACGACAAAACCGACGAGTACATTCCCTGCCACAACGAACGACCCGAATGTATCGATGACATTACCTGCCTTCGCTTGGCTCAGGATCGATCTCGTTGTCGAGACATTCAGACCAAGTCTGAAGAGCGTGACAAGGAGCAACAGCGACGGAAAGATCGAAAACTGCAACGGTTCATTCGTATTCATCGCGATGAGGATGATCAGCAGAGCTAAGGATATATTCGTGATGATAAGAAAATCGAGCATCCACGTCGGAAGCGGTATGATCAACATCGTGATGATTAATATGACACTGAGTAGGACTGTCAGATCTCTAGGCTTCATCGTTGTACGCTCCTTCTAATTCTTCAATGAATCTCTTAAACTAATTTCTTCAATCGATAGACATAAGCGAGTACTTCTGCAACGGCTTTGAATAAGGTTTCTGGTACTGTATCTCCAATTTCCGTCTGGTCATAAAGGCTACGGGCAAGAGGACGGTTTTCGACCGTTTCAATTTGATGGTGCTTCGCTACTTCACGGATCTTTAGTGCGACATAATCGACACCTTTCGCTACTACAACGGGTGCATCCATCTTTCCGTCATCGTATTTCAATGCAATCGCATAATGAGTCGGGTTCGTGATGACGACATCCGCTTGTGGAACTTCTTGCATCATCCGCTGCATCGCCATCTGTCTTTGCTTTTCTTTGATTTTTGACTTGATCAAAGGATCCCCTTCGGATTTCTTATGTTCATCTTTGACATCTTGTTTACTCATTTTGATGCTCTTTTCAAAGTCATACTTCTGATATGTGTAGTCCAACACAGCAAGGAAAATCAGCAGAACGGAGGCTGCGAGCCCCATCTGGATCGTCAGGGTGCCGATGACCGTCAATGAATGTTCAGCGGTACCTTTTGATAGGGTGAGTACGTCATCCCTTTTCAACCAAAGGATGGCGAACGTCACGAATCCGACGAGAGAGATTTTCAGAATTGATTTAAGCAATTCTACGATTGCCCTCATCGAATAGATTCTCTTGACGCCTTTCAACGGATTGATCCGTTCTAGCTTCAGTTTCAACGGATCCGTCGAAAAGAGGACACCGACCTGCAGATAGTTGGCAGCTACTCCGGCCACCATTGCGACCAGGAGTACTGGGGCAACGATCTTCGCTGCCTCAAAGGCTAAGGATGCCATGACTTGCTGAATGTTTTCTGTTGTAACATCGAAATGTATGAATTCACGGAAGCTCATCTGAAAAATGCCGAGTAATGAGTTCAACATGAAGGGACCAATAAGCCATAAAAATAAAAATACGATTAATAAGATAATGGCAGTATTCACATCGCTCGACTTGGCAACCTGACCTTTTTTACGGCTGTCTTGCCGCTTTTTCGGGGTTGCTTTTTCCGTCTTTTCCTGAGAGAAGTACTGTAAATCAAGCGAACGATAGGACATAGGCTATTGACCACCTAACAATTTCATCATTTTTCTCATCGTTTCGAGCATATCGATCGATAAAGCTTCGATCATTTGGAACATGATCGGAATGACAAGCAACAATACAAAGAAACTGACAAAGATCTTCAACGGTAAACCGACGATAAATACGTTGACTTGCGGTACGGTCCTAGAAACGATACCGAGTGCGAGATCGACTAGAAACAGACAGCCGACAACCGGTATGGCCATTTGGAACGCGATGTAAAACATCGTCACTACAGTATCCGAAACGAGCCTCGCCACATTCCCCTCTCCGAACATAAAGATCCATTCATCGATGGGAGCGAATTGATAACTCTGATAAATCCCATTCAATATCATGTGATGCGCATCAATGCTCAACAGAAAAAGAATGGCGAAGATATATAAATAACGCCCGATCAGCGGTGATTGGATCCCAGTCTGGGGATCGAACACGTTGGCAATCGCAAAACCCATCTGCAAATCGATGAATCCACCTGCAACTTGTAAAGCATACAGTAGGATTGCGGCGATGAATCCGATGCTCAATCCAACCATCAACTCTTTGATCAACAACAGGAAATACTCTCCATTGAGTGCAATGAGCGGACTTTGGATTGTTGTAACAATAATGAATGATAACGCGACAGAAAGTCCGATTTTATGAATCACCGGGATGTTGCGGTATGAAAAAATCGGTACTGTTGCCATGAAGCCGGTGACCCTGACCAATACAAGCAAGAAAGCTGGAAGCATGTTTACAAATTCCATATACGATTACAATCCTATATATTGGTTGATATTGCTGTATAGATCATGCGTAAATGTGATCATCTGGGTCAACATCCATGGACCGAAAAAGATGAGTGATACAAGCACTGCTGCGATTTTCGGAATGAATGCAAGCGTTTGTTCCTGGATCTGCGTCGTCGCCTGAAAGATACTGACGAACAAACCGACCGCGAGAGCTAAGATCAGAAGTGGTCCACTAATCAACAGAGTCGTATAGACTCCTTTTTCTGCAAGTGATATGACGAATTGTGTATCCATGGAAAGCAGCACCTTCTCTTAAATGATCTAATAACTCTCTAATAGGGAACGGACAATCAAGTACCATCCATCGACCAATACGAATAACAAGATTTTAAACGGTAAAGAAATCATGACCGGTGGCAACATCATCATCCCCATCGCCATCAACACGCTGGCAACCACCATATCAATAACCAGAAACGGAACGAAGATCATAAAGCCCATTTGGAATGCCGTCTTCAATTCGCTTATGGCGAATGCAGGGACGAGTGTAGTGAGCGGAATGTCCTGAACGCTTTCAGGTCGTTCTTCTCCTGTATAATTCATGAACAATGCCAGGTCTTTCTGCCTCGTATGCTCTGCCATGAACTCTTTCATAGGTATGCTCGCTTGTTCCATCGCTTCTTCCTGAGATATTTCACCTTCTAAGAAAGGGGTCAGTGCTTGATCATTCACATCTGATAAAACAGGGCCCATGATGAAAAAAGTCAAAAAGAGTGCGAGTCCGATAAGAACCTGATTCGGTGGCATTTGTTGCGTCGCCAATCCGTTCCGGACGAATGATAGAACAATGATGATCCTTGTGAAAGAGGTCATCAGGACAAGAAACGCCGGTGCTAATGACAAGACGGTCAACAGGACTAACAATCGAACTGTAGTAGCTACGTTTTCTGGACTATTGTTGAACAGCTCATTGCTGATACCTGGTACTTCAATCATTGTCATGCCCCTTCTTCATTGCTTCCAAAATCGAGTTTCTCTTTTGTTTGGAGTCACTTAACTGTTTATCAAGGATATTCCTGAAATTCGATTTGCCTTGTTGTGCATCGTTGTTCCTCAAAGCATTGAACCAGCTATTCAAGCCTTTGATCGAGTCTCCAGGTGATGATGGGGACTCATTCATCCGTAATAGTGAGTCGATTTCGTCCGGGTCTTCGATCTCTTTGATCAGTTCAACGTTATCACCGACTCCGACGACGAGAATCCGGTTACCAACCTTCACCAATTGGACGGATCGGTGATTTCCCAACATCGTACCGCCGAGTGTTTGGATTCCTTTGCCTTGCTGGACGACTTGGGTACGTTTATGTAATAGCTTCAGCACAAGAATCAACAATGCCACGACAAACGCAAGAGCGAACAGTACTTTGAACATCGTACCTACAGAGGATACACTCGAATTCGTATTGACTGTCTCCACGCTCCCGTTGTTTGACTCTGACTGTTCTTGATTGTTCTCTTCTTTCATGCAATCTGCAACCGTTGTACAATCGGTTGGAGTCTGTGGTGTGTTCGCATGGATGGGAGCGGGTCCTAACCCAAGTACAATAACGATTAACAGGACCCGTACAATTCGTTTACAACTCAAAAATAGCACCTACTTATGCATCTAGTGTTTTCTTGATAGCTTCCAAAACACGATCCGCCTGGAACGGTTTAACGATAAAGTCCTTTGCACCTGCTTGAATGGCATCGATGACCATCGCTTGCTGCCCCATAGCTGAACACATGATGACTTTCGCATCCGGATTCATGCCTCGAATTTCCTTCAACGCAGTGATTCCGTCCATCTCTGGCATTGTGATGTCCATCGTTACAAGGTCAGGCGTATGTTCTTTATATAATTCAACTGCTTGTGCGCCGTCTGCAGCCTCACCTACAATTTCAAAGCCATTCTTACTAAGAATATCCTTGATCATCATTCTCATAAATGCTGCATCATCCACAATTAAAATTCGATTAGCCATTTTTATTCCCCCTAGGATTATTGTAATTTCTCTAAGCGATCTCTTTGACTGATGATTTCTGTAACTCTGACACCAAAGTTCTCATCGATGACGACAACTTCCCCTTTTGCGATAAGCTTCTGGTTGACCAGGATATCTACCGGCTCCCCAGCCAGTTTATCAAGCTCGATGATCGACCCTTGCGACAACTCGAGGATGTCCTTCACGGATCGTTTCGTCCGTCCGAGCTCCACCGTCACCTGTAATGGAATGTCCAACAACATGTCCAAATTGCGCTGATCCACTGTTACAGGCTCTTGTTGTGAAAAGTCCGTAAACGCAGCGGGATGGACATTTTCCTGTCTTCTATTTTGATAAGAAGGTTCCGCTCTCGGCTGAGGTGCAGGCTGAGGCGTCGGTTGTTGTGCAGGACGTTCGGCAGCTGGTTCACTGACATGTTGAGGTTGAGGAGCAGATTGTTGAGGAGGTTCCTCATAACTCATTTCCTCTTCCGGATTTTGCATCGGTTCTGGATTCATCAATTGATCGACAAGATCTTTACCGAAATACAGAGGTACCAATTGCATGATCCTCGAATCGATCAAATCTCCCACCTTCAATTTGAAGGACACTTGGACGAGCAATTCTGAGTCCGGGATGTTATCTGTGCCTTCATCTGAGTTGATGTCCATCAAATCAATACTCGGAGGTGAAATGTCGACCCTTTTGTTAAAGACTGTAGACATCGACGTCGATGCTGACCCCATCATCTGGTTCATCGCTTCCTGAACGGCGCTCAAGTGAAGTTCTCCAAGCTCTCCGTGCGGATTCGTCCCATCCCCTCCAAGCATCAAGTCTGCTATGATCTGTGCATCAGTGGTCTTGATGACAAGTAGATTGGATCCATCAAAGCCTTCAGTATAACTGACATTGACAGCTACATGTGGCTTCGGAAATTCATCAATAAGTTCGGATTTACGAACGACCGTCACGCTTGGTGTCGTGATTTCCACTTTTTGATTCAATAGAGTTGATAATGCAGTCGCAGCACTACCGAAAGAAATGTTCCCGATTTCGCCGATCGCATCTTTTTCGATGACGGTCAGCTCTTCTTCTTCACTGGAATCTGAAGAATCATCACCGCCTCCATTCAATAGAGCATCGATTTCTTCTTGGGAGAGCATGTCATCACTCATCGTCAAATTCCTCCTTTTTATAAACATCTATGATTTGAACGGCCATCTGGTTTTTCACTTTACCTGGTTGTCCAATGAATTTGTTCTTTCCCTGGACATTAATATTCAATGGAGCGGATATTTTTTGATCCAACTCCAGGACATCGTTGGTTGCCAGTGACAAGAATTCCTGTACGGAAATGGCACAGCGACCTAATTCAGCTGTAAGAGGAAGCATCGCATTCTTGACACGTCTCTCAAGCTTTTCAACTTCTTCTGGCAGCTTATCCCTTTGCTTCTTCTGCATCCAATGATGGACAGAGAGTTTTGGGATGATTGGTTCCAATACGACATGCGGTAAACAAATATTGATCATTCCGCTTGTCTCTCCGATCGTTGTCGTGAAAGAAATGACAACAACGGTCTCGTTTGGTGAAACCATCTGAAGGAATTGCGGATTTACTTCGAAATCAACCATTTCTGGTTCCACATCGACAATCGTCGACCATGCTTCACCGAAGCTATCTAACGCTTTTTCAAACAGTTGGTTCATGATTTTCGTTTCGATCTCTGTCAAACTATCAATCTTATTCATGCCTGCTCCCTGTCCACCCAGGGTACGATCGAGCATGGCATATGCGATGTTCGGATTGACTTCGATCAGCAACCGCCCTTCAAGAGGCGGGGCTTCAAATAGGTTGAGAATGGTCATCTTCGGTATCGAGCGGATGAACTCTTCATATGGAATCTGATCGACAGAAGCGACAGAAATCTGTACATATGTACGTAATTGTGCTGAGAAGAAAGTGGTTAGCAGTCTCGCATAATTCTCATGGATCCGGGTAAGACTCCTTACCTGATCCTTTGAAAACCGCAAAGCCCTTTTGAAATCATAGACTTTGACTTTCTTTTCAGCTTCTTCTTTCTTTAATTCTTCCGCATCCATCTCTCCGGTGGAAAGTGCGGATAACAGCGCATCGATTTCGTTCTGAGATAATACTTCAGCCAACAGCCTCACCTCTTTTCTGCATCAAGTCATGGAGTTATTGTACGATTTTCTCGGTTGTGAAGACCCTGACGACTTTTCCGTTTTCCAAAAATCCATTGATGGTCTTTTGTAAATCTTGCTCGAGTTTGTCAATTCCTTCTGGACCCTTCAGATCTTCTGCCTGTGTACCTGATAATTGATAGATGATCGAATTGCGGATCTGAAACATCCTCGTCTCCAGTTCCTTTTTGGCTTTCTGATTATCCACCTGGATTCGGAAGGTCACTTTTGCAAAACCTTCATCTGAAAGATTCGTCATGATTTCTTCTGTCGTTACAGATAATTCCACCAGTTCATCGGCTGATAATTTCCCTGAAGCTTTTTTGTCATCTCCAGAAAGATTTATGTATAGGACTACGCCGGCAATCGCTAAAACTGTAATAGCAGATAGCATGACCAGCATCGTTTTGACGAGGCTACCTTTCATCGTCATCCCCCTTTTGTATCGGCAAGCCGATGATTGAGATCTGTTTGTAAAACTCTTTCACCGCTTCCTGGACTTCGTTGACGGAATCTCTGACTAAGAACTTCCTTCCATTTGTGAGAGTGATCGTCGTATCCGGGAACGCCTGGACCTGCTCGATATAGATTGCATTTAGTGTGAACTTCTGCCCATTCAACTTTGTAAGTTCAATCATAATGTAGGTGGGGCTGGACTTATCCAGCCCCGGTCACCTCACTTTATCTCTTTAGATTGACTAGTTCCTGGAGAATTTCATCTGAAGTCGTAATGATTCTTGTATTGGCCTGAAAACCACGCTGGGCAACGATCATCTCTGTGAATTCCTCAGATAGATCGACATTGGACATTTCCAATGTACCCGCTACGATTTCACCCGCTCCAGCAGTCCCTGCAGTCACTACATTTGCAGCTCCGGAGTTAGTTGTTTCTTGATATAGGTTGCTACCTGCTTTTTCAAGTCCACCGTTGTTCGCAAATTTAGAGATGCTGATTTGGCCAGCCGAAACGACATTTCCAGCATTATCAATGTAATTCACGGTACCATCGTTCCCGATACTAAAACTTTCAGCATCGGTCGGAATAGTAATGTCACCACCTGCACCTTGAACTCTTAATCCGTCAGCGTTTACAAGTGTACCGCCTTGGTCTAAGTAGAAGTTACCTGCTCTTGTGTAGAAATCATTCGGACCGTCTGAAACGACGAAGTAGCCATCTCCTGAAATGGAAAGGTCAAGCGGTCTTCCTGTAGTCTGCAAGCTTCCTTGCGTATGGATGGTATCGATCGTCGATAACTGTGATCCAAGACCGACTTGCTTTGGATTCACACCCCCGCGGTTTGCATTAGGTGCACTTGCTCCGGAAATTTGCTGGGAGACGAGATCCTTGAATGTCGTTCTCCCTTTTTTGAATCCGTATGTGTTGACGTTTGCGATGTTATTCCCTAAAACATCCAATTTGGATTGAAAGTTTTTCATCCCACTAATACCTGAATACATGGATCGAAGCATTACATCATTTCCCCTCTCAATTTTAAGTCCTGCCTCTGTCATTCGGCAGAAGTACGAGCCCCCTAATAGGTCCAGCTCTTAATTCATTACGATTGCGCCATTAATGTTCGTAAAAATATGTTCTGAAGCTTCATGCCGGTTCATTGCAGTGATGACTGTATGGTTGTCCGCATTGACAACAAGTGCTGCATCTCCCACAAGAACCAATGAATCCTTGATCCCTTTCTGCTTTGCCTCAGACAACTTCTCATTGATTCTGTCCCAAGTCATCTGATCGATCGTGATGTTTCGTTCTGCTAAACGGGAATTTGCATGTTTTGAAACTCTGAGTTCTTGATTGTGTACCTGGTTTCTTAGAACTTCCTTGAAATTGGTATTTGATTTCTGATCATGTTTGACCACTTTGCTGTTTGGCGGTATAGCTGAAGTGATCGGAGTTTGATAGATTCGTTGCATTTGACCACCTCGATATTTAATTTACGCAGAAAGTGTCGTTACTTGAGCTGGTGTCACTTTCGTTCCATCCTCCAACTCGATCGTCGTTTCCCCTTGTTCAAAGTGAATTTTAGCGACTGTTCCTGTATGCGTTTCGTTTCCATCTTCACCTGAGTCCATCCAAGTCACTTTTTTCCCGATCAATTCACTGTATTGGAGAAGTTGGCCATTATTTTGGTGGGCAACCCAACTGTTCAATGTCTGGTTCATGTTCACCATCTGCTCAAGACTTGAGAAGTTCGCCATCTGAGAGATGAATTCCCGATCTTCCATCGGCTTCAATGGATCTTGATTGGCTAGTTGAGCGACCAATATCTTCAAAAAGTCATCTTTCCCCAAATTTGAACTGCCGGTCTTCCTGATCTGTTGATCTGGTAAGAATAGACTTTGTTGAATCTTATTGTCCATTCTGGATTAAACCTCCCCTTCAACCTCTAATTCTTCCATCCATTGCTGGAAAGTTTGAGGTCCGTTCTCTTCGTCTTCATTCTCATTTTTTTGTTCTCTTCCAAAAGGATTCTCTGAATTCTGCTTTTCGCGTTCATCATTCATCCAATCGGGCACATGGTTGCTGACCTCAATTTGGTTGACTGTAATGTTCTGCCCCTGGAGTACATGCCTAAGTTGATTCAGGTTCGTCTCGATCAACTCTTTTGCCTGTGCTGTAGAAGCGATGATCTTTGCTGCAATTTCACCATTCCGTTGGACGATTTGGATGTCTAAGGCCCCAAGGTTCTCAGGGAATAATTTTATGGATAATTGCGTGTTCCCGTTCGGTAGGCTCATGAGTCTTCCGCGATTCATCATTTTTGCCATTTCATTGAGAAATCGCGCCGGTGATTCTTGTTCTTGAGGAGCATGAAGAACATATTGTTCTACTTTACTCATCAGATTTGGAGATGAAGATAATCCAAGTATTTGCGGAGCTTCTATCGTCAATCCTTTGATAGGTTTGTTGCCATTTGTCTGTTCGTTAGCCTTTTGGGATGCTGATTGATATGTATGTATGAGTGCATGATGCTTGTTTTGCAGTGTTCCCAATTGATTTGACAATGACGTCCTCTTATCCCCAGATTGGGTTTGTTGAAGCTGGTTCTGAACCTGATTCAACAAATGTTTTAAATTGGTAAGTTGGGGTAGATATTTACCAGTGTCTGTTTTGCTCATAAATTTGACGAATTCATGGAGTGTGCTTTCGGCTGTACCAGACGACTTCAACAAATCCACGAGGTGTGAAATCTTGGATTGCTGAGCAGCGGAATCGGTCTTACCAGCTGAAGCATTCGTTCCACCCTGAACTTGTAAAAGAAACCCACTACCACTCATATTTGATTTGGAAGGAACGGTAATCGGCAATGTCCGATCCACCTCTTTCAAGAGAGATTGGAAGTTACCAAAGCCTAGTGATTCCAGTTCATTTTGAAGATGGTCCACGATTTCTTCCAATGTCAGGTCTGTTCCATTTTCTGCATTGAAAGAACGCTTAAAATCCTCAAGCAAGGTCATCAACTGATCAATGCTTACATTAGATGTTCCGGATGCCGTACCATGGGTCATTTGGGAAGCAATCATTCCTTTGAATGTATCGCTTTTTGCTCCTGAATGTTTCGATTGTGTAGCTGTATTACCATTCATGACCGTGGATTGCATCATCATCGTAGGGATCGATGTCATTCGTGTTCACCCCCTTTCAATTCATATGAATTATCCATTCGTTAGTAATTTCGTCAGTTCAGCGGCTGTAGCAGGATCCATTTCAGCTAAGATGGCAGCTTGTGCATCTGTCTCAAGGTTCGTCAGGATGATAGCAGCTTCCGATTGATCCATTGTTTCAAAAATCTGAGCAGCATTTCCTGCAGGCATCGTGCTGTATACTTCTGAAAGTCGATCTAATGAACTCTTCTGGTCGGCTTGTTCAGACTCTTTATCTTGCAATTGGTTCTTTAATCGAGCAATGTCGGATTGTTGTTGCTTGATGACTTCCTCCTGTTGCAAAACTTCAGCTTCCGCTTTCTCATTTTCCGCTTGTAAGGTCTTCACTTGACTTTCCAAAGTCAACATCATCTCTTCTGTCGAGCGCTTTTTCACATCCGTAGGTTCAACCCACTCTGAAATGACGGGGACGTTAGCGGCATAGTTTTTCCCTTTTTCAATCAAGTTCACGCCCATCAGAGAGAAAATGATGACAGACAAGGAAGCTGCGAATAAGAGCGGAATGACGATAACTAGTAAAAACCATAAGGCTTTATTCGGTTTCTTCTCCAATGACCTCACCTGATTCCATTTGTCGTATGTCGTAAAACTGCAAGTTCATCGGTGATCTTCATCTCTTCTGACTTTACATATTCTTGATACCGATCAAACTGTTTTTCCTTCAACTTTTCATATTTCTTTACATCGATGGTCTGATTCACCAATCGCTCATGGGTTTGATTCATGGTGTCTCTAGCTTGTTGTAATTTCATCTGAAGAAGTTTCACTTGTCCATCCAATCGATCGATAAAGTAATTGATCTGTTGAATGTTCCTCACTTGCTCTCCATGCTGGATCCTTTGAGATTGCTCTTCTATTAAAACTTCCTTTTTCTTCAGAAGGCCATACAATTCGTAGCCGACTTCTTCGAAGATTGTTTGGCTTTCCATATACTCCTTGTGTGTACGTTCTTTTTCATGATGTTTATAGTCTAGTACTTGATCCATCCTAAATTGAAAACTCACGATTTTCACCTCTCATGAAAAAGTCTTGCCAGTTCTTCAGCGGATTGAGCAGCTGTTACATCTTCATACGTCTCTTGTCGAAGGTATTCCATGATTTTCGGCTGATAAGCGATTGCCTCATCCACTTTCTTAGAGGTCCCGGTTTTGTAGGCACCGATGGAAATGAGGTCTTCAGACTCTGCATAAGCCGATAATAATTCCCGGCCTTTTGATGCGTATGCAATATGCTCAGGAGTTGCGATATTGTTCATCACTCGACTGACGCTTTTCAAAACGTTGATGGAAGGAAAATGGCCTTTGTTCGCTAAGTTCCGATCTAACACGATGTGTCCATCCAGTATTCCTCGAACGGTGTCCGCAATAGGTTCATTCAAGTCATCACCATCCACAAGAACTGTGTAAAATGCGGTAATACTACCACTCATACTCGTTCCTGAACGTTCCAACAGCTTAGGGAGTGAAGCGAATACGGATGGGGTATACCCTTTCGTTGCCGGTGGTTCTCCGACGGCAAGACCGATTTCCCTTTGAGCCATAGCAACCCGGGTGACAGAATCCATCATGAGCATGACGTTCTTACCTTGATCGCGGAAGTATTCTGCAAGTGTTGTAGCAGTGAGTGCTCCTTTAATCCGTAGCAAAGCTGGTTGGTCAGATGTCGCAGCGACCACGATGGACTTTTTCAATCCTTCCTCACCGAGATCATGTTCAACGAACTCTCTTACTTCTCGACCACGTTCTCCGATTAAAGCGATGATGTTCACATCGGCACTTGATTGTCGAGCAATCATCCCTAGAAGTGTACTTTTCCCAACCCCACTACCAGCAAAAATACCGACACGTTGACCATTTCCAATGGACAGGAAGCTATCGATCGCTCTTACTCCACAACTGATCTGTTGGGATATCCTCGGTCGGTGCATCGGATTCGGTGGCGGCGTATCGGTCAACCGCGATGACAGACCGAAGGGTAAGGAATCACCATCTAGCGGCTTCCCCAGTCCATCGAGCACTTTACCGATTAATGCTTCACCTGCTTTGATCTGCAAAGGTTTTCCTGTCGCTTCCACCAGACTCCCTGGTGAAATTTCCTGAATGGAAGTGAAAGGCATCAACAAAACATTCTCTTCCCGAAATCCGACCACTTCTGCCGGAATCCGTTTATTCAGTCCTTCGCCGGTATGGATATAACAAACATCTCCAATGGAAGTTCTAGGTCCTTTCGATTCAATCATAAGACCGATTACACGATTGACTTTTCCATACCGTTTGTAAGGATCGATTTTATCAAGTGACTCCAGAACCCGAGTGATGTTCATTATGTTCACCTACAAGCTCTAATAATTTTTCCTTCAGTTCTTCTAGCTGACTATCAATTGAAGCGTCGATTTGTCCGTACTTCGTTTCAATGACACAACCAAGATCCGTTTTTGAATCATCCGGGTAAACGATGATTTCTGTGTTGAAGATGGATGATAGGTTTTTAGCCAACTCCACTGATGAAGTGTAGTGTTTGGGCGGGACGAACAATTTAATATCCTCTTCTTGTTTCACCTGATTCAACGCTTCACTGATGAATGTCTTCCATTTGTCCTCGAAATCCAGATTTTCGCCGATGATCTTTCCTGCAACGGAAACACTCAGTTCAATCAACTCCGGTTCACATTCCATCATCTTCTGATGATGATGGGATTGTGCACTGGCAAGAATTCGATTCGCTTCTGCGATCAGAGAACGGTATTCTTCTTCTCCATTTTTCTGCCCTTGCTCATAACCTTCTTGATACCCTTTTTCAGCTGCCTCTTGTTCGGCTTTCGAGATATAGGACTGCAGGTCAGCTTCTTTTTGTGCAAGTTCTTCCAACTTCTGATTTATCTCATTTTGAGCTTCTGAGACGAGCCGCTCTGCTTCTTGTCTTGCTTCTGTCAAAAGCTTTTCTGCATCATGCTCAGCCTTATCTCTCAAATTGGATTCATGATTGGACTGCTCTGCAGAGGATTCCTTGGATTGGAACGCACTCAGTCGTTTAATTTCAACAGGCTTTGTATCACTGTTCTGGATTACAGGAGAAAATTTGATGACTCTAGACAATGATATCGTCTCCTCCACCACGTGCAATGACCACTTCTCCAGCTTCTTCCAATCTTCGGATGATCGAAACGATTCTTGATTGTGCTTCTTCTACATCTCTCAATCGGACAGGGCCCATGTACTCCATTTCTTCTTGGAAGTTTTCGACCATCCGTTTCGACATGTTCTGGAATACGATTTCTTTCACTTCTTCGCTTGCAGCTTTCAGTGAGAGTAATAGATCTTCGTTCGGAAGTTCTCGGATGACACGTTGAATGGAACGGCTATCCAACGTGACGATGTCTTCAAATACGAACATCCTCTTCTTGATCTCTTCTGCCAGGTCTGGATCTTGTACTTCCAGTGCATCCAGTATCGTACGCTCGGTGCTTCGATCTACTCCGTTTAGTACTTCTACAACTGCTTCGATACCACCAGCTGATGTGAAGTCCTGGGTAACAGTCGTTGAAAGTTTTTGCTCTAGAATCTGCTCAATTTCCGTAATGACTTCGGGTGATGTCCGATCCATTAATGCAATCCTTTTGGCGACATCTGCTTGAACTTCTTGAGGTAGCTCTGAAAGTATTTGTGCAGACTGGGTTGAATCCAAATATGATAATACAAGTGCAATCGTCTGCGGGTGTTCATTCTGGATAAAGTTCAAAATCTGGCCTGGATCGGCTTTCCTGGCAAAATCAAACGGACGAACCTGCAAAGTCGACGTCAGCCGTTGAATGATCGATGAAGCTTCATTCGAGCCGAGTGCTTTTTCCAAGACGGTCTTGGCATATCCGATTCCACCTTGAGTGATGTATTCTTGCGCTAATGCAATTTGATGGAATTCATCGATGATGTCTTCTTTCACTGTAGAATCGATTTTTCTTACATTCGAAATTTCTAAAGTCAATCGTTCAATTTCCTCTTCGCTTAAATGCTTGTAAATCTGTGCAGATACGTCAGGTCCTAATGAGATTAACAGGACCGCAGCCTTTTCTCTTCCCGATAATTTTTGCAATCCCCTTGCCACTGGTCCACCTCCTAATCTTCAGAAAGCCATGAGCGTAATAGCTTGGCAAATTCATCAGGCTTGTCCTTCGCTAATTTCTCCAGCTGTTGTTTGCGTGTAGATTCTTCAGTTCGTTGAGGTTGTAGATCCGGTACTTCCTCGACTTGATAATTGATTGAACTGTAATCCTCATCAGTGTCCTCTTTTTCTTTTCTCTTTCTAAGCAGAAGGATGATCAATAAAATGATGAGTACAAGTAGTGCGCCTCCTACTATGTAAACCCAAGTCGGAATGACGGGCGTCGGTTCCGGCATCTCCATCTTCCCTTCAAAGGACTGAGCCGATACGATGATCTTCTGTTGAACTTCATCATCTGTAATTTCGTTGGATATGTCTTTTGAAATCGTCGTTCGGACAATACTGCTTAACACCTGTTCGATATCGGTGATCCGTTCAGCGGGTAGAGAATTGAGGTCATCCGGTGTCGGCGGCTCTACCATGACCTGGATACCGATGTCTCTGATCTCATAAGGAGCTTCTTCAACTTCTTTATGTATTCTGTTCACTTCATTGTTGATTCGCTCTTCGATACGCTGGTAATCCCCTGATCCTCCATCTTCTCCTTGATAAGAAGGAATATCCTCTTCACCAGTTCCTGCCACCCCTCCTGGAGGTGCACCATTACCAGTGTATGTTTCGCGGATACGCTCCACGCTCATCTGTATGCCTTCCATCTTGTCTTTATCGACAGGCTCGACAAGCTCCTCTTGTCTTTTTTCTTTCGTAAAATCGATGTCGGTCGTAACAGATACGACGACCTTTTCAGGACCCATCATGGTAGCAAGCATTCTCTGGATGTTTCTTTGCAGATCCTTTTCGATGTCTTCCTTGATCGTCTTCTGCTGTTCATATGCGGTCAACGTGTTGGACTGCTCATTTGGATTATTTAAGTCAAAATAGTTAAAATATTGATCCATAATGACGATATTATCGATAGGTAAGGACGGTACACTTTTCGAAACCAAGTGATACAACGAATTCACTTGTTGCTCCTTCAATGTGTATCCTGGTTTCAAATCAAGTACGACAGAAGCTGAAGCAGTCTGTTCGGCATCTGTGAGCCACACATTCTCTTTCGGTAAATTGATCATTACTTTGGAATTTTGAACGCCGTCTATACTTCCGATCAAATCTTGCAGTTCAGTTTGCATTGCTGCACGTTCCAGAACCCCAAATTCTTTATCTGTCATTCCAAAACCGTTGTTCTCACCAAAGAATTCATAATTGATAGCACCACTTTTAGGTGTACCCTCTGCTGCAAGTTCTACTTTCAATGCATCCACTTGCTGATCAGGCACCAGAATCACTGTGCCGTTACTTGATATTTCATAAGGAATCCCTTTGGCTTCTAGGCTGCTTTTCACTTGCCCGGTTTCTTCCGGGGAGAGCCCGCTATACAATGGAACATATTGATCGTTTGAAATGATGACCGTTAGTATGGTGACGAAGGCGAATAACCCGATGATAGAACCAAGGATCAACGCTTTTTGTTTCTTTGAACGTTCATTCCAATATTGCGACATTTGATTCTTGTATGACGTGATCTTTTCGTTCATTTTATCCCCCGGTCGTCATCCATCGAAAAAAATTATTTTCCATGGACAAAAAACATTTTCACATTTCGAAAGTTATGTACGAATAAATTAATAGTTTAAATATGCAATTAAACTTGCATCCTCATAACTTCCTGGTAAGCTTCAATAGCTTTATTACGCACTTCAACAGCGGTTTGAAGCGTAACGCTTGCCTTTTCCGCTGTGATCATCACATTATGTAGGTTATCCGTCTTTCCAGAGATCAGTTTCTCCGTTTCGACATCCGACTTGATTTGTGCGTCATTGACCTGCTTTAACATCTCTTTGAAAGATGATGCCATTTCAGTACGAGCTTGGTCAGGAGTTGAGCTTTTGACAACTGTCTGATTCGACAGTTTGTTCATTAAAGAAACGGATTCCATAAATCATCTTCTCCTATAAAAAGATTTTATCTGCCGATTTCCAACGCTTTCATGTACATCCCTTTTGCTGCATTCATTACAGTAACATTCGCCTCATATGAACGCGTCGAACTCATCAAGTCCACCATTTCCTTCAACGGATCCACATTAGGAAGTCTGACATAACCTTGATCATCCGCATCAGGATGTTCCGGTTGATACACCAACTTGAATGGTTGTTCATCCTCTCGCAACTCAACAGCTTTGACGCCTTCCATTTGGTTACTGCTCTGTGCTTTAGACAACATCGATTGAAAACTAGCAGACTTTGGTTGAAGGACCACCATCTTTCTGCGATATGGCTGCCATTCACCATTGACGAATTCACCTCGAGTCGTATCCGCATTGGCTATGTTTGAAGATGCGACATCCATCCTCAGTCTTTGTGCTGTCAGGGCAGAAGCTGAAATATTCATTGAATCAAACATCCCCATCTATCATCTGCCTCCCTTCAACACCATTTTCATAGAATTCATTTTTCCATTTAATCTTTGAACAAGTGCTTGATAATGCAATTGATTCTCTGCGAGTTTCGCCATTTCTTGATCGACGTCCACATTGTTTCCATTATGCGAATAAGAAGAATTCTGGTTCGTTCTTATCTGATAAGAAGATGTAGATCCCGCTTCTGAAGAGAATGGCACATGTTTCGCATCCGTCCGATAAGCCTTGAGTGACTCATTGAACGTCTGCTTGAATGCCACCGATTTCGCTTTATAATTCGGTGTATCAGCGTTCGCAATATTGTTGGCGATAGCCTTGTGATTTGCAGAACGATAGTTTAATGCATGTTCAAGATGTCGAATCATACCTGAATCTAGCATATCTATCCTCCTTATAGTAAAATTTCCTTAAAACCCAACAATTTCTAAGTAGCTTTCAGATGTATTTTATAGAAATAATGTGTAACTGTCTATGTAATTTGCAACATTTCGATTTTTTTCGATATAAAGCCCCATTAAAAAACCGGGACTATTTGCTTATTCGACATTTATGGTATTCCATTACTATCTATTCTCCATTATAAACGGCAATACCTGCCAATAGATGTTAAGATTCGACAATTTTTTCATTAAGTTCTTTAATTCTTCTCCTCTCTGCTTTCATTATTTTTTGAGGACACCCATTAATAAAAATAGAGAAAACAAAAAGAGACTAGACCCTTTCAGGTCTAGTCTCTTGCATGCTCAGCGTTACATAGCTTTCAATTTAGATAGTTCGTGAAGGAATTTGTCATTCAGTACTTTGATGTACGTCCCTTTCATACCAAGTGAACGAGACTCGATAACGCCAGCACTTTCCAGTTTTCGGAGTGCGTTGACGATGACAGATCGTGTGATTCCTACACGGTCTGCAATTTTACTGGCAACAAGTAGTCCTTCGTTACCATCAAGCTCTTCAAAAATGTGCTCAATCGCTTCTAATTCACTATAAGATAATGAGCTGATTGCCATTTGTACGACAGCTTTGTTACGAGCTTCTTCTTCAATTTCTTCTGTCTTTTCACGAAGAATCTCAGTACCAACAACAGTTGCACCATACTCAGCCAAAATCAAATCATCGTCCTTGAAGGATTCATTCAAACGAGAAAGGATCAATGTCCCTAGTCTTTCACCTGCACCGACAATCGGTACGATTGTTGTAAGACCTTCATTGAAGAGATCCTTGTTTTCAACCGGGAATGCCGTATAGTCACTGTTGATATCAAGGTTAGAGGAAGTATCTGTAATATTGAACAAGTTTTTCGTATACTCGGTTGGGAATTGACGATCGACCAACATCTTTTTCATTCTCTCGTTTTCAATTTCCTGTACGAGGGAATATCCAAGCAGTTTTCCTCGGCGACTGACGACGAAGATGTTCGCTTCGATGACGTCACAAAGTGTTCCCGCCATTTCTTTAAAGTTAACTGGTTTACCACCAGACTCTTGTAATAAGGCATTGATTTTACGTGTTTTCTCTAACAAATTCATTTGGAACTCCTCCTAAGTATTATAGAATGTATTGACTCAAGTCTCGGTCTTTTGCAATAGCTCCTAGTTTATCATCGACATATTCAGGAGTAATTGTAACCGTTTCGAGTGAAATATCCGGGGCTTCGAAAGATAAATCTTCTAACAGCCTCTCAAGGATCGTATGCAATCTTCTCGCACCGATATTGTCGGTATGTTGATTCACTTCTGTAGCGATCGTTGCAATTCTACGAATAGCATCGTCAGAAAATTCTATGTTTATACCTTCCGTTTTCAAAAGTGCTTTATATTGTTTTGTCAGTGCGTTGTCAGGGTCTACTAGAATAGAAACAAAATCATCGATCGTTAGACTGTTGAGCTCTACCCTGATCGGAAATCTCCCTTGCAATTCAGGTATCAAATCAGATGGCTTTGCGATATGAAACGCACCTGCAGCGACAAACAGTACATGGTCGGTCTTTACCGGTCCATATTTCGTGACGACTGTCGATCCTTCTACAATCGGTAAGATATCCCTTTGTACACCCTCACGCGAAACATCTGCAGATTGATTCCCTTTACCTGCGATTTTATCAATCTCATCTATGAATATCATACCCGTTTGTTCCGCTCTTGTAACAGCTTCTTGGCCGACTTCATCCATATCGATCAATTTCTGGGCTTCTTCATGGGTCAAGACTTTCCTTGCATCCTTGACTGTAAGCTTCCTCTTTTTCTTTTTCTTTGGCATGAAGCTGCCAAGCATATCTTGCATGTTCATACCCATCTGCTCTAAGCCAGAGCCCTGGAACATATCCATCATATTCTGATTCTGTTCTTCCACTTCAACGGTGACATAACGGTCTTCCAGCTCACCTAGTGCCAGCTGGTGCGCAATTTGCTTCCGACGCGCGGCAATCTGATCTTGCTCTTGGTCTGCCTGTGATGTAGTATCGTTTGGTTGTTGGTTTCCACCAAACAACATTTCCAACGGGTTTTTGTACGCGCTTTGCTCTGTCTTCTTCGAAGGGACAAGCAATTCGACGAGACGTTTGTTGGCATTCTGTTCTGCACGCTCTTTCACATCAGCCATTTTCTCTTCTTTTACGATCCGGATGGATGTTTCAACGAGATCACGGACCATAGATTCAACGTCACGACCTACATAGCCCACTTCAGTGAATTTCGTAGCTTCCACCTTAATGAAGGGCGCTCCTACAATCTTCGCCAACCGTCTAGCGATTTCTGTCTTTCCCACTCCTGTAGGACCAATCATCAAAATATTCTTCGGTACAACTTCATCACGAATCGATTCATCGATCATGCTTCTACGGTAACGATTTCTGAGGGCGATGGCGACCGCCTTCTTCGCACTTTTCTGACCGACAATGAATTGATCCAGCCGTTCGACAATTTGTCTTGGTGTGTAATCCATTTTCATCGTGTCAAACTCCCCCGTTTCACGTTAATTGTTCTACAATAATTTGATCGTTCGTATAAACGCAAATGTCAGCAGCAATTTCTAAAGCACTTTTTGCAATATCTTCAGCACTCAAGTGTTCACCGTGACGTTTCAACGCTCTGCCTGCTGCTAATGCATAGTTCCCGCCTGAACCTATGGAAAGGATTCCATCGTCCGGTTCGATCACTTCTCCTGTACCTGAAACGAGAAGCATGGATTCTGTATTCATGACGATCAGCATCGCCTCTAACCTTCTGAGAATCTTATCCCCTCTCCATTCCTTAGCAAGTTCTACAGCAGAACGTTGGAGATTTCCATTGTACTCTTCCAGTTTCGCTTCGAACTTTTCGAAAAGAGTGAATGCATCTGCCACAGATCCCGCAAATCCTGCAAGCACTTTTCCACCATACAATTTACGGACTTTCTTGGCAGTATGTTTCATGACGACAGCATTTCCGAAGGTCACCTGACCGTCACCAGCCATCGCAAATCCTCCATTATGCCTTACTGCGAAAATCGTTGTTGCATGAAATGAACCCATTCCGAAAACCTCCTTCCATCATTCTTTTTCTCTTCCTAAGCTCTTGGATGATAGGAACGGTATAACTCTTGTAAACGGTCTTTCGTAACATGTGTATAAATCTGAGTGGACGAGAGTTGTGCATGCCCTAAGAGTTCCTGTACCGCTCTCAGATCAGCTCCTTCATTCAATAGATGGGTCGCAAAAGTATGACGCATCATATGGGGAGTGATTTTCATCGTCAAGGAAGTCGACTTGATCATTTTTTGCAATATTTTTCTGACCCCTTTATGAGAAAGTGGTTCCCCTCTATAATTCACGAACAACTTATCGTGTGAATGTGTCTTCATCAGTTTCTTTCTTCCATCATTCAAATAACGATTCAAAGATTCCAATGCATAGCTTCCGATCGGAACATACCTCTCTTTCCGACCTTTTCCTTGTACTAGGATCGTCTCGATGTTCGTATCAATGTCTTTCACGGTCAATTGACAAAGTTCACTGACACGAATCCCTGTGCCATAGAGGATTTCGAGAAGAGTCTGGTTCCTCTGCCCAAGGGGAGTAGTAAGGTCTGAAACCTTAAACAACTCCTCAAGTTCTTCTTGATAAAAGAATTTGGGGAGTCGCTCTGTTTTCCTTGGTAACGAAGCCATTTGGAATGGATTTTCAGACACGAATTCTTCTCTTAGCAAAAACCGATATAAACTTCTTAAAGAGGAGATCTTCCGTGCCACTGTTTTTCGAGCATATTCTTTCTCATGCAAGATGGTGAGATAATGGCGCACATGTACATAAGAAACAGCAGCAAATTGGTCCAAGCCTTGCTGCTTCGTAAAGTCTACAAAATCTTCGATGTCTTTTTGATAATTCAGTATGGTATGGGATGAACTGTTCTTCTCAATCTGTAGATATTCAATGAACAGTCGAATGTGCTCTTCCATTTTTGTAATCAACTACCTATTTTCTGAATAGTATTACAATTAGCATAAAGACCCCTAAATCGTAACACAACATAGAGGCCTTGACAATATATATTCACATTTTTGTTAAAAAATTCTGAATTGTTTCCAGTGCTCTGGAAGCAATCATTTCGTTACGTTCTTTTTTGTTTTTAATCCGCTTCTCGAGCGGTGGGAACAAACCGAAATTGGAATTGATCGGTTGGAAGTTGTCAGGGTTGGCAGTCGTGATGTATTCAGCCATGCTGCCTAACGCGGTTTCAACAGGAAATACTACCGGTTCTTCTCCTTGCACGAGTCGTGCAGCATTCATTCCTGCAATCAACCCGGAAGCTGCGCTTTCGACGTACCCTTCCACACCTGTCATCTGCCCAGCGAAGAACAAATCATCGCGATCTTTATACTGATAAGTAGGACGTAACAGGTTCGGAGAGTTGATGAACGTGTTACGATGCATCACACCGTATCGAACGATTTCTGCATTCTCAAGTCCAGGAATCAAACGAAGGACCTCTTTTTGTGGTCCCCATTTCATGTGGGTTTGGAATCCTACAATATTGTAGAGAGTACCAGATTTGTTATCTTGTCGGAGTTGCACAACCGCATATGGTGTCTTGCCGGTTTTCGGATCTTCAAGTCCAACCGGTTTCATCGGGCCGAACAATAACGTTTTCTTTCCTCTTTGCGCCATGACTTCAACGGGCATACAGCCTTCGAAGAAGATTTCCTTCTCGAATTCTTTCAATGGGACCGTTTCAGCATTGATCAATGCATCGTAAAAACGATCGAATTCTTCTTCTGTCATCGGGCAATTCAGATAGGCTGCTTCACCCTTATCATAACGACTTTTCAAATATACTTTATCACGGTCGATACTGTCTACTTCAAGGATTGGAGCAGCCGCATCGTAAAAGTATAAATATTCTTCACCCGTCAACGATTTCAAGGCATCCGATAAATCTTTCGAAGTGAGAGGACCTGTTGCAATGATGGTTGGACCTTCTGGTATCCCTTTGATCTCTTCATCGTGGACAGTCACATTCTCATGACCTTTAACTCTTTCAGTCACTCTCGCCGCAAATTCATGACGGTCTACGGCAAGTGCTCCTCCCGCTGGGACAGAACAGTCATCCGCACTTTGAATGATGACGGAATCCAATTGTCTCATTTCCTCTTTCAACACACCGACAGCATTCGTCAATGCATTGGATCGCAAGGAATTACTGCAGACAAGTTCTGCGAATTTATCTGTATGGTGAGCAGGGGTCTGCTTCTTCGGTCTCATCTCATAAAGATGGACGTGAATGCCGCGTTTCGCTAATTGCCACGCAGCTTCACTTCCAGCTAATCCCGCTCCTACAACGTTTACTTCTTGTACATTCACTTTCAATCACCCTAATTCTGTTTCTCTTTGTAGTCACAGTTCGTACATTGGATCGATGTACTCTTCTTCGATTTCTTCTCAACAAGCAAGCTGCTGCATTTCGGACAAGGACGGCTGATCGGTTTATCCCAAGAAACGAAATCACATGATGGATATCGATCGCAACCATAGAAAATGCGTCGCTTTTTACTTTTCCGTTCTACAATGTTCCCTTCTTTACACTTCGGACATTTGACCCCGATTTCTTTTACAATCGGTTTCGTGTTCCGGCAGTCTGGGAAATTGGAACAAGCCATGAACTTACCGTAGCGACCCATCTTATAGACCATTTCGCTGCCGCACTTCTCACAGTTCTCACCGGCGGGTTCATCCTGGATCTCTACTTCTTTCATCTCTTCTTCTGCAATCTTCAGCTTTTTCTCAAACTCTTGATAGAAATTATCGATGACCTTCTTCCATTCTTCTGTACCTTCTTCGATATGATCAAGAGACGTTTCCATATCAGCAGTGAATTCTACGTTGATGACTTCCGGGAAGAATTCCAGAATCAAATCGAGAACGATTTCTCCAAGTTCAGTCGGTACGAACTTTCTTGCATCAAGCGCTACATAACCTCGACGTTGAATCGTATCGAGAGTCGGCGCATACGTAGAAGGTCGACCGATTCCCAGCTCTTCCATCGTTTTGACAAGTCGCGCCTCAGAATATCTCGGCGGTGGCTGGGTGAAATGTTGACTCGGTTCAATGTCTTTCGATTTGACTTTGTCCCCTTCATGCAGCTCCGGAAGGATTTTATCTTCGTCCTTCTTGTTATCGTCATTTCCTTCTACATACACTTTCATAAATCCAGGAAACTTGACTTTAGAACCGTTCGCACGGAAGACGACTCCGTTGTTTTCCAAATTGACTGCCATTGTGTCCATGATTGCTGGAGCCATCTGACTGGCAACAAACCGTTCCCAAATCAACTTATACAAACGATGTTGATCTCGGCTCAAGAATTGCTTGACGATTTTCGGATCACGCAATGTCGAAGTCGGACGGACCGCTTCGTGGGCATCTTGTGAATTATTCGACTTCTTACCGCCTGAGCGGTTTGTCGTATATTTCTGCCCGTAAGTGTCCTGAACGTACTGTCTTGCTTCATCCTTGGCAACTTCAGAAACACGTGTTGAATCGGTTCTCATATAAGTGATGAGACCGACTGTTCCTTCTTTTCCGATATCGATACCTTCATATAATTGTTGGGCCAGCATCATCGTTTTCTTAGCACGGAAATTAAGTTTCCGAGCTGCTTCCTGCTGGAGGGAGGATGTTGTAAAAGGTGCCGCTGGATTCCTTTTACGCTCTTTCTTCTGAACTGAAGTGACGTCGAACGAATTCCCGTTCACGTGCTTCAGAACATCCTTTACATCCTCTTCTTTGGATAACTCTACTTTTTTTCCATTCAACTCAAAGAACGAGGCTTCAAATTCTTCCCCACTTTTGTCGAAGATCGCTTTGATTTTCCAATACTCTTCTGGTTTGAAGTTTTGGATTTCCTTTTCTCGTTCAACGATCATGCGCAATGCGACGGTCTGTACACGTCCTGCACTGAGTCCCTTTTTCACTTTCTTCCATAATAAAGGACTGATGTTATAACCTACAAGTCGGTCAAGAACACGTCTTGCTTGCTGTGCATCCACAAGATTCATATTGATAGCTCGTGGTCTCTTGAAGGAATCTTTGATCGCTTGTTTCGTAATTTCATTGAAAACAACACGGCAGTCCGAATGATCATTTATTTCAAGACTATGGGCTAAATGCCAGGCGATGGCTTCCCCTTCACGGTCAGGGTCGGCTGCGAGATAGATTTTCTTCACTTTTTTGGCAGCAGTCTTCAGTTCTTTCAGAACAGGACCTTTTCCGCGGATCGTAATATATCTAGGTTCGAAGCCTTCCTCAACATCTACACCCATTTGACTTTTAGGTAAATCACGTACATGTCCCATTGAAGCTTTGACGATATATTTTTTTCCTAAGTATTTTTCAATCGTTTTTGCTTTAGCGGGAGATTCTACTATTACTAAATAATCAGCCATATCTTTTTCTGTCTCCCCCTTTTCTCTTATTTTGAAATCTTCACTATTATTGTATAAAGTATATTGGTTTGTCAAACGTTTGTCGTAAAATCAACCAGTTCTTCAAGTATGTCTTCAGCACATGTAGTGAGCTTCGCACCTTGTTGTATAAGGTGGTTCGTACCCGCTGAGCATGGTTCTAAAATCGAACCTGGAACAGCAAAAACTTCTCTTCCATCCTGTAGTGCCAAGTCCCCTGTGATGAGCGATCCACTTTTTTCACGGGCTTCTATAATCAATGTTCCCCTAGAAAGCCCACTTATAATCCGATTACGTAAAGGGAATTGCCATTTAGCGGGTTTTACATCTGGAGGATATTCCGATAACAGAAGATGTTTCGAGGCGATTTCGTCTGAAATTGGGATATGCTCTTTAGGATAGATATGTCGGAATCCGCTTCCTAATACCGCAATTGTTTTCCCTGATTGCCTCATGGCTTGTTCATGGGAGTGCAGATCGATCCCATATGCTAAACCGCTGACGATTACCCATCCTTTCTGAATCAAAGGAGAGAGTATCTTTCGAAGACTATTCTTTCCATTGATTGTCGGATAACGAGTTCCAACGACACTGAGCAATCTAGGATGGGTGAGTAATCTCCGATCTCCCTTCAAGTAAAGAACAATCGGCGGGTCATAAATCTGTCTGAGTTGTGGTGGATAGTCGGCATTAAGGATCGTGATTGTTTCAATGTTGTCTCTCCTGTATGCTTCTCCCTTTTTTAAGAAATTCTCCTGATTCCTTGGATCAAGGAAAAGATCTATGAGATCTGGTTGAAGCTTGTAGCGTTCAGACAGTTCATCGGGCTTTCTGACAAGGATGCTTTTCAGGCTTGGATCTTCATTCAGCCATCGGGTCAGTTGTTTCCTTCCAACACCCTTACATTGAGACAGGTATGTAATCCGATCTTCGACGTTATTTAACAAACGGGTTCTCCTTCTTCTATTAACTAGCGTGCAAAAATAGTGAACGATATTAATCGCCTTCACCATTCGTTCGATATGTAGATCATGATTTCCTCTTTTTGAAATTGATCTCATATTGATTTCTTTGAAATTCACTCCCTCTCCACAGGAATGTCGTGAAGGAACAGGAAATCAAATTCAATTCTTCAGAGGTTTAAGCATAATAAAACAGGACTGACCCATTGAGTCAGTCCCATCGAAGTGTTTGGATGCTTATTTTACAGTCTTACATTTTTCAAGAAGATCGTTTTCTTTCAATACTGAAATCAACGTCTCACCCATGACAGATGGCGTATCCGCCACTTTGATGCCACAAGCGTTCATCGTCTTGATTTTCTCTTCCGCAGTACCTTTACCACCAGAGATGATGGCACCAGCATGCCCCATACGTTTTCCTGGAGGTGCAGTTTGTCCACCGATGAAGCCGACGACAGGTTTCGTCATGTTCGCTTTCACCCATTCAGCTGCTTCCTCTTCAGCAGTACCACCGATTTCACCGATCATGATGACTGCATAAGTGTCTTCATCTTCATTGAAAGCTTTCAATACGTCGATGAAATCTGTTCCATTTACAGGGTCTCCACCGATTCCGACAGCAGTAGACTGACCGATACCTGCTTGAGACAGCTGATGAACAGCTTCATACGTAAGAGTCCCTGAACGAGAAACGACTCCGACATGACCTTTCGTATGGATGTAACCAGGCATGATTCCGATTTTACACTCATCCGGTGTGATGACACCAGGGCAGTTCGGACCAACAAGACGGGTCTTCTTGCCTTCCATGTAACGCTTAACCTTCACCATGTCCATTACAGGAATATGTTCTGTGATACAGATGGCAAGATCCATCTCTGCATCCACTGCTTCTAGAATAGCGTCCGCTGCGAATGGAGCAGGCACATAGATTACGGAAGCATTCGCGCCTGTCTTTTCAACAGCTTCTCCGACTGTATCGAAAACAGGTACTCCTTCTACCTCTGTTCCACCTTTACCAGGTGTCACACCGCCGACGATTTGAGTTCCGTAATCAAGCATTTGTTTTGTATGAAAAAGGGCTGTAGAACCAGTGATCCCTTGTACGATAACTTTCGTATCTTTATTAATGAAAACGCTCATCGTAATTTCCCCACCTTCCTACTTGACTAATGAAACGATTTTTTCTGCGCCGTCTGCCATAGACTCAGCTGCAGTGATATTCAAACCAGATTCGTTCAATAATTTTTTACCAAGATCGACGTTCGTACCTTCCAAACGCACAACAAGTGGCAATTCAAGACCGACTTGTTTCGTCGCTTCAATGACACCTTCAGCAATGACGTCACATTTCATGATGCCACCGAAAATGTTTACGAAGATACCTTTTACATTCTTATCAGATAAGATGATCTTGAAGGCTTCTGTAACTTTTTCTGCAGTTGCACCGCCCCCAACATCAAGGAAGTTAGCCGGGTCTCCGCCATAATACTTGATGATGTCCATTGTAGACATAGCAAGACCTGCACCATTTACCATACAACCGATATTTCCATCTAGGGAAATATAGCTGAGGTCATGCTTGGAAGCTTCGATTTCCTTCTCGTCTTCTTCATCCAAGTCACGGAATTCAACGATATCCTTATGACGGAATAAAGCGTTCGGATCGAAGTTCAACTTCGCATCAAGTGCCATTACATTCCCATCACCCGTTGTGACGAGAGGATTGATTTCTGCGATTGAGCAATCCTTTTCAACAAATACAGTATATAAGCCCATCATGAACTTAACAGTTTTGTTCACAAGTTCTTTAGGGATGTTGATGTTGAATGCTAAACGACGAGCTTGAAAGGCAGTTAGACCGACTACAGGATCGATCACTTCTTTGAAGATTTTCTCTGGTGTTTGTTCTGCAACTTCTTCAATTTCAGTTCCGCCTTCTTCTGAAGCCATCATGACGACACGTGAAGTCGCACGGTCCAATACAAGGCCGACATAATATTCTTTCTTAATGTCGCAACCCTCTTCGATAAGTAAGCGCTTTACTTCTTTACCTTCTGGTCCCGTTTGATGAGTCACCAGTGTTTTGCCTAGAATCTCTTCAGCATATGTACGTACTTCATCAAGATTTTTGGCAACCTTAACACCACCGGCTTTACCACGTCCACCAGCGTGAATTTGTGCTTTAACAACATTGATTTCAGTACCGAGTTCTTTTGCTGCGTCTACTGCTTCTTTAGGCGTGTACGCAACTTTTCCATTCGGAACAGATACCCCGTACTTTCTCAAGAGTTCTTTTCCTTGATACTCGTGGATATTCATTCTCCATCCTCCTATCATGTGTCTAATCTATGCAACACCGTTCTTATTGTATAAATAAACCGCTCTCATGTCTACCGTTGCGGTTGGAAATCCTGCGAAAAACGAGAATATTGCTGAAACTGAGGAATTGAATGTCATAAAACTTGGAAGATTGATGTTAAATGTGGTAAAGTGCGTGATCACTATGGGAATATTTGATTTCTTTAAAGTTCACTCGCTTTCCTACATTCAAAGGAAAAACGCCAGTATCGGCGTTTTCCTTAGCAATCCTTTTTCTTGTTTTCGTCCACTAGCTTTTTGGTAATCGATTCTCTTTCTGCTGCAGGTCGATAGATCCCGAATTCTTCAGCAAACTCTTCTCTGAAGCCTTGGACACATTGTTCACAACCTGGTACTTCAAGTGCATTCTTTTTCAACTCAGATCACCTCACTTTTTTTCAATAGTATGTGGTGATTTCCTCATCCTTATTACGATTTCGGTTTAGCCGCCTGGTCAAGTTGATAAATGAATGCAAATACTTCCGCAACCGCTTGGTATAAGTTAGGCGGTATTTCACGATCGATATCAAGCTGGGATAGCAGGTGTACGAGAGAATCGTCCTGTTGTATCGGAACGCCGTTTTCTTCAGCTAACCTCATGATTTCTTCAGCTGTTTCACCTTTCCCTTTGGCTACGACCTTTGGAGCGGAGGTATTCGATTGGTCATACTTCAACGCAACTGCTGATTTACGTTTTTCATCTGTCATATCGAGAGGTCCACTCCTTGTATGGAAGCTTCCATCATGGTCGAATTGAGGTGTTTCTTTGACTCATTAACAGATTGTTCCACTTTTATGGTCGACAATGTATATCCATGCTCTACTAAACGCTCTTTCAGCATTTCTTTGAATGGAGGAATCAATTGATTTACATGCATTTGATCATTCACGATCTTCAACGAGATGACACGGTTTTGGACGTTCATATCGATTACTGTCTCGTTCAAATGTTGTAAATCAAGGTAGAACAGAATTCGACTATAGTCCTCATCGATCTCCCCGGATTGGTTTTGCTTTAAATCCCATCTCATCATCAAATCGCTTTTCCATTCTTTGAAATGTATAGGCATTTGATAAAACAGCGTCATCAACGATTGGTTCTCACTCGTATGCAGAAGTTGCTGTCCTGTAAGACGGTGCATGAGGGATTCTGCTTTATCGCGAATCGTAGAGGGTAATTCTTGATTCAGCAACTCTAGTAGTGCAGATTTTAATGATGGGTTTCTTTGTAACTCACCTATTTGATGGCTGATCAGATCTTTTTCCAAAGACAACCCTAACCCTTTGACCATCTCAATCAAACTGAATTGTGGTTTCTGATCCATCGTTTGTGTCAGTTGTTTCAGGTTACTCATTTGCGTTTGATTAAGTTGAGAAAACTGTTCTCGCAAGTAAACTTCCGCATTCCTAGGTGACATGTTCAGCTTCAAACTTTGTAACAGCATTTCATCAGTAGGTAAAGAAAGCGTTGTTCCTTTAACGGTTGACTGTTGATCATTATGTTGTGTTGGTAATGGCAGCTTCAATGACTGGAAAAGATCCTGAATCTGTTGCTTAACCGCAAGACTCGTATCAGGTTGCTGGTACATCATAAACAAATGTTTAACCGTTTGAAGATTGGTTAAAGGTGTGATACTTGTTTTCAATGTTTGAATCGCACTGGTCACATTATTGATGGCTTTTTCATTACCAGACATGCGCTGTTGTTGTAATAACTGCATCAGGTCATCTATTTCTGCAGACATCGGTGTTGACGATTGTGCATGATAAAGTGCTTTGAAGACGCCATCGGTTTGCGGAAGATTCTTAAGCACCATCGTCTTGATAGCCTGAATGCCTTTTTCATTAGAGCTTACCTGAGCGAGCCATTGTTCTGCCTTCCCTATCGTCTCCTTTGTCATCGGAAGTTGTTCCCGACTCAATGCCTCCACGAGTAAACGGAGCTGTGGATTCAACTTTCGTATGCCTATACTTTGAGGTGGAGGTGTCTGGGTCCCCTTGGCCCCTTCTATCACTTGTAAGAGAGGTACGGATCCGCTCGAATTCGGTTTGACCTGGAACCAATACTTTTCTCCAAGGGATAAACCTGTCATCAATTGTGCCGTCATGTTTTTGCCAGCAAGCTGAATCTTGGCCATATCATTCGGGTACAAAGCCAGCACTTTACCCGAAAAAATCTGTCCAGGTTTAAGCTCTATTTTCGAATTGAACCTGGTCAGGTTCGTCATAATCGTCTCAATGGATAATGCTTTCATACCATCACGCCTCTTTTAAGATCTCACTACTTTATTTATCGTCATAGAGGGATAATTGTTTGGTATTTCGTTCTGAAACAGGTGCGAATGTTTTTCGGTGTTCCGGGGTGACTCCGTGGATATTCAAGGCTTCCAAATGTTGAGCAGTCCCATAACCGACATTGGAATGAAACGCGTAGGCAGGGTACTGTTGCCCGACTTCTTTCATATACCGGTCTCTCGTCACTTTCGCGATGATGGATGCTGCAGCTATTGAATTGCTTCTGCCATCACCTTTGATGAGTGATTCTTGAGGCAGATCTATATCCAATTTCATTGCATCGATCAGCAAGTAGTCTGGTTGGATTGGTAAGTCCTCAAGCGCTTTCAACATCGCAAGTTTACTGGCTTCATATATATTGATGCGGTCGATTTCTTCTGCTGTTACCATTCCAACTCCGATTGCTACCGCTTTTGAAATGATTTCATCATATAGTGCTTCCCTCTTCATTTCAGGAATCTTCTTCGAATCATCCAGACCGATGATGCTAGCATCAGGATTGAGGATGACCGCACTGGCCACTACCGGACCTGCAAGCGGACCACGACCGACTTCATCGATTCCTGCAATTTTACGAAATCCTTGTGTATAGCATTTTTGTTCGAACTGGGACATTTCTATGTAACGCTGTTGACGACTTTCCTCTTCTTGTCGTCTTTTGCACCACTGAGCCCAAAGTTTCTGAACCCCTTTACGCTCGTCCTTTTCAATCTCTTGAATGACTTCATTGCTCACGTTACCTTCGACACTCTCTAAGTATTTCTGAATCTCTTTTATGGATTTGTTCTTCATGTGGAACTCCTTATCTGTTTGCTGAATTCTTTCTTATGTAAATAAAACAAGACCCTGTCAGCCGATATCCAACAAGGTCTTTGTCTTTAAAAGTCAGATGGACGCTCGAACGAGAGAGGTCCGAGTTTTTCTGAACGAAGATCTCTTAAAATGATTTCTGCAGCTTTCTCATAATCGATTTCTCCACCTTTTATAAGGCATCCTCTTTTTCTGCCGATTTCTTCGAAAACCTCAAGAGGGGGTGCAGATGTGTCTTCGAGATTGTATCTTTCCATAAGCTTGTCAGGATACATCTCCTTCAAATATTGAACGGCAAAGAAAGCAATGTCGCCGAAATCAAGTATTTCATCCTTGATCGCACCGGTGACAGCCAATCGATACCCTGTCGTCTGGTCCTCGAACTTCGGCCAAAGGATTCCAGGGGTATCCAAGAGCTCGATTTCCTTCCCCACCTTAATCCACTGCTGACGTTGTGTAATTCCAGGCCGGTCTCCAGTTTTTGCAATCTTTTTGTTGGCCAGACGGTTGATAAGGGTAGATTTACCAACATTCGGGATACCCAAGATCAATCCTCTCACTGCTCGAGGCTTAATTCCTTTTTCAATCATTTTATCGATTTTATCCTTCATCAGGTCCTTTGCAATGTCTGAAATCCGATTCAAACCTTGGCCTGTTTTCGAATTGACTGTTACCGTCCGCAATCCTTTTTCAGAGAAGTACACTTCCCATTGTTTCGTAACAGCGGGATCAGCCATATCCGACTTATTGAGAAGAATCAGTCTTGGTTTGTGCTCGACGATTTCATCAATCATCGGGTTTCTTGAAGAAAGAGGTACTCTAGCATCTACAAGCTCGAATACGACATCGATCATCTTCAACTTCTCAGTTATTTCTCTTCTAGCTTTTGCCATATGGCCAGGAAACCATTGGATTTGTTTCATTGTGTATTCACCTACTCTAATACATTCAAATGATCGACAGGCCAAAAAATGACGTTTGCTTTACCGATGATTGCATCCATCGGGATCGCTCCAATATTCCGGCTGTCCTTACTATGTTGTCTATTGTCTCCGAGTACGAACAGATGACCTTCAGGGACCGTTTTCGTTCCGATTTCCTCACTTAGTTGAAAATTATCCGTCAATGTCCCGTCAGGAATAGATTGTTTATATTCGTTCAAATAAGGTTCAGGAACTTCTTGATCATTGACAAATAGGGTGTCGTCTCGATACTCGATTTCATCACCTGGGAGACCGATGACTCTTTTGATGTAGTCTTTCCCCTCAGGGGCATTAAATACAATGATATCAAATCGTTCCGGCTTGCCGATATCATAGCTGATCTTATTGACGATCATCCGGTCGCCATTATGCAATGTCGGCATCATCGATTCACCATCTACTACAATCGGAGCGAACAAGAAATACCGGATCCCTGCGGCAATCGCTAAGGCAATCACAAGTGCTTTTATCCACTCCCAGGATTCACTTTTCCCCTTGGCCATTTCTCCACCTCGTTTAATCTATTTCCTCTTTATATACTACTATTTCAACTATTATTCAATCAATATGTAAAATAAGCGCAGTCGCCATTGGTCCACTGAATCTTAGACGCCTCTTTACTTTCTTTACGTATATGAAAAAAGGAGCTTGTCTCCAAGCTCCTTCTTACGTCTTTGATTTTGCTTATCTGCGGATCTCTTTGATACGCGCAGCTTTTCCACGTAGTGCACGTAGATAGTAAAGCTTCGCACGACGTACTTTACCGTGACGTACAATGTCGATCTTAGCGATTTTTGGAGAGTGTACAGGGAATGCACGCTCAACTCCAACACCGTAAGAAATCTTACGTACAGTGAAAGTTTCACTGATGCCAGATCCACGACGCTTGATGACTACACCTTCGAATACCTGGATACGCTCACGCGTACCTTCGACAACTTTTACGTCTACACGTACAGTGTCTCCTGCACGGAATTCAGGCAAGTCTGTCTTTAACTGCTCTTTTGTAATATCGTTAAGTAGTTGTTGCATCGGGTATTCCTCCTTCCATACAAATGCTCTTGTTTATGCCTTTTCCATCATAACAGCGGAACATCGTAATCAAGTGACATTAGCCACAAAGAATATCATAGCATATAGAAGCCTATGAAGCAATATATCTCATAAGATTTTCTCTATCAACCATTGTTTTCCTTGAGCGATTCAAGGTATCGTTTTTCTTCTTCCGTCAATGAGCTTTCCTTGATAAGATCCGGTCGTCTTTCGTAGGTCCGTTTCAAGGACTCCATACGGCGCCAATCCTCGATCTTTGCGTGATCCCCTGACAAGAGTATCTCTGGCACCTTCATACCTCGAAATTCAGCCGGACGCGTATAATGGGGGTGCTCCAAATATCCAGATGAATGGGAATCCAGTTTAGCCGATTCTACGTTTCCGAGCACTTCAGGAAGTAAACGGGTCACACCATCAATGACGACCATTGATGCAAGTTCACCGCCGGTGAGCACGTAATCTCCAATGGAGATTTCATCGGTGACGAGATGCTCCCGGATCCTTTCATCATAACCCTCATAATGACCACAAAGGAAAATCAGATGTTCTTCTTCAGATAGCTCTTCCAGTTTCCGTTGGCTCAGCCGCTCACCTTGAGGGCACATCATGACAACTCTCGGTTGATGCTCGGTCCCTTCTTTCATCGCATCAACAGCATCAAACAACGGCTGCGGCGTCAACACCATACCAGCCCCGCCGCCGTATGGATAATCATCGACTTTCCGATGTTTGTTTTCGGCAAAATCCCGAAAGTCAGTCACCCTATATTCCACAGCACCTTTTTCCTGTGCTTTTTTTAATATGGAACTGTTGAGCACGCCGTCAAACATTTCCGGGAAGAGAGTTAGAATATCAATCTTCATTCTAACAGCCCTTCCATTGGTTCAATTTCGATCCGTTTATTTTCAACGTCGATCTCTCTCACAACTTGTTCAATATAAGGGATAAGATACTCTTTCTTGTTCACTTTTGATTCTACGACCCAAACATCATTCGCACCTGGAGAAAGAATCTCTTTCACTTTACCGATTTCTTCTCCAGAAACCGTGAAGACATCACATCCGATGATTTCATAATAATAGAACTCGCCTTCATCCAATTCCTTCAGGACATCTTTCTTCACTTTCAAGAGTCCATCTCGCAATGGCTCTACATCGTTGATATTCGGATAGCCTTCGAAAGCAACGAGATCGAATTGCTTGTGTTTACGATGCGACCGGACGACCAATGGAATCGGTTCAGCTTTGTTCGGATGAAACAAGTGCAGCTCAGCACCTTCTTCATATCTTTCTTCTGGAAAATCCGAACGCGTGATGACTCTTACTTCCCCTCTGATGCCGTGCGTATTCACAATCTTCCCTACATTCAACCATTCGCTCATCTGTTCTCCTCCGATTAGCGTTTTCTACTAGCTTGATAAAAATGAACAGAACCTATACGTTAATCCGCCGTTCATCATTCGTCAGATATAAAAGAAAGGCGGGGTTGCCCCCACCTCTTTCTCAAAACTCAAACGATCTCTAAATGGATCTTTTTGTTTTCGTTCGTACCAGCTGCATTGATGACGGTACGAATCGCTTTTGCAATGCGACCTTGTTTGCCAATGACTTTGCCCATGTCTTCACTATGGACGCTGAGCTGATACGTAATTGAAGAATCTGTCTTCACTTCTTCTATGCGTACTTCTTCTGGGTGATCGACAAGAGCTTTTACGATTGTTTCGATTAACTCTTCCATTATCGTCACACCTTACTTATTTTTGGTTTTTTGCGTTGTGAAGCTTTTCCATAAGACCTGCATTTGAGAACAGGTTACGAACTGTGTCAGAAGGTTTTGCACCTTTCAACATCCACTCAAGTGCTTTTTCTTCGTCGATTTTTACGTCGATTGGTTGAGCGATCGGGTTGTAGTAACCAATCTCCTCGATGAAACGTCCATCACGAGGTGAACGAGAGTCTGCTACGACCAAACGATAAAATGGAGATTTTTTTGCTCCCATACGCTTTAAACGAATTTTAACTGCCATCTATAATTCCTCCTAGAATTTGTTTTAAATTATTTTTACGGTAATGACTACCGGTCCACACAATGTTACATGAATGGGAATTTCATGCCACCCATTCCGCCTTTTTTCTTGCCTTTTTGCTGCATATTGGACATTTGTTTCATCATCTTCTTCATGTCCTCGAATTGCTTCAAGAGTCGATTGACCTCTTGTACGGTACGACCGCTTCCTTTGGCGATACGTTTCTTTCGACTTGCGTTAATGATTTCGGGTTGAACCTTCTCAGCTTTTGTCATCGACTTGATGATTGCTTCTACATGGTTCAACTGCTTCTCATCTACCTTGACGTTTTTCAGTTGTTTCATCTGTCCAGAGCCAGGCAGCATGCCGAGTAACTCATCTAGTGGTCCCATGCTTCTTACCTGGGTAAGTTGGTCAAGGAAATCCTCAAAGGTAAAGCTCATCGTACGCATTTTCTCTTCGAGCTCTTTCGCCTTCTTCTCATCTACATTGGTTTGCGCCTTCTCGATAAGGGACAATACATCTCCCATTCCGAGGATTCTAGACGCCATCCGTTCAGGATGGAATGGCTCCAGTGCGTCCAGCTTTTCACCCATACCGATGAATTTGATCGGTGTATTCGTCACGGACTTGATGGACAATGCTGCACCACCGCGCGTGTCTCCATCGAGCTTCGTCAGAACGACTCCGGAGAGTCCGAGCTGATCATGGAAACTTTGTGCGACATTTACGGCATCTTGTCCAGTCATTGCATCGACAACGAGTAGGATTTCATCAGGCTTCGCAATCTCTTTGATTTGAGAGAGCTCGTCCATCAATCCTTCATCGATGTGCAAGCGACCTGCAGTATCGATAATCACATAATCGTGATGTTCTTCTTTCGCTTTCTCGATCCCTTGCTTCGCAATTTCAACCGGACTTACATCCGTTCCAAGATCGAATACGGGCATGCTTAGCTGTTTTCCAAGTGTTTGCAATTGGTTGATCGCGGCAGGTCTGTAGACGTCTGCTGCGACGAGCAATGGTTTGCGGTTGTTTTTCTTGCGCAAGTGATTGGCAAGCTTCCCCGTTGTGGTCGTCTTACCGGCACCTTGCAAACCTACCATCATGATGACGGTCGGTGGTTTGTTGGCGACAGCGATTTTACTCTGTTCTCCACCCATCAACTCGGTCAGTTCCTCATTGACGACTTTGACGACTTGTTGACCAGGTGTGAGACTCTCAAGTACCTCTTGACCGATTGCTCTTTCTTTCACTTTAGCGACGAATTGCTTTACAACTTTAAAGTTGACGTCAGCTTCCAATAACGCTAGTCGAACCTCTCGCATCATGACTTTGACGTCCGCTTCGGTAACTTTACCTTTACCACGGACTTTCTGAAGTGTCTGTTGAAGTCGGTCGGCTAATCCTTCAAATGCCATCTAGTGCCGCCTCCTAATCCAATTCTTCGATACGATCGATCGTACCAAGAACGGTTTTCTGATCCTTCTCCTCAGCAATCTGTTGACGGAGTGTCTCGAGAAGTTGCTGGCGTCTCTGATATTTTTCGAGAAGTTCTAGCTTTTCTTCGTATTCTTCAAGCATAAGCTCTGTACGTTTGATATTGTCATATACAGCTTGACGGCTTACATCATAACTTTCGGCAATTTCTCCAAGGGACAAATCGTCGAGATAATAAAGCGCCATGTAATTTCGCTGCTTTGGAGTCAAAAGTGCATGATAGAAATCGTACAAAAAATTGACTCGTGTCGTTTTTTCGAGCACTTTTTCCACCCCTTGTTAAGCGAAATGCCTTTACGATTAATCATACTACACCCCATAGAAACCTTTGTCAAGTTTTTTTCTTAACATCAGTTTGCAGTGCCAGGTACCATTTTTGAAGCCTGTCACATCAAGCTTCCTCTATGGTACCTGGCACCACCTAAGAAGCTTGATATGACAGCATTTCTGAGCAGTACCTGGCACTGCTCAGGGTTCCAATGAAAAACACACGCGGTGTGCGTGTGTTCTCTTTTCACATCTCTTTGATCAATTGATGGTTTCGTCTTGTTCTTCCATAATCAGGTCTGAGAATAATCCATATACGAATCGATCAGCATCGAACTCATATAGGTCATCGACTTTCTCGCCAAGTCCGACCAATTTTACCGGAATCTCGAGTTCATGACGGATCGCTAGGACGATTCCACCTTTAGCCGTTCCATCCAGTTTCGTCAAGACAAGGCCGCTGACATCTGTCGTTTGGCTGAATGTCTTCGCCTGGCTCATCGCATTTTGACCCGTTGTTGCATCGACGACGAGAAGCACTTCATGTGGAGCGTCTGGAATCTCACGTCCGATGACACGTTTGATTTTCTCAAGCTCGTTCATCAAGTTGACTTTATTCTGAAGTCGACCTGCTGTATCACATAACAATACATCTACCCCACGGGATTTTGCGGACTGGACTGCATCAAACACCACCGCTGCAGGGTCTGAGCCTTCACTATGTTTGACAACATCTACCCCGACTCGGTCGCCCCATACTTGCAATTGATCGATTGCACCTGCACGGAACGTATCTCCTGCTGCCATCATGACCGTCTTACCTTCCTGCTTCAGCTTGTGCGCGAGTTTTCCGATCGATGTCGTCTTCCCGACACCATTCACTCCAACAAACAAGATGACAGTCAATCCATCCTCTTGTATGTTCAGTTTGTTATCTTCATCTTCTTTTTCCAAGAACTCGGCAAGCTTTTCTGATATGACGACTTGCAATTTTTCAGTGTCTTTGATGTTCTGACGTCTCGCTTCATCTTTCAATTCGTCAATCAGATCCATGACGGTCGCAACACCGACATCCGCTTCGATGAGGATCTCTTCTAATTCCTCAAAGAACTCCTCATCGACTTTACGGTAATTTTTGACGAGCTCGTTGACCCGTGTTGAAAAAGAATTACGGGTCTTCTCCAGACCATCTCTAAACTTCTCTGTTACGGTTTCACTTTGGTTCGTGAACTTATCTTTCATTCGTTTGAAAAAACTCATGTTATCCTCCTAAACTACGTCGTTACTAATTCTTTCGTATCTTCTAATTTCACTGAAACAAGATTGGAGACGCCTGATTCCTGCATGGTGACGCCATACAGTACATCTGCCTCTTCCATCGTTCCTTTACGGTGTGTGACCACAATGAACTGGGTCTCTTTACTGAAAGCACGCAAGAATTTTGCAAACCGGCTTACGTTCGCTTCATCCAGTGCAGCCTCTACCTCGTCCAAAATACAGAATGGCACAGGCCGGACTTTCAGGATCCCAAACAACAGTGCGATTGCGGTTAGTGCTCGTTCTCCTCCAGAAAGCAGGGCCATATGCTGAAGCTTCTTCCCAGGAGGTTGCGCGAGGATGTTGACCCCTGTGTTCAACAGATCCTCGGGGTCAGTCAATTCAAGATCCGCTCGTCCCCCTCCGAAGAGTTCACTGAATATCGTCCGGAAGTGTGTGCGGATCTCAAAAAATGACTCCTTGAACCGTTTCGTCATTACTTCATCCATCTCTGTAATGATACCGTATAATGTAGCTTTTGCTTCATTCAAGTCGTCACGCTGATCTGTCAAGAAGTTATATCGCTCAGAAACACGCTCATACTCATCAATTGCACCCAGATTGACCGTACCTAATTCTTCGATCGCCTGCTTGATCAGTTTCACTTTCGTACGAGCTTCATCGGGGTCCATCTCCAGTTTGTACTTTTCTTTCGCCCGCTCATACGTCAACTGGTATTCTTCACTCAAGTGAGTCAATCGATTTTCAAGCTCCACATCCAGGCGGTTCATCCGAACTTCTTCTTGGTGAATGCCGTCTGACATCTGCTTATGGACTCTTTTCAATTCTTTCAGTTCCATTTCGTGCTTTTCGATATTCTCTTGTCTTTCCGTCCGCTCTTTACGACGGTCACCAATCAACTGGATGGTCGCATCCTTATCTTTTCGATGCTGTATGATCTGCTCGTCCAACGCTTCTTCATCAGAAGAACTCGTGTTCACTGCTTCCTCTAACAACCAGAATTCTTCTTCCGCTTCCTCTAAGACTTGGACTGTTTCATCCAAATCATTCTGTAGACGACGAACAGTATCTTTTGAGTTCGTGTACTGTTGCTCACATTGAGCGACGTTCACCTTAAGCGTCGTAATGGACTCATTCAAGTCTTCCTTCGTCGTTTGGGCGTTTTTCTTCTGATGCGTCAAACGTTCGACTTCAGTTTCAAGTTCAGACGCTTTATCTTCAGAGGTCTTTAACGATCCTTTCAAGGTTGATATCCTTTTTTCCATCGTTTCCTTTTCTGAATGGAATGCACCTTTCTCACGGTCATACAGATAGAGATGCTCGTTGATGTTTTTGCTTTCGAGTTCAATCTCACGGAGTTCGCCTTTCAACTGTTGTTCCTTAAGACGAATTTGCTCCCCGTTCTCGCGCATCGACTCCATACTCGACTTCTGTTCTTGCAACTCAGCTTTCCCGTTTTTCACTTCCATTTCCAGCTTTTCGGTCTGGACTTCCATGGAAGATAATTTTTCAGTGATTGTTTCTAGTTCTCGTTGTCTCGATAACAGGGAGCTGTTCTTCTGCTTCATGCTACCACCTGACATCGACCCGCCCGGATTGACGACATCACCTTCAATGGTGACGATTCTGTATCGATGCTTCAAGAGCCTAGCCAATGCGTTCGCACCTTCTAAATTTTGTGCAATCACTACATTACCAAGCAGATTTTCAATGACGTTTCGATAACGATCGTCAAAGGTGACAAGATCGGAAGCAATCCCGATAAAGGAGTTATGGCTGCGTACCTTCTCTACCTCTTGTGAAGGCAGTTTTCGGCTTCGAATGACCGACATTGGTAAAAAGGTCGCTCGTCCAAGTCGTTTCTGTTTGAGGAATGTAATGGCGGCTCGCGCATTTTCTTCAGAATCTACAACGACATTCTGCGTAGCTGCACCAAGGGCTGTTTCCAAGGCGGTCTCTTGTTCCTTCTCTACTGTCACAAGCTCAGCAACTGCCCCTTCAATGCCCTTCAAACGTTTTCTACGTTCCTTAAGAATCTCTCGGACTCCCTGGAAAAAACCACTGTAATCGTCCTGCATTTCCTCAAGCATTTCTTTTTTCGAACGGAATTGTTGGATGAACTGATAGGCTTTGTAAAGGTTCGATTCTTTTTCAGAAAGCTTCGATTCATCTTGCTCAATTTGTCTTTTCAACTTCAGAAAACCGTCCATCTGTGTTTCCAGCTGCTCTTGCACAACCGACAACTGCTCCGTAAGTTCAGCTTTTCTGGTGGTGATTTTCTCCCGCTCTTCAATATATTGCTCATGACGTTCATCGAGTTTGCTCGTTTTGTTCGATTGCTGCTCAAGCTGCTCCGTCAAATAACGGATTTCGTTTTTGATCGAGGTCTGCTCATTCAAGCAATCGAAGAATTGGCTTTTCAACTGTTCAAGCTCTTCTTCAATGTTCTTGTCCATCATGACGAGCTGACCTTCTTCATCCTTCAACTGCGCCTTCAATTGACTTAGCTTGTCCTGATGCTGTTTCAACACTTCTTTTTCACTGGTCAACATTTTATCAATGGATTGTTTCTTCTCTTTGTAACTCGCAATCTTCTTTGTCAGCTGTTCTTTATTCTGATGATAGTTCTTCTTTCTCTCCCGCATGACTTCACGTTTACCTTCATGCTTTTCAAGCTCTTCGCTGACGTTCAGCAAGACATCTTGCAATTCATCAATCGACTCATCCAAAGCAGACAACTCGTCCCGGATCTTATCGATGGAAGCCTCTTTTTCAAGCACTCGTTCTTGAAGCTTCACTTCTTCCTCTTTCAATCGTTCAATCTCTTTGGACTTCGCTTCCCAGCGACTATGTAGATCCTCTATTTCATGGACGATCAATGCGGATTCGATGACCTCAAGCTCACTTTTTTTATCAAGATAATCTCTTGCAATGGAAGCTTGGATCTTGAGAGGCTCGACTTGATCTTCCAATTCATAAAGAATATCTTCCACTCGATTGAGGTTCTCTTCTGTTTCCTTAAGCTTTTGCTCCGCCTTGATCTTACGTGTCTTATATTTCAAGACCCCAGCCGCTTCTTCAAAAATTTTTCTGCGGTCTTCTGGTTTACTGCTTAAGATCTCTTCGACTTTACCTTGTCCGATGATGGAATAGGCTTCTCTCCCTAAACCGGAATCCATGAACAAATCGATGATGTCCTTCAATCGACATTGCTGACGGTTGATCAAGTATTCGCTATCTCCAGATCGGTACACTCTACGAGTAATACTGATTTCATTATATTCAATCGGTATATGCTGATCTTCGTTATCCAATGTAAGTGTCACTTCGGCAACATTCAGTGGTCTACGTGTATCACTACCTGCAAAGATGATGTCTTCCATTTTAGCGCCACGCAGCGATTTGGCTGATTGTTCACCAAGCACCCATCGGACTGCATCCGATATATTACTTTTCCCACTGCCGTTCGGGCCAACAACAGCTGTAACCCCTGGAACGAACTCGATTCCGATTCGTTCAGCAAAGGACTTGAACCCTACGACATCTAAACGTTTGAGGAACATGTAAGATTCCCCCTTCCCTTGAATACATACCTATATATTTTATCATAAAGAGGAAAGCTGAAGAAGAACACAAGTGAAATTCAACAAGTGCCCATGATTCATGCTACAATGAAAATTGATCAACGAATCGTAGAAAGGATGGTTCTGTGAATCTTAGTGTCAAAAGCCAGGAAAATATGGCGTATATGCTTGAGCAAATGCAAAAACAAATGCAAGTTGTCAATACAGGCGTCATGCGCTCTGAAGACTTTGATGTCGATCAATATGAAGATCTGAAGGACTTATATGAATTCGTCATGAAAAAAGACCATTTCAGTGTCAGTGAGACTGAAGGCATCATTCAAGAATTGAGTGAGTTGCGCAAAAGTAAATAAGTCAAGAAAGGGTTGCCTCCATAGAGGCAACCCTTCTTCATTCCGCTCATTTAGAGTTCAAGTATTGTAATGCTTCTCGGGCGGCCTGCTGCTCCGCTTCTTTCTTGGAACGGCCATGCCCTACTCCTAATCGTTCACTGCCCAAATATACTTCTGATGTGAATTCACGGTTGTGTGCAGGACCTGTTTCTTGTACGATCCGATAATCAAGTGTACCGTGATTTTCACGTTGTATGAATTCCTGTAGCTGACTCTTGAAATCCATCACATGGGAAAAAGCACCTTCATTAATCTTAGGATACACATATTCGTCCAAAAAGCTCTCTACCACTTCTAGTCCCTGATCGAGATAAAGAGCACCGATGAAGGCTTCGAAAACATCCGCCAATAGCGCAGGTCGAGTACGTCCACCTGTATTTTCTTCCCCTTTACCTAATAAAACAAGATCTCCGAATTTCAATTGATGTGCAAAGGTCACTAGTGATGGTTCACATACGATGGCTGCACGTAGCTTGGTCAATTCACCTTCGGACATATTGTGATATTTCTTATACAAGTACTGTGAAATCGTCAGCTCAAGGACTGCATCTCCTAAAAATTCGAGGCGTTCGTTATCGTCACTTGGACGTTTACGATGCTCATTCACATACGATGAATGAGTAAAAGCTTGAAACAACAACTTTTCATTATTGAAGTGGATGTGCAATTCTTTTTGAAACGCAGCAAAACGGACTGAAAGTTCTTCTTTCGTAAAAGGTCTGCGTTTCGGTCTTGGATATTTATTCTTTGATGAAGTACGGTTGGACATAGTGACCTCCATAATTCCTTTCGCATGTCATTTTTCTAATGTGTATTCCATTTGTTTTTCCTTTATATTAGCAGAAAATTAGATAAAGGGCTGACCGGTAAGGGTCAACCCCGACAAACTATTGATGGCTGTTTATGTAATTCACTACATCGCCAACAGTAGCAATCTTTTCTGCATCTTCGTCAGAAATCTCCATATCGAACTCATCTTCAAGTTCCATAACAAGTTCAACAACATCTAGAGAGTCTGCTCCAAGATCTTCTTTAAAAGAAGATTCTACTTTCACTTCTTCCTCATCAACCCCTAAACGGTCAACGATGATTTTTGTAATACGCTCTTGAATGTCTGCCATGTCCGTTCACCTCCTCTCAAGTAATTATACGAGAAGTATACGACTTCGTAAATTGTGATTGTCTTAATCTTTTAGGTTTTGTTAAATAGTCATGTTGATTTCTTCAAAATCACTCCCACAGGATGTCCCGGCTTCGACGTTCACCACAGGAAGTGGTGGCTGTTAGTCGAAGATCCTTTTAAAAAGTGTGGGGTCTCGCCTGGCTCGCTATTCCCGCAGGAGTGTCGTAAATTTCATGCGAAATCACCAAGGAACAAAGCATCGTGATCTAAAAGCTTCAAATATTCTAAATGAAAGCTAAAAATTGAGGATAAACAGGGCCTCGAAATACAAGGCACGGCAGTTGCGAGGACCGGAGCGTATATATAATACGTGAGGATCCGAGCAACAACGTAACGCAGTAGTTCGAGAGACATGTTTACCAGAAATTTTTAGTTACATTACCATGCCGCCGTCTACGTGGATAGTCTGCCCCGTAATATAACTCGCCTCATCCCCCGCCAAGAACCTCACAGCAGCTGCGATATCTTCCGGTCGACCGAGTCTTGCGAGTGGGATCTGCTTGAGCATTTCATCTTTTACGTTCCCTTCAAGCGCGTCAGTCATGTCCGTTTCGATAAAGCCTGGTGCAACTGCGTTGACTGTGATGCCACGGCTGCACAATTCTTTTGCGGTTGATTTTGTCAGACCGATGACTCCTGCTTTGGCTGCAACATAGTTCGCTTGTCCTGGGTTGCCGGATACACCGACGATGGAGGCGATGTTGATGATACGTCCTGAGCGCTGTTTCATCATTTGACGGGTCACCGCTTTCGTGCAGTTGAAGACACCTTTAAGATTCGTGTTGATGACAGCGTCCCATTCTTCTTCTTTCATTCTCATCAACAGATTATCACGTGTGATTCCTGCATTGTTGACCAGAATATCAAGTGATCCGAACGTGGAGATGACTTCTTTGATCATAGAAGTTACGGAGTCCATACTCGCTACATCCGATTGGATTGCGAAGGCGTTACCTCCGTTTTCTTGGATCTCTTCAACAACTTTACGTGCTTTTTCTTCACTTCCAGAATAGTTGACGGCCACGGAAGCTCCTTGACGGGCAAGTTCAAGTGCAATTGCTCGTCCGATTCCTCTAGAAGCACCTGTTACTAACGCAGTTTTACCACTAAGCATCGTTTCATACCTCCTTCAGTTTTTCCATCGCAGCAGTCAATGATTCAGGATCAGATATGGCGATGGTCGTTGCACGACGATGGATTTTCTTCACTAATCCAGATAGAACCTTACCTGGTCCGATTTCGACGAATGTATCTACACCTTCGTCTAACAAGAACTGAATCGTTTCTTCCCAACGGACAGGAGAATATATTTGTTCGATCAATTTCTTCTTGATTTCAGAAGCTTCTGTGACTGCAGTAGCTGTTACATTCGCAACGACAGGGATCGCAGCATCAGAGAACGTCAATTCATCGAGGACGTCTCCCATCTTGTCCGCAGCTGGCTTCATCAATTCAGAGTGGAATGGACCACTGACTTGAAGAGGGATGATTCGCTTCGCTCCTTCTTCTTTTGCAATTTCAGAAGCTTTCTCTACTCCTTCTTTCGTACCGGAAATGACAATCTGACCAGGGCAATTCAAGTTCGCTAATTGGACAGAATCTCCTGCTTCCGTCACCCGGTTAGTGATGGTCTGAAGTGCATCAGCATCCATACCGAGGATGGCTGCCATCGCCCCTTCCCCTGCAGGAACCGCTTCTTCCATGAACATGCCGCGCTTTCGTACAGCATAAACCGCATCTTCAAACGAAAGTGCACCTGAAGCAACCAGAGCAGTATATTCACCCAGACTGTGTCCAGCGGTAAAGTCTGGTTGGACCCCGTGTTCTTCCATTGCTTTCAAGATCGCTATACTTGTAGTCAATAGTGCTGGTTGTGTATTCTCCGTACGTGTCAACGCATCTTCTGGACCGTTTTTGATGATATCCGATAGCGCATATTCAAGTCTTTGGTCCGCTTGCTTGAACACTGCTTCAGAGCGTTCGTTTACTTTTGCGATTTCTTGACCCATCCCTACTTGCTGGGAGCCTTGTCCTGGAAATAAAAATGCTACTTTACCCATTTATTCCTCATTCCCTTCCAATCGAGATGCCTTTTCTGTAATAATGTCCACCACGTCATGCTCTACCATATGGCGCGCTTGTCGAATCGCGTTCAAAATCGCATTTGCATCCGAAGAGCCGTGGGCTTTTATGACAGGAGCTCTTAAGCCGAATAAAGCGGCTCCCCCATACTCACTGTAATCCAGTTTTGCCTTCAACGCTTTGAATTGTGGTTTCAAGACCGCAGCTGCCAATTTACTTTTCATTGAGCTCATCAATTGTTCCTTCAACATTGAAAAGATCGACATCGCTGTTCCTTCAATTGTCTTCAAGACGAGGTTTCCAGAGAAACCGTCGCAAACGACAACGTCAGCAATTCCATCCAAAAGGTCACGTGCTTCCACATTTCCGACAAATTGGATGTGCTCTGAGTCTTTCAACATCTGATAGGTCTTCTTGGAAAGTTCATTTCCTTTCCCTTCCTCAGTGCCAACATTCAGCAAACCGACTCTCGGGCGTTCTATATCCCTTACTTTTTGACTGTAAACCGTACCCATCAAGGCGTACTGATATAGGTGTTCTGCTTTTGCGTCCATATTGGAACCGACATCCAACAACACAAATCCTTGTCCGTCTAGCGTAGGTAATGTAGGTGAAAGTGCTGGACGATCAATGCCTTTGATTCGACCTACGTGAAGAAGCCCGGTCGTCATCAACGCGCCAGTGTTCCCAGCAGAAATACAAGCATCCGCTCGACCTTCCTTCACTTCGACAGCAGAAAGGACCATTGATGCATCCTTTTTCCTTCTTACAGCTCTGACAGGTTCATCTTCACTCGTAATTTTTTCTGTTGTATGTAAAATGTTCAATCGGTCGGAATCACTTAAATATTTCTTGATTTCGTTTTCGTCACCGACCAATGTGATCTCTAAATCTTTATATTCTTTGACGGCTTCCATGGCACCCAGAACGACTTGCTCTGGTGCATGGTCACCTCCCATTGCATCAATGGCAATTCTCATCGATCCTTTTACGTCCCTTCTGTTTGCCTTTTATTCGAACGGAACATTGTGAAAATGCCCTCGAAGACCAGTTCTTGTTCTACATAACTTCTCACTTCGACAATTGTCCGATCAGCTTGATGTTCTTGGACCACTGCTTTAGCAACTACACGCTCGCCAACTTTCACCTGTCTCGTAAATCGTATATCCGATTTACTTGTGAGCGCCAGTTCATCGTTGATGATTGCAACAGCTAATGAATTGGCTTGTGCGAACAAATGATGACCACGTGCGATATTATGCCTTGAGAAAACATGCTCTTGTTTGATGTCGAGTATCGAGATAGCTGACTCATCAAGCTGCAAGTCGATGATTTCACCTATGACATCCTCAATGGAAAGAGCCTTGACTTCATCTAATTGTTGCTGAGCTACATTCTTGATCCTTTCCCGCAACTCTGGAATCGAGAGTTCCAGCCGATCCAGACGAATGGTCTGCACGCTGACCTGGAATTGATTCGCTAAATCTTCATCTGTAATGAAAGGATTGATTAGAATGGTCTCCTTCAACACTTGTTGACGTTCCTTCTTATTACGCTTCATTACTTCACCATCTCTTACTCTTATGAGTAGGTACTAAAAGTAGTATATAATGATTAGTCCTCATTTTCAAGGATAAGAGGACTAATCAAGCTCTTCCCAATGCTCAACCTGACTCATCAGCCAATTACGTAAAGAAGCGTACTCATCTTCTTTCCAAAATACATCGGAATTGACCATCGTTGCTGCATCTTGTCTGGCAAACTCGAGTGCACGATAATCATGCACTAAGTCAGCAACTTTAAATTCCGGGAGTCCGCTCTGCTTTTTGCCGAAAAAGTCTCCTGGACCACGAAGTTCGAGATCTCGTTGTGAAAGCTCGAAACCGTCATTCGTCTCGGTCATGATTTGCATACGTTCCTTTCCTACGTCCGATTTTGGATCTGCAATCAGGATACAGTAGGATTGCGCATCACCACGTCCGACACGTCCTCTCAATTGGTGAAGTTGGGCCAACCCGAAGCGCTCGGCGTCATAGACGACCATGACGGTAGCATTTGGAACATTCACTCCGACCTCAACGACCGTCGTCGATACGAGAACTTGGACATCATTCTTACTGAACCTCGTCATCATCTCTTCCTTCTCATCGACAGCCAACCTTCCATGCATCAAACCGACATTGAAATCCGTGAAATATTGTTGAAGCTGCGCATGCACATCTACAGCATTTTGGAAATCCATCTTATCCGATTCCTCGATCAACGGACAGATGACATAGGCTTGTCTTCCATTTTCAAGTTCTTTTTGGATAAAAGCCAGCACCCGATCCAACATGCCGTGCTTAGCCCAATAGGTTTCGATCGGCTTTCTACCTGCAGGCATCTCATCGATGGTCGACACATCCATGTCTCCGAACGCAGAAATGGCTAACGTTCGTGGAATAGGCGTCGCGGTCATGAACAGAACATCAGGAGTAATGCCTTTCTCCCGTAACACTTTCCGTTGATTCACACCGAACCGATGTTGTTCATCCGTTATGACGAGACCGAGATTTTGAAATTGAACTTCTCCTTGAATCAGAGCATGTGTACCGACTAGGAAATCGACTTCCCCTTCTTTCACCCGTTTCAAAATTTCTGCACGTTGCTTGCCTTTGATAGAACTCGTCAACAGCTCTACTTGGATGTCCATCTCTTTAAAAAGATCGGTCAAAGATTCATAGTGCTGCTCAGCTAAAATTTCTGTAGGTACCATCAGAGCGGATTGCATTCCTGCGGTTGCTGATGCATACATGCTAATTGCGGCAACAATCGTTTTCCCCGAACCGACATCACCTTGAAGTAACCGATTCATCCTATATGGGGAGCTCAAATCTTTAAGGATCTCATCTGTCACACGTTGTTGGGCTCCCGTCAATGGGAAAGGCAACGAATGGATGAACGCTTGCAGCTTGGCTTGATCAAATGCTCTCGCTTTTCCATCGGTTTTTTCCTTTTCTTGTTTGCGCCACCATTGCATCTTCAATTGGAAAAGCAACAGTTCCTCATACACGAAATATCTCCTTGCATGTTTCAGATGCTCATGGCTCTCGGGGACATGAATCCATTGAACCGCTTGCCTCCGCTCAATCAATTTGTACTGCTGTCGCTTCTCTTCCGGTAATATGTCCTCGATGTATCGGACATATTGATGAACGGTTTGATGGACGACATTTTTCACACGTTTGACCGTCCAATCTCCTTTAACAGAGTATACAGGCTCAATCTTTTCATCCTGTTCCTGATGACCAAATGTAACATGCTGCCCGGTGATTGTCAGTCGATGTTGATCCCATTTCCCAGTGATCGTCACAGGTTGCCCGATCGAGAAATTCTTCTTCAAAAAAGCTCGATTGAAAAAGACTGCAGTGACGAGATACTTGCCAACAAGGACTTTGACGGTCAATCTTGATTTCTTCCGGCCATAATAGCGTAAAGAAGGTTCGCTATGAACCTTCCCCTCTACAGTCGCTTTTTCATCATGCTTAAGTTCTGTCAGATCCTTTACTTGAAAATCCTCATAACGATAAGGAAAATACAAGAGCAGATCTTCAATTGTATAAATGTTCAGATCGGCAAGCTCTTCCGCACGAGCTTCACCGATCCCTTTCACTTGGGTAACAGGTTGATTCAAATCCATTATTTCTTCTTTAACGGAACTCCGTAGATCTTCGCTTCTAGCTCTCTACCTGTAGGAGTCGCCGCTAATCCTCCTTGTGCAGTTTCCTTCAATGCTGTCGGCATGGATTCGCCGATCTTATACATAGCGTCAATGACTTCATCACATGGAATTCGACTAGTGATGCCAGCTAAAGCCATATCTGCAGCGGTAATGGCGATACTTGCGCCGATTGCATTTCGTTTTACGCAAGGCACTTCCACGAGCCCAGCGACAGGATCGCAAACGAGCCCTAACATATTCTTCAACGCAATTGCCATCGCCTGTGCAGATTGCTCAGGGGAGCCACCTGCAAGTTCCACAATGGCTGCTGCAGCCATTCCAGTCGCTGATCCGACTTCAGCTTGACATCCTCCAGCAGCACCAGATATGGATGCGTTATTCGCCACGACAAATCCGAATGCGCCAGAAGTGAACAGATATCTGACCATCTGTTCGCGAGTCGGGTGAAGTTTATCTCGCAACGCAAACAAGGTACCTGGGACGACGCCAGCAGAACCCGCGGTCGGTGTTGCACAGATTGTGCCCATCGCAGCATTCACTTCATTCGTCGCTACTGCTTTACTGACTGCATCCAATACCGTAGTTCCTGCAAGACTTTTTCCACTCTCGATATATTTTTGCAAAAGGACAGCATCCCCGCCGGTGAGGCCGGAATGGGATTTCACGCCTTCCTTGATACCTTTTTCAACCGCTTGCTCCATGACATCAAGATTTTTTTCCATCAGGTCCATCACGGTTTCACGATCTCGCCCAGTCACATCCATTTCTTGCTGGATCATCACTTCAGAAATCGGGATATTCTTTGAGACGGCTCGTTCAACCAATTCACTGACATTACGGAACATCATATCGATAACCACCCTTCTATTTATTCATGAATTCGAGTTGCCTTGATGATGTGCGGTAGCTTTTCAATTTCTTCTAGGACGGAATCTTCCAAGTTCTGATCGACCTCGATAGTCATCAACGCTTCACTACCGACTTCTTTTCTGCCGACCTCCATATGTCCGATGTTGATTTCCAGTTTGGCAAGGAGATTGGCAACACCTGCAATCGCCCCATATCGATCATTATGGACGACGAGCAGAGCTGGATGATTACCGGATAATCGAAGTTCAAAACCGTTCAACTCAATGATTTCGATCTTTCCACCACCGATTGAAATCCCTACGATTTCAAGCTCCCCTTGCTCATCCCCCATCCGTATCCGAGCTGTATTGGGATGGTCGGTCAAAGCATCTTCTTCCGTCATTTTCACTTTGATCTTTTCTTTCTTTGCGATTTTCAAAGATTCACTGATCCGTTCATCGAACGTATCAAAGTCTAGGATTCCACCGACAATGGCTACATCGGTCCCATGACCTCTATAGGTCCTTGCAAAGGAACCGTAAAAGGATATATGTACCCAGTCCGGTTTACGTCCAAATAATGAGCGCGCTACCCGGCCGATTCGGGCTGCACCGGCTGTATGTGAACTGGAAGGACCGATCATGATTGGTCCGATGATATCAAAAACGCTTTTAAACTTCATCCTACATTCCTCCAGGATAAGCGGTTTTTTGGAACTATGATGGAAAAACTCCCCTGATATAGAATATTCCTACCCGATCGGTCTTCAGAAAGATCATGGTAGGAATATGTTTAGCGTTTATTCAACGGAAATGATATACGAATAGATGGGTTGTTGACCCGGATGGATTTCAACTTCCGCATCTGGGTAGTGCTCCGTAATATAATCTTCTAGCGCTTCAGCATCTTCCTGATTGGCATCTTCGCCATAAATGATTGTGACGATTTCATCATCTTCATCAATCATTTCAGACAAGAGAGCTTCCACCGCTTCTTTCTGGGACTTCTTCGACGTAACGATTTTCCCATCGAATATACCCATGAAGTCGTCCTTTTTGATTTCCACGCCATCAATCGACGTGTCTCTTACTGCGAACGTGATTTGACCGGATTTCACATGGCCAACCGCTTCAGTCATACTCTCTTGATTCTCTTCAAGAGATGCGCTTGGATTGAAGGCCAGTAGGGCTGAAATACCTTGTGGAACTGTTTTCGTCTTAACGACAGCAACGTCTTCATCTACAACAGAAGCTGCTTGTTCTGCTGCCATTACGATGTTCCCGTTGTTCGGTAGGATGATCAGCTTTTCAGCATGCGCTTCTTCGATGGCTTTCACGATGTCTTCCGTACTTGGATTCATCGTTTGACCTCCTGCAATCACGACAGTTGCTCCCAGGCTCTTGAATAATTCTTCAATGCCCGATCCCATTGATACTGTAATGATGCCGAAAGGTTTTTTCTTTTCTTGGACTTTGACTTTCGGTTCGTCCTTTTCACTTTCTAATATTGCCGTGTGCTGCTCGCGCATGTTTTCAATCTTAATATTGATCAGATCTCCATACGATTGCGCAAGAGACAGCATATCTCCCGGCTTTTCCGTATGTATATGAACTTTGACAAGTTCCTCATCCGAAACGACGAGCAAAGAATCACCATGTTCATTCAGCTCGTTACGGAAATCGTCTTCAGAAAACGGATTTTGATCCGTCTTCTCTTTCTTGAACTTGACCATGAACTCCGTGCAATATCCAAAATGGATATCTTCCGTTTTCATGTGCATTTGAGCTTTATGGTGCTCCGCGCTTACCAGTTCATCCATAGAAGGTCCGGAAATGCTTACTTCTGGCAACTCTTTTCCTTCAAGTACAGCTAAAAACCCTTCATAGATCGTGACGAGTCCTTGACCGCCAGAATCAACGACACCGACTTCCTTCAAAACCGGTAACAGATCCGGTGTACGATCAAGTGATTCTTTCGCTTCCTTCAACGTTTGCTCCATCAAGGAAACGAGATCATCCGTTTTACGGGCTGCCTTAGATGCTTTCTTCGCTGCATCCTTTGCAACTGTAAGGATTGTCCCTTCTACAGGTTTCATGACTGCTTTATATGCCGTTTCCACTCCGGCTTCCAATGCTTCCGCAAACAGCTTTGCGTCCACTGATTTTTTCCCTGTAAGTGCTTTAGAGAACCCTCGGAAAAGCTGGGAAAGAATAACACCAGAATTTCCTCGCGCTCCCATCAAAAGACCTTTAGAGAATGTAGATGCAATCAAACCTGCATCGTCCGTGTCAAGACCTTTCACTTCCTTCACACCAGAAGTGATGGTCAAATTCATATTGGTTCCTGTATCTCCATCCGGAACCGGGAATACATTCAGGGCGTCGACCATCTTCACATTTTTGTTAAGATTGTCCGCCCCATAGATAAACATCTGGGAAAGCTTTTTCCCGCCTAACTTCTTCTCTGTCACGAATTCTTCCTCCTCGTTACGGGTTCGTCACCCTCACGCCTTGAACAAAGATATTGACGGAATCAACTGATAATCCGAGCATTTGATCAAGCGTATACTTCACTTTTGTTTGAACATTGTGAGCTACTTCAGAAATTTTCGTTCCATAGCTGACGATGATATACATGTCTATGTGTACTTCATCCTCTTCTTGGCGCACGACGATTCCACGGCTGAAATTGTCACGTCCTAGAAGCTCTGTAATGCCATCTTTAATTTGCTTTTGCGATGCCATTCCGATAATACCATAACAATCGATTGCGGCTCCACCTGCAATCGTAGCGATCACATCGTTAGAGATATCAATTTCTCCATACTTAGTTTTCATTTCTATAGACATGTAGAATCCTCCCTTGGATTTAATACCTATGACTAGTGTCATTTTACTATAATATCTAACATTTTAAAAGAAAATATCAATATTGGCCAATATCATGTCAAGTAAATAAACTTGATAATGCTTGTTGCAATCTAAGAACACTCGTGCTACTATAGTGTAGTGTTTTCGTATAAACTATAAACTGCATTATTTCTCTTATTTGCAATAAAGGAGGTACATTCATAATGGCTAGAAAATGTGTTGTTACTGGTAAGAAAACAAGCTTTGGAAACAAGCGTTCACACGCATTGAACACTACGAAACGTAAATGGGGAGCGAACGTTCAGAAGGTTCGTATTCTTGTTGACGGTAAGCCGAAGCGCGTATACGTTTCTGCTCGTGCCTTGAAATCAGGTAAAGTAGAGCGCGTTTAATTGTATGAAAAGAAAATGAACCCAAGATCGGGTTCATTTTTAATTTCTGGGACCTGAAGCACCTCGCTTCCGGTCCTTTTTCGTATATTCGAGTACCGCAAACGTCTCATTCGCACCCCGATTTCGGCTTTTTCTCAGTTTCGAGTACCGCATAGACAAAACAAAAAAGCACCTCGGTTGGTGCTTTTTTGCTTACCCCTTCTTAAAGGACCCTAGGACCGCTCTTACAAATCCCCCTAAGAACTTCGGCAGTTTGATGGTATAAAATTTCATGATTCCGCCTCCTCCAACGTTAGTTTCCGCACCCAATCTCTTCGGAAAATTAACATTCTATTTAAGTATATTCGTCTACTTAAAAAAAGTACCAGGAGTTTACGTTTGCAAATCAGTCTTTGCTTCTTACCACCATAATTATGCCGTCTTCAAATGAATAAGTACCTTTTTTTGTTACAAGCTCATTTGAAATGCAGAGGGTCGAACCCCACACTAGTTCAGCTTGATCGAGGGGATACTTGAATCCTTCCAGCGTAATCCCTTTCACTTCAGCGCTAAAAGGGATGAAGGATATATAAGGGTATCGCTCGTCATGCTCCAACGAGTAATGGCCCGGATTTTTCATCATCACTTCATTCGTTCGATCGATGATCACCGTTTCAATTCCCCGATCGAGACCTTGCTTCAGCAGTTGCATGTTGATCAACTCATGATCGAGCCGGCCCCCCGTTGCGCCGTATAACTCAATACGATCAGGATCTTGTTCGAATGCCCATTGCAAAGCCAGTTCCAAATCCGTCATATCCTTTTCTTGTTCAAATGTGAACATCGCCATTTGTTCATCTTTAAGAGCAGTGATATCTTCGTCTGTTATGGAATCGAAATCACCAAAAGCAGCTGCGGGAACGATTTTTCTTTTCTGAAGAAAAAGAATCCCTTCATCTACTCCGATAAATATCGCATTTTCCTTACCCATCTGTTCAGGTAGCAAGTACTCAGGCCCTCCTGAAACTAAGCAAATCGTCTTCAATACTATCACTCTCCATGAATCAGTTTAGGAGCAGTCTTAGATAACAACACGAGTAAAATGACTGTCAACACGAATGTTGGGCCAATGTATGAAATGTTATATAGGAACGAGTACATGAATGCAGGTGTTCCTTCAGGTGCTTGGTCTGCAAAGAATGCAACGCCCGATATAACATGGCTGGCAAGTCGTAACACGCTTCCGATAAAGGTTCCAAGTATGATCATAAAGACTCGCTTGCCAAAAGTATCACTCCAGCCTGGTCTTGTGAGTCCAGCTAATCCTACCAATAAAAATGCTAGTGGGTAGTCCAGGATAACTTGTAAGAAATAATAGATATATGGATTAATCATTAGTTGTAGAAGTCCAATGAGCAAACCTGTCAGGACGCCAGGAAATAACCCTCTACGGAATGCCATGATAAAAATTGGAACCATCTCTAGTGATACAGAACCACCGAATGCCCAGGGACCACTCAGTTTAATAAATCCTAATATAATTCCTAATGCTGCCATGATGGCAACTTCCGCCATCAATAAATTACGGTTTCTCATATTCTCTCTCCCCTTCATCTCTACAAAGAAATCACTGATCTGGAATAAAAAAGCGACTGCCCAAGAGGACAGCCGCTTTCGAATAATTTTATCTATCTATTATCGATTGAAAGCCAACTTCCCTCCGCAGGTATGATCCTGTTCAGGTTCTCAGGGTCAGAAGCCTACACTTCACTCTCAATCTCTTTCGGAGATTCCCCTAGTGGTTTCTTTGTAACTATTTAATTTCTACTCCACATTATACACCACGGATGGCTTCGATTGCATCCTTCCTGTTTTCCTTTTTGTAAATCGCAGAACCTGCGACAAGGACATTGGCACCATGCTCGCGGCACAGCTTTGCGGTTTCCGGATTGACACCACCATCGATTTCGATATCGATGTCGAGTCCTCTTTCCTTACACAGGTCCGATACTGCCTTCACCTTTGGAAGAACTTGTTCAATGAAGGATTGCCCTCCAAAACCAGGATTGACCGTCATCAACAAAACAAGATCGACATCGTCAATGATGTGCTCAATCATGCTGACAGGCGTATGAGGGTTGAGGACAACGCCCGCTTTCACCCCTTGGTCTTTAATCAATTGAATCGTCCGGTGGAGATGTGGACAAGCCTCTACATGGACGGATAATATATCCGCGCCGGCCTTCGCGAACTCCGGAATATATTGATCCGGGTTTTCAATCATCAAGTGGACGTCCAAAGGGAGATCCGTAACCGGGCGAATGGCGTCTACAATCAATGGTCCAATTGTGATGTTCGGTACGAAGTGTCCGTCCATCACATCCACATGAATATAATCCGCGCCACCTAGTTCAACATCTTTAATCTCTTCTCCTAGCTTCGAGAAATCAGCAGAAAGGATCGATGGTGCTATTTTCGTCATCGTCAGTACCTCCGTTGCTTTTGTTCATTGATTTCTTGTAAAAACTTTTCGTAATGTTCATAACGGAATTGCGCAATCTCTCCATCCGCTAACGCGGCTTTCACTGCACACTTCGGTTCGGATGTATGTGTGCATCCTCGGAATTTGCAATCCGGTCGTCTGTCACGCATTTCAGGAAAATAAATCGTCAAGTCCTCAGGTTCCATATCTACAAAATCAAGAGAACTGAACCCTGGTGTATCCGCTACTAATCCTTCCCCGAAAGGAATCAATTCGACATGTCTGGTCGTATGTTTCCCACGTCCGAGGTGATTTGAGATTTGGTTCGTTTCCAAGTTCAACTCTGGATTCAACGCATTCAACAAGGTCGATTTACCGACACCCGATTGTCCAGCAACAACCGTTACTTTATCTTCAAAAACGGTTCGAACATCTTCAAGTCCGATTTCTTCGGTAGAAGAAGTTTCAATTACTTCATATCCGATTTCTCGATACACATTAAGATCGTCCTTAAGTTCTTCCGGTTGATCGAGTAAATCCAGCTTACTGAGACAGATTACTGGTAAGATATCATTAGCTTCGATATGGACGAGGAACCGATCCAAAAGGAGCGTATTGAACGCTGGCTCTTGTGCTGAAAAAATGAGAAGTGCCTGATCCACATTGGCAATCGGTGGTCTGATGAGCTCATTTTTCCGTTCAAGGATTTCTAAGACATAACCGTCTGTCTTATTGCTTGATTCGAATTCAACATCATCACCAACTAGTGGGGTCAGCTTTCGTTTCCGAAAATTGCCCCTGCCACGACATTGATACACTTCACCTTCACTTTTCACATAATAATAACCGCTCAACGCTTTAATAATCGTTCCTTTTGGCATGCAGTTCATCTACTCTCCATTCTGGAATTTTTTCGCTTCTTCATACGTATACGACTCGCTATAGTATTCTTCACCGTCGACAAATACTTTATAGCTGCCTTCTTCGTTATAGGCGATCGTCAATGGGATTTCGTACATCTTCGTCTCTTTGATTTCTTCTTCAATAATGGTTTTTTCACCGTTCACATCATTCGTGACGATTTTAACCTTATGTTTCTTCGGTTCCTTCTTATCCTTTTCATTACCTTGTCCATCACCTTCTCCTGGATTTTCCTCGATTTCAACCTCTACCATGTCTTTGATTGATATCGGATCTGGAATACCTTTCGATAAGGTGACGGTGATTTCATCTCCTGCACGGACGGATGAACCGGCAGATGGATCGGTTTTGATGATGCTTCCTTCTTTCACATCTTCAGAGTATTCCCGTTCACTCGCTTCTTTAATAGTGAGTCCGTTCTCTTCAGCATAAACTTTTGCTTCTTCAATCGTTTTACCGGTCAAATCGGCTAAATCGAATGATGGCGGTCCACTGCTCACATATAAAATCAGAACCTCTTGACCAGGAATCACCATTTCCCCTGCTGCAGGGAATTGGTCGAGGATGACACCTTCCTCATACTCCTCGCTTACCCGTTTCGTCGTTTCCACGCTTTTGAACAGGTCATTTACATTCGTCCGCTTCACGTCCTCTTCCTCTTGACCGACGTAATTTTCAACTTCGAACTTTTCAGGACCGGTACTGACAAACAACGTCACTTTGTGGTTCTCTTTTACATTCGTACCAGCAGAAGGTGTTTGCCTGATCACATTTCCTTCCTTGACCTCTGCACTCGGCTGCTCTTCTTTCTCGGGATCGAGACCGGCATCTTTCAATTTTTCATAAGCATCTGTATAAGACATGTTGATGACGTCCGGTACAGGTACTTCTTCTGTTTGTAGAATTTCCGGCCAAATCGTCAATGCAGCGACACCTGCAATTCCGACTAACAGAAAAATGGCTACAAGGATAGCGATCCAGTTTTTCTTTTTCTTCTTTTTCTTTGGTTCAGATGGCGCCTTAGCCTCGGTTTCCTTTTTAGGAGGTTCTGCTGCTGGCTTCACTTGCTCCTTTGAACTCCCGATCGGGGTCAACACCTTTGTCGCTTCTTCATCCTCATCAATGAATAGCTTAGGTTCATTTGGATGCTGGAGAGCGAATTCCAGCTTCTCCCCAAAATCTTCTACACTATCAAACCGTTGACTCGGATCTTTCGCCATCGCTTTCAGTATGATATTTTCCAGGCTTTGAGGTATATCAGGATTAAGCAACTTCGGTTCCGGAAATTGCTCTTGTAAATGCTTCAGCGCCACAGACACGGCAGATTCACCTGAAAACGGCAATCTCCCTGTGACCATTTCATATAAAACGACACCTAACGAATAGATGTCAGACTTATTGTTGGCTATTCCGCCTCGAGCTTGTTCAGGTGAAAAGTAATGAACACTTCCAAGGACAGAGTTCGTATGGGTGATGGTCGCTGAAGTAGCCGCTAACGCAATACCGAAATCCGTCACTTTGGCGTTACCTTTTTTATCTATTAAAATATTATGTGGCTTGATATCCCGATGAACGATGTGATGGTCATGGGCGTGTGCAATAGCCGAAGAGATCTGTTTCATGATTTCAATGGATCGTTCTGGCGATAACGGTCCTCGATCGCGGATGATTTGTTTGAGTGTTTGCCCTTCCACATACTCCATCACGATGAAGTAGATCTGTTCTTCCTCACCTACATCGACGATATTGACAACGTTTGGATGGTTCAAGCTTGTTGCAGATTCAGCTTCTCTTCTAAATCTCCGGATGAAGTCTTCATCTGTTGAATATTCGGACCTTAATACTTTAACCGCGACGATTCGATCAAGGATCAGATCTTCAGCTTTATAAACGACCGCCATACCACCATCACCAATGATCTCTAAAATCTTATACCGATCACTGATTCTTCTGCCGATCATTCAGACGCACCTTCTTCAGGAGCGACATCATTATGCAATAGGATCAGGGTGATGTTGTCTTCGCCACCAGCGTCATTCGCCATATTGACAAGTTGATTGGCTTTTTCTTCAATGGTTGCCTCTCCATTGACGACTTCCACGATGGATTGTGATGAAACCTTGTTGGAAAGCCCGTCCGAGCAAATGAGGAGATAGCTCCCTGATGACCATTCATAGGTCAAGTCATCGATATCAACTTCAGGATCTGTTCCAAGTGCCCGCATGACGACATGCTTCCTTGGGTGATATTCCGCTTCTTCAGCCGTGATTTGGCCGGACTTCACAAGTTCGTTGACGAGTGTATGATCGTCCGTCAGTTGGATGATTTCCTCTCCTTGGATCCGGTAACAACGACTGTCACCGACGTGTCCCAGGTGGACCTCATTCCCCTTTGCACGCAATACGATTACGGTCGTCCCCATCCCTCTGCATTCAGGATGGCTTTGTGCATAGGAATAAATTTCCTTGTTAGCGTCTTCAATTAATGAATGAATGATTTCTGATGATGTTTCTTTCTCGTTTATGTATGTATCCAAATGCTGTTTGACAAAATGGACTGCCATTTGGCTGGCTACATCTCCAGCTTGATGTCCACCCATTCCATCTGCAACCACAGCAAAAACATCGGAGGCAGAGATCGGAATCACTGCCCCGCTGTCTTCATTGTGAGGTCTCACTTTACCTTGGTCTGTCTGAAAGAATGCCTTTAACAACCTTCCTCACCTCTATTTACGTCGTTTCGTCCTTACGCTCTTTTGCACGGAGCTGACCACAAGCAGCATCGATGTCATGCCCTTGCTCTCTACGGATCGTTACGTTGACACCGCGTTCACGCAGGGTACGCTCAAATTTGAAAATTTGATTCTTAGGCGTACGGACGTAATCTCTCTCTGGTACATAGTTGACTGGAATCAAGTTCACATGGCATTTGATATCCGAAATCAAGTCGGCTAATTGTTCTGCATGTTCCACTTGATCGTTCACACCACCGAATAAACCATATTCGAATGTCACCCGGCGACCTGTTTTACGGATGTAATACCGGATGGAATCCATCAAGTCATCCAGTGGGTACATTCGATTGACAGGCATGAGGCGACTTCTGATTTCTGTTGTAGGGGCATGCAGGGAAATGGCAAAGTTGATCTGCATTCCTTCATCAGCGAAATCGTAGATTTTTGGTACGACTCCACTTGTAGAAATCGTAATGTGACGTGCGCCGATGTTCAGACCTTCATCATGGTTGATGATTCTCAAGAAGCTCATCAAGTCTTCATAATTATCGAATGGTTCCCCGATACCCATAACGACAACAGAGCTGACCCGCTCATCCGTTTCATCCATAGCACGTTGTACTTCCAATACTTGTGATACGATTTCTCCAGCCTTCAGGTTACGCTTCAATCCACCTAGTGTGGATGCACAGAATGTACAACCTAATCGGCAGCCTACCTGTGTCGTAACACAAACACTGTTTCCATATTCATGGCGCATCAACACGGTCTCGATCGAGTAACCATCTTCCAATTCGAACAAGAACTTGATCGTGCCGTCTTTTGATTCTTGTTTGATGATGGTTTTCAATGGTGTGATGACATATTCTTCTTCAAGCTTCTCTCGAAGTCCTTTAGAAAGGTTCGTCATGTCTTGAAAAGATTCAACCCGTTTCTGATAGAGCCATTCGTAAATCTGTTTTGCTCGGAAAGAAGGTTCTCCTTCCTCCTTCAGCCATTTTTTCAAATCTTCGTATCCTAATGAAAAGATCGATTTCTTGATATCAGGATTCGTTTGTTTCTCGGTTAACGGTTTTAACAATGTTCCATCACCGCCTTTTCTGTTATTTTTTCCTCAAGGATGCAATGTAAAATCCGTCACTATCAAAGTATTGTGGGAGCACTTGCAGCTCACCTTTGTTATTTGAAATGTAAGGTTGTACGGATTGAGGCATTCGTTCGTAAAATGAGACGTCCCAGACAAACTCTGGATGTTCTTGCAGGAACCGCTCGATTTGATTACGGTTTTCATCTGCTTCTATTGTACAGGTACTATACACTAATAATCCACCTGGTTTTAGCACTCGGGCGACTGATTCGAGCAAATCGTACTGGACCTGTTGAATCCTCTCGATATCTTCCGGCCGTTTGGACCACTTGATATCAGGTTTTCTCCGGATGACTCCGAACCCAGTACACGGAGCGTCCAAAAGCACCTTGTCAAAACTTTCTGCTTGGAAAAGGTTAGCCGCTTTACGAGTATCCATGGCAATCGTTTGGACGTTTTCCAATCCGAGTCGTTCAATCTGTTCATCAATCAACTGAACTTTGTGTTCATGCAAATCGATGGCTGTAATTTCACCCTCGTTGTCCATCCGTTCAGCAAGATGGGTCGTTTTCCCACCAGGAGCGGCACAAGCATCCAGCACTCTTTCGCCACTTCGGGGATCCACTGCGTAACCGACTAACATCGAACTTTCATCCTGGATCGTCAAAAGACCGGACTTATATACGTCAGTTTTCGGCAAATTACCGGATGTGACCTTGATTCCATCTGGTGTAACTTCACTCGGTTTTCCACCAACCGATTCTTTCTCGAGTCGATCAATGACTTCTTGGACCGTCGATTTCAGCCTGTTTACTCTTGCTGTAACCATAGGTGGCAGATTGTTGATCGTACACATGTCCATCGTGTTTTGTTCACCTAGCTGGTCGATCCAGCGATTAATCAACCATTCCGGGTGACTACACTCAATCGCCAATTGTAACTCTTTTTCCTTGATGGATGCAAGTGGTGGAACGCCTTTTCTTTGAACATTCCGTAACACACCATTGACGAAACCGGATGTACCTTTATGACCTTTCTTTTTGGCAATCGCTACAGCCTCATTGATGATTGCATGATCCGGTACTCTGTCCAAATAGACCATTTGATAGAGCGATAATCGAAGAAGTACGACTACCCAGTCATCCAATTTGGTCAATGGTTTATTAATGAAGGACTTCAGATAGAAATCCAATGTGTTCTTCCTCTGTACCGTACCATAGACGATTTCAGTCAACAGACCTGAATCTTTAGAGCTGAGATCATTTTTCTGGATTGCCTGATTCAACAGGAGGTTGCTGTAGGCTTGCGAGCGGTCGATCTTCAACAACAGATCCGTCGCAACTTCCCTTACGTTTTTCTTCACTATTCTTCACCAAGTTTCATGTCTGTACTAAGTTGAGCGCCAGCCACATATTGGGAAGCATCCATGCGCTTCTTTCCTGAAGGCTGAAGCTCAGTGATCCGGATCGCAATGTCATTCCCTGTTGCGACCAAAATTCCTTGTTGATCGAATTGAAGGATCTGACCAGGCTCTCCACCTTTTGCGTCTGATACCTTTTCGCCCCACCAGATTTTCGTCTGTTTACCATTCAGAAGCGTGTATGCAACCGGCCAAGGTCGAAGTCCTCTGATCTGATCATAAATCTTTTCACCGTCAGCTGACCAATCGATCTTTTCCATTTCTCGTGAAATGTTGGGTGCATAGGTGACGAGTCCTTCATTTTGCACTTCTGGCTCAATTTCTCCATTTATGAGTTTCGGTATCGTCTCACTTAATAGATCTGCCCCGGCTACACTCAATTTATCATGAAGCGCACCGACATCATCGGTTTCTTCAATTGGCACACTCACTTGTGTCAGGATATCACCTGCATCGAGTTTATCGACCATATACATGATCGTAATGCCAGATTCCTTCTTGCCATCTAATATCGCTTTATGAATAGGAGCTCCTCCACGATATTCAGGTAAGAGGGAAGCATGCACGTTGATACATCCGAACTTAGGATATGATAACAGCTCGTTCGGTAAAATTTGTCCGTATGCTGCCGTTACAATCAGGTCTGGTTCATAAGCCAGTATTTCTTCATATTCAACCCGAACTTTTTTCGGTTGGAGCACAGGAATTTCATGTCGTAAAGCTTCGTGTTTAACGGGAGGCGGGGTGATGACTTTTTTCCGTCCTACCGGCTTGTCCGGCTGGGTTACGACGGCAACGACTTCGTAGCCATCCTGGATGATTCTTTGTAGTACCGGAACCGAGAAATCCGGTGTTCCCATAAATACAATTTTCATATTATCACCTATCTCTATTACAGGATCGTTTGAGGATGCATATCGACGCTGATCGTCAGTTGGTCTTGTTGCATCCGTTTTTGATAATGCACGAGTATTTCGTTCAAGATTTCTTTCAAGTTTGGTTCATTTTTGTATTTTATCACGCATTGATATCGATATCTATCTTTCACACGAGGGATGGGTGACGCTACAGGTCCCAGTATGATCGCATTGGAGCTTAAAGATTCCTGTAGTCTCGCAGCAACCTTTTCACATATATCCACCACATACATCAGTTCTTCATGAGAAATCGTAATAAGTGCAAGAAAATAAAAAGGTGGATATTGATGAAGTTTCCTCATTTGCATTTCTTTATTGTAAAAAGTGAGGAAGTCATGCTGCTGCGCTAGCTGGATGCTATAATGCTCAGGTGTATACGTTTGAATGACGACTTCACCGGAAAGAATGTGACGTCCGGCTCTTCCGCCCACCTGGGTAAGCAATTGGAATGTGCGCTCTGCTGATCGGAAGTCTGGTAGGTGGAGCATGGAATCTGCAGCCAGGACCCCGACCAATGTGACGTTCGGAAAATCTAAGCCTTTTGCGATCATCTGTGTCCCCAGCAAGATATCCGCTTTTTGCTCGGCGAACGTGTTCAAAAGTTTTTCATGCATCCCTTTCCGGCTCGTCGTATCGACATCCATACGGATGACCGATGCTTCAGGAAGCAACCGATTCAATTCTTCTTCCACTTTTTGTGTTCCCGTTCCGAAGAACCGGATATGTTCGGATGAGCATTCGGGACAGTGAGAAGGGTGTGGAGCTTCATGTCCGCAATAATGGCATTTCAACACATTTGAGCGTTTATGATACGTCAATGAAATATCACAATGCGGACATTGGGCAACGAATCCACAGTCCCTGCAATTCACAAAGGTCGAATATCCTCTTCGATTCAGCAGCAGGACGCTTTGTTCCCCTTTCTCCAAGCGATCTTTCAATCGTTCAAAAAGAGAAGTGGAAAACAAAGAGCGGTTCCCTGAGCGTAACTCCTCTCTCATATCGACCACTTCAGCCGATGGGAGTTCTCTCTGATTCACCCGTTCATGAAGCGTACATAGTGTGTAAACGCCTTTTTGAGCACGAGCATACGATTCAAGAGTCGGTGTGGCACTCCCCAGCACGACAGGACATTGATGGAATTTCCCTCGTTCAATTGCTATGTTTCGTGCATGGTATCTCGGATTTTCTTCTTGTTTGTAGCTCGATTCATGCTCCTCATCAATAATGATGATACCTATGTTCTCAAACGGCGCGAAAATCGCCGATCTCGCCCCTACGACCACTTTTGCTTCTTTCCGTTGGATCTTCCGCCACTCATCGTACTTTTCGCCGACAGATAGACCACTGTGTAACACAGCGACTTCTGAACCGAATCTCCCTTTGAAGCGGTGAACCATCTGTGGAGTCAAAGAAATTTCAGGTACAAGCATGATGGCATCTTTACCTTGCTGGATTACCTTCTCGATCGACTGTAGGTAAATTTCCGTTTTTCCACTTCCTGTCACACCGTGGATCAGAAATGTTTCATGTTGGCGGTTTTCAATATCATCAAGGATCGGAGTGATTGCCTGTTGTTGTTCCTCAGTCAATGGAAGTGGTTCTGTATGTTTGAACTCCCTATCTTTATAAGGGTCCCTGTATACTTCTTCTTCCGTTTCCTTGAACAAGCCTTTGTCGATCAAGCTTTTGACCGTCGCCCGGGATGCGCCCGTCTCTTCCATCAGCTTCAAGGTCGGAATCTCCTCTTCTCCATGGTCAAGAACATACTTGAGAACATCTGCTTGTTTGGGCGCCTTTTTCTTCATCGCTTCAAGTGAGAGTGCCAATGCTTCACTCGAAAGATCGATATGGATGACCTTATGTTTCTTTTTCTTTCCCTTTGAGCGGATTTCATACTGTACTTCCAGTTCTCCATCACTCAAAGCTTGTTGAATTTTACGTACATCCGCTTTTTCATGCTTCAATACTTCATCCCATGTCAAACCATCCTCTGAAAGCAGACCCGGATGGAACACTTCAGGAATTCCAGATAAATCGGCCTGATCCGTCAAAAGGATTTTCTTCGAATAATTCATTTTCATCGCTGCAGGTAGCATCGATTGATAGGCCGAATGCAAAAAACAAAGTGTGTTCTCCGCAATCCATTTTCCGAGTTCGATCAATTCACAATTCAGTATCGGCGATGGATCCACAATGTCTTCAATCTTCTTCAAACGGTTATGCTCAGATGTATCTTTCAAGGCAATAACGAATCCAGTCAATTTCCTCGGTCCAAACGGTACGACCACCCGCATCCCGATACTGATGACTTCTTCCAGGTGCTCAGGAATCCGGTAATCAAAAGTCTTATCCGTCCCCATCGCCGGGACATCTACAATTACTCCTGCTATCATTTATGATCAGGACCTTCCAAATATCTAAGGCATTCCTTCAAGACGATTTCAGCAACTTGCCTTTTTGATAGAAGTGAACTTTCCATTTCATGCCCATCCCGACCATAGATGAAGACTTGGTTCGTATCTCCTTCAAATCCTGAGCCTTGCTGCGAAACATTATTCGCGACAATCATGTCGAGATTTTTCTTTTCCATCTTTTCTTTGGCGTAACGAGTGACATCATCCGTCTCGGCAGCGAATCCGACCAGGACCTGGTGATTTTTTCTCTTGCCGAGTTCTTTTAAGATATCTGTCGTCCGTTCCATCTCAATGGATAGGTTGCCGTCCTTCTTCTTCATCTTGGATTCAAAAGTTTCTTTCGGTCGGTAATCAGCTACTGCAGCAGATTTGATGACAAGATCTGCTTCGTTGTACTTTTCCATGACCGCCTCATACATTTCTGCAGCACTTTGGACTGGAATGAAATCGACACCGTATGGCTGTTTCAAATGCGATGGTCCACTGATTAAAGTCACATGGGCTCCAAGGGAAACTGCAACTTCCGCAAGAGCATATCCCATCTTTCCGGAAGAGCGGTTTGTAAAGAAACGGACAGGGTCGATCTGCTCTCGAGTCGGTCCCGCCGTAATCAATACGTGCTTACCACTCAATACCTGGTTCTCTTCCTCTTCAAAAAATTCCTGAACGGCTTTTAAGATCTCTTCAGGTTCGGCAAGACGTCCTTTCCCAACGTATCCACAAGCCAACAATCCTTCACCTGGCTCGATGAAGCGGTGTCCGAAATCAGCCAAACGCTCCATATTCGCAAAAACGGCGGGATGCTCATACATATGGACATTCATAGCCGGTGCAATCATGATTGGAGCCGTTGTAGCCAATAAGGTCGTGGAGATCATATCATCTGCAATCCCATTCGCCAACTTACCGATGCTGTTCGCAGTCGCTGGAGCGATGACAACGAGATCTGCCCAATCTGCTAAATCGATATGGGCAACCCCGGATGGGTCCTTCTCATCGAACGTATCATGATAGACGTGATTTCTTGACAGCGTTTGGAAAGTAAGTGGCGTGACGAATTTCATTGCCGATTGAGTCATCATCACTTTCACGTCATAACCTGCTTTGCTCATTTGGCTAGTCAATGCCGCAGCCTTGAATACTGCAATACCACCAGTTACACATAACAAGATCTTTTTCTTTTCAGACACTGAAACCATCCCCCGGAATATATGGTATACATAATATTTTTCCCGTTACTCGTTTATTGGTATTAATCTAGAATACTAACATCATTCAAAGGCTGAATGAAAAAAAGAACAACCTATGAAATAGGTTGTCTATCCTTCTCGATTGCTGTTCATGTCATAGCTCAGTTTGCCTTCAATGATTTCTTCCAATGCCTTGCCTACAGGCTTGTTAGACTTGGACTGCTCTAATGCTGAAGCAGGTGATTGTTGGATGATGCGAGCTCGTTTTGCTGATAACGTAACCAATGTGTACTTTGAATCTAATTTTTCCATTAAGGAGTCAATAGATGGATAAAGCATTTATTCTACCTCCAATAATCGTAGATATTGTTGTTTAATGCGATCTTTCTTACAATGTTCAGCAATCGCGATGGCTTTGATTCGGTCGCAAGCTGCCTGGATTTCATCATTTTCAACGACATAGTCGTAATGATCCATCATTTCCAATTCCTCTTTCGCGACGCTCATGCGATTGTTGATGAGATCTTCGGTTTCGGTACCCCGACCGACGATCCGGTTTCTCAACTCGTCCAGACTTGGTGGTACCAAGAAGATGAATACCCCTTCCGGAACAAGCTTACGTACTTGTAATGCACCCTGAACTTCGATTTCTAACAGTACATCTTTTCCAGATGCCAATGTATCTTCTACATATTTCAGTGGTGTGCCGTAATAGTTTCCAACATACTCTGCATACTCGAGTAATTCGTTATGCTCGATCATTCTTTCAAATTCTTCACGTGACTTGAAAAAATAATCGACACCATCTTGCTCCCCTTCACGAGGATTCCGGGTCGTTACGGATATGGAAAACTCCAATCCATCCCATTGTTGTCGTAGTGATCGATTCACTGTCCCTTTCCCAACTCCGGAAGGACCAGATAAAACGAATAAAATGCCTCTTTCTTTTTTCATTTCTCCTTACACCTCAGTCAATCTCTATTCTTCAGTCAAATCCTCTTTATTCAATAACCGTTGTGCAACCGTTTCTGGCTGTACAGCCGAGAGGATGACGTGATCACTATCTGTGATAATAACGGCACGGGTACGTCTTCCGTAGGTTGCATCAATTAATTTATGTTGAGTGCGTGAATCGGTAATGATCCTTTTGATCGGAGCTGACTCCGGGCTTACGATTGAGATGATTCGATTGGCAGACACGATATTTCCAAATCCGATATTGATTAACTTTATGTTCATGGTTACCTCCTGCGTTCTATATCTAGCGTATCCAAGTTTTAAAGCTTACAACCATCTTGCTTGGTGTTATTCAATGTTTTGTACTTGCTCTTTGATTTTTTCAATTTCGCTTTTTAATTGTACAACATTTTTACTGATTGAATAATCATTTGCTTTGGAACCGATCGTGTTGCTCTCTCGATTCATTTCTTGAACGAGGAAGTCCAGTTTCCTGCCAACTGCTCCCGTCTCTTTTAAAATATCCTTGAATTGATGTACATGACTTTTTAGACGGATAATTTCTTCATCAATATTACTTTTATCGGCAAACAAGGCAACCTCTGTCAAAATCCGGGTCTCATCTGTTTCAAGATGCTGATCTGTCAGATCCTTGATTCGTTTATAAAGACGCTCCCGATAAATTTTTTGAACCTCAGGGGCGAACTTTTCAATCTCGATCAGGGTGGTTTCCACATTTTCAAGTCTTTGTTTCAAATCCCGTTCAAGATTTTTGCCCTCTTCTTCCCTCATTTGACATAGCTGGTCGGCAGCTCGTTCTACAGAAAGAAGGACTTGTTTAGCAAAATGATCAGTCACCTGTTCTTTTTCCTGTATATTGACAATGTCAGGTAAGGTTAGCAACTGCTGATAACGAATATGCTCGTCTACTTCATATCTCTCTCTAAGTTCTTCTTGTGCAGCAACATATTGATCCAACAGAGCCCAATCAATCTTCAGTTTCCTCTCGATCCCTTTCTCACCATCGATACTAATCCAAACATCCGCTTTGCCGCGATTTATGTATTCGTTGACGCATCTCTTTATCTTATCTTCGATGATGGAGAGTTGTCTAGGCAATCGAACCTGAATTTCACAGAAACGATGATTCACTGACCTGATTTCCGTTGTAATCGAATACTGCTCTTCTTCAACAACTGCTCTTCCAAAGCCCGTCATACTTTTTATCACGTTATCACTTCCATTGTACTATTCTATACAATTTTACAACAGTGGACAAGATTATGAAAGAAAAGACCCACAAGTGATTTCCACTTATGGGTCTCCCATCTATTATTCAACTGAGCTTGCAAAATTGCCTTTTGCTTTCTGCGTACGCTTGAATAGGTGTGAGCCTGCCAAAGCGAAGGTCGGAAGTCCTGCCATTCCAAGTACTAACAAGCATTCTCTCAAATTCAATGCGGTTGTATGGAAGATCGGCTGCAGCGGCGGATAGTAGATCACGATAGCTAATAAAACAATAGAAGAGATGACCGCCCAGACAAGATAAATGTTGCCGAACGGATTCCTGTGGAAAACTGACCGTTCACTTCTGCAATCAAAGACATGGATGAGCTGTGCCATGACTAATGTGGAAAAAGCGATCGTCTGAGCTCTCACCAGGTTTTCCGGGTTTTCAAAATAGGCGATGGCAAATGCGATGATGGTTACGATCCCTATCAGAAATCCTCTACTGATGATTTTCCATCCTAACCCTCTCGAGAACACCCCTTCATTCGTCCTCCTCGGGGCTCGTTTCATGACGTTTTCTTCGGCACTGTCGATTCCTAAAGCCATCGCTGGAAGTCCATCCGTGACCAGGTTCACCCACAGGATCTGGATGGGAACGAGTGGTAAAGGTAAGGCCATCAACATCGCAAAGAGCATGACCAGGATTTCACCAACATTAGATGCTAACAAATATCGAATGAATTTCCGTATGTTCTCATAAATGTTACGTCCTTCTTCTATTGCTGCTCGGATAGTGGCAAAATTGTCATCCGATAAGACGAGTGAGGAAGCTTCACGAGCAACATCTGTGCCGGTAATCCCCATTGCTATTCCGATATTCGCTGCTTTTATCGCAGGTGCATCATTTACACCGTCACCGGTCATGGCAACGATGTGCCCTCGGTTTTGCAAGGCTTTTACGATCTTCAACTTATGCTCTGGAGAAACTCTGGCAAATACATAGACATCATCCACGATATCTTCCAGCTCTTCTATCGACAGGGAAGCTAGTGTACTGCCCTCCATGACCTTTCCATCAGGCGGCAACATATTGAGCTGTTTGGCGATGGCTTTCGCGGTTACGACGTGATCGCCCGTTATCATGACCGTTTTGATTCCTGCCTGTTGACATTCACGTATCGATTCAATCGCTTCAGGTCTTGGGGGATCGATCATCCCTTGTAATCCGATGAGTGTAAGGTTTGCTTCAGCTTCAAAGGCGGATTTTACCTGTTCCCCTGTTTTTAAAGGTCGGTAACCGACCGCAATTGTCCTAAGGGCATGAGACCCCATTTTTTCGACAGTCCGATGGACATCTTTTTTCCGGTGATCATCCAACAGTGATTGTCGATCATTCCATAGAATGCGTTCACATCTGGAAAGGACGACATCCGGTGCGCCTTTCGTCACCACATATCTCTGCCCATCAGCTGACTGGACAATGACACTCATCATCTTCCTTTCGGAGTCGAATGGAAATTCATCTTCCAACTTATAGGAGCGTTCAACGACAGCATCTTGTATCCCCGCTTTATATCCTGCAATTTTCAATGCGATCTCAGTCGGATCGCCACTCATCTGGATTTCCTTCCGACCTTTCGATTCCACGTTCCGGATGGTTGCATTATTACAGAGCACACCAAAAGTGAGAAGCTGCTTCAATGATGGGGTCCGCTCGATATCAATGAGATGATCACCACTCATGAAATGACCTTGGAGATCTGCACCAGTTCCGGTCACTCTCCAACTCTTCCCGCTGCTCCATAGCTCAGTGACGGTCATTTTGTTCTGTGTCAGTGTGCCTGTCTTATCCGAACAAATCACCGTTGCACAACCTAACGTTTCGACGGAAGGCAGTTTACGAACAATCGCTCTGCGCCTGATCATCTTCTGTACCCCTAAAGCAAGGGCAATGGTAACGATGGCAGGAAGTCCTTCTGGAATAGCAGCCACTGCAAGAGAAACACCTGCAAGGAACATCGTGTAAAGGTCATGTCCTTGTACGACCCCGACGACGACCACTAAAGCCGTCAAAGCGAGGGCGACGAGGATAAGTATTTTACCCAACTGCTCTAAACGTCGTTGCAGTGGAGTTTGTAATCCTTCTTCACTCGTAAGTAAGTGTGCAATTTTACCCATTTCCGTCTTCATTCCAGTACCGATGACAATTCCGGTTCCTCGCCCATTGGTCACCATCGTACCCATAAAGCACATGTTCTCTTGATCACCGAGTGGCTGCTCTCCAGTTAAATGTGCGCCTGCCTTTTTCTGAGAAGGAATGGATTCACCTGTTAAGGCAGACTCCTCTACTGACAATGATTTCGAATCGATGAGGCGGACATCTGCACTGATTCGATCTCCAGCTGAAAAGCGGATGATATCCCCAATGACGACTTCCTGAGAAGGAATGGTCACCCACTCGTTGTTACGAAGCACGTTGACTTTCGGACTGGATAATTGTTTCAGTGCATGAAGGGATTTCTCCGCTTTCTGTTCCTGGACAAATCCTAATATTCCGTTCACGAAAACGATGAGCATGATGGCGATTGCATCCATATACTCGCCAAGAATGCCTGATATAAGGGTTGCAACCAACAACACGAGTACCATAAAGTCTTTAAACTGGGATAAGAAAACGATGATCGGTGACATACGTTCTTCCTGGTGAAGTTCATTCGGACCGTGGTTCATCAATCGTTTCTTAGCCTCTTTTTCAGTTAAACCTTGTTTGATATCCGTCTGAAGCGTATTTTCAACCTCTGCTGTTGAAATTGAGTACCATTTCATCCTTCCACCCCGTTTAAACCTTCTTATACAAGCCATCTATATTCAGGATTGTCCCAAAAAATGCTATAATGGAACGGATATTTAAGAGGCACAAAGCGGTTGATTGGAAGAGGATCATACATATGCTTTCCCCTTTAGCTCTGCTTCAGCACAATAACGTTTACACGCAAGCGTGACACTCTATTGTGCATTCGCAGCGCCTTCGCTTCACTCAAAAATTCTTTTTAAAGGGGAAAGCATAGATGATTATTCATAGAGGTCCTCACTTTTAGCCTGCAAAAAAAGTCTTTGATCTAGATGAATGTAATGAAAGTCACAACCAATGACTTTTTAAAGAAATCATCTCGTAGCTAAATAAAGAAGTATTTAATACATTGGAGTGAACACAGTATGTCCTTTGACGGAATCATGACCAGAGCCATCACACATGAATTGACTGAACACCTTTCAAAAGGAAAGATCACGAAAATCTATCAACCCTTCCCGACGGAACTCATTTTTGTCATCAGATCAAAAGGGAAGTCTCATAAACTACTCTTATCCGCTAATGCTAGTTATCCAAGAGTTCATATTACGGAACAGCAATACGAGAATCCGAAAGTTCCACCTATGTTCTGCATGCTGTTAAGAAAGCATCTGGAAGGGGGTGTCATTGATGAGATCGAGCAACCAGGGATGGAGCGGATCCTCATTTTCAACATTGCATCCCGAAATGAGATAGGTGACATTACTCATAAACGTTTGATCGTTGAGATCATGGGACGCCATAGCAATATCTCTCTTGTCGATGCAGATACAGATTTGATTCTGGACTGCGTGAAACATATCCCACCGTCTCAGAATCGGTATCGTACATTACTACCTGGCAGTCCGTATGTGTTCCCGCCAGCCCAAGACAAAATCAACCCACTGGAAACAGATGAAGAGACGTTTATCAGAAAGCTGGATTTCAATAGTGGTAAAATCGACCGGCAGATTGTCCAACAGTTCGAGGGATTAGCGCCTATCGTTGCGAACGAGATCGTTCATGGCTCCCAACTGGGGAATAAGCAATCATTATCCTCTTCTTTCATGACACTGATGGAAAAAGTGAAGTCACACGATTACTCACCGCAAATGGTCATCACCGACAAGAAAGAGTATTTCTCAGTGATCGAGCTTTCCCACTTGAAAGGTGAGGCAACAAGATTTGAAGATGTAAGCACCCTTTTGGATCGCTTTTATTTCGGAAAAGCTGAAAGAGATCGGGTCAAGCAACGAGCATCCGACCTAGAACGCTTCCTAAGAAATGAACTGAAGAAGAACGAACAGAAAATCCCGAAACTGAAATCGACCTTATCAAACTCCGAAAAAGCAGACACTTTCAAATTGTACGGTGAGTTGATTACGGCGAATATCTATCAGCTCGAGCGAGGCATGAACAAAGCGGAAGTACCGAATTACTATGATGAAAATGCCGAAATGATCACAATACCGATGGATACGCAAAAGACTCCATCTGAAAATGCCCAGCAATATTTCAAGAAATACAATAAGATGAAAAATTCAATTGAACATATCCACCAACAACTTGATGAGACAAATGACGAAATCCGTTATCTGGAGTCCCTTTTACAGCAGTTGGAGTCCGCTTCCGCCAGTGATGTCGAGGAAATCCGTGAAGAACTTGAAGACGGACATTATCTGAAAAAGAGGAAAAACGTTCAAAAGCGAAAGAAAAACGATAAACCTTCGATTGAACGGTATCGTTCTACAAAAGATGTGGATATCTGGGTCGGCAAAAACAATAAACAGAATGACTATTTGACGAACAAATTTGCAAATGCTTACGACACATGGCTCCACACGAAAGATATTCCAGGTTCCCATGTCGTCATCCGTGATAGCGAACCGGATGAAACGACCTTGATGGAGGCGGCCAACATCGCTGCCTATTTCAGTAAAGCGAAGCATTCCGGCTCTGTTCCAGTCGACTATACACATATCAAACATGTGAAAAAACCGAGCGGTGCGAAGCCTGGATTTGTAACATATGACCATCAAAAAACAATCCATGTGACACCGGATGAAGATCTCGTCTACCAGCTCAGACAACGGAATAGTTGAAAATAGACTTTAAGAGGTTTATTTCTCTGTGTAGTAGTGAATTATACTTCTAAGACTTCATATAACGATTCATAAAAAATTTCGAATTAAGAAAGGAAGTATGAATTATGCTACGCACTATTCTAATGATTATCGGAGCAATCGTCGTTATCAGTTTTATCATCAACATGCTCTAATGTCGGATCATGCACAACTATTATAAAGTACAAGAAAGGCAGCCACTTAAGTGGCTGCCTTTCCTCGTTCCTCCTTTTTTGTCCAAAGCCTGTAAACCAGAAAGACGACAAGCAAGAACAGGAGATAAACGAACAAACCGATGACGAGATTACGGATGGAAGAAAATAGTTGACTTCCTCCGAAAGCGAACATGAACATCGGTGGAATTTTACCGATAGAAGATGCTGTTAAATAGACAAGAAAGGACATTTTCGTCAATCCAGAATAAATATTGACAACAGGTGGGGGTACAATCGGTACCATACGTGCGAATAGTATCGTGATAAAAGCGTTTTTCTCGATTAATCCATTGAATTTATGGATTCCATCAAACTTTTGTATGTAATTCCTGAAATAGTCGGCAAATAGATATCTTGCGGATAGGAAATAGATGAGAGAAGCTGTAACACCACCCCACCAATTGATGAGAAGACCGATCCAAATGCCATACTTCGCACCCATGATCCCGGCAAACAATGTATAGGGCACAACGGGGATCGTCGCAAAAAAAGATGAGAGCAAGAACATGATGGGCAGTTTGGAAGTGTCGCTTTCTTTGATCCAGGCCAATAGGAACTCCCGGTTCATGAATACCAGCACCACAGCAATGATGTAAAATACAAGGATGAACCACTTTTTCTTCATCAGAACGCCAACTCTCTTCTCCTTCATGATGTTAGCGTTCGACGAATGTATAATCTTATACCCATTTGATGATTTAATAAGTGATTTCCTCTCCAATCAACTTGCACACCGTTGTACAAAGAAAAAAGACGCTTCAATAAATGAAAGCGTCTTTCGAGATTTTAGACCTTTGCAGTTGTAATCATGGCAAGTCCATCTAAAACTTCTGTATTGATGACTTCCGTTGCTCCCAAATGCATGAGTAAGTCTGTCATGTCCTCTTCCGAATATCGATGTCTTCTCGTAGAGACATTCGACCATTTCAACAATGTAGTTTGTTCGAATCCTGTAATCTGGTGTGCCTTGCTATATTCAAAGGCATTCATCTGATCCATTTTTTTACTCGGGTTCAACATTGTGATTGTCCCACCTGGTTTGGTTACGCGGATCATTTCCTTAAGACCTTTTTCGGGCTCAGGTAACAAAAACATGACACAAGTCGAAAGAGCAATATCAAACCGGTCCTCCTCGAAAGGTAACGCATAGGCATCTGCAATGAGGAAAGTGCTCTTCTCAGCACGGTTATGTAAAAAGAAATTCTGTTGACTCGCTTTGATCATTTCAGAAGAAAGGTCAACACCAGTTAGATGCTCGGCCTCTTCTACTCCCTTCAGAAGCAGGCGACCCGTTCCGCATCCGATATCAAGCACTTGCGCACCTTCCCAATTTCCCGATTGTTCTTTCAAACGCTTATGGATAGAACTCAACCAACTTGTCCTCGCCATCCCATCAAAGAACGAGACAAGCTGATCGAATTCTTCCCCATCCATTTTTCTCAAGACTGCTCACTCCAGAACTGTTATTTCGTAACCGCGTTGGACCACGCTTCAGGATCCTTACACCATTCCTTCAAATGTACAATCGAATCATTTGTAATCCTTCTATCATTTACGGCTACATTCACTAATGTACTAAAATCCGTGATCGTTTGCACGTTTAATCCAGCTTCTGAAAGAGCTGTTTTTCCTTTTTGCAATTCGTAGGTGAAGATTGCTGTACAACCCAAAACTTCAGCTCCCCTCTCTAATAAAGCGTTCATCGCATTCAATGCACTTCCACCAGTGGATATCAAATCTTCAATGATGACAACTTTATCCCCTGGTCGGATTCTCCCCTCAATCTGAGAACCTGTTCCATGCGCTTTCGGTTTGGATCGGACGTAGACCATCGGTAAATTCAATCGGTCTGCGATAAGAGCAGCATGAGGAATCCCAGCAGTTGCTGTACCTGCAATCACGTCTGCATCAGGATAATGTTCTTGGATCTTTTCAACGAAGAATGACGCAATGTCTGATCGTATTTCCGGATAAGAGATGATCAATCTGTTGTCACAATAAATCGGTGAACGTAATCCAGACGACCAGGTGAAGGGTTCATCTGGACTTAAGGTAACAGCTTCTATATCCAATAAATATTTAGCGACTTGCTCTTTCATAAGTTTGCCCCCATTCATTCATGATGGTCTGATAGGTTCTGGAAGGATTTTCAGACTTTGTGATCGTTCGTCCTACTACGATAAAATCACTGCCTAATCGTTTTGCATCGAGTGGAGTCGTCACTCGTTTTTGATCATGTCGGTCATCGGTATCCAAACGAATACCTGGCGTTACAGTCAAAAATGAAGGGCTGCAATGGTCACGGATGAGTGGTACTTCTAGTGGTGAACAAACGACACCATCCATACCTGCCTTTTCAGCATTCGATGCAAGGTGAATGACGGAATCTCCCACCGTCCCCGAAAGACCGACTTCGTGATTGATCATTTCAGAAGTTGTACTGGTCAATTGTGTCACGGCGATACATTTCGGTCTTAGTCCTTGAGCTCCTTCTTCAAGGCCTTCCAAAGCCCGACGCATCATTTCAGTCCCACCCATGGCATGGACATTGACCAGATCCACCTCCAATTTAGACAGTCCGACCATCGCTTTATGGACTGTCGTCGGTATATCGTGCAGTTTCAAGTCCAAAAAGATCGAATGACCTCTTTCCTTCAACATGCGTATTAGCTCGGGACCTTCTTGATAATATAACTCCATACCAACCTTTAGGAATAGGCGCTCATCACGATAATGGCTCAAAAACGAAGTTACATCTTCTTTAGAAGGAAAATCTAGTGCGATAATGACGGGCTGTAACATGACTTCCAGCTCCTTCCGATCAATTCACTGATATGGTCGACTTTCTTATCTATCAAATTTTGTTCCAACTCATCGATGATTTCTGGACAGATGAATGGATTAACAAAATTGGCTGTGCCCACGGCAACTGCGCTTGCACCTGCCAGGAAGTATTCCAATACGTCATCGGCTGAAGTGATACCGCCCATACCGATGATTGGAATCGAGACACGTTGGCTTACTTCATAGATCATCCGGATCGCTACCGGTTTGATGGCAGGTCCTGACAAACCACCTGTACGATTAGCGATGACGGGTTTCTGAGATTTTAAATCGATCCTCATACCGAGGAGCGTGTTGATCATCGATAAACCATCGGCACCTGCTTCTTCCACCGCCACAGCAATTTCAGTAATGTCCGATACGTTAGGAGATAGCTTCACATATACCGGTACTTCTGAAACCTCTTTTACCGCTCTCGTCAGGCCAGCTGCAATTTCCGGATCCGTCCCGAAGGAAATGCCGCCTTCTTTTACATTCGGACAGGAGATGTTCAATTCAAGTGCAGTCACGTTCGGTGCCTTAGATACTTCCTCCGCAACCTTCACGTAATCCTCCGTTTTCGTACCTGCGATGTTCGCGAGAATAGGTACATCATAATCTGCCAAAAAAGGCAGCTCTTCTGATAAAACTTTCTTGAGCCCTGGATTCTGTAAACCGATTGCATTCAACATGCCTCCTGGCGTCTCAGCAACACGAGGAGTCGGATTTCCGAACCGGCTTTCTTCTGTCGTCGCCTTGATCGCAATTGCACCTAAGCTGCTCAAGTCATAATATCTCGCAAACTCTCTCCCGAATCCAAAACAGCCGGACGCTGGCATGATCGGATTTTTCATAGAGAGGCCTGGTAATTCAAGCGCCAATCTGCTCATAGCTGGATCACTCCTTGTGGAAAAACTGGACCATCTGAACATATTTTACGGTATTCAGTACCCGTTGGATCTTCTTTTACTGGACAGACGCATGCGAAGCACGCACCTATGCCACACCCCATCCGCTCTTCGAATGAATAATAGGCACGGGCAGGATTCAGTTGTTCTTCAATCGCCTTCATCATTGGTGTAGGTCCACACGTGTACAACACGTCGTATTGTGGATTCTCTTTCAGAACATAATCGGTTACGAAGCCTTGATATCCGAGAGAACCATCAATCGTAGTCACAAACGTTTCACCAAGCTGATCGAATTTCTCTACATAAAATGCATCTTTCTTAGAAGCGTACCCTAGCACATGCTTCACACGAATGTTGCGTTCGACCAATTTACGAGAAAGATAATACAGCGGAGGTACTCCGATTCCACCCCCGATTAGCAGGGCGGTTTCCCCTTCCTGCAACGCATCAAGTGGAAAACCGTTCCCTAGAGGTCCCAAAATGTCCAGCGAGTCACCCGCTCGCTTCTTCGATAACAGGCGGGTGCCTTCTCCTTCAGCACGGTATAAGATCGTACACCGCTTTTGCTCCAGGTCCACATCACAAATGCTGATCGGTCTTCTTAAAAGTGGCATATATTGTTCTCCGACACGGATGTGGAGGAACTGGCCGGGCTCTGTCATCTGCTCGACCAATTCTCCTTCAAATGTCAATTCGTAGATTTTATCCGCAATCTGTTCCTGGTGTAGAATCGTCGTCCATTCTTTTATCAAACGAGCACACCTGCCTTCTTTCTTTCGAAGGAAGGCATTTCATTCGCCGAGAAGGTCATGGATTCAATCACATTCAATAGTGCTTTGACCGTATCGAATGAGGTCAAGCAGACCGCACCGTTCTCAACCGCTTCACGGCGGATCCGGAAGCCGTCTCTAGCAGGTTGCTTCCCTTTTGTCAGGGTGTTCACGACAAATTGCACTTCCCCCTGCTGGATCCGATCGAGCAAGCTTGGACTGCCTTCCTGGATCTTATTGACGACCGTAACTGGAATACCGTGCTCAGATATGAAGTTGGCAGTTCCTTCTGTCGCAAGGATTTGATAACCGATGTCATAGAATCGCTGCACGAGATCGAGCCCTTCTTCTTTATCTTTGTCAGCGATGGTGAACAAGACTGATCCGAACGTAGGCATTTTCATTCCTGAAGCGATCAACCCTTTGTATAATGCTTTTTCCAAAGTACGATCCCTTCCCATGACTTCTCCAGTCGATTTCATTTCCGGACCTAAAGTGATGTCGACTCTTCGCAGTTTCGCAAATGAGAAGACAGGTACTTTGACGAATACGTCTTTCGGTTCGTCATGGTATCCTGTTTCATACCCTAAATCGACCAAACGCTCTCCAAGTATCGCCTTTGTAGCGAGGTTCGCCATCGGAACTCCGGTAATTTTACTAAGGAAAGGTACCGTCCGGCTTGATCTCGGATTCACTTCCAGGACGAACAGGTCATCGTTACAAATGACGTACTGGATGTTGAGCAACCCAACGATCTTCAATCCTTCTGCCAATTTCGTCGTGCACTCGATGATTTGCTCCTTCATACGGCTGGAAATCGTTTGCGGTGGATAGACCGCGATCGAATCGCCTGAATGGACACCTGCTCGCTCGATATGTTCCATGATGCCCGGAATATAGACCGTTTCTCCATCAGAGATCGCATCGACCTCAATCTCTTTTCCGAACAAGTAACGATCGATCAATACAGGGTGTTCAGGGTTGATTTTCACTGCATTCTCCATGTACTGGAGGAGCTCTTGTTCTTGATAGACGATTTCCATCGCGCGCCCACCAAGTACATAGGATGGTCGGACAAGTACAGGATAACCGATCTCTCTCGCTATCTGGACTGCCCCTTCAACCGAAGTAGCCGTTTTCCCAGGAGGCTGTGGTATGCTGAGTGATTGCAATGTCCGTTCGAATTTGTCCCGGTCTTCCGCTCGGTCCATGTCCTCTAGGCTCGTTCCAAGAATTTTCACACCTCGTGCACTCAACTCAGACGCCAAATTGATGGCTGTCTGTCCACCGAACTGGACAACAACTCCGATCGGATTTTCCTGACGGACGACATGCATGACATCCTCAACCGTCAAAGGCTCAAAGTAAAGCTTGTCGGACGTACTGAAATCGGTCGATACCGTTTCTGGGTTGTTGTTGATGATGATTGCTTCGTATCCTGCTTCCTGGATCGCCCATACCGTGTGTACCGTTGCATAGTCGAATTCAATCCCTTGTCCGATTCGAATCGGACCAGAACCTAGAACGAGTACGCTTTCTTTTTGGCTGACTTCAACTTCATTTTCCATGCCATATGTGCCGTAATAATATGGAGTTGCAGAATCGAATTCCGCTGCGCACGTATCCACCATCTTATAGATCGGGAACAGATCCTGCTCTTCACGGAAACGGAAGATGTCCACTTCTTTCGTGTTCCATAGCCGCGCAATCACCTTGTCAGAGAATCCTCTCAACTTCGCCTCTTTCAACACATTGATTTCGTATGGATGGGAGGCGAGTTTCTTTTCAATCTCTGTAATGTTCTTCAGTTTGTATAGGAAGAATGGATCGATCTTCGTCCAATCGTAAATCGTGGAAACTTCCACACCCACTCGCAACGCCTCTGTTACGTTGTATAGTCTTTGATCGTCGGTCGTTTTCAGGACTCCTTCCCAATTTTCAACCTGATTTGAATCGATAGAACTATGCAAGTGATCGATATCCGTTTCAAGCGATCGGACGGCTTTTAATAAAGACTCTTCGAAGTTGCGGCCAATCGCCATCACTTCACCTGTCGCTTTCATTTGCGTGCCTAACGTACGGTTTGCCGCTTCAAATTTATCGAATGGCCATCTTGGAATTTTCGTGACCACATAATCCAGTGCTGGTTCGAAAGAAGCATACGTCCGACCAGTGACTGGGTTCTTCAATTCATCAAGAGTGAAACCGACCGCGATTTTCGCTGCAAGCTTTGCAATCGGATAACCGGTCGCTTTAGACGCAAGAGCTGATGAACGACTGACCCGTGGGTTGACTTCAATGATGTAATAGTTGGCACTATCCGGATCTAGCGCGAGTTGGACGTTACATCCACCCTCGATTTCAAGAGCTCGGATGATTTTCAAGCTTGCGTTACGGAGCATCTGATACTCCCGATCCGTTAAGGTCTGGCTCGGTGCAACGACGACCGAGTCACCCGTGTGTACTCCGACCGGGTCGATGTTTTCCATGTTACAGACGACGATCGCGCCATCGTTTCCATCTCGCATTACTTCATATTCGATCTCTTTGAAGCCTGCGATGCTCTTTTCAAGCAAGACTTGAGAAACCGGACTATATTTCAGACCGCTTGAAACGAATTCATTCAATTCAGCTTCGTTGTTGGCGATGCCTCCACCTGTTCCACCAAGTGTGTACGCCGGTCGAATGATGACGGGATATCCGATTTTTTGGACGAACGCCTTCGCTTCAGGTAAAGAACGGATGATTTCGCTTTCCGGAATCGGCTCATTCAATTCGTTCATCAACGTTCTGAACAAATCGCGGTCCTCCGCCTTTTGAATTGAATTGAGGTTCGTCCCGAGCAATTCGACGCCATGCTCTTCCAGAATTCCTGCTTCAGAGAGTTCCACAGCAAGGTTTAAACCGGTTTGACCTCCAAGTGTCGCAAGGACCCCATCAGGTTTTTCCTTACGGATGATCCGGCTGACGAAATCGACTGTTAATGGTTCAATGTATACTTTGTCTGCCATCGTCGTATCTGTCATGATCGTAGCTGGATTGGAGTTGACGAGTATGACTTCATAACCTTCTTCTTTTAACGCTTGGCAAGCTTGGGTTCCGGCGTAATCGAATTCAGCAGCCTGACCGATGACGATCGGTCCTGAACCGATGACGAGAATTTTTTGGATATCTATACGTTTTGGCATAATACATTCCCCGCTTTCTTTGAAGTAGACATCAGAGCCAAAAATTGTTCGAACAGGTCGTTGGAGTCGGTTGGTCCAGGTGAAGCTTCTGGATGGAATTGGACGCTGAACGCTGGGAATTCTTTATGACGATACCCTTCAATCGTTCCGTCATTGATGGCCACATGCGTGACGATGAGCCCAAGTTCTTCAAGTCCGTTCGGTTCGACCGTATACCCATGATTTTGAGAAGTGATCATCACTTTGTTCGTATCCAAATCTTTTACTGGATGATTGACGCCTCTATGTCCGAATTTCATTTTCATCGTTTTCGCTCCACAAGCCAATCCGAGCAATTGATGACCTAGACAAATGCCGAAAACCGGCACTTTTCCGAGTATGCTTCTCACCATTTCAATCGCTTGTGGAACGTCTGTCGGGTCTCCAGGGCCATTACTGAGCATTACGCCATCCGGCTGCAGTCTGAGAATCTCTTCTGCACTGACATCATAGCGGACGACTGTCACATCACAACCGCGCTCAATCAAATCTCTGAGAATACCACGCTTTGCACCGAAGTCGACAAGCACAACTCGCTTCCCTCTACCTGGCAACGTATATGGCGTACTCGTGGATACTTTCTGTACTTGATCTGTCGGCAACGGCATCTGTTGAAGGGATTCAATCACCTTTTCAACTTGGACATCCATGCCACACATTTTCCCCTTCAATGTCCCATGTGTACGGATTTTTTTCGTCAGTGCACGTGTATCGATCCCGGTCAGTCCAGGTATATCTTTCACTCTCAGCAATTCATCAAGTGTACTCGTCGATTGCCAGTGACTTGGCTCAGATGCCGCTTCGCTCACGATGATGCCTGCAGCTGCTGGTTCGATTGATTCGAAGTCTTCATGATTGATTCCGTAATTTCCGATCAAAGGGTACGTAAACGTGATGATTTGATCACAATAAGAAGGATCTGATAAAGTTTCCTGATAACCCGTCATTCCTGTCGTAAAGACGACTTCACCAGTCGAGTCCCGATCACTCCCTATTGCCATCCCTTCGAAAATACTGCCATCTTCTAAAATGAGTTGTCGCTTCATCATGCAAATACACTCCCATTCTTGTATGCTACTTTTCCAGCTACTAATGTCAGGACTGGCCATCCGTTACAGATCCGGTCCGTAAACGGTGTGTTCCGCCCTTTGGACAGAAAATGATCCGGTTGTATCGGTTTTTCGTGCTCCATATCTAACACGACTAGGTCAGCAGGTGCACCTTCTTCAATTCTTCCATATGGTAATCCGAAGCACTCGGAAGGTTTTGCTGTCATACGATCGATCAGGAATGCCAGATCACAGATTCCTGGTTTCACAAGGTAGGTATATAAGAGTGGGAATGCTGTTTCAAGACCAACGATCCCGAATGGCGCTCTTTCGATCCCGACCGATTTTTCTTCCTCAGTATGTGGTGCATGGTCTGTTGCAATGAAGTCGATCGTTCCATCCAACAGCCCTTCTATTAGGGCATCTCGGTCCTCTTCACTCCGTAATGGTGGGTTCATTTTAAAATTGGGTGATTGCTCGACGATATCTTTTTCACAGAGTAAAAGGTGGTGAGGTGTCACTTCAGCGGTGACATGAATACCCGCTTTCTTCGCATCGCGTACGACTCGGACAGACTCCTTCGTACTGATGTGGCAGACGTGATAATGGACGTCTGTCGCTTCTGCAAGCAACACGTCCCTTGCAATCTGCACACTTTCACAAACAGAAGGGATCCCTTTCAATCCTTGTTGTTTGGAGTATTCACCTTCATGCACACAGCCACTATGTATGAGGGAATTCTCCTCACAATGAGCGACGATCGCCATGTCCAGCTCAGATGCTTTCTGCATCGCTCGGAGCATCGTGTCTGCATTCTGTACGCCGACACCGTCATCGGTAAAAGCGAATGCCCCTTCCGCTTTCAAGCCTTCAAAATCGACGAGCTCGTCTCCAATTTGTCTGATTGAGATGGAAGCATAAGGCAAAACTCTCGTAACAGCTGTTTCCTTGATACGCTTTTGAAGGTTGCGCATCGTTTCCACACTGTCCGGAACAGGACGTGTATTCGGCATTGCAGCTATGGTCGTGAAACCGCCTTTCGCAGCGGCAAGCGAGCCGGTTTCTATCGTCTCTTTATGCTCTCCACCTGGTTCACGCAGATGGACGTGGAGATCGACAAACCCTGGTGCTAGCAAATTACCTTCCAGATCAAGGACCTCGTGACCATCCGCCTCTATTTTTGAAGCGATTTCTGATACCTTCGATTCATTGATCAAAACATCCACCAATCCATCTTGCTCTTGATTCCATAACCTTGCGTTTTTAAGTAGTAATCCCATAGCTTTCTACCTCCTTGAGTTGTAATGCCCATTCCAGGACAGCCATCCGTATTGCTACGCCATTGGTCATTTGTTTAAAAATACGAGAACGATCACTTTCCACGAGTTCATCAGCGATTTCGACACCTCGATTGACTGGAGCTGGATGAAGGATGATACTTTGCGGCTTCATCCGCTTTTCCCTTTCCACCGTCAAGCCGAATTGCTCGTGATATTCCTCTTTCGTCATGTCCATCATGTCGTGATGCCGCTCATGCTGGATCCTCAGCATCATGACCGCGTCTGCTTCTTCGATTGCCTGATCGATCGGCATATAGGTTCCATTCGGCATCTCTTCATCAAACCATTGTTCCGGCCCTGAAAAGAGGACTTTCGCACCCATCTTCTTCAGTAAGCTTGCATTCGATCGAGCTACACGACTATGTCTCAAGTCCCCTATTATCGCGACTGTCAGTCCTTGTAATACGATGAACTCCTGGCGGATGGTCAACAAGTCCAACAAAGATTGGGTTGGATGGTTTCCACACCCATCTCCCGCATTCAACACCGGAATGCCAACCTCTTTCAGCTGTTCAAAATATCGATCCTCGTCATGACGGATGGTGACAGCGTCCGCCCCGATTGCCTCCAGCGTACGGACCGTATCATACAACGACTCCCCTTTTTGGACACTGGACCCTTCCGCTTCGAAGTTAAGGACATGTAAGCCTAATCGTTTCTCCGCAACTTCAAAACTGAATTTCGTCCGGGTACTCGGTTCATAGAACAGGTTGGCAACGAACTTTTTTTCCTTAGGCTCAGAGATCTCGAAATTCTGATCGAGAATTTCTTGTGCGCGATCCATTATGTTTTCAATGAAAGCAGGACTCAATGTATCAATTGTGAGTAAATGATTCATGGGAACCACTCCTAATTATGGTTGTGTAAAAAAACACGCCTTAGACTAAGTCAAGGCGTGTTGAAGCAAAAGGTCCTCGACGAACTTCGGACCTTTTGCAAAACAGCCCACCTTTATAAGCCTCTCTGGACATTATTTAAAAGATGGTACATCATGCTGCAGATTCTTTTGATTTCTCTTGCTCGATTTCACTGAAAATCGCGTTATTATGGACGTTCTTATCTCGTCCTGGGATAAGTAGGTTTAAGGCTATACCAGTGATGGTCGCAAGTGCCATGCTAGCCACTTGGAACTCGTCTGTGATCTGTAGTGTCGCTCCTCCGACTCCTAGTACGAGAATGACAGATGAGATGACGAGATTGCGTTTTTCCCCAAGATCCACTTTATTATCAATCAACATTCTTAATCCGGACGATGCGATGATACCGAACAACAAGATGGAAACCCCGCCCATGACAGGCGTAGGAATCGTGCCGATCAATGCTGAAACCTTTCCGACGAACCCGAACAGGATTGCGAGGACGGCTGCACCTCCGACCACGAATACACTGAAGACTCTTGTGATTGCCAGTACACCGATGTTCTCTCCGTAAGTCGTATTCGGTGGTCCACCTAAGAAGGAAGCAATCATCGTCGCTACACCATCCCCTAAAATTGAACGGTGGAGCCCAGGTTTTGCAATGAAGTTCTTTCCGACTACTTTACTTAAAACCATTTGATCACCGATATGCTCTGTAATGGTGACGACTGCAATCGGAACCATGATCAATGCGATCTGCCATGAGAACACGGGAGTATAATTGACGAATGGAACCATCAAGTCTGGCACTTGGAACCACTGTGCTTCTCGCACCGGTGTAAAGTCGATCAGACCGATAAAGAATGCATACGTATATCCCCCGATGATTCCCACCAATACTGGAATCAAGCTGAAGAACCCTTTCAGGAAGACAGCAGCCAAGATTGTAATTCCTAATGTGACCAATGCTGCTGAGAAGTGAGTCAGGCTATATTCCTGAGGATCTGAGCCTGGGACGTACATCGCCATGTCGACTGCTGTTGTAGCAAGTCCTAACCCGATGACGATGATGACCGGACCGACAACGACCGGCGGCAGGATTTGAAGCAACCAACGTATCCCTAACGTACGAATCAGTAAGGCGACTCCTCCGTAGACGAGACCTGCCAAGAAGCTACCGACCATGACGGCTTCCATTCCGCCTAGCGATTTCGCCAGAACAATTGGCGCGATGAAGGCGAAAGATGAACCTAGATAAGCAGGGATTTGCCCTTTTGTAATCAATAAGTAAGCTAGTGTACCCAATCCACTGGATACGAGTGCGACTGCTGGACTGAGACCGACCAGGAATGGCACTAAGATCGTTGCTCCGAACATCGCGAACAGATGCTGGAAGCTCAACGTCAACCATTTCCCTGAGTTTGGCACTTCACGGATTCCGACTTCTTTTTGATTCATAATTGATTTCCTCCTCAGATTCGAGGCCCAAAAAAATACCTCTTTGCAGGCATGCAAAGAGGTTGGATGAAAGGGTGCTCCAGATATACAGATCTCCTGCATGTCCTGAACCGCACCATCTCACTCCCCTTTGCCAGCCTCACGGGACTGACTTAAAAAGGGCCTTATTAATTTTTTTGTATGATGACTTGATCTTTTTCATCGACTTCAGTTAGATCGACGCTTACGATTTCCTCACGGGATGTCGGTACATTTTTACCGACAAAATCTGGTCGGATCGGCAACTCTCGGTGTCCTCTGTCAATGAGAACGGCCAGTTGGATTTGCGAAGGTCGTCCGAGGTCCATGACCGCGTCCATTGCTGCTCTTACGGTTCTTCCCGTATAAAGGACATCGTCTACCAGTACAACTGTTTTATTCGTAATGTCTACTGGAATATCGGTACCTCTCAACATCGGTTCTTCATTCTCCGTCTTTTTGGATAAGTCATCCCGATATAAAGTGATGTCAACTTCCCCTTTGTTGACTTTTTCGCCTTCGATTTGCTCGATCCGTTCGCTAAGCCGGTTTGCAAGGTACACACCCCGTGTTTTGATACCGACCAGGACGAGGTTTTCTGTGCCCTTATTTCTTTCTAAGATCTCGTGGGCAATTCTCGTCAAAGCCCTTCGAATTGCTTGTTGATCAAGCAGTACGGTTTGTTCCATCACCGTTCACCCCCCTATTGTTGATTGACCACTATTTTACGTAAAAAAACCCTTTCACCGTGATGGCGAAAGGGTATACTTCTCCTGAAAAATCCATAGAGATGCAATTACTCTCATGGATTGACCGATTCCCTTCTCAGCCTCACGGGACTGATTTTAAAGGTGCTTTTCATATGTTGAACTGATTATCTCAAAGCCTCAGACAAGAGTCAAGCATTATTTCGACGAAGTTCGTCTAACAAAGTCGACATGTCTTCAGGAAGCTCAGAAGTGAATTCCATCTCTTCACCCGTCCGCGGATGGACGAATCCTAATGTCTTAGCATGCAAGGCCTGACCGGAGATGTCCAGTGTCTTCTTCGGTCCGTACTTCGGATCACCTGCCACAGGAAAATCGATGTAATGCATGTGGACCCTGATCTGATGTGTACGACCTGTCTCAAGGATACATTCGACAAACGTAAATTTGTTGAACCGTTCAATCACATTGAAGTGGGTCACAGCGTCTTTACTGTTTTTATCAGTGACCGCCATTTTTTGTCGATCATGGACATCTCGCCCGATTGGCGCATCCACTGTGCCTTTATTGTGAGGTATGACGCCATGTACGATCGCCTCATACTTTCGAGTCGTTGTCTTATCTTTCATCTGTTGACCTAAATGTTGATGAGCCTTATCGTTCTTCGCCACCACTAATAGACCTGAAGTATCCTTGTCAATCCGGTGGACGATGCCTGGTCTCAGCACGCCATTGATTCCGGACAAATCTCCACAATGTGCCATCAAGCCGTTCACTAACGTCCCTTTTAGATGACCTGGAGCAGGGTGGACGACCATACCTCTAGGTTTGTTGACGACTACTAGATCCTGGTCTTCATAGATGATATCCAATGACATCTGCTCAGGTACGACTTCCAATGGTTCCGGCTCTGGAATTTCAATCTCGATTTCATCCCCTGCCGAACATTTGTAATTCGCCTTTACCAATTCACCGTTCACTTTCACCCGTTGTTCTTTGATCCATTGTTGGACTTGTGTTCTGGATGCATCTTCCTGTTCATTGGAAATGACTTTATCGATTCTTTCACGGTTGATCGAATCTGCTACTTTAATAAAAACGTGTTCCATATTATGTCTCCTTAGAAGTTCTGCTTTCAAATAAAAATGCAATCGCAATCAGTCCGACACCGATCACTAATGCGGAGTCCGCAATATTGAAGATCGGAAAATCGTAAGTGAAGATGTAAAAGTCAAGGAAATCTACAACCTCACCACGAAACAATCGATCGATGAAATTGCCAATCGCACCACCAAGTATGAGTGCGAGAGATGTACTTAACAATACATTTCCTTTCGCTTCCGTATGTAGATAATATATGACTGCGATGATGACGACGATGGTCACAATGATGAACAGCCACATCTGTCCCTGGAGGATGCCGAATGCTGCCCCTCTGTTCCGATGAGAATGCAAATAAAAGAAATCCTCGATCAAGGTCACTTGCTGACCTAGTTCCATACGAGTGACGACCACCCATTTCGTAACCTGGTCGATGATCAATACTAAAATCGCTAATAGATAATAACGAGCGTTCTCCATGTTTCCCCCACCTTTGTTTCTATCCGTTTGATTTTAGCATAATAAAGGTACTTTCACAACGCTGTGGAGTTAGGTGGAGCAGTTCGTTGAAGCGATGTTGATTTCTTGAAAATCCACTCCCTTTTCGCACTTGCACAGGATGTTGTGACTTCTACGTTCCCCACAGGACGTGGTGGTGCATAGTCGAAGTTCCATTGTAAACCTAACTTTCAAGTTAGCAAGAAAAGAACAGTCAACTTATGACTGTTCTCCTTCATCTATGTTCGATTGCTCGTTCATATATTCATCGTATTGTACATTACGCTCGAATTTCACATGATCTGCTCCTGTATATCCTTCGATATCTGTAGAGACGAATTGCTCATATTCCTCCACATAACCTGTTTTGTCCTGGTTATCGATCAAGGATGAGTCTTCGTACGTCATACTGTTTTCATTGAAGGAAGCCACTTCGTAATATACATTCGGATCGTTGATTTCATTGTTCGTTTCTTCTGAGTAGTTTTCTTCCATAGATTGTATGATCTCTTCTTCGACAGGACGGTCCCTTGATATTTCTTGGTTAGGTGAGGCATCTTTAATGGTCCTCGCCGTAGGTAACGCTTCGAGTCGCTCCATAGGAATTTCCTGCCCTGTCACTTCACAAATTCCATAAGTACCGTTCTCCATCTGGTTCAACGAATATTCAATGTCAGATAGCTCTTCTTTCAGGTGTCCATCTAATGCTATATCTTTTTCACGTTCATATAGTTCAGTTCCTGAATCAGCGGGATGGTTATCATACTGTGAAAGTTCACCGGATGACGTATCGCTTGCGAAGCCTCGATTCAGACCGTAATGGTCATTTTGTTCAAATTCATGCTCGATTTCTTTTTTTCGCTGCTCTAGCTGTCTTTTCAAGTGATCGTATTTCATGTCCCAACTTCCCTTCTTGAAGAATCCTACGTTTAGTTTGACCAGAGCAGACCTTTTTACACCACTCAATCGTTAATGATTAGATCCATGAATACAAATATCCGATATCATTGGGATTTTGACAGATAAAAATTGGCAAAGATCACTTATTTAAGATACGCGCAGCATACAAGAAGATAGAATGTGAATGCTCCTTGTGAAAATGTAATACTGAAACCCGTGAAGTTACCTAACCTGAGGAGCTTTTGATAGGGTGAAAATGCCAAAACCAGTGAAGTCACCCACCCAAAGAGAGCTTATTGATAGGTGAAAACGCTGAAACCGGTGAAGTCACCCACTCAAAAAAGCTTTTTGACTGTCTGAAAAAACACGAACTCCTGAAGTGAGAGCGTTAATTGAATAAGTCATATAACGAAAAGGCTTAGAGAAGAAAAATTCTCCTCTAAGCCTTTTTTTTAAATAAATATCAATAGTTATTCTTTACGACTGTCGCACAACGTTGACAGAGGGTTGGATGTTGTTCGTCCTGTCCGACTGTTGTTGTAACCGTCCAGCAACGTTCACATGTTTCACCTTCTGCAGCTCGAACAACGATGGCAACTTGATCGTATGCTTCAGCGTCTTTTGGCGCTTCTTCTTTCGTACCGACTACTTCAGCATCGGAAACGATGAAGAATTTATCAAGTTCCATTACGCTTTCCAATAATTCTTTTGCATCCTTAGATGGGTACAGCTTGATGGATGCTGCAAGAGATTTACCGATGACTTTTTCATTACGGGCGTTTTCAAGAGCCTTCAATACTTCGTCACGGATATCCAACATTTGATCCCATTTTTTCAACAATGCATCAGCGTTATCGTATTCCTTCACTTCAGGCATGTGGCTCAGTTGGACACTTGCTTCCTTATCGCCAGGGATGTATTCCCAAACCTCTTCTGCAGTGTGCGCAAGAATAGGTGCAACCATTTGCGTCAACGCAACAACACTGTCATAAAGGACTGTTTGCATAGAGCGACGTTTATGATCGTCTTCTGCTTCAATGTACAACGTATCCTTCGCAAGATCGAGATAGAAGGAGCTCAATTCGATCGTACAGAAGTTGTGAATTGCATTGTACACCGATAGGAATTGATAATCATCGTACGCGTGTTTGACACGGTCGACGAGTTCGTTCACCTTCACAGCCATGTATTGATCCAATTCATTCATATCTTCATATTGGACACGATGCTGTGCAGGGTCGAATCCGTTCAAGTTACCAAGCATGAATCGAAGGGTGTTCCGGATTTTACGATACACTTCCGAAACTTGCTTCAAGATATCGTCTGATACACGTACGTCAGATTGGTAGTCGACGGACGAGACCCAAAGACGGATGATATCTGCTCCAAGCTGCTTCATGACCTTGATTGGGTCGATGACATTCCCAAGGGACTTACTCATCTTTTTACCGTCACCATCTAACGTGAATCCGTGCGTGATGATCGTTTTGTAAGGTGCTTTCCCTGTCACAGCGACGCTAGTAGAAAGGGATGAGTTGAACCAACCACGGTATTGGTCGGTACCTTCTAGATAGACATCAGCCGGACGTTCGAGTTCAGGGCGTTCGTTCAACACGCTTTGGTGAGAAGAACCGGAGTCGAACCATACATCCATGATGTCGGTCTCTTTCGTGAATTCTCCGTTCGGGCTGTGTTCAGATTTGAATCCTTCCGGAAGCAAGTCTTTCGTGTCCCACTCGAACCAGACATTTGAGCCATGCTCTCTGAACAAGTTCGAGATATGTTCGATCGTTTCTGGTGTGATGATCGGTTCACCGTCTTCACCATAAAATACAGGAATCGGAACACCCCAAGCCCTTTGACGGGAGATACACCAGTCATCTCGGTCCTTGACCATGTTGTGGAGACGAGTCTCACCCCAGCTAGGGTACCATTTCACATCTTTGATTTCGGATAAAATCTGATCTTTGATTTTATCAATCGATGCAAACCATTGGTCAGTCACACGGAAGATGATCGGCTTCTTCGTTCTCCAGTCATGTGGATAAGAGTGTGTGATGAACTCAAGCTTCAATAACGCACCGAGTTCTTTCAGCTTCTCAGTGATCGGCTTGTTCGCTTCATCATAGAACATGCCTTCATATCCAGGTGCTTCCTCAGTCATATATCCCTTGTCGTCTACAGGACAAAGGATGCCCAGGTTATAACGTTTACCGACTTTGAAGTCATCCTCACCATGACCTGGTGCGGTATGGACACAACCGGTACCAGAATCAGTCGTGACATGATCACTCAACACGACAAGTGAATCACGGTCATAAAGTGGGTTCGTCGTAACGACATGTTCGAGTTCTGCACCTTTCACTTTTTTCAATACTTCTGCGTTTTCCCAATCCAGTTCAGTCGTAAGGTGATCGAGAAGGTCTTCTACGACGACAAATTTACGTCCATTCGCTTCGACAACCACATAAGTGTAATCAGGATGTACGGAAATACCTAGGTTGGCAGGAAGCGTCCAAGGCGTCGTCGTCCAAATGACAACGGAAACATCCTGTTCCAACACGCCTTTGCCATCCTTCACAGGGAAAGCGACGTAGATGGATGGAGAACGCTTATCTTGATATTCGATTTCAGCTTCAGCAAACGCTGACTCAGATGATGGAGACCAGTAGACAGGTTTCTTCCCTTTATAGATAAGACCTCTGTTCGCCATTTCTCCGAATACTTTGATCTGTTCTGCTTCATACTCTTTGTTCAACGTGATGTATGGGTTCTCCCAATCACCGCGTACACCCAGGCGTTTGAATTGTTCTTTTTGAAGCTTCACTTGTTCCATCGCATACTCCGCACACATTCTACGGAACTCGGCAATGGAATGTTCTTTACGGTTCACTTTTTTCTTTTTCGCTAGCGCTGTTTCAATCGGCAATCCGTGTGTATCCCAACCAGGAACGTAAGGTGCATTGAAACCGTTCATCGATTTATAACGGACGATGATGTCCTTCAGAATTTTGTTTTCAGCGTGACCGAGATGGATATCCCCATTTGCATATGGAGGTCCATCATGGAGAATGAACTTTGGAAGGTCTTTGTTCTTCTCCTGCACTTTTTCATAGATCTTTTCGTTTTCCCAGTTCTCCTGGATTTTAGGTTCCTTATTTGGAAGACCGCCTCGCATTGGGAAGTCTGTCTTCGGCATGAGCAAGGTATCTTTATAATTCATCCATCTTTCCTGCCTTTCTTATTTTCTTATCTTTTTGGCTGCTTTGTGGTAGTAATCGAGAACAAAAAAACCTTCTCATCCCAAATAGGGACGAGAAGGTTGCTCGCGGTACCACCCTAATAGGTGCATGACTCAGATTAACGAAAGTCATGACCCACTTAAGCATTCGTAACGTGAATGACCCGCCCTCGCTTACTTTATATTTCAGCGCAGGAACTCCGGGGTGATTTTCCGATATCAGAACCTTTGTCAGGCTTCCACCATTCCCGACTCGCTCGGAAAGTTTCTGAAACGTACTGTCCCCATCCTAGTTTTCGTTTTAGACTGTTCTAAAAGTATATCGGATTCAAATTCACTTCGTCAAGTGACGTTTGCATTTTCAGTTTCGGACTCTTGAATTTGGTACTCTTCATCCTCATCTTCTGGAGGCATGAGCTGATCCCAATCTTCATTCTTCAGCATTTCCAATTGAGCCTCTATCAACATGCGGAACCGTGTACGATATACAGATGATTGCTTTTTCAATTCTTCGATATCCAACATGACTTTACGAGACTTCGCTAGTGATTCATTAATGATTCGATCAGCGTTCTTCTCTGCTTCCTTGATGATAAGACGCGCTTCTTTGTTCGCGTTGCGCTTCACTTCTTCCCCTGTTTCCTGCGCAACTACGATGGACTTGTTCAACGTTTCTTCAATGTTAGAGAAATAAGTCAATTTTTCTTCCATCTTGGCTAGCTTTTCTTGCAAGTCTTTCTTTTCGCGGATCACAGTCTCATAATCCTTGATGACCTGATCCAAAAACTCATTCACTTCATCTTCATCATAGCCACGGAATCCTCGATTGAATTCCTTATTATGAATATCCAATGGTGTTAAAGGCATGACGCCACCCCCGTATCGATGTCTTACTAACTGTTTTTTCGACATATTGTCTATTGATTCCTGCTGTCATTTCGATTTTTTTGTTCCGTAAGAGATTTTCCACTTTCCCTTTTTGCTCTGTCCATCTATGGAAATGAGCTTTGCCCGGCCTAAACCTCGGACTGAAATCTGGTCACCCGCTTCAAGTAAGCTCGATGGTTGTTCGACAACTTTCCAGTTCAACTTGACCTTTTTATTCGTGATGAAAGGTACGACTTTCGCACGTGAGAGACGGAATATCTCCGCAAGAATGACATCAAGACGGAGTGAGGAAACGGTGCTCTGTGAGTCAGCCCATTCGTCATCCGTCTGGATCAGTTGATTGCTTGGAATCTCACTAACCTTCACCTTGCTCTTCCCTATTGATGTCAGATTCAAACGGACATAATCAGCAATTTCTCCAGCAACGACGATCTGGCATCTTTCGTCCGCGATAAGGATATCCCCGAATTTCTTCCGCTTTATTCCCAGGCTCATCAAGGCACCGAGGATGTCCGAATGCTTCAACGTCACGAACTTGGAAGGATACTCCACTTCAAGACATTGGACTTCGTAATCATCCGCTTCAGGTTCATAATAAACGGGGTACAACAAGGTTCGAGTTCTCTCGATGCCCTGGTACCCCTTCCATAAATCGAATTGTATCTCATCATTCTTACCCATCAGAGCAACTAGAATCTGTTGTTCTCTTGGATCCAGAAAATCTGTCACTTTCATCCGATATTGGTCTGTTACAATCCTCCGCCATTCCAAGACTTGATCAATGAATGGTTGTTCTTCTGGTCTGAAATGTTCGTAAATAGACATCCTCAATCCAACCTAAAACATGTTGAATAACGAAACGATTCCGATTTCAACAAAGTAAAGTGCAAACAATGCGACGATTGGGGAAAGATCAATCATCCCAAGCGGCGGAATGATCTTACGGAACCAGGATAAGAACGGCTCACAAATGGATCCTAAAAATTGTCCAAAGGAAGATTCTCTGGCATTCGGTACCCAGGACATGAAAATGTAAATGATGATCAGCCATCTGTAAGCGCTGACTCCAAACAAGATTATTTCTAATAGCATGCTCTATACCACCCTTTTGTTCTACTATTCTTCTCCAGCCATTTCTGAGATGGCACCTGACACATCCACATTATCTGGAGTGCACATGAACGTATTCGGTCCAAGCTTCTGTATATCTCCACCGATGGCATACACGGTGCCGCTTAGAAAATCGACAATTCGCTTCGCTTGATCGAGTGGGATTCTCTGGAGATTCATGACAACCGCACGGCGGTTTTTTAATTGATCTGCAATTTCTTGTGCCTCAGAATATGTACGCGGCTCTAGCAAAACCACTTTGACTTGTTGTTGGACACTTTGCAGACTGACGATGTTCTGACTCTGGCTCTTCTGATCCCGTCGAGAACGGCTCATCGTTTCATATTCTTCGCCGTTTTCTTCATCGACTTCATATACTTCTTCTTCGTACATGTCGTCATCAAATGCAAAAAAATGTTTCAACTTCGATTTGATTCCCATGGTGAGCCTCCTTATAGTATATGTTCAATACCATTTATATTTCTTTACCGACTAAAGAAGTGCCGATTCGTACGAATGTCGCACCTTCCTCTACGGCAATCTCATAATCATTTGACATGCCCATGGACAGCTCTGTGCAAGGAGCAAACGGAAGATTCAGAGCTTGTACATCTGTCTGCAGTTTGCGAGTCTTTTTAAATATGTTCCGCAATCGCTCCTCGTCCTCAATATGCGGTGCCATCGTCATTAAGCCTACAACTTCAATCGAGTCATAAGGCTCGAGTTGTTTAATGAAATCAATCAACTGCTCAGGCTCTATTCCATGTTTCGACTCTTCACCGGAAACGTTGACTTGAACGAAGCACTTCACTTTACGATCAGCCCGTTTATTGATTTCTTTTGCTAATGACTTGCGGTCGAGCGAATGTATGTAATCCACCTTATCGATGATGGATTTCACTTTACGGGACTGGAGTGTCCCTATGAAATGCCATCGGATGTCGCCGGTAACTTGTCCATGCTTATGTAAGAACCCTTCATCCCGATTTTCCCCAAGATGAACAACTCCAGCATCAACCGCATTTTGTGTGGTCTCGACGCTCACGTATTTAGTGACAGCAACCACAGATACATCTTCAGGATCCCGACTTGTCTTCTGACAAGCCGTTTCAATTCTATGACGTATGTGATTCAAGTTATCTTGGATATTCAAAATTACCGGTTTCACCTCCTACTCTTTCATCATGATGAAAGCTAGCATTCTGCCGGTGCTTCCATTTTCTTTACGATGTGAAAAGAAATCTTCAACCCCACAGCTCGTGCAGTGGTCGGTGACATGAATATGTTCTTCTCGTATCCCCGATTGGAGCAGCAATTGCTTATTCAACATCTGCAGGTTCAACATGTACTTTCCTTCACTTTTCTGCGTATAAGGTTTCGAGGACCCTTCTGGTAAGATGGCTTCCACATGAGAAATGACGCGCTCATCCACTTCATAACAGCATTGCTGTATGGAAGGACCGATCCAAGCTTCGATATCAGAAGCAGGCACATGCTCATTCTTTTCCCATTTGGAAATCATTTCTTGGGCAATTCCAGAAACCGTGCCTTTCCACCCTGCGTGGACCACCCCGATGATGGAATGACTTTTCGATATAAAATAGATTGGCACACAGTCCGCATAACCAAGAGCAAGTACTGTATTCGGATCCTTCGTGTACAAACCATCAGTACCCATTATTCCCGTATTATAGGAAATTGAACCCTTGCCACGATCCATTTTGGACACTTCTTGTACCTCTTTATCATGGACTTGATCTGCAAAAATCCACTGATCGAGTGTTGTCCCAATCGATTCTGCAAGACGCTTACGGTTTTCAATCACTTTGTCAGTTTCATCGTTGACATGAAGACCAAGATTCAAGGATTGAAATGGAGAGTGGCTGCATCCGCCATGCCGGGTGGAAAATCCGGCGAATACCTGCTTGTTCGGGGAATCAATACCCTCGATTTGGAAGTATCGCTCATGCTTTTGTCGGAATGATTCAACCATATTCAACCCTCAAATCTCAACAGTAATGTCGACTTTTTGTTGCGCTTTCCTTATTTTATCACAACTTGTTGAATTGTTGGAGAACTGCTTCTCGGCTTTTAACTTTTCGTAGAATTATGGAATCCTTGTGGTGAAAGTTGATTTTCCGAGTGATCTTCAAAACGGACCAGGATGACATCTTTTCCGATCTTTACAATATCTCTCCATGGGATGATGATATCATTTTCCTTCCTCATGAAGCCCATCATCCGTCCGGCTCCGGGAATGACGATGGCTTCAATTTTACCAGTACCAAGATTGATTTCAAGGTCTGCAATATGTCCGAGCTTACGGCCGTTAGAAACGTTGACAACATCCTTTACTTGGAATTCAGAGATCTTTATCACGTTTTACTCCCTGCCTTTCATAATTGGCTAACGTTAAACAAGGCTTCTCTATTAAATATATGAGGCTCTGATTTTATATGAACAAAAAAAGCACTGACCCGGGTTTCAGTGTCGTTAGGACACTTCGGGTCAGTGCTCAATTATTCTTGATTCAACTGCTCTGTATACTCTTGTTCATCTGATTGATGGCTGCTTTCTCGAGTCGAGAAACTTGGGCTTGAGAAATGCCGATTTCATCAGCCACTTCCATTTGCGTTTTTCCTTGGAAGAAACGCATCGTCAAAATCATCTTTTCACGTGAGTTAAGACGAGTCATGGCTTCGCGTAGAGCTATCTCTTCAATCCATTGATAGTCCTTCTGCTTGTCATCACTGATCTGATCCATCACGTAGATCGGTTCGCCACCATCATTATAGATCGGTTCAAACAATGAAACCGGATCTTGGATGGCATCCAGTGCAAAAACGACTTCTTCTTTCGTGACGCCTAATTCCCGGGCGATTTCAGTCGGGTTCGGTTCACGCGATTCCTTACTGACGATCTTGTCACGCACTTGAAGGGCTTTGTACGCAATGTCCCTCAATGAACGAGATACACGAATCGGATTGTTATCCCTTAAGTATCTTCTGATTTCTCCAATGATCATCGGGACGGCATAAGTTGAAAATTTAACATTTTGTCCTAAATCAAAATTATCAATGGACTTCATGAGACCGATGCATCCGACCTGGAACAAATCATCGACATATTCTCCACGATTATTGAACCGTTGGATGACACTCAAAACCAATCTCAAGTTACCATTGACTAATTTTTCTCTTGCTGATAAATCACCACTCTGCATTTCTTTGAACAAAATTCTCATTTCTGTGTTTTTCAAAACTGGAAGCTTAGATGTATCCACACCGCAAATTTCAACTTTATTTCGTGTCATATCTTCCCCTCCAATTGGGAGTAACTGTAAAAATAAGTATCTCCTCAGGAGGGAAATTTATGCACAAGCATTCAAAATGTGTCGAATGTCCTGCTACATCATCTTATTGAATTCTTTTTGAAGACGCTTGATAATGCGCTTTTCAAGCCTCGATATATAAGATTGGGAAATGCCCAAAAGATCAGCCACATCTTTTTGGGTCTTTTCTTCACCACCCGCAAGACCAAAGCGGAGCTCCATGATTTGTTTTTCTCTAGGAGACAAGGAATATAAGGCCTTAATCAACAGTTTCCGGTCGACACTCGCTTCAATATCCCGTGTAATGATATCTTCATCTGTGCCTAATACATCGGATAAAAGGAGTTCGTTCCCGTCCCAGTCCACGTTCAATGGTTCATCGAAGGAAACTTCAGAACGCGTTTTGTTGTTCCTTCTTAAATACATGAGGATTTCATTTTCAATACACCTGGAGGCATATGTGGCAAGTTTGATTTTCTTTTCCGGGTTGAATGTATTGACCGCTTTAATCAGACCGATTGTACCGATGCTGATCAAGTCTTCGATGTTGATGCCGGTGTTCTCGAATTTCCTTGCGATATAGACGACAAGCCTGAGGTTTCGTTCGATGAGGACTGCTCTTGCTGCTTTATCTCCTTTCGGTAACTTTTTCAGGAGTAAGGCTTCTTCATCTTTCGAAAGGGGCGAAGGCAGGGCCTCGTTACCACCTATGTAGTAGATTTCCTCTTGCTTCACCCCTAATTTGATCAACAACTTATACCAAAACAGTGTAATGCGAAGTTTCAGCTTCCCCATTCCTTATCCTCCCTCGAAAATTTGGTTGAGTCTTAAGAGGCTGATGAGACGACCGTAGCGTGAGACAGCATTTTCGGATGGAGGATTGCCTGGTATTCCCCCTCTCCAGAAACATTTGTGAAGGTGAGACCTACGATGAAGTTTCTGGTCTCATATTTCACCCCATCTGCCCATATCGTCATTTGATCGGCTTTGATCCCCATTAGAAATTGATTGCTACTACCTACTGCGCGGTATGGAATGATGCGCATCCGGTCAATCCATGGATTCTCTTCATCGTCCATGTCTCCAAGCTGGTCTATGCTTTTTGCTTGTTGTACGACTGGGTCTGGCAACTCATTTTCGAACACAGTCAGATCTAGTATCATGACAGGTGTTTTCGTTATCGGGTCATGGAGTTGATTCCCACTGTCCAATAGACCCTGTCCTTTCAGGATTGTCGAGTCTATTTTCAACTCAAAATTCATAATTTGGTCATACCGCAGTTTCCGGACTTCAATATCCCCGACTCTACGTTTCGTGAAGTAAATCATGACAGGAACCATGAGTAGAACGAATAACCAACTGATTGGATCTCCCATACCGGTTGACTGGGTCATTAGAACGCCGTTCATGACCTGTGCTTCCGATTGAAGAAAATAATGTGCTCCTAATATCCCCCCTCCAGTTATGAATGTCGCAAAATAAAACATAAATAGGCCTTGTACAAAATAACGGAAACGCTTGAAACCGAATGTACACATAATGATAAAGACAGAATAAATGAATTTCACAATCGGATGGTAAACGAGACTGGAGTCTAAGAACAAAAACAGTACGTAAAGAGATCCTAAGAATGATCCCAGAATCAATCTTCCCATTTTCGTGTTTCTTTTTAAGATGATGGAAGTAAGCCATAACAACATGAAATCGATACAGAAATTCAGAAACCAAATGACATCCAAATATATCGTCATTGGTCGCTCCTTTCACAGCTTGAACTGTGAAATCAGTATAGCTTAAACCGCTTAAAATTGTCTGTCGGTTTATGAAGTGTACAACCCATTAATTTTGGAAGATTTATAGAGGTTTTGTCGGTGGTTTTTCGGGGTTTTGTACATGTTTCAGCTCATAAAATGATTTGCGAGACAACGGACTGGAATTCTTCCGCTTTTTAGAGGGAACAAATCGATGGATTTGGGAGACGAGACTGCTGTTTCTCGAAAATGTTCGTTTGTTTCCCGAAAAAAGGAATTCATCTCTCGATAAAAGCGGAACGTCTTGCCAATTAGTCACATCATACTACGTACACGAACTACCTCCCTTAACATGAAAAAGGACCGTCCCATAAGTGGGACAGGCCTTCATAATCGTTATTAACGGCGACGGTTACGGTTACGTAAGAACGCTGGGATGTCGAGCGTGTCGTTGATATCCGTCTGTGGTGACGAATTCGTAGAACGCTGACTTTCCTGACGTTGTGGTTGCTCTTCACGGCTCTTTTGAGGTGAAGGTTGTTGATTTTGGTTGTTCATCGTTTGCTTTGGACGTTGCGGTTGTTGTTGCTTCGCTTGATTTTGAACTTCATCAAAACCTGTCGCAATGACCGTCACAAGGATTTCGTCTTTCAAATCTTCGTTGATGACAGAACCGAAAATCATGTTTACATCTTCGTCAGAAGCAGAAGATACGATATCAGCAGCTTCGTTTACTTCATAAAGACTCAAGTTCGATCCACCAGTGATGTTCATCAATACGCCTTTCGCACCATCGATGGATGTTTCAAGCAATGGACTTGAGATCGCTTTTTTCGCTGCATCGGACGCACGGTTCTCACCAGCTGCAACCCCGATACCCATCAGTGCTGATCCTTTAGAAGTCATGATCGTCTTGACGTCTGCAAAGTCCAAGTTGATTAAACCTGGTACAGCGATCAAGTCGGAGATACCTTGTACACCTTGACGAAGTACGTTATCCGCTTCGCGGAACGCTTCGAGCATTGGCGTGTTTTTATCCACGATTTCCAATAGTCGGTCGTTTGGAATGACAATCAACGTATCTACTTTTTCCTTTAATGTTTCGATTCCGCCGACTGCATGAGTCGAACGCTTTCGGCCTTCGAACGTAAATGGACGTGTGACGACTCCTACTGTCAACGCACCGATCTCTTTTGCGATCTCTGCAATGACTGGAGCTGCACCTGTACCAGTTCCGCCACCCATTCCCGCAGTGACGAACACCATGTCTGCTCCTTCAAGAGCTTCTTCAATCTGCTCTTTACTTTCTTCAGCAGCTTTTTTACCGATATCCGGATTAGCACCTGCACCTAATCCTCTTGTAAGTTTCGAACCGATCTGCATTTTCGTCTCCGCTTTGGAAAGGTTCAATGCTTGTGCGTCCGTATTGACGGCAATGAATTCTACACCTTGTACATTATTTTCGATCATACGATTGACGGCATTACTACCTCCACCGCCGACACCGATTACTTTAATCTTTGCGAGGCCATCCATATTCATATCAAACTCTAGCATTTGCGATCCTCCTAATCATCTGGTTTTCTGATTTTGTGTGGTTATTCGAAGAAGGTTCCGAACCATTCTTTCATTCTATTCTTCACACCCGGCTTTTCTTTCTCTGAACGTTGTGGTTCTGTGTTACGTCGCTTTTTGACGGGCTGTTCTTCCATATGTTCTTCTGATATCGCGGCAGCAACTTCCTTTCCTTGAACTTTCACATTTTTGAAAGTGAACTGGATCAATCCTACTCCAGTCGTGTACTGCGCTTCACGGACTCCGATGTAATCCGGCATGGATATTCGGACATTCTGATCCAACACTTCACGTGCCAGTTCTAGGACACCCGGCATTGCAACGACCCCTCCAGTCAGGACAAAACCGCCTGGAAGTTCCTGATAACCATTACGATTCAATTCTTCTACAATCAAACCGAAAATTTCTTCCATTCTCGGTTCGATGATATGCGCTAATTCATATTGCGAGAATTGCTGCTCGTCAGAGGAACCAATTCGAGCAACCTCGAATGTTTCTTCATCTGAGGCATGGTCAATATAAGAATGCCCATGTTTTACCTTAACACGTTCTGCGTCTTCTGTGGTCGTTCTAAGTCCAATTGAAATATCTTTAGTAACAAAGTCTCCCCCGATTGGAAGAACCTTTGTGAATTGGATTGAACCTTGATCAAAAACGGTAAGAGTGGTTGAACCTGCACCCATGTCGACTAATGCGACACCAAGGTTGCGTTCGTCTTTATTCAGTGCGACTGTTCCTGCTGCTAAAGGTTGTAGACATATATCTGCAACTTCTAAGCCAGCTCGTTCTACACACCTTAGTACGTTATGTAAAATCGTTTTTGATCCTGTAATGAGTATGCCTTCCATTTCTAGTCTGACGCCAATCATGCCCCGAGGGTCATTGATTTCGGCTAACCCATCGACCACAAATTCTCTTGGGATGACGTCGATGATTTCCCTTTCAGGAGGTATGGACATTACTTGAGCAGCATCTATGACTCTTGTAATATCTTCATCTCGTATTTCACGATCCTCACTGGATACGGCAACAACTCCATGACAAGGTTGGAGTTGGACATGGTTTCCGGTAATTCCGACAATCACGGAATTGACTTTTATTCCTACCATTCTTTCAGCTTGTTCAACCGCTTTTCTTATTGAACGAACAGTTTCATCAATATCAACGATGGAACCTTTTTTGATTCCTTCTGATATTTCATTCCCTACTCCAATGACATTAAAGGACTCATCAGACATTTCTCCAATGATTACTTTAATATTGGATGTACCGATGTCTAAACTAATCATAACTTCGCTGCTGTTCATTCTGTGGCACCTCCCTCAAAATATCTACTTGCTCGATCCATTACGAGATCTGATAGGTTCCATTCCTATCCTAATGAATAAGCCGAAAATACTGGTTTAAAAGCGTATTTAAGGAATGTATTCAACACTAAGCAAGTATTCCCTTTATTTTTTATAAGTTTTTTCGCTCTGTGGCATCTAATTTTGTGTTTTTTGATAAAATCAAACGACGAATGACCGCAATGTTGTTAAAAAGCCTTACACCGAATGCAAAAATTGCAGCCAAATACAAGTCTACACCAAGATGGACACCTAGAAAAGCCAAACCTGCGGCAAGCAGGATATTGAAGAAAAATCCCGTTATGAAAACTTGATCATCGAACGTTTTTTGCAGCTGGGCGCGAATCCCACCAAATAATGTATCAAGAGCCGCTAAAACGGCGATCGACAAGTAACTCGTATACTCATCCGGAATTCTTATTTCTGACATGAACCCAAGAAGGAGGCCGATCAATAAACCTAATACAGGTAGCCACATTTAGGATTCCCCCTTCTCTTCCATATACTTGACACGAATTTGCTTGTCATATGCAGGAATTGTGACGTTATCCACCAATTCAGAAGACAACAGAAGGTTATCTCTAGCGAAATCGTCACCTGATTGAGAAGTGAGCATTTCGGTATGAAGTTTGTTTGAATCTTTTGAAAGGACTTTGATCCTGATCGGAAATGAGGATAACGGTTCGTCATTTACAAAGGTCTTGCCGTTCACTTCACGAATCGGGGTCGTATTGATGATTCGTTTTCCATCAATGGACATTTCTCCTGCACCATATGTATTCAGTTCATTGATCAGACGACGCAGTAATTCTGGATGGATGGTTTTCACATCTGATCCGGCTAAATTTTCGTCGTTTAATAATGGTTCGATGGTCAGAATGATTCCGTGACCGCTAACTTCTGTCAAGCCTGCATCTTTTTTCAGCTCTGATAAAGTTTTCTCCAACGCCCTTAATTGATTCGAAGTACTTTCTCCGGAATACTCATCAATCAGTTGTTCATTCTTATAGATCTCATTATAGAGTTCTTGTTGAACCTTCTTTTGTTGCTCGAGATCTTGTCTTAATTCCCATATGTCTCGTGTATCTCTTACAATCGGCTCTTGGGTCGTATGAAATTGAACAGCAACCATGAACCCTAAGATCAACGTTGTTATCGCAAAAATTACACTTCTCCGCATCGTTGCTGTCATCCTTCCCGATCGATGAATGGTGGAATCTCGATGCTAGATTCTTTTTTCATTGTAACCTCTACTCCATCATCTACTAATTGATCTGTCACATTACCTGATAGATTCAATGAACTCCACAAAATATCCGTATCTCCGATGGCAGTGATGACAAATGGAGCAGGATGTTTTACCCCATCGACATTCACGACAGGTCCAACGCAATTGATGAAACTCGTCTTGGAGATCCGCTGACCATTGATGGCAATGGTCTCAGCACCTGTAACATATAACTCATGTATGACTTTTCTGATGTGCTCTTCATGTACGATATAATCATTCGGGTTTTCGGTTTCTGGAATGTAAGAACTGTCTTCTAGTTCTACTTTGAGTCCAGGACCTTCTACACCGACTTCCCCGACAACTTTTCTCAGTTTTTTGACCTCTTCTACCATGTTGAAGGATCTTTTCTCTTGAGTAGCAATCTTTTCTTCCATGTCATTGACGACTGTTTGGGCATCTTCCAGTTCAGTCTGCAACTGTCTGTTTTCCCGTTGTAATGACAGTATCGAAGTCCTCAACTGGTCTTCCCTCTTCCACTGGTCATTGGTCGGACGCTTGTCCGCCTCGCTTGTGTATTGAAAGGAGTAGGAAATGATGAAGCCCGTAACCAGAAGAACCAACGAGTATATTGCATGTTTACCCCTGACTTTCATTCTCCGTTTCTTCCTTCCCTTCTCCTTGTTCATAAGGTTCGAACCTTGGTGACTCAGACATATAAATGATTCCTTCTTTCTGACCATCCAATTTCTCCACAATGGAAGGGTAGTATTGCATGTATGTAGCAAAATTGGAAATACGGGATTTTACTTCGTATCCATCGTTCATATAGAGTGTGATTTGCTGTTCATCCTTCTCAACTGGCGTATGATGAATTTCAGAGATTCGGATACGGATGCTTTCATCCAATTTATTCAACTCTTCTGCCATGCTCGGAATCCGTTCTTTGTCATTCCAACCGATCAGAATCGGCGCATTTGTTGGAACTGTATTTTCGGAGACTCTTGGAAGTGATTCCCCGTTTTGTAGTAGCGGATAATAGACGCCTTCTTTTTCAAGAAAAGCGACCTTTCCGAATTCAGTAACATTTATGATCACTTTGTTTGGAAATACTTTTTCAACCTTCACTGATTCCACTTGGACCAGTTTTCGGACATCTGATTCGATGGCAGCCGCATTGACTGACCAATAGTTCGTTTCCGTCGTAAGGTCGATGTTGGACATGATTTTTTCTTCGGTTATGACCTCGTTCCCTTTGATCGCAATCGTCCGCACATGACTGAGCGGCGATTGGAAATAAACTATGATAAGAATGAGCAAAAAGAAAAAGGAAACATAGAAGATCATTCTACGATTCGCTTTTTGTTTCCGTTGTTGCTTCAGTTTAGGAATACGGTCTTCGAGTGTCGTAACCTTTTTATTTTCCATAAGGTCTCCCCCAATAATCGAGGACTTTGAAAGAGTGAAAAAGGGTCTGACCTGCACCATCTCGTCAGACACCTTCAAACGTACATGTCCACTATGATCAAATACATCCATTTAGATGTATTATAGCATATTGAAATGGAACTTTAATCCAACTTTATGCATCATTCTCCATTTTTTATGAGTTTTCTCTTCCAATCATCTCTACTTCTGTTTCCATATCGATATCATGTTTCTCTTTTATCGTCTGTTTGACCAATTGAATCAGGTCGAGTACATCTTTTGCTTTGGCATCTCCGGTATTCACAATGAAGTTTGCGTGCATATCCGAGATTTGTGCACCACCGATTGAATGTCCCTTCAAACCAGAACTCTCGATTAATTGTCCTGCATAATTCGGTAACGGATTACGGAATACACTTCCACAGCATGGATGATTCCAAGGCTGGGTTTCTTTACGGTAATCTTTGTTCTTCTGCATGACTTCCGTGATGGATTCCCGGTCTCCTTGCTTCAGTTGAAGTACGGCCTCAAGACAGATGCCAGGCCTTTTTTGAAGGATGGAAGTACGATAGGAGAATTCCATTTCTTTGCAAGTAAGCCATTCCATCGTACCGTCTTCGAAAAGAATAAGTGCTTTCTTCAAAATTTGTGACATATCTGAACCGTGGGCTCCAGCATTCATGTAAACGGCTCCACCTACTGAACCTGGTATTCCACTTGCAAATTCAAGCCCAGCCATCCCTTTACGACTCATGATGGTAGACAGCTTGACGAGTGAATATCCTCCACCAACTGTAATTTCTTCACCATTTTCTTCGAGATGGTCCATCCCTTTACTTAATTTGATGACGACACCTTCAATGCCCTCATCCATGACAAGCAGATTCGAGCCACGACCGATGGCCGTCCAACGCAGACCACTATCTTTTACGATCTCGACCGTTTTTTTCAAGTCCTCGATCGAATTCGGTTCCACCAATATGTCGGCTGGTCCCCCGATCTTCATCGTTGTATGTTTAGCGAGCGGTTCGTCCTGAGAGACTTTCCCGACATTCGCATCTTCTAATTTTTTTATCAATTCATTCATTTCACAGACACCACCTTATACATCTCTATAATATGATATGCACTTTACATGTCCATAGCTAAACATGGCATTTTTCGTAAAATTGATCTCAACGTGCAACCGACCATATTATTCGTAAGCAAAAAAAGAAACTTGGCAGAAGCCAAGCTGTTTGGAGAACGTATTCTACCACTTTAAGTCTAATCCAATCCACACATAATGTCCACACTCAATACCTTGCGTATCGGCTTATATTCAATAGGACGCCAAGGGCCATGAGCATGAGTGTAAGAGAAGATCCTCCGTAACTCAAAAATGGAAGTGTGATACCTGTAACAGGCATGAGCCCGGTAACAACTCCAATGTTGATCATGACTTGTATGGCAATCATCCCGATAATACCGATTGATAAAAGGCTGCCGAACAAATCCGGTGCCCCGAGTGCAATCCGTATTCCTCTCCAGAGGAGCAATCCGAACAAAAGCAATACGAGTGATCCCCCGATAAAACCGAGCTCTTCAGAGAGAATGGCAAAAATGAAGTCCGTTTGCGGCTCAGGCAAATAACCGTATTTCTGGCGACTTTGTCCAAGACCAAGACCTAATAATCCACCAGGTCCGATCGCATATAAAGATTGGATGATCTGAAATCCACTACCGAGCGGATCACTCCATGGATCGAGGAACGATGTGATCCGTTTGATCCGATATGGTGCGGATATGATCAAGCCGACGAATCCGATTAGACCGATGAAGCCGAGTCCGACGAAATGACTGACTCGTGCACCTGCCACATAGATCATGACCACACACGTTCCGACGAGGACCGCTCCTGTCCCTAAATCCGGCTGGAGCATAATCATTCCGAACGCGAGCATGACGACACCAAGCGATGGCATCAATCCTTTTTTGAAGGAAGTGATCTTCTTCTGATTCGATGCTAGATAACGAGCCAGAAAGGCAATCATCGCCAATTTGGTGAATTCAGAAGGTTGGATCGAGAATGCACCGACACCAATCCAGCTCCTTGCTCCACCTCGGACCATTCCGATGCCAGGAATCAGCACAGCGATGAGAAGAACGAAACAGGCTAATAATAGAATTTTGGACCAATTCGACCAGTTCCAATAATCGACCTGCATGATCAAAAACATCGCAAAGATTCCGAGGCCGGCGAACAGCAATTGACGCTTGGCAAAGAAAAATGAATCATCGAATTTTATTTCCGCCCATTGAGCGCTTGCACTATAAACGGTGATGATACCGATGGCAAGCAATGTCATCGTCACAATCACTAATACGAAATCTGGTGTTTTCTTAGCCTTAGGCAATCAAGACACCTCGAATCTAAAGGTTTACACGTCCCTATTACCTAAGTTTATGCACCGCTTGGATAAACATGTCCCCTCTTTGTTCGAAAGAAGGATATTGATCCCAACTGGCACATGCAGGGGATAACAACACGACATCCCCAGATTCAGCGTAATGGTTTGCAACAGGAACGGCTTTTTCAACATTATCAACATGTTCAATCGCCTTTATTCCTGCTTCTTCCGCTACTCTGATCAATTTCGGAGCTGTTTCACCAAATGTAATCAATGCTTTGACGTTATCTAAATACGGTTTTAACTCATCAAATTCGTTTCCTCGATCCAAACCACCTGCAAGAAGTACCATCGGTTCATTGAATGCAGCGATGGCTTTTTGAGTCGCCAGAATGTTGGTCGCTTTTGAATCATTGTAAAAGCGTATACCATCGTGGGAAGCGACGAATTGCAACCGATGTTTGACTCCACTGAAGGTGCGTAGCACTTTGGTTATTTGAGCATTAGAAGCCCCTGCCAGTTTTGCTGCTGCTATGGATGCCAAAATGTTCTCGAGATTGTGCTCTCCAGGGAGAACGACATCCTCTACGGGTATGATGGCTTCCTGCTTGAACATAACATTCCCTTCGAGGAGATAAGCACCATCTTGCATGGTTCTTTTCGTACTGAATGGAATCTTTGTGCTCTTCACTTCTTTGACGAGTTGAACCACTTCTTCATCTTCAGCATTGTACACACAAAAGTCCTCAGATGTCTGATTCATGAATAGTCGAGCTTTCGCCTTTCCATATTCCTCACGCGTGCCATGATAATCGAGATGTGCATCGAACAGATTCAAAAGCACCCCGATGTTCGGTTTGAAAGAATCGATTCCCATTAATTGAAAGCTTGATAACTCAGCAATGATGATATCCTCGTCCGTTGTCTGATCGGCAACTTCACAGAGAACAGTTCCAATGTTCCCGGCAACGTGAGGTGTCTTTTTCCCATCTTCAAGCATTTCTCCCACAAGTGTCGTTGTAGTCGTTTTCCCATTGGAACCTGTTATACCAATCAATTCTGCATAGGTCAGATAGGAAGTCAACTCTACTTCGGTATAGATCGGTATCTTCCTTTCAAGTGCAGAATGGATCAACGGGTTTTTATATGGAATCCCTGGGTTCTTTACGATGAAGTCGATCTGCTCGTCCAACAGGCTGAGAGGGTGACCTCCGCAGTGCACCTCGATTCCTAGTCCTTGAAGCTCTTTCGCCTCTGGGTTCTCTTCCAGCGGCTTTTGATCGTTGACGATTACCCGCGCTCCGTGACTATGCAAAACTTTTGCAGCTGCTGATCCGCTTTTGGCAAGGCCAACCACTAACACGTTTTTCTTTTCCAATTCATGTTTCCGGTTCAATTTAGATCAACACCTCAATATAGATTCCGAGACTTGCGAGCAATAGTCCTACTGCCCAGAAAGTGACAACGATGCGCCATTCACTCCACCCGCTCAACTCGTAATGATGGTGAAGTGGACTCATCTTGAATACTCGTTTTCCTGTCGTTTTGAAGGAAACCACTTGAATCATGACCGATAAGGTCTCCATGACAAAGACTCCGCCGATCAAGACAAGGAGTAATTCAGTTTTTGTTAATATAGCGACTGCAGCAATTGCGCCACCGAGCGCTAACGATCCTGTATCTCCCATGAATACTTTCGCGGGATGTGCGTTGAATACGAGGAAGCCTAGCAAGGAACCTACGACTGCGAGACAGAATAATGCTACATCCAAGTCAAGCTTACTGGATGCGATGACCGCAAATGCACCGAATGCAATCGCAGCAGTTCCAGCGAGCAATCCATCCAGACCGTCTGTCAAGTTGACAGCATTTGAAGCACCGACGAGCATGACGATGATCAATACGAAATAAAACCATCCAAGCTCAATCGACCATTCCGTTCCGGGGATTGATAATGCGGTTGAAATGCCTGCTTGCCTCATCCCGAAATAAAAAATGATTGCAATGACAAGTTGCCCAAGCAGCTTCTGCTTGGATGTTAGACCTAGGTTCCGTTTCATGACGACTTTGATGAAATCATCAATGAATCCGATCACTCCGTAACCAAATGTCACGAATAACAAAATCATCGTTTCTGTTGTAAACAATCCGAAATACAATGCGATAAACAGAGTCGAAATCAATAATGAAACAATGATGACGATTCCACCCATTGTGGGTGTTCCAGATTTCTTTTGATGTGATTTGGGCCCTTCTTCACGTATGCTTTGGCCGAATTTTAGACGTTTCAAAAATGGAATGAATATCGGCGAAAGGACGACAGCTACAATAAATGAAGCCAGAAGGGTAACGATTAATGTGGTTTCCATTTGAACTAACCCCTCCCAGTAGATGATAAGTTGCTACATATTTGAATAACTTTCAACATTATACGTCAGACCGTTTCTTGATTGCTTGTCGTGCCACTTCGCGGTCATCAAAATCAATTGTCTGATCACCGATGATTTGATACGTTTCATGACCTTTTCCAGCAATCAGGATGACATCACCTTTTTTAGCGATATTCACAGCTGTTTCAATCGCTGCTTTCCGATCTATGATTGAGGTGTAGGAGCCTTTTTCAATGCCAGCTTCCATATCCTCTAAAATCTGCTCTGGCGCTTCTGTTCTTGGGTTATCGGACGTGAAAATCGCATGGTCTGAATAATTGACAGCTATTTGTGCCATTAACGGTCTCTTGGTGCGATCACGGTTTCCACCACAACCGACGATCACATGGACATCGCCTTCAGCAAACTCTTGGATCGTTGTCAGGACATTCTCCAGGCTATCTGGTGTATGGGCGTAATCGACGATCACCGGAAATGGTTGTCCTTCGTCAATTACTTCAAAACGTCCAGGTACACCCTCCAATTGTTCGACAGAAGTGATCATTTTTTGCTCATCAAGTCCTGCTGCAATTCCAGCTGTCATCGCTGCAAGGACATTATATACACTGAACTTGCCGACGAGCTTCATGGTGACATCGTATTCACTTGTTAAGGTTCTGATTTTGAATTGGGTACCCTTCCCAGAAATACGGATGTCTTTCGCCATGACATCACATTCATTTTCGATGCCATAGGTCATGATTTGAGCCGAGGTCATTCTTTTCAGCTGTTTAGAAGCATCATCATCAGCGTTCAAGATTGCGAGTTTTTGCTTCTTTCTATCATATGTATTACCTAGCTGAGAAAACAGAAGACCTTTCGCCTGTAAATATTTCTCCATCGTTTCATGATAGTCCAGGTGATCCTGAGAAAGGTTTGTGAATACAGCAATATCGTAATCACACCCACGGACACGCCCCATTTCCAGTGCATGAGAAGAAACTTCCATGAATGCACTATCGACTTTTTCATCAATCATCTTAGAAAAAGCTTTCTGAAGGAACGGTGCTTCGGGCGTCGTATTGGCGACCGGGTATTTTTGATTGTTGATCCGCATTTCAATCGTACCGATGACACCTGTCCGTTTGTTCTGGTCCTGAAACAGATGGTCCATGATATGCGTGACTGTCGTCTTACCGTTCGTACCGGTAACGCCAATCAATTGGAGATCATGTGTCGGTTGATCGTAGAAAAAATCCGACAGGACAGCCATCGCATGCCGACTATCCTTCACCAGAATGACTGGGACGGTCGTTTCAATCATTCGTTCAGCTAAGATCGCTGACGCGCCTTTCTGCACGACATCGTCAACATAGTCATGTCCGTCAAACTTTTCACCCTTGATACAGATGTACAAATTCCCTTTTTCCACTTTTCTCGAATCCATCTCGATACTGGTGATGGAAGGGTCATCTTCATTGAACAATTGATAGACCATCAAGTGGTCCAATAGTGATTTCAAGTTCTTCATAAAATTCATATCCATCCTTTTATTCAACATGATTCATTTAACATGCAAAAGAAAGTGTCGGACACTCTATCAACATTCTCGGTCTGGTACCATCCAGATGATGTTGAAAAGAAAGAATGTCAGACACTGTTCCGCTTAATGAATGCTATAGCTTACATTTTAATCTTCTGAAGCAGATTTGTCACCCATATATAGTCGAATCGTTGATCCGACAGCCAATTTGATACCAGGTTCTGGTGCCTGGTCGATAACCGTATCACCTTCGCCGACTGTTTCAATCTTCAGCTCGTAAAATGCCTTATGGATATCTTGCCTTGATTTCCCTTTTAAATCCGGAATTTCGATTAAAGGTTGATCCAGCCATGTCAATTCCTTTTCAATCTGATTCTTTCGTTTCGGAACATTCATCGCTGCCAAACTGTCTTCAATGATATTCCCGACGATTGGAGCGGCTACGATCCCCCCGAATTGCAGTGTCCCTTTCGGGTTATCCACGGCAATATAGACGACGATTTGTGGATCATCCGCAGGTGCAAAACCGATGAATGACACGATGTGATTGTCTTTCAAATATTGTCCGTTCACAGCCTTCTGTGCAGTACCCGTCTTACCTCCGACCCGGTACCCATCAACGAACGCCCCTTTACCCGTTCCTTGAGCGACAACACTTTCGAGCGCTTCCCTAACTTGCTTGGAAGTTTCTTCAGATATGACTCTGCGTTTCATCTGTGGAGTTGTTTGTTCCACAGTCTTCCCCGTATCTGGATCGAGCCATTCTTTGGCTACGTATGGTGTGTAAAGGTATCCTCCGTTCACAGCTGCTGCAACTGCAGATACTTGCTGGATCGGTGTCACCGAGACCCCTTGCCCAAAAGCAGTCGTAGCCAGTTCCAATGGGCCGACTTTATCCAAATTGAAGAGAATTCCTGTACTCTCCCCTTGAAGATCAATTCCTGTTTTTGTCCCGAAACCGAAGTCTTTAATATAAGAGAACAACTTTTCTTTCCCTAACCTCTGACCCAAGACAACGAACCCTGGGTTACATGAGTTTTGCACGACTTCTAGATACGTTTCACTTCCATGACCGCCTTTCTTCCAGCAACGCAGCTTTCGTCCAGCCACTTCAATCGAGCCTGGGTCGTGGATGCGATCATTTTGCAGGTCCACTTTACCTTCCTCTAACGCTGCAGCCAGTGTGATGATCTTGAACGTCGATCCTGGCTCGTACGTGCTCCATACCGGCTTATTACGGTTATAAATCTCTTGAGGGACTTCCCGGAAGTTTTCCGGGTTGTAATCCGGCCTGCTCGCCATACCGAGAATTTCACCTGAATTCGGATCCATCGCAATTGCGACGACCCCGTCCGGATTATACGTTGCTTCCGCAATATCGAGCTCCCTTTCGATGATGGATTGGACGTTTGAATCGATCGTCAGTTTCAAGTCCATACCATCTGTAGGGGGTTTGTATTCATCAGATAATGAAGGCATACGGTTCCCTCGTACATCAGTGTAAAAAGAAACATATCCTTTGTCGCCTTTCAAATAGTCATCGTATTGAAGTTCCAGTCCTGTCAGCCCTTGATTATCGATTCCGACAAACCCGAGTACATGAGAGAGATAGCTTCCATTCGGGTAGTGCCTTTTACTGTCTTCTCCGATAAACACACCCGGTAGATCGAACCCTCTGATCTCATTCGCTTTTTCATTGCTGATCTTCTTTCCACCTTTGATCTTAACGATCGATTCTCTCTTCGTAATCGTCTTATAAACATCCGTTTCACTCAGGTTCAGTGCAGCCGCTAATTTTCTGGCGGTTTCAGAAGGATCCTTCACCTGTTTCGGTACGACAAATACCGTCGGAGCACTGACATTCATTGCAATCGGAACACCATTCCGATCAAGGATCTCTCCTCGCTTCGGTTCAAAAGGGACATTACGGCTCCAGGAATCAAGCGCCAATCCGGTCAACCAATCCCCTTTCACAAACTGAACATAGGCTAAACGACCCGTAATAATCAATAAAAATAAGAGACCAGCTACAAAAACAAAAATAAGCCGTCTCCGCACAGTCACATTTGAAACGCGCAATAGTCCAACCTCCTCGGCAGATAAGCTCGTTCCAATTATATGCTTGTACAGAAACGACTAGAACTTGTCAGTTGTTCTTCTCTTTCTTGTCTTCTTCTTTCTTCTCTTTTTCTTTTGACGCTTCTTCTAGCATCTTTTTCAGTTCTTGTGGAGACTTAAGCTCGACCACGAGCGGTGAGTTCTCCTTCACGGCAGATCCTTTCGCTATACTTTGTAAAGCTGCAAATCCGCTCCCTGTGAACTCAGGTGTCTTCAAATCCAAAGCCTTCGCAAGTCTGAGCACTTCAGAACGTGACATACCAGTCAAATCCGGCATCGTCACCTTCCCATCCGTTTTCAAAAAGACCGTTTCCCCTTTTAAAAGGTTTGTGCCCGCAAAAGGAGCTTGGTTGACGATCGTATCTCCTTCTCCGAAAACCTGAACTTGAAGCCCTTGTTCTTCCAGCTTCTTTTTCATCTCAATGGATGATTCGCCAGTAAGATCATCGAGCCCGATCCCATTACCAGATGACCCTTGGACTTCTACTGAACTCTCATCTGGAGTGATGTTCAAATACTGCAAGCTGCTCTTCATGACCGGGTTGAATACTTTAGATACTGGGACTGATCCGGATTCATATTTTGCATCGTCTAGGTCGGGACGATCTATAGCTACATATACAATCAAACGAGGATCATCTTTCGGTGCCATCCCTAAGAAAGAGAACAGGTAGTTGTCCCACCCCGACATAAGTTTTCCATTTTCGTATAGCTGTGCAGTTCCTGTTTTTCCTGCAACATCGTAACCTTCAAGCTCATAGTTTTTACCTGTCCCGTCGGTTACTACCGTCCGTAAAATTTCTCGGACTTTTTTTGCCGTTTCAGAGGAAATCGGTGTACCGACAGTTTTCGGTTCAGCATCTTGGATTGTTTTCTTGGAATTCGGGTCTACCATTTTATCAATGACATAAGGCTTCATCATATTACCGCCATTAGCGATTGCGGTTGCTGCTTGTATTTGTTGTATTGGTGTAATGGCGCTACCTTGTCCAAATGCAGTGGCCAACCGATCTATTTCACTATAATCTTGAATGACGGAATTACCCTCACCAGGGATGTTAATTCCTGTTTTCTCATCAAATTCCCAACGATTATTAATATACTCATACAACTTATCAAAACCAAGTTGTTCGTTTGCAATTTTTGCAAAAGCTACGTTTGAGGATTTACGGACACCCTCATCATACGAGATGGTCCCCCATCCTTTTCTGCCATTGTGATCTCCTACACTACTATACTTTGTCTTGTAGACTCCTGATTTGTATTCATCATTTCCTTTGTATACCCCTTCTTCAATCGCTGCCGCCAGGGTGAAGATCTTCATCGTCGATCCTGGCTCAAATGCAGAACTGATGGCGAAATTCGTATAGTTGGTGATGTCGCGGATGTTCGGATTGAAGCTCGGGCGGTTCGACATCGCCAAGATCTGTCCTGTCTTCGGATCGGCGACTATCCCGATCATACGTTCCGGACTATATTCCTCATCTACGTTGTTCATCGCTTTTTCCAGGAATAGTTGAATCTTCTCATCAATCGTCAAGTAGACACTCGCTCCATGTTTCGGTTCTTTAATCACTTCATTCGGGTCAGGGAGCTTATACCCAGCGCTGTCACTTTGATACTTCAGCATCCCGTCTTCTTCTTGCAAGTATTTGTCTAATGCCTTTTCAAGACCCATCGCACCAGTACGTGTCCCGTCATCATTGTTCGCTGCAAAGCCAATGATATGGGATGCAAAATCCTGGTTAGGATAATACCGCTTCGTTTTTCGGTTAAATTCAATACCTTGGACGCCAAGCGCTTTGACCTCTTCCATTTTAGAATGGCTGATTTTGTCTCCACCAGGGCCTAGCTCAACCTGGAACGCTTCTCTCTCGATTCCACTTTCCAATAAATCTCTGATTCTTGCTTCTGACATATCGAGAACAGGAGCCAGTTTGGATGCGGCTTTCGAAGGATCTTCAATATGATTTGCGTAGTCTTGATTCAGAATGGCGATAACCGTATAAGAAGGGATGTCTTCTGCAATCGGTTCTCCGTTCCGGTCATAGATCGTTCCTCGATTTGCATCGAGTTTATTAGACCGAGTCCACTTCTCCTCTGCCCATTGTTCCAAATCGACACCTTCCGCTTTACCTGTCCAACCTAAGTAGAAATACCTGCCAATCAATAAGAAAAAGAGCAGGACAAATATCAAAGATAAAATCACTGCTCCTTTGTTGATATTAGAACTCTTCTTTTCAATCATCCGAACCACACCTAATTAATTATTGACTACTTTTATATTTTTATCGTCAAATTTCATGCCAAGTTTATCTTCAGCATAATTCATAATTCGGAGAGGCTCGCTCAATTCTGCCTTTTGTAGCTCAAGATCGTTCACTTTTTTATTATGCTGATCGATTTTTTGCTCCATCACCTGAATGTCTTTGTTCACGGTGTAGATTTCAGCATAATTTGAAATTACGAAGATCGAAGCGGCAATCAGCATGAGACCAGCGATTGACCATAATACCTTTTCACCTTTCGTAATACGTGAGAGCTTGCGTTTGACGACTTGTGGTTTCGGCTGTGGATTTTGAACATGATTCGTATTTCTCTGTACTTGATGGGCTAGATTACTCATACCCCTCTCCCCTTTCTAGCGTTTTTCTGCGATTCTGAGCTTCGATGAACGAGCTCTTCTATTTTTATCTGTTTCCCCAGTGTCTGGTGTAATCGGTTTACGAGTGACAAGATCCATATTCGGTTGGTATTCGTCCGGGATGACCGGCAAGCCTTGCGGCAAATCCGGTGTGCTGCTTTCTTCCTTCAAGATCTTTTTGCATAACCGATCTTCAAGGGAGTGGAAGGTGATCACGCAAATTCTTCCACCTGCATTCAGCATTTCAATCCCGTCTCGTAAAGCCTCTTCGAAAGCATCGATTTCATCATTCACTGCAATCCGGATCGCCTGAAAGGTTCTCTTAGCCGGGTGGCCGCCTTTTCTACGCGCCCTTGCTGGGATAGCTTCCTTAATGAGATCGACCAATTCACCAGTCGTTTCAATGGCTTTTCGCTCTCTGTACGATTCGATTTTCCTCGCGATCGATTTCGCGAATTTTTCTTCTCCATATTTGAAAAGAATCGAGACAATTTGTTCATAGGACCATTCATTCACTACATGATAGGCAGAAAGTTCGCTCGTCTGATCCATTCTCATATCCAATGGGGCATCCTGATGGTAGCTGAAACCTCGTTCTGCTTCGTCCAATTGTGGAGAAGAAACACCAAGGTCAAACAAAATCCCGTCAACACCACTAATCCCTATTTCCATGAGCTCTTGTTTCAGATGTCTGAAATTCGACTTGATGATCGTGAATTTCCCTTCATACTGTGCCAATCTCTGTTTTGCATTTTCAATTGCGTGAATGTCTTGATCGAAAGCATATACATGTCCTGTGGTGAGTCTTTTGACGATTTCTTCTGTATGACCCGCTCCACCAAGCGTACAATCCACATATATGCCGTCTTCTTTGATGTTCAGTCCTTCAATTGCTTCTTCTTTCAATACTGTTTCGTGCTCAAACATACGGTTCCCTCAATTTCTACATGTCCACAAAGTCCGGCTGCACTACAGGTCGAAATCCATAAGACTTTCAGCAATCTCACCAAATGAGTCTTCTGATTGGGAGAAGTATTCTTCCCAGATCTGCTTGTTCCAGATCTCGATTCGATTACTTACCCCGATGACGACACAGTCCTTTTCCAACTTTGCATATTGTCGTAGTGTCGATGCGATGTTCACACGACCTTGTTTATCGAGCTGACATTCAGCAGCTCCTGAGAAAAAGAATCGTGTAAAAGCTCTAGCATCTTTTTTTGTAAATGGGAGTGCTTTCAACTTTTCTTCAAGCTGTTTCCATTCATCAAGAGGGTATCCAAAAATACATTGGTCTAGTCCTCTTGTAAGTACGAAAGTGGATCCCAGTTCGTCACGGAATTTTGAGGGGACGATCATTCTTCCCTTATCGTCGATGGTATGTAAATGCTCTCCCATGAACATAGACGGATCCCCCTCCCCACTTTCATCCCTAAGTCTACCACAACTCCCCACTTTGCACCACTTGTTTTAGTATTCGTTTGAACAAAAAAAAATCCTGCTGTTGTAAGCAGGATTTTTCAAAGTTTTTATCGTCTATAAACTACACGATTGGCAGTCTTTTTCCGACAGTAAATCGGTTATTCAGTTAAGAACTTCCACCTTGGAATACGTATGCTGTAGACGACCGTAGAATGATCCTATCCAGTTCAAGTACAAGTGCATATTTTGTATGCGTCCGATCATGAATCATGGTGAATTATACGTACACCGCTTTCGGATTTCCATTCCATTCATATTGTCCGCTCATGAGCGTATCGATCAAGCCCATTCCACAATGATTAATATAATAGAAGACATTAAGCACCCGTTCTTGAGGTTGTCCGTGTGGTGAGATGTGGGTGAATAGATAATCGTATTTCCGCATTTCAATTTCGTGGCGTTGATAAATCGAATGCTCCATTTTTTGTTTCAAATACGAGATTTGTCCCTCTATGATTTCCCAATTTTTCTCCACTATAGGCTGTAACCCCTTATCCAGGTCGACTGCTATCTCTTCCAAACGCTCATGTTCCTTTTTCAAGTGGTGGAGGGAAGTGGTGAATTCTTCGTCAAGATCGTAATCGGTATGCTCCTTCAACCATTCTTCCTTTACAGAAGAGACATCGGACTGCTGAATCATCTCCAAAGATAACCCGGTATCGTCCATCAATTTTTTTGTCGTCCGATCGATGACAGAGATCGATAGACGAGGAATAATTGGAGGCATCTGGATGTCATAGGTATGGAATGTCTTCCTTAACATGCTCCAATAACTGATTTCCCCAGGACCCGCTACAAACGCCAGTGTTGGCAAGAGTAGATCCTGCATCAATGGTCGAGTGACAACGTTGTTACTGAAGCGCTCAGGTGTCTGCTTCGCGATTTCTCGCATTTCTTCTATAGTATATAAGCATTCATTATGCTTACCTCTGAATTGACCATCTTCTCGGATGAGCAGTACACGTGTATCTCCCTCATCGATGAATAGGTGGGAATTCGCTTCCTCTGATTCAATGATGGTAGAGTATCCTAACTCAGAAACCTCTTCCATACCTTCTTGAAAAGCATGATCGGTTTCACGGTTCTGCTTAATCATCTCAAGAAAATAGGGCGTTTCGATCTTTCGAATTTCCGGATGATTTGAATCAAGCATAACGATTCCATAATCCTTGAAAAGAGTTAGCATCAGATACGAAAAGAAGTCTGTCATGGAACTTGTATGTTCAATCACTGCTTCCATCATAGACTTTAATTCATTCGTATGTTCTTTTTCACCGAACGATCGGATCACTTCATCTATCCATCGATGCATTTGTTCTTTTTGCAACTGAATATAGGAAACGGACCTTTTCCCTTCACTTAAAGAAAGCTTCTTCTTACGGACCATGCTCTGTTCGGGTACATGGATATGATTCACTTCATCGAAATCATGGTCTTCACCTGCGACCCAGAAGACAGGGACAACAGGGGTTCCAAGTTGCTTTTCTTTCTCTTTTGCAAACAGGATCGCTGACATACATTTATGTATCGTGTAGAGTGGTCCAGTCAGAAGACCCGCCTGCTGCCCTGTCACGACGACTGTTGTCTCCGGGTCCTTGATTCTTTCAATATTCGAATACGTATGCTCGGAAGCTGGTAACTTCCGATGGTAATCCATCAAGTGTCCATAGACCGCTTCTCTTGGAAAATGACGTTCCTTCAACTCTTTCCACCGGTCGATGTATGATTGCTCTGAAGTAGGATCGTAATCAAATAGACCAAGCACATTCGCATCGCCAGAAAGGTAAGCGGAGTATAGATCGTTTTTATGTTGGTAGGGTATATCTAGTACATTCATTATGCTCTTCCTTTCTACATTCACACCGTCACGTTGCGATTATGAGTATAGCAAATCCCATGGTCTACCATAAACAAATTTGCTTACCATCCTATATTGATGACCCGAATGATCAGACCATACAGACATAAGAACAAATAACCGGTTGAAAATAATAAGAAGTTGAATCGCCACGAGGTTTTAATGATTTGATAGATCCCAACGTCCTTATCTTGTTTCCAAAATACGAATGTAATACCGATGACGACCAATAACAACACAACCATGATCGGCCAAATGAAGGACAGACTCCATATCGTATACATGATGACAAGCACGGATAAGATCAGGAAAAACGTCGTCACATCTGTTGCCAACAAGAAGGATCTCTTTTTCTTCTTCGTCAATCTTTTGGTGATCCAGTACACTGCTATCCAAGCAAGAATCGGCACTGTCACGAAAGTAGCTAATGAACCAAGTAAAACGTCAACCATCGTTTCCCCTTCTTCCCTTTTCCATCCCCTTTATCGCACGATAGACGAATTCCTGATTGGGAATCTTCAGATTACTGTTCTCTGCTAGACGTACTAAGTACCCATTAATTGCCTCGATTTCTGTTTTCCGTCCTTGTTCGATATCCCTGAGCATGGAAGATTTATTTAATGAAGTATTCTTGCAAACCGCCATCAAATCCTCCCACGCTTCCTTTTCCGCCAGCTGAAGAACTCGACATGCTTCGCGGCTTAAACTGCTCATCAGTTTGATCCACTCAGGATGATCTTGCAATTCTCCATTCCTTACCTTTAATAATCCCGTCAAAGGGTTGATGACCGAATTGATATGCAGCTTACGGCTAAGCATTTCATACCAATCTGATTGTAGGATGAATGGAAATGCATCAGAAGAGAGCTTATTCCAGTTGATACCTGAGTGACCATCCAGATAAGGTGCCACTTTTGTACGGCCGATCCCGGTATGTTGGATCACACCATCTGATTGTCTCAACGCACCATGCTCTACGATTCCGAGAAAGAGGGAATGACTTTTCAATTCTGGTATCAAATGTATATGTTTCATGCCATTTTGCACAAACAGGATTGCTTTCGTCCGCTCAAACCTCTCTGAAATGAACTTCATGATGGATTCTAATTGGTACGACTTCACCGCTATGATGAGAAGGTCCTTTTCAACCAAGGCGTCTTCATCAATCAGACTTACTCCAGGACGGGTTGAATACTCTCCTTCTCCTACCTTCAATAGCAGTCCGTTTTCTTTAATCGTTTTTACTTGCTCTTCCCTACGGACGAACAATTCCACCTCGTGCCCCATTTTCGTCAAATGGGCGGTATACAATAATCCGACCGATCCCCCACCGATGACCGCTACCTTCATCCGAACCCCTACTTTCTACTCATTCTTTTTCCATATTAGCACAGCAATCCATCCTAAACACTCCGCTTTTCCTGATCGAGATCATCTTTTATGTAAAAAAGATCAACCCGAACATAGGTCGGATTGATCTTCAGCAAGCATTCAAACTTTGGAGTTATACCGGATACACCGGGTGCTTACGTTCACTGAACGTCATTTCTTTGGATTCGTACATGCTATATCGATCAATCAACTCTTCACGAAGGTCATCTCCTGAAACGATTTCATCCACAATCATCTCAGAGGCAAGCTTGTAGATATCAATATGTTCTTTGTACTCTTGATGTTTCTCTTGAACATATTTCATTCGTTCCTTCGGATCTTCAATTTCATTGATCTTGTTGGAATAAACCGCGTTCACGGCAGCTTCTGGTCCCATGACGGCAATTTGCGCTGTCGGTAATGCAATACAGCAATCAGGCTCGAATGCAGGACCTGCCATTGCATACAGACCTGCACCGTATGCTTTTCGGACAACGACCGAGATCTTCGGAACGGTCACATCACTCATCGCTGCAATCAACTTCGCGCCATGACGGATGATACCTGCACTTTCCACCTTCGTCCCGATCATGAAACCTGGTACATCCGCAAGGAACAATAACGGAATGGAGAAGGCGTCACATAATGTGATGAACTTCGCCGCCTTATCGGCTGAATCGACAAATAGGACCCCGCCTTTGACTTTAGGCTGGTTGGCTACGATACCGACTACTTTTCCGTCGATTCTCGCAAAGCCCGTCACCATCTCAGGTGCAAACAGCTTTTTCATTTCATAGAAGCTTCCTTCATCCACTAGGCCGTCGATGAATTCATACATATCAAACGGTACATTCTGGTTTTCTGGAACGATTTCGGATAGATTGCGCCCTTCCTTCGGGATGACCGCTTCTACCTTTTCAGGCTTATGCTTGTAATTGGATGGGAAGTATGAAAGATAAGAGCGCGCAGATTCAATCGCTTCCTCTTCATTATGCGCGAGTACATCTCCACATCCACTGACGCTGCAATGCATGCGTGCGCCGCCCATCTCTTCGAGTGTCACTTTTTCCCCGATGACCTTTTCGGCCATACGTGGTGAACCTAAGTACATGGATGCATTCTGATCGACCATGATGACCGTGTCACAGAATGCCGGAATGTAAGCCCCACCTGCTGCTGATGGTCCGAACAGCACACAAACTTGCGGAACCATTCCGGACATTTTCACTTGATTGTAAAAAATCTTCCCTGCTCCTCTTCGGTTCGGGAACATTTCAATCTGGTCAGTGATTCGCGCACCTGCCGAATCGACCAAATAGAACATCGGTACTTTGAGGCGCATCGCTGTTTCCTGGATGCGGATGATCTTTTCAACCGTTCTGGCACCCCAAGAACCTGCTTTAACAGTTGAATCGTTCGCCATCACACAGACCGTCTGACCATTCACTTTACCGATCGCTGTGACAACACCATCTGCCGGAAGGCCTTCAGCCTGGTTATTGGCAAACTTTCCATCTTCAACTTTATAAGATCCATCATCAAACAATAATTCAAGACGCTTTCTTGCGAATAGCTTGTTCTGCGCCTTCAGCTTTTCATGGTACTTCTCCGCACCACCGGCTTCAATTCTTGCTTTCGTCTCTTGCAATGTTTCATTTATCGTTTTCAACATCTGAATCCTCCTTCATTGCTAGTGAGAGAACGAGCGCTCATTCATTTTTATTTCATGACGACGAGTACGTCACCTTCATTAACGAAATCACCGACATTTACATTGACAGTACCTACTTCTCCTTCTTCTGTCGTTTCAATCGGGATTTCCATTTTCATTGACTCAAGTGTAAGAACAGCTTGTCCTGTTGAAACATTTTCTCCTTCAGATACCAATACATTCAATACTGTTCCTGCCATAGATGCTTTAATCTCTTTCATGTTGTACCACTCCTAATTGTTTACTTTTGTTTTTACTTGGTTCAGGTAATTTGTTGTGTAATTCCCTTTTTGGAAAGACTCTTCATTCAGGATTGTCGTGAATAAAGGCCCATTGTGCTTGATCCCTTCCAATTTCCATTCATTGAAGAACGAAATGGACTTTTCTAGAGCGTCTTGACGGTCTGTTCCATAGATGATGACTTTTGCGACCATCGGGTCATAGAAAGGTGTTACCTGGGTTTGTGATGCAAATCCAGTATCCACTCGAACACCATCTGCTGTAGGATAATCGAATGTCTCGATTTTTCCTGGAGAAGGCATGAAGTTGACTGGATCTTCTGCATAGATTCTGTACTCGAAGCTATGACCTTTCGTTGTCAACTCTTCTTGCTTTTTCGGAATCGGATTTCCTTGCGCGATCTTAACCTGCCATTCAACGAGATCCAATCCTGTAATCATTTCTGTGACAGGATGCTCGACTTGTAAGCGGGTGTTCATCTCCAAGAAGTAGAAGTTCTCTTCTTCATCTACAATGAACTCGACAGTACCCGCATTGGTATAGTTTACATGATCCCCTGCTTGGACGGCCGCTTCACAAATCTGTTGGCGGACTTCATCACTCAAGAAAGGAGATGGTGTTTCTTCAATGACCTTTTGATGTCTTCGTTGGATCGAGCAATCCCGCTCGAACAGATGGACGACATTCCCATGGTCATCACCGAAAATCTGCACTTCAATGTGGCGACTGTTCGTAATGAATTTCTCCATGAACATTTCGTCATTACCGAAGTATGCTTTTGCACGATTCTGGCTGGAAACGAATGCGTTCCGCAACGACTTTTCATCTTCACAACGCTGCATGCCAATTCCTCCGCCACCTGCACTTGCTTTGATCATGACTGGATAGCCAATTTCACCCGCAAGCTTGACAGCTTCTTCAACATCTTTCAATGCCCCGTCACTACCTGGAACGACAGGAACGCCTGCTGCTTGCATCGTTTCTCTTGCTCTCACTTTGTCCCCCATCGCTTCTACCACATCTGCAGAAGGTCCGATGAACGTAATGTTAGCGTTTTCAACTTCACGTACAAAATTTGCATTCTCGGATAGAAATCCGTACCCCGGATGGATTGCGTCGACTTTTTCTGTTCGTGCAACCTCTAATATCCGTTCGCTGTTCAAATAGGATTTTGCGACTGGCGGCTCACCTATTTCATATGCAATCTTAGCATTTTTCACGTAAGGAAGGTCACGGTCGGCTTGTGAATAAACGATCACAGGCTCGATTCCTAGCTTTTCGCATGTTTGTACGATTCTTGCTGCGATTTCTCCTCTGTTCGCGATTAGTATTTTCTTCAAACGATCTCCTCCTACTCCAATGGGCTACAATCTACTACTTTCAACAAGAATAGGGTAGATTCCTGTAGAAATCTGCAGAAATTTTTCACTATTGCAGAATTTTTCGTAATTTTATTATATAATAAAGTTAGACATATAGGGAGAGTAAATGAAGGGGGATGCGATTATGTATAAAGTGCAAAAACTTCTCGTTAACTATAAAACCCTTGAGGAATTCAAAAAATTCAAGGAATACGGGATTCAGGAGCTATCCATGCTCGAGGACCTTCAAGAGAATATCATCGAAAACGATAGTGAATCACCGTTTTATGGAATTTACTACGGAAACAAGCTTGTTGCTAGAATGAGTCTTTATCGAATTGACGGGCATTATGACCGTTATTTCGATCCACCACAAGACTACTTGGAATTGTGGAAGTTGGAAGTATTGCCTGATTATCATGGAAAAGGATTCGGAAGCGCGCTCGTCCAATATGCCAAGTCTTACAATCTACCTATCAAAACGAACGGACGACAACGTTCTAGCGAATTCTGGGAAAAGATGGGCTTCAATTCCGTCACCTACAACCCGAATCGTGACCGCGGTGAGAACCCTTATGTATGGTATCCTGCCGGTGTACACGAGCAACAAGACGCCACGACGAGTGAAGGTCCATTGAAGGAAATGGATCTATCCTCAGAAAGCATAGAATCTTAAAACGTAAAAAAGTGGTCGATCAATAATGATCGGCCACTTTTTTCTTATGGGGTATATCGATTATTTCTCTACCTTCTGGAGGTTTCCGTTATAATCCATCTGGAACTTTACTTGTGAAGCTTCTTCATCGTCTTCTGTTATCGCCATTTTTCTCGCTCTGTCCATGAAATTCAATAATACCCTGTAATCTTCATGTACTTTTTCGTATTCATCCTGGACTTTCCTGATCTGACACTCGAGTTCTTTATTCTCCTCAGCCAATTGAGCATAATCTTCCTTCAATTGTTGGTATTCTTCCAATATGGATTCTGCATTCATTTCTGTTTCTTGTATGTTTTGCAAATAGTTTATGACATCCTCCATACATAAACTTTGATTGTCGGTATTCATGACTTTTACTTGATCCTTTTCAGGTTGTGCCGACTTTTTCTTCGACTTGGACGAAGCTTGATTTGCTTGTTTGCGTTGTTTTTTTGCGATGGTGATGGCTGCATCATATTTTTTCCGTATTAAAGAATTCCACCGGAAACCGCATGCAGCAGGTGTCCTTGATAATTTCTTCCCTACCTCTTCAAATGCCGCCAATTGAGTTCCACCTTCACGTATATGTCGGAGAACGACTTCAGCTAGCAATAGATCTTCATCGTGATTCCATGCATCTTGGCGTGTGGAGCCCATCTGCATCCCTCCATACATTTCTACTTTTATAACCAACATATGCACATAGTAGAAAAGATAGACTTCGTTCTAGTAAAAGATGCAGGAGCACCAATAGGTTGAATTAACGCCGCTTCAGGAAGGCAGCGACAGCCTCGTGGTGCTCATCTGACGCCCATAACTTGGAGCACTCACGGATTTCCGCTTCCATGTTTGCTTTTGTTTTCTGGAGATTGATCTGATCGAGTCGACGTTGCTTGTAGGCCTTGAGAACACCGATTGTTTGATTGGCGATCGGTTGTAGCCAAGTCTGGAATTCATTTTCCGTATATCCGAGTTCTTTTTGAATGAATCCTTTCGCAACTCCTTCTGCAGCCGTGTATTTTTCAGAGCTGAGCAGCCATTCGAGTGCTGTATCATTCGCCACCCTTTCCATGAGGAAGGTGGTTCCTCCCCAGCCAGTGGTAATCCCTAATGTTCCCTGAATGAAACCGAATTTTACATGTGGAGCGGCTAGCCTGAAGTCACACGCTGAAGCAATTTCACACCCTCCGCCGACCGCCACGCCATTCAACAGCGCGATCGTCGGTTTCGGAAAGGTGAACAGCTTGAATAAGACATCCCCCATTCTGGACAGCATCGTATAGGCCTCTTCTTCTGTATGCAATTGATGGAACGCCGATAAGTCTCCGCCAGAACAGAACGATTTGTCGCCTGATCCGGTTATGACAAGGACTTTTGCGTTGTCATCATGCTTCAGTTCATCAATCGCGTTGTCGAGCAGATCCATCATTTCGTAATTTATCGCGTTGTATCGTTCTGCATGATTGAGTGTAATCCATCCGATTCCGTCTTTTACTTCCACTAGCAATTTGTTCACCACAGTCGTTTCCCCGCCCCTTCACAGCATTTTATTTAACATTATACACGTTTTAGAAAAATAACCGGGTTCAAAAACCACAGCTATCGCCTCTATGTGGTATCGATATCGGTGTTTCTCTGTTTTCAGTACCAGCTAGCGGCCTCTCTATGCCCAATAAAAAAACAAGGAGGACAATTCCTCCTTGTTATCTTATAACTTACTTTTCAACTACTTCTTTTCCTTTGTATGTGCCACATTCGCCACATACTCGGTGAGAAAGCTTGTATTCGCCACAGTTAGGGCATTTGACCATTCCAGGTACTTTCAACTTATAGTGTGTACGACGCTTGTTTTTACGAGTTGTAGAGGTTCTTCTAAAAGGTACTGCCATGGTTTTCCACCTCCTTGAAGGAATTGTTCAGCTAGAGCATCTCAATGCTTCTTCACTTTTCATCATTTTTATCAAAGAATTTGGCCAATTCGGCCATCCTAGGATCAACTTTTTCTTCTTGATCCGGTTCTTCCTCAACGACATCCCATCCTTTACCAGATGGTGGTGCGGGAGGGTTGTCCGTTGGTTCAGAGCTGATGACCTTCAACGGCTTTTCCAACAGAATGTTTTCCTGAATATAAGGTATCAGGTCCACTGTATTTCCTTCAACGACGTGGATGTCCTCTTCATTCGCATCCATTCCATGATCAGGGTCGAACATGAAAATTTCAGTCGAATGGATATGGAACGGGTAGAGCACATCTTGGAGCGTTACCGAATCCGGCAACGTCATCGCCCCTTTGATCGTCAGATGGAATACAGCACGATTTTGGTTGACTTCCGCGTTCCCAGTTATGTGGACCGGTGTCAGATCGCGGATTTCAGGCTCCAAATCGCTTATTGAATCCAACTCAATGGTTTCATCAATTTCTAGTCCTTTACGTTGAAAACTTCTCAATTGTTGTATGGACCATTTCATTTGTCATCACCTCAAGGCAACAGTAGTAATTATAGCTTTCCACAAAAAAATTGTCAACATTTTTTCTTTACAGTCGTTTTCAATCTTTCGGCAGAATTTGGTACAATAGAATTCCACATTCATATTTACTTTAAACATACCAACAGTGTAACGCAAACTCTTTTTTACTACCAAATTATAAGGAGTCAAAATATGAAGGCATTAGGTTTAGTGGTGGAGTACAATCCCTTCCATAATGGACACTTCTATCATCTCCAGCAATCCAAACAGTCCTCTCAAGCGGATGTGACGATTGCGGTCATGAGCGGGAACTTTCTGCAACGGGGAGAGCCCGCACTCGTGTCAAAATGGACGAGAACCCGCATGGCACTTGAGGCTGGCGTGGACATCGTTGTAGAACTTCCATACGCTTACGCTACACAACGGGCGGATCGCTTTGCTTACGGGGCGATCTCCATTCTGGATGCGTTAAAGACAGATGAAGTTATTTTCGGCAGTGAATCCGGAAATATACAACCTTTTATTGAAACCGTCGACTTTTTGAACACACATGAAAAAGAATACAACGAGAGCATACAGGAGAATGTCAAGAAAGGCATCAGCTATCCAGCAGCCGCTTCAGAGGCATTCACTCAACTCACCAATCGACCTGAGGATATCGTAGATCTCTCACAACCAAACAACATCCTTGGCTATCATTACGTGCAATCGATCCAACACATCAATCCGGACATCAAGCCCAATACGGTAAAAAGAACAGGCGCAGGCTACCATGAACATGGTGAAGGTGAGAATGATATCGCCAGTGCGACAGGTATCCGGAAAATGCTTTTTGATGGGGATGCAGACTTATCTTCCATTCAGCGTTTCGTTCCGGCATCTACATACACCGGACTAACCCAACATCAAAAAGAATTCGGTCATTTCATGAATTGGGAGCGATACTTTCCCCTGTTGAAACACCGAATCATTACATCGACAGACGAAGATCTGAGACAGATTTATGAATGTGTGGAGGGAATTGAAAATCGGTTGAAGGAGTGTATCGTTCATGCAGGAACGTTCACGGAATTCATCGAACGGGTCAAAACGAAACGATACACATGGACTCGATTGCAAAGGCTCTGCACCCATATTCTTACGAATGCAAAGAAACACACGATGGAAGTCGCACTCACCGAAGCCCCTTCGTATGTCCGACTATTAGGTATGAGTCCGGACGGTCAAGCGTACTTGAACAGTGTTAAGAAAGACATGAAACTCCCTCTTGTCAGCATGCTTTCGAAATACAGTGACCCATTTTTCGAATTGGATAAGACCGCAACGAATACCTACATTCTCGGATATCCGAACGAACAGCACATTTCACTATGGAAACGTGAATACGCCACACCTCCTATACGACTCCATGTAAACACATAAAAAAGAGCCGGACATCCGTTCTTCTACGGGTATCCGGCTCTTTTCCTACTATCTCATTCGCTGTGTTTAAGTTCTTTTAAATAATCGAGGGCATCCTTGAATGTTTTTACAGGGACGATTTCCATATCGGTATTGATATCCTCTGCAGCTTCTTTTGCTTCTTTATAGTTGTCAGCAGCTACGGGTGAAAAGAATACATCCGCTTCCGCATTATCTGCTGCCACGACTTTTTGTTTGATTCCGCCGATCGGTCCGACTTCCCCTTTTTCATTCATTGTACCTGTACCCGCTATGTGATACCCCTTCGTCCAGTCTGTGTCCGTCAATTGATTGTAGATTTCTAACGTGAACATCAAACCAGCTGAAGGACCACCGATCTGGTTCGTATCAATCTTCAGTTTTGGATCGGTTTTGATTTCAGTGAACGTGACAGGGTAAGTGATGCCGATGCCGGCACGTTCATCACCATCTTCGTCCATAAGCTTTTCAGGGAATGGTTTCAGTGGGATGTTCACCTTTTCTTCCTTCGAATCACGGACTACCGTCAATTCCACTTCTTCATTCGCCTCAAACTTCTTCAGCCCTTCGACGAGTTCTTCTGCTGTTTTGATTACTTTTCCGTTCAATTCAGTTATGAGATCTCCTACATTCAATAGATCATCTGCAGGCATACCTGAAATGACACCCGTTACGAATACGCCTTTATTTTTGATTTCAATTTCCTTATCCGCTTCCTTATAGGCGACGATGGTTGCTGCGTGTTGAGAGCTTTGCATCAATTGCAGTTGACGGGACTGATATTCTTCTTCCGTCTCATCTGAACCTCTGATATGATCCTCCGGATACACCTCTCTATAGTCGCTCAGCTTTGCCCATAAGTATTTGGCTCCATTCGCTTTTCCGACCAATACCGTTGTCAACATGAAGGTGCCTTCAGCTTCATTCCTGTCTTCCACTTCGATAATTGGAGTGAGTTCCTTTGCATCTCCAGGTTGTGTGAAATAATACGGAATCGGTACGAACGCCAGTAATATTGCGAGTAGGAGACCTGCCCATGGCCAATAACCTCTATATCTCTTCATTCTGTTTCCTCCAGTTTTGTATTACAGCTTCGATATCCGCAATTCGGCCATTCGTTTCTTTTTCGCCGATTTCGATGATCTCTTCTATGTCTTTGAAAGCGGAGGCACTGAAATTTTCCACATGGGGCCTGATCAAGACATCCGTCGTGATTTCATGTGCTTTGACCAATTCGCGCTGCATGATATCGATGCTTTGCATGATCACATCGAAAATCGTACTGATCTCAGGATTCTGTTTAATATGGGAAATGTCGACGGCAATGATGATATCTGCTCCCATTTGTTTCACGACCGAAACAGGTACACGATCGATGACACTCCCATCCACCAGGAGCCGTCCGTCCTTCTTATACGGGACAAAAATTCCAGGTACCGCAATGCTCGCTCGAACAGCTTCTGAAATCAAGCCTTCCTGGATGACGACTTTTTCCGCCTTCAGCAAGTCGGTCGCGATGATTGAAAATGGAATATCGAGCTCTTCTATCTTCTTCCGTTGGGTCAAGGCATAAATCAGCTGCTCGACTTTCTTGCCCGAAACGAACCCCATCTTCGGAACAGTATAATCCATATAATACCTTCTACGAAACATTTTCGCCATCTTCACCATCGTGGCGGGCTCGTGACCAGTACAATAAAAAGCTCCTACAAGTGCCCCCATACTGCTACCTGCTACCATGTCAATCTTGATACCTGCATGATGGAGCGCCTTCAAGACGCCTATATGTGCAAACCCTCTGGCTCCACCCGAACCGAGTGCTATACCGATTTTAGGTTCCTTCACAGCACGTCCTCCTTCGTGTAGGGACAATTGGTCTAATCTGTACAAGCGTACGTATAAATAATAGGGACAACTTCTTCTAGATCGCCTATATATTTAGACTATTCATAAGGAGGCTTTAGATTGTACCTTTCGCGCATAAAAAATCTGATCATCGCCCTTCTGACGACCTTATTCGCCTTCTCTATTATGATATACCCTAAAGCCGCCTTCGAATCATCCTTGAAAGGGCTTGAAATGTGGTGGGAAATCGTCTTTCCTTCCTTGCTTCCATTTTTCATAATCAGTGAATTATTGATTTGCTTTGGTGTCGTCCGTTTTATCGGAGTTTTAATGGAGCCGATCATGAGGCCATTGTTCAACGTACCTGGTTCAGGGGGGTTCGTATGGGCAATGGGGTTAGCTTCAGGATTTCCTGCAGGTGCCAAGTTGACCGCCCGTTTAAGACAAGAAAAAGAAGTGACACAGCACGAAGCTGAACGTTTGGTCGCTTTCACCAATTGTTCCAATCCTCTTTTCATCCTCGGGGCTGTAGCCGTAGGGTTCTTTCATAATGCAGAACTGGGTATCCTGCTTGCCGCTTCACATTATATGGGTAACATCATCGTCGGTATCATCATGCGATTTTATGGATCATCTGAAATCGCGGCACCGGTTTGCAGGAAGCCGACAAAAATCAATCTATTCATGCATGCATTAGAGCGAATGTATCACGTCAGACAGATGGATCCCCGTCCGTTCGGTAAACAAATGGGAGATGCAGTGAAACATTCGATTCAAACGCTGTTGATGATAGGTGGGTTCATTCTCCTATTTTCTGTACTGAACAGAATGTTGACGGAATTCAATATTACGATGTTATTCGCTACCATTTTAGCTTCAGTGGCTAGCCTGATTGGTTTTTCTCATGACATCATTTCGCCATTCATCTCCGGATTGTTTGAGATCACGCTAGGAAGTAAACAAATCAGCGAGACATCCAGTTCCGCACTATTACAACAAGCGATCGTCGTCAGCTTCATACTCGCTTTCAACGGCTTTTCCGTACAAGCTCAAGTGGCGAGCATACTAGCTGAGACGGACATCCGGTTCAAACCATTTTTCCTTGCGAGGATCATGCATGGATTCATAGCTTCTGTATTGACTCTGATCCTATGGAAACCACTTTATTTGAATCATGGTCATCAACCCACCGTGGTTGAAACATTTTCGACTCATCCATCGATTTCATGGATTTATGATGCCTGGGAAAGCCTGCTATCGGTCGGTGCATTGATTACATTCATCAGTCTGCTAGGTTATGTAACCTTACACTGGAAATCACTCAAATGGAAATCCGCCAGGTAAAAGCTTATGTATCTAACGCATTATTTAGCAAACTTCTTCTTCAGCGCTTCTTCTACGATTTTAGGGACCAAGTCGGAAACAGGAGAATGATATTTTGCTACTTCCTTTACGATGCTGGAGCTTAAGAAGGAGTATTGATTATTTGTCATCATGAAGAAGGTTTCCACAGATTCATCCAACTTTCTGTTGATTGAAGTGATCTGCATCTCGTACTCGAAGTCAGAAACGGCACGGAGTCCTCTAAGAATGACTTTTGCACCAGTCGTTCTCACATAATCCATCAATAGACCATTACAAGTATCCACTTTTATGTTGGGAAGGTCCTTCGTCGTTTCTTTGATGAGTTCCATCCTTTCTTCAACTGAAAACAATGAACTCTTGCTCTGATTATTCGCCACTACGACAATCACTTCATCAAAGACACTTGCACCTCTTTGTATGATGTCGAGATGTCCATATGTAATCGGGTCAAAGCTTCCCGGACAGATTGCTAGCTTCTTATTCATGTGTCATCGTCCTTTCGTCCTCATTCACAAATATTGTAACCGCTGTTGTACTGTTATATTGCTCATGTTTATGCATTTTACAGGTACCGATTTGCTCAGGTAGTCGAAGTTTCGCATCGTGCTCAGCCACAATCAGTGCTTGTGACTCTAACAGATGATGTTCGACGAGGAATTCAATTTCTTTTGCGATCTTCTGTTTCCTATAAGGGGGGTCTAGAAAAACGTATCGGAATCGAATCTCTCTTTTTCGAAGCGCTTTCAAAGCTCTGTATGCATCATTTCGGAACACCTCTACCCGATCCACCACATCAAATGTTTGGATGTTTTCTTTGATCGTTTCAATCGCTTTCGGTTCTGCATCGACAATCGTGGCCTGTTCTACCCCGCGACTTAGCGCTTCGATGGACAGAGCTCCACTGCCTCCATATAGATCAAGGGATCGTCCACCCTCGAAAAATGGACCGATCACATTGAAGATCGATTCGCGTATTTTATCCGATGTAGGTCTTGTACCGGTTCCCGGAACTGCCTTCAATCTTCGTCCTTTAAAATCACCAGATATGATTCTCATTTCGTATACCTCACATCGTTATATTTTCCTCCACTATCCTACCATAAAAGAAGCAAATTCTTAAATACAGTGTATATCTGTTTTTGAACTGTACAATAATAGGATTAACAACATCATAGATGGTGTTGTTAGTTGAACCACGGAGTAAGCTTAATTTCCCCATAGGCTTAACTCCGGTTTCTCCTCTCCCATTGTTCCATTCTTACGGCGAAAAAACATTTCAATGATGTTTCCAGCATGTTTTGATATGGAACAGCCCGCAGGCATTCCTACCTGCGGGCATTTTTTTATGGGTAGATGAACATATGTTGAAGAACGCATTTCCACGACTCTCCTGATGGCCTACAACCCTATGGAATCGGTAAATGGAGAAATCGTTCACACATCAATGGATTCGTGCTACAGTATGTATGTAATGAAAGGAGTCTTACATATGATACAACGATTCATAGAACTAGGTGAGGGTTACTCAGACCTATACGAACTTATTGAACTAGCGGATACGAATGAAGCCCGACTGAGTAAATTCGTTGCGCTGAAAACAGTCAAAAATGACCAAGAAATCTGCTCACTTGCCATCGTTCTGCAACCTGCAGGTGAATCCAACTTCCAACCGATCTACATCTGTCGGGAAGGGATTCGCGAACACTCGAAACGTTGGGACCTATTCGAGCAATGTGCTGTGCGCCATAATAAAGAAATCCAACTCTTGGAGGTTCGTCCGTCGAGTGGATTTAATGAAATCGACCTATATTATCAGTACCTTACGGGTATTCTGAGATTGCAACATATCATTCCTGCCTGGCAATAATGTTTTATAACCCGATTTTATAATCGTATTCTTTTGCCTTGTCCGGCATTGCGTTTTGATATTCAGTCTTGATATGCGCCTTATGTGAAGGCTCTACCTTCTTGACGAAGTGTAGTTTTTCAATCTTTTCGATGATTCGCTCCTTTTGAGCGGTATCACAATAAAGTACTGCATATTTCATACGCTTGGAAACATAATGGATGTTCCCGAATTTCCGAAGCTGTTTTATGTATTTTAAAGAATGTAGCCAAATCGCTAATCCTGTCCGGTTCGTCAGCATAAGCACACTCCTTTATCCCGGTTTTTATTCAGTCTAGCACGAAGATCGCTGACATGGCAATCTCAATTATCGATTATCCAAGGTGTGTGGTGAAATGGATCTTGATAAGGTATGGACTGTTTTCATCCAAAAACTTCAAAAAGAAGATGGTATTCAATCTGTTGAAAAAACACAGATGGCAGGAATTCCATTCTTCTATTTGACGGTTCACGAGGATATAGTCCATAAACAAATGCAAAAGCTGATCGAAAAGGCAGCCGTTCAAGCTATGAAAGGAAAAAGGCTTCATTCCGAAATGATTTTTGTTAGGAAAGAAAACAATGTATACGTATACCGAGGTAGATTCTTCGTACCCCAGGAAAAGATGTTCTGCTGCGGCAACCTATGCCATGACTGCATACGATTCAGGAGTTGAATGATCCTTCTACCTATCAAAAAAAGGGAAACCCGAACGGGTTTCCCTTTATCGATTAAGTACATCAACCACAGCCACAAGATCCACCGGAACCACAGCCTCCACCACATGACATGTTGTCAAAGAATGGATTTCCTGTAGGGACCTTGATATTCTTGGAGACTTGACCTGCGATGATTCCGCTGATTTCATTCAGCAGTTTTTCGAGGGCTTTCTCCGCGACTTTATATTCGTACACTGTATCCAGGAGATCGACTTCACGCTTAAGAACTCGGATATCCTTCGAAACCGTCTTGTAATCCGGATGATATTTACCGAATCGCTGGACTTCTTCGTACTTCTCCTTCATCTTGCTGAACTCATATATGAGGCGCTGGGCCTTTTTATCATTCTGAAGCTTTCGTTTAGCTTCTTTATATTGCTGTGCGACATCTGAATGGACCACCATTGCTGCAAGTTCATCTGCACCATCCAGAATCTCAATGCCTTCAATTGTTGCTAACATGTGATACACCTCCACCCTTTTCAATGGGTTATCACTATTATGCCACACAATCGCCACACATTTCCATGCTTCTAACCGAATCGATTCCAACTACTTGCAATACAACCATTCAAGGGAGGGTATTTCGTTTAAAAAGGCTCTTATCTGAAAGATTATTGCTTTTTAGTGACTTTTAGAAACTGACCTTGTGCAAGTTGATTGGAGAGCAAGGTGCGAGACTCCAGCGTGCCTACTACCTGAATAATCTCCTGGCAAGGCATGCGACGAGGAAGCTCGCTCCACAGGACTTTCTTGTAGACGCAGGAGCACAAATGGCTTCTTTGAAAATGTATCATTTTTGTGTTGACATCCTGTGCAAGTGAGTGGGCTCACCGCACGCCCCGCGGAAAGCGAGCATCCTTGAGGGAATCGACAACTTTTAAAGAAAACTTGGCGAGACCAAGCCTTTTTTAGGGTCGAGTCCTAGTTGCCCTTATACTGAAGAAAGTATTTTATACTTTCTTCAAGTGCAAGAGCAACAAAGATTGAGATAACAGCCTTTTAAAAAATCAATTGACAGAATGTATGAATGACCATATAATTTTCTCGTTTAGTACATTTTTTAGGGGATAGAAAATTGAAATTAGTAACGTTTAATCCGTTTCGCACCATCGGTATTCCTGGCGTCCATTACATCAAACCGGAATTGATGTTCCGTGAAAGTTCTTCTATCAAAGACGCTGAAGTCATCCTGTATCCTGAACACTGGCAAGTGAATTCCATTGTGTATGGATTGAAGAAACCAGTGTTTCCTAGCGTAGAAACCATCCATCTTGGATATGACAAGGTGGAAATGACCAGAGCTTTCTGGACGGTATGCCCAGAACACGTTCCCTATACGGAAATCTTAGGTAGATCCGAATCGAACATCAGACATGTTTTGGATACATTTCCTTTTCCATTCGTTGCAAAAGAACCTCGCAACTCCATGGGTAGAGGGGTATTTTTAATCAACTCGGAAGAGGACTTCCTTAAGTATTCTGAAAAAAACGAAACATTCTATGTGCAAGAATACTTGGAAATGGACCGTGACTTGAGAGTATGTGTCATTGGTGACGAAGTTGTTGCCGCTTATTGGCGAGTTAGCGAAGGCTTCCATAACAATGTTTCAAAAGGTGGTCTTGTCGATGTCAATCACATACCACAAGAAGCGTTGGAGTTGACCATGCAAGTCGCGAAACAGTTGAATGTGAATCACGCAGGCTTTGATCTTGCCTATGTGAATGGGAAGTATTATTTCATTGAATTCAATACATTGTTCGGAAATGATGCTCTTCGAGAAATGAAAATCAACTTGCAAGAAAAGATTTTTCAATATCTTTTGAAAGAATTCAAACCGTTACAACCGCCGAATCCATTCGGTTCTAAACAAGTGACGCCACTGAGCTCATAATATTCAACGGACTTGTACAAAAAATTGCTTTTCCAAGCCATCGATTTTTTCACCATCGGTATCGACAAGGGATACGCGGATATGGTGGTTTCCTTTGGCTAGATCCTTAATAACAAATGCAGCTTTATATACCGGAAAGGGTTTTTGATGATTGACAGAGATCTTCAAGTACCCTTTTTTGTCGTGCTGAGATTTCCCTTCCCCCTTGGTGAATTCAAATCCCGGAACATAACATTCTACGGATATATCGTTGTTCGTCACCATATGCCTGACTGTCATGCTCAATTCTTGGGCTGGATTGGTCACTTCCATCGCCTGAAACGAATCCGGTCTTGATTCAACGACGACTTGTTGCAATTTTTCATCATGATCCCATTGGCAACCGGACAACAATGCTATGGTAATAGTGGATAACATAATACGATTCTTCATCATGATCAGGTGACACCTCCTCACCCGATATCTTTTGCGGACCATAAAAGATTTATCCACTTGCTTGTCCAAAATAAAAAGGCTGACTCGTAAGTGCTATTAGCCTCGCAGCCTAAATGGTTCTGGAGGTGTGGAACACTTTTATTTGAGTCAACCTGCGTTATTGTTTTGCAAAAAGCTGTAAAAGCTTAGAAAAGGACTCGATTTGTCCATTCAATCGGTCCACTCTTTGACCGAACGTTTGACCATAGAAGGTTTTTGCTTCTTCTTCAAGTTCCTGGATGGAAGCAGGATTACGAGACAATTTACGATACCAGTGGGGTTGTTCTCGGATGATGAATTTCAGATCCGGCCGTTGATCCAAGTATTGGATGATTTCTCTCCGCATAGTTCTTACTCCCTTATCCTAGTCTTTGAAATATTGATTAAATGGGTTGTTATTCGTCGGTGGTCTCGTCGGACCTTTCGATTGGAAGGACTGGAGCATCTCTTGAATGCCTGTTACTGCAGAACTGAACTGAGATACATACTCCCTCACTTCTTCCATATCGAGGTTTTTGAACATATTCAATAACTCCCCAACGGACAGATCGTTGACACTTGTTCCTTTTTTCTTCGTTTTTTCTTTTGTATTTGCAACCCCTATTTTTCGCTCAATGTATTGACCCCATTGCTCATGGTCTTCACCAAGTAAGTTCCATTCTGTAAAGACTTCTTGCCATGACTGGTTGCCAGTTTTTACGTGATCGATTAATCCAGGGTGTGAGCGTACAAACATCTTGAATTGTTCGACCTTTACGTTTTTATTCGCTTGCTTACTCACCTTAATGCCTCCCCATTACGTTCAACTCAAGCCTACAGTATATAGTACAATGAAACACGTTATTATGTTCGCCTATTTTATAGTTGCGGAACGTATTTTTTCATTGATAAACTTACAATGCGCATACATAAAGGAAAAGAGGAACCCATATGGATTTGAATAAAGAAATTCTAAACAAGGTGCAAGATGTCCTGACTTCAGCAACCGATGAAGATAAACGTGTTCTGACACAAGTATTAAATGGCCTTCAATCCAAACACAATGGTGAATATAAGACTTACATAACAAGTTTCATGAAGACGAGCATACAGGAATCTGGTGAACAGCTTGAAATGAGTATTCCGATTACACCGTTTCTTAGTAATTCCGTAGATATCGTACATGGCGGATTCACGGCTACACTTGCAGACACAGCAATGGGTACCCTCGTCAATCGAAGGATTCCAGAGAATCTGGTTGCAGTCACTTCAGAGATGAAGCTGAATTATATCGCTCCTGGTGTTGGTGAAGCTTTACGCTGTGAGGCTACCATCCTTCATCTGGGGTCTAAGACTTCCGTTACAGAGTGTAAGATTTACAATGATGTAGGAACACTCGTAGCAGCAGCCTCAGGCAGTTTTTATTTGATCCCCAGATAATAAAAAAGGCTGGTCTCAAGAGAACGGGTTCTGATACCTGTCACAAAACCGTAATTTACTTAAGAAATTGCATATGGAAATGCATAGATAATTGCACTGTATTTCATATTGTATTAGATATAAAATAAGCCGAACTTTCAATCCATTACGGATCGATGTGCGGCTATTTTTTTCAGTTTTTTAAACTAAAGCGCGCGATAATTAATGAAGAATGACTAATTCATAAATCTAACGGACATTGAGGACCTTATTTCTATAACTTATTCATTTTCACTAAACTTAACGGACATATGATACCTTATTTGGTCCAAAATCATCAAAAACAATATACTTTTTAAAGAATAGCGCATCTGATGTCCGTTTGCACACCGAAATTGGCGTTTTTGTCACAAATAACGGATCTGATGTCCGTTAAACCCTATCTCCCACCTTCAACAATCCTGTCCATTTGTTGAATAACAATAAGTTTAAAAATCTTGATTACCTTCCGCATTCTAACAAAAACAATTAATAGTAAAATGCAGGTCAATTTGCAAACATACAGGGGATTCTGTAAGGTTACAAATTGTTCTATTTGAGCAATAATCCTTATTTATCAACAAAAATAGTGCCTCAAATTGCTATGCAATTCGGGCACATTTTAGTCAACATATTTATTGTTTGTGATAGATAACCGAACCGGCTGGTCTCAAGCTTTTTCTCTAGAGAACCAGCCTTTACATTTTATTCAAATGGAACAATGAAGTTCTGCGTGTAATATTTTTCATAGACTCCAACACCAAGATGTGTGAAGTCTTTATTCAGCAAAGCCTTTCGGTGTCCCTCACTGTTCAACCACCCGATTACAGCTTCAATACCGTCAATATAATTCGCCGCTATGTTTTCACCCGCTTGGAGATAACGAATATCCCCATTTTCTAAACGGTCTGATAAACTCCCGGATATCGGTGACTCATGAGCAAAATAATTTTCTTCACTCATTTCCTTACTGTGTCCGTAAGCGACCTGAGCTGTATTCTCATGCCACTGTAACGGTGCCTGACCGTATTGCTGGCGGATGACATTTGTAATTGTGAAGATTTGTTCCTCTTCCCCATCCCGGATCTGCTTCCGCTCATCTGACGAGATTTTAGGCTGCTCAATCAATTCACCACGGTACTCTAAGGAATATGGTCGTTGCATGACCAAAACTTTTGGATCCAGGTAACGGGCACCTACCAATGTACCGTCAAATTGATCCAAATACAATTGCGCCCAAATACCGTTGATTTTCACGAGAGGTCTCGTATTCAACTCTTCTTGTGTCAGCTCGAACCGATAACGATTCCCATCAACATTCAAAGGGACTTCTCCTTCTATGTTCACCTTCGATTGTACTTCGGACGTCTTTTCACCTATTTTCAGTGGAGATATGTCGATATTCTTTCCGAGTACGAATACCGTTACAATCTTCCCTTTTTCCACCCCAAACTGGATATATTGGTCTGGATTTTGCTCATAAATCCACCATTGGTACCCATAAGAGGAAGAATCGATGCGATCTGGTTCACCAAGTTCAGCAATCAGCTCTTCCTGATTCATGGAGAAGTAATGATTTATGCCCCCTTCAGGAAGATCCAGATTTTCTGAAGCAGAAGAATTTTCGACCGACTCCTGTTGGGCTTGGTTTTCTTTATTTACTTCCGGGAGATGCTTCAGGTCTTCGTACAGAATACTGAAACCATACATGATAATGGCAATAACGATGATCAACCCGAAACTCTTCATCTTAGCCCTCCCCCATCCATCGTATAGACTTTAACCTCACATTACATGAAAGAGGCCAGGTTGTCTATTTGGACAAACCAGAAGTGTTTCTATACATCCTATTCAACATCGTAATGATTCATACAAAAAAGGTTGACCTTCTGTAAGGTCAACCCGCTGATCATCTTAGTGATAAGGTTGTTGATCTGGATCTGCCTCAGATATATCCGTTAATGCTACACCAGCTTGTTCATTGGTTTCTCTATGCTTCGCGAGATCTCCAAGTGAGACAATGCCAATGAGCCGGGTTTCTTCAACAATCGGGAGTCTGCGAATTTCATGCTGCATCATTAAATGGATTGCCTCATCCACCGACATCTCAGGAGTTCCAGTAATGATGTGATCACTCATCACATCTGTGATTTTCGATGCATTAGGTTTCTTTTCCGCTACACCTCGAACCACGATATCCCGATCTGTAATCATTCCGACTAACTTGTCATTTTCACAGACAGGAATAGCACCGACATGATCGTCCTTCATCTTTACAGCTGCCTCATAAACATTGTCCAGTACGGTACAAAAGTCTACTGGCTTGGTCATGATGTCTCTTAATTGTTTCATTCGATCACCTATTTCCTGATGAACATTTGTGTCCAATAATACCTTCCGGAACCACCCTTAGCATAACCGACACCAATGTACGTATAATTCGAACTTAAGATATTTTTCCTATGACCTGGACTCTTCATCCAAGCATCCACGACCGCTTGTGCGGAGGTTTGTCCCATTGCGATGTTTTCACCTGCGGATGTGTAGTTGATATTGAAATCCCGCATCATTTCGAATGGAGATCCGTATGTCGGTGATTGGTGAGAAAAGTATCCGTTATTCTTCATATCATTGGATTTGTATCTCGCCACCCGTGATAATTGCCAATCCGCTTTCAATGGTCCGAGGCCATTCTCGGCACGTTTTTGATTCGTAAGTTTGATGACCTCATATTCAATCGACTTGATCTTCTGTTTTCTCGGAATATACACTTTATCTCCAGGATAAATCAGATCAGGATTTTCAAATTGGGGATTCGCATTGATGATTTCAGACAACCCGATTTGAAACCATTTTGAAATTTTCCAAAGTGTATCTCCAGATTTGACGATATGGACTGATTGACCTTGAGCCTGTGCAGGTGATTGAAGACAAAAACTCAACATCAATGCTAATGCTACAACCATCCATTTCTTCATCTCATCTCCTCCATTTCACCGTTTAGTTTGACCAATTTTTCAATTTCTTTTCAGTTTTGATTGCAATTTATTTCAAATCAGTTGTGGAAAGATTGCATCTTTAACAGTTTCGTACTATTATAATGAAGGAAAGAACATATCGAAGGATGTGGAGGATTACTCATGAAATTTGAAGAGATCGGCTTGGCCGGCAAGGTTCTGGACTTTGAAATGCTTGAGCATTTGACGAATGAGGTTGGTTTCGTTCGAGCAGGCCAATGGGATTACGAACGCATTACATACGATTATAAGTTTGAAAACATGGATACGGGTGAAGTCTTCTACTTGCGTGTTCCTTGTTATGCTGTCGAGGGTGAAGTGGAAACTGGACATGCACTCATCAAATTGATGGAACCATACTTAGGGAAGCATTATTATCCTCATGGTGTCGAGTATGATGAAGATTTCCCAAACAAGATCGTAAGTACTTGTAAGAAGCTCTTGAATCAGCTAAAAGAAGAAATCGATAAACACCATACGGATTAATGGAGAAGGTCTGGCTAAGCAGTCAGACTTTTTTTGTTGAGAATTAAAGAAAGATGTCTGTTCATATTTTCACATTACCCATATAATATATAGTAAGGAGTACAAGGGGAAGGGGGACTATATTGAAACAACTGACACCACGTAAACGTTGGATCGTTTATACATTGATTACACTTATCATTGCAGCACTATTCATCTGGATTTTACCGATTTCTCTCCCGATCGTCTTCGCCCTTTTAACAGCGTTTTTCTTAGAACCTGCCGTGAGGATGTTACAGAATCGGTTCTCCCTCAAACGAAATTTTTCTGCTTTCATCGTCTTCATGCTTTTTGTCATTTTAATGGGGATGGGCAGTTATCTTCTCGTTACGAAGGTTGTTACCTCAGCAATCAATTTCATCGAAAATTCTCCGATGTATATTTCTGAAGTGAACAATGTCTGGGATGATATTGAGCAAAATTTTGAAAAAGCTGCACAAGACTTGCCAGAGGAATTCGTCATTGAAATCAATAATCAAGTTAATCAGTTCTTGGAATCGATCAGGGGAAAATTACTTGAAAAAAATTATGTCGAGACGCTTACATCTCTTGTATCGCTAATACCGAGTTATTTAGTGAGCATCATCGTCTATTTGATCACCCTATTTTTGTTCCAATTGGAATTTCCTCGCTTGCGCCGTCAATTCTATTCTCATCTGACAGAAAAGACAGCTGAGAAAGTGCATTTTATGACAACTAGACTATCTTATGTTGTCTTCGGCTTCATGAAGGCGCAATTTCTCGTGAGTATCGTCATCTTCATCGCTGCGTTGGTCGGTCTTTACATTATCGTGCCGGATGTAGCCTTATTGATGGCTTTCATCATTTGGATCATTGATTTCATACCGATTATCGGATCCATTGTGATTCTTGGCCCCTGGGCTATTTATTACTTATTGATCGGCAACATTGTCCTTGGGACAAAGTTAGCTGTTTTAGCAGTCATTCTTCTGATCATCCGAAGAACAGTCGAACCGAAAGTGATGGGACACCATATCGGTCTATCAGCGCTTTCTACACTAATCGCTATGTATCTTGGTTTGAAACTGCTTGGACCAATAGGCTTTATTGTCGGTCCACTCATTTTGATCCTGTTCAATTCAGCGAAAGAAGCGGGTATCGTCAAAACGAATTTTAAAATATGAAAAAGGTGACCTGAACGTTACGAGCTAAGCTTCGGAAACGTCGGTCACCTTTTTTAGTTTTGTGTGACAGGCGAGACCAAGCCTTTTGTAGGTCGAGCCTTAGTTGCCCTTATACTGAAGAAAGTATTTTGTACTTTCTTCAGTATAAGGGCAACAAAGTTTATCTTAAAAGAAGTCATACAAAAACGGTTTGTGGGAGCCGATCAACTTTTCCAACCGCTCGATTTCCGTCTTGCTACCTGAGATCCACCCTTGCTCTGCTAATTCTGATGGTCGCATACAGTGGAAGAACATTGTTGATAAAGCATTGATATCACATAAGACCCCTCTCTTGGGCTCTTGTGTACAGCTGCTGTGGTCCTTAGGTGGAATATGCTCTACTTCATTCTCAGCATCCTCATTCATTCTAACGATGAAAACCCCATTGTTCCATTCAGCGAATGAATCCGTCACTTGGAAGATGAAGGGCTTTTCATCTACAGGCTTTTGAAAAGGATATTCTTTCAAGAATTTTTCGACATCAACGATCCGGCTCATAAAATAAGAACTGATTTCTTGTTTGATTTTAGGGTCCGACATCCAAAACGCAAAGCTCTCATGGACAGGTGGGTGTATCGTAATCTTATCCACCATCGAATCGTGATTGGAAACATAATCAATCATCGCCCGTTTAGCTTCACCATTCAGATTGATCCACTCCTCAATCTCCATATGCTCTTTTTTGACTTTATAGATCATATATCCCTGATCGACTCCATTGACGTCCTGATAGACGGCTACGATCTCTCTCTCGTTAGGTAGAATGGATTGTTTCCACCATAACTCAGATCGCTTCAACATCCCTGAATAGTCTTCTGCATATCGTTCATACATCGCATTCAATCGTTCGATATCATGATTGATCCGGAATACTCTTCCTGAATAGTCCAGTTTCCTCTTCGGTAACTGTACTGGCTTGATTTCATATTTCATCACTTGATGGGTCATCTCCCATCCATAATTCCGATAGAACGCAAAAGAAAAAGGATGCAGCATAGAAACATATTGTCCTTTCTCCTTCATGACTTCAAGTGATTTCCTCATGAGCGCTTTAATATGACCTTTCCTTCGGTGTTCTGGCCATGAAGCAACTCCAGCGATTCCACCCATCGGCATTTGCTTTCCAGCAAGCCAGATTTTCATCGGATGAATGGTCAATTTCGAAGCCATTTCTTCCCCTTCGTACAGTGCCCAGCAATTTTCCAGCTCCAACAACGATTTGCGATTCTCTACATCCTCATCCGACAACTCATATTGGAATGCAAATTCTCCCATCCGTAAAAAATCTCTGAATTCATCATCTCGTATCGTTCTGATTTCCATATGTAATGTGTACCCCCTTGTTGATCCCTCTCCACTAATATTTCACCAGAAGAGCTGAAAACCCTTTATCCAGCTTAGTTAATAAGCTTCGTTTGAACTAAAAAAGGTTGACCCTGAATTCAGGATCAACCTTCTTGTGCCAAACTACCAGATAAGTCCCATCAATGTACCGACAGTGATGACAGCGATCAAAAGACCACTTGCAATTCCCCACATTGGGAATTCATGTCCTTTATGTCCTAGATGCATCCAAACGTAAAGTTGGAAAAACACTTGAACAGCTGCTAGTACCAGGATGAATAGAATGGCAACTTTGTTAGAGACAGCATCGCTCGCTATCGCTGCAAACGCTACGATCGTCAACAAGATCATCATAACGAAAGATACATTATGTTGACGACGTTCTTGCTTCAACTTGATTTTCTTCTGCAAGGACGTGTGGTGATGGACAGATTTTGTTTCTTCGTGACTAGCCATCAATTACCCCACCTTTCCCATTAGATATACGACTGTGAAGATGAATACCCATACAACGTCGACAAAGTGCCAGTATAAAGCGAAAAGGTAATACTTCGGCGAGTTGTAGAGCGTCAATCCTCGTCCGCGGTTACGTACAAGCAAGGCGGTGATCCAAAGGACTCCGAAAAGAACGTGTCCTCCGTGGAAACCGACAAGCGTATAGAACGCAGATCCGAAGGCACCTGAAGTAAAGGTGTGTCCTTCATGTACATAATGCACAAATTCATAAATCTCTAGGCCAAGGAACCCAACTCCAAGTAACAGTGTTACAAAGAACCAGCCTCTCATGGCCTTAACTCTATTTTCCTTCAAAGCCAGAACGGCATACACACTCGTCAAACTACTTGTAAGTAGAATCATTGTCGCGATGAAAACAATCGGTAATTGGAAGATTTCAGATGCTTCTGGACCTTTACCGAATGAGTTACGCAACCCTAAATAAGTTCCGAACAATGTCGCAAATAATACAGTTTCTCCACCTAAAAACAACCAGAATCCTAAAAACTTGTTTTTACCTTCGAGAGTTGCTTTTTCAGGGGATTCAGGGAAGTTTTGATCCGTTAAGCGTTGCCCTACGTCCATTATGCATCAACCCCCTTGTTCTCTTTCAGTAAATCTTCTTTATGGATATGATAACCATGATCGTCGATCCATGATCTTAAGAACATACATACAAGACCGATCCCAATACCGCCAATTACCGCAATCAATGCCGGTAAACCTAATGTATTGATGTAAATGAACCCTAGTCCCGCAATGAAGAATCCTAAGGACATGACAAACGGCAAGATTGAATTGTTCGGCATGTGGATGTCACCAATCGGTTCTGCTGGTGTCATTCCTTTGTTTCCTGCCATTTTCTCAATCCATAATGCATCCAATCCACGAACTAGTGGAGTTTGCAAGAAGTTATAGTGAGGAGTCGGGTTCGGCATCGCCCATTCAAGCGTACGGCCATCCCATGGATCTCCACTCACTTTCTCACCTTTAGCATGCGTAACGAAGATGTTGATGACGAATAGGATCGTCCCGATTGTCATTCCTATGGCACCTATCGTACTGATGAAGTTCAATGAACCAAGTTCGAACTCTTCTGGATAAGTGAAATAACGACGTGGCATACCCATCAACCCTAAGAAGTGCTGAGGGAAGAACGTCAAGTGGAATCCAATGAAGAATGTCCAGAAATTCCATTTTCCAAGCGTTTCATTCAACATCACACCGAACATTCTTGGATACCAGTAATAAAGTCCAGAGAATAGTCCGAGAATCAATCCACCAACGATAACGTAGTGGAAGTGAGCGACTACGAAATAGCTATCATGATATTGATAGTCTGCTGGAGCTGCAGCAAGCATGACCCCTGTCACTCCACCCATAACGAATGTCGGGATGAATCCTACTGAGAAAAGATTCGCTGTTGTAAAACGGTTTCTACCGCCCCACATCGTGAAGATCCAGTTGAAAATCTTAACCCCGGTAGGAATCGCGATCGCCATCGTCGCTACTGCGAAAATGGAGTTCGCTACTGGTCCCAATCCAACTGTGAACATGTGGTGGGCCCAAACCATGAATCCTAAGAAACCGATCAATACGGTAGCGAATACCATTGCGCTATAACCGAATAGACGTTTCTTAGCAAATGTTGCTACTACTTCTGAAATAATACCGAATGCCGGTAAGATCAGAATGTATACTTCCGGGTGACCGAAGATCCAGAAGATGTGCTCCCAGATGATCGCGTTACCACCCATATTGGCATCAAAGAAATTCGCTTCGAAAATACGGTCGAACATCAATAGGAAGAATCCGATTGTCAAAGCTGGGAAAGCAAATAGAATAAGTCCAGAAGTTACGAATGCTGTCCAAGTGAACAATGGCATACGCATGAACGTCATTCCAGGCGCTCTCATGTTAATGATCGTTACGAGGAAGTTGATTCCCCCCATTAACGTACCTGCACCAGAGATCTGCAATCCTAGTACATAAAAGTCGACTCCGTGACCGCTAGATTGCGTAGATAGCGGCGCATAAGCCGTCCATCCGGCATCCGGAGCGCCACCTAGGAACCAACTAAGGTTAAGTAATACTCCTCCGAAGAAGAATAACCAGAAACCTAATGAGTTAAGAAATGGAAAGGCTACGTCTCGAGCCCCTATCTGCAGTGGTACGACAGCATTCATAAATGCAAAGATGATCGGCATGGCTGCCAGGAAGATCATCGTTGTACCGTGCATCGTCAATACTTGGTTATAAAGGTCCCCTGTCAAGAATGTCATTTCTGGACCCATCAATTGAATACGGATCAATAAAGCCTCTAAACCCCCGACTAAGAAGAAGAACCCGCCGGAAATGAGGTATAGAATTCCAATTTTCTTATGGTCGACTGTCGTAAGCCAATCCCATAAAACGCTTTTATTCGCTGCATATGCGTTACTCACGATTGTACCTCCTTTTTAAAGCGATTGAAACTACGCTTACTCAGCGGTTTTAAGTTCCAATAGGTAATCAGCTAGTGCATCTAACTGTTGTTCATTGAAATTGAAGTCCGGCATGTTGTTACCAGGCTTGATGTCTTGTGGATCGTTAATCCACTTTTTGATGTTATCTTTGTTATGTTCAAGGATCCCAGCAACTTTTTCGTTGTCAGCAAATCCAGTCAATGCTGGTCCTACATTACCACCTTTATCGCCAACTGCATGGCATGAAAGACAGTTGTTTTCAAAAATCTTTTGGCCTTCAGCGACTTGAGATGGTGCATCATCATACTTCGTGTTTTTCATGCTTTCCATCCAAGCATCGAACTCTTCTTTTTCAAGAACTTTAACTTTGAAATACATCAAAGCATGTGAGTCTCCGCAAAGCTCAGCACATGCACCTTGGAAGGTACCTGTCTTTTCTGGGTGAAGCCACATTGTGTTCTCAAGCTTATCTCCAGGGTTGGTATCCATCTTACCGGAGATCGTCGGAATCCAGAAAGAGTGGATAACGTCTGCGGAAGAAAGGTTCACATTCACTCGCTCGTCAACTGGAAGGTAAAGCTCTTGAGAAGTGATAACACCTTGATCTGGGTATTCAAACTCCCACCAATACTGGTGTGCTGTAACATTGATCGTCATAGGTCCTTCCTTATCACCGGAAGCATCCTTCGATTCTTCAGCACTCTTCTCACTAACAGCCAAATCGAAAGTCGTCATGACTGTCGGTACAGCAAGTACCAGTAGCAATACAATCGGAATAGCAGTCCAAAGAACCTCTAGAAGATGGTTCCCTTCGACTTGCTCAGGAATTGTATCGTCACCTTTACGTTCTCTGAATTTCACCAATACATATCCAAATAGAATAAATACGATTACAAGCACGACAACCATGATGGCAAGACTTAGGATCATAAGATCAAAAAGAGCACTTGCCCCTTTACCTTGTGGTTGTAATGCAGATAACTGAGGGTTTCCACAACCCATTAAGCCAAGCATCAGAATTCCGAACAATGGAATAATGCGCCCGATTCGTAGCCATCGTTTCATTACTAAATCATACCCCGCTTTCTCTGTTGTACTAAAGAACGAATTTTACAAATTAAAAATATGTAATCGCCAGAGGGCGTGTCCACCCTTAGCGATTGACGATAATCATAACCACGAACATGATGGTCAAATAGTTCAAGGAATAGACGAACATCATTCTAGCCCACTTGATATCATCCTTCATGAAGAATCCTGAGATACCAAGAGCTAACCATCCAAGTCCGAGAACCGCGGCAACGATCACGTAGACGATGCCGAAGTGATACAGGTATAAACTTACCGGAAGCAACGCTGCTACATAAACTACCATCTGCCGCTTCGTCATTTTAAAACCTGATACAACAGGAAGCATAGGAATTCCGGCTTTGCGGTACTCTTCACATCTTTTCATTGCTAATGCCAAGAAGTGAGGAGGCTGCCATAAAAACATAATCAAGAACAAATGCCATGCTGTCATATGCAGGTTCGGATCAACTGCTGCCCAACCAATCAGTGGCGGGATTGCGCCAGAAATTCCACCAACAACCGTATTAATGGAGTGCGTACGCTTCAACCACATCGTGTAAACGATAACATACACAAAGAGTCCTATCACACCAAGGAGTGCAGCCATCAAGGAGGCGAACATCAATAGCAATGTTCCGATTGCTGACAAAATGATCCCAACCCACAATACCTGATTGGCATCAATCTTGCCTGTTACGGTCGGACGTTCATGCGTTCTTTCCATCAAATGATCGATATCACGATCGATATAGTTGTTCAGACTACATCCCCCAGCAATCACAAGTGCTGAACCTAGTAGGGTCAACAATGCTGTCGGAATGTTTGCGATCAAACTGGACTCAGTGACTTTCAATGCGATCCAGAAACCAGCGAATGTCGTAATGAGGTTCGACATGACGATCCCCATTTTTGCGAGTGTCAGGAAATCTTTCCAAGTACCAGTCGGATTAGCTTCTGATAAAGGTCCTGGCTCCATCACTCGGCTTGATGCTTCATAAGTTGTCGTATTCGTTTTGCTCATGCTTCCACCTCCTTTAAAAAGCTCTATTTCCATATCTTACATCAATCATAAGCGTAAGGAAAACACCTATTCTAATTTATCAGTAAATAGGCTCCGTGAAAACAAGTTTTCGTAAATTGTCTATGGTTGTTCACATTTATAATGATTTGCTTCCAAGACATATGTTACGATATTCACGATTGAAATGTCCTTTAACATTATAAACGAATTCAATAGTTTTGTATACTTACATAAGACTCCATTCGACATTAGAACTTAGTTTCTCTTATACGATATAATCTATGCTTCTATAATATAAATCTAATGGTGTACTACTTTGTGAGAAGGTGTCGACGATGAATCGAATTTTGAAAATATATGGAATCTTGACCAGCTTCGGTATGCTCATGGTCCTCCTTATGGGAGCCATCGTAACGACGACAGGATCCGGAGAAGGTTGTGGCAACTCATGGCCATTGTGCTATGGAGAAGTACTCCCTACCCAACCTGAATTAGAGACCATCATTGAATACAGCCATAGAATTGTGTCGGCTGCTCTTGGATTGATGGTCATAGTTCTAGCAGTCTGGTCATGGTTAACAAATCGAAAATCAAAAGAAGTGAAAGTATTAGCCATCCTATCGGTCTTCTTTATCGTATTCCAAGGACTGTTAGGAGCAGCAGCTGTCGTATGGGGGCAATCTTCTTTCGTGCTCGCCCTTCATTTCGGCTTCTCACTGATCTCATTTGCAAGTGTCGTCCTATTGACGGTCGTCATCTTCCAGGGCGAGAAAGGGAGAGTCGTACTGAAGATCGATCGCGGCTTCAGGTGGAATGCTTACTTTCTTTTCATCTATTTATATACACTGGTTTATACCGGTGCACTGGTCAGACATACGAAAGCGAGCCTAGCATGTTCCGGATGGCCTCTATGTAACGGACAAATATTACCACCTACGAATGAATTGGAACTGATCCATTATAGTCATCGGTTCATGGCTGGACTATTCTTCGTATGGGTATTACTCAGTTTCATCCAAATTCGCATGTATTACAGAGACGTCCCTACACTCTATCGTTCATTCTTGATCCTTCTGATCTTAGTTTCCATGCAAGTCACGACAGGAGCACTGATCATCTTTACGAAATTGAATCTATTTATAGGATTAGCACACGGCTTATTCGTTTCTCTACTCTTTGCGACATTAAGTTATTTGATCATGGTACTCCTCCGAAAGTCTTGATTATCGGTAAAATGAAAAGAAACACGCGTCGTAGGACGCGTGTTTTTTCATGTCTTTCGGAATCCGATCCTCTAGCGGGTACTCAGATTTTGGGTTTGGTTTTTTCAGTACCTGCTAGAGCTTCCAGCAGGAACTCATATCTCTTTCTCACAAAAAAAACCATCTGGCCCGCGGCCAGATGGTTCATTTTAGATTAGCTCAACTCTATAAGTAGGTCTCCTGGTTGGAGAGTGTCTCCATTTTTCACATGGAGGTCTTGAATTTCTGCATCAAACGGAGCTTGGATCGTCGTTTCCATCTTCATGGCTTCAGTGATCATCAAGTGATCACCTTTTTTGACAGACTCCCCTTTTTCCACAAGAACCTTGATGACTGTACCAGGCATAGATGCACCGATATGTTTTTCATTGGACTTATCAGCCTTCGGTTTTGTCACGACATTCGTTTTCACATTTTCGTCTCGGACGACAACTTCACGAGGTTGACCGTTCAATTCGAAGTATACGGTTCTCGTTCCATCAATTTGTGGTTCTCCAATGGAAACCAACTTCACAATCAATGTTTTTCCTTGCTCGATTTCGATCTCAATCTCTTCGCCTAAGCGCATTCCGTAGAAGAAAGTTGGCGTATCGAGCACGCTCACATTTCCGAACTGCTCTTCCATTTTCTCACGGTCCATGTATACCTTAGGATAAAGGGCATAGGAAATGAGGTCGTGACTCGTAACTTGACGATTGAGTTTATGATAGAGAACTTCTTTCAGCTCTTGGAAATCGACCGGCTCTAGCATTTCACCAGGTCGCACCGCTAGCGGCTCTCTTCCTTTCAAAATGACCTGTTGTAATTCTCTTGGGAAGCCTTGATGTGGTTGGCCTAAATACCCTTGGAACATTTCCACAACAGAGTCAGGGAAGTCGAGTGATTCACCTTTTTCAAAGATATCATCCTCAGTCAGTTCATTTTGAACCATATAGAGCGCCATGTCTCCAACTACCTTGGAAGATGGTGTTACTTTAACGATATCACCGAATAGGTCATTGACTCGGCGGTACATTCGTTTCACTTCATCCCAACGATGGCCGAGTCCGACTGCTTTCGCCTGTTGTTGCAGGTTACTATATTGGCCACCTGGCATTTCATGTTCATACACTTCTGTATGTGGTGCATTCATACCACTTTCGAAGCCCTGGTAATACTTACGCACATCTTCCCAATAATGCGAGAGTTCTTCTAGGTTATGGATGGAAACCTTCGGCTGTCTTCCGCTACCTTCCAATGCATAGTACAAGGAATTTGCACTCGGTTGAGAAGTCAGCCCAGACATTGCACTGATCGCCACATCGACGATATCGACTCCCGCTTCGACTGCTTTCGCATATGTCATGATTCCGTTACCACTCGTATCATGCGTATGAAGATGGATCGGAATATTGATTTCTTGTTTCAATGCAGAAATCAGTTCGTAAGCTGCTTGAGGCTTCAAGAGCCCAGCCATATCCTTGATTCCTAAAATATGAGCGCCAGCCTGTTCCAACTCTTTCGCCATTGAAACATAATAGTTCAAGTCATATTTCGGTCGGTTCGGATCCAAAATGTCTCCTGTGTAACAGATTGCTGCTTCTGCTACTTTTCCAGTTTCGCGGACAGCTTCGATCGCCACTTTCATGCCATCGATCCAGTTGAGACTGTCGAAGATCCTGAATACATCAATACCTGCATCTGCAGATTTTTCAACGAACTCCTTGATTACATTGTCCGGATAGTTTTTATATCCAACCGCATTCGATGCTCTCAACAGCATTTGGAAAAGGACGTTCGGTGATTTCTTCCGCATTTGAATCAATCGTTCCCATGGATCCTCATTCAAGAACCGGTATGCAACATCGAATGTCGCTCCACCCCACATCTCTAACGAGAACAATTCCGGTACATGTCTTACAGTTGGTTCTGCAATCTGAAGCAAGTCATTCGTACGAACACGGGTTGCTAACAAGGATTGATGAGCGTCCCGGAAAGTCGTGTCCGTCAACAGGACTTCCTCTCTCGATTTAATCCAGTTCGTCAGTCCTTCTACACCTTCACGATCTAAGATCTGCTTGGTACCTTCCTTGATCGGATCTGTATAGTTCACATATGGAATTCTAGGTTTATTGAATGCAGGTTTCTTTTGAACGCCTAACCCTGGGAAACCGTTGACCGTGACATTCGCAATATACGAAAGCATTTTCGTACCCCGGTCTTTCCGTTTAGGGAAAACAAACAATTCTGGAGTAGTGTCGATGAACGCTGTATTGTATTCACCTGATACGAACTGTTCATGCTTGATGACATTCTCCAAGAAGGCGATGTTCGTTTTGATTCCACGGATACGGAATTCTCTTAAGTTCCGGACCATCTTGGATGCAGCTTGTTCGAAAGTCAGAGCCCATGTGGAGAGTTTTACAAGCAACGAATCGTAATGCGGCGTGATGATCGCTCCCTGGAACCCGTTCCCTGCATCAAGTCGTACTCCGAAACCTCCACCGGTACGATAGGCCATGATTTTCCCTGTATCAGGCATGAAGTTGTTGGCAGGGTCTTCAGTTGTAACACGTGCCTGGATTGCCACTCCGTGACAAGCAATTTTGTCCTGGGTCGGGATGGACAACGGGCTGTCATACAGCTTGTATCCTTGTGCAATCATAATTTGGGATTGGACGATATCAATCCCTGTTACCATTTCAGTTATCGTATGTTCAACTTGCACACGAGGGTTCACTTCGATGAAATAGAAAGAACCATCTTGCGCGACAAGAAATTCAACTGTTCCAGCATTCACGTATTGTACATTGTTCATCAATTTGACTGCAGCAGCACAAATCTCTTCACGTTTTTCGTCTGTTAGGGAAACACTTGGAGCAACTTCGACGACTTTTTGATGACGACGTTGGACAGAACAGTCTCTATCATACAAATGCACAATATTACCGTGTTCGTCTGCGACAATTTGAACCTCGATATGTTTTGGGTTCTCTACGAATTTTTCTACATAGATTTCATCTTTACCAAATGCTGCTTTGGCTTCTGATTTTGCGCGGTCGTATGCATCTTCAAGTGATGCCATATTGCGGACGATCCGCATTCCACGTCCTCCGCCTCCGAGCGTAGCTTTGATGATGATCGGGAATCCGTTTTCTTTCGCAAAGCTTCTCACTTCTTCAACTGTCTCAACTGGTCCATCACTTCCAGGAATGACTGGAATGTCAGCTTTTATCGCTTCAGCACGTGCACGGACTTTATCTCCGAACATGAGCAGGTGTTCAGTTTCAGGACCTATGAATTTGATGCCTTCCTCGCCACATCTTTTGGCGAAATGGAGGTTTTCAGATAAGAATCCGTAACCAGGATGGATCGCATCCACTTCATAACGCTTCGCAACTTCAATAATCCCTTCGATATCCAGGTATGCATCAATCGGTTTCTTGCCTTCACCGATCAGGTAAGCTTCGTCTGCTTTGTATCGATGGAAAGACCCGGAGTCTTCCTTGGAATAGACTGCAACTGTACGAATATTCAATTCCGTACATGCCCGGAAAATCCGGATCGCGATTTCTCCACGGTTGGCAACTAGAATTTTGTTGATCTTTTGCATATAAGTGATTCCTCCTTATTGAGATACACGTTGTTGTGATACGACTCTCAGCTTCGTCCGTTGTTGTGATGATGGGATCGAATGATTGGCTGGAGGTGATTGCTCTTTACGGTATTTTACGAACATGGATATATTGACTAGAATTCCTACACTCATCATCAAGAGGATCAGTGACGAGCCTCCGTAGCTGATAAAAGGTAGTGTAACACCAGTGACAGGAAGTATGCCAGAAGCAGCTCCCAGATTGACGATCGTTTGAATTCCGATCATACCGGAAATCCCGATCGACAGAAGACTTCCGAATGCGTCTTTACAATGCAATCCTGTGTACATCCCTTTGAAGACGATATACATCAACATGAGAATGATCACAAATACACCGGCAAAACCAAGTTCTTCAGCGACAATCGTAATGATGAAGTCTGTATGCGGTTCAGGCAAGAAGCCATACTTTTGTATGCTTTGACCTAAGCCTTTACCGAACATCCCACCTGTTCCGAGTGCCAAATAACCATTGATCAATTGAAATCCCGAATCTGTCGGATCTTCAAATGGACGATATGCTGCGGAAAAACGGGACAATTGTTCGCTACTTAAGAAAAACTTGAAAGCGATGAACCCGAGAAAAAAGAGTACCGAGCTCATGATCGTAAGATGCTTCCATTTCATCCCTGAACAGAATAGGATGACTCCTGCCGTCATCGCCACAATCATCATACTTCCCAAATCGGGTTGGATGAAGATGAGGAAACAAACGAGAGACAAGACGATTAATGGAGGTGCTACACCTGTCTTGAAATCGGATATGTAACTCTGTTTTTTTGAGAAAACAGACGCCAAATACAATATGATCCCCAATTTCGCATACTCTGCCGGTTGGATACTGAAGCCCCCGACGGAAAACCAGGATCTTGCATTGTTGACTTCATTACCGAAAAAGTAGACTGCGACCAATGACAGTAGCATCGTGACCGTAATGGGCACAATCAATTTTTGATACATTTTATACGGCAGGATCATGAACACGGAAAATACGATGATACCAAGAAACACCCATATCAAATGCTTGTTGAAGAAGTGATCACTGCTTCTTCCATACTTCGTCACCGCTTCGATCATGCTTGCACTATAGACCATCACAAGACCGATGGCACATAAAGCAAGTACGATCGCAATCATCGTATAATCATAGTTTTTAAACATTTTTTTTAGCATGTTTGCCAACCCCACATAAATCTTTATTAAGAAACTATTCGAGTCAAAAAACCGATTTCCTTCCACATACCACTAAATCATTTATTCGAGCTCTCAGGAATTCAATGTGCTGTTTTTCTCTTGATGACTTTCCATAAGCTTTCAAATACGATCCATCCATCTGATTTTTTCCCCTTGATTTGAAAAGGAATCAAGTTGCCGATGGCTATCCAGATATTGATGAATGCAAACAACGAAACAAGGGCTTCAGATAGATCCCCTTGCAGCGTATTCAATATCAAATAAGCATAAAGTGCTAATACAAGGTTGACCAGTGGACCATTCAACGAAATGAGCAATCGCTGGAAATCACCTGTCTGATCTGAACCTCGCGAAATCGTATAGGCACCTAAAAAAAAGAATAGACCGACTTCTATATGTAAAGAAGGTCGATGGATTTTCATAATGACAGGTCCCAATCCCATGCGAATCTCGGACGCTTTAATCCCTGTCATACGAGCAGTTATGTAGTGACCCATTTCATGTAAAAAGGTCGAAATCGGGAATAAGATCAAGATGACGATAATCGGGATCATCTACGCACCTCCTTCGGTGGTCTCTTCAACATCGTACCATACGAATATCGGTCATAAAGTTAAAATTACTTGTCAATTTCGGAGAAAAGGGCGATATGACCTCATAAAAAAACTCAAGCTGGAATCCACAGCTTGAGTTTTATTTATCCATCAATGTTCAACTGGAGCATAGTCCAGGGTTCACTGATATCAAAGTCTTATTTAGACCAGGCATCGTGTAAAGCTGTAAGCTGACGTTCAAGCGATTCTAATAATGCTTTCCCTTGTTCAGCTTCAATCAATTCTAAACGCACTGCAAAATCTATCTCTCTGGAAAGTCCGAACATTTGAGTATCGAGTACTTCCTCATAGAGAGGGCATTGCGGCATCGTTAAGTTTTCCATCTGAACTTCAATCAACTTTAGGATTTTTTCTGCATCAGCCTGCAATAGGGCAAATGCTTTTTCACGATGACCGGTAACCATCTCAGTCGACAAATCGAATCCCTCCGTTCCAAGTGCCTCTCTCTATTACTAATAGTATCGTTTCATACCCGAAAATGCAACATAAATCAGACGTCTCACATTAAAATATACTTAAATCATAGCGTTGAGATAACATTTCCAAAAGCTTCACTCCTCCGATGCTATTTCCTTTATCATTCAGCGCCGGACCATACACGCCGACACCCATCGATGGAGGTACCAAACCTAAAATCGCACCTGACACACCACTTTTTGATGGAATCCCCACTTGAATCGCAAATTCACCTGAAGCGTTATACATCCCGCAAGTAACCATGAACGTCTTGACGATCGTTGCAATCCTAGCCGGTAATATCCTTCTGTTACTTTGAGGATCGAGCCCTTTATTTGCCAAAACGGCTCCGATTCTCGCGAGGTCGTAGCATGTTACTTGTATCGCACACTGTTTCGTGTATAGATCGATGAGTTCGTCTACATCCCCTTCTACAACACCATGCTGTTTCATGAAATAGCAAAGAGATCGATTCAAATTCGCTGTTTCATATTCAGATTGTGCGACCTCATGATCGATATCAATGTCAGAGTTGTTGGTCATGTCGTGAATGATTGAAAGGAGCCTCCCTAACTTCTGATGAACAGAATTTCCTGCGATCATATCCGTCACCACAAGCGCTCCTGCATTGATCATAGGATTAAGAGGCTTTGCAGGTACTTGTGTCTCCAGTTTCGCAATCGAGTTGAAAGGGTCACCAGTCGGTTCCATTCCAACTCTGCTGAAAACCTCCTCTTCCCCTCTATCCATGATTGCAAGTGCAAGGGTAAGGACTTTCGAAACACTTTGCAGAGTGAACTTCTTTTCTACATCCCCAGCCTTTACGCAACGACCATCTGTGTAATATAGTGCCATGGAAAGGTCATTCTGATCCGCTCTTTCCAGCGCTGGTATATAACTTGCTACTTTCCCTTGTCCCGTATAGTTTCGAGCACGTTCCACTAGTTCCAATAATTCTTCATCCGTTTCACAATACATTGTTGTCTCGCCACCTCCACATGTCACAATCTAGTTATCGGTCTTTTTGCATGGTAACACTTATTAGTACTATACCCTAATGTGACAAAATGAAGATGGAACGATATACTTAGTACGAATTTTTTATTAGGAGTGAGATACATGGAATCCATCGTATTCATAAAAGGTAATGTCAACTTTCCGATCACACTTGATCCGGGTGTATGGATATTCGATGATCGAAAGGTTGATTTGAACACATATTTTGATGAAAAACCATTGGAAGCGGAAGATCATTATGCAAAAGAAGTTGCAGAGCATTGGGACCGAGAACGAAGAGATGGGGCAAGAGGACCCGTCAATACGAATCAAAACAAAATCCAATATGATAAACAGGAACTATTCTCAAAATCCTACGGAATTCCTTTTGTAAGCTTTCTCGACAACTCAGAGCCGAAAGAGGATGCGTCGGAAGTTGAACTTTGCACCTCTGAGAACGAGACAAGAACACTGCCACTCGAAGAAGCAAGAGCTGGAATTCTCGGGTTTTCACTGGACGGCAAACCGCTGAAAGACGGCCCGGTCCACTTCTACTTCGGTGATGGATCCAACCGTGAAAATCCGATTCGTCACATCGTACAAATCAATGTTAAATAGGACGTACAAAGGAGCTGATCCAATGCATTTGGAGAGGCTTCTTTTTTCATCCTCTTTTACTGTATGTCCGTTTGTATAAAGATAGAAGATTAAACGAAGAATAACGGTAACTTGATATACACGAAAGGATGTTCAGCCTTGCGTAATATTCCTCGTTTATTGATACTATCTTCATTCCTGATACTCATTTCTTGCCAGAACAACCAGCAAGATGAAAGTATAGCGAACGATACCAAGCCGATCGAAGTTCGACAGAGTGTAGAATATAACAAAGAAGAACGTAAAAGTTCCAGACAGATTTCCAAGCGGCTCGTCGAGCTTTCGATGAAAGTTCCTGATGTAAAAGATGCAACAGCTGTGGTCGTAGGTAAATACGCAATCGTAGGGATCGATGTGGACGATAACTTGGATCGTTCAAGAGTAGGATCGATCAAATACAGTGTTGCTGAGGCTTTGCAACATGATCCGTACGGTGCGAATGCAGCCATTACTGCAGATCCGGATATCTTCACACGTTTACAAGAGATGGGCAAGCAAATTGCTGAAGGTAAACCGATTGGCGGCATCATGGAAGAGTTGGCAGCGATCACTGGAAGGTTGATTCCTGAAGTCCCAGGACAATTGAACAAAAAAGAACCGGATCCTATCCGGAAGAATGATAAAAACCTGCCACAAAACAAAGAAAATGAATTGCAGAATCAACAAGAAAAGCAAGGAAAGAGCAAACCAAGCGACCCTGATCGCGTCAAAGAGCAACAATAATAAAAGAAGGTGACCGAAATGGTCACCTTCTTCTTTGTATGTTATTTCGCTTTTTCTTTAAGTGCGTTCATGACCTGCTTATCCAACTTTGCAGCTGCCTGAGCATCATATGTTTTTTCATATTGAGGGGGTTGCGCGATTTTCGCACCATAAAACATCGCATCTCGAATTTCATATATTTTCACTTTGATCATCGCAAGTTTGATTGGTACTGAATCCATATGTTCTTCAATCACTTCGGCAGTCCCGTTGATGACAGACGTCGTTTCATCCCCTATGAAGGTGATCGATACATTTTCATTTTCGTAAACATTGCGTACCGCTTTGGAACGGTTATCGACCGCAAACAAAATCGTTTCCATGTCAGGTGCATATACCCAAGAGATCGCATTCACATATGGGGTATGTGCCACAGGGTCGACAGTATTCACAATCACATAGCATTCTTTCTGCAATAACTGGAATTGCGTTTCATTCAATGAAGATACACTTTTCGTCGCCATACCGAACAGCTCCTTTCACGTATCAGGTGTGCAGTTGATTTCAAAGTATCACTTCCGTATACCTTTACCTTCGACAGAAATCTTATTATCCCTGCTGCTGCATGATTTATACACACCGGGATATTCGTGGTATACTTGTCCTAGAAAGAGGTGGATATCATGCGTGTCAAATGTGTCCTATGTGATAAAATCGAAAAACTAAAAGACGAAAGCCCATTGGCTAAGAAACTGCGGAACAGACCGATACACACCTATATGTGTCAATCATGTCATCATCGGATAAAAGAAAGAACAGAAGAACGAAAAGCATCGGGAAATTTCATCATCTATAACGATTCATCCAAGGAAGAAACCTGGTAAGTCAGTTATACTTCGGTTCAGACTCTATTGAATCGTATAGAGCATCAATCAACTCGATAGGGAATTGCTTCTGATGAGAAGTCCCTTCAATGGAGTAATGGATGATATACATCGGCGGTTTCGTCTCTACTCTTAAATCTTCAACGAGATGATCTTCTGTCAACATTTCCTCGAAGAAATCCAATGTGTCTTTTGCAGCTTGATCGTCTTGCCTTTCATCAGCAACCCTTTTGATGCTCAACCAATTGTATAACGTATCTTGAAGGTTCATAAGATGCTCCCCTTTCCAAAGATAGTAAAACAGCTCAGTCGCAACTGAGCTGTTTTTTTATTCGCTTTGTTCCTTTTTGTGCTGGTTCAGACGCACTTTATAAATGATCAATATCGCCGCTGCCACCATCAAGCCTTCCGTTACAGGCAGGAAGACAGCGAAGAAGGTTAGAAACGTACAGCCTAATGCAAGGAAAACGTAAACGACTACAGCTTTCAGTACCGGAAGTTTCCTTGAAAATCCTAACTTGAAAACCACAATCGAAAGCAATAAGACTGTCAGATACAAGAACCACATCCCGAGCTCCGGGTTCTGGTCCACTTGATATAATCTTGCAAAGAATTGAAGACGTTCATTGACATCGACACTCATTCATACCGTCTCCTTTTCTCTTTTTAAGAATTCTGTTCAGCAAGCTTGCGTTTCTTCTCCAAACGCTCACGTTCATTCTTATCAAGAATCTTTTTACGTAGACGGATGGATTCTGGTGTCACTTCACAGTATTCATCATCGTTCAAGTACTCAAGCGCTTCTTCAAGGGTCATCACACGTGCTTTCTTCATTGAAACCGTGTTGTCTTTCCCTGCTGAACGCATGTTGGTCAATTGTTTCACCTTCGTAAGGTTGACTGTGATGTCATTCTCACGGTTGTGTTCTCCAACAATCATTCCTTCGTAAATGTCCGTACCCGGTTCTACGAAAATGGTTCCTCGATCCTCGACATTCAGGATGCCATATTGAGAAGCTTTCCCAGATTCCATGGATACGAGAACACCTTCTCTACGTCCACCGATTTTTCCTTGGATGACCGGCTGATAGCTATCGAAAGAGTGATTCAAGATTCCGTATCCTCTAGTGAGTGTCAAGAATTCAGTCGTATATCCAATCAATCCACGCGCTGGAACCAAGAATTCCAGTCGTACTTGACCGTTACCATGGTTCAACATGTTGACCATCTCACCTTTACGAGCACCTAGTGACTCCATGATCGCTCCAGTATGCTCTTCAGGTACGTCGATTTGTACTCGTTCTACAGGTTCACACTTTTGACCGTCGATTTCACGGATGATGACGACTGGCTTTGAAACCTGCAGCTCGTATCCTTCACGTCTCATGTTCTCAATCAGGATGGACAAGTGCAATTCTCCACGTCCTGAAACTGTCCATACATCTGGAGAATCCGTGTTTTCAACTCGCAGGCTGACATCCGTCTCCAATTGTTGATTCAATCTTTCTTCAATTTTACGGCTTGTCAGATACTTCCCTTCACGGCCTGCGAAAGGACTGTTATTGACAAGGAATGTCATTTGGATCGTCGGCTCATCGATACGCAAGATCGGTAATGCTTCTTGATGATCTTCTGGACAAACCGTTTCTCCTACGTTGATTTCTTCCATTCCGGAAATCGCAATCAGGTCACCAGACTTCGCTTCATTGATTTCAATTCGCTTCAATCCGAGGAAACCGAATAGCTTAGTGACACGGAATTTCTTGACTGATCCATCTATCTTCATCAATGCAACACTTTGACCGACTTTAATCGTCCCACGGAAGACACGACCAATTCCGATACGGCCAAGGTAATCATTGTAATCCAACAATGCCACCTGGAATTGTAATGGATCATTACTCGTATCAGCCGGTGCAGGGATATTATCTAAGATGGATTCGAAAATCGCACTCATATCATTTTCTTGTTTTTCTGGTTCTGGATCTTTACTTGCTGTCCCATTCAAGGCAGAAGCATAAACAACAGGGAATTCAAGTTGATCGTCGTCTGCACCGAGTTCGATGAACAGATCGAGCACTTCATCCACTACTTCTGTAGGGCGAGCGAACGGTCGGTCGATTTTATTGACGACAACAACCGGTGTCAACTTTTGCTCCAATGCCTTCTTCAGAACAAAGCGCGTTTGTGGCATACAACCTTCATAAGCATCCACAAGCAAGAGAACACCATCAACCATTTTCATGATCCGTTCAACTTCTCCACCGAAGTCTGCGTGTCCAGGTGTATCCATGATGTTGATTCGCTTGTCTTGATAGTTGATCGCTGTATTTTTCGCAAGAATCGTAATTCCGCGTTCCTTTTCTAAATCGTTCGAATCCATAGCACGTTCGCTGACTTGTTCATTCTCTCGGAATGTACCTGATTGGTGCAATAATTTATCGACCAATGTGGTTTTACCGTGGTCAACGTGGGCAATGATGGCTATGTTTCGAATTTCTTCTCGAAGATTCACTTCAAATCTCTCCTTAACGTGGGGAAATCCCCCTACTTATTCGTGTAAAACAAGTTCATATTCAACTTTTCTATTATAGCATAAAATGAAATCTTTTTCTTTCTTTGTATTTTCGATACACTAGAGAGAGGAGGTAAAGCAATGAACAAACAATCCTTAATATTCATCTTAATCTCTGTAGCGGTCACATTTTGCATCGCTTTGATCGGTGTTGCAATCGGTGAACAAAGCGGTTTATTAGCATTCATCGGATTTGCAGGTGCTTTCTTGTTGATGGGTGTAGGTTTCACATTGAAAAAGAAATTCAGAGAACAAGAAAAAAATTCTTGAGTAAAAAAACAGGGAACAATCTGTTCAATCAAACCCACAGATCATTCCCTGTCCTACTACTCTTCAATCGGTTTAGCCATCTTCAAATATTTCCTTCCGTTCTCCAAAACATCCAGACCTATTTGTTCAAATCCGCTTTTCCCGAGAAATTGAATCCAACCGATCCTGTCAAAAGGGCATCCCGCAAAGACGATCGGATAGCCGGATCGCGCCACCTGTCGGAGAATCTCTTCCAAGACTTTTATGCCATAACCTAGTCTTCTCAGCTCAGGTGCAATCATGACCATGCCGATCCATGGTTTAGTATTGGATGGAGCGTGAAGAATATGATGACTGAAGCCAATCAGACCGTCTTTATTGAACCAGACCAACCATTCACCATTATAGCGATCGTAAAGTGACATCCATACTTTGAGCCTCGCTGGACTCATTTCAATCGCCAACAATCCTTCTTCCTTGAGCCATTCTTCTGATTGTTCAAACCACTTCGATAGGACAGAGTGATCTTTTTCCTGTAGTCTTCTCGCTTGAATCATTTTTTATCATGTAAAAGATGTTCATCCAAAATGTATTGGTGCAAATTCTGTGTTCCTGCAAATATGGAATTCTTGCCAAGCATATCAAGCTCTTCCCCATCCAAGTTTGTAATCGTGCCGCCGACTTCTTCAATCAGAATCTTTCCGGCTGCAAAGTCCCAAGGTGATAACCGCATTGTAATATAAGCATCCAGACGACCCGCTGCAACGAAAGCCAGTTCAATGGCCGCCGAACCATAAGACCTCGTTCCTCGACATCGATCAACGATCGGGATCAGGATGGATGGGTCCATTCGTTTATTGCTCGTAATCCATGTCGCATTGATGGCGATGATCGACTTCTCAAGTTCTACATTTTGTAATTTTGGCAAGCGATGCTCATTCATATAGGCCCCATTCCCCTTGATGGCATGGAACATTTCATCATTGACGACATTATAGATCAGCCCGACTTTTCCTTCCCCTTCATGGTACACTGCAATTGAAATGGCGAAATTCGTTTGTTGATGGACAAAATTCATCGTTCCATCTATCGGGTCGATGATCCAAACGGTTCCTTCCATCGACTGTACATCATCTCCACTGCCTTCTTCCCCAAGGATCTGATGATCAGGATAATGTTTTCTGATTTTATCAATCAAGAAGGTTTCTACTTCTCTATCCATATTCGTCACTAAGTCATCCGCGTTCGACTTTGTCTCGATGGTCAATTGTTTCTTGAAGGATTCACGGATTACAGTCCCTGCCTCGTATGCCCAATCCATGGCATGATTACTAATATGATTCCAATCCGTTGCCACTTTGTCACTCCTCTATGTATTTTTTTATTCACAAAAAACGAACCCCATTAGTGTAGGTTCGTTCTATCCAATTTACAATTATTATGCCTCTAATTGTAACATTTCTTGTCTTAATCGTTCTAATTTTTTCTTTGACCTTTTGACCTGATCAGAATCTTTTGCGACGAGTGCATCGTGTAGAGTTGCCAATTCATAATCAATCTCTAACCGAAGAACTGGGATCCGGCGCTCCGCTTCTGTCTTTTTAAGCGTTTGAATCACTTGTTTCATGGTAACTCACACTCCTTTTCTTTTTTGAAAGCATTGGTTCATACTGATAGGGATCCAATCGGATGGGCGATTTGACTTACGACTCCAACTTGTATTATCATACTATTCTGAATATTTAAATAAATATTCCACATTCTTCAGGCTTCCCATATCCATATCACTTGATCGGAGCTATAATGTATCTGATTTTGATATGGATTATTCCTGTGGTAAACTCAATTTAATATTTCAACGAGGTGAATCACATGAGTTTCAATGGTTTCTCGAAAGACGATTTCAATGTATTTACAATCCAAGGATTAGAAGCAAGAATGGAAGGGATCCAAAACCATATCCGTCCTAAGTTAGAACAATTGGGTGAACATTTTGCTCCTACTCTTTCAGCAGCCACAGGTGAGGAAATGTACTATCATACTGCCAAACATGCACGGAGAACGGTCAATCCTCCTGATGATACATGGGTAGCTTTCGCGAATAGTAATCGAGGTTACAAGAAACTACCTCACTTCCAAATCGGTCTGTTCCAAAGCCATCTTTTCGTTTGGTTCGCGGTGATTTATGAGTCTCCCATCAAGCAGGAATTTGCTGATAAAATAGCAGATCACCAAAAGGAAATCTTAAAACAAATTCCGAATCATTACGTTTGGTCTACAGATCACACCAAACCAGATGCCATTCCACATACCGAAGTGGATGTGGACAAATTCAATGAAATGACTAAGCGACTGAAGGATGTCAAGAAAGCTGAATTACTTTGTGGTATTCATATTCCACATGACGATGAAATACTACAGGATGGAGAAGCTTTACTTTCAGAAATGGATCGCACTTTCCATACTCTGATGCCTTTATATGAATATGCCAGGGGCGTATATGTTTCTAGCTGATCCATTTAAAGTTAATGTATTATATTAACGGGTTGAATCGAACGTATAGGTATTTATCATTAGAAAACAAATAAATCTACAATTGGATGTTGTCCAGTAATCTTATGAAGAAGGCTGACTTTCAGATGGGGGTAAATTCCACCATTTGATGTCAGCCTCTTTTTCATGATAATTGGCATGAGGGAGGGTTTGGGTTGTCATTCTTGGATTTGATCTATAATTTCTGAATCTGATCTATAATGAAAAAAGCAGAGCCCCGTATGAGCTCTGCTTCCCCCAATTTTTCACCGGAAATTCATTCAGTTCCCCCATCTGTTCCTGATATCTTCGGCTTCAGTAAGGATTCGACTGAACAATTCCTCTACAGTCGGCACATCATTAATTCGGCCGATGATTTGGCCAGCCCAGCCGAACCCACGGTCGAGATTCCCTTCATTAGCAAAAGCTTGATTCGCTTTTCCAGATATGTAATCTTTGATTGCTTCATAGTTCGGTTCAACCTTTTCGATCTGCAAAATCTTTTCAGCCCATTCATTTCGGACGACTCGCCCAGGTGTACCTAATGATTTCTTGATGAGCATCGTATCTGTTTCATTTCCATTAATCAAGGCTTCTTTATAAACAGGATGTGCATGGGTACATTCCACAGTAGCGATGAACCTTGTTCCCATTTCAATGCCGTCTGCACCGAGAGCAAGAGCTGCCATCAAACCTCTTCCATCCCCTATACCTCCAGATGCTACAACTGGAATGGAGACACTGTCCACGACCTGAGGTGTGAGCACCATCGTACTGACATCTTCCTTTCCGATGTGCCCTCCACCTTCTTGTCCAACGACCATAACTGCATCTGCTCCAAGCTTTTCCGCTTTTACAGCTTGTCTTTTCGAAGCAACAAGTACGAGCTTTTTGACATCTATACCTTCAAGTTGTTCAAATACGGGCGTTGGGTTTCCACCGGTCATTGAAATGACTGGGACTGCTTCATCAATCGCTACCTGTAACATGTCTGAGAAAGGTCGACCATGTTGACCGATAGCGTAATTGACCCCGAATGGTCGATCCGTTTTTTGTTTCACATCCCTGATTTCTTTCCTCAACGCGTCTGGTGATGGGAGGGACATGGCTGTAATCTGACCTAATCCACCAGCGTTGGAGACTGCTGCGGCAAGCTCCGAATAGGCTAAATATGCCAAACCTCCTTGTATGATCGGATATTCGATGCCTAAAAGTGTCGTAAGTCGAGTTGTAAAGTTCATCCTCTCACTCCAGTCTTTTTTTATGTAGTTTCTTCCTATTCACCTGTACTGCCGCAAGAATGAAAAAAAAATTACTTGCAACCGGACGCAGATTTGATATACTTTGTCTTGTTTTATCATTCTATCATATGTTCGACGATTCATTATTTTATATAAATGAGGTGTACTGATTGTCACAAAACGAAACACCCCTCTTTACTGGTCTATTGAACCATGCAAAACGCGACCCGATACAATTCCATATTCCTGGTCATAAAAAAGGGAGAGGTATGGATCCAGAATTCAGGGATTTCATTGGCGAAAACGCCTTATCAATCGACTTGATCAACATTGGTCCATTAGATGATCTACATCACCCACACGGGATGATCAAGGAAGCTCAGCAACTTGCTGCAGAAGCTTTTGGAGCGGACCATACCTTCTTTTCAGTACAAGGTACGAGCGGTGCGATCATGACGATGATCCTTGCTGTTTGTAAACCTGGTGAAAAGGTACTCGTGCCACGAAATGTCCACAAGTCTGTCATGTCAGCAATCATTTTTTCAGGTGCTGTTCCTGTATTCATCCATCCAGACATCGACCCTACTCTCGGTATTTCACATGGTATAACGACTCAATCAGTGAAGAAAGCCCTTGAACAACATCCAGATGCGAAAGGGTTACTTGTCATCAATCCGACTTACTTCGGTATCAGTGCCGACTTGAAAGAAATCGTCCGACTCGCTCACTCATATGACATACCAGTACTTGTGGATGAAGCACACGGAGTTCATATCCATTTCCATGACCGGTTGCCCCTCTCTGCAATGCAAGCAGGTGCAGACATGGCCGCAACAAGCGTCCACAAACTTGGAGGGTCGTTGACACAAAGCTCAGTCCTGAATGTCCGAGGCAACCTCGTATCACCGGAGCGTGTCCAATCCATCCTAAGTATGATGACGACAACATCGACTTCCTATATCTTGCTTGCTTCACTTGATGTGGCAAGAAGAAGATTGGCTACTCAGGGGTATGAGTTAGCGGAACAGGCCATTCATCTCGCCGAGTCGGCTCGTAGAAAGATCAATGAAATTCCAAGCATCCATTGCGTCGGGCAGGAGATCCTTGGTACTCCTGCAACGTATGATTTCGATCCTACGAAACTGATCATTTCGGTGAAAGAATTGAATATCACTGGGTATGATGTAGAAGTATGGTTAAGGGAGAAGCATAATATCGAGGTGGAATTATCGGACCTCTATAATATCCTTTGTATCATTACGTCTGGAGACAGAGAAGAGGAAGTCCATAAGCTGATTGTAGCTTTGACTGAGCTATCTCACATGCATCAGGAATCGATCAAGGAAATCAAAGCGAAGATCCCTGTAAGTGTTCCAAGTATTCCTGTCTTGTCCCTCTCACCTCGTGATGCGTTCTATGCGGAGACGGAAAGCATACCTTTTGAAGAGGCGACTGGCAGGATCATCGCTGAATTTGTTATGGTCTATCCACCAGGTATTCCGATATTCATTCCTGGAGAGATCATCACCCAGGAGAATATCGACTATATTTTCGAAAATATTGAAGCTGGATTGCCAGTCCAAGGACCAGAGGATGAATCCTTGAAGATGATCCGGGTGATCAAGGAACATAAGCCGATTTTCTAAGTTAGATGTAAGGATTGAAATCTCAATCTATATAAAATGAAGAAGACCGCCTCAGGTTATGCTGAGGCGGTCTTCTTTTCTTCATATATTAGGCGGTCTTCTTGCCATTCTTTCTTTTCCGTTTACAGTCCGGACAGTTGGAGTATAAAGTAGTCACCTTATCCACTTCAAAATGTTCAATCGTCATATCACAAGTTTGGCAAATTACTGTTCCCATTGTCCATCCCTCTCCTTCGCTTCTTGAAAGCGCTTTTATTATGTCGTTACATTCATATTATGATGTCACATTTAAATTGTCAAGGATAAATTGTATGTCACATTAAAGAAAAGTATGTTTAATTAGAACAGAGTCGTTTTTCTATTAAAAAAGCCCGTACATTCCTGTGAATGCCGGGCTTGATGTCTCTTATTCATATTGTTCAGCAATTGGAGAGAACGGGAGCGATTCTTCAAAAAAAGATGACAACTCTTCTGCCTCTTTCCTCGACTGGATTTTAAAAGCTTTTTGAATACTTTCTGTGTTCTTCAGATCAGTCGCATCCATCAAAGTGGAGCGCCCGGTCTGCATGCACACGACGAGCGGTTTACCGAAGAACATGTTCGTGTAGACGATCCCGAAATCATATCGGACATGTTCGGTAGTGAACCCTACAAACCTGACTTTAACCGTTTCGTCTTCATCATAAAGTTTGTCAAAAAGATCCATACCACGCCCTCCTTCTGAATTTTTTGAATATTATAATTAATTATACTCCTTGAAACCATAAATAACAACGTTTTCGACAATACTTTTCATTTCAATTGGATGACATTCGTAATCTTTGATCCTCCTCCTTTCAGAAATATGACCAGTGGATTTCTCATCGTCTACGTCTGTCAATTTTCCAAATCTAATGATACTATTATAAATATCCATGTACTGACAGGAGTGAACGATATTGTCTAGTAGTGCATACGTCAAATTAGTGGAAAAATCCAAACAGCAATCCATTACATTGGATGATGTTGAAAATCTCATACGATACTACAAAGAAATCACTTCAAAAACCGGAGAACAGCTTAGTTGGGAATATGGTTCTGCAGCCTTTCCTTACTCCATAGAACTCCGTGAGTCCAAGGAATTGAAATACTACGAATTGAAAGGTACGGAGCAAGGCTATCATTACATACTTGTCGGAGTCGGGTCAGAACCTGACTCCGAGAATGCGAACCAAGTTCAAATTGTCCTACCAGATGGCGCTACACATGGTGATAAAGGAAAAGCTGTAGAATTCAGCAAGTTTCTCGCCAAACAGTTAGATGGAGAACTCCATCTATTCAATGGAAGGATCATGTACTATTACAAGCGATAATCAAGATAAACAGAAGGATGACATCGATATGTCATCCTTTCTTCATTCCTCATTGTACGATCTGATCCGGATCTACAAAGGTATATCCTTTCGCTTCCAGGCCTTTAACGATATCCATGAGCGCTTCATTCGTCCAATCACGGTCATGCATCAACAGGATTGCTCCATCCGTCAATAGAGGTGTGTTGACCATGATATCTGCAATGGATGCACTCGTCTGATATTCTTTCTCCCAATCGTATCCATAGGTCCAATTCATATAAATCATTTGTTGTTCTTCCATCAGTTGCTTTGAAAAATCTGTATTGACCCCGAAAGGTGCTCTGAAGAACTTCGGTGCTTCCCCTGTTACGTTTTGGATTTCTTCAGATAACTGTGTAATTTCATATCGTTGTTTATCTACAGACAACTTCGAAAGGTTCGCATGGGTCATCGTATGGTTCCCGATTTCGAACCCTAACTCATGAATCTGCTTTACAATCTTTCTTTCCTCATCCGTATCCATGAAGTGACCATTCACAAAGAATATAGCTGGTACATTCAGGTCCTTCAACTTTTGAGCCATTTCCAATGCATGTTTGTCTGGTGCATCGTCAATGGTCAACAAAACGGTTTTAAGCTCTGTTTCACTTTGAGGCTTTAAAGTCCAATTGGCAGGATGTACGGTATATTGGATAGGATCTGGTTCATTTTCTTTTTCGTCATTACCATTTTCAGTATCCTCTTCTGAATTTGAATCCTCATCAGTCTCTGGATCTTCCTCATTCTCTACGTCCTCTTCTGTTTGCTTCTGATCTTCATTCATCTGTTTCTCTGCATGTTCATTTTCATCTGGCTTTTCTGTTGTTTGAGCACTGCACGCAGCTAACAACACAATCAACAATAATAATAGTGTTTTTTTCATGATGACTCCCCTTTTTCTATACTCTTATGGCTTCATTCAGTATAAAATTTCTATTGTTGAAACGGAAGAGACAAAACACCCATAGACATGAATAATTTGGTTATCTAGGTACAAAATAGGGTATAGCTAAACTGTCTTTAGTATATTGTGACTATCAAAATCCTTGAAAATGAATTAGGTATTTCGGTACAATGGGATACGTGCTTAAAACACCATAAAATAAGAAAGGAGAAGTTTAATGAAGAAATTCACCAAAGTTTTCATCATTTCACTCATTATTTCATTAGTCTTCATTGCCTGGGGCGTCTTATCCCCAGAAGGGCTCCAAGAAAAGACTGGTGCAGTTCAGAGCTTTCTTCAGATTAAGTTCGGATGGTTCTATCTCTTGTCTGCTACAGCATTCTTGATCTTTGCCATCTATTTGATTTTCAGTAGATACGGGAAAATCAAACTGGGGAAAGATGACGATGAACCCGACTACAACCTGGTTACATGGTTCGCCATGCTATTCAGTGCTGGAATGGGTATCGGACTTGTGTTCTGGGGTACGGCAGAACCTCTCTACCACTATTACGATCCTCCATCCGGAAACGGGGAGACCGTAGAATCCGCTAGAGCATCACTCCGATATGCATTTTTCCACTGGGGATTACACCCTTGGGGTATTTACACCGTTGTCGGTCTAGCTCTTGCTTACTTCAAATTCCGTAAAGGTGCTCCTGGATTGATCAGCGCGATTTTCAGACCTTTATTAGGTGACCGCGTCAATGGACCTATCGGAATTTTAATTGATGTCATCGCAGTGTTTGCGACCGTATTCGGTGTAGCTACCTCACTTGGTTTCGGTGCTGCACAAATCAGTGGTGGTTTATCCTATGTCTTTGAAGGCATACAAAACACGAAGCTGACCCAATTGGTCATTATCGCGATTGTAACGGTTCTTTTCATCATTTCAGCCTCAACTGGACTGAACAAAGGAATCAAATACTTAAGTAATACGAACATCGTTTTGGCGATTGGTTTAATGTTCTTCTTACTGTTCGCTGGACCAACGAATTTCATCATGGATGTATTCACACAAACGTTAGGTTCCTATGTCCAGAACTTGCCGAGCATGAGTTTCACGCTTGGGCCGTATAGCGAAACTAAGCAAGGTTGGATTCAATCTTGGACTGTCTTCTACTGGGCTTGGTGGATTGCTTGGGCTCCATTCGTCGGTATGTTCATCGCCCGTGTTTCAAAAGGACGTACGATCCGAGAATTCGTTCTGGGTGTACTTCTAGTACCAACAATCTTTGGTGGTCTTTGGTTCTCTGTATTCGGTGGATCAGCGATCTTCAAAGAACGAATGGAAGGAACAGGCCTTTACCAGTTAATGACCGACCAAGGGACAGAGGTTGCATTGTTCTCCTTGTTTGAACAGTTCCCATTAGGTGCAGTCATGTCTATCATTGCAATTCTGTTGATTAGTACGTTCTTCATTACATCTGCCGACTCGGCTACTTTCGTACTTGGAATGCAGACGACAAACGGAAGCTTGAACCCTTCCAATTACATCAAATTCATCTGGGGTGGTGTCGTAGCGGCTTCAGCAGCAATCCTCCTTTATTCAGGTGGACTCACAGCCCTACAGACAGCCTCAATCATAGCAGCATTTCCATTTACCTTCATCATGATCTTCATCGTATTTGCGATCATGAAAGCCTTGAAGGAAGATTATAAATTGAACAAGAAATAAATACAATGGTTTACGAATGGAGAGGCTCTCGAGCCTCTCCATTTTTCATGTAATAAGATATTTGTATAACAAGTAACTACCCGCACCGACAAAGCTTGAAACCCCAGAATATAGTCTAGGCCCTTTCAGATAGATACTGAACAAATAACCAAAATAACAGAATACCCCTAATAAGATATATTCAAATAGTGAAGGATCTCTATGAGATAAGTAGGTAACAAGTGCGTAGAAGCTCCACGTGATCAATTGTACTGAAGAAAGCATCAACAAGGTGTACATGCCCCTTCCTCCCCTTCCAGTCCTCCGTACCATGTATATGTAAATTACAATCATGTTACGACCTCAAGAAATGGGTTCTCAAATTTCAATTCTGTAACATTTCATTTACGAATTCACGACGTTTCAAAAATCGACAGCTTTCCATGTTAAAATCTTTGTGAACAATGGCATTACAACTTATGAAAGAAGTGAACTCCATGAAATTGAAATCCATTGGAATTCTTTCGATATCCTTGTTTACAATTGTAAGTTTATTAAGCAGCTGTCAGTTTACACCTGTCGACGATCGGTTGCCAGTCAACCTGGCCTCTGACCAATTCCATACATTGATATTCTCTTCGAATAGAAGTGATGACGTGGAACGTTTTTATTATGAAGCGTTGCTGACGTTACAGAAGAAGTATCCAACCAAACTCGATTCTGTCAAGATCATTAAGAAAGGGAATGATAAGTTGGTCAACCATTACCAGATCAATTCGTTCCCTACCATCATCGTTCTTGATGGTAAAGAAGAAATCACACGCTTAGAAGGCAAGCGCAAGGTAGAAGCGATTGAAACCCATTTAGAAGCGGCCTATACGAAATGATCCCACACAAAAAGGACTGCCACTGTGCAGTCCTTTTTTGCTTGTATTAAGCCCATATAGTTGTGCAAAAAAGAAGCGACCATCTCTGATCGCTTCTTTCCTATCTTTATTTTACAATGTGAACCGGCAAGTCGATTGCGACTTCTGCAGCTTCCATAGTGATTTCTCCTAGTGTCGGATGTGCGTGAATCGTCATTGCGATATCTTCAGCAGTCATACCTGCTTCAATCGCAAGGCCAAGCTCTGCAATCATGTCAGATGCATTTGGACCTGCAATTTGCGCTCCGATGACAAGGCCATCTTCTTTACGCGTAATCAGCTTCATGAATCCTTCTGCATCGTTCAATGACAACGCTCGTCCATTTGCTCCGAATGGGAATTTAGAAGCTTTCACATCGAATCCTGCTTCCTTCGCTTCAGCTTCGGAATAACCGACGCTTGCAAGTTCAGGATCACTGAATACGACTGCAGGAATCGCTAGATAGTCGATTTCTGCTGCTTCTCCAGCAATGGCCTCTGCAGCAATCTTACCTTCATAAGATGCTTTGTGTGCAAGTGCTGGACCAGGAACGATGTCTCCAATTGCGTATAATCCATCAACAGAAGTCTTACTTTGCTTGTCCACTTCGATCAAGCCTTTGTCAGTCATCTTGACGCCGATTTGTTCAAGACCAAGCTCTTCTGTGTTCGGCTTACGTCCAACAGTGACAAGTACATAATCTGCATCAAACGTCTTTTCTTCACCTTTCACTTCTGCAGTGACTTTTGCGCCGTCATCTGATTCTTCAACGCCTTTTGCCATTGCATCCGTGATGATTTCAACACCTTTTTTCTTAAGGCGACGAGAAACGAGTGTACTCATTTGCTTTTCGAATCCTGGCAGGATCTGCTTACCACCTTCGAGGATCGTTACCTCGGTTCCAAGGTTTGCGTATGCTGTACCAAGCTCGATACCAATGTATCCGCCTCCGATGACGACCATCTTCTTCGGTACTTCAGTAAGAGCAAGCGCTCCAGTAGATGAGATGACACGATCGCTCCATTTGAATGAAGGAAGTTCGATCGGGCTTGAGCCTGTAGCAAGGATACAGTTCTTGAACTTATACGTTTGAGATGTATACTCATCTTTTGTTACACGGACGGTATTCGTATCAGAGAAATAAGCTTCTCCTTTTACAATCTCAACCTTGTTACCTTTAAGGAGACCTTCTACTCCGCCTGTCAATTTCTTGACGATACCAGACTTCCATTCCTGGACTTTACTCATATCGACTTTGACATTCTCAGCAGTGATCCCCATGTCATCTGAATGTTGAGCATGCTCAAAGCGATGACTCGCGTTAATGACTGCTTTTGAAGGGATACATCCTACATTCAGACATACTCCACCGATCTCGCCTTTTTCGACGATTGTCACTTTTTGCCCCATTTGTGCAGCTCGGATCGCCGCTACATATCCCCCAGGGCCAGAACCAACGACCAGTGTGTCAATTTCTTCAGCAAAATCTCCAACTACCATTTTTATGCCTCCATTATCAAGAGTTGTGGGTCGTTCAACAGACGCTTCACATGATTCAACGCGTTCTGAGCTGTTACTCCGTCTACAAGGCGGTGGTCATAACTGATGGACACCGCTAATACTGGAGCAGCTACGATTTCTCCATTTTCAACGACAGGCTTTTCTTGGATACGACCTACACCAAGAATCGCAGCATCAGGATGGTTGATGATCGGAGTGAACCACTGTCCACCAGCAGATCCCAAGTTTGAGATCGTGCATGTGCTTCCTTTCATTTCATCCGTTGTTAGCTTACCATCTCGCGCTTTCTTTGCCAATTGATTAATCTCGTCTGAAAGCTTGAAAATGGATTTCCGATCTGCGTCTTTAATGACCGGAACAACAAGTCCAGCATCCGTATCTGCAGCAATACCGATGTTGTAGTAATGCTTATGGACGATTTCTTCGTTCTGATCATCAATTGAAGCATTCAAGATCGGATATTCACGCAATGCAGAAACCAATGCTTTTGCTACATATGGAAGGTAAGTAAGTTTGATGCCTTTATCAGCAGCGACCTCTTTGAACTTCTTACGGTGTGCAACCAAGTCTGTCACAACCACTTCATCCATATGTGTGACGTGAGGAGCAGTGTGTTTCGAGTTGACCATTGCGTTTGCAATCGCTTTTCTCATGCCTTTCAACTTCTCACGAGTTTCAAGCTGTTGTTGCTGAGCAGCTGCAGGTTGCGCTTTTTCAGATCGATCTTCCTGCTTCGCTTCTGTTTCTTGAGCAGCTTCCTCTTGAGGTGCTTCTTGTCCTCCATCCAGATAAGCATCAATATCTTCTTTCAAAATACGTCCATTCTTACCTGAACCTTGGACTTTCTTGATGTTGACATCCTTTTCACGAGCGTACTTACGTACAGAAGGCATTGCCTTAACTCGGTTAGTCGGATCGTCCTCTTCTTCTGCTGCTGGTTCTGCTTTAGTTTCTTCTTTTTCTTGTTCTTGTTTCTTTTCTTCATCAGCAGGTTTTTCTTCTGTCTTAGCTTCTTTTTCTTCCTGCTTTTCATCTTTTGCTTCAGATTCTTCAGCTTCTTCTTCTTCGCCTTCATAACCTTCTGCATCAATTGTAAGAAGGACATCTCCGACAACAGCTACTGTTCCTTCATCTACCTTGATATCTTTTACTGTACCATCGTATGGTGATGGGATTTCCACGACAGCTTTATCGTTTTGTACTTCAAGAAGAATGTCGTCTTCTTTGATTTCGTCGCCTTTTTTGACAAACCATTTCACGATTTCGCCTTCATGGATACCTTCACCGATATCTGGCAGTTTAAATTCAAACGCCACAGGGTTCGCCTCCTTGTTTTGTATATACTCAGATTGGAGTGTTGATTTTTGATCTATTAAAAGTCGATGACTTGCTTGGATTTCGTCACAATATCTTTATAATCAGGCAGCCACACATCTTCTGCAGCAGAGAACGGGAACACTGTGTCTGGTGCTGTTACACGTAACACTGGCGCTTCCAAGGAAAGAATTGCACGATCATTGATTTCAGCAACAACGCTAGCTGCAATTCCTGCTTGTTTTTGGGCTTCTTGTACGACAATGGCACGACCTGTCTTGTTGACAGATTCAATGATTGTATCGATATCGATCGGGCTCACTGTACGCAAGTCGATAACTTCCGCTTGGATATCTTCTTTTTCAAGCTCTTCAGCTGCTTTCAGTGAAGAATGAACCATCGCTCCATAAGTAATGATCGTGATGTCTTTTCCTTCTCTCTTCACATCAGCTTTACCGATTTCTACCGTGTATTCTTCTTCAGGAACTTCCCCACGGAAAGAACGATATAATTTCATATGCTCTAGGAAAATGACTGGGTCATTGTCTCGAATCGAAGCGAGAAGCAATCCTTTTGCATCATATGGTGTTGATGGGATGACAACTTTCAATCCAGGTTGTTGAGCCATCAAACCTTCAAGGCTGTCTGCGTGAAGCTCCGGAGTCTTAACGCCTCCACCAAATGGGGAACGCACTGTAATCGGAGCGTTGTAGCGTCCACCTGAACGGTAACGCAAACGTGCCATTTGCCCTGAAATTGCGTCCATTACTTCGTATACGAAACCGAAGAATTGGATTTCGGGAACTGGACGATAACCTTGCAGCGCTAAACCGATCGCAAGACCACCAATTCCAGACTCTGCAAGCGGGGTATCAAAGACGCGATCTTCACCGTATTCTTTTTGAAGACCTTCAGTTGCACGGAATACGCCTCCATTTTGACCAACGTCTTCCCCAAAGATCAAAACGTTCTCATCATTTTTCAATTCAATGCGCATCGCATCTGTGATCGCTTGAATCATCGTCATTTGGGCCATGGCTTACTTCGACTCCTTTTCTTTGTATTCTTCCATTTGCTCCTGTAGATTTTTAGGAAGCTCTTCGTACATGATATCAATTAGATCCGTTACTTTTTGTTTAGGGGCTTCGTCCGCTTTCTTGATTGCAGCCTTGATATCTTCTTTCGCCTTTTCGACGACTTCGTTTTCTTTTTCTTCAGACCAAAGGTCTTTCGACTCTAGGAACTTACGGAAACGTACCAGCGGATCTTTCTTTTCCCACTCATCGTCCATATCTTCCGTACGGTAACGTGTAGGGTCGTCACCAGCCATCGTATGCGGTCCATAACGGTAAGTCAGTGTTTCGATCAGTGATGGCGTCTCTTCTTCAATTGCTCGTTCACGCGCTTGTTTCGTAACAGCGTAAACAGCCAGAACATCCATACCATCAACTTGGACACCGTGAATACCAGCAGCAACTGCTTTTTGTGCGATTGTCTTCGCTGCGGATTGTTTTTCTACTGGTACAGAGATTGCGAATCGGTTGTTTTGAACAACGAATACAGCTGGTGCATTGAAAGCACCTGCGAAGTTGATTCCTTCATAGAAATCACCTTGGGATGCTCCTCCATCACCTGTGTATGTGATTGCAATGTTCTTCTTACCACGTTTTTTCAGTCCCAGTGCAACACCAGCAGTTTGAGTGATTTGTGCACCGATGATGATTTGAGGTGAAATGACATTTACACCTTCAGGGATCTGGTTACCGTGGAAGTGTCCACGTGAGAATAAGAATGCTTGATATAGTGGTAATCCATGATAAACGATTTGTGGTACGTCACGATAACCTGGAAGAATGAAGTCTTCCTTATCCAAAGCATACTGGCTTCCTAACATAGAAGCTTCTTGTCCAGCTACTGGCGCATAAAATCCAAGACGCCCTTGTCTGTTCAAGGAGATCGCACGTTGATCCCAGATTCTTGTGTAGACCATACGAGTCATCAGTTCTTGTAGATCTTCATCTGATAAGTCAGGCATTGCATCCTCATTGACGATTTCGCCTTCCTCATTCAGAATTTGGAACGTTTCAAATTCCTCTTCGATTTGTTGCAGGGTTTTTGTACCCATGAAGGTCACCTCTTCCTTTCCTATTAAAAAAGTTTCATGATGTGTCTTTTTAATCAACCAGACAATTTATACACATTATTTAGATTGTCCACTTTTCTTCTAAAGCATGACTAAACGTGATGAAATCGATTGTACGAATTTCACCAGTTCGGACTACATCATGTTTTACCCTTTTTCCAAGTGTAATAATCGTCATAAACACCGATTCATGATCTGTAGTTTATGACAGAACTGTACTAATCTAAATACGAATAAAAACTAGTACAACCATTTATGTTCCTAAGTGTACACTACGACAAATAAAAACGTCAATCATATTGATTATTCTTACTTTAAACCCTTAAAACCATAGGAAATAAGTCCAGATGCTCAGAAACTGTATTAGTATAGAATATACATCTGTATTACCACACAGCCGTATGAAACACTTGCAGAGAAAATCGCTATATTAGACAAATGAACAACTCCAATTTGATAGCATGCCCTTAGGAAATCGAGCACCTGAATCGGAAATCAACGCCTTTCAATGTTTGCGAAAATATCTCAAATAAAAAAAGACCCATCCATTGATAGGATCGGTCTTCATGTTACTCGTTTATGAAGCTTTCTTTTCATCTGTTGAAAATCCGGCTAATTTATAAAAGTCTTTCTTTTGTTCATTATACTGATCAGTCAACTGATTGAAAGTATCTTGTTTCTTCAGAACATCTTCATATTGTTTGTTCAATTTCTCAGTGAAGGTTTTCAATTCATCAATCGATAGATCCTCTTTCTTCAAAAGAGCATACAATTCCAGGTCCATTTTCAACGCTTCAGTATATGCCTTATTCAGATCTTGATAACTTGTATGTCGATCGTCCATCGTCTGAATCAACTCGCCAGCAGAGGATTTGATCTTTTCCTCTTCTATTGAATCAGCAAGCTCTTTAACTGATTTGAATTCTTCGTAAGCTTCTTCGATGCTTTTCTTCTCTTTTTGTATCATTTCTTGACGGGATTCAGCTGAGGCAATCGCTTCATCTGCCATTTGTTTGATCTGATCGAACTCTTTCATACTTAAACCTAACATTTCATTGAAAAGTGTCTGCTCTTTCTTTTCCGCTTCAACGAGAGGCTTCTGAACATCACTGAATCCTTTTTCAAGGCTCACGGTCTTCTCCAAATGTTCGTAGATTTTCTCTTCAGCTGTCTGACCTACCGAGCAGCCACTCATGACCATCGTTAATAATAAGAAAGTGACGAAAATGGTTTTTTTGATGGACAAAATGGTTCCCCCTAACAAATTCTCTCTGATTATTTATGATATACGTTTCCATAAAGCTATACAAGAAAAATTAAACTGGGACGAGGATATTAGTACAATATGACCGATTCTTTTGATTTAGAACTTATGTAGAACAAATCAAAACTCAGTACATATTCTTTTAGAAACCAAGTTGTGTTAAAATAATCACAATGCTTTTTTTGAACGCTGATCATACTCGAACACAGGAGTTGAAGATATGTTAACAATGAATGAAGTTGTGAAAGAAGGCTCTCCTATCTTGAGAGAAAGGGCAGAAGCCGTTTCATTACCTCCTTCCGAAGAGGATCGTAACACCCTTATCAAAATGCGTGAGTTCCTCCTGAACAGCCAAGACCCTGAAACAAGTGCAAAATACAACCTCAGACCAGGAATCGGAATCGCTGCACCCCAAATCGGAGTCGGTAAAAGGATGCTAGCTGTTCTTGTGGAAGATGAAGATGGTCAATTATATGATTATGCGCTATTCAATCCTCGTATTATGAGCCATTCGATACAAAAAGCATATTTAGAAGGCGGAGAAGGTTGTTTATCCGTGGACAGAGACGTGCCCGGCTTCGTCCCTCGCTATCATAAAGTGAAAGTGAAGGCTACCGACCTCGATGGAAATGAAATCGAGTTGAAATTGAAAGGCTTACCTTCGATCGTATTTCAACACGAAATCGATCATTTGAACGGTGTCATGTTTTATGATCACATCAATCATGAAGATCCATTTGAAAGACCAGATGGAATTGCGATCGGAAGATAATCAGCTATGAAGAGAAAGACAGACGGCATGCCGTCTGTCTTTTTTTTATGCTTCAATACCCATTTTCATAAAAATATGCTTTTACCATCATTGAATCGTACAGTCGTGCAAGGACAAGCATGAATAGATTAGTAATAAGGAAAGGAGGTTGAATTTAATGGGATATAAAGAATATGAAAAGAAATGCGATTGCAAGAAATGTCGTGAGAAACGCGAAAAGAAAAAGAAGAAGTACTACTCTTCTTATGAGTATGAATGTGTATGTTACAAAAAGGACAAGCATTCTCACGGTAAGAAATACTCTTCAGGGCATGACGATTACGAGTATGAATACGATTACCACAAGTCTTCCGGTAAAAAACATGATGACCATGACAAACACCACAAATCACATGGTAAGAAAGATGATGACCATCATAAGTCATGTGGGAAGAAACATGATGACCACGGAGATCATCATAAATCTCATGGGAAAAAACATGGTTCAGGACACCATGATCATGATCACCACAAATCTTCTGGAAAGAAAAAGTCTTCCGGTAAGAAACATGGTTCCGGTCATAAACATGACCACCATAAAGACAAGAAGCGTTCAAGAGACCATCGCGACTGGTTCTGGCTCTGGTAAATAAAAAGATTGTAGAGGCTCTCCCTCTACAATCTCCCTTTCATAATGACCTACATATCAGTTCTTAACGTATCAATCCCATTTTTCTAAGTCCTTCGCGAATGCCATCATCATCGACCGCTTTCGTTACAAAATCCGCTGAGCGTTTCGCTGCTTTTTTCGCATTGCCCATCGCAATTCCAGTTCCCGCATACTCCAACATTTCCAAGTCGTTCAATCCATCACCGAACGCGACGACATCTTCCTGACGATAGCCTAGATGTTGTATCATCTTTTCGATGCCGACCGCTTTTGATCCAGTTCTTGGTAGTACATCTATTGAATATTGATGCCAACGGATAAAATTGAAATCTTCATATGTGTCACGGTAGAACGATTCTTTTTCCATATCATCACAATACAATAGAGCTTGGAAGATCGAGCGTCCCTTGTAGAAATCAGGATCATGCGAAGGGTGATGCATCTTCAGATCATCCATCGACTTTTGGACATGTGGGTGTTCTAGATGTGTCGTTCTTCCTTCCTCTGTATTCAAGAAGACCATAGGGTGATCATGATCAGAAGAATGGTTCACGAGGCGGGTCAAGATCTCCTCATCCAATGGATTATTGTAAACACATTGATCATCATAAGAAACATATTGTCCATTGAAACTTACGAACCCGTTGATCCCTAGTTGGGTGCGCAAATCTTTGAACATGAATGGAGCCCGTCCTGTTGCAATAACCATCGGAATCTTGTTGTCTTGCAACTCCTGAATAGCGGAAATCGTTCCTTTTGGAACTCGTTTCTCATGGTCTAACAATGTTCCATCTATATCAAAGAATACAATTTTGTTTGTCATACAATTCCCCTTTGTTTCTTGTTGTTTGTAGTCTCAGTTGTAACCTGTGCTCGTCTTGCCGTCTTTCTTGTTGAGAGATACACACCGGCCAAAATCAGGATCAAACCGAAAATAGCGTGAGCCGGAATGCGTTCATCTAGAAGGAACCACCCCCAAAACATCGCAGTAATCGGCACCAGATAGGTTACGAACGTAGCGAATTCAGCACTGCCCTTTTGAATCATGTAATAAAACAACAAATACGCAAGACCAGAGCCGAACACACCTAGCCCGATCATGGCAACGATAGCGTCCAGAGAATAGACACCTACAGAAGGTTGAGAACCTGTAACCAGCATAATCAGTAAACTACCAATGGCTCCTACTAGCAAGGTTACCAACGAAATCATCATAACACTGATTCCCTGCAGATGTCTTTTCGTATATTGGGAACTGAATCCATAACAGAGGGTTGCTGCAATCATCGTTCCCATTCCGATCAAGTCCTCTTGGAATAATGTCGTAACGTTCAAGTCAATCAAAACCAGTATACCTATGAAGCCGATTATGACACCGAACCATTGACGGAATGAAAGTGCGATTGAGAAAAACAATACACCTATGACACTCGTCCAGATCGGAGTGGTAGCGTTGACGATTGAAGCGAGACTACTTGAGATCGTCGTTTCACTGATGGCTATCAATCCCCACGGAATGAGCGCATTCAATATTCCGACTAGTAGAAGTGATTTCCAGGGAATATTCCGGAACATGGTAAACCTTCTCTGAGCCAGAATAATCAAAAACAACGTTATTGCACCTAATGTACATCTTACGAAAACGATACCCCATGGTCCTAGATCTTCCACAAGGATCTTAATGAAATAAAAGGATGTTCCCCAAATCAAGCTGAGCGTAATTAGTGCAAGATATAACTTCATCGTACTTCCTCTTTTCAATGTCGGTCCGAGATGTTCAATACCACTTATTTCCTTGATGAATGGACCTTAGAATTTCCATACTAAGTATACCATCCATATTGGAAAAATGAGACGAACGCAAACTTAGAATCCAATCCAAATCTTGCTGTCTTATTTAAAGAACGGATTCTTAGTAGGACCTACGAGGAAAGGAGGGGTAAATACGATGCTGAAAAAACTGAGGAATCGAATTCGGAATGAATGGAATGTCTGGAGAGGATACCAACCTCCGCAATACATTTGAGCTAACATTTGTTTTGCGGTCATTATTTTGGTATCTTATGTATTCAGATACCTTTTTACATAGGCACCTTCCTCCGAAATATATAAACGCTTGCAAAAAAACATGAAAAACGTATGGAATTCATTTATAATAATACGCAGATGAATCTAATTGAAAACGGTAAGGAGAGTTAAGCATGATCTTTAAAGTATTTTATCAGGAGAACCTGCTTGAGGTACCGGTACGTGAAGCAACGAAAAGCCTCTATGTTGAAGCAGACTCCGTACAAGCAGTACGTTCACAACTAGCGGATCGGAATTACAACATCGAATTTGTTCAAGAGGTTACTGGAGCCCATCTTGAATATGAACAACAAAATGAAGATTTTGAATTGGAGACAAGATAACAAATGAAATTCGTAAAAAATCATCAAACAGCAGTATTCGCACTAGGCGGACTTGACGAGATCGGAAAGAACACTTATGGAATCCAGTTCCAGGATGAAATCATCCTCATCGATGCAGGTATCAAGTTTCCGGAAGATGAACTACTAGGAATTGATTATGTCATTCCTGATTACACGTACCTTGTGAAGAATGTCGATAAAATCAAGGGATTGTTCATCACTCATGGTCACGAAGACCATATCGGAGGCATTCCATATCTGCTTCGTCAAATCAACATCCCGATTTATGCTGGAAAGTTAGCAATTGGGCTAATCAGAAACAAATTAGAAGAACATGGACTTCTTCGAAGAGCGAAGCTTTATGAAATTCAAGAAGAGGATGTCATCAAGTTCCGTAAGACATCCGTTACGTTCTTCCGTACGACACACTCTATTCCTGATTCTTATGGTATTGTCGTCAAAACACCACCTGGAAATATCGTACACACAGGAGATTTCAAGTTTGATTTCACACCAGTAGGTGAGCCTGCGAACTTGAACAAAATGGCTCAAATCGGAGCAGAAGGTGTCCTTTGTCTACTTTCTGACAGCACAAATAGTGAAGTTCCAGACTTCACGATGTCAGAAAGACGTGTAGGTGAAAGCATACACGATATCTTCCGTAAAGAAGATGGCAGAATCATATTTGCTACTTTCGCTTCCAATATCCACAGGCTCCAACAGGTTGTCGAGGCTTCTGTAGAACATGGAAGAAAAGTCGCAGTGTTCGGACGTAGCATGGATTCATCCATTACAATCGGACAAGAGTTAGGGTATATCAAAGCGCCTAAAGATACATTCATTGATGCTAATCAAATCAACCGTCTTCCAGATAACGAAGTAACCATCCTTTGTACTGGAAGCCAAGGTGAACCGATGGCTGCCCTTTCAAGAATAGCGAATGGAACACACCGTCAGATCCAAATCATCCCTGGCGATACGGTCGTCTTCTCGTCTTCTCCGATTCCGGGTAATACGTTAAGTGTCAGCCGTATCATCAACCAGTTGTACCGAGCTGGCGCTAATGTCATTGCCGGTTCATTAAATGACATCCATACATCTGGTCACGGTGGGCAACAAGAGCAAAAATTGATGCTACGCCTTATGAAACCGAAATACTTCATGCCAATCCACGGTGAGTACCGTATGATGAAAATGCATACGAAGCTTGCGATCGATTGTGAACTTGAAGAAAACAATTGTTTCATCATGGACAATGGTGAAGTGCTTGCCTTGAGTGAGAACGAAGCATCCATTGCAGGCAAAATTCCATCCGGATCCGTCTATGTCGACGGAAATGGAATCGGTGATATCGGAAACATCGTATTGCGTGATCGTAAGATCCTATCTGAAGAAGGCCTTGTCGTTGTGGTTGTCAGCATCAACATGAAGGAATTCAAAATCGTCTCAGGTCCAGACATCATCTCTCGCGGATTCGTCTATATGAGAGAGTCTGAGGATCTGATCAATGATGCACAAAGCATATTGTCTAAACATCTGAATGGAATGATGGAAAGACGTACGACACAGTGGTCTGAAATCAAAAACGAAATTACAGATGTTCTAGCACCATTCCTATATGAAAAGACGAAACGTCGTCCGATGATTCTTCCGATCATCATGGAAATCTAATAACGATACAGAAAAACACTCCGGACTCATTCCGGAGTGTTCTTTATGTGCCTGATTTTTTTCAATGTATAATCATCTAAAGTCCTTGATGTCTTTGATGACCATTTCCTTCAATTCATTTGCAACGATCAAATAGGTTGTATCATCAGTCGATGACAGTTGATTAAGCAATTTTTGGTCATATCCTTCTGTCATTTCGATGATTTGAATCGGAATCCCGTATTCGTTCGCACTCACTACCTGTTTTTCTATATCCGCCTCGGTTTGGACACTTGCCGCATGAACGAGAATGACTCTAGTCACTCCATTCCGAATCAGGATACTTTGCCACTCTTCTGGATTCAATGCAGGACCGACCATTAATCTCCTCGCTTTTACATATAAGGATCCTTGTTCAACCATCTTCTCATGGAGGCTATCCTTTGCCAATCCATCATTCATAGCCTCTAGGATCGTTTGTAGTAATCCCATTGACTTGGAATCTAATCCATAGACGAAGACTTGAGATTGAAGTCTGTGCAGACGCTCTGCAATTTCATGCAATTCGATAATCGTTGGATTCTTTTTTACTTGGACAATTTCAATATCCATACCTGATTCAAGGAGAGTATGAATCTGTGATTGGGTATTGCTCGTGTCATCTCCCAGGTAGATGATCTTTTGGATACGAGCTTCTTTCAACTGTTCCACCTGTGTTTTGCTCGGTTTCGATCCGAGGATGATCGACTCCCCTACTAATTGCATGCCTTTTGAATCTGTGAGTGCCTTTTTATCAATGGGGTAAATTCCTTTGTCTAACATCAATTCTAAATATCGGATCTTATGACTATCTTTAAAATCGTGCACGTAGATCTTGTGACCGGCTGTTTGTATATATTGAACGATCTGATCGAGCTGCTGTAGATCTGGAGAATCCGAATCCAGTTGGAAGGCAGTAAGTTTCAACCCCTGTTCCTTTGCGATCCTCTCCTCTTCCTCATATAAGCTAGATGATTCATCCAATAATGTCACAACTTCCTTCACATTCAACCGAAGGAGCTTGAACCATTCCTCTTCATTGGGATAAGGTCCTAAAATGATGGATTCATTCTTGAATGTATACACATGTCCTCTTTCAAAGTCAGATTGAATCAGAATTCTTCTGTCTCCATCATCTGATGCCGCTTCTTCCCCTAACCTTTGGATGATCGTCTGCTTGATCAGATCCACTCTATGTTTTCCTAAGTAACAGTGGACATAGTACCTTTTGTCCGGATTGGACTTCAATAATTCGACGATACCGTTGATGGATTGCGCATTATCTCCTACCCAGGGTAGCATCGGAAAGGAATGGATCGTTAATCCGACTTCGTCACCATTTTCCATTTCTTGATCCAACAATTCATTTTCAAACGGAATCGTAGTACTAAGTAATGTAATGACACCGTCGTAACCTTGCTGTTCCAAGTCTTGCAACAATGGTTGATCCGGATATGGTCCGAAAGTCAATTGTTCTGTAGTTTGTTCCACTTCTCCCCTGCTCATAGCAACGATTGCGGAATTCGTATTCATGAATAAATAGAAGACGAAAGCAGCATTCAACGTAGTAAAGATTGTGAGAACGGTAGCGATCCGGACACGTTTTTTCTTCCGTATCAAAAACCAATAATACACAAACGAAACGGTGAATCCGAAAGCGATCCAACCAAACACGAAGTATTTCAAGATGTCATCGATTTGCTCTTGAGTGGAACCATTGTTTACGAGCCATTCTTCAAAAGGAACGATCAAGAATAATAGAAAATATCCTCCACCTGCAAAACCGAATGTAGATAAGAAAAGAAACCATAGAATAAAATGTTTAAATCGTTTCAAAACTGAACGCTCCTCACTATCGAAGATCCTTGTCTGCATCTGAATCTGATTCTTCAAGGATCTGTTCCATCATCGGGATATAATTCTCCCAGAAGAAAACTTCATCCGGCTGGAAAAAGGAATAAATCGAGTAAAACATGCTGGGAAGGTACCATTTCGAATTGTAGTCGACTGCAATATCAGCAAAGTCACCGGCAAAATAATACTTACGCTCCTCAGGTTGATGGATGATGGCTGGAAACACATCCGGTAAACCTTGTTCCTCCAACTTCTGCTTTCCTGTAGCAGTAAAGTCGATGATGTACTCTGCTTCTACTGTCATGTCTGCATCAGGCGTTATGATGTCGAACCAATAATCATAATGACTGTCGATCACGCTTGGATAATGTTCGAATCCTTCTTCCGTCCACTTCAAATCGACTCGTCCATCAATATCCTTTTCGCTCAAAACCATAACACGGTCGCTTTCGTGCACAAAGGTGATTCCATCACCGTCGAATGCCCATTCCTTGTTGTATTGCTTTTCATAATTCCGTTTCAACCATGGAGGTATCTCATCACTTGATAAATCCTGAAAATGCCTTCCGATCCAACCGCTCCATTCGAAACCCATCTCTTGCTCCACAATTTTGCGGGTTATGTCGTCCGTCGGAGATGCAATGGAGTTGAACTCCAAAATTAACGTGATGTCCGGTTTCTTTGCAGCCATAATCTTGTTCCAATCAAAGATCGTAAGACCACCATAAAGGAGTTTAGAGCGCTCTCCGGTCGGTTTTCCTTGCAGGTCTTCCGTATAGATGCCATATGTATCCGCCACATAGATCAAATCGACGTTTTCCGGAATCGTCAATCCCGTATCTTCTTCCTGTGTAAGTGGATCGTAACCGAAGTAGTCTTCATCCTTTTGATAATAATCACCTTTGTCGTCCTTCACCTTCTCATGGTCCAGTACCCAAAACAAACCTAAATGTTCCCGATAATCATCCTTTGGAACGGTCTTATCAATGACTTGAATGACTCGTTCCATCGGTGGTTTGAACTGCCAGATGAGAAATGGGAGGATGGCTAAAAGAATCATAGGCGTGAGTATAATCAAAACTATATATCTATATTTCATCGTTTATCCATCCTTACGATTGGTGTTGATTGAAACTGGAATTAGAGGTTTGATCAACGTGAAAGCCCTTCCTTTTCTGCACTCCCCAACCAGTATCTTTCTTGAAATATCGGACAAAACCCCAGGTTTTAAAGAACGCGTTCAATTGTCGGTACCAGAAGTTTTCCAAAACACTGAACAACAGAAGCTTCAGAAGGTCACTGACCTTTTCATACTTCCTGAAGCTGTATTCTTCTAATAGAATCGCTGATACAGAAAGGAAGACGCCGAATAAAAGGGTAAATGTAAAGAACAGGACCGCAAATGGTATATTGACGAGGTCGAAAAACAGACCGAATGTAACAAAAATCAGTCCCAACAACTCAATTGTCGGTCCTAACAGTTCGACTAGAAGAAAGTACGGCATCGCAAGCAATCCCATCGACTTATATCGAGGATTGAACAACGTATCTTTATGCTTGACCATCGTTTGTAACAGCCCTACTTGCCATCTTGTCCGTTGTCTGCTTAAGTTTCGAAAGTCTTCCGGTACTTCCGTCCAACATACAGGATCTGGTACGAATAAAACTTTAGCATCGCTTTTCTGTTTATATAGATATTTCTGCAGACTCACAATCAATTCCATGTCTTCACCGACGGTATTGACCGAATAACCTCCGACCTCCAGCACTTCCCTCTTCCTGAAGATACCGAACGCACCTGAAATGATCAGTAGATTATTCAAACTGCTGAGCCCGATCCTCCCCATCAGGAACGATCTTAAATATTCGATCACTTGACTGATTGCATACTTGTTTTTAGGTAGACGGACCTTCTTTAAATATCCATTTTCCACTGTACATCCATTTACGACACGGATGATTCCTCCACATGCCACAACATTTTGGCCACCCTCGAACATGGGTTTCATCGCTTTGATCAAGGAATCCGGCTCTAACATGGAATCTGCATCTACACTGCAAAAATACGGATAATTGGAAAAATTGATCCCTGCATTCAACGAATCTGCTTTACCTCCATTCTCTTTATCAATGACAATGAGTGAAGGATATTTGGTCGATCGATACATTTCCAAGACGGGTTGTGTATCCATTTGCTTACGTAGAGCATAGATCGGAAGCTCCGAAAGAGAGAATTCACGTTGCAATTCCTCCATTGTGCCGTCCTTACTGCCATCATTTATAATGATGATTTCGAATTCCGGGTAATTGATCTGTAATAGTGAATACACGCTTTGGACGATTGTCTTTTCTTCATTATAGGCCGGGACAAGAATGGAAATTGGTGTTGTCAGATTGGACAGGCTGAATTCTTTGATTTCACTATAAGGAGATTGTTTAAGATATTCCTTCACCTGCTTGAAAGACAGCAGAAACAGAAACAAATAAAATCCATCGACAATGATGACATATAAGAATATGAAATAGTTGAATACATGAAATATATCCGTTAACATGTCATCACTCTCTTTCTAGTTAGAATGGTTGTACAAGATTCTTTCCGCCATCTCTCTTGCATAGCGATCTTCATGGATCAAACGGGTTTCTTTGAGTTTATCGATACCGGAACTCCCTAAAGAATACAAGGTCTCTGCAGCTCTGAAGCGTATCCACCATTGACGATCTGACAAAAGGGGAACAATACCTCTCATCCCTGTTTTCAGATGACAGGATTTGATGACCAAAATTGCATTCAACCGCTCAAGCCAATTTTCACTTTCCAAAAAGCTGATGACTTTTTCCGGTCTTGTCGTCATCTGTAATGAAGCGATTGCTCTTAATGCCTTCACCCGAGTTTCCACATCTTCTGAATCGAGAAAGTCCTCAATCGAAATCAACGCAGCCTGTGCTCTGCTTTTACCTAATATTTCAATGAATAACCCTTGTAAAAAAGGTGAGGCATCCTTGAGTTTTTCGATTACGTACGCTACATCGGCATCAGACAAATTCTTCAACATATCGATGATCCGAATGATCGACCACTTCTGTAATTTATGTTCATTCTCAAAGAGAAATTGAATCAACGCTCGATATTGTTGCATATGACTGAGCGCTCTAGCAGAAGAAGTCCAGAGATCGTAATGCTTAGATGACATGTTCTGAAGAAGAATCGGAGTAAGCCGCTCCAACTTCAATTGACCCGCCATACGAGTTGCCTCAGCAGCTACCCACCATTTCTTATCTCGGGCCTTCGTCTCCAACTCATCTGTCAATCCGATCTCCTCACACAATTGATTGATCCGTCGAATTTCTTCTCTGCCCTTGAAGGTCGAAACAGCTTCAAGCAATACATTTGCGACGACTTCCCGTTTCCAGCGCTTCCGGATCTCAAGTAACCTTGGGTTCCCGTCTACTTTGATGTGTTCAATCACTTTCGGATAAATGTAAAAGAAATAAGCGACCTTTTTTCTTGCTCGTCGATTCCTTAATGTTTTTCGGATGACGAGATAGATGAACATGAAAAGGATGACCGCAAAGATGTAAGCAATCGACATGAGCAATAAATAGATGAACATCACTTTCATCGTTCAATCGAGTCCCTTACTTTAAGATGCTTTCTGAGTCTTACCTCTAATTCCTCGATATAGAATGGCTTCAAGAAATAATCATCTGCCCCAATCTGGAAGGCACGTACGATGAAATGCTTCAATTGTTGTTCAGACAAGAAACAGAACAATACATTTGAAAGACTTGGAATCTGCTTAACTTGTAAACAAAATGAATATCCATCGAGATCTTTCAACTTGGTTTCACAAAGAATGATATCCGGTTGGAATTGTAGTGCGAGCTCTAGCGCATCTGCTCCTTCATTGCAGACTTCCACCTCCCAGATCTCTTCATTCAAGTTGTTGAAAAGGATGGTCGAAGACACTAGATCATCATCAATCAATAGAATCTTGTATCTTTGATTATTCGTTTGAACCTTCAAATCGTTCAACCGAGGAACAATCTTCGGTCCGTCCATTGCATTTGCATTTTTCATCTGGGTCTCTAGTTTTTGAATCAAGCTAGCTGAGCTTTGATACTGGATTTCACTTTCAATGATGCCAAACGAAATATGTTCCGCCAGGAGATGTTCTGATTCAGCGATCAAACTTGAAATGCGTTCGACCACTGTCTCTGCTCCTTCTTGTGGTGTTACTGGTAAGAGGAGCATGAAAGATCCAGGAGACCAAGTATACAATTCATCATAAGGTCTAGTAGACTGAGAGGCGGTCAGTTTCAATTGATTGAATAGATGATGGTACTTGGCTTCATATTGATTGATGAAGTATTGATAAGCATCCACTTTGATGAGGACAAGTGAAAAGACAGCTTGATATCTTTGGAATCTCATCCACTCCTTCTGGATAATCGCCTCCATCATATCCCTTTGTATCTTGTAATCATCTTCTGTCGAATGGATGGCTCTCTTTTGATTAGAGATGGCATTATCCAAATAGCTGATCAACAAGTCCTGGTCGAAAGGTTTTTCTAACAGATGTGTCACATTCAGTTCCAGTATTCTTTGTAATTGATGAGGATACTTTGAAGTTGTATAAGCGATGACAGGTATGGTTTTGGAATAATGCTTTCTTATATAAACGACCCACTCTCTTGCTTGCTGATCTCCTGAATCCAGACAAATCAGTATGGCAGTTGGGATGTGGTCGAATAATTCTTCTTTGAAGCGATCAGCACTAACCTGGATGAATTGATAGGGAGAATGTTGCTCAAGATCCCTCACCCATTCACCAAACCACTCGTCCTGATCATAGACGAGGACTTTTTTCTTAGAAGATAGAGTCCATTTCTCACTCTTCCTTCTCAATCCTTGACCATAGTCAGTAAGTTCTTGAAGCAGAGACTTCAGTGTTTCTCCGAATAACCTCTCTTCTCCCGGTTTCACCCGGACACTTTCAGTGGAGACATCCATCTTTCGGATCAATAACGTGGTAATCGTCTTTATAGACTTGATTTGAAAAACGGCGCAATAATTCTGTATTCTGAGAATCAGATTATAGAGTTCAGTCATATGAGATGCTTTACTTGTCCGAATTGTTGGACTGTTCAACTTATGTACGATCCGGAGTAATTCAGTTTTATAGTGTGCGACGGCTTCTACTTTGGCATTGTTCGGCATCTTGTAACTCCTCTTTCCAATTCACGAACTTCAGAAGGATTCACCATATATTGAACGAAAAGTAAAATTATGTATAACTTTGTCGTAATTTGACGTTTGTTGTTATTTTATCATATCTTAAATGTCGGTAGTTTTTAAGCCTTTTTTTCTAGTCCTATGTCATCCTTACCATACCCCGCGTGAACCGGGCAAACATTTCACGCCCATATATCAATAAATGAGAGGGTCGAACTAGTTTGTCGATGGTTTGTCGCGTTGATTGGCTTATATGTAATGGAAAAATTAAAGCTGCTCATTGTGCGGAGCAGCTTTTTTTGCATAATAAAAGGTTGGTAGTGGAATCTACCAACCTTCTTTCTACCTATTATATTAGTCCATTAATAAATGTTTCTCTAATCGGCTGATATCAGCGTCTGCGCCGATGACAATCAAGATATCTCCTTCCAGAATCGTATGAGTCGCTTGAGGAGATACAACGATATCATCACTGCGTTTGATGGCCATGACGTTACAGCCATAATTCGCTCGAACATCCAATTCAATCAATGTTTTATCATGCATCTTTTTACTTGCAATCAATTCCACAATGCTATGTTCATCTGATAATTCAAGATAATCCAGTACGTTGTTGGACATGATGTTGTGTGCGATCCGTTGTCCCATATCACGTTCCGGGTGGACAATTCGGTCTGCACCGATCTTGCGCAGAACTTTTTCGTGATAATCGTTTTGTGCTTTCACGGTAATATGTGCAACACCAAGCTCTTTCAAAATCAATGTTGTCAAGATACTCGCCTGAATGTTGTCACCGATTGCCACAATCACATGATCGAAGTTCCGGACCCCTAGACTTTTCAAAACGTTCTCGTCTGTCGCATCCGCAATTACCGCATGAGTCGCAATCGATGAAAACTCGTTTACCCGATCCTCATCACTGTCAATTGCAAGTACTTCCATGTCGTTATTACTCAATGAACGGCAAATGCTACCTCCGAAACGCCCAAGACCAATCACAGCAAATTGCTTTTTCACAGCTACTCCTCCAATTGCCATTAACGTTCAATCTCATCATATTGTATCATATTTTCATATGATTTTTCTTGAATCTCTCGTCCCTTCCACATACTTAGCATCGAATAGGAACATTCTCATCAAGAGGATCAATGACGGAATCAGCAATAAGAGTCCTGCAATAAATGCAATGACAAGTGCAACCCCCATCGTTTCGTTTGTAAATCCTGTGTCAATCGTAATATATGGATACAGGATATAGGGGAGATGAGACGCTCCATAACCGAAGAACGCGAAGAAAAATTGCAGCATGACAAAAATGAATGCTGTACCATACCTTTTATTTTGATAGACAAACCATACCGCGATATTGAAACAAATGAACGATATGATGAAAAAGTACGAGTAATCCAACATCCTGTTGAAATGCTCGATGTTATGGCTTCTTAGAGCCAGGAATACGAGAAAGCTCGCTAATATCGTAGGAGGGCTCCAGAAAAGGGCGAATTTCCTGAGAAGCGCCAAAGCCTGGGTATCTTTCGCTTTGCTCGCATAAAAGGATAAAAACATCGCACTGATATAGAGCACACTGACGATCGCCAAGAATACAACCGCCCAAGAATAAAAGCTTGTGAACAACTCTCCAACGAGAAACACTACCGAGTCGTTTTCGACCGTTATGAAACCACCTTCAGAAATCGTTAGAGCGGTAGACAAGGACGCGGGAATCAATAAGCCTGTAGCACCATATAGGAAAGTATACAAATGACTCTCCTTCGCCCCATAATTACCGAAAGCATAGAAAGAACCACGTATGGCAAGAAGCACTAGAGCGATACTGCCCGGGACTAGCAAAGCCGTTCCGTAATAATAAGCTGTACTCGGAAAGAATCCTACTAAACCGACAAAGAAGAACACGAAGAATACATTCGTCACTTCCCAAACCGGAGATAAATACCGACTGATGATGTTATTGATGATATGGTCTTTCTTCGTAATCGTCCCGTAATAGGCAAAAAATCCTGCTCCGAAGTCAATCGATGCAACAATCAGATACCCGTACAAGAAAATCCATAAAACAGTGATTCCGATCAGCTGTATTTCCATCATAACCCTCCTTACCGATCCATTTGTTCAAATTCGGTTTCCACTGGATTGTTCCTAAACATTTTCAATAGTACAGTCGTACAGATCCAACCGAGCACGACATAAAGTGCAAAGAATAGGATGAACATGGATCCTACATGTTCACTGGTGGTCGCACCATCCTTCGTTTCCATCACATGCCACAAGATCCACGGTTGTCGCCCCACTTCTGAGAAGATCCAACCAAATTCAATGGCCAGCATGGCTAATGGACCTGAAATGACGATTGCCCATAAAAACAACTTAGATAGACTCCATGCCTTCTTCCATTTACTCAAAATGAGATACACAGTGGATAAAGCTGCGAGAAACATACCGATTCCGACCATTGCGTCGAAAAGATAATGGATGAAGAGCGGTGCCCTTTCATCTTCAGGAAATTCCTCCAAACCGATCACTTCCGCATTCGGATTACCGTGAGCGAGTATACTGAGAAAATTCGGCAGCCGAAGACCGTATTTCACTTCATTGTTTTCATCAAGTACACCACCGACAATCAAATCTGCCCCCTTTTCAGTTTCAAAATGCCACTCTGCTGCAGCTAGTTTTTCAGGTTGATATTCTGCCAGATATTTACCTGAGAAGTCCCCGATGACTGCCGTCGAAATCGCAAATACGAATGCCGTCACCATTGTGAAATGCAGGGCTTTTTTATAATAAGCGCTTGGCCCTTTTTTCAAAATCAGAAAGGCTGTCAAGGCAGCCAGAACGAAAGCGGAAGTCAAATAGGCAGAAGAGATGACATGTGAAGCCTTTGTAGGTGTTGCCGGATTAAACATTGCAACGAGGGGCTGGATTTCAGTAATTTGACCGTCCTCAAGCTTGAACCCCTTTGGTGAGTTCATGAACGCATTGACTGTTGAGATGAAAAATGCCGATAAAGTCGACCCGATGACGACGGGAACGGAAATCAACCAGTGATAATATGGATTTTTGAATCGATCCCATGTGTATAGGTAGATTCCTAGGAAAATCGCTTCAAAAAAGAACGCAAACGTCTCAAGAAAGAGTGGAAGACCGATCACTTGCCCTGCTACTTCCATGAAGCTTGGCCACAACAAGGATAATTGTAGTCCGATACAGGTCCCCGTCACAACGCCGACTGCTACTGTGACGACGAACCCCCTCGTCCAACGTCGGGCAAGCAAACGGTAATGCTCATCATTCCGGCGGATTCCGATCCACTCAGCCCCGCTGATCAATAACGGCACTCCCACCCCCAGGGTTGCGAATATGATATGAAAACCTAACGTCATACTGGTCAATAAACGACTCAGCATAGCACTATCGAGTTCTGGCATCTAAAATCCCCCGCTTTTCTCTGCATAGTATCCATTCCGTACAAGTCATAATTCTTTACCCTAAATCGGAACTCCTGAAAACGATACGAGACGAGTAGTACATTTATACTCTTACGATTCAGTGAAGATATTGTGATGAATCTCACAATTCATTCCACCTATATCGTATCAAGTACCAGTGAGTTTGTGAAGTATTGAGCATATTGTCAGATTTAAAAAGAGTGGAACCTGCTGGACACAGGCTTCCACTCTCTTCTGTATTACATGGCGTCCAACATTCTGAACTGGGAAACGATCAGATCGTAGTATTCACCTTTTTGTTTCATCAATTCGTCATGGTTCCCTTGTTCAATGAGGGTACCATGATCGAGAACAAAAATGTTGTCTGATTCCCGAATTGTAGATAGTCGATGTGCGATGATGATCGCTGTTCGACCTTTAAGAAGTGTTTGTAGAGCGTTCTGGATTTTCAACTCTGTCTCGGTATCAATACTTGCAGTCGCTTCATCCAAAATGAGAATTCTTGGATCTGCAAGCAATGCTCTCGCAAATGAAATCAACTGTCTTTCACCAACCGACAACACATTACCTCGTTCTTCAACTTCGGTTTCGTATTGATTATCCAGCTTTTCAATGAATGCACTTGCACCAACGGCCTCAGCCGCTTTAATGACTTCTTCATCTGTTGCATCTGGACGACCGAACCGGATATTTTCCATGATCGTGCCGGAAAAAATGAATGTGTCTTGAAGAACGACGCTGACTTTTTGCCGTAAACTATCCAGCTTCACGTCTTTAAGATCGGTCCCATCAATCTCGACAGCACCTTTCGTCGGATCATAGAACCTGCTGATCAGGTTGGCGATCGTTGTTTTACCTGATCCCGTATGACCGACGAGAGCGACCGTTTCACCAGCACCTATCGTGAGATTGATGCCATTCAATGCTTTACGTTTCTCATCATACGCAAATTCCACATCTTTGAATTCAATCTTACCATCGATTTCTTTGAATGTAATGGCATTTTCACGTTCAGAAACATTTGGTTTTTCATCTAAAAATTCGAAGATCCGTTCACTAGAAGCCATTGCAACCAACAGCTGGTTATACACTTGACCCATACGTGAAATCGGTTCCCAGAACATGCCGAGATAGAAAGCGAATGTTACGAAAACGCCGTAATCCATCCCGTTTTGAATCAAATACACACCAAACCAGATCAAGATAGCCGTTCCGATTGCATTGGACATTTCGACGAACGGACGGAAGACGGCACTCTTCTTCGTTGCATCCTTCCAGCTTTCAAACGTTTCCCCATTCACACCTTTGAAGAATCCCATGTTCTCCTTTTCCTGTGTATAGGATTGGGTAACACGGATCCCCTGAATACTCTCGTTTAAATGGGAATTCATTTTTGCTTGTTTAATCCGGACCGTCTGCCAGGAACGACGAATATTTCTTCGAAGTCTTGTTGATATGAAAAACATGATCGGCAGGATGATCATGATGGCCAGCGTCAATTGCGGACTCAACACGAACATGATGATGATAATCCCGACGAGCAGAAGGAAGTCCATCAAAAGATTGATGACCCCGTTCGTAAACAGTTCCTGCAACGAGTTGACATCATTGATGATCCTCACCAGGATCGAACCGCCCGATCGCTGATCGAAGAACCGATGGGACAATCGTTGGATGTGTTTGAACAGACCCTGACGGATGTCGTAGATGATGTATTGTCCGAGCTGATTCGTCCACTTGATCCGGAATGAGTTTGCAATCCAGGAAAGGATATATAAAGCAGAAATCCCGATGATCAGTTGGATCAGTAACGTTTCATCCTTGTCTTTGATTGCATGGTCGAACAAAAGAACCCCGATGAAAATCGGAATGACCAATCTTACCCCTGTTGTAATGAGCATCGTTATGATTGCTTTCGGAAGCAGATTGGATTGGTAAGGCTTCATATATCCGAATAGGCGGAGCATTTGCTGCCAATTGAACTGTTTTTCAATCGCCTGGTCTTGAGAATAATGAAATCGTTTATTCGTATTCGAACTCAACTTGTTTCACCCCCATTTTTAACCTGTTTGTCTTTGTTTAATGACTTCTTTATCTTTATACTGGATGTCATAGACGCGTCGGTACATGCCATCCTGTTCAATCAGTTGTTCATGCTTCCCTCTCTGGGCGACCTTACCTTCTTCAAGCACCAAGATTTCATCCGCATGTTTGAGCGACGAAATACGATGAGCGATGATGAATGTTGTGCGGTCCTTCATCACTTCCTGGAAAGCTTTTTGAATCTTGAATTCGGTTTCCATATCAACAGCACTGGTTGCATCGTCCAGGATGAGGATACTTGGATCAGAAAGAATCGCTCTTGCGATGGCAATTCTCTGCTTCTGTCCACCGGACAATCCCATTCCACGCTCTCCGAGAACGGTGTCATAACCGTCTGGCAGCTCCATGATGAACTCATGTGCTTGCGCACGTTTTGCAGCATCGACAACTCTTTCAATCTCAATATCAGCATCTCCATAAGCGATGTTGTCCCTTATGGTAGAAGAGAACAAGAATGTTTCTTGGAGCACGACTCCGACATTCTTCCGAAGAGATTTGATCGAATATTCCTTGATGTCTCTTCCATCAATGAGGATTGAACCTTCTTTCGGTTCATAGAAGCGAGAGATCAACTGGGTAATCGTCGTTTTACCTGCTCCCGTTGCACCTAGGAGACCGATTGTCGTTCCTTTCGGAGCTTTGAATGAAACATTTTTCAAAGCTTCTTCATCTTCACTTGCATATTTGTGCGTTACATTTTTGAATTCGACATCTCCATTCATCCGTTTGATGTCCAAAGGGTTCTCGACGTCTTGAATGTCTTCAGGTTCATCCAATATTTCTAACAGACGTTCACCTGATGCTTTTGATTGGGAGAACGTATTGATGACGAATCCGAGCATCATGATCGGCCAGATGATGTACCAGACAAGACTGAAGAACGCAACGAGCTCACCTGGTTGTAGATCACCATTGAATACGAGGAAACCTCCATAAGATAGAAGGAACACGACACAAAGGTTCCCGATCAGTTCCATGAGTGGGAAGTACTTTGCCCAAATGTCTGACGTGTTCAAGTAGTTATCTCGATAATCCTTATTGTTATTTACGAACTTACCAATTTCGAAATCTTCACGGGACAATGATTTGATCGTGTTGATTCCACTTACGTTTTCCTGCACTTTCGTATTCAATCGTCCCATCGATTTACGGATACCCCGGAATGCGGGATGCACTCGTTTATCGAACCGGTAGACGGCAATAGCCAGGAAAGGAAGCATTCCTAAGGTCACCAATGCCAACGGAATGGAGTAATAGAACATGACCGCTAAACTGAACGAAACCAACAACAGGAAGTTGATGATTTGTGCGAATCCGAAGGATAAAAAGAACCGAAACCCCTCAACATCCGCCGTCAAGCGTGACATCAGGTCTCCGGTCTTCGCATTGTCATAGTATCGAAACGGTAAGTATTGGAGCTTCTTATATAAAGCTTGCCTTAACTTATATACCGCCGTAACCCCGAACAAATCACCAAGATATTGATGAAAGAAGGTAGCTGTCCCTTTGATCATCATGATGAAAATGAAACCGATGGCCAAATATGGGATCCACCTATATTGTTCTTTCAGGATGACTTCGTCGATCGTGAATTGTAACAACATCGGATATACGACGGTTATTCCGGATACAAACAATAACGAAAATACGGATAAAAGGAAGTACTTTCGATAAGGCCAATAAAACTCTTTCAACCGCTTAAACGTATCCAAATTACACACCTGCCTTTTATGTATTGTTTAAAAAGTCATAATATAAATAATATAACGGAATCCGAAATAAATAACCATAATTTTGCTTAAATTGATGGATCAGGTTTTAGATTGAACTGGGAAATCCCTTGTTTCAAGTGTGCATCTACAATACGTATGAATATTCCGAATATTATATGCCGTAAAAAAAGAGACTGACTTAGAAGTCAGCCTCTCTTTCAGGCTTAAATTACAAAGTTTCTTGACCTGGCTTCCAGTTTGCAGGGCAAAGTCCGCCAGTTTGAAGAGCTTGTAGTACACGTAGCGTTTCATCAACGTCACGTCCGATGTTGTTGTGGTTCACAACAGAGTACATGAGCTCGCCTTCTGGGCTGATGATGAATAGTCCACGAAGTGCTACACCTTCTTCTTCAATTAGAACACCATAGTCATCAGAAACTTTGTGGTTCGTATCTGCTGCTAGTGGATATTTCAATTGTCCAAGACCATTGTCATCACGGTTTGTGTTGATCCAAGCCAGGTGAGTGTGAATTGTATCAGTAGATACACCAATCACTTCAGCATCAAGATCTTCAAACTCGTCGTAACGGTCGCTTAGTGCCGTAATTTCAGTCGGGCAAACGAAAGTGAAGTCCATTGGATAGAAGAAAAGAACTGTCCACTTGTCGTTTTTCATGTTTTCTTCAAGGCTTACTTTACCGAATTCTTTGTTTGGAAGTACTGCATCCATTTCAAAGCGCGGTGCTTGTTTTGCTACCATACGTTCTGCCATTGTGTAAAACCTCCTGAAAGATGAAAGATTTTATTAAAAAAGGTTCGTACAGGTGGGGTTGTCCTACCTGTCACATCCCCTTTCTTAACTCCATTTTTTCTACAGCTATAATTATAGTTAATCCTTTCTTAATAGTCAATATTAAGTGAGAATTAGTTTAATATAGCTTTTAAGACAAGATTACTATTCCCAATTTCTTCTTATTTTAATCAGGAAAGCCCCTGTCCATCGTCCATTCTACCTTGTTTCATCTCTTAACTCAAAGGATATACTTATAGAAGACCATATCAATTGCGATTAACCACTTTAATTGGTTATAGTGGTACTAGCCTATCATCATGAATCAAGGAGTTGAAGCAGATTGACAGATATTATTGCGAACATTGATTGGGCAGGAATACTGAAAAATATCGGGATCACCTCCATTAAACTGATTGTCATCCTGATTATTTTCGCCATTGTAAAAAGCATAGGAAATCGACTGATTCGTACATCATTTGAAAAATTAGAAAACAGAAAAGATATGACAGCAGGTCGGGCACACACACTTAGAAGTCTGACAAAGAGCATTTTTTCTTATGTACTGATCTTTATACTCGTAGTAGTCGTTCTAGGTACGTTCGGAATTGATATTGCTGGTCTGATTGCCGCTGCAGGTATTGTAGGATTAGCGATCGGATTCGGTGCACAAGGACTCGTAAGTGACGTCGTGACTGGATTTTTCATCTTACTGGAGAAACAATTGGATGTAGGTGATTATGTAACAGCAGCAGGTATGGGTGGAATCGTTGAAGAAACAGGTTTGCGTACAACCCATATCCGTGGATTCGATGGTACATTACACTTTGTTCCAAATCGTGAAATCAGCACAATCAGTAACCACACGAGAGGTAATATGAGAGCTTTAGTGGATATCGGTATTTCTTATGATGATGATATCGATAAAGCGATTGAGGTCCTACAAGAGGCTTGTGATCGAGTTGCGGAAACGAATGAAAACATCGTAGATGGACCAAATGTCGTTGGTGTTCAAGAGCTTGGAGCTTCTGATGTCGTAATCCGTGTCATTGCACAAGCGAAGACGAACATGCAGTGGGCGGTTGAACGTGAACTACGTAAAGCGATGAAACAAGCGCTTGATGCAAACGGAATTGAAATCCCATTCCCTCATCAAGTGTATATCAACAAGACGGAAAACAACGGCTAAGTTTATCTGACCGTCATTCCGGGTACCCTTCTTATCAAAAAGGAGGGTACTTTTTTATGCCATACGATAAGAAAAGTGAACTGCCTGACCAGGTAAAGGACAACTTGCCAAAACACGCTCAAGAAATCTATAAAGAAGCCTTCAACTCAGCAAGCGAGCAATATGATCAAGAAAAGACAGCACACAAGGTCGCTTGGAGTGCGGTAAAAGAAAAGTACACCAAAAATGAGAACGACAACTGGGTCAAGAAAGACGATTGATAAAAGAAGGGATAGCCTCGGGCTATCCCTTTCATTATGGATTATGATTGTTGGAAACGTTGATCGATTTGTTGGCACACATCATCTGCAGACATTCCATGTGCATTGATGACAGACCCTTGTGTCATGGTATTCTGGATCCCCATCACGTTTTCATCCTGACCTGTGATCACACAGCAATCACAGTCAGCCGCATCTTGCTCTTGTTGCAATTGTTTTACATCGTATCCTTTGCTTTGAAGCGCCTCTTGTACAGCAGACAAAGATTGTTCAACTCCAATACGTGGCATACCTTCCACCTCCTCCGCACTTTCTCTTAAGTTAACCGGATGTGGCAGGCGATATGCACGGGATGTGTGGTGATGAAGGCATTGGCATGGATCAAGAGCTTCTTGCGGGGTGCGATCTCGAAGATTTCGCGTTTTCGGGGTGCACAATAGCCTCTTGCGAGGTGCGATACTCCGTTTCCTCCCCGTTTCGGGATGTGCAACCACCGCTCATCCCACAAAAAAGAGCCCTCCACCAGGGCTCTAGTTCGCTTTTTTGGTTATATAATCGACGAGCAGATCAACTGCTACCTTGAGTGCATCTTCATTCGGTTCAATCTTTGAGTGATGCAATCCATACGGTGTATCGACGCCGAGCCAGAACATGAATCCAGGGATCTCTTTCAAGAAATAACCGAAATCTTCTCCTGTCATCGCTTTATCACTCACAACGAGCTCATACTTGCTATCCTCTACAAACTTCATGAACTCCTCAGTCAGCTCAGGGTCATTGTCAACCTGATAATAATTCGCGCCATAATCGATTTCTGCCTCGCATTCAAATCCAGTTTCAATGCCGGAAACGAGTGCCTCGATCCGCTTCTTCACGTTCTCCATCGCCTCTGGTGACAATGTACGGATCGTCCCTTCGATTCGCGCTTTTTCCGCAATGATGTTCTGTTTCGTTCCACCCGTGATTTTACCGATTGTAACGACTGCAGAGTCCAACGGATCGATGTTCCGAGAAACGATCGTTTGCATCATGGAAACGAGATTACTGCCCGCAACAACCATGTCATTCGCCTTGTGTGGATAGGCTGCGTGACCACCTTTTCCTTTCAGATCGATGAACAATTCTGAGGTGTTAGCGAACAATAACCCTTCCTTCGTACCAATCGTACCGACCGGCAATTCAGGTGAAATATGGAGAGCCACCATCATATCAGGTCGAAAAGCATTGAACTCCATGCTTTCCAGAATAGGGAGCGCTCCACCTGGACCTTCTTCTGCTGGTTGAAATACAAACAATATATGATCCTTCGGCTGATTGGATGCAAAGTGCGTCAGAACACCAAGCGCAATCGTCATGTGAAAATCATGACCACACGCATGCATCATCCCAGGGTGTTCTGATTTGAAATCGTATGAGGTTTCCTCTTCAATCGGTAACCCGTCGATATCCGCCCGATAACCGATCGTTTTCTCCGGGTCCGCTCCATGCACCTTTACCATTAGGCCTGTCTTCCACTCCATCACTTCAAGATGTTCTTGTGGCAACGACTGGATTTTATCTAACAAAAAGCGCTGGGTCTTCACTTCTTGAAAACCCAGCTCTGGTATACGGTGTAGAGAGCGGCGAATATCAATGAGATCATCGTGGGATATCATTTCTGCCCTCTCCTTTTTCAAATTAGTCTTCCTTCAACTGGCGAAGTTCTTGCTTGATTTCAGTCTTTCCTTTTGTCTTCTCATCAATTTTTTTGATGACGCGAGCTGGTGTCCCAGCGACAACAGACAGTGGAGGTACGTCTTCAGTCACGACAGCTCCTGCTGCGACAACGGAGCCTTCTCCAACTGTAACACCTTCAAGGATTACAGCATTTGCACCAACGACAACGCCATCTTCAACGACGACTGGCTTTGCAGAAGGTGGCTCGATGACACCTGCTAATACAGACCCTGCACCGATGTGGCAGTTCTTACCGACTGTTGCGCGTCCGCCAAGGACAACGTTCATGTCGATCATTGTACCTTCACCGACGACAGATCCGATGTTGATCATAGCACCCATCATGATGACTGCATTTTTACCAATTTCAACTTGGTCACGGATGACTGCGCCTGGCTCGATACGAGCTTGTACGCCTTTCAAGTCCAACAGAGGTATTGCAGAGTTGCGACGATCGTTTTCGATTACATAGTCTTCAATCGCAGCTTCGTTCTGTTCAATCGCAGCTTTAATTTCTTTCCACTCACCAAAAAGGACGCCAGTATTCCCAGTAATGAATGATTTCGTAGTCGATCCGAAATCAATTCCTTCAATATCCCCTTTGATATGTACTTTGACAGGTGTTGACTTTTCACTATTTTGAATAAACGAGATGATCTCGTTTGCATCCATCATTTTCATAAACCAATTCCTCCTTCAATTTTCTCAATCTCAATCGGATTAATTTTATCGTATTTTCACGCTGTTGTTAAGTATGACCGTTTCCCTTCATCTCATTGATGAGGTCGATGAACGCTTTCACTTGCTTCAATTGTTGCGAAGCTTCACTGTATATAATCCACGTATCCCGCACCAGCGGCTCTTTCTTCTCATTCTTGATCGGGATCGTATGGAAGTTCGATTCTTCTTTCGGAAGACTGATCGACGGTAAAATGGCATAACCGATTCCGTTGAGGGCCATCTGTTTGCATGTTTCGATCTGGTCGACGACTATCGTACGCTTTGGTGATGATTTGAACTGACGAACCCACCAGTCCTGAATCTCTTGATAATAAGTAGAATGACTTTTGAACTGGATGAAAGGTCTCGTTGTTCCCTCTAACTCTTCAAGGGACTGGATTTTCGTATCCACGAGATGTAATTCATCAGATATCAAGTGTTCTTTCGGACCTTTCCAATCCGGATGACCTCTGATGATCCCTACATGGAAATGGTCTCCGTAAAGTTGTCTCTGAACCTCACTACTCCAGCCCGTCACGAGCGAAATTTTCACATTTGGAAATCGCTCTACATATTCCTTCAGTACTTTAGGCAGCCAATATTGACCGATGATCGACGCTACCGCTAGTTTCAACGTTCCATGGACAACGTCTCCCATAGACAATACTTCGTCTCTCACTTCCTCTTCTGTCTGTATCGTTCGATTGACGAACTCGATGACCTTTTCCCCTGCAGGTGTCAACGTCAATCCCTTCTGAGAGCGGATGAACAGTTTCGCTCCCCACCGCTGTTCAATTGATTGGAGACGTTGGCTTAACGCAGGCTGGGAAACATATAGTCTTTCTGAAGCCTTTCGCATGTTCAGTTCTTCTGCGAGAATATTCAATACATGGAACTCCGTCATTTGCATGACTTACTCACACACCTTGGTCCATAAGTTTTTCTTATCATAAAGTATAAATTAATTGTCATTTTATTATAACGAATCATGCCATAAGATAACACTATAAGCAAACTTGGAAGAAGGTACCAAAAATGACGCTACTTTTGATATTGATCGGATTCAGCGCAACATTCATCGGCACATTAGCGGGCAGTGGCGGACTCATCAACCTGCCTGCCATGTTGGTAGCAGGGATTCCCATCCATACTGCCATCGCATCCAACAAGTTCTCGAACATGCTCAGTTCATTCTCCAGTTTCTATGTATTGTTACGGAAAAAGGAAGTCCAATTCCGGGCCGCAGCCAAAATTGCACCATTCAGCCTAGCAGGCGGTGTAGTAGGTGGCATGATTGCATCCTCTCTATCGGAAAGGACGATGCTTTTGATCGGAATCAGCCTGTTGATCTTTGCTTTCCTTCTATCGTTTTTGAAAAAACCGCCAAAGGTCGATGATGGGATAGAGCGATTATCCAAATGGTCATATCCAGGTCTTTTCGGCATCGGCACTTATGACGGCATGTTCGGTCCCGGGCAAGCGACCTTCCAGATGTATCTGTTCTTCTACCAGGGCGTTTCATACCTCAGGACCATTGCGTATACGAGGTTCAATACCTTCCTAAGCTGTTTAGGCGCATTCGTCAGCTTCTATATTGCCGGACACTTGGATTGGAAAATTGCACTCCCTCTAGCTGTTGGTTCACTGATTGGTGCACAGACAGCTGTCCGCCTCGCAGGCAAATTCTCGAAATCAGCCGTCAAACTCATTCTGAGAGCCATCACGATTTTATTGTTGCTACAGTTGATCTATCAAATGATTGGAGGAAAACTTTCATGACGAAAATACATTTTGAAAGATTACACCACGTTCAAGTTTGCATCCCCACAGGTGAAGAGGATACCGCCCGAAACTTTTACACAGAAGTTCTAGGGCTCGATGAAATCGAGAAACCCGAAGCGTTGAAAGCAAACGGCGGCCTCTGGTATGAAGTCGCCGGTATTGAACTGCATATCGGGACAGAGCCTCATACCGAACAAAGTAAAAGACACCCCGCATTTGCTATCAGAAATTTGGAACAGGTCAAGGAATATCTCATCCAAAAAGGTGTCAAGATCAAGGAAGAAACCCAAATTCCTGGTATGAAACGATTTTCGTTTTTCGACCCATTCAACAATCGGATCGAACTTTTAGAGACCGATAAGTAAGGAGAATGTCATTTAGACACTCTCCTTCTCTGTTTTATTCTGTTGATCCTTCTTAGGTAAAAACGCAATTAAGATGAAACTCATCACTGCTAGAATGAAAACCCCGAGATAGACACTGTCCATGGAAATAGTAAGCCCTTCTTGCAGGAGTGACAACGTTTCTGGAGAGAGTTTCTCCCTTTGGGATTTTTCGAGCAGGATGTTTGCAGCATCAATCGATATAGATTCATCCAGGTTGGCATTGTTTTCTTGTAAGTATGTTTGTAGTTGATTGTTCAAGATTCCTCCGAGTAGACTCGCTCCGATTGCACTTCCTAAAATCCGCATGAACATATTCGAAGCGGTCGCGACCCCACGCTTCTTCCAATCAACAGAAGACTGGATGGAGACGATGAACGTGGTCGTAGACAGACCCATACCGACTCCTATGATGAATGACCCGATTCCTGCCCATATCGGACCTTTGGAAGGATCCAGATTCATGAAGAAGATGGACCCAATCATGAGCGCTACGCCACCACCTACAGCGACGGTACGGAAACCGAGTTTGATGATCAGCCTTCCTGCAAGTGTGGAAGCGATCGGCCAACCGATAGACATCGTCGTAAGGGTGAATCCAGCTACGAGTGGCGACTCTTCCATCACCCCTTGAACATAAGCAGGCAGGAAAGAAGATACTCCGAACAGTATCGCTCCAGTAGTGAGTGACGCTAGATTAGCCAATGTAATCAATCGATCTTTCCATATACTCAATGGCATGGTCGGTTCTGCAGCCCTTTTCTCCTGATAGATGAAGAGCATGAAGCTCACTGCAAACAGACTGAACAGACCGATGATTTGCCAGGAAGTCCAGGGTAATGTGACACCGCCTTGAATGAGAGCGATCATTAAGCTGCTAACTGCCACAAAAACCAAAAACGCACCTATGTAATCAATTTCATGTTTTTTCTTTTCAACGTCTTCATGTAAAAATAAAACGGTACCGAGAATCGCAAGTATACCAAGCGGGATGTTCAACCAAAAAACGTATGCCCAATCAACATAAAGGACGATGAAACCACCCAATGCTGGCCCTATGACAGCTGAAATTCCCCAAACACTTTCTAAATATCCTTGGATCTTCGCTCTTTCTTCCATTGTATACATATCACCGACGATGGTCGTGGCGATCGGCATGACCGCTCCCGCTCCAAGACCTTGTATCAATCGGAACAAGATGAGCATTTCCATTGATTCTGCAAACCCGCACAAGATAGAGCCAATCATGAACAACCCTACACCGAAGGTAAAAACAGGCTTTCTCCCGAAGAGGTCTGATAGCTTACCGTAGATCAATATGGTGACCGCTTGCATAAGTAAATAGGCCGAAAACACCCAACTGTATAATCTGAAACCACCTAAGTCAGCCACGATGCTCGGCATAGCAGTCGATACGATCGTCCCTTCGATCGCAGCCATGAACATAGCCAAGATGACAGATGTTAACACGAGTGGACGGATCGTTGATTTCTCCCGAATCCCCGTTAGAATATCCTCTTTCGTCATGCTTTCACTTCCAATTTCTCTATTTGTAAACTCCTCCCATTATACCAACCATTACTGAAAATTGGGTCAGAACCAGCGTTTTCTTTTGAAATAGAGAATCATCCCAAGCGTCATCGCAATCATCAATCCCCAAACGACTGGGTATGCCATCGGTTCATCCAACTCAGGCATATACATGAAGTTCATTCCGTAGATACCAGCTATGAAAGTCAAAGGAATGAAGATCGTCGAAACGATGGTCAGTACCTTCATGACCTCGTTCATCTTATTGCTGACACTTGAAAAATAAACGTCCAGCAAGTTCGCTGCCATTGTTCTCGTCATCTCCACAGTATCCATGACATGAATGATATGGTCGCTGACATCCTTCAAATAGAACCCAGTATTCAAGTCAATCACTTTCGTTTTTTCTAGTCCTGTAATGATTTCTTTTACTGGCCAGACGATCTTCCGTAGATGCATGCCGATGTTCTTATAATAATAGATTTGCTGTAGGACGGTCTGATCGGGATTCATCACCATGTCTTCCTCTATTTGCTCGATATCCGATGAAATCCGCTCAGATTCAATCAGATACTGATCGACTATGGCATCTAATATGGAATAGACGAGATATCCCGCGGACATGTTGCGAATTCTCCCTAGGTTTTGGCGGATCGCTTTCCGTACAGGTTCAAGCACATCCCCTTCCCTTTCCTGAATTGTAAAGATCGTCTGGTCCTTGATAATGATACTTATCTGTTCTTCTTCTATTTCTACTTCCTCTTTATTGAACCAGACCATCTTCAAGATCATGACAACGTAATCGTTCAGTATGTTGATCTTGGGCCGGTGCTCTGTATTCAAAATATCCTCAATCAACAATGGATGTACACCGTATTCATCCCGGATGAATTTGAAGACATTGATATCGTCTAAACCTTCTATGTTCACCCAAGTGACGGATTGAGAATCTGTATAGGGAAGGATATCTTCAACTTGATCCACTTTCCTCTCTACCAGATTTTCACCCAAATAATCAATGATTGATATTTTTGTCGTAGAGGCTTCTTCATCTCCAACGTAAACCAATGAGCCTGGGGGAAGACCTTTCTTTTTCACCATTTCTCTTTCCTTACTCATCTTTTCACCACCAATAGGATAAAATGAATGTCGATTCATTATGCCGTCCAATTCTATTTCTGTCGAATCTTAAGAACTTTAGACGAATCTATTTTCAATATCTTGCTTTTGTAAGATAATGTACAAGGCTAATCTTTACAATAGACGGAGGGAAGATAAATGTTATCACTCACCATCGAGCGCAAGCGAGCACAAATGTTAGAAACCGCTAAAATCCATGGCATGTCATCGACAGAAACGTTGAAATGCAGTCAAGAATTAGACCGTCTTCTACAGCTACATCTCTCGAATCAATTGCGAGATCGAAATAGGGCATTTAAAAAGATTTCATGATTGTATCGTAATATATTTCGAGTAGTGAAATAAATAAAATTGAAGACTCTCCAATGGCAATACCTCTATCTCATCCTTTTCAAGATGGTACTCATCATTTGTAAATCTAATATACCCTTACTTCCATGTCTGAACACTTCTTCAACTTGTCATATACGTTTACAAAAGAATACTAGGATGGCTTTATTCATTTAACATCCATTACGATGTTTCACTTCGTATGGGTGTTTTTTGTTTGCATTCAAAGATTCCTCACCTATTTTAGATACTTGTCTATACCAAACCGAGGGCCTTTCCATATAGTGTAGTATAACTGTGAACATTTAAGTAAAGGAGGAATGGTTGTGGGTAGAGGTTTTTTTGGAAATGAGGATTGGAAAAAGAAAAAGGAAGACCGCTGCGAAGGCTGTATTTGTGATGTATTCAGAACGCTAGATAAAGGTGCAAGGGTCAAAATTGCGTTCCTATCAGAAGAATTTTTCACAAACGGTGGTGAGATTAATTTTACATTTTTATGTTTTGATGACAAAACATGTTGCGTTACTTTAAGAGACGATAATGAAGCTGTATTGGTGGATTGTAGAGACATAATCGCAATTGAATTATTGGATTAGTGGCTCTGACACTATATGACCATAGAGAGGAGGAGCGATGATTGTGAAAGAAAATATATGCGATAGCTGCGTATGCCGTTTTTTACAAAATTTAGAACAAGGCACAGAAATCAGAATTGCTATCAAAAACACAGATGATTTTTTTGAAAAGGAAAACTTCTTTTTAGTTTGTTTTGATCCAAAGAATTGTTGTGTGACGGCAAAAAGAGATGATGGTGGTAACATCGTTATCTTCGATTGTAGAGCAATCGCTGGCGTTCAGGTTGTTAATTCCTAACATTAAAAAGGACAAAGGAGGTGTTTATCATGAGTTGTAGTTGCCATTCTATCGATCGGTCGAAGGGAGACAAAAGATGTAAAAGCTGTGCTTGTCGTGTCTTCAAAACGCTAGATGTCGGCACCACAATACGTATTATTATTGGTGATGATGATTACTTTGAAAACCAAGAGTTCACATTTGCGTGTTTTGATGAACAGGATTGTTGTGTCACCTTACAAGATAGGAGCAGAGATGAGACATTCATCGTAGATTGTCGTGCCATTAAAGGCGTGAAATTTGAAAGTTAATGTTTGAAGCTCTTATATCAACAAGGGGATTGACCTAACACAATTTCAGATTAGGATCGGATAGGGGTTATCTCTTTTCAGCTTGTTCATAGTAATAAATCCTCCATTTGTATCATCTGTCTTTATAACATAACTGAAAAGATCTTTAATTGTCCGGTCTTTTTCTTTCCTTTAGTAAAATATTGTTTTAACTACATAAGATATTTGGTTCTTAAATTACGTTTAACAACTTAACTATTACTTTTAAGAATTCCTTTTACATTATAAAAAAACCACTCTCCCATAAGGAAAAGTGGTCGGTTTAATATGTATGGTGACCCGTACTGGGCTCGAACCAGTGACCTCTACCCTGTCAAGGTAGCGCTCTCCCAACTGAGCTAACGGATCATTTTCAGCTTTTAGCGGACAAGTAATACTATACTGGCAATTTATCATTCTGTCAACAGACTAAATAAGATTTTTTGCAGAGCTCCCATTACAGCAAATGGAAGCTCTCATATCGGTAATTATCCAATCCGTTCTTCTTCATCCCGCTTACGGATTTCCTCTTCTTTCAAGTTCTCTTCACGATCTCGAATTCTGTGAGCGAGCCGGCTTGATGCATTCGCAGCTAAACTAGCGATCAAGTCATCCAAGAACGTGTGAACTCCGTTTCCTTTCTTCGTATCTAGCTTTTCGATGATCCCGATTTTCTGTTTATCTAGATGACCGAAAGTCGTAATCGCGATACTTCCGTACCCTAGCACTGCACCCATAGCAATCGTTTCATCAACGCCGAATAATCCTTCGTCCGTTTCGACGATGGACTGAAGGGGTTCAGACAGTTTGTTCTGTTCTGCTAGTTTATCCAATTCGATACCAACCAATAACGCGTGCTGAATCTCTCTTTTTTCGAGCACAGCTTCCACACTCTCAATGCAATCTTCCATCTTCAATGTCGGGGCATATGGAATCTGCATTTCATATACGATCTCGGCTACATCGACAATTTTAATCCCTCGCTCGTTCAATAGGTTCATCGTTGCAGCTTTCACGTCTTTACTGTGTACACGTTTTTTCAAGAAGATCTCCCCTTTCGATGCAAGTTCATGTGTGCTTGCTTATATTCATTATAGCATTTATGTTACAATCAATCTCAGGTTATTCCAATTGTATACGGAGGATGATGACCATGAAACTAAATGGAAAACGTGAAGAGAAAACGATTTATAGTGAAATTCTTGATGAAGAGATCAGCTTATACATCTACTTACCTCCATCTTATACGCCATTGTTACGATATTCCGTACTTATTGCACAAGATGGAAAAGACTATTTCAATCTTGGGAAAATTGCAAGATCATCTGAGACTTTGTTTGAAGATGGTGCAATTGAGGAATTCATCATCGTAGGTGTTCCATATAAAGATGTGAATGATCGTCGTAGAAAGTACCATCCATCTGGTGAGGAACATTCCAAGTATGTCCGATTCCTTGTTTATGAATTGCTACCATTTATTGAAGAAGAATATTCAACCTTGGAACTTGCAAGTGCGCGGGCGATGATCGGCAGTTCACTCGGCGCCACGGTATCTTTACTGACTGCATTAGACTATCCCCGTACGTTCGGGAAGCTTGCACTCCAGTCCCCTTTCGTGAACGATCATGTACTTGAAAGAGTCTCCAATTTGAAGGATCCATCCTTGTTATCCATTTATCATGTCGCTGGTAAGGGCGAAACGGAAGTGGAAACGACAAATGGTGAAATGAAGGACTTCATCAATCCGAACAGGGATCTGAATAAAGCACTCACAGAGCGTTCATTCGGAGAGTATTATTATGAAGAATTCGACGGAGACCATAAATGGACGTATTGGCAGCCTGATATTCCTAAAGCATTGAAGTTCCTTTTTCCTAATTAAGGACAGTCCTTGGAATATGAGTATGAAATAGTAAGAAAATTTGCTATAATAGAGTTGCTCAAAATAAAGATAATGGATGAAGCACGAGGAGGGAAATTATGAAATACGGTATCGCGATTTTTCCATCGAAAAAACTACAAGACCTTGTAAATTCATATCGTAAACGTTACGATCCTCATTATGCGTTAATCGCTCCTCACTTGACATTAAAGGATCCTTTCGATGTCGAAGATGAAGATGAGTTGAAAGAAATGGCCCGACAAATCCATGAAATCTCAGATAATATCCAACCTTTTCAACTGAACGTTTATAAGGTCGGCTCTTTCCATCCGGTCAACAACGTCATTTACTTCAAGGTAAAGGAAGAGGAACGTTTGACGAAGCTTCATGAAGAACTTCATAAAGATGAACTATATAGTGAGCGGCCATATAATTTTGTTCCACATATTACATTGGCACAAAAACTTTCTGATGAAGAACATCACGATGTGCTGGAATCCTTGAAAATGATGGATATCGACCATACTGAACAAGTGGATCGCTTCCAATTACTCTATCAGTTGGAGAATGGATCCTGGACCGTATTTGAAACTTTTCATCTTGGAAAGGTCCGATAGGATATGTTGAAAGTCGAAGTCGTAACGGACGACTCCAAAATGAAAGATGCCTTTTCCATACGTTCAACTGTTTTCATTGAAGAGCAGAATGTTCCAGAAGAAGAGGAAATCGATCAATATGAGAAGGATTGCACTCACTTCGTCGTTTATGACGATTCTACTCCGATTGGAGCTGGGAGAATCCGATATGTCGACGATTATGCGAAAATTGAGCGGGTCTGTGTATTGAAAGAATACAGAGGCACTGGTGCCGGTAAACTGTTGATGGAGAATATGGAACAAGAAGCGATTCAACAAAATGTCCATAAGTTTGTACTACACTCTCAAACACACGCCGAACCGTTCTACACAACAATTGGTTATCAAACTAATTCGGACATTTTCATGGATGCCGGTATTCCACATGTAGCAATGGAAAAAGTGATATAAACTCTATTATTACGTATATTCTTAAAACGACCTTTTCAGTAGGTCGTTTTTTGTTTTTGGTTGATTTGACCTGGTTCCAACATATGTTTATTTCTCACCCTGCATGAACAAACTGAGTATAGATTGTTGGAATCGGAGGAATTCATGTGGACTTCATGCAACTGACCATTGAGCTTATTCTTGGCTTCGCAGGATTATTTATCATGACCAGGCTCTTAGGTAAAACACAAATCTCACAAATTACACCATTTGATTTTATCTCATCATTGATTCTCGGGGAACTACTAGGAAATGCAATCTATGATAAAAACGTCCATATATTTTACATCCTATATGCAGTAGTCGTTTGGGGATTACTCATTTTTCTCATTGAATTCTGGACCCAGAAGAAGAATAAAGTCCGAGGCTTCTTGGAGGGACAACCGGATATCATCATTCATAATGGGAAACTGGTTTATAGTACGATGAAGAAAACAAAGCTCGACATCAACCAATTACAAGGATTAATCCGACAAAAAGGGTATTTCTCCATTTATGATATAAAGTACGCCATACTGGAGACGAATGGAACTGTCAGTGTACTGCCCAAGTCTGATGTGGATATGGTGAAAAGAAAGGATATGGATTTACCTACGGAAGAGGTCTCATTGCCCATTTCTTTGATTCTGGATGGAGAAATCGTCTATGACAACCTAAGTGAACTCGGACGGACGGAAGATTGGCTGAAGAAAAAGTTGTTGGAACAGGATATTCCCCATGTATCCGATGTGCTTCATGCTGAGTGGCAATCTCCAGATGAACTTCTTCTGACTCGTCATACGGATGCAAACATGAAATGAAGGTTGAAATCACGAATTTCATAATGAATCTTGTGGTCTTCAATCCCTTTGATCAAATAAGCAAATAAAGCAGTACGATACAGTGTCCATAACGATAATGTAGGCGTCTTGATTTCCCATCTAGTGCACATGTCTTTCATAAATTGTTCAAAATTGCATCCATTCTTATATTTCCCAAGTACTTCATACATAGTTGCTATGATGCTCACGTGGTGATCGTAGTTAGAGATCAAAGTCTCCATCGGCTCCTCTTCAAACTCCCCATGGCCTGGAACCATTCCGACTCCATTCATGGAAAGGAGCTTCTCTATGGTTGCTAGCGTTGCATCTGCATCAATCAAAAACGGGATCTTATGTTTTTGCAACTGTTCGATACCGAAATAGGCGTCTGCTGCATAGAGTACATCCCCTATTCTGATTCCAAGCTGATAAATGCTATGGCCAGGTAGCAGAACAACCTCCGTTTCAAGTGAACCAACCTTTAACAACCCTTCTTGAACAACCTGATCGACTCGCATCGGCAATGCTTCCAGAAATTTATTACGCATTTCATCCAATGGCCGGTTTCCCTGTAATAAATAAAGAGGTTCTAATATCGGATTTTGTAAGATGGCTTCTTCAATTTGCGGAGCGATGGTATGGACGTCGTGATTTCTCTGCAAATAATTGGCTCCACCATAGTGATCTGCATGAGCATGGGTGATGAATAGGTGTGTAACCGGAAATGATTTTTTCTCCAGTGTTTTGATAATCTTTTTCATCACTTGCTGATCAATTCCTGTGTCAATCAGCATTCCTGTGTCATTTTGGTTCACATAACCGATATTGACAGGTCCTTTGAAATAATAACAAGAATGACTAAGTTGAATCATATCCATGACGAATCGCACCCACCTCATTAAAATAGGGACTAGCGAAATGACTCGCTAGTCCCTATATAACTTCGTTGATCTTCTGTCCTTTTCCTGTCAAATCGGACAATATTTTATGAAACGACTGACCAGCATTGACCTTCCGCCGTTCATACCTTTCCTGATCACTCGTTTTTTTGGTGACATCTTCATACTGTATCCGCTCTACTGGATGTAATTGGAGCTTATAAGAAGAATAGGTCTCTTGCACTCGGTTCCCGTATATCAAATTCTGATTGGGGATGTAAGGGGGTACATAGCCCATGCCATTCACCTGCTTCACAATTTTTTCATCCACTGGATTAGTATTCTTTACCCGTTATATCCTTAAAATATTCGCACAATATTCAGTTTTTTGGGGTGTTTAAAAGTTCAATGCGATCTGATTCATAGCTCTTGCACGGTACTCTTGTTCTTTGAAATAGATAAATGCTTCCACAACGATACTGTCTTCGAATTGTTTCTTGATTGGAATTTGAAAATCCGTCAGTGAAACAGTGTGATTGGGTGGTATGAAGAGATCATGCATCGGTGCAACCCATATCTCCCCTCGTTCTCTTGCTTCCTTCGCCCACTCGTTTTCAATATAGACCCATTGTAAGGAATCCTGTTTATCTTCGGGTAAATTGGATTGTTCAAGCGAGCTGATTTTACCCTTCAAGTTTGTATAATCAATGGGCTGGAATCGGAAACAGATCAATGGGTTATCCAGCTGTTCCAATCCATAGTTCGTCATGTGAAGACTTCCATGGATGACATAGGAGGATTCATTTTTGCAAATCAGACTATGATTGAAATAGGCTGTAAGTTGAAGGTTTTCTTTTTCTACCTGCTCACTCGAAATTTCTTCTGGTGCATTGTTCTGTACCTTCATTCTTCTTTCCAGGCTTCTGATTTTATTCTTATAACTTTCAACCTGTTTTTCTTTCTCGTTCATTTCCTGTTCAATCGTCCCTAACAATTCTTCAAAACTCTGTATCTTTTTCGTCATTGCAGAAAGATTGGATTGAGATAATTTTTCATTCAGCTGTTGGACTTCAATACGATAGTTCTCCAGCTCTCGTACTTTTTCCTCTAATTCTTTTTGAAGATCATCATTTTCAAGAGCGGTCTTCAGCTCTTGTTCCAATTGCTCAATCTTCTCTTCTGCAAATAGTAACGACTTTTCTAATTGAAGTGATTTCTCCTGATAATATTTGGTTCGTGAAACCAGCCGGTCGTAGCTTATTTCTTTTTGTGGATTCATAAAAGTCCTCCTCCTAAACCGGTCATATACCCTTATCATATGTATATCCATACCGAGACTTTACAAGAACCTTACAGCTTGGGCACTTATTCATCATAGAGCTTCCATCTCGCAGACGATGTCCCTAAAAATGATTCATTATCCTTTACGAAATAAAAAATAAAAAAGAGCGAGTAATCTCGCCCTTTCCTATCTAAGGTCTTTTTACCTTTAGATCACTGAATGTGATGCAGTCTTCTACTTTAACTTCGCCTTCATCCGCTTCAACCACATCTGAGTCGAAGATTGTTTGACCTCTGCGGTTGATCAGTTGCAGCTGGAATTGTGTACCGGAATCACCATCAACTACAGCAAAGTTGTAGTCTACTGTTCTTCCATCTACCTGACCTTCTCCACTGATGATCAACTTTAAGCCATCTCTCGTCTTCTCACAGCAAAGTGTTTCTTGATCGAATGTAGTCGCAGTAAAGTTGAAGCTTTCTGTTCCGTCTTCTGTATCCGTATCTCGGAAGCTTGCTCGTAATTCACTGTCGACCAGGCTGCAGTCAGGACAGATATCCACTAATACCGCAAGTCTTCCTTCCTCTGACGCTTCCTCTCCTGTATCACCGCTCGCTTCCCCTTGAGCAGAGCAGTCACAGTTTGGACGTGGGAAGATATCAGGACATTGAGGCGGGAACTCCACTTTCGGACATTGGTCAACGACATCCGGTGCAATGAGGTCGTTATCACGCGGTGAGCAGAACTTCGCAAGAACTTCCAACTTCACTTCCGCTTCTACCTGGATATCCAAACAGAATGTAATCTCGACATCGAAGCTTTCTGGTGACGGAGTGTTGAGTAGAACCGTTCCAGATGGAATTCTGCAGAAGATCTTGGAGACTTTACAGAACAAGTCTGTTCCGTCTGGGTAGCATAGTACGAATGATTCGAAAACAGATGCGTTCACATTCGTTTTCGTTACCACACATCCATGTCGATCCACTACAAGAATTTTCAAGTCCGTGCTGATTAAGAGTTCAACGAGTTGCGCATCAACGAAACCACCATTTGTTGATACCGTTACATCACGCTTTTCTCCCACTTGCTCGCAGATGAATTCAAGATTATCATCATCATGATCATGATCATGACTTCTTCTGTTTTGTAGAGGGAAAAGTGGTGGTGTTTCTGGTGGTTCACAGATGATACGTAGAGGGCGACGACTTGGATCTTCCATCGCTTCTTCGATCTCACAAATCTGTTCGCGGGTAAATCGGACCGTCTTACGAACGGTAAGTGCATCGGTTACCCAGTCGTACACTTTTTGTACGCGAATACACTCATCCTGTAAGCTGTTTGCAGCCTTAGGTATATTGTGTTTTTTATGACTCATAGTTTCCCTTCCTTTCTTCATCATGAACTGAAGATTCAATACATACTATGGGAATACGACGGCTAATGACACAAAGATTAATGCCTATTTTTAAAGGAGGGAAAGCGATGTATCGCGTTTTCTTTAATAGAAAAGAGCTATGTAGACTAACTATAGATGAGTTACAAGCATTGAAACTGATCGCAATATTTTGGGGATTGGATTGGGATGATTCTTCTAATGAACTTACTAGTAGATTAACCAATCTTCATGTGCGCATCATCGGCTTGAGTCCAAAGGAGTTCAAACGACTAAGTCAGCTGCTGGCGCACTCAGAAGCGAATGTGACACCGAAATTCCAGCAGGGTATAAAGACACTCTCCACATTCAGGGACACCAGTGACTCGAATCCATTCATTAAATTGGAAGGAAATCATTCGGTGTATCACTTTCCGAAACCGAAAGACCATTTTTCAACACCGAAAGATTGGGTATACAAACAGTTGGTTCCAGAAACGTTACACACGGATACGAAGGTTTATTGGAATCCAGAAAAATGCGATGATATTTCAGAATGGCTTACGTACCTCATCCTAGGTGACAGTCATGGCGAATCCCTCGAATTGCTTGGGGATATTCCTACAGGCACTTACGAAACATTATTACGAAAGGTTCTTACACCAATCAATCCTGCGCTCTCTTCATACCAGTTGAAGACATCTTGGCCTGAAAAGCCCAATTTCAATGGACCAGATTCCAAGGATGCTGAACCGATTGATCCATTCAAATATAATAAAGATCATAAACCGACAAAGTTCGATCCATTCAAAAATCAATCCAAAAAGAAGGAAACGAAGGTCATCAATCCATTTTTTAGAAAATAAAACACCATCCGATTCTTGTACGAATAAGATAAATCATCCTAATTTTCGAGGTGATCGACTTGAAAAAATCGGATGTTATCGAATTGTACAAACAAGTAAAACGAAGAAGGAATCGAACTCGAAAAACATCCTTGTTTACGAAAACTCCGAATGCTGGTTGTAAATCCTGCGGCCGCGTTACATGGAAACCAAGTGAATGATCAAGAATAAAAGCCAACACATTCTCAGGATATGTTGGTTTTTATCTTTGGTTTATTTCAGATAACCATTGTTGAACAGAAAATTCTCGATTTGTTTCACACATACACTTGCAGACATCATACTTGTATCCACGACAATATCGGGTTTTTCCGGTACTTCATATGGATCGGATATCCCGGTGAAATTCTCTATTTCGCCATTCATCGCTTTTTTATAAAGACCTTTAGGATCCCGAGCCTTGAGCGTATCCATTTTGCACTTTACATAGACTTCAATGAATTCAGTCTTGTTCATCAACTTGCGGACATATTCCCGATCGGCTCGATAAGGTGATACGAATGTAGCTAACACAATAATGCCCGCGTCTACAAAAAGCCGTGCAACTTCACCGACTCTCCGGATATTTTCTGCCCGATCTTCTTGTGAAAAGGTCAAATCATTATTCAAGCCGATACGGATGTTATCTCCATCGAGGATGTAGGTTGAGATTCCTTTCCGATATAAAGAACGATCCAATTTGTTCGCAATGGTAGATTTCCCTGATCCGGACAGGCCTGTAAACCAGATGACGAAGCTTTTGTGCCCATGTAACAGCTGCCTTGCCCGTTTCGTTACATCCTGTTGGTGCCAGAATAAGTTCGATCCCATCAAGATCCCTCCTCATTTAAGTCATTGGCCATATAATCGGTATGATGATAATTGAAATCAGTAATCCTATAAGGTTCAAAGGTGTACCCACTTTCACGAAATCGATGAACCGATATTGTCCTGAACCATAAACGAGCAAATTCGTCTGATATCCGATTGGTGTAGAGAAACTCGCGGATGCTGCGATGGCGATGGCAATGGCAAATGGTTCAGCATTCAATGAAAACTCGTGTACAAGCGACATTGCGATTGGAAACATGATAACAGCGGCAGCATTATTCGTGATTAACTCTGTCAAGATGTTCGTAATCAGATACGTGAGCATCAGTAAAATCAAAGGTGAATAGTACGGCATAAGTCCAATGATACCCATGGTCAAATATTCTGCTGCTCCAGATTTCATCATCGCTTCTGCTATGCCAAAAGCTCCTCCAATTACGAGAAGAACATCCCACTTGATCGCTTCCTTAGCTTCGTTAAAGGTTATTTTTTTGATCAAAAACATCAATAATGCGGTTGTAAGTGCCGCATGGACGATTGAAACGATGCCAAAAGCAACTGTCGTAATCATCATTCCAAATAACATCATCGGAATCCAATCTTTCAAGTTGGCCTTTTGGAAAGGTGAATGGTGGGAAGCTAATAAGAGTAGGTTATTGGAAGTATGATGACGGATGGATTCATCTGATAAGATGTATAACATATCACCTGATCGTAAACGGATGGAACCGATCTTCTGATTGATTCGCTGACCATTCCGATAGACAGCGATAACGACTCCACCGAACTGGGATCGAAATTGAATGTCTTTGATGCTGAGCGATATATAGGATGAATCGTTCGGAATGGTCGCCTCCACCAATTTCAGTTCGGACTCGTGATTCATAAACTTGTAGCTTGATTGTTGTATTTCAAGGCCTTGCATGGCTCGTATTTCCTCTGCGGATGAAGAGTCGCCTACTAATAACAAATGGTCATCCATTTTAAGTTTTTGATGTGGTGTAACTGGAAAGATACATTCTCCCTGTCGCAAGATGGCCATCAGATAGCTGTTGTTCAAGTGTCTCAATCCGGCTGCTTCAACTGATTTCCCTACCCATTCAAAGTGATCCTGAACGACAGCTTCCACTATGAATTGAGAGGATTGAATATCATCGATTTGCACCGACGGATGATTCGGTAACCATTTATAGCCTATGGTCAGGAGATAAATGACAGCGACGAGGAAAAATGGAATCCCGACATAAGCCAACTCGAATAAAGATAATCCTTCATATCCTTCCTTCAACAACAAGGTATGAACAACCAGGTTCGTCGAGGTACCTAAGAGTGTACACATGCCTCCGATAATCGTTGCATAGGACAATGGAATAAGAAGCTTGGAAGGACTGTAGGAATGCTTATCCGCCCATCTTTTGACGACCGGTGTCAAAAGGAGCACAAGAGGTGTATTGTTCATAAAGCTCGATAATCCACCAGTCACCACCATCATACGTCTTAAGCCACTTCTAAGTGTCTGTTTACCGCCAAACACTACACTTGTAATCTTTGTGAACGCTGGATGTTTCTGAAGAGTCGTCATGATGATGAATAAGGAAGCAATCACCAAGATGCCTTCACTGGTGAAGCCGTTGAATGCTTCTTCAATAGTTAGCACTCCCGTCCACACGAGTATAAGAACAGCTCCAATCACGACCACTTCTGCTGTATACCAATGGAAGAATAGTAATAAGAACATTCCAGCGATGACTGCGAATGTAATCCAAATATCAGGCGTCATGACCGAATCTTTCATTCCTTCTTTAATTGATAGTATTGCAATAAGATGTTGACGATTTCACTTCTGCTGAAATGCGGTGGCGGGGTTATTCCATTCTGTAACATCTGACGCACTTTCGTGCCGGATAAATGGATGTGATCTCCTTTACCATGTGGACAAGTTTTTGAAGAGGCCATTTGATCACACTTCTTACAGAAAAAACTATGTTCCATGAGAACCGGTGTAATCCCCAACTCTTCACGACTGAATGCATCAAAGATCCACTGCGCATCATACGTACCATAATAATCTCCGACACCAGCATGATCGCGTCCTACGATGAAATGCGTGCATCCGAAATTCTTACGCACAAGAGCATGGAAGACCGCTTCTCTCGGTCCTGCATATCTCATCGAACTCGTGAATACACCCAGGTGTATGCGGTCTTCTGGATAATAATTGTCTAATAGGACCCTGTAACATTCCATTCGGATGTCAGCAGGAATATCATCAGACTTGGTCTCCCCTACAAGAGGATGGATGAACAAACCGTCCACTTGTTCAAGTGCGACTTTCTGGATATATTCGTGTGCTCTATGAATCGGATTTCTTGTTTGAAATCCAACCACTGTTTTCCAACCCTTTTGCTCAAAAATACGTCTTGTCTCTGCAGGAGTGTAAGTATCACTCATGAACTGGGATGTCCGCTTTTTCAATAGGTGGATTTTCCCTCCGAGATAAATCGGTGACCGCTTCAAGAGTTTTGCGACACCAGGATGTTCAGGGCTGTTCGTTCCATAGACTTTCATTGCTTCTTTTTCCAAATCGACCAAATAGGATCCCTCTGCTTCAATGATTCCATAGATGACGCCATCATAGGTGAGCGCAAGCCGTTCATTCTCTTTAATCGATTCAGCAGTTTCTTCTGCAATGGATAGCGTGATGGGTAAACTCCATACTTCCCCACTCTTGAGTCTCATTTTGTCTAAGACAGCAAGGTAGTCTTCTTCTATCATAAAACCTTCAATCGGGCTGTAGACACCTTCTGCAATACATTCAAGGTCTGATAATTCAGTTGAAGTGATGGGGATCCTTTTCAAGCCATCCAAGTTTTCAGGTACGGTATCTATGAACCGATTGACGAGTTTTCCACCATGCGGGATACTGACCATGGTTTTACCCCCTTTTCAAAAATGTTTTCATTGTATTTTCAAAACGTTGCACACTTCTCTCCCATGTCCACTTCGCAGCTTCTCTCTCCCCTGCAATTGCCAACCTTTTCCTGAGTTGAGGTTGTTCAATCAATGTCGAGATTTGAGATGCAAGTTTGTTTTCATAACGATAGGAAAGCAGACAATTCTCACCATGACGGCAGTAATCCATGTTTCCACCCGAATATACGGTTACAAGAGCTGCACCACACTTCATTGCTTCCAATCCGGGCAATGAAGCTGTGTCATATGTTGAAGAACTGACAAAAATATCACTTCTATTAAAATGTTGAATGAGTTGTGGATCATCTGCTGGGGTAATCGAATTGAATAGACGATTAGAGTGAATGGTTCGCAATGTAGGAGAAGATCTTAGTTCGCTTGGTGGAGTGATGAGGTTGAAAATAACATGCGGGTATTTTTGTTTGAGTGCGGTAAAGGTTTGAATGAGATATTCCTGTTCACGATGCCAAGAATAACCCCCTTCTGGAATTCTTAATATACCTGTGACCTCAAGTTTTTTTTGAGGATTACGTAGCCCGAGATTACGAAATGCGTCACTAACACCAACCGGAACGATTTCTCCCTCTATCCCATGGTTCAGTTTGATGAGCTGTTGCTGCCATTTCGAAAGTACGACAAGGTTACGACTGATATGATAGCTTTTGAACGATGCTTCGTGTTGATCCAAAAACACCGGTTCGTAACATAAACTGATTCTGACATGCTTTCCTTTCCCTAAACGACTCGCTTCTTCACAGATGGAAGTTAATGTATAGAAGTTGGAGACGATGACATCACTCTTTGGTATATCTTTGGCGGCTATAAAATTCGTAGGCGTGCGAACAATTGGTACATGTACAGGATACTCGACCACACCACCTGTTGGCATGAGAAAAGACACATCATGTCCTTTCTTCGCCAGACCATTTGCCAACTCGACCAGCATCCTTTGTGCGCCTCCTTTACACAAGGTAATTGCAACAAACGTCATTTTCATTCTTTCGCTTCCTTTCATAGTTAGCTACCATTCAGATCGACGCCAAATGTTCAAAACAGTTGAGGAAAACTGTATATTTCACGAGTTTTCGTAGTTGTTCTTTTTCAACTTTCAATTGCTCATACTCGGAAGGTTTCATTGTGCATGGCATCAACTTGGAAATGTTCTTATTTTGGCTTCTGAGAAGTCCGATTCGTCTAAGCATAATATGGAACACTCTCTTGATCATCCGGAACTGACCTGGTTGACTTTTACATAAGTCCTGATAATTAATGAGGATTTGATTGACTTGATGAAGGTTGAAGGGGGCGTCGGGCAAAAAGCTTAAGCTGATAATCATCTGATCGACAGCTTTATATGTTTCTTGGAACCGGTAGTAATTTTGTTTGGATTCATCTTGTATGATTACAGCTCTCGGATGCTCCTGGTGATAGCTAATCAACCTTCCATCAGAAATATAGGTCGCCCCGTTTTTATAAAGTCGATAACCCATTTCACAGTCGTCCCATCCATATCCGGGATACTCAGCAAATAGACCTACCTTGTCGATGGCCTTCTTGGAAACGGAGACATGGCCTGTACCGAACAACTGCCAGGGAATGTGATAACCTTCTAAACCATATCCATAGTTCTTAATGATTGTATACTCATAGAGCAATTCAAAATGTGTTGGAAGTACGAGATTGGCAAAGGAACGAGTACGAATTTCATTTTCTGATAATAGAGGCATGATCCTGGGACTTTTCATAAACTCTGATACCTTGGATCTCATCGACTTTCGTCTCCGCACAAGCTTCATACATTCCTCCAATTGCTCTGGAGAAAAGGAAGGATCCAGAACGGAATAGAGCCGCTTCAAGAACATGATTCCAGTGACCACAAGATTCGGATGTTGTTGATGGTATTCATGGTGAATCTTCAAGAAATCGTCTTGTACGAGAATTTCAGCATCCAGGAAGATGATGATTTTACCTGATGCCGCCCTCAACCCTAAGTTCCTTGCAGCTGGCCTGCCAATGTTCTTTTCACAACGGATCAATTTGAACTGGAAAGGGAAAGTCTGCTTGTTCAGTTGTTGATACGTATCATCTGTAGAACCATCGTCAATCATGATGACTTCCACTTTTGATAAATCGAAAGATTGGTATTGTAGAGAATAAAGGGTCAATAGATTTTGGGGATACTTGTTGTAAGTGGGGATGATCACACTGATTTCTTTCTTTGCAAGATCACTCATAACAATCTTCCTGTTTTCCAGATTCCTCGCAGTGGATCAGTCTTGCTACCATACCTTTGTATTTTTCTTGTATCATTCGGATTTCACGCCATTGCTCTTCATGAAACTGTCTTGAACCCATTTTGTCATGATGACGATAATTGATTAACGCTTCATTCAACATCTTGATATGCGTCTTGCAGGCCATGCGAATCCACATGTCATAGTCCTGTGTATACTTTAACGATTCATCAAAAAGACCGACTTCATCTATAAGAGATTTTTTGAAAAGGACCGTGTTCCCGTTAATTGGACAACTTGTGGTCAACATTTTCAAAAAGTCCAAACGTCTTTCTAAATAAAGTCCCGCATTCCTTCGGGTTATGATACTACGTTCATTAATCAGATTGAAGTTGGAATAAACCATATCAGCTCCCGTTTTCTTCATGAAATCCACTTGTTTCCGCAATTTATTGCGGAGGAAAACGTCGTCAGAACTGAGCCATGCAATCAAATCACCACTCGATTCTTGAATTCCCCTATTCAATGCAGTTGCTGTTCCTCCATTTTTTTTATAAATATATTTGATTCTACTTTTAAAGGGAGTAATCAAGTGTTGATTGAGCGTAGACCCGTCATCGACCACAATTATTTCGAGCGGTTGATAGGTTTGTCTTAATGCACTGTTGATTGCATGGTGTACATAGGAACAGTTATAGAATGGAATGATGATGCTTACTTTAGGATTTGCTGTATTCAAGGTCTTCTCCTCATTTCTTATCTTCTTTCTTACAAACCTGCATTCAGCTGGCACGGTGATAGGCTAATAGATCTTGCAAGGAGTTCACAAGATTGTAGGCTGCCTTCCAACCAAGGCTTTGGAGGGGCTGTATTTCCATACTTACAGGTTCAGTCTTTCGACGTTCTTCAACCGTAATTTCAAAGTGTCCAGAGGTTACTGCTTGGAAGCAAGCAACAAGTTCGTCTAATGTTATACTCTTTCCGGATCCTATTTCATACAGGTTCAATTCATTCTGATTGGTCAAAATACAAAAATAAGCATCCACAGCATCACGAACATCTACAAAATCGCATTGAGCAAGTCCATTTTTTATGTCTATTTTAATCGTATGTTGATGTCGTTCAGCTTCTACGATTTTTTGCGCGATTTTAGAGCAAATTCCGTTGGAAGGACCGGGACCGATGAGGTTTGAAGTTTTGGCGATCACTACATCTATAGCGAACAAATCACTCCAATACTCACTTAGTTGAACTTGTAATGTTTTGCTCAGACCATACGGATGAGGGGGTTTTTCTCCTTTCTGTGGAGAAAATTGAAGAGCTGAACCTACAACTACCGTTTTGGATCGTGGAACGAACCGACGGATCGCCTCGAGGAGATGAAGGGTGCCCCCAAAGTTGGCTTGCAGACATTCGTACGGTGCATTCCAGGATTGCAGGGCATCATTAAAACCGGCTAAGTGCAGGATATAATTTGGCTTTACTTCCTCAATCAATTGGAGTGTTTTTTTGAAGTCCGTCAAATCACATACCTTAAATTCGTTATCAGGAATGTTGGAGTTACGTCGTCTTCCTGTACAAATGATCTTCAAACCAAGCAATTTAGCTTTTTCATAGGCATGCATTCCTGTAAATCCATTAGCCCCGGTTATCAAGATACATGCTTTATCCTCCATCTCTCTCATCCATCCAGTCGCGTAATTCTTGAAGCATCACCTCATATGGGACTACTGTATAACGGACATCCTCTCGAGTATTCAATAATGTACGGTCACAATGAGCATTTTCGAAAGGCACTAAGGATAAGTCCCTTCGATCAAATGTGTCTTGAATGTACTTGAGAAGTGTATATTTGGACACTTTTTCTGGAGCGGTCAAATGGTATAGTCCAGATACATTCTCCTCAATGAAATGATGAACTGCTTTCGCAAGCTCCAAAGTCGTCACTCCGTTCCAAAACACATTCACATATCCATTCACTTGACCTGTCTGCTTCATGAACCATTGAAACAAACCAATTCCATCTTTCAACTCCGGTCCGATGATGGAAGTACGAACTGTGAGGTGAGGAGGTTTGATGATTTCCCCGAGAAATTTTGTCTTGGCATACATGCTTTGTCCATCTGGGGTTGCTTGCTCTGGATAATCACCTTGTTCGCCTTCAAACACACAATCGGTACTAATATGAATCAATCTTCCGTTCATTTTATCCATCGCGTTTTGTAAGACATGAGGCAACAAGCTATTCACTAGTATGGCTTCTTGCACGTTTTGCTCTGCAAATTGATTCAGGATTCCTATACAGTTGATCAGCACATTCGGCTTTTCCCTGGCTATCAGAGATTCTACTGCTGTATAATCGGATGCATTCAGGTAGATCCCTTCTGTACAAGATTTATTTCGATGTGTGTACACGACATCATAAAGAGATCTCGTTCGGAAGTACTCAACCATTACATGCCCCGCCATTCCCTTACCGCCGAGTACAAGCAACTTCATTACAAAAATCCACCTTTTTCAAGCATTTCTTTGATTGCCTCTTTTGTCATGAGCGACTCATGAGAGCTATAACTATGCAAATCTATCTTCTTATAACTCTTATAGAATTCATTCAAATTTTGCAGTTCTATGGTTGGGAGAATGACGAAGTACTCTTCATCAAAATAAACAGTGGTATTGCTTTCATACTCAGAAAGTAAGATTTCATGTAACTTTTCACCTGGTCTGATTCCAGCTTCTATAACTTTTACTTCCTTTTTTCCGGAAGCCTCAATCAATACTTCTGCCAAGTCAATGATTCTGCATGTAGGCATTTTCATAACGAATATCTCTCCACCCCTGCTTTCATCGGTGGCTTTGAATAGTAGTTTAATCGCATCCTGTAAAGTGAGAAAAAACCGTGTCATCCTCTTATCGGTGATTCCGATTTCCCCTTTTTGCTCAATTTGCCTTTTGAATACATGGATGACACTACCGTTCGTTCCAAGAACGTTACCGCCACGTACGCAAACGAATTTCGTCGTGGGACTTAACAAGTTGGCATATATAATCAATTTTTCTCCGATAGCTTTCGTCATACCATAAAAATTGGAAGGGTTTGCAGCCTTATCTGTGGAGATGTAAATGACTTTTTCGACATTGCTTTGAATGGCTGCTTCAATCACATGTTGCGTACCTAATACATTCGTCTTCAATGCTTCATAGGGTTGATGTTCACAGATGGGAACGTGTTTCAGAGCAGCCAGATGGTAGATGTAATCCACACCTTCCGAAGCCTTAAGTAACCCCTGGTACTCACGAATATCTCCTATGATAAAAGTTAATTTCGGATTATATTCAAATTCGTGTTGCATTTGGACTTGACTAGCTTCATTTCTAGAAAAGATCCGAATCTCCTTAGGGTCCTTCTCGAGTAATTGTTTGACCAATTCATGACCCCACGACCCGGTTCCTCCTGTTATTAAAATCGTTTTGTTTCGCAATGCTTAACGACCTCCTAATATAAATTGAACGACTTTTTGTGACACGGCTTTTTCGAGATATCCATCCGGACATTCCCAGCCTTTTGTTTGATTCACCATGACTGAAACGGCATCTAAAATTCTTTGCCTGTTAACACCGGAAATGACATTGCTTCCACAATCCACTGTTTCAGGACGTTCTGTGCTTTTTCTTATCGTTACAGTTGGAACCTGGAAGATACAGCATTCCTCCTGGACCGTTCCACTATCGGTCAACACACACGTGGCATGTTTTTCGAGATGGACGAAATCAAAGAAACCGAAAGGCTCAAAGAATCTTACAAGCGGGTGATGTTTGATGCCTGTTTGATTTTCCAAGCGGCTTTTTGTTCTAGGGTGAATACTACAGATGACCGGCTTTTGGTATTTTTCTGCTACTTTATTCAAGCCTTCAAATATCTCGGTGAGATGGAGGGGATTATCTACATTTTCTGCCCGATGTGTCGTGACAAGGAAATATTCACCTGGCTGGATCTGCAGCTTGGACAAAATTGAGCTCTGATTGATTTTTTCATCATAATGAGTCAGTACCTCATAAATCGGGTTACCGAATAATAAAATACGATTTGAAGGGAACCCCTCTCGGATGAGGTTCTCTCTGCTGTTAGGTGTGTAGGGGAGATTGTAGGTTGAAATGGCATCAATGACTTTCCGATTCTTTTCTTCAGGAACAGCCAAATCAAAACAACGATTACCTGCTTCCATGTGGATGACCGGGATTCCCATTCGTTCACTTAACACAGCACTCAAAGCGCTATTCGTATCTCCCAATACTAAGACTTTATCTGGTTGTTCCTTCAAGAGGATTTCTTCGATCTTCTCAAACATTGTGCCGAGCTGTTGTCCCAATGTACGCTGCTCATGCTGCAGGATGTAATCAGGCATACGAAGATCCAATTCTTTAAAGAAGATTTCGCTCAAATGATAGATAAAATTCTGTCCAGTATGAATAACGATATGAGAGTCTGAAAGTTCGTCCAGTTTTTTAATGATCAGACTTAGTCGGATAATTTCGGGTCGAGTTCCTAGGATGGTGACGATCTTCATACCATGCTCCTTCCTTTAGGTTATTCATTACATAAATTCCATTTATTTCTATTCTATGTAGTGGACGGTGGGTAGCATAGACATGCCCCCATTGAACTTACAAATAATGTAAAAGCGGCACTTGTCCAAGTGCCGCTTTACCAATTCATATTCTTTTCATATTGAAGGTCAATCAGTAACTGACCTGCGTATTGTTTAAATAGGGTGATGAGCTCTTTGTCAAATTCTTCTTTCCATCCACCGATCTTTCCTTTACGGTAGGTTGGTGATGTTTCAGGATTGATATTCTGTATCATCTTTCCGACCATAACTGGACGGGTAAAAGGAACTGGTTGTTCATCCCATAAAAATTTTACGATGCGATGGACCGTTTGAATCCGTTTCAAATGTGATGAAGTAAGATCCTCGAATTTTACAGTAAACACATTTTCTCGTTCTGACCATTTCGAAAAACTGGTAAACCATTCCGAAACGTCTGGTTGAACATATTTCGTCTTGGTAATCGGTTGCCCTCCCTCAATCAAGAACTTGATCCGATCCTTATGTGTGAAACCTTCTTGTTGAAAGGTAGAGTATAAAGGATGGATTGGTAATGTGGGGATGAAGTAAGCATAAGAGACGACAATATCTCTAGGATCCCTTAAGACAAAGATCTGTTTCAATTTCAATTCATTGAAAAATGATTCCCATTCGGAAGTATAAAACAAATGACCATTGGCAAATTCGTTATGACTAAGATTCCTTATATTTTCTAGATGTTTTGCTGTTTGATATTGATAATGACCGAACATTCCTTTGTCTGGGTGATGCTGCATCCCAGGTATCCCCAGCAAGATCTGCTTCAACAGATGGGTGCCACTCTTCGGAATAGAATTCAGCATGAATGGATGAAGTCCATTTTTGTTATTAGAGTCCAACAATCTCTTCCTTTCTTCAATTGAATCTTGGTTGTAAATACGTTATTTCTTATCATATGTCTCTACCGGATGCTTGATTGGACAAGCCTCACCTGTTCGGAAAATATCTTGAACGACGTCTCGGAGATAACATGTTGATTAGCCTGCTGATCGTGTCTCGATGCTTCCTTTTAACCGATTGGATTTCCACACGGATGGCATTCTTATATTTCTGGGAACCCATATTTCCATGAATTCGATAGAGCACCAAAGGTTCCTTAAAATAATAGAAGTGATAGTTTGGAATCAGGCGCAGCCACAAATCGTAATCATGGGTATAAGGAAGCGTTTCATCAAACATGCCTGCATTTTTCAGGACCTTCGTCTTAGCCATCACTGTACAACCATTGATAATACATCCAGACCTCATTGCTCTCATGAATCGCCAACGGTCTTCAACCCCTACACCTACAGATGGAGTAATCACCCGATCACTTTCATCTATCAAGCTGTAATTCCCATAACTGATTTCTGCATTTTGCTCAAGCATGAAGTTCAATTGACGTTCAATTTTATTTGGATGATAAAGGTCATCTGAACTGAGCCATGAGAAATACTCACCTTCTGCTAAATGGATCCCCATATTCAATGCCGAAGCCGTCCCGCCATTTTGTTTTCGGATATATTTGATTTTCTTCTGATAAGGTAGTATCCGCTCCAAATACATGGTGGAGCCATCATCCACTACAATGACCTGGCAGTTCGAATGGGTTTGATTTAACGCACTTTCGATTGCTCTTCCAATATAAGGGCAATTATAAAAGGGGATGACAATGGATACTTTAGGTTTTTTCTTCAACATGATTTTGTCCCTTTCCTTATGATGCTAAGATTCTTTCAATATGTGTGAGCAGTTCACTAGCACGGATTTTGGTTGTATGATGCTTTACTATCATTTCATAACCCGACTTTGCAATCCGTTCTCTTTCACTCTCATTATTCAAATAATATTGAGCCTTTTCATAGAAATTCGCTTCATTTACTTCCACGAAAGTTTCTCCGTCCATGAATCCTAATTCTTTCAATTCTTCTGATCCTGAAGCCAACAATAATGTTTTGCACGCGAGAGATTCATAATATTTCAGTACTGGAAAATGATAGTTGGAGTCACATGTAAAGAACATCTTCGCCTGATTTAATAATTTGGCATATTCAAGTCCAGTGACCGCATTGTCTGCTTTTGTGATTTGTTTGTAGCCAGGATGCTCTACATATTTAAAGGAAGGTTCTTGTTGGAGACGGTCGTGCATTTTTACACGAAGAGGATATAAATAAGGTAAGAGACTTCCTACCATCAGATAATCGACGCTCTTTGGTAGTTGATAATCGTAGAAGATTTCGGCTGGAACATGATGCGGAAACCAGATCATTTGATCGATCAGTTCGGGGAACCATTTCTTGAATGCTTCCCGGTAATTGACGAATAGGTGAAAATCGTGTTTTTGATAGAGCCGTTTTCTCCTAGGGATACGGTAGTGCAAGTCATGGACAAGAGCCCCCATCGGGATCGAAACTTGATCAATATTCCGTATATCCGGGCAATAATCAGGTTTCATATCATTGAATAAGATAAAGTCTGGAGCTTCAGGTAACAATTCAATGATTTCTGGTAAACTACCAACATCTTCGGAGTAGTAATAAAGCTTACACTTTTTCTCCAGTTCTTTCCCCAAATAGTAGGTGCTTCTTTCAATATGATGTTCCATGTTCTTTGTTATAAATAATATTGTAATATTTTTCACTCTGAACCCCCTATAAGTAAAGATTGGGGATGACCTAGATGGTCAACCCCTGAATATTAAACGACGATCGCTACGATGTTCTCTAATGGAACGATGATTTGTCCCATTCCACCAGATCCACCTTGATTGAAGACTGCATAATCTCCACCAAGTTCTGTAAGAACGACGTTTGTCAGAACTGTGTCAGTATCGTCTAAAATAACTTCTGAAACAAGCTGTCCATAGTATTTCAGCATATACACAAACATACTACTTGCCATACTTCCACTCCTTTTGTAGTCCATATTAAGCACCAGTTTATTGATGCTATTCATATATATGTAAAAAAATGTAAAGGAGTATGGACAATCATACCTTTTGGGAATAATTGGTTGATTGCGGACAGGCTAACAACCATTTTGCATAACCGTAGGTCTTGACCCATTCAAAAGTGCGTCCAAGTCAATATAGTATAGTAACCCTGATATATATATGCATTGTAGGGTGCATACAACTTCTCATAAGGAGGAAACTAGAGTGAGTTTATTTGATAATGAGTGCGGCTGTGGTAAGAAAAAGAGAGCTTCAACATGTGATGGTTGTGTATGTGATCAACTTCGTGGTCTACAACCAGGAACTGAGGTAGATGTTTTCTTACCTGGTAGTGACGGAGCATCCAGTGGTCCAGTCAACAATTTAACTTTCGCATGTCTTGATGAAAAGAACTGTTGTGCAACATTTTTAGATAGCGATTATCCAGTCATCATTGACTGCCGTAAGATTGTTGCAATTCGAATTAGAAGAGGCTAGTCTAATCATCTAACCAATCACCTCAACCAAAAATAGACTGACACTAATCCGTTAGTGTCAGCTTTTTTTATTGGCATTGATTATACAGTTTAGTTCTTCATTTCTTTCCTTAGCTGATTTTGGATAAATAGGATATAAAATCGTCCGTATTCGTCAATAGGGTACAAAACTTCTTCATCTTCTCATTCTCCATTTTCCATGTATGCAAATCTTTAGCTTTACGGATATAGACATAATGGTCTTTTTTCCCTGAAAAAATGGGGATATTGTGCTTCATACAGTCCTCACATAACTTTGCATCTTCACCTATACTGCAGCGTCTGAAAGGGACTATGTCATTCAATTTCTTTTCAAAAAATAACGTCCCTCCCATCAACACTTTTGGATCATATCTTTCTTCGGAACACTGAAGATCAGATGGGGCAAACTTGTATGGATTGTAAACGTGAAGGGATTGATCCTCTTCAAAATACATATAAACAGAGGATTTTCCTATCAATCTAGCGTCACTGTTTTGGAGCGTTTCATAACTATCCGTCAAATAGTCTCCACTATAATAATCGTCGTCATCCATTTTGGATATATATGGATATCGACTGAGTTGTATGCCGTAATTCAAACATTCACCTAAAGTAAGCTTTTCATCAAGCTGGTCAATTCTTACATTCGTCAAATCTTCAAAGTATTCTTCCCACTCCCTTTTCACTAGTGAGTTTTTATTCAGAATGATGATCAGTTCTTTTTCTTGCCAAGTTTGACGGCTGTAATTTTCTTTAATTTTAAAGCGGAAGGTAGATCGGTTCGTGCATGTGATTACACTGATCAATCTTTCTCCCCCTCTATATAAGGCTTGAAGTCATCCGTGTAGGCGACAACCTTACTCACCTGGAAGATGAGATCATTCGGGACTTTCCATGTATGGGTACTCCCTGTGTCATTCCGTATATAGACGAAATGCTCTTTGTTTGTGGAATAAACTCTGTAACCTTGCTTTACACAATCCTGGCAAAATAATCGATCCAATTCCTTGATTTGATCCCTGAATGGAACTAAATCAATGAGGTCTTTCTTAAAGAACAGCGTCCCTCCTTGGAGATATTGGGCTCCCAAACGGGTCTGATCATTTACAAATTGATGTTCATTTCCTGAATTGAAAACCGTCAGAACTTTCCGTTCAGGCATATATAAATATACCGTGGTCTTTCCAATGACATCTACTCCTGTACGAATGACTTCATCATATGTTTGTTCCAGATAATCCGTTGAGTAATAATCATCATCTTCAAGATTTGCAATCCAAGAGTACTTAGCTTGTTTAACAGCAAAATTCAAGCACTTACCCAGCGACCAAGGCTCTGTTATGTGGAATATTTTCACATGTTCATATTCTCCTGCTTTATGTCTCCATTTCTTTACATCCATATCCTTTTTTGTGAGGACCAGGATCAATTCTTTATGATCATATCTCTGTCGTTCGTAGTTCTGAAAGACATTATCCATGCATTCATCTCGCATCGTACATGTAACAATAGAAATCACACATTTTACCTCCCGTCTTTATCAATGGGATAACCATCCGGATGCTTCAGAAACCAGTGCCAGGCAGAATGGATCATATCATCCATTTCGAATCGAGCTTTCCATTTTAATTCCTTCAACGCTTTCCTCGTATTTGCTACGAGGTGTGGGGGGTCTCCAGGTCTTCTTTCTTTATATTGGATCAATGCTTTTTTCCGAGTAATCAGTTCACACTTTTGAACAACTTCTAAAATGGAATACCCTCGCCCCGTACCCAGATTGTAGGCTTCTCTGTTCAACTTTTTATGAAGAAGATTAGACAAAGCATACAAATGACCTTCCACAAGGTCAGTCACATGGATGTAATCTCTTATGCACGTACCATCCGTTGTTGGATAATCGTTTCCGAATATCGTGATTTCCTTTTGCTTACCCTGGAGGTGTCTTAGGATATTCGGAATTAAATGTGTTTCAGGCTTATGATCTTCTCCTATCTTTCCATCTCCATCTGCTCCTGCAACGTTAAAGTATCTTAATAAGATATAGTTCAGTCCGTAGGCCATAGAATAATCCTCAATGATTTTCTCACTGAAAAATTTCGTCCTGCCATAAGGTGATATGGGTTCTCGAACCGTTTTCTCATCAATCAGACGTTTTGGTGGTCTCCCATAGACTGCACAAGAGGAAGAAAAGATTAAATTCTTTACATTCGCTTCCCTCATCGCATCTAACAAATGGATCAATCCTATAATGTTGTTATGATAATATTTTTGGGGATGATTGACCGATTCTCCTACATAACAATTAGCTGCAAAGTGCATGACAGCTTTGATTGCGTATTTTTTGAATACTTGTGTGATTTGGTCGTGATTATTAAGATCTCCTTTAATGAAAGGCACATGCTCAGGTACTGACGCTCTGTGACCCATTGAAAGATTATCAAAAATAATCACTTCATAGTTATGTTCGAGTAATAACTTGACCATATGACTTCCAATATATCCTGCTCCACCGGTGACCAGAATCATATCCGCACCTACTTTCCCAAACCACATTTTTGCCCAATCATAAAGGACCTATTTTTCATAACTTAACAATAGGTTATTAGTCATTTGGCTTAATTATGAAGATCTCTCATGGGAAGAGGGGAAAACATGAAACACATCTTGATTACTGGGGTCGCCGGATCAATTGGAAACAAGCTTGCTGAAAATCTACTTGGTGAAGGTCATTTTGTCATTGGTATGGATAATGGTTCAACCGGAAGAAGTGAAAATGTGACACGTTTACTCTCATACAAAAATTTCCAATATATGGAACACGATGTTACGGATGCAGGTTTGTTAACTTCCCCAGAACTCCAATCTGTTGAAATGATTTATCATCTTGCTTCGCCCGCCTCACCAATCTGGTATCAAGCCTCACCCTTCGAAACGATTTCAGCAAATACGGTTGGTACGAAAAATGTATTGGAATTAGCAAAACGAAATGATGCAAAGCTCCTCTATTCAAGTACAAGTGAAATTTATGGTGATCCTGAAATTCATCCACAACCTGAATTCTATAGAGGAAACGTAAATACATGGGGACCTCGTGCTTGTTATGATGAATCAAAAAGGTTAGGAGAGGTTTACTGTTACTTATATCACACACTCCACAACACGAAAGTAACGATTGCACGTATCTTTAATACTTACTCTGCAGGATTATGGAAGAGAGACGGACGGGTAATGTCAAATTTCATCATGCAGGCATTGGCCGGTGAAAGTATTACTGTTTATGGCGATGGACAACAAACAAGAACATTCTGTTATGTGGATGATACAATTCGCTGTTTAAAGAGAATGATGGATTCAGATCGAGCAAACGGAGAAATATTCAATGTCGGGCACCCCAAGGAATACACCATTCTAGAAGTAGCTGAAATGGTGATTGCATTCACACAATCTCCTAGTCACATTGTGTTTAATGACCTTCCTGTAGATGACCCGCAAAAACGGTGCCCAGATATTACAAAAGCAGTGGAAGAGTTGAACTGGTATCCTTCCATTGATTTGGAAGAAGGTTTGAATCGCATGATACAAGACTATAAAGAAGACTTCTGACGTAAAGTTTTTTACGATATATCTTTTATAATCTCTTTTTCAAAGAGATGAAGTGCTCTAGCCACCACCTGGTCCATGTTGTAATACTTATAATCTGCCAACCTACCTACGAACCAGTGGTTTTCTAATTGCTCAACATCCCTTTTATATTTTTGGTAGAGTACATTATTTTCTTTTCGTGGTACGGGATAGTATGGTTCATTTTCCCCTGGCACATATGAAGAAGCTTCCTCGAGTATGATCGTTGTTCCTGGTACCTTCTGTTGTGTCAACTTTTTGTATTCTGTAATTCTTGTAAAATCGTATTCATTCGGATAATTGACTTGTGCGGCATCTTGATAGGAGTTCCGATCCGTAAAATGGTAAGGTGTAAATTTCAAACTGCGGTAAGGCAGTTTACCATATTTATAATCGAAGAAAGCATCTATCGGTCCTGTATAAATCAATTTGGAATAGTGGATGCTGTTCTTGACTTCATGAAAGTCGGTTTTCATCAAAATCTTGATGTTTGGATGAGCAAGCATTTTTTTGAACAGTGCATGGTAACCCAAATTCGGTACCCCTTGATATTGATCCTGGAAGTATCGATCATCCTTGCTGATGTAAATGGGTACTCTGGCAGTTACAGATGAATCCAGCTCTTCTGGCTTCATCCCCCACTGCTTCAAGGTATATCCGTAGAACACTTTTTGGTATATATACTCTGCTAAATGTTTAAGATCCTCATCTGTTGATTTCAGCATCTCCAAGATGGGAATCTTCTTCCCTAACCCGTATGTGAGGATCAACTTCTCTTCTATATGAGTTGCATAATGAGCTGGAAACAAGGTATGTAAAGAGTTCAAGTTGAAAGGGACAGGCACACCTTTCCCTTCAATCATAGCCAGAACACGGTGTTGATAACGTGTCCACTCCGTAAATTGTGATAAATATTCCCATACTTTTTTCGAGTTTGTATGGAAGAGATGAGGACCATATTTGTGGATGAGAACCCCATGTTCGTCATGACAGTCGTAAGCATTACCACCAATATGATCCCTTTTCTCAATAACCAATACCTTTTGATCCAATTGAGTAGCCAATCGCTCAGCGAGTACGCAGCCAGAAAATCCAGCACCAACAATCACCCATTGAAACTCCATGAAACCACTCCAATTGTCCTTTTACCCTAATGTATGCTTAATTGATTGAATCTTTACCGTGGGTCGGAAGAAGTTCAGCAAGTTGCTTCCATCCGCAATGGTACTTGAATACTGGACTATACTCATTCCCCCACCTCTTCAACGTATCGTAGATATGCCATTCGAAGACTTCATTATAGAGATCCAGCTGTTTGGTTGCGTTATGTGGATGTTGACGGTAATTGTACAGCATATGATCTATCCAATGGATATGATATTTCTCAATGAGCCGTGCATCAATCCGTCTGTCTTCCATCACTCTACCTTCCCAAGGATCATCTGTAGGCCACCCTCCGACTGCCTTCAAAGCGTCTGTTCGATAAAATCTTGGAAAAGGTACATCATTGGATAAGAGGAACTTGTATTTTTCATGATAAGATGCTCCTCCTTTCCTCGGTACGGAAAGGCAAGTGTTTCCTTGCCGATCTTCATATACATCCGTCTTATTGCCCCAGAGCAAGGCTACCTCTTCAGGTAATTGCTCCATTTCCTTCCACATGGTCTCAATCGTATCCGGGAAGAACCAATCATCACTATCCAATTTAATGATATAAGGCGTTTCGATAATGTCCAGACCAGCATTTTGGGCATTGGATTGCCCGAGATTTTTGCTATTTCTGATCAGGTGGACCCTAGGATCTTTCAAGTGTTCTTCAATTCCTTCCAATGAATCATCCGTTGACGCATCATCAACCAGTACGATCTCCCAATGTTTGAACGTTTGGGAAAAAACGCTATCCATCGCTTCTTTCAGGAACCTTTTCCCCGGATTGTAGAAAGGTGTGAGGACTGTCACTACCGTATCCATCATTCTTCTCCCTTCTTCACGAGTCTTTCCAATATTTTATAACCGTTTTCTATCCGAAAATGAGGCTCGTAGACATCTCCCCACCTTACCAAAGCATCTCTTATATTCCATTCAATCATTTCATTGATGACATCAAATCTGGTAGATAATGTGTCTTTATGTTTACGGTATCGATAAAGAAGGTGGTCAATCCAATGAATGGTGTACTTTTCAATCAACCGCACATCCATACGGCGATCTTCCAAATAACGTCCTTCATACGGATCATCAGTAGGCCATCCCCCTACTTCTTTTATAGCACTTGTTCGATAAAATCGAGGATATGGTACGTAGTTTTCTAATAAAAATTGATAGCGGTTCTCGTAATAAAATTCTCCCCGGTCGACATACTTACCTAGGATCTTTCCTCCAAAATGATAAAAAACTTCTTTATTTCCACAAATAAGAGCAACCTCTCCTGGTACTTTTCGACTCTCTTCAAGCAAGATTTCTATCGTCTCATCGACCAATAGGTCATCACTATCCAACATTAAGGTAAAAGGAGTTTCAATCTTCTGAAGCCCTTTATTTTGAGATTTAGACTGCCCTAAATTCTCTTCATTCCGAATCAAAGTCACCCTGGAATCATTCAGGTGATCCTCAATCATCGCCAGGCTATCATCTGTAGAAGCATCATCCACAATGATATGCTTCCAGTTCTTATTTGTCTGATTTTGCAGGGAGCGTACGGTTTCTTTGAAGTAATGTCCCGGATTATAGGAAGCTGTCAGAACCGTCACTTCACTTGGTTTCATGTGGCTGTACCGCCTTTTCGTACGACAGCCCCAATCAGTACTTCATAATGTGGATCATGAAAAGAAAAGGCACCGGGATTCACTTCATGAACCGCTCTTCCTTCCAGGAAAGCTTGAGCAATGGCCAGATTTCCAAAACTCTGAACCGTTACTTCATCTACAACCTCCATATCTTCAAACAACCTTCTTAACGACATACTCGTAAACCGCCAGAAATCTCCATAATCTTTTGTCTTACAACTTTGACTCAAACCAGGGACCGTTACCAGCAATTTCCCGCCTGGTTTCAACACTTTCATGGCATGATTGGCTGAAGCTTTCAGGTCATAAAGAATATGGATGACCTGGGTTAAAATAAAACAATCGAATTGCTCGGCAGGAAGGTTCTCTCCAGTTTCCAGATCCCCAACTATAGAGACACCTTTCCAAGGTTGAATATCCAGAACATCACTCGATTCCAATTGTTTAGCATATTTCTTTGTGTAAGCATTATCCCCAATCTCAAGCACTTTACCTTGTATAACGGATTGATAATCATTTAGGAATTGATCGATGAAATATCGATCAACCGGTTGCCCTCGATCGAAGCCGAAACTTCTGCTGACTGGCCTGAACGGATATTCTTTCATACAACATATCCTCCTCCATCCATACGAATCTGCTCAATCATTTCTTCGATTCCCTCGTCCAACGTTCTTACAGGTTCCCAATTCAAAAGCTTTCTTGCCTTATCATTGTTCAGTTGACTGAACAGGATATCTCCTGGCCGATATGCCTGATAGTCTGGTTGTATAACCGAGTGTAAATTTCCGGTGATTTTCCGAAGTAACTCGTTAATCGGTATGCATTGATTGCTGCTGATGTTCATCGTTTCATTCGTTTTGGATTGCAAGGCTAACAGATTTGCACGAGCTACATCCTTTACATGTACAAAATCCCTGGTTTGAGAACCGTCACCATAGATGATTGGTTTTTGTCCTTGCAGGAGTTTATTCAAGAAAATCGGTATGACGCCACCTTCATGATCTGATCGTTGTCGTGGACCATATACATTCGAGTATCGGAAGATCGTATACGGTAAATAGAACTGCTGGTTAAATTGCTTGATATAGAGCTCAGCAGCAAGTTTGGATACACCATAGAAAGAAATTGGCTCCAACTTAGTGGACTCATCTACAACTTTTACACCCTGGTCTCCATAAACCGCGGAGGTGGAAGCAAATATGAATCGCTCCACCCCATGTTCTTGACAAAGTTTTAAAAGTTGTACTACACCCAATACATTCAATTGTGTATCATATAGTGGGTCATCCGCGGATTTTTTGACGTCCGATTGTGCCGCAAGATGGATGACGTAATCAGGCGCTTCCTTTGCAAAAATTTGAGCAAATGTGTCTGAACGATAATCAATATCATAATAAATCACAGATGAGGATTGCATTTTGTAATTACCTGAAGATAAGTTATCTACAACAACAACCTTGAACCCATTCTGTACTAAACATTCTGTAATATGTGATCCTATGAATCCACATCCCCCAGTTATGAGTACTTTCAAAACGATCCCTCTTCTACTTGTTCAGACTTAAATAAGCATGGCACGTAACAGATGGTACTTTTCAGCATATGGGACACCGATTTCCATCCCTCTCGTCTCTGCCCATTTCTTGATTTTTTCAGGAGCTAAAGGATGTTCACCTGTACGGATCTGAGAGGTATGCTTACAAAAAGCTTCTATTTTTTTTTCAATCGCTCCGGTGATATCCAAATAAAGCTCACCTACATCATGTATTTTTGGATACTGCCAAACAATCAACGGATATTCGTACATCGCAATGATTTTCAGCTTTCTCCTGGAATCCGGTCTTAAACTTGCGATTGATGCCTGAAATAGCACTTGATGATCCTGATGGTAGCTTGGATATGGAATAAACACCATCGTCGGACTAAATGTGTCCATAATTCGATCCAATTTAGAAACGATTTGATTTTTAGGTATCGTATCCATTGCACTTTCCTTGTGCTCAAACAGTATTTCAAAATCCTTGCAGTCTAAGTGAGTGAGAGCATTATTAAGTTCTTTTCTCCTTGTAGCCGCATCTACGATGCCATGTTCATTATGCCTAAAGAGGATATCTCCCACTGATCCAATAAGGACTTTCACTTCATTCCCATGCTTCCGTGCTTTTTCAATGAGCCCTCCACATCCTAACACTTCATCATCTGCATGCGGAGCGATAATCAATATTCGTTCTTTCCCAAGCTCAAGCACCCTTTACACCCCTAACAAACACGTCATGATATTTTTACTGTATTCCGCACATGACTATCTGTATGGGCATTTCTCATGGGTGTAGTAAATTAAAAGCCCATTTGCAAAAGATGATCCAAATAAAAAAACACCCCGAAGGGTGTTTTCATAAAAACTCACATCATCTTCCTAAGATATGGAATCCACTGTCGATATGGAGAATTTCTCCTGTCAATCCTCTGGATAGATCACTCATCAAGAAGAGTGCAGTATCTCCGACTTCTTCTGTCGTTGTCGTTCGACGAAGTGGAGCTCTTTCTTCAATATCCTTCAGGATGCTGTTGAAATCTCCGACTCCTTTAGCAGCCAAGGTCCTAATCGGCCCGGCTGATATAGCATTAACACGGATTCCATCTTTTCCAAGATCGTTTGCTAAGTACTTCACACTTGCGTCCAATGAAGCTTTCGCCACGCCCATGACGTTATAGTTGTTGACGACACGTTCGCCACCCAGGTACGTCATCGTCACGATACCGCCGCCTTCAGTCATGAGTTCACGCGCTTCTTTCGCAACAGCTGTCAAGGAGTAGGAGCTGATGTTGTGAGCGAGGAGAAATCCATCACGGGATGTGTTCACATATTCCCCTTTCAACTCTTCCACATTCGCGAATGCGATACAGTGTGCAAGCCCATGAATAACACCGACTTCTTCTTTAATACGACTGAACGCTTCTTTAATCTGTTCATCATCTGTCACGTCACATGGAATGACGACGGAATCACTGCGATCCAGGGATTCAGCCAAATCTCTCACATTCTTCTCGAAACGTTCTCCTGCATACGTGAATACGAGTCGGGCTCCAGCATTGCTTAATGAACGAGCGATTCCCCATGCAATACTACGTTTATTCGCAACTCCCATGACGACATATGTACGACCTTCTAATGAAAGACCCATAATTGAATAACCTCCTGAATAAGTATTGTTATATTATGATTTGTTATTATGACCAAGTCCTAAACACAGTATAGCACGGATTCCAATCATGTTAAAATGATTTCCACAAATGCTCGAACCTATGATAGAAGTTTGAAAAACATAACAAAAGACGGGATTGGCCTACAATCCCGTCTTTTATCAAGCTTGTCCATTGATATTCGCTTTTAATCGATGCACACAATCTTCGCTTCCTGTAACCACCAATCGGTCACCTACTTTCAAGACCGTATCGCCATGGGGAATGATCGATTCGTTCTCACGGAATACCCTTGCGATGATCGTGTCACCTAAGAACTCTAATCGCTTAATTGGCTTACCGGCATGGACATCGTTTTTCACAATAACTTCGTCAAGTACATTCTCCTGATTCACAAATAGTTTCATGATGCTTGGAGACTTGATCATCGCCTCTAGCAGCATGATGGTTGAAGTAAATTTGGAAAAGACTTCAATGCCTTCCTCTCTTAAGGCATCTGCACGCGTATTCTCTTCAATTCGAGCAATGATCCGTCCTACTTCATATTCCTTAGCTTTTCGTGCGATTTTCATGTTGATCTCATCTTCATGGGTGGCGACCACTAATAGATCGACATCGAACACATTTTGATCTTCAAGGGATTCGATCTTGAAACTTTCAATGACATGAACATCGAAATTCTCAGAATGATCCTCAGAATAATATGGATCCAATTCATTGGATTTCAAGTGATAGAGTGCTACTTCATATGCTTCTTTCATCTTTTTGGACAACGGGAGCGTAATGCTGTTGGCACCGAGAATGGCCATCGTCTTCTTTTCTTCAGCGATCTTCCTAGGAAAGATCTTCTTAAAGAATATTGGGCCGATGATACTGCTGATCACCCCGACAAGGATGATGGCAGAAGACATTTTGGAATCGACCATCCCCATCTTTTCACCGATTTCAGCTGCTGCAATGACCAGTGTCAATTTCGAAGATAACAGGATACCGATGCTCATAACCGTCTTCATGTTGTACCATTTCTTGAACCACAAGATAGGTACGATTTTCGTTACCATAAACGCGACCAATAAGAATGGTATTAATAAAAGTACTTCTCGATCGAAAAACAACTTGACTAAATCAATTCGTACTCCAATCATGACGAAGAATATCGGAATTAAAAATCCATAACCGAAAGAGTCCAGCTTATGGACCATGGACGGATTCGGTGACATCAAGGATACGAGTGCACCAGCCAGGAAAGCACCAAGTATGCTTTCTGCTCCGACCTTTTGGGATAGTGCGACGAGAACGATGATAAGCGTGAATACGGCTCGTGTATCGATTTGAATCGTACCACTCGTCAAGCTTTTAAAGCTTGAGCGGTTTCTGAAATACTTCCCAACAAAGTACAAGACTACACCCGCTAAGAACAGCAGCAATAGCAACCAAGTGTTTTTCCCTTCAGGAGAAAAAACAGACACGAATACCCCCAGCAGGATCATAGTAGCGAGATCGGCGATAACAGTAATCATCAAAATGGTCTGTCCGAGCCCGGACTTGATGATGCCCGTGTCCTTCAATGTCGGCACGACGATCCCTAACGAAATCGTTGCAATGATCAAGGACATGAGAAAGGCATTATCGATGAATCCGAAAAGAACAAACAGCCAGGAGATTCCATACGATAAACCCATCATCAAACCAAAAATCATGAACGGCAGCCAAATCCCACTCGGTTCTTCCTTGTTCTTTTTCGTTTTGGATTTTGAAGAAAAGATTGAAAAGTCGATTTCAAGTCCACTTAAAAACAATAAATAGATAAATCCTAATGTCGATAAGGTTTCTAGTAAAGAGTCCGCTTCAACAATGTCAAATCCGGTTTTGCCGATGATCAGACCTGCGATAATTTCTGCGACGATGATCGGCAACATTTTGATCCGTAGCTTATTCAAGAGGATAGGTGTGAGAAAAGCTACGAGTATGACCACCAGAAGTGACATGAACGAATGAGTCTCTTCCATAACAACCTCCCTATATCAAACCAAGTATTGCATAAGAGCAGTCGCCATTCCGAAGTAGATCAGGACGCTGATGATATCATTAATCGTCGTGATGAATGGGCCAGATGCGACTGCTGGATCGATTTTCAATTTGTGCATGAACAAAGGGATCAATGCCCCTGCGAGCGTTGCCACGACAAGTGTGAATAATATAGAGACTCCGACCAAGAGTCCAAGATAAATGGAACTTTGCCATAAGTAAACGATGATGGTAATTACAATTCCACATGTTGTTCCGGTTATGAGTCCTGTTCCTGCTTCACGCAAGATTAAACTTCTCAAATTTTCCTTATCCGTATCACCTGTCGCAATACCTCTGACAGCTACTGCTAATGCTTGTGTACCAGTATTACCAGCCATTCCTGCAATCAGTGGAATGAAAACAGCTAATATCGCTACTTGATTCAATGTGTCTTCAAATTGGCCAATCAAGCTTGCGGTGATCGTTCCAAGAAATAGCAGGATTACGAGCCACGGTAACCTTCGTTTCGCAGCTTGTAATGGATTACGGTCGGCCGAATCCATGTCTGAAACCGCGGCGAGTTTGGAATAGTCCTCTGAAGCTTCTTCATCAATGACATCGACGATATCATCGACTGTGATGATTCCGAGCAGATGATTTTGAAAGTCCACAACCGGGAGAGCAAGAAAGTCATAGTCTTTCATCATCCTAGCAGCCTCTTCCTGATCTTCACCTACAGAAATGGAAACCACCCGATCATTCATGACATCTGAAACGAGCGTCGTTTCTTCTGCAATGATGAGGTCACGTAAAGATATGACACCGGCGAGTTTCTTGTGTTCATCCACTACGAACACATAGTAGATCGTTTCGGCATCCGGTGCTTCCTTACGCAAGATCTGCATTGCTTCGATTACGGTTTGATGAGCCCGAATGGAAACGAATTCTGTAGTCATGATACTACCAGCTGTTTTTTCCTCATAATGAAGTAGGTCTTTGATTTCTTGGGCTGCCTCGTCATCCATGATGGTCAAATAACTGGCGAGTTGCTCTGCTTCTAAGTCATTCAATACGTCAACGGCATCATCGGCATACATTTCGCCCAGCATTTCTGCCGCATAGAATGGCTGCATCTCGAATAAATAATCCTTTGTATCTTCTATCTCGATCTTTTCAAAGATTTCCGCCATTTCTTCGGGTGAAAGGTAGCGGTAAATCCGCATCCGTAGCTCTTCTTCCAAATCGGTGAAAAGCCTTGTCTGATCATAAGGGTGCATATCTAGGAATTGTTCCCTGAACTGGTCGATATCTTCTCTTTCCAATGCATCAATTACTGGTTGAAATTCAAATTCTTCTTCTGATTCCATTGCAACTCCCCCTCTCAACAGGGCTTCAAAATTGTTTCTGATGACGAAAATTATAGCAAGCCTAAGCCTAAAGCAGATTTGTCAATTTTCCAACCCTTGAATCTCAGTTATTTTCAAACAATCCATAGTTCGATATGATAAAAAGTGTTATGATTTTATAATGAACTCGTACGTAAGGCAGGTAAAATATAAATGACAAATTCAGATAGAGAAACCCCTTTCCAACAAATCGATTATAACTTACTTTTCATCTTATTTCTTTTAATCTGTTCAAGTTGCATCGCCATCTACAGTGCAGTAGGACAATATGAAGGAAATTTCGTCATCAAGCAGATGTTCTGGTATTCAGTGGGATTCGTTGCCATCGCTTTCGTGATGATTTTGGATTTCGATCAGTTTTTAAAACTATCCTGGTACATATACGGACTCGGGCTCTTCTTGCTCTCAGGAATTACAGTTATACCTATGGTCGATCCAAACGCGGGTACACCGGATGCAATAGTTCCCTTGATCAACGGAGCTCAGAGTTGGTATCGGGTTGGAGGTATTTCGTTCCAGCCTTCAGAATTGATGAAGGTAGCTTTGATCATCACAATTGCGAACGTAATTACCATTCATAATGAACGGTATAAAGATCGCCTGATTCGCGATGATCTGTTGCTGCTCGGAAAAGTCATGCTCGTCTCTATTCCACCTGTATTTCTAGTGGTTACCCAGCCTGACTTGGGAACGACACTCGTATTCATCGCAATCATCGCGAGTCTGATTCTAGTTTCAGGCATCCGGTGGCGGATTATCTTGCTGTTGACGCTCATTTTCGTGATGTTCATTTCTGCATTAGTGATGACTTACTTATATTTCCCAGAGTTTTTCTTACAGTACATTTTAGAAGGCTATCAATTGAACCGGTTCTACGGCTGGCTTCAACCTTATGAGTTCGAACAAGGCTTCGGCTTCCAACTCGTCAAGTCCTTGCTAGCGATTGGATCCGGGCAACTGTATGGGAAAGGATTTACTGAAGGAAATGTCTACTTCCCTGAAGCTCAGACCGACTTCATCTTCTCAGTGATTGGAGAAGAGTTCGGATTTATGGGAACGAGCTTCATCATTTCTTTATTTTTCTTATTGATCTACCGTATCATTCATGCAGCTCTTGAGAGTAACGATCCATTCGGCAGCTATTTGTGTGCCGGAGTCATCGGTATGATCACTTTCCAAGTCTTCCAAAACATCGGTATGACCATCGGATTGCTACCGATTACCGGAATCCCATTACCTTTCATCAGCTACGGAGGAAGTTCGACCTTAGCCAGCATGATCGCCATCGGTCTTGTTCTTAATGTCCGCTCACGTACTAGAAACTATATGTTTGATTAAAAAGCACCTTTTCAGGTGCTTTTTTCTTTATGGAATTGGATTCAGTTGTTATCCATTTCAATTACAGGCTAAAATAGGTTTTATGGTGAGGAATAATGAGAAAATCTATAATGTAGATTCTGATGCTTGAGGTGGAATGATGAAATACGATGTTGTAGGCGATATACACGGTTGCTATGAAGAATTGATCCAACTCTTGGAGATGCTTGGTTATTCCAGGAACTCACAAGGAAAGTTTGAACACGCTGATAAAAGAAAGCTTGTATTTTTAGGAGATTTGACCGATCGTGGACCACAATCCTTGAAAGTGATTGAACTCGTCTACGAGCTTGTCCAGCAAGATCTCGCTCTATATTCGCCCGGAAACCATTGTGATAAACTGTACCGCTATTTCTTAGGAAGAGATGTCCAAGTACGTCACGGTCTTGAGACGACTGTTGAAGAATACGAACGCCTTACACCAGAACAACAAGAGGAAATTTCTCATAAGTTCAAGAAGATGTTTGAAGAAGCCCCCCTTTATCTCCAATTGTCTGAAGGAAGCCTTGTCGTTGCACATGCTGGTATACGTGAAGATTTAATCGGTCATACGCATAAAAGAGTAAGGACCTTTGTCTTGTATGGGGATATCACTGGAGAAAGGCACGAAAACGGTATGCCTGTACGTAGAGATTGGGCAAAGCAATATGAAGGCGAATCCATCATCGTTTATGGCCATACCCCTGTAGAAGAGCCAAGAAAAGTGGGTAACACGATCAACATTGATACGGGGTGTGTCTTTGGAGGCTCATTGACTGCCTATCGTTTTCCTGAAGACACAACCATTTCAGTCCCATCTTCTATGCCATATGTGGCAGAAAAATTCAGACCATTCGATGACTAAACAAGACTGCCGAATAAATACAAATCGTTCAATTTTGTGGTGTAAAAAGTCAAAACAAATGAACGTCATGACACAACTGTACGCGATTTTGTTGATTTCACCCTACGAGAACGCCTCTTTGGTTAGGTGAAATTCACGATTTGGTGATTTCACCCTACGAGAAGTCCTCTTTGGTTAGGTGACTTTCACCATTTTGCTGCTTTCACCCTACGAGAACGCCTCTATGGTTAGGTGACTTTCACCATTTTGCTGCTTTCACCCTACGAGAACGCCTCTATGGTTAGGTGACTTTCACCATTTTGCTGCTTTCACCCTACGAGAACGCCTCTATGGTTAGGTGACTTTCACCATTTTGCTGCTTTCACCCTACGAGAACGCCTCTTTGGTTAGGTGACTAGCATCATTTTGCTGATTTCACCCTACGAGAACGCCTCTATGGTTAGGTGACTAGCATCATTTTGCTGCTTTCACCCTACGAGAACGCCTCTTTGGTTAGGTGACTTGCTCCATTTTGGTGATTTCACCCTACGAGAACGCCTCTTTGATTAGGTGACTTGCTCCATTTTGGTGATTTCACCCTACCAAAACGCCTCTTTGGTCCGGTGACTTGCTCCATTTTGGTGTTGGAAAAATGATTTCCAAACGTACTTAAACCTTGATACGAAAGAAATGTCCTGTGTCAATTCACAGGACATTTCTTATGTTCCTTATATGTTTTACACCAGAGTAAATTAGGTAGTCTTCTTCTATCGATCAATCCATACTTCCATATCTTCAGGAAGTGGTGCTTGGATCTCTATCCTTTTTTCATTGAATGGATGATAAAACGCTAAAGTTTGGCTGTGGAGCGCTTGCCGTTCGATGAATTGAAGAGTGCCTCCATACAAATCATCCCCCAATAAAGGATGACCGATATGAGCCATATGCACCCGGATTTGATGTGTGCGTCCCGTTTCTAATCTTAGTTTGAGAAACGCGTATTCTTTGTAGCTTGCTAGCACCTTATAATGGGTCTTTGCCTGCTGACCATCTGGGCGGATACAACGTTCTATGATACTTCCTTCTTTTCTACCGATTGGAGCATCAATCGTACCTGATCGTGGATCCGGTATGCCATGACATAGGGCAACGTAAGTCCGTTTCAACTTCCCTTCCTTCTGTTGCCGGGACAATAACGAATGACCATATCGATGCTTCGCGAAAAGGACGATCCCACTCGTGTTACGGTCCAAACGATTGACAGCGTGGATGGTAGAAGCGATTTGATTCTCCTCATAATAATGAAGAATCCCTTGTGCAAGGGATTCTTTACTTCTGAAGCGGGACGGGATCGTCGGCAATCCAGCTGGCTTGTCTACAACAAGGAAATGGTCGTCCTCGTACAATACTGACAAAGGTAGCTCAATCGGTTCCATATATTCACTGATTTCTTCCACAGGAAAGATGACCGTCACGATATCTCCAGCCTTAAGAATATACCGTACCGTGACTTGTTCATCATTGACTTTCAAATCTCCACCTTTGAACTTGATGTCTGTAAGCGCCTGTCTTGAAATCAATTGATCTTTCAGCAAGTAGTCTCTTAAGGTCTTACCTTCCGATCTTTTATGGATCGTCCATGTGAATTCTAGTGGCTTCATATGTTCATTTCCTTACTCTTTGACAAATGATTCTCTTACCCGTTTCCAGAATGGGAATGGTCGGAATCGTGCAAAGCGCACTTTCTCCTCCGCCACCCTGCATTGGATGGATTTCACTTTTTCATGTAGCAGGAACAGATGATCGATCGTAATGTGGAAATCCACATCATTCACCGGCTTCAAAAGACATGTATGGTGCTGAGGCAACACGAGCGGTGAACCGACTGTCCGGAACACACGGTTGTTGATGGATGCCATTTCCGAGAGCTGTATAGATGGTAGCGATGGATGGATAATCGCTCCTCCGAGTGCTTTGTTGTATGCAGTACTTCCAGATGGTGTAGAAATGCATAGTCCATCGCCCCGGAACGTTTCAAACTCTTCACCCTTGATCTCAACGTTCATGACAAGGGAACCTTCCACACTCTTCACCGTACATTCATTCATCGCTAGATAACGGCTTTCCTTCTCATCATTCAAATATCGGACGGTCACTTCAAGAAGCGGATACTCGACGATTTGGAAAGGTGTTTTCGCAATATGGATGACAAGCTTCTCCACTTCATCAGGTGTCCAGTCTGCATAAAACCCCAGGTGACCAGTGTGCACCCCTACGAATGCCGTTTGATCGACTCGTTCGATGTAATGGTGGAAAGCATGCAGCAATGTTCCGTCACCGCCGATGGATATGACAATATCCGGTTCCTTCTCATTGAAGGTCAGATCGAAGTCTGTCAAATACGATTTGATTTTCTTCTCAAGCTTTGCGGATGTTTCATCACCCTTTGAAATAATCGAAAAATTCATCTGCCATCGCTTCCTTACTCTAGTTTTCCTTTTACCGTTATGTAAGCTTCCGCTGCTCTTTTTGCTCGAAAATTTTTTGAGCTTCTTGAATTTCACCTTTAATCAATGACATTTCTTCGTCTAAACGGAATGCTGCTTCTGCTGCTCTTTGAAGTCGGTTTTCAATTTTCTTCGGAATTGCACCTGAGTACTTGTAGTTCAATGAATGCTCGATCGTTGCCCAAAAATTCATGGCGAGCGTACGAATCTGAATTTCCACAAGCAGGTTCTTTTCGCCTTCTCCAATTTGAACGGGATAGGATACGACGACATGGAATGAACGATATCCACTTGGTTTTTTATGTGTGATGTAGTCTCGTTCCTCGACGATTTTCAGATCTTTTCTCTTCTCCAACAAGCGGATGACGGCATGGATATCATCAACGAACTGACACATCACACGGATACCTGCAATGTCTTGAATTTCCGTATCAATATCCTCAAGCGAGATGTTCTTCCGTTTCGTTTTATCGATGATACTTGCAATCGGCTTCACCCTGCCGGTTACAAATTCAATCGGGGAATGCTTGTTTTCAATCAAGCATTGCTCCCGGACACCTTTCAATTTAATCTTCAATTCTTCCACTGCTTGTTTATATGGGTTCAAAAAAACGTTCCAATCCATCTGACCACCACCGAATTTCATTTTCGGAAGCGTGCGGGTTTATTCTTTTACAGGTTCAAAGATTTCCTCCACACTACTCATCATTTCGCTTCCGTAGTTTGCATTACCTGAAATATTTTGAATCAAATATTCAAGTTCTTCACTCAACCCGTCCATTGGGAAGGATCCGTGGTGTGATAAGGACAAGACACCTTCTTTATCGTCTGTCAGGACTGTTTTCAGCTCCGTCCAGTGATCCTTCGGTATCGAAACATAGATAAAGCTATCGTCTGTTTCCAATATGTAAATGAATGATAGAGAGTCAGAATCTACAAGGACTTGTCCAGATGGCTCCAGTTTCAAATCCTTCTCCAACGATTCACTTTTGCAATTGAATTGTATCGTGTTGTCTTTCACTTCACTTGTTGTCACTTCTAGTCTTGCAGTCATGATGGTCCTCCTAAACTAAATCTGATTTCCACCTCTTAGTGTATCACATTTTCCAGTCGGATAATAATTGTAGAGACAGGGCGGTTATGAGATAATGACCGAAAAATCCAACCAGGAGATGAGACATGATGGAACAAGAACTCGAAATCGAATTGAAGAACTTAGTGACGAGAGAAGAGTTTGAAAAGTTGATTTCACACTTTTCCATACCGAAAGATCAGTTCAAGTCACAGACGAACCATTATTTTGATACAAGTGATTTCGCATTGAAAAAACACGGATGTGCTCTGCGGATACGGAAAAAAGGCAACACTTATACCTTTACACTGAAAGAACCACAAGGAGATGGCTTGCTGGAATCCAACGAGAGACTGTCTGAGAAAGACGCAGAGCTTCTCATTAATGGAGAAGGAATAGAGACCAGTGAACTATTGGACCATCTTCAAGAAAAATATCAGATTCAGCCTACCGATTTGTACAGTCTAGGCTCATTAGAGACCAATCGTCATGAAGAATCCTATCGATCAGGTTTGCTCGTGTTCGATCATTCCAAGTATCTCGGTATAGAAGATTTCGAATTGGAATTTGAAGTACCTGATCGTAAACAAGGCGAAGATGAATTTAATGTCCTGTTATCGGAGTTCAACATCCCGAAGAGACAAACACCAAACAAAATCCAGCGCTTTTTTGATCGAAAGAATAAATAGGTCCCTTTTAGCTTTGTCCAAATTTTTCTATCTTCACTCTGGTCGTTTTGGTATGATATGGGTAGTACAGAAAGTGGGGATGATTTTGAACAGCCAATGGATTCAATCTTTCTTACAATTGCAGTCACTTCGTCAATTCGATTTTAGATCAAGTCCTATATCTTCAAATTCAAGTCATGCCGCATGGGGGCAGATTTTTAATAACGAGCTTCAATCACTACTCGGAACTAAGTCAAACACCCAGATGGAACCGATGATGGACCGACCTGCAATGCAACCACCGATCAGCAGTCCGACGGTGATCAACCACGCGCCAATTGCCAAAGATCAATCCTATTCCACATACATAAATGAAGCATCAGAACGGTATGGAGTCGACCCGAAGTTGATCTATTCGGTCATCAAGCAAGAGTCCAATTTCAAAGCACTGAGCACAAGTCCAGCAGGTGCGATGGGATTGATGCAGCTCATGCCGAGAACGGCAGAAGGTCTTGGAGTCCGCAACCCTTATAATCCGAAGGAAAACATCATGGGTGGTACCAAATACTTGAAGCAGATGCTCGACCGTTACGATGGGAACATCCAAAAAGCATTAGCCGCTTATAATGCAGGTCCTGGAAACGTCGATAAGTATGACGGAATTCCACCCTTCAAAGAAACGACACAGTATGTAAAGAAAGTAATTGCAAACTACCAAAGTGTGTAATCCATTATGTAAAAAGATGACTCAGCAGAGTCATCTTTTTTAGCTTGGTTTTACCTCTCTCAAAAACGCGATCTTTTCACAAGGAATCCAAATCGCTTCATTGAACGGACTCCCGTCCGGCAAACGGTCGAAAAAGATGCCACAGCAATTTTCCAGATCGACACAGCTGAATACAAGCCGAATGTTATCGTCTGCATCCGTTCCTGTAAATTTGACATCTACAGGTGTTCCAGGTAATAACTTACTAAGCACTTTACAGATACATCCACATTTACATTTATGATCTTCGCGCTCCGTCTCTTCACTCAGCACTTCTTCTCTGTCCTCTTTAAACAGACTCATCCTATCCATCCTCCCTTACTTATTACTCGACACCATTACAATTTTTCTCAGTTGTACAATAGTATATGGACAAGCACTTTGATCTGGATGGGTGTTTGCCTGATTATTAAAGAAATGGTTAACAGCCTGTCTAAAATGTAAGAAACACAAAGGTAAACAACTTCTCCGAATCAGATTGTTTGCCGAAAACAGATGTGCATTGCTAAAATAAGTATGAACTTCTTGGAACAAAATAAGGTAGGTTACTTTATATGAATAATGAAACAACTCCATTCGAAGCAATCGGTGGGTTTGATAAAATTGAACAATTAGTAGAAGCGTTTTATGAAAGGGTACAAGCCCATCCAGATCTAGCGCCTATTTTTCCGGATGACCTGACAGAAACGATGCGTAAACAGAAACAATTCCTAAGTCAATTTCTAGGTGGACCTCCTCTTTATTCAGAGGAACATGGGCATCCTATGCTTCGCGCAAGACATCTACCGTTTCCAATTACGAGAAACCGTGCCGAAGCCTGGTTATCCTGTATGAAAAGCGCCATGGATGAAGTGAATTTGGAAAGTCCTTATAAGGAACAAATCTTCAGTCGTTTAACGATGACGGCTTATCACATGGTTAACAATCCTGAATAAGATCGAGAGAAAGGAGAATAACCATTGACTACTACAGATCATCAAACATCTGATGTAGAGTGCGGAAATGAATGCGAAATAACTGCACCTTCAGGGAATCGTCCAATTGAAATTTACTCCTTCGTCGATCCGCTCTGTCCGGAATGTTGGGGTTTGGAACCTGTTATCAAAAAACTGCAAATCGAATATGGAAACCATTTTCGCCTCCGTCACCTGATGGGAGGACGAATTGAATACTGGAATTCTGTCGTGCAAAAGCGAAACGGAATCTGCTCGAAAGAAGATGTTGCAAAAAAGTGGGAAATCACTGCGAATCGTTCAGGTATGTCCTGCGATGGAGATGTTTGGTTTGAGGATCCGATCCAGACACCTTATATCGCTTCCATCGCTGTAAAAGCTGCTGAGTTGCAAGGAAAAAGCGGCGGAATGCGATTCTTGAGAAAGCTGAGGGAAGTGTTGTTTTTACAAAAACAGAACATCACAAAATTGGAAGTGCTGATCAATTGTGCAGATGAAGCAGGACTTGATGTAGAGGAATTCAAGAAAGATCTTCATTCTGAAACAGCTGTGAAAGCATTCCAATGTGATGTGAGAACGACACAGGAAATGGAGGTCAACCAACTTCCGTCCCTCGTATTCTTCAGTGATACTTCGGATGAGGGAATCAAAATCACAGGTATGTATTCCTATGATGTTTACGTCCACATCCTCGAAGAATTATTGGGTGAGTTACCTGGAAAATGTTCACCTCCATCTATGGAACAATTCTTGAAGAAATATCAATTCGTGGCAACGAAAGAGATTTCAGAGGTGTATAATCTTACATCACGAGAAGTGGAAAACGAAATGAAGAAGCTTGCATTACAACAAGTGGTCGAACGTGTACCGGTCAAGCACGGCACATTTTGGCGGTACAATCAAAACAGCCAATCCGAATAAGGATGGCTGTTTTTTATGTATCTATCGTAATTTATGAACAATGGATGCTGGTCTCAAGTCAATTTGATGTAATTCCTCAAGTCCAACCCAAACAGGTTCATAGATGCCTTTCTCTTCAGCATGATTGTAGAACTCAGCTCCCGTTCCCGATCCGAAAACACCGCCTAATGTATTTACCAGGTAAAAATGGTGTGCACCATGCCAATCTTCCATATGAAACAAGCGAACTATGCTAACCTCTAAACCGAGCTCTTCTTTCGCCTCGCGAATTGCTGTTTGTTCTGCAGACTCTCCTGCTTCTATTCCACCACCGGGAACCACATAGTATTCAGCTCCTTTTTTCATTCTTTTTATAAGGGCTATGTTGCCTCCTTGTATTAAAATGACTCTGCTTGAATCCCTCAAGTTCGTTTTGACCTCCTTTATTAGAGCATGTTCATTAAACCGAATCATAGGATAGTAATGAAGGGAGTTGGGTGTGAATGCCTATACGGATCGGAACGTTTATCGGGTTGATCTTCATTGTGATTAGTTTTATTCTAGTCGTGTTCGGTTTCCTCAAGCTTTTTCCATTGTTCATAGCCACTCCGCTCTTATTTCTGTCTATCTTCTTCTTGATTTCACGCTTCAACAACCGAAATCGATTCAAAGGATTCAGGAACGCATGAATGGCTACGGACTCTTCCAACATGTAAAAACTGGCCCATAACCGTATTGGCTGGGCCAGTCTGATTTTTTCCTTATTCGTCTTCGAAAAGCAACTCTTCCATTTCATCCAATACACTTTCGAATACAGAAAGTGCTTCTTCAATCGGTTTGCTGCTTGTCATATCGACACCAGCTTTCTTCAACACCTCGATTGGATAATCTGAACTTCCCGCCTTCAAGAATTCCAGATAACGCTCAACCGCAGGTTCTCCTTCATTAAGGATTTGTTTGGAAAGCGATGCAGCAGCACTGAAGCCTGTTGCATATTGATACACATAGTAATTGTAATAGAAGTGTGGAATTCGTGCCCATTCAAGACCGATCTCCTCATCGATGATGATGTCCTCACCGAAGTACTTCTCGTTCAGTGCGTAATACAGTTTTGTAAGCAAATCAGGAGTCAATGCTTCACCAGCTGCAGCACGTTCATGAATCATTTGTTCAAATTCAGCGAACATCGTCTGACGGAAGACCGTTCCGCGGAATCCTTCCAAGTGGTGGTTCAACAGATAAAGCTTTTTCTTTTTATCTTCCGTATTTTTCAACAAATAATCGTTCAATAGGGCCTCGTTACAAGTTGAAGCGACTTCTGCTACGAAAATGGAGTAATTCGCATAAGGATAAGGCTGATTCTCCCTTGTGTAATAGCTGTGTACGGAGTGACCGATTTCGTGAGTCAACGTAAATAGATTGTTTACGTTATCCTGCCAGTTCAGAAGGATGTAAGGCATCGTTCCATACGTGCCGGACGAATATGCTCCGCTTCGCTTCCCGACGTTTTCTTGAACGTCGATCCAACGCTTTTCATACCCTTCACCTACGATGTTCACGTACTTCTCACCTAGTGGTGCCAGGCTCTTGAGTACAAGCTCCTTCGCCTCGTCATAAGGGATTTCCATTTTGGCATCCTTTACAATCGGAGTGTACAAATCATACATGTGCAACTCATCTAGGCCAAGCGCTTTTTTACGCAACCGCACATAACGATGAAGCAAGTGCAGATTATCGTTCACAGTTTTGACGAGGTTGTCATACACTTGTTCTGGAATGTTGTTGGAATCCAATGCAGCCTGACGAGCAGAATCATATTTCCGCACGCGTGCATTGAAGTTATCCTTTTTAATGTTACCGCTCAAGGTGCTCGCGAACGTATTCTTGAACTTGTCATACGTTCCATACATCGCTTTGAACGCATTCTTGCGGACTTCAGGATCGTCACTTTCCAAGAACCGGATGTAGCGTCCATGCGTGATTTCTACCTCTTCCCCATTTTCATCTTTGATCGTAGGGAACTTCATATCCGCATTGTTCAGCATTCCAAATGTATTACTAGGGCTGCTGGTCACTTCACTTACACCAGCAAGGATCGCCTCTTCCTTTTGCGTAAGGACATGCGGACGACTGCGATTGATCTCATCCAGGAAATGCTCAAACAGTTTCAATTCTTCCTTTTCCTGAACGAAAGAACGGATCTGGCTTTCTTCCAGAGAGAGGATCTCAGGTACGATGTAGGAAAGGTGACTGCCCGTCTCAGTTGCCAATGAAGCCGCACGATCATTCAATCCTTGATAGAAAGAATTGGTCGTATCTTGATCATAGCGCATATGTGCATATGTATAGAGCTTTCCTAAGCGCATCGTAATCTCATCTTGCAATTGTAGTGCTTCATAGAACGTATCGGCAGATTCACCGAGTTTGCCCTGATATTGATCGATTTGTGGAATCATTTCTTTCACTTGTTTGAATTCTTGCTCCCATGCATCATCTGTTGCGAAGATATCTTCCAGATCCCACGTATCCTGGACAGGAATCTCATCTCTTTTTGGAAGCGATTTCACTGCTTGTTCTGCCATAGTATTGTATTCCTCCTTCTAATCTCAACTAAATTCCATATTACCTTATCTCAAGTATAAATTCGAGCAAGTACGTTTATTATCCTTCCATACACGTAAGAATCATTCCTCGTAATTGATCTTTCGCTTCTACAACCGTTTTAGGGAATTGTGGGTCCCGCTTTTTGACGAACCGCCCTTTTCCACCCCAGCCGAGCACTCCAGATTTCCGAAGCCATTTCAAATAATCCATAAGGGCATAGGATAAGTGTGAATCGCTATGAAGGTCATGCCTCACCTTGATCCGATACTTTTTTATCCGATGTAAAAATGGTTGATATACATCTCTGAATTGAAAGGAAGATCCAGCTGGAAGTGGCTTGATGATGTCTATGAGAAGGATGGTCTGCCAAACATAGGACGGTGTTTCAAACCAGTACATATAATCCGATGGAACACCCGCTTCAATGGGAAAAAGACTCGGTACTGCCCCTGATTCAATCAGCCGATGCTTCAGGCGCACGACGGACTCATCGCGGTTCACATGCAAATACAGCCTAGTTTTGAAAACCTTTTGGACCCATGGGGATATGAAATCTGTTGGTAGTGACTGTGGAGATGGTATGGCTATGGGATAAAGCGACTTATGAAGAGGAATGGTTTTCCGTGCTGCGAAAATCGTTTGTGAAGAGTACGGGATGATGGAATGAAGAATCGTAAATGCGGAAGTGAGCGGGCAATAATACAGAAGGTAAGGTCGACGGGAGTCATCAGAAGGATATTGTAAAGCGTTCAAAGCAAGGTCATCCAACCGGTAGATGGTTTCGTTCACGCGGGATATCCTTTTTTCACCTAGAATCCAAACGGCATCGATTGCGCCTTGTATATAGGAAGATGTTCTTTTTTGTAGGAGTTCTGTTGATAAAGAGGAACACTGGTACTCAATAGCTACTGCCGGGGATTGCGAGGGTAAATATAGATCAGGGCGTTGGTTCAGTAGAGGAAAGTGTTTTTCAAGCTCTGGTTCGTAGTCCTGTTTGTCCAGCCATCGATACAGCTGCTTCTTTCCAAACAGGTGATACATTGATTCAGGTTCATATTCATCGCGACAAGAGGAGTCTTTTTTGTGTGAGAAATGCCAGATCTTTTTCGTTCCTAACTTCATGATTACTTCCGACTGGCACACTGGACATCGGAACGTTTCTTTCGACCTTAATTGTTCTAGGTCTTCTCTTCGCCAACTCTCTGCCAAATTGCAGAATTGGTTCTTATCGATTAATGCCGTTAACAAGCAGTCACCTCTCTCTTATAGTTTTTCACATCGTTCCAATGACTGAAAAGATGTTGATGATAACAATTCTCCATTAATGAAAAAGAAACCTCCTCGAATGAGGAAGTTTCTCGTAAAGAATATCATAATAATGGGGACAGCAATCTCGATGTCGATTCGATCACCTTGTAATAGAACGAACGGTTCGCAAAATCTTCAGGATGAATCTGTTTGGCGTCCTCCAAATCATGGAGGAAATCTTCCACTAGCCTTAGCGTGCTCTTCGTCCGGTACAAGAAAGCATTCACTTCAAAGTTCAGATGGAAACTTCTCATATCCATGTTCGCCGTTCCGATCGACGCCAATTCGTTATCGACGATGATCATTTTACTGTGGAGGAAGCCTTTCTCATATTCATACACTTTCACACCTGCTTCCATCAGGCTTGGAAAATACGACCTTGAGGCATGGAACGGAAGGTGCTTGTCCGGTTTTGCAGGGAAAAGTATGCGGACATCAATTCCACTCAATGCTGCCACACGGAGGGCATTCAAGATATCTTCATCTGGTATGAAATAAGGTGATGTAATCCAGATCGAACGTTTCGCCGAAATGATCATTGAGAAAAACAGTTTTTTGATGACGTCCCATTGATGATCCGGTCCACCTGCAATCATCTGAACCCCGCCATACGCTTCGTCTGTCGGGATAGAAGGGGACAGATAATTCGGTTCCAACAACGTCTCCCCTGTCATGGAGAACCAATCTTGGAGGAAGATCAACTGCAAACTGCGGACCGCTTCCCCTTTTACCATCAAATGCGTGTCTCTCCAAAAGCCATAAGCTTGATTCAAACCCAGGTATTCATCACCGATGTTCAAACCACCTACAAACCCGACGTTCCCATCAATCACAACGATTTTCCGGTGATTACGGTAATTGATCTTGTTGTTGAAAAGCGGTAGCTTAACCGGTAGGAACGGGACAGCTTGAACGCCTGCCTCCCTGAGTTCATCAATATAACCTCTCGACAATTTCCAGCTACCAACCGCATCATACAAAAAGCGTACCTCAATACCTTCTCTTGCTTTTTCCATGAGCACTTCTTGGATCTGTTTCCCGATCCCGTCATCTCTCACGATGTAATATTCCATATGTATATGTTCTTCTGCTTTTTCCAGCGCATCAAGAATCCATTGGTACGTTTCTTGACCATTGGTAAGAACTCTCGTTTCTGTGTTAAACGAAATCGGACTCTTACCCAGTTTTTGCGCGAGCTTAAACAGAAGTTTCTGATGGTCCCCCATCATCTGCATTTGTTCATCATCAATCGGCCTGTTCTGCTCGAATCTCGAAAAGGCCTCCTGGTCCGTGAGCGCTTTTTGGTCGAACATCTTCTTTTTCCGATAATTACGACCGAAGAGCATATAGAAAAAGAATCCTACAAGCGGAAATGCCGCCAGCACGACAAACCAGGTCAAGGTTTGAGATGGATGACGGTTCTCAAGGAAGATGACAATTCCGATGAATAGAGCGGAAAATGTGAAAAAGATACTCAGTGCCCCGAGAATCCAGTTCTCCCAATATGGCTTTGTAATGACGAACAATGTAAGAATCAGTGCGACAAATAAGGTGACCTGCAATGTTTTTTTGAACATGTTGAATTCATCCCTTGAGTTCTTCGAATAGTGGCCTGCTTATCCATTATGTAACGAAATTTTTGGAAAAACAAGCCTCAGAACAAAATGAAAAACGCCGAAATTCAAGGAGAAAATCGGCGTCCCTTTACTTCTCAGGGAAGTATCCGCTCATTTGATCGAGCGCATTTTCTAATATGATCACTTTACCGTATTCTTCAATACGATGTACAGTCAATTCAGTTTCATCACCATACTCAAGCATTTGACTGAGAACGTCATCTTGCTCAGCTTCACTGAACGTATCATCGAAGGTTACATACAGATAGTATTTCCCTTCATAATGATAAAGGCTATCCATAAATGAATCTGTGCTCACATTGTGACTTAAGGAAATCACATCTTCAATATCCGGGAATCGAAGCATGAAGGACAAGTAATCTTCATCATCTGTTTCAACAGATCCTTCTTCCTGATCTTCATCCGTACTGAAGTGATTGTCGAGCATTTTTTCAATATTCTCATCTACTGGTACGTCTACTTGCTTGTCGTCTGAAATCGGCAGCTCCAACTTCGAGCCGTCTTGAGATAGTGAAGCTCTTGTCACAAGAATTTCCAGTCCTTTATCCAAAGCTTGGACTTGGATCCACAACGGACCTTCTAAAGAAAACTGTTCCTGTTGATGGGCTTCATCCATCATCTCCCAGAATAACTCTTCTCCTCGCTCTCGATTCTGCCAAATCTCTTCTTTATCAAAGCCTCTTGTTTCTATATCATGATACGTTATAAAAAATTTGATCGTATACTCATTGACACGTTCTATTTCCATGGTGTTTCTCTCCCTTCGATCCAGATTGCCACCTGGAAGAGATGTTGAACCCCTGTATTTTGAAAAATACTTCTTCACTTAGTATAGGTATTCCCGAATTGGGTGTAGCTAAATCAATTATCAAAAAGTTGGAGTTTCTTGTACTTCTATTCTATGATAAATAAGTAAGGAATGAAATAAAAATGCATGACCATTTTTTGTTTTTCCGCAGAAATAGGCCATTTACCGATACCACTGGTGCTTGACGGTTCGTGAAAACTATTTTATACTTTCAACGTTCTGCAGTTTGTACATACTTTTTGTGATTGTACGTGCATATGATTTCTACGTCAAGTGTTACATATAGAAAGGGGTTTCCCACTTGGAATCAGAATTTCTTATAGCATTGCTTACCATCATTGCGATCGACATCGTGTTGGGAGGAGACAACGCCGTCGTCATCGCACTTGCAAGTCGAAATCTCCCAGAGCATCAACGAAACAAAGCGATATTCTTCGGTACTGGACTCGCCATCGTCGTGCGGGTTATTTTAACGGTCATCGCCGTCTATTTGCTAAAAGTACCTTACCTGTTGTTGATCGGTGGAATTCTGCTCGTTTACATCTCTTACAATCTGCTCGCCGAAGATAATGGAGAGGCCAATATTAAGAGTGGCACGACACTCGCAGCAGCCATCAAGACCATCGTCGTTGCAGACATCGTCATGGGACTGGATAACGTCCTAGCGATCGCGGGTGCTGCTCACGGCAACATCCTACTCGTCATCATCGGGTTGCTCGTATCCGTTCCAATCATCATCTGGGGAAGTAAGCTGATCCTCCACTTCATGGAGCGATTCCCGGCAATCGTCTATATTGGAGCTGGAATCTTAGCTTATACCGCATCTAAAATGATTTTGGAAGAACCGATCGTCCAGACATGGATCGGACACAATCAAATGATTGAACTGCTCATTTATCTGGTCATCATTGGAGGAGTCCTGTTCTTCGGTTGGCTATCCGGCCGAGTCAAAACGAGCGAAAGCACGAACTAAAATGGCAGATTGACAAGAAGCTTATCTGATTTTTTATCGGGTAGGCTTTTTTTGTGGAGTTAAGTGCGTTTCGTTGGTTGACCTAGATCGAGGGATTCGAGTAGGTAAGCGCGGTTGGAGGTGGTGCCTTGGTGTGGGAGGTGCAACTGCTGCAGTACGTAATTCGCACCAGCAACATTATTGATGTGTAGGAAATCTCTGACTTGTTGATTGGTGATTGTGGGATTGATGAGCAGGAAGTAATCTTGAAGAGCATTAAGGTGAGCTGATTTAGAGGAAGAATTACAATCGGTGCATACCCATTTTCCGTGCACTCTTTTCATTGGAAGAGAAGTACATTGAGGACAGTGGACACCAGTTAGCAAATCTTGCTTTCTGATATTATATTTTTTCAATAAGTCGGGATTTGCAGGTTTATGGTGTTTAATGAAGAGTTTCGTGATTTTTTTCAGTTGCTTGGTTGAGAGGATCTCTTTTTTATGAGTAGATTGATGTTTATGGATACAGTCAAGCAATTTTGTCGTTCTTAACACTTTGTGGGAGAGGATTTCCTCATTATTTTTTGGAACAATTTTTGCTCGATCATTGGCCACAATCACGTATGAATGGATAGGAATGTTCGCAGGGAATCTGAAATCTTCCAACCATCTTGAGAATTGATAATGCTGATGATTCACCTGTTGTATCGGGTCTTTATACACCTCTTCCCGATCACCGACTTCTTGGATCAGTTGATTATACCTCGTGTCGAATTTAAGTGTGCCCGCCATGTTTTTCACTTCTAAGATGAGTATGAAGTTTGAGTGGAGCAATAACGTATCAATCTGGAAGTGATAATTGTTACTACTCAATAACCTGAGACCCTGACAGATCACATAGTCCTTCATGTTCAAAAAGCTAGTGTAATAATCGAGCGACCTTTCACCCCAATCCCCTGATTTGATTGACCTTAAGTAGCTTTCAATTTCCATACGAGCTGGATGATTCAGCTCAATTCTTCTTAATAATGCTTCAAGTTTTTCTCTGGTGTAGGATTTAAATTGGATTTTTTGCTTCAAAAAATCACACCTTTTCATAAGATAGATGTTTCTTTCTCTTTAGTGAAGCAAAATACCTCTATTCGGTGCTATTTTTTCTTTATTATTGTTTGGTGAGGATCTGGTTTTAGAAAAAATAGGGGATGTTTTGTAAAAATTGGGGTCAGTTTTAGAAATTTGAGCAGGTATCTTAGAAAAAACGAGGCGGGTTTTAGAAATTTTTGACTGTGTTTTAGAAATTAGTAAAAAGTGCCCAGCCCACGTGCCGCTTCGCTCCCCGTCCCCAAAAACAAAAAAAGACTGTTGCCTCACCTTCGGTTTAGCAGCAGTCTTTTTATCATTAGTTGACCATTTTTTGTGCTTCTTGCAATTGGAACGTACGAACTTTACGTGGTAAGAAGCGGCGGATTTCGTCTTCGTTATATCCGACTTGTAGACGTTTTTCGTCGATCATGATCGGACGGCGAAGAAGTCCTGGGTTCTCGCTCATCAGTTCGAATAGATCTTGCAACGGCATCGTTTCAAGATTCACGTTCAGTTCTTGGAATGTCTTTGAGCGCTTAGAAACGATTTCATCCGTACCTTCTTCTGTCATACGAAGGATTTCTTTCAGCTCATTGATTGACAGTGGCTCTGAGAAGATATTACGCTCTTGGAAAGGTATTTCGTGCTCTTCTAGCCAAGCTCTCGCCTTTCTGCAAGAAGTACAGCTTGGGGAAGTATATAGTGTAACCATAAGGAATCGTCTCCTTCCATGATTTATATCAATTAAAAAGAATCTTACTTTAGAAAAATTATTTAATCACAATTCATATTATACTACATCTTCTATGTGAATGATAGGGTCTATTGATAATTCTTATCAAAACCATAGGAATTACAAAAATTTAAGTACATAGATTGAATTACCCTTGTTATAACATTTTAAACGTCGGATTTGTGAAAAAAACTTTGACAATTTAGTGAGATGAAACCGTTCTATGAGAGTTTCATGTTCCTTTCACGTATAATAAGCCTTAGAACTTTTTTCATCTAATTTCTCTTAAATGATAATGGAGTTGAGCACGCTTGAATATTAAAGTATTTCTACTTCTGACCATGACACTCCTGCTAGCTGCATGTTCGGAAGATAAAATCACAAGTGAAAATACATCCAACAATGCGATCCCAGTCGAGACATCTGAAGTGAAACAAGAAACTTTTACAAAAACAGCTGAATTGGTCGGTAAAACAGTTCCTTCCGAACAGGTGCCGATCATTTCGTCTGTCCCTTCACCAATCACAAAGGTGAACGTTGAAGATGGTGACGCCGTCCAGGCTGGTGACCTCCTTTTCCAATTGGATGATTCTGATATCCGGCAACAATTGGCGCAGGCTCGTTCTGCTGTTACGACTTTAGAGAATACAAGAAACCAGGTCAATGCAGCGATCCAGCAGCAACGTTCGACGCAATCGCAGATCAATTCGGCCATTAACGACGCAATCACCCAGTTAGAAGACATCGAATTACCAGAAGAGTCCCAGGGTGAAGAAGCGGTTGGCACCGTCACTGAAACGTTGAATCAATTGAAACAGTTGACTGGGACAGGCTCAGCGATTACATCGAATGCGCTTCCTCTCATCAATGCTCAATTAGAGCAGGCGCGGCAAGGTGTCCGGCAAGCGGAACAAGCCTTGAATGCAACGAAGATCACTGCACCTATCGATGGAACGATTGAGCAGATCAATGCTAAAGAAGGAGCACCGGCGTTGCCTGGTTCCCCACTTGCAATCGTCTCCAGTAAAAATGAGCTGAAAGCGATTTTCCAAGTGAACGAGTTTCAAAAAGAGAACGTATCAAAAGATATGATCGTGACGATTTCAATAGATGACATCGATGACACTTTCGATTTGCCAATCCAGACGTTAAGTGATGAACCGAACCCAGAAACGAATACGTACTCGATGACTGTCTTACTCGATCAAATTGATAAGCCCATTCCGTCTGATGCGCTCGCCACTGCACAAATCAAAACCCAATCGGTCGAAGGGGCATTGACTGTATCCAATAAGGCTCTTCTTTTTGAAGATGAACAGCCTTACGTCTTTCTTGTCCAAAAAGACCGGGCGATCAAACAAGAGATCACGATTGAAGCTCAAGGAAATCGGACCAGCTACATAACAAGTGGTCTCGAAAAGGGTGATCTCGTCGTGACAGATGGGAAATATCAATTAACAAATCGTTCGAAAATCAGCTTCAAAAAGTGAGTGGATTCCATGAAAATAACGAAACTTTCCGTATTTAGACCTATAGCAATGGGAATGGTCATCCTTTTCATGCTGATCATCGGTGCCGTCAGTGTCCGGAATACACCGGTCGATCTATTCCCTGACCTGACCTTCCCTGTTGCTGCTGTAACCGTAACCTATGAAGGGGCAAGCCCAGAGGAAGTCGAGAAACTGCTTGCCACACCGATTGAAAATATCATGGGAACCATTCCGAATGTGGAGAGTGTTTCTTCTGTCTCTCGTACAGGCGGAGCATTGATCATCGTCTCCTACACCTGGGGGACCGATATGGACTTTGCCGCGCTCAAAATGCGTGAACAATTGGACGCAGTACGTGAGCAACTCCCTGGAGATGCACCTCAACCGAGGGTGCTCCGGTTCAATCCGAATGATCTCCCTATTGTCCGTCTAGGCATCCAGGCACCAGAGGGAGATCTCGTTTCCGCTAAAAAACTCGTCGAGAATGAAATCAAACCGGTGCTCGATTCTGTAGATGGTGTTGCTGCTGTCACCATTGAAGGGGGCACAGAGAAAGTCGTCAATCTTTCAGTCGACCCAGCGGTCCTCAAAGAGTATGGTTTGACAATCGACCAGCTCCGCCAAATTTTAGCAGGAGAAAATGTAACTTTACCAAGCGGAAAAATTAAAGATGAAGGATTGGAATATCCAGTCCGCGTCTACGGGGAATTTGATTCGATCACAGAATTGAAACAGCTCCCGATCCCGACAAAGAGCGGCGTCATCCAGTTGGAACAGCTCGTGGATGTGACCGAAACGACCGCGTCTGCCGATCAGATCAGTTACTTGAACGGCAAGCCGAGTATCGGAATCTCAATCCTGAAACAATCCGGTGAAAACACAGTTACGGTTGCGAATAAGATCGAAGACAAGCTCGACAATCTCAAGTTATCAGAAGATGTTGAAGTCGAGACGATTTTCAACCAAGCGAAATTCATCAAGCAATCGATCAGAGCCGTCATCTATAACATGCTGATCGGAAGTGTGCTCGCTGCAGGAATTCTGTTCTTATTCTTAAGGAACATCCGCAGCACACTGATTATCGGATTCTCCATTCCGATCTCCGTGATGACCGCGTTCATCTTCATGTACTTTTCAGGACAAACCTTGAACATCCTGACACTTGGTGGATTAGCCCTCGGTGTCGGAATGATCGTCGATAACTCGATTGTCATACTGGAGAGCATTTATCGATTACGGGAAAAAGGAGTGCCACTGAAAGAAGCAGCCATCAAAGGAACGACAGAAGTCGGTGGCGCAGTCATTGCATCCACCTTGACCACTGTGGTCGTCTTTTTACCAATTGTATTCGTTGATGGTCTGGCAGCCCAATTGTTCAAACCACTCGCATTAAGCGTGACATATGCGCTGGCAGCCTCTTTAATCACAGCATTGATCATCGTGCCATTGCTCTCATCCAACATGATGACAAGAAAGCAAAGGACCATGATCAGCAAAGAGCGGTTCTTGAATTTCCAAAGACGATATGTGTATATGCTCAGAAAAGCTTTGCGTTATCCAAAAAGAGTCATCATCGGTACAGTCGTCTTACTGTTGATTTCACTATCCGCCATCCCATTCATCGGGACGGAGTTCTTACCGGCACAAGATCAAAGCTTTGTGAATATAAACGTGGAACTCCCTCCTGGTAGTTCCTCTGAAACCACATACAATACGACTGAAAAAATTAACAACAAGCTGAAAGCGATCGAGGAAATCGACTTGTATTACGTTACCATCGGAGGATCGAATGACTTTTCCGTCCAAGCTGGTACGAACAACAACAAAGCGATGTACAGCATTCTTTTAAAACCGATTGCGGACCGGGAAAGATCCGATGTGCAAGTCGCTGAGAAAATCAGGAATGATCTTGATTTCATCAACGAAGCGGAAGTGTCGGTCCAGGCGAGTGACAGCGGCTTTTCAGAGTCTCCAGTCTCACTCGAAATCAGCGGACCTGATTTGCGTACCCTTGAAGTCATTTCCGATCGTGTAAAAGAGGAAATGGCAAAGGTCGATGGCATCCGAGAAATCGAGTCCAATTATGAAACCGGAAATCCGTTGGTAGAGATTGAAGTGAACCGGAACAAAGCTTCGAGCTTCGGATTGACTAGCGCACAGGTATCCCTTGCGATACAGAATGCGACAAACGGTAAAGTGGCGACTGCCTTCAACCGGAATGGAGATCAAGTGGACGTCCGAGTAAGAGTCGACCCGTCTAAGCTGGAAACGGTTGAAGACCTTGAGGAGCTCCAAATCGAATCCCCGACTGGAGAACTCGTGGAATTGGGAGCAATTGCGGACATCAAACCCGGTAAAGGTCCTAGCCAAATCAATCGAACCGATCGGCTTCGGGAAATCCGAGTTTCTGCATCCATTCTGGATCGTGACCTTGGAAATGTCGTGAAAGATGTGAAAGAACAATTACGTGAAAATGTATCCCTTCCTCCTAGTTATGAGATATCTTTCGGAGGACAGAATCAACAGATGAATGATGCATTCTTCAAGCTGAGCGGTGCATTGGCACTCGCTATCGTCCTGATCTATATGGTCATGGCTGGCCAATTTGAATCGTTCTTCTATCCATTCATCATCATGTTTGCCATACCACTCACGGCAATTGGCATTTTGTTCGGACTGGTGGTCACGGGGCAACCGTTCGGCGTAGGCTCACTCGTCGGTATTCTGATACTGACAGGAATCGTCGTCAACAACGCCATCGTGCTAGTCGACTATATCAACCAGTTGAAGCAAAGAGGTCTATCCACATCAATTGCGATCGTACGTGCGGGAAAAGCACGCTTGCGTCCGATCATGATGACGGCACTCACAACCATACTAGGGTTGATCCCTCTCATGCTGGGTATCGGTGAAGGGACGGAGATCCAGCAGCCTATGGCGATCGTCATTGTCTTCGGTCTCCTGTTCGGAACATTAATCAGTTTAGTATTCATCCCAGTCATCTACTTGCTGTTTGACCGTGTAAAAGAAAAGCGTGCAAGAAGAAAGCAACAAAACCAGGATGAACCACTATTAAATGAATAAACGAAAGAAGAGGCGCCTGTCATGCGCCTCTTTTTGTCGTCAAATATGTAAAAAGAGGCTTAGTCATAAGTGGTCATTCACTCATGACTAAGCCCCCTGTTTTTTCAGTAAATCAGAATAGAGTTTAGGCAGTATGCTTCGATTGGGATGCTGGTCCTTTTGTCGGTTTCGGAGTCCAGCCTGGTAGCCTGTTTCTAAGAAGATCTTTCAACCATTCGCGTTTCTTCTTATTTTTAGTACGGCGTTTCATACCATCACCGCCCTTTCCTTGCTTACTCTTCAAAGGTGAGAACGTCGTCTACATCCTGATAAGATTTACCGTAAATCTCCACATCTTTATACGTGTGGATCTTCTCATACGTTTTCTTCATGCTTTCATATACCATTTCTTCAGACTCATCTTTCGGAGCCCAGAATAGGATTTCCATTTCATTAATTTCATTCGTTGCTAATGAACGGCGTCGGTAACCGATTGATTTGGCGTGGACGAAACCTTCACGCTTATAAAAGCGCTGTCTTTTTTCCGTATCAGTATCTTCGTAATCGACGGGTTCCACTTCCAAGATGATCGGCTTACCCTTATTCTTCATTTCTTCTAACAGTTTGTGACCAATGCCTTGTCCACGGGCAGCTCCCGAAACGTAGATGTAATCAATGAATAGAAAATCTTCGAATTCTGCATACATGAGGACATGATGTTCACCTTCGTCTTTGTGATAGACGTCCCCTTGTTCCTTCAACAATAGCTCCATGTGTTTCTTCGACTTCATTTCTTCCACAGGAAAGTACTCGTTTAATTTCTCGTACCAGTTCATTGATCTATCCTTTCTTTTTTGATTCTTCTCTTCCATTATAACACAACCTCCGATTCCATTTTTCAAAGTATTCGTAATTTGGATGAAATGAACTATTTTTATGTCGAGATTAAAGTATTAGGCGTTCAAGGTATAATCAGTTAATTATTTCCCCTCTTTCCTTCCAACGAAACTTCTTTTACAATAGTAGTATTAGAAAAATGTGGATGTTACATACAAGGGAGGACTGCTGGATGGACTTTTTCATTGATATGACACTTCTAGGTCTTTTCATCATCGGGTTGACTGCATTCATGGGAATCATCACTCATGGTGTAGCCGCAAAGCTTTTTGGGCGGGGAAATGCAAAATTCTTCTTGAATAAAAGTAAAGGAACGCAAACAGGATGGCGTAAAGTACAAAGACGCCCATAAAGACTTAAGAAAATTGCTATAGGATAATTATAGAAACATCTTGTGCAAATTAATTGGAGAGTAAGGTGCGAGACTCCAGCGGGCTCACCGCACGCCCCGCGGAAAGCGAGCACCTGAATCGGAAATCAACTTCCTACAAGAACAACAAAATTTGCGAAAACAAAAAAGCTGGCCAGCGGCCAGCTTTTCTTCATTACGGCGTATAATCTACATTCGGTGTATAGGTGTTACCTGCATCCCACAGGAGGAATTCCTTGATGCCATTTTCATTCAAAGCCCTGATCTGCGCTTCCACTTCTGCCTTTCCATAAACCCTGTAATTCCCAGCACCTAGATAGGAGGCTGTGAAATCTTGGATCCATGGACGGGATGTTGGTGGATTTTCAAGCTCAGCCAACTTTTTGTTTTCCATTTTCGCGTACTCCGTAACCAATCGATATGGCTCGAGATCCGGCTTTGCAATTCCGAAATACGACGTCCAGTGACTCGGATAGATCATAGATGAAATCACATCCACATGGCTGGCGATTTTCGTGAAGTTCTGTCCGATACCCGGCGCTTCAGGCAATGTCGCAGTGTAACCGAAGATATCCACGGAAACGTCAACATCATACGGCTCGAGCTTTCCTTTCGCATATTCTACGAAATCAGTGACCGCAGATACTCGTTTCTGTACATTCTCCATATCGAGCTTCGCGTAGTCACCCATGTTGTATTGAAGCGTTGTGTCTCTCTTCTCAAATCCTTCAGGGAATCTTACATAATCGAACTGGATTTCCTGGAATCCAAGCTTCGCAGCTTCTATAGCGATCGCGACATTATAGTCCCAGACTTCTTTCATGAATGGGTTGACGAATGCTTCCCCACGTCCATTCTTCCAGATCGCATTTCCGTTCTTAAACGATAATTCCGGCTTTTGACTTGCTAACACGGAATCCTTGAATACAACAATCCGTGCAATCGGATAGATTTTTTCTTTTTCTAAAGTTTCAAGCATCTTTCTAGGATCCTTGATATAAGGCTGACCAAATGAATGCATCGGGGAAGATTCATCTGGTATGTATGTGATGTTCCCTGTATCATCCTTGATATCAATGACCATTGCGTTCAGATCCGTACCATTGATCAACGATATCAATTTCTCAAACCGGCTGCCCCCAGCAGAGTGACCCGTTACATAAATACCTCGTACAGCATCTGGATATTCAAAATTCAGACCAGAATCATAGACGAATCGAGGCATTTTCTCTGGTAATTCTCTCTTCATTACGTGTGATTCAATTCCTTGATGATATGCTACTTTTTGTTCCGGTTTTTCGTCAGCCATCTCCCACGACGGGAACGACAGCAGGAACAACGACATAATTACTTTGATCATCCCCATATTCCGTTCCTCCCCTGTTGTTAATCCTATAGATACTATTATAAAAAACCAATCTTTTCATGAGAAGTAACTTTCGACATATATTTCATCAATTTTCCTATTTTGTTATGGAAATTACGATTATTGTAAGAAAATTTCTGTTGACAGGTTTTTGTCAACTATGCGTTTATTTTTTTCTTGAAATGGTCTACAAAACATGCTATATTGTTGAACAATACACTCAAGAACAGGAGGTATACCCATGCATAAGCCTACATTGTTGGAAATTTTCAATCATCCTAAAACACAAAAATACATTCAGCGTTCAGGAGTTGTGCATGCGATCGCCTCTAGTTATCATGCTTTCAAAATTGCACAACGCTTTGGTGTCGATCCTGAAATGGCTTGTAAAGCAGCTTTGCTCCACGATATCGGTCACTACACGTGGTACCGTGATGGTGAGTGGGACTTCGAGCTTTATAAAGCGAACGATATCCATGCCATTAAAGGTGCAGAACGGGCACATAAAATCCTGATTGAATTAGGGGAAAAAAGAGAATCTGCGAAGGAAATTTCATTAGCGATTCTCCTGCATACCGATTCCTATCTACCTCAGGGCAGCTTGCATCTCAGCCCATTGCAAAAGGTTGTGAAACTAGCTGATGAAGCGGATGAAGAGCCGAACGGCAACCATCATTACCGTACCATTGCGCATGACAAAGCTGTCGAGCTAATTCTGAAGCTTGACAACAAAATCCAAGAAAGTAAAGGCGAAACAACGTTTCAACAAACCAGTTGATCCTCCTCAGGACAAATAACAGTAATTCGTTGTTTTGTCCCTTTCAATCATGTTACAACCCAGTTCAGTGCTTAACTGGGTTCCGTCCACTTCCCCATCATATTGAAATTGAACTTTGACCATCTTGAGATATTTCGCTTTCTTCACCGCAAATTCCAGTAGTTTTACCTCTAATGGGAAGGAAGTCTTCTCTTCATTGATGTATAGACTTTTGATACCAAGGGTGTCTGTCGTGTGATCGATCATGTACCACAATAAACCTACCCAATCATCATCGTTTGAAAATATATAGATCTCCTCATTTTCTCTTAAATGAATCGAATGCTCATCCAATTCGGCAGCAAAAGCTGGAGTGATTCCGTTCTCACGTATTAGTTGTAGCAAAAAATCACGATCCATTTCCGGATCATACTGATAAAAAATCATCACCCAACCCCCTTCTCTACCATTTATACGATTATTTAACATGTATTATACACAAGCTCATTGATATCCTGCCTTTAAGAACATAAAAAAACAGCTCTCTAGAGAGAACTGTTCTAAAATTTGATGAAACCAATCAACTTTTCTCCACCGTAAGTTCCAATGACACTTCCGAGCTTGATACAACGGATCTTCTTGAAGGAGTCTAGAGAAAATTGTTCTTTGAACGTATCAAAGACGACCTGTCTTGATGGATAACTGTGCACGATGAATAGCTCTTCGTGGTTATCTTTCCATTCCTGGACCATCTCAGACAACTTTCGGATCCCCTTCTTCTTTCCTCGGAAATTTTCAAGTGTTTCGACTGCGCCATCTTTTACCTTCAACAGAGGTTTGATGCTCAGGAAATTCCCTACTTTTCCTTGTAATGTAGAAATCCTTCCACCTTTAGTAATGTTTTCGAGCGTTTCAAGAAGGATGATTCCGGCTACACTTTTCTTCCGTTCTTCAACTTGAGAATGAACCTCTTCGGCCGAAAGACCTTGTTTCACCAAATCATCTGCATACTCCAGTAAGTAAATGACACCAGCGGACACTGTGCCTGTATCAACGACATACAGCTTGGATTGTTCTTCATCTGTCAGCATCTCTTTTGCGACATTCGCACTTTGATAGGTGCCACTCAGTCCACTCGCCATCCCTAAATAAATGATCGTATAACCTTCATTGATCAGTTTGTGGAATGTGTCATAGAACTTTTGTGGAGCTGGTTGACTCGTTTTTGGAAGTTCTTTAGCACTACGCATCTTATCATAAAACTCTTCATGGGTGATGGTGATCCCATCTAAATAAGTGCCTTCATTTTTGAAATCTACATTTAATGGGACAACATGAACCGGACAAGATGTTTCGATGACATCTTCCTGACCAAGATAATCGCTCCCACTATCTAATACAAATGCAATAGACATATACTTTCCTCATTCCTGTTCAGACTATCTCTTATTATCCTAGAGGGTTTTTTGATAAATTACAACTACTTTCAATCAAAAAGAAAACGATCTCTTTTCAGAGATCGTCTCTTGTACGTTCAATTATTAGTTTTCTTTCACTTCGTCATCGTACAAGTGACACGCAACATAGTGTCCTTCACGTGCTTCTTGCCATTTAGGAACGACTTTCGCACATACGTCCATTGCGTGAGGACATCTTGTACGGAAACGGCACCCGCTTGGAGGAGAAACTGGACTTGGTACGTCTCCCTCAAGGATGATTCGTTCACGACTGCGTTCCAATTCAGGATCTGGAACTGGAATTGCAGATAACAATGCTTGTGTGTAAGGATGAAGTGGCTCGTTGTATAGCGTATCACTATCAGCCAACTCAACAAGGTTGCCCAGGTACATAACACCTACACGGTCACTGATATGCTTAACCATAGAAAGGTCATGGGCGATAAACAGATATGTGAGACCGCGTTCACGTTGAAGCTTCTGCATCAAGTTGACAACCTGAGCCTGGATAGATACATCCAATGCGGAGATCGGCTCATCAGCAATGATGAAGTCCGGATCTACCGCAAGAGCACGTGCGATACCGATACGTTGACGTTGTCCACCACTGAATTCGTGAGGATAACGGTTCGCGTGTTCTTTGTTCAAGCCGACTGTCTCAAGCAATTCATATACTTTGTTCAATCGCTCTTCCTTCGACTTGGCAAGACCGTGGATATCAATACCTTCTGCAATGATATCTTTTACGGTCATTCTTGGGTTCAAGGATGCATATGGATCTTGGAAGATCATTTGCATCTTACGATTGAACTCTTTTAATTTCACTTTATCTTTCTTTCCGTGAACATCTTCGCCATCAAATGTGACTGAGCCGTCAGTTGCTCCGTAAAGTCGGATGATTGTACGCCCAGTTGTCGACTTACCACATCCGGACTCACCAACGAGCCCTAACGTTTCACCTTTATAAATGTTGAAAGAAACATCATCAACTGCCTTTAGATGTTGTCCTTTCCCCATGTTGAAATACTTCTTCAGATTCTTTACTTCAACTAATACTTCTTTTTCTTGTGTAGACATTAGCGTGCACCCCCAACAGTTGCCTCAGCAGGTTTTTCTACTTTAGGTGCTCTTTCATCAAGTAGCCAGCATGCTGCTTGGTGTGTACCTGAAACTTCTGTTGCTTCTGGCATATGATCCACACAAACTTGCATTGCATGAGGGCAACGAGCTGCAAATGGGCATCCTTTCGGAGGATCGCTCAAGTCTGGTGGTGAACCAGGAATTGCAATCAGCTCAGTGCTAGAATCTCCTACTTTCGGCATTGAAGCCAATAGTCCCCAAGTATATGGATGTTGTGGCTTATAGAAGATTTCATCAACAGTTCCTGTTTCTACGATTTGTCCACCGTACATGACTGCCACACGTTGAGCAGCATTTGCTACGACACCTAAGTCATGCGTAATCAAGATAATAGCTGTACCCGTTTTATCTTGCAAGTCACGCATTAGGTCTAAGATCTGTGCTTGAATCGTTACGTCTAGTGCAGTTGTCGGCTCATCGGCAATCAAAATCTTCGGATTACAAGCAAGTGCAATCGCGATGACGACACGCTGTCTCATACCACCAGAGAACTGGTGAGGGTATTGCTTCAAGCGTGATTCTGCATTCGGAATACCAACTAGTTTCAACAACTCGATCGCACGAGCTGTCGCTTCGGACTTCGACATCTTCTGATGAATTCGAAGACCTTCCATGATCTGATTCCCGATCGTCATCGTCGGGTTCAGTGAAGTCATTGGATCCTGGAAAATCATAGAGATCTCAGAACCTCTGACTTTTTGCATTTGACGCTCTGAATATTTGGCTAAATCTTTTCCTTCGAAAAGAATTTGACCTTCTTTAATACGACCAGGCGGGTTTGGAATCAATCGCATGATACTTTTGGAAGTAACGGATTTACCAGAACCAGATTCACCTACGATCGCTAAGGTTTCCCCTTTTGTTAAATCGATATCGACACCTCTGACCGCCTGGACTTCTCCAGCGAAAGTGTCAAATGATACGTGTAAGTTTTTTACTTCTAATATCTTTTCCATACTCTTCACCCACCTTCTACTATTCTCTCATTTTAGGATCTAGTGCGTCACGTAATCCATCGGCTACAACGTTGAATGCAATCATGATCAAACTGATTACGATAGATGGATAGATCATTTGATAAGGGAAAATCTGCATATTTCTGTACCCCTCATCAATCAACGTTCCTAATGATGCCAATGGCGCCTGCAATCCTAATCCGATAAAGCTCAAGAATGCTTCGAAGAAGATTGCAGCAGGTATCGTAAACATCGTGTTGATGATGATGACACCTAGTACGTTAGGAATTAAGTGTTTGGATATGATTTTGTTATCCGAAGCACCCAAAGTACGTGCAGCTAATACGAATTCTTGTCCTTTAAGCTTCAACATCTGTCCACGCACAATCCTCGACATTCCTATCCAACCGGTTATCGTCAAGGCGACGGTGATGGATATTATACCTGGATCCAGTACGAGGATCATCAATATTACAACGACCAAGTTCGGGATACCGATCAAGATCTCAACAATACGTTGCATGACGTTGTCGACACGTCCACCGTAATAAGCGGAAATACCACCGTAAGCTACACCGATGACCATATCAATTGCAGCAGCAAGCAATGCAATGTAAAGAGATACTCGAGTTCCTTGCCAGATACGAGTCCACTGGTCACGGCCCAGTCCATCAGTACCGAACCAGAAGTAAGTTCCTTCTTCCTGGCCTTTCAATTCATACATGTCGTTACCCATCTCATCTTTACCATCCATGATTCCTAGATTTTCAATTCCAGGAACTTTCGCTGGTAGATTCGCACGGGATAGATCTTGCTCAGAGAAAGAATATTGGTTCATCATAGGTCCAAAGACTGCGAGAATCGTAAGGGCTAGTAGAATGATACAACCAACGATAGCAGCCTTGTTCTTACGAAGACGGATCCAAGCATCTTGCCAATAGCTCAAACTTGGTCCGGCAATCTTTTCACTTTTTTCACTATCTAAATTAGCAGGCTGAAACAGTTCATCAGTTAAATAGTCTTCACGTTTACTCATTACTCTTTCCCTCCTGCTAAACGAATTCGTGGGTCAATGACTCCATAAAGGATGTCGACGATCAAAATGATCAAAATCAAGAAGAATGAGAAGAATAAAGTCGTTCCCATGATTACTGGGTAATCATTAGTTGTGATGGAACGGACGAATTGTTCTCCTAGTCCTGGAACTGCAAAGATTTTTTCAATGACAAGCGTACCAGTCATGAGTCCTACTGCTAGTGGTCCCATGATCGTGATAAGTGGAATCAACGCATTTCGGATACCATGTTTGAATACGACTGCAAAACCACTTACACCTTTTGCGCGTGCGGTTGTGATGAAGTCTTGATTCATGACTTCTAGCATTTCTGTACGTGTGAAACGAGCTGATATTGCAATGACGAATACAGCTAAGGCAATAGTCGGAAGAACAGAGTATTCCCAACCTTCCCAGAATGCGACTGGGAACCATTGTAATTTAACACCTACATAATACTGCAAGAGTGCTGCAAATACGAAACTCGGAATCGACTTACCGATTACTGCTATCAAGGTAGCACCGTAATCCCATACTGTGTTATATCGGACTGCCGAAACGATTCCTAATAGAATTCCAAAAATCGCACCGAAAATGATTGCTTGAATACCTAACTGTGCAGATGGACCGATACGATCCAAAATCAGTGTCGTCACTTCACGACCATCGAATTGAAATGAATTACCTAAATCTCCAGTTAATACGTTACCCATATACTTAATATATTGAATAGGGACGGGGTCATTAAGCCCATATTTCTCAAGTATGATCGCTTCTTGTTCAGCAGATAGTTTTTCCGCATTGCTCAGGGGCGTCCCTGGCATGATCTTCATGAGGAAAAACGTCGCTGAAGCAATGAGGAGCAGTGTGATTACCATATAAACCACACGTTGAAAGATATACCCTTTCATCCTCTTCCACCTCCATGTTGTTCTCCTGAATACATTAATAAATAAAAGGATTTATTATTTTCTAAAAATTATCCGTTAACAGGAAAAGAGAGTATACGTCATTCAGGACGACATATACTCTCCTGATACTCTCCTGATTCTGACTAATCAGTGCTTATTCTTACTTCTCGATATAAGCCCACTTATAGCTATAGTCAGGTCCAAATGAGTGAATCGGTACATTCTTCACATATGGCTTCCAAAGTTGGGAAGTTCCACGTTGGTAAAGTGGTCCGATTGCAGCATCTTCTTCAAGTAATAGTTTCTCAGCTTCTTGCATTGCTTGGAAACGCTCTACAGGCTTGTCAGCAAGTTCGTTCTTCGCTTGTTTCACAAGCTTGTCATACTCTGGGTTAGAGTAGCCCATCTTGTTGTGACCACCGTCAGTTACCCAAAGGTCAACGAAAGTCATAGCGTCAAGATAGTCAGGACCCCAACCAGCGAATTGGATGTCGTAATCTTGTGCTTCATCAAGCTCTAGACGTTGCTTAAATGGAACGTTCTTGAGATCGATTGTCAAACCAGGAAGAGCTTCTTCCAATTGGTTTTTGAAGTAGTCTTGCATCTTCATAGCTGTTTCAGTGTCTCCACCAAGGATTTCAAGTGTTACGCTATCCTTGCCAAGAGCTTCTAGACCTTTTTCCCAATGTTCTTTAGCTTTATCTTTGTCAGTCTTCAAAAGATCGCCATTTCCTGCGCGGAAGTCTTCACCTGTTTCAGGATGTGTAACGAAGTCCTGTGGTACAGAGAAGTATGCAGGAATAGATCCATTGTTAAGGATTACGTTTACTAGGTCTTCCTTGTTTACTGCCATGCTCAATGCTTTACGTACGTCAACGTTCGCTAATGCTTCGTTACGAGTTTGGTTATACTTGAAGTAGAAGAGTACCGGCTCTCCGTAAGATTTGAAATCTTCGTGATCCTTGTACTTGTTAACGAATTCAGAAGATAGACCTGCACGATCGATCTTTCCAGTTTCATAAAGGTTAACTGCAGTTGCAGGGTCTTTAACAACCTTTACGTTGATTGTTTCAAGCTTAACGTTTTCAGCATCCCAGTAGTCAGGGTTCTTCTTAAGTACCCATCCTTCTTCGTGCTTCCAATCAGTAAGCAAGAATGGTCCGTTATAGATTAGGTTTTCGTCTTCAAGAGCGTATTGATCTCCTTGCCCTTCAACGAATTCTTGATTTTGTGGTAAGTATGTTGCGAATGTAGTCAAGCTTAGGAAGTAAGGAGTTGGACGCTCAAGTGTTACTTTCAACGTCTTCTCATCTACAGCTTCTACACCTAGTTCTTCTGGCTTCATGTCACCAGCAGTGATTGCTTCAGCGTTCTTTACAGGACCCATGATGAATGAATATTGTGAAGCAACTTCAGGGTCAACTGCTTTTTGCCAAGAGAATACGAAGTCCTGTGCTGTTACAGGAGTTCCGTTTGACCATTGAGCATCACGTAGTTTGAAAGTGAATACTGTTTGGTCTTCGCTTACTTCGTGACTTTCAGCGATACCAGGTACCGGCTGGTTGTCTGGACCTAAGCGATAAAGTCCTTCCATTGTTTCGTTCATAACTTGGAAAGCTACAGCATCTGTACCTTGTACAGAATCCATAGTTGGGATCTCTGCACTCTCAAGAATGTTCAATACTTGAGGTACATCTGTGTTACCTTCTTTACCTTTGTCTCCATCGCCGCCATTTTTGTCTCCGTCAGCGCTATCTCCGCCTCCAGAACATGCAGCTAGGAACATGCTCAACACTAGAGTTAGTGTTAGCAGCAATGACCATTTTGACTTCTTCATGCCTTAATGACCTCCCCTAAATATTGGTGAAATGTAGCGAACGCCGCCCCGAAAAATTGTCAGATTTTTGAGGAATTTCGTTCACAATTTGTATTATACAAGTTTTCGGACTATTTTGCATGTGTTTTTTTAATATATTTTACAAAAAGCCCATGTTCATTACGGTTTCATAACAAAAATTAGGACTATATACCCACTTTAAATATGCGCGTATTTGGGTATACAGTGCGTAAAAATTGAAGATTATGTATACGGATGATGTGTAAAGATTGATATATAAGCATTTTGAATATAAAAGAATGCATATCATATGCATTTGTCGTTCATTCGCAAATCTTCTGACAAATTACAGGTGTTGCTCCTATGTAAAGATGTGTATGAATCGTTAAGATATTGCTTGATTCTATCATTATCGTGTATCATCGACTTGAGGTGACACGATGAACTTAATAAAACGATCCATATATGCTTTGATCATTCTGTTAATAGTAGGTGTAGGTGCAGGATTCTTCTATTACGATAATCTAACCTTTGTTGCTGTATTGAATTCTGTATTCATGGTATCACTCGCCTACATTATGCTTGGTTGTCTGATGTTCGTTGCTAGGGGGGGATTTTTTGATGCTATCACTCTTAGTTTCAGACGTTTTATGAAGAAAGGCACCAAATACGGAGATATAATGGATGATGTAGAACGAATGGAGTTACCATCGGAGGTCTTCGAATATAAAGCCACAGAACCTCTACTGATTTCCGGTATCATTGCCTTTTTGGCAACCGTTCTGATCTCCTTCAACATTTAGTGTTGCATTTGATAATCCATTTGTATATACTATCGATAATCTAAAATTTCACACATGCGATGAGGAAGAAAAGTACACTTCACACCCTTTTCAAGAGAGTCTGTGGTTGGTGGGAACAGATAAAGGCTGGAGTAGAATGGGCTTCTGAGCATTCAAACCGAAATAAGAGTAGGCTTTGACGTCCAGTCCAGACGATATCCAGGACACTCTGTCTGCAGATCAAGCACGCAGAGAACTGAGTGATTCTTTATCCGAAGAATAATTCTGGGTGGCAACGCGGTGCAATCGTCCCAATAATGACGATTTGCGCGGCGTTTTTTATTTTGTTCAAAAATTTACAAGGAGTGAAAAGACATGTCCGTCATTTTCTCAGGTGTCAAACCAACCGGATTTCCTACACTAGGGAACTATTTAGGAGCTTTGAAACATTTCGTTACGTATCAGGAGGAACACGATTGTTACTTTTGTGTAGTCAATCAACACGCGATTACGGTTCCTCAAGATAAGTTGGAACTGCGTGACAACACGAGGAAGCTCGCAGCGCTTTATCTTGCGATCGGAATCGATCCACAGAAATCAACGATTTTCATTCAATCTGAAGTACCTGCCCACACGAAGATGGGATGGATCATGCAATGTGTATCCTATATGGGTGAACTTGAGCGCATGACTCAATTCAAAGATAAAGCGGATCAGCGTGTCGGCGTATCAGCTGGATTGCTGACTTATCCCCCATTGATGGCATCAGATATCTTACTTTACGGAACAGATATCGTACCTGTCGGTGATGATCAGAAGCAGCATCTTGAGCTGACAAGAGACTTAGCAGAGCGCTTCAACAAACAATACAACGACATTTTCACTGTACCGGAAGTGCACATCCCTAAGGTTGGCGCACGAATCATGGATCTTGGAAATCCGTTGAAAAAAATGAGTAAATCCGATGAGAACGCAGCAGGTTATATATCCATGCTGGATGATGAAAAAACAATCATGAAGAAAATCAAACGAGCCACAACAGATTCTGAAGCAAGAGTGAAGTTTGACAAAGAAAACAAACCTGGCGTTTCAAACTTGTTGACGATCTATTCCCTCTGTTCAGGGAAATCGATTGAAGACATTGAGGCGGAATATGAAGGAAAAGGCTACGGTGACTTTAAGGAAGGTGTGGCTAATGCCGTCATCAGCCAATTGAAACCGATCCAAGAACGGTATCATGAGCTCCTGAATTCTGAAGAGTTGGATGACATTCTTGATCAGGGTGCTGAGAAAGCGGATCGCGTGGCCAATAAGATGCTTGCGAAAGCGGAACGAGCAATGGGCTTAGAGCGCAAAAGGAAGAAGAAATAAAAGAGTGACCGTTAAAAGGCAATTTTTAAGCCTTGACGGTCACTTTTTTTAGTCCATTTTATTGTTCATTGAGCGCTTCAATGAATTTTAACGCGGTACTTTCGCTCGACATTGGATTTTGACCCGTAATGAGGTTCCCATCTCGTATAGAGAAGTCGGTCCACTTGTCTCCCCTTACGAACTCTCCACCTTTTTCACGAATTGCAGTTTCTAGCAGAAACGGCATCTCTTCGGTCAATTGCATTTCATGCTCCTCTTCATCTGTAAAGGAATTGACCGTCTTACCTCGTACGATAGGAGTGCCATCTTGATAAGTGACATTAACGAGACCCGATGGACCATGGCAAACGGCTCCAATAACTTTATTCTCATCTGCCAGTTTACCGATCAGCTTTTGCATAACTACATTTTCTGGGAAGTCGAACATTGTACCATGTCCACCTGGTAAAAACACAGCGTCATATCCTGCGGCTAATTCTTCTTCTGATAAACTTTCCGTATTTTCCAATTGTTTGCGCGCCTCATCATAGTCTGCATTAGGTTCCTCCGGAATACTGTTCGGATCCAGAGGAATGTTGCCACCCTTCGGGCTTCTCACATGAATTTCATAGCCCTGTTTTTCAAATAGGTTGTAAGGAACAGCAAATTCTTCAAGCCATAGTCCGGTCTCTTGTTCATCATTTATCTTGTCTGCATTCGTTACGATCATCAACACTTTCTTAGACAAAGTAATACCTCCTTCAAATAGTAGAAGCTTTACGTTGCCAACATTCCCTCATGACCGTAATCATAAACTTCATTTTCATTTCACACAAAGATAGCTGACTCGTTTCGAGTCAGCTAATTTACGTGTGTTCCTTTTTCAAGTTCCCATATTTTCTCAAAATAGGGTTGCCCTTTAATCAACCTTTCACAGATTGTCTGATGCTTCGATGTCCACCCCTGAGATACTTCCATATACAATGCTCTCCAAGCTTCTTCAAAGCTCATATCTTGAATGGAGGAATACTTTTCAGGAAACCATTCTGTATACCAGTATCGGGCTTCAGCGGTGTTCGCACTGGAATACATTTGATCCAATGCCATGAACAGTAGTTGTTTGAGCTGCCTCTCTCTTCTGGTCAGCCCTTTCATGTTTTGCGGGTCTGGTGAAAGAATGTGGTACTCTTTTTTGTGGAACTCATCTGTATCGAATGTATACGGCTTCGGATCCAACTCCTCTGCCATTTCATATACGAGTTGTTCCTGTCTTGGAATCATCCGGCTTTTCCGTATCGGAATTCGGTAGCCCATCGTATCGATGATCATACATTTCCGACCATCCGTTGCGATGAAACAATACTCGATTTGCTCTCTCTGGTTGTTCTTCCGAATATAGCTCTTATTCTTTACTTCTTCCAACAGCTCATTCGGTAGTTCGCTCAAGTCATTCTCTATGTAGTTTAGGAGAGGCGATTCCATTTTAATGATTGGAACTTGATCAAGAAGCTCAATGAAATCTTCTTTTCGCCATTCGTGAAATTCACAGACATTATAGCCGTTCTCTTCGCCTTCGAACCAGTTTACCCAAACATCTCTCAAGTACAACATGTATACCCCTCACTTTACAGGATTTACTGTTTGTTAAAATCAGTATAGTCAGAGGTAAAAGAATTTATTCTATTAACAGACATTTTCCGTCGACAAATGTATATCGCCGTCATTCATCTGAATTGTTTTTCATAGAAGGAAGATAAATACTCCCCCAGATCAATGCCAGTCCAATAAGAAAAATCATAAGCTCTACTCTTTTGAAAATAAACATGAAATAGTTCGCAAATCCATGACCTGTCGTAACTAAATTCAAAAAGGCGATCAGACTGACGCCACCAGAAACGGCAAAACTGAATCCGATCATTAGAATGAAGAATCGAAAAATCAAAGCCCTCATCTCCTATACGAGTGCTTGTACATGGTTAGTTCACTATATGGAATTAGTCACGATGTTATGCCATTTTTTATTAAAGAAAAACGACTTTCTTCTATTATATGTATACAAAAAAAGAGCTGATTAAAATCAGCTCTCTTCCGTATCTTATTCTTCTTCTTTATCGTCGTCTTCACCCGATGTTGCTATTACTTCTTCTAGTCGATCAGGGAAGTTCGTAAACATTCCCGTCACGCCCCAATCAATAAGTTTTTTCATATCTTCTTTTTCATTGACTGTGTAAGGATGAATTTCAAACCCATGAGATCGAACTTTCTCCACATACGTTTGATCAATCTGCGAATGGTTCATTCCTAAGCCCATTGCATATTGCTTATAGGTTTCCAATTCTGCATTGGTAATCGTTGCAGGATTCGTATACCAGAGAAGTTGAACGAGTGAAAGATCTGGATTAAGGTTATGAAGTTTTTGTAGACTAGCTGGACTGAACGATTGGATCAACACTTGGTCAGAAGGTACTTCCTCTCCAATCAGACCATGCTTTTCTAACGTTTCAAGCAATTTCTCTTCCATCCCTGGATAAACCTCTGGAGATTTCGTTTCGATATAATATTGTGCTTCAGGTCCGAATTCTTTTAGTACTTCATCCAATGTCGGTACTTGAAGTCCTTCATATTCCGGTTTAGCATATTCAGGATACTTCTCATTGAACCATGATCCAGCATCCAACTCTTTAATTTGAGCGAGCGTATGGTCCTTGACCAATCCTTGCCCATTGGTTGTACGATCAAGCGTTTCATCATGCATTGCAATCAAATGACCGTCTTTTGTCATTTGCAAGTCGATTTCAATGTAATCTCCACCCATTTTTTCACCTAAAGCATAGGATGGCAGGGTATGTTCAGGCGCATGACCTGAAGCGCCACGGTGAGCAACGTTCAAGATGTTCTTCTTATCATCCGAGTCATTGTCGTCGGCGAAGACCGCGTTCGTCATTCCCGAACTGATGAATAATATCAAACCTAAAGTCAAGATGATGGCTTTTTTCATATTTTCTATCCCTCCAAATCTGTATTACACAAACTACAATAATGGAGGGATGTTAAGGCGGTGTGGGGAAATGCTAACAGTTCGTTTTCACCATTGTGAATTTTCTAAAGAAATGAAGGTTTACGGACATAAAAAAAGAGGCTGAGTTATTTTAACGGGGTCTGATACCTGTCACAAAACCGTGATTTACTTAAGAAATTGCATATGGAAATGCATAGATAATTTCACTGTATTTCATATCGTATGAGATAAAAAATAAGCCGAACTTTCAATCCATTACGGATTGATGTGCGGCTATTATTTTATTCCAGTTTTTTAAACTAAAGCGCCCGATAATTGATGAAGAATGACTAATTTATAATTCTAACGGACATTGAGGACCTTATTTCTATAATTTATACATTTTCACTAAACTTAACGGACATATGATACCTTATTTGGTCCAAAATCATCAAAAACAATATACTTTTTAAAAAATAGCGGATCTGATGTCCGTTTGCACACCGAAATTAGCGTATTTGTCACAAATAACGGATCTGATGTCCGTTAAACCCTATCTCCCCCACCTTCAACAATCCTGTCCTTTTGTTGAATAACAATAAGTTTGTATCTAAGTACACTTTTAGCATATTATCCATATAATTTTTAAAAATTTTGATTACCTTCCGCATTCTAACAAAAACAATTAATAGTAAAATCTGCAAACATACAGGGGATTTTGTAAGGTTACAAATTCGTATGCAAATGATCAAACAATTTAACGTTCTATTTGAGCAATAATCCTTATTTATCAACAAAAATAGTGCCTCAAATTGCTATGCAATTCGGGGCACTATTTAGTCAACATATTTTTTGTTTGTGATAGATAACCGAACCCGTTAGAGTTATTTCAGCCTCTTTTCTGGCATCGTTTTATTCTGCAAATTTCTTGAACAAGAGTGCTACATTGTGGCCTCCGAATCCAAGTGAGTTACTCATGACAGCATTCACTTCTGCACGACGTGCTTCATTCGGAATGTAGTCCAGGTCACATTCTGGGTCCGGTGTTTCGTAGTTGATGGTTGGCGGCATGATATTATTCTCAATTGCCTTGATGGATAATACAGCTTCCAAGCCACCAGCAGCCCCTAACAGGTGACCAGTCATCGACTTCGTCGAGCTGATTCCTAATTTTTGAGCATGCTCACCAAAGACCGTCTTGATTGCTGCGGTTTCGTATTTATCGTTGAAATCCGTACTTGTACCATGCGCGTTCAAGTAACTGATTTCTTCTGGCTTGAGCCCAGCATCTTTTAACGCGATGTTCATGGCACGGACTCCGCCTTCTCCGCCAGGTGCTGGTTGTGTGATATGATGTGCATCACCTGTAGCACCGTAACCGACGATTTCTGCGTAGATCCTTGCGCCTCGTTTTTGTGCGGATTCCAGTGATTCCAATATAAGAATCCCCGCACCTTCACCCATGACAAAGCCATCACGGTTTTTATCGAATGGACGGCTTGCAGACCCTGGGTCTGGATTCGTCGACAACGCTTTGGAAGAAGAGAATCCAGCTAATGCCATGTTCGTAATCGGTGCTTCTGAACCACCAGTAACCATGACATCTGCATCGCCACGTTGGATCGCTTTGAACGCATCACCAATCGAATTGGCGCCGGAAGCACATGCTGTTACAGTACAAGAGTTGATTCCTTTTGCTCCTAACATGATGGACACTTGTCCAGAAGCCATATCCGGAATCATCATTGGAACGAAGAAAGGACTCACACGGCGTTGGCCTTTTTCCATGAACACTTTGAACTGCTCTTCGTAGGTTTCCATTCCGCCGATTCCGGATCCAATCCATACACCGACACGTGGTGCGATTTCTTCCGTAATTGTCAAATCTGCATCTTTTACAGCTTGTAAGGAAGCAGCGATCGCAAACTGGGTGAATCGGTCCATCTTACGTGCATCTTTACGATCCAAATATTGTTCGGGATCGAAATCAGTGGCTTCACCCGCAACCTTTGCAGGAAATTGCTCTTTGTCGCGGCGTGTCAGTTCACATATACCAGATTTTCCATTTACTATATTATTCCATGTAGTTTCTGTATCGTTTCCTACTGGAGATACTGTACCGAGTCCAGTAATGACAACTCGTTTACTCATTGTAACTTCAGCTCCTTACAACTATTTTCCCCATCTCAATGCTACGGCACCCCAGGTCAAGCCTCCGCCGAACCCTACAAGTACCAATACGTCTCCATCTTTAATCTTCCCTTCTTTCAATGCTTCAACTAAAGCAATCGGAATGGATGATGAAGAAGTGTTCCCATATTTACTTACTGTAACTGCCATCTTTTCTTTCGGTAAATCAAGTCTTTCTCGCGCTGCTTCCATGATCCGGATGTTGGCCTGATGTGGGATGAGGAAGTCTACATCTTCCTTGCTCAGTCCAGCCTTCTCCACAACTTTCATAGAAGATTCAGGCATTTGTCTTACCGCAAACTTGAAAACTTCACGACCGTTCATGTAGAGGAGATCACCATTTTGATACAAGTGTTTCGCTCCAGAACCATCCGAGCCCATGTCAAAGGATAGAATCCCTTTATCACTCTCAACAGGAGCAATGACAGCTGCACCTGCACCATCACCAAAAAGGACTGCCGTATTGCGGTCTTCCCAATCTGTGATTTTAGACAGTTTTTCTACCCCTATGACGAGTATGTTTTTATATGTTTCCGTTTGGATGAATTGCTTTGCTGTAATCATACCATAAATGAAACCAGCACAAGCTGCACTTAAGTCCATCGCAACTGCATTTTTTGCACCGAGTCGTTCCTGGATCAGGCATGCAACAGACGGAAATCCATAATCCCCAGTGACCGTTGCAACTAGAATCAAGTCGATTTCGCTTGCTTCTAGACCAGCATCGTTCAAGGCTTCTTTAGCTGCAAGCTCTGCCATATGGGAGGTATCCATTTCCTTATCGGCAATTCTTCTTTCCTCTATACCAGTCCTAGTGCGAATCCACTCATCAGACGTATCAACCATACGTTCAAGTTCTTCATTGGTCATCACACGTTCCGGGACATATCTGCCAATTCCGATAACACCTGCGTTCATTTCATTACCCCTTTTTGTATGACTTCAGTAATTCACATTCCATTAGTATCTTATATTATGACTTGGTACTAATTTTAATCCATATTCGTGTCATTGTCCAGATAAATTGTTCATATACAGAGAGAAGCTAATAGAAAAACCTTCCGCATTTTAGCGAAAGGTTTCCCTGTTGTTTTATGTACTTTTTACCCTTATCCTTGATCTTCAGCTTCCGATTTTCCCAATTCATATGCATCATTCATGACGTTCATGAGCATATTCAATAAAGGCTGAACATCTTCCATTGTTAATTCAATCCCTTTTTGCTCCATCAGTTGCTTTGCTTCAGGTAAGTGAGACATGGCAATCTGCATGAATTTCATGTTCCGTTCTTGATCCATTCTTCATTCCTCCTAGTACGATTAAGGTGCTGGTAATTTACCTGTTTCCTTATAGTCTTCAACCAATTTCGTAATCTTTTTCTGAAGTTGCTCCGGAACAGCGTCACTGAAAGGTGCCAGTGAGATGACATCTTCCTGGAAATCATAATGGATATTACCTGATGTCAAATTGCCATCATTGTAATCCTTGGCAATGTTCACATATAAGCGGTCGACGTGTTGAACGGTGCTTGTCAACACAGTCTGTTCACCTAAATCGGCCATATTTGAGATGAAACCGATGGCATAATCTCCTTCTTCCTTCACTTTTTCGATGACGGGAACGGTATATCCATCTCCAGCTGGATAGTAGATGTCTACGTCTTTTTCTTTCATCTCATCAAAAATCCTGATGGCTTTATCCGTGTCACTCCAATCCTTCACGAACGATATGTGGGTTTCCACTTCCGGATTGTAGACATTAGCGCCCTCCCTGAAGCCAGTTGCTTCTGGTTGCCAAGGAAAGGCCGCGATCATACCGACTTGATTGGATTTCGTCATCGCACCAGATATGACGCCTGCAAAATAACCCATTGCATATGAATCAAAATGGACACTCGTAATGCCCTTTCCACTTACTTTTCCATTGAAACTGACAAAGTGCATGTCCGGGAAATCGGATTTGATATCCATGAAGATCGGTGCATACATTTTACCATGTCCGAAAACGAGATTGACGTTGTTCTTTTGAAATTCTCTGACTGCATCTAGAACCTGATCTTTTGATTTCACTTCTTCCCGATAGAACACTTTATTATCGAATTCATCTTTCACTTGAAGTAAACCCTTATAACCCTTCGTACCCCAACCCTGGTCGTTAATGGTATCTTCAATCAAAAGTCCAACGTTCTTTAATTCGCCACTCCCCAGTGCTTGCTGACACCCGGTAAGAGAGAGAAGTAAAACGGCAATCAGGAAAGGTATCAATTTCTTCATATATTCTCCTCTCCTTCGACACTTGCACAAGATTCAAACTAGTATTAGTATATACGAAATTCAAGACTTATTAAATAATGGAATGATTTGTTCCTCCCTCGTACCATTCAGTATTTCCATACACACTTCAACAAAAGTCTCTTTTAGTAAGGTTTGACCATTATTCAATTCTCTACTGTGAGTCGATATTCCTGCTTTTTCGGATTCGTCGATTGCATGACATCTTTTTTCAATCGGATGGGAAGAGCCCGAAAGCTTTGGTGTACGCAGAATATGATAAGATATCGCAGATTCTTCAGCTGCCTCTTGAAGAAAAGACTCCTCCGCCAGCATGAGAGATCCATATAAACTTTGAGGTGAGGGTGATCGCTCGGTCAACTGCTCTTCACTTTGATCTCCTCCACACACTTCTATCGTTGAAACAAGGACCACCTTCGCCCCACTTTTAGCAGCATAATCCACGATTTTCTTCATATTTTGTCGGTTTTCATTTAGTGTCCCCTTTAACCTCGAAAATCCCTCACCCGTAGGTGCCTGGTGAGCCAAATGAAAGATGACGTCGACAGGCTCATAATCATCCCAATCCACTTGTGCCAGGGAATGATTGTCAAAATGGAACAAGGCATTCCTTCCAAGAAAAGCTAATTCTTCACATGTATCACGATCGACATGGTCAATGCCATAGACATCAATACCTTCATTTATGAATGACTTTGTCAGCAACAGTCCGATTTCACCTGCAGCTCCCGTAATCAGTACACTTTTCATTTCAGTAGAACCTCCATTTTTATCGTTCTCCTATTATCCTATTTTTCGATGAACGAATAATGAACCCCAACTTCTATATGTGAAAAATATGTATGTGAATCATTTTATAGGGACCCTCTTACGTGTCTTGTTCTTTACACGTAATGGATCCCTATAAATCTTTCTCATGGTGTTGATAAAACGCTCTGACCTTCTGAGCGAAATCATGCCTGGTACCTGTCAGCTGTAATGTAAGCGAGATCGGTGAACCAATTTCCTCCCTATATTTTTCATAAGCCCGGCTATGGTTCATGAATGAATAAGGCGTCCCTTGCATATGGTGCCATATTTTTACCGGTAAAATGGAAGAGTATTGGAGGATCCCTTCGTCTTTCAATAAGAACAATTCGACCTCATCTTCTGTCAGATGATAGGCTCGCATGATTTCCCTGTGGAATTGCTTGTAGAACAACTTCTGTTCCCTTACAGCATCACTATGGACTTTCAAACTAAAGCAAGGATTCATGAAAGCTGCGGATCGGGTAATCTCCTCATGATTTTCCATCCACTTTAATGCAGTCAATGCACCCATACCTTCTGCTAAAATGTGGATTTTCTCATTGATGATTTCCTGTTTCATAACGGTAAGATAAATTCGGTATAAGTGCTCCAAACTCCTGTCATTTCCCCAATGTCTCCCATATAGATTCGAGTAGATGAGTGTATAACCCTGTGAACAAAGTTTTTCGAGGAATTGAGCCCTTTCAGGATGTTGCAGCCAAGAACTCGTTTGATCTGTTACATAATGATTCACATCCCCGATCAGAAGGATGGCAAATCCATTCGGCTGTTCAGGTAGGTGAATGATTACATGCTCGTCGTTTATTTTTTGGAAACGATAACGTATACCGCTCATTCTTTCATCACACCTTCAAACATCATTCTTAGTTAATGTATGCGAGAATTTGGAAATAGAGCGGGTAATACACCCAATTTCAACCGGATTACATCTTTATTAGTAGAATGGTGTATGTTGAATCGTGAACTTTTTGAGGAAGTTGGATGAAAACGTTTTGATGTCAGGAAAGTTGTGCTACAATATGAGATGGATATAAGATAAGCTACATATAATTCTTGAGGTGATCGTATGCGTTATATTTGGACAATCATCTGGTCCTTCTTGTTAAGCAATATGGCCTTTTATGTATTGAGCTCCATGCAAGGTGGAGATTACAGTTTTGGTCTAGCAACAGGCATTGGACTTGCAATGGCAGTGTTCGTATTTGTTCTTGGCGAAGCTGGAATTAAAGACGAAACCACTGAATAGTATGGATGGGAAAAACGTCAGGCAATCAAGCCTGGCGTTTTTTTAGTCCAAAATTAGCCCATTAAGATTGTTCATTACGGTTATCCTGCCCTCATTTACTTGAAAGCTCTGTTTTTGGTAAGATAAAGCTCCTATCCTTCCCCAAACTCCCTTGAGACATAATTTAGGGCAAGGTAGCGTCTCTACCTTGCCCAATTTCAATTATAAAATTTTACTTAGGAAAGCTTTTGTCCGCTCATGTGATGGCGTTTCAAAAAGCTTTTTCGGTTCATCTTCCTCCACGACGAATCCTTCATCCATGAAGATGACTCGATCGCCAACTTCTCTTGCAAAGCCCATTTCATGGGTCACGACGACCATCGTCATGCCTTCCTTGGCAAGCTGCTTCATGACTTCCAACACTTCTCCTACCATCTCGGGATCGAGAGCGGAGGTCGGTTCATCGAACAGCATGATTTCAGGTTCCATCGCAAGCGCTCGAGCAATGGCAACACGTTGCTTCTGCCCACCGGATAATGCCCCAGGATAGACATCCGCTTTTTCAGATAAGCCGACTTTCGCAAGTAATTCATGCGCTTTTTCCGCGGCTTTCTTTTTATTCCACTTTCTCACCTTCATCGGTGATAACATAATATTTTCGAGAACCGTCTTATGTGGGAAGAGGTTGAACTGCTGGAAAACCATCCCTACATCCGTTCGCAATTGATTGATATCCGTCTTCTTGTCGGTGATATCAATTCCTTTAATATACACATTACCATCCGTAATGGATTCAAGTAGATTCAGACATCGGAGGAAGGTGGATTTACCGGATCCTGATGGACCGATGACACAGACGACTTCTTGCTGTTTGATTTCCACATTGATGTCTTTCAATACTTCTAATGATCCAAAGGATTTTTTCAAATTTTGTACTTTAATCATTCTGTAGCCCATCTCCTCTCAATGTAGTTTAACACAGTGCTGACTGCAAGTGTTAGAACGAGGCATATGAGGGCTACGGTAAGGTGAGCTCTCCAAGTTTGAAAAAAGAAAGCACTTATGGCTTTCTTTTGTAACTCCATTTCCGGTTGTGGTTACTTGTCTCTGGGAAGGGATCCCCTGCGCTCAATTTCACTTCTTTCGGATTGTTCACCATGCTTCCAGTTTCCCCGATTTCCACATAAACACCATTATTCGGTGCCTTCTGTCCTGGGTTGAATTGATGATTTTGTCCCATAAGAATCACTCCTTTACTATGTAGGTTTTACTTTATGATGGAATTTAGTCGCTCTCCATGTCGTCAATTTATCGAATTGAAGATTTTGAGACTCTTTTCTAAATCAAAAAAAGCCACCTGCTTTGGTGACTTTCTCCCTTAGTAGTTGATCATTGAAATGGCTGTCAGAAAGTGCAGTGGCAGGATGATTCTTTGGAATCCTAGACCATGTTCTGGAAATCCCATATATGGTCTTTCCTGACCGCTTTTTTTCTTATAATGCATTTCTACGATTAAGTATAGATTTTGCTTGTCGACCTTTTCTACATACCCTTCATACACTTTTCCATCCATCATATTGCACTGAACATATTGGTTCATGTGCTTTTTGCACTGTTTCATCATTTGTTGGTTATGCGCGTTCAATGCTTTCATATATTTACGGTAAGACACGACCTTCCCCCCTCACACTCTCATGATATTCATCCATTTCGAAAAATGTGTAAGGACGAGCTTCACCACATATCACAATTTTGACTCTTTACGAGTATGTCAATTTGTTGTTTAATGACTACATGCGCAAAAAATTTATACAGAGATTTAACTGGAGGAACTTTGAATGGATCAACTGTTCACTTTACTGAAATATGCGTTTTTTGGATTTGTACAAGGAATTACGGAACCGATTCCGATTTCATCAAGTGGTCACTTAGTTTTAGCTGAAAAAATGTTAGACATCCATATTCAAGGATTAAGCTTTGAAGTATTCATGAACTTCGCGTCACTACTAGCTGTTTTGGTCATCTATCGCGAGGATCTAGTACGGCTGACAACGAATGGACTAAAGTTCACCCAAACCCGTAACAGGGAATACCGTTCTGATTTCATGTTCATCGTCTATCTGATTATCGGTACGATTCCTGCTGCGGTGATTGGTATTCTAGCAGGAGATTTCATTTCGAAAAATCTAAAAGAGGTCAAGGTCATCGGTGCGACACTCATCGTAACAGGTATTGCCCTCTGGTTGATCCGTAACCTGCGAGGTCGTAAGAATGATCAAGATTTATCCATAAAGGATGCACTTATTGTCGGTTTTGCACAAGCGATTGCATTGATACCTGGCATCAGCCGATCAGGTGCGACGATTGTTGCAGCCATGGGGTTAGGGATGAAGCAGCAAACAGCTCTCCGCTATTCTTTCTTACTTTATATTCCGGTAAGTGTCGGAACGATGGTTTTAAGCTTTGATGATTTGAGAGAGGATAAGATGCTTACCCTCGATCAATTATTGATCCCATATCTTGTTGCATTCCTCATCTCATTCATCGCTTCCTACATTTCCTTGAAGTGGTTGATGAATATCATGGAGCGTGGAAACTTGAAGTATTTCGCAATCTACTGCTTCATCGTCGGTCCACTCATTTTATTGTTCATGTAATACAGAAAACGGCACGTTCAGATGAACGTGCCGTTTTTTTATGTGCAGGTATATGTCCCTTTTTCCAGAATAGGATGAGAGAAAGCTCTGTATGGGAGGGGTTCATTTTGGAACCATTGTTGATCTGGTTATTCTTGATCGTGTTGCCAATCATCCTTTTCTTCCATTATCTCGAGCGTGCACCATATAAAGGCTGGAAGAGATTCCACACATCATTCAACAACGAAGAATACTTCAAGGTCATTCATACATTGAATACAGCAGGCATTGCGTATCGATCCAAGGCCGTTCCGAATCAACGGACTTCCCCAGAATATTATGATCATGCGATCCAAATCGATATCTATGTAAAAGACGAAGATTATCATGACGCCGAAAAAGCCTTCACAAAGTAGAACCACCATCCTAGGAGGTGCAATACGATCATGAAAGAATATATAGGCAAATGTACAAGCTGTCAGAAACCGATATACTGTTTAGATGGGTTTCTGAATGGCGTCAATACGGAAAAAGGACTGAAGTGCTTCTCCTGTGCGGATAAAAACAAATGATTTCAGTACTTGATGTGCCTTTATGTGGTCTTGATATCAGACTTCTCAGGTTTTCAGTACCACCTAACTGGTCTAACAAAGATCAACCACCACTCACTGGTGGTAGTAGCGCGACCGTATCTCCAGACTTGATGACTTGATCAGGGTCGCTTACAAACTCCTCATTAACAGCTACCATCACATTCGTGAGATCCAAGTTCACATCACTATCCCGGATAGATGCGACTAGCTCATTAACCGTCATTTCATCTTTATCGATTTTCAACTCTCCCGTTCCCGCTTTCTCTTGAAGTCCTGCAAATAACATAATGCTAATCATTCAAATGCTCCTTTCCAGGTTTTCCAGATGGGTATTGTGTAGTTTCCAGCTGGTCTCCGATCCATTCTTCTCCATCTTCCCAATGCTCTTTTTTCCATATCGGGACTATTTCTTTAATTCGCTCAATCGCATACCGGCTCGCCTCATATGAATCTGCGCGATGCGGAGTCGATACAGCAATGACGACAGCAATATCCGAAATATCCAATCGCCCGATGCGGTGGATGATGGATACTCGTGCTTCCTTCCACTTCGAAGTGATTTCCTCACCAATCTGTTTCAGCTTTTTTTCGGCCATTGGAATGTAAGCATCATATTCAAGATAGAGGGTCCGTTTCTCATTCGTCAATTCACGCACGGTACCGATGAACGTATTGATCGCCCCAGCATGTGGATGAATGACTGTCTTTACCACTTCATTTACCTCAATTTCATCCTTTGTAATCTTGAATTGAGACATTTCTTCAACTCCCTTTTAAAAACCGTTCTTTGATGTAATCTACAAACATTTCACTCTGTTCAAAAAGAAAATGAGGCAGCTCCGACGTCACTTCCACCTTCAAGTCCCCAGTCTGTATATAACCGATGAAATTAACACAATTAGACGACAGTTCAACCCAATCCTCTTCTGAACGCAACACGCCCAATTTTGGAAAATCAGCCTGTTTATATCCCTCAACGACAATCAAATCGATTGGAAGCTGCTGATAAATCGAAACGATACCATCCAGTTCGAGTGAAAGGTCATCTCCCAGATTCATCACGATGGACCCATCACCCTCCACAGCCGTCACCACTGCTCCCTCATTCCTGAATTGTGCCGTATCGACATGATCGGGTTCCATTATATCCGGCGAACCTCCGTGTCCATGGTGCTTGATGACTCCAATCCGGTAGCCTTGTTCAGAAAGTTGCCGTACAATATTGTTGATTACCGTCGTCTTCCCACTTTTCTTAAAACCTACAACTTGAAGGACGGGAATTAATCGCTCCACGGATTCACATCACTTTCGGAATGGAATAGTAGAATGTCCACTTCGTCTCCAGCCATGTACCCTCTCGTACCGCCTGGCAACATAGTAAAAGCATCTGCTTCTGCAATTGATGTAACAGAGCTGGATTTATCCAAACCAGTGGGTGTAACGAGGATGCCTTCTTGTGTATAGCTCACTTTACTTCTTACAAGGCGGGTGAACGGATTCGGTTTCGGGAAATCCGTCGCTAGCCGAGCTTTTGTTTTTGCCAGGAAAGGCTTCGAACCTGCTGAAGATCGTATGAATAGTCGGACGAATAGTTCCCCACCTACGAAACATGCAGAAGGATTACCGGACAACCCGAACAACAACTTCCCATTTAACTCCGCTACCGTGGTAACACTTCCTGGCCGCATCGCAACCTTGTTGAATAATGTCGTTGCGCCCAGTTTTTCATAAATCGCTGGTAGATAATCATAATCCCCTACTGAGACCCCGCCCGTCGTGACGAGTGCGTCGATATCGCTCAGCGCAGAAGACACAGCCTCGAAGCATGAATTGAAATCATCAGCCAACGTGCCTAAATAGACCGGTTCACCACCGATGTTCCGGATCTGAGCAGCAATCATATAGGCATTCGAGTTTCGGATTTTTCCAGGTTCCAGCGGATCTTCAATGTCCAAAAGCTCAGTCCCCGTCGCAAAAATTCCGATTCTCGGTTTTTGAACCACATTCACATATCGATAGCCGAAGGTCGCTAATAAAGCAGTGACTCCCGGCGTAATCTTTGTACCTTTTTCAATCAGGACGGTTCCCTTTTCCGTATCTTCGCCTTGTCTGGCAATGTTCTGACCCGCTTTAAAGGTTCGTCCGACTTCAATCATATTTCTGTCACCTTGATGAAACTCTTTTACCACTTCAAACATCGAGACTGCCGTCGCACCGCTTGGAATGGCGGCTCCAGTCATGATTCGAATCGCTTGTCCTTCTGCTAATTCCGATTGAGCGACTTGGCCAGCACCGATTTCTTCAATGACTTCAAGCAGAACCGGGCTTGATGAAGAAGCTGCTTGTGTATCTTCCGCTCTAAGCGCGAATCCATCATACGGGGATCGATCGAATGGAGGCACATCATGGTCGGCAACAATGTCCTCTGCCAGTATTCGATTCAAGGATCGTTCGATATGTATTTCTTCAGATGGGGATTCCATCGGATGATCCAGTACCCTATTGACTGCTTCCGCAATCTGAATCGGTTTTCTACGTTCAACAACCATTGCTATCACCGCTTTCAATTGAGTCCATCTACATTTTATCAAAGTATAAGAGAAAAGAAAGAGACTGACACAAAGGTGCCAGTCTCAAATCTATCGGAACTTTATTGAATCCCAAGTGCGATTTTCGCGTAACGGGACATTTTGTCTTTTGTCCATGGTGGATTCCATACAATGTTCACATCTACATCTTTCACTTCAGGGAAGTCGATCAATGCATTACGAACATCGTTTGCGATCGTACCAGCTAATGGGCAACCCATCGCTGTCAATGTCATCGTCACTTTCGCCATACCTTCTTCGTCTAGTTCAACGTCATAAATAAGACCGAGGTTGACGATATCAATCCCTAGTTCAGGGTCTTCAACTTCTTCAAGTGCTTCCATCATCTTTTCTTTCATTTCTTCGTTTGCCATAATGAACCCCTTCCTAAATCCAGTTTCTATCTATAGTATAACCCATTAGAGGGATGACTTAAAATGTTGCGCATCAAATCTTCAAATGGCTCGGAAGGTTGAGAATCGATTGGTTCAAGGCTTCGAGCTTAGATTCGATTCTGTGTAGTAGATATAATGTGACGACTACAGGAAAACCGAAATCACTCATGACCGATAACCACTGCTCCATATCCTTCCCTCCTTTCTATCTTTGGATCATTAGGCAAGCATTTTGCCCAAACCAGCTAATTGAAAAAGGAAGGGTGATGCCCGAGAGCTCCCCTTCCTTCTGTAATCGTTAAGCCAAAGGTATATCCGTCACATTTCGTTCCACGACCCTTGCACCTTTTTTCGCAACGAGATCTCCACCAGATGAAATGAGCGCATTATCCGCCAGAATCTTGTCCATTGCAGCATTGATCGCCAACGTATCAACAGGTTCTACCGGTTCATCAAGTGAAATACGAACTGTTTTCCCTTCAAAGTTCTCAAACAGAAGTTCGATTTGTTTTGCCATACATATTCCCTCCTTTCCAACTTATTTCAGTTTCATTATGCGCTTAAGTCAAATGAGTTGGATCGCTCGATTTGACTGACAGGATATTGTTGTAGGGGTGCTAACGCTTGTACCATGTCAAACAATTGGTCATGCGTAGCACTTGTCTTGATGTTAGTGAAGGACTTCCGTTTATAGACCGGCTTACCTTCATGATCTACTCCTGCGTCGAAAGTGATCGTCAATCTGGAATCATCGTGGACTGCAGTTGCCATTTTCTCACCCCCTTTCACCCTATAAATACAAATTCATCGCAATAAGTGGGGAGGCGACTTTTAATCTTTTTCATAAAAATAAAAAACTCCCTTTAAAAGGGAGTTTCCTTATAGGTTGTTTGAAATCCAATCAACCGCCATATGACAAGCGTCTCTGGTTACTTTATGTCCTGCTGCTGGGTCTGTAATGAAATTCACCTGGTTATGATCCGCATAACCGTCAAGAAGGAGACGGTCGTGGAATGATTTCGTCAGTTGATAAGGAACGACTGAGTCCGCTTCCCCGTGCCAAATGAGTAGAGGTCGGTCCCCAAGCACTTCTGGTTTTTGGGAAAGATCAAACATCTTCAGATCATGGATCTTTTGTTCAAGCTCCGTCATTGAAACAGGCATTTCTACGCCTTCCTTTTGGAAAGATTGGAGCATGAGATTGGCAAACTGCTCGTAACACGGCGTCCCCATCATCGATACAGATAGCTTGATCCAATCATACTGGGTCAAGGCACCGAACATCGTAATACCACCCATGGAAGTCCCTGCAACGCCGATACGTTCTGGATCAACGAGTTGTTTACGTATGTAATGGTCCATGACTTTTTCGAGTTCCCCGATACCTTGGATGACGATTTCCCAAAATCGCCAGCTTCTTTCTTTATGGGAGAAATCCCCCTCCCTCTCACCATGCAACGGAAAATCAGGGAGCAGGACTCTGATGCCTTTTTGTGCTAGTAAATAGGCGTATGACAGGTTCTGTTCTTTGGAGCTTGTATAGCCGTGCAGAAAGGTCAATGTCGGTGCAGGCTTATCAGTTAGTTCTTCAGCTGCCACATTCAATACAGGTATGTCTTCTATATAATCGGTATGTATATGGATCATGATTCACCTTCGCAATATTAGTATTTTCCTTATTTTATCAAAGGTACCGTTGAATCAAAAATAAAAAAGACTGACTTAGATAAGTCAGTCTGCGACCCGAAAATTATTGTTGGGTCTTATTGTAGTAATCCACACTGGTCTGAGCACCTTCGTCTACCATCTTACTGTCCTCAAGATCCTGCGGTTCACCCGCTTTATCAAGTGGTACATTCGAATCACTGTAACCATTTGTTCTCTCTTTGATTTTTGATGTCAGATCGTTGAATGTTTCTTTCATCTTGATTCGGTTTGAGCGATCTTTAAGATAGTAAGTTGCAACACCTGCAAGGCTTGCAGCGACTCCTGATACTACTGCCTTTTTGGACGTAAGTTTCATTTCTAAGTCAACCTCCTCAAGTAGTATGTTTTCATGTTTACCCTTTCTGAGGAACATAAAACATACCAATTTTATGAAGAAGTTACTCGATCAGTCCGTTTCCGGGCGATAATCCTTCGGGTGAATTTCTTCACCATTCTTACCTGTAAAACGAAGACCCCATCCTGTCAGTGCAGCAATGAACATAACAATCAACAGTCCCCACCCTTGGAAAACGTAAGGGAACACATCGGTCGGGTCGACGACAGTCAGGAACTCATAATCCTTAGCTGCTCCTTTAATGGTTGCCCATGCAAGCAAGACTCCTCCGCTCCAAGGGAAAATATATCCCAATGAAGACGAAACCGTATCAAGGAAATTCGCTCGACGGTATGGATGGATGTTGAATTCCTTACCTAACTTACGTACGAAAGGTGCTGCAGCAATTTCGGCTGCTGTATTGATCGTGATGAATATATTCAAGGAAGCAACAATCGCAAAGATTGATAATTCTGCTCTTCGGACAACCTTCTTAATCAACTTCAAGAAGAAGTTCCGGATAGCCTCCATTGTACCGGCAACCTCTAATAAATGTGCGGCCGATAAAATGAACAGTATGAGAATGGCCATATTGAAATAACCACCGATTCCGTTCATCAGTGCCCCTTCGACTACAGGAGTGCCATTCTCTTTATGGATCGAGATGACTTTCGCCAACGGTGTGCCTGTAAAGAAGATGACTGCGACTGAAGCGACAATTCCCCAAGTAAGTGAGGTTAACAAATGATGGCCACTTAATGCTAAGTATAAGACCAATACGAATGGCAGTAACAACCAAAGCCCTTGCGCGGATACCTGCTGTTCTAATTCAGTGAGAACGGCTTGATTTTCCGCTTGGCCTCCGCCTCCGAAGATGACAAAAAGGATCAGCGATGGAATAGCGGCTGAAATTGAATATTTGAAACGAGACCGTACGACTCCTGGTACGTCTGCTTCCTGTGTTGTTGCTGAAACGATCGTCGTATCCGAAACTGGTGCAAGGTTGTCCCCGAATACAGCTCCACTTAGGATCGCTGCAAGTAATACGACCGGGTCTGCCCCTAATACGAGACCAGCTGGGTACATGAGGATTCCGAATGTTGCTACGGTACCGTATCCTGTTCCGACTGCTGTCGAGAAGAGTGCAGCCAGCAAGAACGTCAATCCGACAAAGTAACCGCCTTCAAGTCCCGTCTGGAAACCGAACCAAATCAGTCCATCAACAAGACCACCTGCCGAGAGCAGTTTCGCAAACATACCTGCCCAGAACCATGCGATGACCGCTATGACGCCAATCGGCTGAGCCATCCCTGAAAAGAGAGACTGTGCATAGTCGGACCATTTCGACTTACAGAAAAATAAACCAATTAAAATACCAAGGACCATACCAAGTACAAGGCCTTCTTCAGTAACCAATTCTTGTGTACTTAGTGTAATTGCCCAAACAATAAAAAAGACGAGAGGAATAGTAGCTGCAAAAACTCCTCCGCGAAATTCAAGACGTTTGATGTCTTTTTTCCCTATGGCTTCTTGTACTTCGCTTGTGTGATGTTCATTTCCCATAAACTTTCCTCCATTCCATGTGTACATTTTCATATAGTATCATACATCTGCATATTTCGACAAAGCTCTTCTTTCCTGTTCGATGGACATTTTCTGTCCTTATCTTTAATATTGTAAATACGTGTATATAGAGAAAGGGGAGCCACATATGTCAAAACCCTATTTAATTGCAATCGACTTAGATGGGACGTTATTGAAGGATGACAAAACTGTATCCACCCATACGAAGAATGTCCTCAGAAGAGCGGTGGACAATGGTCATCATGTCGTCATTTCTACCGGAAGGCCTTATCGTGGAAGTGAACGATACTATCGAGAACTAGAACTGACTACTCCTATTATTAATTTTAACGGGGCTTTTATCCATCATCCCGACAATCCTGGATGGGGTGTACACCACTCCCCGTTAGAACTGGATACCGCACATGATATTGTAAAAACGTGCTTGGACTTTGAAGTGAAGAATGTCATTGCAGAGGTACTCGATGATGTGTATTTCCACTATGAAGATGAATTCATCACGAATACATTCATGATCGAACCACATAAGATGAGCATCGGTCATTTACACAACTCGCTTGAGCATGACCCGACTTCGATCCTCATCCGCCCGCATGATCATCATGTCAGAGAATTACGGGAATTATTGAAAGCTCAACACGCTGAAGTGATTGACCACAGAGTTTGGGCAGCACCGTGGAACATCATCGAGGTTGTAAAAGCAGGATTGAACAAGGCTGTCGGATTGAAGCATGTCGCGGACTCATTGAATGTCCCTCAAGACCGCATCATCGCATTCGGTGATGAGGACAATGATCTTGAAATGATTGAATATGCTGGATATGGAATTGCAATGGGGAACGCCATTCCAGAATTGAAAAATATTGCGAATGGCGTTACGAAGACAAATGAAGAGGATGGTATCGCCTATTTCCTTGAAGATCTTCTATCATTGAAGAAAGGTGTATAGCGCTCTCTTTTGCGGGATACTAACCTCAAGGAGGGTGAATCCAATGAGCAAAAGAAATCAATCCAAACGTGCCATCCAACAAGGTGCAGAACGTGTACGTGGAAACGACGAGAGAGAAATCCAAACCACCATGTCAGACAAAGACCGCGCAGCTCAAAAAGAACGATCAGCCAACCTTACACTTGGTGGAGAATAACGATAAATGATAAAGAGGATTGACCATTGTCGGTCAATCCTCTTTTTATACAGCCTTCGCTTTAATGGATTTGATCTGATCGATGATGAGCTCCGATAGGAACAGGTAAGCTCGCTCATTGAAATGGAGTCCGTCATTCACAAGCATCTTTTTATAAAGATCATTTTGTATGAAATAATTCCACAGATCAATGAAATAGCAACCTCGCTTATTTGCGATCTTGCGCGTAACTTGGGCATATCGTTCCAACTCTTTGTTGTTGCGCTTTTCTTGAGATGCTTCAATCACTGGTGGCGGACTGATCAGAATCGTCTTCTTGGGTGTGATCCTGTCGATCATGATCTCGAGATTGCGTTCATATTCCTGCAAGTTGATGCGTCGATGTTCACTCGCATCATTCGAACCGAACAGAATTGTGACCAAATCAGGTGAATGTCTCAGAACATCCTCTTGAAGTCTTGCAAGAGCTGCCCGGGTCGTTTCACCTGAAATACCGGAATTGACAATCGTCCATTCTGACAGTTGCTTTCTCAAACGGGGTGTCAATCGTTCATATCCATCTCTACTTTCTTCCATAGCAGTCAAGCTATCTCCAAAACAAACCAACGTAGGCATGCTTACGACCTCCTCAGTATGTTTTTTCATCCAGGTCTAATTCAAGATATTTATAACGGTCGTACATGGTGTGCGTCTTTTTCCAAATAACCGGTTGTACAGGCTTTGTAAACAACGGACCGTCTTGAACGAAGGTGTGAAACTCTCCATTTTCGCCACAAGGATCAATCCGACTTTTGTACCTGTCTAGAAAATCAACAGTATAAAGTTCCCCCAGCTCTTCATCCTCTATTCGTTCACAATTAATTCCACAGATGAGGGCTTCGTAACCTTTTTGTAGGAATTGTTTGGCTACATCTTCTGTAGATTGGTCCCACAATGGAAAAGAAGCAGATAAACCAAGGGGCTCCAGCAACGCTTCCTTATATTGACGTAAGTCCTCTAAATGAATGTCACCATACACAACTTGTTCAACACCTTGCTTTTTCAAGGTTGTCAGAGCTCTTTGAAGAATTGATTCGTATTCCTCGTTTGACGCTTGTGGAGGGATAGGGATTTTCATCAAAGGGATCTGCAATGATTCAGCCTGAGACTCGATCAATCGGATATGTATGCCGTGGAAAGGGACACGTCGTGAAGTTTCATCAAAGGTGGTCACGAGGTAGGCGATCTCACCGTTCTTTTCTTGCATTTTTTCAAGGGCAGACATACAATCCTTTCCACCACTCCAAAAAACAACGGATTGCTTCGTCATATCGCACTCCTTCAGGACGAATGTTTCTATATACATTCGTTTTAAAATAGTTCTTTACGTACATATACTGTCGCTCATTAAGTTCGTCCTCTTTTTTAGACGGATAAACTAGGTAAAAAGTTTCTGTTTTTTCAAAAGAAAATGAAATTATGTATATTTTCCACTACATAGCAGGAATATTGTCTGTTACATTGAATTAGGAAAGTGGGCTATAGGAGGGTTACACCATGAAAGTGTATGAAGTTCAAAAAGATGCATCGAACGAAATAAGAGAACAAATTGCGTCACTACTTACAAAGCAACGTATCTCCAATGAAAATTCCGGGACTTACGATCAGATCATGACCGGTATACATCTTGCCCTGGAAAGTACAGATACCGCATATATCGTTGTGGCTGAAATGGATGAAGAAATTGTCGGGATCGCCTTTTTCAATATCGGAATCAGTCTTGCGCGTGGTGGACATTACATGTGGCTCAATGAGCTTTATGTACAAGAGGACTTGAGGAATAAAGGTATCGCACGGAAATTACTCCTACATGTCGTCCATTGGGCTGAGAAATCCGGTATCAAATCGATTGAACTGGAAACGGGGATCAATAACGTTGTGACAAAACACCTTTATAATTCATTAGGTTTTTATGAAGTCATTTCAAAACGGTATGGATTTTCGTTTTGACTGACGCTGGTTATGCAAGTTTGATACAATGAAAGAAAGTATGAAAGGAGAATGGTTATACATGGCAGTAGAATTTACTATCGATCGAACACCTAACCCAAATGCACTGAAGTTCTCAGCGAATAAAGCTTTATTCGAGGGACGCCTCTCCTATAAACAAGGAGATAATCCAGACGATGAGGTGGCTTCAGCTCTACTTGGTATTGATGGAGTTGAATCTATTTTCGGATTCCAGGATTTCATAACGATTAACAAAACGATGGATGGCGATTGGGACAGCATTGTTCCGAAAGTACAGGAAGTATTTGAGAATTCATACGCGTAAGTAAAAAGGGGTTACCCAACTGAATTGGGCAACCCCTTTTATCTTTAGGTTTTATATTATTGATTTCGCAACGAAATTTGCAACACTCCTGCGGGAACAGCGAGCCATTTCGAAAGAAATCAATATTCTAATCCTGTCTGAAGAACCCGAAGATTCCTGTCGTGTTGACGATGTTCGTAAAGGCATGTGGATCGACTTCCTTGATCGTATGTTCGAGATCATACAATTCATAGCGTGTAACGACGATGATCAACAATTCCTTTTCTTCATCCGTAAATCCGCCTTTGGCTGGGATCTTCGTAATCCCTCTGATCATTTTCTCATGAATCGCTTGTTGAAGTTCCTTACCTTTTTTCGTAATGATCATTGCTGTCAGCTTTTCGTGACGGGTATGGATGACATCAATGATACGGGAAGTGACGTACAACGTTACGAGTGTGTATAATGACTTTTCCCAACCGTATAAAAGACCTGCAGTCAAAATGATGAATGCATTCAAAGTGAAGAAATAGATGCCGATTGGACGGTCCTTCAATCTTGATAACACCATCGCTACGATATCCATACCACCTGTCGATGCACCCCATTTAAGCGTGAACCCAATACCGATTGCAGCAATGACACCTCCGAACACTGCATTCAGAAGGATATCTTCAGAAATGACTTTAATCGGAATGACTTCCAAAAAGAATGTTGTCGCTGCAACACTGAAAAAGCTGTATATTGTGAATGATTTCCCGACCTTGAGCCATCCAAGTATAGCAACAGGAATATTAAGTATGAACAATAGAATACCGGTCGATGCAGGAATCGGTGTTTCTTTCAGAACACTCGCCAGCAACTGGGCAATACCTGTGAACCCACTTGCGTATACATTCGCGGGTATCAAAAAGTAGTTCAAAGAAACAGCGCCGAGCACTGCTCCGAGCAGGATAATTGTAATTTTTTTCAATTCGGATATAACTGCCATATATGAATCCCTTCTTTCATCTCCAAGTAGAACGTTCTATTTTTAACAAATATCCTTTCCCTTTGTCAATGCATTTTATAAACAATCCATTGCTTTTTACATTTTACAAAGCTACACTTAAAGAAAAGTGATGAAATTGTAATTATTTTGTGAGGTGTAACTATGTCTATTCAACTAATTGTGGATACAGGCTGTGACCTGCCTCAGCATATTATCGACGAACATAAGATTGAAGTCCTCCCACTGGTCGTGCATGTGAATGAGGAAGAATATTATGACAAAGAAACAATTCAGCCTTCTTCTCTTTATACGATGATGAGAGATGGAGCTGTTCCGAAAACGTCGCAGGTACCACCTGACCGTATGAAGGAAATGTTTCAAAAATTGGCGGAGAACAATCAACCAGCCCTTTATCTAACCCTGTCTTCTGGATTATCAGGTACATATCAGACCGCATGTCTTGTCCGAGATCAACTTGTAGAAGAAGGAATCGAACCGAACCTGGAGATCATCGATTCAAAAAGTGCATCACTCGGATATGGACTGATCGGTTATTACATCGCTCGTAAAATTGAAGAAGGAACGACAGACTTGAATGGTCTCGTCTCTTTCACACATACCCTCATCGACAAAATACAACACATTTTTACAGTAGATGATTTGGAATACCTTGTTCGTGGTGGACGAGTCTCCAAAGCTTCAGGGTTTGTTGGCGGTTTGTTAAAAATCAAGCCTGTCCTCCATATGGAGGAAGGAAAGCTCTTCCCTCTTGAAAAAGTAAGAGGCAGCAAAAAGGTACTTGGAAGATTGATGGAACTGATTCAAGAACGCGGCAGTGAATTTGAAAATCAAATCGTCGCGATTTCTCATGCGGATGATCTGAACCGTGCAAATGAGTTGAAAGATATGATCGAAGACCAATTGAAAGTCAAAAATGTCATGGTCAATACGATCGGTTGTGCAATCGGAGCCCATGCCGGACCAGGAACACTGGCCGTCTACTTCCTGGATTCAGCTGTCGACTCAGAATAATTCCTGCTCTTAACGTTTAGATTAAACGTTAAGGAGGGATTCGGATGTCGAACACGAAAGATAACGACAAGAAGAAAGTGGATAACCAAGCACGGCAAGAAATGAAAAATGAAATGCAGGATGCCAATATCAAAAAAGGCTCAAGACAATATTCGAAGAAAACGGATCATTTGTAAGAAACACGGAAGGCAGTTGACCCCTCTATCACATGAAGGGTCGCTGCCCTTTTTCATATGTTGTTCATTGCATGCCCTTTTATCCTTAATTTAGCAAGTGCGGTCTTTCTCCAAGAACGGACGGTTTCATATGAGACCCCTTCCCTTTTTGCCAACTCTTTCTGACTCCCCTGATGAATCAGTACGAACTTCACATACAGCCGCTCCCTTGCGGACAAGTTTTTCATGTACTCCTCAACAATCATAGATTCCAGAAAAGGCACTTCATATCCTAAGATCGTATCGAGAAGTTGATCTGAAGCTTCTGTAGTAACGAAGTATGATTGGTTCAACCTTTGCAGGATTCTACCAGTGATATAAGAACGGGCGTACGAAGGAAAATGCCCTTTGTCTGAGTCGTATCTTTCATAAGCTTCCCATAGTGCAATACTTCCGATTTGAAAAAGTTCATCATAAACGTCGACATAATGGAATCGTTTAATCGTCTTTTTGATAAGCGGTTCATACTGGTTCAATATCTTTTCGAAACTTTCCACCGGTTTCCACCTGTTCAGAAAGCATGCTTTCCTGTTATTCCGCGGTACAATCGATTGTATTTGAAAGAGCGGAAGACTGCTGAAAGCAACTCGATGATTCCAGTGGATTCTGCTGAGAGAAGCTGCCTTTATCTTGTTTATAAATGGAATGGTTTTTAACAGGAGCTTCAGACAAATCGCTTTTTAGGGTGATCTATAACTTTTATATTTTTTCACGACATAAAAAAACTGAGGATCCGCTCAAGTGTATGACACTCAAGTGAATCCTCAGCTCAATTCTAGCTATTAACAAGGACAATAATAGGTCCGTTTCGAAAACGAGTTTTGCAATTGTCGATAAGCTGGTTCCGGGTCATCTAGCGATTCGACCGCCGTAGTGATGAGCTTACTACCGTCCGTTTTGTTCTGAAGGATCTCAAGCCATTCCTCTTTACTTAAAATGTCTCCTTCAAATAGCCCTTCATTGTTTGCTTTCAGTTTCTTGTAGTCGTTCGTATAAATCCATTTGACACCGACTGTCGGTTCAAGTTGGGAGTATGGTTCACCGTTCACAGCAGAATAAAGGAGATGCGGCAAGTTCACTCCACAATGGATCGGAAGTCCGATCCACTTCCAAGGTCTCGTGTTGATATCAAGGAGCTTGTATTCTCCATCCTTCTGGTCATATAGGAATTCGCATTCTGCAATTCCTTCATAAGAAAATTCCTTTAATACAGAGACCGCTCTTTCCGTCAGTTCAGGAGCCTCGATTGATTGAACGAGACAAGTCGTTCCGGAACGTGGTGGATAAATTTCCAATCTTTGTCCCGCGAGTGCACCTCTCAGTGTCTGTTCACCGTCCATATAGATGACAATCGTCACATAACCGTCTCGGTCGACATCCACATATTCCTGGGCAATCAACTCAAGTCCAGCTTGTTTTGCTTTTCCGGTCATTTCTTCATACTCATCACGATTCGATGCAATGAACAATCCTTCCTGAAAAGCATCATAAAAAGCCCGTTTATTTATTGGCTTCAATACCATTGGGAAACCGATATCCCCCGGTAGGGACGCTTCATTTTCCTCTGTCAGTTTTTTGTAGCTTGGTACAGGGATATTCAGTTCTTTCGCTCTTTGGTAAAGCTGTGATTTATCGAGGATTTGTTCAATCGTTTCGTATTTTGAGAATGGCCAAATATAATACTCAGACAATTGGTCTGCATATTTTGCAAGAGAGAGTGCCCATTCATCCATTGAAGGAATCAACACACACTTTTTCTCAAAAGCAGGTCCGATGTCCATCAAATATTGTATGAACGCTTTTTCCGCTACAACTGGATTCGGACAGATTCCTCTTTGGGTGACGTACTTTGAGGAAAAGGCAAGCCCTCGATCTTCCCGGTCAAGCGCAATGACAGGAATCCCTTTACGACCTAATCCCCTTGAGACGGCTAACCCGGTGATATGTGAATTGCAAATCAAAACAGGTCTCTTTTCGCTGAAAACCGGATCTTCCTCAATCGCTTTTTTCAAATCACTGGCGTTGTAATGTATCGTTGTCATGTTGGTCTCCTTTCATAGATGCAATCGGAAATGACATCAGGAAGGTTGTCTCGTCTTCAGTCGAGTGAACTTGGATGCTACCTTTATGCTTTTCAACAATCTGTTTACAAACAGATAGACCTAATCCTGTTCCGAGCTGTTTAGTAGAGATGAAAGGTTCGAAAATATCCTCTAATAAATGTTCTGGAATGATCGGACCATTATTAGAGATGTTCAGATGGATAAAACCATCATGTTCGAATAGTTTGACGTTCACCATACGGTCTTTGTCCATGTTCGATAGCTCTTCCACTGCATTATTAAGAATGTTGAGAAGCACTTGTTTCATCTGCTCTTCTACCCCGAACATGTACAAATCCTTTTCCAATTCATGATAGACATTGATGTTTTCATCCAAGAACCTCGGGTAGAGGAATTCCAGCATCCTTCTGACGACATGATCAATAGGAAAGATTTCAGACTCATCGTCCAAACCTTTCATTTTGGATAAATACAGGAATTGGGTAATCTTAGCTTCCAAACTTTCTAATTCTTGTTTGATGATGTTGAAGTAAGTTCCGGTTTCCGGCTTTGCCTCTTTTTCAATCATTTGGATGAAGCCTTTGATTGAAGTGAGCGGGTTCCTGAATTCATGCGCGAAGCTGGCTGCAACCTGGCCAAGAATCGATAGACGATCACTGTGCATTTCTTGAATGAACAGATTCTTGTTTTGGATGATGGAGTCTTTCACATTCGTATACTCTGTAATTGCATGAAACATATATAGATCAAAGAAATCATTCACTACCAGTAGATACTTCATCTGATAGCTTTCCGAAATATTTATTTTGCTAAATACACGGTAGATGATGGAGCGGCCCAGGTTGATGTTCGAGATGAATTCACCTATCCCGACATTGGCTTCTACTCTCTCACGGGCAATCTTCTTTGTCAGCTGGACGATCAAATCCGTTTCTGGATTACTTATGTATGCTACGATCAAACGGATGGTATGCCCACCGTTGACCGTAACTTCATCGCGGTAAGGATCATCCTCTGAAATCGAGGCGACCTTAAGCCATTCTGACAGAATAGTGTCATGATAATGGTCGAATAGGTCGATCAATTGTTTGGTTTCGTCATTGGTCAATTCGATTTTCATTTTCATCCCTTAATCTCCCTCAATGCCACTAATACTGCCATTATAACAGAAACGAAAACATTCCGTGTTACAGAGCTAGCTGACAACCCCTTCAGGAGAATACACTCTATTTCCCTTTACCCAAACTTCTTCTACTCGTATGTTATGCAACTCTTTCGGGTCCACTTGTAATGGATGTGAATCTATGAGTATGAAATCCGCTTGATATCCTTCCTCTAAGCGTCCTTTCGACTTCTCTTGGAACTCCAGGAGCCTTGGTGTATACGTGAACCCTTCAAAGGATTGATCAACGGTTAATTTCTCCGACGGGACCCATCCTCCTTCTGGTTGATGGTTGAGGTCGGTACGATTGACCGCTGCAAACACTGATACAAATGGATTAAGATCACCAATCGGCGCATCCGAACTGAGCGTATAAGGGATTTTGTTTGTTTCCAACGAACCGAATGCGTCGCAATAAGGAGCGAGTTCCTCCCCGACCCAATCTGCTTTCTCATCATATTCATCCATCAAAAAGGAAGGCTGAACCTCGATGTATGGTTTCAGCTCTCTCATTCGATCCAGCAAATCTGGTCCCAATGTCTGCGCGTGGATGATGCGGTGTTTCAGCTTCTCCACATCGACTTCCGATTGTTCAAGTGCTGCGATTGCCTGCTCCGTTGCACGATCACCGAGTGCGTGCATCGCGACTTGCATGCCATTTTCAGATGCGAGGCGAACGATCTCGTTCAGTTCTTGTTGGGAATAGATGAGATCACCTGCTGTATCCGGTTTATCATGGTACGGCATTCTCATTGCTGCTGTATGCAAGCGTTGTGTTCCGTCAAGGAAAATTTTTATCGCACCAACCTTCACCTTTTCACTTCCGTCACCTGAGCGTACTTCAAATTCATCAAGGAAATGCTCCAGATCTTCTTTTTGGAAGATGTAATAGTGTAGAAACACATCCACAGGCAGCTTCCCTTCTTTTTCAAGCTCCTGATAGCTCTCCATCAACAATGAATATTCCTTGATGAAGTTCAAGTCATCGGTATGGACAGAAGTTATACCGTTTCTTAACAGATAGGGGATGGCAGCCTCGATCGCTTCTTTCGCTTCGTCTTTCGGTCTCGCTCGGAAATGACGTTTGATGTAATGGACAGCCGTATCCTTGAACCGGCCGTTCCATTCTCCATATTCATCTTTTTCAATGAATTGATCAGGTACCATTTCCAAGAAATCTTCTTCCTCTTTCAATTTGTTCAGTACCGTTTCATTGACGACACATTCATGTCCATCTCGATGCATGAAGAACATTGGCTTATGAAGATGGATTTCCTCTAAGTCTTTTGCGGTCAGCGGGTGATCCATGTCTGTAAAATCATCATCTTCCAATCCCCGACCGATGATCCAATCATGTTCTTCCATGTACGGATAATAATCTCGTACTTCCCTTTTCAGCTCTTCCCATGAGTGAACGCCTCTCAAGTCCAATTCAACCTTCATCAGACCGTAACGCAAAAGATGCAGATGGGAATCTGTCACGCTCGTCATGATCGTCCGTTGATCAGCATCATAGACATGGTCTCCTTGCTCAGGGGAACGTCCTTTTCTGATTTCAGATATGGTTCCGTTTTCCACTAAAATGTGATGAACCTGTTCAGGATCATCATCCTTATTTGGTCTATAGAGTCGAACGTTATCAATGATCACTTTTCATTCCTCCTTAACAATTGTCACTATCCCCTTCCCTGACGTATGGGACTTTCAAACCATAATAAAGTCGTCGGTGATTAGATTTGAATAAAACGGCAATAGTATAAGGAACGAATTTGTACTTCTTATTTTGATAAAAGGAAAGGGGAAATTCATACGATGTTTCAACCTGTTTTTTTCTCACCTCATGAAGAAAAACCGACTGGACAACCACCTCAGCACCAGGACCATCAGCCAGGAACTGAATCTGAAATGGTCCCCACCCCACAAACGGAGGACAGCTATTATAAAGGCAGTGGCAAGTTAAAAGGTAAAAAGGCTATCATTACTGGTGGTGACAGTGGGATCGGAAAAGCGGTCGCAATCCTCTATGCGAAAGAAGGTGCGGACGTTGCCATCATGTATTTGAATGAACATGAAGATGCAAATGAAACGAAGCGACAAGTGGAAGAGGAAGGACAACGATGTCTGCCCATCGCCGGCGATGTCGGAGATCAGTCGTTTTGTGAAAACGCTGTGGAACAGGTCATGGCAGAGTTCGGTACAATCGATATCCTCGTGAACAATGCGGCAGAACAGCATCCTAAGAACGGAATCGAAGAGATCGATCAGGATCAGCTTGAACAGACCTTCCGCACGAATATCTTCTCCTGCTTTTATATGACGAAAGCCGTGCTTCCTCATTTGAAAAACGGCAGTACGATCATCAACACAACATCCGTTACTGCTTATAAAGGGAACGACCATCTGATCGACTATTCCTGCACCAAAGGGGCTATGGTCGCGTTCACCCGCTCGTTATCCGAAAGTCTCGTTTCGAAGGGAATCCGTGTCAATGGGGTCGCACCTGGTCCGATCTGGACACCGCTCATCCCTTCAACGTTCGATGCTCAACATGTCGGAGAGTTCGGGAAAAACACACCGATGGGACGACCAGGTCAACCGGACGAAGTTGCCCCTAGCTATGTCTTCCTTGCTTCCGATGACTCAACCTATATTTCCGGACAGATGATCCATGTCAATGGCGGAATCATCGTCAGTGGATGACGATGACGGTAAAGCGGCTCTGGTGGAGCCGCTTTTTTTGTGTGAAGAAGTGCGGGTTTGGTTCATAATTTCTGATTTTGGATTATAAATTCTCAATTCCGCTTATCATTTCGGAATTTGGATGATTATTAGAGACTAGACCGTTGTCGTACTCTGCTTTTCCGCCATTAGTAGAATCTGGTAATTATGGAATCGTCCTTCTCCGCTCACATTAAAGGTAAAAGGATGAAGGGAATGTCTCGGTATGCATACAATGTGGAAAGGCTCCATCAGCTTCGGTTTAGTGACGATTCCAATCAAGCTTTTTGCAGCCACTGAAAATAAAGACATTAAAATGAGACAACTCCATAAAGAAGACCATAGTCCGATCAAGTATGAAAAAACCTGTACAGGCTGTGAAAAGTCATTGGAGCAGAGCGAAATCGTTAAAGCGTATGAATATGAGCCGAACAAGTTCGTTGAACTGGAAAAAGACGAAATGGATGCCCTCGCCAAAGAGCAGACGAAGTCGATTGAAATCATGGATTTCGTAGACTTGTCTGAGGTCGATCCGATTTATTTCGATCGCTCGTACTTCATCGGACCGGGTGAAAACGGCTCGAAACCTTACACGCTATTGAAAACAGCCATGGAAGAGTCCGGCAAGATCGGTATCGCTAAAGTAATGATCCGCTCCAAACAACACCTCTCTGTCGTCCGTGTTTATGAAAAAGGACTCTTGCTGGAAACGATCCATTTTCCAGATGAAGTTCGTAACATCGATCTTGTTCCAGACATTCCTGAGGAAATGGAATTGAACGATAAAGAATTGAAGATGGCCATACAACTGATTGAACAGTTGACCACTGAATTCGACCCGGAAAAATATCAGGATGATTATCGTGAAGCCTTGATGGAAGCCATCCAAAGCAAAGTCAAAGGCGAGCAAATCAAGGTGGCGAAACAACGACCGAAAGCGGATGTCGTCGACCTTATGGATGCGTTGCAAGCAAGTATTGACGATACGAAGCCGAAAAAGAAGAAAACGACACGCAGCCGTAAGAAAAAAGCGAGCAGTGAATGATGCGCTACAAACCGATGCTTCCCACCCTCACTTCTGAGCTGCCAGCCGGAAGTGATTGGTGTTTTGAAATCAAGTACGACGGTTTCAGGTGCCTCCTCTATATCGATGAATCCGAAATCGATCTGTACAGTCGAAACTTACGGTCGTTGAAGGCAGAATTTCCTGAGATCGTACACGAAGCGGAACAAATCCAACAGCATTCAGAGGATCTCCCGATTTTATTGGATGGTGAACTATGTATATTGGATACTCCATTAAAAGCATCCTTTTCTAAGATCCAGAAGCGTGGCCGCATGAAAAAAGAAGCCAAAATCCAAGAACAAGTAACCGCAACACCAGCGACCTATCTGGTCTTCGATCTATTGATGCGATCCGGTAACCTATTGAAGAATGAACCTTTTCATAAGCGGAAACGATTCCTAGAGGAATGGGTGGACGGAAGAGAGTACCCGACTGTAAACAAGGAACATCACAGTCCGATTCAATGGATTCCATTTTCAGATGATGGAGACGCACTTTTTGCACAGGTTAAAGAGTCTAAAGGTGAAGGTGTGGTAGCCAAAAGGCGAAACAGCGTATGGGTACCTGGGAAACGGACGAATGATTGGTTGAAGGTGAAACGACTGTATCGCGGCTTCTTCATCGTCATTGGACTTGATGAAGGAAACGGATATTTTCACGTTGCCGTCGTGAACGATGAACAACTACAGCCGATCGGACTGTTTTCTCATGGTCTGGAAGGTCAGGAAAGAGAAGCGCTGATCCAGATTGTGAAAAAAAACCAAGTGAGGAAACGCAACAATCAGATCGAGGTCACACCTCGCATCTGTGTGGAGTTGGAATTCCTTGAAATCTATCAAATGCAGTTAAGACATCCGAGATTCATCCAATTCAGATTGGACATCCATTGGGAGGATTGCACATGGGAAGCACTTCAAATGCAAATGGAGAACTGAACATTGAGGGTCAAACAATCCAAGTGACGAGTCTCGATAAAGTCTTGTATCCGGAAAAGGACATCACAAAACAAAGTTATCTACAATACTTGATTGAAGTCCACAAACGCATGCTTCCCTTTTTGCAGAACAGACATTTGACGGTAAAAAGATACCCTCATGGTATGTATGATGACTTTTTTTATCAAAAGAATTGTCCAGATTATGCACCAGAGTTCATCCAAACAGATCTCCATGAAAAGATCAATTATATCGTTTGTAATGACCTGGCAAGCCTGATTTGGTTAGGGAATCAACTTGCGCTTGAGTTCCATATTCCGTTCAATACGATCGATTCGATCTCCCCGACTGAGATCGTATTCGATCTCGATCCTCCTTCAAGAGATCATTTTTCACTTGCGATTAAAGCTGCACTGCAAATCAAGCAGATTCTTGACCGCTTGGAATTAGTTGGTTTTGTAAAAACGTCCGGCAACAAAGGCCTGCAGATCTACATCCCTCTACAAATCGGGGCGTTTTCCTATGAGGACACCCGAATGTTCACGAAGTTCATAGCTGAATACTTAGTCAACCAGTTTCCGGATGATTTTACAATTGAAAGGATGAAAGAAAATCGCGGCTCCAAATGTTATATCGACTTCTTACAACATGCAGAGGGAAAGACGATCATTGCCCCGTACTCGATGAGAGGTGTTGAGGAAGCGCTTGTGGCGACTCCTCTTTTTTGGAATGAAGTGAATGATCAATTGAGACCTGAGCTATTTTCGATGAATGATGTACTTGATCGAATCAAGAAAAAGGACTGTCCTCTGACAGAGATGGAATCTGTCCGAAAACAGCAACCGTTCAGAAGGGTTTTGGAAGGACTTTTAAAACAGTAGTTTACACTTTGATTGTAATCTGCCCTTCACCACGCGATACGCATGAAAGCATCTTCTCTTTTCTTTCTTCTTCAGTCAAAAACGTCTCATTATGAAGGACGGAACCGTTACACACTTCGACTTCACACGTCCCACATACACCCATGCGACAGGCATAAGGTACCATGATCCCTTCTTCAATCAACGCTTCCAACAAGCTTTGATCTGAATCTACATACAGCGTCTTGGCTGATCGTTCCTCCGTCACCCGGAAAGCTTTCGGATTTTGGATGCGACCTGCAGGGCGGAACCGCTCGGAGTGGATATTTTCATCTGGATATCCGAGCGCTTTACAGTACGTCATATAATGATCCATGAATGCAGAGGGTCCGCAAATATAGATATGGGTACCGACGGATTGGTTACGAAGTGCTCTTTGGAGCTCTTTTTCTTTCTGCTCCCTCTCCATAAAGTAAAAATGAGCGTGATCCGAATAACGTTTTTTGATCATAGGGTAAAAGGCACATTCACTAGCGCTCGAGCCAGCATAATGGAGATCGAAGTGTTGACCCGTCTGCGTAAGGAAAGCCATCATGGATAGAAATGGCGTAATTCCGATTCCAGCTGCCAAGAATAAATGGTGACGAGCCTCCGATCGGATCGGAAAATAGTTTTCAGGCGGAGCTGCTTCGATGGAATCACCCGGTTTTACATGATGGTGGATAAATGAGGACCCTCCACCTTCCTTCCCGACATTTTTCACGGCAATCGTATATTCAGATTCGTCCTGGAGCGGATCATTGATAAGCGAATATTGCCTCGTGCCCATCGGTAGTTTTAGTGAAATATGAGAGCCAGCTCCAAAGTGAGGAAGCTTTTCACTTTCCGAAGTAAAGGTGATCTTCTTGATTGTAGGAGTGATATATTCAGTTTTCCGGACCTTCAGTTGATAAAACTTTTGCATGACTGTGTTCATCCTTTTGATCCATCATCTCTTTTGTGTAAAAACAGGATAGGCCAAATACGCTTGATGATACGCTGAAAAGTGATCAGAAGCTTCAATGGTTTGATGGCAATTCTCACAAGCAAACTCTTTTTTTGTGAGGGATTGGATGTGATGGCACTGAGAGCAGAAAGCACTCATCGGACCTTCCTCTCTTGGAATCACGTTTATATCCCTCTGTTTAAATCCTACTCTTAAAGCGAGCTGTCGGAGGTTTTGGATGAAAGCCGTTTCCGCAAAAATCACAATCTGAGCTCCCAAAGGCTGGAGCGACAGCTTTTTTTCAAGGTCGTTCTCCTCTTCTAAACAAAGGATCACACAATTGCCGCCACCCTTTTGAATTTCGGTTCCCCGATCATGTGCTCGTTCCATATTGTTTTGATCTGTTAAAATGATTGTTTGTTTACTCATCCGTTCATCGTCTCTTTTTCAGCCATCGTTTTTTCAACATATCGCAGTATTTCTTTTTTATATTGAGAGATGCCTTTATAATCAGCGATATCTTCGTCCAATGTCTTGATGTTCAGGTAGAAAAGCGTCAGCCATTCCTCATTCATCACGATATCTTCTAAAGATAAAAGATACGTATGAATGGAAAACAGGATATCATGGTTGACCGGCAAGCGGAATAACCGTTGCACTTCCACTCTCAGGTGGACCATTTTCCCCGCATTCTCTTCAGTAACAGATTGCCTCAGCCTTCCCCAGTCCGCATACGTTTCGAGAGGTGTATCCAGTTTTTCAGAAATCGTGATGGACCAGTTTTTCCTCTCCCATGCTGTATTGGGACGGATCCGTGAAATGAATCGTTCCACCTTATCAATAAAACCATTGTCGGTGATGTCGGGGACTGGATGATGGATTGACTTGAACTCCATCCCGAGCACAAACGTCAACGACCAATTGGAAGGAAAGCATAACTGACCCGCCTCAAGAAACAGACCATCGCTTCTGTCACCCATTAAGATCAAGTCTTCCTGCACATGCCTTCCTGCCAGATCCAACGGTTCGAGATTGATGGAAGTGTTGTCCCTGAAGATGAACCTCTCTTCCTCATTAAGAAGATGATTCTGAAACCGGCATTCTTTCCCTTTTTGCGTAAAAGAAAAATGGGAAGGATACGCTTCAGCGAGTTGAGTGAAAACAAGCCGCATCACTTCCCATTGTGATTCAAGTGAAATGGGAAGCGATCGGAAACAACGCGAATGGTTTTGCTGAAGCAACTCTCGCTTCAGTTCGATTTCTTTTTTGTAATCCTCTGTAACCGTCACCGTCCAAGCAGGATCGAGTATAGAAGAATTATTTGAATAAGCATACTGATCCTTCGTGAACGGGAACGGAAAGGCTTGATTTGACATGGTTTGCACCTCATAAGTTCTGTTACTTTACCATTTCCATAACATTCAGAGAAATCCTTTAGGAAATTGCTTGGCTACAGATGGTTGTTTTAGAAAAAGAGGTTGTTCTTTTAGAAATTTGAGAGGTGTTTTTTGAAAAAACACCTTTCCTTTTAGAAAAATCGCACTCTATTTAAGAAAAAACGCTACCCATCTTAGAAATTGGTACCTTCGTCCTATCTATGACTCCATATAAAAAAAGAGCGAACAGGTTATCCCTGTCGCTCTTTTAACAATTCAAGTCCCCGCTCGATTGCCTCTCTATGATGTGATGCTTCACTTTAATCATCTGCGGTGGTGAATCAGGTTGTTCAATGGAGCGAAGTAATGTGTTCGCGGCCTGATAACCTAGTTCATAAATGTTGATATCCACCGATGTAAGAGATGGAGTTGCTAATTCAGCAATCATGGCGTTGTTGAAACTGGAAACGGATACATTTTCAGGTACCCTCATATTCATATCATCGAGCATCCTCAATACTCCAAGAGCCATCAAGTCATCTGTAACAACGAGGGCAGTTGGTGGTTCATCGAGCGTCATAAGTTCGGAAACCGCTCTCCGTCCCTCTTCAACTGCAAAGTCCGCATGGATGACATAATCACTCTTATAAGGAATCTTTGCATTTTGTAACGCTTTTTCATATCCGAGCAATCGATCGGTGGTCACGACGAGGCTCAAGCTCCCCCCGACGAACCCGATCCGTTCATGTCCATTTTGGATATGGCATTCAGTCAGTTCTTTCGCCGCTCGATAGTTATCGTTATCAACGTGATTGATTTCGTCATCATGTTTATATGGCTTTCCGATTACCGTGAACGGAAACTTCTGTTCATATAAATAATTCATGATACGATCATCAACCCTTGAGTAAAGAAGGACGATTCCATCGACTCTTCTTCCTTGCACCATTCCTACGACGGCTCTGTAGATCTCCTCTTCAGTCGTACCAGTCGACATCAACAAAGTATATTCTTGTTCATGTGCTTTGGTACTGATTCCACGTAATACTTCAGGGAAGAACGGGTTTTGGAATGCCTTTTCAGCCGAGCTCGGCATGACGATTCCGATTGCCCTCGAACTTCTGTTAGCGAGGCTCCGAGCCGTGAAATTCGGATGATACCCTAGGTAATCCATCGCTTCACGGACTCTTCGCTTCGTTTCTTCACTGATTCGCGGATTATTCGCTACAACACGAGATACTGTAGAGGGAGCTACATTTGCTAGTTTGGCAACATCTTTAATTGTAACACCCATGTATGCTTCCTCCTGTCCGACACTACTAGCTCCATTTTACCATAATTACGTGTGCCCTATACGACAACCAAGGGTCGATTATCCTTTTGTACCCCCTGCTGTCAGTCCAGAGATCAAGTAACGTTGTAGAGAAAGGAACAATAGCGAGATTGGGATCGCAATCAATACGGCACCTGCCGCGAACTTGGTGAATTCGGCACCGAATTGTTTTGCCACCAGATTGTATAGCCCGACCGCTAGGGTGTATTTCTCCTCACTACGCAAAATGACTTTTGCCAAGATAAAATCAGCAAACGGTGTAATGAAACTGAACAACGCGATGACCGCAAGGATCGGCTTCGCAAGTGGCAAGATGATCTGCCAGAAGATACGGAAGTGCCCTGCACCATCAATACGTGCGGATTCATCCAGCTCCTTCGGAATCGTATCGAAATATCCTTTTGCAAGCCAGGTGTTCATCGGTAACAGTCCACCGGTATAGAGCAAAATCAACGCAAGGTGCGTATCGATCAATCCCGTTTGTACTGCAAGAACGTAAATCGCAATCAATGCTGCGAAGTTTGGAATCATTTGAAGGATAAGGAAAGTCATCAGACCATTCTTACGTCCGACAAAACGGTAACGTGAAAACGTGTAACCCATCAATGCGATCATCGTGACTGATAGAACCATTGTGATTGTACAGATTTTCAGCGTATTCCAATACCACTTCAAGTAGTTGCTTTGGTCGAGATCGAACAGTTCTTTATAGTGTGCGAGCGTTGCATTCTTCGGAATGATCGTCGAACCCGATAAACTGTTCCCTGGGTTGAAGGAAGACCCGACTATCCATAACACCGGATAAATGACGATTCCGAGTGCGATGAAAATAGCGATATACGACAGTGTGAGGCGGATGATTTTCTGTTTTTTCATGTTCATGTTAGATCATATCCTCCTCTTTAAACGATTTCGTTCTACGGAATTGCCATAGCGCTACGGAAATGACGATTATCGAAAGGACCATCGTAACCGCTGCAGCTTTCGCATATTGTTGTGATTCCAACGTCAAACTATAGATCCATGAAATCAAGATGTCTGTAGACCCTGCTGTCTGTCCAGGCATTGGTGGACCTCCTCCGTTAAAGAGGAAGATGACGTTAAAGTTATTGAAGTTGAACGTGTATTGCGTAATCAAAATCGGTGCAATTGCATACAAGATCATCGGCAACGTAATCGTACGGAACTTCTGAATCATTGTTGCACCATCTACTGTCGCCGCTTCGTATTGCTCATCAGGTATGGATTGCAACACACCGGTTACCATTGCAAAAATGAACGGGAATCCAAGCCACGATTGAATCAGGATGAGCGCTACTTTTGCCCAAAACGGATTCGTCAGCCAAGGAATCGGATCGATTCCGAAAGTGGCTAATAGATCATTGTTGATAGCACCGAACGTCTCATTGAACATACCAGCGAAAACAAGGATCGATACGAACGCTGGAATCGCCCAAGGTAAGATGAGAATCGTACGGAATACCTTCTTGAACTTGAGATCCTTCTGGTTCAAAAGTACTGCCAAGAAAATCCCGATTGCGATTTGGATCGTTGTAGCGACAAACGTCCAGATGATCGTCCAGCTTAGAACACTGATGAATGTTTTTCTCCAAATATCTAGGCGGAAAATATCAATGAAGTTCTGAAACCCGACCCAATCCACCAGTTTTGCAGGTGGTGAGTGATATAAATCATAGTTTGTGAACGCAAGTAAGATAACGAATAAAATCGGAAAAATAACAACGAAAATCAGCAAGAATACACCAGGTGATAGCATCAAATATGGGAAACCAGTATCCACAACATTTCGATACTGTTCTCGGATCGAGTGAAGTCTCAGTCCCAGGTCTCGCTTTTTACCGTTCACATGCGCATCATACAGGTTCAAGGCATAGACGGTTAAACCGATGAGCAGTACAAGGATGGCGATGATTCCTTCTACCATCAGGAAGATGGAGTGGTCTCGTGGTAGTTTCTCCCCTAGTGTGACAATCCCCCATAAACCCATATTAAGTAGGTCTTTAAAAGCGATGATGAAGGAGACCGTCAAGATGAAGAACGCGATGGCTTTCATGTATTGTCGGTTATATAGCTGTCCTAGACCTGGAATGAGGGACAAGAACAGTGCTCTTTTCCGATGTGTGGACGAAGTTGTAGTCATGTCATTCATTTAAGCCCCTTGTCCTTTCTATTAATAGTGGTTGATGATTTCTCTGAAACCCACTCTCTACCGGTGAATTTCCTTTGAAATCATCAATGTGGATGGACGAATAATCGTGCCCTTATAAAGATGAAGCAGTACCTCGGCTTCGAGGTACCGCTCTCCTAATTTCATTCTTTTTAAACTGTATTAGTTGTTCGCGCCAGTTGCTTCAATCTGTTGCTTGATTGTTTTTGTTGCATCTTCTAGCGCTGGTTTCGGCTCTTGCTTTCCAGTTACGATCAATTGAAGTGCGTTTGCCATTGGCTCCCAAACTTGACCCATTTGTGGGATGTTCGGCATTGGCGTACCACGTTGAGATTGAACAGCAACCGCTTTTGCACCCTCATTATCCGCGATAACAGGATCTTCAATCAATGACTTCACTGGAGGGATTTCAGAAGTCTTTTCATAACGAATCTTCGCGTTTTCAGCATTCGTTACCCATTCTACTAGTTTCGTAGCCCACTCTTGGTTTTCAGAGTATGCAGATACGTGCCATCCTTTAACACCGATGAATGTTTCAGGATATTCACCATTCGGCAACTTCGGAAGTGGAGCTACTCCGATTTCAATTCCAGCGTCTCTCATTCCTTGGAATGCCCATGGACCGTTCATGACAGAAGCGACTTTACCTTCGTTGAACAATCCGTCCATAGCGGAACCACCGTTCTCACCGATGATACCTTTCGGGAACAATCCTTCTGTATACCATTGCTGGATGTATTCAGCACCTTTTACCGCACCTTCGTTGTTCAAACCGATGTTGTCCGCATCAAGACCTTCGTCTGTACGATCAAATACATATCCGCCGTTTGCAGCCATGATCGCGTTAGCGAAGTAGAAGTTATCCCAAAGTGCTAGGAAACCGTAATTTCCATCTTTCGTGAAATCTTTTGAGAAGCTGTAAAGCTCATCGAAAGATTCCGGCGCTTTGTCCATATGTGCTTTATTATAAATGAATACTGGTGTTTCAGTCGCTTTTGGTAGACCGTAAAGTTTTCCGTCAAAAGTTTGTGCTTCAATAGAAGACTCTGTGAATGTATCAAGTACATCTTGCTCTACCTCGATCGGTGCAAGCAATCCTTGTGTTGCCATCGCTCCGATTTGGTCATGTGGTAGAGTCAGTATGTCCGGACCTGTACCGGCTGGCGCATCCAATGGAAGTTGCTCACGGATTTCGTCCGCCATTCCTAGTTCTTTGAATTCTACTTTAATGCCGTATTTCTCTTCGAAACTCTTAAGTGCTGGCTCGATCGCTACACCTTTTTCTTTATCTTCCCAAACGACCAGCTTTTCTGGTTTATCGCTGTTGCCTTTCTTTTCTTCTGATCCTTCAGAAGAATCGTCTTGCGGTCCGCAGGCAGCTAGCATGGAAACCGCTAGACCGGCAGTCAATGAAACATTCAAAAACTTCTTTAACATGAAATGACCTCCCCTAATTTAGCTCATTCGTTTTACAGTTGTGAAAACGTTTGCACTGATTAATTTGTATTATACATAGTGAAAACGATTTCTGCAACCGTTTGCATAACTTTTTCTATTAAATTATGATGGGAGTATCTTAACACTCTTAAAATGAGGTGGAACCCTTGATCAAATCAGCAATCTATCACCGTCCGAAGAACAATTATGCGTATGCACTCAATGAAAAAAAGTTGCACATCCGATTACGAACGGAGAAAAACGATCTCACTTCCGTAGACCTCATCTATGGGGATCCGTATGTATGGAAAAATGAGCAATGGCAAAACGACAAGAAATCTATGAAACTTGAAGGCTCTGATGACCTGTTCGATTACTGGATCGCCTCAGTGGATCCAGAGTTTCGTAGATTGCGATACGGATTCGAAGTTCATGATGGAAATGAAACACTAATATATGGAGAAAAAGGGTTCGTAGAAGAAGATCCGAAAGATACAAATTTCTATTTCTGCTTCCCCTTCCTCAATCAAATTGACGTATTCACACCGCCGGGTTGGGTGAAGGATACAGTATGGTATCAAATCTTCCCAGAGCGTTTTGCAAATGGAGATCCTTCTATCGATCCAGAAGGCACATTGCCATGGAACAGCGAAGATCCGAAAGTCGACAGCTTTTTCGGTGGGGATTTCCAAGGTGTGATCGATCACTTGGATCACCTCGATGAGCTTGGCGTAAACGGGATTTATTTTACACCGATATTCAAGGCACATTCGAACCACAAATATGACACGATCGATTATATGGAAATCGATCCTCAATTCGGGGACAAGGAAACATTCCGAACACTCGTAACGGAATGTCATAAACGCGGAATCCGAGTGATGCTAGATGCAGTCTTCAACCATAGCGGTTATTTTTTCGAACCATTCCAGGATGTGCTGAAAAATCAGGAGAACTCTGCGTACAAGCACTGGTTCCATATCCATGAGTTCCCGGTAAAAGAAGAACCGGTACCAAACTATGATGCATTTGCCTTCGTCCCTTCTATGCCGAAGTTGAACACCGAAAACCCGGAAGTCCGCGATTATCTGTTGAACGTAGGAAAGTATTGGGTTGAAGAATTCCACATCGACGGCTGGCGTTTGGATGTGGCGAATGAAGTGGACCACTCCTTCTGGCGAGACTTCCGTAAAGCTGTCAAAAGTGTCAAACCTGAAGTCTATATTCTAGGTGAGATTTGGCACGACTCGATGCCATGGCTCGAAGGAGATCAATTTGACGCGGTCATGAATTATCCTTTTACGAATGCCGTTCTGGATTATTTTGCGAAGGACAGCATCAGCGGTGTAGACTTTGTTGAACAGATCACGAAATGGAGCGTCGCCTATCCGAAAAATGTGAACGACGTGGCCTTCAACTTACTTGGCAGCCATGACACGCCTCGTGTTTTGACAATCAGCGGTGATGAAATTGAACGGGTGAAGTTGATGTTCCTGTTCCAGCTCACTTTCTCTGGAACACCATGTATCTATTATGGAGATGAAATCGGTATGAATGGTGCTGGAGATCCGGATTGCCGGAAGTGTATGGAATGGGATTCAGAGAAACAGGATCGTGAGCTGTTCGAGTTCGTATCTCGATTGAACAGGTTGCGTAAGGAAGAACGTGCCCTGCAAGGTGATGGCACTTTCCACTTTGTACGCGGTGAAGATCCTGAGGTTATCATGTATGAACGTGGTTATGAGAATGAAGCCATTCTCGTAATGGTCAATAAAAACACGGAAGAAAAACTGGTGGATTTAGGTGGCGGTTTTGGAGAAGGAATGCAAATTCACGACCTATGGAATGATGAGCAGTTTGAATCAAGTGGAAAGCTCGGTGTGCCAGCTGGAGAGTTCCGGATTTTGAAGAGGTTAAGCGTGTAGGTTACTCGTTGATGAAGTCCTTTTGAGCGAATTTTTGGATGTTTTCTACTGGGAATATGTGTTTTCTCCCTACTGTTTGGATGTCCATTTTCTTCAGCAGCTTGTAGACAGTTGAAGCGGATGTTAGTCCTAGAAATTCTCTCAGCTCTTTATTAGAAAAATGACGAGTATATAATAGGACAAAATCAGTAATAGCTGATTCATATGAATGATGAGGTACTATTCCACATGCCGGACAATTCCAGATTGTCCGGTTTTCCTTTTTCGGAATTGGAAGAGTCTTGCATTGAAGACATTGGACACCTCCTTGCATATCTCTCTTAGTAAAGTTGTATTTGCTTAAGACGTCCAAAAACAAAGGTTCGTTTTTCTTCTTAATTTTCCTTGCGATCTTGGTTACATCATTTTTCGAGATAGATTCATTCGTTTGTCCGATGAGAAGGTTTTCTATTCTTTGAAGTAAAGAATGTTTATGGATGATTAATTTGGAGATACCTTGATGATTTGGTGAGGTTTTTAGAATTGTTTTGGGGTTACTCATCACACTGAGGTAATAAATCGGAGCAATCGGAAGGTTATATTTCTTCAACCAATTGGTGAATTGTCTTTTCTGTAGTTGTGCCTGGGAAATTGGATTTCCGAGTCCCATCCTCGTACCGTCTATTTTCGTCCAGACCAGCTGCTGGAACACTGGATCATAATCTAGTTCACCTATGATATTCTTCACTTCTAAAATGAGATGAAAATGTGGGGAAAGTAGAAGGAAATCAATCTGGAAATGGAGATTTTGATAGGAAAGTCTGATGTTGTGGAGTATTTTGAATTTTCCTTTCGGGAGATATCGGAGTTGGTATGCCACTTGTTCTTCTCCGTAAAACCCAGCTTCAAGGTTGTTCAATCGGGTTAGAATTTGATTGTGTTGTTGGTGGGCAGGGTCTTTAGCAGGACTTCTATAGAGAAGAGAAATGAGCTGTAGATTAGGAATTGGCTTCATTAATTGCATTACATCGCTCCTTTTATTGAAATTCTATCTATTCTTCTGCAAAAAGAGGGTGTTCTCCTTTTTATAGAAGAAAAATTACTTCGAAAAGTCGATGGCAGTACGAAATTCGATTATAAGCCAGATTCAGAGATTATAATCCAAATTCGAATTTTATAATCCAATTTTCGAATTTATAATCCATATTCCGAATTTATAATCCATATTTGAGATTTATAATCCAAATCCCCGATTTATAATCCCAAAACCCATATTCGCACTCACCACCCTAACCAAACTTCATCAATAAGAAAGCGACTGCCGAAGCAGTCGCTCTCCATTTTCCATTTATTCCTCTGTATTGATGTAAAGCTTTCCTGCCGCGATCTCTTCTGTTTCGTTTCCATAGTCATCTCTTGCGACGACTTCAACGACCGCTCCATCAGCGACCACGTTGGAAGTGGCTGTGTAATAACCAACGTAGTAACCCGGTGACATTTCCATCATCGGAAGTTCCGTCGCATTCTGTACCATACCCATGCCCATATTCGTCAATGGCATATGCACTCGGAAACGCGCTTCCAGTCCAGGCTCACTGTTGAAGGATATCATCACAGATTGTCCTGACTCGAGGTTTTTGTCCGTATCTGGCATCACATTCGAAACCTCGATCGGTCCAAACTTCGCGTGAACCGTGACCGTGCGTTTGATACGGTTACCTGCGTGGTCTTTTGCAACTACCTTGATTAGATTCTCGCCTTCATCGAGCAGGATTCGGTGAGCGTAAGTGCCATCTTCACTCACTTCTGCACGCTCTCCGTTCACTTTTACCCATTGAAGGTGTTCATCATTTACTGTACCTGTCACGCGTACAGCCATACGATTCGTTTTCATGTCATCTTCTGGGCTTTCAATTGTCAATTCCGGTTTTGCTTGATCGAGGATCACCGTAACCGGTGCGGAAGGATCCGTCATTCCGCGATCATTTGCCGCTGTAGCCGTAAGGACATTCTCCCCATCCATCAGCGTAATGTCAGCTGAGAATGTGCCATCTTCATTCGTAGGGACAACCGCGACTTCATCGCCATTGTTTTCGATATGAATGTCGACACCAGGAGCAGATTGACCTTGGACGGTTACACTTTCATTGTTCGTATGCGTTCCGTCTGCAGGTGAGGTGATGACCGGAGCTGTCACTTCATAATCGACAACGGCTCTGATCATATAGTTCCCTTCAGACTCAGGAGATTGAGACCATGCCCCACCGACATATTGCCAGCTTCTTTCTGCATAATCTCCGTCTTCATCTGTCGCAAGACCTGGTGCATATGGGTTCGGTTGAGTTTGCAAATAAACCATATAAAAGTCTCCTGTTACGGTAACACCTTGATCTGACAAGTCTACTTGCGTCCATTCACCCGTTCGTAGTGCTGTCGCATCGATCGGTCCGGCAAGTTTTTCACCAGGAGACCCATCTTCTGCGGCATCCCAGATTTCAACTTGGAACTCAGTTCCGCCTGGGTTCGGCCAGTCCGTTGTCCAGAATCGGAACATTCCACCTGTGACAAGTGCTTGTTCTTTTCCTTCTGGAAGAGACATTCTGACACCCCAACCGTTTCCTGCATCGTAAAATGCGCGTGCATTTTCAGCAGTTCCATCATCATATCCGATTTCTCCAGGATATCCGATGAATGGCTTCAGTTGAGCATCCTGATCGGTTACTTCATCACCTTCGACTGTAACCGAAAATTCTTCACCGTAGTAACCAGATGCCATGATCTTCAACGTATACTCGCCTTCATAGGCAGTCAACGTGTAGTTTCCATCTGCATCTGTTTCAACTGGGGCAACTGCAGCATCCTCGACCAACAAGACAGTCGCGCCTTCAATCGGCTCTCCAGTCTGCTCATTCGTTACAGTACCAGATACAGTACCTTGAGCCATCTCTTCTAATGTAAAATCAGCTTCTGCTTCGCCGTCATCCGGAATAGATACGGATTGCTGCTCTGGATGGAATCCATACGCCTCTGCAACGACTGTGTAATCCCCAGCAGCATGTGTGATCGAATAGCTTCCATCTACAGGACTAGAAGATGTGGATCGGCCACTTTCCAAAATGCTCACTTCTGCTGCAAGTGGAAGTGCAGAAGGTGCAGTATCGCCTTTATCTTTCTTTTTCACGATATCGATCCGTTTGGTCGGCATCAATTCAGCGGGTTCTACCTTTTCTTTCTTCGCTACCTTATCATCCTTCTTCTTAGTTGCATCATCTTTCGTCGGATGGATGTTCTTGCCTTGCTTTGAATTGAAGAGTGTAGCTTTCGATGACGGATTAAGCTGTGTATCACTCAATCGGACATCGTCAATGTACCAACCTTCTCTTAGGACACTACCATCTGAATCGACATTGAAACCAATGTAGATTCGTTGGTTCACATACTCGGATAAGTCGATTTCTTCTTCAACCCAACCATCGCTGACATTATTAAACTCAACGAGTTGCTCCCAGTTCTCCTGGTCTGTAGAAATGACTAGATGTCCGTAATCATAGTTTCTTTCTAAGTTGTACCAGTTGTTGAACTGTAAGTAGGCTGGTCCTTCACCAAGATCGATTGGTGGCATCATAAGTGTCATATTGGCATTGTTGTCATAATCGCCATCCAGGTTCGTTGCATATACGTTTTCACCTGAAGCCGCTTCACCTGGTCCAGATGTAGGAGCTCCCCATTCCCAAGTGTTATTGTCTCCCCACGACATCCAACCGGTTGGCTGGGATTCGAAGTCCGTGGAATATCCAGTAGTGATTCCTGGTAATACAGCCACTTCATACTCATCAGATGTGACCGAATTATTACCAAAATCGTTCACGACCCAACGATAGCTTAATTGAGGTTCCGCAATTGCTTCTCCAGGAATGACTGCCTCGTACGTTCCTGATAAGTAATCGCCCTCTGTACGAACTGCCTCTGCAGATTGCCAGTTCCCATCTGCATCTTCGTATTCGAGCATGACACTCGTCACACTTACGTTGTCCGTCGCTGTCAAGGATAGTGGAAGATCAAGTCCAGCATATGTTTCAGAAGGAGCACTATGCTCGAACGTCGGTGCTTCCGCATCTTCTCCTTCTTTCGTCACTTGACCTTTCACCACTCCAAGACCATTCATGACAGAAGAAACGGCATCAAAAGCATTGACTAAGCCATATCCGTAGCCATTATTCGGTGACTCTGGATACTCTCCATTCGTCATCGGCTCAGCCGTGCTCAGTAAAATCTCTTCCATCTCATCGACGGTCAGAGAGGAATCCACTTGACGTAGTAACGCGACTACCGCGGATACGTGTGGACCCGCCATCGATGTACCGTTCCATCCGCCTTCATAAGCACTTCCTGGTACAGTCGAACGGATGTTGACACCAGGTGCACTCACATCCGGCTTGATTTCATCATATGGAGATGGTCCTTCCAATGAAAAGCTTGCCAGGTTATCATTGATATCCGTTGCACCTGTTGCAAACGATTCAGGGTAGTTAGCTGGTGTGGCAATCGATCCAGGTCCACCCGGGTTGAAAATCGTCGTATTACCCGCAGAGAACTCTGGGAAAATATCGGCTGCACGCCAGTTTTGTACCATCGGACGGTACCATTCATCTAATCCTGATCCGCCGCCCCAAGAGTTGTTGACAACGTCAGGAGCCATCTCAGGATGAGGATTCCCTTCAGCATCCGTAGGTGCGATGATCCACTCACCCGCTTCAAGTAGATCGACATCGGTTCCACCTGCTGCAGTGAATGCTTTGACTGCGATCCACTTCGCACCTGGTGCGACACCGACTTGATTGGATCCATCCGGCTCAGCACCGACCATCGTACCCATCGTATGAGTTCCATGTCCTTGATCGTCATAAGGTGTATCTTCATTAGCCGTAGCGTCGAACCAGTTCATCGCATGGCTTGGAGATCCAGGATTTGCCGGGTCATATCCGCGATACTGCTCCATCAATCCAGGATGATCCCACTGGACACCTGTATCGATGTTCGCTACGACTGTACCGGTACCATCGATTCCCATGTTCCAGACGGCTGGTGCGCCAATGCGCTCCACGTTCCATTCAACTGCGTTCGTCTCGTTTTGGACTTTACCTTGTGTGGATGCTTTCTTCGTTTCAGGCATCGGTTGAAGCTGACGAACTTCATTAGGTAAAACTTTCGCTACCTCTGGAAATGCAGCGAGTTGTTCCATCACTTCTTTATTGGCAGTAACGGCCATCGCATTTACGATGAAGAAAGATTGATAATCTTTCACCGCTTTGTTCGTTTTTTGTTTGTCGAGGAACTGTTTCACGTTTCCTTGTGTTCCGATTGCTGTTGAACGAAGTGCAGATACAACAGCTGAACGTTGTGCCAACTCTTTTTTATATGGAGTCAACTTCTGCTTTTCAGCCTTATCAACTGCGTTTTTCGCAACTTTTTTCGTATCGACTTGTTCGTTGAATTTGATGAAGAAGGTGACTTGTTCTTGATCTTTGAATTGAGTCTCCAGCTTTTCGCTTACTTTTTGGGATAGGGCTTCTTGTTTGAAGGAAGTGTTCACAGATTGACTCGGCACATGATCCGTTGCTGTTCTGGCATTAGCAGTTGGAGCTAGAAATGTTGAAATGAGTAAAATCATCGCTGTTACGATTGCGAATACACGCTGATTCGTCCAAAATCTCCGATACTGTTCCATATTTCCCCTCCTAAAAGTTTTGTTTCACGATGAAAACGTAAAAACTTTCCTCCTTCCGTGTCGAATTTGATATGTACGACTCCCTTGATGTTGAAACCATCATAATGGAATTTCTACAAGAATTTAATACTAATAACAGAATTTTCTAAAAATAAAGAAATGGTAATGTTTGGTCGATAAATTTTGCTTGGGACTTTCCTCATGAAGAAAGTGATGTAATACGAAAGAATAATCCGTAGTACCAAAGGATTGTACTATTTACTACTTTTGTATTAGTTGGTGAATAGTAGAATCCTGTCAACGTTCGCTGTATCATTAGTCCGACGAATTCTAAATTATTGTCGTAATTTCAGATAATCTGCTGTCAAAATACGTTAATTTCACCCATAGTCCCAATGAAAAAAACTTAAACCACCAACTAACACCTCCCTTCGTCTCACATGTAAATAAATGGGACTAGTTTTGTACAAAAAAAAAAGAAGTCGACCTTTCCAACAGGTCGACTTCTTTAACTTAATCTACGATATTCACATTGTAATCTTCGAGCCAGGTGTTGATTTGAGCGAGGTGTGCGATGAGCTGTGGGCCAGTCATCAACTGGCCGAACCATGGAGTTTTGAATGCCTCTCCATCCGTACGAATGATCTCTTCCACCTTACTACGGTCGACCAGCTCAAGAAGTGGTGCCGAATCGCGCTCTAGAATCGATGATAACCACTCTTTCACCAACCGGGTGTATTCAGGGTGATGCGTCTTCGGATAAGGACTCTTTTTCCGATATAAAATTTCATCTGGTAGCACACCTTCCAATGCTTTCCGTAAAATTCCCTTCTCGCGACCTTCTAGGAACTTCATCTCCCATGGGATGTTCCACGCATAATCGACGATCCGGTGGTCAGCGAACGGGACACGAACTTCAAGACTGGCCCCCATACTCATCCGGTCCTTCCGATCCAACAACGTCGCCATGAACCAATGCATATTCAGGTAAAACATCTCTCGACGACGCGCTTCTGCCGGTTTCTCACCATCCAAACGGGGCGTCTCATCAACGGTCGCTTGATAACGACTTGCGACATATTCCTTCAAGCGAAGCTTCGCACCCAATTCCGGTCGTAAAATCGACTGCCGTTCGTCGACGGAGTGCATCCAAGGGAACGCTTCTCGCTCCAACAATTCCGGACGGTAAAACCATGGATACCCTCCGAAGATTTCGTCTGCACATTCCCCGGACAATCCGACCGTGAATTGCTGCTTGATCTCTTCACAAAACCAGAGGAGCGATGAATCTACGTCTGCCATCCCTGGCAAATCGCGCATATGAACAGCTGCTTTCAAGTAATGCAACAGTTTTTCATTGTCGATGACAGACGTATGGTGGACCGTTTTCAAGTAGTCGCGCATGATCTTGATCCAAGGGCCATCCGAGTTCGGCTGGAATGTGCTCTTCTTGAAATATTTATCATTTTCCTCATAATCGATCGAGTACGTATGGAGTGCTCCGCGGCCTTCTTGATGGAAATAGCGGGAAGCGAACGCACTGATTGCCGAAGAATCTACCCCACCAGAAAGAAACGTACAGACCGGTACATCAGCAACCAATTGCCTCTCTACTGCATCCTTCAACAACCACCGCACATGTTCGACCGTGTCATTGAGCGACTCATTATGTTCTTTACTTTCCACGTCCCAATAGCGCCAGACTTTCACGCCGTTCACATCAAAACGCATGGCGTGAGCTGCGCGTAATTCGTTCATACCACGATAGACGCCGTGTCCAGGGGTACGGGAAGGACCCAAACCGAAGATTTCCTGCAATCCTTCACGATCCACTTCCGCTTTTACAGAAGGATGGGCGAGGATCGACTTCAGCTCCGAACCGAACAGCAATGCCCCACTCTCCAATTTATAAAAGAGCGGCTTCACACCAAGACGATCCCGCGCCATGAACAGCTTGTTCTCCCGGTCATCCCAAATTGCGAAAGCATAGATGCCGTTCAGATGGTCGACACATGCTTCGCCCCACTCGATGTAACTCGTCAGTAACACCTCGGTGTCACTATGTGACTCGAACGTGTGACCTTTCGAAAGCAGAACCTTACGGATATCTTCTGTATTGTACAATTCCCCATTGTAAACCATCGAATAACGAACATCATTGAAGGTCTTGTGCATCGGCTGTCCTCCGCCTGCCGGATCGACGACGATCAGTCGCGCGTGTCCGAAGGCGGCATGGGGAGCAGTCCAATGCGTCGTGGCGTCAGGTCCTCTTTTTCCAAGCGTAGAAGCCATCTTCTTGATCGTTGCGGTTTCATTGGTCAGGTCGTTTTTAAAATCAATCCAGCCCGTAATTCCACACATGGTTCCCTCACCCTCCATCTCTATTGTCACTTTATGCGTAGAAGATGGAAATGTGCCCACCATATGCGTCTTTTAAGAAAGGTCGATTTGCGCTACCATCCGTTCTGCCCCTTCAATTAAACGCTCTTTGTCACATAACAATCCGACTCTTACATAACCCTCTCCATTTTCACCGAAACCGTTTCCTGGTGCGACGATGACATGTGCTTCTTCCAACAACATTTCTGTGAACGATTCCGACGTATAGCCATCTGGTACGGGGATCCATGCGAAAAAGGACCCTTTTGGGGATTCGACCTCCCAGCCGTGTTCGTTCAACTTCGAAATGAAGGCGTCCCGCCGATCCTCATACAAGGCTACGAGATCCGTTACACATTGCTGCGGTCCGTTCAACGCGGCTGCCGCAGCTTCCTGAATCCCTCCATAAATACTGCAATAATAGTGATCCTGCAAAAGATTGATCGCCTCAATCACCTCGGCGTTCCCGAGTGCGAAACCGATGCGCCAACCCGCCATGTTGAACGTTTTCGAAAGCGTGTATACTTCGATACCGACTTCTTTCGCTCCTTTCGTTTGAAGGAAGCTGTGCGGCTTTTTCCCATCAAAACCTATCGTTCCGTAGGCAAAATCATGGACCACACAGACGTTATGTTCATTCGCGAAATCGATTGTCTCGGTAAAAAATTCTGGTGTCGCGATTCCGGCCGTCGGGTTATTCGGATAGTTGAGGAACATGAGCTTAGCTTTTCGGAGAACATCTTCTGGTATGTCGCTATAAACCGGTCGATACGCGTTCTCTCTATTCAATGGCATTTTATAAGACTCCGCCCCGGCAAGTGCAATGCCAGATTCATAGTCTGGGTACCCCGGGTCTGGAACGAGCGCAAAATCACCAGGATTCAAGAGGCATTGGCTGACCTCTACAAGGCCTGTCTTCGCCCCGAATAACACGGCTACTTCTTTTTCCGGGTCGAGATCGACGTCATACTCTCGTTTGTAATAATCCACGATCGCTTGTTTCAAAAAAGGATAACCTCGGAAAGGTGCATATTTATGATAGAGGGGATTCTCGCTTGCCTTTTGTAGTGCCTCTACGACATGGTCCGGTGCGGGTTGATCTGGATTCCCCTGCCCCAAGTTGATCATGTCATATCCTGCTTCGTAATAAGGTTGAATCTTATCAACAAGTTTTGCAAAGAACTGTTCGGGTAAACGTAATAATGTATCGGAATATTGAAACCGCTTCAATCCTTACACCTCCAAATGAAATTTCACGAAAATTCGAATCATTTATGTTAAAGTGTAATGAGTAAAAAGTAGAACATCAAGTAATATCATAGGACTTTTAAGGGGGCTTACTCATGAAAGCAGCTGTCATTCAAATGAACATTGAATTTGGAAATCCTCAAATCAATTTCGAGCATGTAACGGATCAAATCCGAGAAGCATGCAACAACGAAGCCGATGTCATCGTCCTGCCGGAATTATGGACCACAGGATATGACTTGGAGATGCTGGATCAGATTGGTGACCCGGACGGTGAAAGGACCATTGAATTCATCTCTTCACTTGCTTCCACATATCACGTGAATATTATTGCGGGTTCAGTCGCAGTCCGAAAAGGCGACAAAGTGTACAACACGATGCTCGTCTTCGATCGTGAAGGAGAGGTTGTAAAGGAATACAGCAAAGTCCATCTGTTCCGTCTTATGAATGAAGAGAAATATTTAACATCCGGGAATGAAGATGGACATTTTACTATTGACGATATTCCGGTTGCAGGCTTCATCTGTTATGACATCCGGTTTCCAGAATGGATCCGGAAACATGCCCTGGAAGGAGCGAAAGTCCTGTTCGTTCCGGCAGAGTGGCCGAAACCCCGCACTGAGCATTGGCGCAATCTGTTGATCACCCGTGCAATCGAGAACCAGTGTTATGTCGTTGCGTGTAATCGAATCGGCAAGGATCCGAACAATGAATTCGGCGGGCACTCGATCATCATCGATCCGTGGGGCGAGATCGTTGCCGAAGCGGAAGAAGAAGAAATGACGTTATTTGCGGATATCGCCATCGATCACCTGGATGAAATCCGCACCCGCATCCCAGTTTACGAAGACCGAAGAACAGATCTATATTGAAAAAAAGGGTGACGGAACATTCCGTCACCCTTCTCCTTATACAATGCTGTATTTTCGGTTCAGACTCTTGATCGCTTCAGCTTCAACAGGCCTACTGATATAGTACCCTTGAATCTGGTTGCAGCCGAACTTTTTCAACGTCGTCAATTGTTCCTTCGTTTCAACACCCTCAGCCAACACCGTCACATTCAAGCCTTCACACATCGTAATGATGGCCCGGACAATCGCGGCATCGGAGTTGTATTCTTCGAGGTTACGGATGAAAGACTGATCGATTTTCAAAATATCGATCGGAAAGTCCCGTAAATAACTTAAAGAAGAATACCCTGTCCCAAAATCGTCCACGGAAATCTTGACTCCTAATGCCCTTAGTTGGTTGATGATCCACAAGCTATGATCAACGTCCTCGAGCATGATGCTCTCCGTCAACTCGATATGAAGGTTGGACGGTTGAAGACCTGTATTCTGGAGACACGTCTTCACTTCATCAATGAAATCGACGCGTTGGAACTGCTTGCCGGACACATTAACACAAATCGATATGTCTTCCATTCCACTGTCATGCCACTTACGCGTTTGAGAGCAAGCTTCCTCCAAAACCCAGTACCCGATCTCGTTAATCAACCCTGTTTCCTCGGCTATCGGAATGAAGATGTTCGGCGGAATCATCCCGCGTTTCGTATGCTTCCAACGGATGAGCGCTTCGAATGCAAACACCTCGCCGGTTTTCATACAAATCTGCGGTTGGTAATACACTTCAAGTTCATCCAACTGGGCTGCTTTACGTAAATGATTCTCCAATTCCAGCCGCTCATTGATCTGGTCGTTCATATCGTCGGTGAACAATTGGACACTGTTCCTGCCGATCAACTTCGCCCGGTGCATGGCCAGATTGGCATGCTTCAACAATTTCTCGTCGTCAACTGCATCATTCGGATAGAGACTGATTCCGATACTCCCTGAAAGTACATATTCCTTCCCTTTTAAAAACACAGGCTTTTTGATGACGGACAGTAAGTTGTGGGCGAGCGCCGTAATGCTCTCCAAATCGTCTGCATGCGGGACGAGCACTAGAAATTCATCAGCTGCAAACCGCGCCAGGAACTGATCGTCTGAGATCATGCCATTCATATTTTTAGCAACATGTTTCAGTATGCGGTCCCCCGCTTGATGCCCTAAGCTGTCGTTGATCAACTTGAATTCATCCAAATCGACGACCATGACCGCCACGAGTCCCTTCGTATGCGTCGCCACGTCGATTGCATGCTTCAATCGCTCATGGAAAAACAACCGGTTCGGTAGTCCAGTCAAGCTGTCATGGTATGCAAGCTGCGTAATTTTCTCTTCCGCAAGAATTTGGTCCGTCCGGTTCTTCGCAACCCCATAAATACCTACGACGTCATCGTTTACGATAATCGGCATGTTGGCGACTTCAAACAGGACATTCTGCCCGTTTTTATGCTGGATCACAGCCGTAAAATGTTGCGGTTGATTGTTCATGGCAAGACGGAAATATTCGTGTACACGATTCAGATCCTCTTCATGCAGGAATTCCACGGCGCTCTTTCCGATCACTTCATCAGTCGTGAATCCGAGGATCTTTTCAGTTGTGGAATTGACACTTGTGATGGTTCCTTTTCGATCTACTGAATAAACGATATCCGGATTATGCTCAAACAAGGATTTATACCGTTGCTCCGATTCTTTCAAACTATGATGTAGTTCTTCCAAATCTTCTGTCGATGCTTTAATCAGTTGGGAAAGGGCAAGGATCTCTTTGATTTCAGAGCTCGCATTCGTCGCCCTTTTGAAATCATCCTCATCAATGTAAGCTTCACTTTCCGCTAAAGCAAGGAACGTCAATGCATACGATAAGACTTCATTCTTTCCTTCTTCTTGATAATACTCTCCCGCGGTAAAAGCACCTGTTGTCGGAATCAGATTTTTGATCGTGTTCATTTCATGCTCGATCCCTTTTTTGAAAAACCGTAAACGGGACAAACAGGAATACATGAACAATCCTTCTACAGGCACACCTTTCAACCGATCCGATATGAAGTTGAATGTATTCAGGAAGATACTCGCATCACCACAACCGATGTAAACCGTCGTCCCTTTTTCAATCGGATCAATCACCGTAATAGAGCCATCCTCGTGGAAGTCTTTGATCATGACGGGCTTCGTCACGTGTCCTTGCTTGACCATCAAAGGAAATGAGGATTCGGCACTTTCGATGTTATCGAGCATCTTTTTCCCTAGATATTTTTCATAGATTTCCGTCACTGGCTTATGATCCAGTGTGAGAATGCGTCGATCATCCACCTGGGTCACAATGAATGGACGTCCCGCCGTGCTCCATTCCGTACATGCATGCAACGATGCCGACAACTCTTCACCCGATAGACTGACCGCAACCATGCCAACGTCTATTAATCCTTCGTCTGAAAGGAGAAACTCTTGTTGTTCTGGTCCGAGTGGGACAGCGTTCCCTCCAGCGATCAATACGTCTGGGCATTGAATTTCCAAAGCGTCCAAGACACTCCGGCTGTCAAACGTATGACTGCTTCCGAACAGAATGATGGCTTTCGTATCCTTCTCAACAAGCCTTCTACCGATCTCCAAACCGCAATCATACGCATTTTTATGGTTCGGTAAGCGGACAGCTGTGCCCTCAATACGTGTCCGTTCGAATACGGTAAAAGAAAGAACCGTTCCGCTCTGTTTGATTTCTCTATTAAATGAGGCTTCAATTGTAGCCCCTATGATAACCGCTCTTGGTAGAATCATGGACAATAGGGAATGAAGCCGAGACATCCGAACTTTCCCTTCTTTCGTAAACACTTGGATGAGAAGGTGATTTTGAGTTGAAAGTTCGTTTTTCTCTATGAATTCTATTATTTGTTTTTTATTGCGATACATCGTGGTGTATGTTTTCATTAATCGCATCATTCCTAACGTCTTAATCGGATACCTTACCTCTTAAAATTATTTCTCTACTCTTTTTATCGGCAATTCGACCTTGATTCTACATGTATATACAGGGTGTATAAACTCCTATTTTATCTCTATATTTTACATATATATGTACTTTAGTAGTTCTTTTTAACTAATAATCTTTATTTTAGCAGCATGTTAACGTGGTACTGTCCTATGAATTCATTTTACTAGCGTAAATCCCTCCTTCGGTAAAAATGTTATACTGATATACGGGACACCTCACTTCATGGCAAAGGCTGGAGAGAAGATGAAGAACTTATTATTCGGCATTCTTACCTTAGGATTATTGCTTGGTATATCAGCCCTTGCTGTCAGCCCGGAGCTGACCGATTTTTTCGTCGATGAAGAGAAAGTGGCGGCAATCAATGAGTCCACAGGAACAAACGCGAAAGAGATGAATCCCGATACGATCCTGAACCAGACCGGTTCAGAATGGGAGGCTCTCTCCTATAAAGAGCGTATGGCTTTCGTCCTCACCCTCGTCAAGGGTCTTGAATCCCGTGACATGGGCATCTCAGACCCGAATGAAATGCTGTCCCAGATCGATACATACTATGAAAGCCATCCAAAGGAAGATACGATTGAAAAGGCCGTCATGACCATCTTGACTGAAAAATGGACCTCGGACTGATGTGTCAAGCGCAAAAAAAAGCTCTCCATCGCGGAGAGCTTTTTTTGTTTAACCTAAAACACCATATCCTAAGTATAGGACAAGGACCAACGAGATGAGGAACATGATCCACATCCCTTTCGCTGATGCGCCTTTTTTCGTTTTTGCCAATACCATTTCCATTCCGCCGATGACCCAGATACCTACGAGGACTTTGATGAAGACTGCAACTGCGGTATAACCAGCTGACATGTACGAAACGAAAATCATACCACCAGTGATGATGATCAAGACATAGAACAATCTTAAAATCATACTCGTAATCTTATGTCCTTTCGCTTTTCCTGCACGAAGTAGAAAGTAACTTACGAAAAATAGAATCAGTGCTACTGCCCATGAAGACACATGTGCATGAATCATTTGAATTCCTCCTCTATGAACATTCTTTTTTATCATATCAAAGGGCATAATGAAAGGGAAATAGTTTAAATAGGGCTTTGGGGTGTTTTGCATTCCGGATATCCTTTATAATGAAAGGCGAGACTATAATGACAAGAATGGAGTGAGCACATGAATCAAAATCAAGTAAGAGACCAACAAGGAACTGAACAGATCATTTCAAAGACAGAACAGTATGGTGCAAAGAACTATCATCCACTGCCGATTGTCATTTCTGAGGCAGAAGGTGTTTGGGTAAAAGACCCTGAAGGTAACCGTTACATGGATATGCTGAGTGCATATTCTGCAGTCAACCAGGGGCACCGTCATCCGAAGATTATTGAAGCATTGAAGCAACAAGCGGATCGTGTGACATTGACTTCACGCGCTTTCCATAATGACCAACTGGCTCCATTTTACGAAAAAGTATCCAAACTTACGAAAAAAGACATGGTATTACCGATGAATACAGGAGCTGAAGCAGTTGAAACAGCGATCAAATCCGCTCGTCGCTGGGCATATGATGTGAAAGGCGTAGCTGACAACCAAGCTGAAATCATCGCTTGTGAAGGCAACTTCCATGGACGTACAATGTCAGCGGTTTCACTCTCTTCTGAAGCTGAGTACAAGCGTGGATTCGGTCCGATGCTGCCTGGAATCAAGTTGGTTCCATATGGCGATATCCAAGCGTTGCGTGAGGCGATCACAGAAAACACAGCTGCTTTCTTGTTTGAACCGATCCAAGGTGAAGCTGGAATCAACATTCCACCAGAAGGCTTTTTGAAGGAAGTGCGCGAGTTGTGTTCTTCTGAAAACGTATTGATGATTGCGGATGAAATTCAGGCTGGTCTTGGCCGTTCTGGTAAAACGTTCGCTTGTGACTGGGAAGATGTCGAGCCGGACATGTATATTCTCGGTAAAGCACTTGGAGGCGGAGTATTCCCGATTTCTTGTGTAGCTGCTGATAAGGATGTTCTTGGAGTGTTCAACCCTGGTTCCCACGGATCAACGTTCGGTGGTAACCCATTAGGTTGTGCCGTATCCATCGCATCACTAGAAGTAATGGAAGAAGAGAAGCTCGTTGAGCGTTCACTTGAGCTCGGAGACTACTTCCAGAAGGAATTGAAGTCGATCGATAATCCGAAGATCAAGGAAGTTCGCGGACGCGGGTTGTTCATCGGAGTCGAAATGACAGAAGCTGCTCGTCCTTACTGTGAGCGATTGAAAGAAAAAGGATTGCTCTGTAAAGAGACACATGACACTGTGATTCGTTTCGCACCACCGTTGATTATCGATAAGAAGGATCTCGACTGGGCGATTGAAAGAATTAAAGAAGTGTTGAGCGCAACATAAGTTTGAATATGTAGGAATGTAGAAGCAGGCTGAGTAAAATCAGCCTGCTTTTTTAGTGTGGTTTGAGCTATCATTTCTGATTTTTATGGAAAAACGCGAATTCTCGTCTATAAATTTCATTTTTTATTGGAAATAACCCGATTTTTATGGGAAATAACCGAAAACAGAGCTATAATTGGAAAACTCGTGTTTGATATGAAGTTCTGACACCCTTTTTCTGTTCTTTTTGTGGACAATGGTGAATATTTCTAAGGTAGACTACACATCAATGGGGGTTAGATGTCCGCATGAAGAATATTCGCTTCTGGTTACACGTAGGTCTGCTCATCAGTTTCGCACTTCCATGGGTTAAAATCCCACTCCTTTTGACCACCGTTTCAGTCACTGGTTATCTGCTGCCTTATCAATCGACCCATATCGCTCAAGAGCTGAACAACCTGGGCGTTATCTCTGTTCAGAATGACCAGATGTTGCCGATGTATGTGATGTTGCTCGCTCCAACACTCTCTTTCGTGATCTTACTAGGTATGTTCACCAACCGGCCATTGAACGAATACTTCGATTCAGTCGTCGGATTTATCGCTGTCATGAGCAGCTTATACGTGTTAATGAATACCGGAAATGTCATCACCATCGGACTGTACGTCACTCTTGCACTATCCCTACTACTCGTCGCCTCCCCGCTCCTGAATAAAGAGACGGTACCAGAAACGGTACCAGGTACTGATTTGAAAGTCAGTCCCAGCAAGGGTTCCTGATCGGTGCCTGGCACGGATCACAAACCCAACAATACCAAGGGCTCCCGATCGGTACCTGGCACTGCCAATCATAAATGAAAAAGGATTGACCGGAAGCCGTCGTGTGAGACGGCCCTGGTCAATCCTTTCTTAATGATAGAAATGATTTATTCTTTCATCCCGATGGAGATGTACTTCGTTTCGAGATACGCTTCCATTCCTTCGATGCCGCCTTCACGGCCTAGTCCACTTTGCTTCATTCCGCCAAATGGGGCTTGCGCAGCAGACGGTAATCCATCGTTCCAGCCGACGATACCGTAATCGAGCGCTTCTACTACCTTCATTCCTCGGCTGTAATTTTCACTGAATACATATGCAGCTAACCCGAAAGGCGTCATGTTCGCATATTTGACGGCTTCTTCATCCGTCTTCACCTTTTGGATCGGTGCAACGGGTCCAAAGGTTTCTTCATTCATGATCAGCATGCTCGGCTCCACATCAATCAACACAGTCGGCTCATAGAAATACGTGCCGTTCTCCGCTTCTTGCCCTTTTCCGCCGTGCACGCACTTCGCGCCTTGCTTCACTGCATTGTCAACGTGCTTCCCGACTTTTTCATAAGCATCCTTATTGATCATCGGACCGATGTCGGTCCCTTCTTCAAAGCCGTTGCCGACCTTCAATTTCTCCGTCTCTTTCACGACGTGATGGATGAACTCATCGTATATTTTTTCCTGAACGTATACACGGTTTCCGCAAATACAGGTTTGTCCGCCGTTACGGAACTTGGATGCAACCGTCTGCTTGGCAGCGTGCTCCACATCTGCGTCATCCAGCACCACGATTGGCGCATGGCCGCCAAGCTCCAATGACAAGTTCTTCACTTGCTCGGAAGCTTGTTTCATCAGTAGTTTTCCGACTTCCGTCGATCCTGTGAATGTAATTTTCCGTACTTTTGGGTTGGATAAAAGCTCTTCGCCGATCTCGGATGATTTTCCTGATACCAGGTTGACGACACCCTTCGGAAAACCTGCTTCTTCACACAGCTCGACAAGTCTCACTGCCGTCAGTGGCGTCTCATTCGGTGGTTTGACGATGAATGTACAACCAGCTGCCAATGCCGGTGCCATTTTCCGGGTAATCATCGCGGCCGGGAAGTTCCAAGGCGTAATCGCGCCGACGACTCCTACTGGCTGCTTGATCACTTGCATCCGTTTTCCATCTTTAGAAGGTGGGATTGTACGACCATACACCCGCTTCCCTTCTTCTGCATACCATTTGACGAAAGAAGCGGCATACTGGACTTCACCTTTTGATTCCTTCAGCGGTTTCCCCATTTCTGAAGTCATCAGCTCAGCCAGTTCATCTTCATGCTTCATCATGAGTTCATACAATTTTTCAAGATAAGCGGCACGGTCGTAAGCATTCAGCCCAGACCAGCCAGGAAAAGCATCGTGAGCCGCATCGATTGCCGAACGTGTCTCCTTCTTTCCGCCACGTGGCACCGTCCCAACGACCTCTCCTGTCGCCGGGTTGATGACCTCCGTCTTTTCCAACCCGTGATCAGACCATTCGTTGTTTATGAAGATCCCTTTTTCCATCAAAACGCCTCCAATTTTATATTGATTGCTGTTGCGTAAAATTAGTAAGTATCGCTACTTTTACAATTCCATTGATGGCATGTCCTTAAACATCATTCAGGACAGGATTACTCAGTTTACCGATCTGTTCAATTTCGATGGTTACGGTATCGCCTGCTTTCAGATATTTCGGTGGGTCGAATCCTTTCCCTACTCCTGCAGGGGTTCCGGTGGCGATGATATCACCCGGTTCGAGCGTCATCGCTTTCGATAGTTCTTCAATCAACTTCGGTATGGAAAAAATCATCTTGGATGTAGAAGATTGCTGTCGCACTTCATCGTTCACAAATGTAGTGATGACCAGGTCATGCGGGTCTGGAATGGAAGTTTTATGGATGACAACAGGTCCGATCGGACAGCTCGTGTCCATGCTTTTTCCGATTAAAAATTGCTTGTGTTTACTTTGAAGATCTCTTGCTGTTACATCGTTCAACAGCGTGTATCCGAAAACATGGTCATAAGCGTCCTCGGCTTTGATCCGTTTCCCGCCGACTCCGATGACGACAGCCAGTTCACCCTCATAGTCGATATCCGATGTAACATCCGTTGGAATCCGAATAGGGTCCTTTGTTCCAATGACAGATGTCGGCGTTTTTGAGAAGAACATCGGAACATCTGGAACGTCACTGGCACTCCCAAGCTCGATTGCGTGATCGAGATAATTTTTCCCGACACAAAAAACGTTCTTGGTCGGACGGGGAATCGGTGCCTGAACCTTGATCTCTTCACGCTTCAAAGTGTATGCCGCTTCCTTCTCCTCATCATGCAATCGTGCTAAGATTTGCTGTACCGTTTCTATAAAGTGCTCTGATTGGAGACACTCCAAGAATAAGGTCGGCATCTTCATGTCATAGTAGGTGGCTGCTGCGTTCAAATCGATGACTTCACCAGGATGTCCTTCCTTCGCAATGCCAATGAATGTTTCGTTATCTGCTTTCAATCCCGTTAAAAATTTCATGATATGTAGCTCCTATCCGTGAACCCGATCAAAGTCGGCAGCCAGCTTGAAGTCGAGGTCTGTCAGTCCCTTAGCTTGCCAGGAACTTAATTTGACCGTAACAAGCTTATAGTCGATTGAAATGAGCGGGTGATGTTGAATGTCTTCAGAAATCTTTGCAATTTGACTGACAAAATCAATGCCATCCAGATATTCCTTGAACCGGTATTTCTTAACGATCCACTTTTCATCTTGAAGAAACCAGCCTTCCAGCTTTTCAATCTCCTTCAACACTTGTTCTTCTGTTAAACGTTCCATGATTGTTCCTCCTTATCAGCTTTCATTTTTACAATAAATGATGAAAGAACTTTTCCCATTTGTAAAACAATCCGCACCCTCAACCCTTTATATACTTCCATTCCTATGTAAAATCTCCTCTTTTCATCGAAGTACCTCATGTTTGGGAATGAAATGTGTTAAAATAAGTTGTTAATAACACGCATGGAGTGACGTAAATGAATGTTGTAGTAAGTACATTAAACGCGAAGTACATACATACGTGTCTCGCGCTCAGATATCTGAAAAGCTATTGTGCACCTGAGTATGATGTGCAAATGGCTGAATACACGATCAAAGATCCTGTCATGAACATCGTAAGTGATCTTTATTCACGAAACCCGGATGTAATTGGTTTCAGTTGTTATATCTGGAACATCGAAGAAACGATACCGATTATTGAAATGCTGAAAAAGATCAACCCGGACATTAAAATCGTCCTCGGCGGACCAGAAGTATCCTACGATGTGCCTCAATGGTTGGAAAGACTCGAACACGTCGACTATATCGTGGTCGGAGAAGGTGAAGCTACGTTCAAGGATTTGCTTCAAGCATTGGAAAAAGGAGAAGATCCGGAATCCGTTGCAGGATTAGCGTATATGAAGGACGGGAAGCCTCACCGATCGGCTCCAAGACCGAAGCTCGATCTGAAAACCGTTCCTACACCATTCCGATTTGAAGAAGATCTTAGCCAGCTATCGAAAAGAGTCACCTACGTGGAAACGAGTCGAGGATGTCCCTATTCATGTGCCTTCTGTCTCTCATCCATTGAAGTCGGCGTCCGTTATTTCGACATTGAAATGATGAAAGAGGAAATTCGATTCCTGATGGCAAACGGTGCACGCACCATAAAATTCGTCGATCGTACCTTCAACATCAGAAGGGAATACGCCTTGGAGATGTTTGAGTTTCTCATTCAAGAGCACCTACCGGGGACCGTGTTCCAGTTTGAAATCACTGCCGACATCATGCGTCCAGAAGTCATCGATTATTTGAATGAGAACGCCCCTGTTGGATTGTTCAGATTTGAAATCGGTGTCCAATCAACGAATGATGCGACGAATGAACTTGTGGAACGACGTCAAAACTTCGAAAAGCTCACGAGGACCGTCACTACAGTACGAGACGGAGGGAAAATCGTCCAGCATCTGGATCTCATTGCAGGACTACCTGAAGAGAATTATGATTCCTTCAGAAGAACGTTTAATGACGTATTTGCGTTCCGGATTGAAGAAGTGCAGCTCGGTTTCTTGAAGATGCTACGAGGAACCGGCTTACGATTACGAGCAGAGCAGCATGATTACATCTATATGGATCAAGCTCCCTACGAGATCCTTGGCAACAACGTTTTATCTTTCGGTGAAATCATCAAGATCAAACGGGTTGAAGATGTACTGGAGAAGTTTTGGAATGACCACCGTATGGATACAACGGTCAGTTATCTGATCGATGAAGTCTTCCCATCGGCGTTTGATTTCTTCCAACAGTTCGGAGACTTCTGGGAAACCCGTGGATGGTCACGGATCGGTCATCAGCTTGAGGACCTTTTCAAACGTCTACACGATTTCCTTGTTCATGAACAAGTGGAAGGACTTCCAATGATTGAAGGCTTGATGAAGTACGATTATTTCATCCGTCAAAAGCATAAACCACGTAAGCCCTGGTGGGACTTTACAATGGATAAGCAGACCCAGACCACTTATTTCCGTTACCTCGTGAGTTCACCAGAGAAAGTATCCAGTGAATTCGTTGAGCTCGGTCTGAATGAAAAAGATTTGCACAAGCATGTGATGATTGAGAAGCTTCCATTCGATCTTGAAGCATTTTTAGAAAATGGTACCATCAAGAAGAATGACACCCTATTGATTATGTATTTCGATCCAAAATCGCAAGAAGCTACTGCATTCACACTCCCTGATCAAAAGATCGCTACGAACGAAATGGTCTGAGTGGAATAATAATAGGAGGACAATTATGGCAAATACCCATACCTATACGAGAAAAGAAGAAATCGTCAATGCCATCACACATGGAATCGGTGCGGTATTCAGTGTCGTTGCGCTCGTCTTACTTGTCGTCATGTCCGCCATGGATGGCTCTGTCTGGCATGTCGTCAGCTTCTCCATTTACGGCGCATCCATGCTTTTGTTGTATACCGCATCTACATTGGTCCATAGTTTTCCAGAAGGAAAGCTCAAGGATCTGTTCGAAATATTCGACCATGCCGCCATCTACATTTTCATTGCTGGTACGTATACACCGTTTCTGTTCATCGTCGTCAAAGGTGCACTGGGATGGACTTTGTTCGGAATTGTATGGGGAATTGCCTTAGTAGGCGTTTTCTTCAAAGCATTCTTTGTGAAAAAGTTCCTCTACCTATCAACGGTCATTTACATCGTAATGGGCTGGCTTGCTGTATTTGCATGGAAACCGTTGATGACGGCATTGCCTACGGATGGCAGCTTGTTATTCATCATCGGAGGAATCCTTTATACAGTCGGAACGATCTTCTATGTGTGGCGTGCTTTTCCGTATCATCATGCGGTATGGCATGTCTTTGTCCTCGCCGGAACAGCTGCTCATTTCTTTGCGATTCTCCTCTATGTACTGCCGATCAGAGTCATGTAAAAATAGTTCAAAAAAAAACGTCTGCTTCTCAGCAGACGTTTTTTGTTTAGCCGTTGTTCTCGGAATCTTCATCCGTTGCAGGATCCTGCTCTTCCTCAGTCTGATCCTGCTCTTCTTTGGCCTTCTTCTCTTTTTCAATGTCGACGACTTCAATCTCCATGTCATCTACAAGTAGTCGGTTTGGAACTTTGACGATGACTTCTTCAGCTTTTAAACCTTTCGTTACTTCCAGATAGGTTTTGTTTTCAAAACCGAACGAAACCTGTCTTTTATCGATGTATCCGTTTTTCACAACCAAAACATATTGTTTCCCGTCTTCTTGGAGAATGGATTCGTGGCGAACAGCTACGGCATCTTTTACTGCGATCGGTCGGACTGTCATTTCAACAGTACTTCCAACCTGAAGAGTGGATTCACCTTCTTGTTCGACCTCAACATCGACCTGAAACTCTGAACCTTCTTGTTTCTCTTCAGCAGGTTGAATAGAAGCGATGATCCCTTTCCACTCTTTGTCCTTGGCAGATTTCAACTGTACGTCGTCACCTTCTTGTAACAAAAGAACTTCTTTCTCGGAAAGGAATGTCCGAACCATAACGTTATCTTCATTGGCGAGAACCACTAAAGGTTCTTTTGCAGAACCTCTTTCATAGGAAACCTTCTGGACGGTTCCAGAGATGGAACTTTTTACTGTCATCTCACCAGAACGAGATTCAAGCTGTTTGATTTCATCCTCTTTATTGGAAATCATACTGTCAATACGATCAGCCTGGTATTCCGCATCGGCTTCTTCCTGTTCGAGTAGTAATAAAGCCGAATCATCTCTCTCCTCTTCATCCTTAGCAGATTCCCTCAAAATTTGGTTCCCGATCAATCTCTCTCGATCTTCGTGATAATCCTTTTCAGTTTCCAATACATCAATTTCATTTTCGAGAGCAACGACTTGTTGATCATAATTTGAAGCGCTATATTGAAGGATATCCGTTCCGCTGGATATATCATCGCCTTCTTGGACAAGGATTTCCTCGAGCGTGCCTCTACTTTCGTCAAAGTAGAATTCTTCTTTTTCCTTAGGGACGACAACGCCTGTCGCTTGGATCGTCTCCTTCAAATCACGTTGTTCGATTCTCGTCACTTCATATGGCTTTTCGCTCGCAAAAATCGACTCATTCAGGATAAATAGATATGTGTTTATGATGACGAACAGGATGATCGGCAGTGCGATCAACGCTTTCTTTATGTAACCGTTCAAACTGAGAACCCCCGTTTCTAACCGTTCAAATGCAAGTGGTACATCATGTTGATTACAGATAAAATCAAGATGAATAACCCATGCAATCCAATTGTGACTGTAAGAATATATCGTTTCGACTTCAAGGACGACTCAATGAGCAGCTTAACAGTTGCATAGAGATGCCATACAAAGAAAACCGTAATCCAACCCGAGAGTGTCGTCAAAAACACATGATCTGTAATGGCTTTAACCCATGGTCCAATGCCGAACGGCGAAAGCATTTCGGTTGAACCGAATGCAAACATATATGGTAGATTAGCTGCTATTCCGATGAGAATGATCACGAACAAATAGGTTTGCAGGACATACAACCGCTTGAAACCGATATCCCGGAAAAACCCCCAAAATGCGAGAGTAGAAGAACCGATCAACAAAAACGGAAGAACAAGCCCCCCGATCGCTCCACCAATTCCAATCAAAACAGATGCTGCAAATTTCTGATCCGCTGATAAATCCATTTTCACAGCTTCAGGCATCAATAACCATTCCCCGGCACATATGTAGAACAGCAATCCGAATACGATCGAACTGCATAATAAAAGAATTAATATTCTAAGTCGGTACCCGTGTATGGTTTTCGATTCTCTTAATGTATGTAAAGTTTCATTCGGTTTGAATAAACCTCTCCAAACTTGAACATGATGCTCCAAGTTTCTTCCCCCATTTCTATCTCTCTAGCATACTGGCATATTATCTATCCTACCAGAAAAACTGGGTCGTATCATTTTTTTCCAATAATTATATTGAACTATTTTTTGGCGATGACTGCCCAATGATAGGGTCCGGTCTGCTTCCATTGAATGGACTTGAACCCGGCCTCTCTCAAATGCTTGTCCATGTTCATTACAAGAGGATAGTCCTCTGAATCATCCCAATACTGTGCAATGGTTTCTTTCGCCTGATTCCGTGCTGATTCAGATGGGAACATGATATCAACCAGCAAGAAATATCCGTCTTTTTGTAAGATCCTGAACGTTTCTTGACAAGCAGAGAGCCGATCTTCCGGGATCACCTCATGAAACGTGAAACTGGATACGACCAATTCGAAAGCTTCAAAAGCCTGATTGGTTTCATTGAACGTCCCTTGAGACAAGGTATAATCCGGATGGTTTTGCTTACATTCTTCCAACATCTTTTCAGATAGATCGATGCCGTGATATTCATCAGCGTGGAAACGCTTGATAAAGCCTCCCGTGCCGATTCCAATGTCAAGAATCGTCTTGAACCGCTTCTCTTTCAACCAATAAGAAGCTTCTTCTAGGCTAGTTTCATAACCTAGTAAAGGTCCATTGGGATTTTGGATATATTGATCGTACGATTCTGCCCATAGATCAAATAATTGTATCGTATCTGCTTTTTTGCGCATGCTATTTCCTCCAGCTCCATAATACAGTCCTGCTAAACTTCGATATTTTTTGTCAAAATCCTTGTTCAAGAGACTACAAAAATTTGGAAGAAAAATAGAATAAAAAAGGAGGGACCTACTCTTAGGTCATCCTCCTCGATGATTATAGCGTTTTGATCGAAACACTGCTCCCTTTCCCGGCAGGTGTAGCAGGTTCTACAATCAGTTTTCTCGGCAGTCTTGCTCGCAATTCCGGTACATGGGATATGACCCCGACGGATACTTGTTGCATCTGCAAACGTTCAAGTGCTGATATGACGGTATCCAACAAGGATTGATCCAGCGTACCGAATCCTTCATCCAAGAAGAAGAATTCGAGTGGATATTGTCCTTGCAATTGGATTTGTGCAGAAAGTGATAGAGCGAGCGCAAGTGAAGTGAGGAAAGTCTCCCCTCCCGAGAGTGAGGTAACGGGTCTTCTGACTCCACCATTGGCGTCATCTCGGATGACGAAACCTCCAGCTGAGTCCACTTCCAGGGCGTATCGTTGTCTCGTCAGCTCTCCTAAGCGCTGAGAAGCATCACGTGCCACTTGATGCAGTTGTTCTTCCGCGATGTATTCTACGAAACTATTCCCTCTGAACACCGCCTGTAGTTTCCCGAGTCGCTCGGAGAGCTCCTCATTCTCTAAGCGCTTTTTCTCCAACTCACCATACTTTTCGGCCCGCTTTTTCGTATCGCTCCATTCCCCTTCGAGTCTCGCCTTTTCAGATAAGGCATCCTCTTTGGCTTGCTTGGCATTCTTCAATTCAATCTGGACTGCTTCCCATTCAGATTCACTGACTTCTTTATGATTCAACAACGAGCGCAGACGGGTTTGCTCATGTGCATATTTCTGTTTTTCATTATTGAATTGTTCAATTTCCTGTTCCCATTCCTTTTGGCGTCCGGAGAGGATGAGTGCTTCTTTTACTTGTTCTTTCGTTTCAAAAGAGGTTCCATCCACCTTTTCTGTCCATCTCTCTTCCGCTTTTCTCAAGCGAGATTCTGTTTGATGGACAGTGGACTTGGCTACTTCAAGCTCTTTATCTGAATCTTGCAGATGAACGGTCGCTTCTTTGTTTCTTTTTAGAGCCGCTTCCTCTTGTTGCTTCCATTCCGCCATTTCGTTTTGCACGGCATGGATAAGATCGTCAGCTTTCTTTTCTCCACAAAGTTCGTCAATCCTATGTTGAAGCTCATTCAAGCGTTTGTTCATGGTTTGCACCTCTGATTCAGCGCTTGAAAACTCTAGCCTTTTGGTTTGGACATCTTCTGAAGTCTTCGTGATTTTTTCATCCTGCTCATAAAGGAAAGACACACTTTTATCATATCTGCTGTTCAACCCAGCGACCAATTGTTCCTGTTCATCCATCTCTTTTTGAAGCTGCTCCACCTGTTCATAAGGGATAGTCTGGTAGTTAGCCTGCCACTGCTCACTCAAATTGTGGAGCTGTGTCTCGATGTCCTTTTTCTTCTGCTCAATTTTCTCTAATTCCCTTTGTTCATTGGCAAGTGATGATTTATTTTCAAGCAACAGCTTATCATGCTCACCATAAATGGATGTGTAGTTGTTCCGCTTTTCTCTTAGTTCCAATAAATCCTGTTTGAAACCTTTCGTTTCTGTTTGGAGGAGTTTCAAGTATCGCTTAAGCTCTTCTGTCGACTGAAGTTTATTCTGGATCGGATCAAAAGAAGCAGCTGCAATCTCATCCCCTTGGATTTCATCTTTTTGCACATATTCCTGTAATGCTTCAAATAGATACTCAAGGTCCTTCTTATTGTGACTGATGGTCACCTCTTCATTTTTGACATCCGTATACAGCTGTTCCAGTTCTTCAATCAACACGGTATGATCGTGTTGATCGTTAGTGTTGGAAACAGGTTCTGGATGGTCGATCGAACCACATACTGGACATTTTTCTCCATTTTGGAGCTGTTCTGCAATCTGAGCTGATAAAGTATGAAGTTCATATTTTTGTTGTTGATCTTTGCTTTCTTTTAAAAATTGCTCAATGCCACTTTTCGCTCGTTCAATGACACGTTCATGCTCGCACACCCGGTTATAAATGATTTCTGTATGTTGAAGCAAGTACCCGAGTTTCTCTTTTGCCTTTTTCAATTGACGGTGTTGTTTCTCCGTTTCAGAGTGCAAACGGTTTATAGCGGAAACCGTCTTCTGATGTTCGCTCAGAAGTTCTTCACGAGTCTGCTTCAAGGTAATGGTGTCACGTTTGAGTGTCATCGCTTCTCTCAAGCGATTACGTTGTTCATAGGTGATGGTTTTTGCTTCAATCTCTTGTTTGATTTCAGCCTGCTTACGGATTGCTTTTTTCTTCTGTTCTTGAAGCTTATCAAGCTCTTCCGTACCGGTTTTCAACTCTTCTTGCTTTTGTTGCAGCATCTTCTGTTCGGTTTGGATTTTTTCCAACAAAGGATTTCTTTCCTGTTCGAGTTCCTTGGCTTGTTTCAATTCTTGTAGCCGTTCATACAGTTTCGGCTCATGTTCAGAACGATCTTTTTGAATGGTTTGGACTTCCCGATGAGATGATTCAACTTGAGCCTTCAACTGTTCGGTTTCTTGCTCCAATTTCGTCTTCTTCTTATTCCATTCTTTCTGTTCTCCAAGCAACTCTTCAAGCTCCTGTACATATGGATGTAGGAGATCAGCTTCTTGCGCTGTTTTCAATCTCTTTTTCAACCGTTCGATTTCAGGCTCTTGCTCGTGCAACTCGTTCAACTTCGCTTTAACGTCATTCAACTCTTCTTGCCATTTCCATATTTGACGATAATGTTCGAATTGGACTTCTTTCTTTTCAAGCTCTTTGTTCCGTATTTCTACTGCTTGCAAGGCTTGATTGAGTCGTTGTTCCAGATCCTTCAGTGTTTCGGTTGATGCTTCACCAAGTCCTTGCTGTTCGGCCACGATTTCTTTGAGAATCATATTCGTTTCTTCCACTTTGCTTTTTAAGCGCTGATTGAGAAGGTCCCCATATTGCTCTAACCGGAAAAGTCTCTGAAGCATCTGGCGTCTTTCCGCACCTTTTAGTGATAGAAATTCCGCAAACTTACCTTGAGGGAGGACAACAGCCCTGGTGAAATCCGTCAACGTTAGGCCAAGGATCTGCTCCACTTCCGCAGTCACATCACGTTCTTTATCCGCAAGAACCACATGTTCCTCATGTATGACCTCGATTAATCTGCACGTGCTCGTACGGATCGTATCGTTTTTGTGGCGTTTGAACGTTCGCTCCACTTTGTAGCATTTTGAGAAAGCAGGGTCACCTAACTCAAATGAAAAACTGACATTGAGTTGATCTTCTGCATGATTCATAATCCCTTGTATCGTGTTGGATGCTCTCTCCACTTTTCCATAGAGGGCCAGGGTAACTGCATCAAGCAGTGAGGACTTTCCGCTTCCCGTCGGACCGAAAATTCCGAATACGCCACCTTTGCACAAAGTCTGAAAATCAACATCCTGTTTTTCACGAAAACTATGTAAGCCTGCTACAGAGAGGTGTATCGGTCTCATCCTCACGCACCTCCTTCGTTCGGATCAACCAGTTCCATGAACAGCTTCACCGTTTCTTCATCAGGAGTACCACCATTCGTCTGTCGCTCATAAAACCTGGTGAACAACTCATCAATCGGTAAGTCGGACATCCTTCGTTCGGATTGCTGGACTTCTACATCTTCAAAAACGGGCCGAATGTGGATGAACCCTTCATGGGCATTTCTTAATTTATGGATCTGTTCCATACTTAACGTATCTTTCAGATGCACTTCCAGGTCGATCCAGGCATGTTCGTCCTTCTTCTCTTCAAGCCAACGATACACTTGTTCCAACCCCTGTTCCGCTTTCCACCTGACCAATGGTTTACCGCTAGAAAGATACACTTCTTTCGTAGAAGCTGCCTCTCCCGGTTTTGCATCGATCAGTGTAACGGATTTGGTCTGTCCAGCTTCTGAAAAGCTGTAGGAAAGAGGTGAACCAGAATATTTGGCAATTCCTTCTGCCCGCTTGATCGACTGGGGACGATGCAGATGTCCAAGTGCTGTATATTGGACGTTCGATGGCAGAGCATCAGCTGTCACCGTATATGCCCCGCCGACTTGTATCGGTCGTTCAGAATCTGTTTCCCTTCCACCCGCCACATAGATGTGGCTCATGGCTACATTGACTGTAGAAGAATCGAATCCTTTACATAACTCATCAAACAGTTTTTCTATCCGGATATCATAGGCGTCTCTCAACGTTTCTTCGCTGAATGATTCTGTCAGCAGCTCTTTCAACCTTGATTCAGAAGGATAAGGGAGACCTGCTACCTTCAACCGCTCGCCTGACTTAGGAACATCCAATTCTACCGGTTGGATGGTCGGATATCCGATGATGGTGATACCATGCAAGGATGCTAGAGGACCTGAGGCACTAAGACGATCCGGGTTATCATGATTACCGGCAATGATGACGATTTGACATCCCCTGTCTTTCGTCATCTTCGCCATATACTCATAAAATAATTGTTCGGCTGCTGCTGGAGGGTTCACTGTATCGAATACATCACCCGCCATGAGTACAACATCTACTTGCTCTTCCCGCACAATTTCACACAATTCCCTTAAAAATTGTTCTTGCTCTTCTAATCGGCTCCTGCCCTCCAACGTGCGGCCAAGGTGCCAATCAGCCGTATGCAGTAATCTCATACGTTTCCCCTTTCATTATGGCAATCGTAACAAATGTCCACCATCAAAAAAGTATAGATACTTCTCTTTACATGGCTTCTTCCATATTTCTTCAATTGCTTTCGCATAGAGACTCAACTGGATTTCGTATCTTTTTTCAAGTATCGGTTTTGCTTTTTCATAACTTTCAAACCGATTAGTGATTGCGTCTGTCTTATAATCCAGAAGGATGAATCCATCATCTTCTTCTATAACACAGTCCATGACACCCTGAATCAGGACGTGCTCCTCTCCCTGGCTTGTCCAATCTGAATAAGCTTGTTCAGCTGGCAATCCCAGACTGAAGGGAACTTCTCGATGGACACGGGTTGATGCCTGCATCTTTTCGCCTAGATCCGTTAGGAAGAATCGCTCAATGGATTGAATATCAATGACTTCTGCCTGGGTTGTTGTCATCAATTCCCGATTCACAAGTTTTGCGATGCTTTCTTTAATCAACTCAAAGTCAACAGGTCGATTCGCCGGAATATGTTGCATGACCATGTGCATGGCGGTACCTTTCTCAGCTGCACTTAAGGACTTGTCCTGCATGAAACTGGGTCTTTCACCGATCGTACTCCGAAGCTGCCGCACGAATGACTGATCCCCGTATTCATCCCTTGCTTCCACATTCCTTTTCAGTTCAGTCACGGATTGTTTAGACATATGCTTCTTGGAATGTTGGTACGGGTACTCCCATGAAAGTCTTCTTTCAACTTCAACCACCTCGGCTACAGGAACCTGCTCCCAATTCCTTATCTGTTCCAGGCGATTTTGCTTCTCTTCAACCTTTTCCTCATTTGTCATGACGATTTCACTTGATTGTAGAATGGACAGTCCCCATTGATTCTCATCACTTCCCACAGTCTCATAAGTCGGTGGAACAGACCCTAAGCGTTCTCTTAAGTGTCCCATACTAGGGTGACGGATGACTGCTGGTCCAATCCAATCCAAATAGGATTTAGCTGCAGCCCTTTCAAAATCAGGAAGCAACCATCCTTTACGCGAAATCATGTGCTGCCATTGTTGCAGCTGTTTATGCAAATCACGGAGCGCGCCGACTAGTACCAATTTCTCTTTCGCACGCGTCAACGCAACGTATAGAATTCTCATCTCTTCAGAAATCATTTCCATCCTGAGTCGTTTCTGGATAGCAAGCTGTGGAAGAGACGGGTAGCTGACCCGGTGTTTTGGATTCATGAATTTCGCTCCAAAACCGATTTCCTTGTGAAGTAAAAACCCTCCGCGCATGTCCATTTCGTTAAATCGTTTATTTAAATTCGCAAGAAAGACAACCGGAAACTCAAGCCCTTTACTCTTGTGAATCGTCATGATACGGACCACATCTTCCTGCTCCCCGAGGGCACGGGCAGCTCCCAGATCTTTTCCTTGATCCTTCATTCTCTCTATGAATCTTAGGAATCGGAACAAGCCTCTGAATGATGTGTTTTCATATTGACGTGCTCGATCGTACAATGCACGCAAATTCGCTTGACGTTGCTGACCACCAGGCATACCTCCAACGTAGTCATAATATCCGGTTTCTCGGTAGATCTGCCAAATCAGATCAGAAAGGTCTCCCTGTCTTGCTTTCGTTCTCCATCGTTGTAGATTTTTATAAAAGAACGCTAGCTTTTCACGAGTTGATGTTTGATCTGCAATTTCCAAATAGGAAACGACTGCTTCGTAGTAAGAGCCTTTTTTATTGGCGACTCTAACTTCAGCCATCTCTTCCCCACTTAAAGCGATGATCGGGGAACGGAGCACTGAGGCTAAGGGAATATCCTGATACGGATTATCGATCACCTGAAGCAAGGACATCATGATGGACACCTCGACGGCTTCAAAGTAACCTGTAGATAGATCCGCATACGCCGGTATGCCCTGTTTCTTAAACTCTTCTTGAATGGTCGGGGCTGCTGTAGCCGTCGAGCGTAACAGGATGACGATATCTCTGTACGTGATCGGACGGTGCTGTTTCAGTTTGGCATCGAATACCTGATACGGCGTCTGATTCTCGTTGTGACCGATCAGTTTCTTGATACGGTTTGCCATCCACCTGGCTTCCAATTGGATGGATTCCAAGTTTTCGATGTCCTCGTCATCGTCACCCCCTTCGTCACTGCGGTCAATCAAGACTAATTCTGTTCTTGCCTCTTCCGTTTCAGGAAAATCTGCTCCCAGGTGTAGTTCCGCAGCATCATCATACTCGATTTCTCCAACCGACTCATTCATGATTTGTTTGAAGATGAAATTTGTGCTGTCGATGACATCCCTGCGGCTTCGGAAATTTCTTGAAAGATCGATGCGGACCCCTTCACCGGGATCTGAACCATGAAATCTCTTGTACTTATCCAAAAAGAGGGAAGGCTCAGCCAAACGGAAACGATAGATGCTTTGTTTCACATCCCCGACCATGAACAAGTTGGAGCCATCCTCTTGTTCCTTGGTGACAAGCTGGACGATCGACTCTTGGACGAGGTTCGTATCTTGATATTCATCTACGAGAACTTCAATGAACTTATGACGATATTCTTTGGCAGCTTGTGATGGCAAAAGGACCTCTTCCGAACTGTCACTACCGGACAAGACTTCCAAGCAATAATGCTCAAGATCTGAAAAGTCGACGAGTCCCTTCTCTTTCTTAGCAGCCTGGAAACGATCAGAGAAGCGTTTGACAAGGCTTACCAACGTATTCATGACTGGGGCCAATTCACGGATATGATGGATATAGGATTCTGGACTTCTGCTGAAAAGATCTTCCTTAAGACCATCTACCTGTTTCTTCACACGATCACGTAAAGACTTGACCTGTTCTTTCAGCACTTCATCATAATCGTCCCCTTTACAAGCCTTAAGTCTAGTAAAGGAGCCTTCTTGAAATGCATCGTAAAGCTCTGACCAAGAACGCATTCCAGCCGACAAAAGATTCCGTATAAATTGTTCATCACTTTGAAGTGTTTCATAATACGGCCCTGGTCCCCCTGGAGAGAGTGCCCACTCCTTAGCCTGTTCAACCAATTCCAACATTCCTCTGAGTTGGAGCTGGACATCCTGAATCAATTCATTCGTCCAACTGAGATCTTCAAGAGTATCGACCTTTTCGCTCATCTCATATTTTTCTACCATACGATCGAGCCACACTTTAGGCCAAGGATAACTACGCGCGAAATCATAAAGACGGATGATCATTTTCTGGATTTCATCATCTGCCCGGTCATTACTGAATCGGTCGACCAGATCGAAGAAGGTTTCATTGTCTTCCTTTCCGTATTCTTCTTCCAACAACTCTTCCAAGACTTCTTGGCGGATCAATTCACCTTCCGTTTCATCAGCGATTCTGAAGTTTGGATCCAGGTCTAACTGGTAGTAATACTTTCTTAAAACTTCTATACAGAATGAATGCAGAGTCGATATCGAAGCTCGGTTCAATAGAGTGAGTTGCCTTCTCAAGTGAAGGGAACCGGGTCTCTCCTTCAGTGCTTTCTCCAATGCGACGCCAATTCTCTTACGCATTTCGGCTGCAGCTGCATTCGTGAACGTTACAATCAACAGGCGGTCAACATCGACTCCTTCTTGATCCGTCAACCGACGGATGATTCGTTCAACAAGTACCGCCGTCTTACCGGATCCTGCGGCTGCCGCAACAAGAATGTCTTCCCCTCTTGCCGTAATTGCATGCCATTGTTCATCTGTCCATTGTGCATGTTCAGGTTTAGGTATCACTTCACGCATCGAGGTCGTTCCCTCCTTTCTCTCGCATTCTCTCGAATAATTCTTCATCTTTCATGTTCTTCAATGAACGATAATTGTTTTCTTCCAATGATTGATCAAACTGACATACTGAGCGGAAAGAACAGTATGTGCAAGGTGTACGTTTTTGCATTTCATATGGAGCAATATCGATGTTTCCTTCCATGATGTCTGACCCGATGTTTCCAATCATTGATTTTACATAGGATCGGACTTCGTCAAATTGATCTTTATTCAATAAGGAAGAACCTTTTCTGAAGTTGCCATCCTTTTTCATAGCAACTGGAATGATTTCAGAATGTCCCTCAATCGTTTTATCCATAAGCTGGACAACGTCTTCATCCTCCAGTACATATCCTTTCATCTTGAACTTTTTGAACAGTTCTTTCTCGATTTCGTCGAGGGTCAACAGTTTTTTAGATGAATGAACAGGATCGTGTACATGGAAGTACAATACACCGGCTGGATCAGCATTCTTACCAAGCCAATCTTTGGAGTAGGTCAATACGACATCGAGATAGGTTAACATCTGCAAGGCAATTCCGTAGTAGACCTCTGATAGATTCAATCCTTTCTGGCTGGACTTATAATCGATGACCCTCAACAGAAGCCCGTCATCATTCATAGCGGTATCCACCCGATCGATACGACCAATGACTTCCATTGTCGTCCCGTCCTGCAATTGATATTTCAGGGGTGGTATCTTTTCATTACCTCCGAATCCGACCTCAAGTCCTACAGGTGAAAACCCACTCGCTTTTGCCTGCTCGCTCAACGCAAAGGAAGCGCGTCCTACAACATTTTTCAACTTACGCTTGATGTATTGATAACGGTTGGAGCTTAATAGGATCTGACTTTGCAGACGAGGTGCCAGCTTTTCGACCACTTCACTAGCCAATCGATCACAATCTTTAGCAGATAATTCCCTCCAGTCGATTTTTCTCTGGTGGAGGATATCTGCCACCTCTTTCAACGCAGCATGGAATAGTTGTCCGATGTCCGGTGCTTCCAACCGGTACATCTGCCTTTCCTCGAGGTTCAGACCATAACTTGCAAAATGGGAGAATGGACAAGATTGATGCTTTTCCATCCTTGATACACTTGCTTTCAAACTTTCACCATATAAATCCTTACTCGTTTCCTTTTTCAAGCGATCGGTTCTGTTTTCATAGAAGAGACTGTGAATGGTCCTTCTGGCAGGGGATGACCAATTTCCGTCGATTACGAACCAGTTATACACATTCCACCATTCATTTGCTAGCGGATAGCCCCTTTGCCATTGGCGCAGCTGAGCAGTCAAAAAGGACAAAGTTCTTCCTGGTCTTCCGATAAACCGGACCGTTTCTTCTTCACTTTCATTCGGTTCCTGCATGATGAACCGTTCCTGTTGTTCAGGATACATCTCTTTAATCTGATTGATCAGAATGGAAGGGACAAGCGACTTCCCTTCTTCATCTGCTAATGGATAAGAAACGAATAGATGATCGGATGCACTCGATAATGCCATGTATATCAAAAAGTTTTCATCCAATAGATTTTCACGTGCAGTCGGTGCCATCTCGATTCCAAGAGATTGCAAGGCTTCTCGATCATCCTCTGATAGAATGCCATCTTCACTTGGCTTCGCAGGCAAAACCCCATCATTCACGCCCAGTATGAAACTGCATTTCACTTGATAAAATCTGGATCGATCCAAGCTACCGATCAACACTTGATCAATAGATGGAGGCACGAGTGCAAACCTCATCGACTCAAGACCGGTATCAAGCATTTTATTGAATAGTTCCAGACTTAACGGCTCGTCGCCGACGATTTCTACCATCTGTTCCATCAAGTCGATGACTGCCTGCCAGACTTGATCATGTTCACGTGCAAGGCTTAATTCGCCTGCCTCTTCAGCTTTATAACGCCAGTTTTCTAGCTTTGCTGGAACCTGTAAATGTTCTAAATATAGATAGAGCGCCTCACATAACTCACGCCCATTTCGAGCTGCTTTCAGATCTCGCTGCAATCTTGCTAATGGTCCTGATATCATGTGTCTGGCAGCATTGATCTTTGTCTGCTTTTCTCTTTCTTCATCCGTCTGGTTGCCGAAGCTAGCATCCAATGATCTGAATTTCCGATAAGTCCAATCTTCCTGACTGCACCATCTCTTTTTCCCATGGACTCCATGGGCAAGCACATAGTTTTCCAGTAAATCAACTTGTTCTCTCAGCTGTTGGGTTGTCCACAGATCATGATCGAACAGCAAATCCGTCTTCACACACCTGAATACTGCGTCATATCGCCAGTTTTGTAGTATGACGTCAAGGCTCGAGCGTATACATTCGATGACAGGATGATGGAGCATGGATCGCTTTTGATCCAAGAAATAAGGAATCTCGTAATCTTCCAATAACGTGTTCAATAAATCGGAGTATGTAGATGGATCTCTTACAAGTATTGCAATATCCCTGTATCGATAGCCTTGATTGAAAACAAGGTCCTGGATGTCCCGCGCAATGCCTTCCACTTCTGCCCTTCGGTTCACTGCACCACTGATCTGAATGTTGCTCTCCCCATAGTAAGGAACAACAGGTCTTTCATGAAAATAATTCTCCAGGTGGCGAATGGATGGAGAAGACTCGAAGCGTGGACTCTGCCCCAGATAATGAATGGGTTCCATCTCAATACCTTCTTCTTGAGCAATGGCACTCACCTTTTGGTAGGTCGTACTGGTCATTCTAAATAAGTCCAAATCAGACGCTACATGATCACTCGGTTCATCCATCGTCAATGTTACCGTCGTTCTACTTGCCTTTTTCATCAAAGCACGTAAAGCGCCCAACTCTTGGGGTGTATAACTATGGAATCCATCAATCCAGACTTCACAGTCATCAAAAAATGATGAGTCTGGCATTCTTTCTTCTAGCAAACGCAGATAATCTTCCGAGTCTACGTATTTGTCTGCCAACATTTCTTCCAGTTCGTGATAGATGATATGTAAGTCGTGAAGTTTATCCTTCAGCAGGTTGCGATCTTCTGTTTCTTCGAGAAGCTTTTCTTCCAACTTTTCCAGATCATCTGAACCAAGACAATATCTTTTGAACTCCTTCACCATCTCTTCCAGCAGTTCATAGAATCCACTTTGCTCAGATGATTTCTGGAATAGGATCAAATCATTTCTATGTTTTTCAACCACTTTCCTGAGGAGCATGTTCATTCCTGTCGAGGTGAGATGGTATCGTGTCAATCCACCTGCCTCTTGGAGGACTTTAAGGGCTAAGCGTGAAAAACTAAACACCTGTGCTCGTATCATTCCGCCTAATCCAGGTGTTTTCACTAATTCATATTCCATTTGAAATGTCATTTGATCTGGTACAAGCATGACAATCGGTTTTCCGCTCGGTACATTATGTAATTCGTCTCTTATTTCATTCAAACAGTTGGTCGTCTTTCCACTACCCGACCTGCCTAACATGAATCGGAGCGTCATGAATATTCCCCTTTCCGTATCAACGAGAATCGTATCATTTATTATCTCATTTTTTCAGGTGAATTTGTAGGAAATACCTTCTGGCAAGTATTGAAAAAAACTATAAAGCGTTCGATGGACGCCTTCTCCATGGAAGTCCCAGAAATAAACGTTGGAGAGTTAACTCAGCTTGGTTTCGAAGGTGGAAGTTGGAGTACTTGATGACTTCGTCGTATCCTCTTACGATGACATGGTATTCAGAGGTATCTTCATAAACACGGTGAAAGGATACTTTAATATTCTTTGCACGCATCTCTTTCCTGATTTGATGGAGCTCTTGAGTGATTTCCCTCATTTTTTCCTCAATCCAAAGAATGTACGGTTGGGTGAATTTGAAAGGAGCCCGCTGGAAGATTTGTAAATCGCGATTGAGGATCGTCAACAACATGGGGTACAGGATGAACCGATCGATGAGGAGACTCTCTTCTTTCGTTGCGTACATGGTTCGCTCACTCCTTAACCGGCATGATTATTCGATTGATTACGTCGATATGGAAGGATTCTACATGAAAGTACACGATCGATTTGAAAAGTTCGTGTTTGTTTCCGTAACGAACAGAATGCGGTCATCGTCGTATCAGTCATGGATGAAATCCAGATGACACGTTGAGTAATTGATTCATCGTTTGCCAGATACACGATTTCGATCGGCTTGTTCTGCTCGTAAGCACGGACCAACATACGTTTCATGTGAGCACTCCTCCTTTTTTATCATTATATACGAACAAACGTTCTATATGCAACGGAATTTGATTGGTAAATTTTACATTTCTATTGATTTCATCGAAATCACTCCCTTTCCGCACTTGCACAGGAGGTGCTGGCTTCGATGTTCACCACAGGACGTGGTGGTTTTTAGTCGAAGATCCTTATTGAAGGCCTGGCTCGCTGTTCCCGCAGGAGTGTCGTGAATTTCGTTAGAAATCAATTTGAAAGCATAAAGAAAAAGCTGACGTTCATCCGCCAGCTTTTCCAATCGTCTAGTTCTGTAGTTGTTCTCTTTTCGTCTTTGCATCACTGTAGTTCCCGATATAGCTCCTGATGTTCCCATCCTCGATCCAAAACGTCCGTTCAATCAATTTATTCAAGAAGTAACGGTCGTGGGAAACAACGAGTAAAGTTCCTTTAAAACCTTCCAGCGCTTCTTCCAATGCTTCTCTTGAATCAATATCCAAATGGTTCGTCGGCTCATCGAGCAAGAGCAAGTTGTAGTTCTCCGTCATCATCTGGGCTAGACGTAACCGCGTCCGTTCCCCTCCACTTAAGCTCTCAACCTTTTGGAAGACTTCCTTCCCGAAGAATAGAAAGCGACTCAGTTGATAACGCGCTTCCCCTTCGTCTACTCGTGCGACATCACGATATGCATCGAGCACTGTCCAGCCCTCGTATCCAATCAATCCTTTTTGTGATAGATAGCCTATTTTCACAGATGCACCGATTTTCACTTCGCCTTCTTCGGGGGTTATTTCACCAAGAATCAATCTCATTATGGTCGATTTCCCGACTCCGTTTTTTCCGATGATGGCGGCACGTTCTTGATACTGAAGCAAGAGGTCGATGTTTGAAAACAATATCCGTTCGCCCATCTTCTTTTCAACCTGAAGGAATTGGACGACATCTTTCCCACTCCTTTTGGCAGATGTAAAGCCAAGATCTGCTGTGCGCCTTTCAAGCTTGGGACGATCGATCTTATTCATCCTTTCCAAGGCGCGTTCCATATTTCGGGCACGTTTATGCATTTTAGGGTTATCGGCACGAGTCGCCCAGTCTCGCATCCGCTTGATCGCTTCCTTCATTTTCTTGATTTTCTTTTGCTGATCTTGATAGGCTTGGAATTCTAGCATCAAACGCTTTTCTTTTTCTTTTACGAACGCAGAATAATTCCCTTTGTATTCTTCGAGTACCCCAGAATCGATTTCCACCGTTTTAGTTGCGACGGCATCAAGGAAATAACGATCATGGGAGATGATGACGACAGCCCCCTGATAATTCCGGATATACTCTTCCAACCAGTCCAAAGCTTCCATGTCCAGATGGTTGGTCGGTTCATCCAATAACAGCAAGTCCGGCTCCTCAAGCAGTATCGCAGCAAGACCGACTTTCGTCTGCTCTCCTCCACTGAGCGAGGAGAATTCATGGTCACTCAAGTGCTCGAGACCAAGACCTTGCATGACGCCTTTGATCTTGGAGTCGATCGCGTATCCATTTAGTTCCTCCAACTTGTCTTGAAGTTTTCCGAATTGCTTGAAGTGCTTCTCCAGCTTATGTTGTTCATCTGGGTCAGCCATCTTTTCGGTCACTTGCTTCAATTGTTTTTCGATTTCATAGACTTCTTCAAAAGATTGTTTCAACATTCCTTCAACGGTGATGCCGGGCTCCGCAATCGGAATCTGATCCAACATTCCAGTCGTTATGTCCTTTTTATAAGAAAGATTACCAGCTTCAATCGTTTCCAACCCTGCAATGCATTTCAGGAAAGTCGATTTTCCCGCTCCATTCGGACCGATTAGTGCAAGGCGGTCTTTATCATGAATTTGAAGTGAAAGGTCCTGGAAAATCCAAGTACCTGCATACATTTTGCTGATTTCGTTGATAGATGCTACGATCATGAGATTAATCTCCTTTGTTTAGTAAAGTGGATGTACTTCTGAAAAAAACACAAAAAAACCATGAGCAAGCTATACCTGCCCATGGTTTCCGTTCTACATATATAAGGAATCCGGATAAGGTTATGCTTACGTCTTATTACGTTTCTCATATGAAAAATTGGACAGACTTCTCCCGTCGAACGCAAATTCATGCGTTTGAGAGCGTACTTCGACTGTCAGCCAATCCATCACTGGAAACGTAACTGTAAGCATTACCTTACACCTCCTAATTTCAAATCGTCTCTACTTGAATATTACCTGAAAAATCCAACAACTTCAAGAGCGTTATACCGCTTTATGCCACATCGTCCATTTGCCGATATCCATGAAGCCTATTCTTTTGTAGATAGAACCCGCTGCCGGGTTATCATAGAATAAGCAAAGCGTTTTGCCTTCCTTTAACACATCTTCGCATAAAGCACTCAGGCATTTGGATGCGAGACCTTGCTTACGATATTCAGTATCTGTACAAACCCCGACGATCATCGCAGATACAGAATTTTCTGCTGTCGTGGAAACACTTGCAATTGCCTTGTCTTTTTCTTTCATGAAATACGTGCGTCCACTTTTCGTTTCAATGGTATGAACCATGCTTTCCCTTGTAGCGCTGGATTCCCTGAATTCTTCTATACTCCCTCTTAAGGTGAAGACTGCATCCACGTCCTCTACAGTTGCCACACGAATGTCGAGTCGCTCTTTCGTTTCCTCCAATAAATTTGAATCGAGCAGTTCGGCAAAATGCATGCTCCGCTTCTTACCCGCCGGGATGTACGCATCAAACTGTTGAATGATTTCTTCCTTACCGGATAGGATTTGAAAGTGATCATCGTTCAAAATGATCTCCGCAAATCCTTTTACATCAAATGAGCCTTTTGCATAAGGAAGAAAGTTCTCTTTGTAGCGTAGAAGAACAGCAATGAGTTCTTCGTCTTTCCATTCTCCCCAAATCTGTTGGAAGTCTGTATCATAACCGAAGTTTTCCAAATCCCCTATGATGAATAGGTTCATTGCCCGTTCTTCGGTCAACAGTTCCATCACTTTTGTGTGATCCTTCTCTGTCAGTTTTCGGATCATCTCTCCCAGTCCCCTCCAAAATGTATTAAGACCATTTTACAGATCAGGAAAAATCATGCAACCCTTTTATGGAAATTTATTTTGGAGCAGCGGAAGTTGCTTTTTCTAAATTCCTTCTCGCTTTCTTTACTGCTCTTTGAATCAATTTGCTTTCGTCATCCTCCAGTTTCTTCAATAGTTCTTCTCCTTCTTCATAGAACGTTCGTGAAGACGCCGATGTGAAGACGTTTGCAACATTCCAGCGTACATTTTCATCCTCAGCATCTACAATTCGGAACAGCCACGGAACGACTGCTTGAGGATATCGCTTCAACAAGGCATCACCAATCGCGAATGCTCCCAGATTTTTCTTCACATATGTAGAGCCATCGGACATGAGAGGTTCCAACAAGTGTAACAACTTATGTGCGTAAGATTCATCCAACGTCTTACTCGCATACATGACAGCAAGGACGACAGCTCTTCGTATATTTTCGGAGTCATCGACCTTCCATTCGGATAAGACGGGATAAAAATCTTCAAAGTGAAGAGCTAAAATCTCTCCACATCCTCCGGCTGCCCATTCTCTTACTTCCCAATTCTCATCATCCGCAATATCGTACATCAAGCGGATACAGAGACTCTCATCCTGATCATACAGATGAGGGATCAAATGGGCTGCTACTTCTTTGGCAGATGGGCTTTTGTGCTCCGCAAAAAAAGTTGTCACTTCGCAAAGTAAATCTAGTTCCTCTTTCAACAATTTCTCAATTGCCTTGATCGCCTTTCTCTTCACTTGAGCAGGTGCTGTACCTGCGTGACTTGTTTTTTCCTTCTCCAATTGAGCAACAGCTTCGTTCCACTGTTTTTCTATCATCATTCGCTCAAAATCTTCTCTCCAGCTTGTCAACAACCTTCATCCCTTTCTCTTTTCGATTAACAAGCAATCCTCTTTAATCCCTTCATGCAGTTCATGCTCCACCAGGATCTTAACAGGAATGAATCCACATTTTTCATAACAATGTATGGCTCTTTTATTCCGTAGTTGTGGATCCATCGCGATGATCTCAGCTTCTTTTTCTTCAAAGAGGTATTGTACGACCGCAAGGATCATTTTAGTGCCAATGCCTTTATCCTGTTCGCTTGTTTCCCCTATAAATTGGTCCATTCCGAAAATCTTCTCTGTTTTTTTATAACCGTAAACCCTTTTCTCTTCATCAGATAAAGGGTAATATTGAACATAACCAATTTCATTTCCATCCAGGAGTATGATATTTCGTTTCACACGCTCATTCGACTTCGAGAAGAAGTGTTCTTTCACTTTCCCAATCTCGTGTGGTTGATCTCTGCCTTCATACCACTTCAATATTTCTGGATCATTTAACCATTTCACCAAGTATGGCGAGTCTTCTTCTACTAAAGTTCGAATCAATAGATTGCCAGATACGATCATCCATTTGCCTCCCGGAAAACTCCCCAATCAGATCATTTATAACGAACATTGTATGGATTGAATGATAAATGGAGGTTCTACATATGCAAAACCAGTCAACGTTGAGGTATTTTCTTTATTTGTTGTTATACGGAGCCATTCTCCTGAGCGGGTTCAATATAGAATCCAGATTGCACGTACAAGCTGAACAAAATTTCTTGCTGACGCCCGTTTTCTATTACTCAATCCTATTTCCGACCTTATTCGGTGCGTTGATGGCGATACCATTCAGTAAGTTATCGTTCCGAAACAGAAGTACATGGTCCTACAATTGGCGTAAATGCCTTGTGTTCGGGATTCCTTCTCTATTCGTGCTGCTATTTCCTGCTTATTACTTCACCCTGCTTTCCTGGGGAGACTTCATGGGATTTGCCAATATCCTTTTCGGGAACGAGAGATTGCACTTTTTCTCAGGAATCGTGTTGGGCTTTAGTATCATTTATAGTGTAGAAGAAAAGGAGGAAAATCAATGAAACTTGAAACCTATATCCAAACGTTGTTCACTTCACAAGATGCGGATTATGAAAGAATCAATCAAATCATGATTGACACGGGGATGCCAACGATCTCAGTGTCTCCCGAAACGGGAAAACTACTAACGTTGCTCGTGAAAATATCAGGTGCTAAAAACTTGCTTGAAGTTGGAGCTCTTGGTGGGTACAGCGGAATCTGTCTTCTTAGAGGAAATGAAGATGCCAAGTTAGTTTCTTTAGAATTGGAACAAGTATACGCCAATGTTGCAAAGAGAAATGTAGAGGAGGCTGGTTTTGAAAATAAGGTATCTTACAAAGTCGGTCCTGCCATCGATTCCTTAAACGAATTAAAAGATCAGGCTGATACGTATGATTTCTTCTTTATCGATGCAGATAAAGCAAATTATTCCCATTACTTGGACCTATGTATCCAACTCGCACGTTCAGGTGCGATCATCGCTGCCGACAACACGTTATGGGACGGCAAAGTATTGGAAGAGCATACGACGGACGAAGACACACTTGCCTTACAAAAATACAACGATCAGGTCGCTCGTCATCCTCGGTTAGAAAGCATTCTCATACCGATTGGGGACGGACTGACCGTAGCAAGGGTCAAATAGAATGGATCAGTGCAATGCAGACATGTCTGCATTGCTTTTTTTGTAATCGAGCTTACAGAATGACAGCTTTCGCCCAAATTATTTTTAAATCTACAATATTTTTGGAGGAAAACCCGACCCTTTATTGAAATTTAAAAACAATAGACTTTTTTCAAAGGGGGGACATTTGTGGGTACACCACTCGGGGACATCGTTACAAAAGAATATCTCCAAAACATCATTAAAAATATGAACGCAATCGTGTTCATTTTCCATAAAAATGAGGAAGGTCAATTCGTCCATACTTTTTGTGAAGGGCGGATCCTTGAGAAGATGAATTTACCAACAAAAGAGGTTATCGGTCATCGTCTAGAGGATTTCATGTCAGAAGAATCCGCTGCTGAAAAACACGAGATGTATGAACGTGCTTGGAATGGTGAAACCCTCTCCTATGAGGGTGTTGCTCGAACTGTACATTACATCGTCAACTTAAGCCCTGTCTACAAAGATGAAAAAGTCGTAGAAGTGATCGGTACGCTTGTCGATATCAAAGATCGAATCGAAAAAGAACATAAGTTGATGACGAATGAACAGCACTTCAAATCCTTCTTCACCTACAACCCTGACCCTATTTTCTCTCTGGACATTAATGGTTACTTCACCAGCGTCAATTCAGCAGGGGAAAAATTGACCGGGCATTCTGAAGAGCAGATGATGCAACGTACATTCATCCCCTACATAACGGAAGATCACCAGATGAATGTATTAGAGTACTTTCAACGTGTCATAAGGGGAGAATCCCTTACCTTTCGTTGCGCAATCCTTAACACGAAGAATGAACGACGAGAACTTAGGGTCACAGCTGTCCCTACTGTTGTAAACGGTGAAATAACTGGCGTATACGGAACCGCAAGGGACATCACCGAACAACTGAGGGACCGCGCGGCACTGGAGTTAAGTGAACAACGTCACAGGATTTTAGTCGAACACTCTCCAATTGCAATTGCGGTACATGTCGACGGGGTTTTGAAATACGTGAATCCAGCCTTTGTTTCGTTATTTAATGCGGATCACAAGTATGACTTAATTGGATTATCCAAATGGGAACTGATACCAACAGATTACCATGACTATATCTCGACTTTGGAAGAGACATTAGAATTCATGGAGTTCGGTTATCGTCGACGAGAGAGTAAGATTCGTCGATTGGATGGGATGATTCTAGATGTTGAAGTGACTGCTATGCCCATATCGTTCGAAGGCGAAAAAAGCGTATTGGTCATGTTATCGAATATCAGCGAACGGAAAAAAGTCGAACAGGAAATTGAAAAAATCCATCGGCAAAATGAATTGATCTTGAATACAGCCGGAGACGGAATATTAAGCATCTCAGCTGAAATGTCGATCGACTTCGCGAATGATGCTGCACTCGGTCTTCTAGGTTGGACACGATCTGAACTCATCGGCCAGAACGTGTCGGTGTTATTCTCATCTTCAGAGCTAATGGGCAAATTCAACGTAACCGAGCAGAGTCAATCCATTTATAAAGAACGGAATATCCAAATCATGCTGAAAAATGGGGGTTATATTGTAGCAGATATCACCATTACACCGATCCTTGAAGATGCTGAACGTATCGGAACGGTCCTAGTAATTAAGGACGTCACTCAACAGCAGAAGCTGGATGAACTGATGATTCGTTCAGACAAGTTATCGGTCCTTGGCGAATTGGCGGCAGGAATCGCACACGAAATCAGGAATCCTTTGACCTCACTGAAAGGTTTCATTCAATTGATCCAGTCCGTCACGGAAAACAAGTATGAGGATTACTGCAACATCATGTTAGATGAACTTGAACGAGTTAACGCGATCGTAGGAGAATTTTTGATGTTGGCAAAACCTCAACATGCTGCTCTATCATTACAAAGTCCCATTCAACTGATGAAGGATGTCGTTTCCTTTTTGAAATCAGAAGCGCTTTTGAACAAAGTCGACCTACATGAAGATTACATCGAGGAAGATGTCTACCTGATCGGTGAAGGCAGTCAGCTGAAGCAAGTGTTCATCAACTTGCTGAAAAATGCGATTGAATCCATGGAATCTGGGGGGAACATCCACATTAGAGCAATGAAACAGAATGATAGCCGCTTGCAAATCACCATCCAAGACGAGGGATGCGGGATTGAGGCAAACCGGCTCCCTACTCTCGGTCAACCTTTCTACACAACGAAGGAACGAGGGACAGGTTTGGGGCTCATGATTTGCTACAAAATCATTGAAAATCATCAAGGAAAACTTACGTTCAGCAGTGAAATCAATGTCGGGACAACGGTTGATATCATCCTGCCGATTGAAGATCCTGAGGTTTAAAATCCTTTCGATTGGGTATCTGTAAAGGTGACTGACAAAATTGACATCAGGCTCGTTTCTATATATCACTGCCATAGAATTACAAAGGGGAGTAGCTTTAACGGTCATGTCGTCATTTCAGAGGTCTTCCTCTCGGCATGATCGGCAACTCTACGTTGTTAGCAAGACCTTTGCCTCTCATGGTAAGGTCTTTTTTGTTTATGAAGACTGGGACCATTGGAGGGATTCGAGTCTTTTTCCATATTGAAAGGAGTAATCTTATGGATTCACTATGGTTGGAGTATGCTTGGACCTTACTCATTCTGATTGGTCTTGAAGGCCTACTTTCTGCTGACAACGCCCTCGTAATGGCTGTAATGGTCAAACATCTACCGAAAGAACAACGAAAGAAAGCTTTGTTTTATGGAATACTAGGTGCTTTCGTCTTCCGATTCGCTGCACTGTTTGCAATCACATTCCTGGTGAATGTTTGGCAGGTGCAGGCCATCGGTGCTGCCTATTTGATTTATATCGGAGTCAAACATATCTACAAACAACGGAAGAAAAATCAACAGGAAGATGATGATGAAGCTGCAAAAGCGGGACAGATGGTCGGCAAAAAAGGCTTTTGGAAAACGGTCATCCAAGTCGAGCTTGCCGATATCGCATTCGCAGTTGACTCGATTCTCGCTGCCGTTGCATTAGCGATCGCCCTACCTGAAACCCCACTACCGAAAATCGGAGGTATGGATGGCGGACAATTTGCCGTCATATTCCTCGGTGGTTTGATTGGATTGCTGTTGATCCGAACGGCCGCCACGTATATTTCCAAAGTGCTGAAACAACGTCCAGGGCTTGAAACCGCGGCTTATCTTATTGTCATTTGGGTAGGTGTAAAACTCATCATCCACACGATTGCACATCCGAAAGTCGGCTGGATTGACGAACACTTCACTCATAGCATCGGTTGGAAATTGACATTCTACGGTATACTGCTTGCGATCGCGATTGGCGGATGGTTTTTATCTGGACAACAAAAAGAGGCAGAAAACCAAGGCAGCAAGAATTCCTCCAAGCACGAACCAGAAAATGCATAATCATTGAAAAGGGAAGACTCCAGTGTGAGCCTTCCCTTTTGATATTTATCGTTCAGAATATCTTCTTCCGATCCCGCTCTTCTTTTAAAATCTCAACAGCTTCCCTGAATCGTTGAGAATGGATGATTTCCCGTTCTCTTAAAAAACTCAAGCTATCATTCAAATCCGGATCGTCACTCATGTTGATGATCCACTGATAGGTGGCACGAGCCTTTTCTTCAGCTGCGATATCTTCATACAGATCGGCTATCGGATCTCCTTTTGCTGCAATATAGCTCGCTGTCCATGGAACACCGGCAGCATTACTATAGAATAAAGCACCATCATGGTTTGCATAATGCTCCCCTAAGCCAGCTTCCTTCATTTCTTCTGGAGTTGCGTCTTTTGTCAGCTTATAAATCATCGTCGCAATCATCTCTAAATGAGCGAATTCCTCGGTCCCTATATCTGTCAGTAATCCGACGACTTTATCAGGTATCGTATATCTTTGATTCAAATATCGTAAAGCAGCAGCCAGCTCCCCATCAGCCCCGCCGTACTGCTCGACCAGATACTTCGCCAATCGAGGGTCACACTTACTGACTTTGACAGGGTATTGCAGCTTTTTTTCATAAACCCACATGTCCCTTCAATACCTCCTCCTCATTGAAAATTCTACATCTGCCATGGCCACGGAGGTTTGTTCCAGTTCCATGGATAGCCGGAATAACTATGTCCATACTGTGTGAGCGGTCCATATTTCTGTTCGATTTGCTGCCTGAGCACCATACTTTTCTGAGAGTAATCATTGAACTGTTTAATTGCCTGATAGTCTTCAGGATGTGTATCCAGGTATAACGTCAATTCCACCAACACAAAGTCGACCTGTTGAAGCTGCTCCATCCAATTGTAAAATTCCTCAGGCATCCGCTCCGTCATTCTCTGAATCCTCCTCCCGATGTTTGTACGGATTGCTGTATGGGGCAAACAACGCTGGCCATAACGTTCCTTTTTTCAGTGCCGTGCACGGATCAAACTGTTGCAGACCATACGGCTGATAGCCCATGTAAAGGTTCGGAGGTGTTTCATAATATTTCACACGGATCGGGCGGCAAGGATCACAGGGTCCGATATAGGGGCGATACGATTTCCTATAGCTGTTCATACTCAAGAAGCCTCCCTATAAAAAACGAAGTCACTCTCATCCTATTCATGAAAAACTGTGATTAGAAGGCATGCAAAAAGAGCAGCCTCAATGAATGAGACTGCTCAGCTAAATGAATACTTTACTTGTTAAAATACGAGTGCATCAAGGGAGTATAGTCCGGGTCCAGCCAAGCCAACTGCCACTGCTACAGCTATGATGGCGAGGTTGTATTCAAACCCGCCTTCTGTCGCCCAATAGCCATTTTGGCCGTGTACTTTCATGATGGCAATGATCATCGGGACGATCATCAAGACAGCTCCAAGTTGCGTCAGGAATCCGAAAGCGATCAAGAGTCCCCCGACCAGTTCCCCTAGACCAGCCATGAGTGCCATCGTATAACCCGGTTTAAGTCCGAGTGATTCAAAGAATCCACCTGTGCCTTGTAAACCATGTCCTCCGAACCATCCAAACAATTTTTGAGTACCGTGTGCTGCAAATGTCACTCCGAAGACCACACGAAGAATAAGTAGTGCAATATCCATATGAAAACCTCTCCTTTTTTGTATTTGTATAGTGTGTAGTTTTTTTCACTTACTTTATGTAAGTATAATATGTCATTATACTTACTTTTGTCAAGTAACTTTTAGAACTTATTTTAAGGCGAAAAAACCACAGTCCTCTTTGTACTGTGGTTAAGGTTGGTTGTTAAATTTTAGGGATGTAGGAGAAATCATTGTTCTGTAAGGATAAGTGGACCGTTCTTCGTAATGGCGACGGTATGCTCGTATTGGGCGGAAAGTTCACCATCCACCGTCCTTGCTGTCCAGCCATCCTCTCCAATATACACAAAATAAGCGCCGCAATTCAGCATCGGTTCAATCGTAATGACCATACCTTCCTCAAGCACCGGTCCCTGTTCAACCGGACCGAAATGAGGAACAATCGGAGATTCATGGATCTGCCTGCCGATCCCATGACCGATGAAATCTTTCACTACCGAATATCCTTTGTCAGTAGCGAATCTTTCGATCGCGTTCGCAATATGACCGATACGATTGCCAACTTGTGCCTGTTCAATCCCGACATAAAGGGCTTCTTCTGATGCTTTCAGGAGTGCCTCCGCCTTCTTTCCTACCTGACCGACTCGGTATGACCATGCTGAATCTGCCAACCACCCGTTCAAGTTCACGACAAAGTCGATTGTCACGATATCTCCCTCTTGTAACGGTTCATTCGTCGGAAAGCCATGGCATACGACGTCATTAACAGATGCACAAGTCGCAAAGGGATAACCTTGATACCCTTTTTGTTCAGGTGACGCGCCATGTTTCTTCAAATATTCGTCGACAAATGCATCGATCTCCTTCGTTGAGACACCTGGCTGTATCCGTTTGAAGATTTCCTTATGGCATTGGCTGAGAAGTTTGCCTGCTTCATACATATGGTTGATTTCATCTTTTGTTCTTCGGGTAACCAGATCGATCATCCTCTCTGGAAAGTAAAAAAGAGACCATTCCATTGAATCATCTCTTCATCCTATTACTAAGTATACGCCTATGTTACTCTGATATTTTCGTATTAACCGGTTTATGCAGCTTTCGCTCTAATAATTTTCCGAACAACCACAATATGACGATGACGACCGAAATTACAATCATTTTCACAGGTTCTCTGATAATGGAAAAGAAGTCATGTCCAATATAAGAAATGAAGAAGACCATGACGAGCTTTCCTAAACTGACCGCTAGAACGAATGTCAATGTGTTGACTTTAGACAAGCCGCTGACGACATTGATCAGAGCAGATGGGGTGAATGGAAAACAATATAAGACGAACAAAAGCCCAAAACCCTTCCGTTCCACCCAGGATAGCATGGATTTCGTTTTGTTGTGTTTGGTCAGGAACCGCATGAACCTTTGCTGTGCATACCTTCGAACGAGCAAAAACACGAAGACCGAGCCGAATACGGTACCGATCCAGGAAAAAAGAACCCCCCAGAAAAATCCGTAAGCAGCCGCATTCCCAGCGACAAACAAAACGAGTGGCAAGATCGGAAGAAACGCTTCCAGCATCGGTAACAATATTCCCGGAAAAGGACCAAGGTCATTGTATTCATCCAGCCATCGTAATATATCCTCTTGCGACAAATCCGTTAAGAAGTATTTGAATTTTTCCCAGTAGACACCCATGGACTTACTCCTTCAAATCAACTCTATGTTTCGTTTCTTATCATACCACTTTTTTAAAAAAGGGCGACCCAAATATTCATTTGGGTCCCCCTCTCCATTTACTTCATCAATGCTGCATAAACGGAGTCGTCTAGTTCTTTCGCTTTTTCAGGATTGTAGGTCTTCTCGTAAGCTGGCTCTTGAGTGATTTTCGCACCCCAGAACATGCTCTCAAAGACAGCTTCAACTGTAATTTCAATTTTTGCAAGCTTCAGATTGACGCCTTCCATCGTATCTTCAAGGATTTCTGCTTTCCCTTGGATGGAATATACCGTTTCAAGCCCGATGATGTTCAAAACAACACCAGGGTTCGCTTTGATATTGTCAACGATTCTTGAGTTGTTCGTCACCGAAAAACGGATGCGCTTCTCGTCGACACTCTTCACCCAAGAGATCGCGTTCACGTTCGGAGCTCCAGTTTCTGCGTCTACTGTTGCAATGTTCACCAATTTTTCACCCTGGAAAAATTCAACGAGTTCTGGTGAAAGTTCTGTAGGGATTTCATGTTTAGCCAAGTCAAAAAACTCCTTTCAAATGATACATTCTCTAAAAATAATCATATCACGCACAAGGTGAGGTGCAAGTCTGATCTCTCACATCACACCTAAATTTTTCTTACTTACAAGATGCCCTTATTCCATATCAAACAAACCGAAATGAGAAAGAAAGCTAAGGGGTATGTTGTTCCATTCCCTTAGCTTCCACTATTTCATCATGTGACGAAATCCGGTTTCCTTTGCTGTAAGACGGGTTCAGCGGTTTTCACTTCTTCCCCAGTGTGCACATCTAGCACGACAGTCGCTTCATTGAACCAACTATCCGGTGCAGCATGCCCCCAGAAGGTTGCTCTTCTCGGATCATTCAAGTCCCATCGAATCGGTTTGAAATCCGGATCACTCGTCAAGTAATCCCCTGTATACAACTCAATACGGTTACCATCAGGATCCCTCAGATAGAGGAAAAAGGCATTGGATAATCCATGTCTGCCGGGTCCACGTTCAATCGAGTGTGCATACCCCATTGAAGCAAGCACATCACAGCAATGGATGACGCTCATCGGATCGCTTAGGGCAAATCCGACATGATGGAGCCGTGGACCGATTCCATTCATGAAGGCATGATCATGAACAGTCGGTTTCCGGTGCAGCCAGGCTGCCCAGACTCGATCGTCTTCTGTCGCCGTGTACTCTGAACATCGGAAGCCAAGTTCGTCCATATAAAACGCTTGAGCCGCTTCGACGTCAGGCACCATACAATTGACATGGTCGATTCTCTGGATACGAGCACCACGGTAAAGATCGTACCGTTGCAACAACCGCTCGACGCCATCCATCTGTGCGAAAAATTCTAGCGGCAGACCGGATGGATCCTGTACACGCAGTGTTCTACCGACTGCACGTTGCGTTCCTTGCTCCATCCATTTCGGCTTCATCCCTTTGGTGGCGAAATGTTCATGCAGTAGGTCCAGATGTTTCTCTTCTCTCACTTTGTAAGCCATCGCTTGGATGCCAGGTTTGTCGGCTTTTTTCAAAACGAGGCTATGATGAACATGCTCTTCCATTCCTCTAAGGTATAAATGTTCATCGTCCCGTTCCGTCTCAACAAATCCGAGGGCATCAACATAAAAAGCTTTCGCCTTATCAAGGTTTGTCACATTCATGACAACCCTTGCAACCCGAATGATATCAAATTCCATCAGGTCACCTCCTACACATTCACGTTCTGAGCAGTCGTCGGTTTCACCCGATCAAGGAAAGATTTGACCATTTCCTTATACGGCTCTTTATTGTACACATCATAATAGACGTTTGACATTCGGATTGGATCACCGAAGAAATAGTACTCATACAATGCTTGACGACCTCCAAAGGAACTTAACGAAATGTCCCATGCGAGGCGGAATAACTGGACTTTATCATATCCGTCGATCTGTCCGCCTTGTGTATATCGATGGACGAATTCTCCGATCTCCTCACTGTTGAAGTCTTCCTGGGTCGGTGTTCCCATCAGACCGGATGCACCAAGGATCCGTACGATTTCCACCATACGCTGATACACTTTCGGGTACCAGTTACGTGCCGCATTCAACGGTGCGAAGTCTGGTGTCATGTTTCCGTACTTGTCGATGGAAGCGTTTTGTTCTGCACGGAAAAGATGTGAACGCATCGTTTCAAGAATGATCATCACTTCAGAAGCTTTTTCTTTTACATGCTGGAATCGTTCGATACCGATCGAATCGATCATGCTCAAGATGACCCCGAGGACAAATTCCGTTTTCGCCGTATTCTTCGCGATGACCTGATGCGTCATATGTACCATCGCATTGGTCTCGACATACGTACGATTACAGATTTCAGAGCTCCCAGCTACAAAAACGCGCTCCCATGGTACGAAGACATTATCGAATATGACGATTGCATCGCTTTCCTCGAAACGTGCACTCAACGGATGATCCCATTGGTTGCGCCCGACATCGAAGGATTCACGGCAAACGAACTTCAACCCCTTCGTATTGTTCGGAATCGCAAAGGCCATTGCATATGGATCATCATCGGAAGATGCTTTGTTCAACGTTGATGGGAAAACGACGATCTCATCTGTAATTCCACCTTGTGTGGCTAGCAGTCGAGCACCGTTGACGATGATTCCGTCTTTGTTCTTTTCAACGATATGTGCGGAAATGCCAGGATCCTTCTGCTCATGCTGCAATTTCGAACGGTTGACCTGCGGATGAATGAGCGTATGTGTAAGCGTGACGTCATTTTCCCGACAATAGTCATAATACTTGCGGACGTTTTCGCCGAACATCGGATCGGCTTCCGCGAAAAATTTCTCCGCTGTACCGAATGCCATGACACTCGTGTTGAGGTAGTCTGGCGTCCGTCCCATCATACCCCCGGTGTAACGTGCCCACTCTGTGAACATTCCGCTTCTCTTCTGCAGATCTTCTTTCGTTTTCGGAGCGATGAAAGACAAACCGACCTTCTCACCAGATGTCGGAGATGTATAGAGCATTTCATCGGGCTTTTCGTGTTGCAAATCCATCAATTGCCCCATGGATTGGACGACATTTTTCAAAGCCGGATGTGTTGTGACATCCTCCACCCGTTCTCCATGAATCCAAACATTGTTTTTCGCCGCTTTCAATCCTTCTATATATTCTTTACCAGTACGTGCACCCAAATCGATCCCTCCTGATTTAATGATTACCGACAAATCAGTCTCGTTGTCTCATCTAGGTCTTTTGAATTCGCCGGAGGTCGTTCATTGGTTTTGTGAAGTCGATGACGTCAGCTGCTTCTTTCCGAACTGTGGAATATGATGATCGCCCATAGCCACATGGATCACTTTCATTTCCGTGTAAAATTCGAACGCATAATGACCGCCTTCTCGCCCGATACCGGAAGACTTGGATCCGCCAAACGGGATGCGGAGATCACGTACATTCTGCGAATTCACCCAGAGCATGCCTGCTTCAACAGCTTGTGCCACTCTATGACCTTTTTTCATGTCGTTCGTCCATACATAACCTGCTAGACCGTATCGAATGTCGTTCGCAAGCTGGATGACCTGCTCTTCAGTTGTAAATGTCATGACGGATAGAACCGGTCCGAAAATCTCCTCCTGTGCAACGCGCATATCATTGTTCACATCCAAGAGCAAAGTCGGAGCTACAAAGTGCCCGTTATCAAGTCCTGTAGGGATATGGCCTTGATAAAGCTTTGCCCCTTCTTGGACTGCAATCGCCAGGTAATTTTTCACCCGGTCATAGTGTTCTCTATGAATGAGTGGACCGACTTCAGTTTCCATATCCATCGGATCACCTACGACGATGTTGGACACTCGTTCTTTCAGTTTTTCAATGAACGTTTCTGCAATCGACTCCTGGAGGAATAATCGTGAGTTAGCGGTACAACGCTCGCCATTGAACGAGAAGATGCCCCATACACATGCATCCAGCGCTCGTTCCATATCGGCATCATCAAATACGATGATCGGAGACTTTCCACCGAGCTCCATCGAGAACCGTTTCAAGCTTGCCGCACCATTTCGCATGATTTCGGAACCTGTCGTCGTTTCCCCTGTAAAAGAAATCAACTGCACATCTGGATGTGCCACAAGTGCTGCACCAGCCGTTTCACCGAATCCATGAACGATGTTGAACACTCCATTCGGCAATCCTGCTTCATCAATGATTTCAGCAAGCTTGTTGGCTGTAAGCGGTGACCATTCTGCAGGCTTCAGCACGACCGTATTCCCTGTCGCAAGTGCCGGAGCCACCTTCCACGTTTCTAGCATGAACGGCGCATTCCAAGGCGTGATCAGCCCTGCCACACCGACTGGCTTTTGCACCGTATAATTCAGAAACTCATCATCGACCTGATACGCATCTCCAACCATCCGGTTCTTCACCATTTCTGCGTAAAAACGGAAATTGGAAGCCGCACGGGACGTCATTTTCTTCGTCTGTTTGATCGGTAGTCCGGTATCAAGAGACTCCAGGTGAGCGATTTCTTCGATATGCTCATCGATCAAGTCTGCGATTTTATTGATGTATTGGAGACGCTCGCTCACCTTCATCGAGCCCCATGGACCATTTCGGAAAGCATCCTTCGCTGCATCGACCGCAAACTCGATATCTTCTTTCTGGCCTTCTGCTACCTTATTCAACACTTCCGATGTGTAAGGGCTGAGATTTTCGAATGCATTCCCCTGATGAGCGTCTTGAAATTTCCCATTGATATAGAGTTGTACGGGATCTTTAACGGTTGGTTTCTGCATGATCGGCACCTCCAGCCGTTACCTTGTCTGTTCTACCATCCAAAATTTCATTCTCAAGCGAACCTAAGTAATCGATTTCGAGACGGACCTTGTCACCTGGATGGACGTGTGAAATGCCTTTCGGTGTACCTGTCCAAATCACATCGTTTTCTTCGAGGGTCATGAACGAGCTGATGAATTCGATGAGATCATCGATTCCGTAGATGAGGTCTTTTGTGTTCCCTTGTTGACGCAATTCACCGTTTACGTAAGAACGCAATTCGATGTTGTTGACGTCTGGGATGTCTTCTTTATCAACGAAATAAGGTCCCATCGGTCCGAACGTATCATGACCTTTCGCGCGCACCGGTGGACGGTACATGTTGTTCACGAAATCACGTACGGTGACGTCATTTGCAATCGTGTAGCCTTTCACGTAATCCATCGCATCTTCTTTTTTGATGTTTCGTCCTTCTTTTCCGATGACGACCGCTAGTTCATTTTCATAGTGCATGTATGTTGCTCCATCCGGGTAATAAACTGGTGCCTTATGTCCGACGATGGAAGAGTTCGGTTTGATGAAGAGAACAGGCTCTTTCGGTTTTTCTAGGCCTAGTTCGTCCGCGTGATCCGCATAGTTAAGGGCGAGGCCGATCATTTTGTTCGGCTTGAAAGGCGCGAGCCAGGTTTCAATATCCTTCTCTTCATACACCTTGCCGGATGAAGCTGTGATTTTACCATCTTCAAATGTTCCACATTGCTCTCTACCTTCTACAATAAAACGTGCATGTTTCATTACGCATGACTCCCAACATTTTTAGATAAAAGACCATAGTGATCCAGGACAGAACGGATTTCTTTCTGCAGCTCTTCGCTCGGCAGATCCATCGGCAAACGAAGTTGTGGGTTGATTCGGTCCATCATACCGAGTGCTGCTTTCAACGGCGCTGGGTTCGTGTCTTTGAATAGGACATCGTTCAAAGGCATCAAGTCATAGTGCAGCTCCTGCGCTTTTTGCACGTCTCCGTTGATCCAGTAGTTGTACACATCGGCTACTCGACCTGGCATGACGTTGGCGGTTGCGCTTATGTATCCCGCACCACCAATTGTGAGCATCGGATAACAGAGGAGCTCGATTCCGGAATAAAGCAAGAAATCTCTTCCGCATTCCAGTAATACACGGTTCACATGTTCGAAATCTTTGTTTGATTCTTTGATTCCTATGATGTTTTCGCAGTCTTGGTTGAGACGGGCGATCGTTTTCACGTCCATATTCACGGCTGTTCTTCCTGGGATGTTATAAATGATGATCGGAATATCTACGGTGTCGGCAATCGTTTTGAAGTGTTTGTAAAGGGCGTGTTGTGAAGGCTTGTTGTAGTAAGGGACGATGACCATGGCGGCATCGGCACCGATTTCTTTCGCTTTCTTGGTGAGGTATAACGTCTCTTGGTGGTTGGTGGAACCGGTTCCTGGTACGAATGGAACGCGTCCGTTGACGGTTTTCGCTGCGGTTTCCATGACTTCGACCCGCTCTTCAAGTGTGAGTGAGCTTGGTTCTCCAGTCGTTCCTGTAACAGAAATCCCGTGCGTCCCGCTTTCAATGTGCCAATTGATCAACTCTTTCAAGGTTTCGAGATCAAGTGAATCATCCTCTTTAAACGGGGTGATGATTGGGGCAATCGATCCTCTCAATCTTTGTTTCAACTCATCAAATCTAGACATTCTTTCCTCTCCTTTATGGTTTGATAGGCTATCAATCTTCAATTAAATAGCATGTCCAACAGGTGATGAATGAATTGGATACCTCCTTCATCGTACTTAATGTCTTTGATGGTAAAAGGATTTGACCGTATTCATTTTGTGTTCTCTGACAAAAGATTCAATGACGTGGGGTTCAGCAGTAGCGTCCAGCAAGCGGATGATTTCTTCATGCTCCTCGATGGACTCCTTCGCACGGACGGGCATGAATGTCGAACCGGATCTTCTGATTGAGTCGAGCCGTTTCCATGTCGAGCGTATGTTTTCTACGAGATAGTGGTTATCGCAGTACTCATACGTCAATGCATGAAAAGCTCTGTTGTGCTTTCCGAATGAGATGAAATCCAATTCATCCAAAGCTCGCCTCATCTGCTCGTTGATGCCTTTGAGCTCAGGGATGCGCTCTTTCGGAAAATGCTGTCCGCTGATGGATGTGGCATATCCTTCAATGACCGCGAGTACAGATAAGGTCTCCAAGTACTCGTTCTCATTAATTGGAGTGACAACCGCACCGCTGTATGGTTTGAATTGAATCAAACCATCAGATTCCAGCTGACGCAGAGCTTCACGAACCGGTATCGCACTTGTTTCTATTTCTCTCGCAATCTGGTCGATGACAATCCGGTAACCGGGTCCATACGTCCCGTCCAGAATCCGGGCTCGCAGCAACTTATACGCAAACTGCTGTTTACTGGTGGGTTTCGAGTTAAGCGCTTTCATAGATTTATGATATATAAAATCATATATGATTTCAACACAAAATTCAGAATTATAACAATAGTCACAAATATAGGTAGGTGGGATGTTCTGGGAGTGGGGAATTTATTCAGTTCTCCCGGGAATCTGTTCATTCCTCCAGTGAATCTGTTCACTCCCACGGAAAAGCTGTTCACCTCATCGCAATCTGCCCAAGTCTCGAATAATTCTACCCGAACCTCAAATTATTCTGCCCAACCACCATTTCACCACCAAAGCTCCCCCCATAAGGAAGTGAATTTCAGTGAAATTCACAACCAAATAAAAAAAAGAGCTTGAGTAATCTCAAGCTCTCTCCTTATGGAAGTGGTACGATTTGGTTTTGGACGGCGAAGATGATCGCTTGTGAGCGACTCTTCACGTCCAGTTTCTTGAAGATGTTGCTGACGTGGATTTTGACCGTCTTGTCACTGATAAAGAGACGTTCTGCAATCTGCTTATTGCTCAGCCCTTCTACCAGACAGATCAATACATCTTTTTCGCGATCGGTCAGATCCTTCGCATTTTGATTCAGTTGATTTTTCTTCTGATGATAATCGACCAACTTTTTCGCCATACTCGGGTGCAGAATCGAATTGCCTCCAGCCACCTCCTGGATCGCCTCGATTACTTCCTCAGCTGGAGCATCCTTCAGGATGTAGCCATCCGCTCCTGCTTTCAATGCGGACATGAAATATTCATCATGTTTGTACATCGTCAAAATCAATACTTTGCAATCTGGATAATGCCTTTTTACCAAACCTGTCATTTCAATTCCGTTTTTATCAGGAAGATTGATATCCATCAGGATGATATCTGGTTCTGTAGCTTCAATCGTATCCAGTACTTCAGTGCCATTGGTCAGTTCCCCGACAACTGCAATATCTTCTTCAACGGCTATGATATTTTTCAGACCATCTCTTAAAATCGCATGGTCATCTACGAGCAATACTTTGATCATAATCGTTCTCCCCTACCCTATTTTGATATTGGTACAACCAACAAAATAACGGTACCAAACCTCTCAGAACTGTTGATTTTCAATGATGCATCGATTTGCTCTGCAAGTTCGTTCATATTAAGGATACCATAATGCGCATCCGTATTTGCCTTCAATAATGCTTCATATAGCCGGAATCCTTTACCATCATCCTTCACTCGTGCAATGAGATGGCCTTTGCAATAACGGAAAGTGACTTGTAAGACGGAAGCTTGAGCATGTTTTCCAGCATTTTGCATCGCTTCTGACATTATTTCGTACACATTCTGTTGGATATGGGGAGGTAGGTCCGACCTGTCACCCATGAGCTTCATCTGAACGTCTATTCCATAGTCCCGTGAGATATCCTCCCCTTTGGCTTTGATCGCTTCTTCCACCCCGAATTTTTCAGTCGGAGAAGGTCTCAAAGCGTAAATGGACTCCCGGACCTCTCCAAGACTGCCTCGCAACTTCAAGATGCTCTCGTTTACCAGGCTGGTCCTCTCTTCTCCTTCATTCACTCGTTTGGAGGATTCCAAATTCATGACAGCCCCAGCGAGCGTTTGTGCGATACCATCATGGATTTCCCGTGCGAGTCGGTTTCTCTCCTCGAGTAGAATCCGTTTTTCCCGTTCAGAGAAAAGCATCCTCGTCTTGATGATGACTGCCAACTGATTGGCAAGCGTTGAAAGAAACTGAATATCTGTCGTATGGTAAATTTGATTCTGCTCACTACCGACAAGCAAGATACCGACAGTCTCATCCTCGACTCGCAATGGGGTGATCATCACAGATCGGATAGAAGAGTACAAATATGATGACAAGTCTAATGGAATTTGTTTTTTCGTGGTATAACGGAGCGATTCATCTACATTTTCCAGCCAGTCCTCTTGAAAAACCTGCTCAACACCATCGAGGATTCCTCCGGTCTGAATCGCAACCTTCCAGGAATGACCTTCTTCTTTTATTAAAAACAATGTTGCATCCGTCTGGATGAATTCATCGATCCGCCGTTCAACTGCAGCCGTCCAATTCTCAGAAGGTAACGTTCTGTTCAGCTCCTTCGTAAGAGACACCAGCGCTTTAAGCCTTCTCTTTTCCCTGTGCTGACGACTGATGACTGCACTGATAACGGAAGCTGCAACTAACGGTGAAAAGAAGAACAAATACGAAAACACATCGACGACGCCTCTGTTCTGACTACCGAGTGCAAACATGATGAACAAGTAGCACACCGAGATCAAGACGATGATCGTCTCTTGGATCGATTTCTGCTTCCAATCTTCCCATGCATATGGCTGTGGTCGGATCCATAATACGAAATCAATCAACAAGTTGTTGATTAAATAGAAGATGAACGTAAATAAACATAAGTGCAGATAAAAATACCCGACGCCGTCGGACAAGCTCCAGCCTGTGGCAGTCAATATCCATTCCGTTAAAATATGCGTCACGACGAGTGCGATAGCCAGCTGACCTGGATTGAACCAGACAATCTGCTTCTTCCTGCGCTTAAGCAGGTTGATCCCCAGACTCACAGCAACCATCGTGAGAACGCCCATCCATACACCGTACAAAAGGACGATTGTATAGATGAGTGGAAAACTGAGAGTCGTAATCCCCTTCCAGACAGGGATCGGATAAAGCTCTGTCAACAACAGGAATAACGTCAAGAGAAGGAGCGTCATGAGATCTCCTTCCACTCCGTCAATCTGTAGCACACTATAGAAGGTCAACATCCACCCGATGATGGATAAGCCCATGATTGTCCAATTTACGTACCGTTCACGACGGTTCACGTATGAAACTTCCATCTTTTCATGCTCCTATACTTTTAACATTCTCTAGCCCAACAATCCTTTTGAAATCCAGTACCCTAATCCGAATATGAATCCCAACAACAGAAGGATGATGGCGAGCCAAGTATTATTGATTTTCATGAATAACCCTCCTATTTAATACTTCAATCCGATCCGGAATCTCAGCCAACGACCGAATGTATTCATCTGCCCATTCCGGCTTTTCATACACATCATTCTCCACCCAAATAGTCTTCAGACCTACACGTGCAGCACCCCGGATATCGTTGTCAGGATGGTCTCCTACATAAATGGCTTCAGCGGCTTTCACGTCTAAACGCTTCAAACATCGCTCAAATATTTGTTCAGCGGGCTTTTTAATCCCTTCTTCCTCCGAAATGAGGACACAATCAAAATAGTCACGAATACCGAGCGCTTCAATCGAACGGTTTTGAAAAGTCGTCAAACCATTGGTGATCAACCCTGTCTTTAAAGTGCTGTTTTTCAAATCATTCATTAAAGTATGTAATCCGTCAATCGGTACGCAATGGTCATGGAAGGTATTCTGATAATCCGCATACAACTCTTCACTAACCCGATGATCCCATTGATACCGATCTTTCAATCTGGCATACACTTTCTCCTTGGATACATATCCATTATCATCATAGTGGAGAAAATGCTTGATATAGTCATCGCCTGAAACGGCCCCATGTCCATGCAAATAGGTATCATGCTGCTGTTTAACGAACCGGCGCAATGAACTGTTCCGGTCCAATAATGTCCCGTCTAAATCGAAAATAATCGCTTTTATCATAAGAACGCTCCAATATTCATAGTACAGTATCAAGTATACATGATAGAGCATCTCGTTCATAAAAAACTCACCTGTTCTTTTCGTCCAGGTGAGTTGAGAATGTGGAAATCAATTCTGATGGTCCCGAGGATTGTGGCTCGGTTTAATTTCTTTCAACCGGTTAAGGATGTCCATTTCTTCAATGTCTTTTTTCGTTTGGGTTGTTCCCAAGTCATAGATGGTCAAATAGATCTGATTCAGCAACCGGTCATAAATCATATTGTCCCGATCAGCAGTATCCAGGACATTCGCGAAAAAGTGGGAATGCTCATAACCGATCCGGTCCTGGTTGTTCGCTTCCGCCAAAAGTTCAATCAATAAACCCGCTTCATCTTCGTTTGCTAAAACTTCGAAATCGTAACTTGATTCACCTTTCTCACTCCGTACCTCTGCATTACTGATGCCCGCTTGCAACGTTACATAATAAGGATGTCGTTCCATCAATACCACTCCCGGTCCATGCATTTTCCTTTATTGTGGGACAGAATGAATGGAATTATTCTCCTAAATGGAACAGTTTTTAGACCAAATCTAGTAAAAAAATAAATTTATGTAATATTCTGAAAACTAATTGACATCCGACTGCATATCTTAGATAATAACTAAAAGGGTTTGGGAGGAATCCTCATGAACAAACACACCTCATCATTTCAAGCTAAGATGAAAGAGCAGGCTCAACAAAGACAAAAGAGAGCCGAACAGTTTTTTGTATCCCTTGCCGCCCAACTGGTCCTTGATGAATCATTTTTTGAACACCAAAGAGAAAAGTTGTCAGTCCTGATTGACGAGGCCCTGGAACGGAATGATTATACGTCTTTTGTAGCACTGTCTGAACAGTATCAGAAATACCAGGATAATTAAATGCTTTAAAGGAGCCGACACATTGTCTGCTCCTTTTACTGTTTTTATACGGCGATCAAAGTGGCGATCATATCTTTATGACCTTCCCCACACGGAATCGTACAATAGATTTGATACTCCCCTGGCTCAAGTGTGAGCTTCACAGAGCCCTCTCCCTCAATGTTGACGGAGTCGATCCCCCTGATACCTAAACCATGGTTTCCTTCCACACTTTTGAAGTTGATCGTGATCTTCTTTCCCGCGAAGACCTTATACACCTCTTTATTAAAACTCCAATTATCAGCTTCTACATTGATAACGGTGACAGCTCGGGTGTTTTCACCGGTTTGTGCCTGTTCCTGTGCACACCCAGATATGTTGATCAAGCACATCGATAAAAATAATAAGAAAGCCATTCTGTGCACCATTATCCTTCCTCCAGCCATGCTAATAAGACATATTATGTGTATCCTCCTCCATTTTTATAACGAGTGAGCTTCTGGACAATATGTAAAAACAGGACCTATTCAGAGCAAGTAACGGCGATAAGACCGCTAGTAACTTACTTCTGAAAAGATCCCTATTACTCAATAGCATACGAACGAGACGATTTGTCGCCGGTCGATTCCGAAATATACCCACCTGTGCCCTGTCCATCGATACCCTGCTACCGATCTTCTTCCTACAAACGTTAGCCATGCCCAGAATGAATAGCCCCCTCTGAGCCAGATGTACACATACTTTCCGACACAAGGTCGGATGGCACCTGGATCGACCGCATATGTTCCTGCGTTCGCGGTCGCTTGCATGGATGCAGGTGATTGTTTAGGTGAAAATTTAGGCGGTGGTCCTGGCGGCGGTCCTCCTCCATGCGGGAATGGTGCTCCCGGCGGCGGACCTTGTTGATTCTGGCCTCCACCACCTCCGAGAATATTTTGCAATAAGGAAGAAAGCGGGTTATTCTGCCGCTGATTTGGTCGATTGTTCAAAGACACACTCCCCCTTCCATATGGGTTTCAGACTATCATATGTGTGGACACATGAGAGAGTGCTTGGCCTTCATCCTGTAAATTGGACGCACCCCAAAATAACTTGCTTTTTACGAACACTTATATAAGACATGCCCTAGGAGGGATACTGTGTCAAAATATATCGTCCATCATAAGACACGGGTGATCCATCATTCCTCATTTGTTTGTGATGCTTGTCAAATTCCAAGCTATGAACACCGTCTTAGGGAAGACACAATTGATGAAGAGTACGTTATCGATTTACTTGAAAAGTCGTCTTATCAGACCTGTCCCTATTGTATGGACCATGATACGTTGATGATTAGAAGGGAAAAACGCACAAGAATTGTGTAGAGAATTTCTATAATTGACAATTATGCTATTAATAGGACTTTGGAAGAGTTCGTTCAATTTTCATATATAATGTCTTTCTGTGGACACCTAGAAACTCAACTCAGAAAGGAAGGACATTCATATGTTTGAATTACCAAAAGAACCCCTCATACAAGATCCAATTGCCATTTTTACTTATATTGCGGTTCTCGTTGGAGGCGTTTTCATTCTTGGGGAATCGAAGAATGAAAAGTTACAGAAGTTTTTCCATTATGCGCCGCCAATCATCTGGACATACTTTCTACCGATGCTTTCAACAACATTTGGAATCATCCCATCAGATTCAACAGTATACGGTTTCGTCAGTTCCATCATCTTACCAGTAGGTCTATTATTGCTCCTGCTTTCAGCTGACGTACCTGCAACATTGCGTCTTGGACCCAAAGCCATCATCATGTTCTTAGCCGGAACATTCGGAATCGTCATCGGAGGTCCGATTGCATTAGCCATCTTCCAGCCATATCTGCCAGCAGAAGCATGGACAGGTGTAGGGGCACTTGCAGGAAGCTGGATTGGTGGATCCGCTAACATGGCTGCAATGGTCGATGCATTGGATACGCCAAAAGATATCCTTTCTCCGATGATCGTCGTCGATACGGTCGTAGGTTATAGCTGGATGGGAATTATGATTGCATTATCCGGATTCCAGCGTCAGTTCAATAAATGGAACAAAGCCGACAATGCAGTCGTTGAGAAGGTAAACGAACAGATCGGTGTCATTGAGAAAATGAAAGCTAAACCGCTTGCGGTACCTCAACTGCTTGCGATTCTCGGATTAGGATTCGGGGTGGCTTTCATTGTTGGAAAGATTGCGCAAGTGCTACCACAAGGTGCGGTATTAAACTCCACAACATGGACGATCATGATCATTTCTGCAGTCGGGATCATCTTCTCCTTCACACCAATCAAACGACTTGAAGATTATGGTGCAAGTAAGATCGGTTACGCGGGTATTTACTTGCTTCTCGGAACGATTGGTGCGAAAGCGAACTTGATGGCTGTTGCAGATGCACCTCAATATATCCTGATGGGAATCGTATGGCTTTCCATCCACATCGTTTGTATCTTTATCGCAGCACGTCTGTTACGATCTCCAATGTTCTTCGTGGCAGTTGGTTCACAAGGAAACATCGGTGGGACAAGCTCTGCACCGATCGTCGCTTCCGTATTCCAACCAGCCTTAGCGCCAGTCGGGCTCTTGATGGGGATACTCGGTAACGTCGTAGGAACCTACGCCGCGGTACTGACCGCTAAACTCGCCCAGATGGTTGCGGGTATGTAACACATCTACAGCTTTCTAGGTACAACAAAAAAACTGATTGGAAAGTGTCTGTTTACCCTGATGGGTTCAACAGGCACTTTTTTAAATCAGTTCATCCAAGTCAAGCTGCTATTCACGTTCTTTTTGATAGGCAATCAGTATGATTTCATCGTCCTCTTCACTTTGAAGATTTTTCTCGAACTTTTGGATCTTGTCCAAGGTTTCCTCAGAAAGGTGAGCCACAGGAAAGTCATTTCGCTCCATTTTCCATCCCCCTTACTCGTTCTTGTTATGTTGCATCATTTCTTTTTCACCGATTTCATCTGCTATGATGTCTTCTTCATCTTGACGACTCAAGTTCACATCCGAAGTCCCTAAAGAAGCTTCTACATTGAATAGGTTCGTTGCATTTTGATGCTCGCCACTTTCATATCCAGGATTCAGAGCTGAATCTGAATATAATTCGCGTTTCTTTTTGGATTCTTTCATTGTCCATCACTCCTAACTCAATCTTTTGTTTATCGGATCCAATCATCCTCTTTATGCGGCTTATGATCGGCTGTGATGTTTACATTACTACTAACCTTGACTTTTTTTAGCTTTTTCATACGTTTGAAGGGACTTAAAAAGGCTGACCCTGTGAGGTCAGCCTGCTGTTTGTTCATGTTTTATCCAGATTTTCTTTTCTTCTTGGAGAGTTTGTCTAGTACCCACCCTTGACCGACTTCGCAGTACCGGAGTGGTAATTCCAGTTGAGCCAAAATAGTATCTTTTCCGACAAGTTTCAGATTTCCTGTTTCATCATTCAGAATATCGATTTGCGCAGTTTCCGTCTTGGATAACGGGACGACTACATTGCTCAGTCCCTTGATCTTGAACGACTTTCCATCGAATGAAACCTTGTGACAGTTGGGAGGTTGACCTAGTTTTATCTTTTCCAAACTTGCTTCCCTCCTATTTTGGATTGACTCTATTGTATCAGATTATCACCAAGATGGAAGGGGATTTTTTGATATTTTTTAATTTTCATGCAATTGAAATATTTTTGTCAATGAGTCTCTATTTCGACATATTTTCCCAAGAATTCGGTCAGTTCTGCAATTTGTTTTTCTTTCAATTCCGCCCGATAAATCTTGTCACCAATGATGAACCGAGCAACCCCTCCTGAAGGAAACAGATGATTATCTTCGTGAAGCCCAGTGAGTATGTCGCATCGTTCTACGTCCTCCCAATGAAAGTGGAAAATCCCGACCCTGAACCCTTTCGTTCCGACCGTGATATAAATGGTGGAATACACCTGTGTAACGAACAAGCCTAAATGCATGACAAGATAAAGGATGCTAGGCAGGTTCGGAAGCTCATCAAAGAGCACGAACAATGGGAAGAAGATGATCAACACCATCTGAATGCTACGAATGACGAAGATCTGCCCTGAATCCCCACAGTTGATCAGCTTGAACTTCCCTCTCAGCTTACGGTTGAGCTGAAAGGTCCTTGCAATATATAAAATCGATAAAAGAATGAAAACGGAGATGATGCCTGTAAATAATCCGTTCAGCCATACCATATCCAAGCCCCCTTTAGTACTAGTATACCATTATCCTTGAAAATCTTAGGAGGCGATCCAATAAAAAGACTCCCCTATCCCTGGGAAGTCTCTTGGTTATCGCGATCATGATACAGTATTAAGGTTTCTGCGTATTCCAGCAACAAGATACACATGGATACTGCCCAAGCCAGAGGCGTGTTCTCATTCGGCACATTCGCCCCACCAATGTAAAGCTCAGGTACTTCTCCATTCTCAGGTATGATGTTGTCTGTCTTCCGCACGTACTCTTCCAATTTTTCCAAGTTTCCTAACTGACCATAACATAAGCCCAACCAAGGGAATCCGAAGCACCATTCCGCTTCCTGCCCTTCATTGAAATACTGGTCACCAATGTAGCGGATGCAACCATATTGCCGTTCCAGTTTGCAAGTCACTCGATCAAGGATTTGCAGCGCGGTTTCTCTCGGTACGACCTGATACGGATAAATCAGTGACAACAGGGCCAAATCCGTTTCCTTCGTCTGACTTTCTCTAGGTAACAGGAACCGTAGGGTTTCTTCCCCTTTTTTGATCATATCTTCAGGGACGTCTACGAGCATCCGCACTTCCTTCAGCCCGGCTACGCATGCTCCGACACTAGAGGCGTGCAGCTCTTGATATTCTTCCCACATGCCATTATCCTCGTCCGACCAGTACTGGACACATTCCAGATACTCGACGAGCTTCTGAACCATTTCACGATCTTTTTCGTTACGGATCATCCGTTTACCACGAGATAGACCTGCACCGATTCCCCATAGGAAACTGCCGATGGCATCGTGTTGTGCGTGTCCCCACTCCACAGGCAATTCTTTCAGGTCGGTTGAGTAGCGTGCATGGATATATTCGTAACGATAAACCGGCCGCTTCACTCTGTGAATATCGATTTTCCACTCGTAATCCTTAAATAAGTCTAATAGTGCATAGTAAGCCTTTTCATAAGTACCGTCATTTTTGTACAAATAAGGAAGTACGGTATAACAGACATCACGGATCCATACATAGGAATAATGTTTTGAAGGACTGGCAAGGTAAGCGCCATTCGAAAGCCTCATTGAGTTCAACACATCATATAATTTCGATTTTTTAATCATATGTGATCCTTCCTCTACTTTTCCCTTGTTGTTTCCTTTATTCCCAAATTCTTTGTCATTTACTCTCGAAATTTAGAATCTCTTTTTTGCTCAATCGCCTGTAATATCGTATTCAACAGCCGTCCAAATGTCAGCCCATTTGAAGTCTCCCATAGGTATTACACCTATTTTATACGTATTCCGTTTCCAAGGTCATTGTTCGTAAAAACTTGCGTCCTTCCATTTAAAAAAGAAGCCTCGCCGAACCGAACGGCAAAGCTTCTTTTCTTGTGGATCATCCGTTGGATGTTCCTTCTTTGACAGGTAGTAAATAACGTTCTTCGATGTCCTGGACGCTCAGCGGTTTTGCAAAATAGAAACCTTGCACTTCCTCACAGTGGACAGACTTCAAGAAATTCAGCTGTTCCAGCGTTTCTACCCCTTCAACCACAACCGTCAGATGGAAATGATGCGATAAATCGATAATGGCTTTGACCATCGCAATATCACTTTGGCTCTTCGGCACATCCATGATGAATGGTCTCGCGATCTTCAACTGGTTCAATGGATAATTCTTCACATAGCTAAGCGAAGAATAGCCAGTACCGAAATCATCAATAGCAATGAGCACGCCCATCTTCGCAATTTCACGTAATTGTGCAGTCAAAATCGCCTCATCGTTCATCGCTACACTCTCTGTTATTTCGATCATAAGTTTCTGAGGAGGGAAACCATATTGATCCATCAGACCTTTTAACTTGCCAGCCAGATCACCCTCTGAAAACTGTTGAGGACAAAGATTGACGCTCAGGCGAGGCGGAGCGATACCTTGCTTCGTCCACTTCATGAATTGTGCAATGGCAGTCTCAATGACAATTTCATCAATCGGGATGATCAGATCGAATTCCTCAGCTAAAGGAATGAACTCTCCTGGAGAGATGAAGCCCCGAACTGGATGCTGCCATCTTACAAGTGCTTCGACTCCTGAAAGTCGTCCATCATGTATATCGAATTGAGGTTGATAATAGACGATGAATTCATTTCTCTTGATAGCCGAGTGAAGTTCGCTGAGCAGCTCCATCCTTCCGACTAACTCTTCGTCCATTTCTGGTGAATAGAAGACGATTTTGTTTTGACGTTCCTCTTTCGCTTTGTACATGGCGAGGTCGGCATGCTTCATCAGATCTTCAATGGATTCACTGTTATCCGGATACAGCGAAATGCCGATGCTCAATGTAATCGTCAACTCTTTATCCTGGATATAGAAAGGTGTTTCCACCGTATCTAACAGATCTTGAGCAAGCTTCACTACATCATCTTCATAGTAGACCCCGTCCAGTACGACCGCAAATTCATCTCCTCCGTGTCTAGCAAGGAAAGTATCCTTTGGAAGCTTTTGCTGGAATCGTTCAATGATTTCTAGAAGGAGCTGGTCCCCGATAGCGTGACCGACCGTATCGTTGATATGTTTGAGACGATCGACATCAATGAAGACAAGTGCAACCATGGAACGATCCTGAACCGCATCTAGTGTTTTCCATTCGATCATCTGCTCTAAATATCTCCGATTCGGCAGCCGGCTGAACGTATCGTGGCGGGCAATGTATTCAATTTGCTTGAAGGCATTCTCCAGATCTCGATGAGAATCCGTCAATTCCCGGGTGCGTTCTCCGATTTTCTTTTCTAACTGCTGATTGAAGATCTTCAAACGCCTGACCAACGACTGATTTTGAATGACCGTAATTAGATCACGACCGATTACCAATATGATTGTGACAATCATCCCGACGAAGAGGACATCATTGTTCCGATACTTGAAAACGAACTCGTAGACGAGGATCAGAACTCCAGCATACTGAATGACTGGACGAATGATCTCCCAATGCGAATAGCTGATTGTGAACAACTTCTTCTGCTTTTTTCGGTTACTCGCTTCTTTTTTCGTAAAGGAAGAAGCAATGGTGAACATCCCTAATCCATATAAAATCAGATATTTTTCACGAAAAAGTGTTCCGTCCAAGGAATCGATCACCAGTAAAACGTTAGACAACGCACAAATGGACAACCCTACTAATAGACCGTTCAAAACAGGTCTTTTGATAGGCTTGTCGATTACAAGCAATAAGGTCCCTAAGATGAAGAGAACGTATAAAGCACCTAGTGGATAGATTGTTTCAAATAGGAACTGATCGTTATCCACATAATTTTGATAAGTGACGAACCAGATGGAACCGAAAACCGTAAGGGATATATGTAAGTCGAACAACAAGTAACTTAGTTGGAAGTTCGAACGAACCCTCTTCAATACGAGTGCCAAACCGATCGATAATAAAAGGATGTGGGCGATCCAAAGGATGTCTGGTAAGATCCTGAGATCTCCCTCTTCAACAGGTGTGAAGAACCGGATGAACTCTGCTATGCTGACGACTATGATACTAGCAGCAGTATACAGGGCAATGATCTTTTTCACTCGTGTTCCAAAATGGGCTCCTTTATATAAAAACCATAAGCTTGCAACCATCAACATTCCGAAAATGAAAATCGTCAGGTGATTGGCATCGACCAGGATGGGTTGATAGTTTGCGAATAGGATGAAAAGTATCAATAAGATTGCTGAGATTAAGCTTTGAATCCGCGTCGAAGTCATACGAATTGCCCCCATATTGAGCTCATATATGTATATGTATCGACAATTATCGACGGCATGTTTAGCAATCTTTTAAATATTTTTCTCATTGGATTGGTATTTCTCATCCATCCATAGAGTGATAAACTACATATATCATCCGTCGAACAGGGGGGCATACCATGAAGCAAGAACCCGTCATCAACCCGTACATAGCGATTTTCATAGGCGTGTTATCCGTCTCCACATCCGCTATATTGGTCAAATTAGCAACCGCTCCTGCACCGATTATTGCAGGTTACCGATTATTCTTTACAACACTACTCATGCTTCCGATCATATTGATTTACTTCAGAGAAGATTTCAAACGAATCAGTAAGAGAGATCTGCTGTTTTGTCTGTTTTCTGGTATCTTTCTCGCTTTTCACTTCATTCTTTGGTTTGAATCATTGAACTACACATCGGTTGCCAGTTCGGTCGTCCTAGTCGCTTTGCAACCGATTTTCGCATTCATAGGGACCTATATTTTCTTCAAGGAAAAATTGACTATGAAGGCTTTCTTAGGTGGAGGTTTAGCGATTGGTGGAAGCATACTGATCAGCTGGGGAGATTTCAAGATCAGCGGAATGGCTTTGTTCGGTGACCTGCTTGCTTTACTGGGCGCAGTTGCGGTTACAGTATATTATCTGTTCGGGCAAACTGTCCGGAAGAGGCTTCACATCATGACATATACCTTTCTCGTTTACGGCATGGCGACGGGTACGCTGTTCATTTATTGTGTCGGTCTCGGTTATGAGTTCGGTCCTTATCCGACACAAGATTGGATTTACTTCCTGTTGTTGGCGATTTTTCCGACCTTGCTTGGACATTCGATTTTCAATTGGGCATTGAAGTATGTCAGTACTACCGTCATTTCCATGAGTATTTTAGGTGAACCGATCGGTGCTTCCATATTAGCGTATTTCCTATTAGGAGAGATTGTACGATGGGAGCAGCTTACAGGTGGCCTCATCATCCTCGTCGGTATCTATATCTTTTTAAGACGTCGTCGTCTCAAGGATTCAAATACCAAGGCGGATTTGTCTAAAGAGGAAGTACATCAGCATGGGTAATTTTTTTCGTAGTATTCTTCTCGCTTATATCTTGATAGGAGTCGCTTTTCAGTCGGATGCCTACTTTTGGATCGTATTCCCTCTTGTACAAGGGGTATTACTATTGTTCGCTTTGGTGATCAAGAGCGCGCAATTAAGGTTCCCATCCTTTAAGCAATGGGGAATAGCGATTGTGAGCGGCATCGGGATCTATGGACTTTTTGCAATCGGGAAGGTTCTGATTTTGGCAATCGTGCCTTCGATGTTTGAAAGCTTGAAAGACTTGTACGGATTGATTCAACCGAAGTCCATTTGGCATACGATCCTCGTTTTTGTGTTGATCATCCCGGCTGAAGAATGGTTTTGGAGAGGGTATGTACAAACGAGGTTACAAGGTTCGACCCCCTATCGGGTGTTCCTATCTGTCAGCCTATATGCTCTTGCCCATCTGGCTTCAGGCAGCATATTACTCGTTCTTGCCGCCTTTTTTGCAGGGTTGATCTGGGCGTACCTTTATGAATATTCGAAATCGATCATCGTCCCGCTCGTTTCTCATCTTGTTTTTGACATATTGCTGTTTGTGGTTTTTCCACTGTTATAGAAAAAGAGATTGGCCGCTGCCAATCTCTTTTTTACTATGTTTTATGTGGAATCATTGCGGTAAGGAAGTCCTATCAGATTATTTCTGGATTGTGAGCGGCAAGTACTTGTTCACTTCGCGAATCGTTCCATCTTTGCGATAGATGACGTGCTCATATCCCTTCTGTTGCGCGCGATGCTTAGCAACTTCAATTGCATCCTGCTGAGTAAGATGAGTACTAGAGGATCGGTAATTCCCGTCTAAAATATTTGCCCATTTCTTTCCTCTCTTTACGGTTACAATCATTCTAGACATGTTCCCACATCCTTTTCGATTTATTTAAGGTACTTTTATCCTATCACAGCTCTAAGCCCCTTTGTATTGGGAAAGTTATCGTGTTTTAAGGTGCAAAAAACATGTAATTTATCATGGATTTTCCCAAATCGAATCGGTTGTCGAGGAAGAAAGTTCGATTTTACCAACATAAAGAGAGTCTGATGAAGAAACACGCATCCGCATGATCCGGCTTGAATTCAATCCGGATTCCATCTGGATTCACCTGTACATTGAATTCTGTATGAACACCTTTTGACTTGATCAACTTTATGACTTCATCGGTTTTATTCAGCTCAGCTGCCTTTTTCAAGTCATGAGCGAAAGGTTTATCTTGTGAGATTGCTTTCAATAAAGCGTTGAGTTCCTGGGTTGGCACGAGGAAACTTTCTGCTGAGTACATCATAAGAGTGACATCGTCGGGATCCGTGGTCCCCATCGGAATCCTCGGAAACCATTCCCCCCAGCCGGTATAACCATTCCAATCGGCATACTCCAAGTGCATCACTTCCTTCTTTTTCACAATATTCTATTGTCTTGTACATGTTTCAGCTTCAGTTCAGGTGCTGGAATTCGGAATATAGATCGTTTGTGGTTATTTCCCATAAAAATTGCGTTATTTCCAATAAAAATCGAAAATTATAGATCAGAATCGGCGTTTTTCCATAAAAATCAGAAATTATAGCTCAAAACACAAAAAAAGACCCGGCATCGACCGGGTCTTCTCCTGATTAATTTCTTACTTCACATCGTAGCCTTGTTCTTCTACGGCGTTTTTCATATCCGATTCAGAGACCTTTCCTTCTTCGTATACGACAGAAGCTTCTCTTCTTTCCAAATTCACATCTACGTCTTGCACACCGTTCAACTCTTTCAATGCGCTCGTTACAGCAGATTTACAGTGATTGCATGTCATTCCTTCAACTTTCAGTGTTTTTTCCATCTCATCATTCCTCCTAGATTCATATTATAATTTCACTCTCTTCAAGCGAAGAGCGTTACTCACTACAGATACAGAACTGAATGCCATCGCCGCGCCTGCAACCCAAGGGGCCAGCAAACCTAGTGCGGCTACTGGAATACCAGCTGAATTGTAAAACAGTGCCCAGAACAAGTTCTGTTTGATGTTCTTCATCGTCTTCCGACTAAGATCAATCGCTTTACTCAATAGCTTCAGGTCGCCACCGACGAGTGTGATATCCGCGGTTTCAATTGCAACGTCTGTTCCGGTTCCAATTGCGACGCCGATATCCGCAAGGGCCAACGCAGGTGCATCGTTGATCCCATCGCCAACCATCATGACACGCTTACCTTGTGACTGGAGCTCCTCGACTTTAGTGGATTTATCTTCTGGTAAAACTTCCGCAAAAACCCCGTCGATGCCGACTTGGGATGCGATTGCTTTTGCTGTACGTTCGTTGTCGCCGGTGACCATGTACACATCAATACCCATTTCCTTTAGCTGTGTAATGGCTTCTTTCGATGTATCTTTAATTGTATCGGCAACCGCGACGAGTCCAACTAAAGTACCTTCCATCCCCATCATCATAACAGTTTTACCGTCATTTTCTAGTTCTCCGATTTTTTCGGAATGTGTATGGATATCAATGTTATGGTGTTTCATAAGTTTCCGTGTACCAACGAAGATTTCCTTGCCTTCAATCCGTGTTTGGATTCCGTGGCCTGGAATAGCTTCAAACTGTTCCACTTCTTTCTCAACAACTTCATTTTCCTGACCATATGCAACAATTGCATTTGCAAGTGGATGCTCGGATCCACGTTCCGCTGCAACCAAATAACTTAGAGCGTCTTCTTCACCTAAAGGAATCCAATCCGTCACTTCAGGTTTTCCTTTTGTGATTGTACCCGTCTTATCAAGTAAAATAGCGTCTATTTTATGTGTACCTTCCAGATATTCTCCACCTTTGAAAAGAATACCCTGTTCTGCCCCTTTCCCTGTTCCCACCATAATGGAAGTCGGGGTCGCAAGCCCTAATGCACAAGGGCATGCGATGACAAGAACAGCAATAGAAGCTTCGAGGGCAAGGGTCAACTCACCTGGTGCTGCGAGGAAATACCAAATGAAAAACACCACAACACTTATACCGACTACGATCGGTACGAAAATTCCTGAAATGATATCTGCCATACGCTGAATCGTAGCTTTTGAGCCTTGAGCTTCTTCTACGATCCGTATGATGCCTGCTAGTGCAGTATCTTTCCCGACTTTCGTTGCTTCAATTGTCAGTGCACCATTTTTATTAATGGTAGAACCGATTACGTTATCATCCACATTTTTTTCGACTGGGATAGATTCTCCTGTGATCATTGATTCATCAACTGAAGATTGACCTTTGATGATTTTACCGTCTACAGGTATTTTATCACCAGGTTTAACGAGAAGAGAATCCCCAACCTTCACCTCATCGACCGGAATCTTCTTTTCCTTACCATCTTCTAAAATCGTCGCTTCTTTCGCCTGCAAGTTTAACAATGATTTTATAGCTAAAGTCGTACGTCCTTTTGCTAGGTATTCGAAATATTTTCCTAACAAGATTAACGTAATGAGAATTGCACTTGTTTCGAAGTACAGTTCAGGTTCATAGTTCGGTAGCCATAAGATGCGAAAAGCTTCCACAAGACTGTAAAAGTAGGCCGCCGAAGTACCAAGAGCCACCAACACGTCCATATTGGCACTCTTATTAGCTAAGGCACGATAAGCACCGACGTAGAATGGACCACCGATGTAGAACTGGACTGGCGTTGCCAAAATCAGTTGCAACCACGGATTCATCAGAATATGCGGCACAGGAATTCCCGTCTCAAATGGCATGTGCCCAAGCATTGTGTATAAGAGTGGTGCAGAGAGCAAAATCGACAACAGAAGTGTTCGTTGCTTCTTTTTCAGTTCTTTATCTTTAGATGCTTGTTTCGTATCCCGATCCTTTTTGACCTGTGCGGAATAACCGAGTTTTTTGATGCGTTGCTGCATATCTTCAACGCTTACGAGACCCGGCTTATATTCGATTCGTCCCGTTTCGGTCGTTAAATTGATGCTCGCACTCCTGACACCATCCATCTTGTTGACCACTTTTTCAATCCGGTTCGAACAAGCCTCACACGTCATCCCATCGATATCCAGTTCAACAGTTTCCGAAGGCACATCGTATCCAAGCTTTTGAATGCGCTCTACGATTTCTTTAGAAGAGACCTTTTCTTCTTCGAAAATGACCTTCGCTTTTTCAGTCGTCAGATTGACGGAAGCTTCTACCCCGTCCATCTTATTCAACACTTTTTCAATTCGGTTCGAACACGCGGCGCAGGTCATTCCGGTGATCGGAAAACTTTTTTCGATTGCTTTGGATTGTAGCGATTGCGCTTCATTCATACCCTACACCCGCTTTCTATTAGGACTTCGAAAATTGGCGAACCACTTTCATCAATTCATCAATGTAATCTTCACCGTTTCCAGATTCGATTGAATGTTTGACACATGTGTTGGCATGCCGCTCCATCAGTGAGAAGCCGACTTGCTTCAACGCGGAATTGATGGCTGAAATTTGGACGAGGACATCCATGCAATAACGGTCATCTTCAACCATCTTTTGCAAACCTCTCACTTGCCCTTCAATCCGTTTCAATCGGTTCAAAACTTTTATTTTTTCATCCTCTGTTCGAGGAATGATTGGTGAGTCATGTTCAGGCATACACTTCACCTCTTCTTAGATTGGTTACTTTTACTATACCCCCCTATAGTATTATTTGCAACAAATTTGCTTATACATTTTGGATATTATTAGCATGGATGGGAACTTTAAGAATTAGCATAATTCAGAGGTGGTGTGGATTCATGAAGAGAAGGAGATACCCGAAGCAAATTCGATCGAAATCCAAGCAATCGATGAATTCATATCAAACCCAGTTGAACACAGAAACTCAACCTTTTTTTGAAGAACTGGACAAGAATATATCATTTATTAAAGATTCTTTTTTCAATGCAGATGATGTTGAATTCAGAACCTTTACGTTCAACGAAAAGAAGTGTGCAATCCTCTATTTATCGACTCTTGTCAATAAGGAAGTCATGAATGAGTTTGTCATTAAGCCTCTTCAAGAAGCGAAATCCGGAAATATTGCAAATACAATCAATACCGAACAAGTGGATCATTCATACGATTTGATGAAAGTTGTCAGGGGGATGATTGAAGGACAGTGTGCAATCTTGACGGAAGGAAATGAGCACGCTTATCTAGTCAATGTCTTTTTGACGAATTTCAGAAACATAAGTGAACCGACCAATGAATATGTCATCCGAGGTTCACATGAAGGGTTTATTGAAAGTCTTCAGACGAACATATATCTGCTCCGTAAAAGAATCGAGAACCCGAATCTGTATATGAAATACGTGACCATTGGGAAAACGACAAACACCAAACTCGCAATCATGTACATTAAGGACTTGGCAGACCCTGAATTAGTAAAAACGATTGAAGAACGACTGAACTATATTGATACAGATGCCATCCAAACCCCTGGATACATTGAGGAATTCATTGAAGATTACCCATTATCTCCTTTTCCTCAAGTACTCAATACAGAAAGACCCGACCGCGCAACCGCCAATCTTTTGGAGGGGCGAATTGCCCTTCTGATGGAAGGAAGCCCGACAGCCATCATTTTACCGATTACGTTTTTCAGCTTTTATCAGTCACCAGACGATTACAACAGCCGATGGCTTGTCGGGACTTTTCTTAGAACGATCCGATTGGCTAGTTTTCTCATTGCAATTGGTCTACCCGCTGTATATATTGCACTGGTTTCTTTTAACTTGGAAGTGATACCAGTTGAACTTGTTTTCTCAGTGAAAAATTCACTTGAGTTCATACCCTTCCCACCTTTATTGGAAGCCTTCATCATGCAACTCACACTGGAGTTACTGAAAGAGGCTTCCGTACGTCTTCCAAGTCCGATTTCCCAAACAATCGGTATTGTTGGTGGACTTGTCATTGGTACAGCCGTTGTGCAAGCAAATCTCATTTCAAATGTCATGTTGATTGTGGTCGCCATCACCGGGATTGCTTCTTTCGTTGTCCCTTCGAACGAGATGACCACAGCTGTTCGAATTTTAGGATTTCCGCTGATGATCATGGCTTCCCTGTTCGGATTTGTAGGGATCGTTTTCGGATTGATGATTCTGCTCATGCATATGTGTAAATTGGAGCCTTTCGGACATCCGTATTTCGCGCCTTTTGCTCCATTTCATATGCAGGATTTCAAGGACACAATCATCCGTTTGCCGCGTTGGCTAATGAACACTCGTCCATTAGATGCTAAACCGCAACATCTTAGACAAGAATGGCCTTCAAGAGGATGGAAAAAGGATGAAAAATAAAAGCGAATCCATCACAAAATACCAATTGTTATTCATGATCCTCCAGACTCAAATCGGGGTAGGTGTATTAGGGTTGCCCTATTCCGTCCATAAAGTATCTAAAAGTGATGGATGGATTTCTGTTATTTTAGCTGGATTAATCGTCCAACTCATGATTTTAGTCATTTGGGCATTGGTTCGTAAATATCCCGGTGAAACGATTTACGGCATCGCTGAACAGGTCACGGGCAAGTTTTTTGGAAAAATCATAGCGGGGCTCTATATCCTATACGCGACTATCATATCTACACTCATATTAATCCTGTTCCAAGACATCCTGAAGCTATGGGTCCTACCAAACACACCAAAGTCGGTAATCATGTTCTTAATGTTGTTCGCTTCTCTATATTTAGTGAAAGAAAGAATCAGGGTAATCGCCAGGTTCTATTTGTTTGTAACATCCATGGTCCCTGTTCTGATCATTCTGACATTCATCTCATTTCCAGATGTCGCCGAATATCGTTATCTTTTTCCGATCGGTCAGGCTGGAGCACTAAAAATCTTAGTAGGGGCTCATTCCGTCCTGATATCAATGCTCGGTTTCGAGATGTTGCTTCTTCTTTTCAAATATGTGGATGCAAATGATCGAAGTATTATCAAGTCTGTCAGTATAGCAAACGGAATAACAACCGTTATCTATGTTTTCTTGACAATAATAAGCTATGTCGTGTTTTCACCTAAGGAAATTGAAATCGTCCCGCAACCTGTTCTATATATGTTGAAAGCCATTACATTCAAAATTGTTGAACGAATCGATTTGCTGTTCCTATCAATATGGATTGTCATCGTTACAACTTCATTAATGAGTTACTTATTGTTTGCTTCGAAAGGTCTTTCTCATTTTATGAAAAAAGAGGAACACAAAAAAGCAGCTTATGTATTGGCTATACCTATTTACCTTTTAGCTTTAATTCCACAAGATAAATTCCAGATTGAACAAATCAGCACTTACATCGGATATGCGAGCTATCTTTTTATTGCCATCTTTCCGATTGTTTTATGGATTCTTTCAAGAATGACTTCAAGTAACTCCAAACGGAGGTAATCAATATGAAAAAGGTAATGATGGGTTTCATTTTGCCACTCTTACTTTTAACAGGTTGCTGGGATCAACATCTGATAAAAGATGCCCATATTGTATACATTGCAGCATTTGATAAAGGAGATAACGGGAATATTAAAGGTTCAGCAATCATCCGAGGGTTCGTTGCTAGTGGTGGTGAAGTAGGTGGAGGAACACCGCAAAATGAGTATGTCGTCGCAGAAGGTAACAATGTAAGGAATGTACGGATGAATATTGACCGAGCTGTATCTGGAACTTTTACAGCATCGAAGACGAGAGTTTTTTTATATAGTGAAGATATTGCGAAAGAAGGTCTCTATCCATATCTAGACATTTTTTATCGTGAACCTTCCAGTTCTTTAAATGCTCGATTGGCGATTACAAAAGGTGAAGCCAATAAGATATTGGAAATGAGACGTGTTGAAAACACCTTGATCGGAGAGCATACTGAAGAACTGATTCGCAGTTCAGAGGTCAATACCATCGTTCCTAAACTGGATATACAAGCGGTTTGCCCTCTTTTCTTTGATCCCGGTAAAGACCCTATCGTTCCCTATATTGTAAGAAAAGAGGATAAAGGAGAGGAAGTCATTGATGGGCTTGCCCTGTTTCAAGATGATAAACTTACCGGTATATTAGGCTTGAAAGATTCGACTTTATTACTTCTATTAATGAATAAAAAAAGTAAGGTAGCCCGTATTGTACGCAAGGTTCATAATGATAAAGAACTCGATATTGAGAATTATGTAACCATTCACGTGAGTAAAAGCCAGAGCAAAATGACTGTCAATGCATCGAATGGTAACATTGAGAATGTTTCTTTTAACATAAAAATCAAAGCCAATATCGTAGAATACCCAGCAGATAATTTAGGCAGCAAGAAAGAAATCGATCAAATAAGTAAAAAGCTTTCAAAAATCCTAACGAAAGACATGAATGCCATGCTTCAAAAAGTACAGGAGGCGAATAGCGATCCTGTTGGTATTGGACGTGAGTTGATCGCATTCCACCCTGAAGTTTGGAAAAAGCTAGAGTGGAGGAAAGATTATCCTACTATCCCGATCACAGCTAAAGTACAGGTGAAAATCGGGGAGAACGGGATCATCAATTAGTTTGAAATATGAAAGCCAGCTCCTCCCATTAAGGAGAGCTGGCTTTTATCTCTTACCGCGGTCTTGCTACAATCCCATTATGCACCTTCATATATCCGTGCCGTAGGATATCGAATCCGGATTGATATACGTACAGCCCCATCTGACGAATATCCATCAGCTCCCGATAAGTATGGTTCATCACATCCGCCATGACACGGTAATACATCCTCGACTTCCACTGATTTCTTGGAGTCGTCATGATGACATAACCACCTGGCTTCAAGAAACGGCGGTGGAAATCCAAGATTTCTTCCTTATAAGCATCAGGGACATGCTCAAGCAGACCGACGCTGATGACGATATCGAATTCTTTTCCAAATTTCAGGTTACGGATATCTTCTACGACGTATTCTATGTTCATCTGATTTTTATACCAGACTCGTGGACTTCCCGTCTGTTCATTCGTACCTAGGAAAGGATACGTATCTGGGAATTCAGCGAATCGATTCGTTTTACAAAAAGCATCATAATCGACCATCACGACTTGTCCGCCTGGATACATGGCTTGCAGCTGCATCGCTTCATATCCTTCTGCAGCACCTAAGAACAAGATATTCGGTTTCTGAACATCAAGTCCCTCGAACAAAGCTCGTTTCCCTCTTGGATCCCATATACCGTCCTCTACTCGATGCGCATAATTCCATAAAGAGAGCCGCATAAAGTCTCCTACACTTGCCTTCACTTCTCTCACATTGAATTGTTTCAAATGATGGATCAGGTCTTCTTTTGCAAGAGTACGTTCTGTGGGTACGTCCTTTACGAACCATTCATGGAAAGAACGATTGAAATATTCCCAGGCCGTTTTCACAGGCATCTTTTGACCATGTTCCTTTTCCCAATCCGTCCGATCCACTGACATCGTCTTCACTTCGTATGGCTTTCCGACGTCTTTCCAAGATAATTGTGACCAGTCACTGACCACGTTCGCATTGAAAAATCGATCGGGCAGCTCGTTTTTCGGATTTCTCAAATCCACCCGATAACTCGGAAGTACCTCTGTCCTATCAAAATGGGATTCGTCATAAGGCATGTCCAAAGAACGGTCTAGTGTTTCCAATCCACTCATTGCGCTTCCTCCGTCCATTCCGTCTTATATAGAATATTACATATTCTGGACGCAGGGTCAATTTATATTTTGTAATTTTCAGACGATTAAAATGTCCTTCGTTCTTGTTCTCTACGATAGAACGTATACACGGTGAATACCGCCAATAACACCGCCATTCCAATCGCTGTATTCTTCACAATCATATAATCTTGTTGTTTAACGGCGATACCGATATAAGCCCATACGAAAACAAGCGGATAAATGGCATCTTCATTCTTTACTGAGAAAATCATCGCGAGTAACGTTCCACCGATCAAAAGAATGACCGTCCATGTCACATCTGATAGACCCCAACCATTCCAGTTGTTATGGAGGAGAACCACTCCTGTATTCACGATCGTCGCGACTGAAATCCAACCGAGATACACAGAAAAAGGCAGCCGGTCCAGCAGTCTACGACCAGAAGAATGCTGAATTAAAGAATAGAGAATGATCAATGAAAGTAGCAATCCGATCATCACAACAAGGGTCCAATTGAAATATTCATAATGCCACAGTACGATCCAGGTAGCATTCAATAATGAACTGATGACAAACCAGAGCCCAGTCTTCTGGAAAACGTTATGATTGACGCTTTTCGGAAAAAGCAGGTAGATGAGCCAAACAGCAAGCAAGATGTATATGACGGACCAGATGGAAAACACATAGCCAGCTGGTGTGAATAATACCGGGAACCGATCCGAAATTTCACCAGTCGTCTGACCGTTCAACGGAAGTATATTAGCGAGTGCGTTGATGCCGACCATCAGGAAATAAGATAGGACAGACAAGATATATAGGACAATGACATTTTTGTTCATTGGTTTCACCTCTATCTCATACATTCCTCAACTAGGACACATTTATTCTTCTATTCTACCTGAACCATAGACACCATATAAAATCATTTGAATCGTTTCTTCGACCGCTTGCTCATCATTCCATTCTGTTTCAGGAAAAAGGATGAACCTTCCGATTAAATATCCGAATAACGAAGAAGCTGTGAACCGGACGATGGCAGTAGGCGGCATATCGATGAGCTCCCCCTTTTGCTGAAAGGACTTCACAATTCCAGTCACTTTATCAATCACATGCTGAGCAATTGTATCCGAGAATTGCTGCTTCAACTCGGGATGAAAAGGGATTTCCTGCAACATGATTTTCACGACGTTCAGATGGTTCCGGATAAAATCCAATCGATTCATGAACAATTTACGAAGAAAAGCTTCATAGGAATCGAATTCCTGATCGAAAACCTTATGAAGATCTTTGATGATGAAGGGTGCCATGAACTTTGCCATGACCGGAGCAACAATCGACAACAACAAATCCTTCTTCGTCTTGTAATGCCGGAAGATCGTCCCCTCCGCTACGCCTGCTTTCTTCGCAATTTCGGATGTGGATGAACCTGCATACCCTTTTTCAGCGAAAACTTCAATCGATGAGAGAATGATTTTCTTCTGCTTCTCCGTCATCTTGTCATCCTCCAGCATTTGAAAAAACTCATCCGCCCAGGCATTGAATTCCATACGCGTAACTCCTTTGTCTGGTCTTAGTTTAAAAACTCCTGTACTTCCGCAATGCGAGGATGTTGGCTACTGAAAATACAACAGAAAAACCAAGTAGAATCAACAAATTCATCGCAATCTCCTCAAATCCAAGTCCTCTTATCATAACATCTCTAAGCGCATCAGCTGCATAGTAAAGTGGTGTGATCGGTCCAATCCAGCTTACCCAGTTTGATATCGCCTCTAAGTCGAACAAGCCTGAGAAAAAGACTTGTGGAACGACGACGATTGGAATGAACTGAATCATCTGCAGCTCGTTCTGGGCGTATGCAGATAACAACGTGCCGAGGGACAATGCTGTAAAAGCACATAACAACGTGACAACGAGCACCCAGATGAAGTCTCCAATCATGAGGAGATCCAACACATAGATCGAGTAAAAAACAATCAAAACAGATTGGATGATGGTAAAGAACCCGAATCCAAGTAAGTAGCCTATGACGACTTCTGATTTTTTGACCGGACTCGCCATCAAACGCTCCAAGGTTCCACCTGTCCGTTCTCTGAGGAAAGAAACCCCAGCAATGAGGAAGACAAAAAAGAATGCGAAGAAACCGATCAACACCGGACCGAAATTATCAAAGCTCGTCATATCTTCAGCACCGAAGAAATACTCTATCTCAAGCGCTATGCTTTGTTGAGTCTCGGACTGCATGCCATTTTTGACTGTTGCGAGCACACGCTGGTTCATCCCCGGGTCACTACCTTCAAGGACAATCCGGAGTTCTTGCCCCTCCATCGTCAGCCAGGCATCCAATTCCCCTTTATCCAATCTCTCTTCCGCTTCTTCTTCACTCAATTCTTCACTGTCCACTTCTACATCCTTCACCATTTCTTCAACTGGCGCAGGTAATTGATCATAACCAATCGCCGGTACGACTTCTTCTCCATTGAACACGAGTGATATGATCGTCAAAATTAATAATGGTGCAACAAGCATCATACCAAGTGTGCGCTTATCATGGAAAAACTGTTTGATGATCCGAATTGTAAGTGCTCTAATACGCATGCTTCGCACCCCCATAGTGTAAGAAAGCTTCTTCAATCGTATCGGTTGCGGTCTCATCCTTCAGCTCGGAAGGGCTGCCGACTGCAATGATCGACCCTTCTCTCATCATCGCGAGACGATCGCATTTTTCCGCTTCATCCATGACATGGGTGGTTACAAGGATGGTCATCCCTTTTTCTTTCAAATTGTATAACTCATCCCAAATCGATTGACGCAATACGGGATCAATGCCGACCGTCGGCTCATCCAATACGATCAGATCCGGTTCATGCAGTAAAGATACCGCAAGAGACAAACGACGCTTCATACCTCCGGAATAATTCCGTACAAGCTTCTTCCGGTGATCGGTCAAATTCACCAAATCCAATACATGAATGATCCGGTCTTTCATCAAATTTCCTTTCAAACTATACATCGCCGCAAAAAATCGAAGGTTTTCCTCCCCGGTAAGGTCATGATACAGTCCGTCAGTCTGTGCCATATATCCAATGCGTTTAATTGGAGCAGCGGACGGCATCTTTTGATCGAACAGCATCAATTCTCCACCAGATTGCTTCTCAATTCCTGATATGATTTTGACTAGAGTCGTCTTTCCTGCCCCAGATGGACCGAGCATCCCGAAGATTTCGCCCTTTTGGATGGAAAGGGTCGTTTCGTGAATGACAGTCGTTTTACCGAAAGCTTTTGTTACATCCGTTAGTTGAATGATGGTTTCCATACTCATTTCACCTCATTATTATAAAAGTGAGTAATCACTCACTAACAGTATTCTAGAATGTAAAACTTCATTCCTTCTTTTGTAAAAAATTTATTTAAAATACAACTTAAGCAGGATTGTATACGAAAAAGTCGAATCATGTATTTAAGTTAAAAGTATTCCATACACCCGTGCGATTATTCTAAGCTTAATAATCGCTTTTCGAATTGATTCGAGAGGAGGTACTTCATGATAACGGAAATCAATGGTAAGAAGTTGGATTTCCATCAGTTGCTTGAGTATTCCATTACTGCAAAATTCATTGTAAAGGCGAATGAGATTGTCTATGCGAACAAAGCTTGTCTACGACTGCTCGGTCTGAACAAACCAGAAGATATTTTGAACAAACCATTCAGACAGTTCCTGCATCCAGATTTTCACATACTAAATGAAAGATATCTCCATCAAGTATGCGAACTTGGGAAGACAGTTGAACAAGTAGAATGTTGTATCGTAGATGCAGAGGGAAGGATCATTGAAGTCGAGTCCACTTACGGAGTGTATGAGTTTGACGGTGAAACGCTCGTCCAGGTCATTATGCAGGACATAACAGACCGGAAAGAAACGGAAAAGCAATTGATGCAGTCTGAGAAATTATCCGTGATGGGTGAATTGGCGACGGGCATCGTTCACGAAGTACGCAACCCGTTGACCATCCTAAAAGGATTCTTGAAAATCATGGATAAAGAAACGTCGCCTAAAGGCAAAGAATACATCAAGATCATGCTCGGAGAATTAGATCGGATCAATACGATCGCTAACGACTTGTTGTATTTCTCAAAGCCTCATGACTCCAATATCCATCCGCATAATATCGTAAGAATCATCCAGGAGGTTATATTCCTTTTGGATACTTCCGCTTTCAGAAAGCGTATTTCTATCCATATTCATTCAGAGGAAGATCATATAGAAGTAGTCGGTGATGAAGTCCAGTTGAAACAGGCCTTCATCAATTTCATCAAGAATGCAATTGAGGCTACCTCACAGGAAGGACACATCTCAGTCCATATCGACAAGGGTTTGAAAGACATCTCCATTTCGATTATGGATACAGGGTGCGGGATGACCGGTGAACAACTCGAGAAACTCGGTACATCCTTTTATTCCACGAAGGAAAATGGAACAGGGTTAGGACTCATGGTCACCTATAACATCATCAAGAATCACCATGGCCACGTCACTGTCGGAAGCACTGTCGGTCAAGGGACGACTTTTACAGTTCGTTTACCGATATCCACACAGGAATATGCCATCGTATAGAAAAAAGCACCCGTATCAGGGTGCTTTTTGTCCGTCTATGCAGATTGTTCCACTGCCGTATCTAGGGCAACTTCGATCATTTCGTTGAATGTCTTTTGTCGTTCTTCAGAAGAAGTTGTTTCTCCAGTAAATACGTGGTCACTAACCGTCAATACAGAAAGTGCATTGACTCCGAACTTGTTGGCCAAAGTGTAAAGGGCCGAAGTCTCCATTTCGACTGCCAGAACTTGATAATCCGCTAATTGCTTAGCTAGATCCATTGTGTCGTTATAGAACGTATCACTTGTAAATACGTTACCGACTTTCACTTCAAGTCCTCGTTCTACTGCTTTTCCGTATGCACCGTGAAGGAGTCCGAAATCCGCAGTCGGAGCGAAATCAATACCACCGAAACGATGACGGTTCGTCGATGAATCTGTAGAAGCGGACATTGCAAGGATGACATCACGCACTTTTACATCCTTCTGGAAAGCACCGCAAGTCCCCACACGAATCAAGTTTTTCACGCCATAGCTTTCAATCAATTCATGTGCGTAAATTGAAATGGACGGTACACCCATTCCTGTCCCTTGCACGGAAATACGCTTTCCTTTATACGTTCCAGTATAGCCGAGCATCCCTCGGACTTCGTTATAACACTTCACATCTTCTAAGAATGTCTCTGCAATATACTTAGCACGCAGAGGGTCCCCCGGTAGTAGAATCGTTTCTGCAATTTCGCCTTCTTTTGCTCCAATATGAATACTCATATATTATCTTCCTCCTGTTTTCTGCAAATTCTGGTGTGAATACTGTTAGTTAGGGTACCCTGTTCCAATGATACATAATCCTCTAATGATCAGAGAGCCTTGTCATCTACCTGATCCAGCCATTTTTCTATATCGGTGACGACCGTTCGGATACAATCCGTATCAAATGGGGATTTCAAGCCCGCGTAATCGACGAGTTCTGTAAAAGCTTTGCTTCCGCCCTGTTTGCACAGGTTCAAGTAATCCTCCCATGCCGCTTCCCGATCTTCATTGGCTTTCTTCCAAAACTGGAACGCACAGATTTGAGCCAATGTATAATCGATATAATAAAACGGCGTACGGAAGATGTGGCCTTGCTGATGCCAGAATCCGCCTCGCTCTAGAAAATCATTCTCCTCATATGTGCGGTGCGGTAAGTACTTCTTCTCGATCCTTCTCCACGCTTGCTTCCTCTCAGCTGGAGTCGCTTCTGGCGTTTCGTAAACGAAATGCTGGAATTCGTCGACCGCCACCCCATAAGGGATGAACGTTAGTGCAGAACTCAAATGACTGAACTTATACTTTTCTGTATCCTCTTCAAAGAAAAGTTCCATCCATGGCCATGTGAAGAATTCCATACTCATCGAGTGTATTTCAGCTGCCTCATATGTGGGGAAGCTATATTCCGGTACCGATAAATGACGACTTGAATAAACTTGGAAAGCGTGACCGGCTTCATGGGTCAACACATCGATATCATGTGAAGTCCCTACAAAGTTCGAAAAGATGAATGGAGACTGATACTTACTGATGTATGTACAGTATCCCCCCGATCGTTTTCCACTTTTACTCACGAGATCCATAAGTCCATTATCGTTCATATATTGGAAAAATTCATCCGTTTCAGGTGATAATTCCGCATACATCGTTTTACCATGATCGATGATCCACTCAGGATCGCCCTTTGGTGTCGGGTTCCCAGATTTAAACTTAAACGGTACATCATAATAGGTCAAGGTTTTGAGACCGATCCGTTCCCTTTGTCGTTCATATAATTTCTCGGTAATCGGAACGATGTATTCCTTCACCTGATCCCGGAAGCGACGTGCCTCCTTCGCGGAGTAATCTGAACGGACGAGACGGTCATATCCAAGTTCCACGAAATTGCGATACCCTAATTTCTTTGCGATTGTCGTCCGTACTTTGACGAGTTCGTCATAAATCTGATCGATTCTTTCTTCATTCTCTGTTAAGAAAGCATATTTTGCTTCACTTGCTTTCCTTCGGGTCTCCCGATCTTTTGATTGGATGAAAGGAGACAATTGAGGTAGGGTTCTTATTTCTCCTTCAAATTCAATCTTCGCAGATGCGATCAGTTTCGAATACTCCGAGGAAAGTTTATTCTCTTTCTTCAAGTCCTCCACGATTTCATCGGAATACGTCTTCAAGGATAATTCCGCAATACGGAACAATTGGGGTCCCCACTCGTCTTCCAACTGGTTGCGATACTTGGAATCTACCAATTTACGATAAAATTTGGATATGAACCCTTCATAAATGGGGGTATGTTCATCAAAAAAGTCGTTCTCTGTTTTGTAAAAATCATCATTTGTATCAATGGAATGGCGGACGGAACAAATCGTCATCATCGACTCGAACTCATTTCTCATGCTGACGATCTCATTCAAGTGATCGCTTTGTTCTTTATAACTTCCGGCTTGTTCAAATTTTTTCAATAAAGAAAGAAAGGCTTGTTCAAATTCTTTCATATCGGGTCTTCTATACTCGTATTCACTAAATTTCATGGCGGAGTCTCCTTTTTTGAATGTATAGTCCGTATACGTCCTTCTACATTTCGTATTGAAATTCCTTGTGTCACTTTTTTGTCCTGCGGTTTTCATAGAAATATAGCCGTGGGAGCTTGGAGTAAACCCAATGATCATGAAACAGGGAGACCGTCACGAATGCAACCATCTGCCAATCAATCCCTTTCATCGCCATCCACCTCTCCTCATGTCCTCTTCTATATTATGAAAGTACTAGGCTGTCTTATATATTTATTTTGTATGAACAGTTCATGTATAATAAAGAAAACAAATTCCAAACGATAATTGATGGAGGAAGTCAAATGCGTGAGAACATGAGATTGATAGGAGAAAAGATTATAGAGAACAGATATGAGATATCCAGCCTGTCCATGAAGTTCCGTATGCAGGAAGATCCAGCGACAGTGGAAAGAATTCAATCCAGATCATTATCATCTATGACCCCTGAAGAAGCGGAAGAATTCACAGGTACATTCGTACGTTATTTAGGTGAAGCCGTATTTGGTGACGAAAAGCTGTATTTCGATCTGATTACAGATTGGAGTGCTAAGGCTGGGGAAATTGCTGTCAAGGAAGGCATTCCTCTAGAGGAGTCATTGGATGGTTTGCGCTTTTTCCGGAAAGCGATTCTTAGCATCTTGAAACAAGAAGCGGACCAACTCAACTTGAGCATCGAGGACCTCATTGACACATGTTCCGTAATTGATCCTCTGATTGATCGTTGTATCTATAGTTTCAGCCTAGTGTACTTAGATGACCATGAAAAAGTATTGCGAAAGGCGCATGCAAATGTTCAAGAATTGTTGATGCCGATTGTCCCCGTCACAAATGGTGTTGCTGTATTGCCGATCATAGGGGAGCTGGATGAAGAACGGTCGCAATATATCCTGGAAAAAGCCCTTGAACAGAGCAGCCATTTGAAATTACGACACCTGATCATTGACCTTTCTGGAATCATCGTAATTGACACAATGGTCGCTCATAACCTATTCCGAGTCGTCAATGCGTTGAAGCTTCTCGGTGTTCAATCCATCATTACCGGTATGCGCGCTGAGTTGACCCAAACCGTCGTATCATTAGGTATCGATTTCAAAGAGATCGTCACTTACAGTAATCTTCAAAAAGCGTTAGAATCAATCGGATTCGTACAAAGACCGTTACAGGTCAGATAAAGCATGAAAGCCCAGCGCTAGCCGCTGGGCTTTGTTTATTTTGGCTTGATACATGAGAGATAAAATCGATGTTCACTCACGTCTAAATACCCTTTTTCTTGAATCATTTCTTCCATTTTCATCAGTTCACTCAAATGAGATTGAACAGAGAAATTAGGCACCTGCCAAGGTATGGCTTTCAAGTGATAAAGAACAGCCCCGATGTCATAGAACCTCACATAAGGAAACGACTCGTACGCCTCTTCTACTTCAAAACCGGATTGTTCAAGTTCCTTGCGTGCATATTCGAGTGTCCAATACGAATAGCCGAAATCTGTATCCTCTCCAAGAAGTTCGTTCAATCTTGTGGCATCCTGTCCACCTACCTGTTGAGTGATGAACCTTCCTCCAGGCTTCAGGATCCGCATCACTTCCTTTACCGAATAAGATTCATGCTTATTGATGATCAAGTCGAATTGTTCGTCGTGAAATGGGAGCGGTTCTTCTTCCTCAATCGGGACTACACTCACTCCAAGTGGCGTCAACCTCCCTGTAGCAATGGAGAGATTCGGTGCATATCCTTCTGTAGCCCAAGTGTTTTGTGGAAGTGGCTGCAATTTAGACAGCAATTCACCCCCGCCGGTTCCCATATCCAACATATTCTCTGAATGACGAATGTAAGGAAGCACCTTACTGCCATAGCTCCACGGCAAAGGTTCTGAGGCAACCCTCCCTGTGTCTATCAAAAAGCTAAAATCCCAGCCTTCAAAAGGCTTTTCAAATTGTTCTATGTATTGATGTTCCTTCTCTTTAATCTCCATGTTCTTCACCTCGATGTTCGTTGATTTTCCGGTTGTTTCAACCAATATCGAATACCTTTCCCGGCATGAGGCTCATCCTGATATCTCGGTATGATATGGAAATGAGCATGATTGATGACCTGGTTGGAAACTTTACCAACATTCCAACCTAGTGTAAAACCATCTGGATGGTAGGTATCGTCCAGGTACGATTTGGCCTCATGTAAAAGCTCATATATCGCATTCCATTCTTCCGATGTCATTGCGAATACATCTGTACGATGTGCTTTCGGTACGATGACACCCGACCCCGTTAATACACCTTGATGTTTCGGATGTTGGAGAAAATAAGCATACTCATTCTCACAAACAATCTTTTGTTCTGGATCTTTTTTCGGTTCACAAAAAGGACATTCTGCCATCTTTCTTCTTCCCCCCTCTTATCCCTTTAACTTCCATATTCGATTTACGTAGTCGATCTCCTCTGTAACGAAGCTCTTTCCACAATGAAAAAACGGCTCATCCTCGACTTGGAGGCTTGGGCCGTTTCATTCTTCATTGTACATTTGCTACACGAGACGATTTCGGTGACAACCGGTAATGATCAAACCAACCACTGATCTGCTCCAGTCGCGCCATTCTTAAGGATGGATCCCCATTTCGAGAGAGGTTATGATCTGCATCCGGGAATCGGACCAATCTCGTTGGCTTATTTTGTTGTTTAAGTGCAATGTAGAGTTGTTCCGCTTGTTCAATCGGACAACGGAAGTCCTTCTCTCCGTGTAAAATCAACAAAGGTGTATCCACATTTTTCACTAAACGAATTGGTGAATGGTACCACAGTTTCTCCGGATCATTTTCCAAGTGTGCACCGATTTCTCCTTCTGTAAAGAAGTAACCGATATCACTAACGCCATAGAAGCTTTGCCAGTTACAGATAGATCGTTGAGTGACGGCAGCCTTGAATCGATCTGTACTGCCGACGATCCAGTTGGTCATAAATCCTCCATAACTGCCTCCTGTGACATACAGCTCTTCAGAATCGATCCAATCGTACGTATCTAACGCATGATCCACACCGGACATCAGATCTTGATAATCTCCACCACCGTAGTCTCCACGGCAAGCGTTCACGAACGTCTGACCGTATCCATGACTGCCACGTGGATTTAAATAGAGAACTGCATAACCTTTGGCAGTCAATACTTGAAACTCATGGAAGAATGTATTTCCATACATCATATGAGGTCCGCCATGGATGTATAGGATGGTCGGATATTTCTGTCCGGAACGGAAGTCGTTCGGTTTGAGCATCCACCCATGAATGACGGTTCCGTCCTGGCTTGGATATTGGACCGTTTCTGGAACGGACAACGTTATGTCACTGAGAAATTCTTCATTGTGGAACGTAATCGGTTGCTCCATCAGACTGTTGATATCATGACGGACGAGATCTCCAGGATGAGATGGCGTACTGACCGCTAAATAGACATCCTTCGCTCCATCATCCATCGCATATTGGAAAATATGGCGATCCCCTTCCACAATTTTATCAACGTTCCCAAACAAGTCGATGGAATAAAGTTCTGTATTCCCAAACTCACTAGCCAAGAAATACAAATGCTCACTCGTGCTGTTCCAAACTAAGCCCGGCGACATTTCGACCGAATGAAGATCACTAATCATCACATCACCGATTTGGATGTCTAATTTTTCGGTGAGGCATAGCGTCGAACCATTCTCCCGGTCATACACCCACAATTCATTATAGGTAGCCGGTCCATAAGATTGATCATGACCTACATAAGCGATATATCTCCCATCCGGTGAACAGATCGGATGAGAGACCGTTCCTTTTATTGTAGATATTTCGACCGGGTTTTGCCCTAATTCTTGTAAGTATATTTTCGATTGGCGGTAACTGCCCGGTTCATCTTCTCCAAACTTAGCATAAACGATCCCTTTGCCATCAGATGTGAAACGGGCATATAGATGATCTGCCTCGTCTTTCGTCAACACATCGGTTTTCTTCGATTTGAGAGAAAGTATTCCAATATGCTCATACGATTGTGAAGTCAGTGTCGGTTTGCCATCCGCTTTGTATCTCAATGTATCAACAATGATTGGACCCTCTTCTTGCTCTGCTTTTTCAGTGAACGTATAAAGGATGGAGTGTCCATCAGGGTGCCAGGATGGGCTGGATACGCCGTTTTCGGAATCTGTAACTTGCTCTGGTTCACCACCTTGAGAAGAAACCTTCCAAACTTGCATCTTCTCAGAACGGTTCGAGAGGAAGAGCAATTCCGCACCATCTGGTGACCACCTAGGATAGAAGTCCATTGACTTCCCACCGGTCCATCTGACGGATGTTTGTGTACCGACGTCCATGATATATAAATGAGATTGATACTTTTTGTCTTCATTGATTTCTTTCACCACATAGGCTAAACGATGTCCATCTGGAGATAATTGAGGATCACTGACAAACTTCAGCTTCAACAAGTCTTCTATCTCCACTCCATTTCTCTGATTCATCAAACTTCCTCCTTATGAAGCATTTAGGATTTCATTTTAGGGTCGAATGCATCTCTTAATCCATCACCAACGAAGTTGAATGCAAGTACGGTAACCAAAATCATGAGTCCTGGGAAAATCGGGTACCATGGCGCCTCATACATGATCGTCAAGCTTTGAGCATCTTGCAACATATTCCCCCAACTTGGCGTAGGCGGTTGGATACCAAGTCCCAGGTAACTAAGTGCGGATTCTGCCAATATGACGATACCTACGTTCAGGGTAGCCGTTACAATAATTGGCCCCATCGCATTCGGTAAAATATGTGAGAAGATGATCTTTGAGCTTTTGACACCCATTGTTTTGGCGGCAAGGACAAATTCTCGACTTCTTAAGGACAAGAACTCCCCTCTCACAAGTCTTGCTGTCGCCGTCCATCCAAATAGAGCAAATGCCATGATCAACTTATCAATTCCTGGTTCAAAAATGGTGACAAGTGTAATCAACAGGAACAAACTTGGGAAAGCGAGGAAGACATCGACTACACGCATTAAGAACGCATCGACCTTACCTCCATAATACCCCGCGATCGCTCCTACAATGGTTCCGATGAATATCGACGCAGCCACTGATGCGAAACCGACCAATAAGGATACCCTTGCTCCATATAGCATACGCGTGTACATATCTCGCCCAAGTGTATCAACCCCAAGCCAGTGTTCTCCATTCGGTGGTGTCAGTTTTTTCAATAACTCCTGCGTACTAGGTTCATACGGCGTTAACAACGGTGCAAAAATGGCTGATAAAATAATGATAACAAGCAAAATCAAACCGAGGACAGCCAGTTTGTTTTTCATGAACTTGTCGACAGCGATCCTAGTTAACGTGTCAGGTTTTTGAGGCATTGGTGCCATTGGCTCTGGAGAAACGGGTACATTGGGTTGTATATTTGGTTGTAATTGATTTTCAGGCTGTGACATCATAATCCCCCTTAATACTCAATTCTCGGATCGAATACCGCATATAGAATATCAGCAATGAGATTCCCGACAACCGTCAGTACAGCTGCAATAATCGTTATCGCCATAATGACTGGGTAATCCCGCTGAAACGCAGCATCTATAAACAACAATCCGATTCCAGGCCAGTTGAAGATTTTTTCGACTATAACCGTTCCTGCAAAGAAAGAAGGTAGTAATAATCCAAAGATTGTGATAATAGGGATCAAACCATTCCGAAGCCCGTGTTTGTACACAACCTTCCTTTCTTTGAACCCTTTTGCTCGCGCGGTCCGGATATAATCCTGCTTTAACACTTCGAGCATACTTGTTCGTGTATATCTTGTTAACATCGCCATATCAGCTGTCGCTAACACGATTGCAGGCAATATCAAATGGTGAATCCGATCCCAAAGACTGAACGGTTCATTTAGCGTTGCAATACCACCTGTCGGGAACCAACCAAGTTGAACACTTAAAAACATGATCAATACAAGACCAAACCAGAAGTTCGGAGTAGCAAGCCCTAAGAATGAAGTGAACGTAACTGAGTAATCAGTAAGTGTGTAAGGTTTACGGGCTGATAGGATTCCAAAAGGAATGGATATGATCAGGGCAAGAAATGTAGCAACAAGCATCAGAAATAACGTGTTAGGCAATCGTTCTGTAATCAAGAAGGAAACATCCGTCCCTTGTCTGATCAACGACTGACCGAAATCTCCTTGAACCATGTTGCCTACCCATTTCAAATATTGAATATGTGGTGGATCGTTCAGTCCATACTTTTCTTTGTAAGCTTCCATGTCTTCCGGTTTGATGTTTGGATCCATCATTAAAGCCGTCGGATCACCGGGTGCCAGATGAATGATGCCAAATGAAAGAATGGAAATGCCAATCAATAATGGTATTGCCATGATGATACGTCGGATGATGTATGAGAGCAATTGAAATCCCCCTTTTTATCTACTTGCTTTCGTAGTCATTATGTAGGCGAGAAAAAATCTTCTCATGATTCAATCCATAAAACAGGAGATGGATAAAGCATCAGCTCGTAACACTTTATCCATCTTCATCCTGTTTATATTGGATTACTTATCCATCCACCATTTTTCGATTTGGTAGTACTCACTTGATGGATGATGTACGAATCCTTTGATGCTTGAATCTAGAGCATAGTGATCGTTCGGGTAGTACAAGAATGTATACGGTTGTTGTTCCGCAATACCTTCTTGGATTTTTGCAATCGTATCTTTACGCTCTGATTGCTCTAATTGCTTCGTGTTCTCATCCATCAACTTATCCAATTCAGGATCAGAGAAGTGGACGAAGTTCAAACCTTCTTCACGTTCTTTCGAGTGCCATAATGCAGTTGGATCTGGATCTGCAGAGAGGCTCCAACCAAGGATAACTGCGTCATACTTCCAGTTTGGAGCTGTTACATCTCCGATGAACGCACTCCACTCCATGATTTTCGGCTTCACTTCGATACCGACTTGCTTCAATTGCTCTTGGACGATCTGTGCAATCTGTTCACGAGCCTTGTTACCCTGGTTCGTCTTCACTTCAAATGAGAATTTCTTACCGTCTTTTTGAAGGATGCCATCATCTCCAGGAGTCCAGCCCGCTTCTTCTAACAATTGCTTCGCTTTTTCAACATCATAATCGAATTTGGCAACATTTTCGTTGTATGCCCAGCTCAATGGACTTGCAGGTGCATGGGCAACTTCACCGTCTCCGTCTAATACAGCTTGAATCATTGTTTCACGGTCGATTGCGTGAGTTAATGCTTGGCGAACCTTTACGTCTTGGAACAATTCATTCTTTTGGTTGTATCCAAGATATGTGTAAGCTAGAGATAAATCAGTTGATAATTGGATTTTTCCTTCTTCTTGAAGTTTTTCAGCCGTCTTCAAATCAGGTGATTGGACGGATGCTTGATGTACATCTCCGTTAGCCAATTGTGCCATAAGTGCGTTTGCATCAGGTACAATCTTGTACGTAATGGAATCCAAGTATGGACGTCCATTGAAGTAATCATCGTTTGCTACAACTTTAACGTATTGTCCTTCTTTCCATTCTTCGAACTTGAATGGACCAGAACCAACAGGGCTCTTCGTATTGAATTCATTTTCGCCTAACTCAGCAACTGGAACATCCTTCAAGATGTGCTCAGGAAGAATTCCATAAGTAAGCGTCGTCAAGAATGGAGCATAAGGCTCAGACAAAGTGATTTTAACAGTCGTATCATCTACAGCTTCAATCTTATCGATTTTTTCAAAGTCAGAAGCACGAGGACCTGTATATTCTTCGTTCAATGGTAGGCTGTAAGTGAACACTACGTCATCCGCAGTCAACGCTTCACCATCATGGAACTTGACACCTTCATGAAGCTTGATTGTCCATTCAAGACCATCATCAGATGTTTCCCATTCTTTTGCTAGAGCACCTTGAGGAGCAAGGTTCTCATCGAATGACACTAGGCCATCATATAACCATCCAGAAATGTCAGAACTGGAGATATCCGTCGAATACAAGTCGTTGAACAACGTTGGTGCCCCGATGGATCCTACGATGAGGTCACCGCCTTGCTTCGGTTCACCAGAAGCTTGTTCTTCATTCTCGGATGTGTTCTCTTCATTATTCTCACTTGGTTCAGATGCTGGGTTTGCATTACACGCTGCTAAGAAAATCGACAACACAAAAGTTAATAGAACCAACCAATGTAACTTCTTATTCACCTTCAAATTACTTAACCCCCTTAGTTTTTAAAACGAATTTGACTGCTCCAACACAACTGACAATCTCCCTCCCTCCGCGTGATAAAATTATGTAACATCTCATTCGTAGAGATGACACGCAACGTAATGATTCGGCTGTACTTCCTGAAACTTCGGAACTTGTTGTTTACAAACATCCATCGCTGCTGGACACCGTGTATGGAACACGCATCCTTTTGGAGGATTGGATGGGCTCGGCAAATCGCCTGACAAGATGATCCGCTCCCGCTTGGCATAACCCTTCTTGCGAGGTACCGGTACAGCAGACATGAGTGCCTGAGTATACGGATGCATCGGTTCTTTATACAAGTCATACTTGTCGGCAAGCTCCATCATATTACCGAGGTACATGACGCCTACTCGGTCGGATATGTGTCTGACAACCCCTAAATCATGTGATATGAATAAGTACGTGAGGTTGAATTCCTCCTGTAGATCTTCCATCAAGTTGATGATTTGCGCTTGAATGGATACGTCCAGGGCAGATACAGGCTCATCCGCAATCATCAGTTCAGGGTTCAAGGCCAGTGCCCGGGCAATTCCGATTCTCTGTCGTTGTCCTCCAGAGAATTCATGCGGATAACGGTTGGCATAGGACGGATCGAGTCCGACCGTATTAAGTAGGTCCTCTACTTTTTCCTTCCGTTCACCTTGACCGCCGATCTGATGTGTCTTCAAAGGTTCCATGATGCTTGTTTCAAGGGTCTTCCTTGGGTTTAAAGAAGCAAATGGATCCTGGAAGATCATCTGCATTTCACGTCTGACAGACTTTCTGAGATCACCTTCCCTAACGGAGGTGATATCCTGATTGTTGAAATGGATACTTCCTTCAGTAGGCTTGTACAATCGGATGATCGTCCGTCCTAGCGTGGATTTCCCACAGCCTGACTCTCCAACAATCCCGAGTGTTTCCCCCTTTTTCATCTTGAATGAGATGCCGTCGACGGCTTTTACATGACCGACCGTCTTTTGCATGATTCCAGCTTTGATCGGGAAATGCATTTTCAGGTTCGAAACTTCTAAAATCGTTTCTGAAGCAGATCCTTTCTGCTGATCAACGGTGAGAGTATTGGTCCTTCCTTGCATGTTCAGCCCCCTTTTCCTCATCTTCATACAAGAAACAACGGACCGTTCTTGTACCATACTTTTTCTGTAATAGTTGAGGTTCTTCTTTAAAACATCGATCGAAAGCATGCGCACAACGTGGTGCAAATCGGCATCCTTCTGGCATCTGGTCAGGTGTCGGGACATTTCCTTTAATCGGATTCAACCGTCCGATTTCTGCATCGATATCCGGTACCGATTCGACCAGGCCTTGCGTATATGGATGGAGTGGTTCCTCAAACAGATCGTCTACGCTTGCTTGTTCTACGATTTGTCCGGCATACATGACGATGACGCGTTCAGCCAGTTCCGATACGACCCCAAGGTCATGTGTAATCAACAAGATCGATGTATTCACTTTTTTCGATAAGTCTTTCATCAGGTCTAGAATTTGTGCTTGGATGGTTACATCAAGTGCTGTGGTAGGTTCATCTGCTATAAGTAGTTTAGGATCACAACTCATTGCCATAGCGATCATGACACGTTGTCTCATTCCGCCAGATAAACGGTGTGGGTAATCTGAGATGATGGATTCCGCCCTCGGTATTCCGACAAGCTTGAGGAGTTCTATCGCTTGTTGGACCGCTTTTCTCCGAGGCAGCCGTTTGTGGTATGTAATAACTTCTGTAATCTGTTCACCGATGGTAAGTACGGGATTCAAGGAGGTCATCGGTTCTTGGAAGATCATCGAGATGTCATTCCCCCGGATCTTACACATTTCATTTTCGGTGTAACGGACTAGATTCTTGCCTTCTAAGTGGATCTCGCCTTCAACGATTTTCCCATAAGGTGCAGGTACGAGCTGCATGATGGATAGTGAGGTCATGCTCTTTCCACAACCCGATTCTCCAACCAGAGCTACGGTCTCCCCCCTATTAATGGCAAAATCGACTCCATCTACAGCTTTAATGGTCTTTTTTTTGTCGAAAAAATAGGTCTTTAAATTTTCGACGCGTAATAACTCTTCCAATCAAGCCCCCCCTTTAGTATGAGCGACTAGAAGCTCATTGTTTGAACTTTTTATATTTTTTGAATTATTTTAAAACATTATAAAATTATACCGGGGAACATTCAAGATGTTTTTCTGATAAATTTAAACAAAATGTAATTTTTGAAATAAAACTTTCAGTGATGACGTCGAAATATCTCTTATATATCAAGCGATAGACCCGATTTTGTGACAAAATAAAAAAACACGAAAAAAGACGCAAAACTTTATTTTGCGCCTTGTGCTTGTTTCGACATTTATTTTGGTATAGCGACAGGATTCTTCTTTATCCTGCCGTTTTCCGTTACGTTTCGGACAAGGAGGAAAGTAACAAATACGAAGGAACTGATTCCAAAGCTGATGACCATCATCTTGAACCCGATCGTATCTAGGAATAACCCCGTTAGAAGCATTAAAGCCTGGAAAATAATATTATCCACCATTCCTTTAATCGAGAAGAATCGTCCATGATAATCAGATGGAACGTCCGTCTGGAAGATCGTCGTAACTACCGGGAATAGTGTACCAGCTGCAAGACCGAAGATCCCGAACGAAATGACGGACATGATCTGTTGATCTGCGAACACTAAGGATAACTGTGCGGCAGCGATGATAAATGTTATTCCGAGCATATAGGAAAGCTTCGGGTTTTCTTTGAAGAATCGATTTGCGATGAATGTCCCAAGAAATACACAAAGTCCTTCTGTCGTATACAAGATCCCTTTAATCCCAGGATTATTCTGCAACTCGCTGATTTCGATGACCATTAGGTTGAATCCTGCAATAAACAAGAAAGCCGGGATTAATACGAAAATACCGTTTACGACCATTCTTTGATTACGTACGACTGGGTAGAGATCTTTCAATGTACTGATAAAGTTTTCTTTCTTCTTATTCTCATCGGTCTTCTTCACATCTTCTTCAACGTGGATGAAGAAGGTGGCAATCAATAAGATGACGTAAGATATGAGCGTGACGGTATAAAGAGAGAATAATGACATGCCGACCAACATGACCCCACCGAGTGCGGTTCCTACGATTCTTGCGCCAGTGAAGATGTTTACGTGAACGCTGTTTGCTGCCAGAAGTTGATCCTTCTTGACGATAAGCGGTATCATCGTCTGCATCGCTGGATTAGAGAACGTCCCCGAGATTCCGATTACAAATGTATAAATGAGCATCCACCAAACCGAATTGGTTGCTATGGCTAAATACATGAACAAGATCGCGATACATCGCGCAAACCCTGCATAAATCAAGATGTTCCTTTTATTGCTCCTGTCGATCACCCTTCCTGCCATCGGTGCCAGGAAGATTCCAACAAGAAATCCTGCGAGAATAATCAATGCTTGCAGGAATGAGGACTCCACATTCTTTTGTAGAAATTCAAGATTCCCAATGATTCCAACCCAAAGCCCCATACTTGAAACCGCCAGACCAAACATCAGAAGTAAGAAGTTCCGGTTTCTCCACACTTTTTTCGATCCCCTCTCACCCGAAAAAATTATTTCGAGCCTCTAAATATATTACTATTATAAAATGAAATGACCCCCAATGCACTCATTTTGATGAGGGTTTCCAATAAAAAATGGGGTGAGCTTCATTCGCCACCCCATTGCTGGATTAACCTTCGTTGTTTTCCCCATTTTCACCGCCTTCTTCAGGCATCTCTTCATCAGCTGGCTCTTGTTCCTCTTCAGCAGGTTCTTGTTCTTCTGTTGGCTCTTGCTCTTCTTCACCACCACCAGCACATCCAAACAACAAACCTAGAGAAAGAATCGCTGACATACAAGCAAATAAGTATTTTTTCCAGTTCATGTTCACCCCTCCTTTCATCTAGCATTTCCTATAGGCTTTCCTTCATTTTAGGAACTATGCATCTACAAATTGATTTCACCTTTCAGGAATTAATGTTAATCTTTTATCAAGTGAGGTTTACATATTGAAGGGGGCTTTTCATTGAGTTCGAAGACCATACATCGATCCGTGTGTCCATTGGACTGTCCGGATACATGCAGCTTGCATGTCGAAACAGAAAACGGCAAAATCACGAATGTGACTGGCAACCCGGATCACCCTGTAACAAAAGGTCTGATATGTCATAAGGTTCGTAAAATGCCTGAAAGAGTCAATGACCCTGAACGGATCCTATATCCACTAAAGAGAGAGGGTTCAAAAGGGAATTTTTCTTTCAAACGAATTACTTGGGAAGAGGCATATAGGGAGATTACTCAACGCTTTCATCACATCATTTCTCAATATGGAGCAGATGCTATATTACCATATAGCTTCTTTGGAAATATGGGGATTGTGAACAGTGAAGGAATGGACAGACGTTTCTTCAATCGGCTTGGATCCCGAAAGCTCGCCAGAACCATTTGTAATGCAGCGGGTGCTGAAGGATATATCCAGACGATGGGAAAATCTGCGGGAATCGACCCGGAAGATACCATACATTCGAAGTTGATCGTCATCTGGGGCTGTAATTTGATCAGTACGAACTTGCATCAAGTCGTCTATGCCAACATGGCGAGAAAAAACGGCGCAAAGATCGTCGTCATCGATGTCCATCGCAATCGCACAGCAAAATGGGCGGATCAGTTTTATCAAATCAGGCCTGGAACAGATGATGTTCTAGCTTATGGCATCATGCACGTGTTGATTGAGAATGGTTGGACCGATTCTTCCTTCATCGACCGTTATACGGAAGGGTTCGATGGATTGCAACAAAGAGTGAAGGAATATACGCCTGAAGTCGTCTCTCATAAGACGGGGCTCTCAATAGATGAAATTTTTGAATTAAGTAAAATGTACGGGACCATCTCTCCTACCTTCATCCGGATCGGAAATGGTTTGCAGCATCATGTGAATGGAGCAGCAGTCACTCAAGCGATTTCCAGTCTCCCTGCACTCACCGGTCAATGGGGAAAGCTGGGTGGTGGTGCTCTTAAAGGAAATGCAGGGTACGCGGAATGGAATACTGAAAAACTTCAGCGCCCGGACCTCCACCAGAATACTGAAGCTACAACTACGAACATGAATCAGTTAGGAAGAGCACTTGTCGATGATCAAAACCCGATCAAAGCACTATTCGTTTATAACTGTAATCCGGCTCAGGTCGCGCCTAATCAGAACCTAGTCCGTAAAGGAATGCTTCGGGAGGACTTATTCACCGTCGTCCATGACTTGTTCCTGACAGATAGCTGTCGTTTTGCGGATCTCGTATTGCCAGCGACCAGTCACTTTGAAAACATGGACATTTACAAATCCTACTGGCATCTATACGTCCAATTGAATGAACCTACAATCGAACCTATGGGCGAATGTAAGTCCAACTTCACCCTTTTCAAAGAGTTGGCCGCACATATGGGCTTTGACGATGCCTGCTTTCAAGATACCGAAGAGGATATGATCAGAGATGCGTTGGCTAACCCCGATAGTCCCTATTTGAATGGATTGACCTACGAAACGTTGCGAGAACAAGGCTGGGCGAAACTGAAATATGATAAAAGTACATCAGTACCTGAAAAAATCCATACTCCATCAAGTAAAATCAGATTAGATAACCGTTTTCCCCGTGAAAGTAGTCAAACACAAGTTGCTGAGCAGTACCCGCTTCAGTTGATTTCAGGACCGAACCATCAGTTCATCAATTCGACTTTCAGCAACCAAAAGTCTCTGCAAGCTCTTGAAAAACCGGTCGTCTATATCCATCCTGAAGATGCACGCATACGTAATATCGAATCCGGGACGATGGTAGAAATCTTCAATGATCTCGGTCATGTACGGATGAGAGCAGAAGTGACGGAGGATGTGAAGGAAAGTCTGATTGTCACGCAAGGGTTGTGGTGGGATGATGAGGATAACGAGCGGTTTTCCATTAATCATTTAACCCCTGACACTCTATCCGATGCCGGTGGTGGTGCAACTTTCTTCAATTGTTTTGTGGATGTGAAAATTTACCACAATTTACCTGAATAAAATACAGAAGGGGTAAAATACTGAGTTCAAGAGGGAAAAATTTCCCTTTTAAACGTCCAATTGAAGGAGGCAATCTTTATGGCACAAGAAAGCAACCAATTAGTGGTTCCTCGTGCACAAGCCGCAATCGATCAAATGAAAGCTGAGATATGTTCAGAATTTGGCGTCCAACTTGGTCCTGAAACAACCTCTCGCGCAAACGGATCTGTTGGTGGAGAGATTACAAAGCGACTTGTACAGATGGCTCAACAGCAATTAGGCGGGGGAAGATAACTCAACACCCGGGATAAAAGAGGTTGACCAACTTACGTTTGGCCAATCTCTTTTCTATTTTTCCAGTATGTACGGAGGTGGCTTTACTTTGAAAGCCGAAAAGCGAGAATACAATGAAATGAGCCGGGCCATCGATCGAGTGTCAGAAGGTCTTGACTCCATTATAGAGATGTATAATGAAATTGAAGAAGATAAGCCGATCATCAAGCTCGATGATCAAGTCCTTTCCGATCTTGAAGAAGCGAAAGAAAAATTTGGTGATGATTTTATTGATAAAAAGCTGAACAATCTGATCAAGGAAGCCTTGTCCTGGCTCGATGCACCAGCAGATGAAGAGTAGCTCTTGTCATTTTGTGAAGCAAATTACCCAGGAAATAGGTCGTTATTCTGTCGGATCATGGAAAAATGCGGAGAATTCAGTCCTAATTCCACATAAAAAGGCTGCCTCAAAAATTTGAGACAGCCTTTACACATTTTTACCGTTGCTTTGGACTTTTTCAATATGCAGTTCATTCATTCGTCGTTTCTTTCGTTTCCATATAGAAGCCGCATTCAGGACATGTTTTCTTTGGTTCCAGTTCAATCGAATATTCGATCCACTCACATTCTTCACATATGTATTCAAACATGCCCTAGCCTCCCTGCATCAATCCTAATTATTTCCATTATAACGTAAGGTGTATGAAATTGGATCTCTTTTTTCTGGGTTCTTAAAGGTCATTCGCCATCCGTGTAGAATAAAAGGACAACGAGAAAAGTTCTGGGAGGTATTTGTAGATGAAAGACATCACCTATACGATTGAAATACATGCGCCAATTGAAACTGTGTTCCACTGTCTCAATGACAATGAAAAACAGAAAATCTGGATGGAAGGCCTACAAGACACACAATATCCAGATGGTTTAGACCTTGAAGATCCCGTCGGAACGAAATTCATTCAAAAGATCAAAGAAGGTGGACGGGTGATGGAGTACAATGGGGAAGTCATTGCCTATGATGAGCCCAACTTGTGTGCGGTTCAAATTGGGAACAACAGTTTTTCCGTCAAAGCATTCTATGAGTTGACTAAAACGGAAGATGGAACCAGACTGGATTACCGGGCAGAAATGGGTACAGCTAATCTATTGACTAAAGTAATGGGCTTCCTATTCAGTGGAATGACGAAACGAATCCTTCACAAGCAAATGACGAGTCTGAAACGATTGTCGGAGCAAGAAGCGAGCGTGACCGTATGACAAACTGTTGAGCAATTCAACAGTTTTTTTTACACTTAGAGAAGTATCCTTTCTTCAGTATAAGGACAACTTCTTTATGATTTGAAAAATGCATCATGTTGAACGACAAAAGGAGGTCATCGTGAAGACATTTCAGCAGCCACTCAGCACCACGACCACTGAGCGATATTTGAAAATACTGAGGGTACATGAACAGAGCCTGAGTTTGCCTCACTTGAAATCTCTGATCCGTGCTCACCTCCATACGATACCTTATGAAAACTTCAGCAAATTCTATTATGCCCAGACTCTCCAGGAACGAGGTTCATTCATACCTAGTACGGATGAATTCCTATTGCGTCATATGGAGCATGGCTGGGGCGGAACCTGTTATCCATTGAATATTCATTTTTCAAAATTACTGCGGTCGATCGGCTATGATTGCTCTCTTGTAAGAGTCAATGCGGGTCACATTGCCATTCAAGTCCATTTTAATCAGATCAATTACTATGTGGATGTCGGTTACGGATGCCCTCTGTTCAATCCGATTCGTTTACCATCAGAAGGTCTATACAGGTTTCGGAAATTGGGAGAAGAAGTGATTTTCCGTAAACTAGAGAATCAACTTTACTCGATTGACAGACATGCAGACGGGAAATCTTTTGTTAAAAAAGATATCGACTGGCAGCCTCTCACCCTTGTGGATTTCAACCAAGATATCGAAGACTCCCACTGGGATGTAGAAGACAATAAGGTTATGCGCAGATTAAGTGCTACCATCTTTAAACCAAGATATTGCTATTACTTAAACAACGAGACGATCACGCGCAAAAATGAATATACGAAGGAAGTCTCTCACTTCAAGAATCGTTACGACTGGTCGAAGAAAGTGAATCAAGTCTTTGGAATAGAAGCGGACATCGCTTTAGATGCAGCAAACTTTCTAGAGCAGCGTGGGGTTCAGCTATTTTAGAGCATCCAATGACCTATAACCGATTTGAATGCATGATAATAGACTTATTTTTACAAAAGACGAAGGAAAAGTCGTCACCCTCATCGTATATAAGACAAGATTAATCATATTGTGGCATTCATTCGGTTCATATCATTAGGCTTTTTACGAAGGAGAGATTCATATGGATGCAATACCATTCAACATGAATTTCCATATTGACCGGAACTTACGTGAACAGCCAGAAGATCTCGAGGATATGAAGCGCGGAATTCGTTTTTGGCGTGACCAACTCGAGACGACAGAACCGTTATCCTTAAAAGCCCTACTGAACGGTCGTATTGGGGTTTTCTCTAGAATTGTAAAGGACTTGGATGAGAGTGAAAGGCGACTTCATTCTGCGATTGACCAACATGACATCCTGCAAGACCATAAGCAGATTTTCGTGAACCAATTACGTCTTGCTCATACATACCAATGGAAAAAAGAGTTTACGAAAGCGAATCAAATGTTCAATGAACTGATGATGAAATTGCATAAGAACCCTCTGTATCAAGATTACAAGGATTTCCTTTACCAGCACTATGCAAAATGTAAGTTCGATGAAGGAAAGTATGACGCTGCTTATTCCCTTTTCCAAGTTGCGTTGCGAGTTAGGATCGATAAAGGGAATTATCATTTGATTCGCTCCACGGAAGCTTGCATTAAACGATGCAGGGAACTTCGACAAGTTCCCGATGAAGGGAAAATAAAACGCTGACCTGACGGATCATCCATCAGGTCAGCGTTTTTATTTTCAGGCTAAATGTGCTGCCACTTCCTCTTTCTTTCCCGTTTCATCATACTTTCGGCACCGTTCATAGCCTCTATACCGTTTCTCGAGTAATTCTCCGAATTGGAAAAGTGCCTCTTCATTTCCGACACGGCTCATAATCTGCACAGAAATAGGCAAACCTTTTGCACTTTCTCCAACTGGAATCGTCAAAGAAGGCAGTCCCCAAACATTCGCATATGCAATGTACGGCAGAAAACGAAGGAAAGTTTTCTGGATTGAGAACAATTCCTTGTACAAAACACCATGCTCAGGGGCCGGTGAATGATAGACCGGCATGACGATGAGTCTTCGATCCAAATACTTATGAAGACGTTCATCCCCCGATTTCAAAAATTCGCGGATGTAATTCAATCGACGTTTGGAAGGCTGGAATAAACGCATGCCGATCATTGCCCAGGTCAGATAATCATGCACATCTGACTTTGAGATTTTGGAACGAATGAATTCAATATAAGGGCTCAATTGTTTCTCATTGACGAGAAGATGTTTCTTCAGTGCCTTTCCACCATCCAAAGACATGAGCTGCTGCCAAATCAATGTGGATTCGGTGAAAAGTGGCGGTTCATCCACTTGCAAGGAGAAATCATCCTCGAAATCCTCCTTCACAGTCCGAATTAATCGGCCTGTTTCCACACCGAGTGGACAGGAGTAGAATTGCGGAATGACCAGTTCGAAAGAGCTCAGATCTGGTGAGCTGTTGTCACTGGCTTTTCCTAGGATGTTATTCACGAGCCGGGCATCACGGACACTCTTTCCCATTGCTCCGATACCGAGCATCCTCTGTTGTTCTTCATATTCGATATAAGGGTAATTGCCATTTTGGGAGACCTGATCGTTCCCTGATTTGAAACCGATGATCCCATTGAAATGACTTGGGAATCGGATCGATCCACCTATATCTGCACCAAGACCGACTGCAGCTCCTCCTACACTCATCAAGGCCCCTTCACCACCACTCGATCCACCTGAGCTACAGGATGGGTCCCATGGATTATTCGTTGTACCATAGAGCGGATTCACGGTTTCTTGATAGAAACATAGGGATGGTGTGTTGGATTTTCCAAGTATGATGGCACCTTCTGCTTTTAAGCGCTTGACGACTTCCGCATCCTCATGGACGATATGATTCTTCCGGTGTTTCAAGCCTCCTGTCGTCTTCATCCCCTCAACATGAAAACATTCCTTGACGCTGATCGGGACTCCGAACAAACGACCTGTCGCATGGCCTTCTTTCAATTTCCTGTCCGCTTCCTTCGCCTCTTGCCTTGCGATATTGAAACGATCCTCAACTAAACAATTGATGGATGGATTGACGTGTTCAAGGTGTCTGATATATATGTCTGTCGCTTTTTGAGAAGAGATCTTCCCTTCCCTGATCTTTTCTGATAGTTCCGAAGCATCCATATCCAAAATTGACATAGAAACCCCACCTCTTTTCGCCTTATGCGGCGTTTTCTTTTGCAACCCTTTATGGTTATATACGAGAAATTGAGCGAACATTCCTCTAATATCCAAAAAAATCACACATGAAATTTTGAACTTAAAAACGCTGACCTACGATCTGCAGGTCAGCGTATATGCATTCATTCCTTCAATTTTTGTTTATCTTTCGTATAAAAGAAACGGGAGATGACGATTCCGGTTGCTCCGACAATCATAAAGAGTACTGCCCGCACAACGATTGAAACGTTCGGCACATCAATAAAAATCAGCTTACCAAGAGAGAGGAAAATCAACCCGATTCCGATTAAGCGGAGTGCTTGCCGATCCTTCAACACGCCATACGTAATCCCACCAATCGCGTACACGATCCAAGAAAGGGTCATCGCTACATGTTGCGTATTGATAGATTGTTCTTTCGTAAATACATAGCTTAATTGACTGATATACACGAGTATCGCCAACGCTGTTGCTCCAAAAAGCACCTTTCTAACTTCAGTCGGGATAGCCTCTGGTAACCGTTTTCCTTGATAAGTGAGGAACCAAAGCGTCGCAATCAGTAGAACCCAACTCCACATCGGGACGGAATTGAATACTTCGATTTGCAGACCTGCCGTCCGCATCACGCCGATGAGATAGACGAAGGCCCCGCTCCAAACCTGGACTTTGAGCTTACTTTGTAGCCCGAGGTAAATGCCAACGGTACCCTGTATAAGGAAAATGAGTCCGAGCTCGCGGTCGCCGAATACTTCAATGAAATAAAACATGAGTGCAAGCCATGCAATCGGGAATAAGATGATCTTCTTCTCAAGGGTTTTCTCAAAATGAAAATAGACATTCAATACCAAATAAACGATGGCCGCTGATAACAATGTCCAGGCAATCGCATTGTCTTCAAAGCCTTGATACGTAAAGAAGATCACAGCTAAAAAACTGATGAATAGAATGGACTGCTGAACCTTCTCATAAACTGGTCGGGTTACGTACATGCCTAATAACACAAGATGCTGAACGACCATGCCATAAGTCAGTACCGCTAACGAATTCAAATCAGCCGGGAATTTTTCCAGACCCGTAAATAAGCTGTACAACAACAGAACAACCGGAAGTAAAGCCATTGCGACAATATGGAGTTTCCAGTAGTTCTTTTTCAAAGCAAATAAAAGCATGATGATGGAAAAAACCGTCTCATACGAAACGAAAAACAACGTATTACCAGAATCACTGTCCAATAGGAATGGGATGAGGAATCCACCGACCGTTCCGAGGACACCGAGCACTTCGGATTTATGCCTGATTGCAAAATAAATGCCGGCGGCAACCCAGATGAGATTCAACGTGAAAGCAAATGTCGGCCCGATGAATCCATACATCACATGGGCGGCAAATGTCGCGATAACAAGCACGGTCACTGAGCCTCCGAGTAGAACCTGACCAAGAGCCACTCGTTTTTTCCGGATTTGCCATTCCCCTAAAGCAATCAATCCGAACCCTGCGAGATAACCGATGACGGTTTTGACAGATGGATTGAGGACGCCATAATCCGATGCCGCTTTAAATCCCCATATGACTCCTAACAGTAAAACGAAAATAAAAATTCGGGGCAGCCAAACCTGACCGATCAAACGCTCCCAATCCACTGGTTCTTTCGGTTCAGAAGGTTGAACAGGTTGCTTGTGCTCGGGTGTTTCACTAGGTCGGCTGACCACCTCGGGCTTCTTGTCGATTTGAGGTTTGAGGGCGGTCGATGGTTGGGCTGTAAGCTCATCTATCCGCTTTTCTAATTTTTGTACTCGCTCCTCAAGCTCTTCTATTCTCTGATTATCATGATTCTTCATTTCTTACCCCCTTTTCTCCACCATTCTATTTCCACAAATTGTATCTAACCTCCTTTTTCTCATTTTATTTCAATATGGATAGAACTTTCGTTTCGTCATTGCATTCTAAAAAAGAAAACGGTATCATAAGGATTACAAAGTAATGCAAACGCTTGCACTAATTATCGATATAGTACCTATTTTAAAAAGATAGAGAGAATTAAGGAGAGAGACAATGAATAAGCAATGGTGGAAAGAAAGCGTGGTTTATCAAATCTATCCCCGAAGCTTTAAAGATAGTAATGGTGACGGGATTGGAGATATTCAAGGAATCATTTCAGAATTGGATTACTTAAAAGACTTAGGAATTGATGTGATTTGGGTATGCCCGATCTATCAATCTCCAAATGCGGATAATGGTTATGACATCAGTGATTACAAGGATATCATGACCGAGTTCGGATCAATGGAGGATTTCGACCAACTCCTGAAAGAAGTCCATCATCGTGGTATGAAATTGATTATGGACCTAGTCGTGAACCATACGTCGGATGAGCATGCGTGGTTCGTCGAGTCTCGTAAATCAAAGGATAACCCATACCGTGACTACTACATCTGGCGCGAAGGAAAAGATGGTCAGGAGCCGAACAACTGGGAATCGATTTTCGGTGGCTCTGCGTGGGAGTATGACGCAAAAACCGATGAATATTACATGCATCTTTTCGATACGAAGCAACCCGATCTGAACTGGGAAAATGAACAAGTCCGAAATGATGTCTATCATATGATTAATTGGTGGCTTGATAAAGGAATTGATGGGTTCCGTGTCGATGCAATCAGCCACATCAAGAAAGTACCTGGGTTCCCGGACATGCCGAATCCTGAAAATAAAAGGTATGTTCCTTCCTTTGATGGTCACATGAACCGTGAAGGAATCGATGATTTTTTACAAGAATTGAAGCGTGAGACCTTCGACAGATACGATATAATGACCGTAGGTGAAGCGAACGGAGTGAAAATCGAAGACGCAGAACGATGGGTCGGAGAAGAGAACGGCTACTTCGATATGATCTTCCAATTCGAACATATGGGACTGTGGGATAAGGACAACAAGCGGAAATTCGACTTGATCAAGTTCAAGGACATCCTGACCGGATGGCAAAAAGGTCTCGAAAATCGAGGCTGGAATGCGCTTTACCTTGAAAACCACGATCAACCAAGATCGGTTTCCCGCTTCGGGGATGATGATGCGTATCACGCAGTATCTGCAAAAGCCCTGGCAACGTGCTACTTCCTCATGCAAGGAACGCCTTACATTTATCAAGGTCAAGAAATCGGGATGACGAATGTTCAATTCCCTTCTATTGAAGATTATGATGATGTCGGCATGCACAACCTTTACCATGAAGGAATTGCAAACGGGAGCAGTCATGAGGAGATGATGGAGATCCTTTGGGCGACTGGTCGTGATAATTCAAGAACACCGATGCAATGGAATGATTCTCCATATGCTGGTTTTTCCAGTCATGAGCCATGGATTGGTGTGAACCCGAATCACAAGACGTTGAATGTTCAAGCACAATTGAACGATCCAGAATCCATCCTCTCTTATTACAAAGAGCTGATCCGAATCCGTAAGGAAAACGATGTCTTGGTGTATGGAAACTATGATTTGTTGTTCCCTGAACATCCTCAATTATATGTCTATACACGTACTTTCGGTTCGAAAAAAGCATTGGTCATTACGAACTTGACGAATGAACTTGTAGATTTCGACTTTAACGAGATGGAAGGTGCGAATCAACTGAAGCCGCTTCTCTCAAACTATGAATCAAGTGATACTGCTGAAGGTAAAGTGACATTCGAACCCTATGAAGCTAACGTCTATCTCTATCAATAAATGCAAAAGGATGGTCACGCACTTAGATTGCGGACCATCCTTTATTGTTATACTTTGAGTTTTGTATAGACGACTAAACGTTCTTCATGATCTTTGATCGAGCGATCGTAGACTCCCGTACATGTTAATAGGTTGAGATTATTCTCGTTAGACGGACCAAATATTTGTCGCAACGGTGCTTCATTCTTCGGGTAAGCAACGACTTCCTGGACAATGAAAGTCAAGGTTTCTCCCATCTCACCCGTTACAATCACTTCATCACCCGGCTTCAATTCTTTAAGTCGGAAGAAGACAGCTGGGCCAGTGTAGTCATCAACGTGACCTGCCAGTATTGCATTACCTGGATTCCCGGGCATGGATCCTGGCTCGAACCATCCAACCTCTTCCCCGTTATCCGGAACCGTCATCTCTCCACTCTCGTTCAATCCTTGAGCAGCAATCGGTGCATCCACCTCAATCGCAGGAATTTCTATCTTAGTAGGGACAAGCCCTTTTTGGATGAGAGCATCCTGCTTCATTTGAGAGGAAGTCTGCTTTTTGTCTTCCGTAATGGAATGAACTTTTGGCTCAAGAATCGTTTCTTGTTTTGCCGATTGAACGGTTACCGGTTGATCTTCTTGACCGAATGCGAAGTTCGCGACTGCTAGGATGAATACGATGATGCTTGCGACAAACCATTTGTTCATCATCATGACCTTACTGATTCAAAGCTCTGCGACGGAAGAATACGATTCCACCAATTCCAGCTAGAGCAGCAGCAGCGACAAATGGTAGCATGATGTTCATTGCGTCATTAGAAGCTCCACCCATACCTGTTTGAGGCATGCTATCTGGCATCATTGTAGAATCTTTCAGTAGAAGAACATCCAGGTTGTCAGCAGTACCTACAGCGAAGGCACTGTATACTGTATTCTTATCTAATGTTGTACCGGAAAGATCCAATACTTGAGTTCCATCTTTCGTACGGACTTCAAGGTCATATGTGCCAGCGTCTAATTCCATGTAATCTGTTACCATCGGGAATTCAGCACCGCTGAAGATTGCGTCTCCACCGATCATACCAACATCAACTGTCGGTGCATCCGGTGACAGGTGACCAACACGTACCTTTGTCTTACCTTCTGTTACATCCATTGAGTCTTGAACAACTTTGAGTTCAAGGTTTTCCAACATGTTGACTGCAGCGACTGTGTATGCCATTCCCTCTTCAACTGTCAGTGTTTGGGAGATGACTGGGTCTTGATCACCTTTCGTACCAGATGCGTAAATTTCCACTTCGTGATCTCCAGCAGGCAGGTTCATGTAATCTGTAGAAGCTTTGAATTCCGCACCTTCAACGACAGCATTTCCATCGACATAAACATCTACAGCAGGTGCATCAGGTGATGCATGTAATACTCGGACCATCGCATCATGGTTGTCTGCAAAAACGGTGCCCCCCATTACGCCGAAAACAAGTACTGCTGTTAACATCATGCTCCAAAATTTCTTCACTACTAACCACTCCTAATCCTTTTGTATTATTTTTTAAGACATTGGTTATATACCTGAAAAATTTAGAATTCAAACATTTAGAATTCTAATTTCTCGAATTCAAAATATTTTTTTGTAGAATTGAACGTTATGTAGAAGGGATTTGGGATAAGAATTTTTGTAGAAAAAATTTTTTCCTTGTTAGTTTATTGGGTATTTTAGCGAAGGGAGAAGTTTGTGTGGCATTGTGTAGTGTGAAAGCAGTGTTCGCGGTCTCTTGGGGGCTTATTCATTACCTTCAATCCGAATTTCAGCTTTGATAAGGATGATTAGCCTCTATTCATCACCATCATTCCAGATTTCAGCTCTAATAGGGATGATTAGCCTCTATTCATTACCAACTTTCCAGATTTCAGCTCTAATAGGGATGATTAGCCTCTATTCATTACCAACTTTCCAGAATTGAGCTTTGATAGGGATGATTAGCCTCTATTCATCACCATCATTCCAGATTTCAGCTCTGATAGGGATGATTAGCCTCTCCAACAAAAAAAGCAGTCCTGTTTGTTCCCAAACAGAACTGCTCACTAGCTTCAATCCGTCACTGATTACTGCTTTCGAAAAGATGGAACTTCATGCCGTATGGATCGGCCATCATCACGCTCTTCTCACTGTATTCCTTCGTGATTTCACAACCTTTTTCCAGCAACTGTGCCTTCATCTCATCAAATTCATCCGTTGCGAATTCGAAAAAGACCTGGTTGCCATCTGAGCGCTCCATGAAAAAGTTCATCCCATTGAAAGAGAGCCTTGTCTCGTCACCGAGATCTTTCTCAACCTTCATACCGATTGTCTCTTCATAGAACTGCACAGCTTTTTCATAATCATTCACTTGAATGGCAATGTTGTTCGTCAACTGCAATGAGGTCTCACGGTTGATTTTCCGTCTCGGCTTAAAATCAGCAGGGCCCCCTGGCAAAAGATCGAACAAATGCCATACGGAACAAAAATCGTCTCCAGGACCTAGTGGGGTGTGCGCATAGTGATAGATTTTACCGGCAGCGTCTTTCCGGAATGTCGATACCCCGGGATGATTATAGCCGTCCTTCGCATAGCCCATATCTTCCTTGAATGTGGTCCCTTTCGTAGAGACCATCGGGAACTTCCATCCCCTTTCGGCCGCGACATCCTCTTGCACACCAGGCTCGTCCGGTGTGCTCACCACAAAGGCAGCTCTCTCAATGAGATGATGATAAACCCCATTGAAACCATCCGCCCACAACGTACAGTAGTTGCAGCCGACTCCCATATTATGAATGACAATCAATTCATTCTTATCATCAAACAACTCGGACAGCGTCACTTCCTCTTCATCACGGTTGCGAAAACGATAATTTTCAACTTCCTGTTCAGGGACTTCCTTCCGTAATTCTGCGAGTTGTTTTTTCTTTTTCAGAATTTCTTCACCTAATTGGTTGATTTCATCAATAATCGATTGGACATGCATTCGATACAGACCTCCTCAGATTTTTTAAAGATCTGTATTATGCATTCTTGATTGCTCGGAAGAATCCTTTAGGTTTCTTTGTCGATTTCGGGCCAACTGTTGTTTTTCCCGTTCTCCACTCCCCAGCGAATCATCCGTTCTCTTTGCACTTTGGCCAAATCAATGAACGGCATTGACACCGAAACGATGTTGACGAACCTCTCCTTGTATTGAGGACTTTCACTCAGCATGCGGTAACCACCTAAATTCCCATCATCTAAAGCCCATACTACTCTCTTGATATTGGATAAATAGATTGCGCCTGTGCACATGACACATGGTTCCACCGTCGTATAAAGTGTATATTGGCGGTCCTGTCCGTTCTTAATCAATGCATCACCTGCGTTGCGGATTGCATCCACTTCGGCGTGAGCGGTTGAATCGTGCTTCGTATGCACACGATTCCGTCCAGTCACATATGAATTTCCATCTGGACCAACCAGAACTGCCCCGATCGGAATGCTTCCTTCACTTTCGGCTCGTTCTGCTTCGTCCATAGCCATCTCGAGAAAATATCGGTCCTGTTCTTGTATCGTCATACGATCCCTCTTTACTACGAAATTTTTTCATCTCTAATTTGTCTGAAGTCTTCCTCTTTTATCCTATCAGGTGATTCCGTAGAATTCTCTGTCTGACGAGTACGTTCCACTTGGATATTAGCCGCTCTTTTCATCCCTTCCAACATGAGGGTGAAAGCGAGAATCGTCAAAGCGAAAGCGAGGGCTGGGAAATAGATCTGCCAAGGATACATGAGAAATTCCTTACGGGCAATCGCTATCAGTCCACCCCACTCGTTGGACATGGAGGTGATCGTCTGGATGACTTCAGGCTCCTTCCCCTCCATCACCTCATTCATATAGGTCGGCTCTTTAATCGTCGATTTGAATTCAGGACCCCCGATATACAATCCCAACACACCTAGATGGGCAAACAACAACAAGACTTGAATCATCTGCTGATTGAAAATGATGAATAACTTCGGACCCAGATATGGTCCAACGTGCCTATTCATAACATGCAGATGACTTCCGCCAAGAATCTTTGCATTACGGATGAACTCGTATTGGAGAATCTGGTCGGTCTCATTCATGATCAATAGTGATAAGGTCGGAACTGCGAGCAAGGTCAGTACTGCTATTGAAAAAATGATTTCTGTTTCGGCACTGAAGCTCCAACTGAAAATCAACGCCACAGGAGCAACCACGAAGTAGGCAATCAAGGACAACGGAGCAAAATGAAAGGAATTGATCAGTCCTTTTATGATCCGTTCCACCTTCAACAAGACCCTCCGGAAGACGATGCCGAAGAAGGTAGAGAACACCATGCGCAATACGGTAATGAAGAAGGCGATCAAGATGGTATACTTCGCACCTTCCAGAATTTTGTACAGGACCTGGTAGCCGTTTTTGTCCGTCCCTAAGGGATATTCCTTCATCGGCGGAAACGGTGCGGTATACCTCGGCAGACCTTCCTCATCGTATAGGATGGTCGTTCTGTCAGGTAAGTTGTCTTTCATCACCAAATCAAAATAAAAGCTTCCTCCCAGTAATCCGACAATGAACAAGAATCCAATCAGAAACAATGGATTCATGAAGATACGTTTGATCATCATACAAACACCTCATTCTGATTGAGAGAATATTTGGAGACGATCAGGCCGCCAATTACAAATATAAAGAAAAACGGAAAAAAGAGCATGAACATACCGATGATGAAAACTTCAGGCGTGATGATTCCGTGCTCCCATATGAAAGTTGTGAACCCATTCATATTGAAAAGGATCTCGAGCATCAATAAAGCCGACAATGAGAACCAAAAGAGCGTTTTTGCGTTGTAAAACAAATTCGCAACCGTATTCCTGAAGATGTGGAAGATCAGGATCCTGCTCCACTTCACGCCTTTCGACTTCGCAGTTTCGACATATCTTGCTTCCGCCTCTTCCTCAAAGATATGTAATAGGATCTTCGTCAAAAACACTGTCGGAAGTATGGATAGACAGATAATCGGCAATAAGTACGCATTATCTCCATTAAAGGATAGGATGTCGAACAGCAATACATCCGTTTTCCGATAGATGTAGATGATTAGAAATTGAAAGAACAAGATGAGGAAAACATCCGGAATGATCTGGACACCGTTTATAATCGTGCCAAATACCTTCCTCACCTTGACATTCATGAACCACATGATGCTGTAGGTCAACAACGTCGATACAATCAGAGATAGGCCGAAAGAAGCCCCTAGGATTTTCATCGAATCTTTGTACAGGTCCCACATCATCGGGAAAACGGGTAACTCATAACCATTGTCGTAATACGTCAATTGTTTCAATTGTGATAGTTGCTTTCCAGTTTCCAATAAAGCCTGTTTGTACTGCTCCCAATACAGGCCGATATCATAGGACAAATACAATGCATTTCTAATTTTCCCGGTATCGATCGCTTTTTGGATGACAACAAGTGATTCCATGTCGAACAGTAGATACGGTAATTTCCCAAGCAAAAGGATGCCAATTACGGTAAGAAAAAATTCTAGTACAAGTATTCCGAACGTACGCACAATACACCCCCCCCTAATAAACAATAACCTCCTATTAGAAGGACGACATAAAATGGAAATGGTTGTAAGAGAGCTCCTCATTAAAAAGATCAGAGCACAGATGGGCTCTGATTCTTTCACTCTTTATTGGTTGGAAACTTTTTTGAAATCATGCTCCTCAGATAATGTGCTGCTCTGGACAATAGATGGTTTGGGATACTTCTTCCGCTTTCTCTTCGGAAGTAACGACCGTTTAACCCCTTCCAACATGAGCATGTATGCGAGAATCGTCAATCCAAAAGCGATACCTGGATAAAGGAGCTGCCACGTATTCAGAAGCATTCCAGACTTTGTGGCACCTGCAACTAATCCACCCCATTCACTGGATAAAGAAGTAATTTGAGTGACAATCGACTTTTCTGCCATCTCATTACCTGCCATCGGTTCCGTTTCGACATTTTCGAAATCAGTCCCCCCTATGAACATCCCGAGCACACCTAAGTGAGCGAAAATAAGCAAGACCTGTATCATCTGTTGATTGAACATGATGAAGAGCCTAGGGACCAAATATGGTCTAACATGTTTGCTTAACACATGAAAATAGCTACCGCCTAAAATCCTTGAATTATCAATAAATTCTTCCTTCATAATTTGGTCTGTTTCACTGGAAATCAATAATGTGAGCGTCGGAACAGCAAGCAACGTCAATACCGATATTGAGAAGATCAATTGGACCTTTGATTCAAAACTCCAGCTGAACACGACCAAAACAGGTGACAACAAGAAATAAGCAATCAATGATAGAGGAACAAAACTGAACGAATTCGTTAGACCCTTGATGACAATTTGAATTTTCAGGAGAAACCTCCGTAAAGTCAATCCGAAAAATAAAGATAAGATCATTCTCAAACTTGTGATAACAAAAGCTAAACCGATCGTGTATTTCGCTCCTTCTAGTATCTTGTAGTGTAAGGGAAATCCGGTTTTATCCGTCCCCATCGGAAATCGCTCTGAAGGAGGGTATGGAGCAGCTTGTAATCTTCCATCCCCATTTGCATCCATGTAAGCCTGTGGTTCTGGTACCGTCTCTTTAATATGTAAATCGTAATAGACACTCAAACTAAAAAGCGCAACCAACAAGATGAATGGGAAAATGAAAAAAGGACTCTTCCATAACCGGACAATCATCCGAACACCCCCTCCTGATCATTTGCAATTCTAGAAATCAACAATCCGCTAAGAACAAAGATGATAAAGAATGGGATGAAGATCATAAGGATCCCAATCGTAAAGATATGAGGATTGATTGTACCAGCCCTCCATAAGAATTGGATGAACCCATCCATACTGAACAGTATTTCAAGCATCAACAAATTAGATAACATGAACCAGAACAGGACTTTATAATTGTGGAAGAAGCTCACTAGGGTGTTTCTCAATACATGTAATACCAATATTGAGCTCCGCTTCACACCTTTCGCCAGCGCAGTTTCCACATACCTTTTTTCCAGCTCATCTTCATATTTCAAGGACATTGTTTTGATCAAGAATACAGAAGGTAATATTGATAGACAGATGATTGGGAGGGCGTATGCTTCGTCACCAAATGAAGAGTGAACATTGAAAATCAACACTCCGGTCTTTTTAAATAAAAAAATGAAAGCAACTTGTAAACCGATGATCAGCAGAACATCCGGTATCGCTTGAAACAAAGATGCAGTTCCTTGACCAATCTTGCGAACCGTTTGATTTGGAGAAAGCATGATTAGATAGGTTACTAATCCGGCAATGCAAATGGAAAGGACGATTGCTGCACTGAAAATTTGCATAGAGTAAAGGAAATACTCCCACATTGTCGGAAAGACAGGATAAAATTTACCGAGGTAATAATAGTCCAATGAAGTAAGATGAGAAAGCTCATAGCCTGTCCGCATCACTTCTGACATGTAACGAGACCAGTTCCATTCGAACCCATAACCTAGATACGACGCATCATTCAGCGTTCCATTATCCAGCAATTTCTGAACCCCTGTGAATCCCTTCATGTCAAAGAACAAGAAGGGCAACTTACCTAAGAGAACGATTCCGACAATGGTAAGGATAAATTCAACACTTAGAACTCCAAACTTTTTCATTATCCCCAACCCCTAATATGTATGATTAATCGACATATTCTACATGTTACATTAGTTTGAATATTATGTAAATAATGGAATTTTGTATAGTTTATTAAAAAAATCTCCACAAAAAAACAACTGCCATAATCGGCAGTTGTTTTTAAGCAAGGTGACATTCAAGCCCCATCGGGCCCCATTCGGATTCAAAAATGAAGCCTGTCTCCGAATCGTAATCCAATGTCAGTTCCTCATCTAAATTTCGTTTTGTAAACAAGTCGATATGAAAGTCCATTCCATCCGAATGGATGACAATATCTCCTTTTCTGGAGTCATCCTCAATGAGCTTGAATTTCATCATCGTTCCGCATCCACCCTGCATTTCTGCATCGATGCGAAGAATCTTATCCTTTTCCAATGTCAGCTGTTTCAACTGTTGAAGCGCTTCTTCCGTGATCGTCAGATTCATCTTCTTCTCCTCCTCTGAGTCTCTTGACCAGACTGGACTTCGAGAACAAACGCTCTTTCACTTTCTGACCTGTCGGTGTAACAGCCAGCCCTCCGAGTGCTGTTTCTTTGAGAGCACGTGGCATGTTTTTACCTATATCATACATCGTATCAATCACTTCGTCACATGGAATCCGGCTTTCAACACCTGCAAGACCCATATCAGCGGAAGAGAAAGCAATGGATGTACCGATCACATTTCGCTTGATACATGGCACTTCAACAAGACCTGCTACCGGGTCACAAACGAGACCGAGCAGGGATTTCATCGCCATAGCTGTAGAATGGACGGCTTGACGTGGGGATCCACCCTTCAATTCAACGATGGTTCCGGCTGCCATTGCAGTCGCTGAACCGACTTCCGCCTGACAACCTCCTGCTGCACCTGAAATGAAGGAACGGTTCGCAATAATATATCCGAGCATACTTGCAGTGAATAGTCCCATTACGAGATCATCGTTATCAAGGTTTGTATTTTTCTTCAGTGAGAACAATACCCCTGGTAAAATCCCAGCTGCTCCAGCAGTTGGTGTCGCGACAATGACGCCCATCCGTGCGTTGCCTTCTGATGTTGCCATCGAGCATGCCATCGCATCACTGATGATTGAACCGGAAAGGACATCTCCCGCTTCGATATAGGCTTTCATTTTCACCGCATCGCCACCTGAAATGCCGCTTGGTGCTTCTGATGCGTCATGAAGTCCCTGTTCTACGGCATTCTCCATCTTCAGAAGGCGCTCTTTCATCATCTCGAAGATCTGTTCTTTCGATCTTCCCGATTTGATGTGTTCCTGATCAATCATTGCTTCAGCGATCGTTTTATTTTCTCGCTCACAATAATCGAGCAAATCAACAGTAGATTGAATATCCATACGGTTCACCTCCACAATTATCGACCAACTTGTTCAGTCATCGATTGCACAATCCGTTGTAAATCATCATGTGTACTTATAGAAAAGTCCACTTTATCATTGTTGATTCTAAAAATTTGGGACAGTCCTCCACCGACGGAAGCTCCCCCGATTTCAAGTGTACGTGACCCCGTTTTGACACGGAGAATCGCTACGTTCGGATGCTCAAACTCGCTGCAGTTCTCTTCAAAAGTAAATTCGTAAGTGAGATTGGCTTCCTCAGCCAGTTCATAAGCGTGTTTAATCCGTTCATCTTCGGTATCATAGCCAAGCAATCCACCTAGTAAAGCTTTATCCGTACCATGCCCCTGATACGTTTCTGCAAACGAATCGAAGAGCTGGATCTCAACTTCCTCCGGTACGCAGCCTAACAATTCGTATGCCGCTCTACCGATCCAAACTGCACCGGCTGTATGTGAACTGGACGGACCGACCATGATCGGTCCGATTATATCGAAACAACTGTTATAACCCATCGTAACGCCTCCTTTAATTTAGAGAACGAGTATATATAAAAAAACACATAAAAAGGACAAAGAAGGTGATTTCACCCGCTCTGTCCTTTTTACCTGAGAGTTTCATTCGTACCCCTTTGGTGGCTTTCGCTCTCTCCAGAGATGCGTCAGATCGTAGTTCATTTACCTGAGAGATTTGCTTCATGGTTTTTTGAAGCTTGCTCCTTCGGTGTCGGCTTCCTGCGCCCGACTCTCCCACGACCTTCATTCGCGCATATACATTTCTTCTTTCATTATGTCGGATTTCAGGCACATTTGTCAAAAGTTTTCTTCACAAACCGTAACCGCTTACATACCTTTCAACATTTGATTGGCTAAGTCTTTCAAAACTTCGATATGACGGTCTTTCTCGTAAGGTTCGCCTTCATACTTGTAGTTGATTGCAAAATGCACACCTTCTACTGACCAATGAAGCATGCTCGATTCCAGAGACTGATTGGTTTTAAACTCCGCTTTCACACCGTCGACCAGTTCTACAGTTTCAGTAATCCCTAGTTTGTAACGGCCATTTTCATAATCATCCGCCTCAATCATGATCCAGCCTTCATCTTCTTTTGAAACGGTTCTCAATTCAATCCGGATATCTTTCCCGTCTTTATCATTCCAATCTTTGATATCAAGGACCTGGAAAGGCTCTGCTTCAAATGGCAAGCTTTCGGGAAGTGTTACCCGATAAGGCAATGCTTTTAGAGCTGTTTCTGTAGAATTTGCTTCATAGGATGTCGGTATCGACTTTTTCATCTCTTCAGTCAGATCACCTTCAGCCTCCACCTCTTGTAAAAGCGAGGCATCCAGTGTATCAGGAGGAAAATCATTTCCGGGCACAAAGAACAATACAAATCCAATGACGCTCATAAAAACGACTGCGTGAGTCCACTTTCCCATCAAAATCCCCCTTGTTTTGTACAAATCTTCCATATGACCTACTTCTGTCCTGACCCCGAGAATCCTTTGTATCTGTATAGAATGAGTACGTTTTTACTAATGAATCTTCATATGTAGAAAAAACAGACCTGTTGTGAATCACAACAGGTCTGTTCAAATATTCATTACTATTCGCTAATCACTTCTGCTTCTAATTCAACATCCTTGATTTCTGCTTGAGGCATCAAGATCTCTTTCGCATTGAATTCTTTCAGTTCAGCATCTTTTGTTACACGGTTTGGCAAATCCGGGTTTGCGAGAGCACTTGTACCAAGGCTCACAAAGTCGGATTCCCCTTTTTCCAACAGAGATTCAGCTTTCTCTGGTTCACCAAGACCACCGTTTGCGATTGTCGGAAGACCACCGAATTCTTTCGCTGCAGCAGCCAACGTTTTCGTGCCCTCACCAAAACTGGATTCAGTTGCATCTCCGTCGGTCACGTGAATGTAATCAAGGGTCGTTTTTCCAAGTGTACGGAAAATGTATTCTGCATCTTCCTCTCCGTTCGGCCACTTGTAACCTTGATCGGCTACTTTTCCTTGAGAGATCCGGATTCCAACCATGTAATCGTTCCCGACCGCCTTTCTCACTTCTTCAATGACTTCTAGCGTCAGTTGAAGACGTGCCTCAAGAGAACCGCCATATTGGTCATCACGATGGTTCAAATAATCGGTCAAGAACTGATCGAGTAGGTAACCATTGGCACCATGGATTTCTACCCCGTCAAATCCAGCTTCCTTCGCGTACTTAGCAGCATCTACGAAAGCTTTCTTCACATCATTGATTTGTTCTCCTGTTATTTCCTTAGGCGTTTGGAATGGGCCAGAACCTCCATAAAACGGAAGCTGTTCTCCTTTTGGAGCAATAGCCGATGGTGCTATCGTTTCATCTGTATAACGGTTGCCTTGAGCTTGCCCGCCAGCATGCATGAGCTGGGCAATCATTTTCGCACCATGTGCTTGAACCGTTTCTACAATCGGCTTCCAGGCATGCATCTGTTTTTCATTCGCAAGTCCGGGTTGATTGTAGTATCCCTGGCTGTACGACTCATCCAGATAAAGCCCTTCAGAGATCACGGTACCGAATCCGCCTTCAGCATAACGCTCGTAATAGGCCTTCATTCGGTCGTTAGCCTGACCATCTTCATCAGCACTTACCCGTGTCATTGGGGCGACGATGTATCGGTTTTTCACGGAAACATTTCCTAATTTACCTTCTTGAAAAAGTTCGTTTGACATTGTATCCCTCTTTCTTTTTGTTAGTTATTTTACATTTTAAAGTTACCATGATGATATCAAGGATTCATAATAGGTCCAAATGTTACGCTTCAACGAGGTTAGGTTACCCTTATTATGCATATAAAAAAACACTCCAAACTCTGGAGTGTTTTCATGTTATGTATGGCTGGGCTAGCTGGATTCGAACCAACGCATGACGGAGTCAAAGTCCGTTGCCTTACCGCTTGGCTATAGCCCAACGACCACATTTTCTAGTATGAAGTTATCGTTCGATTTTATACTCCCATTATACAAAATTTCTTTGAAAATCTCTACACGTATGAGGGCATTTGTACGTGGGTAAATTAACACGGAGGTGATTGCACAATGAAATTGGTCGACGAAATATATGACACGTTCAAATTCCACTTCTCAGCCGATGAAGAGGACATCTACCCGATTGTGTTCGGCATCCTGGATTCAAAAAGTAAAGAAGAGATCTTCGACCATCTCGATGAGTTGGCACATGAAGATCTCGCTGAAATGGTGACGCTCTATGTATTGGAACAACTGCAGAAAAAGCTGGCGGAAGAAGGAATAGGTAGAGTAACGCTAGGACAAGATTACACCGACGATTATTTGCAATAATCATACTGATTCGTTCATCTCGTTTGTACCTTCGTTTATCTTTTTCTTATGTTCGATAAACCAAGGTAACAATAAACCGAGGAACGCTGAGGAAACTCCATCATGTCCCTCCATATATAAGTTGAGTGCCAACATGAATCCGGTCAATCCGAAAACCCCTGCCATCAACCAATAAATCCTTCTAGTCAAAATGACTTTTTGCCAGGTTATGATCAACTGTATGAAAAAGAATATCCCTAAAAAAATGCGCTCCAATATATATTCGCTTAGATCCACCCCGATCGGTTTGATCAACCACTGAAGCAGGAGCAACAGGACGACGAGCTCCCAATTGATATACTTTTTCATATGGATCAAATAATGGTTTCCTCTTTCACTTTCCCATATCCTAATGCTTCTAGAGCAAGCTGCAGTGTCGTATAGATATTCAAGTCGTTCAACTCGATTCCCAGATTGACGGCTGTAATCGCTACTGCTGATCGGATGCCTGTAATGGCCGTTTTCACACCGAGCAAGCGTAGGGTTTTGACCAGTTGGAAGAGATGCTGTGCAACCATCGTATCTACTACACTCACACCAGAAAGATCGATGATGATTCGATCAAGCTTCAATTCCTCGCAACGCTCAATTGCACGTTCTTGAATATGCTTCGCCCGATTCGTATCAATATCTCCTATGATCGGCAAAACAGCTATTCCATCAAATAGTGGAACGACGGGTACAGAAAGTTCAAGTAGCGTGTCCTGATAACGAAGGGCTACTTCAATGTTGTATTCTACATAACTTTTGCTGTAACCATAGACCGCTTGATCGAGGATTGGATCCAATCGGTTCGCAATCTGAATGATCTGATCATTCGTCAGCGCTTCAGTTTGTGCAAAATCAGCAATGTAAGCCCAGAGGACTTGCCGATAATAGGGTGTATTTCTCAAAGCTTCAGATATCGGAGCATCCAATACCACTGCTTTCTTCCCCTTTTCAGATCCCCATCGGATGATTTCTTCGTATTCATCTTCTCTATCATTAGGCAGGTGTTCAGCGATGAGAGTGATCATTTCGACCGCTCTTTCCTTCAGCGATTCCTCGGAAAAGAACTCATTTTCTGTATCCATGTTGTTCATGCGTAAAGATACAATATCATCAGCGATTTTCAGTTTATGTTCAATTAATTGTTCAGATAGTTTTTCCACTTTGCGTTTGTCTTGAATATGATTCGGCATTTTATTTCCCCTTCTTTTCTACTATATTTCGACTAACTACTTCGTTACTATATTCATAATCCCTTCCTACATTCTAAAATCGTTCACGGCGAATTAAAAGGGTTTTTCCTAAGTAACTTCGAATGACTGAAAGGAGACTACAAAAATGAGGTGTAAATATGTCAGAACTAGAGAAGGTCTATCTTGAAGAGATCAGAGAGAACTACAGAGGGCTGAAAAAGCAAGCAGAAAGGGTTTTCGATCAACTCAGTACCGAGGAGCTTGCTTGGACACCGAATGAAGAATCGAACAGTATTGCAATCTTGATTAAACATATGAGTGGCAATATGAAGTCGAGATGGACCGACTTCCTTACTACAGATGGTGAAAAACCGGACCGTTATCGAGATAACGAATTCATTGATGATATGGAAACGCAGGAACATATGCTAGAGGTTTGGGAAGAAGGCTGGGGTGTCTTATTCAATACGCTCAATTCCTTGACGGAAGCGGACTTGTTGAAGACGGTCTACATACGAAGCGAACCGCATACCGTCATTAAAGCATTGCAGCGCCAAGTCACCCATTACGCAGCACACGTTGGTCAGATCATCTATATCGGTAAACTCGCCAAAAACAAAGAATGGAACACACTAAGCATTCCAAGAGGAAAATCCGAAGAATACAAGTAGGTGCCAGGCACCAATCAGAAACTGTTGCGTTTCAACGGTTCTGTTTCGGTGCCTGGTACGTTAATGGAGGTTTCGATGTCGCGAATGAAGTGCTCCCTTTCGTATTCGTTCTTCAAGAGGAGTCTGACGTTTCTCCGCTTTTTCAAGAATTTTTTCAGCTTCTGGTCCTTTTCCATCAATGCATCAAAATCATTTCCATACAATCGGCTGAACCATTGCTCCTTTTTCAAACGGTCGATGTTCCGTTGAAGTTTGCTCTTTTCTGGCATGAACCAGAAAAGGAATTCTCCAAAAGCTTCTAATAATAGGAAGAACAATTCAAAAGCCACCGCTAATCTCCTCCAATCAAGGTTTCCGGGCAGATAAGATGAGGACTACAGGAATCCTACTTCTACGTTCATATTCTTCTGTTTGGCTGAAGAACCGTTCATCCGGCGTTCCTTCTTTCAAGCCTTCCAATTGAAAGCCTGCTTGCAATATTTCGGTTATGTATTGCTCCGTCGTCCTATGGTATTTTGTCACCATCTGATCCATCCATGGTTCTGTGCGCTCCCCTATTTTGAAATAATCATCTACGATCCAGTTTTCACGTTTCCCACCGCTTGCGCTCTTCATTGAAGCTGTTATGACAGGGTGCTGCACACTGAAAACGAAACGACCTCCATGGGTTAAGCTATGAAACACCTTTTCAAACACAGGCTGTACGTCTTTCAGGTAATGAAAAACGAGCCGGGACACAACCAGGTCATAATGGTTTTGTTGAAGTTTCAATCCTTCTAAAGAGCGGCATTGGAATTCTACTCGTGTATCCTCGAAACCCTTTCTTGCTAGTTCAACCATCCGTTCCGATCCATCAATTCCGTGATAGTGCACTGCGCCTCTTTCAAGTAACTCTTTTCCAAACAAACCGTCTCCGCAGCCGAGATCGAGAATCCGATCTCCTTTTGGACTGCCAATTAAATCATTGATTGCAGGTCCTTCAAGAACATTGTTCGGACTTTCCGAACGATTCCTCCGCTTTTGGAACTGGTTGAAAAATTGTTCATTTTCATAAAAAGTAGATCCGTTCATCCATATTCAGCTCCCTATCTAACCTTATTTACGACTGTTGTAGCCAAAAGTTCCCATAAAAAAGCTTGGCTAAGCCAAGCTACTTAAAAATCAAATCTAAGAATAGTGTCGTTCCAGCAACTGAAAATCCTTTGTCTTTTGGATCTCAATCTGATGTGCAATTGCAAACTGTTCCAGTTTAGCACAGTACGTTTTAGGTTCAAAGTCAATCAATCGGATATTCTTTCCCTGTCGAATATGAATGACCGCACTTTTCCTCGTCCAACTCGTTCTTTTGAATGTAATTTTTCTGATTTGCTCAGGTTTGATCGTTTTTTTATAGATGGCATATTTAAAGATGAGTACCTCGAACTTTAAGTTTTGCTCATATATTTGAATAATAAAATTAAAAGAGCTAACGAGATATGTAAGCAGAAATACTGCCAGGAGATAATACCAGCCGTAAGTCTGTAAAACGAACGTATAGAGAGGAACAAATACGAGCATGAAGTAAGGAGAGATGCTAGATTTATATGTGTCCATCCTATTCACCTACTGAGTCTTTTCGGAAGATCGAATGACATCTACCTCGACTTCCACTTCCTGATCCTGATCATTTTCTAAAAGTTCAAGGACGTGTGGGTTCGCTTCCTTTCCTTCAATATCCTGCTCAAATAAAGCCAACAATTCATTATACAGTTCAATTGAAGGTTCTTTTAATTGATAAAAGTCCCTTCCTAATCCATCTTCTATTTCAGTTAGAACTAGTCGTCCGTCATTCAATACAAGCAATGTTGTACTTGGTACTTCCTCCGTCGTTTCAACCATCAAATCAATCGATTCATATTCAGGTTTATTCCTGAGCATATGGATCTTTTTCATTTCCTCTGTTGAAGCTTTCATTAATTGTTTATCGTTAATGAGTTCAATTACAGACTGGATCTGAGCATCTTCTTTCGTCCTGACAGTCGGCCGATCCAGAACACTAACCTGAATTTCTTCCGTCTTCTTAATCTCGAAAAACGTGCTACTCTCAACCATTTTGTCAGAACAACCAACGCTCAACACCATTAAAATAACACCTAAAAAACCTGACACAAGCCTTTTCTTCAAAACCTCACCACCATAATTTTCCTAATACGCCTACCAAAATCATTCTATCATACCTGTGTCATAATTTGGATAATTCTAAATACAATTGCTCATTCCTAACACCTTTCCAGAAACTATGATAAAATTTGCCTAGAGGAGGGTTATACATATGAAAACATTTGAAGAAAAGTTAGATCAATATGCACAATTGGTAGTCAAGGTCGGACTGAATATTCAAGAAGGACAACGCTTGTTGATCCTTTCTCCGATCGAAGCCAAGGATTTCACTCGTAAGGTAACCAAGTACGCTTATGAGAATGGATGTAAGCGTGTCATGGTGAACTGGGTCGATACAGCTACGACTCGCATCCATTTGGAAAATGCACCTGAAGAGACGGTGAAAGATAACCTGCAACCATGGGATATCGACAAGTTCAACAGCTTGTCTGAACACAACGATGCGATGTTGAACATTACAGGTGATGATCCAAACGCCTATGCTGGTGTTACACCTGAGCGTCTCATGTGGGTGCAAAAGGACAAAGGAGAAAAGCTTCAAGCGTTCTCTAAAGCTCAATTGAACGGTGACATGCATTGGGCGATTGCTGGTGTACCAACAGCTGGTTGGGCGAAAAGTGTATTCCCAGAAAGAAGTGAAGAAGAAGCGATCGAAGCACTATGGGATGCGATTTTCCACACGGTACGGATTGACCAGGAAGATCCGGTCGCTGCATGGGAAGAGCATGGTAAGACGTTGACGGAAAAGGTCGACTACTTGAATGAAAAACGTTTTAAATCGTTGCATTACACATCTGAAGGTACAGACCTTCGCATCGATTTACACCCGGATCACCTCTGGATCGGCGGTGGTCACACGTCTACATTTGGAACATCTTATATTCCGAATCTCCCAACTGAAGAAGTATTCACGACCCCACATAAAAATGGCGTCAACGGAACAGTAGCGAGCAAGAAACCTCTATCTGCAATGGGGAATCTCATTGATAACTTCAGCCTGACGTTTGAAGATGGTAAAGTTGTAGATTTCTCAGCTGAAAAAGGTTATGAGACGCTGGAACAGCTGTTGAACATTGATGAAGGTATGAAATTCCTTGGGGAAGTCGCATTGGTACCATACGATTCTCCAATCTCGAATTCCGGCATCATTTTCAACAACACACTTTATGATGAAAATGCAGCTTGTCACCTTGCAATCGGAACGTCCATTACGATGTCCGTGAAGGATGTCGGTCATTTGAAGAAGGAAGAACTAGAAGAGATCGGTGTCAACCAAAGTCGTGGACACACCGACTTCATGATCGGGTCTGCTGACCTTGATATCGTCGCGGAAACGCAAGACGGTGAGAAAGTGCAACTCTTCAAAGATGGCAACTGGGCTATCTAAATAACTATGAAAGAGGCTAACCCTTGGGCTAGCCTCTTTTTCATGCAAAATCGAAGACTTCGAGATTATGATTTTGATTGACTTGGACGATTTTCCCTTTGCCGAAGGTCCCTTGCTTCGCTTTGTAATGGCAGGTTCTACAATAAGAGTAGGCGAGATCCGGAGGATAACCTTCTTTCAAGAATTCTTGGACGGACTGGATGTGAAAGCAATTCGGACATTGAAAGTACCATTTCCGCTTTTCTTTTCCGAACAGCACAAGGCCATGCATTTCCCATTCATACAACGAATATTTCAGCATCGTAAGGATACACCATCCTCTACTCATTGTGATCTTATTCAAAAACCTTATCGTCACCCTAAATCATAGAAGAACATTATTAAACTTGTTTTAATGAATCATGTGGATTTGATTACAGGGAAGAAGTGTAAAGAAAACTTGATAAGCCTAGACTTTTGGCGAAGGCATATTTGCACATATACTGAAGAAAGTATTTAAACTTTCTTCAGTGAAAATAGACAGCTACTCGAACCGTAGCTGTCTACCTTCTCTCCCCATTTTTCCCTCGACCTCTCGTTTATGTATGCTGTTGTCTTATCATGATCCGTTCCTTTAAACGTGAGGATTGTGTTCATTGAATGAATAAGCACCTGTTGTTTCCATGATGAATGCTTGCTCTAAATTCATCATTTCTGATAATGGACGTTCCATTTCCCTCTGCTGGAGACTCATCAGATGTCTGTATTGTGCTGCCCGGTTGACTTTGGATTCCATTGCGGCTCGGCTGATTTGGACTGGGACTGTCGTCTTGTTGCGCAGTACGACTGAGCTGCTCTCAGCAGTAACAGAAAGGATTTCTTTTATATACTCGTGTGCAAACCATATACAGGCTTCACTCTTAGGAGATTGAGTCGGAAAGAAATAGATGCCTGATCGGTTGCAAACGACAATCGGAACCATCCGATTATATTTCGTCAAATGTGAGGCTCCTTCCACCCTTCCTTGATAACTCGATCCGTAATAGAGACAACTGTTGTTGATGATTTCCATCGGTTTCTGTGCAACGACCAAATCCTGACCAAGCTCCGATACCAGTGAGTATAGATGACCATGCTCATTATAATGCGGTAAGATGACCATCGTTTCTCCATTGATCAAATACTCATGTTTTTCAACCTTCTCCATTCATATCCCCCTCGAATTGAACTTTTTTTGAAGGTCTAAGGTGCTCATCCATCCCTCCTCCCTGTTGATTAGACCTATAGTACCATATAATGGAATTAAAATGTATGATTATTTAAATTTTTTGTTAAAATTTAATATATTTAATATTATTAGAGTGAAAAAGAAAGAAACATGCTGAATACATGTTCCTTCATTGAGCCTTATGTGGTTGATAATCTGCTTGTAAAACACTCATTATGTATGAATCTTGCCACTTCCCGTTGTGGAAACGTGCCTCCCTCAGACGGCCTTCCTGAATGAATCCCAGTTTTTTATACATTTGGATTGCGCGTTCGTTGTCTGCAAACACCCGCAAGGACAATCTATGCATGTTCATTTCCGCGAAAACGTATTCCATCATCAGCTCCATGGCTTCATAACCGATGCCTTTTCCTCTATACTCCGCTTCGCATAGTGCAATATAGCATTCTACATTTTTATGGTAGTGATTGATGTTGAACAATCCAAGATAGCCGACCGGCTTTCGATCCTCTAAATGTTCAATGATGTAATTTCTCCGGTTGTCCGCCCCTAACAAACTTTGGAGATTCTTTTCGACCTCTTCGAGGGATTGTAGTTCGATGAATGGATTCACCAACGGCGCAATTTCCATATCATTCTGCCAGCGATGATAATGCTCTGCATCCCCCAGTGTCATTTTCCTTAAACAAACTTGTTCTCCTCTGAACAGCATGGCTCCGCCTCTTTTCTTAAGATTGGATTGGTTCTTTTGGAACGGATGAAATAGGGACACTTGCTTCAATGTAGCTTCTGATTAATTTCCAATCACCGTTCATTTGTTTGAAAGTATCAGTGAAAAAATGTGCAGATTGGACCTTAATACCATCAAGTTCTAATGTCACCCAGAAAGATATGAGCATTTCACCTCGCCGAAGCGGCATCCTATTCACCTCATGAAAGTCCCATTTAACTTCTTTATCTTGAAAGGCCTCGAATGCTTTTTTCCATCCTTTTATGGACTCCGCATACCCGTAATCCTGAACAAGAAATTCACCATCAATTTCTCGGACTTCTCTTGCCTGAAAATCTTTCCAGGTGCTCAGTTCGATGACCTCCAGAGAGCAATTTCTCCATCCAGTTATGTATTCTTCAAGGAATGTGTCGAATTCCTTCAAGCTTTAACCCCTCCTTTTTACCCACCCCCATTACTTTCGATTCATGACACGAAATTCCTCTAATTAGGTCAGCTATGAGTAGCTGAAATCTACAGAAATCCCAATTTCCAACCACGCTCACATAAAAAAAGCTGTGTTCTCACACAGCTTTTTCATCACTTTTAAGCACATGTTCAGTTTCACGTAATCCTTTGATCATTTTTACAGCGATCCATATAAGTAGCCCCAAACAAATGAAAGCATAGATGCCGACATAAGGACCGACCATTTGGATCTCAGCAACCGCTTGTGAGAAATCCAATTCACTTCCTCCATCTACCGTAGCGGAGGAGAAGGCGATCAAGTTATTCAAGGCATGACAGAGAATCGGAACCCAGATGTTCTGTGTTTTCAAGTAAAAGATACTCAAAAATACACCCATGGTAAAATGACCGATCATACCGCTGTTCATATGGATCAAACTGAAGATCGCAGATGAAATCAGAATTCCGGCAACAGTACCGAACCTCACCCGAAGCTTCTGCAGCAACGTCGCTCTGAAGACCAATTCCTCCACGATAGGAGCAACCAGTACGACGAGCAGGAACGAAGGAATTGTCGTCGATGCCATGAATGAGCTTGTGGACATATTATCCTCTAAAATATCAAAAAGAAAATCCGGTACGATCAAAGAAAAAAGATAAAACAAAAATACCGCGATGGAAAGGGAAAACGTCAAATGAAACAGGGTAAACCCCAATTTCTTCACTAGCCCATCGGACTTCCGGATCGGCTGGAACACAGATTTCAATTGAAGATCATTTTTCCGATAAGCCCGTTTCAGCCATAGAAGCTGAACCGCGTATATCGCAAATTGACTGAACAGGATCACACTCGTAAGTGCTGATGGTCCATTCTTCATGACATAGAAGAAGCCCCCACCGAAAAGAACAACTCCGGTCAAGATCATCCAAAGAATCAGATAGCGGAATTTCACACCACGGTACGCAGGATTCATCAGCGGGCCTCTGCTTTCTCCTGAAGGACTTCTTCTGCCCTCCTCAGGCTTTCTACGAGATACTCTGGTGCTCTCGGGTCAGCGGCTATTTCTTCGTAAGTCATCCACCAGACGCCATCCACTTCATCTTTACTCTTCGCGTAGGCTTCGCCACTTTCATGCTCACATAAGAAGACGATATCGACGACATGGATATCGTCACCTACCGTAAAGGAAGTACTATGTACGTATGTCATTTCACTTTTCACATGAATACCAACTTCTTCAAGGACTTCACTTTGGACCGTCCTTTCCAAGATGTCGGATAGATTGCCTTCCGGTTCGACTTTTCCACCGACCAAGGAGAGCAGCCCCCCAGCATGCTCTTCCTTTTCACTGCGCTTAATGATCAACCAGCGCCCATTTTTGTAAATTGCACCCTCGACATTTACAATGAATCGATCCATACCTTACCCCCACGTGCTAATCGTTTTTCTTGTTCCTCTTCTTTTTCTCTGTAACGATCGCCAAATACAAGACTCCGATAAGGCCCATTAGACCAAAGGCTAATGCAACGATATCGGCAGTGTTGTACGGTTTATAATAGAAGAAATTCGAAATAACAATGACACCAAGTACGATGAACAGAACCCAGTGCCCATATTGACAGAATAGTTTTTTCAAAAGTTAAAACCTCTCTATTTGTACGTGCCTGACCAATGCCCATCGTCCGATTTTTTGAAATCGGTTGTTCTCACATCGGTTATTTTCCACGCATTGAATCCATCCTCGACTAAATGAAAAACAGCTTTTCCAGTGTAATTCCCTTCATGGATGTAGTTGTCTTTTTTAGCGGCAGATGGGTCATATCGTACGATTTCAAACGAGACAAATACCATCTTAACATGAGGATGGATATTTGACATACTTTCTTGATAGATGATCAATTGTTGGATGTGCGGCTCCAAAAAATGTTCAGTTTCAGTCGTGATTTTGAATACAGGGAAACCATAAAATTTCGGCCCCTGAATTAACTCCTTCAATTGATTACGCTGATCGGTCGTGATTTCTTCACTGTTTTCTAAATTCAGCATGATATCTTTCACTTCTTGAACAGGAGTGACCATTATAACATGATGGTACACTAAATAGAGAATGAAAATAATAGAAAGTAGAATCAACATAGATTTCAGAAGCTTCATCATACAACTCTCTTTTTTTGGCGTACGACTTTTATATCGGTCAGCAGGTGCCTATTTTTCACATTATTTCAAAAAAAGCAATTGACCCTTACGTTACGTCATAGCTTACGATTAATCTTGAGGTGATTGAGATGTATAAAGTGAAAGATGTTTCGAACATCGTTGGCGTCAGTGTGCGCACACTCCACTACTATGACCAGATTGAATTGTTGCAGCCAGAATCCATTACCCCGGCCGGGTATCGACTTTATACAGATCGAAACCTCGAGCGACTTCAGCAAATCTTGTTTTTCAAGGAGATCGGTTTCCCACTTACAAAAATCAAGGAAATACTCGACAGGCCTGATTTTGACCGGATGCATGCGTTACATGCTCACAAGGAAATTTTACTGGAGAAAAAGAAACGGATCGAAGAGATGCTCAGCACGGTCGACCAGACGATCCACTCAATTGAAGGAGGAACGAAAATGAACGAAGAGGATATGTTCAAAGGCTTTGATATGAAGGAAATTGAAGAACATCAGAAGAAATATTCCGATGAAGCGAAACAGAAATATGGAAAAGAGATCGTGGAGACGGCAGAAAAAAGAACAGCCAAATACACGAAGGAAGATTGGGTACGGATCCAACAAGAAAATAATGACATTTACAGAAAGATTGCCGATCGGATGCATGCTGGACCTTCTGACCCTGAAGTCCAACAAGCGGTATCCGACTGGAGACAGCATATTACAGACCATTATTATGACTGCACGCTTGAAATCTTCAGAGGACTCGGTGATTTATACGTGAACGATGAGCGCTTCACGAAGAACATCGACAAATTCAAACCTGGATTAGCCGCTTTCATGAGGGAAGCGATGCACATTTATTGTGATCAACAAGAAAGTTAAACCTACAAGAGCTGCCTCTCACCTATTCAGGTGGTAGGCAGCTCTCCTTTTATATTTCTAGCGTTAATAATTGTTGTGGACCGATTTTTCCCATCTTCCGTTTACCATGATCCACAAAGCCACAAGACTGATAGAGCTTTTGCGCGGCAATGTTTTTCTCATTTACGGCTAAAACGACTTCCCTTACTTCAGGAAAGTTCGTTCGGACATAATCCGGCAGAAGTTTCAGTCCTCTCTTTGCATAACCTTTTCCTTGATGATTCGTATCAATAGAAAAAGCAATCAGCAATAATCCGTTCTTTTCATCCGTATACTGCTCCACACGCTCTCCTGCTTGTAATACGAAAAATCCGACAGGGTAATCCTCTGAAAGGATGATGACAGGATGACGGGTAGCGTCCTCCTTTGCCAACCGAATCATTTCCTCAGGATAAGCCGTGAATCGTAGTTGTTCGTCAGGAAGATAAAAGGAAAATAAAGCCTTGTCATATATGGGACTGTACGAAATCAACTGAACATTCTTTACCGATTTCAGCATGTGCGAAAGAACTCCTTTTTATCCGAAAAGTGCTCCGATGAAAACAATGAAGGTGAGCATGATGGACAGTGCTCCAGTCATCAGAACCGTTGAAATCGTCCGAGCTGCAGACTTCCAATTGTCCACTCCGATTGTGCCGACGACTCCTATGATAAAAGTAAACACAACACATCCGAAAATCAAGGGATAGCCGAGAGACTGTGGCAAATACGCTTCAAAGAATACTTGAGTCAAAAACCACACGACACACACCAGCATAAGTAAGAAGGACCCGATATTCAGAAAAGAACCCATTACAATCCCCTCCTTATTCGCGTTACTTTTATATTTAATCTATTCGCTTCTTTTCTTCTAATATCCTTTAACGAATGAAAGTCAAATACCGCTATGGAAAAACAAAAAAGAAGCGGTTCCTCCAAGGAAGAACCACTTTCAACAAAATACCTCTTCAATTCACTGCGTTCATGATCAAAATCGTGACGGTGATGATACCGATCGTGTACATCCCGAACTGGAGCATCAATCCAATCGCTTTTTCAGGTGACATACCCATTTCCCCTTTCAGTATTGACCTTCTCAAGGACCCGCAGTGTCACAACTTTGTCTCTTATGTACTAGGATGTCTGAATCAAGCTTGTCTCAAACACGCAAAAAGCATTTTTCAATGTTTCTTTTTTATGACGGAGAAGGATGTTGACAGTGAGAAGTATTCTCAACTATGATAGGAATATAAGTGATAATGATTCTCAATTTCAAATAAAATAAATACATAAGGAGCGATGATGATGAAACGGGTTTTGATACTATTCGCAAGTATGTCAGGAAATACCGAGGATATGGCGGACCTCATCGAACAAGGGATGAGTGACCAGAACGTGGAGATTGTGAAAAAGCAAATCGAAATTGACGAGATTGCTGTAGAAGAATTAAAGGATTTCCACGGAATCCTCTTCGGATCCTACACGTGGGGTGATGGCGACTTGCCAGATGAATTAGAGGATTTTTATGATGAATTGGATGTATTGAATTTCACGGGTATTCGGGCAGCGACATTCGGCTCTTGTGACTCGATGTATCCGAAGTATGGCGCTGCAGTCGATATTCTTAGTGACAAACTTCATGAACTCGGGGCGGAAATCATCCTAGGCGGGTTGAAAGTGGAACTCACACCAGAAGACGAAGAAGTAGAAAGATGTAAGCAGTTCGGCAAGACATTTGCGGAACTATTATGTAAAGAGAGTGTACAATCTTAAAACGAACTCTCCCTTCATATTTCTATCCCTCCTACAATATATTTCTTATTCAGGGGGTATGGAAACATGTGGAAAGGACTAGATGAGACACTGAATGGCATATTGTCCTATCCGGATGAAATGCTATCCATCATTCAAAACGGGTTACAGAAAAACACCAAACCAAAGCATGTAATGATCCTGGGTGCTGGCATGGCCGGACTCGTTGCAGGTTCGTTATTGAAGCGAGCCGGTCATACAGTTTCCATTTTGGAAGGAAATAGTCGAGTCGGCGGAAGGATTTTTACCATGCGTCAACCGTTCTCAGAAGGGAATTATTTTGAGGCTGGTGCCATGCGAATTCCGGAAACCCATGTACTTGTTTTAGAATTGATCAAACGTTTCAAGCTCCCTTTGAATCCGTTCATCAACTCGACTCCCTATGACATCATTTACGTGAACGGAATCCTTACGAGACGCTACCTATATGATAAGGATCCTGACGTTTTGAAATACCCTGTAGGAGATAAATACAAAAAGCAGACTGCATTGAATATTTTTTTGGAAGCCGTGCAGCCTTTTTTTGATTTGTATACGAATGCATCCCCTGAAGAACGGATCCGACTGAAAAAGAAATACGATTCGTATTCTTTCGGTTCGTTCTTGAAAAACAACCCCTTTGGAAAGTCTCTGGATGCCTCTACGGTCCATCTCATACAAATCTTGTTGGGTATTGAAGGTTTTCCGGAGTTATCATTCGTCGATATCATCACCGACATCGTGTCGAACTTATTCAGCAGTGATTTGAAATACTATGAGATCATTGGCGGGAATGATCGACTCCCCTGGTCATTCATGAAAGAACTCTCCAGCAATCTCTATCTCTACGAAAATGTTACTGATATCAAACAATATGACAAATCTGTTGTTGTTTCTACTGTTGATCCAAGAACCGGAAAAAGAAGCGGAATACAAGCAGATTATGCCATCACGACAATTCCCTTCTCCGTCTTCCAGTTCATCAACATTGAACCTTTTTCATCCATCTCGTTCGAAAAAAGAACCGCCATTCAAACGATGCACTATGTTCCTGCAACGAAAATAGGACTTGAGTTCGGTTATAAGTTCTGGGAAAAAGACCAGTTGTTCGGTGGCAGTATGACAACGGACTTCCCACTCCAATTCGCTTATTATCCGAGTCATAACATCGGTAAACCAGGTCCAGGAGTGATGTTGGGCAGTTACAGTTGGGAAGATAATGCGGCGTTGTGGGATGCACTACCAGAAGACCGCAGGATTCAGGAAGCGCTTCAAATGCTTGCCAGAGTCCACGGTCCAGTTGTGTTTCAGACCTTCCGGAAAGGCGCGTCTTTCAGTTGGGCTCAAAACCCATTCTCTGGTGGCTGCTTCACTTTGTTCAAGCCTTATCAATATTCAGAGTTTGGTCAGGTGATCAAACAGCCTGAAGGTCGACTTCACTTTGCCGGTGAACATACCTCCTCTTTTCACGGGTGGATTGAAGGGGCAATCGAATCCGGCGTTCGAACTGCTTTTGAAGTGAACGCACGTGATTGACCCTTTTCCGTCTTTTCTATTTTTTGGTATAGTGGAATTCATAGGGGGGATGGAAAATGAAGATTTCTAGACTAGTATTACTTGCTATGGTGATCGGTTCCATCAATTTGGGGCTATACGCACACCGTATGTATACGACAGGGGAACTCGGCTACAGCATCACGCTTGTTGTATTGTCACTCTTCTTTATAGGATTGACGATTTTCGGAATTTTACGGAACATCAAGCTTTCTCAAAGTGAATGACTGTGTGATTGAAGAAAATGAGCCACCTGTGCTCGATGGTGTTGATCGTGCTCAACCATTCCTGATACATAATCGGGAAGACTGATGACAGTCTTCCCAATTTTCAAAGTCCAATCACTGTTATCTCTAGCCAATGATCCATAGATTCTTCCATTCAATCAGCCTCCAACTCTACTTGTCAGCAAGATTGTAAATCACCTAGTAAGACTTCTGTAATCGCTTGTTGGAGATTACCTTTCACTATTGCTTTACCCTTAAACGAAAGCCCCTCTCTCACCATCTTACTCGCAATATCGGCACGAGTTCCTGTAATGATCGCTTCACATCCCATTAAAGAAATACCATCAATGACTTTAAGCAAGTGATGGGTGACGGAACCCTCCATGTCGACCACACCTGACAAGTCAATAATCAGGGTTTGGATTCTGCCTCTACCTACTTCAGCCAAAACCTTATCTTCTATCGTCTCGGAACGATATCCATCCATTGTTCCAATTAACGGGAATATTGCTGTGTTTGAACTGATTGGTATGATTTGGACAGATAGGTTTTCCACCAGCTCCCGTTCAGCTTCAAGAAGCTTATCTTTATAAGTAGAATAACTGATAAAAAATACATTCAGGAATTTGTCGATCTGTTCATTGATTGTTTTTTCAAGTGCATAAAATTCTTCTATACGATCTGATTTATCTTGCGCAACATCATATCTATATAGAAAACTCCATAACGTTCTACGTATTGCGTGAATCCAATCGAGTTTAAACATCAATGTCATGGAATATTTCGCCCACACGATTCCTTCTTGTTCAGCAAATTTCTCAAGATCTTCGGTTTGCTGTTCCACCACATAACCGATAAGTTTATGGGCGTTTTCAATCAAATTGATGTTACCGATCATCTGGATTTCTTCGATTTTACCTCTTACATTTTCAGCTTCTGAGAGCAAGTTTTCTTCGATTTCTTTTTGATGTTGATTAAAGAATTCCTTGATTTGTTGTCCTTCTTGCAAAACTAAACTCATATCAATCACATCCCAATATCTAGATTTAGGCTAGTCATGTAAATGGTTTACTTTATTTTAGCAAAGTCTGATAATTCCGCAAATTTTTTATGGTCGTGTGGAATCCAGAATCTCAAGACAGCTCATAGTGATGTCATTACCCTGCCAAGATATCTTCTTTCGGATAGCGAATATTTTCAAGACTGTGTCTGGACAATGTAAAAGCAAGCGTCAACGGCCCAAGTTTTCCAAGGAACATGATGAAGATGATCATAAATTTGCCGAACATCGTAAGATCCCCGGTCAAACCCATCGATAGTCCCACGGTACCAAACGCCGAAAAGACTTCAAATATGATGTGCAAAATCGGTGCATTCTCAGTCATGCTCAACAATAAGATTGCAGTGAACACGAACGTCAATCCGATCGTTGAGATCGCTAATGCTTTTACGAGTAGATAAAAATCGATCGTTCTCCGCAAGATAACGATTTCATACTTGCCTTTCAAGAAAGTGAAAACGGCGAACGTGATAATCAGGAATGTCGTCAGCTTGATTCCCCCAGCTGTTGATGCACTACCTCCACCAACAAACATGAGCAACAGCATGAAAAAGATGGACGGATCCTCCATACTGCCGATATCCAACGTATTGAATCCGGCCGTTCGTGGCGTTACCGCCTGGAAGTAGGATGCTAGGATCTTCTCTCCTGATGATAGCTGACCGATTGTAGCTGGATTATTGGATTCGAATATGAAAATGATTAGAAAAGCAACGATGTTGATGATGAAAGAACCGATGATCATCAACTTCGAATGAAGGCTCAGATTCCGGAAGTTCTTACTGTGCCAAAAATCTGTGAGAACCGTGAATCCGATTCCACCTGTTATGAACACGGCCGTGATGACGATGTTGACCACCGGATCGCCGACAAATCCCATCAAGCTGTCTGACCAAATTGAAAATCCTGCATTATTAAAAGCGGAAATGGAGTGGAACACAGCAGCATAAAAGCCTTTCCCCCATCCCATCACTGGACCCCAATGAAGGGTCAAGAAAAGTACCGCAACAGACTCGATGGCAATGGAAAAGATGAATAGTCTTTTCACGAGCAAGATGACGCCGCCTATGGACGTCTGGTTGAGTGCCTGTTGCACGAGCAATCGATGTTTCATGCCGATTTTTTTCCCGATCATGATGAAGATCAATACGGCAAAGGACATGATTCCAAGACCGCCGATTTGGATCAGTGCCAGGATGACAATCTCACCGAACAGAGTAAAAACCGTTCCTGGATCGATTGTGACGAGACCTGTCACGGTCATGGCGGACGTCGAAAGGAACAGTGCATCCGTCCAGCTGACTGTCTCTTCGGTTGCAAACGGAAGCTTCAATAACAATGTTCCTAGTAAGATAAAAGCTAGGAACATGAGCACCAAAAATTGTGGCGGTGTGATATTCAGTTTTCTCGGTAACCATTTCATAGGCTACAATCCCCGATCCTCAAATCGTTTTAAATCATCATTCGTTCCGATGATGATGAGCGTATCCCCTTCATGGAGTTCCACTTCCGCAGACGGGGAAACCATGATTTCAACGCCTTTTTTGATCCCAACAACATTGCACCCGTACTTCGCCCGAATATCCAAATGTCCGAGCGTCTTTTTATGGACTTTATGGGTTGCGATCAGTTCAACGATACTATGATCAGGTGATAGCTCGATGTAATCGATGATCTTTTCAGAAACGACATGGTGCGCAAGTCGCTTCGCAATATCCCGTTCTGGGTGGATGATCCGGTCTGCACCGATCTTCTCGAGTACCATGCGGTGATATTTCGATTGCGCTTTTGCCCAGACCGTCTTGACACCAATCTCTTTCAGGACGAGTGTCGTCAATATGCTCGATTGGATGTCATCTCCTAAGGAAACGATGACCAGATCGAAGTTCCGGACACCAAGCGATTTCAACACGCCTTCATCCGTCGAATCTGCTACAACGGCATGCGTCGCAAATGAAGAATACGCGTCCACTCTGTCTTCGTTGCGATCGATTGCTAGTATCTCTGTATTCAACTCAGCGAACTCCTTACACAAACTTCCTCCGAAATTCCCGAGTCCGATTAGTCCGATTTGTTTCAGTCGAGTGGCCATAATCCATTTCCCTTCCTACCGGTTATTCCTATTTTGCCTGTATTTAACAATAACTATGATGATTTTTTACGCATACAAAAAACCACAGAGGTAAGACACCCGTGGTCAATAAAGTGGTTCGATCACTGTTATCATCCTCTCCTTATACGCTTACGAGGTTAGCTGTCGGATTCGGGCGTAAAGAGTCGCCCTACCTCTTTCTAACAAGAGGATTCACCCCAAGTGATGACTTCCCATCACATCAAGAATTGGTTCCCCCGCTTTTTTCAAATTCAGCGTTATGGATCAAAAACTATTTGATTGAGATGAACATAATAATACGCCTCTCAAACTCCCGATGTAAAGTGGATTTTCCCACCAAATTTATCCGAATTCATTCATTTGTCGTCATTTAATATGAATTAGATTCTCTTTTCTAATCCTTAGAAGATATTAATCGATGTTGCACTGTTTTTCAATACATTCTGTTGTTTTTTTGGATGCTTTACAGGATTTTTAAAAATCTTATGGAAAGGGTTAGGATAGATTTTTTATGGAAGAAGGCATGATGATGACCACACAACAGATTGGTAACGTCGAAAGCCTGCATGTGAAGTGTTATGCAGGAGACATGTATTTGAATTACTTCCTCTACTATGTGGATGGAATGCTGGTGGACACAGGCCCGAAGAGCTGCGCAAGTGAAATCCACCCATTTCTAGAAACGAAAAAGATCAATACAGTCGCGTTGACACATTTTCATGAAGACCATACCGGGAATGCTCGATGGGTTCAGGAGCAGATGAATCCGGAGATTTACATCCATCCCATGGCGATGGAAATCTGTGCGAGAGACGGGGAATATCCTGATTACCGGAATGAGTTCTGGGGTCCGAGGGAAGGGTTTGAGGCTAAGCCGATTCGAACGAGCGTTCAGTCAGATAAGTTGGAATGGGAAGCGATTCATACGCCCGGCCATTCTCGAGATCACCTTGTATTCTTTAATGCTAAAACCGGTATGCTGTTCTCCGGTGATTTGTTTGTCACACCGAAGCCGAAAATTTCAATGTGGCAAGAATCCATTCCAACCGTCATGGATTCGATCCGAACCGTGTTGACGTATGATATCGGGGAGATGTTCTGCGCACATGCAGGGTACATTGCGGATGGGCGTAAAATTTTAGAGAAGAAGCTGGATTATCTGGTGAGGACACATGAAGAAATTCAGCATTTGTATGGGAGAGGGCTATCTGTGGAAGAGATTGATGCTCAGTTGTATCCTGAATCCTCACCGCTCAAGTACATATCAAAGAGAGAATGGGATTCCAAGCACTTCGTCCGATCGATGGTGATGGATGAGCCGAGTTTGAGGTAAAACGCTCTTTCTGTCCTTCATTTTTGGTTTTCCGCTTTTTCAGGGACAGAATCAATAAAGAAAAGACTGGCGATTGCGCCAGTCTTCCCATTTTCCAATTACTTTTCTTCATATCCGTTTACTACGAGGTCCAATTTACCTGTATCAGGCGCGATGACGAGACCATGCACTGGAGTTCCCTCTGGAAGTAGCGGATGGTTTTTCACGATTTCCACGCTATCCTGAACACTCTCTTCAACACTGTCGAATCCTTCGAGCCAACCTTCAAGATCAAGCCCTGCATTTTCGAGGGTTCTTAGCGTATCCGCAGAAACGCCTCGCTCCTGGAACTTCTTGATCATTTTCTCAGGATCGACACTCGACATGCCGCATTGGTGATGACCAATGACGAACACCTCGTCCGCATTTAGTTCATAAACGGCTACTAGAATGCTGCGCATGACACTGTCGAACTGATCCGTTACGATCGCACCGGCATTTTTGACGGATTTGAAGTCACCGTTTTGCAAGTTCATCGCTTTTGGAAGAAGCTCAACTAGACGTGTATCCATACAAGAAAGGATGACCATCTTTTTGTTGGGCAGATTTGATGTTTCGTAGGGTTCATAGCCCTTCTCTTTTACAAAGGACTCATTAAACTCCAAGATTTCATTCAATAATTGCATATTCTTCTCCCTCTCTTCTACTAAATTCACTCTACTTCAACTATACCAATTTTACGTGCGAGTGTCATTTGAAGCTCTTGCGGGGTGGCGATCATGGATTTTCAACGAGATTGGGGTGCGCAAGACCACTTCCAAAACTTTCATACGAACTTAATATTCTTCATATATAATATAAATAGATGAAAGGTGGAATGCGGAATGTATCGTTTTTCTTCCATTTGTGTGTTTTGTGGTTCAAGTTTCGGGACAAGCAATCTCTACAAGGAAGAGGTCAAAAAGCTAGGCAAACTATTGGCGAAAAACAACATCAAGCTAATCTACGGCGGTGGGAATTCCGGTCTGATGGGTGTTCTGGCACATGAGGTCATGGAAAACAATGGTGAAGCGACAGGCATCATTCCGAGGAGGATTTTTGAGAATGTCGATCATCTGGAACTGACTGAGCTGAAAGTCGTTGACAGCATGCATGAGCGAAAAGCAATGATGTATGAGCTGGCAGATGCTTTCATCGCCCTACCAGGAGGCATCGGAACGATGGAAGAGATGTTCGAAGTGATGACCTGGAATCAGATCGGCTATCATTTAAAGCCGCTCGGCATATTTAACATCGACCACTACTATGATCCACTCAAGGAAATGATCCAGCATATGTCCGAAGAAGGATTCGTTCAGAAGCAGCATTTGGATCAGACCATTTTTGAAGACGACGCTGAAAAACTATTAAACCGACTCAACTCACAAGAAATCACAGAAATGAATAAGTGGAATTGACTGAGAAACTTGCCGATTAGGTGAGTTTCTTTTTTACATATAAATGGGATCATCCGTTTAATGAATGCCCCCATAGGGTATCCAAAATAGACAGTTTTTCTATGGAGGAGGTAGCATGATTACACTAACAACCATCGCTTACATTGCGGTTATGATGGGAGTTGGATCTGCACTGTTCATCCTCATCGACGTCATCAGACACCCTCAACCGATGTTCATCATGAATATCGTCTGGCCAATCAATGGCTTATATTTGGGACCAATCGGGGTTCTGGCTTATTGGCAAATGGGACGGTCCGATGCTCAAATACAGCATGATCACGAAAACCATCACACAAATCACGAGGACATGCATTCCGAAAAACCCTTCTGGCAGAGTGTATTCGTCTCAACCAGCCACTGTTCGAGCGGTTGTGCATTCGGTGATGCTGTGGGTGTTCCGCTTGTCGCTATGACCGGACTCACCATCGCTGGTTCAACCCTGTTGACCCACTACGTCGTCGAGTTTACGCTCGCCTACCTATTCGGCATCTTTTTCCAAGTATTCTCGATTGTACCGATGAGCAAGATGATGGGAGACCATATGGGCTGGGGTCGAGGCTTCATTCAGGCAATTAAAGCAGACACGCTTTCTTTAGTTGCGTTTGAAGTCGGCATGTTCGGTTGGATGGCAATCGTCCATTTCTTCCTGTTCACCGAACCACCTAAACCGGACACGATGACCTTCTGGTTCATGATGCAGATTGCGATGATTCTTGGCACGGCAACCAGCTTTCCAGCAAATTGGCTCCTTGTAAAGAAAGGTATTAAACACGCAATGTAAAGTCCATCGTACAAAAAAGCGCCAGGTGCAATCACCTGACGCTTGTTTCTTCTCCTTGCACTCTCTCTGACTGATCCGTGTCATTATAGAGATGAACTTGATTCCGTCCATTTTTCTTAGCGGTATAAAGAGCTTCATCCGCATCCACGACTAGCTGAAGATGATTCATATCCTCAGTAGGCTCTACGACTGCCACCCCTACACTGACAGTGACAATCGGTTTTACTTTTGAATTGACGTGCGGAATCGCCAATACTTGTACACTCTTTCGGATCGCTTCCGCTACTTTTAGAGCACCGTTCTCTTTTGTATCCGGTAAAATGACGGCAAACTCTTCTCCGCCATAGCGTGCTATCAAGTCATGTGGTCTGTTCAACACCGTTTTCCCAACGTTAGCAATCTCCTTGATACATTCGTCTCCCTGTTGATGACCGTACGTATCATTGTAAAACTTGAAGTAATCGATATCGAACATGATCAATGTTAGTGGCGTTTTGTGATGGATCGCCTTCGCCCATTCTTCCTCCAGCATCGAGTCAAAATAACGTCGGTTGAAGATTTCCGTAAGACCGTCCATATTGGATAACCGCTTCAATCGGTTGTTTTTCTCGATCAGGTCACTCTCTAAATCTTTACGGAGATCGACATCTCGGGAGGAACAGATCAGTTCATTCTTTTCAATCCCAAGGTCTGTCATCCGTTTAGAGGTGGTTTCTAACCAAACATAGCTTCCGTCTTTCTTCCTGAACCTGTATTCCACAACCGATTCCTCGCTGGATTCTTTTACTGTATTATGAGAGTCCGTAATTCTTTCAAGGTCCTCCCAATGATAAAAGTCGTACGGATTTTTTCCTATCAACTCGTCCGGTTCATAGCCTAAAATAGCTTTACTAGAAGGTGATACATATTTGAATCTACCATCCAGGAAATGCGTTGAGATCAGGTCAGATGAATTCTCAGCAAGCAATTTGTAATACTTGATATCCCGGTGATTCTGGTTCGCTTTTTTCAAGGTTTCCGCTAAAAAGTATGTAAAAATGTTGCCCCCGATTGCAAAGGGGATGAAATAGGAAAGAACGAGAGTCGTTAACCCCGTATCCTTCAGTAGATAGAACAATGTAGCTGCAAAAGCGAGCATCCCAAAAGCATTCAATAAAAGGTAACGATAAAGGGTTTTCGGTAGTCGGATCAAGGAGAGAAGTCCCATGATCACACCTGACAAAATCGTCACTGCACACGCTACAAGCGAGGCAGTGCTTATCCCATATAACCCAATCCGCATGACACCAATGACTACCGCAGACAGAATCGCTGATAGTGGTCCCCCGAACACTCCTGCCAAAACCATCGCCAAATGACGAAGATCGACGATGACCGTTTCATTCGGATGAATGGAATTCAACATGAGTAACGTTCCGAGAATCCCCCCACCTACACCAAGCATCAGCTTGGTTTTATAGGTATTATCCTCATTTAACGGGCGGTTCTGGAATGCCTTCCCCGCCACGAACAGAAATGCAGTCGTTATCGCAATATTATTCAATAGATCAAGAAACATCAGCCTCAGCTCCATTAGCTTGCAAAATCATAGTAAGAAAATCCCAGTTTTTATGTATATCGGTTTAAATAGCACGTTCCTATAGAGCAGAACGTTAATAATTATACCTTTCTTTCATTATTTTGGAAAACTACTTTTTTGTTGCCGTCATTCGTACCATAGAATCACACTCAGCCCACTTTTGACAGTGCGAATATGGCTGTTTCGTACCGTGAGATAACACCCACCCCTCTTTTCACGGTACGAATAACGCTCTTTCTATCTGCGAATCCACTTCACTACCACTCTTCACGGTACGAAAAAAGCTTATCGGACCACCTTCCGATAAGCTTCCTCAACCTATCACTTCAACACGAGTAAGTTCTTTTTCACATATGCCCAGTTCTGCGGGAATTTAAATCGGAGTCTCCAGTAGGTGGCCCCGAGCAAATTGTACACTTCCAGCTGTTTGTATTTCGCAGTGACGCTTTGAATGTCTTCGAACCAGACTTCATGATCAGCATTCATTTTCCGATATCGGTAAAAAGGCGCCTCAGCTGTCCAGTCATATTGAACTGGGATCCAACCATCAATCGCACGGTTTTGTGCATTTTGGACGGAGAGCATTTCAGCCGCTTTCCCTTGAACTTGAGGAACCGTCCAATCATAGCCGTATAAACTCATCGCCATCATCACTTTACGCCGGTTGATTTGACCGGTGGCATACATCAATACCTGTTCCACCCACCAGGTCGGTGAAATCGGATCAGGTGGACCGATTGCATAGCCATAATCGATCGTCATCACCGAAACGATATCGACTATCTGGCCAATTGCTTTATAATCGAGAAAACCGACCAACCTGTTCGTCGGCAGATCACTGCTTTTCGCATGCGCATTCACTTGCAATATCCGATTTCCGAGTGCTTCTTTCAACTCTTCTAAGAACAGGGTGAAATCATCCCGCCGTCCTGGAGGCACGAATTCAAAGTCTATGCTTACGCCTGCGTAGCCATTATCATTCACTGTGTTCACAAGGTTTTGGATCAACGTGTCCCGCACGTCAGACTTTTGAAGCACTTCCTCTGCGAGTTCTGGACTGAATTGGTTTTTTTCATAGTTGCTGATGACAAGCAGAGGCTTGATGTTCAATTCCTTGCACTTCTGTAAAATCGCCGCATCCTCAACCGGCACCAGTTTCCCGTCTCGCAAAAACGAATACGTGAAAATGGCAAGATACGAGATGCTTGGAGCTAGATCTTCCAGGAGCTCCAAATACTTGGAAGTCTCCAAAGCATCAAAGAACACGAGCGATTGCATCGGATACTTTTGCCAAGTCGGAATCCGGACCCGCTGGCCGATGGTAAGCGCATTGGGATTGAGATCTGGGTTGGCGGTCATAATGGCTTGAACGGACGTCTTGTAAAGCTGGGACAGTTTCCAGTAAGTATCACCTGACCGGATCTGATAGTAACGTTCGGGCGGTTGTTGGTCCGGAATATACAGATGCAATCCTGGAATCAAGGCATCTGAGACGAGACCGTTCACAAGCTTCAGCGTCGAAATCGGTACACCGTACGCGATGGAAATCTTCCACAAGTAATCGCCGGGTGCCACAGTATGAATCGCCATCCCCATCCCCCATTACGTAAAAAAGTCTTTACTGAGATACTTATTTCAGGAAAGGGCTCGACATGATAAAAAACCCTTCCATTTGGAAGGGGTCAATTCATAACTAGTTTGGAATTTTGAAAGTTTTACCTGGATAGATCGTGTTCGAGGATAGATGGTTCGCACTCTTTAATGCACCGACCGTTACGCCGTGCTTTCGGCTGATGCTCCAGAGTGAATCCCCTGATTTTACCGTATACGTTGTCGCGTTGGAACTTGATGTAGTACCTGCGACTTTCAGCTTTTGTCCAATATAGATGGTGTTTGATGAAAGATGATTCAGTTGCTTCAGTTTGGAAACAGTTGTGTGATGCTTTCTACTGATTCCCCATAATGTATCTCCGCTGCGAACCGTGTATATGGAGCTGTTAGAAGTCGTTTCACTCGCGACTTTCGTATCAGAATTCAACACACGTCTTGCTTGTACAAATCGATCCCCCCAGTAGTACCGTGAGAACGCATCTGTAAAAGCAACACCTGTCGAAGACTGTGCCCCTAGCATCTTCCCATTTCCTGCATAGATCGCAACATGGTTGACGGTGCCATTATAGTTCGTATCATAGAAAAGCAGGTCGCCTTTTTGTAAGTTCGATTTGGATACAGCATGACCGACCTTTGCTTGTTCCCTACTTGAACGAGGCAAGTTGATACCATGTTCCTTGAAAACGGTTACAGTAAAAGACGAACAATCGAATGAACTTGTATTTCCGACGGGTGCTCCATAATGATATGGTGTACCTAAATAATCATCCCCTGTGTCAATGATGTCACTCCCAGTTGCGCCAAACGCTTGTCCAGCTCCTGAGAAAATGATCCCTGCTGCAAGAGCAATCGGTAATAACTTTTTCTTCATTTTTTCTCCTCCAATTGGAATTTTGTATTTTCTGGTTGGTAAACCAATTGGGAAGAGCGTCTATAAAGTAGAAAAACAACTTTTATCTTCTATATATATCAGCATATCTTTATCTATCGCCTCTTTTTCTAAAACCTTCTACTTTCAACAACCTCCCCCATAACCCATTATTATCGTAACATAACATGGAGTTTTCTAACTTTACAGAATTATTACAAATATTAACGTTGGTTGGAGAACATAAAAAAGAGCCGACTTCAATTGTCAGCTCTTTCATATGCGAGACCGGTATATTCGAAAAATTCAAGTTCAGGTTTCATAGCTTTGGTCCCCTTCTCCGATTTGAAATAGACCATCTCATCTTCTTTATAAAGTACTTCAATTCCCAGATTTCCAATTTGGAGTTTACTATTCTTGCTGTGAGGTTCAGTTGTTTGATTCCAATCTAAACTCGAATTAATGAGGTCGACGACTTTCTGTATCGTTTCACGATCTTCAATCGTACGACATGTGTCATCGCTCGCTTTTTCATACACACACATCGTTTCAGGAGCTTCATCAATCCAAACGGTGGCCGTGTGAATGTCGTGCTTATCAAAAACAACCTCTGTTTTCTTATCGCTTTGATCGTACATGGAACGAACATCAAGCTCCCAATTATACCCCTCTTTTACCCAGGTAGAATAGAAGCCCCCCCAGTCATTTTCCGGGTCGTCATCGTCCAATGATGAACCTTTATGTTGAAGTTTCCATCCATTGGCAGGAAGCTCCTTCATGTAAAAATCATAAACCTCTTGCCATTGATCACCTTTTACCGTATAGCGCTGTTCATCGACACGCAAACCTTCATATAGTGGGATGTCGTCATGTTCTTCAGGTATGATCGACATTCCATAATACGGATCATGCGTGTAATAGTCGTAGAAGAAATATCCCCCAGCAATAACAGCGACTGTGATGATTGCTGCAATCCACGTTTTGATAAAATCCCCCCTAACCCGCTTGCTTTAATTCTACTTCTGATTTCCGTTCATCTAATCCTGGTGTAATCATGAAATAAATCATTGTTCCAACAAGTCCGATGCTTGTAATGAGAACCGTCATGACAACCGAAGGAAGGAATGCTCCAAGAGTAACTGTTACAGAAGAAATCAACATGGAAAGATTGAATTTCAGACCGTTGAACGCCATGTATGAGCTTCTCGCATCATCTGGAGGGATTGAGGCCATGTAGGCATTTTCCACCGGAACCCGGATGACCTCAGCTACTGTTAAGACGGCCATCATCACGAACAAGATAACCAGGTTGTTGGAATAGGATAAGACCCCGTATCCGATTGTGAAAAAGAAACAGCTCCACACGAGCGTTGATTTATCTTTAAACGTCTGTGTCCATCTCGTGATGAACAACATCAAAATCGCCACCAGGATCGTGTTCTCACTTCGCAAGAAGCCCATCGTCTGGACCCCGTCAATTTCCCAGAACAAGAATTGTTGCGTCTCCATCTCGGCACTTAGACGGATCCCGATGTAGTTCGTCAATTGGAATTCCATCGACAGAATCAATACACCTGCGACCGTGAACATGACGAACAACTTGTCATGCAGCACTTTTTTATAATTGGAAAAGAGCTGTAAGACGTGACCGCCTGGTGTAAGGTCTGAATCGACCGGCGCGTAGCTTTCTTCGATGAAAAAAGCGACAAGGAGTGCTGCGATGGCTGCTGCCACACTCAATGCCAGGAAGAGCTGGAACAAGTAATCTTTGAACAAGAAAGCCCCGATGATCCCACCGATGGCGATGGACAAATTGTTCGCCCAGTATGTAATAGAATACATGAGCTTCCGTTGCGGTGGTGTACTGACATCAATGAGCATTGCCTGGTTGGCAGGTCCCGCAAGCCCCCAACAGATGCTGTTCACGGTCATCATCGCGAATGTGATGCCTGGTGATTCGAACCAAGGTGAATTGCAGATCATCATCGTGACGAAAGCGAGAAAACGGAGCGTCTCCGCGAATAACATGATTCTTTTCCGACCAAATTGATCCGCGAAATAACCACCGATGAAATTGATTCCGATTCCAACTCCTACATTAATTAATAGTAAGAGTCCTGCAATCTTAGCACCGAAATGGACGGCGAGGTAAATCGACATGAATGGGAAGATCATACTTCCGATGAACCGACTGATAAATGACTCTATGATCCGGATTTTGATATTTTTGTGAAAATCTCTGAATCTCATAGTATCCCTTCTCTCTCTATTGATACGTCAATTGTAAGCTGTTCCCGACAAATCCGAATCATGTCGTGGTATCAACTTTCCTACAACTTTGGATGTACGTCTCTCTCCCGGAGCTCTATCCGTTGTGCTTTTGACTTAGTATGGTTTTGGCTATATTGTAATCCTCTTTACGAACCCGAATGGTGTGAACCACCGGACCCGCAAATTGGATATCCGATATATTTGATTGTACTTGGTAGTCTAAAATGCCGCCTGCTTCCAGTTGCAGTTTTGCATTTAAAAAAGCTCCCGCATCTCTTGTATGATAGACAGTCATGTACGGAGTGAAAAGCCTTCTGATGAGGTTCCTTATCAAGGTATCGCTCCCTTTAACGAAAAAGATTGACGACTTCATCAAATTGACTCTGTTGTTCTTCTACATTCAATTTGTTACATAGATTCTTATATGTTTGATTCGCAGCTGGAATCATTTCATTCAAGACTGGTAAAAACTGCTGTTGCTCTTGAGGCAAGTTCCAAGCTTGCAGCATCTCTTGTTGTGCTTGATTCAACGGACTTCTAGAGCCCTCCATCTTCGACCAATCCCCGAAGGCATTCGGTTGGATTCCCTTTTCCATATACCAACCAGCTGCAATGAGCCATTTCAGACCGAGGATCATGGTTTGGGCGTAAGACAATTCTTCTCTCATAATTCGGCGGTACACTTCATGAAAATATGCGAACAGTTTCCCTTTCCATGCATCAAACTCCTGAATCGTAGGTTGATAGGATAGCCCTTGGGACAGTAGCTGGATTTTTTCCAGAGTTCCTGTTGCATCTTTCACAATACGAATCTTTTTCAGCCATATGGAAGGCTTCAAATCTTCCATCCTATAGTAAAAGCAATCTACTTTTACAAACGAGCGATAATGGACCACTGTGTAGGAAAGTTCGGGGTACGCTTGTTCATAAAACAGAACATCTCCCCATGCTTTCGCTCGTTCCATTTTGTCCTCTATATATGGTGAAAAAGCACTTTCTGAAACGACGATGCGGAGGTCGATATCAGAGTAAGGATCTGCATTCCCAGCTCCAATCGATCCACCATAGAAGACGCCTGTCACGTTGGTGTCTGCTAAGAGATCCGCTTCAATCCTCTCTATCAATTGATGTCGTTTTACTGTTAAGTTAAATTCCAATCCCACACATGTTGCTTCATCTCCTACTCTATGTTCTTCAGCTTTCTTCCTATTGGCGTCTCTATCCCATCCAGTGTGTAGCTGTTTTTCTGAGCTTGATAGTCTTGAAGTTTGTCGCCTTTTTTAATGCCCCATTCTTTCAATTTTTCTCGATCCCCTTCATATGAGAAAAACGGGACGCCATATCCGCAAGAAGTCTGGACTTTGTGTATGTCGGCTATGATGATCTGACGGGCGGCAGGAAGTTCGTCAAAGTGTTGGATGTATTGATTCCATTCAGCTGAGCCTTTTACGGCGACTTTTCCTTTTCCATAAAGCCTCAGAATTAAAGGTGCCCCTTCAAATGCACAGAACATGAACGTGATCCGGCCGTTCTCTTCCAGATGACCGCTTGTTTCGTTTCCGCTTCCGGTCAAGTCGAGGTAAGCGACTTGTGTCGGACTCAAAACTCGGAGTGTGTCGTAGCCTTTCGGAGACAGATTCACATGTCCATCTTCATTCAACGGTGCCGTTCCGACAAAAAAGAGCTGTTGGTTTTGGATGAACTCGATATGCTTTGGCATCATTTCAGTAAATTGTTGCCCCATCTTTTTTCCTCCTTACATCGCTTCTGCGGTTTGTTTTTCCTCATAATATGCGTGACCTGTCGGTAGCCATGTCATGAACAATAATGCTAAGGATACGAGCAGCATGAGTACGGATCCTGAAATGACAGCGATTTTGACATTGATGAGTTCTACTGTCATTCCGATCAATAGGATAAATGCCATTGTGAGAACGGATTCGAAAACATTAACAACACTTACGACCCGCCCCATGATATCGACTGGTAGGTTGTTTTGGTAAAAGGTGATGAAACCCGTGTGTGCACAAGCAAGGGCAAAGGAAAGAACAAATACACCAATTGCTCCTCCTATAAATGTACTCGACATGGCGTACATGAGGTATCCGACTGCGGTCATGGTCGTCCCGATCCCGATCATGTGCTTCAGCTTCAAGTAATTCGTCAGGACTGTCACGAAAACGGATCCGAGGATGAACCCGACTCCCGCAATACTGACGAGGACGCCGTAGCTTCCCTCCGAAAGTCCGAGAACTCTTCGTGTAAACACGACTTCCGTTGAATCGAGCGCAGCCGTGAACAGCATCGCTGCTTCGAATAAGGCATACACGCCCATGACATAGGCTGCGTTTTTACTAAAAGCAAGAACGACCGCCCAGTCTTCCTTCAACATTTTGAAGGAGAGGTTTTCCTCTGTGCTTGCCCGTTCCCCTTCCATACTCGGTAAAAAGAACAGCACCAAAGCGGATAGCAGGAACGACAGGGCATTCATGTAGATGGCAAAAGCTACCGAGCCCACAAAAACGAGTGCACCAGCGATGGCTGGCCCGATGACGAATGAACCGGAAGAAATCAAGTTTTGTAACGAGTTGAAGCGTTTCCTCCGTTCCTTGGGTACCAGCTTGGTAATGTAGGTGGTGGAAGTCGGAAAGAAGAACGAACTTCCCATATTGATGAGGAACACACATACATAAATGATTGGTAACGAACCGATGAATGGAATGATCGCGACAAGCAGAGCGCGCACGATATCGAGTGTAATCATGATCCGGCGTTTGTTGAAGCGGTCGATTATGCTCCCGGACCAAAAACTCGTGCACATGGAGGCGAGAGGTTTCAACATGTACAAGCCCGCGACTGCCGCTGCTGAGCCCGTCATGTTCAAAATCATGAGGTTTAATGCGATAAGGTAAATCCAATCCCCTAGATTTGAAATGCCAATGCCAGCTAACAGTATTGATGGATTCTTCCAATCCCTCTTCCAACCTGATAATGATTCTGTCCCAAATGAACCAACACCTTTCTGAACCCTGGATTTAAAGATTTCTATATACATTATCTCAACTGGGAAAAATACACAATAGGAAATTTTGTTTTTTGTAAAAATAAATTAAATTCTGTTAAAAGGCTTCCCGAACGAGTGGAAGTAGACTATAATGAGCGATAACTTTGTGAAAAATCAGGACGGACGAGGGGTGTTCATGAATGAAAACGATCGGCATGATCGGCGGGATGAGTTGGGAGTCTTCAGCAGAATATTATCGAATCATCAATCAGGAAGTGAAGAGGAGGCTTGGTAGTCTTCACTCTGCGAAGTGCTTGATGTACAGTGTCGACTTTGCGGAAAATCAGCGCTATCAGGCGGAAGGCGAATGGGATAAGGCTGGCGAAAACCTTGCGCATGTCGCGCAGTCTCTCGAGAAAGGCGGTGCGGATTTCATCGTCATCTGCACGAATACGATGCATAAGGTCATCGATGACATCGAACGCGCCATCACCATTCCTGTGTTACATATCGCGGATGCGACAACGGCTCGGATTCATGAGGATGGCATCCAGAAAGTCGGATTGCTCGGTACGAAATATACGATGGAGCAGGATTTTTACAGATCAAGACTTGAAGCGAACGGGCTCAGTGTGCTCGTTCCTGATGCCGCCGATCGGGCCATCGTCAATCAGACGATTTACGAAGAGCTCTGCCTTGGAAAAATCGAGCCTACATCGAAGGAAGCGTTCAAGCGGATCATCCAACAGCTTGTCGACAATGGTGCAGAAGGCATCATCCTCGGCTGCACTGAAATCGGGCTTCTCATCAAAGCGGAAGACGTGGACGTTCCGATTTACGACACCGCCCACATTCATGCCATTGAGGCGGTCAATCTTTCACTCGAATAGCAGAAAAAAAGGTTTCAGCATTACGCTGAAACCTTTCTTATTTAGACGAATATCAACCAGAGCAGCAAGGTCACAATGAGTGCGACGATTCCCTGGATGAGGGTAGCTGCTGTTTGACCTTTGTAAGCATCCGTAACGGTCATGCCGCTGAACTCCTTCACGACCCAGAAGTAGCTGTCGTTCACGTGGGAGACGACCATCGCACCGGCTCCGACAGCCATGACGACGAGGGCTAACGGTAACGCGCCTTCGATCCCGACCTGTGTCAAAAGTGGCGCAATCAACGTCGACGTGATGACGATGGCTGCGGTAGACGAACCTTGGGCTGTTTTCAACGCTGCCGCAATAAAGAATGGGATGAGCAGGAAGAATGCTCCGCCGATCAGACTGCTGTCACCGAATCCCTGGATGAATTCGGCAACGGGTGTCGCTTTGATGACCGAGCCGAATGCGCCACCCGCACCTGTAATCAACAGAATCGGTGCAGATTCCTTGATGCCGTGGCCGATCCACTGGGTCAATGTTTCTTCATCCAGCTTCGGAAGCAGTGTAAACGCAAACATTATTCCGATTAACAAGGCGACGACGGGCGAGCCTAAGAATAAGAGAATTTCGAAGAACTTCCCTTCCCAGCCGGCGAACGTGACAACAGAACCTAACCCAATCAACAGGATGGGAACGACGATCGGTGCGAACGATTTGAATGTGGACGGCATTTCACCGAAACTCGCCGCAATTTCATCGACATCGTACTCCAACTTGTCTTCATCTTTGACTTTGATTTTCGTTCCGACTTTGATCGCCCAAATGTACCCGGCGATGATGGCAGGAATCGCGACCACGATCCCGACGAGAATGATGACACCAAGATAGTTCTGTGCGCCGATGTTACCTGCTGCCGCAATCGGTCCTGGCGTCGGCGGTACGAGTGTATGGGTTGCGAATAATCCTGTGGAAAGCGCAATCGCCATAGAAGCGACCGCAACCTTCGCGCGACGTGCGAGTGACTTTTTCAATGAAGATAAGATGACGTAACCGGAATCACAGAATACCGGTACACTGACAATCGCACCGATCAAGCTCATCGCGAGCTGAGGCCGTTTCTCTCCGACGATCCGGAGCACGACTTCAGCCATTCTGAGTGCAGCCCCTGATCGTTCCAAAATGACACCGATGATCGTCCCGAACACGATGACGAGTCCGATCCCGCCCATCAATCCTCCGAATCCTGAATTGACTGCCGTAACGACATCTGCAAGTGGAAGTCCAGCCAGGATTCCCATCGCAAATGCGGCAATCAACAACGAAAGAAACGGATGGACTTTCAGCTTGGCTGTTGCAAAAATAACGAATAATACTCCTAGTGTAATGACAATTATGAGTCCAATACCTTCCATGATTGCATCCCCCTATTTTTGAAATGATTGAATGAAATGAAGTACATTCTTCGTTTGCTCGTAAAGCAATTCTTCACCTGACTCCATGCACGCTTTCAGCGGCATCGCACCGTTCGCTATTGAAAAACATCCTGCAAACTTTTCGTGTAAAGCGTCCAACTCTCCTCGTAGGCTGCCGGATAAAAGCACCGTCTTGACCTGGTGTTTCGCTGCGATCTCCGCGACATAACCTGGCGCTTTTCCAAAGAGCGTTTGTTCATCGCTCTGCCCTTCACCAGTCAGAACAAGATCCGCGCTTACTATCGAGCTTTCCAAATCAATCGCCTTTGCGATGAGCTCTGCGCCAGAGACGAGTTCTGCCCCGATGGTCATCAAGGCGAATCCGAGTCCACCCGCTGCACCGGCACCTGGTTTCTCTTTCCACGAACGTCCGGTTTCTTTTTCGATGAGGGCACTGTAATGATCAAGCGCAGTATCGAGGAGCAGGATCTGTTCGTGCGTTGCACCTTTCTGTGGACCGTAAATGTGACTTGCGCCTTTTTCCCCACATAACGGGTTCTCCACATCGCTCGCCACTCGGATCGTTACCTCATTCAACCGAGTGTCCATGCCCGAAAGATCGACGCGAGCGACTTCCGGCACGTTTTTACCGAAGCCATCGACCTCTATTCCCGACCGGTCGAGGAACCGGGCTCCCAACGCCTGAAGCATGCCGAGACCTCCGTCATTCGTCGCACTCCCGCCGAGCCCGATCAGGATCGAGTCAAAGCCATCATCGATGACCCGAAGGATCAGTTCACCTAAACCGCGAGAAGTCGTGAAGTACGGATCCCTGCGATCTACTGGAACTTGCGTGAGACCTGCAACCTGAGCCGTTTCAATGACTGCTGTCTTTCCATCACCGAGCACACCGTAAGCGGCTTTGATTTCATCGCCCAGAGGTCCTGTGCACTTTTCGTGTAAGCGCTTACCTTTTGTTGAAAAAATAAGCGTATCCAAAGTCCCCTCTCCTCCATCGGCCATCGGTTTCAGAATCGGTTTTTCATCTGGGAAGACCTCTCGACAGGCTCTTGCCATGGCTCGTCCCGCTTGCTCGGATGTCATACTGCCTTTGAATGAATCGGGAGAAATAACGATTTTCATAGCGCACTCCTTTATCTGTATTTATCTCTATTAAATAGAAAAACCAATTGCTAAACAATTGGTCGAATCCATGAAATATTCTAATTTTCTGTCTATTGATTTGTGCATGTGCACAACTACTGTTTGAAACAAAGGATATAAAGTAGCATCGCATCCGTGAACATCCGTGGGTTAAGACCTACTTTTTCATGAATCTGATCGAGTCGGTACATGAGCGTGTTCCGGTGGATGTGCAGTCGTTCAGCCGTCTCCTTCAATTCAAGATTGGACCGGAAATAAATGCGCAAGGTCTCCTCATAACTATCTTCCATGTTTCTGAGACATTCTGCATAGGTCGCAAATACATCCTCATATGTATGGTGCGGGATCTGATCGATCAGTTGCTCGAGCTTCCACTCTTCGATTCGGGTGAACCGTTTTTCCCTAGTGAACTTCATCGCTTGTTTAGCCTGGTCATACGATTCCCGAATACCCTTGACCCCTTTACCAGAATTTCCGACGCCTATAAGAAGATCCGGATTGGACTCTAGTAAAGGAAGCAGCACTGGCTCAAGTAGTTCAGTCTCTTTTACCGCGAGGACCAGTTCATCTTCCTCATGTCTGGAGACGAACACAGCATCCAGCTTCTGTCGGATTTCCTCTGTAAAAACAGCCGGATTCCTCGCTTGCAGTACGACCACTATGAGCGGTTCCGTTAGTTTGATCTTCAGAATGTGCTTCGCTTCCTGCTCGAGTTTTTCCTCATCAAAACCGTACGGATGCAGAAGCTGTAACAGCCAGTTGTACAGCGTGTTCTCCTGGAAGGCCGTTTGCTTCTGAAGATGGATCTGTTCGAGCGCAATTTCAACAGCGGCCTTCGTAATGTTCGCCGCTTGAATCACTTGATCCGGATGACCTGTAATGCCGACCACACCGACGAGCTCGCCGAAAAAATACATCGGCAGGTTGACGCCCGGTTTCGTTCCTGGGTAATCCACAACATCCTCCGGGTATAAGAGCAGCTCTTGTTGAATTTCGATCGCACGGATCGCACCACTGTGTAACTGGTCGACGCGCTCCGGGTCGGAACTCGCTACAATTTTACCGCTCGTATCCATTAAATTGATCGGCACGTCCAGATGCGGCCGCAACCGTTGGATGACCTCATCCCCTAGTTCATATGTCAATTCCATCTTGTCCACCAACTCACCTTAAATAAAAATAAAGCCCCATGACGATGATTGTAAAAAGGAAAGTGAACGCATAGATGAGCGTCAACACCTTGATGTTCAATCTCACGGATTTCGTTTCATATTCGTTGGAGCGTTTCAGCTGTGCTTCAGTCCGATTCGATTCTCGCTTATACTGTTCAGCTTCCTTGTCCACCTTTCTGCCTATGACCAATGTGCCGACCAGTGAAAGAATACCTACGGCAACGACGATGATGGTTAAGTATAAATACATAAATGCACCCCCAAGCATTTCGTTCTTTCCTTCTATTATATACAATATCTACTACTGCCCCTAACTTCACGCATAGAAAACCATACATAGAGAGATAGGTGAACGACATGAAAGGAACATCACATTTATTAGTCGGGGGCGTCGCAGGACTGGTCACATCCAATGTCTTCGAGACCGATCCCGTCACCACGGGGATTCTGATTGCAAGTGGCGGGATAGCAGGACTGATACCGGATATGGATGTGGACGGGACGTTGAGCAACAAAATTACCAATTCGCATAAATTCATCCAAACCCTCGCTCAAATCATCGGTGTGCTCATTATCGTATACAGCTTTTTGACAGGTGTCGGACAAGAAAAGTGGAACGGTGTCGGAGCGGGTGTTGGCATCATTGTGATTGCTTCCTTCCTTACAAGGAGACACATGCTGCTCGTTTCGGGACTTGGTGTTGTCGCCGCCGGATTGTTTCTGGAAGAAAACTGGTTGTTTTTATTCGGCGTATATATAGTTGTTGCTTCTATCGTTCCCCACCGCAGTTACACGCACTCCATTCTTGGGGTCATCTTCTTTGGCGTGATTGCCCGGCAAGTGGAAGCTGCTTTTGGTATAGAAGGCTTGTTTTGGGCACTCCTTGCCGGCTATGCGAGTCATCTGGTCGGCGATATGAAAGTGCTACCTGTTAACAAGCGCGGCATTAAGCTTCTCCTGCCGTTTTCGAATCAAGATTTTTAAAGTGTAAAAAAAAGCGTACACATTCGGTACGCTTTTTTCTGTTAGAGCTGCAATTTTAGTCCTTCATGGGAGGCTTTGAACCCGAGTTTTTCGTAAAACCGGATGGCGTCCTTTCGTTCTTTGTCAGATGTCAGTTGGACCAACTGACATCCTCTTTCTTTTGCTCGTTCAACGGCATATTGGATCAGCTGTGAACCAAGGCCTTTTCCGCGTGTTGCCGATGAGGTCCGAACACCTTCAATCGTTGCGCGCCAACCACCTTGTCGGGCAATGTGCGGTGTATAGGTGATCTGGATGACGCCAACGACTTCATCCCTTAGGCAAGCGACGATCAACTCGTTGTTCGGATCTTTGTCGATCGCGTGAAAAGCATCCGTATAACAATCTGGTAGTGGCTTTTCAAACCGCTCCCGCTTGCTCCCTAACACATCATCAGCAAGCATTGCTACGATTTTTTCCAGGTCGTGTTCTATCGCTGTTCTGAACTCTAGTTCTGTGTTCACTGGACTTTTTCTTTTATGAGTAACGGCTTTATTTGATCCATCAACTCAAAGGTGTTCACTTTTTCAAAGTTCCATAGCATGATGATGTTGATTTTCTCTTCGGGATATTGCCATACTTCCGATTTAAAACCAGGTGTTCCCCCAGGTACAAGTCTGAAATCCTTCCCTAAGAACCACCCATAGCCATATTTCAGATTCGGTGAAATTGTCGTCTGATGATAAGGCGTAAACATTTTCTCAGTTGATTCTTCAGAAAGCACAGAACCGTTGAGGATGGCGTTGCACCACGTGCTGAGGTCTCCAACCGTCGAATAGAGCTCGCCAGGCGCATCTACATCCGCCAACCTGTCATTTTTTGCGTTGATATACGTACCATCCTCAATAGAGTGGCCGTATGCGCGTCCGATGTTGATATTCTTCGGATCGTCTTGTCCCGTATTTTTCATATCGAGTGGTTTGAAAAACAGGTGATCAAGCAGTTGTTCGAACTTGAGACCGGTCACTTCCTCCATAATATAGCTCGTCATGATAAAACCTGTACTGCTGTAATCCCACTTCTCACCAGGTGTGAACATTTGCTCTTGATTGGATAAGTAGGTGAGAAAATCACCTTCCTCTTTATTCAGTTCGGCCATTTTCAACCTTAAGTCGTTTTCACCATAGATGTCGGGAAGTCCTGAAGTGTGATTAAGTAAGTGATGGAGTGTGATTTCTGGGTGGAGGTTTTCAAGGCTAGGTATGTAATGGCTCGGTTTTTGTTTCAAATCCAGCAATCCTTGTTCTTCCAACTTGAGGGCTGCAGCAGCGATGAACATTTTCGTCACAGAGGCGATATGGTATTTCGTCTCTACCGAATTGGGGACGCCAAGCTGAATGGATGCCTCCCCATACGCTTTTTTCATTAGGACCTCCCCATCCCTCTCGATCAGGATGGATCCGCTCAAGTAATTTTTCTCACTATACGCGTCAATTACTCTTTCTAACTCATTCATAAAAACTTTCCCCTCCCCAAAGATAAAAACTGCCATGCATCAATGATTATGGACAGTTTTGTTTCAAGTGATTTATGCGAGTGTCTCGATATGAGGTATTCTGTTTTTATTTGGAATATCCTGCTAGGAACTGTGACTCCCTCCACAGTTCCTACTTTCGACTCAAATTGATATGTTATTTAAATTTTCTGTCATTTTAGTGTACATTTTAAGAATTGAGGGTATGTAAGAGGCAATTGAATATAAATGATCCCACTTGATTGTATGAACTTTTGCGAAAAGGTCAACTCTAAAAACATGAAGGGTGGTGAATGATCATGGCACAAGATGTTTTATGTGAAGTAAGCAATTGTGTGCATAATCGTGATGGAAAGCAGTGCATGGCTGAGAAAATTTTCGTAGTCAGCCATAAAGGTGAAAAGGCACATAACAGTGAGGAAACAGATTGCAAGACGTTTGAACCACAAGGACTATAATGAAAATAGGGAAGGCAGCCAATGGCGTGGTTGCCTTCTTTCCTATTATTGATAATAATTATCAATCTTATACCCGACTAAGTCCATCATGGAGAGTAATTTATATGGTTCTTGAATAGCGGACAGATATGTACTTTTCATCTTCTTTATTTGCGTATCCTTCTTGTTCTGAGTGGTATTGAAATCCTTTTGCACAACCTTTATTTCGACTGGTCAGTTCCATTTCCTTCCTATACAAGTATCTGGCTTTCTGCAAAATGAGAATATAATCCGAAATTCAGATTTATAAACCAAAATAAGAATTTATAATCCAAATTCAGAAATTATAATCCAAACCCGGAAATTATAATCCAAACCCGGAAATTATAATCCAAACCCGGAAATTATAATCCAAAATCAGGATTTATAATCCAAAATTGAAAAAACACTCATCTGAAAATGAGTGTTTCTCCCCGTTATGCCGTTACGGAAGCTTTTCGGACTCCGGAAGGAAAGGTGCCGGAAATCGGATAGGCGACCAATCCAGGTGATTTTTCAACGATTTGCTCGACAACGGTCGGCCTCACTGTGACTACCTTTACCGCATGCAACTGACCATGGATCTGCAATGTGTGATCGATTTCCACCTTTCCTGGAACAGTCGTTTTACAGTTTCCGATTAGAAGGTAGGATTGCTCTTGCTCAACAGCGCATATATTAAGCTCTACTTTTCCAGGTAATACAGGCTCTTGAACGCCACGACCCACGTTCACCAAATCCTCCACTACTGCACTCGCTGTCGGGAACTTTCCGGCACCTGGTCCTTGGAGCTTCAACTGTCCGACGAAATCCCCTGTGATGACGAGAGCGTTGTCGACCCCTTCGACAGAATAAAGGGGATGATCTTCAGCTACCAATTTCGGTTCCACTCCGAGCGTCAACTTTCCTTCCCGCAACTCGAGTGATGCGATGTGCTTCAATCGGAATCCAAGCGCTTCCGCCACTTGAAGATCTTTTACCGAAACGTGCCGGATCCCTTTGTGGTTCACCTCGTCCCAGTTGACCCTGACCCCATACAATAACTCTGTCAGAATTACGGTTTTGAAAAAAGCGTCATGTCCATCGACGTCGTTGGACGGATCAGCCTCTGCATACCCCGCTTCCTGTGCCGCTGCCAACGCATCTGAGAAAGAACGACCTTTTTCACGTATTTCGGTCAGGATATAGTTAGAGGTTCCGTTCAGAATCGCGTCGATCTTCACCACCTGGTTGGCTTGGAGAAGCTGCTTCAACGTGCCGATCACCGGGATTCCGCCTGCGACTGCCGCTTCAAAAGACACCTCTACTCCATGGACTGCTGCCAGCTTTTTCAACTCATGCCCTTTATGTGCGAACAACTCCTTGTTCGCTGTGACCACATGACACCCTTTTTCAATGACACGCTTTAAGTACGTATAACCCGGTTCCACTCCGACGATTGCTTCAACCACAATATCCAAATCCGGTATGTGAAGAATCTCCTCGAAGTTCGATGTCACCAGTACGTCCTCATCAACCTCGCGAGATTTCGTTTCATCCTGGATCAGGACTCCGGCGACCTCGACCTCTTTGCCAAAAATCGTCCGGAGCCTATCTTGCTGTTTTTGAATGATCTCATACACACCGCTTCCAACAGTCCCGAAACCGAGTAACGCTATCTTCAATTTGGCCAATTTTTTACCTCCTTTTCTCAAACTACTATGAACCTGACCACCATACCTACCAACACGAGAACGAGAAAACTTCGAACATCCATAAGTGGTATGCGTTCTTTTTTCATAAAAGTTTAGCCGACCACTTTCGTTGTGTTGAAGGAGGAGAAGCCAGTCGCAACTTCGATCGCCTGCTCAAGGTCCTCAATCAGATCTTCGACGTTCTCGATGCCGACCGATAAACGGACCAGATCTTCCGTCACTCCTGAATCTTTCAACTGGTCCGGGGACAACTGCTGGTGCGTCGTACTTGCCGGATGGATGATCAAGCTCTTCGCGTCACCGACATTGGCGACATGCGACCAAAGAGCAACACTGTTGATGACCGCTGATCCTGAATCCCTTCCACCCTGGATACCGAACACGACAATCGAGCCTGCTCCTTTCGGCAAGTATTTTTTCGCCAGTTCATGGGATGGGTGATTTTCACTTTCCGGATACAACACCCATTTGACCGCCGGATGGTTTTCCAAGTATTCCACCACTTTACGAGTATTGGCGACGTGCTCCTTGATTCGCACGTGCAAGGTCTCCAAACCGAGTGCGATCTGGAACGCATTGTATGGGCTGATAGATGGCCCTGTATCACGTAAAAGCTGTACGCGCGCCTTCACGATGAAAGCTGCTTCAGGCAACGCTTCCGAATAGATGATGCCGTGATAGCTGTGATCCGGCTCTGTAAAACCAGGAAACTTCGGTGAGTTCCAGTCGAACTTTCCGGCGTCGACGATGATGCCACCGAGCGATGTGCCGTTCCCTCCAAGCCATTTCGTCGCAGAATGGATGACGATATCCGCTCCGTGATCGATCGGTCGCGAGAGATACGGTGTGGCGAACGTGTTATCGACGATCAACGGGATGCCTGCGTCATGGGCGACTTTCGCAACCGCTTCGATATCCAATACGTGAAGTCCCGGATTCCCGATCGTTTCTGCGAAAATCGCCTTCGTTTTCGGTGTGATTGCTCTTCTGAAGTTCTCTGGATCCTTCGGGTCGACGAAATGTGTCGTGATGCCGTGCTTTGGCAGCGTTGTCGCAAACAAGTTAAACGTCCCACCGTACAGAGTGGATGCGGAGACGACTTCATCCCCCGCTTCTGCGATGTTGAAGATGGCCGTTGAAATTGCCGCCATTCCGCTGGCCAGCGCCAAAGCGCCGATACCGCCTTCAAGTTGCGCCACCCGCTCTTCCACCGTCGTCACCGTCGGATTATGGATTCGCGAGTAAATGTAGCCTTCTTCTTTTAACGCGAATAAGTCCGCAGCATGATCCGTATTTTCGAACTTGTATGCGTTCGATTGATAGATTGGTAGCGCTCGCGCACCTGTTACAGGATCAGCCTGCAGACCACCATGTACCCCGATTGTTTCTAAACGATATTTCTTGTTTTCACTCATTTGAACCTCTCCTTTTCATTTATGCTTGTTTGTGTTGGACCAATGTGTCGAGCTCGGTTAATTTTTCCTGAATGAACCAGCCCCATTTTTCAAATTCGACGAGAAAGCCGTCATGACCGAATTTTGATTTCACCTCGTAAAACTCCGCGTATCCTCCTTCTTGCTGAATCGCTGAAATGAAACCTGCCAATACTTCCGACGGATAGACGAGATCCCGGGTGAATCCGACACCGAAAACCGGAACCTGATACCCGTGGATGACTTGCTCGAGGCCACCTCTTCCCCGGCCGATGTCGTGTGTGTTCATCACATCAAGCAGCGTCAAATAACTGTCTTTGTTGAATCGTTCCTGCAATTTTTCCCCTTGATAACTTAAGTAAGAAGCGATTTCGTACGTTGGAATTCCATCTTCTGCAATGCGCTGGTTTCGGTTGAACCGCTCATTGAAGAGCACATCCGAACGATAGGTCATCATGCCGATCATACGGGCGATGCTCAAGCCTTGGTCCCCTCCGTTCCGGATCGCTTCACCGGAAATATGGTTGAACGCGATGCCGTAGTCGCTTAAGGTTGGCGTCACTGCAATCGGAAACAGCGCATTCACGAACTCCGGATACATGAGTCCCCACTCAAGGACCTGCATGCCCCCAAGTGAACCGCCCATCACACCCTTCAACCGTTTGAACCCTAAGATTTTCAAAGCGACGTATTGGACTTCGACGAGATCCCGGACTGTGAGACGCGGAAAATGCTCCCCGTATGGCTCACCCTTTTTCGGATCCATTGACTGCGGACCGGTCGAGCCGTTGCACCCACCGAGTACATTGAAGGTGATGACCTGGTACTCTGTTGTATCGATATAGCCGCCATCCTCAATCAATCCTTTCCACCAGCCGGGTTCATCCTCTGTTCCCACAGTCAGATGTTGACCGGTCAGTGCGTGGCATACAAGAATCGCTGGGGCATCCCGTGGTCCGCACCGTTCATAAGCGAGTTCCACCTCCACCAGGCTCTCACCCGACTCAAGCGTAAAATTAGGAATCTGCACGATGCCCGTTTTGTAAAAGTTTTTCTGACTACTCACCAAATCGATCCCCCTTTGTCTCAGATTGATTTATGAAGATTCGAGAAACGTAAAAAGCCTCTCTGTATAGACAGAGAGGCAAAGTTAGCGAATTTGTCTCTCTCATCTCCCAAAGCGCATAAACGCCTTGCAGGATTTGGCACCATTTCAAACGTGACGTACGTTTGACGGTTGCCGGGCTTCATCGGGCCAGTCCCTCTGCCTCTCTTGATAAGAGCTTGCATATGAAATTAAGTTTTAAATTATCTGAATCTTAGCACGGTGATTTCAACGTGTCAACATCCAGATTTCAATTTTCCGAGTTGTACATCTATTCCTATTCAGAGTATAGCGAAAAAGTTCCAGCCAATTTTTTTAAACGGATTCTTTCTTCGGAACGATCGCACCTTTCTTGGAACGTAACGTCGTAATGAAACCGTCCAGCACCTCGTTGCTATAGACGAACCCTTTTCTTTTATAAAATTCGAGGGCCTTCTCATTGCCGTTGGAAACGAACACAAAGTAGTCCTCTACTTCCCGGTAGCTGTCGAGCCATTCCATCGACATGTTGAAAAGCTTGGACCCGATGCCGAGATCGCGGTACCCTTCATCGATGTAGAAGTTCGCCAAGCAGCCCACTTCTTCTCCCTCCACCGTATCCAGGTCGAAGAACGTGGCGAAATCCATGTCGTACGTCTCCTTAGGGGCGATGTTGGAATACACGTAAGCCACCGCTTTTCCATCGATCTTCGCGACCACGGTAAAATTATGTGTAGACCGTTGTACGGCAGGAATCATGCGCGATTCGAAGCTCATCGAGTCGAACAGCTCTGGGCGGAAATGCGCCATCGACTTCTGGAACTTCATCAATTTGTTGCAAAGGTCCCTGCAACATTCAATTTCGTCATCTTTGACGATTTCATATGTAATTTCCACTGGATTCACTCCTTTTTCAGCTCAAAACCTCCACTCGGTGGTCGGTTTTGGCACTTTTCGTGGGCGGTTTTGTAAAAAACAGCGTCGGTTTTAGAAAAATCAGGGGTGGTTTTAGAAAAATCCACTCTGGTTTTGCAAAAAATCACTGACGTTTTGTAAAAATGAAGGGTCGTTTTAGAAAAACGACCTACATTATTTTATGTGTGGGCCACCTATTTCTTTTTCACCGACTTCGACTTCGCTGATCCCGTAAACGGATTCATCTCGTACGTTAAGTCTTTACCAGCCGCTTGTTCCTCTTCATGAACTGCTTTTCCAATTGCTGCATAGTACCAGATTCCCGCGCCTAATGCGATGATTCCACCGACAACCGGCACCCAGACAAAGAACTGATCCATGTCGACCTCCTATGTCCTTTTACTCTTTTTCAAAGTTGTATACACTGAACCGCTATAAAACTAGCAGTTCGGCACCTTATACTCTTCTCCTTCTACATGAAAAATCCTCTTCCTAGGTGTGGAATAGGTGTTTCCTCCCATCACACAGGGATAAGGTCGTTCATATGATATATAATCGAGCATTGGACAACCCTTCTGGAGGTACACAATATGACAAGTCATAGTTTTCATAAACGTAAAATTGCGAACCACCTGATTACCCGGCCAATCCCTCTTTTTGATGAAGATTTTCCTATCATATTCTTCTGGAATCCTAAATGTGGATGTACTTCTCTCATAAAATGGTTTTTCTATCAAATCGGGAAGCTACAGGATGCTACGGAATACGATGAAATCATCCATACTTACAGAATGAAAATATTTGAACAACAAGACAACCATACGAATAAAATCCGGAAGCATTTGTTGGATGGGACGAAAGATGTTTATAAACTTGTCCGTGATCCTTATACGAGAGCCGTCAGCTCTTACTTCCATACACTCCGGACCCCGAGCATCATGAACTCGGTTGCTCCAGGCATGGATCAGGGATTGTCGTTCAAACAATTTCTGTATCGTGTTCAAAATATGGGAGTTGAACGTGGTAACATCAACGGGCATATGATACAGCAATATCTTGATGGTGAGAAGATGTTCATCAAGAACTTTATCAAGCTTGAACAATTCGCTCCCTCAATCAAAAAGATAGAGGAAAAGTATCAGCTACCCCCTTCACCGCTGGAGGAAATTATCAAATCTCCTCATCACGTCACCCAGAAGATGAATACCAGCGACAACCGTAACTTTGCCAACATGAGATTATCTAGCCAATCATTTTATCAACCTTTGCCACCATATGAAAATTTCTACGATCAAGATACCTTGCAATTAGTCAGTACAATTTATCAAAAGGATTTCATCAATTATGGGTACGACCTCAAAAAGATCTAAAGAAAAAGAGCTGATATGAAGTCAGCTCTTTTCTCATGATTTAACGTCCTGATGAAGTGCTAAAGTGCGTTTCTTCCCCGTTTTTGAAAATCGCAAGACGATCATAATCTCTGTCGAATTGGACTTCATAGATCATCCTGTTATCTAGCTCTTTGTTTTTATCTTCTGTTGTAGTTTGTTCCTCATAATAAATGTTCAAGGTATCGCCTTCTGGATCAACTTCGAAGTTACTGAAGCTTGAGGCTGCTTCACCTTGTTTCACGTTCCACCCGTTCAAAAATACATATATTCTTTCCCCTTGATCTTGAAAAAGGTAAATCCCATTCTCATCTTGTTCATTGAGAAAAAATGAGCTGATTTCTTTATCCAATTCATCCATTTTGACTTCCTTATGGACCAACTCGTTTTGACTACACCCTGCTGATAGAAGGAACACAACCAACATCACAAGTATTTTCTTCATCTTGAGATCTCCTGTTCTTGAGGAGCGATCGACTTCACCCATTCGAATCCTTCTTTTACAAAAGACGCACTTGGATCGGTATGCGGTGTGTGCTCAAATACAAACCGCAGCCCTTCAATACTCGCCAGATACTTCAGCAAAGGCTTTAGTGTGTACAACTCTCCTTCATAAGATGGATGTACCATCGTCCAAATGTACTTGTCACCGTGAAAAGTCACATTATGAATATGCGCGACAGCGATATGTTTTTCCCACTTTTTTATGTAATCGAGTGCGGATTCACCTTTTGCCATCAGGTAATCCCCAATGTCGATACAGAGCTTCAGACCATACGTGGACCACGTCTGCTCTGAAAATTGATGTAAATATTCGATGCCTGCAGTTGACCTGTTCAATCCAAGTTTCGGTTCACATACAATCGGCAGCTGATATCGTTCTTGGATAGTGCTTAATTTCTGAAGACCTTCCTCAATGCGCTCGTTGGCGTCTCCATCATTCTCCCCTTTAAAAAATGGAAAATGGACGAGCAGATACTCCGCACCTAGCGACGACAAGCGCTCCGCTTCCTCTTCAAGCCTTTTCCAGGCAAACGACGGATCGTGGACGACTTTTTCCAAAAGATCGTATTTACTATCCTGTCGAAACACTGGTGAATGAACACCAAAGCTTGCCCGATGTTTTTTACAAGTTTGCAAGAACAATTGAAAGTCTTCTTCCTTCGCAAATTCGCCAATTTCAATATGTTCGATTCCCTTCCAGAACAGATCCTCAAATCGATCTGGATCAGATAAGATGGTACTTCCGGATACTGCATAAGTCAAAGCCAAACTAAAACCCCCAATGAACAGCTATATTTCTACCATAAACATTTCATTATGAGCTCTTCATTTTCCTTCTATGAATTTGAGAAGTACATAAACGCAAAAAAGCATCCAACAGCGGATGCTCATAAGCGATTTCGTATAAAAAACTGGAAGAACTCCGCCCGAGTGGTTGGAGTCCTTGTGCTAGATATTAGAGCCCACTCTGAGCATAGTTGGAAAAAAGGCAGGGTGTTTGTCCATTTTCGCAAAACGAAAAAAGGATTACCAGCGCTTTTTCTTCTTTTTCTTGCAACGGCAAGTAAGCGGGTACGGAGAAGTCAAGATGTGTGTGTAAGAATCTACTGCATAGCCTTTAGAGCATTTGCATTTCTTGTGCTTCTTATGGCTCTTTTTGTGGTGGTGGCTGGATTTTTTACCTGAAGATCCTGAAGATCCTGAAGAACCATACGGATCATTGTACATGTACTTTTCGTTTCCATGTTTGCTTGCTTTCTTGTAAGCTTCAGATACCTTCTTGCAGCTTTTCTTACCTTTAGAATGTTTTTTGCCGGAAGATTTACCAGAGGACTTGCCTGAAGATTTGCCTGAGGACTTTCCAGAGGATTTACCAGAAGATTTGCCTTTACTGCATTTTCCAGATGACTTTCCGGATGATTTTCCAGAAGATTTACCGGAAGACTTACCAGAGCTCTTTCCTGAAGACTTTTTCTTCTCCTTTTTGTCATACTCAATTTCTACATGTTCTTCTTTTTCGGAGCTAGAAGAACATACGTAAATCTTTTCATTACTTTCCATTAAGATTTCCTCCTATTTTAGATGTGAAAGCTTGTACTTGCATTATATGTAGGGCGTGAGGAAACGTTATGGTCATCCGTTTAAATCTTCATCCAATTCGTATGAAAGACTAGTAAACACCCATATTTTCCATATCACTGGACTGAAGAAAAAGAGAATAGAGTACGAGACATCGTATAACAAACATAGGCCTTTTATCTTAATTGACGTAATAATCCGTTCAAATGATCAGAATACGCACTGAAATGAACAGAATAAGCAGTGAAATGCACAGATTCATCCTCAGATGACCAAAAAAAGCGTCCAAATGACCAGAATACACCTCCAAATAACAAGAAAAGGAGCGAACGACTAAGTTCACTCCTTCAAATCCTCTTTTTTATCCTAGATCCGAAATGATCCGGTTGATTTCAGTGACTTTCGCCCGCTCGAACTGCATCGCGATGGCCAATTCATCTTCCAGCACTTCATTTTTCTTTCCATACTTTTCGCGGGTAATTTCATGTAATTCATACGGAAACAGCATGTCAGTGAGCATGACCTTTTTCTGATCGACAGATAATGGATTGACTGACTCGTAGCCTTTCAGCATATGGTTGATGACATCGTCATTCCATACGCCTGTATCACCCATTGAAGGTATGATCATTTTACGTAAGTCCCGGATCGGTAAGTCGAATGTCGTTGTATCCAAGTCGATGACCCAAACTTCGTCATTCGCCAAAAGGGTATTCCCTGTTCCATAGTCCTGGTGGCATAGATTCGGTCTTGCCTTACACTGTGCGACCCACTCCGGATAATGAGAGTCTTGTAACTTCAGTAGCGTCTCTTCTCCAAAATCTATGAAATAATCAATCTCCTGCACATATAACTTGGAAAAAGGATCCTCAGGCGTCTTTTCCGCAAGCATCTTCCATGAGCGCATTTGCTGGCACCTTTTCACATAGTGGTTCGGCCATCTACCGAGCTTCGTAAAAATTGGGATTCCACTAGGCGGCACATAACCGACAGAATCCAAATGGTAGTTTGCAAGACCTTTCATGATCCATTCCATGTCCTCGGGTAGCGTGATGTCGAAGGTACGTCCTTCTACCCAATCATATAAGACGAAAAGGAACGGTCCCTGTTTCGCATACAGGCTACCCTGTTTCGTCGGTATGATCCCGGGTACTCTCGCACCTTTTTTCGCTAGATAATTCTGTGCATTGATGGAAAACAACGACTTCTTCTCAGGACGGTTCATCCTCTTCAAACAGCGCGGACCATCATCCGTCATGATCTTCCATACCAATGCCATCTGCCCGCCCTGGATCAGTTCGATACCTTGTACATTCACATCCCAGTGAACGATCAGCTTTTCTGCCAACCGCTGCAGACTCTCCAGCATCTCGGGGGTCATATCGGGGTTTGCCTCGGTCTCCTCGACCTCTTCTGTTTCCTCTACCCATTCTCTTTCATTGTTTTCTTCAAACTCTGAATTACGAGTTGCCATTCTTTCACCTTCCTATTGCTTAACATTCTCTTATTATGTGTATGGCGGAATAGAAGATATGTCCTAGTTACTCGTCCATCCCTTGCAAATAGGGCGGTTGATTCAGTAGATTCGCCTTTTTTGCATTCCGATTTAAGGATTTTGCACAAAGACTCGTCTAGCTTCGTAACATGAAGAGAACCTAAAAAAATTGGAAAAGCTTTGGAGGAAAGAGAATGAAAATAGCTTTAATTGCGACAGAAAAATTGCCTGTTCCTGCAATTAGAGGTGGAGCGATACAAATATACATCGAATCTGTTGCACCGATCATGGCAAAAAGACATGAAGTCACCGTGTATTCGATCCAAGACCCGAAATTACCGCATAAAGAAAATGTACAAGGGGTCCAGTACGTTCGGTTCGAAAGTGAGAACTTCTTAGATGGAATCATCCAACATATGAAGGAAGAAAGACACGATGTCGTTCATGTTTGCAACCGTCCACACTGGATCAACATTTTACATGACAAAGTTCCTGGACCGAAGTATATCTTGAGTGTCCATAATGAAATGTTTGCGGACGGTAAGATTGAACCAGAAGACGGAGAACGCTGTATTTCGACCGTTTCGAGAATCGTCACAGTCAGTGACTTCATCGGACGTACGATCACGGAACGATTTCCGAGTGCGGATGGAAAAGTGAAAACCGTCTACAGCGGTGTGGATCTGGATAGCTACCACCCAAAATGGACAAGTGAAGGGCGAAAAATCCGAAACCGTATGAGAGAGAGTCTAGGAATTGAAGGGAAGAATGTCATCCTTTTCGTAGGAAGGTTAAGTAAGGTAAAAGGACCTCATATCCTCATCCAATCCTTACCTGAAATCATCAAACAGCATCCGGATACGTATTTGGTATTCGTCGGATCGAAATGGTTCGGAGATGATTTCGTCAACAACTATGTCAAGTATCTATATCGACTTGGAACGTTGCACATGGATAACGTGAAATTCATCAAATTCGTTGAACCTTCCGATATCCCGAACTACTATTCCATGGCCGATGTTTTCGTATGCTGTTCGCAATGGCGTGAGCCGCTGGCACGCGTACACTATGAAGCTATGGCTGCTGGTCTCCCGATCATCACGACCAACCGGGGCGGGAATAAAGAGGTCATCCAGACGGGTGGCAACGGTTATGCCATCGACAATTTCGATGATCCGTTCGAGTATTCGAAGCACATCAATAAGTTGCTGGATAGTCGATCTCTATGTGAAAAGATCGGTAAAAAAGGTCGTTCCATCGCTGAAGAATCTTTCGGATTCGAACGAGTGGCACGACAGCTTCAACAAGTATATGGAAACGCTTAACCTTAAAAAACACGACTACGATAAAAACGAAAGGATGGGACTTGAATGGAGAATGAACAACTCCGACACGATTTCATCGAGGAAATCGATGAAGAACAACTTGAAAAAGCGATAGAAGAACTTGAAGAAGATGATGGCCAGAATCTTCTCGAAGAACTGCCCGATGAAGAAGAGGAAATGTCTTCTCAGTTAAAAGACGTCAATCAATATGCCGAGCGCGTATTAAGATATTACCCGATCAAGGTGAATGGAATCAAACTCAAATCCAGCAAAAGCGGACGTACGAAATGGATCGTGGATACCGATCAAGGAAAAATGGTGCTGAAACAAGCCATCATGCCACCCGGAAGAATGCTTTTCATCAGCAACGCACACGAGCACCTTCAGGAGAACGGCGTTCCAATCGCAAAAATCATCAAAACCAAAGGCGGGGGCCTCTGTGTAGCCGCGGATGACCATGCATTCATCCTTTATGAACACCATGAAGGTAAAGAAGTGCTGTATTACAGTCGGAACCATTTGAAAAAAATCATGGAATTCATGGCAGACTTCCACATCAAATCGAAAGGATTCCATCCGATTGAAGGAACGAAGAAACGACGTCGAGTCGGAAAATGGGAAAAGCTTTATCGCTGGAAGCTTCAAGAATTGGAAGGATTCAAAAAGCTCGCCCAGAACTATCAGACCGATCCATTTTCTGAACTGTTCCTTCAACATGTCGATCAAATGCTGGAACTAGGCAGACAATCTTTAGAAGAACTCGACCATGCGGAATTCGAAAGCTGGACGAAAGATGTCATTGAATCGAAGATGTTCTGTCAACAGGACTTCACTTTGGCTCGATTGATCTTGAAAGACGATGAAATTTTCATGAGTGAACTTCATTCCGTCAACCACGATCTCCCTTCTCGAGATTTGAGATTGTTCCTGACTAAGGTCATGAAGAAGCAACACGTATGGGACAGCCAGCTATGTTGCGAAATGTTGAGAGCTTACGACCGCAAAAACCCACTCACAAAAGGGAATTACAAAGTCCTCTGGACCGATCTGAAATTCCCGCACCTCTTCTGCGCGATCATCCACAAATATTATTTAAGCCAAAAGAAAGCCTGGTCCGATGAAAAATATTTAGCAGCGCTGAAAAATACGATCGCGGTCGAAACGACAAAAATGGATTTCATCCACCAGTTCGATGACATGGTCGAACGCATCAAATTAGAAGGAGCGAAGGACAATGAGTAAACACATTGATATTCCAGTCGTCGATCTCGAGGAATTCGTGTTCTCCCCACCTGGTGCAATGGGTTGGAGTGAATCCGAATATCAAAGAGTGATGGACGAAGAACCGGATGCTTCAATGACCAACTTCTCCAACCTCTATAACATCCGAAAAGAATCCAAGCAATTGAATGTACTCCCACCTGTCGGAGAGATCGATTTAGAAGAAACGTATACCATCGAACAAGAAGAAACGCACAAAGAACCTATTCATGAACCTGTCTTGGAAGAAGTACCACAACTCGAAGAAACAGAAGTGGAAGAAACGGAAGAGATTGAAGAAGAGGAAAAAGAACTTGTGGCACCACACAAAATTCCGGAAGTGGTCCTCAATTACAAATTGAAGGTCAAGAAGTTGTCGACGACCCCATCTCTCAACAACAAAAAGAATGTGAAACAAAGCAGCATCTTCGCAAGAGGGTAAGCTTCAGTATATCTCGATTTGAAATTCTTCCCCCTCGTTCAGCACGTACCCAAACAAATGATAGGAAACCCCATATCTTAATGGTAGTAAGATTAACTCAATAAAAAGGAGGAGTATGTCTTGTTTCGTAATAATGATGAAGTTTTGGCTCTTATTACAAACTGTTTGAGCAAGAAAACTTTCTCAGAAATTGAAGTCAAGATCAAGATGCCGAATGGAGACGAAGTGGAGATCGAATTGCAAGGGGATTCTTTACCGAAAGGAAAACCTTCAAAGCCTTGGGTTTCGAATGAAGTGTTAGTGAAGAGGATCAACTCTGCCCCTTCCCTACGCTAAGGAATTCAGATCACCCGAATAGAAGGAGGGGTATAAAGTGTCAAAACACAAAAACCGGTTGTTACAAGAATTAGCCGAGTGTTTATCGGGACATCCCGGTTCTAAGATCAGCATTAAATTCAAGCATCATAGTGGAGACGATATCGAATTGTTCCATGACGTCATCGAGCTGGACGATGAAGATGATGAGGAACTGGATGATGATTTTGACGATGAAGAAGGTTTTGGTGACGAATAATTCGTCCATCAAATAAAGGATGAAGGGGCTGACGTACGTGTCGTGAGAGCCCCTTTTTACATTGTCACCATTTAAGGCAACTTCAGGTTATACAGTTTCAACAAGTCATCAAGCTCATGCTTCAACCCTTCCTTCAAACTTGTTGAAGGATTGTAGCCGAGTAATTGCTGTGCAGTGGAAATGTCTGCCCACGTATGTTTCGGTTCCCCTTTGGCATCTGGGCCAAATTGTAAGGTCGCTTTTTTGCCGACGAGTTCCTCCATGATCGAGATGACCTCCAAGATCGTTGCATTCTCTTTTCCACCGATATTCATCGTCTTTCCGATGCAAGCATCACAATCGAGCACAGCTGCTGTTCCTTTTACACAATCCTCAATGTAGGTAAAGTCCCTGCTCTGCTTCCCATCCCCGTTGATCGTTATCGGTTGGTTTTCCAGCATCTGTTTGATGAATATATGGAAAGCCATGTCTGGCCGTTGTCTCGGCCCGTACACCGTGAAATACCGTAAAATTGCAATCGGAATCTGCCAGCTTTTGTGGTACGCATGACACAAGTACTCCCCTGTCAGCTTCGTAATGCCATACGGTGAGAGTGGATCGGGCTTCAAATCCTCAGACACTTTCCCATGCTTTTCACCATACACAGACGAGGTAGAGATATAGATGAATTTTTTGATCGGTAAACCTTTACTGGCTTCTAGTAAGCGTTGCGTCGCCAGGATATTGTTCTGTACATATTCTGTGAACTCGTTCCCCCAGCTCGACCGGACACCCGGCATCCCTGCAAGATGATACACAACATCGATTTCTTGTAAAATCGGTTTCAATTCGTCCGTCGCCAGATCGACGGGTAAACATTGAAAGCGAGGATGATTGACGAGATAGCTCAAGTTTCGATTCTTGATCTCAGGCTCGTAATTGTTTGTCAATTTATCAATACCGACAATGTAGTGATTAGGATCTCGAAGCAAATATTCACTTAGATGAGAGCCAACAAATCCGGCAGCCCCGGTGATGAGAATCTTCAATGCCTGCCCACTCCCAAGTATTGAAACCCGTATTGGTGCGCAACTTCCGGATCAAGGACATTTCGTCCGTCCAAAATCACACTGCCTTTCATATTCTGCTTCACTTTGTTCCAGTCGACATTTTGGTGAAACTCTTCCCATTCGGTTACAAGGATGAGTGCATCGCAATTTTTGACGGATTCATATAGATCATCCAGTTGTCGGAAGGAAGGATGGTTCAGGACGGCAACAGGATCATATCCTTGCACTTCACATTTGTGCTCGGAAAGACGCTCCAGTAAGCGGATTGCCGGTGAGTGCCGTGTATCATCCGTCCCTGGTTTGAACGCGAGCCCCCATAAAGCAATTCTGGCGGTTGAGAGATCCGGTATGGAATCCTGTAATTTTTCAAGGTAATAATCGACCTGCGTATCATTCACTTTTTGCACAGCATGAAGTAGATAGGGTACGACTTGTTTGCTGATGGCTGAGAATGTCAATGTCGTCAGGTCCTTCGGAAAGCATGAACCTCCATACCCGATACCGGCATTTAAAAAATGTGGGCCGATTCGAGGGTCTGTGCCCAAAGCTTTGGAGATGGTTTTGATGTCCACATCGAATGCGTCACTAATTCGTGCCAACTCATTTATGAAGGAAATTTTAGTGGCCAAAAACGCATTGGAAGCATATTTGATCAATTCCGCTCCATTCAGATTCGTCACGATATATAACGTATCAAGCCCCTTATACAATTGTTTGACGGTATCGACCATCTTCTCATTCGTCGTCCCAACGACGATTTTATCGGGGTTCAGCATATCTTTAATGGCTGTCCCCTCTTTCAGGAATTCTGGATTCGAAACGAGATCGAACAGATCAGGTCGGACGCCTTTTTGAATGAGTGTCCTGTTCATCCATTCATTCGTGCCCACAGGAACGGTGCTTTTGGTGATGATGATTTTATAAGAATTAATGCTGTTGGCAAGATCCTCAATAACACTTTCCACATAAGACAAATCAGTCGTTTGATCCGGTCGTAATGGTGTCCCGACGGCAATCATGATGATTTCGTTCTGTTGAATGGCTTTCTGGACTTCCGTGGTGAATGACAACGTCCCTTTTTTCGCATTTTCTTGTATCAGTTCTTCCAGTCCCGGTTCATAAATCGGAACCTTTCCATCGTTCAATGTTTTGACTTTATTCTGATCTAGGTCTACACAGGTGACGTGATGACCAAGTTGTGCAAGAACTGCACCAGTGGTGAGGCCGACATAACCAGAGCCAATTATACATACGTTCATTCAGATCATCCTTTGCTAACGGCTCTTATATCGTATTAACCATTTCAGCGTACGTGCATCGGTACAAACATGGACAATTGAAAAATAGGCAATCGGACATTTTGTCTCCCTTTAAGCACGTACTTGTTTACATAGGAATAAATAATAAAAGTATGATATTTAGGGGGAGGAATATTGATTAAAAAAGCGATCATCCCAGCAGCTGGTTATGGTACCCGGAGTCTTCCGGTTACAAAGGTCATCCCGAAAGAAATGTTCCCGATCGGTGGCAAACCAGCCATTCATTATATTGTAGAAGAAGCGATCCAATCAGGAATCGAAGAAATATTGATCGTCGTTTCCAAATGGAAAAACATCATCGTCGATTATTTCGACGCTTCTCTTGAATTGGAAGCGTTTTTAGAAAAGAACAATAAACTGCATCTATTGAAATATACAGAGATGCCTGACGTTCATATCCAATATGTCCGCCAGCCTTATTCGAGGGGATTGGGAGATGCGATCTTACTCGGAAAGCGGTTCGTCGGCAATGAACCTTTTGCTGTGTTGCTCCCGGACGACATCATCATCAACGCCAAAACTCCCGCTCTTTCTCAACTTGTGGAAACATATAACTCCACAAACGCAAGTGTCATCGGACTGAATCAAGTCAGTCCGGAGCTCGTCAAGAAGTACGGCGTTATCGATGGAACCCCTGTGTCCTCGAACGTTTACAAGCTCAACGGGATCGTTGAGAAGCCTCAAAGCAATCCTCCATCCAACCTGGCTGTCATCGGCAGATACCTTTTTGATCCTGCTATTTTTTCTTTTTTAGAACAGGTGACACCAGATCAATCCAATGAAATACAGTTGACTGAAGCGATATCAAAAATGCTTGGTGGGCATGATTGTTACGGGGAATTGATTGATGGGGACCGATTTGATATCGGAAGCGATGATGAATATACGGAACTGGTGAAGAAATTTACTCATCCTAAGGGAAAAAAGTAAGCCGCCTTTGTCGGCGGCTTCTATCATTATTGAAGAGTGGACGTGGGTTGAAAGGGTCATTCGTGCATTTCGGCTTATACTCCAGATTTCGAAATTATAAACCCAAATCGTCAAATTATAATCCAAAATCGGGATTTATAATCCAAATCCCGAAATTATAATCCAAATCCCGAAATTATAATCCAAATCCGGAATTTATAATCCAAATCTCGAAATTATAATCCAAAACAAAAAGAGGCTGAGATTAAAAGGACATTGCACTTCCTTTTGAATCAGCCTCTTTTTACCTTAACCTGGTTGAACACTGAGCATCGGTGGTGTTTCAATCAGCTTGACGATTTCGTTCTTCGGACAGCTTTCTTTCGAATCCAGATAGTCGTCCATGCGCTGGAAAATCTGCTTGCGGCGCCATCTATTTTCCAATACGTGCGCAATGTTCTCTTCAAAATTGTCCGCTTCAATCGGTATGATCAGCTGTTTTTCACTTAAGCCCTTCAGGTTGTATTGTTCCTGACCGGGGAGTGCTGAATGAACGAAAATCAACAGCCTCTTCTTCAATGCTTCACTGATCGTGATGCCTCCAGGCTTCGTAATAATCGCATCAGCTTGCTCATATAAACGGTTCATCTCGCCACGACTCTCGATATACGGTCTGGGCTCGATATGCGCGACACCCCATGATTTCAGTTCCTTGTAGAGCTTTTCATTTTTACCGCATAAGACCGTGTAGCGATATCGGGAGTCAGAGCGAACGGGTTTCAAATATTCGAGTATGCTTCCGACCCCACTGCTGCCGCCAGCGAGCAGTATGTGCTTTTTCTCAGATGGTCGTCGTACTGTATATGAAACGATGTCCTCACTCGTCGGTATGCCTGTAATCACGATTTGATCTTCAGCAACCCCATGGTTCATCATCAGATCTCGTTTCATCAGCTCATCATTGACAAGATGGAGATCGATGCCTTCCTTCCCCCAGATGCCGTTGATGAAAAAGTCCGTATACACGTTAACGGTCGGAACATCGACGCGATGGTCCTTTTTCAACCGGTTCAGAATACTGGATGGAAAACAATGCGTACAAACGATCAAGTCGGGTTGTTCCTCTTCAATCAATTCGAGCATTTTCGCTTCAAATCGGAGCAACTGCACATAATCGAGTGGCATTGCGATCTGTTGATTCCGAGTTTCATACATGAAGTGCTTGTACACCCAATGATACGTTTTCGGGAGGGAGTTGATCCACTTCAAATACATCTTTCCGATTGTCTTTTCCAGCGTCTCATTCCAATAGCTGAGGAAATCGATTTTCTTACACTCGATTTCATCCTCGGAATTCCGAATGGATTCGATCAGCGCATCTGCCACTTGATGATGACCTGATGGCATTTGGAACAACGGCAGGAACAGTATTTTCTTCATGCTTCGCTCCCTCCTCTCCATCTCCACTTTTTCACCAAAACAACCCCGACGAATACAACGAGTGCAAGGACACTTAACCATGGTAAAAATTGCAGCGGAATCCGATCGCCGATCCAGAAACCGACCATAATGTAACCTATTGTCCAAAGGGCACTACTGATGAGTCCAAGAACGGTGTAGACACCGATCGGGTAGCTGCTTGTTCCGGCAACGTACGGAGCAATCTGTCTGAACCCAGGAACGAACATGCTGAACAGGATGGTCACTTTCCCGTATTCATGGAACTTCCTGCTGACTTTTCCCCACAGATCAGGCGTGATTTTCACATAATGCCCATATCGTTGGATGAACGGTACGCCGAAATAACGGCCGATGGCGTAAGAAACGGCTAGCCCTAAGATGGTCCCGGTGAACGCACTGAATAACGTCCAGCTGAGCATCAAATGGAACTGAGCTGCCAGCATGCCAATCAACACCATAAACGTTTCTTCCGGTGCAGGAATGCCGACGATTCCACAGAACAACGTTAACAGAATGATCCAATATCCATATGTCTCAAGTGCAATCATCACATTGTCAAAACTCATAGTATCCTCTTCTTCTGTTCCTTTTGTAATGATTTCCTATCAAGGTGTTCGTCCAGGTTGACGCATTTATAGCCTTTATTCAACGCTTCTGGCAAGAAACGTTTCAGAGCTTGAATCGTGCTTTCAGGTGCAGTCATATCCGCTGTTCGGTTCGATCCATCATCATGTAAAAGATAGATTTCCCCGTCGGACAAACGGTCGAGCATCTTTTCCTTCAGCTGACCAGGGTCTTGCACTTTCCAGTCTTGAAAAATCGAAGACCATAGCACCAATGTATATTCCTTTGCATAGTGGAAGGTAAACCAGTTCAGGCGACCATATGGCGGTCGATAATAGACGGGTCTAATTCCGGTTGTTTCTTCAATCAAATCTGCGGATCTCTCAATCTCTTTTTTCAAAGCAAAAGGTGTCAGGTACCAGCTGTCAGTATGCGTATAATGATGAACCCCGACCTGATGTCCTTCTGCCACCATCCGTTTTACCATTTCAGGATGTTCTTTCACATGATCAGCTACGACAAAAAAGGTCGCTTTACAATCATATCGTTTCAATAGTTCCAACAATTGCGGTGTATATTGCGGGTTTGGCCCGTCATCAAACGTCAATGCAAGTGTCTTTTCCTGATGTCCTTTTTTAATCATGCCAATGGATGATGTGCGGAACAGCACCGTAGGAACGACTCCATAAAGGAGAAATGCGCACAAACCTACGACAAAAATCCACAAAATGATATCCATTTCTACTTCACCTTCATACATTTGATAAATACTTTCACAATCATAACACATCCATCACAGGTGGCTGTTGAAAAAGCTACAACCTCCCTGATTCTACCAAATTCGAGCTTGTTCGGGAAGTGAGTTTAATAGCTCCAAGGTAAAATTTGTGCGTTCCCCTCAAACTTCCTGAATTCCTTTGTTCCCCTTACAAACGACCATACACTCCCTCTCAAAATACATATAGTGATAGGAGGAAATAAAACGTAAAGGAAGATTGGATGAGTAACAAGCTCCCCTCTTTTTATATAGATCTTGATCGATTCGACTGGAAAGCGATGAGGAACAATTTTTGGTCGGATGAGCTGTATGATGCGACCTTGACTGCACATAACCAAGAACACGATATCGGGTTTGCCTTTCGTGGTAACCATACCCGTAAAGTGGAAAAGAAATCATATGAATGTATTTTCCCTTTGGTGACCCAAGGAATTAAAGAGTTGCATTTGAATGCTGAATTCTACGATAAATCGTTGATCCGGAACAAATTGTCTTTTGAATTTTTCTCAGATCTAGGCGTACTTGCCCCAAAGTCTGAGCATATCACCCTGACCATCAACGATCGATTTAAAGGTGTTTACTTGCAAATCGAATCTGTAGACCGGTTCTTCTTGAAAATCAGAAATCTACCTAGTGGTGCAATCTTTTATGCAGAAAATGATAACGCGAATTTTTCATTGATGAGTCCGATCCGGAATGAACTGAAACGGAGACTGGATTCAGGATATAGCTGTAAAGAAGGAAATGAAGAGGATAAAGAAGCTTTGAGGGATCTCGTCTATCAGATCAATACGATTGAGAGTTCGAGATTCGAAAAGGACATTCAGGACTATGTCGATGTAGATCGATACTTGCGCTGGTTAGCAGGCGTTGTTTGTACGCAGAACTATGACGGATTCATCCATAACTATGCGTTGTATAAGCGGAGCGATACGGGTTTATACGAGATGATACCGTGGGATTACGATGCTACATGGGGTCGCGATATTCACGGAGATATCATGGAATTCGACTATACGCCGATCACCGGATTCAACACGTTGACTGGCCGAATCATAGATACACCCGCTTTCCGCGAACGCTACTACCACTTGATGAAGGATATCCTGGATCGAGAATTTACGGAAGAATATCAACGACCAAGAATCGAAGCGATGTATGAGAGCATTGCGCCTTATGTGGAAAAAGACCCCTTTCTGCAAGATACACTCCATCATTTTTACGATGAACCAACCGTTATCTACAACTATATCAACGGACGTAACCGATTCTTACGTGAACAATTGAACCAATTGAAATAAAGGCGTTTCATGGAACGCCTTTTAATTTTTTCGTAAAATGACCGACTGGAAGTGGAATGGTCCTCCGACGAGCTCTTTCGGTACAACATTGAAGTATTCGATCTGGAAGATTTCTGATAGGACTTCTTTCAGGTCCTCGTCCTGGAAAAACGAAAAGAACCGTTTCGGCTCGTGGAAATCGCCTTCCCAAACGCCTTCTGAATCCTGACCGCCATAAACACCCATGTAAAAAAGACCACCCGGCTTCATCACTCTTTTGATCTCTTTTAACACGGAAGGCAAATCGGATTTCGGAATATGAAGAAGACAATTCAGAGCCCAAACGGCATCAAACTTCTCGTCCGGAATCTCCAGGTTGTCGAAGCTCATCACCTCTGCATCAAGGCCTTTTTCACGGCAGATTCGAACCGATTCAGGTGAGAGGTCGGTACTTAACGTCTTTAGACCTTGTTGTTGGAAAAACAGACTGTCTCTCCCAGGTCCTGCGCCGACTTCAAGTAATGTCTGCTTTTCTTCGTTTTGGAGATGTGTTAGGAAGACATCCCGCTCAGCGACCTTCCAATCTTGTGTCGGACTCTCATTTCGTGCATCGGACTGTTGATCATATGCTGTGGCTAAATTCTTTTTGATTTCACTGTACAACATCTGCATTCTCCTCGATCCATTTAATGATTTCTTTTGCTACATCCTCCGGACAGTCCCAGTGGACGTTGTGTTTTGTATTCTCAATTCCTATAACATTCAGATCGTTAATTTTCTCATATATGCTCTTTATGGCTGCACTTCTTGTAGGGTCCTTTTCCGGTTGGGTCGCATGGAACAACAACACAGGACAATGAATGTATTGATATGTCGTCGAACAAGGTTCTGAGTAAAATGCTCTTATGGTTGAGATGACACTGAATACGTCTGCCTTCAAATGATATTTCCCATTCACCTCACGAAAGTTTGACCTGATGAGATGATTAAACGAGGCATCCAATGCACCTGTCGTATAATCCTGATAAGTATTGAGAACCCCATTCCAATCTTTGTATCTCGCGGATTCCATGTATGCTTTCCAAGCTTCAAGTGCTTGTTCTTCTGATAGGTTTACGTTTTCCGGGAACATGTAACCCCCATCAATTAATACAACTCCCCTCACCATGCTCGGGAATTCTTTTGCAAAGTGAAGCGCAAGATCACCACCCCACGAATGACCGATTATGGAAAATGGTTCTGTTGTGATGGTCTCGACAACTCGATTGAGCTTATCGACCATTGTGGAAAACCGATAATCCCTCTCCTTTGTAAAAGGATCCGTATCACCATGGCCTGGAAGATCCAAAAGAATCAGGTGAAACTTCTTATTGAGAAATTCCGTAAGTTGAACAAAAGAAAAAGAATCACTCGTCAATCCATGAAGACAAAGGATTTTCGGGTTCTGAGGATTTCCGGATTCATAACCGTAGAACGTGTGACCGTCTATTGTTCTTGTGAAATCTCTCATAACGTCTCCTCCATTTTTAAACTTCCACTCTGTTGTATACGAGATTTGAAGTTGGTATTCCTGCTTTTCATCGCTTTTAACGACTGTTGGGAGACTGGATTTCATGATACACTGTTTGTTGGTTTGGAGGAATGATTATGGAAGAACCCCCGTTAAATATACATAACACCTATGTGATCGAAGAAGGCGCATTTACTACTCGGCAAATCCGGTATTGTTCGGTGGATGGTGAGCTTGTATTTCAGATAGAGGATACGAAGAAATCCATCAGTGAGCGGATCTTGAAGGTCATCCCCCTTTATTCATTGTTGAGCTCAATAAGAAGATCTCATTTTATCTCAACCGCACCCGATCGGGAGCAGCCACTTTTTCATGTGGAAAAGAAACCAGGATTTACGGAGCACTATCGGGTTTATGATGAAAATGGTGATTTCGTAGCACAAATTCGAAGTGCCTCGAAGTGGAAATTCCAACTTGATGTGGGTGTCTACGAAGAACACCTTGGTACCATTGAAGGCGGAAGTGGTTGGTGGACGTTTGACTCTCCGGAAGGATCCCGCTATTTAGATTACAAACAAAACAGTTATTTACCTGAATATAAAACCAAGAATCCTTTGACAGGCCCAAATGTAGCCAAAATCTCAAACACCTCATCCAAAACACTTTCAATCGTAACCCACGCGATTCCTTTTATAATTGAAGAATTCACCCAAAGACAAAGTTCATAAGGAACGACTCACTATTCAACAAGAAAAAAACACCGGGAACGAATTTCCCGGTGTTCTCCTATTTATGCAGTTTCTTTCAGTTCCTTGTTCTCTTTGTTGAAAAGGACTTGGTCTAGGGCGAAGAGCTTACTGCCGCTTACTGCAAGGTAGATCGTCATCGCTAACAGCGCGAGATCAAATTCATATCCTGCCATCTCCCCATTCCCTGTGAATCCGACTGAAAGTTTTACCGTAAAGATTGCTCCTACCATGATCAGACCGAGCAAGATGGATACAATCCGAGTAGCAAAGCCGATGATCAACGCAATCCCTCCGACAAGCTCAATCACAGCAACCACATAAGCAAGAAATCCGGGCAGGCCGATACTACTGAACCATCCAGCAGTATTCTCCAGTCCTCCCTGGAACTTTCCGAGTCCATGTACAAAGAAAATGATTCCTAACGTAATACGTAAAATGACTGCTCCGATTTCACTGGTGTTCATTTTGTCATTCCTCCTTTTTCATTATGGTAAATCAATCAACATGAAACGCGCGCCAGATTCCGAGACAAGTGCCAATTCATCCAACTCTGTGATGCGTGCAGAATCTCGGTTGTTTAAGATGGCTTCCTCATTCACTGCCACATCTCCTTCAATGACGAATAGGAATATCCGACGATTTTCACCTGGTGCAAAAGTAATCTTTTTCCCTTTTTCAAGTTCGGATAGGTAGATGGTCAAATCCTGATTGATGTTTGCAACGTCATCATTCGAAGCGTTTTTGCTTACAACCGGCAGCAGCTGGTTCTTCATTTTTTCCACATCGAAATTCGTTTGTTCGTATGATGGTGTAACGCCTGCGACCTCGGGCTCGAACCACATTTGCAGGAAGTTCACCTTCTCCGTTGCAGACGGGTTCATTTCTGAGTGAACTACACCGGTACCGGCAGACATGCGTTGTACACCACCGAAAGTGGTTGTCGCTGTATGACCGCCATTGTCTTCGTGCTGCAGATGTCCGTCGAGAACGATCGATACGATCTCCATTTCCTTGTGCGGATGAGCACCGAAACCTCTCATCGGTTCTACGATGTCATCATTCAATACCCGCATCGGTCCGAAATTCATGTTCTTTGGATCAAAATACTCCGCAAACGAAAAACTGAAGTTGCTTTTCAACCAGCCATGATCGGCTGTGTATCTGGAATCTGCTGGATAAACTTTAATCATCATGATTGCCTCCTCATAGTTATCTTGAATTCGAGATATTAGGGTAAAAAAATCTAGTGGACCTTTAAGAAATTATCTCGAATCCGAGATATATTGTATAACTTGCAGTCTTGACTTGTCAACACTCCATATAAAAGAAGACCTCACTTTAAATGTGAAGTCCCCTATCGTACAATTATTTTACTGTAAAAAAGCAATAGAAACGAGGCTCGATTCGACTGGATGAGAAAGCATCAACAAGTGATCAGACTTATTGATCTGTGTAATTTGCAAGTCCGACATGATCCTCTTGTATTCGAAAAGATCGATTTCATTTGAATCACGGAACTCTTTCGGTAAAATCAATTGATCCGCCAAAATCAGAAGGATCGGCGCTTTAACTTTGGATGCGACATCCTTTCTGAAGTTCATCGACGCAACATCCTCAAGATACCCTCTCAGAGCATCATCCGGCGTTTTATGGACGAAAACCCCTTCCTCAGTCTGTTCAAAACAGATTTTGTGAGCGTTCTTAATAAGGGGAATGACATCTCTCGTTACTTCGACTCCTGCCAGCTTCATCTCTTTGATATGTTCACTCAAGTGGCTGTCCAGCTCCCGCTCTGTTTTGAAAGTCGGCTGCGACAGATCGCCTTCGACTGAGTCCACTTCGTAATAACCGCCATCCAACAAAATCACACGATCGACTTTTTCAGGGTAATGGAGCGCAAAATACTGAGCGACCCAACAAAAATAAGAACCAGCGACAATGGAGACGAACTCGATTTTCAAATCTTCCAACACGAGCAAAAGATCCTTTGATGCCTGTTCAAGTGTGTAAGGGCCTTCTACAAGCGAGTCCCCGTGCCCTCTGAAGTCCAAGGCAATACAGCGATATTGACCCGCGAACTGCTCAATCATCTTCTCATAAGATTCTTTTGTTTCTCCCAATCCATGTAAAAACACGACCACCGGAAGGTTCACCTCAGCTGTATCTATAAAAGAGATTCCGTCGACATAAGAAATATTTTTCGTCAATGAATTGGTCATCTGATCTCTCTCCTTTTTTCGAGGATATGTAACCCTTCGAGAAATGGATTAGTTTTCCTTTAACCTTTTTGTAAAAAATGTCGCTGATGAATACTGAGGACTTTCGAAGTGTATTGAAAAAGCGACCTCACTCTATCGTGAGATCGCAGGCTGTATGTGGGTTAGGAATGGACATGCTCTTTCTTCGTTTTCGTTCGAAGTCTTTCGCTTGCTGTTTTAGTCGAGTGACTCACCGGCTTCAGTCCTAATGCTTTTGCTAATCCGAACTTCGGCATGTTCCCATAGATTGATTCAAATTGATTCGGCTTGATCAGATACGTTTCGTGATAAATGCCGACCGCTTCATTTTTACCCACTTTCTTGTTGAAGTCATTCCATGCTTTCAGATGCTTCTGGCCTCGGGAATACTTCATCAAATCCTCTTCCGTTTCCCAATACTGTACCATGAGGGTCGTTCGTAAGTTGAAAAAATTCTCCATCGTCAGGAATCCTAACTGTTTATTCGTGTATAGCTCTTTGATCATTGGTGGCATCGCGAGAAAGACGGGTAGCCATTTGTGGATGGCCCACCATTTGTTGATTCGCATGCCAATCAGAAACACCACGAACTCATCCGAACCGCTTGTTTCAACCGTATACCTTCCTTGAAGAATCTCCTTCGCCATCCTTACTCCTCCTTAAGGTTTAATATGGTTTGTTTCGTTTTCACACACCAGTCCATTGCCGCTTCTGTCGTACACAGTCCATAATCCAAAGTAATGATCCAAAATGGTGCATCTCCTTCATTGCATAAATCGGATAAAATCATCTCTTTAATCCCTGCATATGTGTTGTATCTCTCGTTGAGTTTTTTGTGGTATGTGTCCAGTAAATCAATCGTAGTGGATGTTTGTTGATGACGGCTGAAAAACAGCTTCAAAAGCAGGTCGTTCTTTTCAGAAGGCAGTTCTTGGATGGGTTGCTGGAGCCAGTTTCGTAGGGTTTCTTCTCCTGTTGGTGTAATAAAGTATTCTTTTTTGTCTGGCTTTCCTTCTTGAGAGGAAAGCTTCACGTCCGCAAATCCTTGATCTACGAGCCGTTTCAATGTCGGGTAGATTTGTCCGTAGCTGATTTTCCAAAAATGATTCAGGCTACCGTCGATCATCTTCTTCATCGCGTATCCGGTATGATATCCCGTAGTCAACAGTCCGAGAATGGCATATTGCGTGTAGTTTTCTTTAGCCATTGTACACCTCATTAGTAATGTATCTTTTTGATACATATCTATTTGATATATACTGTAACAACTTTACACTCGTAAGTAAACCTTTTAGTTGAAAAAATGGTCCCGGATCTTTTTGTAGGGAGGAGGATTGCACTGTTTTCAATACCGATGAGAAATGATGAACCCAGATTCGTGATTTATAATCCAAATCCAAGAATTATAATCCAAAACCTCATTCTATACTGAAAAATTTCCGATACGATCGGAAATCTCCTCATTAAGAAAAAGACCCCGAAGGTACTTCCTTCAGGGTCTCCCTTAAACTTATAACGTTTTAACGACGGCCATTTCTTTTCCAAAGCGATCGCCATGGTCGACAAATCCAAGGCTTTCATACAATTGGTGAGCCCCTTTGTTCTCTGGATGATAGCCAACGACGATTTTCTTCGCATCCGGTAGCTTTGCCATTTCACCGAGCATCAATTCAGTTGCAATTTTCCCGATACCTTTTCGCTGATACGCTTCATCGAGCATGATTCGGTAGATCCAGTAGCCATCGAGCTCTTCTTTTTCACTATTGAACATCAAGAAACCGACGACTTTTTCACCATAATAGATCGCAAAAGCTTTCAAAGAGGGTTCAAATTTCGTCTGTGCAATGGAGACTGCATTCGATTCCATGTAAGCTTCTTGATCCTTTGTTAAGGTTAACTGACAGCATTCATACCAATTTTCTTCATTCAATTCTACGATTTCTACTTCGTTGTTTTTCATGTGTTGACTCCTTTTGCTTGTAGTGGCCGTAATTGATCCAATACGTGAAGGTCGCTCATTTCACACCAGATCTCTTGGATCCGACCTTCTTCAAACCGGATGATCATCAACCCGGTTTCTTTTACACGCTGGTCGGTAGACGGAATGTCCAACCACCCACCCTTGTACGTCATGTGACCTGTGTATCGGACTACAGCCTTTTCTCCACTTTCAAAATAATCCTCAATGATCCACTCATCATCAACGAAAACATTTCTGAACCATCCCATGAAGTCGGCAATGAATTCTTCTTGCCCGTTGAAGGCATGATTTGGAACATGCACGATTAAATCTGAATGAGTAATTTCTTTTAAACTATGTACATCCCCTTTGGTAAAAACCTCGCTGAACCATTTCTTGACGATATGTATGTGTTGCATAGGATCACTCCTTGGACTAAGGTTACTACCACCTTCTCCTTCTGTTGAAGGACCCCTTCCAAAAGAAGCGAATGGTCATAAAAAGGACATACTTTTATCTAGTGGATGTTAATTGAGATTAATGATCCCCTAGTTCAGTCATCCACTTCATTACTTTTTTCCGCGGATAATATATATTCCCATTCAATCGGATGTGTGGAATATCCGGGTATTCTTGGATTAATGCTTTCGCATCTTCTTTCGAAACTCCAATATGATGATGAATCTGGTCTTCCTTTACAAAGTTATCAGAATCCGATGAATCAAGGCTATCCATCAAACTTTTGCCATTTGGATTTTTGAAGTTCTTCAGCCCTTCTCCAATAAAAAAAGCAGCCCCGACCAGACCGAGCCCAATCCACATTAAATCCATTCCAATTCCCCCATGATTGTTGTTATGTTCCTTTTATACGTTTTGAAAAATTAGAAGTTTCAGGTGAGCACTATGTTACACGAACCTCAATGGCCAGTACTCCATATTGCTTCTCTTGCTCAGGTGTATAAATTTCATAAGTTCCGTCTACTAATTCTTGAAGTGTCCAGCCTGCGCATCCCATTTTTGAGTAAGGGAGATCTTCGTATAATTCATTGAAAGTTTGATAGTGTTTCAGCTTAATAACATCCACTTGCAATGTCTCATCCTGATCTGGCAGTTTTGTAAACTCGATTGTGTCCCCGATTTGAATACGTCTTCTCTTCTCATCATTCAACCGGATTTCAATCGTCTTATGTCCAGACTCCATCAAATCAAAATACTCTTCATACAAGCTCATCTTATGTAACATGTTCATCTCTCCCGTTCGCCTGTTCCTGCAAATAATGCTCGTATGCTTCAACGTGTTTTTCTTTATCGGGTACGAGTACGTCCATTTTCTTCTTCAACTTAAGTATTTGATATAGTCCGTAGAGGATGCTGCCAAAAACAAGCCCGAATGCGAGAATTCCTCCTATTAATGGCCCCATGCTCATGAGCACGAATCCTAATATACTGGCTAACACAATAAAAATAGGTAAGTACATCTCATCCCCTCCCCCAAACCATGTTAACATATATTTCCTTTATTGAATGAACTAAAAAAGAAGCCTTCACATGCAGAAGGCTTCTTCTTAAACGTTATTAATAGTTATTAAAAAAGCGTGTCATCGCTACTGCAAAGTCACCTCGCGTCAGTTCTTTCGCTGGGTGGAACTCTGCATGGATGGTCGGTTCCTTGTCGTAAGGGCCTTGGCTTGATGTGAAGTGTGCGTTGAAGATACCAAGGTCTAGTGCCAACTGCACGTATCCTTTCAATTCTGCCGGGATGTCTCCAGCATCCTCCACCGGCAGTCTTTCTCCTTTATAAGCGACTGTCACATCGCCTTCAAAGCTACGCGCTTCCTCTTGAAGTCCTAAGCTTTGGATGAGCGTATAAGCGAGTTCCGCTCGAGTAACGCTCTCCTCACCGTCCACTGAATTCATAACGCCATCGTGTGTATACTCACCTTTTAACGCTGAACCTTTCGTAATCACTGCGTCAACTGCCGCATCAGAACTTGTCTGATCGACTTGGCGGATTCCCGCTCCCATGAGAAGGTAGCTTGCCAGGTCTCCTTCAGTCAACAGGTCATCTGCGTTAAAATCGCCTTCGGCTTCCGCATCAAACAACCGCTCGTTGATTCCAAGCTTGATTGCATCTGCTGCTGCATGCCCTTCAATGTCTCCGAGACCATTCATGACACTCGCTGTTTTTTGGGTGAGTGTACCGACGACTTTTTCCGGTAAAGCGACTCCTGGATAAGCACTCACTTCAAGCTTCCATTCACCTGCAACCGGATTGTCGACCGTAATCGTGTTAACGAGGTCGATGCTGTACGTCGGGTTGAAACCTGATTCATACACTTCTCCGTTCGGATCCGTAATCGTGAACACGAGCGGATTTCCACCTTCTTCAGTAAACGTGTCTCCGTCCGCATACATTTTCGCTACGAGCTGTGCTTGGTTTTCTTTTACGTTGAAAGTCGTTTCGTTCGTTCCAGTAGGATCATAATCCATTTCATAGTTTTCACGTGTGACGTCCATAGAACTATAAGCGTTGAACGTCTTGTCTTTGTTCACCGTCGCTCCGTACTTTTTATCAGGATGGAAAGCCAGGTCGACTGCGCCGTATGCATTCACATATCCAGAGCCGACTTCATACGCTTCACGACCTGGAATGTTCGTTGCCGTACGACTGATGAGCTCCTTCACTTCACTCGGTGACAAGGTCGGATCTGCATCTAAAAGTAAAGCGACGATACCAGCGACATGAGGGGTCGCCATCGATGTTCCGTTCAACATCGTATAGTACGGTAGGTAAGCTGCCGGGATGTTGTCTTTATCTTTATCCGTCGCGATGACACCGACAGGAGAAACGGTCCGCGCTGAGATGATATCCACTCCAGGAGCGGTCACTGTCGGCTGGTCCTTCCACGTCCATGTTTCTCCATCGACTTCAAACGTTTCTTCCACGCCTCTCGTTCCACGGGATGAAAAGCTTGCGAGCGTGCCATCCTTCACACCTGCTGCTACTGAAATGACCCAAGGCGCTTTTGCATATGGATTGTGTGTATCCTCATCCGGTCCTGCATTCCCAGCTGCGAAAAGAACGGTGATTCCGCGATCAAAACAGTCTTTCGTCGCAACGTTCACTGGATCGTCTACGAAAAAGTCGTCATTCGATCCCCAGGAGTTGGTGATGACGCGAATGTTGTACTCATTCTGATGTGTAATCGCATAGTCGAATCCACCGACCAGATCGAGAATCAGCACGCCTCCTCCTGAGCCATAACCAATCAGGTCTGCGCCGGGTGCAACTCCTTCATAAATTCCGCCTGAAGCTGCGCCAGTTCCTCCAACCGTTCCAGCTACGTGCGTTCCATGTCCAGAGTTCGTATCCGTATTCACCACATCTTCTTGGTAGACAATAGGCGTCAGTCCTGTCGTCTTCGCCATGTTCGTCGTGGCTAGTACGTTTTGCACGAGATTCTTACCAAGTTTCAGGTCTGGGTGCGCACCATCAACACCACTGTCGTTGACGACAACGCCGATTCCTTTACCAGATACAGGGAACCCGTCGTTCGCCTTCTGCATGTCTTTGTCAGTTCGAACTTTGTTGACGCCTGTCAATTCCGTCGCGTCCCCATTGTACATCTCCACTTTACGGTTCAAGTAAAGGGAACGGACATCGTCCTTTTGAGACAATGCTTCAATTTGATCAGCGGTTGCCATCACACCTGCAATCGGTAGGGATTTCATCGTAATCCCCGTGTTGATGCCTAATGCTTTTAACAGATCCACGTTCTCTATTGTTGGAGCCCCTTCACCATGGAAGGTGACGATGACATTCAGCAGCCCAGTCGAGTCTTTCATTTTATCCAAAAGGTGCTGGTCGATCGTTGCTGTGCCATTATCCGTTGTTGCACTGCCACTACTTGTTGGTAAAAATAATCCGATAACCAATACTGCAGCCATCAGTATTGAAATGAGTGATTTGTTTCTCTTCAAATGAACGCACTTCCTTTTCCTGAAATTTCTGACATTCTCACTACATCAATTATCACACCGTTCAGGCCCGTAATCTATTAGGAGAAAGGCATATTTGCAGGTGAAAGAAAGTAGTAGATCGAGCTAGTACCTAAGGGGTAAGCCATGATATTTGGTCTAATAAAAATGCGACTACCTTTTACAGGTAATCGCAATATGTACAATTTAAGCATGATCAGTGAAGACTTTTCGGTAGGTAACGAGCAGTCCTCCAACTAACACGGATAAGACAACGAATGAAAGCACAAATAGGATAGGTGATACAGTAAAGCCAAATGCCACTTCATTCGAGAGAGGTGTTCCATTTGATAGTTCCGGGGTATAGTTCCATGTTTGAACAAAACCTATAACAAGGATGGAAACAAAATAAATAAGGTGTAAGATGGCAGAAACCATCATGGATTTCAGTATTAATTTCTTCAATTTAAAACTCCGTTCCTTTCCATTTCATTTTCATTCGGGATGCGATCTCTTGTTCATTCGTGCCTGGGCTTTTCTCCAGTTCTTGTACGACACGTTTTTGTCGCTCTGGAGAATGATTTTGACTCAGCTTCTCTTTGCCTTCCACTTGATCAATCTTGATCCTGAAGCCCTGAACCGCTTTACTCATTCCCTCAATATAACCGGTATCCACTTCATTAAGCTGATAAGGACTGTCTTTCTCTTCATATTTTTGTACCATTTCACGAAATGAACCCATCAGCTCTTCTTGGTCGGTCACAAGCTCCAAGGTTCCATAGACGTGGACCGTCACATAATTCCAGGTCGGAACCGCTCGATCCGTTTCATACCAGGAAGGAGAAATGTAACTGTGTGGACCGTGGAATATGGTAAGCACACGCTGGTTCTCAATGTCCTTCCATTGCGGATTCGCACGTGCAAAATGGCCGTATAGGTATGTCCGATCATCATTGATCAGAATCGGCAAATGGGTTGCAAACGGTATACCATCATGCTGGGAAATGAGGGTTGCAAAGCTATACTCATCTATGAACTTATAAGCCATTTCAGGCTCTATCATTTTAAAATGTGAAGGGATATACATGAGGTCCTCCTCTAGACAAGCTTATACATCAGAATATCATCTGCGTATTCATTTTCGTTGAACTTGAATTCGTTCACCTTTCGTCCTTCTTCTAAGAAACCTAAGCTCTTATACAATGAAATCGCTCTATGGTTCGTTGAAAATACACCCAAACTCACTTTTTCAATCAATGAGTTCTCTTCTGCCCAATTTAAGAGAGCACTTACGAGCAATCGTCCAAGTCCGCGGTCTCTAAACTCTTTTCGTATCATCAATCCAAAGGATCCTGTATGAGCCATACGCTTTCGTTCTTGTGCAATGAACACGATCCACCCAACTACATGGCCATCAATTTCAGCCACTAGCAATGTATCCCGCTCATTCTCGATTCTCGCTTGAACCCATTCTCTTTGTTCCTCATGTGTTCTCGTAAACTCGTCAGAAACTGCAATGAAGTAGTCACCTTCCGTAATCACATCGATATGTATGTCCAAAACCGCTTCGGCATCTTCTAATACGGCAGATCTAATCAGGCAGATTTGATCATCTTTTAACACGGTCATCTCGGTCTCCAATCTATCTCTAAATACTTATCCAGCTTTCCATTCATAAAGTATATCGGGCAGATTCTCTTCGTTTTCATGGCCTCTGCCAATGATCTCAAATCCCTTTTTCTCATAAAAATGCTGTGCTTTCTTATTCACCTCAAAAGTGTACACCTGCAATTTCCCAGTTGAGTGTGCCATTGCGTTCTCAAGCAGTCTACTCCCGATTCCTAAGCGTTGATAACCGGTATGAATATAGAGCTGGCTTATTTGAGAATCATGATATGCGATGACGCCAACCACTTTCTCCTCCACAACTGCTATCTCAATTTTGAATTCTGTAGGTAAGATGTGATCTAGAAAGTATACATGATTTTCAAAGCTATGCACTTCTTTCTGACCAATCGCCTCGTATTTGCTATCTCGCCACATCTTGACTGTTTGTACAGCATATTTAGGATCATAAGGAATAATCATGATGTCATTCTGTTTCAATGCATTACATCCTTTCGATTACAATCATCTCTTGTTCACAATCCGCAACTTAAAGTTTCGATTTATTCGTTGCTGAATCCTTTATTTGTCATAGAAAAAGAAGCTGCTTGTTACAGCAGCTTCTTTCAACAAATCAATGGTGTCCGTAATGTTGGCTTCGGTCCGTGAGCGGAATGTCATCGTAGCGATCCGGATCGATGTCATACACATCTCCTGATGCCATGCCATTGATTATACCGTACAGACCCCTCTCAACCGCTTTGACAAGTTGTCCAATCCGCTTTTGACCATAGCTTTGCGTTTGACCTGTCACTTCGAACAGCACTGCTCCACTTCCATTAAGAGCAAAAGATCCAAGTGCCGTACCTGGGAGATCAAGATTTTGTGGATATAATGAAATATTGCCGAACGGTGAATTGCCCATTTCTTGCAACGCATCATAGGCTGCAACATTCAATTGCTTGGATAAATCACCATCATACGTGTCGGCATACTCACTATACTTCTCACCTTCAGATGAACTCGGATCTGGTACGAAACTTCCTGATAGGGATAGGGTTACAGGCTCTCCGCTACCTTCAACCTTATAGACTCCTTGATGATGAAGGTCGATGAAACCATCAACTGTACCAAATTCCTCAGTCAAGTTTTTATACACATCTCGTACTGTTTGGGCTTCTGGTGTAATGTACCATCCTGGCTCAGAAGATTGACCTGGGAAATCTTCCGGTTGAGGGACGTAATCCAAGTCTGGATTGAAATCCCGGTTTACATCGAATCCAGGATTAGAAGCATAGTCCCAATATTCATTTTGGAACGTGTAGTAATTCCATGAAGGAGTGACCCCTTCTAATTGTGGAAAGTCCTCTTCTACTTCACTCCAAGATCGATCGTTTCCACGGCGATCCAATTCGGTCGCATCGGGATTGATCATCGGCATGGCAACAATCGTCACTTCATCTCGAATTTTTTGAGCTTCAGGCGAGTTATTGGATCCCAAATGCTGAAGAATGTTCAACAGTGCTCTTGTTCCTGTTTTCTCGTTTCCGTGGATCTCACTTTGGATCAACAAGACTTTATCTCCATTACCCACTCTGGCAGTGTAAATTTCACGGTCATGATTGGAATATCCAGCAACCTCTACATCAACAGTTCCTTTGCTGTTCTTTTCAATCTGTTCAAGCTTCCGGCTTAACTCATCATGACTGATGAAACCTGAAGTTGACTGGTTTTGGTTCTGATCGTTGTTGGGACTATTACCTGGCGAATCCGCATAAACAGGACTGATTAATCCAGAGACTAAAAGAATCGAACTGCACAACATGGCCATCTTCTTACTTCGCATAGAATCCCTCCTGATATTTTGATCTTTTTTAACATTCTTTTTCATATTTCGAACTCCTTGCCAAAAAGAAAAAACACAACATTCGTCGTGTTTTGTAAGGTCTTTATTTAGTTCAATCTCATTAAGTGTAGGTACATGTAAGCATACCTTATTGTTTAAAAGTACTTCTTTCCTTTCTTATTCACTAATGTGGTGATGGAATCAGAGACCATCATGATGATGCTGCTTCCTAACAATCCAGCAGCAAAGATGACCGCACCAGTCGCGATATCCTGAGACTGATGATAGGTTGCCCATCCCAGAGCGAATATCCCGTATAGAATAGAAACCATAACCATCGCTAAGCCTAGCTTCATGTTCGAACGGCGGTGCATTTTATTTCGATAAAACAACAACCAACCTCCCAAGAACAAAAAGAGAGCCAACACCTCAATCATTTCGCATCCCCCTCCTTGGTCAATCCCTACTTGTAACATTCGATTTTATCGTGATAATACCTCCTTATTCATTTTGAACCATAAAAAGAACGCAATTCACAAATGAATTGCGCCCTTTTCAATATTTTTCACCCGTTCGATAGTGCAGATTTTTTCTTCTGTCGGATGCTTTGTAGGTTTTCGGCGTTCTTCGCCTTCACTTCTTTAAAGGCAGCTTTATAGAACGCCATTCCCATCAAGAGGATCACCAATGAAAATGGGAGTGCTGTAATAATCAACACATTTTGCAAGCCCTGGGTACCCCCGAAATACATGATGATGGCAGCCATCGTCGATAAGGTAAGTCCCCAAATGATCTTTACTCTGCTCGCCGGATTCAACGATCCTTCAGTCGAAAGCATACCCAGTACGAAAGTGGCTGAATCGGCTGAAGTAATGAAGAAAATAGCAATGACGAAAATGGTGATGAACGACATTAAGGTTCCTAACGGATATTCCTGTAGGACTCCGAATGTCGCCGTTTCTAAGGCAAATTGAGAGATTGTTGCCAACCCGTTCTGTTCCAGGTACAAGGCAGATACCCCAAATACTGAGAAGAAAATGAAACAGACGAGAGAGGGTACGAACAAGACACCGAGCATGAACTCTTTGATCGTTCTTCCTCTTGAAATCCGAGCAATGAATATGCCGACGAACGGAGACCACGAAACCCACCATGCCCAATAGAAGATGGTCCAGTTATTGACCCACGTCCGATTCTCTTCATTCAATGGTGCGATATTGAAACTCATGTTGAAGAAGTTCGTGATGTACCCTCCAACGCTCTGTGTAAACATATTCAAAATGTATAAAGTCGGACCGACAATGAACAAGAGTACCAATAGTAAGAACCCCAGTCCCATATTGATATTGCTCAAGTATTTGATGCCCTTATTGATTCCAGACCATGCTGAAATGATGAATAAAACGGTCGAGACGGCAAGGATCAGGATTTGAACGGTAAAATTACTTGGTGTTCCGAATAAGAAGGACAACCCTTCATTAATCTGTGCTGTCCCGAAGCCAAGTGTAGCTGCTACACCGACAACAGTCGCGACGATCGCCAGAGTATCAATCATCTTTCCTAAGATACCTTTCATTCTCTCTACTCCGAACAAAGGAACCAACGTTGCACTGATCAATCCAGGATAACCTTTATGGAATTTAAAATAAGCAAGAACGAGTGCCACCACTCCATAAATCGCCCACGCATGTAATCCCCAATGGAAAAATGAATATTGCAAGGACTCAAGGATGGCTTTGTCCGAACCGGTCTTAGAAACAGGTGCATTTTTGAATGCGTGCGAAATCGGTTCTGCTGTCGTCCAGAACACCATCCCCATTCCCATACCTGCACTGAATAACATCGCGAACCAGGTCGGTAATGAGAACTGTGGTTTTTCATTCTCTCCACCTAGTTTGATTTTTCCAAACCGAGAAAAAATCAAATACACGCAAAAAGCAAGCATGACCACAATGATTAAGAGATAATACCACCCAAATTTATTTGAAATCCATCCAGTTAAGCTACTCGTCATCTTTTCCAAATGAGAAGGTGCAAAACCTCCCCACAGAACAAAAGCTGTACATATGGTAACTGCGTACCAAAACACTGATGTCACATTCTTCATATTTCCACCTCGTATATATGTAATCGTCTTCCCCCACCCATTTCACACGAGTGTACTTACCCTTCATACCACCGGTAGTGGAAAGAAAAACATTTTTCAATTACGTTTTAGCCAGAAAAATTCTGGGAAAAGCGGGTAACACAAATGTTTCAACACGGTCAAGCTGTATCGGTTTAAAGCATAAGGGAGGACTCTACGATGGAAAAAGCACAAAATAATGTAGCATTTTATTATGGACTCGCGTTTGTGATGTTCGCCTCATTCCTATGGGGAGTGACAGGTGGACTTTCAGGTTTCTTGCTTGATAGAGGCTGGGACCCTCTTGTCATTGCGACTTTCCGTGGATTGGTAGGTCTTCTCTTTACGGTGCTTTGGTTGCTCAGCAAGGGAACGATAAAAATCACTCTCAACCGTCATCTCATTCTCTGGTCTGTATTTGCCGGTGTGGGAATTGCAGGAAACTATGTATTTTATTACTTTAGCATCTCTCAGACCAGTGTGGCGATCGCCGCAACCCTGATGTATACTGCACCTATTTTTGTCATTATGATATCCGCGCTTTTGAACTTGGAAAGAGTGACAACATTAAAGCTTGTCTCCATTGTTGTCGTCATCATCGGCATTATCCTGTTGACGGGTTCCTATAAAAAAGACCTAGCGGATTTGAATCTATTCGGCATCATTGCTGGATTACTTTCTGGTCTCTCTTATGCAGTGTTCATTTTCGGATTGAAAAACAGCTCCAAAAATGGAGATCAAATCAGCGTATTGGTACTGGCATTCCTCGTCCAGTTTCTACTCGTTTTCACGTATGCTGATAAACAACAAATCGCTCAAGTGTTATTCGAGTTCAAGGACATTTGGTGGTTCATCCTGACAGGTATTGCCGGCGCTGGACTGTCGTTCTTCTTTTACATTAATGGGTTGAAAAAAATCAACCCAGGGATTGCCTCGATTGTTGCGATGATTGAACCCGTAACGGCTTCTCTGTTCGGAGTTCTTATTCTCGGCCAATTCTTATCACCCGTCCAACTCGTCGGAATGGCGATGATCCTCTTCATCATCACTTTCTTGTGCAAACAAACGCTCAGAAGTGGAGAATGAAAATTGTCATACTTGAGGTTAAAAGACTCGTTAGTTGCGAGTCTTTTTATTCGTGTTATTTTGCCTATGCGCAACTTTATTTCTTGTGTGCTACAATAAGTCTGCAAGGTAGTTCGTATACGAATCAGTCCCCCAGGGTGGTAGCTGGGGGACTCCTCCATTTAATTTTTATTTCTCTAACGTCTGCAATAAATCATAGAAATATTTTGCGTCACTGGTATCAAAGTAGTTGTACCAAGCTTCAAGCGTATCCTCAGAGAATAAATCTAACTTCTCTATAATAGTACGGGCGAAAAGTAATCCACCCCCGGAACTTGCAGTGATCAAATTACCATCCACTATTGCTTTCTCATCTCTATAGTAGATTTCTCCATCATAATTCGGACAAAACATCTTCAGATACTCAAGACTGTTACTCGTATGTAGTCGTTTGTCCAATATTCCAGCCTCGGCAAGTACAGTTGTTGCGCCACAAATCGCCCCAACGGTACCACCACACTTTAGTAGCTCTTTTGCTTTTTCAACGATAGGAGCATGCTTTGGATCATCCCACGTATCAGCTCCAGGTAACAATAAGACGGACGAAGAATTGAGGATCATTTCATCCACTTCCATGTCTGGGATAACTGTCATACCTCCTTTTGTCACGATAGATTCTTTTGTAGCTCCAACGGTTTTTATGGAAACAAGCTCGCTATCTTTTTTAAAATACTGACCTGAATTTAGTTCAGCAGTAACATATCCAAGTTCCCAATCCGCTAGTGTGTCCAATACATAATTGTAAACATTAATCATACATACCCTCCTGGTTTCTTGCAGCGATATTCTTAATACTACATAACTTCTGAAGCAAAATCATTAAACAATCCGTTTTACAAAAGCTCTTGACCAGAACAAAAGAAGCTTATCGTATCCCGATAAGCCTCTAATAAATTCATAGAATAGATTATGCAACACTTCTGTCCTTTTTAATTTGATTCAGAGTAATCATCAAGCCAGTAAAGCCGGCAGCAAAAGATGGTGGAAGACTCCACGCAAGATATCCCCAATTCCCTGTATTCATGGATACAAAGAGAAACAGAATTGGAAAACCGATTAAAACAATTAATGAAATCATAAGTGCGGATCTGTTATTCTTTTTCATAGCGAACCTCTTTCCCAAAGCATTATTTTCTCAAAATCTTCTCCATTGATTTTCCCTTCGCTAACTCATCAACGAGCTTATCCAAGTAACGGATTTCCTGCATGGTCGGTTCTTCAATATCTTCAACTCTGACGCCACAAACTACACCTTTAATCAAAGATCTTGAAGGATTCATGTGCGGAGCCTCAGCAAAGAAGGTCTCAAAGTCTGTCTTTTTTTCCAGTTTCTCTTCTAATTGTTCCTGGCTATAGCCTGTCAACCAACGTATAATTTCATCGACTTCTGATTTTGTCCGCTCTTTTTTCTCTGCTTTGGTGATGTAATGGGGATAGACACTTGCAAAACTCATCGTATAAATTCTATGTTTAGTCATGATACATCCTCCTTTAGATTAACTTAATTTAGAAAACTAATTTTCTCTGCCAACTCTAAAATAATTCCTTCTGGCCCTCGAACGTAGCATAATTTATATGTATTTTCATAGTTTTGTATCTCGCCTATAAGATCTGCACCTTTCTCTTTCAATCTTACAACAACGCCTTCAATATCATCCACAGCAAATGCAATATGTCGTATACCTAAGGTGTTTGCGAAAGAGGGCTGCATCCCTAGATCATCTGATGGCGTATGGAATTTGACCAACTCCAAAGTTGCCTCGCCGTCCGGCAACCCCAACATGACAACCGTACTTTCAACGTCATTAAGCCCTACGATCCGTTCTACCCACTTGCCTTTGACTTTAGCTTCCCCTAGTTCTTCCAGTCCGAAAACAAGAAAAAACGCTTTAGCTGCCGATAAATCATTCACCACTACACCCACATGATCTATCCTAAGGGCTTTCATCTCTCATACCTCCGATATTCTTAAGGTATTTACAACTTCCTCCTAAAGCTTCTCAACAAATGAACGCCGTTTGCTTCTTTTTGCTCTCCAGCCATTTTCTTCTTAACTAACTATCATTTTTACTGATTCTCTTTATACTGGGGTATCCCTGTTTATGGTGTGTTATGATCTTCTAGTTTTTTCGTAATCTGTTTTATTTCATTCCTTAGTGATCTAACTTCAACCGAAGAGTCGATACCAGTTTTCACTGCATAATGGATTATTAAGTAAAACAACCCCAACCCTAAAAGTCCGTAGAATAACAAAGCAAGAATATTAATGATTCCCAATTAACTATCCCCCATAGTATTTAAGATTTTGACTTGCACACTCCTTCACTTATAAAAGTTAATTGTTACACCCTAATCTAAACTACTTAGTCATCTTCATCATAATCAATCCAATCACCATTTTTCGCTTTTACTTTAGAAATGGTGACTTTACCCGACATAAATTCAATTGTGTATTCTTGGTCTTTATACTTTGTAATAGGATACTCAACCGTCAATAACTCATAATTAAGATGTTCATCTATTACATAGAAGGCGTGAAAGGCTTTGTCTAAACCTTCTCGGACTTCTTCAGCCACCAAAGCATATTTCTTAGAAGACTCTAGCCTTTGAGCTAATTTCCTTTGATGATGTACAATTTCTAAAAACTCAGTACGGGATACGACTTTGGTTTCAGTAAAAACTTCTTTGTTATGATCAAACGAATATTTAATCAGTTGTGCTTGTAAAGAAGGTATGTACATGAAAACGATTAAAAGAAGAAAAACCACTGAAATAATAATTAATAGTCTCCTATTTTTCTTCAACCTTTCAACCCAGCCCCCATCTTATCGATAAACTCATCCCCATATAAAATCCCAAGGGGGATGAATTTGTTTTTTAATTAATAAAGATAAACTACAAAAAGAAGAGTAACGACAATATATACAATCGTGCCTGCTAACTCTGGAGTCAATTCAAACTCATTAGAAAGCGTTGACGGATAACTACCTTCAATTCTTTTATCAGCTTCAATATTGTTTATACTTTGTAGTTAATGATTAACCTTTTTAGGATTAAGTATGTAGGTACATAGATTACTAAGAAAATACTGAATTCAGCTAGTAGCAATAGTAAATTAAACTTGTCTATAACCCAATTATAATCAAGCCCGATAAGATAATGGATCCAATCAGAGACAATTTCTGAAATGAAGATGCTAATAAAAATGATTATGAGTTCCTTCATAACACCACCCCCTTGGAAATAATTTATGCCATTCGTCAATTATACTTTTTCAGTCGGCTTCGTTCATTGCCTTCTACTTCCATTTCTCGTTGTATGTTTTGATCCATTCGATATCAATCGGTCCGTTGACAACTTCGTAGTATTTTCCGTTCAGAATGTGAACGTAGTTTTCCATTGAATGGACGATCGCTGGATTGGCCTGCCTATGATAGATGGTCGTTTCGAAATTTTCCTCAAGTGCCAAAAATTGATTGTATGTATCTTCGTCGATTCTTTTCACACGGTATTGACTTAGGAAGTCCATTAGTTCATCTGCTGATTCCTGGTCCCTCGATTCCCATTCAAAGAAACCATCCCCGACTTTTGAACGATCTTCAGTAAAGTGGATCCAAAGAAAATCCTTCGGTTGATAAGGGATGAGATCAACAAGATCCCTCTCACGGTAGTCGTTGTAAACTCTGATGGAAAGCGCAGTGAGGATACTTACCACTACAATAAGCACAAATCTTTTTTTGTTCATCAGTATCTACCCTGATACACATACGGAGCAGCGGCACCTAGCAAACCACGAACTCCACCTGTGTAATATGGCATGAGCTCATTTGCTGTCTCTATGTCTTTCCACTGCACATCGGATATGGTTGCTGTGTCCTGGATAGCAATCTCACCTCCAACGATCTTTGCTCTGAATGTTATGAAATACGCATGGACGTCTTTTGTCTCCAGAAATGCTTCATTCACGCTAACGATTTCTTCAACGTCAATGGTAAGACCGGTCTCTTCCTTTGCCTCTCGAATGGCTGCTTCCCGTAGCGTTTCGCCTTTTTCCACAGCTCCTCCTGGCAACGACCAGTTATCATGTCTGATGTTTTGGACCATCAATACTTTGTCAGATTGCTCATCATAGATCAAAGAATAAACGACATCTACTCTTTCCATACAAAATCTCCTTATCTCTTTAACGTTGAAAGATACAACGCGATTTCTCTGATTTTCTCATCTGTTTCGTCAATTTGTTCGTCTCTTGAATCTCCAACTGAATAGAATGTATCGCCCTTAATGATATGATCAGATAAGTTCAACAAGCCGACTGCCTTTCGGTTGAATCTTTCAGCGATCGCAAACGTTGTAGCGGTCTCCATATCCACGCCGATATGTCCTTGTTCCGCCCACCCCTTTACCATTTCTGAAGTTTCGACCATGATCGCTCCAGTTGTAAAAATAGATCCAGTCACATAGCGGTAGCCCTTTTCTTCACAATACTTGATCGCTTCTTCAACAAGTTGTGGATCAGCAGCAACGGTTTTCCGATCGTTCACGTACCACTGGGAAACCCCATCCTCCATTACAGCCGACGTCACAATGAAAATGTCGCCGTACTGAACCTCATGGGATAATCCGCCAAAATATCCAGTTTGGACGAAAGTCTCTGTGCCTAGTACAGCGAAGCGATGGACGATAGCTGCTGCAATGGGGCCACCGAATACATTCGCAAAGCCGATTTGATGCTTCTTATACTTTCCGACGATGGTATTCCAGATCGGAATCCATTGCTCTTCACTTAAGATTTCTTTCCATGTAGATAAGTTCCACTCATGCTCCCATTCCCCATGTAAAATGAATGATGGCGGAACCTTCTCTTCAGTTATTTTGAATGCTTCTAACCAATCCTCTTTTGTAAAGTCACCATATAATTTCATACTAAACCCCCGACAATTTCCAATAAATAAAGAGCCTTAACCTTTGTTAAGACTCTTCCATTTATGTCCTATTCGACTTTTATTTGGATATTCCTATGTCTAAAAATCATATTCTTTTACGATTCGTTGCGTAATCAGCTTATAGCCAGACTTGTTCGGATGGAGGGAGTCGCTGAAATATTTGTGTGACTTCTCTTCAAAAAGATTGTCTGTCGGAATGAACTTCATATGGTCATGCTGTTTGACGATTTGCTGACTCGATCGGTTCCACTCATCAATGACTTGCTGAATTTTATCAGACGATGGATAAGGATTATATAGTCCTAAAAATAAGATTCGCGCGTCTGGATTTTTTTCACGGATGATTTTGAAGATCTTCTGGAGATTATGCTCATAATCTTCTTTACCGATCTCCAATCTGTCTTCACGAATCGGATTTAAGTCCTTACCATTGCTCTTCACCAAGTCATTCATACCAATAAACACCGTGATGTAATCCGCTTCTTCAACATCATTCAACACTTCTGGTTGCCCTAATTGAGCGAGCAATCCATCGGACTGTTGACCGGGAATTCCGTGATTTTCAACCGTCACTTCCTCCTGTTGGTTTTCCTTAAGTAAATATTGAAGATCACCGACATAACCGCTTCCCTGCTGGTCACCCACGCCATGGGTCAAAGAATCACCTAATGCGACAAACACTTCACTGTTCTTCATCTTTACATCTTCAACCACATTGATCATCATAAATACCGCAAGAATCAGAATTGGAATAAGAGAAATCAGCAGTCGTTTATCCATGATGCCCTCCTTCGACTTACAACCTAGAACTACCCGGTAGGACATAAGCTTAAACAAGCCACCATGAAAAAAGACCAGAGTGTCACCACTCTGATCAGATTGAACCTATGTAACTGTAAGATAAGTAAACGCATAAGATTGCGGCGATGAACATCGGGACTGAAACTTTGAGATTTCTACGATATTTAAGACCAAAAGTACAAAAGAAAACCGCCGCACTGCCCTTTGCGATACTTTCGAATAAGGGGTTATGGGAGAAGTAAGTACTACTGAACACGATTGAACTGATGAAAGTAGCTAGGATCAGTACTTTGAACCACATCGGCTCTCGAAGGAATAGCTTGAAAAATCCTTTGATTTGGTTCACGGAACGCCTCCCTTGTGTAAATCTAAATTTTTTCAAGAGTATGTTCGTGTTGCAACGAATAGTACGCTTAGAATCTCTTCACGCGTTCATTGAGCTTCTTCTCAATCTGGTCTTGAACGGATTCGATCTTTTCTGGCAGGATGAAAAGATATTCAATGAGTCCCTCTAACAATTCCATCAACAATACCGCTGTCTCGTCGTCAATTTCACGCTCCAGATCAAGCATCGCATTGAAGGGACGATCAGGATGTACGAGTTGACTCAAGGAATAGATCGGTTTCGTCAAATCCACATGTTCCGGCAGCTGCTCGAATTGTTGGGCAAGAGACTGATCTTTCGTCCGCTCTCCCATGAAGTTTTTCAAAACACTCTCAAGGACTCTTTTCGACATGACGGCAGTTGCTGAATTATCTTGAGACTGACTGACGTTCAACGCGGATGTATAGGAACGGACAAGGTCAATCGGCATATTCTTGTTCTGTTCAAAATGCTCAAGACGTCCTTCCGAAGCGGTCGGATCGTATATGTAGATGTCGGCTTCTTTCACCTGTTGATTCGGTTGATCTTTCAGCATGATGACGAACTCGGACGGCTTCTTACACTCTGAACAGATCCCCTCCCCGAACAATCCGGTTTTCCGAACCTGGTAAAAGTTCGCTTTTAACGCAAATTCTCCTGTCTTGCTGCACTTTGGACATTTGGTTTTGATGTTCTTTGCTACCTTCAAGTAACCGTATTGTGTGTAGGATAGAATAGACCCCGGCAAAATTTTTCTCACGTTGTACCTCCCTGGATTCTAACCATGTCTTTAGGTTACTTTTTCTATACACAGATAGTAATTTCCTCTAAGATTCCATGATTTGTGTAACAAGATTTCACCAAATTCTACAAAAAACACCCAATTGCACAGGATTTTTACAACATGTTAGGCGAACTTTTTCACTAAGGTGTAATGGCTGACGCCAGGTGGATAGTCTTTAATTTCACCGACGACTTCAAATCCATGCTTTTCATAAAAAGAACGAGCCTGGAATTCAAAGGTCGTGACAAGTACTTTCGTGACTCCTTTCGCCTTTGCCTCTTCCTCCATTTTCTCGAGCAATTGTGCGCCGAGCCCTTTTTGACGGTACGCCTCACTAATCCAGAAATAATGGAGTTCGCACCAGTCCCAATAAACATCTGCAGTCAACCCGCCGATCCATTGTTCCTGATCATCGGTCAAAATGACGCGAATTGGCTTGCGCGAACCTTCTTTTCTCGATTCCTTATGATGAATGGATTTTGAATTGTTGTATTCCTTGAGCTTGTTCGTAATGAATTCAGAGAACGCTTCGTACTTTTCTGTAGAAACTTCTATTTTATAGTTCATGATGGTCTCCTTCGTTTTTAGTAGGACCTTTTATTTCAAACCACTCAACAAACCATTGGTTTTTATCCAAAATAAACGTACCAACTATCGTGGCAAGGAAAAATGAAATGGAGGGAAATGCTGTTTCTAGTGTGGAAGTCACAATAAAAAACAATAGAAATGAAACTGAAAACAAAGCACACACGTAAGCTAGTCCTTTTCTCATGTGATCCCCCCTATAGAATTTATCTACTATTCCCATTCAGGCATTAACAAAGAGAAGATGAGCGCATCGTGAGACTGTTGATTTTGATAGAGATAGCCTCTTAATCTACCTTCTTCCTTGAAACCAAGATTCATGAGCAGATTAATAGATGCTTCGTTTTGTGGATATGTGACTGCTCCCAACCGGTACAATTCCAGCTCGGTGAACGAATAATCCAACACTGCTTTCACCGCTTCAGAAGTCAGCCCCATTTTCCAGTAGTCAGGGTGCAATTCAAATCCGATTTCCGATTTATTGCTCCAGAGACTCAAATTGTTCAAGCCTAAAGTGCCGATGAACTCCTCTGTTTCTTTATGCACCATTCCCCAACGTATCGCTTGTTTCTTTTCAAAATGACTTTGGAATGAATCAATGATTTTAGATGCCTGGTCCATGCTCGTCAGGCGATCCATTCCATAATATTGGATAACATCATCCCTTGATAGGATGTTGTAGAAGCTTTCAGTGTGTCCCTGTTTAATTTGAACCAGATGTAGTCGTTCTGTTTCCAGCTGCTGAAATTCCATTCGATCTCTCCCTATGTAAGATAAGCTGTACTTGCCCATATGAGTAGGCCCACTGTAACGAGAACAAAAAGATAATCACTTTTGCGACTCTTCTTATTTTCAAGTTTATCTCGAAGTAAATAATGGATGCCCTGGATGAACATCATCACAATGAGCAGATATTGGCCATAATGGTCGTTATTCGGGTTATCATCGTATAACATTTCTATGATTCCAACGATTATTACAATATATATAACTGAAAAAGTGTATGTAATGACTTTCTTCATGGTGCACTCCTTACACTTAAATAATGAACCTATCAAATGGAAAAACCGAGTACAAACTTTTCCGTTCATACTCGATTTTCATTCCACCTTCTATCAAACCTGTACTTTTTCTTCCTTTTTCACCAGTTGTTCTGGGTTCAATCCTTGCAGCTCCGCTGGTTGGAAGATGCCGTTCTTCTGAATCAGTTGATCATCGAAGTAGATTTCTCCGCCACCGAAGGCTTCCTTCATGATCAATACCATATCCCAGTGGACCATGGAGCGGTTGCCGTTGTCCGCACTTTCGTACGCTTGCCCTGGTGTAAAGTGGATACTTCCATTGATCTTCTCATCAAACAAGATGTCTCCGACTGGATTATTGATGAGTGGATTGAGTCCGATTGCGAACTCACCTATATATCGAGCTCCTTCGTCTGAATCGAGGATTTCGTTCAATTTTTCCGTGTTGTCACTCGTCGCCTCAATGATTTTACCGTCTTTGAACGTAAGGGAAACATTGTTGAACGTTACACCGCGATATGGACAAGGCGTGTTGAATGTAATCGTTCCGTTTACGCTGTCTTTTACCGGTGATGTGAAAATCTCACCATCTGGAATGTTTCGTTTCCCATGGCTTGCAACCACTGGGATATCTTTAATGGAGAACGACAAATCTGTGTTCGGTGCAACAAGTCGGACTCGGTCGGTTCGTTCCATCAATTCCACAAGTGGCTTCTGTTTTTCCGCCATCTTCTCGTAATCGACACTGCATACTTCCAGCAGATAATCTTCATACTGTTCTGTACCCATCTTCGCTTTTTGAGCCGCTGCAGGTGTCGGATAGTTCAACAGCACCCACTTCCGTTCGTTCATGATACGGGTGTTCACACTACGAATGACTTTTCCATACTGCTGGAGGATTTCAGAAGGTACGCCCGACATTTCCGCATCGTTCTCATTCACACGGACAAAGATGAAGGCATCAAGGTCTTCAAGTTTTCGTTCCATCCATCCCTTTTGGATTTCCGCCGTACGTTCTGTGGAATCTTTTACAATCTCCACCAACAACTCGTCGTCTTTCAAATCCAAGAAGGGCAAGCCACCGATCCGATATACCTCACGGATGATTTCTTTCATCAACGGCTTGGCGATGACACTGCCTGATATCAAAACCTTTTCATTTTCCTTTAATTCCACTGAATGATTGACAAGTGTTTTTGCTAATTGAACAAGTCTTTCGTCTCGCATTCCTTCATCTCCTAACGATTGGTTTCATCTGAATTCTATTTCGCTTAATTGGAAGGGAATCCCTTTTTATTGTTATGGATTTGTCGTCTGTTTTCTCTCACTTAACTCAACAAGCTCCACCTTCATCATCTTTCAAAAAACGCCTTCACGTCATCAGGTACAGGTTTCACATCAACAATTTGGTAATGTTCATCGTCTTCCAGTTTTGGAGCGAATTCTACAAGCAGCATTTCCCCATTGGTAAAAGTGACAAGCATATGCTCTCGAAAATCGGTACTTGCAGTTGTCAACTTACCAAGTTCATCAAACTCTTCCATTGTGACTTCCCCTTTGGATGCTTCATGGAACAACTGTTTAAACGCTTCATAGTTTTCAATATTCATTCGGTGCTTCATCAATGTGGCAGCATTCATCGCAGTATCTGGCTCTAATACTTTTTCATTATTGCAACCGGACAAAAGGGCAAACAAGAAGATGCATAGTATAGATTTTTTCATTTCTACTCTCTCCTGAAAGACACGCATACAAAACAAATAATTGTCGCAACAACCGTGACAATCATCGCCATGATGAGTCCGATGGCAGCCATAAAGGTATCCTCACCTGGATAAGAGGGCTCAATATTTATGTACATGTAAAGGAAAATAAGAAACATAATGAGATAAAAGCTACTACCCAAAGTTCCCAACTTATAACGGCTACGTTTAGTTCCTTCATAAGAACTTCCTACTGTCACCCATGAAAGGATGCTGACGATGACCGCACTTAGCATGACTATCAAGTGGATATATGGGATGTGAATCAACATGAGTAGATAGAGAATGAGTATCGTTAATCCGAAATATAATGCATTCATCAAGAACACCAATCCCCCGCTCAACCATGGGCTCCGAAACCACTTTTGAGAAGCCATCCATTTGGTGAGCCGATTGTTAAATCCAGCCGTTTGATACATCTGTTTCCTTCGAGTAAGAAGGAAGAAAATAATGACAACACCCAATAGAAAAATCAATGATAATGACAACTTAATTATTCCTTTCTATTCCTAGTTTCATCTAGGAACCTTTCAATCTCTTTGTTGTTTTTTAAAATGACAAGTTTCTGTTCGTATGAGGCGAACTGCTCCAGCAGATCGTCTTTGCCTCGATATTCAAACTTGTAGTTCCATTTATACAACTTGAACAGATGCCGGAACTCATGCTTGTAATTCAATTGTTCATAGCCCAGCTTGAACCGGACGTAACGCCTTAATATGCGGTAGTTCCGGATCCAGAGATGCGGATACAGCATGATGATCAGGTCCGCTCTTCGGAAGCCTTCGCTCGTCCACCCATATTGTGCACCTTCAATGATCCATTCCTCTTTGGAAATCAATTCAGCGAACTGGCGGTTCCGCTCTTTTTCCGGATGACGAACATCCTCTGTTCCCGAGCGATCCCACACGACATTATCAATCTCGTAAAAAGGAATGCCCATCACCGAGGACAATTTCCTCGCGAAGATAGTCTTCCCACTGCCGACCGAACCGATGATGTGGATTTTCATTTGATCATTCATGGGCATCGTCTTTTGCATTCAAAACGGGTTCAAATAGGTAATTGGCATAGGTTGTACAATCTTCCACTTTTCCAGAATAGCCACACATATCGACTGTATATCCATAGACTGGGAGTTGATCATTCGTGATTTCAAAAACTTCACTTCCCGTTACCCCATACTTTTCGTTTTCTTTCACAGCATAATAGGACTTGGTCAAATAATGAGCCGTCACATGAAACCTCTTAGAAGATTCACCAGGTTGCATTTCCCTCAAGTCCACCTCATCCAACATACGGAAAAATTGGTTGACTGTCAGCTTTTCTTGTTCTTCCTGCCAATGAGGAGGTTGTTCATACTCTGAACGAGATCGCTGCACATGCCATTCCTCGGAGCCTTCCAATTCGATGAAGTAACGAACCTGGTCAATACCATTACTATGATCTTCCGCCTGAAAACGGAAATATTCGATGTGCCCATCCTTTGTATACTTTAGATCAATCATCTCGATTATGGCAAAATTGATATTGAACTCTTCCTTTAGCTTTTTCCAGTTATCCTGAAACTGAAAATCATAGATGCTGTTTGGTCCTTTCGCCTCGACCTCACGCGGAAACTCGTAAAATTTCTCTTGAGCGTAAGGAATCGTGATGGAAAGAATCACAACCGCCAACCCTGTATAAACGGCGTAGGATTTTACTTTTTGATTGATGGTAGGTTTTAATAATAGAAGGAATATTACAAGCCCTAAAGGAATAGGGAACCCATTGAATTTGAACGTAAAAATGCCCAGCAAATAATAGCCAACGAGCTTCCATCCCAAATGTCGCTCCTCGTCCTCTCTCCTCTTGAACCAATACCATAAAACGAATGCCACTAACCCTAACAAAATCAAATCTATGTATTCCATATGGTAAACCAACCTATCATTCATGTTCGATTAATCGTCACCTCTTCTTCCTCGTTCTGCACGTTGTCCCAGACGACATGTATTTCAAAGGTCCCATCTTCAAAAAACAGCGGGAACCTCCGCTTGAACGACTTTTGCATCGGAAGTTGAAGGGCTTCATCAATCGGCACCCAGTAAAGTTTCCCTTCCGGTGGATTCTCCAGCAGTTCGCCTTCAAAGTCTTTCGTCAAGTAATTGAAGATCATATAACGAGCATTCGTCGTAGGATTCACGTATTCATTCAGCCCTTTGAACTCCAGGTTGCGCACCGTCAGTCCAGTTTCTTCCTTCACTTCACGTATGGCACAGTCCATGATGGACTCTGGGAATTCCACACTGCCTCCAGGCGGAATGAAACCTTTGAATACTTCTTTCTGTCGGTCGATCAGCAAGATCTTGTCTCCGTCCTGAATCATACAAAATGTCCATATTTTATAGTTGACCGTCATGCTCTCTCCACCTTTAAATCAGTTTCGCCATGTAATATTCATCAATGTAAGTACCATTCACTTGCATGGAATGACGCTTGACCCCTTCAATTTCATAGCCTGCTTTATTATATAATGCGATCCCTGCTTCGTTATGGACCATCACCGTCAACTCGAGTCGATGCATTCCATTTTGCTTCGCCCATCGTTCCACTTCCTCAAAAAGCTTTCTGCCGATGCCCTGTCCGACCCACTGTTGTAAGATCCCGATTGCAATATGAATGCTATGACGCCTTCGGTTTTGCGCATTTCCCATCGCTCCGAGGAATCCGATGAGTCGGGCTTCTTTTTCAACGACAAAAATGGTCGAATGCGGGTCATGGGTAATGGATTTAATCTTGGAAGCTTGCTCATTGATCGTCGTTGTCCGCTCTCCGTCTTCAAAAAGCATGAACTCGGTCTCGCCATCCAATTGTTTAAGAAGCTTAAGGAATGCTTTGGCATCAGACTCCTTGATCTGGCGAATCTTCATCTCATGCTTCATCCTCTTTCTGGAACAATCCGACCCATAAAAACGGAACGCCGAACGTGTCCGCGGGCTGTTGAATGTCTTTCATTTTTCGCATCTCCACTGGTTTGAAAGCATTGAAGATCTCCTTCAGCTTCTCATCGGTATACCCGAGCCCGCCCTTCATGCTGCCTTGACGATACACTTCCCAGTCCGAGATTTCTGAGCCCATGTCCCCTGCCGCAAAACAGGTGATGACAAAAAGACCGCCTGGCTTCAACGCTCTCTGGATGAGGTTCACAAACGTCATCCGACGGTGAGGCGGAATGTGATGGAAACAGCCGGAATCATAAATGATATCATAACTGGCTTCCTCCACTTCCAGCTCATAGAGGCTTCCGTTCATGAAGTTGATCTGGACCTGCTTTTCGTCCGCTCTTTCCTTCGCCCATTGGAGCGCTTCTATCGATAAGTCGATTGCATCCACCTCACACCCTTGCTCTGCGAAGTAGACCGAGTTGCGACCAGGACCACATCCTAACTCTAGCACGCGTCCCGGTTTTGCCCATCCTTTTTCGAAATACTCGACGAGGTTCTCATCCGGCACATTGACGAAGAATGGGATCTCCTTCTTCCGATCTTCGTAAAATGAATCCCAAAATGCTGCCTCGTCACGCAGCATCGAGTCGAGCATCTTCAGCACATCTTCCGTATTATGTATGGTTTCGGTCTTCATCTCTAATCCTCCATCCTATTTTTCCTTGATCCAGTAGGTAGATCCGTCTTCTTTCACAGCTTTGATGGGATAGTTGTAGCCGTTGGGTTCAAGGTGGATAAAATATTTGAAATTCCCTTCGCTATTATAAAATTGAGCTGGCTGTTCACCAATGAGAATCTCTTCAACATCAGGCTCAATTACAATACCCGTATAGAACCATTCCGGTCCAACAGTGAAAAAGCCCCACCCATCATCTTTTATTTCAGTACCTCTTAAGAGGTTCCATAAACCGAGTTTTCTTTCAAAACTGACAAGATACAGCTCATCCCCCTTGGAGTACGTCACAAATCCGTATTGTTCGAAAGTCTCCTGATGGATGATTGCATCATTGGATACATATTGTGCAACCACTTCATTGAAGTCCGCTCGATTGACTTGGTTCACGTACCAATCTGCTGTGTAAACAACTACAAATACAAGTACCGCAAGCCAAACAGGAGCCTTGTAATCTTTCATGTTCCACACCTCTTTTTCTGCGCCTACAATACTTCTGTACATGGGTGTCGAATTCCTAGCAAAATACAAAAATTACTGGAAAACTGAAACAGTGCCAGGTACCGATCGAGAACCGTTGCCCTGCAACGGATTCCCATCGGTACCTGGCACCATCTTAGTTTCAAATTCCCTAGGAAGTGGAAAGCTACTGTTTAGGAGTGCAATTCGATTGGGGTGTTAACATATGAAGAAATTGACGAATGAGTTTCTGGATGAACTTGTGACGGAATGCAAGCCTTATTCACGAGAAGGAGAAGTCGTGAAAGATATACCGGGGCAAGATGCGGTAGATCAGAACAAACTCGGGGTGTGCATCATCGACATGAACGATCAGGTCTACTCTGCGGGTGACACGGATCTACGCTTCACGCTCCAGAGTGCTTCCAAAATCGTGAGTCTGATGATGGCACTCGATGACTTTGGGAAGGAAGAAGTCTTTCAGAATGTCGGCATGGAACCGATGGGCGACTTTTACAACTCCATCAGCCACCTCGAGTCCCATGACGTAAGTAAACCATTCAATCCGATGGTCAATGCAGGTGCAATTGCCGTTGCAGCGATGATCAAAGGAAAGGACACGGACGAAAGATTCAACCGTGTGCTCAAACGCTTGAGACAAATCACGCATAACAATTCCTTGAAAATGAACCAAGAAGTGTACGAATCGGAGAAGCGGAAGGGAGATCGAAACCGTTCCCTTGCCTACTTCATGAAAAGTACCGGAGCGATTGCTCACGATATCGAGGAATCACTGGACCTGTACTTCCGGATCAACTCCATCGAGGTAACGACGACCGATATTGCGAAGATCGGCGTGTTTTTCGCGAATGGCGGCCTTTGCCTCAGAACCGGGAAGCAACTCATTCCAATGCATCACATCAATACGATTGAAGCGATCATGATGACATCGGGTATGTATAATGAAGCTGGAAAGTACGCTGTCGAAGTCGGATTCCCCGTCAAAAGTGGCGTCAGTGGCTGCATCGTCGGTTCCGTCCCAGGTCGGTACGGTATCGGCATCATTGGTCCCGCCATCAATGAAAAAGGGAACAGTACTGCGGGTGGTGAATTGCTTCAACGCATTTCGCGACAGCTGGAACTGAATATCTTCTCTGTCATACGACAACAAAAAGATTGACCTCGAATGGTATCGAGGTCAATCTTTTTTTATCCTGTCTGATGGGCTTTCCGCTGTCTGTACACAAAATAGATCAGTACAGCCAGTCCAAGTGCGACGAACCCATATAGTTGAATTTCATCGAGAAACCCTTTGATGGATTTCAAGTTTCCTGTACTTCCCAACCAGAGCATCGTCATCGTCCACGGAAAGATTCCAATGAAGGTGAGGATCCCGAACTTCCATACGTTCACCTTACTGACGCCGGCAATGTAAGACACATAGTTTCCGAGTCCAAGCGGTCGCGTTAAGGCTATGCTCCAGCTTCCACATTTCTTGAACCAACGCTGTGCTTTTTCAATCTTGTTCGTGTTTGTCTTTTCCTTCAACTTGTCCTCAAGCTTATGCCCGATTCCATAAGGGATGAAGCTGAACAACGTGTACACGGCACTTGCCATTAACGAGTATGTGAATAGCTTCGTCCATGACGGATCCAGGAAATAACCGAAGGTCAGCGTAACCAGCCCTCCTGGGAAAGGTACAGATGAGGCTTCCAATGCGACACTTAACAGTAATCCCCAAACACCATATTCTTTTATCAAATCTATCACCATTTGAAACATACGCTTGTCCTCTTTCGTTTTAGACTTTTTCCTACAGCTGTAGTTTCCTTTTTCACCGTTCTGATGGGATTTAAACATTACGGACCGGTAATATTACTGGAAAATTTGTGGCGAACGAGCAGGATCTCCTGCTCGTTCACTTTTTCTGGGAAGGAGATTGTGAGGGGAATGTGTAAAGTAGAACGTGTGGAAAAAACGAGTGCAAACGAGGAGGTCTATCATGAATACAACCCAATTATCCGAACGATTTATCAACTTCGCAAAACTGGAATGCAGTGGATCGAGTGATTTATATGAGCACTTATCCTACCAGATTGCAGAAGATGACGATTTGCTAGAAATATGTACACACGCACAAGAAGGTCAGCCAGTGCCGAACCTGTTCTTAGGTGCCGTCCACTATCTACTGTTAAAAGGAAAAGATCATCCATTACGCGCTTATTACCCGAGCGTAACAGATGATCCTAAAGCACCTGAGGAAGCGTTTGACCATTTCAAGGACTTCTGTCTGATGCATCGTGAAGAGATCCTTCCAATTTTACAAACCAGACTCGTGCAGACGAATGAGGTCCGCCGGTGTGCGTACCTTTATCCGATATTCTGCTATATCCACAATAAAGTCCAGAAGCCCCTTTCGCTCATTGAAATCGGGTCCAGTGCTGGCTTGCAGCTTTTATGGGACAAGTATCAATATTCCTATGGTACAGACGAAGTGTATGGTGACCCGTATTCACCTGTACATATCACATCCGAAATCAGAAGTGCGCATACACCGACTTTCCAAAAAGAGAGTCCTCCCGTCGCTTCGAAAATCGGATTGGATCTCCATATCAGTGACCTGAGTGATGAGGACGATTTCCTGTGGCTGAAGTCACTCATCTGGCCGGAGCATGGAGAGCGTCTCGAATTGTTTGAAAAAGCGGCTAAACGATTCAACGAGGAACCGGCGAAATTGATCGAAGGCGACGGTGTCAGGTTGTTGCCTGAAATCGTGGAAACCCTTCCGGAAGATACACCGATCTGCATCTTCCACACCCATGTCGCCAACCAAATCCCTGAAGAGCTGAAGCATGAGCTGTCGTCTACAATCAAAACACTCGGGCAGACACGGGACGTCTTCCATTTGTACAACAACATGTGGGACCGTGAGCTGCACCTTGATTTTTACTTGGATGGAAAAGAATACACCAACACGATCGGAAAAACCGACGGACACGGAAGATGGTTCGAGTGGAACCTCGAGGCTTCAGTAGTGAAATAACTAAAGTAGAGCGATTACTGACATTCGTAATCGCTCTTTTTCCCATCTAGAAGAAGTTGTTAAAATCGTTTCTGTCCTTATTGTAGTAGGCTCTGTTGTTTTTGAGGTTCTCGTTCAGTTTTCTCTCGTCAATTCTTCGTTTTGCCCGCTTGTCATAGATATAGCCGAATAACATCAGCAAGCCGAAAACAAGTAGCAGCCAACCGAAAAAAGGCATGTGAGTCCTCCCCTTGGATGATAAGTTGTGAACGTTTCTAAGTGTATGTGCATTGATGAGATGGTATTAATCAATAAGGGAAAATAAGACATTCACACTATTTATAAAATAGGGATTTTGCCTTTTCCTCATCTCTTTACCAACGTTTAAGATGAGTAAAGGAGGCGATTCTCATGAAGAAAATAATCTGGTTTACAGTAACCTTTTTACTTTTTAGTATGGTGGGATGGTCAGTAGGTACAAATGCGGATGGTGAGAAACATGGAAATGGGAAAATGAAAGAGATTGATGTTAGTGACGCATTCGGTGAACATGAAGGAACTTTCATTCTAAAGGATCTCAAGCGAGACAAGACCTACGTCTATAACCCTGAACGGGCGAATGCCTCTTTCACACCAGAATCGACCTTTAAAGTGCCAAACGCATTAATTGGCTTAGAGGTAGGAGTCGTCCGAGATGAGTATGATGTGAAACGTTGGGATGGTGTTGAACGGGAATTTGACATCTGGAATGATGATCACACTCTTGGTTCTGGCATACGATACTCTGTCATCTGGTATTACCAGGAGATGGCGAGAGAAATCGGGCATGAGCGGATGCAAACATGGGTGAACGATCTTTCTTATGGTAATCAAGATCTCTCAGGAGGTATCGACCGATTCTGGCTCGATAATACACTGGAAATCACACCACTTGCACAAGCCGATTTTATGGAAAAGCTATTTGAAGAGGACCTCCCTTTCTCTGAAAAAAGTATGAAAACCGTCAAACGGATGATGATTCATAAAGAAAACGACGATTACATCGTATACGGAAAAACCGGGACTCGTTTGTCGGACTACGGACTAGGATGGTTCGTCGGTTTCGTTGAGAACGAGAAGGGAGCATATATCTTCGTCACCAACGTCAGTTCATCTGGTACGACTGCTACGAACATTACCTATGACATTTTAAGAGACCGAAACATCATAGCTGATGAATGAAAATCTTGAAGTTATGGGAGTGAGATTGGATATGAAAGTATTAAGGATTGTCTCAAATATTGATACCACTGAAATCGAGAAGGCGAAACGCTTTTATCAGGATGTTCTCGGACTTGAAGAGTTGATGAACCATGGTTGGATGGTCACATATGGATCAGAGGGAACATCAAAAGTTCAAGTGAGCTTTGCATCGCAGGGTGGTTCAGGCACACCGACACCGGATCTGTCGATTGAAGTTGACGATTTGGATGAGGCGTATCGGGTCATGAAGGAAGCAGGTTTTGAAATAGAATATGGACCTGTAGAAGAACCTTGGGGCGTGCGACGGTTCTTCGTCCGGGACCCATTCGACAAACTGATTAATATCCTTACTCATATGTAAAAAAACAGGCAGCTCATCTTAACCGGTTCGGTTATCTATCACAAACAATAAATATGTTGACTAAAATGTGCCCCGAATTGCATAGCAATTTGAGGCACTATTTTTGTTGATAAATAAGGATTATTGCTCAAATAGAACAATTTGTAACCTTACAGAATCCCCTGTATGTTTGCAAATTGACCTGCATTTTACTATTAATTGTTTTTGTTAGAATGCGGTAGGTAATCAAGATTTTAAACTTATTGTTATTCAACAAAAGGACAGGATTGTTGAAGGTGGGAGATAGGGTTTAACGGACATCAGATCCGTTATGTGTGACAAAAACGCCAATTTCGGTGTGCAAACGGACATCAGATGCGCTATTTTTTAAAAAGTATATTGTTTTTGATGATTTTGAACCAAATAAGGTATCATATGTCCGTTAAGTTTAGTGAAAATGAATAAGTTATAGAAATAAGGTCCTCAATGTCCGTTAGATTTATGAATTAGTCATTCTTCATTAATTATCGAGCGCTTTAGTTTAAAAAACTGGAATAAAATAATAGCCGCACATCGATCCGTAATGGATTGAAAGTTCGGCTTATTTTTTATCTTATACGATATGAAATACAGTGAAATTATCTATGCATTTCCATATGCAATTTCTTAAGTAAATTACGGTTTTGTGACAGGTATCAGAACCCGTTAAGCTCATCTGCCTGTTTTCTTGTTTATGGTTGTAAGAAGACGGCTTCAAGCGGAGGATCTTCTCCCGCCAAACCGACCGCCGTTGCCGTATAGACTTGATTCGGCTCAAGCGTCACTTCCGGAATGGTCAACACCGGTTGCTCGGTACCAGCGATACGAACTTCTAAGTCTGACGTGGTCGGTGGTAACGTCAGATAGCGAGTCGCCTTTCCGAATGGGACATTTCGGAAAAGTACGTCCCCACCTTTGACTGCGATATCGACAGCCGGGGCATTCGGAGATAAGTGCCAGACCCTAACTTTGGATTGACCAGGTGAAACGTTGTCACTGTCTAACACAGCAATCAAGCGCAGGTTTTCCAATGTGTCTGCTGCAGCGACCGTGTACATCTTGCCAGGTTCCACCATCACCATCTGGCTGAGCACGGGTTGATTCATTTTACCAGCGGGATAGATTTCAATCTGATATTGACCTCCAGGTACGCTTATATACTCGCTCTTCTGTTGATAGGAGATGTTCTCCAGGATTTGTTGGCCATTCACGTACACATCCACGGCAGGGGCATCCGGTGACGCGTGAAGGACCCGGACCTTCGCCATACCCATATTCCCCATACTTCCCATGCCCATGCTGTTCGGCATGCCCATTCCCATGCCATTGCCCATAGCATTGCCCATACCCATCCCATTGCCTTCTCCCCGCTCATACATGACCCATCTCTGCATACACGCCAGATGTTTTTTATAGTAGTAGATGTGTTTTTGCGGATCGCAGTATTTGTAATAGTTGGAAAGCATATCGTATTTTATAGCCTGCCATGCCAGTTGATCGCAGTTGTCATAATAATTCATCGGCAGCCTCCTTTTATCTAAAAATCTCCCATCATAAACCTATTCATTTTTTTGAAAAAGAGAACTATTTGGTGCGTGTTTGATAAGCATGTATTGCATTAAAAGATAAAAAAACATGTCGCTCTTTCGAACGACATGCTTCATATATTTATTCGGCTTTCTTTTTACAAAGATACCAATCGATGCATTCCAGGCTATCATCCTGTGATCTTTCTTCAGCCTCTTGCTGCGTTTTCGGTGGCGGGACAAGAACATTTTCACCTGGCTGCCAATTTGCAGGGGTAGGTACCTTTTCCTCTTCGGTTTTTTGAAGCGCCTTGACCAGCCGAAGAATTTCTTGCATATTCCGACCAGTGGTTAATGGATAATAGATGATGGATTTCACTGTCTGTTCGGGGTCTATGACAAATACAGCTCTTGTCGTTTCGGTGGAGCTTTCTTCCGGCATGATCATTCCGTACTTCGTTGAAACATTGCGATCAAGATCTGCTATTACTGGAAATTCAATTGACGTATTAAAATTCTTTTCAATGTTCCGTATCCATGCAAGGTGAGAAGAAATACTGTCTACACTTAGACCAATTAGTTCCGTGTTCAAATCTTCTAATTCACTAAAGATTTCTTGGAACGCGACAAACTCTGTTGTACATACTGGAGTAAAGTCAGCTGGGTGAGAGAACATCACCACCCATTTTCCTTTATAATCCGATAATCGAATCTCCCCTTGAGTCGTATTTGCTGAAAAGTCAGGAGCAGTCGATCCAATTCGAGGCAACGACACCTGCTCGACTTCTTCTTTTACACCTTCCATTCTGAATTCCCTCCTTAAGCTTCGTATGGTTTAGGTGTACCCACTCAAGTTATGTAATAACAGAATTGCAGAAATCTAGTTCTTTTTTAATGGTGTCCGTTTTCACATATAGGGTGAATAAGTCTGTAGTGGTGGTTCTCAAAACAATAAAGTCCCTTCCCCTACTGGAATATTTTTCATATAATGAGACTGAAGGATTAGGAGGGAGATTATGAGATTCGAGACAAAGTATGACGGGACGTTTCTATCCATAATCGGTGGGACAATCATTATGATTCTAGGCGTCTTTCTCATTCCTCTTTTTTTGGAAGAGAGCCTCACAGCTATCGAAATAATTGTTTCTCTATCCATCGTGATCGGCGTCATCGGTTCCTTGCTCTGGCTTATGTTTTCCACCTCTTACACCTTATTGGACAACCATCTACTTGTTATAAGTGGGCCGATTCGAAGCAAAATTCCATATGAAGAGATTACTAGAATTGCGCCAACAAGTCAGATTATAGTCGGATACAGAATCCTAACTTCTAAGGATGCCATTGATATCTCATACAAATCCGGATGGATGGGAAGCGTCAAAATCTCGCCGAAACAGAAAGAACGGTTTGTAGGAGAGCTGTTTAAACGGTGTCCGAATGCGAAAGTTGAAGGATTTGATTTAGGATAGAAAGGATTACAAGGGATGACCCAATATTGGTATATTGCCTCACCTATTAAACTACCTGTAGGCTCATACGGGTTAACTCCCGTATCACTTGAACGACCAAATGTTTTTCGTAATGAACTGGATTTCACACATTTGTACTTTGAAGATAATATTGAAAACAGGTCAAAGAAGAGGATTTCTTTCAGTCCTCATTTCAGTTTTGAATATCAAGTAGACACAAGCCATAACTTCATGCCCTTGAAAGGTTCAGAAACCGGACATCCTAATGAGGAAAAATGTCTTCATATTCTTTATTGCTATTTAGATGAAGCACTTCATGACAGTGGAATTGTTGAGATTTTTACGTGTGTTAGTGGAGATGAGCATCGAGCAATAAACAGTAAGAAACAAGTTAAATGGAAGGATATCCAATCCCCATATGACCTTGTAATGATGGATCGGGAATTTTGGGTGATTCATTTAAATTAAGTAAAAATCAAGTTTGAGGAGTTGTAAGGCATGCCGTTAGAACAAGAAGCACTTTCTATGATTTCAGGAGGAATGACGATTGTTATAGGGATAACGTTCTTCTTCACAATTCTTTTCTGGCTCAGACAGAAAAAACATCACGCAGGGTTTGCTTTGACTATTTTATCCCTATTGTTACTGTCTCTTGCTGGCCGGTTTATGGTAGAGATTTTTCAATATGATGTGACACATCCAATGGCATCTGAAGAGATATCACTTCAACTCGGGGTATCGGGTGTAACCTGGGCGTTCAGTATGGTGTGCTTGGTATTGGGAATCTATCATTTTACGAAGAATAGGACGAACGTTGGATAAAATAAATAAGCAGCCAGTTCTGGTCTCGTGTAGTCCATTACTGTCTGCTTAACCTTTCAATATCGGATTCAACTTTGTACACTCTTTTGTTTAAAGCTCCCGTTTTGTCATCAACATGATCCATAATTCTATCCGTGAATCCACCTAAACTCTCGATAATATTCTTTTGCATCTTTTCTTGGCTTTCTTCTAACCTTCGTTGGCCTTGCTTCAAGTCGCTGATGTCTGTTTTCATATCAGAAATATCTGTTTTCATATCACTGATGTCTGTTTTCATACCAGAATTATCTGTTTTCATGCCACTGATGTCTGTTTTCATACCACAAATATCTGTTTTTATATCACAGATGTCTGTTTTCATTCCAGAGATTTCTGTTTTCATATCACTTATATCCGTTTTCATGCCTTTGATTTCACTTAGGATTTGGTTTAACGTATTCTCCATATTCACTCCTCCCTTCTCTTTTCCTGCTTATTATACCATTTTTAATCTTGTTTTTGAGCCGCACCATTATATGACTTCTTTTAATTGTACCTCTATATTGTCTCCGTTAAGCATGCAATTGTCGGCCCTTACAATGGTGTATGTAAAGGATTTGTCCCCGATTATTAAAGGTTCTTTCTGAGTTTCTTCTGTATATGAATAATGGAGTGTGATCCCTTTAAAGAATTGGGACTCCCCTTTATGTATCATAATTGCTTTGTTGTCTGTATGCTTCTTCCCAATGAAAATATAAGGTGTCATTTCATAAGAAAACATAAAGCATGATAATTGTTTCTCATCGTTCAAGAAGTATTTGTTTACCTTCATCATCATTAAAAACCGTTTGCGAACTTTTTCATCCAATTCATCCATTGAGAATTGATGAAACCCTGGCCTTTGTTCAGATTGAGATTTCTTTATTGAAAAGTAAAGTCCGATGATGGGTAATGCAAATAATAGAATGATTAAGAATTTCCACATAAAATTCTCTCCTAGTTGTTGTCATTTAAAGTGAAAAATCTTCTAAGCAACATACCTATTTCTCTTTTTCCTTACCTAACTTCTTAGTTCCTATCAAATCTGAATAAACTAATCATGAGTATGAACAAAGCACCAATCAAACCAATCATGATGTTTTCCCATCTGATTTCCTCGAACATGAAAAAGCTCGCAATGGTCCATCCTATGAAAAATCCTATTGCAATACGTAATCCTTTCTTATGTATGTGCATCTCTATCTCCTTGTTTACTCGTTTGATTATGATTTTAATTCATACCAGGCCTTGTTATATTGAAGATGTAATAAGTCTCCGAACTTAAAGGCAAAATCTATGAAAGCTGACCCTCTTGCGGTAACGATATAATCATCTACAACTACTGGCAAATCGACATAGTTCGTTCCATCAAACGTGCCCAGAAACTCTCTTTGTTCCCTTGTTAATCCAGTAGTATATTTTTTATCACCCAGTATGCCACTCATAGACAACAAATACGGTGCACTGGAGATGGCAGCTATAATTCTCTTTTGATTATCTATCTTTCTTAAAAAGTCAGACAAAACGTTGTGGTCAACTAAGTGTTCAAAATCATCCACTCCAGGTAGAACGACACCATCAAGTGTTTGAACGTCAACCTCTCTAATGGTCGTTTCAGGTACACAAGGTAATCCAGCTTCTCCTATAACAACCTCATGATTTAATCCAATATAAATCGGCTGTTTCCCACCTTGCTTAATAACAGAAAGAAGGACCGACAATTCATACTCACTGAATCTTGGGTAAAGTAGAATTCCTACCTTTTTAGAGTTGTTCATTTACCTACCACCTTTGAAACTTCATTATCCTAATTTTACCATAATGAATTCGCAGTTTGGGCTTATTCTCCATTAAAAAAACGACTCGTAACCACGAGCCGTTTCCGTTTAGTAAAGTCCCATATGACGGTTTTTCCCTTTGAGGAGCTGGAAGACTCCATAGAGGAAGAGTCCGATGGCAACTGCTCCAAGCATGAATTGCCCGAACGGTTGCTGGGCGATTTTCGCAAGTGCGCCATCCAGTCCAATCACTTTATCGGTATCAGTCGTCAATGCCGTTTGAATGAGGAAATAGCCGATGATGGCAAACGTGATGCCTCGGGCAATCAAACCGATCTTACCGATTTTCTTCCCTACTCTTAATTCGTGTGAGCTCATTTCACTCGTTTTGAACCTTTTCGTAAATTCCTCACGGTAGCCTCTAATCATCTGCTTTACACCGAAACCGATGATGATGACACCGATGATACCGACCATCCATACGCCGAAGGGCTGACTCATCAATTTTGCCGTCCAAGTCTGTTTGGAATCCCCCGAGCTTCCAGCATGCATCGCCACTTTAAATGCTTTAAGCGCCAAACCACCGTAGATGATGCCACTGATGAGATATCCAATCCTTGCTCCGATACCTTTCAAGCTATTTCCTTTATTTTCTGGGTCCCAGAATGTCTGGATCAAGCGCCAACAAACGTATCCGATGAGTCCTACACCTACGATCCAGAGAAGAACTTCCCCGAATGGTTTGCTTGCAACTGAAGCAAATGCACCAGATGAATCCGTCGTTTTACCACCGACACCTGCGGCGGCCAGCATGGATAAGACACCTATGAGGATATATACCGATCCTTTTGAGAAATAGCCGAATCGCGCGAACCACCGGATCCATGGCTTCACATCGTTTTGGGCTTGCCTCGCTTTACGGCTTGTTTTGACTTTATCTAGAACCGAATCCATCATACATATTGCTCCCTTCGTTTATCAATCAGCAGTGCTTACAAGATTCCCTGAAACTTTGAAAAAGAAACTTATTATAGGAGAAAAGGAATTCAGATGTATGTAACGAAGGTGTAGATAACAATTCGAGGAGGGGGGCTCATGTACAGAATTCTGTTCCTTGCCTGTATACTTTTGCTTTTTGTAACTGTGGAAGGTCAAACGTCTACACGAGAGCAGTTGTCACCTGAAGAAATTTTTGAAAAAGCAGATGTGATCGTTTTAGGGAAATTACAACTGGACAAAGAGCCCGTATCAAATTTCGTTTTTCGCGGATATCCATTCGAGGTGGAGAAGGTGATCAAAGGGGAAGACATTCCGAAAGTGATCACAGCTGGCATTGAAATGTATGATGTACCCTCTATGGAAAATTTCCAAAAGAATGAGGGACGTTTCTTATTGTTTTTGGAGGAAAATGAACTTACCGGGTTTTTGACATCCGTAGGCGGTTCTCAAGGGATGGTCTCAGTGAAGCATTCTGTCATCCTCTCACCAGAATATATTCAGTTCAACGGTCTTTTGCATAAGGATCTCGTGCAAAATCGGGTGTTCCCGGCTATTTTCTGGCTGATTTTGTTAGGTGGAGCTGTTGTTGGGGTTATTGTGATGCGAAAAAGGAAGAAATCACTCTAAATTAGTACTCTCATTTATCGTGTTTCTCGATTTTTGAGATTTGTCTTGCCAAAAAGAGGTTAGGTTCGGCTATTCGGTCCTATCTTACTACCTATAATGTAAAAAAAGAGTGATCCACTCACTCCTTTCCTTATTCTAAACTTCCAAAAAAGCATCCGGGTAGCGGACGGTGCCTTCCACTTCATCCAACGCTCCTGGATCAAGCTCCAACACCATAAACACTTCATCGGAAACATCAAACGGCGGTTTGATGCCTTTTTCACTTGCCGGGATGAATCCGAACTTAGGGTAGTACGTCGGATGACCGAGCACAACGACCGACTCGTAGCCAATTTCCTCAGCTCTCTTCAATCCTTCACGTACAAGCGCAGAGCCGATTCCCTTGTTCTGACTCTCGGGTTTGACCGCCATTGGAGCGAGTGCCAGTGAATGTGAATCCACCATCCCGCTCTCTGTCTCAATCCTGATGCGGCTGAAAAGAATATGCCCGATGATCTCTTGTTGCTCTGTCTCTGCTACAAGAGACAACTCTTCAACAAACGCCTCCGACTCGCGGAGTTTCGCGATCAACTTGCCTTCGTTCTCCTGCTCGAAAGCCGAATCGTTCACTTCTCTAATCTTCTCAACATCAGACGGCTGCTCAGCCCGAATCGTATACATCTCCAACATCCTCTCTCAAATGGAAGTGCCAAATGGAAGTGCCAGGTACTGTTTAGGAACCCTTGTTGCACAAGGAGTTCAAAACGGTACCTGGCACCGAAATCACTTCTTCTTCTTTATTCCAACCGTGTTGCTGGTCGTGTTGCAGATAGCAGGCGGTTGATCTCTTCGTCGTCCTTCGAGCGTTCTGTGCGCACCCATTGGAAGAACACGTAGCCTAGGACAGATCCATAGATGATCTCCTGCATGACCTTCATGATGATACCGCCAAGCTTCTGATCTTCAAGCGGTGCCATCGGCACGAACTGGCTGTACAACTCTGGTGAAACCGGTCCACCCAGCTGCAAGCAAAGCCCCAAAGCATACGACCATGTCGCCGGGTTGCTGTATGTTTCATACAACATGGAGTCTGAGAAGATGATCAGCGCACATGCTGGCGTCAGCAAGACCCCGTTCCCGAAGATGTACGCGACTTTTTTCAAACCGGACATCGTATCCCATTCCGGAATCGGACAGATCATCGGCCACCACATGATGACCGCGGCAACGAACAACACCGCGAGGAACAGGATATGTTCCACGTAGTTCGTCATTAAGTAATCAAAAACGATCGGGAAATGGTAGAACGAGAACATCATGTTGAACAGCACCAACGCCACAAGCGGCTTCGTCAAGAACGCCAACGGTCGCAAGAACCCGCCATGTTTCACGAATGGACGAAGCATCCATCCCGGTGTCCCGTACAACAGCAACGGCGGCACCAATAAGAAACAGACTGACATTTGCACCATGTGGATGCTGAACATCAAGTGGGAGATCAGATAAAGCGGACCTCCGAATCCGACGTAGAACGTCAGCGCTCCTGCCACAAAGGAGGTTTTCTTTTTCCAATCAACAGGTTCTGCACCAGCAATCTTATGCCGCCATGGTCCCGTATATAGGATGTATAGCAATATGACAATGAGGGTTCCCGCTAGGAAAATCGGGCTCCACAACTGGCTGAAGCTGAAGTTGGTTGTGATTTGATCCCACATAGTAACACCTTCTCATTTCGCACTTATTGTTGAAGTGCTTTAATATCGTTGATGACCTCTTCGTCATCTTCGTTCGAACGGTTCACCCCGTCGTAACGTGTACGGACAATGCCTTCCTGATCGACGAGATAGAACGCCGTCCCGTGTGTGACCTGGTCATCGTCTTTCGGTTTCTGCACAATCGTCTTGAAGCTATCTTTTGCGAACGCTTCAATCTCAGACTGCTCATAGCCCGTCAAGAAATGCCAGTTGGAGAAGTCAGCATCGAACTTCTGACCGAATTCCTTCAACACTTCGGGTGAATCTACGCCTGGGTCGACACTGAACGAAACGATCTCAACGTTCTCAAGACCTTCCTTCTTCATGTTCTCCTGAAGGCTCGCCATGTGATTCGTCATCGGCGGGCAGACCGTTTCACAATTTGTGAAAATGAAATCGGCAATCCATACCTTGCCTTTCAAATCTTCCAGACTGACCGATTCGCCATCCTGGTTCGTATAAGTAAAGGATTGTACTTCAAAATCGTAATCATCCGGCTTGTCCATATTTTGTCCGCAAGCGGAAAGGAGCGTGAGGACAAAAAGGATGCTAAGTATAGAAAGTATTTTTTTCAAAGTAAAGCTCCTCTCTAACTCCACTACTGCCATTGTACATAGGTGATGAAGGTCGATTCAAGTCCCGAATGGTACAAAGCAGTGACAGTTTATTCCGATTTCGTCACGGTTACTTGCTGTTTCGGCATTGTATGCATGCTTCGGGCGGTGACATGGGACTGTACGAAGAACGTCCCTTCTTCATCGAACGTCGTTTCGATCGAGTACATGCCTCCCCCCTCGTTGCTCGCTTCGATCATCTTGCTTTCGTCCTTCGCGCCCTCTTTCCAGATCTCGAACATCACTTCATCTGCATCGGCAACATGTTCTTCCCCTTGTGTGACCATCGCTTTGAACGTGACGGAATCCCCTTGCTTCACTTCTTCCGGTCCATCAAGCTTCACTTCAAGAGCTTCCATGGAACCGCCCATATCTTCTCCATGCTCGCCATGACTTTCGTCTTCTGAATGACCGTCGTGATTTCCTTGATCCCCACAAGCAGCCAGGACAAGCATTAATACAAACATCGGTAGAAATAACTTGAATTTTTTCATATATGTACGTCCTTTCAATCGGTATAATTAGGTTCATTTTAACCGTATAAAAAAATTCATAAACGAACAAGGTGATATCGCGGTGGTTCTGTGAAGGTTTCTTGACAGTTAAAAAGGACACTGTTCAGGTTCAAACAGTATCCTTCCCGTCCCCTAGTAAAATTTCTCGTTCGTCTCCCACGACTCGACCATTTTGTACGCCATTTGGGGAGGGACACCCTTCCCTAGCAGGTAACTGATCGCCGCCACTTCTGTCATGGCATGCTTGTAAGACGTTTTCTTCGCTTCCTTCATGCCGTAATCCACCCACTTGTCGACCTTCATCAACGTTTCATGCTTCAAGTGATGGTGGTGAGAATGGTGGTGCATATCTTTTTCCATTTGGTACGGCATATATCCCATGTAGTGCGGGTTGTGACCGCCCATGTGATGCGGGTTCGGCCCACCCCAATCAAAAGGACTCTGCCCTTCCATATGATAGGGCATCGGCATGCCTTCCATATGGTAAGGCATCTCTTCTTGCATATGGTAGGACATCGATTCATCCATCTGGTACTGTTCCGTCTCCATCTCGTAAGGGCTTCCCCATGACCCTTTCGGCTTCGGCTTTTTCTTTTTGAACATGCTTGACACCTCTCCGTTAGAATTCAATTCACCATCATCATATGTCCAACCCGGTCCATCTGCGCAATAATTCCACAGACACCTAGACAGCCTGTTTAAATTGAACCTCCACCCCACATACTAACCAGGAGTTTACATTTCAGAGGATGATTTAAGGTGATGCGAAAAATGTTAGCAGTTTTCATTGTACTTTTACTATTGTTGATCGCATTGTATTGGTTTGGTTTTGCCACCGACGCGAAGGGGTTGGAAGACCGTTCGACGCTAAAAGTTTCAAAGCCTGTCGTGTTGCTTATCGTGGATTCCTTGATGGATGAACCTCTGCGAGCAGCCATTTCGGAAGGCCGCGCTCCCGCCCTCCAGTTTTTAATGGAAAAAGGACTGTATTATCCTGAGATGGTCAGCTCGTATCCTACGATGTCCGTCACGATCGACAGCACCTTGTTGACCGGGACGTATTCGGATGAACATCGCTTGCCAGGACTGGTCTGGTACGATGAGGCAGAACAACGGGTCATCAATTACGGAAGTGCACGAGGAGAAATCATGCGCCTCGGTACGAAGAAAGTTCTTTTTGACGGTGTCTATCAGATGAATCACGATCATTTAAGCGAAAAAGTAGAGACGGTCCATGAAGCCCTTTATAAGGATGGTCTTTCGTCCGCTTCCATCAACGGGATGATCTTCCGTGGAGATGTTGAACAGCACTTGACCGTCCCGAGGGCGATTTCCGGTTTGAACTTTTTACCGAAAAACCTGGAGATTAAAGGACCTGAACTGTTTGTGCTCGGGAGCTTGTCCCGCTACAATCCGAAGAACCAGATGAAAGGGACCGCTTGGCAAGCGTTCGGGATGAATGATTCATTTGCGATCCAAGAAATGAAGCATTTGATTTTGAAGGATAAGATGCCCGCCTTTTCGCTCGTGTATATGTCTGACCTCGATAAGTCTGTCCATAAAAAAGGACGGATGGATTTGAAAGGCGTAGAGCAAGTCGACAAAGAGATTGGGAAATTGTTAGATGCATACGGATCGTGGGAGGAAGCGAAAGAGCAGGCGGTGTGGATTGTGCTCGGAGACAGCGGTCAAGCACGCGTGAAGGATAAAGATGAGGATTCATTGATTCGGCTCGCTTCTCTTACCGACCATTACCAGGTGGATGTCGGAACGAAGCGCCCTGCTGCCGATGATCAACTCGTCTTCGCATTGAATGAACGGATGGCGTATGTTTATTTGATGGATGACAGTCTCGCGTATAAAGATGTCTTTTCAATGGTGAGTACAGATGACCGGATTGGGTGGATTGCCTGGAAAGAAGATGACGTGAATCATGTGGTTTCTGGAACGAAACGCATGCAGTTCCAGCCTGGAGGAGATCTGGTGGATGAGTACGGGAAATCGTGGAGCTTGGACGGAGATGCTACGGTGCTGGATCTCTTTATCGAGGATGATAGGACGATTCGTTGCGGGGATTATCCCGATGCCTTGTCAAGGTTGAACGGTGCTCTTCATTCCCATGAAGGTCGCTATCTGATTTTGGACGCGAAGCCGGGGTTTGAGTTCGCTACCGAACACTCTCCGACACATCCGGGTGGAGCTAGCCACGGCTCCCTCCATCGAGATGACTCGATCACACCGATGATCGTCACCGGAACCGACGTCCGCCCAGCTACCAACCGCCTCGTCGACCTCAAAAGTTGGATACTGGAGTTAGTTAGGTAGAGGTAGCGTGCCAGGTACTATGAAAGAACCCTTGTGTCCCAAGGGATTGAAAACAGTGCCAGGCACCATTCAGAAACCCTTGAGCCACAACGGGTTGAGAATGGTGCCTGGCACTTCCAATGAACTCTTGCGCCACAGGGGATTGAAAACGGTACCTGGTACCGTTAAGTATTGAAAAGCCTGCCTTCGAGGGCGTCGATGTAGCGCTTCGCTGATCGTTGCACGGCTTCGTTTGCATTCTCCCGGACGATCTTATGGAAAGCGTTGTAGACGCGGTCAAACGACAAAGGCTCGACGCGGCAAGCGATGTCCGCTACTTTGCTTGCTGGCAATGGAATAAGGTTAGGATAGCTGTACATGAAGCTCACCCACTCTTGGTCGGCAACGACCTGGATGATGTCACCCGTCAACAAGATGCCTTGTCCTTCCTTGCCGCCAGACCAGTGCAACACAGCACCTCCAGCAAAGTGACCACCCAATCGGTGCAACGTGATGCCCGCTTCAAGCTCTAACTGCTCCCCTGACCAAAACTCGATCCGCTCACTCGGCTCCATCACCCACTCTTTATCATCTCCATGGATATATACCGGAGCATCAAATGTTTCTGCCCAGTGCGCAATCGTTGAATAATAATGCGGATGGGACATCGCAATCGCATCAATGCCGCCGAGCTCTTTGATCTGCTCAATCGTTTTTCCATCTAAGTATGTCATACAATCCCACAAAATATTGAACCCGTTTTTCTGCACAAGATAAGCTGTCTGACCAATTCCGAACTGTGGTGTCGTCTTGATGCTGTACAGTCCTTCTTCCTCTTTTACTATCGAATTCTCATATCTTCCGCTTTCCTTCATCTCACCGAGCGTCGTCCATTCCTGCCCATCAGGATTGACATACTGCCGCTCCTCATTACAAATCGAGCAGCTCTTTGGCGCGTAATCACTTTCAGGATATTGAACCCCACACGTCGTACATATGTATTTACTCATCGTCTTCTCTCCCTTGTCATCTAAGTCTGATTTCATCATAGCGCAATACTTCCATTGGCAACACCTTCCTCTGATTGAACAAATCTACAACTTTTGATGTAGATTCATTTTCCATTTCGTGTAAAATAGAACTATCAATCATTCGGAGGAGATTTCGATGTTTACAAAAATGATGCACGTCTTATCCATCCTATTGCTGACAATGTTTTCACTCGCCATCCTAACAGAACGCTTTCCAGCAACACTTCCATACATCATGTACAGCTCACTCTTGTTTTTACTGTTCGCAATCGGATATCTTATCGTCCATTATGTAAAAAGAATCAGCCACATCATCAGAAGTTAATCTTCATCACGCATATTGAACGCTTTTTTAAGTGTTGTATGAATGTTCTCTAGCGTAATCAGAATCAGTCCTAACATGATGAACGTTACGACCTCAGCCGTAAACCAAGATACAATCGCCAAAATAAAGAAATAAAGTATGTACCATTTGTTTTTGAACACGACATAAACTCCTTTCAGAGATTTCCATGTAAAAGCTTACCATATTCTTGGGGTGAAAAGAGGTGACCTATGGATATTGAAAAAATAATATTATTGATTTTCGGAACCGGTCTTATTGCTTTTCTTATCATTCAAAGCTTCAAGCAACTTCGAGAGAGAAAGTATGCTGATTTTGTTGGCGCAGTGCTTGTGACTGCTGGCTTTGGAACATTCCTTCTTAGCCATCTTCACCACGGGATCGACGGTATTTTTTATGGCATGTTAGGGTTTATGTTCATCGGTTCAGGCTTTCTCTGGTTCATCATCACTCTCATCGTCCGGTCGGTTAGTGAGAAAACAAAACTAAAAAAAGAGCTTCCCTAGAATAGGTCAGCTCCTCAATCTCATCTGAACGCATTTGCAATTTCCACCAATGTTTCCGGAGGAACCGTTTCAATTACTCTTTTGTCTATTGATAAAATATACTGCCATCCGTCTCGCTCAAAAACCAACATATTCGCACCATTCAAAGGTTTTGTGAAATACTCTGCCTTATTGCCGTTATCAAGCGTGAAAACCTTCTCTGGTCTATGGTTCATCATAGAAATCCCGTGTTTGATTTGCCTCATCTGAATATTATAATGATTTTTTGGTTGTTGAAAATTTGTAACATCGACTTCAAAGTTGTCATTTACTTCTCCATCCGAATCATTACATCGCCCTACCATAAAAGTAAACGGAATCGGTGGTACCTTATAAGGTAGTTCGATGCTCTTCCCAAAATGCTTTTCACATTCTTCTAGCGCTTGTTCAAAGGGTTTATAGCCTATATCAAAAATCATCTCTTCATTATGTTTTTGAATCTCTTTCATATTTTCTGCTAAAGCATCTTCTTTTACAAAAATCATCACTAAGACAATAACTATCAGTATCCTCATACTCTTCTCCTATATCCTTTTCAGCTATTTTTCCAAGATCCCCACTCCATCATTCATAATAAAACTCTCTGAATGGCACATTAAGACGAAGCCTGAAAAGGAGTTGGATAATATGAAACGTCTCATTCTCATTGCAGTATTAGTGCTTGCACCCTTCAGCACAGTCCATGCAAACAACCTGCCCGTCCCACCTGAAAAATCAACAGAAGAGCTCTACCACGACCTCTTCATTTCACTTTTATCCGATGATATCCAAAAGCACGTAAACGAGTATTATTCCATTTTGCTGAAGGATGATCCGCTGGTTTATCCGTATGAAGTGTACATAAAGCAAGCGAAACGGACGCAAGGCCACCGGTCTTTCCGCTTCACGGTCGTCATGGAAGTCACACCCGTCATCGGTGCTCACAATTCAGTAGGGAAAGACGAACTGACCTACGACATCCAACCTGGACATGCGAAGCTCATCAAGTACAAACACCTAGAAACGTACGAAATCCCACCTCACCTGAAAGGTGTCCAACTATAAAGAAAACAGGGTGCCCTGAGTCATCAGGACACCCTTTTTACAAGCGATTTCTTATCGAGCGTTAGGGAATATACGACGAACCGTTTCGTTGAATTCTTCAAACATTCCTTCAATCGGCTCACCTTCCTCTACGCGCTCTGCGTAAGTTCCAGCACGATCGACGAACTCAGGATTCGTTGAAACGTAGACGTTGTCGATATCCGGGTCTGTCGCTTTCACATGCTTGGAAATTTTACGCTCCAAATCACGTGTCGCTTTGCCTTCCGTCTTCATACCTGTCTTCAATTCAGCAGCCACATACGCACCTTCATCGGTTACGAAAACATTTGCATCTTCTACTTCAGGCATGTTCGCAATTTTTTCAGCTGCCTTGTCCGCGATTTCAAAACGGTTGTTTCCGTTCATGTTACGGTCACGATCGTCGTCTCTGATGATGCCGCCATCCTCATTGATGTTCTCGATTTCAGCGCCATCTTCGTTCATTCCATCTTCACCATTGTCTTCGTCCATGTTACATGCGACTAAAGAAACGAGAAGCACACCTGCAAGAACCATAAACTTCGTGTTGCGACTCCATTTTTTCCAAAATTCCATCATGATTCCTCCTTATACTTAAAATCGATTATATGTTTCTTCATCGGAAGGAAATTTATACATGCGTATCTGAGGTATGAACCGACCTCCGTTAACGGACAATAAAAAGGCTCATGATGAGTACTTCTGAAGTGGAGGTGTCAGTAATGAGACAGCGACAATCCATGTTGTTACCTTTTATCACAGGAATCGGTGTAGGAGCTGCCGTTTCCGGAATGATGAAAGGCCGAAATGCGAACATGCAGAACATGGCGCAAATGATTCCTGGACTGAGCCAATTGACCGGTGCTACAACGACCGGAACCAATCCGACGAACCAGAATCAATAGCCTTTCCGAGCTCACCTTTTGGGTGGGCTCTTTTTATCAAGACAGGAATTCAAGGCGTTTATCCCGTATTAGGTAAAAAGAGAAATCATACACGACGGAGGTAATCATGCTATATCAGAAGAGAATTCGGGACTATGGAGTGGAAATCGGCCGATTACAGCCTGGAAAAAAGAATGCCATCACAGATGTGGAAGGCGTGACAGTCGGGCACGTAACATTGGATGAAGGAGATACACAAACCGGTGTGACAGCGATTCTGCCGCACCAAGGCAATCTTTTCCGCGAAAAATTGATCGCTTCTAGCCACGTCATCAACGGTTTCGGTAAAACGATGGGAACGATCCAGATGAGTGAACTCGGTACAATCGAGACGCCGATTGTGCTGACAAACACGCTCAGCATCGGAACAGCAGCCGATGCGCTCATAGAATATATGCTAGAGCAAACGCCTGAAATCGGAAAAACGACTGGAACGGTAAACCCGATTGTCGGTGAATGCAATGACATGTTCTTGAATGACATTAGGGCTCGGAATGTAACGATAGAGCATGTGTGGAAAGCGATTCAGAATGCATCAGAGGAGTTTGAAGAAGGAGCTGTCGGCGCAGGACGAGGCATGCTTTGTTACTCGTTGAAGGGTGGAATCGGAACAGCTTCACGCATGATGGAGTTTGAACATGGTACATATACGATGGGGATTCTTGTATTAGCGAACTTCGGAATATTGAGTGACTTGAGAATCAACGGAAAACCCGTCGGAGAAGAATTGAAGGAAGTCATCTTAAAAACGTGGGAAGAGAAAGACAAAGGATCGATCATGATGATTGTCGCAACGGATTTGCCAGTGTCTGAACGACAACTGAACCGGATCATCAAGCGAACCGTCACAGGCCTCTCTCGTACCGGTTCCATCATCACGACAGGCTCCGGAGAAATCGCAATCGGGTTCTCCACAGCGACGAAAATCCCGCACGAAAAGCCGGACCGCTTGCTTTCCGTTCCGACAATTCACGAAGAAGACATGGACACAGCCTTCCGAGCCGCTGGAGAAGCGACGGAAGAAGCCGTCCTCAACGTCCTCGCAACCGCAGAACACGTCACCGGCCGAGACGGAAACGAACGCCCCGCCTTCAAAGACCTGATTGAGGAACATGGGATCAGTCTTTTGTAGATCCGTACCAGGTACCATTTGAAAACCCTTGGTAGACTTGGCTTCCGAATTGGTGCCAGGTACCATTTCACTTCCCTTGATACGCTTGAGGTTTGAAATGGTACCTGGCACTAAAAAATAATAATAAAAAGAGCCTGGGATCCCAGGCTCTTACATCATTGTTTCAAATGAAGAGAAAGTCGCGAATGATACAATGATAAGCAATGCAAACAACAGATGAATTCCCACTCCCACGATGCTGCACACCAATCCTGCAGTCGCTAATCCTTTTCCTCTCTCATTTGTGGTTTGAATTTCTTTCTGCGCTTTCCTCGACATCACAATCCCAATTACTCCAAGAATGAATCCGATCACTGGGATTATAAGAGACAGAATCCCCATCACCAGACCTATAATCGCGTTACTATTTGTCTGGCCTGCTCTGTCATTAACAATTGCATTATTTTCACTCATCACAACGCCCCCTTTAAGCTAACTTTTAATTCCACAAAAAGTGCATTTCTCCTTTAAAGAAATGCATAATCACGAACTTTTATGATGATGCATATAAGAAGGCATCATATTTTCTTATAATAAATCACTGTCGCTTCTAGCTTGCTATCCAAAGACATGGCATAATCCGGTATTCTTCCCGCTTCCACATATCCAAGAGATGAATAAAGTAGGTTGGAAGGATCTCCTTCTCTTGTGTCTAGTATAAATAACGTACGCCCTTCACTTGTCGCGCGTTTTTCTGCTGCTTCCATTAATAATCGACCGATTCCCTTCCGTCGATAATCAGGATGAGTCATCAGTTTTGCGATTTCCGCACGGTGTCCACCATTTTGCTTCGTACACAGATGGACTTGAACACTTCCCACAATCCGTCCTTCAAATTTTGCAACAATTATTATGATCTCCGGGCTTACCACCGATGACCAATAACTCTGCATGATCAAACCATCGACGGGAGGCAAAAACCCAATCGATGCTCCGTTCTCTACGACTTGCGTCAATAAAGTTGAAAGCTCTTCAAGGTGTTCGTCAACTGTAGAAATTTCCTCAAAAGTGATCATACGCTCTTCCTTCCCCATGCTTTATGTACAGCTTGTTTCAAGTACATATATTGTGCTTCATTTGTATCAGAAAAAGCTTCCACACGATTAGACAAGAGATCCATATACTCGATAGGCTCGTTAAACTGAGACACAGTCAAATCATACCGAACCCCATCAATTCTATTGTAGTAGTGGGACCCTTGAAGCATTTCCGTTTTCAGTATTTCTCCACCTAACAAATCCTGGACGACGAGTGTCGTCACACCACACTGGCCTCTTGCAGGGTTTTTGAACATCCATTTCGAACTTGATTCTTTTGACCAGACTTTAAACAGGATTCTTTGTAACAATTCCAAGTTGTTCACTCTAATCACCTATAGCAAGTATACTTCAATGCATGTAAAAAAGCGCTCACCTTTTTTAGATGAGCACTTTAAAGAACTTTTCTTACACTTTCGAAGTCGGTTCGAATATTTTTGGCGTAATGAATTTGTCTGTAATTTGCGTGTAGGGTAAAGGCGGACTACATAAATAACCCTGGAATTCATTACAGTTACTTTCTAGGATACTTGCTAATTGATCCGTCGTTTCAATACCTTCCGCAATGACATTCAGTCCGAGTCTTTTTGCCATATGTACGATTGTTTCGACAACGGCTTTATCCTTCGCACTTAAATGAATTTCTTTCGTAAAGGATTTGTCGATCTTCAAAGTATCCAACGGAAAATCCTTCAGGTAACTGAACGAGGAGTACCCTGTTCCGAAATCATCCAAGGAAAGCTTCACACCCATAGCTTTCAATTGTTTCATGATTGGAATCGCTCGCTTAGGATCCTGGACAATGGTTTCTGTTAACTCAAGTTCAAGATTCTGTGGCATCAACTCTGTTTCAGCCAAAATATCCGCTACAATTTCCGGGAAGTTCGGCTGGCGGAATTGCAAGGCCGATATATTCACGGAAACATGTTTCAAGTCAGGTTTCACTTTCAACCATTCTTTGAATTCTCTGCAAGATTCTCTCAATATCCATTCACCCATCGGAATGATCAAGTTCGTTTCTTCAGCTAATGGAATGAAATCAGCAGGGGAAACGGTCCCCAGCTCTGGATGATTCCAACGGATCAGCGCTTCAAACCCGACAATCTTATCCGTCTTAACCTCCACTTGTGGTTGATAATAGACCTCTAATTCTTCACGCTCCAGTGCTTTTCGAAGACCTGTCTCCAACACCATTTTCCTTGAAATGATTTCATTGATCTCATTTGTAAAATAGTAATACTGGTTCCCGCCTTCTTTCTTCGCTTCGTACATGGCGGTATCGGCATGCTTTAGCAAGGTGCTAGCCGTTTCTCCATCTTCCGGATAAAGACTGATCCCGATAGAAGTCGAGGTATAGAGCTCTAAATCATCAATCACAACAGGTGTAGAAATGTTATTGATGATCTGTCTGGCAACGTAACCAGCCTGGTAATGGCTCGTTTGAGGTAAAACGACCACAAACTCATCACCGCTTTGCCTGGCCAGCAAATCTTTTGTGGAGAGACATCTCTGTATCCGTACTGCAATTTCCTTTAACAATACGTCCCCTATACTGTGGCCATACACATCATTGATCTGCTTGAACCGATCCAAATCGAGGAACAAGACCGCAATCATATGTCCATCCAACTTCGCTTGTTCAATATAGGAGGTCAGATGCTCCTTCAACATTCTTCGATTTGGTAAGTTCGTCAACTCATCTCGATAGACCAATTCTTTAATTCGTTTCTGACTTTCCACACGCTCTGTAATATTCCGGATGATCCCGGTAAAATAGCTGTTTTCGCCATCTTGCGTCGTTGATAATGACAATTCAATCGGAAATTCTTTTCCTGATTTATTTAGCCCCGTCAGTTCAACGGTTTGACCGATTACCTTCTTCTGATTCGTTTGATTATATCTTTCCATGCCATCTATGTGCGCTTGACGAAAATCATGAGGAACAATTGTATGTAGTGGTTTCCCAATCATTTCAGTTGAAGTATAGCCAAAAATCTTGCCAGCAGCTTCATTCCAGGACAGGATCACACCTTTATGATCCGACGTGATGATGGCATCATTAGCAGATTGAATAATCGAATGATACATCCTGTCGATGACTTCAAGACGGTGATCGCTGTCTTCGATTTTTGCTTTATATCGCAATAAGACAATGGTGAATCCAATGATCATCAAAATTCCGATCGCTACCAAAAAACCAAGGACTGTCGGGCCGACTTGACTGGTCAGATCATCCTGAGGCATTTTTACACTCGAATCATGAATGAACGTAGCTGACGCCATTCCTGTGTAATGCATACCAGAGATCGCTGCCCCCATGACGAGTGAACTAAGCGTAATCCATCTCTTCCGATTCTTTGCAGTTGAACTTGTCCGAAACAAATTCAGTGCTACAAATGATGCCACCATCGCAATCACTACGGAAAGCGCAACGATCCACATATCATATTGGATGACAGCCTGCATTTGCATCGCTTCCATTCCCACGTAATGCATCAGGACAATACCTGTTCCGATCAAAATCGAGGATGCAATTTGCGTTAGACGGGAACCTGATTTTTTGATTAAATAGAATGCAATTCCACTTGAGACGATTGAAAATAGGATACTGATGGTCAGTAAAACCGGCTCGTAGGTTACATTCATCCCCATATCATAGGCAAGCATAGCAACGAAGTGCATTGACCAAATGCCTCCACCAAGACTAAGGCTGCCCATCGCCAACCACGTCAACCGACTTTTTCCCTTCAAGTTATTCAAGCGAGCAGCTATTTCAAGAGAGATATACGACGATAATACCGCAACCGCTATTGATAAAAGGACGAGTCCAACATGATACTGCGCGTCCATTTCCCCCATTTTAATCTCCTCTATCCGTAAATTTACCGAAAGGCTAGTTTAATATATAAAAAGGATTATACCAGAAATATCTTTCAGTAACATAAATTGGATAACCATTTATGTAAAAAAACAGTAATCCCCTATCTGGAATTACTGTTCTGTTTATTTTGGGTTATCCCATAATGTTGTAGCCGGAATCGACGTAAACGATCTCGCCTGTAACGCCTCTTGAGAGGTTACTGAGGATCGCGAGTGTCATGTCACCGACTTCTTCTTGTGTCACATTTCTGCGCAGTGGTGCCGTTTCTTCGATTTTATGAAGAATCTGATTGAACGAAGGTACACCTTTTGCCGCAAGTGTACGAACCGCCCCAGCCGAAATCGCGTTTACACGGATATTCTCTTTCCCCAAATCAGATGCAAGGTAACGAACCGTCGCTTCGAGTGAAGCCTTCGCTACACCCATCACATTGTAGCCGTCTACGACACGCTCTGCCCCAAGGTAACTCATCGCAACAATCGATCCGCCTTCTGTCATGAGCTTGCTCGCCTCACGAGCCACCGCTACGAGGGAATATGCGCTTGTATCTTGCGCGAACGCATAGCCTTCACGGGATGTATTGACGAACTTGTCCTTAAGGTCATCTGCATGTGCGAATGCGATGGAATGCACGACACCGTGGATGGTCCCGACTTTTTCACCAATCTCCGCAAAAGCTTCCTTAATGCTAGCATCTTCATTCACATCACATTGGATGGTTAGCTTCGATTCGAATCCATGCTCTTCAAGCAGTTGCTCCAATTTTCCAAGTGAGCGTTCTTTTCTGTACGTAAAAATGAGGTTCGCTCCCGCTTGATAGAGGGATTTTGCTACGCCCCAAGCGAGACTTCGCTTATTCGCGACACCCATGATGACGATATTTTTGTCTTTCAGTTTCAATAAATCTTCCATTGTAGACCTCCGTTGTTATACCTGGTATTAACACCTGTTGCCAACACTCATTATAGCACAATTCAAACCCTGTCAAACTGTAAAAAGATGTATAATGGAAGAGATGAAAATATGGAGAGGAGCGTGTCCAATGTCTGTCGGACAGAAAAATGAAGTGAAAGTCGTCAGCCAAAAAGGTTTCCAAGCAGTCGGTTTGAAGTGGGAAGGTACGTTTGAAGAAGCGTTCGGTGGTGCCATCCGCAAAATCCAAGAGGAAATGCATCAGCGTCTAGCCGAAATTCCTCATGTAGCTGATTCGGATGTATTACTCGGATTGTCTTACCATGCATCACTCGGTGGAACAGGTTTCACGCATTATGCTGCAGTCGAAGTGGACAAAGTCGAGGAGTTACCAGATGGAATGGTACCGGTATCCGTCCCTGAACTTACATACGCCCAGACAGAACACAACAAAGGACAAAGCGTCAAACACTCCTATGACAACATCTATGTATGGATTAAAAGTGAAGGATATCAAGAGGACAACGCAGACGGCTTGACCCATTATGAGCGCTATCCAATGAGCCAAGATCCATATGACGAAAACCCCGAATTCACAATCCGCATCCCAGTGAAAAAGTAAAGAAATAGGGAAGGCTGATCGAGATATCTCGACCAGCCTTTGCTTCAGCTAATTAACGTCAATAGAGCAAAATTCACAACACCGAAGAATACTAGCCCTATGATGAAACTGACTACTAACATCTTCAGGGTATACCCTTTCTTAACGGTACCACGGTCGACCTTCCTGCTCTGTACATACACAGTAATGTTCATAAACACCATCAGGACAATCAAGATAAAGAACAAATCCGGAAAGGCGGTAAATACGAAAGGTTCATCGCCCATCATCCAAGCATTGAATAGCGCAATGACCCCTACAAAGGCTTGACCTCCCGCTGATACCTTCTTCTGCTTTTCCCACTCGTTCCCCATCATTAGTTTCTCATGCTCGTGGAGCTCTGCCAGTTTCCTTGATAAAAACAACATGATGGGTTTACCTTTTACAATCGCTACATAAGCTTGAACAAATAGTAGTACTGAAAGAGCAATCCAAAATGTCCTCATGGTAATCCCGGCAACTGAGACTAAACTCATAAAGGTGAAACATACCACCATGAAGACATTCATCCAGAGAATTTGAAACTTACGAAGCTTACTGATCCTTTCATGACTCATATTCCACACTACTTTCTTCTCTTTATCTGATGTCAACTTATTTACGCATGCTTATCCAGAAAGGTTTCATCACTGTTTCAAGACATAGGGTAGTAAACTTTGATCCCCTGCCGTGTACAGATAAAATATGAAAACCAATACTAAAGTAAGAATAGCGACAACTAGTTGTTTATTCGAAATCACAATATACCCCCTAAAAGTCCTAGTCCCTCTTCTTTTCTATACTACTTTTCCATTTTCCTTCCATGAAAAAAAGCAGGGTGGGATTCACCTGCTTCAAATCGGTTCATTTTAGTTTATACTTTCAAGTAATTCCTCAGCTCTATGCATCTCCTTAAGCAAGGGATTATCATAGTCACTATAACCATCAAGATATGCCCTTACTCCACCTGTTATAAATAGTTTATTTCTGTCAAATTCCCTACATTCCAGTAATTCTATAGCAATTGAATATCGTTTATATATTAAATCTAATACACCTTTTCTCTGTATCTCACTATATTTTTCTTCAATTAATCTTTTGACAATGTTTAATTGAATGACTAGTTCAGTTTTATTTTCATCATACACCTAATAAGCCTTTCCTTCCCTGGTCAATTCACCATTTATTGTATTAACAGAAAAATACCAATCACTCCAACCTTTTGTTGTCCTGGTATCCAGACATACTACAGCAGCACCATAAACTTTGTGATTAGTGAGATACGAGTATACATAGACGCTGGGCGGTTCAACTTCAAATTTTCGAACTCCTTCTAAAGTAAAACCGATTAACTTATTCGGAAAAGCATCAGGACCAGTTAGAAGCAAAACCGTATTGTTACGTAAATCTAATATTCCCTGTTTCAAATCGTTTAGTTGAACATGAAGGGTTTGATCTCTATATGTCCAAGATGCTCTTTGGCCTTCAATCCAAAAGTTTTGGCGAGCGTTCATATAACCACCTTAATATGACTAATCCTTTTGTTCTTCTAAATACGATGCAATTATTTCACTTTCCCAGTTTCCTTGTGGTATTATTTTGAAATTCAAATAATCAAAAATAACTTTATTTTCATATGGACCTCTAGAATTATTCCTATATTCATAATCTATTTTAAAAGTACCATCATTCTTCAGAACAAACGTTACATGTGTCCATAACTCTTGGGCATTATTTTTAAATTCATCTTGGAGTTTGTTGAAACTCTCATATATTTCATAGCTTTTTAACTCAAAAAAACTCTCATCTATGTTGAACTTATCCTTTATATCTAAACTATAAATATATTCTTCCCGATCTTCTGGCATGTAGTAAAAGAATATCTGTCCATGGTCTTCATCAATTTGTCCATGCAATAAAATATGTTGCCAATCTTCCGGAATAATTTCTAAAATATTATCGACTATTAGTTGGTAGATTTGCTCCATTTCCTTTGTTTGCATCCTAGTCACTCCTTGCTTGAATTTTTTAGAAATTTGCTTACTTTAATATCATTAATTGAATAGTTAATACTAAATGCCTCAGGTCTTAATGAATCACCTTTAAAAATTGGTTTTACATTTATTTCAACCTCGTCACCATTATTTAAAGCTTTAGCCCATTCATTCTCTATGGTTTTAAATGCTCCCCTATTTAGATTTGCATCCATAGGCACCAGGTTATCTATCTCACCAGATCCTTTAAAAATACTCGCTACTAAGTGACCTCCATCATCATTGGATAATCGATCATTTCCACCTACTGTTCTTTGTGCATAGGTATTTCTTTTCGCCTTACCTAATGACAATGTACCTTCTACACTTTTGATTCTACCTAATTCGTCTGTTTGATACTTGTATCCTTCTGGGGTTACATATCTTATATTGGACTGTAATACTTTCTTCCTGCCTTGTTTTACAATGTGGTCACCATAGTTGACTTCATTGATTTTTATTTTCGAATTGCCTATTTGGTTTTTAGTATTTATATTTTGTTTAAGATTTAGTGACAGATTGTCCCCAGCAACAGGTTTGTTCACTCCAACATTCGGAGCTGCTATGTTAGTCTTCACTGGATTAACCGTTATGTGGTTGTTTCCATCGATGATGGTTCGGGTTTTGGTTGCACTTTGGCTGACACTTGTATCTACAACGTTGGTTGTTGTTTTCCCTGCCTGGCTGACGGTTGTGTCTGATACTTGGGTTGACGATAGGGCAACTTGAGCTGGGTTTCCTTTTATTAAGGGAACCGCATGTGTCGCACCCATAACGGCAAGTGGGATGGTTGCTGCAATCACCGTCACTGTCGCTGCTGTCTTGAGGTTCGGCGCTTTTCCTTTAAAGATGTTGCCTAAGCTATATTCCGATCCACCGGCAACTCCGCTTCCTACCGACATTCCAGCAACTCTAGATCGGAGTAATGCGCTGGCACCTTTCATCGCTCCGCGTCCGAGTGGTCCGGCAATCGTTCCTGCCGCTCCCCAGACTACCATGTCCTGTACCATTGCTCCTGCATCAAGCGGCTGTCCATGGACGAAGTGGTTGTACAGATGTGTACCGCCTGCAAAGCCAGCGGATATTCCGCCTCCAATCATTCCGGTTCGGCCAATCAATCCGCCGACAAAGCGTAAACCAGATCCAGCAACGGACGCACCTCTTGCCCCCCATGCGGCAGCAGTTGTTCCTCTCGCAAGCCAACCTGCTCCACCAGGAACCATTCCGAGTCCCATGAACGCCATTCCGCCCCAGAAACTGACATTGTCTGTCGATGCTGCGTATAATCCGTAACTCAATGCGCCTCCAGCACCCATTACGAGTGCAGCTGTACCTGCTAATGGTGTAAGAACGACCGCTCCAGCTAAGATGACTGCGCCTCCACCGAGAATGATCAAGGATTTCGTGAACTTGTTCTGTTCACCCCACCATTCATTTGCGGCTTCCATGCCATCCTGTACTTTACCTTTCGTCCATTCATAAGCGTCTGTGACTTTTTCCTTCGTCCATTCGAAGGTATCGCCCACCGCTTTTTTAATAGGTTCAGGTAGATCGACATCTGGAATACCTAGTTTGTTCAATACCCAGTCTACTGGGTTGGGGTCTTTCTTCTCTTCAGGTGGATATCCTGTTGAATCAGTCGGTTTCAAGGAATTTCCTTCGTATTCGAACTTACCGATATTCGAGTTCGTTTCAGCTTCCGCGACCTGCTGAATAGCGAACCCTGAAGACAACACGATCAAAATGAGAATAAGCTGCAGGATTCTCTTCATTTTTCCAATATACGCCACCTTCCAAATCTATCCTACTAATATCATACCTACCCGTTTTTGGAAGTTCTATCATCCTATTGCAGAAAAATAAAAATGAGAGTTTCCTAACGTGAGGAAACTCCCATGAACAATAAAATCTCTAGTAAAATTTAATTACAGGCTCCCGATATAGTCCAGCTGGTCGACTTCTTTGGAGTCGGCGGAGCCATCGAGGATTTTTTGGACGTCGTTCAGTGTATTCTTCAGGCTGACCGTTTCCCCTTTTTTACCGGTGAATGGTTCGGCAACATAGAACGGTTGCGTCAAGTACGCTTCCAGTCGCTCGCCACGTTTGTACGTTTGCATTTCTGCGTCTGGTACAGCCTCAATTCCTTTCACATTCACGAATGCACGGAGCTCACGGTATCGGCGTAAAAGTTTCTGCGCGCGCTGTTGGATTGTGAGGTGGTGCTGATCCAGGTGAGCACCTTCCAATACAGAAGACGTCGAGTAGAGCGGGTTGATTGCCGGGAACTTATGGCGTGTCGTTAAGTCCATGTCGAATTGCCATAATGTTTCAAGCGGTCCGTATGGTAGGTCTTCGTCGACCGCTTCGCCTTTCAAGTCGACGAGGAACGTCGTGACGTTTTCAATTCCGATGCCTTGAAGACGGTCTTGAAGGTCGTGCAGTTCACCAGTCAAAACGTGTGACCGATCTGCTGAGAACAGGATGTCTTTTTTACCGAGAGAAGCCATTTTTTCGTACGTTTCGTCGATGGAATTCGTCACATGGTCGAAGTACTCAAGGATATCATTGACCTCTGGGTGGTCGCCTTCTGGTTTTAACAACAAAGTCGTGTAACCTTCTTTTTTCAATCGGTGGAAGGTTTCAGCCAGAATGACGAGCTGCCCCATACCTGGTCGTGCGACAAGTCCTACTGATCCGCCTTTGGCGAGTGGTGCAAATAAATCCAACGCTTTGATTCCCGTTTCGATCATATCGATCTTCTCCCCTCTGATTATGAGTTCATCCAAACTACATTCCGCGAGTGATGCGAGTGCGACGAGTGTCTTTACCTCAGCACGTCCGACCGGGATCTTACCGGTGCACAAGTTCGATACGGTTGCTGGGCGCAAGCCGACTGAGCGGGCTGCACTCGTCAGGTTCGGCACTCGTTTTCGTAAAAGTGAGACGTTCAAGCGAATATTTTCTAGTGTTTCCAAAATTTACACCTCCTGTTACGTTATATCGTATTCTAAGTTACGTTAAAAAGCAACATTAAATTACGTTAAAACGTAATTATTTTTTCTTCGTACACAAAAATGCCACCCTTACGCAGGATGGCATCTTTAATTTACCTAGTACAGGCAAGCAACATATTCCCTTCTGGATCGTAAAAGTGACAACCTCTCATTGATTCACCGAACGGCTCGATCGGATCCACTTTCGCACCCTTCTCAAGCAATTCCTGACGAGTCTTTTCTACGTCCTCCGTTTCAAAAAAGAAAACCGAGTAGGGTAGCGGTGTAATATCGTCCACTTGAGCCTTCAGCAAAATGAGCGGAGGTCCGTCCAGATTGAACTCCAAGAAATCGTCCCCCTCAGCACCGACCTCAAAACCGAACATCTTCTTGTACCACTCTTTCGATTTCTCGAAATCGACGAGGTGGATGAAACAACAATTGATTTGACTTTTCACAGGCATAGATATGTCCCCTTTCATGTATTTTCACTTAATAAACGTACATAAAGTTCAAATAGATACGCTCAAAATAAAAAAATTATCTTTGGATCATTCCTAAGATGTTGCCTTCCGGATCCTCAATCGTAAAGCTTTGCTTCTCTTTATCGTAAGCAATTGAGAATCCTGCTTGAGTCAGCCTTCTATATGCTGTACTGATTCGCGTTGGATCGTTATGGCGGATCGCTTGTTGAAAGACCTGTATCCATTCCATCGTCGTCTCTTCGTTCTTTTCCCGTTCAATCAGGTTTTTCACGTTCTTTCTTGCTCTATGTAAAACTGCCTTAACACTTCCAACAGAGGTGTTAAGCATTCCTGCCGTTTCCTTGGAGGTGAAGTGAAAGACTTCTATCAGCAACAGAACGGCAGCTTGCTTGGGAGGTAATGACGATGCGAGCCCTTCAACCATTTCATCCAACACGATAGGATCATTATCATGTGTTGGTATTTGAGTCATGCTGTGCTCATCCATATCCAGGACCACTTTCTTTTTCCGACAATGATCCATCCAAGTTGTGGATGCAACTCTTAACATGTACGCCTTCGGGTTGGGATGAGCATTGAGCTTTTCCTTAAATTGAAATGATTTTAAAAGCGTGTCCTGATACAGGTCTTCGGCATCCCATGGTGTACCGGTGAGCATCCTACAGTAATTCTTCAAATCCGTTTGATAATCATGGATAAGCTTGTCGAACAAACGAGCACCTCCTTCGCCCTCCTCACTTCGACTCTCTTCAGGATCTTTCCTGCTCATAGGAAAAAGAACGTAACTGCACAAGGCAGTTACGCTCCTTATTGAAGATCTAATTTTCTTCAGGAGAACCATTTTCCAGTTACGAACCACTTCTCTGGAGTTACGACCCGTTTCTCAGTGGTCTCGAACCACTTCTCTGAGGTTACGACCCACTTATTCGGTATTACGAACCACTCCTCCGCAATTACGAACCACTTCTCCAGAGTTACGAACCACTCCCCCGCAATTACGACCCACTTTCCCGAAACTAGCAACCTACTTCCCGCCCATCAGTGCCTCCATGATCGCTTTCTGTACGTGCAGGCGGTTTTCTGCTTCATCAAATACGACAGAATGCGGTCCGTCGATGATCTCAGCTGTCACTTCTTTTCCTCGATAGGCCGGCAAACAGTGCAGAAAGATGAAGTCGTTCTTCGCTTTCGAACACAACTCCGCGTTAACCTGATACGGCTTGAAGATTTCAAGCCGTTTTTCCGCTTCCTCTTCCATTCCCATGCTTGCCCACGTATCGGTCACCACAACATCCGCACCTTCAATCGCTTCCTCAGGAGAGTTCGTGATCACCACTGAGCTCTCGTTCTGTTTCGCGACAAGCTTGGCGTGGTCACGGATCCAATGGTCAGGCTCATACCCGAACGGACTTGCCACCGCGATGTCCATCCCGACTTTTGCCGCTCCCTCAAGCAACGAGTGCGTCATGTTGTTGTATCCGTCCCCAACATAACCGAGCTTCAGTCCAGAAAGCTTTCCTTTGTGCTCCAGGATCGTCAGCAGATCCGCCATCACTTGTGTCGGATGGTGCAAGTCGGTCAGTCCGTTGATCACCGGCACGTCGGCATGGGCGGCGAATTGCTCGATCGTTTGATGGTCGAACGTACGGATCAGGATGCCGTCCACATATCCGGATAAAACCTTGGCCGTATCCTCGATGCTTTCCCCGCGTCCGAGCTGGATATCTTTTGTACTGAGAAAAATCGGGTCCCCACCAAGCTGCACGACACCTACTTCAAAAGAAACGCGCGTACGTGTCGACGCTTTATCGAAGATCATCGCAAGCACTTTCCCTTCAAGGGGCTTACGGCGCACTCCGCTCTTTAGCTCTGCCTTGATTTCAACCGCTTTTTCCAGTAAGTAAAGGATCTCACTTGAATGAAAATCCGATATTGTCAAAAAGTCCTGGCCCGTGAAATTAGCAGCGGTTACCCCATATGTCTGTTGCGTTTCAATAGCGTATGCCAATGAACACCTCTCCAATCTCATCTGTATTTCGTATGATTATACGACAGTAATTATATTTATTCAATACATAATTTACTATCACTTTATTTAAAGCGTTTTCTTTTTATATAAATGCATACAGACGAATAAAAACCCGTATCAGGCAGGGGAACCTGATACGGGTCGGGGGAAATGACATTCATTCAGTTTTTACTCGAAATAAGTTGTATAGTAACGGGAGACGGATACTGCATAATCTCCGCGGGTTACCGTTTGATCCGGGTTGAAGGAAGCGACGATTGTCGGCTCCTTGTCATAAGGACCTTGCGTGACATCGAAGTAAGCGTTCAAGATATTCATGTCAAGCGCAAGTTGTACATAGCCTTTCAAATCAGCTGGAACAGCGTCCGCATCTGAAATCGCAACGCGCTCATCCTTATATTGAACCGTCAACGGCTCGTCGTTCAACGCTTTCGCTTCACTTTCAAGTCCTAACGCTTGAACGAGTGAGTAAGCAAGTTCCGCACGCTTCACCGCTTGATTTGGAGCAAAAGAACCGTCCCCACGTGCCAACATTACGCCAGCATCGCTTAAGTCAGTGTCTTTCAGTGCTGCCCCACCAGCAGTTACCGCTTGGACGTAAGCAGAATCAGCTGCTTTCACATCAGAGAATGTCAATCCATTTGTTAGGTTTTGACGGACAGCTGCACCCATTGTTAAGAACTTTGCCAAATCAGCACGCGTCAATGCACTATCAGGCTTGTAAGTGCCGTTCGCTTTTCCATCAAGAAGGCGTTCGCTGACACCCATTTTGATTGCATCTTCTGCTGGGTGGCCACTTACATCATTGATGCCTGTGAATCCGCCTGCTTTTTTATATGCCAACTCACCTTGGACTGTTTCTGGAAGTCCTGGACCACCGTCAAGTCCTTCGAGACGGAGCGTCCACTTCCCAGCCATCGGGCTCGTCACTTGGACAGTACGATCGGTGTAAAGTGTGAACACAAGATAGATGCCAGAAGAGTATTCCGTTCCATCTGGAGCTGTCAAGATCAGGTTCAACGGGTTGCCTGTTTCGCCAAGCAAGCCTTTCGCGTTCACTTTTGCTGTAAGCTCGGTCAATCCTTCTTCTACATTAAACTCGACCTGATTTGAAGAAGCCGTCGCCGGGTTGTAGTTCACCTCAACCGGCTCACGCGTTACGTCCATTTCAACGTTCGCATTGTATTCGTTCGTATGGTTCAATGTTTCACCGTATTCTTTACCGTTCAAAACCATATCGACTGCAGCGTATGCATTCGCATATCCCGCACCGACTTCCCACGCCTCATAGCCAGGCATGTTCGTCGCTGTCTTCTGGATGATGGACTTCACTTCCATCGGCGTCAATGTCGGATCTGCATCAAGCATCAAAGCGACAATTCCAGCTGCGTGTGGTGCTGCCATCGATGTTCCACTCATGTGTGTGTAATAAGGTAAGTGTGCTGGTTCAAGGTTCTCTGCATCTTGATCTGCGCCAAGTGCTGTAAGTGGAGAAACCGTCTTCGTTGAAATGATGTCTTTACCAGGCGTTGTTATGGTCGGGCGATCTTCCCAAACGAACTGCTCGCCGTCAACTGTCACTGTACCGCCTTTCCCTTTCACTCCGCGAGAAGAGAAATCTGCAAGTGAGCCTTGCTTGTCACCAGCTGCTACTGTAATGACCCATGGTGCTTTTTTATAGTTACCGGAAATCGTGGATTCTCCAGGACCGGAGTTACCAGCTGAGAATACGACGACGATGTTTCGGTCATACATTTTTTTCGTAGCGATGTTGATCGGATCTTCCGGATCGAAGTCAGTACCCGCATCACTTGTAGATCCCCAAGAATTCGTCACAACACGGATGTTGTACTGTGCTTGGTTCGTTAATGCGTAGTCGAATGCGCCAAGTGTATCGAGAATTGCGATTCCTGCTCCAGAACCGTAACCGACAAGGTCCGCTCCTGGTGCTACACCTTCGTATTTGCCTTTAGACATTGCACCGTTACCACCGACAATTCCAGCAACATGAGTACCGTGACCAGAATCTGTGTCCGTGTTCGGAACATCTTCCGTATATGTAACCGGAAGTACATCAACCAATGCATTCAAGTTCGTCGCACCTTGTACGTTTTGTACGAGATGATCACCAAATTTGATATCGTTATGTGTGCCATCGACTCCGCTGTCGTTGACTACAACACCGATGCCTTTACCGGAAACCGGCATGCCGCCGTTTTTCTCCGTCATGCTTGCATCGTTACGAAGCTCATCGACACCAGTCATTGCAGTGCCTGTATTGTTTTCATACTCCAATTTTTCATTATAATAAACCGAACGGACTTCAGGATTGTCTGCAAGGGCATTGATCTGGTCCGCTGTCGCGAGCACCCCTGCCATCGGAAGCTCATTGAATACAAGCCCCTTCGTAATGCCGACTTCTTTTAAAAGATCGACATGTTCAGCCTGCGGAGCATCATTCGTGTTGAACGTGATGATGACCTCAAGTGGTCCCGTTGCTCCCTTCATCTTCTCAACCAACGTGGCATTGATGGTCGTTGTGTTTGTCTGTGCCTTTGCCGATGATGCCGGAGAAAGGGCCATCATCCACGTCGAAAGTACGAGCATAACGCTCATCAGTAAGGTTAACCGTCTCATCTTTCCGCCTCCCATAGCGTAATCGTTAGAATACTTTAATTATTTCAATAAATCCACAACGACGCTATTCTGCAAAAGGTATAAAGTACGAACAACAAAAGATATAGAAGGACTAGAAAGAAAGTTGTAGTCGGTGCGGACAGGTAGTAGAAAGGGACTAGTTAACTTCATTAAGGTCAGGCATTAATGAACACAATCCTCCCCAATTTATAAATCGCATCGTTCTATCCTATGACCTATCTTTTCCCCACGATTCAACAAAGCATAGATGAAATATCGTCTTACCCACTACATAACTGTATCCAATGAACCATTTCGTGTAGAAGAGTGTCAGAATTTGATAAATCCATAGAGAAGGAGTCTATTTATGTGTATGGAATTATTTATCTTGCTACAAGAAAACATACCTTGAGAGGATGGAACAAATGAAGAAAGGCTTACTCGTATTTTTGGGGGTTTTACTCGCTTTATCATCATTCAGTTTCAGCGTATTTGCATCACCACAAGAGACATCCAGTTCAAAGCAGGCATTTTTAGTCGTATTCAAATCTGAAAACAGCCTGCCTGCCAATTACGAATCTATCATTGAAAAAGCTGGAGGAGAAGTGACCTATGAGGTAGCGAAGATCGGAACGGTTGAAGCAACAACTTCCAATCCAACTGCCTTCATTAAGGCTTTAGTTAAAAATACAAACATAGCAAGTCTTGCACCTGCGATGGAAGTTTCATTAAACTTACCGGAATTTGAAGTAACAGCTGCTGACGTAGAACAAAGTGGATTACAACCTGTTCCTGCAGGTGAAAGCATCTGGGAAGCTGGATGGCAATGGGATATTGAGCGCGTGACGAATAAAGGTGCAAGCCACGCCCTATCAAGTGGAAATAAAGATGTTGTGGTCGGTGTAATCGACACGGGTTTTGATTTTGACCATCCTGATCTAAAAAATAACATTGTTCCTGGGTCCAAAACCTTTGTACCTGGAACGGTTGATGCATGGGACGCACATAGCCACGGGACACACGTTGCCGGAACGATCGGGGCAAATGGTCGTATTAAAGGGATTGCACCTGAAGTCGGACTCCGCGCATACCGTGTATTCTCAACAGGTAGCGCTCAACAAATTTGGATTACTAATGCGATTATTGCCGCAGCAGATGATGGCGTAGATGTCATCAATATGAGCCTAGGCGGTACACGCGTTGTTGGCCAATGGTATTACACAGATCCAACTACAGGTGAAAAGATCCGTTTAGGTAATGACGCAGCCGATATGGTCGCTTACAACAGGGCAATTCGATATGCAACGAATAAAAATGTAACAGTTGTCGCTTCTGCAGGAAACGACGGTCAAGACTTAAGCAACCCTGCAAAGCTTGCAGATTGGTATAACCGCGTATTAGATGCAAATCCTGCTACAGCTGCTTATGATGTACAAGGTGCAGCATTTAAAGTTCCTGCACAGATTCCAGGAGTAATTACTGTTTCTGCCCTAGGTGGAGGGTTTGGTACTGAGGATCGGTTAGCATTCTACTCAAACTATGGAAATGGAAACATCAATCTTTCTGCTCCAGGCGGCGATTTAGGTCCTGATTATAACGGAACACGCGTACCTGGTGACTACAAATGGTTAGTATTGAGTGCTATTCCGACTTACATGAATTCTTCAACAGGCGTCGCCCAATTCGGAACGCAAGGTTATGGTTGGAAAGGTGGAACTTCAATGGCTTCACCTCAAGTGGCTGGAGTAGCCGCGGCTTACATCGCAAAAGTTTATGAGGAAACTGGAAAGAAGCCATCTCCTAACCAAGTGCAGACCCACTTACAACAAACTGCAGATGATGCAGGTAAAAACGGTTTTGATCCAATCTTCGGTCATGGCGTTGTTAATGCGTATCATGCAGTAAAATAAAAAAATCCCTTTCCCTTGTGTGAAAGGTTCCTTAATAAAGTAACGGTGTACCAAGTGAAAAGCCTAGGTACACCGTTATTTTTCATTTCCCCTCTTAAAGTTTCCCGTAATTTTTGCCATAATGAGCTGTTCTGCTTTTTCATCTTCAGCTGCGTCCATTTTCCTCAAGAACTTCTCCGCGTCTTTACCTTTTAAAATTTTCACTTGTTTTCCCTGATAGTCCACAAACACAGTCTGATCTTTATTCACACGATAACCAAACGGTGACTCTTTTAACCGATTCCTTTTATCAATGCTCATTTCTTCCTCCCGAGTTTATGATTCCATTACAAATTAAGTCTTCTTTACGTGCTCTATTAAAATGCATTCTTCCAACCCAAATTATTGATTAGAGTTAAAGTGATACTCTTAATTATTTAACAAACGGTTAACAATCACCTTTCTAAAAAAGAAATTAATAGAGTTATTCGTACAATCAACTTCATCTACCTAAAATATACTAGTAAAAAGGAGGTATTACCTTGAAATGTGAGTGTTTTGAGTTAAAAAGGGTAAAATCCTGTCCTGATCCTGTTCCTTCTAATGAATCACCTGAATGTACACTAAGGCGATCAGAAATTAATGGAGATATTTTCTTTACTGATTTAGGAGGTCAAATCTTTTTTATTAACTCTACTTTTAATTTTCCTGATGCTTTTCAGTTATGCCCTGACCTAGATAGTAGTTTCCATCTGATAACAGTAGAAGAGCTAAATACTACAGATATTCTTAATACAATCAAAGAAATGTTTACGGTAAATGGTAAGCCTTGTTCAATAGTAATCTGGTCAACAATAAATGGAAGACCCACATTAGTACGTCTTTTTAGTAAAAAGTGCTTTTGTGTTAATGAATGTCTTTCTGTTTGTCATGAAGTTGATTTTGAAATTTTAAATACCCCATCAACTAATTGCCTTGCTTTTTCTATATGTGTTGCACCACCAGCATAATACCCTGATCATGTTTATCTCATGATCAGAATATCTTTTATTATACATCAACAAAAATTGTGTACAATTTGAGAAAAGTATTTGACAAAATTGTGACAAAGGTTCAATAATAGAAGAAAGGGGATGAGGAACATGAATTCGAGAACAAAACTAATTAACGCTACAAAATTTGTTGGGGGATCCGTTCTTTCATTAGGCATCATGATGTTTTTAATCGGTTTCATTGTAAGCGATTTCAGCTTTCTGATGTCCATTGGAATTGGAACGGTGACCGGAGCTGTGTTCATCTTCCTGATCGGAATGTTTTTTGTAGCAACGGAAGAAATGCTTGAGAAGAGTGACAGAGGAACGAGAGAAACGACTCCTTCCAGATCGTAAATTGAACTACATACAATGATAAAAGGTGCAGCCACCAGCTGCACCTTTTTTAGGTCAATCCATATGTTTTTTCAAAAAGTCCTCAAGCTTTACTTCATAATCCTCGCGATGGCTCACAAACGACTCTCCGTGATTGGCTCCATCGTAAATTACGAGTTCCGCTTCACTTTTCGCATTTTTATAAAGTTCCTTAGACATGGTGGTCGGCACAAACGAATCATCATTTCCGTGAATGAAAAGTATTGGTGCCTCCGCTTTCTTCACTTGATCCAGAGCAGATGCTTCCGTTAATGAATAGCCCGCTTTCCATTTTGTCACCAGACTGGTCGTCGGCAACACAGGAACATCAGGCAGGTGATACATGCGATCCATCTGATACTCGAACAAGTCATATACGCTCGTATACGCGCTGTCTGCGACGATCGCTTTTACATTGTCGGGAAGCTCTTCTCCACTGGTCATCAGTACGGTCGCTGCACCCATGGAAATCCCGTGCATGACGATATCCGTCCCTGGACCTCGCTTCTCTAGCAACTTGTCCACCCACTGGACCATGTCCAACCGGTCATGCCAGCCGAAGCCGATATAGTCCCCTTCACTCATTTCATGACCACGAAGATCGACTGTCAGGACATTGTAACCGAGCTGTTCGTGATAATGTTCCGCATACAGTCCCATATCCTGACCATCCCCAAGATAACCATGAGCAAACACGACGGTTTTATCTGTTGGTTCTTTTGCTTCTAAAAAGTACCCTTGAAGCTTCAGCCCATCAGCAGACTCGATCTCCCAGTTTTCAAAAGGTTGGTTCCGGTACCAGGTACGCCAATCACCCTTAAGGAAGACATCCATCGCTTTAGCAGAAACTTCTAAGTCTTGATTGCCTGCTAGGAATTCTTTCACATCTCTTTTTATAGCTAAATCATAAAAATAAAAACTAGCAACAATATTGACCAAAAGTAAAATACACAAAAATCCTAGTCCAATTTTGACCCCTAATTTCTTTATCACGTTGTCTCCTTCCCCCTCGTCTCTCTCTAACTCCATTATACTAGGATAATAGAGGGAAGAAACCAGAAACAGCATGGTATTTCTTAACATATTCTAAGCTCAACTTTATTAATAAGTATAAATGGATACGTAAATGACAAATGCAGAGGTAAGAAATGAGAACATGGCTGTTAATTTCCTTTTCTCTTTTAGTTCATTTAAACCACCAACGAATAACATTAATCCAGCAAAAAGAAACATGTAAAAATTGAATGCATAGTTACCAGACAATAATCCATAAACGGATAAGCTTAACACGATTATCCCTAAAGAGATTTGTAACCATTTCAACAATTTCTCCACCTCAATTAAATGCAATGACATTTCCAATACTTATATATTAAGCAAAAAGAGCTAGTATCCTTGTTCAATAGAACGTGATTTCATGGTATTTGAGTGTGTGTAAAAGCAATAAATACCTTTTTCGTATAAGTCATTACTTGTTAATGAGATCGACAAGAAAACCGTCACCACGGTCTTGATAAAAGAAATCAACGCCATAATAGGTAAGCACTCCAGTTACAACTGCCCATAGGATTAAGCTGCCTTGCATCCAGAAGGCTACCATTCGTTTGTTCTGTACAAATGCCATGCTCAAAAAGGCTGCAAGGTGACTTCCAACTAGAATCGGTCCAAATAACGCCAAACCTGGAAGTCCATATTTCTTCCAAATCCTCTCTGCACGTTCACTTCGCTTTTTGGCGACCTTCCCTTTCTTTTCTCTTCTCTTCTCCAACCAGATCGTGATTTTTTCAATTAAAAGAATGACTAACAGAACTGTAAGAAGGTTTCCTAGTAAACTCACTAATATGACAACCCATGGATTCAACCCTGCAATGATCCCGATTGGAATAACCGCAATCATTTCAAAAAACGGCGTTGCAGCCAATAAAAAGACAATTAAATAGGCAATCATGAATTCCATCTGCCTTACCCCCTATGCTAGATTTCTAGTTTCTAATGCAAATACCGATATGCCTCATACCAATAAATACTGTATTGAACGGCCGCCATTACAAATAAAACGATAAGTGGTACTTCTGGAAAGATTGGATACATCGTGATGATTATAGCTCCAACTGGTACAGCAAAATAAAAGAAAACATAAACTTTGCGACAAGCTTTATTCGTCATCCATTCTTGACCTTCATCTTCTTCCTTCAATTCATAAGGAATCAACGTAAAAATGTTTACTTTTCGATCTGGATTTTTATAATTATGGACGACAATCATCAAAATGTACGCTGCTGAAAATGACAAAGTCACCCATAACATTAATGAAATCAAACCTTCATGTTCAGAAGTTATATATAAAAATAAGATAACCAATGCCATATAGAACATCATAGTAAATGGTGATCGAATGAATCTTTCTAGCATTATTCCTCTTCTCCCTTCTCCAGCCAAAACACTTCTTCTAGAGGTACTGTAAATGTTTCAGCAATTTTGAGTGCTAATGTGACTGAAGGGGCATAATCCCCTTTTTCAATCATGCCTACTGTCTGTCTTGTAGCTCCAATTCGCTTTGCTAAATCATTCTGCGTCAGATCATGACGCGCTCGCAATTCTTTAACTCGGTTCCGTAACATCTATTCCCCTTCCTTCTAAATACTGTAAGTCAAATTGTAAATGATAATTGTCATAATGTAAAGGATAGTTGTCATAATGTAAAGGATAGTTGTCATTTTGTTTAGAAAAGTTTACATGATTCAGTTTGTAGTTGAACTTAGAGCGTTTAGTAGAATTTAACTTTTATATTAAAACCATTGAACGTGAAAAAAAGTGGATAAGAGAATACCTGTCTCAAAACCCTAAGTATTCCAAGATTGAAAGATCCCTACATAAAATAGCGGAACAAGACAGGAAAAAATAATTATGAACAAGCCCAATAAAATAATGAGGAGCTTCTTTTTCCAGAGTCCGATATGCATGAGTCCAATACCCAGGACGTACCCGGCAAATATGGACCAACCCATGCTCATCAAGAATGTAAGTGCCCCCAGCAAGACAAAGATAATGAAACTGATCCACCATTTATACATGGTTGTTCCACCTTCTTATTTTTTGTTTTTAATTTACCATTTATGCGGTATGGCGATGTTGCTAAATTTTTTTAGATAAATCCTTGTAGGTGACGTTGCGTAACCTCTTACACTGTTAGTAAGGGGGAGATTTGTATGTTGAACAGAGAATCCTATTTTCGAGAGGTACCATGGAGTTGGAGACATTTTGTATCATTAATGTTGATTGTTCTTGTGTTGGTCCCATACTTTGTTGAATACCATCTGAAAAACTATGTAAATGAAAATTTTCAAAATGAATTATATTCTGGAACCTTCATTGGATTGGTCATGGCTTTCATATTTCTAATAAGTCTTTATTTTGTAGCCATAAGACCATTACAACTCACTTGGGTAGATGTTGGAGTGAGATCTTTTCCTAAAGGATACTGGCGATCTATTATAGGATGGACTCTTGCTGTAATCTTGCTCAGTATTATCATCGTCATAATTATGGACCTACTTATCCATGTTGGTACAGAGAATAGCAAAACTGAAAGCTTACAGTCACAATTAAACATTGTAACTTTCCTTATCGGCTTCATATCCGCAGCTATTGTTTCACCGATCTATGAAGAAATTTTTTATCGCGGATTTGTTTATAGGTTTTTACGATATAAATACGGAATACCAGCGGGGTTGATCATAAGCTCTACCATTTTCATGATCGTGCATATCCCAACCTATAACACATTACCGATTAATTTAGTAACAGGGCTTGTTTTTGCTTGGACCTATGAAAAAACAGGGTCTATCTGGCCAGGTGTCATCATTCATGGAACATTTAACGGAATTGCAATTGTACTTACTGCGATTAGTAGTTAATGAAAATAATCATAAGCCTGCTCAATAAAGTCGATTACCTCTGGTTTAACCGGATATAGATCAAGGGATTCTGAAGAACTTTGTGATCGACGTACTTTCCAAAACTTCTCGATAAGATCAGCATTCCCATCAAAAGTCTCTTCTGATAATAAGTCCATATCATCAGTGATAAGGCTCGCCTGAATAGAATGAGGAGAAACACCTTCTTCTATACAGAGTTCAATACGCTTGATGAGGTTTATCCATTTCTTTGTCATGATTGTATCCTCTTCAAGTTTAGGTAATCTTTCTTGTAAAATGGCTTCTTCATTTTCGGTGAAAAAATCGCTCCAATGACTTGAACTTTCTTTCGTCACTATTAAAGTCAATAGATCTTCCCATTTGATGGATCCTTCAAGCTTTAAGATATTTAACACTGAGTTAGTATGTGAGATGGACTGGCTCAGTGTCTCAGATTGTTCAATAAGTTGAGCCTTATGTGCTAATAATATTGTTTCTGTTGATTGCTCTTCTATTATTTTCTTTATTTCTTCTAAAGATAATGACAGTGACTTCAATAGAATTACCTTCTCTAGCTTTAAACAGTCATCCGACGAATAAAGTCGTTTACCACCTTCTTCTATCAAAGAGGGTTCAACTAATCCTACTTGGTCGTAATATCTAATCGTTCGAACAGAAACCTTAAGTTTCTTTGATAATTGGCCCGTTGATATGTACAAGTAATAGTCCCCTTTTAAAAATTTATTGTTTGCTCTTCTATTGCTACGCAACCATGAACACCGCGATGATACTTATCATCGCAATAAAGCCTAAACTCCACAACACGACTTTCTTACCTGTTTCACTTTTGTGGAACAAATAATTAAAACTTAAGTAGATTGCTGTCCCTATTGTATAAAAAACGATACCTGAAATAAGCTTCTCAATCTTATAACCGCCAAATATAAAATGTAGAAATGTAACGGGAATAAGAAACAGTATGATTCGATTGTGCAGTTGTTTTGTATTCAATGTATACCTCCCTTTCATTTACCTCTTAACGATCATTTACGATTCAAACGAGGTTAAGTTCCTTCATACACCCTTTCATGCATTTCATTCGACCCATTCTGCAGGTCATCCATATTTTGAAGCGAAAGTTAAAATATGGGTTTATCATCGTAACTGAGGTGTTGGGAAATGAAAATACAAATCGATATTAACGAAAACTATGAGGAAACATCAGTCACAATCAATGCAAACGCATGGACGGATGAGTTGGACCGGATCGTTCAGAAGTTAAAAGAACCCCATATGCAGAAGGTTCTCGGAATAAGAGGTGAACAATCCATTCTACTTTCCCCAGAAGATATTGAATTCGTATATGCGGAGAATCGAAAGGTCTTTGCGGAAACGGATCAATCGACGGTTGAGCTGAAACTTAAATTGTATGAAGTAGAATCGCTGCTCGGGGATTTTAATTTCACGCGATTATCCAAATCTGTAATCGGAAACATTACGCACATTCAGCGGTTTGAATTATCGTTCAATGGCAATCTGTGCGTACATTTTACATCAGGGAAAAAAGAATATGTATCAAGAAAATATGTCCCAATCCTCAAGAAAAAAGTGATTTTAGGAGGAGATTCGAATGATTGAAGCATTAAGAAGAGCGATTATTGGTGTGGGAATCGGAGGATTGGCAACGTTTGTCATGTTGACCATTTTCAAAATGAATGCAATCTCAGTAACAGTGGATGAATTATGGATCCATATGCTAGGGAGCTTAATACTAGGTATCTACTTTGGGGTCGGATCCCTCATCTTTGAAAAAGAAGATTGGAGCCCTTTAAAGCAGATTATCACTCATTTATCCCTTTCAGTAATCGTGTTCTTTCCGATTGCTTTGACAACGGGTTGGGTTTCGGCTAAACCTGTGCCCATCCTGTTCTGTCTGATCACATTTCTCATCATCTATGCATTATTTTGGTTTTCAATCCGCTGGTACTTAAAAAAGATGGAAGCCTCAATGAATGAGTCCATCCAATAACACACAGGGTCATCCGATTTTGATTGGATGACCCCTTTTTATGAATGACCATAATAAAAGCCCAACTTCCTGATCTTAAGAAATTGGGCTTCTGTCGTTATTTCATTAGCACCGATTTATACTTCTACAACATCCTTCTGCTGGTATACTTCGTTTTCGAATTCTCCTGTGGCTTTGCTTGTCAGGATACCAGATGTCATGGCTCCACTGACGTTTACGGCAGTTCGGCCCATGTCGATGAGAGGTTCAACTGATATGAGCAGTGCCACGATTGTGATCGGCAGGTTCATGACGGACAGTACGATGAGAGCTGCAAAGGTTGCGCCTCCCCCGACACCTGCAACACCAAATGAACTGATTGCGACTACGAGAATAAGAGAAATCAAGAATGATGGACTTGTAGGGTCGATACCAGCTGCTGGGGCTACCATAACCGCTAACATGGCTGGATAAACACCAGCACATCCATTTTGCCCAATGGTTAGTCCAAAGGAACCGGCAAAGTTTGCAATCCCTTCCGAAACACCAAAATCCTTTGTTTGTGACTTAATGGTCATCGGCAGTGTTCCTGCACTTGTACGCGACGTAAAGGCAAACGTTAAAGTCGGCAGACCTTTTTTCACGTAATTGACAGGGTTTAATTTTGCAAAGAACAACAATAGTAAGTGAATGATAAACACCACAGCTAATGCCACATAAGAAGCCACAACAAACGTGCCTAATTTCATGATGGCATCATAGTTACTTGTCGCTGCAACTTTTGCAATAATCGCTAGGATCCCATATGGCGTTAGACGGAGAATCAACGTGACCACTCTCATGACAATCGAGTATATACTATCAATGATTTTCGCAAATAATTCTGCATGCTCTGGTTCTTTTCGCTTCACACCAAGGTAACCCATCCCGATAATGGCGGCAAAAAAGACAACGGCAATTGTTGAGGTTGCACGAGCACCTGTAAAATCTAAAAATGGATTGCTTGGAATGAACTGTAGGATTTGCTGAGGAATCGTCATATTTTCTACAGTCCCAACACGTTCCTGTAATTGTTCATTCCGAGCGTTCTCCGCTTCACCAGCCGACAACTCAATACCATCCAGTCCAAATCCTAACGCAGATCCAATTCCAACAGCTGCCGAAATCGCAGTCGTTCCAATTAAAATCCCCACGACAAGGAAACTGATTTTCCCGATATTCTTCGTTAACTTCAACTTCGTAAAGGCTCCGACAATTGAAATGAAAATGAGCGGGATAACAACCATTTGTAGAAGCTTCACATAACCATTGCCAACAATGCTGAACCAATCAAGTGTTCCGGCTGTAACTTCGTGCTCTGTTCCATAGATCAGATGAAGAAGATAACCGAAAATGATACCTAAACCTAATCCTGTGAATACACGTTTCGAAAAGGATACTTGCTTCTTTTGCATGTAGTACAAACCAAGTATCAGCAACAATAATATTGCGACGTTTAAGGAGATCAGGAATATATTCATCTTTATCCTCCTTTTTGTTTGTTAATTTATATTACGAATTTTTCTGATGTGTATTCCTAATCTCTCCAGTAACCATTCCTATGTAAAAATAAAAACACCACAAAAAAACACTATCCATCTAGTTGGGTTAGAGGATAGTGTTTTTATGACTGCTTACATTAGTTACTAAATGAGCACACCAATTAATCAAAATAACAAAAATAATAAAGAGACAGCTGTATAACTGATTGCCACTAATAGACTTATGATGGTCTGGCGATCCAAACCATTACCACCGCTTTCTGGTGTAGACACAAATGATAGTGTTTGTGGATCCACATGACTTCCCGAGCCTTCGTGTGAAATATTCAATACTAAGAGCACGATCACGGCAGTAATCCCCACCATCACAGCAAGATCAAGAAAGTGGAAGCCTAATAAAAGAGCAGCAATGACATTTGCTATTACTAAAAGGCTAAGTGTAACCAGTACCCGCACCAAAATCTTTATATTACTCACCCCAATGACGATGTGACATCAGTCTATATTTGCAAAAGCGGTCTTCACATGAGCTTTAGTAACAACTGGGAGATCACATCAGAACTTCTTGGCATCAACAATATTATTGAAGAAACAATCAAAATGAGCTGTTTTTATATACTAATATCCCTCTTCTGGAAGAAGACGAATGTTAGGATCATGAAGATCGCATAGTACACAGTTAAGATCATCAATGAGAACTGCAGTGTGACGTCTCCCAGGATTTTATCCTGCAAAGCGTAAATCGTTAAGTCGAGATGCGGGAAAATCACAAATTTAGCCCACTCGTACTTCTCTGCCAAAAAGACCATCAATCCGCCTAGTGTGGAAGATACGAACAAGACAAAGATTCCAATACCAACCGCCAGCGCCTGACTTTTAAATAAAGTGGAGAGCATAAACGCGATTGCAGTTATGATCAACAGGCTCGGAAGGTAATAGGCCATCTTCAGGAAGAATTGTGGACCGACTTCTGCTTCCTTCTGTCCATCCATCGCCATCTCAAAGATTTTAGCTGAAAATTCCCCGTTACCGAATGCGATCAATCCTACAAGATATCCAGAAACAATCATTGTCACCAAAAGAATAAGTGAATAGATGAGTATGGATATATATTTAGAAAGGAGGATCGCCCACCTTTGATGTGGTCGGATCAAAAGCTGCTTAATCGTCCCATCCGCAAATTCAGAAGACACGCTTGCACTTGCCACAATAACAGAAAGCAATGTGACCAATATCGTGACCCCGTATACAACTTCATTCATAAAATGCCAGTTACTTTGAGCATCCGGATTCACGTCTTTATCCAGATATTGTTGTTTTTGTTGAATTTGTTCTTCAAAAAACTGCCTTTCTCCCTCAGGTACTTCTTTGGCATTTTTCTGTAATTCTTCGATCTCAGCCTTCATAGTAGCTTTCCAATCCTCATCAGCTTCACCTGCAACTGCATTGGAAATAATACCGCCCGCAATGACCGCGATCAGAATAATGATGAGATAGATCCAACTCGATTTCTTTTGGAACATTTTCATGAGTTCGTTACGAATTAAGGAAATCACTTCACTTCCTCCTTTACGCCTTGATTTGTAATCTCAAAGAAGCGGTCTTCCAGCGAAGCTTCTACACGGTTGATGCCATAGACATCTATTTCATTTGAAATCAAAAGTCGATTAATCATATTAATGCCAGCTCTATTGATATGGACGGAAAACTGTTGGTCTGAAAGTACTTTGATATTAGAAACTTCTATTTGTTCTTTCACGACATCAACGGCTTCTTGAGAGTTGTCCACCTCAAATACGACCTCTTTCGCTTCGTCAATCTCCGTCGTTTCATTCATGGATGAGATATGGATCAGCTTTCCTTTTTCGAGAATCGCAAAACGATTACACATCAGCTGCATTTCCGATAATAGATGAGAAGAAACGAGGACTGACATTCCTTCAGCTGCAAGGGTATGGAGGTAATCTCTGAATTCTCTGATTCCCTGCGGATCCAATCCATTCGTAGGCTCATCAAGGATAAGCAGTGACGGGTTATGTAACAACGCTTGAGCCACGCCAAGCCTTTGTCGCATTCCTAGTGAATACGTCTTTACTTTCTTATGCATGACGTCTTCCAGTTTCACTAATTTGACGACCTCTTTAATACGTTCATCTGACACTTCCTTAAGCGCCATATTTGCATAATGCTTTAAATTTTTGTAACCACTCATATACTTGTAAAATTCCGGGTTTTCAACGATGGCTCCCATTTCACTCATCGCATCTTTATATTGTTCATCCAGGTTGGTGCCATTAATGATAACAGCGCCATCTGTCCGTTTGATCAAGCTGACAATCATACGGATGATGGTCGTCTTCCCGGCTCCGTTGGGACCCAAAAGTCCAAAGATTTCACCCTTTTCCACACTGAAACTCACATCATCTACGAGCTTCTTCTTTCCAATGACCTTCGTCAACGATTGTACTTCTAAAGCATGTGTTGCCATAAGTTCCCCTCTTCCTATCTGAATTCTAAAGTTCTGTTTAAAAACTCCACCTATTCATACGATGAGAAACCAAAATAGTTCCCAATCTTAACCAATTTGTTTTTCTGGATTTTTCAACAAAAACAAAAACACATCAAAAAAGCTTAGGAGTAATCCTAAACCATTTCTTATATTTTTTTATAAAATCGCCTCTTAAGCTCCTGATTTCATTCTTCAAAACAAAATATTTCTTTCAGTTAACGGTTGGATGGCCACGACTTTTGCATTTTTCTGATTTGCATAATTTGACCAGTATGATAGGCGTCGTGAAGAAAAATGTCCAATAGCTTTTCTTCAAGTGAATTTTGCTCAAGCTTCTCAACAGAAGTGTTACTAAGTACCTCTCGCAACCGATGTTGAGCATTTTCTGCACGTACAACGACTTTCTTCCATTCTTCATCTTCATTAGATGGTGTAATGAAATGAAAGGTATCATCGCCATCAAGGTTGTGTGCCCACTCACGCCCTTCCATGTTTGTGGCAAGTCGCTCTTTGTAGTAAATGAGATGATTGACGTTTTCCCAGATTGATTTTGTCGCCTCTCCAGCTGGTTTCCAATTGGCTTGTTCTGCTGTGATTCCTTCAATTGCATGTTTGAACGGTGCATACCAACTCTCTTTATCATATGTTGAATCTAGAACGTTTAAAAGTAAGTTAATTTGATTCAAAATCATCTCTCCTTGTAAAGGTAGAATTCTAAAACCCTTAGTGCTGAGGCAATAGACATTACGTAATGAATAAAGTGCAGAAGTATGTATCACATTTCATAAAACTGATCTCTCTCCACCCTACAAACTCTAAGTACAAATTTTTTATACCATTCTGATTTGCCTCTATCTTGGGCAACTTGATGTGCTGAATGTTCCTTCCAATTCTTTATTGCATCCAGAGACTCCCAGTATGACACGGTAATGCCCAGCCCCTCATCACGAGCATTTTCCACACCTAAGAAGCCCTCCTGTTGAGAAGCGAGCTCTACCATTTTGTCCGCCATCTTACCATAACCACCATCAACTTCTGTTCGCTGTGAAGAAAAGATCACTGCAAAATACGGTGGTTGAGGAGTTTTTGCGATTCGACTCATATTGCTGGTCCCCCAATTTTCAAAAGAGAATACACTTTAAATTCTCCATCCTGCTCAACAACTCCTACTCGCAACAAAAATAAAAACACCACATTTAGTACTGTGATGTTCGTAGTAAACCTTTTTAAACACTTCTTATAAGGCAATCAGGTCTCATCATTTCTTTTTGGCTTTTTAATGAAGATCGGAGCTGCGTTGTTATTCAAGAGCGGGGCTAGATCAAGCGTGTCATTATCATCGCCGTTTAAAGCCTTGTTGATCTCTTCATTCGCATGTACTGCTTCATCTTCACCGCTTTTTCTTTCATTCATAGTTTGGACAACCTCCTTTTTGTGTATTTTAGCCCTAAAGTTGCAATGGTATGTCTTGTTTCATTCTTTATGTTCATCTTTCAAATTTCCAGGCAAAACCTGCCTCTCTTCGTTCCTTTTCGTGTTATGATTTGAAGATAATTCAGCTCGAATCAAACGAGAAGATCCGAAAGAAAGAAGATGATGGCTTTGACAAAACCAATCATTTATCTGTTACTGTTGATGCTCATGATTATCTGGGGCTTCAATGTCATTGCGATAAAAATTTTAGTGGACTATTTTGCACCAATCACGATCACGGCATTCCGGATTTTGACGGCAGGCTTTGTCGTGATGATTGTTTTAGGTATGAAAAAAGAATTTCGGAAAGTGAATCGGAAACAACTCTTTTATATCGTCATCTGTGCGTTGACAGGTTATTTGGGACATCATTATTTCCTAGCAACCGGATTGACGATGACGACCGCTTCAAACACAGGTCTCATTTTAGGTCTTGTTCCATTGATGACCTCGCTCTCCGCGATCCTGTTTCTTGGTGATCGATTGACGCCTTTGAAGCTTTTGGGGATTTTACTCGGATTGACTGGGGTTTCCTTCATCGTTTTGAATGGCTCAGGTAACTTGAACGGTATTTCCTTAGGGGATGTTTTCGTCTTCCTATGTGTCGTGGCACAAGCAATCAGCTTCGTATATATCAAAAAATTAACCCAAACGATGGATGCCCGTTTGATTACTGGATGGATGCAGCTTTTAGGTGCTGTATTCTTGTTTTTAGTCAGTTTTCAAATTGAACCTGGTGGGATGTCGACCCTGACTGGTAAACCGAGTTGGGTGTGGAGCGTCTTTTTCGCATCCGCCATACTCGCCACAGGCGTCGGGCATATGATCTACAACAAAGCGATCCATCAACTTGGTGCAGGTGAATCGGCGATCTTCATCAACTTGACGCCATTTTTCTCTTTGATGGGGGCTTGGCTGTTTTTAGGAGAAACCATTCAACTATCCCAGCTTGCCGGCTTTTTCTTCATCGTCACAGGAGTCGTACTAGGAACTGGCGCATTGGAAAACAAAAAGCACTATCGTGTACAGCGTACAGTCCAGAAGGGAAGCTGACGTTTCTATAACAAACAAAAGACCAAGTAGATCAAATTCTTTCTACATGGTCTTCTTTTTGTCTTTTCTTGGAAAGTGTCAAGTGGATGACCAGCTACTTTCGTTACCAATTTATATTTTGAGATTTTTTGCTTTAATATCATGAACAAGTTCTGGTAGATCATCTTGAAATAAATGCCCGTGGTTCTCGAATATTCTTTTCTGAGCGTGTGGAAGCTTATAGGCATAGTGTTCAAAATGTGAAAAAGGTACAACATCATCATTTCGGCTATGATAAAGATAGATTTGGGAGATTGAAGGTAGTCTCGTTTCAAAATTATCCGTGAGTTCAAATTCTTTATATTGCCAATCTTTATCCAAACCCCAAAAAGGTGAACCCATTACAAACAAACCAGAGATAGATACATCACAAAATTCTTCAGTTAGATACTTTAGAAGAACTGAACCACCTAATGAATGTCCGATCAAGATTACAGAACTCTTTAACTCAGAAAGTTTCTCTTCTAGTACGTTCTTCCATAAATCATAGCTTGGGTTTTCCGGATCCGGCATGGCAGGGGATGAAAAATGGAAATCCGAACTAATGGACTTTTGTAAATAAGCGATTAGTCTACTACTTCCTTGCTCTCCGTCCTGGGGTCCTGCACTGTGAATGAACAATACATGCTCCTTCAATTCATATCCTCCTCACGTTAATTTGAAAAAGGGTGGGGTGAAATAGTTAATCCATATTTAACTATTTCACCTTAGTGTTGAAGATCCCTTTTCGTACTTTCCACTTTCATAAGCACTCTTTGAGTGGGTGACTTCACCAGTTTCAGCGTTTTCACCCATCCAAAAGCACTCTTTGAGTGGGTGACTTCACCAGTTTCAGTGTTTTCACCCATCCAAAAGCCCTCTTTGAGTGGGTGACTTCACCAGTTTCAGCGTTTTCACCATATCAGAAAGCCTCTCTGGTTAGGTGACTTGACGGATTTGTCGTTTTCATCATGTCAGAACCTTTCGTAATAGAAAATACACCGTAATCATTCTCTTTGATAACTGACCTTTTGAATGTCAGGCTATGTCATCATTTCAACAGGAACACCTATCAAATTTTAGTGCAATTTGATAGGTGTTTTAATGTGCTTTTTAAATTTTTGTTGTGTTAGGTCACGTCTTCGTGCCTGTTTGCAAAAGGTGTTTGTTTTCGCCAACATCAATGATTAATTGAATACTTCAGCTTGCGTTTGACTGCTGGCTGTGTAACTAGACAAACCGAGATCATAAGGGTGAATCCGAGGATTGAACTGTAGAACAACGCGATGAACAGATTCGAGACGATTTCCAGACTGGTCAACGTCATGTAGAGTCCTGCTCCTCCGATCAAGGAGGCGAGTGCGCCGTACTTGTTCGCTTTCGGCCAGAAGTAACCAAGGGCAATCGGGGCTGCAATTCCACTGATGATTGCTGACGTTCCGAATTGGATCAATAGTGCTAGGGAATCTGGCCGTTGAACTGCAAGGTATAACGACAGTAACCCGATTACAATCAGTGATGATTTTGAGATTTTCACAGCCCGATCGTCGACCATTTTTACCGTAACCGATTTGTTCTTCAAAAGGAATGGACCGACCAATGGTTTGAAAATATCGTTTCCGATGCTTGAAGAGATCCCCAGATAGAGACTATCCGTCGTTGAGAGGATTGCTGAAATGATTCCCGTTAAAATGATGGCGACGATTACTGGATGAAACGCTTCTATTAAATACAACGGGATAGCTTTATCTGGCGCTTCAATGTTTGGTAAAATCACCCGAGCTGCTAGCCCCGCAAAAACGGTGAGCGTGGATAAGAGGAACAGGGAAATGCCGGCCGATAGCGTGAACGGTCGCAACTGCTTCTCATCATCCAACGTTAACACTTTGTTCAGTAGATGCGGCAATAAGACGAAGCTGAACAGTAGCCACTGAATCGATAAGATTGAAAATCCACTGTTGAACGGACCGTCGCTGGTCGAAGTCGCTGCCACTAGCTGAGGACTGATGGATGCGAGCTGGCCGTGGAGCCGGTCAAACACTCCGAGCCCACCGCCGACTGTCCACAACAAGGAAACGAAGATGATGATGGAGGTAATGCACATGATGATGCCTTGAACACCATCACTTACGAGTTGCGCAAAGGCACCGCCCCAGCCGACATAGAGGATCGTAATCGTAACCCCGAGCACGACGCCCCATATGTATGGGATTCCGACGATCGTCTCGAACAACGTTGCAAGACCGACATTTTGTCCGACGATATAATACACGTTGAATAGGATCAGAAAGGCGACAAGGATGCGGATCGTGTCACTGTCATACTTCTTTCCCAACCATTCCGGCAGCGTGACGACGCCGCCATTTTTCTGACCGTATCGCCAGAACGTCTTACTGAAAACCAGGAGGCCAATCCAGGAGATGCCGAAGCACCCGAGCGTCCACCATAGCGTCGAAACGCCATACGAATAGGCCCAGGCGGGGACCCCGAGGAACAGGTTGGCACTGGCAAACGAGGCACCGAAGCTCATTCCGACGATCCATGGATTCACTTTCCCTTTGGCGATCGTAAAGCCGACGAGGGTTCCGCTATGCGCAGACCCTTTCTTTCCGAGCCATATGACAAATGCGAAATAGGCGGCGAGCAATACAACAGTGATCCAAATGAATGAAATGGCGTATGATCCCATTACGACTCCCTCTCCTTACTTTCCTTCGGATACAGATGATTCCATAGACCAAGACCGATGACCCAGAAGACGAACAAACCGATTAGATAAAATGTGAACATTGGCCCCACTCCTTAAATATGTTGTAGAGTTTTCCCTTTGCGGTATTGTGTTCCTGTATGCGTATCCGGTAGCTTGACCTTCCCGTGCCCGAACAATTTCTCCCGGTAAGTCCCTTGTTCATATTCATGCTGAACGAGTCCACGATCCTGCAGGATCGGAACGACCAGCTCGACGAAATCCTCGAAAGTTCCAGGTGCAAGGGTATACGCGATGTTAAAGCCATCGACATCCGCTTCCCTCACCCAGCGCTCCAGTTCATCCGCCACCTGTTCCGGTGATCCAACGACAAGCGGTCCGCGACCACCAAGACCGACGTGCTTCGCCAGTTCCTCAACCGTCCATCGCCGGTTCGGATCGGCTGTCGTAAATACCTCCACGGAGGATCGCATCGCATCATTTTCGATATACTCAAGGGTCTGATCCGGACTGAACTGGGAAAAATCGATTCCTGTCCATCCCCCAAGTAGCGCCAACGCTCCGTCATAGCTGATGTAGCTTTTCTGTTCTTCGTACTTTTGCTTCGCTTCCTCTTCTGTCCGACCGACAATTGGTGTGAACACCGTAAAGACCTTGACACTATCCGCTCCACGCCCATTTTCATCAGCTTTTAAACGAATATCATCGACCGTCTTCCGCACGATTTGTGGCGTTGGACCGGCTACGAAAACACATTCGGCGTGCCTTGCTGCGAACTTTCGTCCACGTGGGGACGCGCCTGCTTGATAGAGGACGGGTGTCCCTTGAGGAGAAGGGTCACACAGGTGTATTCCCTGTACTTTGTAAAACGCTCCGTCATGATTGATGGCATGCACTTTTTCCGGATCGGCGAACACCCGCGATGTCTTATCGTGCTTCACCGCATCGTCCTCCCAGCTGCCTTCCCAGAGCTTGTAGCTTACCTCAAGGAATTCCTCCGCCAGCTCATAACGGTTATCATGACCGATTTGTCGATCAAGCCCGTAGTTCCGAGCAGCACTGTCGAGGTACGAGCAAACGATGTTCCATGCCACGCGCCCTTTCGTCAGGTGATCGAGGGTTGAAAATCGCCTCGCAAGTGTATACGGCTGTTCATAGGTAAGTGTATACGTAAGTCCGAAGCTCAAATGTTCGGTCGCCTGTGCCATCGCTGGAACGAGCAAGAGGGGATCATTGACTGGGATCTGCACGCCTTCCCGTATGGCCGTATCCTGACTTCCCTGATACACATCATAAACCCCGACCACATCCGCTAAAAACAGGCCGTCGAACTTTCCTTTTTCAAGGAGCTGTGCAAGCTCCACCCAATAATTCACATCGTTATACCGAAGCGACTGATCGTCCGGATGTGCCCAAAGCCCTGGTGATTGATGCCCCGCACACCCCATATCAAATGCGTTCAACAAGATTCGTTTCGTCATGATTACTCCTCCTTTTTCAAATAAAAAACCCTCTTCCAAAATAAGAAGAGGGCTGAAAATACGTTTCATATCGCTCTTCTTATCTTTCAAGCACATCGGCTTGCTGGAGTTGGCACAGTACTGCACGCAGTCTGTTGCCGAGGTTTCGCAGGGCCAGTCCCTCCACCTCTCTGGATAAGAAATGCAACTATTCTTTTTAAAAACATACCGTTCGTTCACCAATCACCTCTTTCAACAAAATAATAAAACCTCTTCTTAACGAATAAGAAGAGGTTGAAAATACGTAATCTCACGGCTCTTCTTATCTTTCAAGCACATTGACTTGCTGGAGTTGGCACAGTACTGCACGCAGTCTGTTGCCGAGGTTTCGCAGGGCCAGTCCCTCCACCTCTCTGGATAAGAATTCGATTCAGTTGTCATTTTTAATATGAATAATAATCTACTATCCACACGTGCACCTGTCAACAGGAATTTTGAATTTTTTTAAAATAAAAAAGGAGCACCCTACACAAATCCCATGATTTGTTTACACATAAACTATTGATATTAGTAAGTTCAAAAATAATAGGGTGCTTGTACAAGCAAACTCCACATTCCTAAATAAACTGTTAATAGGAGGTGCTTGCATGAAACGTTGCTCTATCAAAAGTTTTACTAGTGTATCTTGTCCTATTCCGCTTCCATCCAAAGAAAGCCCAGAATGTACACAGCGAAGAAATGAAATAGATACTGTTCCTTTTACAACCCCATCATTTGGACAAATATTCTTTATTAACCAACTATTTATTTTTATGGATGCCAAAACAGCTTGCCAAAATATTGATAATGAGTTTAGTTTGATTAACGAGCAAGATTTAAATGATCCTAATATTATTGTGACCCTTAAACAGATGTTTACCGTTAATAATACACTCTGCTCCATTGTTACGTGGGCACTAATAAATGGTCAACCAAAGCTTGTACAAATATTCGGGGAAAATTGTGTATGTGTTAACGGATGTCTTATCTTATGTGAAGATGTTGACTATGAAGTTTTGAAAACTCCCTCTTTGAATTGCCCTGCATTTGTTTTATGTATTAGACCACCTGCTTAAGGGCAGCTGACCATTACAATATAGAGAAAGCAAGAGTTCCCAAATGCGGAATCTCTTGCTTTCTTTGTGTGCTATTCTTTTATCCCATATCCCATACAAGTACGAGCAGTGTACCGAAGACGGTGAACAGGGCGATGATGACGCCGTAGTAGACGTTCGCGTAAATCGCGCCTTTATCTTCTGTTTCACCGGCGTGCATGAACACGACGAGCTGTAGGCCCGCTTGAAGGAACGCCGTGATCAGAAGGACCGTCATTGCGACTGCATACGACATGTCGAAGAAATAGACGCCCATCGCGACTGCCGTCAGTACCAATGAGAAGACAAATCCCATGATCTGTTTACGAGGAAAGAGTTCGCTCATATTACAACATTCCTTTCAAATAGATGAAACTGAAAATGAAGATCCAAACAACGTCCAAGAAGTGCCAGTACAGTGAGAAGATGAACGACTTGTTACCTGTTTCAGGCGTCAAGCCACGCTTCTTCACTTGCATCATGATGTAGAGACCCCAGAACAATCCGACAGTTACGTGCGCTCCGTGTGTTCCAAGTGTCGTGAGCAAGATCGACGTGAACGCACTCGTTTGGATGCCTGCTCCTTCATGTGCGTACGTAAAGAATTCGAAAATCTCTACGCCTAAGAATCCAAGCCCGAGGGCGAGCGTAATTCCGAAGAACCACAGCATCGCCTTCTGGCGACCGAGACGCATCGCATGAATTCCCAGTCCGATTGTAAAACTACTTGTCAAAAGCAAGAACGTTTCAATGAGAACCGGCGTGATCACGAAAATCTCAGCCCCACCCGGACCATTCCCTGTGCGGTTTTCTAGTGTGAAATACGTCGCGAATAGCGTCGCAAACAACATGATTTCCGCACCTAGGAACATCCAGAATCCGAAGATCTTCAATCTATTTTCTTCTGTACTATATTCTAACGGCAGCGAGTGATCGATTTTCATAATTAAGCACCTCGCATTTCTGATTCTGTGTCTTCGATTTCTTCCACAGAAATGTAATGACCGTGATCGATTTCAAATGAACGCATTGTCATGAAGACGAAGATTGCGATCGTTGCAATGATCGCCGGAATCCATAAGCTGAAGATGAGCGCGAAGCCCCATACAAAGAATACACAGCTCATGATGAACGGTATACCACTGTTGTTCGGCATGTGAATCTTCTTATACTCGCCTTTAAACAGCTCATGCCCCTTCTTCTTCGCATCCCAAAGTGCTTCGCTGGATGCGACTTCCGGTGTAACTGCAAAGTTATAGTGTGGTACTGGTGTGTGCGTCGCCCACTCAAGTGTACGCGCATTCCACGGGTCAGCACCGATATCACGTGAAGCATAACGGACACTGTGATAGATGTTGTACACAATCAGTACGAATCCGACTGCCATGATCGCAGCTCCGATAAAGGAAACCATGTTCATCGGACCAAATCCAGTAGACTCAGAATACGTGTACATACGGCGTGCTTGACCGTCCAAGCCTGTGATATACATCGGGATGAACGCGAGTATGAATCCAATCGATAGCAACCATGCCGTCCACTTTCCTATTCTTTCGTTCAGCATGAAGCCGAACATCTTCGGCCAGTAGTACGTGAGTCCAGCAAGCATCGCGAATACGACACCAGGGATGATCACGTTATGGAAGTGAGCGACCAGGAACATCGTATTGTGATACTGATAGTCCGCCGCTGACATTGCAAGCATGACCCCTGTCACTCCACCAAGTGTGAAGAGCGGGATGAATAGGATCGAATACAGCATCGGTGATGTGAACTCGATTTTACCCTTCCATAGTGTCAGCAACCAGTTGAAGATCTTGACTCCTGTCGGAACCGCAATCGCCATCGTCGTGATGGAGAAGATGCTGTTCGCGAATGCGCCTTGACCCATTGTGAAAAAGTGGTGGGCCCATACGACGAAGGATAGGAGTGAAATCAAGACCATTGATCCGACCATCGACTTGTATCCGTATAAATTACGACGTGCAAACGTCGAGATAATTTCACTGTAAAGTCCGAATGCCGGCAGAATCAGGATATACACTTCAGGATGTCCCCAAACCCAGAACAGGTTCGCCCAAAGCATCGCCATTCCGCCGTTATCGAGCGTAAAGAACTGTGTTCCGAATAGGAGGTCCATCGTTCCGAATGCGAGAGCAACCGTCAATACCGGGAATGCGAAGATGATGATGACACTTGTGATCAGGATTGACCATGTGAACATCGGCATCTTCATAAGCGTCATGCCTGGTGCTCTCATTTTCAAAATGGTCGTCAGGAAGTTGATCCCGGTCAAGAGTGTACCGATTCCGGCAATCTGGATCGCTATCATATAGTAGTGCGAACCGACCGACTCGCCATCAGCGAGCGGGAAGTACGATGTCCACCCTGCGTCCGGTGATCCACCGACCATGAATGAGATATTGAACAGCATCGCACCCATGAAGAACAGCCAGAAGCTGAGTGCATTCAATCGTGGGAACGCAACGTCACGCGCCCCGATTTGAAGCGGTACGACAAAGTTCATGAAGAATATGATAAAAGGCATCGCCATGAACAGGATCATGACAACCCCGTGCGTTGTAAAAATTTCGTTATAGTGCTGCGCATCCAGAATCTCGTTCTCAGGTACAGCGAGCTGGGCACGCATCATGATCGCGTCGACGCCACCTCGGAACAGCATCAAGAGTGCCGAGATGAGATACATGATCCCGATTCGCTTATGGTCAACAGTCGTCAACCATTCGCGCCAAAGGTATCCCCACTTTTTGAAGTAAGTAAGCCCTGCGAGGACGGCAACCAACGTAAGTGCGGCTGCGACCATGGAAGCGTAAATCGCGAAACTCGGATGTGGTATGGCAAATCGTTCAAAGAATTCCATACGATTTGACTCCTTTCAAGATATCTATAATCGGTAAAACCCGTTCATTTACTCGTGGTGTTTATGATCGTTGCTTTCGCTTCCCTTTTTAGAGGAAGCGTGATGGTCATGGCCATCTTTCTTTTCGTCTTCCTTGTGCATATCGTGTTCTTCGTACTTGTCACCTTCGTGGTGATGTTCCGGTGCCGGTTCGTATTGTTGCTGTGTTCCGGTGAACGTCATGCGTCCAAGGTGACCTGGCTCAAGCAGTTCCTCAAATTTCTCTTCAGTCAGAGGATCCGCGTTGTCTTTGACTTCTTTTACCCATTCGTCGAACTCTTGTTGAGACATCGCCGTTACGTCGAACGTGTTCTCGGCGAACCCTTTACCAGAGAAGTTGGCGTTCCGTCCCATGAAGTCGCCTTCTACGTCAGCCGCGAGATGCAGCGTTGTGACATGGGCGTTCATCGCGTATTTCTGTCCTCCAAGCTGAGGAATCCAGAAACTCGTGATCGGTCCGTGTGAGTAGAGTCGGAATTCTAGCGGACGATCGGTCGGAACGTATAAGTAGTTGACTGTTTCAATGTCTTGCTCCGGATAACTGAAATGCCACTTCCAGTCAGAGGAAGATGCATAAACGACCAATGGTTCTTTGTCTTCGTATCCTTGTGGTGCCGATTCAACGATATAGTTACTCTGAACAGAAACGACGGACAGGATGGCTACGATGATGACCGGAATCCCGACGAGAATCCCTTCCACCCATGGGTTCCCCTCGATGTGTGGTGGTTCATAGTCATCCGGCTGCTTGGATGCCCGATATTTGACGAGCATAATCACAAGCCACACCAGTACGGCAATCACAATACCTGCCATCATGATCATTGTAAAAATGATGTCACTCGCTAACCGTTCCGCTTGCGGTCCTTTCGGATCGAGCACAGTCAGCTGTTCACACCCCGTCAGGACGGAGAGCACAAACATCATGAGCGCAAACAAACCCAACTTGAGTTTCATACACGTTCCCCTCTTTCTCCTTGCTAAAATCTATGAAAATCACTATCATCTAAAGTTCTTGACCCTAATATATCAGGTTTTTCGGCGGACTTTGTGAAGTTTTGAACGTTGTCACTAAATCGCAAAAAACTTTTGACAAACCTTTGTCAGTTGTCTGAAAACAGTCACAATCTGGACAAAAATGTAGGACGGATCCCCGTGGGACCGTCCTTTCCTAATGGATTTATTGAAAATGAGGGACGGTTCTTTTGTGAACCGTCCTTTTCCTTATGGGGTTTTGTAGTAAGAATGAACCGATTTACAAGACGAGTGCTCGTTTTTACAAGACCGAAGCTGATTTTTCTAAAACAAGCCGTCATTTTTCTAAAACCACCAGTGATTTTTCTAAAACCAACACCAAGTTTTACATAACAAAGCCCCATATTGTCATTACACACTCAAAAAGCTGCGCAAAAGGTCCATTTTCACAGACTTTCTAGGCAGCTTTTTTACATAATGAAGCGATTGGAGATCTTTTTCAGTTAAAAGTGCACCTTTTTCCAACTGGGAGTCGTCTGTTTTGTAAAGAGATTATGCGGAGTGATTGTATGATTGAGTATTCGAATTGGGAGTCCGCGACAAATGAGGAGATCCTCCAGCTGTTGATGGAGGATTACGGGACCGATGCAATGCACGTCGCTTTTTCCTATGTAAAAGATTACGCCACAGCTGAAGACCTTGCTCAGGAAGCCTTCATCAAGGTGTATCAAAGCCTGCATCAATTCAAAGGGAATTCGAGCATCAAAACATGGGTGCTGAAAATAACGATCAACCACTGCAAGGATTATTTGAGGAGCTGGCATTACCGAACTGTAAAACTAGCAAAAGATGCGCAGCAGATTTTCGGCATCCAAAAGTCAACGGATCAAATCGTCTTGAAAAACTCGATGCAAGAACAGGTCACAAACCACGTGTTGGCATTACCATTAAAGTACAGAGAGGTCATTTTCCTCTATTTTTACGAAGAGTTGAATGTTCCGGAAATCAGTGACTTACTGAATGTGAATCCAAACACGATCAAATCCAGGCTACTTAGGGCTAAAAAAATTCTCAAAGATCAACTCGGGAGTGATTTCAATGCTTAATAAACATCTTAAGCAACTTCGCCCACATTTAAAAGAAACGAAGTTCAAAGACTTTACCTTTGACGAGCAACATCAAGAAAAGGTCTTTCATGGGATACGGGAAAACAAAGGCGTTCACTCGAAACGAAGTTATTGGAACTTCGGATTAAGCATCGCAGTTTCGTTGTCTTTGCTTTTCGGAATCGTATACTTTGGTGCCAGTCAAATGGATTTCTTTAATGGGTATAACGTGGCACATGAAGGAAAAGAGGTGAATTGGGAAGCTCGACAAGACTATAAAGAAGACGGCAAGCTTTTATTGTCTGTTTATCCTGACCCAGCACTTACAGCAGGTAAACCATACGGGTATCTCTTTCATTTCACCGAACCCTTCAAAACCTATGAAGGTAAGGAGCTAACGATCAATGCTTACCATAAAGAAACTGGTGAAAAGTTGATGGTGGTGCCTCCAACTACAATCACGAATCCTTCATCAGGGTATCCAAGCTTAGAACGTTACACCCCGACATTTGAGGTTCCAGAAGGCGGCTTATGGAGATACGAAGTCCTTTTAAATGGAGAATTTTATGCCGATGTGATTATTAGGGTTTCCTACGGGGATACGAAGAAAGAGGAATAGGGTCATCATGAGGAAATAGATGATGACCCTTAAGACCATTATGGAGCTGGTGGAATACTTTGTGGAAAACAGAAGAAGTTTTCGGGATCGTATTTCGCCTTCACTCTTCTTAAACGTTCGAAGTTCGAGGCGTAATACTCTTCTCCGAAGTTTTTAATATTCTGATCCGGTACGTTCACATAGGATCCTTTTACAAACGGTTGAAGTTGTTGACGGACTTTTTCAACGGAAGCAAGGTTCCTGGCTTCATCTTTCGGTTGATTCCAGCTCGCGTTCCATTCCGAATAAAATAACGGTTCACGCCAATAGAAGGCGGTCTTGTCTTTCGGTATTCGACGGATTTGCCCACCCCAATTCTCAAAAAAGAAATTGGCTTCTGTTCCAGTGGCTTCTTCAAGGTAATTTTTCATAATGGAAATCGGTTCTTCCGACCAAAGATCCAGTGACCAAACAGAGGAAAACTTCACACTCTGTGATGATTGTTCAGGGATTGGCTGAGGAGGATCTAAGTAATTGATCGCGTCAAGGTAGAACAAAGATTGTATATCGACTTGTGTTGGTGTTCCTGTTGTCGTTAAAGGTTCTAGTAATCTGACCGCCTCGGTTTTCGTTCCCAGGAAAATTCCATTAACGCGACAGAGCCCGTTGATTTTACTATATATCTCTAGATAGCAGCCTAATCGTTCGTCTACAAACGGAGCCCATCGTTGCCAGGTTCTAAATACCGATTCAAGCTGGTCCCATGGCCATACGATATTAAAAACAGTGGCGGTTTCCGGCGCACGAGGAACTCTGAATGTGTATTCCGTGTTATAACCGAAATTCCCTCCGCCACCACCCCTCGATGCCCAGAATAAATCTTCATTGTGGTGTGCATTCGCTGTAACGATTCTACCTTTCGCATCGACCATTTCAAGTCCGCGGAGGTTGTCACTGATCAGTCCGATCGACCTTGAGACCACTCCAAATCCCCCGCCCATCGTGATTCCACCGATCCCAACGGTTGGACTGTCGCCAAACGGGGCCATGAAACCATTCAAGGCTAATTCCTTTACAAGGGGACCGACAAGAATACCCGTTTGAACAGTTGCAAGTCCCTTCCTTTTGTCTATGGTCACTTTATTCATATCACTAACATCAATCACAAGCCCTCCCTTTACAACAGAGAGGTTCTTATCCAGCGCATGGCGACCACTTCTGACGCGTAATGGTACGTCATTCTCACGTGCCCATTTGATGCCATTACTTACATCCCTTGCGTTCTGGGCAAAAACAAAGACAAGAGGAAAGGTATCAACATAAGGATTCCAGTTCTTAATCGCTTCTTCATAACCGAGGTCTCCTTTATAGATGACCCGCCCGGTTAACTGTGTAGATCCCATATATTCAACTCCCACCAAACGTAATCTAGATAGTTAGTGTATGATGTGGGAGTTTATCCTGTTCGAAAGATATTAGGCTGTCAGTTGTCCACATTGTTGATGACAATATATTGGAGTTTCCTTGTTCTTATCTATTCTTCACAAGTGGATAGTACGAGTTCTCAATCAATTTAATCCCTGTAGTTTCATATCGCTTAAAAACACTGGTGCCATCCCAATCCCCATCTTTAACCATCACTTGTCTAAGACCTAACTCATTCAACAAATCGTCTTCTTTTCTCGTTATATAAGCAGTGAAATAATACTTTGACAGTTGTTCTAAAACCAATTTTTTATCTGGGTCATCTTTCTTGAGTTCTTCCATGATCTTTTTAAAATAGAGGTTCTTACATACGACGTGTTCACCTATAAAGGGTTCTTTCTTATTTTGTGAATATCGTTCTAACGCTTCAGGTGATACGTACTTATGTGCTTTTATACCTGTTCCCATTAGATCTATTCCGTACAATTCTTTTGCAGCCGATTTCATCGATCTGTATACAAAACCTTGGATGAAATTCATGTGAGTTTGAAAAATCTTAATAGATTCTTCGTCCATTAACTTGATCGCTTTGTAGTTCTGTATCAAGAGCTCTGTAGCTCTTTCATAGACTTTCTCTTCTTTTTCATTTAGTCGATGTATCATGTCATCCTCCGTCTTTGCCTATCTCTGCAATCTTCATAATGGAGTTCCAGTTGCGGGTGGTGGCAGCGACTTTCAGTTTCTTTTCAAGGAATGTGTTGGAGAAGACGGTCTTTTTGTAGCCTTGCCGACAAAGGACGTAGGCGGTCGTCCCCTGGAGTTTGAACTCGTCGATGTCACTTTCGGTCTCCTTCAGCTTCTGGATTCCTTCCCTACTCGGTTCTTCTGCTAAAAAGGAAACGTGCAGCTTTTCATCTTCTCTTAACGCATCGACATCAAACGGACACTTTTCCATCACCGCCTGCCATTCCTCTGCTGTTTTTACAATGACAGGGACGGCAAAGCCGAGCGCACCTTCAAGCTCTACCTCAATCCGTCCTGTCAATTCTCTGGCATCCTGATACTCCGCTTCAAAAATGACATTCCCACTCTGGATATACGTCTTCACATTCTCAAAGCCCATTGACGTAAAAATTTCCCTCAGGTTGTCCATTTTCACCTTTTTATGCCCACCAACATTAATGCCGCGCAGCAATGCAATATAAACCGCCATCCACTACCTCTTCCACTCAAAAAACGTGATCAGATTGCGATCCGGGTCTAACACTGAAAACTCCCGAGTCCCCCAGGGCTTGTCCTCAATGGGTGCATTCGGATGAATGATGTCCTTTGGTCCTAAACGCTCATACATGGCATCCACACCTTCCATCCCGATACGGCAGCCCGACGTCCCGGCGATGAACGACTCCGCCCCTGTCACAACGGGATTCCAATGCTCCTCCTTGCGCCAATTCTCATCGTCCGCAAGCCACAAATGCACCTGGACCTCATCAAGCCCAAGAACTACAAATTCATCCCCCACATGCAAAATCGAAAACCCTAATGTGTCCTTGTAAAACAACAGACTTCTCTCCATCTCTTTCACCGGTAAAGCCGGAATCGCCTCTATCATCTTCATAACCCCAACCCCTTTCGTTCTACTCATCTAAATTAAACGATTCGGCTTCCTCTTAATAAATCCTGCAAATGTGTATGAATTGGAAAATAAAAGGTGTATAGGGTCCAAGTATTGAAATTATTTAAAGGATATATGAGTTTATTGGAAGGTAGGATAACAACTATGAAAGACAAAAAAACAATGAATACGAGAAGTTTAGTCCAATGGACAGCCTTTGCGATTGCGCTTGGAACCTCTGCTGTATATGGACTGCTCTTTTTTACAAAGGTAGCTCAAACCATGTCAATAAACACCCTCCATAGCATCGCCCTCACTGGTTACGTGATTTCAATGATCGTTCTACTTTTTCTTTTAGAATGAAGAAATCGTAACGATATCTTTCCTTATACGGTTAGTGATGGACAAGTCCTCTAACACACACAATCCCTTTGAAAGCATATAGTGGCTAATGACATCATACATCGAAATGGGGATTGGATTATGAATCAATATCAATACCGACCTCGTCAGTTTCCTCCGTTCGGTCCGGGGATGGGTGGACCTGGAGGACTTGGTGGGTTACCAGGCTTAGGCGGTGGTATCCCTGGTGGCCCGGGTATGGGAGGCTTCCCTGGCGGACCTGGAATGGGCGGTTTTCCTGGAGGTCCTGGAGGAATGCCAGGATTCCCTGGTGGTCCGGGTGGAATGCCCGGAGGACCAGGAGGTATTCCTGGTGGGCCAGGCTTCCCTGGTGGGCCCGGTGGACCTGGTTTTCCAGGAGGTCCAGGCATGCCTGGTGGCCCTGGTCTCCCTGGAAACGGACCTTCTGCATTACCTGGTCAATTGACGCTCCAACAGCAACAGCAAGTCCAACAGATTTTACCGACATTATCCCAACCACAGAGTGGACCTCCACAAAACCTGGTCAGCTTGTACTCAACCTTATCGGCATTACCACAAACCCAGCTCCAATCATTGGTTGGACAGCAGCCTCAGAGCACGACCCAGATCACATCACTACTCGGAGGTCAGCCACGTCCCGAATTCGAGTATGAAGACAACGATGATCGAATCAACGGGATCTGGGGCTGTCAGGGCAGATGGACGTTAGTCTTCTATCAGACGCCATTCGGCGGAATCGGCATCGCACTCGTCTGGGTTGCGTTCGTCAACTTCTTCATCACCATCGGATTCTGCTACCCGACATTCAACCTATGCTTCTTCTACACACCACAGATCTTCCTTGCACTATGCTAAAAAAAGCAGGTTGGAATTCTCCAACCTGCTTTACTTAATTACCATCATTGTAGACTTCTTTTTCAAAGGTTCTTCCATTGTTATACGTGACTTGGACAACCAGTCGCATATCTTTAACTTTTTTCACCTTATCCAATTTGAAAGCGTTCATCATCGGATCAGCAGGATCGTATTGTTCATCAACTTCAAATTTTTCTTTATCTGATAAGGTTCCATCCTTATATTTCAGAAGATAAGCTTCCTCTATACCAGCGGAAGGAGAGTCCGCATGATGATTGAATAACATGATGCTAAAGTTTTCATCATTCATCAGCACGTCCGTCTGTAATGTACCATAAAGGTGACTGCCAAAATCACCTAAATGTTCCGTGTGGACCTTTCCACTCTTCACCATATCACCATAAGACACGGTTACATAGAACTTGAGCGTCTCTTCTAACATTTGTTCTTCCATCTCTTTCTCGGAGGTTACTTGTTGAGACTCAGCCGTTTCGTTCATGTATCCCACGTGCCACATCGGTCCCATATCCAATTTGATTGGAACCTTCACTTGAAAAAGACCTTGCTGGGTCTCTTCTGCTGGAAGCGCCTTATACTTTTCATCATCGCCATATGTATAATGGAACACGACTTCTGAATCTTTTTGAAGCTCTTTCACTTGCCATTGGAATGTCGCTTCCGCCTGATCACCCACTACCTCATTTGGATCGAGATCCATCCTGATCGGAGTGATCCAACTCTGTTCTGCTTGCATCTCATCCAATACACCAATAATTTGATAGGCTTGATCGTTCACATTATCCGATATGTTATATTGCATGTTAGAAATTGAATTCACCTGATTCTCCACCTGATTGATCTTCGAAAATAAGGTGAAATTCATAATCAGACTAACAACTAATGCACCTACTACAAATACTACGAAGATTTTTATCTGCTTCTCCCGTTCCACTATAATCCCCCTACATTACTATTTCCTTCCAAAATCATAACATAATTTCCATAAAAAGAAGGTTGGATTTCTCCAACCTTCTGCTGCAACATTCTATTGGTTCACCCAGATCGGACTTGAGTAAATCATCTCACCGTCTGCTTGAGTCATACGGACGAAATACCAGGCACTTTCAGAAGTTGCTGGTGTTGTGGGACTCCACTCAAAAGTCTGTCCACCATTACTAGGTTCATATGTTTCAACGACTTCTCCACCGTTCGTCACGAGTTCCGCTTTGACGATGGACTCTCCAGCATCAGGATCATGCCCGATCACATTCAACTGGACAGGTTGATGGGTCGTCAACTTCGCTCCCATCATCTGACCGTTACCTGTAAACACCATCTGATAGTTGGAGTCCTGCGTTGCATACACATGATGCTGTTCCAAGGCGGCTCTTACTGCCTCATGAGAATTTTCCGTAGCAATAATTCCAGTTCGCGCAAACGTCGGGTCTCCCCAATTTTCTCCGTGATGGTCCGATACACCGATGGCTCCGACATGCCAGCCCTTATCGAGAGCTTCTACATAAGTAGAGTCATAGATATCATCCCGGTTGAACACCTCAATGGAAACGACACGGTCATCCACTTCAGGGACATAAGCGAGATCATCCAGCTTACCAGGCTCACGACCCGGATGATTGAAACCACCAATTCCGTCACTGCCACCTAGTAACTGCGTATCCGTCTGGAACCAATTCCAGAATGGCTTCATCGTCGGCGTTCCAGGTGAACGGAACACATCTGTATAATGCTTCGAGAACCAGACGTTGAAATGCCCTTGATACGGATCGCTCCACTCGAAACCGCGGATTGCCGTAAACGACTCATCTGAAATCTGATCCGCTTGATATTGGACGTCCTCCCACTCCGTACGGTAAGGAAGCGGTGTATTCACACCCTCTTCTTCATTCGCAATCAGGTTCAACCCTTCCGAATGCTCCGTAATCGCGATAAAATCAAGCCCATTCATCTTCGCACTTTCATACGCCATCTTCGGAGTCCCCGAACCATCCGGAGAATAACCCGTATGATTATGTAAATCCCCAAAGATGATCTGCTTCCCTACCAACTGATCTTGAATCGCTTCATAAACCGAAACCTCATCACCATGCGCATTGACATCCTGTCCAAACATCATCATTGCAGCCGCACCAACAGCTACCACTTTCCATGTAAAACTACCTAACTTCATCTCTCCACCTCGTTCTACGTTAGTCTCTTTAAGTATGAAAACAAGTAGAGGTGAATTACAAGGGTTTGAATGTAAAGTAATTCTAAAGAATTAATTATTTTTGCGAATTACTAACAATATATATTCCTACAATCAGACTAAAGAATATTTATCATCCTACTTACTATTTGTTTATGTTTCTTTTTTGGCTTTATCAATAAAAGTACTAATCTTATCTATAGTACCATCAAATACGTTGTTGTTTAATTCATGTTCCCATACCCTCATAATAAACCACCCTTTTTGTTTGTAATAAGTTGTTACAATTTCATCTCTTTTTTTATTTTGTTGAAGCTTGTTCCTCCAGAACTGTGTGTTACTTTCAGGAAAGTTTCCATGTTCTGGGCATACATGCCAAAAACAAGAATCAATAAAAATAACTATTTTATACTTTTTTATGACTATATCCGGTGTACCTCTCAAACTTTTAACATTCTTTCTAAATCTATATCCACGTGCCCATAGTGCTTTACTGACCTTGTCTTCTAACTTAGAGCGCGAACGAATTTTACTCATCGTTTTCTTTCTTTGCTCTTTAGTCATTACATCACTCATATTAAAACCTCCCTTATCATCCTCTTTATAGTAATAACCTAAATTGAAAAGTAATAACTAAAATAGACAAAGAAAAGCCACCCTATAAGAGTGGCTCCTATTTCATGTTTATTTTGTAATCATAATTTGACGTTCAACTATCATGTAAAGCATTAGCCAAAGTTGAGAGTCTTTTCCTACAGCGTTTGGATTCCCACCAGTGACGGATAATTTTGAATGAATCTGACTTGTTAATTCAGGTAGCACTTCATCTAAAACTACCAATGGGTCAACTTTCCATTGATATTTTCCCTCATGCTCTTCTAATAAACTTCTAAAACTTGCTAACACAGGAAGAAGTAGTCCTGATGGAACATAGTAATCTATTGTATCACCATCATTTCCAAATAAAACTTGACGTGTTTCTCCTGCTTTAGCGCATTTATTTTTTCCATACATAGCACCTTTTTTACTGTTGTATGCTTTTTTCCATTTCTTTTCAATATTTTCGTGAAGATCAAAAACAGTTGGGTTAATTTGGGCGAGTTTATGGAACGGCTCAGGTTTTTCCAAAAAATAATCAATAGGTTTGGAATTTGCAACATAAGAAACTGTTGGTTGTTTCATATTGTCATAACGTTCTAGGTTAAATACATTCATAACTTGGAGTAAGTTCTTCACTTCAATCTCTTTATCTTCATTCTGTTTAAAACCTACTCTGTTTTCAAAAGGTTTACCCTTAATGGCCTCTTTTAAAAATTGAAACCTTCCTTCTAATTCAGCAATCGAATATTCCTTTACAGCAACATTTGTATTACGTGTTTTGGCCAGTTCAACAGCTTTTTCAAAATCTAATCCTGTAAAGACCTCAGCTCGAACATATTTTCCTGAAAGGTTAATCCCTTCTTCTTGTACTTCTAGAATTGATCTAGCTGTATGTCCACCATCAATCAAACCATCTTCAGAATTTGTAAATGTTAACGTAACCTCACCTGTATGCTTAACAAGATTAGAACATGTTATAGTAAGCCCCCTATTTAATACTTCAAAATAGGTCTTATTCGGATCCCTCAAAGTTTCCTTAATTTGTTTTACTACTTTAGTATTCATGTTTTGCTCACGTGGATTGGCTTCTGTAGGTAAATCAACAAGTGATTCACATGGTATGTAAAATTGGTAATGGGTAATCGAGGGATCATTAGGATTAGCCATAGATGTAAAGCTTGAATCGTTTACTTTCAAACTAATTTTCTGCATTTATTTTTTACCTCCTAAATTTATATCTATATACTATATTTTAACAGATTTTACTAACTAGACCATATTTTTATTATCGGGAATACCAATTATAAAATAGTCTTATGTTTTCAAAAAAAAAAGAAGCAATAATTACTAAGTAATTATTGCTTCGTATTATTTAATACTTCTTTAACTGCTTTTGCTACCACATTGGACATTGTAGGCGGGACTGCATTCCCAACTTGAACAAATTGAGCGGTTCTAGGTCCTTCAAAATAGTAATTATCCGGGAACCCTTGTATTCTAGCAGCCTCTCTCACCGTCAATGACCTTAATTGTTTTTGGTCAGGATGAATATTATAATGACCATCTTTAGAAATATGAGCAACTACTGTATGTGGCAATTCATTCCACCTGTGTACTTTAAATCTATCAAGAAAAGAACTGGTATTTTTATGAGTTTTTAAACTTGCTGGTAAATCAGAATAGTTTAATTGTTTACCCTCACTTGCTTTTTTAATAGCAATACTATATATTTTTTCATCTTGTTTTTGAAGTTTTCTTGCTTTATGATTTAGAATCCCTGGGCTATTTCTTCTCATTAGTTTTTGGTATTCTGATAAACTTGTTCTAGCTTCACTTTCATAACGTATAAGTTTGTGATCATAGCCCTGACCAGGTGTTAATGTTGGGAGATCTGATAATACATTTTTTGTGTTCATTTCTTCTGAAATTCTTAACGCATATGAACTAAAATCTGGATACTCCATTTTAAATTCACTTTTATGCCCAAACAAGATAAGTCTTTTTCTTCTTTGGTATGTACCATACTCAGAAAAATCTAATACATTCTTTTTATCATCATCTTCTCTTCCTGAAGATAATTTATACCCTATTTTATCAAATTCTTCTTGAATGATTTCAAACAATTTTCCTTTTTTCGCGGAAATTAATCCAGGTACATTTTCAAAAACAAATACTTTTGGTTGAAATTCTTTAACTAAATTTAAATAATGATAAAACAAAAAATTTCTACCATCTCTGTCCACATCTTGCTTCATACGCCCCCTACCAATTAAAGAATAAGCTTGACAAGGGGGACCGCCTATAATAGCACTAACTTCGGTCGTATTGTTATATATTAATGATCTTTCGATTAGTTTAATAATTTGCTTCGACGATGTTGCTTGCTTATCTTTCTCTGGATTTCCAAATTTCTTATTTAGAACTTCAATATTGAGTTTTTCTTCTAGATCTGGATACTTCTTAAATATTATCTTTCTTTTATCATTAATATCTCTATATGACTCTATCGAATTTAAATACTCATAATACAACGATAAATCATCATTAGATTCCAAATAATGGAATACACCTCTAGTTTTTAATGTCTCGCAAGCCCATGTATCCTTTTCTACTTGGGCAACAATATTAAATCCATGTTCATGAAACCCCTCACTAAGACCTCCACCACCTGAAAATAAATCAATAATATCCATATTTAACTCCCCTATTACTAAAATCAATAAATAAACGAACATTTGTTTCGTCTTAGTAAGTTAATTATTACATATCTTTAATAATAAATATATAGAAATTATCTAATTAATTTCAAAAGAAATTTGATGGTGTAGTAGCAATAATTGGACTTCTTGAAGTATCTAAGTTTATTACATAACTTACCTTCTCTATACCTTCTGGAAAAGTAACAAAAGAATCAGTGCTTAATTTAGGAAATAAATCATCTACTTCATAAAGTCTTTCTTCAATTATCCGAAATCGGAAACTATCATATTTCTCTTTATGAGCCTCAAAATATCCTGCTTGTGCAAGTCTAATTTCAAACAACTCTAACAATTCTTCATCATTAGAAATTAGATCCCGCACCTTATTTATTAGAGAGTCCAATGTATTGGTTGAAGATCCTTCTTTTCTACATCTAAGACTATAAAAATAAAGGTTTCCATTTTGGGGAATCAATAACTGATCCAGACCATTAATGGAATGTACATGTCCTTTAATTGATGTTGTTGACTTGACTTCTATACCAATATTAGGTAACTCAAAATCATTTCTTGATCCCGTAGGACCAGACCAATACTTTAAATAGTTTTTGTTTTTTGGTAATAACCAAACAAGCAAAAACCATAATTCACCAAACAATCCAATAATTCTTTCTTCTGTAAGGATTGCTTCATTGACTTTCCCCCAAAAGCTTCTCCATTTATTAATTACTTTAGAAACAGCTATTTTAGGATTATTTCCACTCTTCAATAAGTTAATAATATCTATTATTACTAGATTAAATAAATTATTTCCCTTTGGGTCTGTACAAACAATATCCAAAAATAGTCTTTCAGGATCTTGGTTTATTACCAATTTCTTTCCTTCAACCGTTATTCCTCTACTCTTTGTATCTTTAATAGAATCTTCAATGTTTTCAATACCAATGAGTAAATGCCTAAGTCCTTGGTAATCAATCCCTATCAAGACATCTCTATTTTCTAATAAATATTTAGCGTTTAACGATCCATAAGTTGGTATATTTTTATCAAGATCATTCCACTTATCAGTTACTACTTCAATTTTCATTGGATAATGCCCCCACTGAACCAACCACATATTGTACCGTAGCTGCAGTATTAGATTTAGGAAATACTAATGCCATTCCAATTATGTGCTGACCTTGATCAAAGTCCTCAAATAGCGGTTCTCGGTTATTTGAATCTTCATTATTGTTATACCTCAATTTGTAACCTGAGTATTTACTTATTGGATAAATTAGTAATAATCCTTCATCACTATCTCTAACATGCCTCAACGCTTCAACATAAGATAAATTATTATCATTTTCAGACATTTCCATTGCCAGTGCAAGCTGACTATCATTTAATCCTATTTCTTGATCATCTTGGGATACAATTGCCTTTAAGGAATTAGTTTCTTTTATTTTTGTTCTTTCTATCAGATTTATTCCATCTCTTCCAGTTATACCAAAGTCTATTTTACCTAATTCTTCATTATGTTTCGATCTTCCAATAATGCTTACGGTCCATTTATTTAGCTCTTGATAATTATTTTGTTTTATTATATATTCTCTTAGCTTTTCACATCTAACCCTAGTTGCAAAAGGATCCGTCTTATATTCAGCAAGAAAGTCTAAGATTAAAGAAGGTTCATTCAGTTTCCATACAGGTTTGTTTTTAGAAGAATTTAGGAGCGGAACCCCTAATGATTTGATAAAACCTTTAGTAATTTGAAGATTAGAATCAAGCCAAATTTTATTATTAAGTGGGAACGTAATTGTTTGTAGTAATTGATTTTCATAAGATATATTCAAGATCTGTGAAGCTTTCATTTTTAAAGGGCTAGTAACTAACATTGAAGAATGTTGTCTTATTTTTATACCCACTTCTAGAGGTGTCAATTTCTCACGTTGATATCTTGCTATTTCTCTGTGTAATTCCTCTTCAACTGTTGCTAAATCTCTAAACCACTTATCCAATATTGCAGTTGTGTATATTCTAGTTAAATCTGCATAATCTCTACGATATCCAAACCATCTTCCCATTTGCATTAGCGTATCATAAGTAGCTGAGGATCTAACAAAGTAACTTACTAACAAACCTTCAATTGTTAACCCCCTCGATAATCTGTTACCACCTATAACTATCACACATTGATTCGGATCAGTTTCATAATTGATTTGATCTTCAGATTCACTATGTAATTGTATAATGTCAACTTTTTCAAAAAAAGTTGATATATGTGACTCAATTTCATAAAAGCTTTTATCTTCATTTACATTAATAGAGCGAGTTAAAGGCCTGAATTTTTCATTCCAAATTTTTTCAAATTTACTTCTTAAACCTTGTTCGCGAAAATATCGCCAATCATCCCTTAACTCACTGAAATATTTTACTATCAAAGTGGTAAGTCTCTCTTGAATAAGAGTCCTATAACTTGTATGAATAAGCATTGAAGTTGGAACATTGGCACTTTCTCTTTGGTGTCTAGCTGCACCTGCCAAAATAAAATCTATAATTGCTTCTTTCAAGCTCTCCGGTATGTTCGGTTGAAAGGACTCAACTTCATTACGATGTTGAGGAACTAGATCCTTAATTTCATTCTTGGGAACATGCACGATAACATTTAATCGATCATCTGGATTATCTGATGAGCCAAATATTTCTGTTGCACCTAAATAATTGTTTGGTTTTGGTAGAGCAACAATAAATGATTTGGGATACAAATCATGACCCGCGTTAACATCAACAGCTTCATGATCAATCAATACATTCGCAAATGGTGTTGCAGTATATGCTATATAAGCTTTTTTAGTAAACATATTTAATAACTTTCTAATAAGATCATTAATTGTGCTTGGCGAGTCTTCGTTATCTTCATAATCAGGATCAATGTCAATAGGTTTGTTTCCACCTGTGTTAATAGAAGCTTGATCGGCTTCATCGTCTATTATTAAGCAAGGGACTGTACGCCTTGTATCCTCATGACTTTGTTCTAACCATGATAATAATCTTCTTAACACTGTTCCATTTTTCTTAACTACTAATAATACAGGATTATTTCCGCTTAAGCCGGCCGACGAATTTCCTGGATTAAAGTCACCATTATGCAGGTCTGCTTTTGTGAAAGTCTGCCATTCTTTTTCTGGAGATGGTCTTTTTACTCCGACTTGCCTTCCATTAGATATACCTACAAGTTCTTTATCTAATCTCGTTTGGGTTTGGTATCTTAATGAATTCTGCATACCAGCTAGGACTATAATTATTTTGTATCCTGTATCAACTGCTTTAGAAATAAGAGCAGTATAGTTAGCTGTCTTACCACTTTGGACATATCCAACTACTAAACCTTTAGTATCAAATTCTTCGTTAGATGACGGATTGTCCATTGCACCTAAAATTTTATCAGTAGCGTCATCAATAGATCTTACTGTTTCATTAGACCAACCTTTACTATCTATCAAATAATTTCTTAACCTTGGCCAGTAATACCAACTATTTCTATCAATGTATGGTAACCATTGTTTACTTTCTCTATTTGGATCAGTTACCACACTTGGGTCCCTTATAGTAATATAATTATCTTTGTAATACTCTTTTTTAATTTGTTCCCTATATTCTTCAGGAATAGCAGGATTAATTATTGCTTCTTCTATAGAACAATTTGTAGTGTCTATTAGAACATTTACAATTCTGAGATATGATTCTATAAGACTATTCATTATTTTTGCCCCTTTCTTGTAGCTTTTTAATCTCATCAATATTTGAAAGCCTACTTAAAATTTTATTTAGTAAATATTCTTCTTCACTTAGCTCTTGTTTAATAATGTCTAGAATCTTTATTATTGTATTATCCAAATCTTTATTGCTATGTAGAATCTGGGTTGAAGAGTTTTTTTTGGGTTTAGTCTTTATTTCTAATCCAGGTTCTTTTCTTGGATGTTTTTTGGGAGGCAGCTTTGCTTTTTGAGGAGGTCTCTTTGAATCACCCTTATTACGATAGACTTCATTTGCTTTCGCACTCACTTTTTTTGCAATTTCTAATAATTCCCCTCGAATAACATTAGGAATTTTCACTTTCATTTTTGAAATATTTATCTGAAATGCATTATCAGCTCTTGAGTCAAAATCTATTGCCAAACGGGCAAGTTTTGTATGCTCGTCAGCAGCTCTTAGCCTATTCCAACCTCCACTTTGTATCAATCTATTATTTCTATAGATATATAATCCTTGCTGCCTATTCCATTTTTTAGGTCCAGCAGCCTTAGCATGGGCTTGCTTAGATGAAAATTGAGATTCATGCGGGAGGATATAGGGTCTAACTTTAACATTTATTTCAGAGTTAGAGCTGTCTTTAAATTTCAATATTGAAGTATCTATAGCTTTTGTACAGGGTTCATCCACTACAAAAGGATCCCATGCTTGAATTAAATTCCCATTTATATAGATGTTAACCTTTGGAACATTTGTACCTGAAATAAATCTATGAAATACCATCCCTATATGCTCTTCAATTTGTCTACAAATTCCCGCAAATTCCCTTTGTGTGAGAATACTATCTTCGTCTTTATATAGAATTCTATCTAAATTCTCCCAAACTACTACTGTTCCATTGTTACTGTTTAACCTTTCTAAAATAATCTCGTTAAACTCATTCTCACTTAATTTTAGAGCTTCCCACTTGTCACTTTTGTTTATATGATCTAAATCCCAACATAGTGTATTAATTTCTTCATATTGGTTTTTACTAGCAATAGTGATTTTTTTACAATGACTTAATGAGGCTGTCTTAAGACCTAACCCAAATTTCCCTAAACTTTTTTCATTATAATTACTATTGCTTCCATAACGAAGGGCTTCATCTATCTCATTTGCACTCATGCCAACGCCATTATCAGATATCGAAATATACGAGTGGATACCAATGTATTCGACATCTATCCATATTTCGGTTGCTTTTGCTTCAATGCTATTATCTACTAGATCTGCAATAGATGTTGGTATATCATATCCTATATCTCTTAATGACTCGGTAAGTCTTGAGGCAGAAGGAACAATCATTACTTTATTATCCATTTACATAAACCCTTTCTACTAGTTCTTATATATAAGTATAACTTACCATAATAGTTAAATATAGGGTTTGGGTTTACTATTAATTACTATTGTTATATCTGTATAGTCTCAAGAAGTTGGTTATATGTGTTTCTCAAAATTTTGAACTCTGTTTCATCAAGCACAACGCAATGAGCTATTTTGTTTCTGATTGGACATAAATAATAGAGATTTGAAAATAAACTCCTAGGAAGGCTGTTGATAAAAATACGGCAACTTTTAAAGAAACTTATTAATTCATGAAATTGTAAATTTACAAATGATTTATTAGGTTGCCTTCTTAAATAAAATTTATATGAAGCTTCGTACCAGTTCTCACCATAAACCAACTGTAATTCTTTAGATATGTATTTTCTAAGTGTGTTCTCAATCTTATACAAAAAACCATACGCTTCCTTCATATGGTTTAATTCGTTCATAATTAACCTCCTTTAAAAAGGTCTGGCTTCTCCTCGGAAAACCTCTCTAAAATGCCAGTTAAGATATGCCTCATTTGGGGAGTAGGAATTGTTTATTGGACTCTTTAAATAATTTCCATGATAATTCATAAGCCATTCTCTAAATCCTTTCGTACCATGTGCTTCTTCTGATACAATTAATTGCCTCTTATTTGTCAGTGTGAAAACTCCTCTATCAAATAACTTATGATGTAGTGAACATAAGGCTATGCCGTTTTGTTCAGTATCCGGTCCACCCAATTGAAACCACTTGATATGCGCAGCTTCTATGGCAACCAGGTTATTTCCTAATCGGATATTAAATCCACACACAGCACAACTATACTCGTAAGCTCTTAATATTTTATTTCTAAACAATGGATCTCTAGTTTTACTTTTCTTTATCCTTATTTCCAATCCAACTGCCAATAGAATATCTTCATGTATACTTTGCGGGAAATGTTTATGAAGTATCAAGTCGGCTAATTCTTCTATAATATTGGGATTCCTGTTTAACAATTGACACACTTCATCGTTGAATCCACCAACCAATTCATTTTGGACAAGGTAGTTATTTTTGATATTGTCCCTTCCAACTTGTTTATTTAAAGACCATATACCATCATTGGTTAACCTTACAAAAGGATGCTCAGGATGATACGAATGTCGGTGAGGTCCGAACTCAGATAGTAACTTTTTTAACTTATCTTTAACCTCAATATACGGTAAGTCCCGAATCTTATCTCTTTGATATTTGGCAAGAGCATACAGTAATAATAATGGTTTATGAGGTGCTCTTTGGTCACCCTTAGTCCATATACTCAAATTTCCTATTTTATCTTTTAAAGTTTTTTCATTCATATAATTTCTCACCAACTTAAAAGGTAATCACTTTAATAATAGCAGAAAATGGTTTATAGACAGAGTTACCCAGTCATGTTGAACAACTCAGCTCTCGTTTCTTTATTGAAAGGCTTCCTCAATATAAATTTAATGTTACATCAGAATGCACCGGATCCACCTCCTCCACCGCCAACTCCTGCTCCAGATCCTGCTGTACTTGCTCCCAATGAGACTCCAGTGGATTGGTTGGCTGCCTGGAAGTTGTTGGAGCATGCTGCTCCCAATATGATGAAGCTGCTGACATCCGTGGAGGAATAGGCTACCTCCTCTGCATTTTTAGTACTTGGTGGATAGAATGATTTGGAGAACCTTTCATTCTTCTTAATGATTGATTTGGTTTTCGTACCGAGTCCGTAGATATAGGCGCGTAATTGATCGTCATCTGACCATGTTCTCCAGTCTTCTTCATTCAGGGTTTCAAATCGTTTCTTGAACTCCTTCCATTCATAATGGATCAAGGCTCCTTTTTCCGTTCTCGGATTGTACGAGAACGCATAAACGATGATTGCACCGACGAGAAGGACTGTTGTAATCATCCAGAGTAGCAAACCATGGAAGCCGAAGATGAATGGCATAAAAATGATACTGGATAACCCGATTGATATACGGTATGCTTTCTTGTTTTCATAGAGCTGGTTCTCGTTCACTTCTTCTTTTACGGCTTTCTGCCATTTCGTACTGTAGTTGCGATAAGTTTCATGGTTTATCTTTAGTCGTGTATAGCGTTTAAGATCATTGAAACCGAATTCACCGTTTTCTCCGATTACATCAAACAGCCATTCCATAAGGATTTGTTCATGCTTCAAGGCACCTTCCCTATGGATGATTTGGAAACGGTCTTCGGCAATGCGCTTCACATACTTTTTCCGTACGAGATCCAACATAGCGGCAGAGATGGCTTCAGGTGGAAGTTGCTTATAATTGGTGTAAGCAATGGTCGCCGATAGGCTCATCCTCTGTTTCGGTACATTGCGGGTAAGGTCCATCTCCCTTTCGGCTTCCCTTTTCCGATTGGCATGACCTTTCCATAACCCTATATAGTTTAAAACGATTAACAGACCTACAATCGGGAGGGCGATGCTTGCCGTCCTGTCGAGAGCCCTATGTCGTTCCGCTTTTGCTATGACTTGTGCCTGAAGATCCTCTTTCTCCTGTAAAATCTCTTCTTTCATCGGTTGATCGGAAAATGGAGTCGCGGATGGAAACAGAGCTTGATCATAAGCTACCCGGATATCTCCGTTCGTATTGTCCGGTACCCGACCCATGTCAAAATAGACCGTTCCATTCGGCAGAATGTCTTCATCTCCATACGCTTCATCATAACCGAACGCAATCACATCTTCGGTATCTTTCGGAGGGTGTATGGCGATCAACAGGTTTTCATACGTTGATTCATTACTTCTATCGTAAAAAGCCCAATAGAACTGAGCGACATCAGAATAGACTTCGACGCCTTTTTTAATCGTATAGGTGAGATCCACTTCGACCACTTCGTCCGACCCTTTCCGATGGATCTTGTAAAAATGATCGTCTCGTTCCACCTTCAACGCTTTTCCATCTTCAGTGGCTTTGAAGGCTTTGATCTCGGACCCTTTCTTCGGAATCACTTCCCTTGTGATGCCGTTGAACTTCCCTTCGAATGCATATGTAAATGTCTCCTCAACTTGTACGTCCCCGTTTTCCTGCAGATAGGCATCGATCCTTGCTTCCGTAATCGAATATTCCACAGCAAATGCTTGGTTCGGGAACAATAACATGACCAAGAAGAAAATAAGAATTGGAATCCATCGTTTCATTTCGTTCACCTGCTTTCAGTATCTGTTTACGATTGAAACGGGGAAAAAGTTTCATTATTTTGGAAAATAGAAAAAGACCAGCGTTCTCGTTTGAGACCCTGGTCTTGTATGCTTATCCTTTGAACACGTTCTCTTCCTTGATTGAATAGGTTTTCGTTGTTTCCTGGATGTATTGATCGAGGTGGTCTGCGGGATTCAGGACCGCTTTTCCATGACAGACTTCGAGGCGTTTTGGCTTCAGTTCTCCGACGATCTGGCTGCTCCGGACCGCTTCCTCCATGTCATAGGTGAACATCGGCATCGGTCGATAGAGCTTCTCATTTTTCGAAGTGAATAAATCACCTGCGAGCAACACGCCATCTTCCGGTTGATAATAGACAACATGACCTGGCGCGTGCCCTGGCGTCCAATACGGTTCCAGGTTGCCGATTTTGTTGAGCTTTCCTGTTTCGTCTTCCATCAATGGTTGTGCGAGATTTTCGGAGACATTTGCGGAAGGTTTCTTTCGTCCCGGATACGCTTTTTTACCTTCCATATACGGAATTTCATTACTGTGCACATATACCGGGACTTCGGTTTCTTTTAATATTGACTTCAATGCTCCGACATGATCGGGATGTCCGTGCGTCAGGACAATCCTTTTCAAAGGTCCAGCATCCAATCCATTGATGAATTTGAGAATTCCCTTCCCCATCATCCCGATACCTGCATCAACGAGTGTGACCCCGTCTTCTTCTTTTACAACCCATACGTGGATCGGCACAATCATCCACGTCTTCAAGCTCCAAATGTGCTCTGATATTTGTTTGATTTCCATTCCGCCAGCCCCTTACCTTTTTTACAAAAATGGTCGTGCCTTAATGTCCGATTCCTGTTCGTATGAACCTTTTTATTTTATGTAACCGTCTTTCCGATCTCAGGTCAAGAAATATTTTACAAATAACGAAAAGTCCCTTTGACTTCTTCTTCATAATGATTTACATTAGACTATGTACGAACAATTATTATAATTAACAATATAAATATTCGTGTTTAGGGGTGTTTCATCTTGGATAATGTATTTGATTATGAAGATATTCAGTTAATTCCCGCAAAATGTGTGGTTAATAGCCGTTCAGAATGTGATACAACCGTTACTTTAGGAGAGCATACGTTCAAGCTTCCTGTCGTTCCAGCGAACATGCAAACGATCATCGACGAGAAGATCGCCGTTTATCTTGCTGAAAAACAATACTTCTATATCATGCACCGCTTCCAACCTGAAAAGCGTTTAAATTTTATCAAAAACATGAAAGAGCACGGCTTGATCTCCTCCATCAGTGTCGGCGTGAAGGAAGAAGAGTACAGTTTCATCCGTCAATTAGCGGAGCAGCAGTTGGTGCCGGAATACATCACAATTGATATCGCTCATGGTCATTCTACTGCGGTCATTGAGATGATCCAACATATCAAATACCATTTACCTGGAAGCTTTGTGATTGCCGGTAACGTTGGTACGCCTGAAGCGGTAAGAGAGTTGGAGAATGCCGGAGCTGATGCAACCAAGGTCGGTATCGGACCTGGGAAGGTTTGTATCACCAAAATCAAAACCGGTTTTGGTACAGGTGGATGGCAATTGGCAGCTCTTCGGTGGTGTGCGAAGGCAGCAAGCAAACCGATTATTGCTGACGGCGGAATCCGTACACATGGAGATGTTGCGAAATCGATCCGTTTCGGAGCTTCGATGGTGATGATCGGTTCGTTGTTCGCGGGTCATGAAGAATCTCCTGGTGAAACGATGACGATAGACGGAAAGCTGGTTAAAGAATATTTCGGTTCCGCTTCCGAGTTCCAAAAAGGCGAAAAGAAAAATGTTGAAGGTAAGAAAATGTTTGTCGAACATAAAGGTTCCCTACAGGATACATTGACCGAGATGGAGCAGGATCTTCAATCCGCTATCTCTTATGCGGGCGGAACAAACATTGATGCCATCCGTCACGTCGATTATGTCATCGTGAAGAACTCCATTTTTAACGGAGACAAAGTTTACTAAAATCGAACGATTTGATGAGCAGGTCCCTTGTGGCTTGCTCGTCTTTTTTTGTGCGAATAGTTCCTTGTATTCTTAACAAACTAAAACAGCTAAGACTTACATACACAAGGAGACGGTTATGTACAAATTGTTCACGCACAATGATTTGGATGGTGTCGGATGTGGGATTGTCGCAAAGATTGCGTTCGGCGACCAGGTGGATGTTCGCTACAATTCGGTGATGGGGCTCGATCACCAGGTGGAGCGGTTTCTCGACTATTTATATGAGAAAAAAAACAAAGATTGGACTGTGTTGATTACCGATCTTTCGGTCAATGAAAAGAATGAAGAAGCGTTGGGTGAATGGTTTCATGATGGCGGAAAGGTCCAACTGATTGACCATCATAAAACGGCCCTCCGTTTCAATGACTATGATTGGGGTTATGTGAAAGTCGAGTATGACGACGGTCGCCTCGCATGTGCGACCTCCCTTTTATATGGGTACCTCGTTCATAAGGGACATCTGGAGCCTTCCGCTGCGCTAGAGGAATTCGTCGAGCTCGTCCGTCAATACGATACGTGGGAATGGGACGCGAATGACAACATCAAAGCGAAGCAGTTGAATGACCTCTTTTTCATGGTGTCGATCGATGAGTTCGTTGAAAAGATGGTGCCGAGGCTGCAAGAGCAGGCGCACTTCGAATATGATGATTTTGAAGTTAAGCTTCTTGATATGGAGGAGGATAAGATCGAGCGTTACATCCGCCGGAAAAAGCGGGAGCTTGTCCAGACGTTCGTCGGAGATCATTGCACAGGCATCGTTCATGCAGAATCGTATTTCTCTGAGCTCGGGAACGAATTAGGATTGGAAAATCCCCACCTCGATTACATTACGATCCTCAATATGGGCGGGAAAAAGATCAGCTTCCGGACGATCCATGACCATGTCGATGTCTCCGAGGTAGCCGGTCAGTTCGGTGGAGGCGGGCATGCGAAGGCGTCCGGATGCTCGATGAACGAAGAGTCCTATCAATTGTATGCTCGGGCTGCCTTCTTGATCGAACCGATGAGACCGGATGCGATCCGTAACCGATACAACCTGAAGGAAACGGCAGAAGGCAGTTTGTTCGAGAACAGAAACGAAGATCGCTTTTTCATTTATGCGGCTGATGGGGAAAATTGGGTCGTTGAAATGAATGGCGAGATATTATCTGAACAGTACGCTAGCTTTCAGGATGCTGAGCGTTTCGTGAAACGAAACCACTTGGCATGGTTGGTAAGAGATGAACACTATGTAGCGTTTTTGCGGGAAATTATTATGGAATTTAAATTAAATGAGAGCGAAAGAATTAGACCTAGCTCATTATAAATTGTCGTGGAGAAACCATAAATGTCATGTTTTAATTCTCTAATAGAACCCTTTTGACTTAGTAACTTTATTATCTAAAAAAAAACCTATCATGAAACCTCTATTACCGGTATGTAAACGAATCTTGTAATTTAAGGAATCATGTTAGGCTTTTCTTTTGTAACTCATGATGGGCTTGCCTATACCACTCCCCCTCCTCCTACATACATTAAGTGTACGAGCATAAAAAAGGAGGGTGGAAAATGAAGAAGTTCCCCTCATGTAATGATTCATGTTTATGTAGTATATTCAGACACCTACAAGCAGGTACCAGAGTAAATGTCCGTTTTGAGAAATCATCAGAACGGATTGGCATTGTCTTTTTGTGTTTCGATCATAAGACATGTTGTGTTACAGGCACAAACGAAGGCGATCCTGTTACATTTAGTTGCAAAAGTGTAGTTTCAGTTGATTTTGGACCAATTGAATCTTGCGATGTACTTTCTTATGTTCTTAATGAAGAGAGTAATAATGTTTCTGTAATCAATACAGCAACAGATTTAGTCATTGCAACTGTACCTGTTGGGGTAACCCCATCGGAAGTAGCAATAACACCAGATGGGACTAAAACATATGTTACTAACCTTAATAGTAACAATGTTTCTGTAATCAACACGACTACAAATACTGTTATTGCTACTGTTCCAGTTGGAGTTGGACCCAGAACACTAGCAATTACACCAGATGGAATCAAAGCTTATGTAGTTAATCAAGATGATAACAGTGTATCTGTAATTAACACGTCCACTAATACTGTTATCGCTACTATTCCTGTTGGGCTTGGAGCTTTTGATGTTGCAATAACGCCAGATGGAACCAAAGTATATGTTCCTAATATGGTTAGTAACAATGTTTCTGTAATCAACACTACTACAAACACTGTTATGGCTACTGTTCCTGTTGGAACCTCTCCTGCTAATGTGGCAATAACACCAGATGGCACAAAAGCTTATGTTACTAATCTCGATAGTAACAATGTTTCTGTGATCAACACAACAACAAATACTGTTATTGCTACTGTTTCTGTTGGAACCTCTCCCAGACAACTAGTAATAATACCAGATGGAACTAAAGTATATGTCTCTAATGGTAATAGTAACAATGTTTCTGTTATTAACACTACTACAAATACTATTATTACTACTGTCCCTGTTGGAGTTCGACCCGGCACACTAGCAATAACACCAGATGGGACTAAAGTGTATGTTGTCAATCGTTTTAGTGCAAATGTTTCTGTTATTAATGTAGTTACTGATACTGTTATCACAACAGTTCCTGTCGGAGATGATCCTATAGATGTTGCTGTTACACCCAATGGCACAAAAGCTTATGTGGTTAATAATGACAGTAACAATGTATCTGTCATCGATTCTTCAACAGATGCCGTTATTGGCACTGTTCCTGTTGGAAATTTACCCCGTAGACTTGCTATTGGTAAAGTATGTACAGCCCAATAAAACATAAAACCTAGCATGAAATCCCAATTTCAGGTATCATGCTAGGCAAAATCAGCTGAATGATTAACTAATATGTGGCCTCTCAAGGTTCAGATGAAACACTCATAACGCGTGTCTATCAATCTGTTCCTGGAGAGGTCTTTCTTACTTTCTAGAAGTAAGGGTTTACAAAGGTCAAGACCAATTGAAATGGTGTCTTAAAGTTTTCTCAGAAGAAGAACAAGCACTGAGTGATTCAGCGCCCTCTTTTATATGTCCAGTTCTTTTTTGTCCATCGTAAGGTATAGAAGGAAAATCGTACAGAAGATGGCGATGAAACCGAACCCTCCGAACAGATCGTATCGGGTTGAAAAATAACCGAACCCTAAACTTGTGAGGATCATGATGACGTTCAAGCCGAGTGATTGGAACGAATCAACCGTCGCCCGCATTTTAGAATCGATCCGGTGATGCAAGTATCCTGTCGTGAGCGGTTCCGTGATGCCTGCAAACAAGCAGACGATCAGGATCGCAATCAAACCGATACTTCCCTTGAACAGTGCAATGCAGGCGATACCAATCGAAAACACGACAGATACCGTGATGAGCAAACTTCGGTAGCTGAACGTACTTTTTAACAGATATGCGAACAGCGTCCCGGGTATCCTCAAGAGAAAAGTTGCTGCTGAAAAGATCCCGAAGAACACGATCGGAATCCCGATCCGGTCCAGATACAGCTGCCAAAACTCATCGATGAACGTAATCGCAGCTCCCGTTACCATCCCGACAAGGACCACCTGGAAAATGGCGGGATTTCTCCGGAACACATTGAATGAGGTACTGATGTATTCTCGGAAGTTCGTCGTTTCATCGGATTCATGCTGGTTCGGCGGTTCTACGAGCGTAAAAGAAAACAGCATGGCAATGGTCATTCCGCCAAAGGACAGCCAGTAGTTCAACTCGAAGTCGAAACGGCTCGCGAGGAAACTCCCGCTTAATGCCGCGATGATCGTCGACGTGATATCGATCGCATTGATCCGGCCGAGTTCTTTTTCAAAGTGTGTCTCTGCGCCACTCGTTTTCAAGGAATCGAACAGAAATGCATTCGCTGATCCGCTGTAGGCCGTGGTGGCGATTCCGGCAAGGAACACGACAACGGCGAAGTGCCAGAATTCCGTCGAGTAGATCAATAGGAAAAACTCGAGACTCCCGAGGAAGGCACAGACGACAATCATGTTCTTCCGTCCCCATTTATCGGCGAGGATTCCGGTCGGCACCTCTAGTAAAACGATCGTGGCCGCATAGATGATCTCCGCATAAACGACCATCTGAATCGTCATGCCTCGCGCTTTCCAAAACAGCCGCTCGATTACATAGGCTGGCATGAGTCCAAAAAAGAAACTGATGATATAGAGTTTGTGGATGTTTTTCGTATAGTTCATTTGAGCGCTCCTCTCCATGATGATTGCCTGGTTGCTGAATCATCTGGAGGTGCTCGAGAACTACGGAAGCATAGGGATTAACAAGGAGGTCGTGCGAACGTCATAGGAATCTCTCCTCTCTTCATTCTTCCTGTCTTTGATATTTTCATCATAATTGGGAAGGTTTGTTCAGGTCAAACAGATTTTGTTTCCCATTTAAAAAGAGCTGACTCATAGATAGTGGCAGCTCTCTGTAAAACTTCTATTAAGATGCTAGTAATTTCTGTTTCTCAATAAGGAATTCTTCTTCCGTCAGAATCCCCTGATCTCTTAATTCAGCCAACCCTTTTAGCTGGTCTACCTTGTTGTATTGATTGTTTGTTGTAGAGTTAATTAAGACCAGTACTTGGTTTGGTCCCGTTCGTTTCAAGACTAAGAATCCTTTTTTAGCATTGGTAGCTATTCCTTTTTCATTTGGCCAGCAGTACCCATGGGTTTTACAGGTTCCATCATCTCGGACCAAAATCTTTCCAACAAGTCCTACTGGAACCCACTCTGGACGCTTCTTTCTCGGAATATATTCACGTTGGGGATCCCAATCCGGATTAATGACAGGTTGAATTTCTGTTCGCTCAGGAATGATCTCATTTCCATCTCCGTCTTTCTGAGCTGGAATCGTAACTTCATGATAGGTTCTTCTTCCCCATTCGTCGAGGTCGTACCTGCCATGCCAACTTAGTCCCGCACTATCTCCTATTAAACTAGGGGTAGCACTGCTGATACCTAAGATGAAATCATCTTTATTGGTAGCAATTCTTATCTTGTCCTCTGAACTAACGGTTACAAAATAACCAACATCTATACTCTTGCCATCCTCTGTTTCAAACATTTCTGCGAAGTCTGCTCCACCTGTGTTGTAAGCTGCACCATCAATATACATCTCACCATCCGATGCAAGCCACTTTGCGCCTAAACCTCTCAAAACAGCTGTAGTACCATTTCCGATAAACCATGAGTGGGCTTCTTCTGCATCCCCGAAACGTCCCATGATATGAGCGTTTTGGAATCCTGCTGTAGTCGTGTTTTCTCCTTCTGCATGGGAGTTAAGACCGCTAGCTATAGTTCCATTCCCCTCAGCATGAGAGTTTCCACCGCTGGCAATAGTTGAACTGCCTTCTGCATGTGCATTTATACCCTGTGTTGGATCAGCTGCATCTCCTGTTGTAGTTCGAAAGCCTTCTGCATGAGAATTCTCTCCGAATGCTCTCGTCTCTCTTCCTTCTGTGTGGGAAGCTTCTCCCTCAGAAGTAGTAACTATACCTTCTGCATGAGCATAATTCCCATTTGCATTAGTGTTACAACCTTCTGAATGTGAAGCGAATGCATTTGCGATTGTTTCAAAACCTTCAGCATGAGAGCCCGTTCCATTAGCTTCAGTCCTTATTCCTTCCGAATGGGAAGCTACACCAACGGCGAATGTACTTGCACCTTCGGCATGTGAAAAATCACCAGTTGTTTGTGGACCAAGGTCTGAATTAACATCAGAAGTTCCTCCTTCTGCATGAGCCGCAAATCCACTAGCAATTGTACCAACACCTTCGGCATGAGAACTATCTCCACTCGCTAATGTAGGGGCTCCATTTCCGAGTTGATCAACCGCTCCTCCTTCTGCATGGGACGCTCTTCCTGTGGCACTGTTTCCCTCCCCTTCAGCATGTGAGCTATTACCAAAGGCAATATTAGCAGACCCCTCAGCATGAGAGAAATCCCCTTCAGCAGTTGAATCTACACCCTCTACATGTGACGATAGGCCGCTTGCGATGGTAGCGTTACCTTCTGCATGAGAATTTGCTCCTGTAGCTTGTGTATCAATTCCTTCTGCATGAGATTGATCACCACTAGCAATTGTATTCTCACCTTCCGAATGAGAGCCAACTCCACTGGCAGTTGTGTTTTTACCTTCAGAGTGTGAAGCTTCATTACTAGCAGTTGTTCCTCTACCTTCCGCATGAGAGAAATTCCCACTTGAGACCGTCTCCGACCCCTCCGCATGAGCAGCAAGACCACTCGCTGTTGTATTCACTCCCTCCGCATGGGAAGATTCACCACCAGCAGTCGTGCCATTCCCTTCTGCGTGTGATTGAGCACCATTCGCAGTAGTACTCTCTCCCTCTGCGTGCGAGGCAACTCCATTAGCGTTCGTATTGCTCCCTTCGGCATGTGCTGAAGTCGCTGAAGCTGATGTTTGTGTGTCACTTCCCTCCGCATGGGAACAATCCCCACTTGCCACTGTATTACACCCTTCTGCATGGGAAGCAAAACCATTTGCAACAGTCGTCTCTATTCCTTCCGCGACAGAACATCCATTTTCAGGATTGGTTCTAATACATGTTGTTCCTGGAGGTCCTGGTGGACCAGGAGGGCCTGGTGGTCCCGGTGGACAAATCGTACAGCTGTTGTTTTTTTCACAACATTTATCACATTCACAATTAGCATCACACTTTGATTTAGACTTTAGGATTTCATTTCGTATATAATTCATTAATTCTCTTTTAATCGACACAACAAAAACCCTCTCCTAAACATAAGTATTTTATCTTATGTTTAGAGAACAAAGATGACTGTACAGCTGACTAGGGCATTAGGAAGTTATCCTTCATAAGCCCGTTTGAGCGTTGCGATGTCGATCTTTTTCATTTGGAGCAAGGCTTGCATGACTCTGTTCACTTTTTCAGGGTCCGGGTCGCTGAGCATTTCTGGCAAGTTGGCGGGGACGATCTGCCACGATATTCCGAACTGATCCTTCAGCCAGCCACATACTTGCGCCTCTTCGTCTCCCCCTTCACTCAGCTTTTCCCAGTAGTAGTCGATTTCCTCTTGGCTCTCGCAATGGATGATAAACGAGATCGATTCGTTGAATTTGAACTGAGACCCGCCATTCAATGCGACAAATGATTGGCCCTCCAGTTGGAATTCCACGTTCATCACGGTGCCTTCCGGCTTTCCGTGGATTTCATACCCTTCCTTCCCGTAGCGAGTCATTCTCCCAATCTTGGAGTTTTCGAAAACAGTCGTATAGAAATGTGCCGCTTCTTCCGCTTGCGAATCAAACCACAGGTTCGTCGAGATCTTCTGGATTTTGTTCAACACCTTCACTCCTTTTCCAGTTCTTCTTACTTGTTACTTATACAACTTGTTGTCATCTCCTGCTTAATCGGTTAATCATGCAAAAAGAGCTGACTCGATGGAACGAGTCAGCTGCTTCTTTATAGGTTGATGCAATGGTCGAATGCAATGTCTGGGTTGGTGGTGTCATATGTGGCAAGGAATTCCTGATAAGAACCATGAAAGGTGATGCTTCCCTTGTTGATGATGAACAATTTGCATGCGATGAACTCCAGTTCATGAAGATGATGGCTCGACATGATGACCGTCTTGCCAGGTTCTTTCGCAAGCTTTTCTAACCGTTTACAAATTTTCAGCCTTGAAGACGGATCGATTGCACTGGTCGGTTCATCGAATAGATACATTTTCCTGTCTAGTTGAGATAAGAGAGTGACATACAACCATCTCCTCTCACCTACAGACATCTGTCCGATTTCACGCCACCATAGCTTCTCCAGCAATTCATTCTCCCGCTTATCCCCTAAATCGATGAAAGACGATGGAGACCCTTTTTGAAATTTCTTACCTGATATCTTGTACACAAGTCTTGCATAATCTTTTCCTAATATCATGAGTGATAAGAATGCACCTTGGATTTGATACAGGATTTCATCCATGGTAGGGATGTTATGGAATTCGCCTTCTTGTTTCGGATATACTCCTGTGATCAAATCGAAAAGGGTTGTCTTCCCCGCACCGTTCAAACCAGCAATCACGTTTACTTTGTCCGGATTAAAGGACATGGAAATATCATTAAGCACATTACTTTTGGATTTCGGATACCGATAGTTGATTCCTTTCATTGAAATCATGATTCAAACCTCCATTCATGTTCGAACAATCGTTGATACAAGCTTCAATTTTCTCCAGCATAAAATCCCGATCGTCATGTATAGGATCGAAATCGCTACAATGATCCAATTGTTATACGTTGCGATGTCAGTCAATTGGAATGTATTGCTGAGCAGGATGGACATTCGATAGACGTATTCGACCGGATTCAGACTGAATACGAAATTCAACAGTGGAAAGTTGATTACATCACGGTATACGGCAATGAAGGTTGCCGGGAAAATCAGCATGTTACTGATGGAATAGATCGTCATCGATCGGACCGATATGGACGGTAGCCACATCATCAACAGAAAAATCGGTAACGCCACCAGTATGTAGATGGATATAGCTAAATACAGTAACGTGAAGACAGGCAGTTGAAAAATCAAACCGTTCACGAATGTGAAGATGATCAAGGAGATGAAGCCCAGCCCCATCTGGTTCATCAACAAGCCGAATACGATCGGGTTTTTCGATCCAGCCATATACGTGAAACTCTTCAGAAAGCCGGTCTCCCTGAAGATGGACAGGCGTAACCCTACTCCATTCAAGAATATCGTAACGATGATGAACGCCCAGAATCCTGCAAAGTAGGAAATCATCGTGTCAAAATCCGGTTTATCATAAAACCATCGATAGTTGATCAGGAAGAATGTAATCAATGGGAGCATCATCGGCCATACAATCGCCAATTTACTTTCCTTCCATACGACCCGATTGAAAAAAACAAAGAATTCATACGTCTTAACCATGTTCGCACCTCTCTTCGTGTTGTCCTTCCATCCCTCATGGGAAGGGAATATGTCTCCCTCTATTCGGGAACCCGTTATGAGGGAATGAGCTGGATATTCGATAATCTTCTGGATCGAATTGTTCCGTATTCATATGTGGATAGGCCTCAGGTGAAAATATTTTCACGACTTTTTCTCTACCCGACTCTATGAAACTGGGGATGAATGTACAGTAAATCGGTACCTGCAGTTCTCTGCTTACCTTCTCGATGAGGGAATTGAAACTTAGAGCAGGCTGATCCGACCGCTTCCCCAGGGGAGGAGATTTCATCAAGAATTCGTACTTGCGGCGGAACTCCTCACCTGTTTGCTGATAGAAGATTTCCGTGTAAAGCTGACTATCTTGAAAGACACGTTCCTCAGTAGGTTTTTGATGAATCAGGATACTTCCTTCCACAATCATAGCGAATTCGTTCAATGATCCTTGTACTGCTTTATCAAGGTCCACGTCCGCGTCAATACCGATTGAAAAGTAATTCTCGTGAAAGCCGAGTGTCATGATGACGTACACTTCTTCTGTAATCGATATATTGAACTGGTGGATCTCATCCACATATTTGTTCATGTAATGGATGGACTTAAGGATCAACTCATCCGTAATGGATGCTTCCGTCACTCTTTCCCCCACTCGTTCAGTGAGCCAGGTTTGTATCAACGACTGGCGTTCCACGAATTCGAGAAATCCGTTCTGCATCGCATCTTTACTATTCAAATGTGCCGCCACTCCACACGTATCACTATAGAGCTTTTCTAAATTTCCATATCCCTTGAATACCGGAAGATTATATTCCAATAATACAGAGGCAGCTGGTACTTGAATGGTCTCTCCGGTTATCATGTTGAACGCATCAAACTGCCTATCACCATAGCCGTCTGGTCTCAGCTTGGATTTGAAAAGACTCAATCTTTCAAGATGCTCGCCGAATGAGGCTTTGATCACTTTTTCCATGCTGTAACCAACAGATCGACCTGAGGTCCCTTCATGTAGGTTTGGAGATAGTTTACAGCTCTTTATCCCGTTTGAAAAAACCGGCCTCCTGATGGAAACACGGGAAACAACGGAGGGAGAGCAGTTTGATTCGTTATGAAAGACGATATCCATGGCATTTCTCTCCTATTAGATGATTGGACATTCCGGTAAATGATGTAGCTCTGTCTTGCTCAATTTCAAAAATTCAGATAGGATTGGGGTTTCACATTCTGCAAAAGCTTTTTTAGGTATATGGTTGACGAGATCAGGCGAAAAGGCTTTGACCACTATCAAATCATTCCTCAAGGCCTGAGGCAAAACGGTTATGTATAATTCGGATACCCATTCCGGTAAACCATCAATGATTGGCGCGATGTTTTCTGGGGAATTCCCAGTACTTTCACCTTCATGAATATCAAGACTGTGAAAATGCTCGATGTGGGATTCAACGTCTCTCCTGATGGGTTGTAGAATCATTTCATTGTCATAGGAGGACGTGTTCGGATTTTCTTCTCCTCTGAAATAGAGCACATTATAATAAAGCCGTAACATGTAGGCTTCAGTCGTCGCTTTTTGGGATGCATCTTCCAAGTCAAAACCGGATCCGACACCGAAAATATATTTCAACTGTGTAAAGTGTTCAGGGTTATGACCAATCAGAATAACGACCCTTAATGGAGAAAAGAGATCAACGACATAATAGTTCAATTCATAGCCCATTCTTTCAAGTTTCCTTGCTAACCCATTTGAAATGTTATGGTCAAGCCTTTCTCCTTTCTTTCCATACCAGAAAGAGAATAAGGCATTCTTCTCCAATAATTCTTTCACAGCATATAGAGTGGCCATCTCAGTAGATGAGTGTGCTGCCGTTCCAGTCGTATCCACAATGAAAGGCTTCTCAGATCGAAAGGACGTAGTCGCTTTCGGAATGAGTGCTGGACACTTGTTGATCAGATCGAATGAAAAACTGTATTCCTCGAAGTCATTTATACCGAATGTACGCTTAGGCAATCGATCGTATAAAGGATCTTGTTTAGAAGCTACCTTCGCACCAATGGTCACCGCTCTTCTTTCAACCGATTCTGAGAAAGCTTTTTTTACCGCAAGAGAAGTGCTCCGGTCTATGCCCCCACATTCGATTGGACCGGTGTATCCATCCTTATCCAGGAAGTTGGGAATTCTTGAATAAGCTTGAACCAAGGGTTCCGTTGTCTGAAAGGATCGTGTCTTATAACCGTAGATTTCTCCTCTGTTCTTTTGAAAGATCATCGGACCATTCCAAACCACTGGATCAACAGAATCGGTGCCAATTTCGGATTCAATCCTGCAACGTGGGTCAATGCATTATCATTGAAACCAGACCAACAGAATTCTCCCATGTCTTCATATCTCTCCATACTGTGCCTGAAGCTCTGAGCCATGAGCCCGACTTCGATCAATCCGTGCCGGTAGCCTCTTCTTCGGTACTTCGTAATCGCACGTTTGAGGTCAAGGGCATAGCCAACTGCAAGAGACGAAAAGAAATCATCATTCGGACACAGATGGCGTTTCAGCTTTTCTATATCCGACGCGGTGAACGGCTTTATGAGTGAAAGTTTGTGATTGGTAGAATCATAGACATAACAGCCCTCTATCCCTTCAGACTCAATGGCACTAGAATCCATTACAAATAACAAAGGAATGATCGGATATAGTGCACCAGCAGATGGATAGGGTTTGCTTCTCCTATATGTATCTCGGCCAAAGGCACCTTGAAAAATTTCACCGATCCGTACTTTTGACAGTGGTTTATGTACTATGAAATCCCTAGTACTTTGAAACGGGTGCTCATGAGGCGAATCTTGGTCGAAGACGATTTCACCATCCGCATTTTCAGGTAGGACATCCGTATTTTCTACAAGGTCCATCCATTCTTGTGTATCTTCATCCAATCCCCAGTTGAAAGGCATGTTCCACGTTGTGGATTGATGAAATTTCGTGACGGTTTGTAACGTTCTCTCGTCCAGAACTTTGTCTTGAATGGCTTCAGAAAAGAACAGATCTTGTTTTTGCTTGAAAACATCGTAATATGGAGTTGTCTGACTGCTTCTACTCATAGCAATCACACATTTCCCAATGAATGGACGTATCTTGATAGGATTTCAACGTTTTCAAGTCGAGTAATGTACAATCCGTCATCTCTTCTGGATGAAGGTTCGATTGATGAAAGTCGTTCATGAATCGATTCAATTTGTTACTGATCAACGTCACGATGTTCATCTGTTGGGTTGTGGTGAGCGGAATATTAATTTTAAAATCCCGATCCACTGAGTAAAGGGAGGAAACCATTTGTTGATAGGTCATCGTGTCAGAGTCCGCTACCAATGACTGGCTTTCGATGTGTCCCATATGACATAGGTGACAAGGCATTTTCCAATCGTCACTATAAAAGCAGTCCATATAAAAACTGCTCTCATACACATAACTCATCAACATCATGGAATTCGGAGTGTTCCTTTGTCGATCTCTCAACTCTATACCAAGTGCTTTGTTGTATGGATTCAAGAATACGATGGACAACTCATTTTCCTGACTCGGCTTGATCGAATGGATATCGCAATGATTGACTTCAGTATGATTTTGATAATCATTTTTCAATGTTTTATGTAAAAGCTCTCCAATTTCACTATGATTTGAAATAACGGAAAGTCGATCGATGCTCAATTTCTTTTCTTTTACTTCTTCTATGATTCTATATGATTCGAGAAACTCGATGGCCTCCAAATAATCTTCAGCAAAAACGGCCTTGAACTCTTCTTCACTCGCGAGCGTTTGGTTCTTTTGATCCCAATTTTCAATGAGCTCCATCATTTCCATATGATCTGTGCGGACCATTCCTGCTTGGGTCTGGATGACAGCTTCCCCATTCGCCAAAACATGATATATGAATTTGTTGATTCTATATGTATCCATTTATAATAGCTCCTTTAAAGAGAAGTAGAGTAATGGTCTAGGACCATCACTCTACTAAATTGACTATTTTTTTACTTTAGTCGCAGCCCCGCAACCACTTGAACAACTACAAGCACCTGGGTTCGTATCTGCGTTTCTTACTGGTGTTCCTGTCGCACCTACACCAAACTTAGAACGAATTCCTGTAGGCTTTTTCACAGGGTTTTTACCTTTAGTATCAGCCATGTGTTTCACCCTTTCATTTTTCTGAATTTTGTAACTACACTTGGAAGTATGAATATTTTGTCTAATTATGTAAAGTCTTCTTATACTGGTAAAAATAGTATAATAGTCACTTGATATTTCTGCCCGATAAACGAGTGAAGTGGAGTAAGCCATTTAGTGTCACTTACTCCACTCCCCCTTATGATTATGCTTTCTTGACCTTCGTTGCAGCACCACATCCACTGGAACATCCACAACCACCACCTGGATCATGTGCGTTTCTATCAGGAGTTCCGTTGACGCCTACACCGAACTTGGAGCGCGTACCTGTCTGTTTTTTAATCGGATTCTTACCTTTTGTATGAGCCAATATGAATTCACCCCCTTTGTCATAATTTAGTAGATTTCAGAAAAGTATGTATTTTCCAAATTCTACTTGTAGTATAGAAAAGTTTTCCAAATAAAGAAAGTTTAATATCCAAATAATTGGAAAAATGAATCTATTGGACTATTTAACAATAAATGTAATGTTGACGTTTATAGACATGAAAAAAGGGCAACTGATGATCAGTCAGAAGCCCGTTAAAATATGACTATTTACAATGACTCAACAAATGCCTTTACAACTTTGTTGAAACTTTCTGGTTCTTCTAAAAACGGGCAGTGGCAGCTGTTTTCGAAAATGGTGAGCTGTGAGTTTTGCATACGTTCATGGATGTATTCTCCTGCTGCGACGGGGATGAGTTTCTCTTCGCGTCCGAAGCATAAGAGGGTCGGAGTTTGGATGCCTTCGTATTGCTCTCGGTAGTCAACGACTGTTTGATCGAAGAGAATCGCACTCGCAACGGACTCTGGCAGTTTCGTCGTTTCTTCGAGCATCCAGTCGAAGTCTTCTTGAGAGAGCTCGTTTTTAAACATGAGTGGGATGAACTCAGTCAGGAATCCGGTGCGGTTGTTCTGGACTTCGCGCATGAGGTGGATGAGGGTAGGAAAGTCGAAAGCGCCCATCGGGAAGTCCTCCCATTTGTAATCGGACGGCAGTTCATCGACAATGACCGTTCCTTTGACGTTGTGGTCGCCGAACTGCTGGAGATAATCCCAAACGACGAACGCTCCCATCGACCAACCGACGAGCACGACATCCTTGAGGTTCAGTTTTTCAATGAACGTCTGGACGTCTTTTGCGTAGTTGGCGACGGTGTGTCCGTGATGGCATTTGGTAGACTCCCCGTGTCCGCGGAGATCGAGCAGAATCGCACGGTGGTTTTTACTGAAAAACTCGGTCTGCTTCCGGAAGAACTTGCTGCTCATCCAGACGCCATGGATGAATATGACCGGCGTCCCCTCCCCGACATCTTCATAAAACAAGTCGACTTGATCCTCCACGCTTACATACGGCATAGTGATGACCTCCTTTTTCGTGGTTACATCTTACTAAATTCAAAGATCCACTTCGTTTTTTCTAAAACCACTCGTGATTTTTCTAAGACCCTTTATGAAATTTCTAAAACGAAGCTCCGAATTTCTAAAACCAAGGCCAAAAATTCTAAGACTACCCAACAATCGAATTATATGTTAACTTATTTATGTTATAAGTTAACATTTTTCTAATGAAAGAGGGGTTATGAAAATGAAGTTAGACAGAGTCAGAATGATTACGTTGTGCGCGATGTTCGCTGCGGTTACAGCGATCTTCGCACAGATTGAAATTCCGTTGCCGATCGTCCCGATCAGCGGACAGACGCTGGCAGTCGGGTTGACGGCGACGATCCTCGGTAGCCGTTATGGTGCGGTTGCGATGCTTTGCTATGTGGGCATGGGCGCGATTGGTTTGCCAGTCTTTGCTGAAGCGAAAGGCGGCGCGCAAGTGCTTGTCGGGCCAACTGGCGGTTACATATTCGGGTTCATCGTCACGGCATTCGTGACTGGATGGATCCTTGAGCGCACGAAGTTCAACCTTACGTGGGCGCTCGTTGCGAACACGATCGGAATGGTCATTACGCTCGTGATGGGCTGCATCCAGCTGAAGTACGTCCTCGATATGTCTTGGACACAGGCGCTTGCCGTCGGTGTGTATCCGTTCATCGTCGTCGGATTGATTAAGGCGTTTTTAGCAAGTTGGATCGGAATTACAGTGCGTAAGCGATTGGTTCATGCGAAATTGCTGCGCGTTTCCAAGCTAGAAAAGGCTGCCTCTTAGTGCCACTCTCGGGTGCACAGGTCCGATTGGAACTTGGATGAGGCAGGTCTCGTGGCGATACGAATAGATGTCATCGCAAAGCTTCACATCGAAACCGAGGAGCGGGTGGCCCCCGAGTCCGAGGACTGTGGCTGCTGTCAGCAACCGTTGTAACAGCCTTCCCGCTTCCATCTGCAGAATCCGATAATCCCGTTTACGGAATTCTTTCGGGCTGATGATATGGAAACAGAGCGGAACTTGATAGAGATTCACGTTATGGGCGGTCATTCCGGCTTGCAGCTGCAACCGGAAGTCGCCCTTTTTTAATAACCGCAACGTATGGGTGCAATGATCGTATTCATACGCTCCATCCGGTAACCCTTCTACATTGTAAAAGCAACCGGCAATTGCAAGAGATGGTGCTGAGTCACTTCTCGGGGGTGCATTCATCGTATGCTGAAGCATGGTTGCAACTTGCGATAATGGAATTTTTCCCATCGTAAAATCCATGCCTGGTGAGTATCTTCGCCGGTAAGCTTCCATCAGATTCTCTGACAGTGGCTCTCCATTCGGTAAAAGAAACCCTCCCTGAATCGGCTTCCTTCTTGATTTTACAGGTTCAGAAAATTGTTCGGTCGACTCGATTTTTATGGCGTCATTCATACGTTGGATCATCGGAAAATCGAGTACCTTTTGAGAATGGACGTAATGGTCGGATTGGATCGCTGGAATGCTTCCGACAACCGTTTCTGCGGTATACGTCTTCGTGTCCTGCGTACGGATTGTCTTTTCAGAAAGCGGAATCACGGCATAGACATTTTCGTCTTGGTCATCGAATCCGAGCAGATGATTCAACGGCTGATCGAGAAACTGATAGTACACATTTGTTTCGTAGCCGTATTGCTTGCTCACCTCCAGCAGTTGGCCGATGGCGACTCCTGCGTCCAGCCCTTGAAGCCGGTAACTGAAGTTGTTGTACTTGAAAAAGTTCTTCCAGAACATCGTTGAGATGAAAACAGCGGCGAAACATTCCGCCATATCGCATCGACCGCCGAGCGTTTTCTGGATATAGTCATCAAAGTTCCCTTCCCGCAAGCATACGAGACGGTGATGAGCGACGTCGTAATGGTAGATGCCCGGTGTGACACCCTCCACTTTTACATAAAGATAGATTTCGTTCGGATAGAGCCCTCCACCAGAAGGGACAAACCTGCGGAGGGACTGGGAAACGTCCTCTGTAAAAACATCTTTCGCTTGCGAAACCTGGTTCAATCCGTACGTGAACCAGAGAAAATGCGACATGTTTTCCATTGTCGGTTTCCTCTCCACTTTTTCAAAGGTAAGCGGCACTTCCGATGACAACGGGACGACCCGCAAGTTGCGATACAGCTTATACGGAAGCGGTGCGTCGTCCCAGTCTACCTCCCAATCCGGGGGGCTCACCCGCTCGATGTCGTAATGGAGGTTGTAGAGAAAGTCGTTCATGGTGACCCTCCTTCCTACGGGAACGGGTGCGGAAACGGGTTGAGCGTTTCGTAAGTGAGCGGTTCCTCCACATACCCGAGTTCCATCGGCACCTTGAGCACACGTTCGAGTCCCTTGTAACGGGTCAAGTGATGGCCGAACGTCATCGGCAGCATGCCCGGTATGAGGACTTTCATGCAATGGAGGCCGTTCTGCCGGACTTCCGGTGTCGTCTGGTCGACAACGATGACATCAAGCCCGAGTTCGTGTAGCTTCTGGATGATCTCTTTCAGTTCCTCGGTCAGATCCGGGTTCTTCGGTCGTTCCGGGAACGCCTGCCCGAACGTCTGCATCGGCCCGTTATCCTTCAGTAAAAAGTTCAGCCGTTCCTCCGCCTCCTTCAGTCCATACAGCATCCCGTGATCATCCATCCGCCGGACGAGTGAGTCATTATGGAGCATTTTCATGTGCTCTGCTTTGCCTGTTTCGAACTTTTCATCCATATTGAGCACCATACCGGCCAGTTCGTACACCGCGCTTTTCGTCGCGCGGATTGGGTCGAGGTGGGCACCCGCCGCACAAATGATGTTCATCCCTTCCTCTTTCCGGTTCTTCGCCATCGCCCACACACCTGGGATGCCGTGTTCCATTGTTGCATTGTACAGATGAAGGTCATAGCCTGCGACATCCCGCATCCGCGTCACCATCTGCTCGAGCTCTTTGTCACCGGCGGACTTCGGGTCGAGCCGCGGCAGCTCGAGTTGTGCGTACCAGGTGAGCAGGAACGCATCTCGTTCGATGACTTCCATAATTCCGTAAAAGATCGCTTCTTCCCGGCTTCCACCGAGCGCACAGCCATTGGATGTCTCGAATATGAAACCGCCACCGCAGCCCATGCTGTAATAGGCGAGCAGCTCAGGCACGAGCATCGGCTTTTCCTGTAAAAACGAGTAGCCCCACACCCAGTTCATTTTCCTGTCTGGGTCGAACTTTTTGAATGGAAAGTTCGGCAGCGCGTATTGTTCATCGGAATGAACGCCGACCGACAGCGGGTTCAACGCGTGATCCTTGATGTTATTATAGGCGTCACGGACGACGGTCTTTTTGCCTCGGGCACCGATTCCACACGATCGTTCCAGTGCTTCGAGGATCGCGGTCGATGTGCTCAGTTCATACGAGTGCGTCCGACCAGCTGTTCCTTCGTTTCCGTTGAAGAGCGGCAGATTGACGATCACGTCTGCGAAAATGGTCTGCGGGTCATACGTTTTGGAGTTCAGCATGCCGGTCCGGTTGTCGAGATAATCTTTCGCGAGCGCTTGCTTCAGCTCACCCATCGGACGGCACCGGTATGTGTCCAGGCTCACTTTCATGCTCGGTTCAAGTTTCATCTCTTCCGGAGCATCCGCCGGGATCTCTGCACAATTCGGACACATCGCATCCGGCAAGATGGTACGCCATGAGTTTTCAAGCGTTTTTAGACTGAGCAGGCACACATGGTTTTCAGACTGTGGATTCTCTCCTTTAAGAAGTTTGCAAACTTCCGACTGTAAAACGAGTGCCATCTGTAGGAAACCTGAGTTGGATGTCCAGGCGTCGGGGTTCCGGTCTTGAATCGACACCTGTTGCTGCCGTAGGTCCCACATTTCTTTCCGGTCACGCCCCGCCATCAACATCCGCGTATCGGCGCACTGGGAACAGCCCGCTTCTCCTGGTCGGACGAGGGGCCCGATGACACCTTCTCCAAATGAAACGAACCCTCGGAGCCATGGAATATCGAGCATTTCTTCCGCCTGTTGGTGGACTGCCGGCACCCATGTGTCATGTAAAACGAGCGCGAGTTCCGCTTGAGGCAATCCTTTTTCCACTTCAGCCCTTCGGATCACTTCACATTGACCTTTCAGTTGGTTGCACACATATTCTGCGAGCACGCCGTGACCAATCACGAGAACCGTCTGCATCATTCCACCACCTCCTCTCGCAAGAGGACACCATAGACACCGAGTTCATCCTTTTTGAACAGGGCCTCCATCTTCAATTCGTACACATCACACGTTTCGGTGATTTTGAAAAGATCGATTTCGAGTTGTGGAACGTCAAGTGCTTGTGGATCACACTTGGTTACGGTTACGTTTTCCGTACAGATCGCATTCGTGTGGCAATCCTTCAATATCGCTTTCTCCAGGCAGCATCTGAGTGCCTGCGTCACATTCATTCCGGCACTGCCGTACCAACAATCATTGACGCACACCCAGGTGACCGGATAACCGAATAGATACTCTCCCAGGAACACGCATGGTTCCTCCAACACGTTCATGTAAAACTTGCAATGGTCGTCAGTGACCTCACCTAGTTTTACAGGCGTTAATGTATGCTCACCGCGTGCTTTCAGTTTTTCCATGAGACATTTCTGTACACCGCGGCTGATGCCTTCTTCCGCCGTTTCACCTGCACCGACCCCGTTATAGGCGGGCTGGAACGAGTCGATCAGTCTTCCACAATAGTCTTCCACGCCGACTAGCCCCGCTTCTTTCCGCGCTTCCTCGTGCGTGAGTCCGCTGCAATTTTTCACCGGTAAAAGTTCCGCCGGTCCATCGCAGATCGGGTCTGCCACCTGAACCGCGCACTGCGACAGTGGAATCTGGTTGAGGTCGCCCTCTTCCCAGCGATGGAAAATGCCGGTCACCTGAGACGTCATCCTGCCGAACGTGAGGAACAACTCGCTCTCTTCCTTCTTCTCTCGATTCAGCGAATCGACTTTTACAATCGAGGTGCAGTCCGTCACCCTTGGATATGGTCGGAAGGTGTGCCATTTTCCGGTCAGTGTAAAAAGGTCCAACGTGTAGAGCTGGTTAGGGGTGGTGCTGACGCCTGTCATCGTCTTGAAGCCTTCAAACACGCAAAGGTTCGCGAGCAACGCGCCGGCGGTCGTTGCATATAGACCTGTCGAGTGCTCGTTTTCCAATGCGCTCTGATGCAAGCTTCGCCACGCCGATTCCCAACATGCCTCTGAATCCGGTGTAACGACCGGACCTGCCATCCCTACTTTTTCAAAACAGACGGCCGGAATGAATCGTTTGTTCTGATCGCGGCAGACAGCGTGAAGGACTCTGAGCTCCTCCAGCTCGCCCGTTTGCGAAACATAGTAGACGGTCTCGAACGGTTCGATGACCTCGCTCCATGAGCGGACCGCTTCTGCTTTCGTAACGACCTCGACTGCAACTTGCGGGTCGGTTTTACGGGCATGGGACGTTAATTCCGCGAGCCGCTTTCGGTTCGTCTCGACTTCTTCATTCACGAGTACGTGGAAATTCGGGAGACCAGACTCGAGAAGTGCATTGACGAGCGACAGGAAAAACGGACCCGAGCCGATTGCGAGCACTTTTTCCTTCCGGTATTGTTCAAAACGATAAGCGCCTGAACCGCCGAAACTGTTCAGGAACTCGATCTGTGATGCGTATTTGGTGAGGACGTCCTCCTTCAATCCATGTGGTTTGTAGTCGCTGATGTCCTGGACGAACCCATTCTGATGGAGGGCTTCCGCAATCTCGTAAACTCTCTTTTTGTATGGTTCCGGAAGGCCATCGGTGAGCTCTGCCAAACTATGGTCGCCGTTGAACATCGGCACTAGTTTTTCTATCCAGCGATCAATTGATTCCCCTTCCATTTGGAAAGATCCTGCGTTGTTCCGGAAATACACCCGCCCTGCGGCATCCGGCAGAAAGAACGTATCCCGGTTCACTTTCAAACGCATCGTCGGTGTCATTTTGGTCATACGCGCTCCTCCTCACTGTGAGAGCTGTCCTATCCTACAAAAACGTCATTCTTACTGATTGTATGAGCGGGAATTTGTCTCTTATGTATAGGAGTTTGATGGTATACTCGAATTATCATATTTTACCAGTTAAAGAGAGAAGGTTGGGGTGCAGATGAAGACTTCTTTTGCGGGTATAGGGGTGTTTTGTATGTTGCTTCTGGTGTTGCCGTTTCAAGCATTGGCGACATCCTGGGTGTATCCATTTGTCGTTTGGGACGGCTTTATGTATGAAGTGACCGATGATTATATCACGGACGTGGAGCGAGAAATCGGCCATGTGACGAGCTATTCGGATATGAACACGATGTCCGGTAACTTTTCAAACGCATATCGGAAAGGGACGAAATACTATGAGATTACTGGCGTGAGTACGGATGAGGCGATTGCGGTTGAAATCGGTAAAGTGCAGTATAAGAAGGCGTTCCGTCGCGGGGAATATGCTTATACCAACAGTCCAGTCCATGTTGTACAAAAGGGGACGACTATTGTTCTCATTGGACTCCTTATTGCAGCAGTGATCTATTTTTTGATTCGAATGAGGCGTATTGTGGGAGGGTCGAGCTAACCCTCCGCAAATTTAATCAGTGCTTTTGTATAATCATGCCGATCATGGTCCAACAGGCGTTTGGACTTGAATGTCTCCACAATCGCCCCGTCATTCATGACCATGATGTCCTCACATAGATAACGGACAGCCGCTATGTCGTGTGAAATGAATAAGAAAGCCATACCGAATCGGTTTTGCAGATCCTTCAAAAGGTTCAAGATTTGCGCTTGTACGGAAACGTCGAGGCTGGAGGTCGGTTCGTCTAGGATAAGTAATTTGGGATGCAAGCTGATGCCTCTTGCAATGGAAATCCTCTGCTTCTGTCCACCGCTCAATTCGTGGGGAAGTCTGCGTAGCAGTGCTTCTTCAATCCCGACCCTTTCACCTAATTCGACGGCTTTTTGATACAGTCTTTGCTTATTCCGTAGGGAAGGTGTCCATTTGTTGATGTGAAAATTGCTGTACGGTTCCATCATGCTCACCCTAACCGGTAATTTAGGATTCAGTGAGGAACTCGGATCCTGCAGGATGATTTGCATGTCTTTGTAGGTTTGCTTCCGTTTTTTGTGCAGGCATCTTTCGTCAAAGAAGATCTTTCCGGATTGAATCTGTTCAATGCCCGTGATGCATTTGATCAATGTACTCTTGCCACTCCCGCTTCCTCCGACGATTCCAAGGGATTCACCGTGCCCAAGCGCAAATGTGATATCCTTCAACACTTCGACATCGCCGTACTTTTTACTGATGGACTGGACTTCGAGCAACGACATGTTCATCCTCCTTCCAATCGGAAAGCTTCGAATAGTGATGACAGGCGAGACGGTGGCTTCCCTTTCCGCTCAATACGACTGGTATTTCAAAACACTCACTTCCTGAAAAAGGACACCTTCTAGCAAATGGACACCCGTTCCGATGGATGTCCCCTGGTTCTCCGGGAATGACGGAAAGAATTTGCACACCGTTCGTGATGCGAGGTTTTGCTTCCATTAGCAGTCTCGTGTAAGGATGGATGGCTTGACGTTTGATCTGTTGGATTTCCCCAATTTCCATGATTTCGCCCCCATACATCACAGCCACCACATCGCTGATTTTCAAGACTTGATTCAGCTGATGAGAGATGAAAATGATCGCTGTGCCAAAATCTTCGCGTAAACCATTGAGCAGATTCAAAATCTCTTCGGCGTTCTCCCCATCCAAAGCGGTGGTCACTTCGTCACAGATAAGCAGCTTGGGTTCAAGGATCATCGCAGAGGCAATGACTGCACGCTGAAGCTGTCCGCCGCTCAGTTGAAAGAGGTACGAATCAAACACCTTATGGGGTTGAAGCTTGACTCGCTCGAGCATATCGTAGATTTTGACCTTCCGTTGCTTCTTATTTAACGAGGTATGTGTTTGTAGAAGTTCATCCATCTGGTGACCGATTTTAAAAAATGGCGAGAACCCGCTGTTGTAATCTTGTGGGATATAACCGATGCTACTGCCGATCACCTTACGAATCTCGTCAAGATCATGAAATGACAGGTCCTGATCATAAAAGCGGATCGTACCACTCTTCTTCAATTCAGGCGGCAGCGCTCCGAGGATTGCGCTTGCTGTTATGCTTTTTCCGCTCCCGCTTTCACCTATGAGACCTACAATCTGCTTCTCCTCAACCTCTAGCGATAAGTTGTTGACAATAACCTGATCGTCAAGACTGTTAAAGATTTTCAAGCCGTCGATCTTTAGAATTGGATCCATCTTCTCCCCCCCTATCTCCGCTTGCCATCCAGTTGGTCACGAATCCCATCTCCTATCAGATTGAACGCCATGACCACAAGCATGATGGCGAGCCCGGGAAAGATGATTAAAGAAGGCGACGCATGAAAATAGAGCCTGCCTTCATTGAGCATCGTCCCCCATTCGGGTATAGGTGGTTGTGCACCTAGACCGATATAGGACAAGGACGAGATCAAGAGTATGACTTTGCCCATATCCAATGTAGCGAGTACGATGGTAGGTGCTAAAACATGCCGGGACAGATGAAGGGTAATCGTTTTCCATACACTGCTTCCGCTCAACTTCGAAATAGTTATGTAATCCTTATGCTTCTCTGTCAGGACAATCCCTCTCGCCAACCGGGCATAGCCTACCCATTTGACGAACACGATGGCCATCAGTACATTCCATATGCCTGGTCCTAAAAGGGCTGTGATGACGATGGCAACCAGAAAATCAGGAAATGCGACAAAGCTATCAATAATCCGCATCAGCACTTGATCCATCTTTTTTCCTAAAAAGCCAGATATCATGCCGAGCGGCAGACCAATGAGCAAGGAGACGAGAATTGCGACAAAAGAAATGCCTAAAGTATAGGTCGCCCCTTCCGCAATCCGTGCAAGGATATCCCGACCTAATTGATCGGTCCCTAGCGGGTGTTCCAGGCTGGATGGCAGAAGTCTCTCTCCCGTATTGACCGTATAAGGATCATGTTCAGTCCATAAAGGTATTCCAAGAATGATACCAACGATCATGATCAAAAGGAACCCACCGGTCAGTACGAAGGGGTTCCATTTGGTTTGAATGCGTCTTGTGAGCGTCGTCATGCTTGGTGCTCCTTTAATCTCAGTCTCGGATCCAGCACATAATAAGAAAGGTCAACAATCAAATTCACGAGCATCACAAAAATACCCGCGAACAGGATATAGCCTTGGATGAGTGGATAATCTCTATTAAGGATGGCTTCGACCGCCATTTTACCAAGACCCGGCCAGGAAAAGAGAATCTCTACGACGATGGCACCCGCCAACAGATTGCCGAGGCTCATGCCGAACATCGTGATGACGGGAATCAAGCTTTCTCTCAATGCATACTTGAAAGTCAAGCTCTTCTCTTTGATCCCTCTGATTTTCAAAAGGTGGATGTATGGCTTATTCATCGTATCAAGCATACTTGCTCTAAGCAGTCTGGCATAAACCGCGGCCATCGCCAAACCGAGTGTCACAGATGGGAGGATCATACTTTCAATCCCCTGGTAACCGATAAAAGGTAAAATGCCCAACTCCACACAGATCACTTGAATCAACAATAGCCCCAACCAAAAATTCGGAATGGATGCGCCTAAGAAAGCAAATCCCCTTCCGAGATGATCGATCATCTTGGATTGGTGTATCGCTGAATACACACCTAACGGAATCGAGACCATCAGTACGACGAGCATGCCTCCCCCCATCAGCTGAAGGGTAGCAGGAATCCTGTTCATGATTTCATCCGTGACTGGACGGTTGGTGAGATACGATTCGCCAAAATCGAATTGTAATGCCTGTTGCAGCCACCTGACATATTGGACGTGAAGAGGGAGATCGAATCCCATTTCACGTCTTACTTCTTGTATTTCCGCTTGTGTGATCGTCACTTCATCCACGTTGAGCATTGATTTTACAGGATCGCCAGGCGCGAGTTTAATCAAGATGAAGCTCAAGAACGTGATGCAGAAAAGGACGATCACTAATTGAATGATCCTGGATAGGCATAGCCGTAACATCTCATTCAACATCCAATGTGTGCGTGATCAAATAGTGCTCTTGTTCTCCAGGGTGAAAGTGTTTGACCCGATCGTTCATGGCAACGGTAAGCGTAGGGTGCACGATGAACGATTGGTAGACTTTCTCATTCGTGATGCCTTCTATGTCCTTCGCGAGCGCATTCCGTTTTTCAGGTTCTGTCATCTGGTTGAGTTCGGAAACTTTTTCATTGATAGCAGGATCATCGATCTCTCCGACATTCAGTGCCCCGTCTGGAAGATAGGCTACATTCAGGAAGTAACCCGCATCTCCTCTTGGAGCGGTTAGGTTGCTATAAGTTGCAATGTCCCAATCCTCGTTCGTACTTAAATATTCATCAATGTTATCCACGGTCTTGATGTTCATCTTCACCCCAAGCTGTTCAGCATTGGATTGGATCATCTGAGCAATCAACGGCAGCTCCGGTCTCGACTGATAGGTGATCATGTTCAAGACCAGTGGTTGACCAGCCTTCGACATTCTGCCATCTTTCTCTGTATACCCCGCTTCTTCCAGCAACGTTTTCGCTTTATGTACATCTAGTGAAGCCGGCTTTTCCCCAAGACTGAACGGGAACTCAGGATTGAACGGTCCGCCAGCAGGCACCGCAAGTTTGCCCATAATGTCTTTCGCGACCGCTTCCCGATCGATAAGAGCGTCAATCGCTTTTCTCACCTTCAGATCGTCGACTTGCTGACTCTTCAAGTTATACGCGATAAAATGCGTGCGTAAGCTGCTGTTGGATTCCACTTTGAGGTTCTTCTCCTCTTTCAGAGATGAAGCGATGTCAGATGGAAGGTAATAAACGATATCGGCTTCTCCTGATCTCAACGCCATCGCCCGAGCATTGGCGTCTGTGTTGAATCCGAAGTTCACCTTGTCCAACTTAGGCTCTCCATCCCAATAAGCCGTGTACTTGGATAGTTCTACATTCACTTCCGATTGGAACTGCTCGACCTTGAACGGCCCTGTCCCTACCGGCTGTTTACTAAGTGTTTCATCCTCATCCATTTTGACGATCGAGGTATGTGGATGCGTCAGTTCTGAAGGGAAGGCAGCGAGTGGTTCTGTCGTTTTGAAAATGACTTGATTCCCTTCCACACTGATCGTGTCAATTTTTAAAGCCGCTTTCACCGACTCACTCACGTCAATGGCTCTCTGGAAAGATTCTTTCACGGCATGCGCATCCATTTCAGTACCGTCTTGAAACGTAATGCCTTCCTTAATCGTGAAAGTCCAGGTCGTTGGATCTGTGTTCTCCCATTCACTTGCAAGCCATGGCTCGAGCTCCAAGTCCTCGTTCAGCTTTACCAGTGTTTCTGTAATGCCTGCTCTGACTGCTGTACTATTCTGATCAATATGTGGATCCAAGGTTGAGGCAGTAAAGTTAAAGAGAAATGTCAGTTCTTTTTCCCCTGAAGTCCCATTCGTCTGTCCAGATGAACAGGCTGTAACGACTAACATCAATACGAGTAATGTGAATAAGTGTTTTATTTTCATCTGATGTCCCCCTATCTTGTGGTAAATCGAAATTATTACGATTTAATCCGCAAAAAAATTTAGTTCCGATTGGAACCGACTAAAGATGTTGAACGATAAGACTATGTAAATGGAGCTTCTCCCCTTTTGAAAGGAAATGATGATGGTGCGCAAATCGTAATTATTACGTTTTGTATGTTACCTTCACCGGTTCATAAAGTCAATAGAATTTATTCTTTGTGCAATGTTTTATATAATTTAGTGAAAACCAACAGCTTACTTTATTCCTATACAGGGTAAACAGCTAAAAAAGGGGGGCTCCCTGTGTTGAAATGGACTGCTGCAAAGTTGATTCGACTTTTATCGAGTGAAGATGATCCAACGGTCGATCATCAAGAAGTGAAAGAAAAGAAAGACGTATTAATCCATACGAGTGTGAAGCCGACTGACATTACCATCTATTATCCGATGAACACAACCGTTGAAAAACTGCCGGTGTACATGAACCTTCACGGAGGCGCGTTCATCATGAATTCGAAAGAGATGGATGATGTGTATTGCCGGCGCATCGCCAATCATACCGGTTGCGCAGTGGTCAATGTGGATTATGGGAAGGCTCCTGAGTACTCATTTCCTCAGCCCATCCAGCAATGCTATGAGGTTCTACAATGGATTCGTGCGCATACGGAAGAACTGAGTTTCGACCGGGAAAAGATCATGATCGGTGGTCAGAGCTCTGGTGCGAACATCACTGCTGCCCTCTGCCTCTTTTTAAAAGAACGGAACGAGCCACAACCGTTGCTGCAGGTGTTATCTTGTCCGATGGTCGATTTCGTGACGCCGCATGCGGATAAGCCGGAACCCGATCCTAGAAGGGCGAAATATCCTCAGGTCGCGAACTTCATGAACCGGTGCTATGTACCGAATGCTGATCTTGAAAAACACCCGCATGCCTCTCCTGTTCTTGCTGATAACGTGGAAGGTTTGGCGAGCGCGCTTTTTATCATCGCTGAGTATGATGCTTTTCATCCTGAAGGAATAGCTTACGCAGATAAGCTAGAAAAGGCCGGCGTCCCTGTCCGGAAACACGTATTCAAAGATTGCTATCACGCTTTTACACATAAAGGTCCTAATGATCGGGCTGAAGAAGCCTGGGCTTTGATCGAGGAGACCATCAAGGAAACCGTCTCGCAAAAACAACTGCATGTAACGTATGAATAGGAAACGACCCGTAACTGGTACGGGTCGTTTTTTTCCACCTATTATTCCTCTTCTGATCCACCTGCGCAACCGCCGCATCTACCGCAGCCACCGCAACGGCCACATCCACCACATCGGGCACATCGAGCACAGCCTCCGCAACGTGCGCATCCGCCACATCCTCCGCAACGAGCACAGCCGAAACATCGGAAACAGCCAAAGCAACCGAAGCAACCTACACACGCACCAACAATGATCCGCTCATCATCAGAGTCTCCATGCTGCTCACTCGGCACCATTTGGCTCGCCTTGTAGTCCCCAACATTCAAGTCCCTGATGTCTTTGTGAAAATCGGTCATGTCTTAACCTCCATATGTTCAATTTAAAATTCCATGTGAAGAGACCTATTACCCTACAACAACTCTCCTCAACAAAATATGAACATAGGTTGGGCATTGTTACAGATTGAGTTTGTCGAAAACTTTTACGTGGAAAAATTTAAATATTCCTTGACGGGAATATTCCCTTTAGAGTATATTGGATGTATGGAAAAGATACTAAGTGCTCTCGCTGAGCACAACCGATTAAAGATTATAGAACTCTTGCGTGAACAGCATCTAACCGTAGGAGAAATCGCTGAGCAACTTGATCTCCGTCAGCCTCAGGTCTCAAAACACCTGAAAGTCTTGAGTGAAGCGGGTCTAGTCGCAGTCTTTCCAGTGGGCAACAAGCGGATTTACCAATTAAGGGGAGAGCCATTCAAGCAGTTGGATCGATGGTTGGCATCTTATCGTGACATTCAGGATGCGCGGTTCGATCGCTTGGATGCATATCTGAAAGAACTACAACGTAATGACGAGAATCATGGCAGTGAGCAGTGATGGCTTTACATTCTTTTTAAAAAAGATGATGGAGGAATGAAAATGTCAAACAATCCTGTAACAAAGAGCATTACAACGAGTGTAGAAGGTCGAGATCTCATTATGGAACGCGTTTTCGATGCCCCGAAGGAATTGGTTTTCAAGGCGTATGCGGAAAAAGACCATCTAGAAAAATGGTGGGGCCCTGAAGGCTGGGAGACGAAAGTTATGGCGTTTGAATTCAAGCCTGGTGGCGAATGGCGCTACTGCATGACTTGTGTGGATAAGAACCAGGGGGACTTCTTCGGGATGGAATCGTGTGGATTGGCGGAGTATCAAGAGATTTCCGCACCAGAGAAGATCGTTTACAAGGATTCTTTTACCGACAAGGAAGGCAATAAGCTCGAGATGCCTGAGATGCTGATCACAATCAACTTCGAGGATCATGAAGGAAAGACGAAGCTCGTCAGCCGTACACAATTTGCAACGGAAGAAGCGCTTCAACAAGTCATCGACATGGGCGTGGAACAAGGTGTCGCTTCCCAATTCAAGAAATTGGATGCTTACCTGGAAAAATTGCAATAACGAACAAAACCGAGCACTCCCTCTTAGAGGGGAATGCTCGGTTTTTCTTTTGACGTATGGAGGATGGGTTCAGGTCTGCTGGCTGCTCTCGATGGCGGCATCCCAATTCGGAAAATAATACAGTGCGTTTCTCATCAGCTCCGGGTTGGACTTCTTCACCTGCTTTTTGCGCGGTGCCTCCCCTTCCTTTTGTGCTAAGTTCGAAATCTGCTGGACAACTTCTTCAAGGCTCATACTCGCTTCCATTGTCTTTCCTCCCTTGTTTAGGTTAGTTACCATTCTAACCTTAACCCCCCTTCAAGATACCCTTATTTTTACTTTTTTCCTATCGAGGGCGGTGGTCTTTCTTTATAATTGAGGTAGCGGATTGTTTACGGAGGTGGATGTTGATGAGTGGATTGGCTGGATTGGGGATCTTTTTCGCAGGTCTCGGGGTCTTTTTTGCAGGTTGCGGATTTCTCTGGTGGTGCTCATTATATGAAAAACGGCACATTGGAAAAAAGCAGGATTAGATTGTACGTTTGACGGCTCCTCCTCGTGGGAAGTGTTGTATAACGACGCATTGAGGAGGTTGTACAAATGAAGAAGTATCATGTAGTTCCAGATAGAGACGTCCAGGGCTGGTACGTGAAAATCGAAGACACAGCCCCGGTCGATCATTATGAAATGAAAACCGATGCGATCGAGTACGCCGAAAAGATTGCGCAGGAAAACAAGCCGAGCAAGCTGTACATCCTGGATCAGGATCGCGAAGTCGTAGAAGAGCGAAAGTATTAAATGAAGAGGGCTGCCCTTAATGGGGCAGCCTTTCCGTATTTATGTAGGAAAATCGTACTGTTTTCTAAAACGAGGCAGTGTTTTTACAAGACTGCACCTCATTTTTGTAAATCGAGGTAGTATTTTTGTAAAACCAACTGCTATTTTTCTAAAACGAGGAGCGATTTTTCTAAAACAAGGACTCAAAACTCAAATCGGCCGGTAACAATTCGGGCATTCCTGGCTGTTTTTCCCTCTAAAAAACTCCGTATCGCAGTATTGACACTTAATGAGCGCAGAATTAGGTGCCATCAAGCCTTTCAAGCCACCTTTTTGGACCTTTCTGGACGAAATCAATCCATATTTCAGCTCCAGAACCAACAAGACGCCTAACAACAAAAAACCGAAAAAGATCATCATAGAAATCTTCTCCCTTCAGCATCTTCTTTCCCCTTTTACAGAAAATAACACACAAAAAAACTGGAGAGTATGCCTCCCCAGCTGAAATGAAGTGCAGCAGTGCACTTAGTACTTATTCCATTGTAAAACTTCGTCCAGCGGCAGGCGGTTCTTCTCAAATCCAGCCTTCGCGCCTTTTCCGAGTGCGATCAACATGACCGGCTCGAAATTCTCCGGAACACGGAATGCTTCGACGAACTTCTCCTGGTCGAATCCGCCCATCGGCACCGTGTCATAACCCTTAGCTTTTGCCGCAAGCATCAATTGCATGGAAACGAGCCCACCGTCGATCATCGCGATCTTCAATAAACGCTCTTCCGGAAAGCTTCCGTACCCTTGCGTAATGCTGTTCACATACGTGTTCTTCAGCTCTTCATCCATTCGGCCCATCTCGACGAGTTCTCCGAAAATGCGTTCAGCGTTTTTGTAGCCTTCACGATCTCCAAGGACAGCGATGACTGCGGATGCTTCCACGACCTGTTGTTGGTTGTTCGCGATCGGAAGCAACTCTTCTTTCGCAGCCTGATCCTGGATGACGAGGAATCTCCATGGCTGAAGGTTGGATGAAGACGGTGCCTGACTTGCCACCTCCAACAATTCACGGATTTCTTCTTCAGAAATTTTTACCGTCGGGTCGTATTGACGGACGGAACGACGTTCTTTGGCGACTGTGAAAAAGTCTGTATCCTCAAGAACTTTCGGTGCTCCTGCATCTTTATTAAGATCTTTCGCTTTATTTAAATATTCTTCTTTGCTCATCGTTTTTTGCGACATGTTTGTTGGCTCCCTTTAACTGTAATTATTTCAGGAACAGTATATCTGCTAAACTGTAACTTTGTCAAGAACAGTTAACTGGAGAAAAAAACGAAACCTTCTAAGTTTCGTTTTTAACGGATGAGATCCGCGATCGTCTTCTGTTTCAGGCCTTCGACGAGCCAGCTTTCCATTTCGTCCTTCAGTTCAAAAAGCGCTTCCCTAGTCGGCGGCGCAAAGCATTCCTTGCTTTCGACACCGAGGAAACCTTTCTGCGAATTCTCTGCTTTCATCGCCTCGTACACTTCTGCAAGTGTGATTTCCTCCGGCTTTTTCACAAGGGAATAACCACCGTCACGACCTTCCTTCGCCTGGATCAAGTCGGCCTTCACCAGGTGCGTCAATATTTTACGTAAAAAGGCGGATTGGGACTCGAGCTTCTCCGCGATCTTGCCGCTCGGACACAGGGTATCCTCTTCAGCAAGAACGATCAAAGCTTGCAGCGCCATTCCAAACCATTTCGTATTTGATACTTTCTCAGCCATCACGTTTCACCTCTTCATCCCTTCTATTCTGCGGCATCCGTGAAGGAATGTCAAAGCCTCCCTATTGTAAAAACTCCAGAATTCCCGAAAGCAAACCATCTGCGAGCGGTAACGATGGATCTGAATATGTCGCGATATTCTTCTCTCGATCCGCCGGCGCTTCCTTCAGCACGTGGTTCATTTTATCGACTAAAAGCAAGGTCGCATCCTCATCCACTTTTGCCAAAGCTTCCGCATCCTGCTTCGGTACTTGGATGTCGTGCGTTCCATTGATGATGAGCGCAGGGATGTCGAGTTTCTGAATTTCATTAGTCGGTTCGTATTTCATCCAAGAAATAAGGAACGGTTGGACGCTCGGTTTGAACATGTTCATGAGCTGTTGGTCGACCTCGGCGACGGTCTCCCCTTTTCTCAACGATTCCAGGATCTGCTCACTTTCTTTTTTGAGATCATCCGGTAAGGTCTGCAACTGTTCCGCTAAAACTTCATCGATCGAACGGCCCGCTCCCGCTATGGAAATAAACGCATCTGCTTCCGAATTTTGAGCCGCCACCATGCCAACGAGCGACCCCTGGCTGTGGCCGATTACGTAGATGTCCGTGAACCGCTCATCGTTGTTCAGTTTCTCGATCCACATTTCAGCATCTTTGATGAAAAGATCGAAACGGAGATCCTTTTCGTCCATGATCGCTTGCGCATTTTTCCCAGCACCACGCTTATCGTATCGGAGACTCGCAATACCTTCCTCTGCCAAACCTTCCGCCAACAGCTTCAGGCTGTTGTTTTTACCAGGAAGTGCAGGCGAATTACCGTTGCGATCCGTCGGTCCAGACCCTGGGATGATAATCGCGATCGGGGACGGTTCTTTTGTTTCAGGCGTAAGCAAAGAACCATACAGTTTACCCGTTTCTGTCTCAATCGTTAGAAACTCTTCTTTCTCTTCAGGCTCTTGGGCGTTTTCAGGTTCGCCTTTCACCACTTCAAACGGAAGCGACTTCCCTTGTTGTGTGAACGTACCCGTAATTTTCTCGTTTTTCAACGTTCCCTTGAAGTAGATGTTCTGTCCGGAAAACGGCATCTTGAACGAAACATCGCCTTCTTTAATGGTCACTTGAGTGAGCTCGAAATCCTCTACGTTTTGCACGGGAATCGAGATTGTTCCTGAGAGTTGATCTTCATTTTTAAACTTGAGGATGATGTTCAATGGCTGACCGGGCACTTCAATCGAGCCGTTCCAAGTTCCAACGAGTTGATCTGCCTCTTGTTCGTCACTACATCCTGTGAATACGAGCACCATCAAGGCTATTGTTGTCCATACAATCCACTTTTTCATATGTACCGCTCCTTTTCTCAACTACTATACATACGATTGAAGAGCTCGTTGGTTCCGTTTTGAAACATTCGTTACGATGATTCGTATACGTTTTAGCGGAAGAAAAGGAGGGCGGTTGCATGAAGAAGTTTGTGGTATTTACATTGCTGGTGGGTTTCGTACTCGGTGCTAGCATCTATTGGAACAAAAGCTGTCACGTTTTTCGATCAGATTTGATAAAAGAAGCGTTTACTCAAGCTAAGGTGATTCCTACGAATGGAGAAGAGGTTGCGCTTACGAAAGAAGAGGTATCTACACTGCTCACCAAGATCAACAACTGCCCACGTAAAGGAACTCAGGAAATGAGCTTTCCTGGACCTGATGGCCGGATTGTTTTTTCAAATGAAGAAGAGTCCGTTTCGGTTACTTATTTAGGCTCTCTCGAACGTGGACTGGACATCCTTTACTCCGGACATATCATCCGCACAGAGTTCCAGCGATCATCACCTTGATTTGAGCTATAAATTTCAATTTTTATTGGAAATAACACCCTTTTTATGGGAAATAACCGAAAACTGATCTATAATTTCTCATTTTTATGGGAAAACGCGAAAACTGATCTATAAATTGAAAAAAGAGGATGACACGAGGTCATCCTCTCCCTTATTGTTGTTCTTTCACTTCAATATTCAGTGAAAATCCTAAGCTCATATCCGTCCAATCGGCATTGATCCCGTAACCGTACATTCCTGGCTCGTTCGGGACTACCCACTGACCATCTGTAATCATCGTTTTCTGAATTTCATCGTTTTTCCAGTACGATATTTGAATCTCGGGTTCTTCGGGACTGTTCTCGAAAGTGAAGTTCAAAGTATCACCTGGCTCCACCACAATGTCTCCTTCAGACCCATACAGATTTGTAGAGGTGAGTGGATAGACGTCCCTTCCACATCGCTCTTTGTCATCATTATCCCAACAGGCCATCGGCTTTACATCGGTATATTCTTCACCATCCACTATGATAACCGGTTCTGGAAACCCTTCCTTATCCAACCTTGCCACTTCTTGGTCCGTTTGGATCTCGTGATTAATAGCAGGAATAATGTAAAAGCCAGTAATAATAGCTGGTAAAATCATAGCCAATAAGATTGGTTTCCATTGAACTTTCTTCTTTTTCTGAAGCGAGTAAACCAACTCATCTATGATAAAAAAGATAGCTGCGATTATGATTGTGGCTACGCTAAATACATATTCGGGCCAAAAGAGCGCAGTAACAGCAGCAAAACCAATATGTATGAGGTATGCGAAGGCCATACGTTTCCATCCACTCATTTTTTTCGTCAGAAATTCAGAAAGAATGGATACCGGGAGACCATATGCGAATATTACAGGTACAAAAAAGATTAAATAAAGGGTCAGCCAATCAGAAAAACCGTCTGTAATATGTTCTAAACCTGTTTCTCGAAAATAGGTGATGAATAAGCCAAGATAAGTTGAAATAAGGATGAATGCAAGAATACAAGTAATGACAGTGACTAATAACTTTCGTAAAAACATTTGAACCCCCAAGGCATGTGAATTTTCTCACATATCATCATACCTGTTTTTTACATATTTGGACAGGGTCGTTTTTCATATTATAAAAAAACTCCCCTCATTCGAGGGGAGTTTTCCCGTATTAATGATTCACTGCTTTTTCTGCGTTTACTCGTCCGTTTTGGAATAGGACGCCTGTTCCGGTTACATTGTCGGCTGTATCTTCAAGTGCTGTACGAATATCAGAAGCGCTTCGCCCTTGTGCTGCCAACAATCCAGCTACACCTGCAACGACTGGTGCTGCCATTGATGTTCCGGAGAATTTCTCATAGCCTCCACCGACGACTGTTGAGTAGATGCTCACACCAGGTGCTGCGATATCGACCCAAGTTCCATAGTTCGAGAAGTATGCGATTGTGTCATTTTTATCTGTTGCTGCGACTGCTATTGCGTTAGAGTAGTAAGCTGGGTAACTTGGTTTCGCTGAGCTTTCGTTACCTGCTGCTGCAATAACGACAGATCCTTTATTCCAAGCGTAGTCAACTGCTTCTCGTAACGTCTGAGTACCGAGCAATCCGCCAAGGCTCAAGTTGATGACTTGTGCACCTTGGTCAGCTGCGTAACGGATACCTTGTGCGACATCATCCAACGTTCCACTTCCGCCTGCATCAAGAACACGTACGGCTAAAATGGAAGCCTTCGGTGCAAGTCCTGCCATTCCGATTCCGTTGTTCGTGTTTGCTGCTGCGATTCCTGAAACGTGTGTCCCGTGGTCGTGCTCATCCATCGGGTCGTTGTCATCTTGAACGAAGTCGTAACCTTTGATGACTTTTCCAGCTAGATCTGGGTGGTTATAGTCAACGCCTGTGTCGATGACGGCGATTTTTACATTGGCAGAGCTTTGGGTAACGTCCCAAGCTTTATTTGCACTCACCTTTTGTGGTGCGTATTGCTGGGATTGATAAGCCGGATCGTTCGGCGTATAGCTCGCATGGAACGTTGCATTCGGCTCAGCGTACTCGACTAAGCTGTTTGCTTCGAATGCTTTCAATGCCTCATTGACTTGTCCGTCAACTTTAACAACGACAAAGTCTTCTGTCGTTTCAACAACATCTCCACCCAATTGGGACACAATCTGCTCTGCATTCGGTGCTAGGACCGAATCCTTAAAATGGACGATGAGTTCCTGTGGAGCAAGTTGCTCACTGGATTTGTTGAAAGTAGCTTCCTTGACTTCATAATTTGCTGCTGATGCTGGTGCCGCTGCCGATACGAGCAGGGTAGCTGATGCAGCAAGTGCTGCGAAACGCTTAAACATTCAATCACTCCTCTGTTGTTGTTCCCAGACGTCGGACTTTCCGGGTCATGACAGAGGATTCGTCGATATTCTACATATTCCTTTTTATTTCCCGATAAATAAAGAGAATTTACTATTTTAATAAAATGTATGCGGTGTTATCTGAGACCCCAATAGTACTAACAGGTAACTGGTACTAGTACTCTTTTTCTAATACCAATCGCAGAAACACCTAGAAAATTACTATTTTAAATTTCGGTTAATGAATTTTCACAAAAATGTAATAATTATTATGATTATTAAATAAGATTAAGTGGTAGTATTAAAAATGAAGGAGTTGATGAAAATGAGAAAGCGAAAACCTTCATTTGAACAACTATTGACACAAAATCGGAATCAATTAATCAATGATCCGAAAGAAATGGAAAAGATCGAGAAGAAGATCGAAAACAAACAGCTACAAAAGTCATCATGATAGATTGAAAAAAGCGAGACCCTTCATGAGGGTCTCGCTTTTGTTATATGAACATATCGCTCTTCTTGAAATGATGTTGGTAAAGAGACTGAAAAATGTCGATTCCACGGTAAAAGTCTTCACTGTAACTGCCATCCTTCGCGTCCACTGACCAGGCTGTCGAAAGGACAGCATGGGCATACCCCCACAATAATAAGCGCTTTTTGTTAAGGTTCAGTTCGTTCGTGAAGATTTCCACCCGTTGTCCAATCACTTCATATGCATTTTGTTGAGTTTGCCGGTTCAACATGAACTGAATGAGGTCATACTCAATCTCACCGACCAACCCTTTTGGATCAATCACCGTCCACTCCCCGTCTCCGGATGACAGCACGTTGTAATGATGGAAATCGCCGTGCAGAAGGTAACGCTGTTCGGTTGTTTCATTTAAAAAGGTGAAAATATCAAGTGACCGGTCTAGGATGTCTCTTGGGATTGGACCGATGCCGTTCGGATGGTTCCGAATTTGTTTCCTGAGATTTTCTTCTCTTGCTTTCGTTGTTGGAAGAATAGTCTTTGCTGGAGCTGGTGTGATCAGCTTTCTGATGGCTCTTGCCGCAATACGAGCCGTGTCCTCATGATCTTCTAACGTCGCAAGCGTATGACCTGGCGTTAGTATTTCAAGAATGAGCACACCCTTTTCAGCATCAGAATCGATAAGGCGTACCATTCCTTGTCCGTTGAACAGCTTTAACGCTTCTAGTTCGTGGTGGAACCCTTCTCCAGGGATACATAGTTTGATAACGACCTCTGTCCCATCATCCATAATAGCTGGAGCGACATAATTGATGGACAACTCGTAAGGTTCCCCTACTTCCATAGACCATTTCTCTTCACAATATCGAATCAGGTTAGGGAGCTCGTTCAGCCACTCTTCTCCCTGCTCCTGAAAATATAACTTCACATTTTTTACGAAATCATTCTGTAATGGCATCATGTTGCTCCTTGTACTTTTCCTTATTGATCTCTTCCTTCAAGTGAAAGGATTCTTCCAGGTCAATTTCATACACGTTTGCAAGAGTGGTTACATAGTACAAAACATCATACAGTTCTTCTTCAATCGTTCCTTTGATTGAACGATCATCTTTTAAGCGTTTGTCTTTGCGAATGGCTTCTGACAACTCGCCAACCTCTTCTATAAGCTTTTGAAAATAGCCATGTTTCAGCTCAGGTTTGTAATCTTTTTCTTTTATGTACGATTGTAGTTTCTTGATGGTTATGCTCATGATCAATCACTCTCCACATATTCTCCGATCATTTGATTGTTCCACTTCATCATTGGTGGTAAGTGATTCAGATCCCAGAATCACACAACCTAACAACCTTGTCGATACTTTTCATTTTCCTGAAATCCGGTTTGTTTTGCTGAGTGACATACCATTGATATGCTCTTTCTAGACCCTCTTTTAAGTTGATGGAAGGTACATGCAAACCAGATTGGTGTAATTTATCTACCGACATGAGGAAAGTTTCGTCCTTGTAAGGGAAAAAATCTTTGAAGCTCATGCCGTTTTGATCCATCCAATCATGGGATACCTGGACGAGGGGAGCATTATTCCCTACCACTTCCATTCCTGTCTTTATATACTCTATCCATGTAATATCCTCTGGAAAGGATAAGTTGTAGATTTGACCTACTGAGCTATCAAGATTTATTGTGCTGCTAAATCCCTTAACTAGATCTTCAATATGGATGAATTGCACCTTCGTCGTACCATCTCCTGGGTAAGGTATTGGTTCATCACTTTGAATGCGGTCAAATAAAAAAGCTTCTCTATAAATATTATTCCCTTCTCCATATATGTATGGTGGACGGAAGATGACTGCGGGGAATTCTTCTGCATGATATAGCTCCATCAAATAATTTTCTGCTTCAAACTTATCTTTCCCATATTGACTCCAAGAAGGATTATTACCAGTTGCCATTTCTTCCTGAACATGCCCATCACTTTGCGGGTAAACTGCCCCAGAACTACAAAACACGTATCCTTTCAGTTTCTCCTTATTCAATACGTTCGTAAGAATTTTTACATCCTCCTGTGTGTATGCAGTCACATCGAAGACATAGTCATATTGGATATCATTCAACTTCTCAAACAATTGGTGTCCTTCTTTCCGATCACAAATATGATGTTCATGAACACCTTCATAAATAGGATTACGATTTCCTCTTGTTAAAATATCTACTTCATGACCTTCTGAAATCAGTTGTTTAGCAACCGCTTCACTTACAAACTCAGTTCCACCCATCACAAGGGTTTTCATCATTATCAATCCACTCCTAAACTATCGAAATACATTTCTAGTCTCTTTTCGGTTCAAAAGACATTGATTCCTCCCTCAACGAAAAACTCTACTGCAACATGTGCAGTAGAGTGAATGACGAATTTAAAAAAACAGTCTTGGACGTCCGTCATATGGCGTCCGTTCACGGCGAGGTTTTTTCAGTTTTTTCCGATTAGAAGTGCAAGTGTCTTCGAAGTCATATGGTAAAGCTTGATCGTAGTTTGAGAAACGAAGATCTGCATCGAGATCTTCCTGATACGGTTTGTCGATCGGTTGACCGCTGGAATCCGTCTGACGTTTCAAATGCTCTACGACAGCTTCTCCAATCGTCCGTCCTACTACTAGACCGGCTTCATTATCAATCGGGAAGTGAATGCCTCCATATAATCTTGAAACGGCCGCTTCCTCAGCAAGTTCATGAAGTTTTTCCGACTCACCTGGGAAATAGTAGCTCAGGATGACTGCCGCACAGCCAGATATAGCGGAATGACCCGATACGTATGTCGGGAATCTCGGTGTACAAAGAATCGGTTCAAGGTCTGGATCGTACTGGATCGGACGAGCCACATTCCAGTGGTACTTGTAATACCAGACGACAGCAAAAGTATCATTGAGACCTGCTTCGACCGCAGCCAAAATTCGGCTTGCATATGGTGGTGTGCATCCGTACGTATCAATCAAGCGGTCGATGATCGGGGTCCATTGCTTTGTTGCGACACCTGTGCCCCAAAATTTAGCGATTTTGATTTGTTCAGGGGTGATATTGTCCATCGTCTCTTGCACAACCGCCAGTTCTGAATCCCAATCAATGTCATTCGGGTTTTGAATATTGAACTGGAGTGGACCTCTTGGACCGAAGAACCTGCTACCCCTCCGTTTGATGACATAGGTCGACCAGGATTCCGCAAGTGGATCGATTCCATCGTTCGGTGGTGTTTCTTCTCCTCCGTAAGGAAGCTGCGACCATTCTAAATAATTTGTTTTAGGTTTTCTCCTCATTTTTTTCTCCTTTATTCTCGTTAGTACTAGGCAATGCTTTTATATTGTATGAAGACAAGCAGATTACGCTTGTACATCCGTTTAGATTTGCTCGGTTTTCTATAAACGATCGCAATCGTTCCCCCAGAATGCGTACTTGTCCCGTCAACAAAAAATGCCTGCCACCTCCGGCCGTTTTCTGGAGGTAACAGACATTTCAACTCAAGTTTTATTTCGTTGTAGATTCAGCAAGACTTCCGACTTGTTCATTGATGTCTTCAATCTGTTTCACGATGATCTCATTTTGTGAAGTGTGCTGCTGGATGGATGCTGATACTTCCTCCGTTGTCGCAGTGGATTCTTCAATGACTGCTGCAAACTCATTGACAGATCTTTCAACATCCTGGGTGTCCTTGCTGACGTGTTCCGCGATGCTTTGGAACTCCGCCATTTCTGTGTTCAGCATTTGAATGGAAGCATTGATGCTTTCGAAAATCGCTTTCGTTTCTTCCGTTTCACGGATATTCTCTTCCATCTCCGTTGCAATGCTCTTCATCTGCTTCTGAGTACGTCCATTGCTGGAGTGGATTTCGGTCAGGTTCTTCGAGATACTGTCCGCTGTTTTTTCCGTCATGTCAGCAAGTTTTCGGATCTCAGATGCGACTACCGCAAAACCTTTTCCAGCTTCTCCTGCACGAGCCGCTTCAATCGAAGCGTTCAACGCAAGCAAGTTCGTCTGCGCCGTAATTTCTTGGATTGAGTTCAAGGAAGATACGGATTCTCCGACATGCTTTGTTAGGATGTTCATATCTTCTGCCATTGCGGAAACTAGTGTTTTAAACTCGGTGATTTGCTTATGTAATTGTTCGACTCGAGCTGTTCCATGGGAAGAACTTTCACCAGTTTGTTCCGTTTTCTCTAAAATCACTTCAGCACTTGCAAGCATCCGGTTGACGAGCTCGTTCGTACTTTCAATGGAGCTCATGATGTCACTGACACTTTCACTTTGTGATTGTGTACCGGAAGCAATCTCTTGGATTGCGATGTTCATTTCATTGAAGGAATGTTGATTGTGTTCACTCGTACTTGTCAGGTTCTGAAGTTCAACCGCAATGGACTTCGTTTTCTGTTCAAGCATCTGACGACTGGATTGCTCACGTTCTAGACGCTCTTCCACTTCACTTTGGAGTGTTTCCATCTTATTGTTCATATTCTTTGCAATCGCCAACTGCAAATAGAACACGACCAGAACGAGAATCATGACGAGCAACGTTTTTCCGAGCGTCGTCTCAAGCGTCGTTCCATACATCATGTAATAGGATACAACGAGTCCAAGCGCAAGGGTGGTCCCAACAAAAAAGACTTTGCGATCCAGATATAAAATAGAAAAAGCCAACAGGAAGTACACGAGAAATGCATTTTGATCCGAAGGGTTTGCATGCATGATGGTAGCGAGAATTGCACTTAAACCAATAACTCCTATGTAAGGCGCTAAGGTAATGAATTTCTTTTTGAAATGCGAGAAGGCTAAGATTCCCGTCAAAATGGTACCACCTATGAAGATAATCAAAATGTTCATGAGTGGTGCTTTCAAGCTAATGTCGATTCCGGTCGCTAGAATCGTACATAGGCCTGAAATGATCAACATGATTTTGTTCTTCTGCTTCAGAGCTTCAAGCTGTAAAGAATTTTGTTCCAACACGTCCACCTCATTTTATGTATAGTCCATCTATCCTATATATCGGTCGTTGTAATCCCTTCCTTTACATATTGTTCTACTTAAAAAATATTTCTTTATAGTAATTCGTTTTCCATAATGTACTAGTCTTCAATTCCTTCTGAACCCTTGGACTTCCCCAACTACTCTCGTATTCTATGAGAAGAGGATTTACATACGTCATGGGGAGTGAGCGTTATGAAGTTAAAAGGTTGGCTCGGATTCGGATTGATCATTATCCTAATTGCAGGAATGGTCAGTGTATTCAAAAGCCCTGGTGCAAACGAGGTGACGAATAAAATCATTAATAACAGTCTGCAGACGAAATCAAGTAACGTTGGTCCGAAAGAAGTGAACGCCACCAACAGTTCTACTAAAAAAGTGGTCGGTTATTATGGTGGCTGGGGTGCATATTCGGGTTATGAAGCGAAAGACATCAAAGCTAGCAAACTGACACACTTGAATTATGCTTTCGCTGACGTTTCTGACGGCGGAAAAGTAGTGATTGGCGACCCGGAAGTCGATCCGACGAACTTCCAGCAGCTCAAGCAATTGAAACTGGACAATCCAAACCTTCAAACGCTGATTTCCGTTGGTGGTTGGAGCTATTCAGAGAACTTTTCAGACGCAGCTGCAACCCCATCAGCCCGGGAAAAGTTTGCAGAAAGTGCAGTCTCATTCATTCAAAAGCATGGATTTGACGGTGTAGATATTGATTGGGAGTACCCTGTGAATGGTGGTGCTCCAAATAACAAACATAGACCAGAAGATAAAGAGAATTTCACCTTGCTGATCAAAGAGACGCGCAGTCAACTCGATGCACTTGAACAGAAGACTGGAGAACAGTATATCCTGACGATTGCAGGTACTGCTGGGACCAGTTTCCTGAAAAACACGGAAATGGACAAGCTTGCGACTCATTTGGACTTCGTCAACTTGATGACCTATGACATCAATGGGCAGTGGTATCAAAAGACTGGACACAATGCACCGCTCTATACCTCTTCAGGCAATCCTCCGAATAAATGGAGTGCTGATGATACGGTAAAAGTGTATGCGGAAGCTGGTGTACCAAAAGACAAACTCGTTCTTGGTGTTCCTTTTTACGGTCGGAAGTATGATGCAATTACACCATTGAACAAAGGCCTTCATCAACCGTTTGTCGTCGATGGCGGCAGTCTCACATACGATACGCTAGAAAAAAGTTATATCAATCAGAACGGCTATAAGCGACACCTGGATCCCGAAACGAAAGTGCCTTATCTCTGGAATGGAACATCCTCATTCATCAGTTATGAAGACCCTGAATCCATCGGGTTCAAGACCGACTATATTCATGACAACGGCTTAGCAGGCGCAATGATCTGGGAATTGAGTCACGACAGGAAAGGAAAGTTGCTTGAAGCACTTTATACTGGGTTGATGGCGAAATAGTGTGCTACAGTGGAGACGTGAAAATTTTTCCTTAGATTGGAGTCTTGATTATGAAGCCAGTACAAGTAGGATTGATTGGATACGGGCTGTCAGGAAAAGTGTTCCACGCACCCTTTTTCAGAACCCTTCCACAATATGAATTAGCACTCATCTCCACATCAAAACCAGATCATGTATACGAAGACATGGATGACGTAGAGGTTGTTCCTACTGCAGAAGAAATCATCCAATCTGATGATGTGGAACTCGTCGTCATCACGGCTCCGAACGAGCATCATTTTTCATTAGGAAAAAAGGCGTTAGAAGCCGGTAAACATGTTGTCATTGAAAAACCTTTCGTCGTCCACTCCGAGGAAGGAGAAGCATTGCAACGGTTGGCAGAAGAGAAAGGACTCGTCTTGAGCCCTTATCACAATCGTCGCTGGGACAACGATTTCCTCACTGTCAAAAAGATGATCGATGAAGGTGCGCTAGGTGAGATTATGAGCTATGAGGCTCATTTCGACCGTTTCCGACCTGACGTCCGCGATCGTTGGCGTGAGAAACCAGTGCCTGGTGGCGGTATCCTTTATGATCTCGGTTCACATCTGATCGATCAGGCATTGATGTTGTTCGGCACTGATTTCAAAAGTGTCAGTGCGGATGTAAAAGCACAGCGCGAGGAAGCAACGGTAGATGATTATTTCCACATCCGCCTCGATTACGATCCACTACAGGTCATCCTTCACTCGAGTGCACTTGTCCGTTCGCCTGGACCGAAGTTTCAGGTCCATGGAACGAAAGGAAGCTTCGTGAAATACGGAATGGATCCTCAGGAAGGTCAATTACGTGATGGAATGATGCCTGGTGAAACCGGCTGGGGATTGGATCAGGAACAAACGTATGGCATCTTGACGAATGACGAATATCCAGAGGGTAAACGGATCATGACGGAAATCGGAAGCTATGAATCCTACTACACTCAGTTGGCAAAAGCGATTCGAAACGGCGCTTCCCTACCTGCTACCCCCTCTCAAGGAACAGATGTCATCCGAGTCATTGAAGAATGCTTGAAATAATGAAGATTCAGTCCTAGCAGAGCCTATTTCTGCTAGGGCTTTTTATATGAAAAATAGATTATCTCCCACCATTTACTTCAGTGCAGTAAAGTGTTAAGTTTGGCTTAGATCAATAGATAGAGGGGGAATTCAATATGAACATGAAAGCATTTTTGATGGCTCTCACAACCGTCATCATTTGGGGTTCAACCTTTGCCGCAATCCGCGCCAGTCTGCATGGCGGATATACCGCAGGTCATCTTGTTCTAAGTCGATATGCAATCGCATCGGCTATTTTTATTGCCCTTGCTTTAGTGCCGGGCATTCGCATCCGGATTCCTCATAAAAAGGATCTCATCAAAATATTTCTGCTCGGCTTTGTCGGGATCACTCTTTACAATATCGGAGTTACGTTTGGGGAACTGACCATTACGGCAGGCAGTGCTGGCATGCTGATCGGTTCTACACCGATCTTCACAGCGCTCATCGCGGTTCTTTTCATGAAAGAACGCCTTGGTAAAGCCGGATGGACCGGATTATCGATTGGATTTCTCGGTGTCATCCTGATTACGGTCGGTACCTCAGGAGCGTCTTTTTCCATTTCAATCGGTGCTGTGCTGGTATTGATGGCAGCCATTGCTACCTCCATATTTTTCGTGTTCCAACAACCTCTTCACAAACGTTATACGCCTATAGAATTAACAGCATATTTTACATGGGCAGGTACAATCCCTTTTCTGATTTTCTCGCCAGGTTTAATGCAAGATATTCAGCAGGCGACTCTGGAAGCCAATCTGGCAGCTCTCTATACAGGTATCTTTCCGGCCGCAGTCGCTTATGTCACTTGGGCTACCGCTCTTTCACTCGGTAGAGCGAGCACAGTGACGAGCATGCTTTACGTTGAACCAGTCATTGCAATTGTCACCGCTTGGGTTTGGCTAAAAGAGTGGCCAAGCACCATATCGCTCATAGGCGGTCTAGTTGCCATCATAGGGGTTGTGGTCGTAAATGGAGTGGGTCGAAAGCACACGGTTTCAACCAAAGAAGCAGCTTGATGTTATGTAGATCATCGTTCTTCAAATGTTTAACATCTACTCTATGTGGTATTAGTATATTAATACAGCAAAAGGAGTGGATAAGATGAAAGATCCAAAAAATGCTGCAGCTGAATTGAACCAGGAAAAGAAAGAAGAAATCCTGGATAACTTCCAGAACTTTAAAGATTACTTAGGTGACCAAGTGAGTAAAGGTGAAAAGCTTGGGTTAAGTGATGAAGGACTTGCAACTGGCGCAAAACGTGTTGCCGATTACTTAGCGAAGCACGAAGAGCCTCGTAACCGTGAAGAAAAGGTACTGAACGAGTTATGGAATGTAGCGAACGAAGAAGAACGCCAGCATATGTCCCACGTATTAGTGAAATTGGCAGATCAAACGAATTAATATAAGAAAATCCCGCTTGAATGAGCGGGATTTTTTCATGTATCCATTATTCTGTAGGGTAGTTCAGATCCCAAGTGAAGCCATAAGCATCCACTACTTTTGCATATTTCGCACCCCAGAACATATCTTGTAGCTCCATTGCGACCTTCCCTTTCTCACTTAACTTCTCATAAAGGGATTGAATTTGTTCTTCGCTCTCCATTTCTAGAGTCAAAGAAATGTTGGTTCCTCTTTCCACTTCCTGTCCAGGAAATGTATCAGACACCATGAAAAATAAATCACCTTTTTTGAATCGTGCATGTAAAACCATTTCGTCGGCTTCAGGAGGTGTAGGGAAATCTGCCTCTCCGAACGTTTGAAGATCCGTCACTTCGCCACCAAAAATGTCCTTGTAATACTCAAGTGCTTCTTTAGCCTGACCATTGAATACGAGATAAGGTATTGTCTGTTTCATTTTTGAACACTCTCCTCAATTTTAAGTGGGCATTTCAATTCCATCATAATACATATTCAAATTTTTAACAAGAACAAATGTTCCCATTTAACTAAAATACATCCTAAGTCGTATAAGGAGTCAACTTTGATCCTCTTCCTCTGTTGCAGGAGCATCTTCATCCCCGATGATGATTTCTTGTTCCTCTCCAGGCCCGCTGCATCCGGTAAGAAGTAGAAGGAGAAATAGGGCTGTCATCCAAAATTTCTTCGTGTTCATCGACTTACACCTCGTCTTTCAAAAAACTGAGTGCGAATAAAAAACCAATCTCATCTTTGCGAGATTGGTCTTGTTATTTCTTATTCTTCGCCTTAAGCGCTTTAATTCCTTTCAACATTCTTAAAACAAGCAGTTGGGCATGAATTGCGACTTCTTCCAAAAGTTCTTGGAAATCGGTTGGAGCATTGGCATCTGCATCATCTGAAATCACCCTTACCACGACAAAGGGGATTTTATTCAAATAACAAACTTCACCGACCGCAGCACCTTCAGCTTCAACTGCGTCGCCTTTGAACATTTCCCTTAATTCCTCTTTTTCTTTGTCGCTTGCAATAAACTGATCTCCAGATAAGATTCTGCCTTTCTTCACTTTTATCCCTTTCATGCCTTTTCCTGCTTGAAGTGCCACTTTCACTAAAAGCGGATTTGCTTGATACGCTAAGGGCAGCCCTGGGATTTCACCAGGTGGATAACCGAGTGGAGTGAAATCCACATCGTATTCGACCGCATCCTCCGATACGACGATGTCCCCTGTTTTCAAAACCGGATTCAAAAGACCAGCGGTTCCCGCAACGATGACAAACCGGACATGAAAGTGATCGATTAGAAGCTGGGTCGTCATGGATGCATTCACTTTCCCGATGCCTGAATAGCAAAGGATGACATCCTCTTTATCAATTGTGCCGATGTAGAAATGTTTCTGAGCAATCGTTTCCTTCTGCTTGACCTCCATCTTTTCCAAAAGATAGGCGATTTCCTCGACGAGCGCACTCATAATACCAATAGCCAAGCGGTTCATCCCCTTTTCAAGTCCATATGAAAAGTGTATGAATGGGGAGATGGAATTATATTACGTCCTAATCAGCCCATGTTTCTGGAAACTTGTCCATTTGGGGTTCGCAACCTAATTCTTCTGCTGCAGCGATAAGCAATTCCTTCCGGAAATAAAAACTCTTATGGTAAACAATTTTATGATTTTCGACTTCTTGATATTGAATGTCATGGATTTGAGGACCCGTTTCACTGTCATAATAAATGACGATGACATCTCTTCCCCATAGTGTCTCCAGTTCTGCTCGATAACCAGGTAAACCAAACTGCATGGAACCTGAACGCATCTCATCCTTAGAGAACTCCTGGAATCCAAGCGTAGCTTCGTTATGTGCCTCATCACTGATCAAATCCAAAACACCTTGTAGATCTCCTTCATTCAAGGCTTTCAAATACGTTTTAATAAGAGGATGTATAGGATTCTTTTCATTGTTTTGTAATGCCTCTCTACCTTGTGTACTTGGCTGATTTTTCAGCTTCTCTTTCATACGTCGAACCGCTGCATAAACCGCACCGGGTGTCGTTCGGACGATTCCAGCAACTTCTTTTGCTGTAAAAGAAAACACTTCCATGAGAAGGAATACGGCCGTTTGGCGTGGAGAAAATCGATCTGCTAGATAACGTAGCGCTTCTTCCATGTCTAAATCATCTGAAAAATCCTCTGACGGAACATCTTCCTCTTCTAAATGACCGACAAAGCGCTTTTCCCGTCTGCAATGGTCAATCCACGTGTTGGTTGCAATGCGATATAGATAGGATTTCGGATTGGTAGGATGCCAACGTTGATAAAAACTACCAAAAGCTTTCATCACCGTTTCTTGGAATAGATCTTCACCATCCCAAGGAGATCCAGTAAGATGACGGCAGTATTTCCAGAGTCCTTTTTTCGAGTCCTGAATCAACGTATTAAACTCTGCTTTCAGTTCGCGTTGTTTCTCTGCTAAACTTTGTTGCTCTTTTTCTGTAGAATTCATAGATTCCTCCTTAAATTCGGCTTTCAGTATGTATAACGATTGATGGGACTCAAATTATACGGATTAGTTAAAAAAAACGGAATAAATGACCAGAGCGAGCACAATCCGATAGATTGCGAATGGGATCAGTTTGATTTTACCGATGACGCTCAGGAAAAATTGAATCGATAGCAAGGCGAAAATGAACGCACTTACGAAACCGACGATAAAGAACGGCAATGCGTCCATCGTGAAGTACTGCCAGTTTTTCACCAAGGATAAGAGACTTGCTCCAGCCATGATTGGCACCGCCATGATAAAGGTAAAATCAGCGGCAGCCCTGTGGCTCATACCGACAAGTACTCCGCCTGAAATCGTCGAGCCTGAGCGCGAAAAACCGGGCCATAACGAAAAGCACTGGATTAGCCCCACTGTAAAAGCTTGCTTGTACGTAATTTGGTCGACCGTCTCTGTGGTCGTGCTCTTCCCTCCCGACCAATCTGCAAAAATCATCAGAAATGCTCCGAGGACAAGTCCGATCAATACCGTTTCTGTGGAAAACAAATGCTCATCTATGAAGTCTTCGAAAAGAACCCCTAAAACACCTGCCGGAAGTAATCCTACGATAACCTGGGACAGTTTCAAACGTTCTCCCTTAGGCGCACTGTTTGTCTCCTTTTTCAATCCGATTAGATTCAGCAGTCTTTTCCAGAAGACGACTACGACGGCAAGGATCGATCCTAGCTGGATGACGACTTTGAACGTGTTCGCGACGTATTTGGTGAGAAAATCTTTCGACTGCAGCCACATGTCATCCACAATGATCATGTGCCCTGTCGATGAAATCGGCGCAAACTCTGTCAGCCCTTCTACCATCCCTAACAACAATGCTTTTAAGAAAAGTATAAGATCCATTCTTAATCCCCTGTCCCCGATCTCAATTTTTCTAGCTATCCTACTCTATTTTTCTATCAAAGGAAATATGATTTTTCACAGTTTGAGAATGCGTTCACAAACAACATGTTTGTCTGGGAGGTCTTTGAAGGAGTATAATTCTGTCGTTAGTAGAAGATCGATTGCACTTTGCAATTCAACATATACACATCTTAGAAAGGATGCTGCTCCATGTCATCTCAATCGTATAGTAGAGTGTTGATTGCAGCCTTGTTGTTAGCGGGATCCTTTATTACGATCCTGAATCAAACATTGATGATCACTGCCATACCTCCGATCATGGAAGAAATGAACATCACTGCGAATACCGGGCAGTGGTTGACGACTGTCTTCATGCTGGTCAACGGCATCATGATACCCGTCAGCGCTTTCTTGATCGAACGTTTCACAACGAGACAATTGTTCATGGCAGCAATGGGGATTTTCACTGTAGGAACGGTCATCGGTGGAGTGGCCCCCAACTTCAGTTTTTTACTATTAGGAAGGATCGTCCAATCCGCCGGTGCTGGTGTGATGCTGCCATTGATGCAAACCGTATTCCTGATGATCTTCCCGGTCAATAAGCGTGGCGCTGCAATGGGGTATATCGGACTGGTCATCTCGTTTGCACCAGCCATCGGTCCTGCTTTATCGGGGTGGGTCACAGCCAATTACAGCTGGCGCTTATTGTTCTGGCTCATCTTACCGCTCGCGATCATGATCATCATCGTTGCGCATTTCATTTTGAAAAACGTAACAGAGCTGTCTTATCCGAAAGTCGATCCTGTTTCGATCATCCTTTCTTCTATCGGATTCGGGGGACTGCTTTACGGATTCACGAGTGCAGGTAATTACGGATGGGATAGTGCGAGAACGATCGTCGTTCTGGTCATCGGAATCGTAGCGTTATCCATCTTCACTGTACGACAATTACGCATGCACCATCCGATGCTTGAGTTCAGAGTGTTTAAATATAAGACGTTTACCATAACGACGGTCATTGCGATGATCCTTTTCCTTGGACTGATTGGTGCGGAAACGCTGATCCCCCTTTATATGCAAAACATGAGGGATTTTACCGCATTTGAGTCAGGCCTAGTTCTTTTACCGGGGGCGGTCATAACCGGATTTATGTCCCCGATTACAGGTCGGATATTCGACCGGATCGGCGCGCGGTTGTTATCGATTGTAGGCTTGACCATCATAACGGGTGCCACATTGGCTTTTTCCTTTCTCGATACGACAACGACCATCTGGACCCTTACCATTCTGTACGCAATCCGGATGTTCGGGCTGTCCATGGTGATGATGCCGGTTACGACAGCCGGACTGAATCAGTTGCCACGGCATTTGATCCCACATGGTACCGCAATGAGCAATACGATGCGGCAGATTGCAGCATCTGTCGGGACGGCGATTCTGGTCACTGTCATGACCTCGACGGCACTATCTGCGCAACAACAGCCGTCAATTCCTAGCCCGGATATCCATGGTGTGAATGTTGCCTTCATGGTGATTACCATCCTGTCATTCATCGGCTTGATCTTGTCCTTCTTCGTCAAGAAAACTTCACCGGAAGAGGATGAGGATATCCGGTCAACGGAACAACAACCGAATGAGGAACATGTTGAAAAAGTAGGAAATGCATGATTGAGTTGGGAGGACTTCGTTCGAGGTCCTCTCTTTTTTACATTTCACTGACCTTTGTCTGTTTCACCCGACGGTTTGGGACCTCGTCATCGTTTTTAAAAAATCCTGGTAGAACAGGTTGTAATTCAATTGAATCGCTATACGGATTGGGTTTCCTTTTTGCGGTTCAGGAGGATTGCGGAAATCGGCAATCGTTTGTCCCTTTGAAGGTCCAGAAGTCTGAACATCCACGGTTTTCGTTACATATTGACATACATTGGGATTCGTCAGCCCCATTAATGTAAGCACATCATGAAGAGCTGCACCTGGGATGCCTGGATGCAATTTCTGATAAGCGTTGATATAGTAACGGATGATTTTCGGAGTAAGCTCCCGGTAAACATTTCTTGCATTCTGCTGTATGAGTGCGGCCATGGCATCCGTCACATATGCATAATTCGTCACGTTGAGTGGAAACAGTGTTGTGTTCTTTGCTTTGTGAAGGATATTTCGAGCGGCAATCGGATCGCCATGAATGTTTGCTTCCGCCAGAGGTGTTACGTTTCCAGGTACGAAGAAAGCCCCTCCCATCAGGTAAAAAGAAGAGACATTCTCCATGATATCCGGTTCTAAAATCAGCGCCATCGATAATGAAGAGTTCCTCCCAAGATTGACGACTGTGAGGTCACCTTCGAACTGATTCACGATTTCAAAGATCTCCTCATAGGAGTTGAATTCAGGAGGAATTGACTCATTTGGCTGGATTGGTCCTAATCCTTCAGGTCCGTGAATCTCAGGATAGAAAACCGTGAAATCACCGTTCAACGGTCCTTCTGCCCCTCGTATGACGGGTACGTCTTGAACACCGCTAATTTCCAGAAGGTACCGAACATTTCGGACGGCTTGTTGCTTTTCGATGTTTCCATAACAAGCTACAACTCCGACTAAATTGATATCTGGATGTAAGATGGCATAAATCAGCGCTAATGAATCATCAATTCCAGGATCCCCGAACAACAACACATTTTTCACAGGATCACCCCCATGAATAGCAATCTACTCCACACTACTATATTCCATATATTGGTATACAAATACTTCATTATATTATTCCAGAAGAATCTCTATACTTTTATATCATCTAAAATCATAAGGTGTACTAAATGGCAGGTGATGGAGAATGAAAAAAGTACTGCTTTTTGCGGATTTTGGAATTGATGATACGATTGCCCTCATTTATATGTTATTTAACCCTGGAATCGAGATCTTGGGAATTGTTGCTGATTATGGGAACGTTTCTAGAGAGAAAGTGTTGAGGAATGTGAATTATATCAAATATCTCTCGGGACATGGAGATATTCCGGTTTTTGAAGGGGCAACCAGTCCATTGACTGGTATTCCACTCGTTTATTATCCTGAAGTCCATGGGAAAGAAGGTTTGGGACCAATCACCACCCCAATTATCGATTACCCTGTTCATCCACTAAATGATGTAAAGAAGATTATTAGAGAACACATTGATGATCTTACGGTTGTGAATATCGGAAGACTCTCTTCCTTGGCTACTGCTTTCATTTTTGAAGTAGAACTGATGAAACAGATCAAGGAGTATGTCATCATGGGCGGGACATTCTTTTTTCCTGGTAATGTGACATCCGTTGCGGAAGCGAATTTTTACGGTGATCCTTATGCAGCTAACCTTGTCATGCTAAATGCAAAGAACATGACGATCTTCCCATTGAATGTAACTACCTACGCCATCCTTCCCCCTGCTCAAGTGAACCAGATCAATACGTTTCATGCTTCGACTAAAGATCCTCTAGGTCTCGTCATCAAACCACTGCTCGATTTTTACTACCAATTTTATCTTGGAAAAAATCCTGGCATAACAGGAAGCCCTTTGCATGACGTCCTTCCGATTTGGTACTTATTAAACAAAAACAAAGTGAAGACAGTTAACTTACCAGTCAAAATCGTAGTAGCTCCTGGAGAAGCTTTCGGTCAGAGTATCGTGGACTTGCGCTACGAAACCTCTCCGGATTTCAACAAGCATCAGATCGCGGTCTCATTCGACTACCCAAGTTTCCTGAAGGACATCCCTTCTACCTTCATGCAAAAAAGAGTCCACTAAGTTGAACTAGCACAGGACATTCGCGTTTCTCATAGGTTAAGGTTGATGAATTGTAAAAGGAGAATGCGAATGTTCTATCACATCAAGGAACTCCAATATGATGCAAAGCCTGAACGTCCAGACCCGATCTTCGCCAAACAACTCCAAGAGATATTGGGCGGACAATATGGTGAAATTTCCGTCATGATGCAATACTTATTCCAGGGTTTCAACGGTAGAGCGGACAAAAAATACCGGGACCTTTGTCTTGATATGGGAACGGAGGAAATGGCTCACGTGGAGATGCTCGCAACCATGATCGCCCGGTTGTTGGATAACGCTCCAGTTAAAGATCAAGAAGCGGCATACAAGAGCAATCCGGTAGTAGCTGCTGCGATGGGCGGCATGAATCCTCAGCATGCAATCGTGAGCGGTTTGGGAGCGATGCCAGTCGACAGTGTCGGAAACCGGTGGACGGCATCCTATATCGGGGCGAGCGGAAATTTGATGGCGGACTTCAGAGCGAACTTGACTGCGGAGTCACAAGGACGATTACAAGCTGTGAGACTTTACGAAATGGCGACTGATCAAGGTGTCAAAGATACATTATCGTTCATGATAGCACGTGACACTGCACATCAAAACCAATGGTACGCCGCGCTTTACGAACTCGAACAACGGGAGAATGATATCGTTGTGCCCTCCACTTTCCCGAGGAAACTCGAAAAGCAGGAAGTCTCCTACACCCTTTACAACCTTTCAGAAGGTGAAGAAAGTAAGAAAGGTCGATGGGCGAGCGGTCCAAGTATGGATGGAAAAGGACAATTCAAATACTCACAACCTGTTTCGTATGGCCCGGCACCGAGCCTTACCCCAGCACCGAAGTATATCCATGATACGATGATTCCCCCTATCAAATCGTAAAAAAGAGTGAGGAGCTGACCGAGGTGACGATTTGGAACGTCATCTTTGTTGGGTCCTCATTTTATGTTACAGGGAGTAGGTCTATCATCCTAATTGATGTAATACATGCTCAGAATGACCAGAAAATGCTCTGAAATGAACAGAATATCCTCCAGAATGAACAGAATACACCCTGAAGTGAACAGAATATCCCTCAGAATGAACAGAATACACCCTGAAATGCCGAGAAACCATCAAAATAGACTGAACCGAAGCTCCAATCGCTTCAGTCCAGTCTCTTCAATCACACTTTACACGTTTACAAGTTGTCGTTTCCAATGACGGTGAGCCGCGACAGCATCAATGAATTTGTCTGCGAATACATTAACGTCATCCTCCATGACGACTCCAATTTGATCTTTATAAGTTTCAATCAACTCTTTCCCTTCATGGGTTGCACCAATCGGTTTGAAATGGCTGAAGGCTTCTTCAGCGAAATTGTATGCATGTTGTTCGAACTCTTTATCGATGTTCTTTCCTCCCACGACATAGATCGCATCAAACAGGACGGAATCAGCGGTCAAGAATGTGTGGTCGACTTCGAGCGTTTTGTCGTCCGAGCCATTCAACGTCCCCAGCTTACTGCTGATGATTTCCGGCATCGCACCTTCCGCTTTGAACTCCCGAAGAATATGCGTCACATCCACACCGTTAAATCCATCACCGACAATCACTCCGATTTTACGTGACTTTGCTGTTTTTGTCGTCTTTTCCATGCTTAACGCTGGCGAAGATTTCGTATAATCGATTTCTCCGCCTTCCGGCCGGTCTACACCGATGTTGTCAGCTACTTCCGTTACTAGTTCTGAGCTGACTTTCGCAAACATGTTGACGACTTGCTGCTGGACGGATTTACTTTCCACTTTTCCAAGCTCGAAGCTGAACGCCTTCTTGATGTGATCCTTCTCCACTTCACTCATACTGTTCCAGAAAAGCTTCGCTTGTGAGAAGAAGTCCTCGAAGCTTTCACTTCTCGCACGGATTTTATGACCTTCCACTTTTTCCTGATAATGCTTGTATCCGCCCTCTTCTTCGCTTGCTGGGCTCGGTGTGTTATCAGCTAACGAGTTTTTGTGATAGCTGACTTGACCCGTATTGATCGTCTGGCGGTGCATACCATCACGTTGGTTGTTGTGGAACGGGCAGACAGGCTTGTTGACCGGAATCTCGTGGAAATTCGGTCCTCCGAGTCGGGAAATTTGCGTATCCGTGTAAGAGAACAAACGGCCTTGCAACAATGGATCATTGGAAAAGTCGATTCCTGGTACGACGTGACCCGGGTGGAACGCCACCTGCTCATTTTCAGCAAACACGTTATCCACATTTCGGTTGAGCGTCATTTTACCGATGATTTTGACCGGTACCTCTTCTTCCGGCCACAGTTTCGTCGGATCAAGGACATCGAAATCGTATTTGAATTCGTCTTCTTCAGCAATAATTTGAACGCCTAATTCGTATTCGGGATAGTCACCGTTTTCAATGGACTCGTAAAGGTCTGCACGATGGAAGTCCGGATTTTTACCAGAGATTTTCTGTGCTTCGTCCCAGACGAGACCGTGTGTCCCAAGAATCGGTTTCCAGTGGAATTTGACGAAGTGGGCTTTCCCTTCTTCATTTACGAATCGGAATGTGTGGACGCCGAATCCTTCCATCATACGGAGACTTCTTGGAATGGCGCGGTCGGACATTGTCCACATGACCATGTGTGCGGACTCCTGGTTGTTCGCGACGAAATCCCAGAACGTATCATGAGCGGATGCAGCTTGTGGCATGCCATGGTGTGGTTCTGCTTTGACCGCATGGACAAGGTCAGGGAACTTGACTGCATCCTGGATGAAAAAGACTGGTATGTTGTTTCCGACTAGGTCGAAATTCCCTTCTTGCGTGTAAAATTTCGTTGCAAATCCACGTGCGTCACGTGCTGTATCAAATGAACCTTTGGACCCTGCGACTGTGGAAAAACGGACGAATACCGGGGTTTTCACAGATGGGTCAGCAAGGAAGTTCGCTTTCGTATATTCTTTCATGGACTCATATACTTCGAATTCGCCGTGAGCTGAGAATCCACGGGCATGGACGATTCGCTCTGGAATACGCTCATGGTCGAAGTGCGTCATTTTTTCACGGAAATGGAAGTCCTCCATCAATGTCGGTCCACGTACCCCTGCTTTGAGGGAATGTTCATCGTTGGAGACCTTTAAACCTTGGTTGGTGGTCAGATGTTTATCTTTATCATCGACACGATGTTGTTCGAGCTGTTCGTCTTTCTTGTTTTGAAACTCTTTACGATCATCACTCATGAAGAAGTCCTCCTTTATACATCCAGAAAAATTATGTAATCAACATTACATACATGTGCGATTCCCTCTTAAAAGTTGCGGCAAACGGTTTTTAGCTAATTGTACTATTTTTACTATTTAGGATCAGGTATTTCCTGATTTTTTCCATCCAAGCCGGATGTATTTCGTCTTTACTTGTAAAGGAATGTTTATGGGATGGTGGTCATTTGTTTAAAGCAATTTCGAGTAGTTTTGTACGATTCATTGCCGTTATAGTGGGGATTGTTGCGATTTCTTCTTTTCTAGGGATGACGATGTACGGGTTTGACTTCAGTTTATCAACCTACCTGGGTTATTTGAAAAATACCATCGTATCACTCTTAAATCCAGGTGAAATGAAGGTCTATAAAGATATTTACAGCTTCAAGTTTGGACAGGATTTCTACAACTGGAGTGATAAAAAGTATGCGGTGTTCCCAGTGTTCTGGGAGTATTATTTCTACTCCATGAAGATTTTCCTGGTGTCATTGATCGTTTCAATGATCGGTGGTCTTCTTTTGACGTATGTGACCTCGTTCTTTTCGAAAAGGACAGTGGGCAAGATTGCAAAAGTACTCTCCTTATTAGAAGCATTACCAGACATCTTCGTTATTTTTGTGGTGCAATTTTTCATCATCTGGTTTTTCAAGAAAACAGAAATACTCCTGTTTCCGATTGCAGGTGGATTTGAAGAGGTGTACTTCGTGCCGATCCTCGTTCTGTCGCTCTTACCGACCCTGTTCTTTTTCAAAGTGTCGTTGTTCATGACGATGGAAGAGAATGAACAATTGTACGTGGAGTTTGCGACGAGTAAAGGGCTGCAGGCCAACAGGCTTTTCCTCCGACACATTTTCCGAAATGCGATTATCGGAATCATGAGCCATTCGAAAGCGATCATCTGGATCATGCTGTCGAACCTGATCATCTTGGAAAGGCTTTTCAATATCAGTGGTCTCACGAAGTACATACTGACTTACAATCAGACCGATGTAATTGCACTTAGCCTGATTCTCTTTTACATACCCGTGTTCCTGATCCTGTTGGCGATCAAGCTCGTCATCCATCGTTCGACTGGAAAAGAGGTGGTCATATGACGTTGATGTTCCGTTTATTGAGAAATCCGATGTTCATGATTGGTTCACTGTTTATCTTTGGATTGTTCATGGCTAGTGTTGGGTATTATTTCTTTACGAATGATCATATTCCATACGTGAGGCTGCTTTATGATAAAAGTGGCGAACTCTTGAAGCATCCATATGGACCGTTGGATCATTTTCCAATGGGAACGGATCACTTTGGGAGGGATATTTTCACTCTCATGTTAATCGGGACAAAATATACACTTGGGATCGCCTTTGTCGTTGCCTTCCTAAGACTGTTTTTCTCTTCTGTAATCGGTGTGTTGCTCGGGATGTATGTACCGAAATGGAAAAAGTGGATTGCATCGGTTGTGGATGCAACGAACTATTTTCCAGCAACACTGCTTGCTTACTTCATCTTAGTTTGGGTGATGCTTTATGAAAGACGGTTTGGTGGCGAAAATCCTCAATTCTTCGATAATTACTTGTTGTTCGTCACCGTTTTTACTGCCATTGCAATTCCGACGATTTCCGTCCTAGTAATGAATGAGACAGACCGAATTATGAAAAAGGAATTCATTGAAGGCGTTAAGGTGCTAGGTGCAGGTAAATGGCAATTGGTCCGGAAACACTTGATGCCTTACCTGGTCCCTCAATTCTTCATGATTTATTTGCGAGAGCTGATTCAGGTCTTGCTGTTGCTTGCCCACCTTGGGTTGCTGAGGATTTTCTTCGGAGGGTTTGATGTGGAGAAAGACATGTATTGGGTGAATAGGGAATATTCCTTGTCCAATGAATGGTCTGGATTGCTCGGTTTTTGGTGGGAGTTCATCTGGGCTGGTCATCCGTGGATTACTGGTATTCCAGTGCTCTTTTTCACAGTGACGATTTTAGCGGCAAAGATGACCCTTATGGGGTTTGAGCAGGAGTATGGTCATGTCGTGAAAGCTCCTAAGGTGAAGAGAAAGCCTCTAGATCGGACTAACAAGGTTCCCACGAAAAAAGATTTCAAACCGATTACGGTTCATTTTGATCGGAAGAAAAGCGTGAATGAATAGAAAAACGGCAAGGGCATTCATCCCTTGCCGTTCTTTTATAGTTGGTAGAGGCTTTTCAGGTCGTTCGTTATGTAGGCTACAATCTTTTCCCTGCAATCCGGGGCTGATTCTATTAAGGCTGGCAGGAAGTACAAGGACTTAAGGAAAGTCGTGATGTTCCTACGCATATGAAAATATTCGTTGGACCAGCCATGCTCCTTCTTGTCTTGAAGTTCCGTCCAAATCGAATCCACCCATTTTTCCAATAAGGATGGGTCCATTCCTCTTTGGAACATGTAGTGGATGACCATGAGCAAACGCTCGTCCTCTTCATTCGTGTAGACGCCGTTTTCGCGAAGGATGCAGTGTTTAAGAGTATCCAACGCTTTCGGATAAAAGCTTTCCTTTTTTACAGCCGGATGTTGGACAGCAACGGCGAGTAGGTCAGCTCCGTGCGCTACTGCATGTGCCCACCCTTTTTCCTCCTCAAATCCTCTGAGGTCTTGTTCTTCTAACAGGTAGCGGACAGCATTTTCGCAAGCTTCTACCGCTTTTGCTTCTGAAAGGAACCGCCCTTTCACGTCTTCATTTAAAATGAGTGCAACGACGAGAGCTGAAAAAGACCTCGTGAAGACAGCGTCGGTCTCTTTATCACCTATACGATAAAAAAGGTGGTCGTCATCCATACAGATGTCGAGGATGTCTGCCATGAAAGGCGTTGTCAGGTGTTGTTCTGTGATGAGCTTGGCGAAGTTGGTGTAAATGAGATGATCCCTTAACTCTGGATCTTGATCACCGATGGAAGCCAGCATTCTTTGGACGAGATCCACTTTGTCCATTCTGTCGATTTCATTATCTGTCATCTCTTTCAATTCTTTCAACTGTTCCGTTAGCATGGTTTCAATTACTCCCTTCTCTTTCTTCCTTCTTCCACAATCGATACATGATTTCCTCCACAATTGAAACACTAACTACGTAGCAAGATTTGTATAGGAGGAAAAGAGATGAATAATCCAATGAACCAAGGTGGCGGCCAACAACCACAAGGGATGCAGCAACAAGGCATGCAGCCGCAACAACCTAGAATGAATCAGTTCGGTGCTCCCCAAGGCGGGGCGATGCCTCCACAAGGGAATGCACAACCTGGATTCCAGCCGAACCCTGCACCGACGCCAGCGAACATGAATCATGGCGGGCACGAGATGTTCGATAGTCACGAGGTTCTCGCTTCGATCATCAGTGTGTTGGATCAATATTTGATTTACGATCAGTACATCAAGGACCAAGAGCTTCGCACGATTTTATATCGTCAGCACGCTTTCATCAACGACCTTTACAATACAATCGTTGAAGCGTTCTCGACGGGCGAGAAGCCGTCCCACTCTACACGCGTCTATAAGATGCATCAGAACAACAATACGGTTTACGGACTCACACCGGGGCAACCGAAAAAGCCGTTCACTTCTGCAAACCAAGTGAACGACCAGGGCGTATCTGGATATATGCTCGGATTGCTGAAATCGACTGGAAGTTTGTTTGCGATGACAGCTCTTGAAATGACGAACCCGGTGTTGCGCCGCGTCATTGCTGACAGCGTACCGAATTTTATCGAGATGGCGTATGAAATCTTCTTGTATCAAAATAAGCGTCACTACTATCAAGTACCACAACTTGCGCAACAAGACATGAACCAAATGCTGAGCAGCTTCGCACCATCACAACAACCCCCGCAGTTCAGACAGTAAAAATAGGAAAAAAGAAGTCGAGTCCACGTGGACTTGACTTTTTCCTTATTGGTGAAGGTCAGGTACTTGAATATAAGCCGGTTTCAGAAATTATAATCCAGATTCGGAAGTTATAATCCAAAATCCGAAATTATAATCCAAACTCGGTAATTATAATCCAAATCCAGAATTTATAATCCAAAACGAGCGGATCTCCAATCAAAACGGCAACTGCTCCACTCGATATTCAATACCTAGCTCATCGAACCAGTCGTTCAGCCCGGTCCAGAGTGCTTCACATAGTTCATACACTTCGGCTCGGTCTCTCATATCCCCACTCATTACTTTACGCGCCAATGCTTCGTATCCTACCGGCTTCGCTTCTATCCGTAGCGATTCTTCAAAGGTCTCGGCACGAGTCGTGTAATACTGCTTGTTCGCTAGGCCAATCAGCTTTGCTGTTTGCCACGCGAAATCCCGTGCTCCGACGGGTATGTAGTCGAGATTTCCGCTCTCATAATTGTTCCTCATTTTTCCCATCGTCTCATACGGTTCCCAAATCATGAACTCCCTCATCACGTCGCGTATTGCAGTATCTGACACGGACATCGGCCGCTTCTTCACTTCTTCAAAAAAGCCGTCCCGATCGTAAACCGGCTTGATCTGAACAAAAGATCCCGCCTTCACCGGCCAGTTGTCACTCACTTCGGAAGCCCGTTCCAACAGCTCGGAGCGTTGCGACGTGTAGAGCTCCATCTTGAACTTTCCATATATGAATTCATGTCCCTCAATCTCGTAGCCATCTTCAGAAACGATGTGCATCTCGATATCGGAATATACACCTTCTTTTTCAAATCCGATAGAGCCGTAAACGCCAACTGCTACAACCTTGTCTCCATGCAGTTGAAGCATGCGATCCTTCACGTACTCGATCATTTCGAACTTCTCTTCTCTCGTTGACGGTGCTGGAAAAGACAACATCGTACTCCCCCTCTTTTTCTGATCAAAACCTATTTCGCGGAAACCCGACATATCCCTGCCCGAACGGCCAACTAGTCCTTTCTTAACAAGACGGACTATGCCCGGTATATCTTTGGTAGTAGCGGTCTGTAGTGCTAACAAATAAACCCTATAGACTGTTGTCAGTATTTGTAGCATGAAGGGGAGGGAACGCCGATATACTGGCGAAAAAGGCTAGTAATGCTAATTAAATGGGGAGGAACTATACGTGAAGAAAACAGGAATCCTTACCGCGCTGAGCGTCAGTTTGCTGGCCGGTCAAGTTCTCATAGGTTCCGGTGGAAACGCTGAGACGACCGCTGGACCGAACGTAGAGAACATCTTACATGAACATGATCATTCAGAACATTACGATGTACGGAATGTCCTCAATCAGGTCGTGCCGACGAACCTGCAGCTCGATGCTGCGAACGCACTGATCCAGGAAGTCGGTGCCGGTACGAAGATTAAGTGGAACAGCTTGTTCGGAACACCTTCTACCATTGTAAAAGAGAAAGGATACCTCACAGGGGCATCCAACAAGAATGCGGAAACCGTAGCGCGCGACTGGTTGAAAGACAACGCTGCCCTTTTCGGGTTATCTGCTTCTGAAATCGACTCGTTGAAAGTAATCCGGGACTACGCGATGAAAGACACAGGGCTTCATCCGGTGACGTTCCAACAGACGTTTGACGGCATCGAGTCCGTGTACGGTGGAAGAATCATCGTTGCGGTCAACAAGGAAGGGAAAATTTTATCCGTAACAGGAAATTCAAGCCGCTCGAAGTCGCTTAAAGGGGATTTCGTCTTATCTTCAACGGACGCTTTGAATAAAGCGATCGACCTTGAAGCGAAGAGCTTGCAATATACACCTAAATTGACAGGAACCGAAAAAGGCTGGGACGTATTTGACGGTGGCGACGTGCTTCCATCGAAACAACGCGTGAAGAAAGCGACGTTCATTACGAAGGATGGCGTCCGACCGGCATACCGCGTCCTCTTTATTGAAGAGCTGAACGAAGGCTATGAAATGGTCATCGACGCGGAAACAGGTGAAGAGCTTTACAAGCGTTCACTCGTCGACTATCTGACAGACCCTGAAGGATTGATCTTCGAAAACTATCCTGGTGCCAAACAAGGCGGAACGCAGGTCGTGAAATCGTTCAAAGGTGACCCGAATGCCTCCCCTTACGGATGGTTGACGCCAGGTACGAACTTAGGTGTGACGACGTTCGGTAACAATGCGAACTCTTACGCGAACTGGAGTAACTTCCTCGTGCCAGCGGACGAAGCGGTACGCCCTGTCGCTCCGACTGGTAAGTTCAAATACAACTTCAACAATGCATGGCAAGAGACCCAAGGTGCGACAGTGCCTCCTTCATACGCAGAGGATGTCCACAGTGCAACGACCAACCTCTTTTACCATCACAATCTGTTCCATGATTACTTCTATAATCTTGGATGGACAGAGCCGGCAGGAAACATGCAGGTATCCAATTTCGGTAAAGGCGGTCTAGAAGGCGACCCGATTCTAGGACTTGTCCAAGCAGGTGCTGTTTCTGGTGGCGCTCCTACTTATACTGGTCGTGACAATGCCTACATGCTGACGTTGCCGGATGGCATTCCAGCATGGAGCGGAATGTTCCTTTGGGAGCCGATTCCTGGCGCGTTTGAAGGCGAATATGCAGATGGTGACTATGATGCAGGAATCATCTATCATGAATACTCCCATGCCCTTTCCAACCGTTATGTAGCAGGTGGAGAAGCACTTGGTAGCCATCAATCCGGTTCCATGGGCGAAGGTTGGGGTGATTGGTTCGGTATGCATTACCTCATTAAGAATGGTAAGGAAGAGAAGCCAGTTGTCGGTGCTTATGTAACAGGCAACGAAGAGCGCGGGATCCGAAGTTATTCACTAGATGAAGCGCCTTACAACTATGGTGATGTCGGTTATGACGTCGGCGGACCGGAAGTTCACTCGGACGGAGATATCTGGGCTGCGATTTTATGGCATGTTAGAGAGAACCTCATTGCTACGTATGGTAAAAGTGAAGGCGAATCCATTGCGGAACATCTTGTGATGGATGCGATGCCGATTTCTGTTCCGGATCCATCGATGGAAGATATGAGAACAGCAATCATCGCGGCTGACTTCGAACGCTATGACGGTGCACACTATGACGCACTCTGGACAGCATTCGCTCAACGTGGTCTTGGTGCTGACGCGTTCTCGAACGGCGGAGATGACACGGATCCGATTCCTGGATTCAACCATCCGGATGGTCAGCATAACGGCCAGCTCGTCGGTAAGGTCATCAACAGCGCGACGAACAAGCCGATTGAAGACGCTCGCATTATGATTGGTGAATTTGAAGCACGTACGACTCCGGTTTCTACAACTACTGACAGTGGTGGTTTTGCAACGTACATGGTCGAAGGTACGTATGACATAACGATTCAAGCACGCGGTTACGGTTCTCGCACGATTCGTGACGTGAAGATTGAGCCAGGTAAGAAGAACAAGCTGAAGTTCAAGCTTGAGCCGAACGTCGCTTCTTCCTTCAACGGCGCTTCCATCAAAAGCGTTTCTGGTGAGTCCGACAGCAACCCGGTCAAGTTCACGATTGACGATACAGAAGCAAGTGTTTATGCGACTGATACACAAGAGAACGGATTCAAAGGATCTGAGTTCGTTGTCGATCTAGCTGGAGATAAAGCTGTTGATGTTTCTCATATCCAGGTAAGTGCGATGAAGGATGTTTCGAAGTCCCGTTTCGCTACATTGAAAAACTTCAGCGTCCAAGTATCTGAAGACGGTGAGAACTGGACGACGGTCGTACGTGAGAAGTTTGAGGAAGCGAAGCCACGTCCAACAGTCGCTGACTTGCACTATCGCGGATATGACCTGGCTGAGCCTGTGAAAGCGAAGTACTTGAAGTTCATCGCTCACGATGCGCAAGACAACTCTAAAGGTTACGTCCAAGTAGCAGATATCCAAGCATTTGCGAATAAAAAAGCGAAGGTCGAGCCAGTGTTGATTGAGCCAGAAGAGCCGTTTGTAGCAGAAGGTTCAGTAACAGCTGGTAATGCTGGAACAGGTATCGGAAGTTTGGCTGGCGTACCAGCAACTCTCGCAGTGACAGAGAACGAATTCGTCACGACGCAAAATCCTGAGCCTGCATCCCAGGGGGCAGATGGATATGTCGTCACTCTCCCTGAGCAATATGGAGATGGCATTCACAACTTCACGTTGGAAGGTGCAGAGAGCGCAGCAGATTACGATTATGATGTGTACTTCTACAACAAGAACTTTGAGTTGATCGGTGGCGTAGCAACTTCTGGGGCGAACGAATCAGGCGTCATTCCAGGTGGAACGAAATACGTCTACGTCGGTCTCTATACAGGCGCGAACGTACCATTCACCCTAACAGCAACAAGCCCATACTAAAAAAATGGATAAGGAAAAGAGGCGCAGTGATGCGCCTCTTTTTACTTAATATATAAGTGCTTTAAGGGGGATGGCCGATTTCGGATACTGCATGCAGATTGTTTCTCTTAAAAGGTTCTATCAGCCACATTTTTCTTCTTATGGAAATGTTAAAATGGTACTAATATACATTTTTCCGAATGGGGTGAAGGGAAATGAGAAGTGTATCGAGAGTGCCGATGAAGACCATTGACCCAGAAGATATGTATCGACAGATTGTTGAATACACATATGAAACGACCGTCATCCATGCAGACCTAAGAGTTTTATACATAAATCAGTTCGGTGCAGATTTCTTAAAAGCACCAAAAGATGAAATCATCGGAGCGAATGTGCTCGATATTTTTAGAGAAGGACATGATCAAGAGCTCATAGAAGACCGGATTCGGCTAAACCAGGAAGAAAACATCATCGGGGAACTCATTGATATTCAGATTTTCAAATGCGATGGTACGCTTGTAGATGTTGAACTATACTGCCACCCTGTTATGTTCGGCGAACAATTTGCAATCCATTCCACCCTCCGTGATATCACATCTCGAAAAAAGGCTGAAAAACAACTTGAAAAAATTTCAACTGAAGTTGTGGAAATATCCTCTCCCATCGTGCCGGTCTCTGAAGGCATTGCCATCATTCCGTTGATCGGTTATTTCGATCAAGAAAAGGTAGATCACCTATTAGATTTCATACCTCATAAGCTTGCAAAGCATCAACTCAAATATCTCATCATCGACTTCTCCGGAATTTATCAAATGAACAAGGACGTAGTAGCATTTCTGTTCAAAATCAATTCCATTTTGCGATTGCTCGGAATCTATCCTGTTTTGACAGGGATCAGACCAGAACTAGCCCATAAAGCCGTACAACTGGGAGAAGATATGTCCAAAATCCGGACAATCCGCAATGTAAAAGAAGCACTCAGCCAGTTACGCGTGTGATAGATTCAACTCCATATCCGCTTTAAGCTCATGTCTTCGTCTAACGAAAGATGATAGACATCCGGATTGCTCAGGTCCTTCCATTTTTCAAAGCCGTTAACGTTATCAAAATGCTGAAGAATCAAGGACATCAGGTTGCCATGAGTGACGATGACGGCATCTTTGTTATCGCTCTTTAGTTCATTAATGACCGCCATCGCTCGGTCCGTTGCCTCCTGACTAGACTCTCCACCCTCAAATTTAAGATGCATGTCTTCGTATGTTCTTGCTAAATTGACCATCCAATTTTCCATTGGTTGTGTACTTAGTGTCCGCTCAGCAAGTCGATCATCGAGTTCCATTTCGATGCCAAGCTGATCTGCAGTAGGTTGAATGGATTGCTGCGCACGTGTGAAAGGACTCGACACGATCCGTTCAACCTTTTTATTGGTGAAAAAGTCCGGCAATTCCTCTGCCTGTTTGAAACCTTCTTCCGTAAGCGGTGCCTCTGGCGGTTGCCCCTCTGCCTTACAATGCCGCACGATGTAGAGATTCATAATCGTTTGCCCCTTTCATAAACCAGCTTTTCTAAAGCATCTGTTAATTTTGTTCGTAATTTTTCATGTAGATTTTCATGATATAAGTATTGATCCTCAGTCCAGCTTTCACTCGGATAAAGCCATACAGGCTTCACTCTCCGCTCTTCTGTTTCCCAGTCGTATCTCGGAAAAATGTGTGCATGTAGGTATGTATCTGTGTTTCCATAAATGGAATAATTGATTCGGAGAGGACTGCAAACTTTTTGAATGGCATCTCCAATCAAACTCATATCTAGTAGGTAATCGCTTCTTTCTTCTAAAGTTAATGAATTGAGCGAGTCTACCTTTCTGTTTGGCAGGAGCACACAATAACCTGGTAGAAACTGAGTATCCCCTATTACCGCAAAACCACTTTTCATTTTTGCAAGTACCATGGGATTCTCCCCTTGTTTGGCAGCTTGTATTCGATCCTTTTTCCAGTCCATCATTCATTTCCCTCCTATCAAACTCGCAAGTCATCTACCTTTCATTTTACAGCAACCACCTTCTATTGAAAAAGCACAACAAAAACTCAGCCCTGGTGTCAGGGCTGAGTCTCATAAATCTAAACTTTATTTATGATAAGCGTTGTAGTAACGGGAGATTGCGACTGCGAAGTCTCCTCGTTTCACTGTTTCGTTCGGTGCGAAGGTTGCGTGTACTGTCGGCTCATGATCATATGGTCCTTGTGTCACATCGAACTTGGCGTTCAAGATGTTCAAGTCCAGTGCAAGCTGTACATACCCTTTCAACTCAGCCGGGATGTCCGCCTGGTCTTCAATCAACAAGCGCTCGTCACCGTATTGCACAGTAACATCACCTTCATGCGTTTGAGCTTGTTCTTGCAAGCCTAAGCTTTGGACAAGAGAGTATGCAACTTCCGCTTTCGAAATGGTTCCGTCCGGGTTGAACGTTCCATCAGCTGCTGGCTTCATGACCGCATCCGTCTGATACGTTTCCCCTTTGAAAGCTGCTCCAAGAGCTGCAACAGAAGCTACGAAAGGTAAATCTGCTGCTTTTACATCTGAAAAAGTCGCTCCAGACTGCTGACGGACTTCCGCACCCATCACTAAGTATTTCGCCATATCTTTACGCAACAGGTTTGCGTCAGGCTTGTATGTGCCATCTGCAAAACCGTCTATCAATCGTTCACTGACAGCCGTCTTGATTGCCGCTGCTGCTGGATGGCCTTCAATATCGCTCAAGCCTGTAAATCCACTGACCGATTTGAACGTAAGCGTTCCTTTGACATTCTCCGGTGCACCTGCTCCGTTCGGGTTCTCTTCAGCTCCACGCAAGCCACGGATCTCCGCTTTCCACGTCCCTGCCATTGGTGCGTTCACTGATACCGTGCGATCGGTATAAAGCGTGAACAACAGGCTGATGCCTGAGCTGTATTCGGTTCCGTCTGGTGCAATCAATACGAGGTTAATCGGGTTCCCTGTCTCTTCAAGGATTCCTTTGCCGTTCACTTTTGCCACCAAGCTCGATAATCCTTCTTCCACTGTGAACTCGTGCTGGTTGTCAGATACAAGCGTTGCAGGATTGTAGTCGACCGAAAATTCTTCACGGTCTGCGCTGGAATCGACTGAACTGTTGAAATCCTGGTTCAAGTTCGTCGTTGCGCCGTATTGCGTACCGAACATCGCTGTGTCCACAGCGTTATACGCGTTCACATAACCTGCTCCGACTTCCCAAGGCTCATAGCCAGGCATGTTCGTCGCTGTATCTTGTAAAATCGTCTTGATTTCATCCGGCGTCAAGTTCGGATTCGCTTCAAGCATCAATGCGACGATTCCGGCAACGTGTGGTGTTGCCATTGATGTACCGCTCATCAACGTGTAATAAGGTAAGTAAGCTGTTTCGATCTCTTCAGCATCTGCATCCAACGATAGAGATGAAACTGGTGCAATGACACGAGTTGAAATGATGTCAACGCCTGGTGCTGTAACCGTCGGGCGGTCGACCCATGTCCACTCTTTTCCGTCCATCGTGAATGTTCCGCCGACACCTTTCGTTCCGCGAGAGGAGAAGTCAGCGAGTGAGCCGTCCTTCACGCCAGCTGCGACTGAAATGACCCATGGTGCTTTTGCATATGGATTGTGCGTGTCTTCACCTGGTCCTTCATTTCCTGCTGCGAAAAGAGTTGTGATGCCTTGGTCGTAAGCTTCCTTACTTGCTACGTTCACCGGATGGTTCGGATCGAAATCACCTGAAGATCCCCAGGAGTTCGTGATCAGTCCGATGTTGTACTTTTCCTTATGCGTGATCGCGTAGTCGAATCCACCGATACCATCGAGGACGAACAATGCGCCCCCTGTTCCGTAACCGATCATGTCAGCGCCTGGTGCTGCGCCTTCATACTTGCCGCCAGACATGGCACCGGTTCCACCGACTGTTCCAGCTACGTGAGTACCGTGTCCTGAGTTTGTATCCGTATTCGGTACGTCTTCGGTGTATGTGATGGGAATGACACCAGAGACGATGCTGTTCAAGTTCGTGCTTCCGAGTACGTTTTGCACGAGATTTTTACCTAGCTCATGATCTTTATGCGTTCCGTCGACTCCGCTGTCGTTGACGACGACTCCGACACCTTTACCGGATACTGGCATGCCGCCGTTTTCCTTCGTCATCTTCGCGTCTGTACGTGCTTTGTCAACGCCTGTGAGTAGTGTAGAGTCTGCGTTGAAATACTTTACTTTTTCATTCAAGTAGAGGGATCTGACTTCCGGACTCGATGCTAGTGCATCCACCTGGGATTTCGTTGCAAGAACGCCAGCGATCGGCAATGCGTTCATCGAGACCCCCTTCTTCACCCCTACGTCTTTTAATAGATCCAGTTGAGCCGCCGTAGGTTTTCCATCCCCTTTGAAGGTGACGATGACCTGGACAGCGCCCGTCGTATTCGCTAATTTTTCAGTGAGCAATGGATCAATGCTTGCTTCAGATTGTGCATTCGCGATCGGCACACTTGTAAAAAGAAGCGGCACGATGAGCGCAATTGCCATCAATACAGAAAAAATCTTCTTCATGATCGTAAATCCTCCCCGTCAGAATATTGTAAAAGTTCTCTAACTCTATTATCCGTGTTGGCGGGGAATCTGACTATTACGCGAACGGAGTATTCTTTTTTGCATTTGTACTATAGCAGGGTCGTACAAAAGTTATAAAGGGACCTATTTTTATATAAAAACCAATATTATTCAGTAAAAAAACCGGGGCCATTCAGGCTCCCGGTTCGTCTTATGCTTATTGAACTTGGGTTGATACGCCGCGGTAAAAACGTAGTTGTGCGACCTTCAAGCCATTGTTGTCATATTCCCAATAGTAATCTTCGAACTGTTCATTGAACAGGTTATAGCGTTCAGGTTCGCCATCCCCATCCGTATCCGTATAGATATAGAAAAGCTCACCGGAAGCATTCGTCCAAGGGCTCTGACCAGCTGTACGCGTAACAACCAATTTGTCATCCGAGCAGTACGTTTCACCTGTGTCTGCATCAGTTCCACATGTATTTATGCTCGCTTCCCCACCTGGTTTACCTAGCGCACGTACATAAACCGTGTATTCGGTCGTTCCATCATTGTTCGGGTCAGGATTCGGAAGCTGGAATTCCGCATCGTCTTCATCCGTTCCGTTAGCATCCAATACTTTGAAGTCGCCTTCACGGAGCCAGATGTTCGACTCACCATACAATGGTACAAAAATTCGCGTTCCATCATTATTGTTCATCGGTGCTTTCTTATCCTTTGGAACACCTATGATCTTCAAATTGTAGAAATCGCCTTTCGGAAGTTCACTTGTCGTTTCGGCATATGATTGAACAGCAAATCCAGAGACTAGCAAAGCAACTGTCATGATTAAGCTCATTATCGTTTTCATTAAGTATCTCCCTTTTGCATTAAGTATGGTTGTAATGGCCATTACGGAAATGATCGTACCATATAGATCTGAAAAAGTTCTCCAGTTCCATCTACGACCAATAATCCATGCAAAAGGTATAAGGTTCTATCAGTTTCTTCCAGTTCATCATCCTTTTGGAACTGAACGAAAATAGCGTTAAAGACGGATTTCCTTTTCCTTTCTTAGTTGTTCCCATGACAGAATAGTTTTTTCATGAAGGTTTCATACTACGTTCAATACCGGAAAAGGGTGAGCTTATGGAACTCGATTGGATTTGGAAAGCAGTCATCATCGTCCTCGGAGGCACTTTGATACTGAAGATTGCAGGAAGGAAGTCGATTTCGCAATTGACGTTGGCTCAGACGGTCATCATGGTCGGAATCGGGCCTTTACTCATGCGACCGATCGGTAATCAAAGCATCTGGGTCACCCTAGGTATTGGGAGCACTCTTATTCTGACACTGATTTTACTGGAGTACGCTCAGATGAAATTTGATGCAATCGAAAAGTTGATTACCGGGAAGTCGATTGTATTGGTTGAAGATGGTGTTCTGAACGAGAAACATTTGAAAAAGCTCCGGTTCACAGTCGATCAGCTGGAGATGAAATTACGACAGCAGAATGTCGCGCGATTGAGTGATTTGAAGTGGGCGACGCTCGAACCGAACGGGCAGATTGGATATGAATTGAAGCCGGAAGCTCAACCTGTCACGATGAAAGATTTCGAGTTGTTGAAGAAAGACCTAGAACAGATCCTTCAAACTTTGAACCCGGGTGTGGTGGAGCAAACTCAGCAACCTGAGTCGGAGGATGACCTCTTTTCAGAAGTATCAAGGAAATCGAAAAACGAACCACCCGAACATCTACAATAGGAAAACGGCCCGTGCCATAGACACGAGCCGCTCTTTTTAACTTATGGCAATGGGACAAGCTGATTCTGGACCGCATAGATGACGGCCTGGGATCGGCTTTTCACGTTGATTTTTTTGAAAATCTTGCTGACGTGGATCTTCACCGTCTTATCGCTGATAAAAAGACGTTCGCCGATTTCTTTGTTGCTCAAGCCTTCGACCAGACAGAGCAGCACTTCCTTCTCCCGCTCGGTCAGCTCGTTTTTATCCGCAGATTCATTCTTCTGATTATAAAACCCTAACAGCTTTTTCGTCAGGGAAGGGTCGATGACGGACTCCCCTTTGGCGACTGTCCGGATCGCTTCCACGACCTGGACAGATGGTGCATCCTTCAGCAAGTATCCGTCTGCACCCTCCCGAATGGCAGCCATGAAATACTCATCCATACTATGCATCGTCAGAATCAGAACTTTGATTTCCGGATAGTCCCTCTTCAAGATGGCTGTCAGTTCCACCCCATTTTTATCAGGCAAATTGATATCGAGCAATACGACATCCGGGTTCATACCTTCAATGGATTCCAGTGCTTCGTTTCCACTGACGGCTTCCCCTACCACATTGATATCATCTTCCATTTCAAAAATATTCGACAATCCGTCCCTTAAGACTGCGTGATCATCCACTAACATGACGTTGATCATCGCCCATTCCTCCTTCCATCCCTAGCTTTGGCACAGTCAGGTTGATCTCTGTACCTTTCCCTTCTTTACTATCGATTTGTAACACCGCTTCAATTTTCTCTGCTTGTTCGTTCATGCTCAGGATGCCGAAGTGCGGATCATTCTTCGCCTTGATCATCGCATCGAGCAATGAAAATCCTACCCCATTATCGGAAACTCTCAATAGAACATGTTCTTTCTGATAGCTGAGCAGCACATCCACTTTGGAGGCTTGCGCGTGCTTGACGATGTTCTGAACACTTTCCTGGAAAATATCGAACATCACTTTTTCGACCATCGAGCTCAGGTACACTGGCCGTCCGCGTTCTTCAAACGTTATATTGAGTCCGGATTCTTTCTTGATGACGTCGATCCGTTTCGTGACCGCTTGCTTCAAGCCGACGCGTTCCGTTTCGTATGGTCGGAGTGCGTAAATGGACTCGCGGATCTCCTTCAGACTGAGGCGGAGCTTGTCCAGACTGTCGGTCACAAGCTTGTGAGCTTCCGGCGGCTTTTGGTAAAACTTCCGGTCCGCCGTCTCCAGTTTCATGACCGCCCCGGCAAGTGATTGCGCAACACCGTCGTGGATTTCACGTGCAATCCGGTTCCGCTCCTCAAGCACCGTCCTCTTTTCTTGTTCTGAGATGAGGCTTCTCGTCTTGATGACCACGGCGAGCTGATTCGCGAGTGTCGCCACAGACTGGATCTCTTCCGGTCGGAAACTGTTGCTTCGGCTTTTCGCGACGGCAAACACGCCGAGCATGTTGTCTTCGAGTATGATCGGTGCGTAAATGATCGAGCGCAATCCGTTGTGGAAGCAGGTCGGTGTGACACCAGGGTCTTTTCTTCGGTCATGGATAATGGTCAGTTCTTTGATGTGCTCGAGCTGACTAAGTTCGTCTCGGTCCTGACACGATTCCTTCTTGACCTGTCCATGTTGGAAACGAACCTTCCAGTTCCCATTTTCATTGACCCATAAAATACTAGCGTCGGCATCGACGAAACTGTTCAAGCTTGATCGGATGGATTCGATCCACTGTTTCGATGGCAGCCACCGGTTCAATTCTGTCGAGATGTGGAATAAAGCGTTCAAGCGATTCCGTTCCGTCTCCAGCCGTACGATGATTGAACTGAGCAAGGCGAGTCCGACGAGCGGCGAGAAGAAGAAGAAATACGCGAAAACATCTATGACTCCCCGGTTCTGATTCCCTAAGTAGAACATGATCCCAAGGTAAATGACGGAGATGAATGCACTGATCGACTCTGTGGTCAGCTTCTTTTTCCAAATGGCAAATGTATAAGGTTGCGGACGGATCAGCAGAACGATGTCGACCATGATGTTATTGACGATATAAAACAACGCTGTCGTGACGAGCATCGGAATGATCATCCACGGAACCAGCGCATCCCCGAGGATGAGTCTGGCAATCGCTTCACCTAATATGAAACTTAGCACTAACAGCGCTGGGTTGAAAAACAGGATCCTCAGCGGTCTTCTCTGGACAAAATTGACGATGAAGACGACGAGTCCGTAAATGAAGACCAGCCAGGGCAATCCGTAGACAAGATAGATCGTGAATACGATCGGATAGCTGAGTGAACTGTGCCCTTTCCAAACCGCCATCGGGAAAAATTCGGTTATGAACAGGAAGAGTATGAATAATAGCAAGACGACGGCGTTTTCAGGTATGGAAAGATTGAAGGTGGCAATCAGGATAGATACCCACCCAGCAATGGATATGAATGATAAATACAAGTTCGATAGTTTATCTTTTTTCTGAAGTTGTGTCTCTTGTCCCATGTCTCCCTCCCCATTCTATCGAAATTTTCTGTTAATAATAGTTTACCTTGAAACGTCGAATTAATAAAGAACTCTTATTTTCCAAGTAAAAAAGACAAAATTAAAGCCGGAACTGGTCGAATGGAAAGCCACTAACCAATTCCGGCACGTCTCCTACCGTATATGTAGGATGCGTTTGTCTTCCATTATGGCAAACATATTGCCCTGAACCAATTCCCCTAAAGATATATTTCCCTTAGTACATTGGTTGTACAGCATCGGAAAAATAACGGGAAGGATATTTTATTCATATCATAAATACATATGAAATGAGGACATTTTGTGAGGTGATGAAGTGACGGACCATCGGAAAAATGACCATGATGCAGATGAAGTGTGTGAACAACCTTTTTGCGCGCAGACGAAGGATGTCGCACCTGCTTTTACCGCAGAAGCCTATTTGAATACAGAAAAGAAGATCGTTGAAGTCGCACTCGAAGATTACCAGGGGAAATGGGTGGTCTTGTTCTTCTATGGCAGTGATTTTACATTCGTCTGACCAACCGAGTTGGCGGCGGTCGCTGCCCTTTACCCTCAATTGCAGGATTTGAATGTTGAAGTGTTAGGTATCAGTACGGATAGTGTGTATGCGCATAAGGTGTTTACAGAGGTTTCACCGATGGCGTCTAAAGTGCAATATCCATTGGTGAGTGATCGGACGCAGGAAATAAGCCGGCGTTACCGGGTGTTGAACGAAAGTGCAGGCGCTGCTTTCCGGGCGACGATCATCATTGATCCGGAAGGTAAGATCGTTTCCAAGCTCGTCAATCCACTGGAAGTCGGACGGAATGTGTTTGAGATCCTTCGACTCGTGCAGGCGATCCAGTACGGGGAAAAAACAGGAGAAGGCGTTCCGGCGAACTGGTTGCCTGGGCAACCGGGAATCAAGATGAACGCAAGGAGCATCGGAAGGATATAGGATGGCGTTTCAGATGAATTCGGGAGACCGGATTCATCTTTTTATATGTGGGAGTATTAGAGGGTGAGGCGGATGAATAGACTGTGGTAAGAACATAGACAAGTTGTCGAGGTGATGAATGTGGGTGTGTTTTTCAGTTACATATTGCTCGGGCTGTCCTTGTCCGCTCCGATCGGACCGATCAATGCGGCCCAGGTGGACAAAGGGATCAAGTTCGGGTTCCTGCACGCATGGGTCGTCGGCGTCGGTGCGATGGTGGCCGATCTCATCTTCATGATGCTCATCTATTTCGGTCTCGTTCAATTCATGGACTTGCCATTCGTGAAAACGTTTTTGTGGTCGTTCGGCTGTTTTGTGTTGATCTACACAGGTGTCGAAGGGATTCTCGGTTCGAAACAGGACCCGACGGATGGCGGACTCGTGCGGGAAAGTCCGATGAAGTCGTTTCGGACGGGCTTTTTCATGGCGTTGTCGAACCCGTTGAACATCTTGTTCTGGCTCGGGATCTACGGTTCAGTTCTTGCGAAGACCGCCGATTCCTTTGAGAATTATCAATTGTTCATCTACAGTTCTGGGATTTTTGTCGGAATCCTCATCTGGGATTTCGTGATGGCGAGTGTCGCGAGTGGATTCCGGAAGCATTTGAATACGCGCTACCTTCAAGGAATTTCAATCGTGGCTGGACTCTTCTTGATTGCATTCGGCTTTTACTTCGGCTACCAAGCGCTTAGTTTGCTGCTTTAAAGTGCCGGTCAGTGCCAGGTGCCGATTTGGAACCGTTGGTACGACTGACTTCTTAATCGGTACCTGACACCATTTTCAACCCCTTGATATGACTGGCTTCGTGATCGGTGCCAGGCACTGCAGCGGGTATTGCTCCGTTTGCGGTGCCTGGCACTTTCTGTTGTGGGACATTCACCCATCTGCGCCTCACCTAATAGTATGTGTTGTAGCTAGGAGGGATGTAGATGGCTGAGCTTTACACAAAAAGTTGGCTTGAGGAAAATCTAGCATCGATCGAGGATTGGCAGCATGATGCCTTCAAGCATTTCGGCAACATGATTGCGGATAAAGGGAACACCTATCCTTGTATCCCGGGGCGTCAGGGGTTCCTATCAGATAATCTCCGTTTCGGATTCACATCGGATCCTCGGGAGGAAGGTTCTATTGAAGACTTGGCTTTATTGTTGAAATCATACGGTGAAATTTCAAGAGATACAGGGAAATATGCTTCCCTCGTCGTCTTTTTCGAAACATCTGAAGCGCTGAAGGAAAACTATGAAGTGGCGGAATTCGAATCGCTTTTCTGGTCGGTGCTCAACCGGGTCAGTGCGATCGACGAAATCGAGTGGCCGGAGGACATACCGACCGATCCATCCCATCATGAATGGGAATTCTGCTTCCACGGGGAGCCGTATTTCGCTTTCTGTGCGACACCTGCCCACATTTTCAGGAAAAGCCGAAGCTTTCCTTGTTTCATGATGGCTTTCCAGCCCCGCTGGGTGTTCGATGAAATCAACGACTCAACCATATTTGGCCGTAAAATGAAAAAGGCAATCCGTAAACGGCTCGCCGATTATGATGAGCTGCCGATCCATCCCGACCTGAAATGGTACGGTCAGACTGACAACCACGAATGGAAGCAATACTTTTTAAGCGACGATGAGTCCAGTCCCTCCAAGTGTCCTTACACATACGTAAAAAACAAGCTCAAGAAGCTCCGTCGTTAGTGCGTGCACCTTTTACATGGCGATAGAAAGCCGTGCCCCCAATGATCAACAGGAACAGCAGGCTCACATAAAAGCCGGGTCTGCTCGTTCCATCCAATAATGTCCCACTCACCGCAAGCAGAATCAGAATCGCCCCGACATACATCTTGATCTGATCCCACATGTTCTTCTTCATCAATTTCCAGAACGACAACAGAATGAGGAACCACGTGTACAGAAGCATGAGCCCGGCAGCCGTTGTGATGTACTCATAGATTTTACCTGGGAAAATCAACGAGATGATTATGGACGCGCCTAAACCGCCAGCCGTCAAGGCTAGTGCTGGCAGCGGGACGCTCAGTCGACCTTTTTTCGCGAATAAACAAGGTGCATCTCCGTCCTTCGCCAACGTAACGATCATTGTCGTGACGGCAAAAAGCGCCGCTACCATGGTCGAAAATCCAGCGATGATGAGCATGCCATTGAAAATGTGCGGCACAAACGGCAGATTGTAATCGTTCAGTGCGGTCATGAACGGACTTTCATCCTTCGTGACGTCCTTCCATGAAACGAGCAACAGGACGAGCCCGATTGCAACGACATACATGATCGAAAGCACGATCAACATCAACCGACCTGACTTCGGTGCGTCGTTTTTATCCTTCAGCTCAGTCGCCATCAGCCCCATCACTTCAATGCCTCCGAATGTGTAAAAAGCATAGATGAGCGCTGCCCACAGACCAAGCGTTCCTTTTTCAAAAAAAACGTCCAAAACGCCACGTTCCGTCTTTCCACCTGTTACATCCAAAACGCCGAAAAGCGCGAGCAATCCGATGATGATGAACATGACGATCGCAGCGACTTTAATGATGCCGAAGAGGTTCTCCACACGCTCGAAATCGTCGACTCCCATTAAGATGATCGCAAGGCCGATTACGGCATAGATCGTGGCAAGGAGCCATAGCGGCATCCCAGGAAACCAGAACTGGGTGAAGATGGCGAGTGCGGTCAATTGACTCCCCATGATCAATGTCTCGGACGTCCAGAACACCCAGCCCGTGCCGAAGCCGGTTTCCTTGCCGAATGCTTTTTTCGCAAAGGTCCGGAACGATCCTTTTTCCGGATATTCGACCGTCATACGTGCCATTGCATCGAACACGATATACGTTCCGATCGCTGCTAAAATGAACGCGATGATCACGGCTGGTCCGCTTTTATCTATCGCAATGGAACTACCGAGGAAAAACCCTGTCCCGATGATGCATCCGACACCGATCAACGACAGCTTCCACCACGTGAGCTCCGGATGTTGCTCCTTCTTCTTCAACCGACTTCCTCCTCTCCAAACCTTTTCTATAGTTTGAGAAGAAGAAATTCCCTTTATGTATGTCTTTTTGTCGGATGAGATGGGGCTGAGGTGGAAAGGCTATAACAAGATCACTAATGAAATGGAGAGGAACTTCATGTTGAACATTACGCCGAGCTGTTGGTCTGAGACGGATACGTTGAAAACCGTCGTCCTCTGTCCTCCTGCCGTGTTGGACGTGCCGGATCAGCAGACTGCGACAGATGTCCTCTGGGAAAAACCGGTCATTCAGAACAAAGCAATTCACAACCATAACGAGCTATGTCACGCGTTGGAAGAGGCAGGCGTGGAGGTCATCAATTACTCAAAATACTTGTCCATCGATGATTTCAAGGTGAATGAACAGCTGATCAACCGGGTGTTCGTGCGCGATCTCGCTTGTGTATTCGGAAAAACCGTCATCCCTGGTGAGCCAGGGATCACAATGCGAAAGCCTGAGTACATCCATGCCCATAACCTGTTCGAACAATGGATGGGAGAACAATTTGATCTGGAAGGGAACAACGGTATGAAAGGCATGGAGTTCGGGGATGTGCTCGTGTTGAACCGAAATGCCGTGCTTGTGAATGTCGGGTTGCGAACGAGCATCTTAAGCATTGAAAAATTGAAGGGGAAGATTTTCGAAGCTGGATTCTCTGAAATCGGGGTGATTGACTTACCTCGCCGCGCCGATACGTTACATACTGATATGAACCTAAATGTTGCGGGCCCTGACTTGATATTGTCGAAGTGCTTTGTGCGGTTCATGCCTGTTTTGGTGCTTACGGAAAAAGAGCATCGCTATGAGATGTTCCACACATTCGTGAAGCACCATGGGTTTGATATCCATTGGACGTCAAAAGTGACCGATACGGTAGCGGATATCAACTTCCTGAACCTCGATCCGGAGACGATCCTCATCAGTAAACAACGACGGAAGAGCATTTTCCGCGATCATCCTAAGCTGAAAAAGCTCAATTACATTGAAATAGACGTCTCTGAGCTCGAAAAAGGCGGAGGCGGCATCCGTTGCATGACTTTGCCGCTGAAACGGGGGTAAATTGAGGGGGTTATGCTCAGCTTTTAAGAGTGGTCTTGCCAAAATTGGGTGATGTTTCTCGAAAATGGAGTGAGGTCTTGCCAAAATCCGAGATGGTCTCTCGAAAATAGAGCTTCATCTCTCGAATTTGCTCACCTGTTCAGCCAAACCAGTCTTTCTTACTATCAAAAAAACGAAGGGACTGTCGTCATGACAGTCCCTCTCCTTATTCAAATCGCTTTTTCTGTTTTTTCATCGTCCAAAGGCGTCACCGCGTCATGGATGAGTTGATCGAGTTCAGTGGCATGGCGGACCTTTTCTTCATCCGTCCAACCGAGCTCCTCTGCCATCCGTTCGATCACAGCTGACTTCCACTTCGTCACCCAGTGGATGTCGAAGAACATGGCACCTGTGCGACGGATGAAGAAATCCACCGGTTTCGCAACCATTTCCTCTTCTATTCCGTACATCAGCATCGCTGCAACCTCATTCGGTAACGATGGATCCCCATCGCTTTCTTTCATCATTTCATACACACGGTCGATGTTCGAGCCATACCGCTGCACCATCACTTTCGCGACCGCTTCGTCCAGTCCGAGCTCTTCCACCCCTTGCTTCACTTTCTTTTCCATGAACGCCGGGAACTGCTTGGAACCGCCGACTTCACCACCTGATATCGGCATATGCTTCGTTTTACAACCTGGATAAGTGCCGCCGTGACCCTCTTCCTTCAACTGCTCGCCGACCAGATTGACGATGCTTTCTGCCATTTTACGATACCCGGTCAGCTTCCCGCCAGCAATCGTAATCAAGCCTGAGTTCGAAATGAAAATTTCATCTTTCCGTGAAATTTCCGATGGATCCTTACCTTCCTCATGGATAAGCGGGCGCAATCCAGCCCAGCTCGACTCTACGTCCCCCGGCTTCACATCCAGTTCTGGGAACATGAAGTGGATGGAATTCAGAATGTAATCCCGGTCATCTACAGTCATCCGAGGATGGGCGATGTCCGATTCATATGTCGTGTCGGTCGTCCCGACGTACGTCTTGCCTTCACGAGGAATCGCAAACACCATCCGGCCGTCATCGGTATCGTAATAAACCGCCTGATTCAATGGGAATTTGCTTTGATCGAAAACGAGATGGACACCTTTCGTCAGATGCAACGTTTTCCCTTTTTTCGAGCGATCCTGCTCGCGCAGCTCATCGACCCATGGTCCCGCCGCATTAACGATCTTTTTCGCCCGTACCTGGTACGTTTCGCCTTTCAGCTCATCGCGAACGACCGCACCGACCGCTTTTCCATTCTCATAAATGAAGTCGACGACCTTGGCGTAATTCACCGCATTCACTCCGTGCTCGACTGCTTTTTTCAGGACCTCGATTGTCAGGCGCGCATCATCAGTCCGATATTCTACGTAGTAACCGCCGCCTTTCAAGCCGTCTTTTTTCAAAGTCGGAACGCGTTCCAGCGTCTCTTCCCGGCTGAGCATCGAGCGTCGTTCTTTTCTTTTTACACCGGCTAAAAAGTCATATACCCGTAAGCCGATGGACGTACTGAACCGTCCGAATGTCCCCTCTTTAAAAATAGGCAACACCATCCATTCTGGCGTCGTTACGTGAGGTCCGTTCTCATAGACGATCGCACGCTCTTTCCCGACTTCCGCCACCATCTTCACTTCAAATTGCTTCAGATAGCGAAGTCCACCGTGCACGAGTTTCGTCGATCGGCTCGACGTTCCGGCAGCGAAGTCCTGCATTTCGACAAGTGCGGTCTTCATTCCCCGGCTCGATGCATCGAGCGAAATCCCAGCTCCTGTAATGCCTCCACCGATCACCAGTACATCGTATTCTTCTGTTTGCATATGTTCTAAACGATCCGTTCGTTGTTTACCTGAAAAAGTTCCACTCATGATCTCTCTCCTCCTATATAGAAAACTTACCCGAAAATGGCTTCTGCTTATACTTTATTCGGAGCAAAAAAAAGAGACCACAACTGGAACCTATAAGCTGCGCGCTTATAAGTCCGTTGCGGTCTCTCCGTTTCTCCGACGCATGTATTAACTTGTCTTCATCTTACCACACGTTTTCTTTATTTGAAAGCCATTGTTGCGTTGACCGCTTTTTTCCAGCCCTCGTATAGGGATTCGCGGTCCTGTTCGCTCATCTCATTATTAAAGGTACGGTCCACTTTCCACTGTTTCGCGATTTCGTCGCGGTTCTCCCAATAGCCGACCGCGAGTCCAGCAAGATAAGCGGCACCGAGCGCTGTCGTTTCGTTCACGACCGGACGTTCAACCGGTACACCGAGCACGTCACTTTGGAATTGAGAAAGGAAGTTGTTCTTCACTGCGCCTCCATCGACCCGTAACGTTTTCAGTGAGATGCCTGAATCTGCTTCCATCGCGGTCAGAACGTCCTTCGTCTGATAGGCGAGTGATTCTAGTGTCGCACGGACGAAGTGTTCTTTCGACGTTCCACGCGTCAATCCGAATACCGCGCCTCGCACATCACTGTCCCAATATGGCGTACCAAGTCCTACGAAGGCAGGGACAACATAAACGCCTTCTGTCGACTCGACGCGTTCAGCGTATTTCTCACTGTCTGCGGCATCAGCGAACATTCGGAGCCCATCACGTAACCATTGAATCGCAGATCCGGCGACAAAAATACTGCCTTCAAGGGCATACTCGACTTTTCCGTCGATGCCCCAAGCAATCGTCGTGAGCAGGCCGTGCTCTGAGGTGACTGCTTTTTCCCCGGTATTCATGAGCATGAAGCAGCCTGTTCCGTACGTGTTCTTCGCCATACCTTTTTCATAGCACGCTTGTCCGAACAGCGCGGCTTGCTGGTCACCTGCAACGCCTCCGATCGGTATGGAATGCCCGAAGAAATGGTGCTCGACCGTGTGTCCGTAAACTTCTGACGATGGTTTCACTTCCGGCAGCATCGTTTTCGGTACGCCGAGGATATCTAGCAGTTCTTCGTCCCAATCGAGCTCATGGATGTTGTACATCAACGTACGGGATGCGTTCGAATAGTCTGTGACATGTGCTTTTCCACCTGTCAGTTTCCAGATGAGCCACGTGTCGATCGTACCGAACAAGAGGTCACCCGCTTCTGCTTTTTCACGAGCGCCTTCTACGTTGTCGAGGATCCATTTCACTTTTGTCCCGGAAAAATAAGCGTCGATCAAGAGGCCTGTCTTCTCACGGAACTTGTCGTTATGGCCTTGCTCTTTCAATTCTTCACAAATGCCTGCGGTCTGACGGGATTGCCAGACGATCGCATTGTAGATCGGTTTTTCTGTGTTTTTATCCCAGACGACCGTCGTTTCACGTTGGTTCGTGATACCGATACCGGCAATCTGTTCCGGTTTTATATCGGAATGGGACAACACCTGTGCGATGACCGACAAAATCGATCCCCAAATTTCGTTCGCATTGTGCTCAACCCAACCGGATTTCGGGAAATGCTGAGTGAATTCTTTTTGTGCAGTCTCGACGATTTCCCCTTCTTTATTGAATAGGATCGCGCGTGAGCTTGTCGTTCCTTGGTCTAATGATAAGATGTACTTTTCCATATTTCCACTCTCCCTTAAAACATTTATTGGTTCGATAATCCAAGCTTGGACACTTTCTTCTTCTCTTTGGCCGGCACTTCCTTCTCACTCGTCACATAAGCGACAACGAGTACACCGAGGACAAGCGCTCCGACCACCCAGAATGCTAATGTATCTGTACCCGTAAAGAACTTTTGGTAAAAGAGGGCACCGAACACACCGCCAAGTACCGGTCCGACTACAGGAATCCAGGAGTAGCCCCAATCCGATGACGCTTTCCCTGGAATCGGCAAGATGAAATGTGCGATACGCGGACCGAGGTCACGTGCCGGGTTGATCGCATACCCTGTCGTACCTCCGAGAGACATTCCGATCGCTACGATGAGGAATCCGACGATCAGTGGATTCAAGCCTTCTGTAAACTCGTTTGCACCGATTGCAAGCAGACCGAGCAACAGGACGAACGTTCCGATGACCTCACTGAGCAGGTTCGAGAATGTATGGCGGATTGCCGGGTCTGTTGAGAAAACCGCCCGTTTCAAGCCAGGGTCCTCCGTCTCTCTCCAGTGCGGCAAGTAGTGGAAATAGACGATGATGGCACCGATGAACGCACCGATCATCTGCGCTGTGATGTACATCGGCACTTTCGCCCAAGGGAATTCTCCGATGGATGCGAGTCCGAGCGTGACCGCCGGATTGATGTGCGCCCCGCTGATTCCACCGACAGCGTAAACCGCGACGGCAACCGCAAGACCCCATCCCATCGTAATGACGATCCATCCGGAATCTTGTGCCTTTGTTTTATTTAATACGACGCCTCCAACGACGCCTCCTCCTAAGATGATAAGAATCATCGTACCCATGATTTCTGCCATGAATTCTGACATTGTTCCTTCCTCCGATCACTTTTTTATAGTGTAAACCCTTTCATTTCTGACAGAGAATAATGCGTTCGGAACACAAAAAATCCACACGAATCGCCTCATCTGAAATGAGGGATAAGTGTGGATCTCCGTTTCTCCGTCACATGTTATTAACTTGCCTATCAAGTTACATGATTCGGAAAGCGCTGTCAAGGACAATTTTACAAATCCTTAACATAATGTTTCCACAGTTCACCCCTCGATGTCGTCACTGCTCTGGCACCTGCGCCTAAAGCCTGTTCGACATCCTCTATGGTCCGGATCAAGCCTCCAGCAAAAATCGGGATTCCGGTATGCTCATGTACTTCTTGAATGATGTTGGGCATGAGCCCTGGTAAAACTTCAATGTAATCCGGCTTCGTCTTCTCGAGCAGTGTATAGCTTTTGTTCAGTGCGCTCGAGTCAAGCAGGAACAGCCTCTGAATCGCAAGGACTCCTTTCTTTTTCGCCGTTAAAATGACATTCGTACGGGTGGAGATCAATCCGTCCGCCTTGATGTCCTGGCAAAGGAATTCGGCTGCATAATCGTCGTTGCTCAGCCCATGGATGAGATCGACGTGAATGAGCATCTTCTTATCGTGACGCTTCGCCATCTGCACGATGCTCTTCAGCTGACTGACATGGCTGTCGAGCAATACGAGATATTCATATGGGCTCTTCAGCAATTTCTCAAAGTCCTTCATATTTCGGACTGCAGGTAGTATCTTCTGTTGGATCGGCATGTTTCACCATCCTTCTTTCTTCAGAGTCGTGAAGACTCTACTTTCGCATAGTTCATTTATGGACGCAAAGCGAATAATCAAACTAATAATAGCCCGCGTGACAAGGGTTGAAACCTCTTTTCCATAAAATAGAACCAACATACTATTCGGTCTTCCCTCCTACGTTTAGGAGGGTCGAATTTTGGGAAGTGGGTAAGAAGGCCCTCCCCCATCCACTTCAATCATTGTAAAAAATGAGGGATAATGAACCGTGGATGACTTTTACAAAGACTCCCATAACCGTTATGAGCATGTACTAAATGTTTGTCAGTCGGTCATTACAAACGAACTAAAGATTCAAAAGAAATTCCCCGATGTTCAGCGTATTTCGAGATTGACAGGTTATACCGAAGAGAGGATTTTGGAATCTCTTGAGTTTGGAAAAGGAGACGATCAAAACGACCGGTTCCATTATTCAAAGAGACGTTACTTACGACACTAAATGGTGGCGGGAGGGGCTTGTTTTTTCCAGTATTTGCATTTTGGTGTTTGGTAGTTGGGATAGTAAGTAAGTCCCGATTTATAAAACGTTTGTCCGAATTTATAAGACTAAGCTGTGTTTTTGTGAAACACAACTGCTTTTTTCTAAAACCGAAGCTCGATTTTCGAAAACCGAAGCCATTTTTTCTAAAACACCGCTTCTCCTTGGCTGGAACGCTTCCAGGCAAGCCTCAAAAACCCATAAGGAAGCACCAGTCTCAATGGACTGGTGCTTTTTCCTATTGATCCAAATGGATGTATTCGCCAGGTCCGAGCGGCAGACCGAGCCAATACCAGACGGCGAAAAGAAGCATCCAGAAGATTGCAAAACCGATCGAGTAAGGCAGCAGGACGGAGATGAGCGTCCCGACGCCCATCTTAGGGTCGTACTTTTTCGCAAAGGTGAGCAGGATGGCAAAGTACGCTAGCATCGGTGTCACCGCGTTCGTAATCGAGTCACCAATCCGGTACGCCATCTGCGTGAATGCCGGGCTGTAGTCCATGAACATGAACATCGGTACGAACACCGGACCGAGCAAAGCCCACTTGGCAGATGAACTCGCGATGAGCAAGTTGATGAGCGCACAGAACAGGATGAACGCCAGGAGTAGCGGCAAACCTGTCATGCCCGATTCCTTCAAGAAATCCGCCCCTTTGATGGCAATGATCGTTCCGAGATTGCTCCAGTTGAAGTACGTAATCATCTGCGCTGCGATGAACGCTAGCACGATGTAATACCCCATGCCGGACATCGCCTTCGTCAAATGCTCTGCCACGTCCTTATCGGATTTGATCACCTTCGCACCGATTCCATAAAGCAACGCCGGTATGAAAAAGAAGAACAACATGATCGGCACGATGCCATTCATGAATGGGGAGTCCTCGATGAGCGACCCCGTCTCGGCGTTCCGGAACAAACCGCCTTCTGGAATCGTCAGAACACACAATAAAGCGATATAGGCGAAAACTCCGATACCAGCCCAGGTAAGCCCTCTTCGCTCGCTTTTTTTCAGTTTCGTTTCCGTGTCCACTTGCGCGTTCAGCGTATACGTACCGAGACGGGGCTCGACGATTTTCGAACAGACGAACACCGCCACTGGCACAAGGACGAAGGTCGAAGCGATCAGGAAGTAGTAGTTCATCGCTGGATTGGCTTTGTAACTTTTATCAACGATATGGGCACTCGATTCGGTAAAACCGGCGAGCAACACATCCAGCATGCTAAGGATCAAGTTCGCACTGAATCCCCCTGCCACTGAAGCGTAGCCGAGTGCGAGACCTGCGATCGGATGCCGACCCATCGTCATGAAAACGAACGCCGCGATTGGCGGTAGTACGATAAGTGCCGCGTCGGCTGCCGCATTTCCGAAAATTCCGATGACGACGATGATCGGCAGGATCAACGTTTTCGGTGAAGCGAGTACGACCTTCCGCATGAAAGCCGATACGAGCCCCGTCGATTCCGCGAGTCCGACACCGAGCATGACGACGAGTACGAGACCGAGCGGCGGGAAGGCCATGAAGTTGTTCACCATCTCGGTGAGGATCTTCACGATCCCTTTTCCGTCGATCAAGTTGACGGCGTTGACAGTTTCATTCGTTGCCGGATTGACGGCACTCCAGTTCAGCTTGCTTGCCACGTAGGATGCAAACAAGATGATTCCGGTGAAAATAACAAACAGCGTCAATACATCCGGCAGTTTGTTGCCGTAACGTTCAATCCAATCGAGGAATTTGTTGAAAATTCCTCTCCTTTTGGAATGTGCCTGTTTGTTTTCGAGTTTGTGCTGTGGAACGCTCATCATAACCACTCCCTGCTGAAAATGTCTGAATTTTTCGTATTATTGTACAGATACGTTCGCAGGAAGACAACTTGGTGTGAGCGTCGTGCTAGAATCGGGTGCTAGTTCTTTTAAGCTAAAAATGATTGTAGGAAAGGGCTGTCATTTCCAGATTGATGATGAGAACTTCCTAGATTGTGGTTGTCCGCTCATGATGCCCAGAAGGCCCAGAAACACGGCAATCTATCAGTTTATGCTAGAAGTTTAGGAATCAGAACGATTTGTGATAGAAAAAGTGAAAAACGGTATGGATGTACTAGTTTTTGAGAGCTTTGCGAGGGGTGATTTTGAGCGATCATGCATGAAATGCGGTCGATTTTAGAAAAATGGTGCTTCGTTTTAGAAAAACAGCGGGGTGTTTTAGAAAAATCAGGCACAGTTTTAGAAAATCTGTGCTCCGTCTTAGAAAAAACCACTCCGGTTTTAGAATTCAGTAAAATCTACCTACACAATTCCAATATGGATGAGGATGACGAAACGTCATCCTCTACATCTTTAAAATGCTTTTTTCGGTTTAAGAAGCACGGCAGCATAAATCGCAACGAGCAGTAGAAGCAGCACCAAAAAGCCGTTTTCGAACCCGATGTGCTCGATCGCGTAGCCGAAAGCTGGGAACCCGACCATGATCACGAAGCTTTCCACCAAACTGATCAACGAGAAAAAGGTGGAGCGCACATCGCTGCTCAACATGTTCTGGATGAAGTTCGAGAAAACTGGCTCGAATAGCGTCACCAGTTGCGCGAGTGCAAGGAAAGACAACACGATTCCGTGGCGCGGTGACACGATGAACAACACGAAAAAGAGCAGGTAGAACGCATAGCCGTATTTGACGATTGAGAAGAACGCCCACCTTTGCTCCAAACGGTATGCTAGCTTTGCCATCACTACACCCAACAATCCATCCACTGTAAAAATGACGCCGATGACAAACGAGGAGTATCCGAGCCTCGTAAAGTATTCCTGACCGTAAAATGTCAAGATGACGAGCACTGTGCTGACAGCGATGAACAGGACAATCGGCACACGTACCGGTGGATTCTCCTTCCAAACGATAAGACCACTTACAAACTGGTCCCGCCACGTTTGCAGAATCCCCTTCCGTTCGACCACCCTCATCTCCCGCTCAGGTTCGTGAAGTAGTAACACTGGAATCAACGCGAGCACCTGCATGACGATCATACCGCCATACACCCACTCCCAGCTGACTTCTGCCATCAAGCCTCCAGCGAGTTTCGCAAAACTGAGGGACAATAAGGCAAGTGCGGTCATGTTGCCGAACACTCTCGTGTAGTCCTTCTCACGGTTCACTTCCCTCAACGTATCATATGCGAGCGCTTGTTGCGCGCCCGAATGGAAGGTCAACCCTACTCCAAGCGACACGAACGCCAAACCGAAAAGGGTCAACGAATCACTGATCAACATGAATCCGGCATAGCCGATGCTCAACACGCTCCCTATGAGGATGCTGATTTTTCGCCCATAAAGGTCGGCAATCATACCGGTCGGAAGTTCGAATAAGACGATGCTCAAGTGCAGAATTGCCTCAATGATGCCGATTTCACCGAGCGACAAGCCTGAATCACTCAAGTAGATGACCCAGAGTGCGCGGTCAAAGAAAAGCTGACCGAAGAAAATGTATAAATAAATCATATTGATATTGCGATTACGAAACATATAAATCCTCCTAAACACAAAAAACCACAGGCAAATAAGCTTTACCTGTGGTTGGATGCTCCTGTTTTTTCAAAATGAAAAGAGAAAAGGCAGTCCCTTTTCTCTTCCAAATAAAATCCGATGAAAGGTAACTTATTCAATGTTGATGAAAGGGTTATGGAATTTGCCTAAAAAAGGACACACTGGTTCCGTTGAAGCGCAAAATCCCAAAAATGGTACTCATGAACGCGATAAAACGTTTCATGCAGTCCATACCCATTTCAAACATTGTGTCACCCTCCTTTTCCATTCAAGTTAATTCCATCGTAATCGAGTCAGCTTTCAATATCAATCTTTTTTAATAAAAACGTGATCGGGATGAGGATGGCTTAAAAAATCATGGTGGGAAATCGTCCATCCGTATGCTCCTGCAAAACGGAAGATCATCACATCACCTGCACGCAGCTGCTGAACGTGTTCTTTCCGGACGAGCACGTCATTCGGCGTACATAGTTCACCCGCAACCGTTACAACATCACCCATAATCCCCGGCCGTTCGAACGGGTAACGCCAATCCTCAACCGGATACACCTCGAATGGATGGCTAATCTTCCATGCGGCCGGGAGGCGTAAATGGTGCGACCCGCCTCGCAATACTGCAAAGTGCTCACCATGATTCGTTTTCACATCCAACACTTCCGCCAGATAAGATCCGCATTCTGCTGTCATGTATCGTCCAATCTCCAAGAACAGCGTGAGGTTTTCTTTTTCATAATAGTGGTGGAAACGATGTAAACCTTCTGCAAGCACCGACCAGTCAAAAGGCTGTTCCGGGTCCCAGTAATTGATGCCGATTCCGCCGCCGACATTGATGATGGGAGCATCCAACTTAAATTCTTCACGCCAGTACAAGGACTTTTCAATGCACAACTGGATGAATTTCAGATGTGCTTCTGCGTCCAGGTTGTTGGACATCGCATGGAAGTGAAACCCTTTGATGTCGATGTGTTCACAACCGAGCGCTTTTGTAATCAACGCCGGTATGTCTCGCTCATCCACTCCGAATTGTGTCGGAACACCCGACATGCGGATGTGGCTTTCGGAAACGTTCGTGCTCAGGTTCACTCGAATCAATACCGGTATGCGGACATCCATTTGTTCAGCGATATACGCCATCCGGTTCAATTCATGAAAGCTTTCTACATTCAAGTACTCTACGTTCGTCTGAAGCGCCGCACGGATCTCCTGATCTTTTTTTCCAGGTCCGCCAAAGAGCATCGGTTTTTCAGTCAACGTTCCGAGTTTCGTCATCTCGCCTTGCGAAGCGACTTCAAACCCGTCGATGATCGGTTCCAGCGTTTCGAGTATCGGCCGCTCGGGGTTGGCTTTTACCGCATAATACAACCGGCAAAACGGCGGTAAGCTCTGCTTGATTGTTTCCGCATGCTCCTTCAGGCGATCGAGGTCATAGACATACGCACAAATTGGCTCTTCGTTTCCTCGTGTGTGTAATTTATTTTCCAAATATCGTTGTACTGCATTCTTTTCGATTGTCAGCATGTGCTCTTCCTCCAACTTAAGTGTTCCATAAATCTGGTCGTTTCCAAACGATGAGTAAGGTGACAGCGAAGCATCCGAACCCCATGAACAACCCTGCCGTCATCGCTCCGAATTGTGCAGCAATGACACCGATCAATAGCGCGCCTAGTGGAATGTATGCCCTGTCCATTAATGCGATGCTCAACACCCTTCCACGTAATGCATCCGCCACTTGCATCTGAAGGGTGATCCGGCTTGTCGTACGGTACAACTGACTTGTAAAGCCGACCACCAACATGAGAACGATCGATAAAAAGTAGCTTGCGCTGAACAGGATGAAGCATCCGAGAAACAGCCCAAAGCCGAGGGCGGAGAAAATCAGGATCTTCCCCTGATGACTCGGTGGTTTTACCGATAGGACCAATGTTGCGATGATTGCTCCGACAGAGGATGCAGAAAGCAGCAGGCCAAAGCCATCCGGCCCCATCCCCATCAGTTCCTCGACGAACAAGGGGAGCATCGTCGTATAAGGGAATCCGAAAACCATCGGTGCGACAGCCATCAACAGAATCGATACGATCAAGCGGTTTTCTTTTATATACTGGAAGGTTTCTTTCAAATCCGACTTGTCCGATTTGACCGAGCGTTCAATCGGCACTCGCTTTTCTTCCTCCACACTGATGCCATTCAAGGATGCCATGATGACCAATGTCCCTAATCCGATCAGGACGAAGAGAATCGGTGCCTCCATTTTCAACAACATCCAGCCCGCTAACGCTGGTCCAACCATTCGCGCTACATTGATGACCATGGTTTGCAGTGAGATGGCATTCGGAAGTTGATCAGCTTCCACAAGATCAGACAAGAACGCGTTCCGGACAGGCACCTCGACCGTCATGAAGAGCGACCTGGCAAACACCAGCACATAAAGCCATACTATTGAAAAATCAGCATAGACCATGTACGCGAGAAAGAGCGTGCTTGCAAAAATTCCGGCGTAGCTAAACATGAGCACTTTTTTACGACTGTACCGATCGGCAAGGACACCAGCTTGCAGCCCGCACAACAAAATCGGAAGCAGCCGGCACGCGTTCAAAATACCGAGTGCAACGGGGGATTGCGTCCATTGATAGACAAGCCAGTTCAACAAGGTCAGGTCCATCCAATCGGTCGTACGTACGACGAAACTGCCAAACAGAAAATGGCGGAATGATTGGACTCTCAACGCAAATGAACGATTGGCTTGGATGAATCCAGGCAGTTTCTCAATCATCGGACGGATCCGCACAATGTAGCGGATTGGCTACCTCACTATAGCTATAGCCTTTTCCGTTCTCCAATCGCATTTTCGTCAAAGACTTATGTTTGACGATCGGCTGGTAAAGGAACGCTTCATCCTGAGAGATGTTTTCAGCGAGCCCTTTTTCAGCCGCTAAAGAACGGAGTGTCGTTGCGCAAACCTTTTTCACCCGTTTCCAGAACTCTTCCTCACGGATGCCAGAATATTGGACGAGCATGCGGATGATTTCACCGAGATGGTTTTGGAACACTGTGTAATAAAGCTTATTGTGCATTTCGTTCACGTCATTGGTAACGGAAATGGATCCAGGTGTGAACGAGATGTCCATCCCTTGATGATTCAAGCGTTCTCTGTAGATGCGAGAGCCTCCCCAATCTCGGAAAAAGAAACGGGACAATCGACCATTCTTGAAAACAGGGATGCTGTTCTGCAAGTGCCCTTCGAGCGCGATGCCGTACTTCACCATCAAAGTGAGATAACCCGGGATGACGGTCGTGATGTAGTCTTCAAAAAACGGGAAGGCTGCCCGGTTTTTCGTCAAATTGTTCTCTTCCGCATACTGGTTGATCAGCTCAGATAGGATCGTCTTCCCGGTGATCGGTGATGTCGCATATAATGCAGGTCCGGCAATGGCAAGTTCCTCGTCCTGAAGTTGATCCTCGATGCTTTCCCGCATGAGCATCGTCAAATTCCGGCTTTTCAACTCTTCATCAGATTTAAAGGCTGCACCCGCCACTTCATTCAACGGAATAAAGTTCGTTAGGTGTACCTCTTTTTCCATAAGGGATGTCATCATTTCTGTAAAAAGGGTCGAGTTCAGTGCCGTCTGAGTCGAGATGGATCGGACCGTCGAAGTCATCTGGCTGTTGACCGCAAGCTTCAACGCAGGCTTCGTGCGATCCTTCGGATATACGGTTCGGAACGAAGAAGTCGCTTCTGCTTTTAACGTGACGTTTTCAATCAAAATGATCTTACCTGTTTCCAGCTCGTCTCGGTATATGGTTTGAATCGCATTCTCATACTGCCATTCATGGACAGGGATGACGTCGAATTGTTCAGGATCGTATCCGCGTTCTGTTAATTCAATGAGACACTGTTCCAATTCCTCCGGGTAAAAATCGTCTAACAATCGCTTCGTCTCAGGAGTTGTCGAGACCACCCATTCACGCTCGACTGCCACAAACCGGACGTCGAAAGCTTGATGGAATTCCGGTGAATAGCGGAACACATCGTTCTCCGATAGACCGATTTTCGTCTTCGCACCTGGATGAAGATGATGCCCCTCCAAAACGAGCTGCTCAAAGAACAGGCTCGGTGAAAAGGATGCATCGGTCTCTCTTTTCTTCGAGAGATAATCCATTGTGCTTTCTGAACCCAGATGGCGAGCTTCTTCCTGTACTTCATCCTTCCACACATCATCAAACATGTACGCGAGCGTCAAGTTGGCAGCCCCGTTATCCAATTCCGAGATGAACGCGTCAAGATTCTCCGGTTTCTCTTCACCCTCATAAATCACCTTCAACAAATCAGAGGCAACAGAAATCGTCGTCATCTCTTCTGAACTGATGTGCAGGATGTCATCGGTCGTTTCGATCCGGTGATACGCAAACTCATTTTTAATCGGGAATACAAGGACCGAATGTTGAAGTTGAGCGATTTTATACGTCATCCCTTCAAGAAACGGATACCGCTCGATCTTATTATAAAAATGGTCGGGTAACTCCTTTTCGCCATTCATTGTGATCACAAGGGCCGAACCGATCTTTCTCAGATTGATGGCTTGTGAATATAAGCCGTTGATGTCTTCCCGGAGGATGGCGGAAGCTAATTTATGTAGAATACCCTTCCTCCCTCTCTCCAGATTTCCGAAATAGTGGGCAACATAGGCGGGTTTCTGTTTCATGACGTACTTGACACAATTGACTTCCTCTTCTAGCATGGACTCCTTGCTTGTCTTTTGTACGGCTGGCTTCTGAATCAATTGAATCGTCATTTTGGGAACACCTCATTTTTTATCAATAAAGGATTGGCAACGTCAACGTATGCATTCTCTGTGAATTTGTCTGTGAGTCTCATTTGGACGAGTGCTTTCATGCTCGATTTGTCCGATAAAATGTATGCTTCATCTCGGAGATTGTCCTTTGGAATGGAAGCATCCCTTTTCAGTGCTGCAAATACTTCCTCCACGACATTCCGGACAGGAGCCCACAAGCTGTATTCATCGAGCTCTAAGTTCCTTGCTAATGGAACGATGATTTCCCCTAGATGGTTATGGATGATCGCATGGAAGAAGATATCGAGCAGTTCTTCTCGCTTCGATGTCATGAGATTCGTGCTGTTGTTCAAGTCCTCTAATGCCATGTAAGTATTCAACCTGGATTCCATGATCCGGATGCCACCGTTATCCCGGACGATGACCCGTTTCGGCATTCCATCGCGGAATACGGCAACACAGTTCTGCATGTGGACTTCCATACTGATTCCATATTTCGTCATGAGCCCGATGACACCAGGCAGTAGTACACTCGCATATTGTTCCATATAATCCACGGCCGCTTCTGTAAGGCTAAGGTCCTTTCGTTTCGCCTGTTGCCTGATGAGCTCTTCCATCATGAGTTGTCCGGATACAGGAGACTCTGCAATCAATGCCGCTGCCGGTAGAGCTACTTCCCCTTCGGATAAGGTTTTCTCAGGATTTTCTCGTAAAATGGAAGCCATATTTTTCTGCAGGAAATACTTCTCACCTGCGTCAATGTCCTTCTTCGGTTCGAAGTGGATGCCTGCATCTTCACGCATGAAGCTTAACGTGTTTGCGATGAACGGATCTTCCGTTTGGATTTTCTGGAGCACGGATGAAATTTTCGGTCCGTTATAAGTAGATGCAGCAGACACCGTCCTAACTGCACTCGTCATCTGAACGTTCATCGCAGTCTTGATATGGTGATTGAGCTTACTTTTTAACGGTGCCAGCGATCGGAATGAAACGAGTGCTGCCGTTTCAATAGACACATGATCAAGCGGAATGATCACATCGTTTTGAATTTCCTCCTGATAATGTCGGTGAATTGTATTCTCGAGCTGCCACGGATGCACCGGTATCAGTTCATACTCCTCTTTGTTCAGTTGCTTTTTCGTAAGGGTGTTTTGGAAGGCTTGCTCCACTTTCGGATATTCTTCCATTAAAATTTGCGTCACGGAGCTCTCGATGTGAGTCAGTCGACAATACGCTTTATGGACGGCGACGGGAATGACGTTCGGCTGTCCTTCCCATTCAGGTGCATATTTCGTGATGTCTTCAGGCGATAATCCTAAACGCGTACGGGAGCATGGATGAATCGTATGTCCCTGGATGACCCATTGTTCAAAAAACCTAAGCGGACTGAAGTACGGGTCTTGTTCTGCCTTTTTCAACACATAGTCGAACGTATCATCGGCTTCCAGTTTTTTCGCTTCAGTACGGTCTTGCTTTTTACGGCATTCCGCAATTGTCAGTGCAAGCGCGAAATTGTATGTGCTGTTGGTGATTTCCTTACTAAACTGTTCCATGTTGTCGAAGGTGAGAGTGAGTCCATTGACAATCATCAACATCAACAGTTGATCCGGACTTATGAGATCGCTCTTGTTCCCTTTTCGATCGGTATAGGTGATGTGACCACCGATATCGATCTGTCCAAGGATATACTTTTTCTCAATCGGAACTTCGATTTGTTCCTCTTCACTTAATCGAATGATCGCTGTGTGTTCAGTCCAGCTGGATTTAACGATTTTTTCTCGTAAAATCGCTTGAATCAGCTGACGAAGAACCATCTTTTCTGCGGTCTTGATGTTTTCTCGGTATCGTTCTACAAGATGTGGGTATTCTTTATGCAGGTGTTGTTCAATTGCTCTATCATAGGTGTCTGAATCTAGTTGATTGTTCAGCATTGTCGCTTCCAATCACGATCCCTCCCAGGCTATATTGAATGTTATATGTGTTAGTGAAAATGATTATCAATTACGCAATACCCATATTAATTGATATTGATTCTCAATGTCAATTCGAAATTCCAAATACGATTCCTTTGGTCCAGTTATTGATCATTTCATTGCCTGAATTAGGATAAAACGGTACATCGAGGGGGCTTTTGGCCTATCTAAGTGAAGGCTTAACATAATGAAAAAAGGCTGCCATGGAGGCAGCCTTCCTTTTTACAATTAATGATCGTGGTTGTGGGACATTTTGTCTTGAAGTGCATCCGAGAGGTCCGTTGCAGGAACTTCAATCATGTCAATACTGATGTCCGCTTTCAGATCCAACGTGTTTGCAGGTGATTCATCCGGGAAGGTGACTTTCAGGATGTCCAACCCTCTCGTTGGGTCATACGCGTACACATAGTTCGTATGTTCACCATTTGCCTTACCTTCTTCATCACGGTCAGGGACCCATTGTGCTCCCCAAGTTTCTTGTATTCCAGTGAACCAGTAACCGATTTGCTTGATGTCGGACGGATCTCTTACGTCCAAAATCCTAACGCCTTGTTGATAATAACCGATCGAGACGAATCCTTCCTCATGATAGGATGAATAGTGAGCTGAACAGATGAAGCCAGCCTTCGTATTCGTATCGGTTCCTAAAATCTTCGAGTTCCATGTATCGAGCGGTTCGATCGTCCCCGATCCTGGCTCGACGTTCGTCTGTCCTTCAAACTCGTCCAAGTTTTGCAAGTGCCAAGTTTGGAAAGATCCTTCGTCATCACAAGTACCTGGGTGCAGGTAATCTTCTTCTGTCACCATGACAACTTCTCCAGCGCGGATCTGATCAGCGGTCCTTTCTGTGCTTTCACCTGTTTCCATCTCAGCTGGAGCCCGATTTTCGAATTGATCGCCGTTCGGTCTCAGCGTGTTGTGATGGATGAAATTGTTCCACGATGTTCCGTTCAGTCCTCTTTCATCCGTCGAGTTCAGTACGACCGGGTTCAACGGATCGGAGATGTCATACGCGACCGTTCCTGCAAGTCCTGTGTGCCAGGCAATTCCTGTAGAATCGATGTCCCAATCGTGTCCGACAGCGTCAACTGAGCTTGGGAACACCTTTTCTTCAAAAGCGTTTGCCGGATCTTCCAGATTAATGATTGAAAATGCCGGATTACCATTCTCATCCTCACTTCCGGAAGTGTAAGCGTACGTACATTCATCATTTGCACATGTGACGGTGTGTGTCCGGGTCGTTGTTTTCACACGGGATGCAACGTATGGATTTTCCGGGTCTGAAACATCCACGACTGCAACCTCTGTTCCGGTAGAAATGCTTTTATCGTCATAGGTGGGTGTGACGCCGGCTGGATCATAGCCGATTAAAACGAATTTCGTGCCGTTTTCCCGTTCCCCGAAGGTCATATCCTCATTTTCAAAATGAGCTTCCGGGAGTTCTCCTTTCAGCATTGGCTTTGTAGGGTCTGTGATATCATACACTGCGATGCCAGAAAGCGTATTGGCATACATGTAAGGCTCCATTTTGGAAAAAGCAGCGGAAATGATCGACAAGTGGGGCATATTGTTCACAAGCTGCACGTTGTCACTAGAAATGACTGGAACATTCGCTTCCCCCTCCAAATTGACATGCGTCGCGTCTACTGAGGAAATACCACTTCCGAGTATCAGCATGACGGCTGCAAACAGGGTGATCGCTCTTTTCATCTCGATGTCCTCCCTTTTCGTAATACACTACGGTTTCCATAAGGAGAAGCAGAGTTCCTACGTACAAAAGTTTAAAATCACCCTACTACTTGTTGTCTAATTTGATTTGTGAAAACAGGTCGAAATTCACGCACAAAAAGAAGAGGTGCAGTCGAAACCTCTTCTTTCTATCCTTCATTTTGGTTTTTTCTTAATTTGGAGGATAGAAAGGGTCTCTTTCTATCCTTCATTTTTGGCTTTTATAGTTTTGAGGGATCGAATACGTCTCTTTCTATCCTTCATTTTACCTTTTCCATAATTTCAAGGATAGAACGGCCTATTCCCCGGTCGTACTGATCTCTTCCTGCAAGATTCGGTTCTGATTGGCGAGCTCCAAGAACAACTCGATGTCCTGATTGTTTTTCAGCGTAATGACTTGCTTCTCACCTTCGTATTCAGCTAATTTCCACAGGATATCCACTCGTTTTTCAACTGGAAACTCCCATACATATCGTAAAAACGCCGCGTCCAAACGCTCTGTACAACCTTCCCCCATGTCCGGGCGGCTCTTTCCGTGGAACATGAGCCTCCTTTTAATGACCCTATAAAAGCATTTCGACCTCGGTATGTCTAGAAAAACGATCGTATCCGCGGCGTCCAAACGAATATCCATCGTCGAACCGAAATTGCCGTCGATGATCCATTGATCCTTCTGAACAAGCTCCAGTTGAATTCTACGAATCTCTTCTCTCGAAGACTCTACCCACCCAGGCTTCCAATAAAGCCGGTCCAAGTGATAGACTTCGATACCGGAAACAACGCTTAGCCTCCGGGATAATGTTGATTTACCAGCGCCTGGTGAGCCGATAATGGCAATTTTCTTCATAGGCAGAGCCTCCTTATGTTCATCCTATACAAAGTGTATTACAAGAAGTCTAGAAGAATCCTAATTTACCATTTTTAATCATGGATCAACATCTAATGGAATTTAATGTTAGTATAAGGGTAAGAAAACTGCAAATGCGATTCCTCCTGAAAGGAGCATGTTTCATGGGTTGGTTTTTCATTTATTTAGGCGGTCTCCTTGCTTTTGCCGGTATAATTGATTGGAGAAGAAGACGCAACAATAACAAAGGTGAACGTCCCATCAATTCGCACGCAAAACAAGGTGAAAGCACGAATTATGTAATGGGTGACAACGAGTACATGAACGGAGGAAGTTAAGCTGAGCGACGAACTTCGTCGGTCAGTTTTTCCTTTAAGATTTGACATAAAAGGAGTTTAACAGCAATGGAATTTACAGTGGATCAACACTACTTCTATGAAGCGATTTCCGATATTCGAAAAGGGATTTCCATATCAAGCATGATTCCAGCCACAGCAGGTTTTTGTTTAGTGGCAAAAGATAACGGTCTGACTATAATCGGGACAGACTTGGACTTGTTCATCCAGAGGGATATCCCTGCAGTGGTTGACGGGCAAACGATCGTTGAAATTACAGAGCCAGGCGAAGTCCATGTCCCGAGCAGACATTTCAGTGAAATCGTCAAGCGAATGCCTGCCAAGGTCTCAATCCAAGTAGACGACCATCGCTTTGTAAAAATCCAATCCGGTTCCATCGTGACAAGGTTGAATCAATTGAAAGTCGATGAGTTCCCTCCATTCCCGAAAGCGAACACGGATATGCGTTTGATGTTGAATCGGGATGATTTTGCGGAAATGATTCAACATACGCTCTTTGCGGTTGCAAAAAATGAGACAAGACCTGCATTGACGGGATTGCACATGGAGTTTCACGATCAAAAGCTTTCATGTGTAGCAACCAATTCAATCCGTCTAGCCATGCAATCATTACCGGTTGAAGCGGATTATGAGTTTTCGTGTATCGTGCCGAGCTCGACCTTGAAGGAGTTTATGAAGCTTCGCTCGTCGTTCTCAAAAGAAGTGGAACTTTCCATCAGTGAAAACCATGTCCTTTTCCAATCGGATCAAATCAAGCTGTATTCAAGATTGATCGAAGGAGCTTATCCAAGTACAACAGGATTGATTCCTACAGATATGAAAACTGAAATCATCATGGATACGGAACAGATGCTTGAAGGAATTGATCGATCCTATTTCCTGGCGAGCGATCAAAAGAATAACAATGTGAACCTTGCCATCAGTGAAGAGGGTCAACTGCAGATTTCTTCCACCTCATCAGAAGTGGGACAAATCAAGGAAACACAGGAAATCAAGGAAATCATCGGGGAGCCATCATTGGAAATCTCGTTTGATGGTCAGTTAATGATTGATGCACTGAAAACGTTGAAAGACGACCAGGTCTCCATCAGTTTCAACGGCTCGATGCGCCCGATCCTCATCAAGCCGGCAACCGAAGAAGATGACCAGGTTCACCTTATCTCCCCAGTGCGTTCATAAGTTTGTATAGTAGAGGCTGACTTTGGTCAGCTTCTTTTTTATGGAATTGATCTATCATTTCTGATTTTGATCTATAATTTCTCATATTTATGGGAAAACCGGAAATCTGATCTATAATTTCTCATTTTTATCGGAAATAGAACGTTTTTTATGGGAAATACATCAGATCCTGTGGTTACATCTTAAAACAAAACCGTTTTAACCACTTTCATGCCTCATTATGCATAATTTCACTCCCAACGCTCATCAAAAACAGTAAAAATCGATTATCAATTGACACGCAACCATTTAGTTGCATATAATACAAACATGGACAACGTATTTAAAGCACTGGCCGATGCCAGTCGGAGAAAATTGATGGATTCACTCTACATAAAGAATGGACAGACATTGAGTGAACTCTGTAAACACCTTGAGATGTCGAGGCAAGCTGTTACGAAGCACTTGAAACTACTAGAAGAGGCGAACCTCGTCACTGTCGTTTGGAAAGGACGCAGCAAACAGCACTATCTGAACACTGCTCCCATCAGTGAAATCTATGATCGTTGGATTGGAAAATACTACCGACATCGCTTAGAGGCACTAAATGAGCTGAAATCTAAATTAGAGGAGGAATAGGATGAGTAACCGCACGTTCGTATACTCGACGTACATCGCTTCTACCCCTGAAAAAGTGTGGGAAGCACTGACTTCCGGGGATTTTACGGAACAATACTTCTTTGGACACCGCGTCTCTTCGGATTGGAAAGAAGGTTCTGAAGTTACTTTTTTGAGGGACAAGGGTGGTGTGGATATAGAAGGTAAGGTGTTAAAGAGTGAGCCATATCAACGGTTGACATACACCTGGAGTTCACCGGAAGATCCTACCGAGCGAGATGAAACGACGGTCGTCACTTTCGACTTGAAACAAATGGAGGACACTGTAAAACTGACAGTGATCCACGAGAACCTCGTCGACTCAGACTTCGTAGAAGATATGGACACCTTCCAGGGCGTCAACAACGGATGGCCAGCCATTCTCAGCAACCTGAAAACACTTCTGGAATCCGGCAAAACGTTACCCGCTGTAAAAGTTTAATCAGAACAAGGCTACTGGCATTTCGCCGGTAGCCTTTCCTTATATATTGAAGTATTGAAGAATCAGAATGACTGTTCCAACAATTGTTTTAACGTATCCAGGTCTTGCTGTACTTGAGAAATGTCCTGGTTGAACTGCTCTTCTGACATCATCGGCTGCTGGAAAACCGTTAAGGTCACTTCACAGCCTGTACCGTTAGGAAACACACGCATCGGCACCATGATCGACTCTTCTGGCGAAGGTGTAACAAAGTGATCAAGAATGCCGAAAACATTGTGATCGACGAAACGAAAATTCATTGGACCATCCCCACCATCAACAATCCACTGGTCATTTATCTTTTTAACAGATTTGAAGAACGACCATTGAGGCAGATTTTCCGGGTTAGAAATGTACGCGTACGCTTTATTCACACTGCAATCAATGGAAATGGATAATGTTTCGGCATTGACTAGAGACATCTCGTCCCATCCTTTCGCATCCTATTTGTACACCATTATAAAACTTTATCACTCTCTTGGATGCCAGCTTCTTTCAACGCTTTCTCAAGGCTATCGAATCTTGCGATGAAAGCGACTTTACCATCTTTCACTTTCAGGACTGAGGCAGCATTCGCTTCACCTGCTGTCCTGCCTTCTTGTCCACTCCATTTCGCGTGTTGCTCATAAACCAGTACGCCTTTTCTGCCATAGATGGAGAGCGTTTCGAGTTTCAGGCCTGTTCGCTCCAGCCAATCGACCAACAGTCCTTTTCCGAAACCGGAGCCTCTCGGACCTGAAATCTCAATGGTTGGAGATGTGATTTCCAATAAGGCTTCAATTTCTAGCGCATTGCATGCATCCAGCCACTGATCGGCAATGATGATTTCTTCTTCAATGTATTTGTCTTCTTCCTCTTCCTTTTCTTTGAGGAAAGTCGCCATCTCTTCATCAAATGAATAATTGAACGTAATCGAAAAGGCATCCGATTGTGTCGACTCTACATCAAAAACGCCTTCGATCCCTTTCAAATCTCCTGTGCCTGATTGTGGAATCACTTTTTGCGTGGACGAGAGAACTCCGTTTTCAAAGGTTCCGTTATGTTCAATGACAAAACTGCCGATCCGCTCTCCGATATTGCCCGTAAATCGCTCCAGGCCATATACCGTTGCAGCGGTTTCTGTAAAATAACATTTCAATTCTTCCAGTATACCTTCTCCACGCAGGTCACCTTCATAACTCATTTCAAAATGACTTTTTGTCAGTTTAGGTCCACCTTTAATGTCACTGTAAGGGATTTCGCTCCCTCGTTTTATTTTTATGATAGATGATGCTTGTCCTTCCATAACCAACTACCTCCCCTTTATAAATGAAAAAATCATTCGATAACGACACACGATAAGAGGTAAAATCAATTCTCTGTTTTCCCCTCCCTATAGTCATTCGGAGGAAACAACAGCATTTCGGCATAACATTGGTATTTTTTTCGAAAACTTCATCGTTCTATTTGCTTATTCGATTTCTGAACGGATATTCCTTTAGAGTTCGGTAAAAATAGACGCTCAAGCCGGTACTATAAAAAAAAGTGTGACCCTCATGAGGGTCACACTCTAGGTATTTATCCTGCACAACAGGAGAGCTTAGATACGTCTTTATCAAACGATAGGCTTGCAAGCTTGATTCCTTCTGCCATGGTCAAATAAGGAACCATTGTTTCTTTGAGATCCTCTGCTGTCAGTTTGAATTTGACCGCTAGAGTTGCAGCGTAAATGATTTCACCTGCATTTTCTGCGACCACTTGTACACCAAGAATTTGTTTGGAATTCTCTTCTACCACAATTTTGAACAACCCTTGGGTTTCGTGATTGGCTAATGCTCTTGGAACAGCATCCAACGGTAACGTCGAAGTCGCAACCCTATACCCTTCCTGAATTGCTTCTTCCTCTGTGAGTCCCACTTTTGCTATCGATGGATTCGTAAATGTGACTGCTGGTACTGTTTTTAAATCCACTTTTTCTTTTTCCTTTTGTAGGATGTTCTTTGCAACAAGACCGCCCTCATAGGCAGCAACATAAACGAATTGCGGGCCAAGAATAACATCTCCAGCTGCAAAAATATGTGGCACATTGGTTTGGAGATATTCATTGATTCGTACTTCGCCGTTTTCCCCCGTTTCGACTCCCGCCTGTTTAAGTTGGAGTGCACTTGTATTCGGTTTTCTTCCTGCTGCTACAATCACCTCATCCACTTTAAGCTGTTTTTCTTCTCCGTTTCGTGTGTAATGTATGATTTTTATGCCCTTATCCTCATCGACTTTGTGATAGGTTACGCCTTTTTCAAACTGAATGCCTTTGTTACTCAAAATATCTCCTACAACGTCGGAAATTTCAGGATCGTACTCTTTCATCAGGCGTTCACCTCGCTGGAGAAGCGTAACTTCAGCCCCAAGGTTGTGAAACATTTCTCCAAGCTCCATTCCTACATATCCAGCTCCGATTACAGCAATCCGTTTCGGTATTTCCGATAATTCAAGCGCTTTTGTACTCGTCAAATAATCTACGTCCTTCAGTCCAGGAATCTCTGGAATAGATGGTGAGGCTCCTGTTGCAATCAAAAAATGTTCTGATGAGTAGGTATGGTCCGCTACAGAAATCGTGTTTTGACCCATGAATTTGGCTTCACCTTGCAGTAAATCAATGCCATATTCCTTGATCAGATCTTCGTACTTTTCTTTCCTGAGTCGTCCCACCAATTCATCTTTCTGTTTTTTCAGTTGAGCAAAGTCGGGGGCTTCAGCTTTCGTGGACAGTCCATTGAATGGCTGATTGTTGGCCAAACGTTGGATGTCTCCCGCTCTGAGCATCGTTTTCGATGGTACACATCCAATATTGACGCATGTTCCGCCGATTGTCCCCTTCTCTACCATCGCTACTTTCGCTCCTCCTTCAACTGCCTTGATCGCTGCTGAGAAAGAAGCTGCCCCAGATCCGATTACAATCAAATCATACATCGATTATCCACTCCTTTTTCGATATTTATCGTAGGCGTAAATCGTCAAACCAATGAATACAAAAAGCGCTGGTATCAACACATAGTCGAGGTAACCTGTGAATGCCCCCAGGCCAATCGCCCCAAACAGGATGACCAAAATCGGTGTCGCACAACAAATGAGCGTCAATACCGTTCCAATGATCGCCCCTGTTAATAACCTTTTCTCTTTTTTCATCAACTCAACCCTCTATTCTTCTGTCAGCCGTTCAATTACTGGACAAGTATATAAATCATCATTTTCTTCACACCGTTCATTCAAATCTTCTAATATCTTTTTCATTCGCACGAGATCCGAAATTTTCCGTTCAATCTCAATGATCTTTTCTGCTGTAAAATCAGCCATGTTTTGACAACGTTGATCATCTTGATCGACGACCCCGAGCAGTTGATCCACTTCCTGCAAGGTAAACCCAAGCTCTTGTGCCTTGCGGATGAATGTAAGCCGTTGTAAGGCACTTTCAGGATAGACCCGATAACCGGACTCATTCCTCGGTGGTTCATGCAAAATCCCAATTCGTTCATAGTAACGGATCGTCTCTTTATTCACTCCAGATAATTTTGCTAACTCACCCGTTCGAAACGCCATTTCGATCACCTCTTTATCAATCATAAACCCTGTACCATACTACAGGGTCAATCAAAAGATACCGATTTTATACTTGGAAAATCAATTTTTACGATAAAATGAAAAAGATGAAAAGACTTGAAACTTATCATTCTTCTGAGTGCTCTAATGGGTGATGGGAGGTTGAACATGACACATACAAAGCTTGTGAAAAAAGCGATCAAAGGAAACGAGGAAGCCTTTGAAACACTCATTCGAGAGCAACACGAAAAGCTTTATCGGACTGCTTTCCTCTATGTTCGAAATAAAGATGATGCACTCGACATCGTTCAAGATACGGTATGCAAGGCTTACATGTCCATTGGTCAATTGAAGCAGCCTGAATACTTCAGTACATGGCTTACAAAGATCTTGATCCGGACTGCTTACGATTTATTGAAAAAGAAAAAGAAGGTTGTTTTGAATGGTGACGACTTTTTAACCATGGTTCGCGATCAGAAAAGTCCAAAGACGGAAGATCGTCTGGACCTAGCCGAGGCAATTGGTCATTTAAGCATTCCATATCAGACAGCTATCATTCTATTTTATTACCATGATCAGTCGATCCAAACGATTGCAGAAACGATGGACAAACCTGAAGGCACGATTAAAACGTATCTGCATCGTGCTAAGCAAGAATTGAAGAAACAGTTGGAGGGGGCGAATATTTATGAACAAAGATTGGTTTGAAAAAGAGACAGAAAAAATCGAGGTCTCGAAAGATGATGTATTCCAAGCGATTTCAAATGGCATGAAGGATGGACGTCGATTGAAGAAAAGGAAAAAAGCGTTCAAGCTTAGCGCGGTGTTTTCCTCAGCCGCCGCTTCACTCGTGCTCGCATCTGGCTTTCTGTTCGCCCCAATGAACCATGCACTTGCTCAGGTCCCTTTACTTGGCTCAATTTACGAGCATCTATCGGTCGGAAGTGAACTGTTCGCAAGCGATCTCGTAACAGAATTAGATGAAAAAGCGACAAGTAAAGGTGTCGATGTGACGATTACGAACGCTTACTATGATGGGAATGTCATTGGAGTCACGTTCGAAGCAAAAGGCGACAAACTGACGATTGAAAACATGGACCTCGGTAATCGACCAGCTGCTGGATACAGTTATCATATATTCGATGGGAAAGACCGAAATCAATGGTCAGCCAGTTCGACTCAGTTAAAAGAAACGAATGACGGTACGTTCATAGGAGCCATTGAATTTTACAACGATAAAAAAGAGCTGCCAGAAGAATTCACATTGCCTCTCACCTTCACCCATATGGCCGATGTGTTCGGAAAATGGAAGTTCGAAGTGCCTGTGAAACAAATCCCGGCTGAAAAACTAGAAGTCGCTGGCACATCCACATTTGAAGACGGTGCCTATGAACTATCTGTTAATACGATTACAAAAGGTAAAGCGACGACATTGATTGAGTATCAGGTGAAAAAGCCGAAGGATGGAAAGTTAGACTACATGAACTTAACGGTTACGGATGATCAGAAGCAACGATTAATGAAATCGAATGTAAATCCAATTGAAAGGCAATTCGTTGATGGGAATTGGATTGTTACTTACCGAGAACTGTTCACAAGTAAGATTGATGAAGAGGCAGACTTTCTTATGATAGCCCCTAAACTACATCTGGATGAACAAGAAATCTTCCAATCATTGAATACTTCTGTCCCTTTTCAAGTACAGAGTGAACGCTTTGATACGTCCATTACTGTGAACGAAGTTAAAATGGATGAAGATGAATTAGTATTCAATTACACGCTTAATAACAAAGATTCGTTAAAAAAGAACACACTACAGAATTTCGCCACTCGGATAAAAATCGTACCAACAGCTGAAATAACCTTCGATGAATACGGATATATTGCAGATAAGAATGACTTGCTAGGTCATGCGACATGGGAACAAACTTCTGAAATTGTCGATAAAGAAAAAATGCAATTTCAAACACGTATTCCAATAAATAACCCAAAATCATTTGATATGAAAGATTACTCGCTTATGGTTCCATTCGGTGCCTTAACAATAAACAACGCTATCAAACTAGACCCAGTTAAAATCGAACTCAAATAGTAAAAATAAAGACGCCCTGGCTAGGGCGTCTTTATTATCTATAAGTATCTGCAAGCGTCAGTCCCATGATATGATCTGTGAACAATACGAACTCATCTAGGTAAGTTGGTATATCTGGGGAAGCGAGCGGAGTAATTTTCACATCTTTTAAATAGACACATGCATGTACATTTAATACTTCTTTTTCAGGGACAACGACATTCGGGTCTGTTTCCATCTTGCCCAATGCCGCTCCCAGGTTGGGAAATTCATCAAAACTCTCAGGTTCATGAGTACGGATGTCCGCTTCAATGAATCCTGAAGGCGTAAGGAACTTGAGCCTTTTCCCTCCATATTCCTCTTGCAGTGTAATCTGTAATTCTACAATGGTAAGCTTCTTAAAATCTATGATATTTTCTAATTCTGCTACTTTCATTTTTTCCTCCTAATGGTTTAACACCTTTTCTTCCAAAAACACTTGCATACCCATCAGCGTTTCTTTTAAAAGTTCCAGAGATTGTATCGTTTTAAAGGGTTGTTTGTCCAGGGAATGATTTGCACCCTGAAATTCCTCCAGCACGATGTTCTCTTTTTCAGTAAGCGTATTGATTCTGTCTGAGATATAGTGCGGATCATCAGTTCCGATGACAAGATAGACTGCTTGTTCAGCATCCATCAGATTATTGAAGATCCTATCGAATTTTACTAATGGTGTTAAGATGACCATTTTGGTATTTGAAAAGCGCTCATCTTTCATATAAGCGTTGATGATCGGAATGGTTCCAAAGGACTTTCCTAAAAGTAGTTTTTCTTCATATGATTTTATGTTCAACACTTCTTCCATGATTCCATCAACATCTTTTGCTATCACGTTCGTCATTGATTCCATTGGAAGATCTAGTTCTTCGTCTTTGTAAGAAAAATGGATGTACACGACATCGTATTTGTGCTCAAGCATGAGCATCGTTGAATAGTAGAATAATGGATTATCATACAAATAGCTCGCACCTGAAAACATGAAACAGACTTTGTCACCATCATTATCAATGAAAGTATATTCGACCTTTTTGCCGTCAACGATTACAGACTTTCTTTCAGATTTCATCCTCTTGCTCCTTTGCCACTTTAATGACCTGTCATATTTTTGACGAGAAGTAGCTCATCCCGGATGGGAATGCCGTTGTCAGCTATCAACGGAATTTCAGGTTTCATTGTACGAGCCCTTTCAACCGCACCAGGAAAAACCTCCACAAGGTGATAGCCTCTTTTCTGGTAAAACTTCAATGCATTCAGATTGTCATTTGTGGTAATGAGCCGGATGGTACTTACCCCAAGCTCTACTGCCACTCGTTCCACTACTTCCATCAGCATTGAACCGATCCCTCTGTTCTCCTTAAGGCTATCCAGAGACATAATCTCCAGGAAATCGTTCTGACTCACGTAGGTGATCATTCCGAGGATATTCCCCTCTCGATTCAGAACAGCGAAACCATCCAGTTCATCACATCGGTAGGTGCCTGATGAGATGACCATTTCAGGGCTGCCCCAATGCTCTCTGAAAAAAGTTGTCCGTATTTCTTTCGGCAACTCTGCCGTCTTCAATAATTTCATGATGTTTCCTCGTTATGTGATTTGATATTTTTCTTTGAACTCCGGGCTTAGCTCACTCCATACATCGAACTTGTTCCCGTCCAGATCATAAAATACGAAATTGTTCCCTGCGTGACCTCGGTCTTCGATTTCTCCTACCCGGATCCCGTTTTGTTGGAAGTTTTTATGGAGGGACTTCAACTGCTCCAGTCCATCCACTTCGAACGTGAGCGAAAACCGCTCTTGTCCATCTTCATCTGTAAAATTAGCCGTTTCTTGACCATCTGTTTTAACGAGGAAAAAGCTCTGGTTCGCCAGATTGAGGATCGCTTTCTTCTCATCCTTATAGTTCAATTCGGCCTTCAGGTTTTCCACATACCAATCGCTTGCTTTCGTGACGTCAGATACCGGAATATAAGTCGTCCCTACACGCATTAAACTCATGTTGTGACCTTCAATTCTTCATATAGCCCAATGAGATTTCCATCAGGATCTTCAAACGTACACCATTTCACCGGCACGCCTTCTCTTGTGTTCACATCTTCTATCGAGATCTGGAATTTTTTCATTAGACGGATGCGTTCTTCCTGTATGTTTTCCACTCCGATTCGTAGTGGTCCGTTTCCTACTGAAGGGACGCCTTTAGAAACTTGAAGCCATGTATTCGGAATGATCTCCCATTCCACAAAATCAGCGTGAGGAATGAAATCCGCCTTTCGGTTGAAGAGCTTTTCATACCATTCCTTCCCTTTATCAAAATCAGAAACTCTTACTTGAAATGTTACTCCGGATAATTGGTTCATCTGTTACTCCTCCTATATGTAAAAAAAGCATAAACTATCACTTCCACACAGCTTCTGTAATTCCCTTCCAATTCATAAAAAATCGCTCCTTCGTGAAAAGGAGCGATGTATTCCGTATTAAATCGTATATGGCCCAATCAGAGTAATGAAAATGAGGAGATTGACACCGACGAAGTAAGAAACGCGGCTGATGATTCCCCATGATTGGTCTGTCCCTGCTTTCATCATTCCGTAGGCAAATAGGGCGAAAACCAACGGAAGGATATACATCGTCCCAGAAAACGTCAGATAATCCGGCGCATTCATAAAGAAGGAACGATTGAACACTTTCGGCATCAATGTCAGCTGTATTCCTAAATAAATCAAGATACTTGCCCATAACACCCAGGATTTGTTTTCATCCAGGGATTCCTCTTTTATAAAGTTGACGAGTACTAAGAAAATGGCTGGTGGCGCGATCCAAATGGATGCGATGAGTAAGATCAAAAATCCTGTGAACAAACCGGAGATGGCATTGGATGTTGCGTTTGCCCAATCGTCAGAAGTAATCTGTTGACTCTGTTCGACGATTTCAGGATTGTTTGATGAACCACTGAGATTGTATTCTTTTCCCGTATAATCGAGCCATACGACCGTCCCATCGTTTAACGGCTGGGGTTGTTCAGATGACTCCTTACTCGTACTGATCCGCTTGGCAACCCACTTGTTGTTTTGTATGGTTGCCATGTAGATGTTCGAGGCCACCTGCTTTCCTACTGTTCTGCCATCTGTTGAGAACAGGACCGTCGGTGTATCTTCTTTCATGTAGATTTCTAAATCTCTTGGTTTGAACAATCGCTCCCCCGTTTTTTCCAGATGGAAGAGCATTTCCTTGAAATCAGGCTTCTGATTGCTACCAGGTTCAATGGATGCGTAATAGGCTCTGTAATTCAATTTCTGCTGGGCTGTACTGTATGTCGTGAATACCAGGTGGAGCTTCCCATCTTGTTCAACAAAGTCCATCCCAGTATACTCAGCGACGCCCGCTTCTGAAATTTCAGTAATTTTTGTCGGTTGGTATAAGTCGGCTTCTTTTTCAAAATAGTGGACCTTCAAATCTGTTGATGCGCGGTCTGAGAGGACGATGAAGGCGTTTGGGTCGTTATGTAAGATGATGTCTTCTATTGGAAATTCGCTCTTCGCTACTAGGCGGCTTTCCAAAGATTCCGTCTCGATGGTATAGATTTCGTTGTCGTTCCAATAGACGACTTGATCAGGTGTTGCTTTCATTCCCTGCACATCTTCAAATAATATGTTCTCTGTCTGACCATCGTTGTGGAAGATTGTGTTGTCCTTGAAATACAGCAATTGATCCTCTTTTGCCCAAAAATAGGACGTACTCGAAATCTGTGCCTGTATGCTTTCCTGTTTTTGAACTTTCAAATCGTTGACAACATAATGAAGAACCTTTTGCTCATCGGATTGGTACAGATGGAACTGATTCCCTTCTTCATACACATATGGTTTACTTTTCCCAGTGGAATCCATGACGGTAATGGTCCTGCTCCAGTCTTCCGTTGGTAAAGCTCGTTCTTTTTCCAAGTAATGATAAAGCAGTAATCCAATGAAAAGGATACATATGAGGATTGGACCTAACCAGCTCATCCACTTTTTACTCATTTCCCTCACCTCACACCCATATTAACATAATATTCCAAAACAATAATCTGAATAGGCTAATTTGTATACCGGCTTAATGGAATGGAATAGAATAAAAGTATACATACCGAAAATTTCTCTAGCCCATATCTTTTATCCTTCCTGAATCGTTTAAAGAGTAGAGAGGAGCAAAAAAGGAGTGAGGTAAATGTTCGCCAGGCCTGGCAATATGGAACAAAAAGAAACGCCCTCGACAGATCATACAGTTGAAATGTACAGCAAGTTGAAACGCTATTGTCTCTTTCTTTCCAAGAATGTATGGGATGGAGAAGATCTTGCCCAAGAGGCATTTTGTAGAGGATTGGATCATTACAAGGAGAAATATTTAACAACCGCTCTATTGAAAAAAATCGCCTATCATCTTTGGCTCGATCAAATAAAGAAACGAAACCGCGAAACCGTCGGACCTATTCCTGAGGAGGAGCGTGAAGAGGTTCAGACTCAATATGACTTCATGGAACAGCTGTCCTCTCTGACCGCGAAGCAATCCGCCATTTTTACATTGAAGGAAGGTTTCCGGTTCCAGATCTCAGAGATTGCGGAGATGTTCCAGATGACTGAGACTGCTGTAAAAGCCTTGCTGCACAGGGCGAGAAGAAGACTCGACCTTTTAACGGATGAAAAAGATCCCCCAGTGTTGAAGCCTGTTTCAGACGAGGAAGATCAACTGGAATCAGCGATTTATGAAGCGATCCATACCGAAGATCCTCAAGTGTTGATCGATCAAGTGAAGGTGTTGTTCCCTGTGGAGATTCCACCGACCCGGAAGTCCTCCACTCCTTCAGGCTTCCTCTCTATGGCAGCATAAGTTGAAGGAGGACTCTAAATGGCAACGATTCCTTATGTCATTGAACAATCTAATCACGGTGAACGCTCGTATGACATCTATTCAAGACTATTGAAAGACCGCATCATCATGGTCAGTGACGAAATCAACGATCACATGGCCAACAGCATTGTCGCACAGCTCCTATTTCTGGCTGCTGACGACCCTGATAAAGATATTTCCCTCTACATCAACAGTCCAGGAGGTTCGACCTCCGCTGGCTTCGCGATATTCGATACCATGCAATACATCAAACCGGACATCAGTACGATTTGTACAGGGATGGCCGCATCTTTCGGAGCGATGTTGCTGCTCGCAGGCACGAAAGGGAAACGATATGCGTTACCGAATAGCGAAATCATGCTTCACCAGCCTCTAGGTGGGGCTCGCGGTCAAGCGACTGATATTGAAATTTCCGCTAAAAGGATCCTGAAATTAAGGGAGCATCTGAATCACATCATTGCAGAACGTACCGGTCAACCTGTTGAAAAAGTGGCTGGAGATACAGATCGCGACTATTTCCTGAGTGCGGAGGAAGCAAAGTCTTACGGGATCATTGATGAGATCATCAAGTCACACAAATAAACACTAAAAAGCCTGTCATCCCTTTGGACGACAGGCATTTCTCATTGTGGTTCGATTTAGGAAATCTTTCTGCATTCCTCCGCACATTTGAAGCATGCTTCTGCACATTTCTGACAGTGGTCATGGTCATGTTTCTTGCATTCGTTTCCACAAGCTTCACAAATCTTTGCACATACTGCAGCCAGTTCAGACGCGAACGGCGTGTTTCGGACTAAAGCTTGTTCTAAGTATGAACACATATCTGCACATTCCCGATCGAGACGTATGCAGTCCGCCATCATTTTCACATCGTCTTCTTGCAAGCATACATCATAACAATGGTTACAAGCTTCCATACATTCATGTAGAGCACTTACGACAGATTGATATTTTTCATGTGCCATTTTTTGAGCCGCCTCCTTTTTATCCTATACAATTTCTCTTTTACCGGAAGCTTCCAACTTTAAACTTCAATTTAGCGCTGAAAAAAACTTTCTTAACAAAAAACAGGCCCCTCGATTGAGGGGCCTGTCTATTGGTTTAGTCAGATTAAACTTTTTGTACGTTCGCAGCTTGTGGTCCGCGTTGTCCTTCTTCGATATCGAAAGAAACGTCTTGACCTTCTTCTAGTGTTTTGAATCCGTCACCTTGGATTGCAGAGAAGTGTACGAATACATCGTCAGCACCTTCACGCTCGATGAAACCAAAACCTTTTTCAGCATTGAACCATTTTACTTTACCTTGTTCCATTTTGTTGCCTCCTATAGCACATTAAGCACATTGTATTACTATTCTTGCCCTAATAAATAAAATATCTATCCGAACAAAAATAATTATCTTTATCGTACCAGTATACCCACTTTTGGACAAGAAAAACATTCTGACAAATTTCTTGTCGAAAGTTTATATTTCTACAAAGTCGTTTGTAAATTTTCAATAATTTGAGCCATTGGTCTCTATTCTGATCTTTTTCTTATATAAAAGATGATGAAAGTCATATTTAAATGGTCCATTCGAGGCGTTCATCCAGTTGAAAAGAAGATTTCTACACCCTTCTCTGTATCAAAAGTCATCACTATCGATTTTTACAACTGCTTTATACAGCATTTACATCCTTTTGTTACATTTATTGGGCAATACCAAACAATTTGGGGAGGTTTTTTGTAGTGAAGAAGATTTTAAGCATTTGGATGTTAGTGGCAGTCATGATTGTGCCGATTTCCATCATTGATACGGAAACGGCGAAAGCAGGTACATACACAGCAACAGTCGATTACGTAAAAGATGGTGACACCATCATGCTGCAGAGCCCAGTTAGAGGAGCTGACGAAGTTCGTTTCCTAGGAATCGATACACCTGAGACATTCGTTTCAAACGGAAAAGACCCTGGCAATCAAATCGATCCTCATGGAAACGCAGCAACAAATTATTTGAAGTCCATTCTTCCAAGCGGTACACAGATTACGCTCGTCACAGGACAAGAAGAAGTTGATGGATTCGGACGTTTGCTTGCTTATGTTTTCAAAGGGAATATGGACGTCAACCGTGCAATCCTTGAAAATGGACATGCGATTTCTTACTTCATCTGGCCTTTTGAAGATGCGAAATTCGAAGATTACCGTGGCGCAATGTTGACTGCAATGAACAACAATGTCGGTGTATGGGATGCATCCAACCCACTTGAAGAACTTCCTTTCGAATACCGTGACCGTATGTTCAATGACCAACCAGACAAATATGTAGGAAATTATTTTACGAAAGAATATGTCACCCCGTTGAATTATACACAAGTCCCGATTGAAGACCGTGTTTTCTTTTTCACAGAACAAGACGCTCAATCAGCTGGATACACATGTGATTGCTCTGGTGGTGGCGGAACAGCTTCTGACGAATTGTTGATCCAGGAAGTGTATTACGATGCAGAAGGATCCGACAGTGCAGGAGAATACCTGGAGATCTATAATACTTCCAACGAAACATTGGACATCAGCGGCTATATCTTGAAAGACAACTACAGTACATTCAACTTACCGAACGGCACGACTATCGATCCGGGTCAATATCTCGTCGTTGCTCGTGATGCTTCAGGGTTCAATAGCCTATTCGGATTTAATCCGGATGTTTCAGGTATGAACCTTGCGCTTGGTAACTCCGGTGATCAAGTATCTCTTCAGACACCATCTGGGGCTGAAATTGATTTCGTAGCTTACGAGAACTACGTTTCTGGATGGAACATCACTGCACGAACAGGTGAAGCGATTTACCGCTCTGACGTCAACAATGACACAGACTCTGTAAACGATTGGTCTGTCGGCGTCCCACTCCCTGGTAAATAAGTTAAACAAAAGGTATGCAGCCTAACGGGCGCATACCTTTTTAATTCATCATGGCTGATAAGAATGACAGCTAATAGTATCACTAATGGGAACAATAACCCAGGCATACATACCTCCTTTTTACGTTATTGAATCTTCATTTCCATCCTACGTACTTGTGTCGACATGCCCATCGCTTCATAAAATCGGATTGCGTCCTGGTTGAACTCCCACACCCAAGTTCCAGGTTGTTTGCGCCCATTTCATTGTCTTCTACTTGATAAACTTCCACAGAACGAGTCCTGTGAACAAAGTGAAGATTGCCCAGACTCCTGCATACATAACCATTTCTTCTAATGGAGGACTTTTTGGTGGCACTTTCCCTTCACTAGGCGGAAAAATCACTTTCTTGGGATGAAGCGGATTGGCGTCCTTTTCGTATAGATTGCTCGTCAGATCACAGAGTGTCGTCGTTAATACAGCAGTGTTCGTGTACGCATTGGATTCTGTAGCGTAAACGATATAATCCTGCCCGACTTCAAAATTGAACCCACAATCTCCTGAGCCAATACCCGTTACGACGAACATCTTGGACTTGTTCTGTCCTTTCCACGTTTTCTCAACATCAAAATAGACCTTCTTCGGACTGTAGAGGCCCATGCCGACCTTTTTTATTTTGGTCACCGTTCCGGTAAAAACCGCGTCGGATCGCTCCATCTCCTTCTCTGCCGATTGCGGAACAGCACACGAGCATGCTTGTGCTGAAGAAGGGTTCCACGTCAGAAACGTCATGAACAATATACTCAAAAAAATCCCAATGCGCAGCGTTTTAACCATGCCACCACACCCCACTCTGTTTTTATTTTCCATTTAGGTATTGAAGATTCCTTCGAATAGTGTAAAATTACACTAAATACATTTATTTATCCCTTTTAGAGAAAGGAGCGCTCATATGAAAAAAGTTTTGATCCTTCTTATTTGTATCGGCCTTTATGGCACTATTTTTGCATACTCTTTACATGAACCGACCACCAGCTCATCAAATCAATATATGACAGATGTGTCTAAGCTTATGCCGGTCAAAGTCGACCGTGTCGTGAAAGGTTCTGAGTTTGAAAGTATCCGAGAAGTCCTTAAGGAGGCTGAAGAGAAGAACCTCCGAGTGTCCATAGCCGGTAAACGACATAGCATGGGCGGTCACACGTATTATCATGATTCGGTCGTCATTGACATGACCGGATTTAACAAGATTTTAGAGTTTGATAAAAAGGAGAAGACGATCACAGTCCAGAGCGGTGCCACCTGGGAGGATATCCAGCAGTACATAAACCCGCATGGCCTTGCGGTTCAGGTCATGCAGTCCCAAAATATTTTCACTGTGGGAGGCTCCATCAGTGTCAACGCGCATGGAAGGGATATCCGGAAAGGTTCGCTGATCAGTACGGTTCGATCTTTCCGCCTGTTGACAGCAGATGGACGGATTCTGAATGTCAGTAGAGATGAAAATCGAGAGCTTTTTTACCTCGCGCTCGGCGGCTACGGGCTGTTCGGTGTCATATTGGATGTCGAGCTTCAACTGACGGACGATGAGCTTTACGAAATGAGGACCAAAACGCTCGATTACAAGGATTACTCGGAGTATTTCAAGACAGAGGTAGAAGGTGATCCCGATGCACAGCTCCACCTGGCACGGATCTCCACTGCTCCGGACTCCTTTTTAACGGAGATGTATGTGACCGATTATTTGCGCGCGGACGGGACACTCAGCGAACATAATACGTTGAAAAAGGAACAACTGACGGGTGTCACGAAGTTCGCGCTCGGCCTTGCACGAGATTTTAATTGGGGAAAAAATTCGTTCTGGTCGTTGCAGAAGGCGTATTTTGAACAGGTGGATGGAGACTTGATCACCCGAAACAATGCGATGCGCGGGGAGTCGAAGTTTTTGGAGTATAAAGCAGAGAATGACACCGACGTCCTTCAAGAATATTTCGTGCCAGTGGATGGGTTCGCTGATTACATCGACGACCTGAGGGATGTCCTTTCTGAAGAGGACTTGAACCTTCTTAATATCACAGTCCGCTACGTCAATCATGAGGAAGGACCAGTCTTGTCCTATTCCGATGAAGAGATGTTTGCGCTCGTCCTTTTGATCAACCAGGGATTATCTGAAAAGGAACAGAAGAAGACCGAGGAGATCGTTCGTAAGATGGTCGACGTAACCCTCGATCACGGTGGCAGTTATTATCTGCCGTACATGTCCTACCCGACCCGGGAGCAGCTTCACCGAGCCTATCCGCGTGCGGATGAATTTTTCCGAAAGAAGCTGAAGTATGATCCGGAGGAGCGGTTCACCAACTTTTTCTATGAGGAGTATAAGCGATGAATGCATTGAAACTGAAAGGTCTCATCATCTCACAGAGCAGCGTCTTTTTTGCGAGCAGTCTGATCTTCCCTTTCTACATCCTGTTCATTAAAAATGTGGGTTCGAGCTTCGCCCAGTTCGGGTTGTCCTATGGGCTGTTCGGTCTCAGCTCTGCCTTGCTCCACCCAGTGATCGGTCGGCTCTCCTCTAAAGTGGACCACCGGCTCTTCCTTGTTGTTCATGCCTGGGGGATGGCTGGGTTGTTGCTCGTTTTGCCGCATGTGACGAGCATTGCTCAAGTGTATGTCATCCAGCTCTTGCTCGGAATGTTCGGTGCATTGCAAAAGCACGGGGAAAAGATCATGGTGGCGGAATTTTCGGATGGAGCAGATCGTGGGGTAAAAATCGGTCGCTATCATTTCTGGACATCCATTTTCTCTGCATTTGCCATCATTGCTGGGGGATTTTTGGCAGACTATTTCACGATCTATTTCATCTTCTACTTGAGCTCCGCCCTCTATTTTGTCAGTGGTCTTATGGTCAGTCCGTTTTGGAAAAAGGAATCGCGGGTGTTGGCGAGAAGTAGTTGGGCAGAACGATAAAATGAGGTGTTGTCATTGAATGGAAAATTGATGAATATCCGTGGGAAAGACCTTTACGTTGAAACCTACGGATCGAAAGAGAACCCTTCTCTCCTTTACTTGCACGGTGGACCTGGTGAGAGCTGCTACGATTTCTCCGCCCACCAACCGGAGAGATTGCAGGACAATTTTTACCTGATTGCCATTGATCAGCGGGGCGTTTGCCGTTCTGCGTTAATTGAAAAAGGTGAATCATTCGGCTTTCAGGATCTGGTCGATGATTGTGAAGCGTTGAGAGAAGCGCTCGGCATCGAGAAATGGTCCTTGCTTGGGCACTCGGTCGGGGGTTACCTTGCGCTTTCGTATGTGAGCCAGTATCCCGAGTCGGTTGAACGGGTCATTTTCGAATGTCCGACGTTCGATTTCAAGCTGACTTCCAAGTTCTTGCTGAAGAAAACGGCTCGCCTGCTCGAAAAGTATGGGAAGCCGGAATCCGCGCGTAAAGCGTTGGATTTGATTGAACAGGATCTGGCGCCAAGGGATTTTGTAGAGTCCTACCTGCCGTTAAGTGATGAACTTGGCGAAAAGCGGATGGAAATCTACACGTATAACTTCGATAACCCAACGGACTACTGGGCGGGCTATACGGATGAGGAAGTCGATGAGCTGTATGACCGTTCCGAGGTGCATTACACTCGTTTACGGGAAGAGGGGAAAATCTTTGAAAACCTTCTTCCGACTTTGAATAAAGTGAAAAGACCGATGCTGTTGATGACGGCGGAACACGATGCGGTCACGTGTGAGCACCATATTGCTGCTTTCGAACAAGATGCCGAATATGGTGAGATCATTCATTTTGAAGAATGCGGCCATACACCTCACTATGAAGCAGCCGACCGGTTTGCGGACGTCGTGAAGCAGTACTTGCTGGGGGCGAAGACTGTGTAGTTAGTGGTGATTTCGGGGTGCGATATCGACGAAAATCGGACTTCGCACCTCGCAAAAACCGCATCATCCATAAATTGAGGGAACTTCCGACTGGAAGTTCCCTTCATTATTTTACAAAGCCTTGACCATTCCGCCATCGACTAGCAGGGATTGGCCGGTGATGTAGGTATTCGCTCCTGAGCCGAGGAATACGACCATTTTTGCAAACTCTTCTGGGGTTCCGTACCGCTGAAGTGGGATTTTCTTAGCTGTATTGTCCACATGCTCCTCTAACGGAATGCCGAGCTTTCCAGCACGGATTTCATCAAGTTCCGCTACCCGATCGGTAGCAATACGTCCCGGTCCAATCGTATTGACGAGAATCTGATACTCTGCCAGCTCCTGTGACAGACTCTTCGCCAGTCCCACTATCCCAGCGCGGAATGTATTCGAAAGGATCAGATTATCCAAGGGCTGCTTGATTGAGGACGAAGCGAAATTGACGATTCGTCCACTCTGTTGCTTTTGCATATGTGGGATGACTTTTCGCGTTAATCTCACAAAACTCAACAGGTTCAATTCGAACGCCTTCTGCCAGTCTTCGTCTCGCATATCTTCAAACCTGCCTGCCGGTGGTCCACCCGCATTGTTGATCAGCACGTCCACTGTGCCGTTCCTCTCAACCGCATAGTCCCCCAGGTGATTGATTTGATCCGGATCTGTGATGTCGCAAATGACATAGTCCACATGCTCGTTGCGTGTTTCTTTGAAAATCTCTTCCTTCGCTTGCTGCAGCTGTTGTTCGTTCCGGCTCGCTATCAGAACGTGTGCGCCTTCCTTTGCGAATTCCATCGCTGTCGCTTTGCCTAAGCCTTTACTGCCTGCTGTTACAATGACGCTTTTACCTTTCAGTTGTAAGTCCATCTATCGCCTCTCCCTTTCTTGCCTTCAGATCTTTTACCGGATTGACCAATCGACGAAAGCCGTCAATCTGACACTCCACAACGTCTCCATCCCTTATGACGACAGCACCTGGCGTCCCGGTTGAAATGATGTCCCCTGGATGTAATGTCATCACTTTCGAGTGGAAACTGACGAGATGATACGGATCGAAGGTCATGTTTTTCACCTGATTGAATCGGTGCACACTGCCATTGATGACCGTCGTGACCTGGAGACTATCGAGATCATCAACCTCATCAGGTATGACGAGTTCCGGACCGAAGCTGAAAAACGTATCGAAGCTCTTCGATCGGGTTAAGTATCTCGGGTTCTGCTGCAAAATATCTTCTGCCGTCATATCGATGATCGTCGTAAAACCCGCAATCACATCAGCAGCTTCCTCCTCCGATACGTTTTTACACGTCTTACCAATCACAACGCCGAGCTCCGCTTCAGCCGTTGTGCGCTCCGATTGCTCTGGAATTTCAATCGCATCACCTGCCCCTATAATCGTCGTGTCCGGCTTCATAAAACTTGCAGGTTCCGTCGACGGAGCTTTCTCCGATAATTCCGAAGCATGCTCTACGTAATTCAAGCCGATGCCCCAAATTTTTCTCGGATGCCGGTATAAAGGGGCAAACTGGATGTCCTCCACTGGATGTCCGATGTCCTCGACAAGCCGCTCTTTATCCAAGGTTTCCCACCAGCTTTTCAACAAGCCGAATGCCTCCGGCTGGATGAGTTCGAACACCGTTTCCGGATGTTTGATATTCAAATATTTGTTCACCTCGGCAATCAAAATCGCACGTTCGTCAATTATGATTGCCGCGCTTTCCACGTCTCCAATACGTACAGTCGCTAACCGCACATCAATCCCTCCTTCTCCAAACCTTACCCTTTTCTAACGGGCTGAAATCGTTGAATGAGAACGATTAAATTAATGAAGGAATCAAAACTATTATGTCAAATATATACGTGAGAATTAATTCGTCATATTTCTAGGAGGAAAACGATGTCCCATACACTTTTGATTTCTGGAAGTGCACGTCTACCAAACAGCATGGTTTTGAACGACTTAAATCAGTCCGTTACAGTAACTTTAGAAGTAGATAAATTGTATGGTGTCATAGTCTGGGCAGACTGTACACTCGACACCACACATGCCCAAAACTATTTAGGAAGGCTGATTAAGGGCTTAAGTATGCGTGATGGATTGAATGCAATCAACAAGGAAATAGAGAATCACTATTACGGGAAGACGCAATCCGTATTGTTAGCAGCAGTGCTCGACGCTTATAAGCAATATAAAACCCCACATGTCATCAAATAAATTATATTCGATGAAAAACTCATTCTCATGAATGGGTTTTTATTTTTGGAGCGAGCACTACGCATTGACCTGCACAATCAAATAAAAACGATCTCTCCTCTCATAAACTCCTTCTTTTTGGTTATACCAAGCATAGTGATGAAAATGAGGGATGATCTGTGAGTACTGTCTTTTGGCTGGTAAAAGCACTTTACCGAGAATTTTTCAATCGTAAAATCTACGACCTTGCTGCACAGATGTCGTATTATTTCCTGTTGTCTCTTTTTCCATTTCTCATTGTCGTCATCACTCTGGTCGGGAAGCTCCCGTTAAACACAGGTTCCGTGCTTGACCTTGTGGAACCATATGCACCTGAACAAACGATCTACTTTCTTAGAGAAACGTTGACTGGAATCTTCGCCAACCAGGAAGAGAACTTGATGACGTTCGGTTTCCTTGCTTCCATCTGGCTTTCTTCGTTCGCCATTCAATCCTTTTCGAGAATTCTCAATGAAAGCTATCCTCAAACGACAAAAAGGTCGTTCATCATCCAACTGCTCGAAGGGTTACTACTCACGTTCGCCTTCATCAGTGTTGTGGTCATATCGGTATTGGTACCAGTCGCAGAGCGCATCGTCCTCAACTTCATCGATAAAGATGCGTGGTTGTTTACCTTCATCATCACGTTTTGGAATCCGATCAAATGGATCGTCGGAAGTCTCGTCCTGTTCGTGTTCTTTTATGTACTCTATCATTTTGTGCCAAAAGCGCGGCTGAAGTTCATTGAAGTGTTACCTGGCGCGCTTACTGCGACGGTTCTCTGGCAACTGATTTCCGTCGGCTTCTCCTTCTATGTACGGTATAGTCAATATTCACTCATTTACGGGAATGTCAAAACGCTCATCATCCTGATGATCTGGCTGTACTTGACCGCACAAACCTTGATCATCGGTGGAACGATCAACGCCCTCTTGTTCAAAAAGAAATACAATCACGAGTGTTAAACGACGCCTTGATAGAAGTACGGAATTCCCTTGTTTGGTCCGGTAATTCTGAAGGACTCCGGCAAGTAATCCATACGTTCATTGGCTATCTTTAAATCAACCCATTCAACTTCTAAGATATCGTTATCGGGATCAGCACTTCTTAATTCTCCTCCAATAATTCTTCCGTAAAAATGAAAGAAGACCACTTGATGTCCGCGTTCTTGAAAAATAGTTTCACGGACTGAGTGCAGCCCAGTAATTTCAATATCGAGTCCTGCTTCTTCCTTCGTTTCCCTGACCGCTGCTTGTTCGATTGTTTCACCTTCTTCAACAGCACCACCCGGTACACTCCAGAAGTACGAATCTTCCTTTTTATTCTTTACCATAACGACCCGCTCTCCACTTTCATCAAAAAGGATGGCGGATGCAACGTGGATTTTCTTCATAGTCGGTACTCCTCTCAATAAAATTACAAAGGTCGACTCTATTTTCGAGCCGACCTTAGCATTCTCCTTTTTTTCTTCTTTCATATGTGAAGAATCCACGAACAGGTTAAGTGATTTTCATTAATATTCGGGTGCAAAAAAGAATCGACTCACGTTGGGGATTTCACTTACTTCAGAGGAAATTAAATGAAGAATTTCAGTGGAACTTGTTACACGGAACGTGGTTCATCATCTGGCCATACTGGATCGGAGCTGGCTGTTACATCACTGTCAGGCCATACTGGATCGTTCTCAGGTTTTTCAGGGGAATCCGGCCACACTGGGTCTCCATCGGGGTTGCTTGGAGCATCGGGCCATACTGGGTCAGAACTAGCGATGGGTGGGCTGTCTGGCCATACTGGGTCATTATCCGGCCAAACGGGGTCTGAATTGACGATGATTGGGCTTTCTTCCGCACGACTCGTGTCATTTCCACTTAGGTCGACACTGTGACCTGCGAATGCGATCCCCAATGCCATCGCACCTGCACTTACACTCTTTACAATTGTTTTTAACCTTCTTTCCATAGAGCACCTCCAAATAATTGAATATTTTTACATTTTTATCTTAAATTTAACATTTTACGTTGTCAATAACTTTTTTGTTAATATATTTAATTATTCAAAAATTGTGTTAATAAATTTACATTAATGGTAAAATGGGTATGGGAGGCGATTGAATTTGGAAAGTAGTGTTGGTACACGCATTAAGAGATTGAGGAAAGATTTAGGATTGACACAAGGGGATTTAGCTGGGGATCAATTGAGCCGTGCTATGTTAAGCCTGATTGAAAGAGACCTGACCACCCCCTCCCTGCGGACAATCGAGTATTTGTCACAAAAATTGGGTGTTTCTGTCGGAGATCTCTTAGGTGAAATCCGCGATGCCTCATTACCCGTGACAACTCCAGAAGACATTAAAAGAGGGCTCAATATATGTAAGACTCTGTTCAAAGTCGCGAAATATGACGAAGCAGAAAGTCGCTTGCAGGAACTCATTCATATAGAGAATGTCCCTTTCCCTGAAAAGTGGCTCGCTTATAAATTGTTGGGTCGCATTTGCGAAAAACTCAATCGAGATAAAGAGGCTGTAGAACATTATCGTGAAGCACTCTCTTATTTATCATCTATGGATACAAACGAAATTGTTGAAGTTTACTATTACATATCCTTATCCAACCGGAAGCTTGAAAATTATAAAGAAGGAATTGAAGCTGCCCTCCGTGCGTCCGCTCTCATCAACACGTATCATGCTGAGGTAGATGGACTCCTAACAATCAACATCCTTTATAACCTTGCGCTATGTTATTGTCGCATTCGAGAATTCCAAAAAGGACTGGATGTCATTCATGAAGCGATTGTCATCATGGACGATAATGAAATTCAATTTTCCAATGGTCATTTCTATATGCTGAAGGGAATTGCTGAATTATATATGCGGAAGTTTGCAGCCGGCATCGGCTCTACGAAAGCCGCAATCCAGTATTTCAATTCTGAGGAAGAAACACACCGCTACGTCGGCTCCAAGATCAACCTCGGAATCTTGTACCGTAAACAAGATAAAGCGGTTCAAGCCTTGAAAGAACTCCATAATTGCTTAGATGAAGCGAATGAGCTTAATTATAAAACCTTGGCAGTGAACAACTACTATGAGCTCTCTCTATCCTATCTGTACATCAATGATGTTGAGCTTGCGGAATATTACATCCAATCCGGCTTGGAACTGGCTGAACCGAAATCCCACTTACATGCGCAATGTCACTATGTACTCGGCAAGATCCTCATGAAAAAAGAACAATTCAAAGAAGCCATCAAAGAATTCAATACGGCTGAATCTATTTTTTATACCAAAAAGAACGATTCATGGCTCGCATTGGTCAAATCAGAAAAAGCGATCTGTTATGAAACATTAGAGGACCATACGAATGCCTTCCAAAACTTGCTTGAAGCCAATCAGAAATTGTTGTCCCACGATATCAATTTAATCAGTACAGAGCTTCCTGTAATAAGTTGAGGTTTCAACGTGAGGAGGAAATCCCAGGTGTTGCACAAAGGGAATAAGGTGATCTATCGAGGTAAGACATACATTGTCATCTGGAGGTATGATTCTGGGTACCTTGAATTGAAAGGTGACTTCAGAATTTACCTTGTTCATGAAAATGACGTGAAATATGTATAGTAGAGCAAAAAGGCTGACATAGGAATCAGCCTTTTTATTATTAATCTTTCAATTCGTGGAAAAAATTAGACTTGTACGGTTTCTTTTGAACGTCCCTCACCAGTTCGACCTTCTTTTTTACCGAATCTCCTTAAAAGGACTAGGAAGAAGATGTCGAGTACAATAGATAGGATTGCAGAAGCAATAATAGCTCCAGCGAGCAAATCTCCATACATATTCATAAAGAATGCGTGCGCAATTTGAAAGATTAACATGAGTACAATATAGATATTAAATAATTTTTGGGTGTATTGTTTAAGTTCTATGTCTCCGATCTCTTCCGCTACATTCACTAATAACTTGAATACATAAAACGTAAGTACAAGTTTTGCAAGCCCTAGCCCATACTCGTAAAATTCCAAACCATTCAACTGCATAAAAAGGGCTGATTCATTCACATTCGATTGGTTGATGAACACTGTCGGAACAGAAACAACGAGTAGAATCATTGATATTGGGCGTGAAAGATTACTTTTTCCATACGTATCCCTGATCTCCAATAGACCTAGGTAGATGAAAAGGTATCCAATCGGATCTGGTAATATATCGATGACAAATAGGTGGATTTCCACCAACACGAACAAGAATCCCCAGAATAACTTTTTAAATGTTTTGTTCATTCCATCCCCTCCTCCTTCTCGGCTATGATCTGATTGATATCATCCTGATCGAAGCGGGGTTGTGAATTCATAAAGATTAAATTTTCGAAGCTCTCTCCATCTTCCGTTTTCCCAACCCACCTTAAAGGCATATGAAGGTAGCTTTTAAAACTGTCATCTACTTTCAGATAAATGCTCAAGGTATCCCCTTGCATCAGTTGAATTGGAAATGCTATTTCTCCAAACGGCTTACCAGGGATTTCAGACCAATTTCGTCGATCCTCAGCCAGGTTGAATTCATCGTTGACTCCAATCTTTATGTCTAAGGAATCAGCAATTTTTTTATGATGAGGAATCACAAGTTTTTCAATCAATACGTTTTCTTGAGCTGTTGCCGAGTGATATGTCTCATTGGTATTACTACTGCCAGACATTTGATTCCCGAAAAGTTGATTGCCTTGAGTGTATGCTTTGACTGAAATATTCCCCACATCTTCACTTTCAGGCCGCTTTGCTGCATTTACATGTGTATAATGAGGTATAACTTCTTGAACTGACCATTTATCACCTGAATTTGGTTCTAAAGGAAGCCCATGATCTCGTAATTCAAATCTCACCTTTTTCAAGTAATGATGTCTGAATTCTTTTTCGAATTGAGGAACATTTTGTTCATAAACAAAGTGATTAAATTCTTCAGAGGGATACACACCTACCCCATTTAATTCAAGGTAATTTAATTTTTGATGATCTTTATTCGTAAGATAATAGATTTCAAAGAATGATCTGTCTTCAAATGGAATTTCATAATAGTGAGTTAGTAGAATCGGATTTTCCAGTTGCTGAGATTTTAAATAGGTATAGTTGCCAATCCATGCAATGACGATGACGACCATGATCAGCCAAAAATATCTTTCTTTCAAGCTATCCCCCCTCATTTCAATACTACATATTTTACCATATGAGAGAATCCCTGACTTCATCCTATCAATATTCAGGTACTTCACCCTATTGAATTGTTCTTGCCTTTCCGTTATTCTTTTCATAATTCAGAAAACTTGTCCTACATCATGCGATTTTCATCATTCAATTTAAGGAGGATGAATATGAGCGAAGTAAGATTGATTCCTTATCATGTCGAAGAAATTGTCGATGAACTGACCAACGTCCCCCGTGGTGTGAAAATGATTGAGGCACCGGACGTTTGGGATCAGGCGGATAAAGGTGAAGGAAATGTCGTCGCTGTCATTGATACAGGGTGCCAAATGGCCCATCCAGACTTGAAGGATCAGATTATCGATGGACGTAATTTCACGACAGATTACAATAGTGACGAAAACAACTATTCGGACAACAATGGTCATGGAACACATGTCGCCGGTACGATTGCAGCTGTCGGCACGAGTAATGGCATCGCCGGGGTCGCCCCGAAATCGAAGCTGTTGGTGCTGAAAGTGCTCACCCAACAAGGAAGCGGTAGAATGGCATGGATCATTGAAGCGATCCGGTACGCCGTCGATTGGGAAGGTCCTAAGGGTGAAAAAGTACGTGTCATTTCCATGTCGCTCGGCGGTCCTCAAGGAACGGATGAGCTTCACGATGCAGTGAAGTATGCAGTAGAAAACAATGTTTCTGTTGTATGTGCTGCCGGAAATGAAGGAGACGACAACGAGGGAACAGAAGAATTTTCTTATCCAGGTGCTTATAACGAAGTAATCCAGGTCGGGGCGATGGATTTCAAACGGAAGCTTGCCCGATTTACGAACACGAATGACGAGATTGACCTCGTTGCACCAGGCGTCAATATTCTGTCTACGTTCCCGGACAATCGGTATGCGAAGCTTTCGGGAACTTCGATGGCGACACCGCACGTGTCCGGTGCCCTTGCACTGCTAAACAACATCAGTCAAAAAGAATTCAACCGAAATCTAACCGAGGTAGAGTTATACGCCCAGTTGGTCAAAAGGACGATTCCACTCGGCTATACGAAGCGAGGCGTCGGAAACGGTCTCCTCACACTAGCGATTCAGGATAAGATGAAGAATCTTTTCCAACCGTACACCGAGCTTTGGGAAAATGAAATCAAACACGATGTCGGCATCTTGTCGACACAACGTTCATAATAGCAAGAAAGACGGATGGCAGCTGCCAGCCGTCTTTTTTTTACACTTTGGAAGGACGAGGAGAAATAAGGGCGAAAATGAAGCCGATGATCGGGAAAATCATCGTCAGGAGTAGAATCTCCGAGTATCCACCGAACAAGTCGAAAGCAAATCCGTAAGGAAGCGGGCCAAATGCCGAGCCGATGACCATTGTCGTCATCGCTATGCCTTTGATGCTTCCCAAATACTTACGTCCGAAATAATCCGGCCAGATGATTGATAGCGTAATCCGCTCAAGACCATTCACGATTCCCCAGACGATTCCAAATAGAATCGCCATCCAATAGGAGTTCGTAAAGAGTAGAAGGATGACAAACGCCAATTGCCCAATATAGCTGACGGACAGTACGACATGCACCTTCACGCGCTCCAGAATGAATCCGGAAACCATCGTGATCGGAAATCCTACGATTGCCATCAGACTGAGGATGAATGCCGCCGTACCTCTGCCCAGTCCACCTTCTTCAAAAATCGAAACGAGATGAAAAGTAATGCCGGTGTTCACCAATGCAGGGATACTGACACAGACGAGGATGAGCCAGAATTGTCTCGTTCTCATCGCTTCTTTCAGCGTCCATGACACATCGTATTCGTTTTCCTCCTCGACTTCGGTTCCATCCGCATTCTGTTTCCGTACGGCATTGTCCGGCTTCAAGCCGATGTCTTCCGGTTTATTTTTCATAAAGAAGAAAACGAGCGGAACGAAGAGGATCAGAATGGAAAATCCGAGAATACGGAAGGCGATCTCCCATGAGAAGGTGCTGATGAGCCAAGCATTCACAGGTGGAATCAGGGCAGAACTCAAGAAACCTCCGATGGCCATGAAACTGAGCGCTCTTCCTCTTTTTTCGATGAACCATTGGGGAACAAGCGTGTTCGGCACAAGCGTCATTGATCCTTGTCCGAAGAATCGCAGTAAGAAAAACCCGATGAATAGCATCACCGGCGTGAAAACGAAACTGTTCCAGAAACATGCGATTGCAAGCGATATACCGACGATCAGTGCCATCGTGCGCTGACCGTATTTATCAACCGCCCTCCCCATCAAAAACAGGAGTGAACCGGATAAGAGGGTCGCACCTGAATAAATGCCGGATACGAGTGACCGGCTCCAATCGAATTCTTCAATATATGAGTCTATGAAAACAGAAATTCCGTACGTTTGACCAGGTCCAGAGAAAAAGAGACCGAGCCCTCCGAGAAATACGATGATCCAGCCATAAAAGAATGAAAAGCGTGATTGTATGTATTGTTGTAGGTTCTTCATTGTGGCCACCTCAACCGTTGTATCGTTACCTGACTCATTGTATCAAAATTGAACAAACAATCCTAAAATTTCCTCTTTCCGGTTTACCGGAATTTTTTCTATCTAGTATTGCTAAACAGGTGGTTAATTCCAGTGTTAAAAGGAAGGCTATCTCTCTATGAGTAGGTGACTTCACCAGTTTTGGCATTTTCACCTATCAAAAAGCTCTCTTTGAGTGGGTGACTTCACCGGTTTTGGTGTTTTCACCTATCAAAAAGCTCTCTTTGGGTGGGTGACTTCACTAGTTTTGGTGTTTTCACCTATCCAGAAGCTCTCTAATGTTGCGACAACCGCAACCCTGTCCTTTGCATTATCTCAACAAGAAAAAGCAGACCAAAAATTTGGCCTGCTCATCTTCTTATTAGTGAATGTGTTTAAAAGGAACCGCTCAATTGAACCCCGTTAATTTCTGCAGCATCCAGCTCTTATCAATTTAGTGGATTATACACTCGCCGCTTCTGTCCATTTCGAAATGATTCTCTTCTCCTTCAATGGGTCCATGCAAGCTTGCGATAGTTCACGATTTTCTTGCATGAACCAATCATGTGTGTCCTTCAACGTTTCTTCAAACGTGCGGAAGGTCAATCCTTCCTGGACCGCTTTGAAAGGATCGAGCCCGATGTCGCCATTCGCTGGCGTCATTTCTTCGGATAGCCCGTATGTTTCAGGGATCCATAACGGCAGTTCAACCCATGGCATCACATCGTTCCGTTTCAAAAACGACTCCGACACCCATGTGATCTCGGTAGGATTGTTGAAAAGCGCTTTCCCTTTTTCCAAAAAAGTCTCCATCATTAACTTCATTTCTGGACCGACAGCATTGTATGTTCCGACGATCTGATCCTCAACCATTCGGATCGTCCATTCTGCAAGATCTCGAGCATCGATGAATTGTATTTTCCGATCCGGTCTTCCAGGTGCAAGAATCGGTCGGTCCTCTGCTAAGCGCATTGCCCAATACGTGAAACGATCAGTCGGATCGTATGGCCCAACAATCAATCCAGGCCGAATGACAAGGCCTCGACCTTCCATCTCTTCATAAACGACTTGTTCACATTGGTACTTCAATGGACCATAAGTTTCAGGTGTCCGATCGGCCGTTTCTGGGATTGCGCTGATCTCATCATCGGACATTGTAAGTACAATGGATTCCTCATTGACCATGTCTTGATTTGCGAAATGTTTGTACACAGATGCGGTGGAAATGAACGTATAGATTTCCGTTTGTTCCTTGACCGCTTGAACGGACTTCCGGACGGTGGTCGGATGATAGCCACACGTGTCTATGACAGCATCCCACTTTCGTCCACTGATTCGATCGGCATCTTTCGTCCGGTCACCCTGGATCCACTCCAAATCAGGGAAAAGGTCTTGGTTTGTACCTCTGTTGAACAAGGTCACCTCATGCCCTCTCTGAGTGGCTGCCTCGACGATATGCCTTCCGACAAACTTTGTACCACCGATGACGAGAATATTCATTCTTTCTTGCACCTCCAATAAAATTGTTTTTTGATCTATGATGTATTGCAATTATGTATGAAAAAATCAGAGAGCTGTCCCTGTTCCAATGCTTCCTACATTCCAGGTCAGCCCTCTGAAGATCTTACGATTTCACCGTTTGTGACTCCAATCGGTCATACACTTTCAACAGCTTCAAATTCTGCAGGGTCAAAATCCCTTTCCATTGTTCCTTCGCTTTTGGCCAGTCATGCTCATATTGGCCCCATTCCCAGTTCGGATGCCAAGAACCGTCTGCCTGCTGCTGGTCGATGATATAATCCAGATTCTCCTCGACATTCTCCTTCAACTGCCCATAAAAAGAAGACTGAGGATGCTCCGCAAGCTGTACTGGCTGCATGCCATACGATTTCCACTGCTCTTTCTTCACATTTACAAGCTCAGGTACGTGTTCCCTGACCTTTTCGATGATCATCTTCCGTTCTTCATCCTTCAATTCATCGGCTAATCTCAAATAACAGAATGTCTCATGCATATCAATCGCATCAAGCTCCTGAAAATGAGTCAGAGCCCTTTGCTTCAGATTCTCTCGCATATCCTCAGGCGTTAACGGATGATATCTAAGGAGATACCCTGCAAGCTCTGCATTCGGATTACCCCATGCCGCTTCTACCATGACCCGTTCATTTTCATGATCGTAATGCCACCAAGGTGCATGAGGGACTTGGTTCACCTCGGGTGGTACAGCATGCCAGCGCCCGTTCTCATCATCGTACACAGTGAGAAGATAATGCATCGCTTCCCTTACCATCGGGTGGTCCGCACCTACCTCTAACTCTTTGAAAATTTGAAACGCATGTGAGGCCGCCATCGGGGATGAAATTTCCAGCTGAAAGTCCGGCTCCATCTTTTTCCCGAATCCTCCGTCTTCGTTTTGATAGAATTGGAGAGCTTCCATGACCTCTTCTTTCGTCCCGTTTTCAAAATGGTAACGGAAAAGGGCTTTCTCCAACTCTCGACCATTTTCCATAATCCAGTTCCGAGCATTGTTAAATGATTGATTCGTCAATAATTTCATTGAATCCTCCTCGTCCCAATCGAAAATATGTTCTGCATAATCATTTCGGGAAAAAACATCGTTCTCCTTCCTTCTTCAGAACGATTTATTCATGTTCCAGCAGCATATATTTAGTGGTAAAATATGGGTAGGTTTGAGGGGGGAGGGATTTGGGATGATGTTTGATGTAGAGCGCTTAAGGAGCGCAATTATTTTCCTTGGAATCTGTGTATTGTTAGGGTCTTGCGCAATCGGGAATTCGAATACTCAGTATGTGGATGACACTTTTACCGATTACAGTTCAAATCTTTGGGAGATTAATAACCAGTTAGAGATACTAAATCAGAACATCGAGGAATTGACGAAGGTAATTAAGGAACAAGAACAATAAACGTACGGGGTCCTTCCGTACGTTCCTTATTTCCTCACCCACGCGTCCGTATCGTAACCCCGCATTTGCCAGTATCCTAAGTGGGGTGAGTCGATCAGCTCGATTCGAACAAGCCATTTGACGGCTTTATAAGCATACATTCTTGGAACGATGAGTCGGACAGGTCCTCCATAATCAGATGGGATGAGCTCTCCATCCATGATCATCGCCACCATGACATCATCCATCCGGGCTTGATCGAGCGTGAGTGCATCGGTATAGACGCCGTCACCAGAGTAGAACTTTACGTACTTCGCATCCTTCTGGACCCCCGCTTTTTCCAATAAGGCTTTCAATGGAATCCCTTCATAGGTCACTTTTCGAACAGACCAACCTGTCACACAGTGGAAATCGCTGACCTGAACGGTTCGTTTCTGCTTCACGAACTCTTCCCACTTGAAGGTGAGAGGCTTGTCCACTAGACCATCGATTGTAAAAGACCAATTTTCATTTGTGAACTTTGGTATTTCTGTCACTGTGTAGACCCGGAAGTTCCCTTCATAGCCCCCGCCTTTGGGAGGATTGGATGCCGGCAGTGGGGTTGGTGGTGGGGTCATCTCGTTCCGGTCATTGGCAATGACGCTTTTCAGCGAGTTCCCTCCATCATCCAGGACTTGCTTCAACCATTTGAAAAACGAGGGACCAATGAACACGACGAATGCCGTTCCAGCAACCATCTGGATGAAACCTCTTCTCGTGAGTGGAATCTTCAGTTTCGTGTCCTCATCTTTTGTTTGAACGAGTGGTTTTCTCTGCTTCTGCACCCATCTCAACCGGGTCACAGAATGATAAAGGATGATCGGAAGTCCGATCCAGGTGAACAGATCGTGGATGAACAACGCGGCTGCAGCCGTTGCTTCAGAAACCGATCTCTCGAATGTCAAAATGAATCCACTGACCGCCCAGACGACGATGAAGGCGATGATTGTCAGCAGGTTCACCCGTTTACCGGTCTGTTTCCGGCTCTTGTAGTGCTTTTTCAAATAAGGAAGGTAAAGGAGAAGGACGGCAACGGAGGCGATTCCAACGCCGATATGGGCTTGTTTCAACCCAACACGAATTGGTGCTAAAAACCCCCGCAAGGACGGAAGAAACAATAGAATGCCACTAACCATCAAAAATGTGATGATCCAACCGTTATAGGTGTGCAATGTCTTCAATTTCTTCCACATTTCCATCCACCTCCGCTTTGTCGGGATTTTAATTCAATGTAAGAGCAGCATAACCGAAGTCTTCATCAAAGGCCTTGCACCAGATGACGACCGTATTGAACTGGCTCAGATCAGCACCTTTAGGCAGAGGATAGTTTTGATCCCCTTTGTTTCCCTTCAATTTTCCAAGCTCGATTCCTTCTTTCGTCGGTTTTCCTTCTTCCGCTAAATACACATAAAGATCCGGACCATTTGTCGCTTCGAATTGTTCAAAACGGAGGAAGGTCCCTTCTTCGGTTGTGATGGTTTGTACATTCCCGCTCGCTTTATGCTTGTCATCTGCATCCACGAATGTTCCGCTATACATTTGTTCAACAGGTTCTGCATCTTCTGAGTCCGTTTGTTTTTCCTCATCACTGGTAGCTGATGATTCGTTTTCATTGGCGGGCTCCGTTACGCTTTGTGGTGCTTCTTCATTCACTTCCTTGTCCAAAAAAAGAGGAGAACCAAGCCACCAACCGACGCCTAAAAATACGATTGCAACAACCCCAATCATCACCTTTTTCACAGCTGTACACCTCTTTCATTTTTTATGAATTTATACAGAATACACTAAATCATCTATCTTGGTTTTCAAGACGGAAATGTATTTGTGGAAGAAACCGATCAGCGGTCCGACGAGCAAGACAACGATAAAGGTACCGATTCCGACTGGGCCACCCGCAATCAACGCCAGGATCAGAATGAAAGCCCCTGCTAGTGTCTTGGCTATGGCGAGCCTGAAACCGAACCGTCTGTGTAGCGCAATCATCAAACCATCGACCGGAATGAGTGCAATATTGGAATGGAGATAGATGGATATTCCAAGTCCGAGTAAGATGAGACCACTCATAAGGACAGTCGCCATCATCGGTAAGGTAACCGGCTCCCAAACTTGCCAGAGCGTAAACAGCCAAAAATCAATTCCGATCCCTGTGATCAGGGCGGTTACAATGCTGAAATAGGATGGTTTTTCCTTTTGTACGAATGCATTGATAAATACAAGAATAATACCGCCGATGAATTCCCAGCTACCGACGGTTAAACCGAAGTGATCCGTCAATCCGACATTGAGGGCATCAAGTGGTGAGGCACCGAGACCCGAGACGATTGTTGCACTAATTCCTAGTGTCATGATGAAGAGTCCGACCAAGTAGAAACTGATGTTTTCAAGGGATTTTTTCACAGATCTCCCTCCTTCACACAGATGTTTCTCTAGTTTCATTTTAACTCATTAGTTGCTGTATAGGCGAAAATAACGAATTAATCCGAAGTTGGGTAGAATTACAAGGCTTCCACCTCATATATGTAAAAAATAAAGACCAGCTCAAAAGCGATCTCCTCCCCACACAACAAAAGTAAAATTCAATGAAATTAATGAGCAAATGTTGTATGTTCAGAGCCTCGTTACTGAGCCAGCCTCTGCTATATTATATGGATTTTTCCAGCATACGTTCGAGTGCAACTTTCGCAAAATGAGCGGTTTCCGCATCTACCTTGATTTGATTGATCACATTACCCTCAACAATTGATTCTAATGCCCATAAGAGGTGAGGCAAGTCAATCCTATTCATCGTCAAACATGGGCACATATTCGGGTTCAACGAAACGATGTTCTTATCCGGATGAGTCTGAATCAGACGATTGACCAAATTCATTTCAGTCCCGATTGCCCACGAGGATCCGGCTGGCGCACTTTCAATCGTATCGATGATTTTCTTCGTCGAGCCGTTCTCATCGGAAGCTTGAACGACTTCAAACGTACACTCCGGATGCACAAGGACTTTCACGCCGGGCATCTCCTCTCGGACTTGAGCAATGTTCTCCAGCGTGAACTTCTCATGCACAGAACAATGACCTTTCCAGAGGATGATTCGCACATCCTCCCACGGTCCATCATACTCAAGCTCATTCGCAATCGGGTCCCAGACCGCCATCTGTTCGAGAGGAATGCCTAAGTTATGAGCTGTATTCCGTCCAAGATGCTGATCCGGTAAAAACAGGATGCGTTCCTTCTGTTCCAGCGCCCAATCGACCATCGCTTTTGCATTGGATGACGTGACGGTCGCCCCTCCGTTTTTCCCGACAAAGCTCTTGATGCTCGCAGTCGAATTGACATAGGTGAGCGGAAGGATGGTATCGCCGAATGCATCTTGTAAGATTTTCCATGCTTTTTCTGTCTGGTAGATATCTGCCATATCAGCCATTGAACAGCCAGCCCGCATGTCAGGAAGGACCACGATCTGCTCTTCACTGGACAAAATGTCAGCCGTTTCGGCCATGAAATGGACCCCGCAAAACACGATATACTTTGCTTGTGCATTTTCAGCTGAAAGCTGTGCCAGTTTCAACGAGTCCCCAGTATCATCTGCAAACTGGATGACTTCATCCTTTTGATAATGATGTCCTGGTAAATAAAGTTCCTCACCCAATTTTTCTTTAATGGTTTGGATACGTGCAACCATTTCCAGTTCGGTCAAATTCTTATACTTAGCGGGGAGTCCGTTCGACTGTTTCAAAATATCGAGTACACCCATGTTATTGAACCTCCATTTCAAGACTGATATCCAAGCCTTTGACAGAATGCGTCAATGCACCTAATGAGATGAAGTCGACTCCGCAGCCTTTGTAAGATGCCAGGTTACGAAGGCTGATGCCACCAGACGCTTCTGTAACGATATGCTCCGGGACGAGGGTGACCAGTTCCTTCACTTCATCTGGCGTCCGGTTATCGAACATGATGATGTCCGCTCCAGCTTCAACTGCAGCTTTTACCTGATCCGCGGATTCTGTTTCCACCTCGATTTTCGTCATCGGTCCTAACGCTTCCCGAACATGCTGAACCGCCTGATGGATACTTCCATACATGGCGATATGATTATCCTTAATCATCACCCCGCCATCGAGCGTCATGCGATGGTTCGCGCCACCGCCACATCGAACTGCATATTTTTCGAACATCCGCAGTCCTGGTGTCGTTTTCCGAGTGTCACATACTTGTGTTGAATCTCCTTCTAACAGCTTCTTCGCTTCATTCGTTTGGGTAGCGATGCCACTCATTCTCTGAATCAGGTTCAAAATGACGCGCTCCCCTTCTAAAATGGAAGCGACAGGACCTGTAAGGGCAGCAATTGTGTCACCTGCTTCCAGCCATTCCCCATCTCGGGCGACCATTTCAACTTGGATGTCCTCTGATACGAGCTTGAATCCCTCAACAATCACCATTTCACCCGCAAACACGCCGGACTCTTTGACAAACAGTTTCCCCCTTGCCATCTGTCCTTTTTGAAACAAAAGCTGGCTGGTCAGATCACCTGATGCGATATCTTCAATGAAGAATCTTTCAAGGTCTTGCCGTACTTTCAACCGGTTCATAGGATCTCTTCCTCCTCTTTATGCGCTTTTGACGCCAATACTCTTTTTCTAGTGGATGGTCGGTCCGGTAATGACTGCCTCTGCTTTCCGTCCGTTCCAGTGCTGAACGAGCGACGAGTGCACCGACCTGCACATGCTGATACGTTTGTATATCTTCCAAACTAGGAAACGCTTTATAAACTGTGTTAGTGAGATACCCCTCGAACCATTGAACGGCTCGCTCAAGACCGATCCGATTCCGCTCAATGCCAATATGGTCGTTGAATATCGTCTGGATACTTCTGAAATCAAGACTGTGAGAGAGCACCGGTACACTTGACCATAGATCTATCCCTTCCATTTGGACCGAATGCAGGTTAGAAAGGATGCTCTGTGCGACTTCATATGCAAAAACGCCCCCTTCCAACAGGGAATTGCTCGCAAGACGGTTTGCGCCGTGTACGCCTGTATTAGCCACTTCTCCTACAGCGTATAAGTTTGGAACGGTTGTAGCTCCATGCCGGTCGACCTCGATACCTCCCATTGTAAAATGAGCACCAGGTGCCACTGGGATGAATCCTTCTCGAAGGTCGATGTAGCCTTTACTACATAACTTTGTAACCGTCGGGAATTTCTTTTCAAAATCGGTGATTCCTCGGATGTCGAGGAACGATTTCCTACCACTCTGTCGTGCGCGATACAACACGCGGGAGACCACATCTCTTGGTGCCAGGTCTTCAAGTGGGTGCTCCCCTTCCATCAATGAGCGGCCATCCTGATCGACGAGTTTGGCTCCTTGACCTCTTACCGCTTCGGTCACCAATCCTGACGTCTTCCCTTCTGAAACCAACAAGGTCGGATGGAATTGGATGAATTCCAGGTCGGATAGTTCCGCTCCAGCCTCATAAGCCAGCGCAAGTCCATCCCCTGTTATCGTGGCAGCATTGGAGTTGAAAGGATACAAACCGGACATCCCGCCAGTCGCAAGGATGACCGTCGAGGCATATGTCGCAGTCCATTCCCCATTCGGATCGATACTCCAAGCACCGACGCAACGGCCGCTCCTCATCATTAACCTGACTACCGTTTGCCCCTCTTGAACCAGATCATGAGACTGTACTCTTCTTTTAACCGTATCAATCAAGTGTTTACCGGTCGCATCTCCGCATATATGTAGAATACGAGCCCGATTGTGCGCACCTTCTTGACCATATTGATAGCTTCCATCTTCGTTCCGATCGAATCGGACGCCCAATTCAACCAATCTATGAATCGCATCAGGCCCGCCTTCAACCAGCTGTTGTGTCGCTTCTGGTTCATTGTGGTAACACCCGGCCTGAAGCGTATCCAGGAAATGATCATACCAACTGTCATCGCTTTGTGTTACAGCTGCAATCCCACCTTGAGCCAAATAAGAATTGCTTTCTTCTAATCTATTCTTTGTGAAAATTATCACATTCTTGTGCGCAGAAAGAAGCTCCGCCGTCATGATGCCAGCTAGGCCACTTCCAATTACAAGGACATCCGTTTTTTGTGTTTTCATGTGGACCTCCTAGCAAACTCGTAGACTGATATTTTACATGTGTCTTGACACCTATATTTACATAAAACTAAACTGATAGCAAGAGGTTTTCAACCAGAACGAAACTTAGGAGGTTGTCATGATCTATTTTGACTATGCGGCGTCGACTCCGATGTCAGAGTCTTCATTACGTGTTTTCACTGAAGCTTCTACACGTTTTTTCGGGAATTCTTCCAGCCTACATGATATGGGAAGTAACGCGGAAATGTTGCTCGAAGAATGCCGGAAACAGCTTGCGGGATACTTGAATGGGGATCCGAATGGTGTTTATTTTACAAGTGGGGGATCGGAGAGCAACCATCTCGCCATCGTGTCATTGGTCCGTGCCCATTCACATAAAGGGAAACACCTGATCACCACAGTGACGGAACATCCCTCTGTGACGAACACGTTTCAGTTGCTGGAAGAGGAAGGTTTCACCGTTACAAAGCTTCCAGTGGATTCGACGGGTAGAATTCGGTTACAGGACTTGAACCAAGCGATTACCGAAAACACGATCCTCGTCAGCATCGGACATGCGAATAGCGAAATCGGTACCCTACAGCCATTACAAGAAATCGGCGAAATTTTGAGTGGCAAGGGGATCCTGTTCCACAGTGATTGTGTCCAAACCTTCGGAAAAATGCCGATTGATGTCCACATACTCGGATTGGACAGCATTTCTATCTCAAGCCATAAGATATACGGTCCAAAAGGTGTCGGAGCTTGTTATGTCTCTCCACAAACTCACTGGAAAGCGACGATTCCTGGTACGTCTCATGAAAAAGGCTTCCGCTCCGGGACCGTCAATGTTCCCGGCATTGCTGCATTCGTCACAGCTGCTGGGGATATGATCGATCATATGCGGGAGAATGAAATGCATTTTCGTAAGCTGAGAGACCGTGTCCTGACGAAATTGGAAGGCGAGGATGGTTTTTATGTTGAAGGCCATCCGATGACCGTCCTACCTTCAATCATCGGGCTTCGCGTAAAAGGGATGGAAGGTCAGTACATCATGCTTGAATTGAACAGAAGAGGGTTCGCTGTATCCACTGGATCGGCTTGTTCAGTCGGGCAACAATCCCCTTCGAAAACAATGATGGCCATCGGTCGTACACCAGATAAGGCGAGGGAATTCATCCGGATCTCACTCGGCTTGCATTCATCTGCAGACGATATCGATTCGCTATTAGACGAATTGCTCACTATCGCTACTCGAAACAGAACGGCAAAAGCTTGATCTCATCCCTCCCTTCTCGAATTGGTTAAAATTACTAGTAACATAGTACTTCTAAGTTATCAGAAAACTTTGTATAATAATGTTACATACGACTAAAGTAGGTATTAACGAATACTACCAAAGTTAGAGGAGGGAAGGGTCTTGTCGAATGTGGACATCGTAAAGGAAGCATATAACCAGTTTGCGAATGGAAATCTGACAGCAGTCGTTTCCAATCTTGCGCCTGATGTGCAGTGGATCAAGGCAGAGAAAAACGTGACGATCCAAGGCCGTACACGTGTTAAAAACGTCTTCAAGAAGCTCGAGAAGAATTATAAGATATTTGAAGTGGTCCCTGAAAAATTCGTAGAAGTAGGTGATCATGTCATCGTCTTCAGTCGTTATAAAGCCGTTTACAAAGAATCCAATGTCCATATCGATCGTCCAGTTGCTCAAATCATCAAATTGAAAAATGAACAGGTCATCTCTGTGAAAGAACATATTAGTTCGGCATAATACTTTTATATTAAAAATATACCCGCCCAGGTACCTGGCACGACACATGTGTCAGGTGCTTTTTTTATGTCCTCTAACGTTTACATCCTTATCATCAGTGGAAAAGAACCTTTACTACGAAGGTGGTGAGGACATTGGATTATCAAGTGATGATAGTCGGAGGTGGCATAGCCGGCTTGACGTTGGCTGTCAAGCTTGCTTCCTGTAAAGTCAAAGTACTTATGGTGGAAAAAGACGAGAAAAGTGGATTGATTTATAAGGGTGAACTGTTACAGCCGAAAAGCCTCGCTATCCTAAAAAAATTAGGCGTTTACGAACAGATCAAGGAAAACGGGAAAATGCTCCCCTCCATCGAGATGACAGAATTTTATCAAGATGGAGACTCTCTGGAACTGATTGGCGAGAACGAATTCCGCTATGATATCATCCGCTCAGAATTCAACACCTCCGTCATGCTTCCCCACGAAAAGTTGAAAGAAATTTTATTCCGAAAAGCGAAGCAATATCCTGATTTCCATCATATGAGACCTGCGAAATTCACAGGTTTTACAAATAAAGACGGACGACGGGTTGCGAACGTGTCAACGAAAGACGGTGAGACGTCTATTGAAGCACTGTTCTATATAGGAGCTGAAGGTAGGGTTTCCCCTGTCCGAAATGAAATGGATGTGCAGATAAAGAAGTATTCCTACAATCATCATTTCCTGACCGTATCCTTTCCGCGACCTCCTACCTTGAAATCCTCTTCCATCATCACCACCCAGGAACGGTTCCTAGGTCTGTTTCCACTACCAGATGGAGAAGTCCGAAGTGTACTGTTGATCAAGCCAGGTGAATACAAGTCTATGCGGAAACAAGGACTTGAATCTTTTTACCAGGCCTACATCGAACTGATGCCGGAGATGGAAGGGTACGTCAACCAGATCTCTTCCTGGAAACAGATACAGCTGATGATCCCGGTTCGACATAATGTATCGAGCTATGTAAAAGACAATTGTGTCCTTGTCGGTGATGCAGCACATAGTGTGCATCCGATGGCTGGTGAAGGCATGAATCTCGCCATCCAGGATTCCGATGTACTTGGAGAATTACTCTGTTGGATGTTTGAAACCGATCGAACCGATCCAAGCCACTTGAAATGGTTTGAGCAAGTGCGGAAACCTCGTGCAGAGTTCGTGTCGAGGTTGAGTCATCAGGCTGCCCTCCTCTATTCTTTCCCGTCGTTGAGCTGGCAGAAGTTGAGGATGAAAGGTATCCATAATACGGAGCGGAACAACCGATTGCATTTCAAACAAATGCTGAACACATCCGGTCTAGGCATCTGGAAATTCAGCATCGTCGATCGTATGAAACAGATCGGCTTGGTGCCCCACTCTTTCGGAAGCCGATCCATTCCAGAATCTGAACAGACCAAGCATTTTTTTACGGAACAAGAGGACTATCCATGGTTGAAGCAATGATCGAAACGAAGGAGGTACACATAATATGAACGAATGGTTGAAGCTACTCAAAGCACGGAAATGGATGAAAAGTAATGAACCTTTCCTATATGCATGGCACGCCTATGTTGGTTATGAGTTGGATTTGTTCGATTACTTTCAAAACGGTAACACCGTAGAGGCGGTTGCTGCTAAACATAAGCTTGATGAAGCTTTATTGAGAAGATGGTCCGAGGTCGGGTTGGCGATCGGTCATTTGAAAGGTGAAGTAGATGGTAAGGTTACTTCTCAACCGAGCATTCACAAGTATACATCCAAAAATAGTCCCCATACAGTCGGTGCATTATTAAAGGAGATGATGGAGCTTCACATTCCAATCTTGCTCGAATATCCTCAGCTCTTGAACCATCAAGAGAAGATGCAATATCAAGACAAAGATTTCGCTGCGACTGTTGCTGAAACCTCCACTTTCATTGAACGCTTCGCTTTTCCGAAGGTATATAAGTGGATGAAGAAGAACAAAGTCAAATCCATGCTCGATTTAGGTTGTGGACATGCCGGTTACATCTCACGTCTTAGTTCAAAGAATAAGAAATTGGATTTGCATGGGGTCGAGCTCAATCAACAGGTCTGTGACGAAGCCGTTTCACGCTTATCCCGAGTGAAAAATAAGAATGCGACGATCCATCAAGGGGATCTGACAAACTGGGAATGGCACGGGAAACCGTTTGATATGGTGATGATGAACAATGTATTGTATTATTTCTCACCGCTAGAAAGAGCCGGTCTTTTCCAACGAGCGCATGAGCTGACAGGTAAAAAAGGTTCCCTCGTTCTGATTTCCCCTTTGCGGGAACCTGAACACGGGCATGCTTTTTCAGCAGCATTCAACAGTTTCATGAGCGCGCATGATAATCTGTTCGCTTTACCTTCAAAGGATGAAATCTTTTCGCATGCTTCCGATCAGGGATACAAGCTGAAATCGATGACCCCTGTTGTAAAAGAAGGGGCATGGTATTTCATGGCGTTCAGAAAGAAATGATGATTATGTAAAAAGGATTGACACTGACAACCGTCAGGTCAATCCTTTTCGCTATATGGTTATTGAGCTGGAATCGTACCGCCAGCTTGTGAATAGCGTGCATAGAATTCTTGGACGAACTGGTTCGTAATCTGGTCATCATGGATGAACAACATATTCTCATCATTGTTATCGTTCCCGTTCGTACTCCAGTTCGTTGAGCCAACAACAACAGTCGGATCGCTGTTTGTATCTGCATCGATCAACATCGTCTTACTATGAAGCTTACGCGTTTCAGCATCGATATAGACAGGAGCAGGATTCGCCCAGCGGATGTTCGGGTTGTTTGCGCTTGTTTGAGAAGCTGTCCGCCCCGTCATCTCAATACTTGCCGACCACCATTGATTCCAGAAATCACTGTCGAACACCCCTTTGATATCAAAGCCGGTGAGTGTCCCTTGCATGTCATTGTATGAGCCTTCCCATTTGTACTTCAGTTCATCGACCAACGCCTGATCAGACCATGCGAAAATAGTGAAATATGTGTTGATGTTTGCTTCATTCTTCACAAGTTCAGTCAATTTACCAACTGCATTGTCTCCAGAAGAGAAATACACCTCAACTGTTTTTCCACCAATGTTAACGGAATGTGGCGTGTTGTCCGTTTTACGTGGTCCAAGGTTTGCATCTTGTGGAGAAGGATTCATCGTCGCACTCCCCCACATTTCGTTGAATTCTGTTTCATAGATTCCTGAAAGCTCAGGTGAATGTAATTCGACGACATGTTGTTGATTTCCATCTAGTACACCGTTCGCCATGTTTTCATCCGATCCATAAAGACCTGTTACAGTGAAATTCCATGTTCCAGTGAATACCCAAGTGTCATCTACAATAGCGAATTTGTTATGCATTTGGTTACCAGGGGAATAATACGTACCGTCCGGCTGTTGCTCCCCTTCTACGAACCAGTAGCCTGTTGTAGCCGTCGACCCGACTGTTCTCGTTTCATATGGGAAATCATCCGGAGACGCCGGTAGACCATGATCCGCACGTTTCGTCTGATCTTCTACTGCATACATCGGTGAATCAGAGAACACAGTGATGTCATCCGCTGTCCCTAATGTCATATCTTTTCCGCGTACCATTTCTTCCAAGTACAATCGCATCGTCGCAAAACGTTCTACGTAATGTGGATCATCTGCATCCTTCGCATCCGCAACTACACGAACGTCCACACCTTGAGCTGCTTTATTGACCAACGCATCGACCACTTTTGGCAAGTTGATTTCATACGTCGCAAAATCAATGCTTGTTGTCGCTTGGTTGATACGATGGATCAAGCGGTCCTCCAGGTTCACGTTGTAATTCGCTTCATTCCCTGCGTCCGCATAACCTGTTAACGCACATTTATTGAAATATACGTTGATAGAGCCAGCTGTCTCGGATACTTGGTTCAATTGTTCCGTTGTTGTGTCGCAAGATGATCCATTTCCTCCAGAAGAACTTTGGTTCGGAGTACCGTAACCGACATCATATGTAGCTGTTGCAGTAGCCCAATTGGAAGCCGTAGTACCACTGACCGCAGCATCGACACGTTCCATCGTTGCTTTCGTATCATTATCTCCTGCATACCATTGATCGACAGAGTCGATTACGGATCCGGAGTTATCTTTCAATTCAAGGACTTCATTCGAATTACTCATTGAGCCTGTATAGATCAGGTTGGCTGACACGTTAGGTACCGTACTGTCATCGGTACGTTCCAACAGATAATGTCCACCTGCCGGAATACTACCAGTCAAATTGATGGCAGGATCTCCGTCCGTCGCATTTAATGTCCAACCGTCCAATGTAATACTGCTGGACGTAGGGTTATACAACTCAATCCATTCGTCATTGTAGCTCGCTGTCGTTCCCATCCACGCAACTTCGTTGATGACCACATCACGAGTAGATGCTGCTTCCGCGGTGTCTACTTCAGTAATCGGGTTCATAAACGAGAGTGTAAGCGCTGTCATTAATAAAATCTGCAAAAACTTCTTCATTCTTCGATGCCCCATTTCGTATTGTTTGAATTTAAAAGCTTACCTTTCTATTAAACACAGAAACATGTAAACGCTTCAACATCATTTCGTGAATTTTATGTAAAGTTAGGCCTTATTTCATGCGGGTTTGTCCAATCCCGGACCATAAAATTACATATGATGAATATTAAGTTAAAAATGGTAAGGAGTTTAGTAAAGGTGATGAACGAGACTAATAAAATCATCGATCCTTTTTTCGTAAATTCTATTGCGAAAAGTGGTACACACTTGATTCGGCCGTTGCTTGAAGGTGTACCTGAACTGAAGCACCAAAACTTCATTTATCCAGGTCACATATATCAACTTCAGGAACATAAGCAAGTTCTTTCTAGAATGTCTGCAAATCAATTTGCAAACGGTCATCTCTTCCACTCTGAAGAATATGTAAAACTATTTGAAGATCTTAATATGAAACAAGTATTTCTTTACAGAGACCCACGAGATATCGTTGTTTCCTATGCCCACTTTTTCATGAAGTTCCCGAATCATCCATACTATCAATTTTTCACAGAAAACAATATGACCGTGCAATCCCGATGTAAGTTGATCATTAATGGAAATGAGATTCTAAGAAGACCGAACATAAATGATTGGTATCATCGCTTCCTTCCTTGGAAGAATGAACCGAACGTTCTCCCTGTAAAATATGAGAATCTAGTTGCATCCCCAGAACTGCAGAAACAAGAGTTGCGGAGAATTCTACAATTTGTAGGTGTCAACAGAAAGAGTTCCCTTCAGATTGAAGGTTTGTTACGCAGGATGCAAAATCATGTGGATCCTACCAAGTCCCCTACTTATCGAAAAGGTCAATCTGGGAACTGGAGACAGGAATTTGATGAAGAGGTGAAAAACCAGTTCAAAAGAGTGGCTGGTCAGCTACTGATTGAACTAGGTTACGAGAGAGACCTGAACTGGTAGAAAAAAAGGGACAACCCTTCGTTGGGCTGTCCCGTACATCGTTTTCTAGCAAGTTAATCGTCTTCATTACAATAAGAACATTGTCTTTTTCAAATAAAAATACACGTTTTGAAGCTTCAATTTGCTGCCCTCGATCCTGTCGACTTCTTGTTCGGAAGCTACAGTAATCAGGAAATTAGCATTGTCGTTCATTTGAATTGTTCCATATACATCATCAGTAGTGAAGTATACAGTTTTCCCTTTGTTTACGTACGTACATAAATCCTCGAATGATTGAATATAGGTTTTGTTTTGGCTATCTAACAATTTTCTGTCCAGTTGAGCAAAACCATCGAACCCAATGTTCAACATTCTCCCCCCTTCTTGCTATACTAGTAGAATAACAGAAAATCCACCAAATTTATTATTCTTTTTTACAAAAATCTGCTATTTTTTCATAAATAGTTTTATAGGAACAGTTCTTTATCATCATTTTCCATGAAAATAAGCTTCAAAACCTAACTATATTACTATAAGTTCAGTCCAATGATTTGTTATGCTGAGGAATAGAAACAATACAGCTTTGCTCAAAAATGTCACCCTTTCAAAAACATGTGAGAAAAGATATTTTCTCCAAGTGTTCTTGAGGAAATGGTGCAAAGTGAGCAAAAAATTTAGTTATGTCGAATAGATGCTCTTTTCATATAGAAAAGGTATAATAGGGATAATTTAGATTCGGGGACTTTCCCTCACGGAGGAGAACAACTTTGGAGTTAAAGAAATACATACCGTTCGTCTTACTTGTCGGCATCATCATTTTCCTAATTCCATATAGTATTCCACTGGTCTTGGCACTATTGACAGCAGCTCTTCTGGAACCGTTTGTGAAAATGCTCAATCGCACGTTTTCCATCAAGCGGGTCTGGAGTGTCGTCATCAGCTTCACCCTCTTCCTGGCATTATTGTTGGTCGGTTGTTACTGGGCTGTTACGACACTGATTGTACAGGTCATCGAGTTTTCCGAACAATTGCCTGAATTCGCCCAATACATTTTTGCCAGTGTCGAACAGTTCGTGCTTCAAATGGAAGAATATTATCAAGAGGTCCCTCCTGAGTATTTATCGACCATCCAGGAAGCGTTAGAAGATCTTCGTAAATTCTCAGTGGATTTCCTATCAGGGATTGCAAACGGCATTGTCGGATTCGTCACAGCAGTTCCGGTCCTTCTGATTCAACTGATGATTTATCTTGTCAGTCTGTTCCTGTTCAGTTTGGACCTGCCAAGACTTCATGCTGGATTCCTGAACTTGTTCTCTGAAAAAGCGAAGGAGAAAGTGCAGCTCGTTTTGCAGCAGCTTTCATTCGCCTTTGTCGGATTCTTACGTGCCCAGTTGATCTTAAGCTTTCTGACCTTCATCATTGCATGGATCGGCTTGCTCATATTAGATGTGAAGTATGCCTTGATCTTTTCGATCTTGATTGTCATTGTCGACATCCTACCGATACTTGGGACAGGCTCCTTCCTCGTTCCATGGTCACTATACAACTTTTACGCAGGTGATCAACGGTTGGCGATCGGCTTGCTGGTACTGTTCTTCTTGATTACGATTTTCAGGAGGATCATCGAGCCGAAGATTCTTGGTTCCAGCCTTGGAATCAGTGCACTTGCTGCATTAGCAAGCTTGTACATCGGATTCGCACTGTTAGGTGTGGTCGGGTTGATCATCGGTCCAGCTGTCGTCATCATCATCAAGTCGCTCGTAAACGCAGGATTCTTGAATGTGAAAATTGATTTTTGATCAAACCAGAGGGGTTGTTAATTCGTGAAAGAAATCACGGATGACAAACCCTTTTTCTATTCTGAAATTGGAAATTTTTTGCCTTGAAATGAGGAAATGAAGCAGGATTGTTCACATAATGAGAAGAATGATTAATACAGTAGATACTTGTCGAAGATTTGAGGGTGATGTCATGAAACCTTTTGAGCATTCTATACTAGATAGTTACCCTGAGCCGTATATCATGTTTGTCTTTTCGAAGGATTCTCAGGATGGTGGGCACATCAACTATGCGAATCAGGCAGCCTTAGAGGCACTACAATTGAATAAGAACAGCATCGGTAAAAGTATCGAAGAAGTGTTCCTCCATCCAGAACAAATCATACAGGGGTGCCGTAAAGCGATTTCGACTAGTGAGCATGAGACGTTAGAACACGTTTCCATTACACATCATGACATCGTTTTTGAGTCGGTCAAATTTGCGCCCATCTCTTCGGAGAGTGGTGTTCAATATTGTGGCATGATTCTGGATACCCCTTATACTTCGGACAAGATGATGACCGATGACCGGATGGTCGAGTCCATTTTCATGTCGTCTCCAAATGCAACGCTCGTCCAAAGTGTGGATGGAGAAGTTTTCAAAATCAATCCGGCTTTTACAGAAATGTTCGGCTGGAAAGATTACGAAGTGATCGGACACACGATTTCGTTGTTCCCATCCGGGTATGAAAAGGAATACGAAGAAATCGTCCGTCAGCTGAGGAAGCAGGATGTGTATCTCATTCCGAAGACGAAGCGTGTCCATAAAGACGGCACTGTGAAAGATGTATCGATCTGCTATATGAACATCTACAATCACCGTCGCGAACGGACAGCTGTAGCTAGACTATATATAGATATTTCAAAACAGATCCTTTTCCACGAAAAATATTTAGCACAGCGCAACTCTTTTCAGCTGATCACAGAGAACATGAAAGACCTGGTCGTGATCGCCGATTTTTCAGGAAAGGTCCTGTACGCATCTCCATCCCATTTAGAGATCACCGGATTTTCAGCTGATACATATTTGAACCGGAACGTCTTCAGGCACATCTATTCTGAAGACCGAAGGAAAGTGTTCAAGCAGATCCAGAACATGGTCCATGCCGGCCGGTCCGCTAAGGCTGAAATCCGATATAAACATGCGAGCAAAGGATTTATCTGGATAGAATTGATTGCTTCTCCATTATATGAAGGAAAAGCGCCGTATAAGAAGTTCGTCATCGTCGGCCGGGATATAACCGATCGCAAGCATGCAGAGCAGGCACTACAGGAAAGTGAGCGGAAATATCGTCTGATTCTCGAAAAGACATCAGACTTCATCGTGACCTTCAATCAATCCGGTGATGTGAATTTTGTTTCCCCTTCCCTGAAGACATGGTTGAACCATTCGTCGGTTACGAATATGTATGCCTTCATGACCGACTATGTCGTGAGAGATGACTTTAAGCTTCTATATGAAATCACCCGGAGTGTTTTTGAAACGAAGGAAGCCGAACAGATCGCTTTTACACTGGAAAAGAATCAAAAGAATTACACCTTCGATGCGGTGCTGACGCCACTGATCTCGAATGAATACAATTCCTATGAAGAAGACATGATCCTATTGATTGCGCGCGACATTACAAAGCGCCTGGAAGATGAGCACGTTTCCATGCAATTGGAGAAAATGTCGACGGTCGGACAGTTAGCTGCAGGGATTGCTCATGAATTGAGGAATCCGCTTACGAGCGTCAAAGGGTTCATCCGAATGATCAATGATGAAGTGGAAGATCCGCTTCTTCAAAACTACTTGGATATCATTGGTGGCGAGCTGGATAGCATTGAGCGGATTGCGGATGAGTTCATGGACCTTGCGAAACCGCATGTCGTCAAGTTGAGTGAAACCGAGCTTCATGATATTGTCGACGGCTGTGTCCGCTTGTTCGAGGGGACTGCTTTCCTGAAAGGAATCAACATGGAAGTCGAATATATCGACGAGCAAGAAATCATCCTCAACTGCCAAAAGAGTGCGTTGAAAAGAGTGTTCATCAACATCATGAAGAATGCGATGGAAGCGATGGAAGAAGGCGGAGACCTTAAGATACAGGTGGAATTGAGAGACCATTTCGTCGAATTGCGGTTCATTGATTCCGGTAAAGGCATTAAAGAAGAACGCCTGAAGTACATCGGAGAGCCCTTCTATTCCACGAAAGAAAAAGGAATTGGTCTTGGCTTGATGATGAGCCGTAAAATCGTCCGCGAACATGGTGGAAAGCTGACGATCGAATCGGAATACCTTAAAGGCACGACGATCCGAATCATATTGCCGCTTGCGAAAGCCCCTTCTGGTCTTATACCTATACGTTCATAATGATATTGTGATGAAAAAAGGATGCCTACCTCAAATTGAGGAGGCATCCTTCCTTTTTTACGTTATTTTGAGCGCTTCAGTTGTCTCGTTTTGCTCTGTTTTTGAGTTGATCTTGCCAAAATGAAGGTTGATCCAGCCAAACTCAGGTGTTGTCTTGCCGTAATGAAGCAAGGTTCAGCCAATCAGGTCTTTCTTACTAAAAAGAGATATCTTTATGAATCACAGTAAGGACAAACCGGATTCATCATTGAAACCCCTTTTCCCACCACATTATTTTGTTTCATAAATCAACAATGAAGCGTCGTCATCATCTGGAACAGCATATAATCTTATGCCGTCCTCTTCTTCCTTCGTTTCGAGATAAACCGGATTACGTGTAATTACATGGTGCTGTGGTGAGAATTCCGCAAGTGGTACTTCATGCTGTATTTCGTGCGACTTTTTGTCCAATAACGCTAGTCCACCTAATTCGTAAGTGCCTCCATCTTCTGACGGCAACCCAGCTAAACCACTGCAAATCATATTATTCTCATCGATTCCTTCACAGTCCTGGTAATCAATGAAATGGCTCGGATTCTTTTCAACCGACTTCACTTTCCCTTTATGATTCCATTCATAATACGTCCTAGATCCCCAGCTGACGCCGTATAGACGACTCTTCTCTTCATCGCTCACGACACCGCCGATGTGGTCGTCCACCTCAAATACTTCATTCACTTCGTTAGACTCCGGATCCACCTTGTACATGATGGATTGGCTATGTGGCCGGTATTCCGCAACGGGTACCCAAATGTGTTCACCATCAAAATCAATTCCACCTGGATGATACATATCGCCTTCACCCAGCTCGATATCCTTCAACAATTGGCCTTGCTCATCTACAACAAACAGATGCCCGACTCCCTTACCGGCTGTTCGATCATATCCATCTTTCGGCTGATTATATTTCTTCGGCTTCTCAATGATCTCCACCGATGAGATGTAGTACTTATCCTCGATCTTCGTCATCCCTTGTGGGTGATGGACGTTGAAATTCAAATCAAGCTCCTCGACTTGGTTCCACTCTGTACTACGTTCCAGCTGTTTGAATTCATTTGTCAGACCTTCCGTATCGCTGTCAGTGGCAACGACCGTCGATACCGTTCCAATCAGTAAAGCGGCTGATAAAATGGTTGTGATTACGCGCATGTGCGTTCCTCCTTGTGGGTATGTACGTTAACGTTTTAAACGTAAACAATTTCACCCTCATTAGGAAGAGGAACCTGCACTTCTTTAGACTATTTACGAAGAATTAAATGTCTCTTTAGTTTTAACACGAAACTGTAATCCTACATGTAACAATTCCCATGTAAAAAACCCCTTCTCTCATCGGAAAAGGGGTTCATTATCTAAATTTTTTATGAAGCAAGTTGTTCCATCCGTTTCAAGTATGGTGCCAACTTGTAGTAGATCATCACGAACAATACGGCGACAATCGTGCTCTTGATCAAGTTGAATGGCGTAATCCCTGTTAGAATCAACTGCGTCATCATTTCAGACGTCATCGGATCATAATTCAGGAACCATGTGTACGCTGGCAGGATCAACACGTAATTCAATAGTGCCATCACGAGCGTCATTGTAAACGTTCCTGCAACCAATCCCATTGTCAAACCTTTCTTGCTGCGATACTTACGGAACAAGATTGAAGCCGGGACGATATACAAGCTGCCCGCCAGGAAGTTGGCGAACTGTCCGACAGGTACCCCTGTCATACTACCTTGCACACCGTAATGCAGAATGTTCTTGATCGCTTCGACGGTAATTCCTGCAACCGGTCCGAAGACGATTCCGCTTAATAATGCCGGTACATCACTCAAGTCGATCTTAAGAAATGGCGGCAGTCCTGGAAATGGAAAATCCAGGAGCATCAATACGTACGCCATGCTGCTCATTAGTGAGACAGCAATCATGCGATACAATCTCCCCTTTTTTTGCATAGGAAACCTCTCCTTTTCCTAAACGCCATCTTGCTTCCAATGCATTGCACACTTCCGCCCATATGAGATCCACCTGTTTTCTATGGCATAAAAATCCCTAAAGCTATTCGCAGCTTTAGGGAGTATTTGCGCTTTCTATGACAGGTTTTTAGACCATTAGAAACTAAGCCTCTTCTCGTACGTGACTAAAAGAAACCGTGCAAACATCTTCTCCCATCCAGACTATACTGTCGGCTCTGGCCTTTAACCAGATCAGCAAAGCTCTTCTGTTTGAGAAGAACAAAGCTCGCGGGCTCATGAAGGGGGTCTTCATCTACCGCCGGTCGGGAATTTCACCCTGCCCCGAAGATGGTGTTTATGTTGTTGTATTTACAATTACAGTATATCGTTAAATGGCTTGATTCTGCAATAGGAATGCTTATTTCCCATCAACTGACACTTTTCAGGTCCGGTCTTTCCTTCTTCTGTTTTTTCTTATAGACCATCTTAGCTAGAGATATACTGATCTCATACAACAACAGTAACGGTATCGTCACAAGGAAGTCAGAAATGAAATCCGGCGGCGTAACCGAAACGGCGACCACAACGAGAACGAAATATGCGACTTTCCTTGCTTTGATCAGATGGGTCGGGTTCAATATACCGATGGTCGTCAAGAATAGAATGACCACAGGTAATTCAAATAACAACCCGAAAGGAAGGGTCATCTGCATCATGAATCGGAAATACTTCTCTGTTGTGTACATTTCTTGGAAATGATTAGCTGACAGACCTTCCATGAAGGAAAGGACCATCGGGAAGACAATGAAATAACCGAACGATATGCCGACCAAGAATAATAGAAATAATACTGGAATATAGGAGAGCGTTGCTTTCTGTTCTTTCAAGTTCAGCGCTGGTTTAATATAACGATAGATTTGAAATGCGGCAAAAGGTATGGTCATGGCAATCGCACAAATCCCCGAGATCATGAAATACACCCAAAGGATATCTGAAGGTCCAAGGATGACGAGCTTTTGATCGAGTTCCCGAATCAGCCATTCATAAATCTCCTCGACAAACACGAAGGATCCAACCAGGAATAGGATGAACACAACCAAAGTCCAGATGATTCTTTTTCTTAATTCTTCTAGATGTTCTGTGACTTCCAACTCTTCATCCACTTCACGCATAGCATTCACCGCCTTTCTTCTTTAGTAGAAAGAGGCTGACTCAATCGCATCGATTAAGCCAACCCCCATCCCATTATTTCTGTTCGCTTTGAGCTGTTGCTTTTTTCTCTGCTTTATCGTCGTCATCATCATCAGAAGACATCAAATCTTTTGTAGAATTTTTGAATTCTCTCAATGTGCTGCCGGCTGCTCGTCCGAGCTCAGGCAGTTTAGATGGTCCGAAGATGATCAATGCGATGATCAAAATCAAGATCAATCCAGGAATACCAATTTGACCGAAAGGCATCGTTCATTCCTCCTCTTTTTTATCGATTAAAATCCGATGATTGCTACGACTGCAGGTCGTGGCATACGTTCTCCTGCTCGGTGTGGCCATGTGCTTGTCGGATTGGATAGGTCTTCTGTTTCTTCACCTGGATGTTGGACGGATAAGAACAACGTCTTTTCATCGGGAGTGAAGGATGGTCCAGTCAATTCAGCTTGAATAGGCGCAGATGCGAACTGGAATGCTTCCCCTTCTTGGGGACCAGACGTTGGGATTGCAAACATTCCGTTATTCTTGAACGGTTTCCAGACTTTATCGTTCAACTTGCTGCTCGAGATATCCGTAACCGTCCACAATGTTCCGTACTGGTCGAATGTCAGGTTATCCGGAGCACTGAATCCGCTCTGGATTCCACCTGCTGCGAAAATAGAGAATTGGAATTCGGAAGCTCCGTGGTCTCCATCTTTCTCAAAGAAACGTGTGATGTGTCCATGGATGTTTCCGTGCTTATCATTATTTGTGTGTGCAACGAAAATCGTTCCATCAAACGGGCTGATTTCTACATCTTCCGGACGGTCTGTCGGTGTTGCACCAAGAAGGATGGCAGCATCATGTGCATGCACAACGACATCCGCTTGTGTTTGGAACTTTTCAAGCATTTCTTGGTTCCCTTTTGCAGCTTCCCGAACCGCTTCTACTGTCAATGCGATCCATTCTCCACTGCTTAAATCTGCTGCATAAAGCGTTCCTTCATTCAATAGATCTGCGTTTTTCTTCCCTGCTTGCTTATTGTATTTTCCTTTACTTACAAACTTGTAGACGCAAGCATCTTTCTTGTCATCACCCATATAAACGACGACGCGTCCATCTTTTGTAGTGCCCATCGATGCGTTTTCGTGATTGAAACGCCCTAGAGCCGTATGTTTACGGACTTTGAAGTTCGGATCAAAAGGATCGACCTCGACAACCCATCCGTAATGCGTCTCATCCAAACCTGCATCTTCAGCTGTATCTTCATAGTTTTCTTCACATGTCAGCAGGGTACCCCACAATGTTTTACCACCAGAACAGTTGGCAAATGTACCTTGAACCTTCGTTGCACCATTCACAGCCTTCGATCCAGCTGCTGGTCCAGTCAAGTTGATTTGTGTGAGCCCTGTAATACGGCGAGCGTATTTTGATTTCGTGTCCATCTTCCAGGTACGACCATCTCGATAAACTTCAATGATGGATCCACCCTGGTTGTAAAGAAGCGTTTGGATTTGCTCTTTCGAATACTTGTCTACCTCTTGTCCGAAAACGAAAAGATCTGAAACATATTCATGGTTGACCCAGAGCAATCCGCGCTCACTTTTACGACGATCATCGTCATCATCGTCTTCCCGCTCACCATCTCTTTCATTGATCGGGAAGTAAAGCGTGAAATCATTATTAAATCCAAATGTGTCTCCTTGTTGATTGATCTTATCTCCGTAGGCCGCAACAACATTGTATTGGTAGCCACGAGGCAAAACTAGATCATCTTTAGAAGAAGGCTCGATCGGGCTGAACTTGAGTCGGCCGATTTTTGGCTTCCTCTGTCCTTCTTTATGAAAGTCACCTGCTTGAACAGGTTTTGTAAGAACATTTAATCCCGTGCTTGATGCCGCAAGGGCTGTTGCACCCGTACCAAGATAGGTTAGGAATTTTCTTCGATTCACCTTACCCATTTCCCGTCACTCCTTATATATGTGAGTTGAAGTTTGTTGCAATTTTCATGATAAGCCTCATTTTTTAAGGAATCGTGTAGAAAGGGTTACAAGCTTGAAATAAGACGCATTTTAGCGATTTTCAGGAAAAAAAGTCTATTTTGTTGAACAATTTTGTAGTTCTAATTTACTATACTGCTTCCATGAACAGGATGATTTGGATGTTCATACAATCAGCTTTCTGACAACACCATTGAATTGTAAAGGAATTGTGTAGAGCTTTACGTTTTGTTCATATATAACGATTGGATTGTGCCACAAAATAGACAAAAATAAAGCCCCCACCAATTTGGATGAGGGCTAGAATAGTATAGACAAGCGGGAAACATACCCGCTGTTCTTACAAAAATATAAACAAGCTGCATAGCGAACCTCTTGCCGGAGAGAACCTCCCCTAAATATTGGAACGTCCTTGGAACAACCGTCTCGATGCAAAGATGTTCTTCCTCTCCGCTTGCAGGCTAGTGCTCACGTTATTTGGAAGGGTGATTCATTTCACCCTTCTTTCTTTGTTTTACATCCAATGAGTTGGAGTGCTATAATTTGGAAAAATCCTCTTTTCCAAGGAGAATTGCTATGTTCAAGGTATTTAAACAATTCGGTGCTGTGACATGGGCTTCCATGGTCTTTCTGTTTACCCTGATCACATTCGGAATCAATCGAAAACTCAAGAAAACCAAGAAATGAGACTCAGTGCCTCACTTGATGGTCGCGATTGATTTTAATGGATGAATTGAGAATTTCCGCACACTTCATTTCTTTCACCTTACCAGCACGCTTTTCCACCAGCTCTTGAAGTTCCCCCGCAGACACTTCTTCAGGTATGTCTAGTAACTCCACATAATACTCCTTGTTTCCTTCTACCAGAAAATCAATGGTAATTTTCGCAGTTAAACTCATGAACATCACCCTTCTTATGAAATCATTTTATGTATGGACATCCCTATATACCTAGTTTCTGTATATTATACGATGATATTGAGTTAATGTTTCAAAAAAAAGTAAATTTTTAAAAAATGACGAAAATGTTAAACTAATTGTATCCTTTTTCCCATATTATGACCACCCGTAATTCTCTTTAATCAAGTGAAGAACTAATTTTGTCCATTAATTATTTTTGAGATAAAACAAACCAGCAAGAAGAATCAAAGGTATAAAGATGAGACTGATTGTAAAATCCAGAAGTGGCCAATACTTTGAAATCACTTCATTGTAATATGTGATGCTTGGTGAAACCTCTAAAGATAGTACAATAGCAAGCATTCCCAGTGGAAATGTCAATGGTCGATAATCTTGTAATTTCAATAGTTGGGCGAGTCCGAGCGTCGAACTGTAAAAATAAAAGGTTGCCTTTATGAAGATTGTAATCAACCATAGGATGGCAATGATGGCCTCGATCCGTTCAAGAAACTTCCCGATATTGATTTTCTTCGCCAGGGAATAACTAGGATATTGCTGATGCGCAACGAGTTCACCCCCGAATACCAATAGGGCTGTCAGCATCATGAAAATAAGCAATGCCCCACCTGCAGTTTGCGCAAGCAGCATGGCATTCCTTAAATCTATTTGTTTTTTTACTTTTACATATGGAAAGATCATGATTAAGACAATCAGGGTTTCCATGAAGGGAAATGCGGTGAAGGTGAGCGAACCTCGCAGCATTGGCTTTAATCCATCACCCAAAATCGGCTTTATGTTATCCAACTGAAATTGAGGAGTCAGAAAGGCGAAGAATAATGCAACAAGAAGAAGGAAAAAAGGTAAAAAAACTTGTCCTGCTCGAACCCATGTTTCCAATCCTAATCGTGTGCCGTATATGACAAACACCATAAATAGAATCGTAATGGCTTCCATCGGAGTGTGTGGCAGGATCTGTGTCGTTAAAAAATCCCCCAACTCCCGTAACAGTAAAGCGACTGATAAAAAAGGATAAAGCAAAAAGAGACCAGCTAAGATTTTTCCTAGGAAAGAACCGAAAATCCGATCACTGTATTCTACAAAGGTAAGGTCAGGAAAGAGCTTACTGACTTGATAGAAAAGGAGCACAAGGAGTAATCCGATGCCTAACGCGAAGATACCCGAAAGCCAGGCGTCATTTTTCGCCTCTCCTGCAATACTGGAAGGCAGAACGAGAATCGAATCCCCTGTTGTTACAAGAAAAACAAGGATTGTAAATTGGGCAACAGATATCCTTCCTCTCTCCAGCATGCTTGATCAACTCCTTCATAACACTCGGTTGAATACAATTTCATAGATCGGCTTATAGATGAACTCGATGGCTTGTAGTGGGTTGAATAGTGGTACATCATATATTTTCATGATGCTCAACATTGATGCTATACCAAGTAAAACCGCAAAACTCCATCGATCCATTCTGCTTCGATTCTTCTTCAACTGTGGATATTCAATTAGGACAATAGCTGCTGATACTAACAGTAATCCGATTATCTTCCACATTCTCTTACTCCAATTCACTCACAATAGAATCTGTTATCGTTCCAAAGCGACGTATTTTCAACTTCGTAGTTACCTTAACTTCGAGGTCCATGAATTCCTCATCCCATTGATCTTTTAACGATTTCCACTTGCTCGGGTGCTGCCTATGGATGACTTCTCCAAAACCGAAAATATCGGTTTGGAACTCTTGTTGAGCTGCATCGACTGCTTGTAAACATAGGGATTTGATCCGTTGATTCCAACTCTGTTCAAGCTTGGCGAAATTCTCTTGCCTTCTAATATCAATCCCACAAGATACTTCATCTATATTACCTTCTCCTGTAATCTCGATATACATAATGGGCTTCTCACCTGTAAATCGACTTTTCAACTTTGTCTTTGTTTTGATTAGGTTCATGCCGACCTTACCACCATCTGGGCAAGGGACTACCCCGTTCGCTCTGACTACATTGTCGATTAAATAGTTGTATCCTTTACTTTCTTCTTCTGAAAGCCAACCAATTAATCTGTCCGATTTAAATACAGCTAAATTTTCGTATTTCAATTTACTCGTGTTCTTCAGATTTTTAACATTTTCTTCTGAAGCCGCTCGATCCTCATCCCCTATCAGTCTGATACCAGTTAGCACGGGCTGTTTCCCTTTATTCAAAAGGTCTATTTTCAAATCATCCAGTGTCACTGCTTTAGTCGGTGCATAGAGTTCTTCTGATTTAAGCAAGGACTCATACATCTTGTTAGCAGGTACATTTTCTGTTGCTGTCATGACTTTTAAAATGGTATCTGCAGTGGAGTCTTTTGCCACGATCAAAAAGAAATCCGTTCGAAATTCATGGTTCCGAGATATAAAGTCCAATACATATTTCATGCGATCTTTAGCCAGTTCTTCCCCTATGACCACCACTCGCACATGGGAGAGGTAAATATTGTTCGGGGATGTCGTCAGGATCTTCCGGAATGCCTCTGTAATGGTTTCACCTGTTTCTTCATACACCGTTACAGGTTTCTTATTACCAGCGCCTCCAGCAGTTCTTGAAATTTCACCAGGATTCACCACTTGGACAGCAACGTTGAATTCGTCCCCCTTTTTATCCAACCCTAAGGCTACGGTAATCCCAAGATCGCTTAATTCCCTAACATCCCAACAACCTGATGTGAATATAGGCATCAAGATCATCAGAAATATGATTACCTTTTTCATGGTTTCACCAACTCTTCAGTATGACTATTTATCGTTTTGGTTCTTTTCTTCCGACAGATTGCCTTTGTTGATCTTGTTGTTGCAAAAAGGAGGGGCGATTGTGCATTGCAGGCCAAGGAAACCTGAACAGCACATCCTTCTGATCATTCATGTTGAACGGTCCGACCGGAGATAAGTAAGGTACCCCGAAGGAACGAAGACTGCATAAGTGCAAAGTCAATCCAAATAAGGCGATCAAGATCCCGTAAAGACCGAACGTCGCAGCAAAGATCATTAATATGAATCGGAGAACCCGGATGGATATCGACATGGTGAATGCGGGTGTCACAAAACTTGCGATCGCCGTAATCGACACGACGATGACCATTGCTGGTGACACGAGTCCAGCTGTATATGCTGCTTCTCCTAAAACGATGGCACCCACGATTGAAATGGCAGAACCGATCACTTTCGGCATACGAATACTTGCCTCTCTTAAAATCTCAAATGTAACGGCCATCAACGAAGCTTCCACAAAGGCTGGAAAAGGTATCCCTTCCAGTTGTGCCGCGAGACTAATCAATAATGAAGTCTGCAGCATTTCCTGGTGGAAAGTCGTGATCGCGATGTATAAAGATGGTGCCAACAACGAAATGAAAAAAGTAAGAAGACGAAGGAATCGGATGAGACCAAAATCGGATCGGAGGTAGTAATCCTCTGACGCTTGAAAGAATTGGACGAAAAGTGCAGGTACGATCAACACAAACGGGGTGCCATCCACTATGATTGCAATTCGTCCCTCGAGTAGGTTGGCGGCAACAGTATCCGGACGTTCTGTGTTGTATACCGTCGGAAAAGGAGAGTAGGTTGAATCTTGAATGAATTCTTCAATATATCCTCCCTCTAAGATTCCATCAATCTTGATTTTGTCTAACCTTGAGCGGACTTCTTCTACAATGGCATCATCAGCAACACCGTTAATGTATGCGATGGCTACATCGGTTTTTGTACGAGTGCCTATCTGCCTGTTCTCTATCCAAAGGTTTTCGTCTCTGATCTTTCTTCGAATCAGTGCGGTGTTCGTAATCAACGTTTCTGTGAATGCTTCTTGAGGACCCCGCACAACCGGTTGAGTAATAGGTTCAGAGACACCTCTTCCTTTCCATTTCCTCGTGTTGATTAATAGTGCTGTTTCATATCCATCCAAAAACAAGATGGAATCTCCCGATAGTAATCCGGTTAATAGCTGGCTCATTTCCTTTTGTTCTTCTACTTGTGACACCGTCAAAATTGATTTTTTTACATCTTCAAATTGAATCCTTTTATCTTCGTCACCATGTAACATCAGGGACTCTAGAAGCTCTTGTATCATTTGGAGGTCCGTAAGACCTTTCGTATAGATGATTGCCCCGTTTAAGTTTTCTTGGATGAGAAACTCTCTGACAATGATATCCATGGAGTTTCCAATGGATTGCTTCATTTCGTTGATGTTGTCCTCTAATTTCGGATGGATCTGCAGAATCGAGTGATTTTGTTGAACGGGCTTTGAATCATGTTCTTTCAAATGCTTTCTACGCTTAGCACGTTTCATAATCACGTCTCCTTCCATTCCGATTTACACACTTATCGTTAGCATCTTCCACCCTCCACGAGCCTATACAAGATGTTTTTGCACTGAAGTTAATCTTTACGGTAGTAGGGTATACCTATAAAAGACGCACCTTTCATCTCAGCAATCATTAAAGGAGGAACTCGAATGGAAAAAATGAAAGGAAAAGCTCCCCATCGCAACATCGTGTTCTGGGTATCATCCATCATCGTTTTTCTCTTCGTCCTATGGGGAGCCCTATCACCGAAATCACTAGGAGATAATGCCGCATCCGTGTTCGATTTCACTACATATGCTTTTGGTTGGTTTTATCTCATCGCCGTGTTTTTCTTCACGATTTTTTGTTTGATTTTAGCAATCAGCCGTTATGGTAAAATCCGACTTGGCGGAGACGATTCCCGACCGGACTATCCCTTTTTCACCTGGATCGGGATGTTGTTCAGCGCAGGATTCGGGGTCGGTCTCGTTTTCTGGGGCGTAGCAGAACCGATGAGCCACTTCTTCAAGCCTCCCATGGGCTTGGAAGGACAGTCTGAAGAAGCTGCACGTGTTTCCATGCGCTACTCCTTCTTCCACTGGGGCATCCATCAATGGTCTGTCTTCACCGTCGTTGGATTGGCACTCGGATATTTTCAATATCGTAAAAAAGAGAAAGGATTGATCAGCACGACGTTCAATCCTTTGATCGGGCATTCTGGCAAAACGCCTTTAAGAAGGACGGTCGATATCCTTGCAGTCATCGCGACCATTACCGGGGTAGCAACTTCTCTCGGTTTCGGGATCCTGCAAATCAACGGTGGTTTGAAAACTGTCTTCGATCTTCCGAACAATGCCATGATGCAATTGATCATTACGGGTGTGTTGCTCATCCTTTATCTTACTTCTGCGATGACAGGCCTCGATAAAGGCATCAAATGGTTAAGTAACTTGAACTTAGGATTGGCTCTTCTCCTGATGATTGCCGTCCTTATCATGGGACCGACCGTTTTCATTCTTAACAGTATGACGCTTGGAATCGGAGATTATATTTCGAATTTCTTTGAAATGAGTTTCCGTTTGACCCCTTATGAAGGTGGGACCTGGGTCCGTGACTGGACTGTCTTCTATTGGGCATGGGTCATCGCCTGGTCCCCTTTCGTCGGATCATTTGTTGCGAGGGTATCCCGTGGCCGGACGATTCGTGAGTTCGTTTTCGGAGTGCTGATCGTTCCACCCTTCCTCGCGATCATCTGGATCGCAATTTTCGGAGGAACGGCTCTACACCTGGATTTAACTCAGGGTACGAATATCGCTGAGCTTGTGAATGAGGATGTTACAACGGCATTGTTCGTCACGTATGCTGAACTGCCATTGACCTTCCTGTTCTCACTCTTATCGATTTTGTTGATATTGACATTCCTGATTACGTCAGCAGACAGCGCTACGTTCGTACTCGGCATCATGACGACAGACGGCAATTTGAATCCAGGACGCTTCGTCAAATTCATCTGGGGTCTTTTGATGGCAGCAATTGCAGCGGTCCTCATCATCAGCAGCGGGCTGCAAGGTTTGCAAACCGCCTCGTTGATAGCTGCACTACCATTTACGGTCATTCTCATTGTCATGTGTCTATCGATTATTAAAGTGGTGAGAAAAGAGCCACACATTCCACGTAAGAGTAAGAAATAAGCTATATTGAAAAAAGGAAAACAGTCCCTTCTAGTCGAATATTCTCGATGGGAGGGATTGTTTTATGTATTTGGAACAATATTTGAAGTGTATTCATTCTTTTTATCCTTCACTTGAATTCCAGGTGATTCATTGGAATCACTTCGGTCAGAACAATGATATTCTTTTTCTCAATAATGAGTGGGTGTTCCGCTTTCCGAAGAACGAGGATGCAGCTGATACTCTGCACACTGAATGCGAGCAACTTGGCTATATCTATCCCTATATCTCCCTTCCGATTCCGGTACCCGTCTTCCATAACACCGATACGAATATCCTCGGACAGTCGTTCGTCGGTTATCCTTTGATTCCTGGTGATCCTCTTTATCCGGAGACAGTCAATGGACTGGACGAAGTGGCGGCAGAAAGATTAGCGAAGGATTTGTCCCTGTTTTTGACCGAGATGCACGCCATCCCGACTGAACAAGCGCCAGGTAAAGTCATTACAGGGAAAGACGCTTACAGATTTTGGGTGAACATGTACGAGAATATCTCACAGTCGTTATTTTCTTATATTCGTGAGGAAAAGCAGGTAGAGATCACTTCCCATTTTGAACTTTACTTGAATGACGAAGAGAATTTCACTTTCTCTCCAGCAATCATCCACGGAGATTTCGGCGTCTCCAACATCCTTTTTGATGAAGACGAGCGAAAAGTGAGTGGCATCATCGATTTTGCAAGCAGCCATGTCGGAGATCCCGCAGTGGATTTCGCCGGGCTTTTGAAAAAATATGGGCTTGATTTTGTCCAAAAGATGGGACGATATTATTCAGGCTTAGATGAGTTGTTGCCGCGTGCTCAGTTCTATGCCGGCACATTCGCCTTGCAAGAGGCGCTCCACGGCTACAACAACAGAAATCCAGAATCGTTGAAGAACGGTTTGAAAGAATATGTCTGATGGTGAACAGCAGGTTCGCTTCCGCTCGTAATTTGTCCCTTACATGCACATACTAAGTGTAAAAAAGGAGGCAAAGAACATGGCGAGACAACGCAGACCCCTCGTGCCTGAAGCAAGAGAAAGCCTGGACCAGTTGAAAGTGGAAGTCTTGAAGGAGAAAGGCTACAACGTAAATGAAGCTGATCCGAACAAAGCGAAGTTCGAAGTGGCGAAAGGACTCGGGATTCCTCTTAAGGAAAAAGGAAACCGCGATCTCAGTTCGCACGATGCCGGTAGAATCGGTGGTCAAATCGGGGGTAGCATGGTCCACGAACTCATCAAACGAGCAAAAGATCAATTAAATAAACAATGAACATGAAGGATTGACTCGCGATTGAGAGCAGAGTCGATCTTTTTTGTTTGAGCTTGATGTGACGAGTTTGCGGGGGGTGAAATCGCGATTTTCGCATTGTCGGGGTGCGATTGAACTTCTTGCGGGGTGCGAAACTTGAGTTTTCGCGTTTTCGGGGTGCGATTAAGCCTCTTGCGGGGTGCGAAACTTGAGTTTTCACGTTTTGGGGGTGCGATTAAGCCTCTTGCGGGGTGCGAAACTTGAGTTTTCGCATTTTCGGGGTGCGGTCACCTAACAAATATTTCGTCACTCGAAGGAAATCAGCTCCCAAGACCGAATAGGTTAGGTAGGTTCTTTTACAATTATAAGGAGGGGTTTTGAAGATGACGCAACAAGTATTGGATGAAACGGTTCAACAAGCGGTCAAGCAATTCACTGAGCTCGATGAAAAGATCTGTCACTTCACGAATATCATGGGGTTACTAGGTTGGGACGCACGTACATATGCACCGAAAAAAGGAAAGCCGATCTTCGCGAAGGCAAAAGGTACGCTTTCAACAGAGACGTTCAAGCTTTCCATTTCAAAAGAGATGGGTGAATGTCTTGAAAAGCTTTCACAACCTGATGTATTCAATCAACTCGATCCGGCGACACAAGCTTGTGTGAGAGAGCGGAAACAAGACTATGACAAGTCGAAACAGATTCCGTCCAATGTGTATAACGAGTATGTTGTCTTAGCTTCAAATGCGAACGATGCCTGGGAAGAAGCACGCGCGAATGACGACTTTGCACACTTCCAGCCTTATTTGGAAAAAATGATCGACATGAAAAAGCGTTTCGCAGAGTATTACGGATATGAAAAACACCCGTACGATGCACTGCTCGATGAGTTCGAGCCAGGTTTGACGGTCGAAAAATTGGATCCTCTTTTCGCAGACCTTAGAGAATCTAGCATAAATCTCTTGAATCGCATTCAACAATCGTCTAGAAAGCCAAGGACTGAAATCTTCAATCAAACGTTTGATATCGAAAAGCAAAAGCAGTTCGCTCATTTTATTATCGAAAAACTCGGTTATGACCTGGACGCTGGTCGACTGGACGAAACGACGCATCCATTTGCAATGGGAATTAACACGGGTGATGTCCGGATTACGACTCGTTATGAGCATGACAATATGAGAATGGCGATCTTCGGAACGATTCATGAGACCGGTCATGCGCTCTACGAACAGGGTGTGGATGCGGACTATGAAGGACGTGTCATCCGTAGAGGTGCATCATTTGGAATTCATGAGTCACAATCCCGTTTCCTGGAGAATTTCGTAGGACGCACGAAAGAGTTCTGGATGTATTTTTACGATGACCTGAAAACGCATTTCCCACACGAATTAAGCGGAGTGTCGTTGGAGGAATTCTACCGAGCAATCAACAGCGTCGAACCTTCCCTCATTCGTGTCGAGGCGGATGAACTCACTTATAACCTACACATTATGCTCCGTTATGAGATTGAAAAAGGTTTGATTGCAGGTGACATTGAAGTGAAGGATCTTCCGCAGGTTTGGAATGAGAAGTTCGAAGATTATCTAGGAATCACGCCTCCATCTAACCGTTTAGGTGTACTACAGGATGTTCACTGGTCCCATGGTGGCGTCGGGTACTTCCCTTCTTATTCACTTGGTAACTTGTACGGTGCTCAGATGTTGGATAAAGTGCTGAAGGATATGCCTGACTTCTATTCACATATTCAAAATGGGGAGTTCATGAAGATCCGTGAGTGGCTCGGAGAAAACGTCCACCAATACGGTAAGCTGTATACGCCTGGTGAGTTGATTAAAAAAGTGACAGGTGAAGAGCTTAATTCCAAGTATCTGGTCGACTATTTGGAACAAAAATTCAGCAAGTTGTATGATTTGTAAGCAAACAAACGAAATGGCTGTCTTCCTAAGAAGACAGCCTTTCTATTTAATCTACTTCTCAACCGACTCTTTATTTATTGAACTGTGTTCCAGCTCTTTCATTCTCAGATCCAATTTCTTTTGCTCGAGCTCCAATTCTTTACCTTTATACTCATACTTCTTTTTTTCAATGTAACCGTAGTACAGAAGAGAAAAACCAACAATGACGATGATGAATCCAAAGAACCAAATTTCCAATCCGTCTCCCCCTTTAACTTAACCACTGCCATTTTAACATAATATTCCTTTTCACGGTTCTAAAAATGAGATTTACTGTTCTTTTAACAAGGCATTCGGTATAGTAAACTTGTTAGAGATTATCGTTTTGGATGTGAATGTAATGAGGGCTCCGGGCTTCTTTTTCCTGGTCATGATCACCATAATTATTGCAGGATGTACGAACCAACCATCGACAGATCCTCATGAAAAAGTAGAGCTGCATGTATTGTCTGCCGCCAGTTTGAGCGATGCGATGCTGGTCATCGAGCAGCAATTCGAAGAGGACTACCCTGAAATCGACCTGATCCTGAACTTTGCATCGTCTGGTACCCTTCAAAGACAAATTGAGCAAGGCGCACCGGCTGACGTATTTCTGTCGGCTTCTGAAGAGAAATTCAATACCCTAAAAAAAGCAGGTCACATCCATCAGGACTATGCAACAAGCTTATTCAAAAATGAACTCGTCGTCATTACGAAAAAGTCGGATGAAACAGCTTCATTACCTGAGCTTTCCAATCTGAAAAACGATGCGATCGACCGGATTTCCATTGGTGTTCCGGAGTCTGTACCAGCTGGTCATTATGCGAGAGAAACACTCGAGAACTCGAACCTGTGGCAAGGAATCCAAGAGAAGATCGTTTATGCGAAAGATGTCCGACAGGTGCTCTCTTATGTGGAAACCGGGAATGTAGAAGTTGGCTTCGTTTATGCCACAGATGCGAAGAGTTCATCCAAGATCCATCTCCTCCAGAAGGTCGATTCCATACTACATACAGACATCATCTATCCTGGTGGCATCGTAAAGGATACGAAGCATCTTGAGGAAGCGAAGACACTCTTCAACTTCCTTCAGACTGAACAGTCCATAAAAACGTTCCAAAAATTCGGCTTTATGCCAATAGATTGAGGTTTTTCAATGGTTTCATCTTTCTGGTCTCCGATTTATTTATCTATCACAATTGCCATAACGGCCGGTATCATCGTTGGTGTGCTCGGAACATTGATCGGGCGTCTCATGGCTCGGCGCTCTTTTCGCGGTAAAACGGCTCTTGAGACCTTCTTGATGCTTCCACTTGTGCTGCCTCCGACGGTGGTCGGCTTTTTGCTGATTGTCATTTTTGGTGTGAACAGTCCCATCGGAAAACTGATTGAAACACTTTTCAATCAGTCGCTCATTTTTACATGGTGGGCTGCGGTTCTTGCGGCAGTGGTCGTCTCGTTTCCACTCATGTATCAATCGGCGAAAACCGGCTTCGCCTCTGTGGATTCTGAAATTGAAGATGCCGCAAAAATCGATGGGGCGACTTCAATGGCCGTATTCATCAAAGTATCAGTTCCACTCGCCGCTCAAGCGATTCTTACCGGTTTTGTGCTCAGTTTCACACGGGCCCTCGGGGAATTCGGTGCGACATTGATGTTCGCGGGCAACATCCCTGGTAAAACACAAACCGTTCCGACCGCGATTTATCTTGCTTTTGATACGGGAAACATGCAACTCGCCTGGATGTGGGTCGGCTCCATCATCCTGCTTTCGTATATTCTTTTGTTCATCATTTATCGTTTTTCACGTACAGCCCGTTATTAAGACGGGAAAAAGCAGCACCAGAATCATTCTGGATGCTGCTTTTTTTATCAATACTCAAAATGGTCATCAGTCCAGTCTGTGATGAACATGTGTCCCGGTGCATGTGTAATCATGAGTTCAGGCTTCACCTGCATCGCGACCGCTTGTGGCGTCACGCCGCAAGCCCAAAATACCGGCACCTCACCCTCACCAATCGTAACCGGTTCACCAAAGTCAGGTGTTGATAAATTATGAATGCCAAGGTGTTCCGGGTTTCCTATATGAACGGGAGCTCCGTGTACCGATGGAAAGCGGGAGGTGATCTGAACAGCTTTCGCAATATCCTTTGAAGGGATCGGCCGCATACTGACGACCATGTTTCCTTCGAACGGTCCGGCTTTTTCACATGGAAGGTTGGTCCGGAACATCGGAACGTTGACACCTTCTTCTACATGTCTGATCGGAATCCCCTGTTCCATCAAGGCTTTTTCAAATGTAAAACTGCAGCCGAGGAGGAAAGCGACCATGTCCTCCCGCCAATATGCAGAAATGTCTTCCGGCTCAGCAGTCTTTACGCCATTCTCATACACATGGTATTTCGGAAGATCCGTCCGCAAATCCGCTCCCAAAGCGGCTAAAGCAGGTTCACTAGAGCCGACCTCTGTCACATCGAGAACGGGACAAGGCTTTGGATTTCGTTGGCAAAACAACAAGAATTCAAAGGCCAACGTTTTCGGTAGAACGACTAAATTGGCCTGTGTGTAACCATTCGCAATACCTGCTGTCGGTTTATTCCACTTATTCAGACGGAACATGTTTCTCGCTTCTTCAGGCTTCATATTGTCGTATTTCACCATGTAGATGCCTCTCCTCCATTATTGGAATAACTTCGGTAGCTGATCAATCATCGTCACAGCACCCATGTAAGACATGGCAACCACGATGATTCCTCCGAATACCGTCAACCAAACAGGGTGCTTGTAAGAACCGACGATTTTCGGTTTATGTGCCGCAATCAGCATGACACCGAGTGAAATTGGGAGAATCAATCCGTTCAATGCACCGACGAGAATCAATACTTTTACTGGCTTCCCGATCGATACGAAAACGAGTGTCGATAGCGCGATGAACGCGACAATCAAATACTTGTGATACTTTTCAAGCATCGGGTTCATTGTACGGATGAATGAAACAGACGTATACGCGGCACCGATGACCGATGTGATCGCTGCAGACCACATGATGACACCGAAGATTTTATATCCGATATCCCCTGCCGCTAGTTGGAAAACGGAAGCGGGTGGGTTCGACGGATCAAGAGACACTCCTTGAGCTACGACACCTAAGGTCGCAAGGAATAAGAAGATTCGCATGATCGATGCAATCCCGATCGCAGATACGGAACTTTTCGTCACTTCAGGCAACGACTCTTTACCTTTGACTCCTGCATCCAATAGTCTGTGTCCACCTGAGAACGTGATGTATCCCCCTACCGTTCCTCCTACGAGCGTAATGATTGCGATGATATCGATCGTTTCCGGTACGAACGTTTTCTGCACCGCTTCTCCGACTGGAGGAGAAGCTGAGAACATGACGAACACGGTCAGAGCGATCATGAGGAATCCGAGCACCTGCGTGAAACGGTCCATGATCTTGTTTGCTTCGCGCAATAGGAAAATGCCGATTGCGATGAGTCCGCTTAGGAATGCGCCCATCTCTGGAGACACTCCTAAGATGACATTCGAACCTAAGCCTGCACCTGCAATATTTCCGATGTTAAAGGCAAGACCACCGATGACGATCAGGAACGCTACGAAATATCCGAGTCCTGGTAGCACCATATTGGCAATGTCCTGAGTTCTACGCTCTGATATCGCAATGATCCGCCAAATGTTCAACTGTGCCCCGATGTCGATGATGATCGAGACTAAAATGACAAATCCGAAACTTGCCATAAGTGTTTCAGTGAAAAAGGTCGTTTGTGTCAGAAATCCTGGTCCAATGGCGGACGTTGCCATCAGGAACGCCGCTCCGAGTAATATGCTACGATTCGATTGCTTCATCTAATCCCACCTTACCCTTTTATTTGTCCGATGCTTTCAATCGTGATGTCCGCTGATGTCAATCCTTTGGTGATGGTCTGCGCAAATTCAAGAGCATGGATTCCATCTCCGTGTATACAAATCGTATCTGCTTCAATGGGTATATCGACATCCTGCAGCGAATGCACTTTCCCTTCCTTCACCATCCGTACGACTTGTCGGACAGAGTCCTCTTCCTTTTCAATTAGTGCGTTCGGTAGTTTCCTTGAGGTCAACGATCCATCTTCCTGATACGTCCGGTCTGAAAACACTTCATTCGCCGTTTTCAGTCCAGCCCGATCTCCAGCTTTAACCAGTTCACTGCCTGAAAGACCGAAAAGGATCAGTTCAGGATGAACTCGATAGACCGCTTCTGCGATGGCATCTGCAAGTTTATCGTCTTTCGCTGCCATATTGTACAACGCACCATGCGGTTTCACATGCTGCATGATTCCGCCTTCTGCTTTTACAAATCCATAAAGTGCGCCGACTTGATACACGACCATATCATACGCTTCATCCGGTGTGATCTGCATCGGGCGTCTGCCGAATCCCATCAAGTCCGGGAGACCTGGATGCGCACCGATTCCTACCTTCTTCTCCAAAGCCATCTGAACCGTTTTGCGCATGACGGAAGGGTCGCCCGCATGGAACCCGCATGCAATGTTCGCCGATGTGACGTAATCGAGAATTTCCTCGTCACGACCTTTTTGATATGTTCCGAAGCTCTCTCCTAAATCACAATTGATATCGACTGTCTTCATCCTATCTCGCTCCCTTCTCGCAGTTTCAACGAAATACCTTGCTCGAGCTGTTGCAGATGTTGTTCTTGTTCAATGATCAACCTTTCAGCTTCCCTTTGGGTGATTTTCTGAAAACGGACCTTCTCACCTGGTTTCAGCTGAGCGACTTTCGAAAAATCGACCGTTGCGATTTGCGCGATCTTCGGGTAACCTCCTGCTGTCTGCCGGTCAGCGAGCAATACGATCGGATTCCCTTCCGATGGAACTTGAACGGTCCCGAACGCTACACCCTCTGAAATCATGTCTCGTTCATCAGTCCGCTTCAACTTTTCCCCTTTAAAACGGAAGCCCATCCGGTCGGATTGAGGCGTCAACTCGAATTCCGTCTCTGTAAAAAGCTGGTGACTATCTTCTGTAAAATCCGTCCATTCCCGGCCAGGAATGAAACGGATGACATTCTCATCCCTCATCTCTGGACTCCATTCCGATGCAGACGACCAATCAGATTCCATGAAAGGTTCACCTGTATTGTTGAACAGTTCGAAAATCTGGTTTGACCGCTCTGAAGGATTTCCGGTAGTCAGATGATCTCCTTCCTTCAACGCTCGTCCGTTAAAACCACCGAATTCTGCTCTCAAGTATGTGGAACGGCTTCCCATTACTTCAGGAACGTCGACTCCACCACCGACTGCCAAATAGGCGCGGCAACCAGATTTGCATGCACCGAATTTCAGATTAGACCCTGCTTTGACATATACAGGTCTCCACCGTTTAACCGGTTGATCGTTGATGGTCGGTGAAAGGTCTCCACCTGTCACGGTGATGAGCGTATCTTCTTCAAATTCAATTTCCGGACCTTTCATCGTCATTTCTAGCACCGCTGCATCTTCGTCATTCCCGACGAGGATGTTTCCGATTCTCTGGGCAAGTCGATCCATGACACCACTTACGATAACGCCATATCTTTGGTAACCGTAACGTCCGGCATCCTGGACGGTCGTCTGTAATCCTGGTTTGATGATTTTCATTCCTGCCCCTCCTTCATGGCTTCGAATTCCGATAAGGAGATCGGCTTGAACCGGATCTTATCACCGGCTTCGACCAACGTAGGCGGTTCTTGATTGATATCAAATAATGCGGAAGGTGTTTGTCCAATCAGTTGCCAGCCGCCTGGAGTTTCAATCGGATACACCCCGGTCTGCGAACCCGCAATACCAACAGAACCAGCTGGGATCTTTTGTCTAGGTGTTTCTTTACGGGGAGTTGCAATCTGTTCAGACATACCGCCCAAGTATGGGAAACCAGGTGCGAATCCGAGCATGTACACGAGGTACTCCCCTTTTGAATGAATGTCGATCACCTTATCAGGCGTGAGTTGATTATGTTTCGCAACCTCCTCAAGGTCTGGTCCAAACTCTCCTCCATAACAAACCGGTATTTCCACCGTTTTCGCCTCTTTCGGTTTTGAGCGTTTCATATTTTCAAGGATATAACCCAACTTGTCGCAAATAACTTCGTATGGTGAAGCATCGCTCTCCATTCGAGTCCATACTTTTATCGGATCGTAGTAAACTGTAACCGTCGTGAATGCAGGTACGAAATCAAGCATTCCGTCGATCGGATTTTTCTCCAAATAGATGGTCAGGTTCCGAACCGCATGATGCGTCTTCTCCGTAATTTCGGTTTCGAGTTGGACGATGACAGCCGAATCACCAAGCGGACTTAGTTCATACTTCAAAAGATCACCTCAGTTCATTTATTCCATCCTAAAGATGTTGAAATTTCATCAGCAGCTTGTTTCACTTTTTCGATTAAAAGAGGGAGCGAGTCCGAGTTCCGGAAGCGTCTTTCTGGACCGACGATGCTGATTGCAGCATAGACTTCACCTTCATAATCAAATATAGGAGCTCCGATCGCTGATGAATCATCATGTAATTCCGAATGGCTGATCGTGAATCCATTTTGTTTGGATTCTTGTAAAATGTGTTCCAATGCATCTCGATCAGTGACCGTACCTGATGCGATCGGCACAAGATCTACGTGCTCTAGATATTCGGCTCTTTCCGACTCAGGCATATACGCTAAAAGGATGCGCGGACACGCTCCTGCATATAGGGGAGCTGTCTTCCCGATACCTGTGTACACCCTAACAGGTTTGTCGGTTTCCACCTTCTCTACGTAAATCGCTTCGTGCCCTTCCCGCACGATCAGGTTGACTGCTTCTCCAAGCTCATTTTTCAACCGTTGCATGATTGGATAAGCCGTTCTTCTGACATCCAACCTCGACTTTACGAGTTGACCGTATTCGAGGAAAGCGAAGCCAAGTTCATACTCACCAGATGCGTTTCTTCTTAGAAATCCGGTTTCCTCAAGCGACAACACCATTCGATAAATGGTCGTTTTCGGGGAACCGGTTAAAGTGACGAGCTTTTGCAATGATAATGTATGATGTTGTTTAAATATTTCAAGGATCGTCATCGCTTTGATGACAGTGCTATTTTTCTCTCTCATATTCCACCTGCTCTGTTCTTAAAACCATTTGTTCCGATATTCGGAATAGTTGTTCCGTTTTTTTAAAACGCTTACATATTAGTCTAGTCGGAATTGTGCAACTTTTCAATGTATATATTATCCATACCCATTTTGCCAGCCCTATCATCTACTCCATTTTGTCTAAAAACATTATGACGGTTTTTTCAGGCGATATGTCCTTGGTACACAAAAAGCAGACCCTGATAGGATCTGCTTACTTCGCATACTTTGATGCTCTTGCACTTGAAGAAAGTATAAGGGCAACTAAGGCTCGACCTACAAAAGTCTTGGTCTCGCCAAGTTTTCTTTTAAAGTAGTTGATTTCCGCTCTACGAGCTTACTTTTAAGATGTCACTTTCAAACCGATGATTCCAAAGAAGATCATCGATAAGAATAGAAGGCGCATGATATTGTATGGTTCTTGGAACAAGATGATGCCTAGCAACACGGTCCCCAAAGCACCTATTCCTGTCCAAATCGCATAAGCCGTGCCCATCGGGAGTTCCTTGATCGCCATGGAAAGGAAGTAAAAACTGATGATCATTCCAATTCCTGTGATCAGTGATGGATACAGTTTTGTAAATCCTTGCGTATACTTCAATCCAACTGCCCAAACCACCTCAAATATTCCGGCAATAACTAAATAAATCCAAGCCATGTTGCTTTTCCTCTCTTTCGGTAAGATTGAATCATAAAAGCCCGGGAAAATATCGGTTAGATATCCTCCCGGGCTTTTGTCCCTCCGTGTACACATCCATATGTGCGGTTTCTCTTGGACCAGACCATGACATGCGGAACCCTAGAAACCTTTTCATTTTCAAATTTTCATTCCATTTTGGCACATCGGCGATTTCCTGTCAAATTATTGAATTGAATTTGCCACCTTGATTAGCTCAGTTTTGATGGTTTCTTCATCTTTTGTGAAAAAAGTGTAATGAAGATTGTATTCTGTTCCATCTTTAAACCAATGTAATTCAGCAGATGGGAAATCCGTCATTTTATATAAAGCATTACTTCCGTCTGCTAATTCAACTTTTTCATAGCTTGGATCTTCTTCTATTTTGTTGAAAAAGCGATTGAATCCAGCCACTATGTATTCAATCTCTTCTTTCTGATCGTTTGTATTGGAATAGGTGACGGTGTATACGGTTTGACCTTCACCCTCCGGCCATTCGGTTTCCTCTAGTTCCGACTCTTCAAATGTTTCAAAAGGTAGAAATGTTGGCATTTCAATCGATCCATCCGAGGAGGTTTCGGTTAAACAGCCAGTCAGAATCAGCACACCTATAATCGAAAACAACTTCCATTTTATGATCGGGAAACATCCTTTCCTTTAAATGAACTCTTTGAACAGACGGATGATCATTCTGGGAATAAATAATATGATTCGGAATAAGATCGAACCGAATATGAAGTCACGGATTTCATCCTTCAGCCAGCTTAGGAATCCTTCTTCTTTCCTTTTCTTCCGGTTTTTGCTCACTTTACATCTCTCCGTCCGTTTGATCAACTTTATCTTTACGTACGTTTGATTATAAAGAAGGTTTCGTTTAGTGAAGAATCGTGAATGAAGTAATAGATTCCTTACATAAAAAAATAAGCATATGGGATCACCACATGCTTATCTGCTAATTCATCTTTTCAACTTCCCATTGCTGATTGAGGAAATCATCAATCTGTTGTTTATGGTGCCGGTCATGCTCACATAGGTTGATTAAGTAATCTCGAAGCGTTTCCTTGTGCCCACGATTATAGAAAACCATATCCATTTCTTCTTCCGACCTGGCATTGATTGCCTTGACAATCAAGTCTCTCGTTTCAAGAAATTCTTTGATGAGCTCTTCTTTCGCCACGCCGCTCTTCGCGTATAAAGAAGCTCTTTGGTTCATCACATCCACGTCAATGGACCGCGGCAATCTTGCTCCCGCTTTCATCCTCGGATATCTTTCCTTCAAAAAATACCGATCCCAATAAGTAAGATGAGCGATAATTTCCGCAACTGACCATTTACCTGGTTTTAAAGGCTTTAACCATTCCTCTTCACTAAGAGACTCCAAACTTTGAACCCACTGACTGAAACGGACAAATCGAAGTGCAATTTCTGTTTTTGTCATGGTTCCTCCTCCATAAAATGTTTGTTATATATCCCTTTCCCTAAAATCCTATGATTTAATAGTGAAATTTATGGTTTCTCGTTTTTTATATAAATCGTAATTATTACGGTTCTCAAATCGTAATCGTTACGATATACTGTTTTGTGTATTGATTCTTTAGGGGGATAAAAAATGTTTAAAAAAATGCTATTCATACTAACCAGTTTGCTATTAGTCGCAGCTTGCGGCCAGAATAAATCCGCAACAACAACGGACGCTAATGGCTCCATTGAAAAATTGGAGATCATGGCCACTCTTTACCCGTTAGCCGATTTCACTAAAAAAATCGGAGGCTCCCACGTTGAAGTGGATAGTATCCTCCCACCCGGGGCAGATGCCCATACCTTCGAACCTACACCAAAGACGATGATCGATCTAGCAGATAGCGATCTATTCATTTACATGGGAGCAGGTTTGGAAGGATTTGCAGAATCTGCAGCTAAAACATTGAAGGATGGAGAAGTTGAAGTCATTGAAGCATCTGAAGGTGTGACTTTCGAGGTTTTTCAAACCACTCATGACCATGAACACCACGACCACGGGGACGAAGAAGCCCAACAAACGGATGAACATCGTGATGATCATGGAGATGTGGACCCTCATGTATGGCTCGACCCAATCTTAGCAATTGATCTAGCTGACCATATCAAGTCTGAGCTGATTAAAGCAAAACCTGAGGCGAAGGAAGAGTTCGAGCGCAACTTCCTTGATTTGAAGCAAAAACTTGAAGAGCTTGACCGATCTTATAAGCAAATGGTCGAGCAGGCGGATAGAAAAGAAATATTGGTATCTCATGCGGCCTATGGTTACTGGGAGCACCGATACGGTATTGAACAAATCAGTGTTTCTGGTCTGTCGCCGACAAATGAACCGACTCAAAAACAAATCAAAAAGATCATAGAAGAAACGCGTGCGCATGATATACAATACATTCTATTCGAACAGAATGTCAGCACAAAACCAGCTGAAACGATCAAGAAGCAACTGAATCTCGATATTTTGTACCTTCATAATTTATCAGTTCTGACCGAAAAAGATGTTGAGAATAATGAAGATTATTTTTCTTTGATGGAACGGAACATTTCAACTTTACAAAAAGCTTTGAGCCATTAAAATAAAGTGATGTGAATGAATATGCCCCAACATAATATACGCGAAAATGTAATCCTTTTTCTCTTGTTCTTTTTATTCTTGTTTGGATTTTTCTTTGTTGACGAAATTAAAAGTTCTACGGTACCTTCTTCAATTCCTACGACACTAGTAGACTTGAATACCATTTTCTTGAGTATCGTGCTGGAGGCCTTCCCTTTTCTATTATTAGGTGTGTTCGTATCCGCTCTGATTCAATCTTTCGTTTCAGAAGAGACGATCAGGCGGTTCACTCCTAAAAAAGGGTATCTCGCATTATTTCCCGCAGCAGTTATGGCTGCACTTTTCCCAGTTTGTGAGTGTGCCATCATACCAGTCGTTCGTAGATTGATCAAAAAAGGGATGCCGCTACATATCGGTATCGTCTTTCTTGTCGGTGCACCGATCTTGAATCCAATTGTATTTCTATCAACCTATTATGCATTCCGCTCTGATTTGACGGTCTTATATGCAAGAATGGGACTGGGTTTCATTTTGGCAATATTGATTGGAGGAATCATCTACGCACTCTACAAGAATCGTGATATGTTAAAGAGGTCGAACCACGACCATGAACACAATCATTCACATAATAACGAACAACCCGCTTCTAAATGGAAGCTGACGATGTATCATATGACGGATGAATTCTTCGACACAGGAAAATTCCTCTTGCTCGGAGCACTGTTAGCCAGTTCATTCCAGGCTTTCGTCAGCCGGGATGTCATCGCCGCGATCGGTTCGGAAGTGTGGTCGTCTACTTTAGTGATGATGGCTTTCGCTTATCTTGTATCACTCTGTTCTGAAGCAGATGCATTTGTTGCGGTAACCTTCCAATCGACTTTCAGTACAGCATCGATTGTCGCATTTCTCGTTTATGGACCGATGCTGGATATCAAGAATACAATGATGCTTCTTGCCTATTTCAAAAAGAAATTCGTATTGGTGCTCATGGGTGTCATAACGGGCACAGTGTTCATCGCTATCTTCATTTTCCAACTATTGATCGGAGGTTGAGCTGTTGAATAACCAATTCTATATCAATTTGCGAGCGATCATTCTGTTCGGGTTTGCTTTTCTGTTATGTTCATTTATCTACAGTGGGAAAATCCAATATTATATCGCCCCGCAAATGATGAAGTTCATTTACTTTGCAGCAGGAACGTTTTTTGTTTTAGGTGTCGTCCAAATGTTCCGATCCGAGGATTCAGAGGAACATTGTCTTTGTGGTCATGATCATGCCGATACGAGCAAACCGTTCATGCGATTCTCTGTGTATTTCTTGTTTCTACTGCCGTTAATGACCGGGTTTGTGTTCCCAGATAAAGTATTGGATAGTGCCATGGCCGAAAAGAAAGGGGTATCGCTTAACGGGACGATCGGGATGAAGGCTTCTGCATCAAAAACAGACAAGCCTTCCGAAAAAACACAATCAGATAGTGATACACCGAATGCAGATGCTTATCTGGAAGATCCGGAAAAGTATATGGCAGAGCTGGAAGAGAAATATGCAGATGATTCAGAAGACAGTTCAACCACTGGATCAGCCGATAGTGATGCGGTTTTTGATTACGATGAATATTACTTAGAAATTGCTGAGAAATATGATGATCGAGAAAAGATCAAGGTCAATGACGACAATTACGCGGACCTCGTCGATTCTATTGCCATTTTCTCAGACCGGTTCGAAGGGAAAGAAATTGAAATCAAAGGGTTCGTGTATCGCGAGGAAGGCATGGAACAAAATCAGCTCGTCGTAGCTCGATTCCTGATGAGCTGTTGTTCAGCAGACACCTCTGTAATCGGTATGATGGCTGAGGGTCACGACTTAGGTGAGATTGAAACAGATAGCTGGGTGAAGGTGACTGGCACGATCTCTCAAACAACGTATGGAGATGCTCGTATCCCTTCCATTGAAGTGAGTGAAATTAAACAAATTAAAAAGCCGGACACCCCATATGTATATCAGGATTTGGGGATATTCAATTAAAAAAGCTGACCGTAATTGGTCAGCTTCTTTGCATTTTCTTATAATCTCGTTTCAACATGCTGTATAGATAGCAATCATGATAATGGTCATACAAGTATTCTGCATCTCGTATCGTACCTTCTTTTACGAAACCAAGCCGTTCAGGGATTGCTACACTCTTGCGATTTTCCGTTCCACATTGGATTTCAACACGGTTCAAGTGAAATGTGTTGAAGGCGTAGTCCACTAACACTTCCACCGCTTTGGTCATGATCCCTTTACCCTGGTATTTTTCAGCCAGCCAATAACCGATGGAAGTCTTCTTACTTGCATGGTCAATGTAATGAAATCCGACCATTCCAACAATCTTTCCTTCATAAAGGATCCCCGCTTGAAAGCCATTATCTTCAGCATACTGCTTCAACCACATATCAATGACCGGTTCATAATCCTCTTCTGTCTTCATGTTGTCTACCCACGGAAGCCACTCTCTTAGATAAGGACGGGAACCATCCACAAGCGCGAATAACTGTGGCGCGTCCCTCTTTTCTAACAGTTTAAGAGATAAGCCTTCTTCTATTGGAAAAATGAACATTTGATCCTCCCCTGTTACTCGTATGGATTGATTCTTACATCGATGATGTCCCAGTCTCGAAAGCCGACTTTCTTCATGATGATGTACAAATCCCCATCATAAGACTCAATCACTTCGGAACCCTCATCTTTATACTCATAAGCCTGGAAACGCGCTCTCACCTCGTAGCCATTATCAACATCTTCTGCGGAGTCGATAATCATACGGGTTTGGTCAAGTTCTTTTGTCTCCGGAAACTTGATGAACGCTTCAAGCTCTTCTCTTTTATTTTCGACAGAATCATCACTGATTGTGCCTGCCTTCAATTCTTCTATGAATTCGTTCGCTTGTTCCTCAGGAGTCTTGATTAAGTAAGAGGTTAAAACGACCAGCAAAACCCCAGTGAGGAATGCACTTACGAAAATCATGATCAACTTCTTGTTAATGGATCATCCCTGCCTTCTATGTAATATCTGTACGTATACTACCATAATTCCACATAAAAAGGGAATTGCCTACATAAGACAATTCCCGCACAAATCAGGATTCCTATTTTCCAGCTTCGTGTTGCTCACAGATCATCAGAACATTACCTTCTGGATCCTTGAAGTTAAAAAATGAGACATCTGGATGCCTTTCAATTTCACGGACGATTTGGCCGCCTTTTTCTTTTACAAATTGATAGGCTTTATCAATATTATCTGTATGGAGCATGACAGAAGCTTCTGTTCCTGGTGCGTTGTTTCGGTCATCATCCAACAGGATGCCGCCTCCGTCTTCCAATTCAAAGTAATGAACAGGATGTTCCGGGTTGACGTCCGGGGTCTTCTTTCCTAATAGGTCTGCATACCAGTTTGCAGTCTTTTGAAGGTCCTTCACATGAATAAAAGGTGTTCCTACTCTATTGATCGGGCTTTTCGTAATTTTCATCATTGTCCTCCTTAATGGGTAATCGGCTTGTTCATCCAATGGATTTCACTCGTTTGGAGTAACGATAACGTCGCTTTCGGACTCCAGAAGTTTTCAAGCGTATGATGGACATGGTTGATGATTTCTTCAGCTGTCATATGATCTTTGTCCGTTGTCGTGTGGGCATCTTTCACCAACGTCACATCCAGATGGTGGTCAAATGCACCTCTGCAAGATGAATCGACGCAAAAGTCGGTTTGTGCTCCACAAATGTAGAGATGATTGATATTCCTGGTGGTCAATACATCTTTCAATTTGGTGTCTGAAAAAGCATTAGGCAACGTCTTGTGGATGATCGTTTCTGCCTCTATCGGCTTTTCCAGCTTGTCATGAAGCTGCCAATTGGGCTCTCCACGCTTCATCGGACCAATCGGGTATTCATGCTGAACATAAATGACGTCTATGTCGTTCTGTCTAGCACGTTTGATCAACTGATTGATTCTGTCGATGGTCCGCAATTCCTGATGACTGTTTTCCATGACAGCTTTCTGAACATCAATGACGAGCAGAGCCTCTTTTGTCATGTAGTAGCCTCCTTCATATATAGAGAATTGCAACGGAACGTAAGTTCGCATTTCCTCACCATAAGATTTTCGCGATTATTTGTCGATTCCCTGCAACCTTTTTCAAATTCTTTCGTCTATATTAGTAGGAGGTTCCTTTGAAGTGAAAATTTCTGGTTCCCCCTAAACAGATTATCCTACCTCCCCTTACATTGGACTGGCTTTCCCTAGCCAGTCCCTATTTTTGTTCATTCGGCATTGATAAAGTAAACAAGATTATCCGTCCATTCTTCGAATTCATAGATGAATCCCTTCCGTACGCATTCGAATGCCATACCGACACTTTTCGCTAATTGAATAGACGCATCGTTATCCAGATTGATATGTGCCTCTATTCGGTGAAAATCGAGTTTTTCAAAAGCAAGATCCAGAGCTGCCTGCACCGCTTCCTTCCCGAACCCTTTCCGCCAGAAATGATTGTGGAGCGTATATCCTATCCGCCCCCATTGGAAGTCGTATCGCAACAGAGTGGAAATATCGATCGTGCCGATGTGCTCACCAGACTCTTTATCAAAAACTCCGAATATGTAACAATCATCCTCTTTTATCATGTCATGATGCCTTTCGACCAATTGATGAAACCAAACTTCGGTACATTCGCTCATGTCCGTTTTTCCCTGGTCATATTTATGTTGTGACGGCAACCGCTCTTCATGCTGATGCAGCCAGTTGGAATAGTCTTCTTTTTCAAAAGGCCTTATTATTAATCGTTCTGTTTCTACAGATAAGTTCAGTTGCATGATCTTCCCCGCTTTCGTGGTTGACTCTATCTTGATGATAGCTAATTAAAACAAGTATGAAGGGGCATTCCCTTACATACTTGTTTATGTCGTGCCTATTCTATTTCTGGATTACTGGACTTTAATCCTTTTTTTCGATTTCTTTTTCTTAACGACGAGTTGATAGGCGAGCGTCACCTTCTCTTCCACATAGTTCAGTGTTACATTTCGATCTGGATCAGACAGCATTCCTACCGCTCTGGCCATATGGTCCAATGCAGCCCTCAAATCCTTCTCACTTCTGGATGTCTCATTCAGGTGGAGGTCATCCATCACATGATAAGCCATCGCTTGAATGTCCCTTAAACGCGCCTCTTCACTCTTCAAAGCGTCCCCTCCCAGCTAGTACTTTTCGCGAGCATACTCTAATTTATGGAAAGATCCAGCTGAAAATGAATCTTTTTTAGTCCGTGCCAGGTACTTTCAACGAAGCCTGTCACAGCAGCGTTTGTTGGAGGTGCCAGGTACCGTTTATGAACCCTGTCCTACCAAGGGTTTGAAAACGGTACCTGGCACTTGGATTGTTTTAGGCATGGCTCCCATACTATGATGGTAGGGGAACTAATAGGAAGTAATGTGTCAGGAGGGTTCCGTATGTTCGAATTGGTAACAGAGCGGTTGCGTTTGAGGGCTCTCAGGGAATCGGATGTGGTGAACTTGATGAAGATCTTCGAAGATCCAATCGCCATGGAGCATTATCCGAGTACGAAGTCAGAGCAGGAAGCAAAAGAATGGATAGTTTGGAACCACAATAACTATGATGCGTTCAACGTCGGCTTATGGGCAGTCGAGCTTCTGGACTCCGGCACATTCATCGGTCAATGCGGTATTGTACCTCAAAAAGTGGACGGAAAAATACAAATGGAGATCGGCTATTTGCTCGTCCGTGAGCATTGGGGGAAGGGCTACGCCACCGAAGCAGCGAAAGCCTGCCTCCAATATGGTTTCGAGACATGTAAATTTCCTAAGATGATCTCACTGATCGATCCTGCAAACGGACCATCGGTTGCGGTCGCCAAACGAATCGGCATGCAAAAGGAAAACCGAATCCAGAAATGGAATCGGTCAATTGATGTGTATTCTATTCATTCGGAAGCTGTTCAAGAAGAAACAGATGTATCTTGATTCTCAAGCCTTTTCACCCACTGTATCCAGTCACCTGATGGAATGCATTTTTGACAAATAGAGAGATTGTGGTCGACGGTATAGATGTAAGTGTCCAAAAGTCCATCCCTTGTCGTCACCTTTTGGACCATCCGCTCATACAAGTTGCTTTCGCGGTCTGCTACAAAACCCTCCAATTGATCAAGGGTTTGGAGACCGATATCATCCACTTCAAAGATTTCACCATGCACTTTGCCATGAGGCGATAAACTCAATGCCGGATATCCAAGACCTGTATCATACAAGGTCCCTTTAATCCAGGCGTTTTCTGCCACACAACGGGCTCCATTTAATACGTGATGATTACTTGCCCCTTTTCGAAGCGTGCCATATACAAAAACTAAATGACGCACAGAATCAATCATGCCATCCCTCTACTTCCTCCGAATACGTTTTCTCTCACGTACATAACTCCGAATGTATTTTTCGTAGGTTTTCCTATGAAAAGCTTTAATCTCTTCATCACTCATCGCGCGAATATGCTCTTGGTCATTTGGCAAGGCGTTCGTCTCTTCATTCCATCCCTTTTTCACCATTTCCATTCCTCCTCGATCGGATTCACATAGGAAACACCGTCTATTTTGCGAAAAAACAAAAACTCCTTCTGCTTTGATGCAAAAAGAGTTCGAACGATGACCCTTATCACTCAAAGTTGCCTTTGCTGGTTGGAGCACCTTTCAAAAGCAGGTTGCTGTGGAGTCTTCAAGCCAGTTCTTTCGTCCACTCTTGATAATTTGTTTATGAAATTTGACGCCATTATATGACGGAAGAAATGGAATGTCAACGGGATTTTTCTGAAGATTCGAGAAAAGTTCAATAACGATCGTGCAAGTGGATCGGTTTCTTCAGAGCATCCAAATCCTCTTCCATGTTCATCATCTTATCCTGAAGGAGTTTCTTTGCATCCTTCACGCCCTTGTTATAGGCGTATGGACCGGCTTCCTTCAAAAAGAAATCCAGCATCAACCCTGCAGCCAAATCGCCGATTTCTTCCCCTCTCTCATCCATGAAATAACCTTGGATGTTTTTCACCAACTGTTCTCGCTCTTCTTTCGGTATTTCAATGACCATCATACTGTCCCCTCCAATACTTTATCTCGAATCAATTGCAAAACTTCGCCTGCTTTCCCTTCAATCTGCAGGTCAAATTGGTTATGTAAGTACGTCTCTTCTTGATTGATGATGACCTTTTTTCCATCCGATAGAAAAGGTAATTCATTTGCTGGAGCGACTTGTAGACTCGATCCAATCACAATCAACAGATCTGATTCTTCAATGTCTTGTATCGCACGGCCCCATACATCTTGCGGCAACATTTCCCCGAACAGGATGATCTTCGGACGGAGATGACCTTCGCAATCCGAACAAGACTCTCGTTCCATAAAGGCAGCTTCATCTGCTCGAGCTCCACATTCATGGCAGAAGATCTTCCGAAGGGACCCATGCAGTTCATGAACTGTACCGCTTCCAGACTGCTGATGGAATCCATCGACATTCTGGGTGACGACTGCAGAAACATGACCCTCTTTTTCCAAATCGGCCAACGCATCATGCCCTTTGTGAGGCTCGCATTTTTTCAAATCGGATAACCTCAAGCTGTAAAACCCATGGAAAAGATCGTATTGATGTTCTAGCGCATCAACCGTTGATACCGTCATCGGATCGATCTTTTTCCACCAACCCTCTTTGGAACGGAAATCGGGAATGCCGCTTTCGGTGGACATGCCTGCTCCAGTCAAAATGACCGTACGACGGGATTCTTTCATCCATTCTGCTAAAAGGTCAATCTTCGGTTGGTCCATGAATGATCCTCCTGTTTTGGACATCTGGAAATGGTTCCATTATAGCATATATGATAAAAAGGCTAACCTGATGCAACAGGTTAACCCTTGTTTCAATCATTTTCAATTGAAAACAGATGGTGGTCATTCCCCCCCATCTGTCCAACCTTTATTAATACCAGCTATATCCGCCGCCGCCATATCCATAGTCGTCGCATCCGCAGCCGCCATATCCATAACCGCCGCCGCCGTAGCTACCATATCCACTCGTACATGCACAGCCAACGATAATTAGCAGGATGAACAATACAACGATTAACGTGAAGCTTTTGCCGTGGCCTTTTTTCTTACATCCATCACTCATCTTTTCAGCCTCCTTTTCTTCTATTCACTATTACTGTATGTACTAATAAAAACTCTCGATAGGGACAAATATGGAGGTCGAAAAAATTATGCTAGTGTCCAACGTCCGTGACACATAAAATTTGTGGTGCTTTACCACACTATATGTACAACAACCAGAGGAGGATACCCTTACATGACAGAACATGAATCGTTAGAGATGTTTCTGAACCGTGCGAAACAAGTCATCGACCATGCAACCGAACAGAATGAACTTTACAATAGGCAAGAACCACAAATTGATGCAGCCATCTATTCCAGTGCCCAACAGCAGCTGGAAGAAGCGTATCTCGATCTGCAAAAAGTATCCAACAGTGCCACACCACAACAAAGAGAAGAAATACAGCGCATAATGGCACAAATCCTGCAGCTCCAAAGCGATATGATCATCAACGAATAAATGAAAAAGCACCCAACGAAATAGTACCAGGCACCGATCTGGAAGCGTTGCGCTGCAACGACTTCTGAACGGTGCCTGGTACTGTCTATTCTTTCTTTTCCTTTAAATACTCGTGATAAGGGAAAGGTTCCTCGGGTTTACGAGGACCGACGTGGAAGACAATCAGTTCTGGGAAGTTATAAATTTCGGATATATGTTCTTTCGGAATTTTTTTCTTTTCGGTATTGCTTATGTAATAGAAATGATCATACTCCGTGAGTAAAGTGATGCCCTCATAAGGAAACACCGCTTCTCCGTTCTCCTTCACCTTGATGCTCCTCTCTGGAAGCTCATTCGATTCAGAAGATGTGTGGATTTTGACCCAACCCGTATAGCCTACAGGGATGAGAATGTCATAATCTGCCCGAGCAGGATCTGGTTTCGGTATGAATTTCGTATAATCAGGATCCCGATTTTGATTGAATTCGTTCAATCGTTTCATAATCGCCTAATTCGGTAGAAGAAAAACCAGATATCGGGCCAAAGTGAATCCTCTCTTTTGGAATGGTCTTTTTTTCGCCACTCTCACTAACAAAAAAATACTCATTGTCCAAAAGGGAAGCCCCTTCAAATTCAGTAGAAGTCCAAGCTACTCCTTTTTCATTGAATTGGATGACTCTGAAATCACCTTCTTTTTCCAACGCTGGTTTACCAGGCCGGTCGTAAAAGACGTACAGCCAACCTTTATGATCTTCAGGTACATAATATTTCGTCAAAGGCGGATTACCACTTACGAATCCGATTTGATCACTAAAACCGAACCACCCTAAGGAGCTTAGGATTAAGATAGAGCTTACGATTCCACTGATCATCTTCGTTTTCCGATCAGGCACACGATTCAGAAAAGGCATCCATCTTTTGAGCAGTTCATCCATTCCCCAGAAAACAGCTGCAATCGTGCTAACTAGCAACAGAATATAAAGAATATGTGTCCTCGGCTCTATCATCTTAAAAATCAACAACGGCACAATAACAAATCCCACATGTATTAAGAGGGCGTACAGCCATCTGTATTTCACCTTTTCGGGCAATATAACTTCTGCAAGGATAGATACAGGCACTCCGTACAGTCCAATTGTAAGGAGGACAAAAAACAAAACAATGAGTCCCACCATAAGTACACTGACATCGCCGTTAAATAACCCCTCTGCAACAAAAATCAACGTGACTACTATCCCCGTAAATAAGCCAGCAAGTATTTTACGCCATAGGAAAATCGCCCCCATACAACCACCCCTAAACCATTCATTTCAACCTTATTCTACCATAGTAAAAAGTACCAGGCACCGATCTGGAAGCGTTGCGCTGCAACGACTTCTGAACGGTGCCTGGTACATATCATTATTGGGCGGTGTAGCCTCCGTCGATGACGACGGCTTGCCCTGTGATCCCTTTAGCTTGTTCACTTGCTAGGAACAGCGTATAGTCTGCGATTTCTTTTACCGATAACAAACGTTTTTGAGGGACAAGTGGATAAATGACTTCCTCCATCACTTGTTCTTTTGTTACTCCACGGTTTTTGGCCAAGTCATCCAATTGATTTTGGACGAGTGGCGTATCAATGTATCCCGGACAGATGGCATTGACGGTTACGCCATGTTCCGCAGCTTCCAACGCGGTGACTTTCGTCAAACCGATCACCCCGTGCTTCGCGCTGTTGTAAGCAGCTTTTCCTGCGAAACCAACCAACCCATTGATAGAAGACATGTTCAATATCCGTCCGAAGCCTTGTTTCTTCATATAAGGGAGGACATGTTTCGTTGCGATGAACGGCGCAACCAGCATGACCCGTGTCAACAGCTCGAACTTCTCGGTCGGAAATTCCTCAACAGAAGAAATGTATTGAAGACCTGCGTTATTGACGAGAATATCCAGTCTGCCGTAATGCTCGACGGTTTTCTCGATCGAGGACTTCACTTCCTCTTCATTCGTCACATCACACTTCAAGCCTAGCGCATCGTATCCTTCATTGGTCAATTCTTTCGCTGCTCCTGATACGCCATCTTCATTCAAATCCGTCAGGACAACTTTTGCTCCTTGTTCGGCGAAGGACCTTGCGAGCTCATTTCCGATACCACTAGCTGCTCCTGTAATATATACGACTTTATCTTGAACCACAATGAAACCTCCTCAACGATTAAATCCCAAGTCCGAATGAGAATAAGACGACAGCTAATGCGAGACCGATCAACGGCACAATAACAGTCAAAGCACCGACAGCTCCATAGGCAGCTGCATGCGTTTCCCCACAGATTGCACGAACGGTCGTGACGACATATCCGTTGTGCGGCAAGGAATCCAGCGCACCTGAGGAAATCGCGACTGTTCTGTGCAATGCCTCCGGATTGACGCCCATATCGATATAATGCGGCGCTAAGATCGGCAAGGCAATTGCCTGACCACCTGAAGCGGATCCTGTCATACCAGCAATCACACTGACCGCGATCGCACCACCGATGAGTGGACTTCCAGGTATGCTCGTCATCGCATTGACGGCAACATCGAATGCTGGCACCCCTTTCGCGACACCACCGAATCCGACGACAGCTGCAGTGTTACCAATTGCGATCAAAGCCCCAAGTGTACCACCAGAAACGGCTTCCCAGAAATCGGTGAAATACTTTCGATTCAACAGGTAGGCTGCAATGACACCACCGAGCAATGCGACAATCAACGCAGATTGCTTCAATGCATCATGAAAAATGAACGATATGATGAGTACAACGACCAGCGGCAATAGACCAGCGATCGGATTCGGCAATTCTTTTTCCGCTACTTCCGGATCGTCTTTTCTCGCTTCGAATTTTTCTCCATTCTTGACCGCTTTCGTAATCATCTTCCTTAGCCACCAATATCCGAACACCGCCATGAACACAGCGACAATCAAACTGACTTCCCAACCTGCGTATGGTGAAGTGCCTAAATACTCAATTGGAATCCAGTTTTGAATTTCAGGTGATCCGGCTGAAGTCATCGTAAAGGTGACCGAGCCGAATGCCAATGAGGCAGGAATGAAACGTCGTGGCAAATTCGCTTGTTTGAATAGCCCTACTGCCATCGGATAAACCGAGAACGCGACAACGAACAAGCTCACGCCACCATATGTCAAAATGGCACAAGCCAACACGATCGCCAGCACAGCCTGCTTCATACCAAGTTTTGCTACAATCCACTTGGATACACTATCGGCCGCGCCACTATCTTCCATGACTTTTCCGAAAATCGCACCTAGCAAGAACATTAAAAACCAGGCGGCGACAAATCCTGAAAATCCAGCCATGTAATTTCCGACTAAGTTCGCTTCACCCTCTGCCGCTAGCTGTGGAAACAGTGGAATGCCACTGAGGGCAGCAACAAAGAGCGCACATAGAGGTGCAACAACCAACAGGTTCATACCCCTCATCGTTAAGACAATTAATAAGATGAGTCCCCCTAGTAAACCAATCATGCTTAACATCTGATATCCTCCCTTGACGAAACAGTTTTGTGGAACCGCTTTCAAATTTTCACAGTTAATCTATTTAAAAATAACAGGCGATTCCGTTCTCCCAGATAAGTAATGCAATAATCGTGCCAACTTTTCATCACTGCTCTATCACTTGTTACAAATTATTGAACGTTTTCATTTTTCCGAAAAATCGGAAACAAGCACCGAATAACCTCTCTAAACCCTTGTCAATCATAAAAATTCCAGAATTCCGGACAGTATTCCGGGATTCTGGAATCATTCACAACAAACCGTATTTGTTCAATTTTTCATAAAAGCTGGACTTACCGATGCCAAGCGTCTTAGCAGCAGCCAGTTTATTTCCGTCATTCTGATTGAGCGCATCGATCAATGCGTTGCGTTCCGTTTGTTCCAGGAGTTCCTTTAGCGACTTGTTCCCTACACGCAAGCTTTCCTGCTCAGTCAGATAGTCGGGTAATGCCTCGAGATCGATTGTCTCCCCATATGTCAGATGGACCGCAGCTTCAATGACATTCTCCAGCTCTCGGATATTGCCTGGCCAATTATGGCGACGGAACACTTGCATCACGTTGTTTTCCATTCCTTGAATCCGTTTCCCCGTCCTTCTCGTCACTTTCTCAAGAAAGTGATTGATTAGCGGTAAAAGATCGTCTTTCCGCTCACGAAGTGCAGGAATGTGGAGCTGAAATCCGTTGATCCGGTAAAATAAATCTTCGCGGAACAATTTTTCCTGGACCATCTTCTCTAGCGGACGGTTCGTCGCCGCAATCACCCGGACATTCACTTTCTCCGTCTTGTTCGCACCGATCGGTTCAATCTCTTTTTCCTGAAGTACGCGTAACAGCTTGACTTGCATCTGCAGAGGCATGTCCCCGATTTCATCCAGAAAGAGCGTCCCTCCATTTGCAAGGATGAACTTTCCGACTTTCCCGCCTTTTTTCGCTCCGGTAAACGCACCTTCAACATACCCGAACAACTCTGACTCAAGAAGATGCTCTGGAATCGCCGCACAGTTCACTTTCACGAATGGCGCAGTACTCCGTTCACTGAGCTGATGGATACTATGGGCAAAAAGCTCCTTACCTGTTCCACTTTCCCCACGGACGAGAACGGAAATATCCCCGCTGGAGATTTTCTTCACCCGTTTTTCCAATTCCAGCATAGCCTCAGAATTGCCGACGAGATCATTCAATGAATATTTCGCGCCATTGTTCGCCGTCCATTCTTTCCGGTAAAATTCCAGCTCTGAAAATAGACTCTTCACATGACTATTCATCTTCTTCCACTGTTCCGTATCGCGGAAAATGACCGTTCCGAGTGCTGCGACAACTTGTCCTTCATGAAAAATGGGAATCCGGTTTGCAATCATATAGTTCCCTTTAATGAACTGCAAATCGGCGATTTCTTTTTCACCGGTCTCTGCTACAATATGCATTCTCGTGTTTTCAATCACTTCCGTCACATGCTTGCCAATCACTTCTTTGGAATCCACTTCAAGGAATTCGCAATACGTTTTGTTCATAAAACGAATGACACCTTCAGGATCGACGACTACAACCCATTCGAAAGCGTTATCAATAATCGCTTCAAGAATTTGATTTTTGATTTGAAAATCGGTTTGCAGCATGATTGACCGTCCTCTCGTCCAACATTCTGTTTTTACTTTATCATAACTTTCGCAAATCATTAGAGGATTCTGAAGAAATGACAACTATTTTCCAACTATTACCTGTATAATGGTATAGGTTACTAGGGAGGGAGAAATCATGATTAGAAGTTTAAAATTTTTGATCCTTGCATTCGTATGTATATCCGTGTCTTTCGTGCTGACCTTCTCTTTTCCAAATGGCAAACCTTTGGGAGAGCAAGTTTTTTCTGCACTAGGGATTCCATTTTATACTAACCCTGAAACACAAACGGGTGTAAATATGTTGGCGATAGGTATTCTGGTTGTATTCTTGTTCGGACTCATATTTCTTTTCCACTCGTTCCAGAAATATCAATTACTGGTCGTATTCTTGACGATCTTTGTTTTGATGTCTGTGCCTTCCTTTATCATGAAAGTCTATCAATCTACTGCTGCAAATGGAGTATACGCCATTACTTATGGAAAAGAGTATAGCAGTTGTGAATTTCAATTTGATGAGGAAAAAGAAATCCTCAACGGGGAATGCAGCATCCCATTAAGAAACCATAGTAATGACATTCTTGATATTTCAATCGAACTTTTGGATTGGAATCATTCAGAGGAAAGGAAGACTACCTCTCTGATGACAATGGATGGACCCCTGCAAATTCAATTGAGACCAAATGAAAGTAAGATCTTCCATTTTGAAAAAGCCATCGATGTCAGTCAGTTGGGGCGAGGAAAATATCCATACGGTGGTAACTATTTTTATATTGATTTAATCCTTTCTGATGGAAAGAAAAATATTGAATTGAGTGGATAAATCAAGCACGATTCTCCCTGTTATGGCATATGGATAATTACAATAGCCTTTTTATGGGGGAGTTGTATGAAGGAGACATCCGTCTTGATCATATTGGTCTTGTACCTTTTGCTTATCATCGTGCTGCAGAACGCCATATTCCACAACAAGCATGATTCCAATTCAAATCCTCACTCCAATCCGATTACGATTGTGGGTAACATCGGACCCACCACCTATGAAGACGGGACATTGAACATCCAATATATCGGATATCCATATGTTCCTTTCCGGACTTAAGAAAAGGACTGAACGAGTCAATTCGACTGCGTCAGTCCTTTTGTTTTGATGGCAATTTTATCGTAAACTTCGTCCCCTGGCCTTTTGTACTTTCCACTTCAATTGATCCATCGTGAAGTTCCACAAGCTGCTTTACGATCGATAATCCGAGGCCGAATTCTCCTAACGGATTATTTTTTCTTGAAATGTCCGCTTTATAGAACCGGTCCCAAATTGACTCGATGTCGTTCCGATCGATCCCTATTCCGTTATCCGTAATTTCGATGATTGTCTCGTCGTGACCCATATGACCCGATAGCTCAATATGTCCGCTCGTTGTAAACTGCATGCTGTTTTGTGTGATATTCAATATGATTTGTATGAGCCTGTCATAATCGGCATAGACCTTTAGATCGTCCTCCACGTTCATCACGATCTCGTTTTGTTGGGCATCCGCTTGATACAACAGTTGTTCTTTGATAATTTCAAAGACTTCCCTCAGAACAATCGTTTCTTTTTCAAGCTTGATCTGATTGGAACGGATTTTTTCATAATCGAGGTTTTCATTGACCAGCCGGATGAGCCTTCTCGTTTCTTTTTCGACCAGGTCCATTGATTTATCCCGATCTTCATATGGGATCATGTCATTCCGAATGCCTTCGATCACCCCACGGATCGTCGTCAACGGAGTGCGCATTTCGTGAGATACATCCCCGAGAAACTTTTTGCGACGAGCTTCTAAACGTTCAATTTCTTCATTCGATCTCTTCAAGCGTTTCGTCATCTCATTAAAATCCTTCGTCAGCTCTCCGATCTCGTCTGATTTCCCGTAAGGCACTTTTACGTTATAGTTACCTGAAGCGATTTGAGACGCTGCTTGCCGTAACCGCATGATCCTTTTTCCATGAGATCTCGATAAAAACCAACTCATCAAGAGCGCAACGATCAGGGACACGACCATCGTCAAGGTCAGAAACTTGTTCAATTGCTGGATGAACTGTCTCGTTCCACTGATTGGAGAAATGAGCAGTACGCCTCCCGAAAATTGATCCCCTTGCATTTTCGGGAAGGCGACCATCGTCACTTCCTGGTTGAATCGCTTTAAATCTTGTTTAACGGAAACCACCTCTCCATCCGAAAGTTTATCCCATTCTGTACCGGATAGCTTCAGTCCATTAATTCCCCTGTTCGGCGATTGGATGTCTCCTTCTTGGGTGAACGTTACGAACTGGATGTCCCGCGCTCTCAACATTTGAACATAGGTTGCAAACGCCACTTTTGCACCGATTTTATGATCGAGAATGGCACTTTCATTGACGATCTGATTGCCGTAGCTTTTCAGTTCATTCACCTTGGTCTGGAACACATAATCCTCTACGAACCTTGTAAAAAGGACGCTCAACAGTAGGAACGCAATAAGTAGAATGCTGATGTGAGTCCCGAGCAGTTGGTGAAAATACTTAACCTTCATCAGCGGTCACCGTTTCATCAAACTTGTAACCCACTCCCCAAATCGTATGGATGAACGGTCTTTCTTTTGAACCGATCTTTTTCCTGAGGCGTTTGATATGTACATCGACGGTCCGTTCGTCTCCATAAAACTGGTAGCCCCATACCCGCTCTAATAACTGTTCTCTTGAGAAGACTTGCCTCGGATGCTCAGCCATGTAATGCAGCAACTCAAATTCTTTTGGCGTGAGATCCCTTACCTGCTTTCCATCCAATAGGACGTCTCGTGTATTCTTATCGATTTTCAAATGCAGCGTTTCCAGGTTATGCGCACTACTTACATCGGTTTTCAGCTGGTAACGGCGCGCGACAGCTTTGATTCTCGCCATGAGCGTGAGCGGGCTGAAAGGTTTCGTCACATAATCGTCTGCCCCTAACTCCAAGCCTAGGACTTGATCGGATTCGCTGTCTTTCGCCGTCAGCATAATGATCGGGATACTGCTTTCTTCCCTTATCTTGTGGCAGATGGTCACTCCATCCATTCCTGGCAGCATCCAGTCCAGGATGATCAGATCCCAATCGCCTTCTTGAAACCGGGTATACCCCTTCAATCCATCCTGGATGAATTCGCCCTTGTACCCTTCCTTCGTGAAAAACATTTCAAGCATTGAACAGACGCTGTCGTTATCTTCAATCACCAAAATGTTCATCCATCATCACCATCTTTTACGCATAGATTTACTATTATCTTAACGGTTGCAGAGCGCTTTTTGGGGATTTTGAAAAGATTTCTAAATTTTTAATGGTTTGCTCATCGTTCGTTCATAGTTTGTTCATAAAGTCTGGATAAGCTATTAATAACTCATGGAAGGAGTGAAGGATTTTGTTGAAGAAAAAAGCGCTTTGGATTGGAACTTTAGGACTTGCGACTCTAGGGATGTTGAGCCCACAGTTTGTAGGAGCATCCACATCCGGTGAATCACCGTCTGTCGCCTTAGAGCAAAAAGAAGATTGGAAGTTGGGATTCCACTTCAAGAAACATCTGTTAGAGGATGAGTTCCAAGCTTTGTTGGACGCAGGTTATTCGAAGAAAGAAATTTTGAAAGCGTCCCATATCACAAACGCAAGTGACGCATCAATTGAAGACGTACTGCAAAATTATAAGGAAACAGGTTCTTGGAAGGAAACAGCAGAGCACTTCGGCTTGGATCCGGAACGACATATGAAGCGATCAATTGGAAAAGCGCTTCACAAAGACTTCAATAAGGAAAAATTCGAAACTCTGTTAGAGGACGGCTACACCAAAGAAGAGATCATGAAAGGCATCCATATCGCCAGAGCCGCAGATAAGACTGTGGAAGAAGTTTTGGAGGATTATAAAGGGACCAACTCCTGGGAAGAAACGATGAACAACTTGGGTGTTGAGAAAGAAGATCTCATGAAACATAAAGGCAAATGGGCGAAAGGTGCAAAATATCTAGAAGCTCATAAGGAAGAGGTCGTGAACTATTTGAGTGAATATACAGGTGAGCGTGTTGAGAACTTGAACGGTTACCTGGAAAACGACATGCGTTTGCATCATCTGGTCCGTGTAGCTGTCGTTGCGCACCTGAGTGATTCCACAATCAGCGAAGTGATCGAGTATAAACAAGCCGGACATAGCCGTGAAGAGTTTAAAGAGAAGTTCAGCATCGAGAAAGAAGAATTTCACACAGAAATGAAGAAAGTTTGGACAGAAATCAAGTCTTCCATCAAGGAATAGAACTATAATGGGTGAAAATCGTCCGATTCCAGTCAGGATCGGGCGATTTTTTCGTCTAATAAGTGTTGTGGAACTGTGGTTTTAGAAAAAAGGGCTCTTGTTTTGTAAAACTGAGGCGTAGTCTTGCAAAAAGGAGGGTTTGTTTTACAAAAATGAAGCTCAGTCTTGTAAAAAGAGTGTGGTGTTTTATAAATCGGGTTTATTTTACCATCAAAAATCCCTACCTCAATAGATAGGAAGGACATTTCAGCTTCCAAAGGGAATAAGTAGTTAGCCAAACTATTTAAACTGTGGAGGGAAATTTTATGTGGATCCAACCTGTGACACTGCAAGGCCGACGTGTAACAATACGACCGATGGAACGGGACGATATCAATGATTTATTTGAAGCGGGAAAGGACTCGGAAATCTGGACGTACATGCCGATGGATATCACAAGTCGCGAGGACATGGAAACACTCGTCCATCAAGCATTACAGGATAAAGAAGCAGGCACCGCATTCCCATTCGTCATCTATGATCATGAGCAAGAAAAGTTGGTCGGCAGCACACGGTTTCTCAACATCTCGGAAAAAGACCGACACCTTGAGATCGGCTGGACATGGTTGTCACCGTCCGTGTGGCGTTCGCAAGTCAATACACAGTGCAAATACCTTCTCTTAAAGCACTGTTTCGAGAATTTGTCGACCGTCCGTGTACAATTGAAAACCGATGCACGGAACATCCGCTCTCAAAACGCGATCGATCGAATCGGCGGAATCCGCGAAGGCGTCCTCCGCAAGTGTAAAATCATGCACAATGGTCATGTGAGAGACACGGTCTACTACAGTATCCTGGACGAGGAATGGCCAAGAGTGAGGGAGAAGATCGAGAAAAAACTCGTCGACTGATTTTCAATTTATTACCATAACGGGCGTTTGGACGTACCTTTGCCACAAACTATGCATACCTTGTTTATAACAATGGCTTGGCAAAGGAGTTAGTTGAATGGCACTTATTTCTGGTCAGCAATATATCGACCGAATCAATGAACTGAAGCCTGAAATTTGGGTCGACGGCAAACAAGTAAGTGGTAAGCTGTCTGAACATCCGGCCTTGAAGGGGATAATAAAGAGCAAAGCAAGACTGTACGATATACAGAAAGACCCGGATCACATCGATCATATGTCTTTCACAACATACTCAGGAGAGCAAGCTGGCATGGCTTTTCTCCCTCCGAGAACGAAGGAAGATCTGGAACGGAGACGAATCGCCATCCGAACATGGGCAAAGTCGTGCGGGGGATTGATGGGACGTTCTCCGGATTATTTGAACACCATCTTAATGACTTTTGCTCAATCTGCGGAACTCTTGAAATCCCAGGACCCTACTTTCTGTCAGAACATGATCAATCTTTATGAAAAAGCGGTCACCCATGATCTGTCATTCACCCATACATTCGTGCATCCTCAGATGAACCGCGGGCGTTTTCAGTTGGAATGGGCGGACAAACAGGTCGCTGCACACATAACGAGTAAAACAAAAGACGGCATCATCATCCGGGGGGCCCGCCTTCTCGCTACCCAAGGAGGATTGACGGATGAAATCATCGTTTTCCCACAAGGTGGTATTTCTGAACTGAGTGTAGCAAACGGTTTTTCACTGCCGGCAAATACACCTGGATTACGATTCATCGCAAGGGAATCCTTCGATTATGGAAAATCACATTTCGATCATCCACTTGGTTCCAGATTTGACGAACTGGATTCTATCGTCGTTTTTGACGACGTACTCGTCCCATGGGAAAATGTTTTTTTCTATGAAAACTTGGAACTCTCTCAACAGATCTATGATAAATCTAGCTTTTTCCAACACACCGTTCACCAGGTCGTCAATCGATGTATCGTCAAAACCGAATTCATTCTAGGCACGATCCAATTGATGATCCAGACGATCAACATCGGTGGATACGATCACGTTCAAGAGAAGGTTTCCGACATCATCATTGCGCTAGAAGCGATGAAAGCATTCGTATTATCATCGGAAATCCAGGCAGAAATCGATCAGTGGGGAACGATGACGCCTGCGAAGGAACCGCTTCACGCGGCCTTGACCTATTACGCTAAAATCTATCCGACCTTCAATGAGATCATCCAAATTCTCGGTGCGAGCGGACTTGTTTCCATACCAGGGGAAAATGATTTCAATTCTCCGATTCGGAAGGACCTCGATCTATACCTCCAAGGTGCGAACGCGAATGCCGAAGATCGGGTGAAGATTTTCCGTTTGGCCTGGGATCTGTCCATGAGTGCTTTCGGTACAAGACAGTCGTTATACGAACAGTACTTTTTCGGAGGACCACTGAGTCTATCAAAACGGCTATATCTAAGTTACTACCGGAATGAACAAATCCAATGGGTGAAAGAATTTCTTTCTATTGAAGATGATGAAGACAGCTGATGGACAGCTGTCTTTTTACAATGAAAAAAGAGGGTGACTCGATCCTGTCACCCTCCGTCCTTTACTTACGTCTTTGTTTTTTATGATGGTCGATGATGATCTTCTCAATCTCGTAATAGTTCAACATGGAAACCGCTCCCTTTCGTCTTTTGTTACTCTTAGTTTACGAATTTCCATGTCGTTTCTTAACGGTCAGCGGTATGGACTTTTCTCAGTCTCTGGAATGAACTTTACTTCCGTCTAAGACCCAATTCTATGCAACAGCTCATATGGCTTCACTTTCACCGATTCAACTGGCACTGTCTCTGTTGACTTCAATGCGTCATATACCCGTGTCGCCATATGTGGCCGCGTAATGTAATCTTCCACATTCCCTTCGGTCAATCGGACGAATTTCGCCTCTCTTATCTCGGAATCTTGCTTTACGATTTCTGCGTTCAATGCCACCCCTTCAAAAACGATACTGACGATTCGGCTCGTCGTATTTTGGTAAACGCCTGTCGTTTTATCGATTCTCACTTCTATCCCAGTTTCCTCGAGAATTTCCCGTCGGAGCGCAGTTTCAAGCACTTCCCCCTCTTCAACCTGACCTCCTGGCAGCTCCCACGTATCACTCCGCCAATTGGTTTTGACCAGCAGCACTTCCCCTTCAGCATTTCTGATCAGTGCTGAAACGGCAACGATATGTCTTGGCACATGGTAGTTTTCCGTTGGTTCCATGAATTCCTGTTTACTAGAGAGGATCGCAGGAGCGATGGCTGGTCGCTTTTCTTGTGCTGTTTTGTGCATCTCATCACTTCGAACGAGCGATTCAATTTTTTCATATGCTTCAAAACTCTCATACTCCCAGATTGCAGTGATATGCCGACGGTTCTCACTGACCCACCGACCGACGAGCTTAGACCCATGTTTCCGCTGATTCGGCAATAAATATGTATGGAAAAAATCGTTGAAAGCTTCCAAATAGGCTGGGTCAATCTCATATGTCTTTTTCCGATATATCAATGTGCTCCTCCTATTTTTGTCTTTGGGTCCCACATTCGGTCCACTTCAACCAAATCGGCCCCCTCGAACGTCAATTTGTAAACATCGGGCATCGTCAACTGTTTCCAAAAATCGAGATCATAGGATGCGTTGAAGTGCTTCATCGTCAGCACCATCATATTCCCATGTGACCCGATGACGATGTTTTTCCCTTTGTGCTCCTCCAACAACACACGGAGTATATCGCCGCCACGCTGTTGAGCCGTTTCATTGGATTCTCCACCTGGAAAAGCGTAATCTGGCTCCGACCACAACCGATCGACGGCAGCTGGGAAATCATCCACTGGTTCCTCCGCTAATCGCCGTTCTTTCAACTCCTCAATGATGTGCACATCCAACCCGCGGTCTTCCGCTACACCTTTTACCGTTTCAATCGCTCGCGCATACGGACTGGAGAAAACGAGGTCTACAGGGACATCCTTGAACTGTTCCCTTACCCGTTCTGCATCTTCAGCCCCTCGATCGGAAAGCTTACGCCCATACTCATCCGGCGTATAATCGGAATGAGCATGCCGTACAAAATAAATGACTGTCATATTGTCCTCCTTTAAAACCACGTTCGCTGGAAACCACCTTCTGTATGGATCACCTGACCTGTCACCCATTCCGCTTCCTGACTTGCTAAAAACCGGATCAACCGTGCAGCATCTACTGGCGTACCTACGCGCCCCATCGGAAACTTCGGCAACAATGCATTTTTCAGCTCCTCTTCCATCCAGCCTGTGTCATTAGGTCCTGGGTTGACGGCGTTGATTGTCATCCCTTTTTTCGCGAGATCAGGGACAAGCGTTTTCGTGATGTGTTCGATGGCACCTTTCGTAATCGCATACGATAATTCGTTACTCATCGGTTCTAGTGATTGACCGGATGTCAGGTTGATGACCCGGCCACCGCTTCCATTTGTAAAACCTCTCGCAAAATACGACGTCAACAGCGTGGTCGCTTTTACATTGATGGCATAATGCCGGTCCAGGCTTTCCGGATCAATCGTTTCATAGGAATCCATCGTCGAATAGCAAGCATTATTCACGAGGATATCTGGGTAACCGAGCGCCTCTTCCACCGTTCTCAGGAGTGTCGGGATTTCTTCTGCATTCGATAAGTCCCACTCCAGCTTGTAGCATCGTACCCCTTTTTCCTCAATGGATGCTTGGAGAATGGATGGATCTTCTTCCCCCATTTCCAACTCCAGCTCCCGGTCATAGTTCGACCAATAGGTGAAAAAGATATCACAGCCGGCATCAGCGAGCTCCAGACAAGTCGCTGCACCGATTCCTTTCAAGCGGCTCGCGCCGGTCACCAATGCAATTCTTCTTTTTTCCATATAAAACAACTCCTTATTGTGCGAGTGAATGCTCGGTCTTCACTCGTCGATTCTCTTGCACCACCATCACCGCACTCAATACGAAGAAGATGCCGACGATCTGCCACATACTAAGCTGTTCCTGAAACAGGATGACCCCGACCAACGTAGCGATGACCGGTTCGACCGTTGCCGTGATGGAAGCCCGGCTTGATTCTACGAACTGCAGTCCAACGGTGTACAGCATATAAGCGAGCACCGTCGACACGAACCCGATTCCTACGGCGTTCATCAATACCCCAGATTGCAGGATGACATCCGTCTTCTGCCAACAAAGCCCCGTCACAGGTATGAGCGCAACAGAAGCGTAAATGAAGGTGTATGTGATGACGGTGAGTGAAGAATATTTCTCCAGGGCATACTTTCCGAAAATGCTGTACAGCGCATATCCAAGTCCAGATCCAAGACCTGCTAATACACCAAACAAGGAAGCATTGCTCGCACCACCTGGCAATATGCCGATGACAAACATACACCCGAAGAAAGTCATACATAGCGCGAGAATCTTACGTTTCGTGAACCATTCCTGGAATAAAAACCTGGATAAAATCGTGACGATCGCAGGTGCTGTATACAATAAAATCGCGGCAACAGCGATGGACGTTTCCTTGATGGCCGTAAACAAACACCAGTTGAAGAAGACGATGCTGAAAATACCGGTACCAATGAAGTACATGCTGTCCCGCCAATTGATCTTCAACAGCTTGACATCTTTTATGGAGACAAATAGGATGAGAAGGATCGCTGCCACCATCACCCGAATTGCAACGATTTCCAATGCCGTAAATCCATATGTATAAAGTCCTTCAACGAAAATAGCGATGAGCCCCCAGAGGGATGCGCCAAGTGCGATGAATAGATATGCCCACTTCTTCATAGATGTCTCCCCTATCTTTTTAAAAATCGAATGCCACATTACATTCGATACAGGATTCGAGAATTCCTTTTCTTAACTGGAGGTTTAGGATATGAAAATATGTGCGCTACAACCATCCGATCTGGATGAAGTCCAGGAACTGTTCCAGAAAACGATTGTAACGGTGAATAGAAGCGACTACTCAGAAGAACAAACGAAACGCTGGTCCGAACAGACGAAGTGGAAAGAGAATCTCCTTCATCATCATTCTTATGTAGCAGTAGATGAAGCGCAAATCATCGGTTTTGCAACCCTGAGTCATAATGGATCCATTGAAATGCTGTATGTCCATCATGCTTTTCAAGGTCAGAAAGTCGCCTCCAAGTTGTTGGATGTACTTGAAAAAATTGCGCATGAGCTCGACCTTGAAGAACTCGTAACCGAAGCGAGCATCACGGCGAAACCGTTTTTTGAAAAGAAAGGCTTCTTTGTTGAGGAAGAACAAGTGAAATGGATCCAGGACACGCCTTTCACCAACTATCGGATGCTTAAAAAGCTTAATCACTGATCAAAGTGCGAACTTGACAAAAAGTTCGTACTTTTTTTATGAAACTAATGTATCATCAAAACGTATAAACAATTGGAATCATGTTCCAGAGGAGGGGAATTCATGAATCACGTCATCACGGTTGAAAGCTTATCGAAAAAGTACGGAGAAGTACAGGCAGTCCAGGATATTTCTTTTTCAGTTCGTAAAGGGGAAATTTTCGGGATCATAGGTCCGAACGGTGCCGGTAAAACCACGACGATCGAGATGTTGGAAGGCATTCGGAAGCCGGACAGCGGAACGATCGATGTCCTTGGGCTCGTTCCAAGTAAACAACTGAGAGAGTTGAACAAACGGATCGGTGTCCAATTCCAGGCCACTTCCATCCAAAAGAAAATGAAAGTGAAGGAAGCGCTGGATCTGTTTTCATCGTTCTACAACAAACCGACTCAGAAAGATCACCTCATCGATTTATTAGGGCTAGGCGAAAAGCTGAATGTCCAGTTCGATGATTTATCGGGTGGTTGGAAGCAAAGAGTGACCCTGGCACTTGCTACGCTTCACCAACCTGAGATCCTGTTTTTGGATGAACCGAGTATGGGGCTCGATCCACACGCACGGAGGGAAATGTGGTCGATGATCCAACTACTGAAAGAACAGGGATGTACCATCGTCATTACGACGCATTACATGGAAGAAGCAGAAAAGCTTTGTGACCGGGTTGCGATGATTTATGGTGGACAATTGAAAGCCCTCAACACCCCAGAAGAGCTGTTGGATGAAATGGCAGTCCATTATCTCGCATTCGAAAGCGACGGTTTGGAGTATGATTATTTGCTGTCCCTTCCGGATGTCGTCAGGGTGGAGCAGGATCAATCCACCTACAAAGTATTCAGCGATGATCAGCAGAACACCGCTTACCACATATTCAAGTATTGCAACGAGAAAGGCATCACCTTGAAAGACTTCAAGTTTGAAAAAGGCTCTCTAGACGATTTGTTCGTCCATTACCTGGAAAAGGAGCGATCCGCATGACGGCGATGGTGAAACTAGCTGGCTTAGAGACGAAAATGTTTTTCAGGGATCGCTTGAGCGTATTTTGGACGTTCTTATTCCCTGTGTTGATGATTTGGTTGTTCGGTTCCATGTTCGACGGCAATGACATGAATGGAATGAGCTTTGCGGAGTTGTACGTCCCTTCGTGGATCGGGGTCAACATCGTGACCACATCATTCTTCACACTCGGAACGGTGTTGGCCGGCTACCGCGAGACCGGTGTACTGCGCCGCTATCAATCTACTCCGTTGCAGCCCTGGAAGATTCTTGCCGCACACACATTCCAGGGAACGGTCATCTTCTTCATTTCAGCAGTCTTGCTGATGATTTTCGGTATGTTGATGTATGATTTGACGTTACCCGCGTATATCGGAAGTACGTTGCTTGCTTTATTGATCAGTATTCTGGCGTTTTTCCCTTTTGCGCTGTTTTTGACGTCACTGGCGAAAAACACCCAAGCAGCGGCGGCGATCAGTTCATTGTTCTTGAACCTGATGCTGTTCCTATCAGGCGCGACTTTCCCGCTTGATTTCATGCCGACGATCTTGCAGTACGTAGCGAAAGTCCTTCCGCTCTATTACGTCATTCAGCTGTTGCGTGGCACGTGGAACGATGCACCGATCACCGATTATCCGTTGGAAGTCGGGGTACTGCTCGGGATAGCGGTCGTCTCCATCATCCTCGCCTCCCGATTCTTCCGTTGGAGTGGGAAGTAAGAGGAGCGTGGTAATTGTGACGTAATTTGGATTAATTCTACCCAAATTGGAGTTTATCCTGTCCAATCGTGGATTAATTCTAATCACAGTCGAATTAATTCTCACCAAACACAGAATAATTCTATCCAATCATAAAAAAATGACCCAGAGAATCCTCTGGGTCATTCATTTCTAATTAACCTTTATTAACGACGATTTCGTCATCGACGAAATCCACCTTAATTTTCATTACGTCTTCTTCATCCAGCAGCAGGTCGGCAATTCCGTCCTCCACTTTTTCTTGAAGTACACGGCGGATCGGACGAGCACCGAATCGTGGATCGTAACCGAGTGAAGCGATATGTTTCTTCGCTTCTTCCGTTACTTCAATTTCACGCCCTTCATCTTTTACCATTTCACGGATATCCTCGAGCATGAGGTCGACGATTTGTACAAGGTGATCTTGAGACAATTCGTTGAATGGAACAATCCCGTCAAAACGGTTCAAGAATTCAGGTTTGAAGTAAGCACTTAATCTTTCAAGTACAGACACCGCTTCTGATCCATGGTTCTCAAATCCCATCTTGATCTTCTTCTCACCCGTGCCTGCGTTACTCGTCATGATGATGACCGTATCCTTGAAGCTTACGGTACGACCCTGACTGTCCGTCAATCGACCATCCTCCATGATCTGAAGGAACATGTGCTGCACATCCGGGTGCGCCTTTTCAATCTCATCCAGCAAAATGATGCTGTATGGGTTGCGGCGCACGCGCTCGGTGAGTTGACCAGCTTCATCATGACCGACATATCCTGGTGGTGAACCGATGAGCTTGGACACGGAGTGTTTTTCCATATACTCACTCATGTCCAGACGGATCATCGCATCCTTCGAGCCGAACAGTTCTTTAGCCAGCGTTTTAGTCAGTTCGGTCTTACCGACACCAGTCGGTCCGACGAATAGGAATGCACCGATCGGGCGTACTTTGGATTTCAGACCAGCACGGCTACGGCGTATTGCTTTCGCTACCTTCTGAACCGCTTCGTCTTGACCAATCACACTTGATCCAAGACGTTCCGCAAAATTCTTCAGTTTGTTTTGTTCGTCGTTCTGCAGTTTGCGGACTGGGATACCTGTTTTCTCTTCGACGATGTATTGCACATCCACGATTGTGATTTCAGGCATATCCTCTGGTTTTGTAGCAGTCTGGTTCTGAAGCTTCAGTTCTTCATCACGGAGTTTTGCAGCACGCTCATAATCTTCTTGTTGCGTCGCTTCTTCCTTTTCTTTTGCAATCGCAGCGAGACGTTCTTCCACGTCATCTTCGCTTGTACCAGCGTGTTTCAAGTTCATTTTAGAACCGGCTTCATCCATCAAGTCAATCGCCTTGTCTGGTAGGAATCGATCCTGGATGTAGCGTTTGGATAGCGTTACGCATGCACGAAGTGCTTCGTCCGTATAACGAATTTCGTGATACTTCTCATATTTCTCTTTCAATCCTTGTAGGATCTCCACTGCTTCCTCTTCTGTCGGTTCTTTGACCATGACAGGTTGGAAACGACGTTCGAGCGCAGCGTCTTTTTCAATTTGACGATATTCCTTCAACGTCGTTGCACCGACGAGTTGAAGCTCTCCACGCGCAAGGGCAGGTTTCAGAATGTTTCCTGCATCCATCGAACCTTCTGCAGACCCTGCACCGACCAAGAGATGAATCTCATCTACGAAAAGGATCACGTTCTTGCGCTCTTTCACTTCCTTGATCAGTTGCTTCATACGTTCTTCGAATTGACCACGAATCCCCGTATTTGCAACGAGTGATGACACGTCCAGGAGGTATACTTGTTTATTAAGGAGCTTTTTCGGTGCCTCCTGGTTCGCAATCTTCAACGCAAGTCCTTCTGCAATGGCCGTCTTACCGACACCTGGTTCCCCGATCATGACTGGGTTGTTTTTGTTTCGACGGTTCAGGATCTCTGTGACCCGTTCTACTTCTTTGTCACGTCCGATGACCGGATCGATCAGACCTGCTTTTGCTGCGTCCGTCAAATTACGTCCGAGGTCATCTAAGAGACCGCCGCCTTTTTTACCTTGTCCAGGACCGGCTTGCCCTTGTTGCTCCTGTTGGTGATCCATGAAGTCGTTCATATCGAATCCACCCATGTTTTTCCCCATGAAAGGATTCATGTTACTTGGCTGCTTCATTTCGCTCTGGATTTCTTTATAGCATTTCGGGCAGAGTCGAATCTGCTTCGTAATACCGTTTATGTGAAGAGTCATTCGTACATTTGCTTCATTAACTTGACAGTGTTGGCAACGCATAATAATGACCTCCTTGTAAAAGTAGAATTAATTGTTGGTGAAGTCTTAGCTTTAATCAAAATTGACTTTGACTATCTTTGACCTTTGTTTATATTATAGTTTGACCTTCTTTGACTTTCAAGTATTTTGTTTTGTCTTTTTTCCTGCCAATTTTTGATTGGTTTACGATGATAACAGGGTGTCTCGGTGTATGCAAAGAACGTGCTTATAGCGAAGTCTGATTGCTCGCAATCCCTTCATGCCTCCGTTATGATGGGTATGAAAGAGGATTGAAGGAGGTACATACAATGAAAATTCTAGCGATACATGGGAGTTCCCGTCCGAATGGGAATACCGAACAATTGACGACAAAAGCACTCGACGGCTTGGATGCAACCCACATCCATCTCCGCGAATTCAACATTCAGCCGATAGATGACCTACGTCATGAACCGGGCGGATTCCGATCAGTAGAAGATGACAATGACCGCATAGTAGACTTGATGCTTGAACATGACATCATTGTGTTTGCTACTCCAGTTTATTGGTATGGAATGTCTGGCATGATGAAAGATCTGATTGATCGTTTCTCACAAAACATGCGCGATGACCGATATGATTTCAAGGCTGAGCTTCGTAAAAAGAAAGCGTATGTCATCTGCTGCGGAGGCGACAATCCGAAGATCAAAGCATTGCCGCTTATCCAACAGTTCAACTACATCTTTGACTTTGTAGATCTTGAATTCGGTGGATACATCATCGGACAAGCGAACAAACCAGGCGACATCGCAGACGATCACTTAGCGATGCAACAAGCTGTAGAACTGAATCAATTGTTGAAAAAGTAAGAAGGACAGCCAGGCGGCTGTCCTTTTCCTTATTTAGAATTCTTGATTTTCGCGCTCGGGTAGATCCTCGTCACGCAATTCTGTCTGCCCTTTTGCAAGCTCTTCAGCAATTTCAATGTCTGGAAGACTTTCCTTCGGCGTTTGATTATGGTGTTTCGTCTTATCGTTCAACTGCTTGCGCTTCGTCATACGATCGCCTCCAATTTTTCACGGTATGATGGTAGTTTGGACGAAGCGATCCTATGGTATGCGCTGCAATTATTTAAGCGGAATCTTGATGCTTTTCAAGAAGTCCTTCATATAAAGTCTCATCGGCTTACTCATCTTGTTGGCGATGATCTGCGTCCAAGTATGCGTGCGCTTTCCTTGGGTACGCTCACGATAGTAATCAGCAATATCTTCGTTATAACGAGCCAACTGCTCGATGAATTCTGTTTCGTCTTGCTGATACTCATCTACATGATAGATGTTCTCCATCGGCAACCGCTGTTTTTTATCAGGATTCTGATCCGGTACACCGACACACATACCGAACAATGGAATGACGCGGTCCGGCGTTTTCAAGACTTCCGCCACTTCTTCCAGGTTGTTACGCAATCCACCGATATAGCAGATACCGAGTCCCATTGATTCAGCAGCAAGTGCCGCATTTTGAGCCGCAAGCGCTGCATCAATCGTTCCGACCATGAATTTTTCCGTAGATTCAAGCGATTCGACAACTTCATCCTCTGTTAGACCTTCCATTTCCACAGCAATTTTATGCCGGTTAAGATCCGCACAAAATACGAAAAAGTGTCCGTTCTTCTCCACGTATTCCTGGTTTCCTGCGAGTTCTGCCAACTTCTTTTTCTTGGCCGGATCTTTCACCCCGATGATGGAATAGACCTGGAGATAGCTGGATGTAGCTGCCGCTTGAGCGCTTCGGACGATCGCGGTGATTTGTTCTTCTGAAAGCGGTTCATCTTTAAACGCGCGGATACTGCGATGATTCAATATCGTTTCGATTGTCTCGTTCATTTCTCTCACCCTTACTTTCATCAGTTTCGTTATTCTAAATTCATCGTATCCAACGTGAGGTCTGAGGACAACTATTGTGCCTTTAAGCGTGTTTTGGCTTATAATTCTGGATTTTGGATTATAATACTGGATTTTGGATTATAATACTGGATTTCGTTTTATAATTTCTGGATTTGGATTATAATTACAAATTTCGGCTTATAATTCTTGAATCTGGCTTATATTCCACTAGATCAAAAAAAGAGAGCTGTACCCGAGGACAACTCTCTCCATTACTGCTTTATTTTGAACTTTTCATCCGGCTAATCATCAATACAGTGATTCCCACAAACGCCATTAATGCTAAAAAAGGAATCGTGATGAAGCCGAGCCAGTTAATATACTCTCCAGAACATGGAACACCTTGTGTACATGATCCCACCTTTGAAAACAAATCGGTTTTCTGATGAAGGAAATGATACGTCGATACGAATATTCCGATCACGCTGAACGGAAGCACATACCAATGAATCTTTTCCTCATCCAGGAAAAGTCCGACTCCAAGAATGATAGCGAGCGGGTACATCAGAATCCGCTGATACCAGCATAACTGACACGGGACGAAACCGGCTATTTCGCTAAAATAAAGACTCCCAAGCACCGCAACGAGTGATATGATCCAAGCGATGCCTGTCCGTTTACTGCTCACCGGCTTCCTCCAAAGCTTCCTCGATAGCAGGTTTGATGGAGCCCTCATAATCTAGTTCGACCATCTTGCCATTCACCAATACTGTTGGAGTACTCTCGACTTGGGCACTCATATCTCGATCTTCTTCTACTCTTTGATTGATGGTTTCGTTGTCGATATCTTCCTTCAATTGATCAACGTCAATTCCATCCACATTTTTTTCAACTAGATCGAACAAGAATTCTTCTGTTGCCCAAGGCTCGCTCATTTCACCCTGATTGGCTAAGACAGCATCATAATATTGAATGAATGCATCAGGATTTTGTTCATACACTGCTTCACCAACGAGAGCAGCTGTGAATGAATCTGGTGCCAGGAACGGTTTATTGATGAACGTCATGCTCGCTTTTCCTGTATCAATGAAGTCTGCTTTGATCTGAGGATAGACTTGCTGAGCGAAAGATGCACAGTGCGGACACTTGAAATCGAAAAACTCAACCAATTTGACCGGTGCATCTTCTTCACCGACAGTCGGTTGATTTTCATAACTGACCTCAATCTCTTGACCAGGCTGAGCAGACTCCGCTTGATCCTGACTCGGGTTATTATTTTCATTGCTGATGATGAACAGTAATACTGCAGCTAATACGAATACTGCTCCTATAATGATGATGAATCCTTTATTGTTCTGTTTGGGCGGCTTATAGACCGTTTTCTTTTTCTTTGCCATGACAGGTCCTCCTATATATGTACTAACTCTATTCTTCCTCAATTCGAACACCTATGTCAATGAACGTGCTATGAACATTTGTACATCTCCCAAAATACACTCAATTTTTCCTAATTAATGGAGATTAGTTGTAGATATAGCGCTCTTGTTAGTGTAAAATTACACTAAATGAGAGTTTTATTAGGGGGATTGGATGTATGCTATGGACACACTCCCAACCTGGGTATGGGTAATGTATTTTGCTTACATCATTGCTAGCATGGTCGTTTCTTTTCATGCCATACGGAAAAAACGGTTAATCGTGTTGTCGGTCTTACATATCGGCTTCACTATCACAACCCCAATCATAGGATTTGTGCATGCAATCGAACGTATTGAAGGGAATGAATTGAATCATCTGATCCGAGGTTTGGAAAACTTCGAATTGTGGTCTGTCTATGTATTGGTAGGGTACGTCTACTCTTTTGTTTGGTGGATTCTTTACCTATTTAAAAAGAAAAACGGGAACTTCTAATCAATAGAAGCTCCCTTCCTTATAAGTACGTTATTTTGCGCTATCTTTATATTAAAGTTTGGTCAATTACTTTTATAAATTCTCATGAGGAACCGAAGAAACCAATTTCTTCTCTTCCTCTTCTTCAGCTTCGGATCGACTATAAATTTCATCGGTCAATCCCCAGTCCTTCTTATTGGCAAGATAACGTAAGCCTGTACGGAAAGTCGAGAATGTTTCAGCTTCAATCTTCACGCCAGCACGAACGATCTCTTGAACAAGTCGGGATGAGAAACCTACATAGATGATTTCGACTCCCATCAATGAGACCGATCTTGTCAATTGCTCGATCTGATGGGCAAGGTCATCCATTTGGAAGTGCCCATTATCCGGTAGGATGGCACCTGTAAAATCACAAACGATGGATTCAGCATCCTGGGTTGTAATGTTATGCAACAGTTTATCACGAGTGATTTCGAATCGTTCATTGGTCAACATGCCTACAATCGGTACGAGGATCGTGTTCGGGACGATTGAAGGTATGATCGGCACAGACAAATCGGCGATCAACTTCTTGTCATGTTTCATCATTTGTTCGGACTCATCGATTCGGCCTTCAAAGTTAACAATTAACGAGTGCACATAATAGAAAGCTGCATGGTCTAACATGGTATCGATACTTCGAAGCGTCGAAATCAGTTCTTTGTTCGACCAATCTTCAGATTCCGTTTGGAGTTCGACAACGTCTAGAACTTGACCCTTGAATATCTCGAATGCTTTGAAAGACTGATTGAAAGGTCTTTTTTCATTGATTGCATTCCAGCTCGTTTTCTCCGCCCATTCATTGATCAGTTGCTTCGCTTCAACCTCATCTTCTAATTCCAGGCCCCTACTGAGATACTCCGCTAATGACATGTGTGCTTCAAGAAAGTTTCGCGTGTTCTTGGTGCCAAGTGATTCTGAGAGTACTTCGTCGGTCTTCTGAGCAATGGCTTCTTTTTCATCATAAATTCGTTGAGCAATTACGGCGATACTCATGACCAGTCCCCCCCTGGGAAAAATGTTTAACATATTCTTAATACCCTATTAGATGTATGTTAAACCCCATATTACAGATTCTCTCGATTTTTTTTGATAAGGGCGCTCGACTCGTCAATGAGCTGTTAACGTCTCTTCGGTCTGAACAGCCGTTCCCAACCATTCTTTCAATGCATCGAATTGCTTTGCAGCATCGTAATAGCCTTGATCATATAACGCAGTCAATTTAGCAGGGTCCCTTTCTACACGCCCTACTTGGAGCGGCTCTAACGGTCGGATGACGAAGACGTCTCCGTTTTGCTCTTTATCCCGGATATAATCCATCGTCTCGTTATACACCTGGAATCTCTTACTCATGCTATCAACCAGACCGTTATATTGCGGATAGGCTTTACGAGTGATCCAATTCATTCTGGAAGGTTTCTTGATATAACCGTCATTACGCGTCAAAATGAGGATATTTTTTCGATTGCCATCCAATTCAGATTTACGGATCGGAATCGGGTCTGAGATGCCTCCATCCATTAAACATCGATCACCCAATTCAATGACCGGTGCCATGAAAGGTAATGAACTTGATGCTCTTAGGATGGAAAGTATTTCGTTTGAGTAAGCCCCTTTCTCAAAATACACTGGTTCACCTGTCCTGCAATCTGTCGTTCCGATCACGAACTTTTCCTCCGCTGTATGGAACCGATCGAAATCAAAAGGGACGAGTTTATTCGGAATTTCATCAAAGATCAAATCCATCCCGAATAATTGACGCTTTTTCCAGAAATTTTTGAAAGATATGTAGTCAGGATGTTTGGAATAACCGATTGTCACTTTCTTGTTTCTTCCCCGTTGACGGGCGAGATAAGACGTCGCATTACATGCGCCTGCTGATACACCGATGACATATGGTAAATAAAAATCCTGCTCCATGAAATACTCCAGCACACCGGCTGTATATACCCCACGCATCCCGCCACCTTCTAGCACAAGTCCTGTACCGTTCATGCAAACAACACTCCTAGCTTGATCTCTTTTTTCCAGTTTATCAAAAATAATCTTCCAATGTCAGGAAATGCGCAGGTTTTTACAAAGGATTAAGATTCAATCTTTTTTCCATATATAAAAAAACCGAATACCTCGATGAGGATCCGGTTTTGGATATCGTTTATGTCGGCGGGGGCTGACTTCCTTCCCTTCCTGCTTGGCTGCGATGTCTGTCTGTCACATTTTGATGTGACGGCCTTTCTTGGTCTTCAGAAGAGTTCAAATGAACCTCTGTTCTTTTCCTATTCTGATATTCATAGTAAATGGCGATCAACAAGACGACCAACAGTGGTATAAGCATCCACATCCACATTGCACAAGCACCTCCTTTGTCACTTACCATACCCGCATTCCATAAAAAGCTAACATGAAACAAGCTGTGGAAAATTTCGGCCACACCATGTAAAGTAAAAGGTAGACAAAGAAAAGGTGGTCAAACAATGGTAACAAAACAACTTATCGTGTTTTACATGATTGGCGGCGCTCTGATCTTGTTAGGAGCTGGCTTTTGGTTGAAAAAAAATATTTTCCTCATTAAAAACTATGAGGCAAGTTCAATAGCCGATAAAGAAGGATTAGCAAAGTCTGCGGGGATCTATGTCATTGCAATCGGCGTTTTGATTTTCTTGACTTCCTTCCTTACACAAGCAATCGGGAATTTCGCCTGGATGATTTTCGCCATCCTCGTATCCTTGTCCTCATTGCTCATGATGCGCATCATCATGAAATACATGTAACGAAAAATGAACCTTCCGGGTTCATTTTTTTGTGATCTTATATGGAAATGTCTGGTACTATGGTATAGAGAATATGTATGGGGGTGAAACATTTGGACGTTGGTTTCTTTGGACTGTTCGGTCTTTTATATACTTTATTTATTTTAGGGTTATTTGTATTTGCCATCTATTTCGTCATTTCATTGCTCAAGTTCATGAAAAACAAGCAAAAAACCGATCAAGAGATGAACGAAAAACTGAATACTTTAATAGAAGAGATCCGTTATCGGAAAAACTAGCATCCTTCCCCTTCCATCTACCTAGTAAATAGGCATTAGAAACGAAAAAACCCCTCCCGGATCCGGGAAAGGTTTCTTCTAAGGGTTTAGGGGTTAGGGGGATAAAAGGTTGTTAGTATAAGGATACCCACCTCTACATTTTTTAAACATCAAAAACTATAAAATTTCGAGATTTTTTTCGTTTAGGTCTTTCGTAACATTTGTGTAATATTTGTAATAAACACGAAACTTTCCTCCGAATCATTCGTCTATATAAGTAAGAAGAACAAATTGGAGGAGGAAGATACATATGAACACATTCATGAACCTATTTCGACCATTGTTGGCAGGAACAATTGCGGTGATAGCGTTTATCTTTGTTGTTCTTTCACTTTGGCACTATGTGTCCTAAGAAAGACTGAAGGGATTGATCACGATGATCAATCCCTTCTTTTTTATAGTCTATGAAATTGTGAATCCGATTTTTCCGAACTGTTTTGCTTCTTCCATTCTATTAAATGCTTCCTTCGCTTCTTCCAACGTGAACGTTCGGTCGATGACAGGCTTGATGTTGTACTTACGAATGAAGGAAAGCATATCACGGAATTCTTCATGACTCCCCATCGTCGTGCCGAGTAGATTGTATTGACCATAAAAGAACTCACGGATATTGATGTGTACTTCATCTCCGGCGGATGCCCCGAAAGTGACTACCGTTCCACCTGGCTTCACAGCATTCAGTGATTTGTCGAACGTAGCTGCCCCTACACTTTCAATCACTAAGTCTACCTTTTCACCTTGCAGGGTTTCCGTCCAATCTGATGCACTATCAATCGCTCTATCGGCACCCATCCTCAACGCTTCCTGCCGTTTTGCTTCACTTCTAGAAGTAACGGTTACTTGAGCACCGACCGCTTTCGCATATTGTAAAATGAACGTGATGACACCACTTCCGACACCCGGCAGTAATACGTGTTGCCCTTCTTGTAGTTGACCTCTCGTAAACAATGCGCGATATGCCGTCAAAGCCGCAAGAGGTAACACCCCTGCTTCCATCCAATTGAGATGTTCAGGCTTCGGTTCGACCTGGTTAGCGGGAACGACAACCTCCTCTGCAAAAGTTCCGTTAGATGGAAATCCGAGAATCCCGAATCCTTCAGGAGGAGCAGGCGATTTTTCCGGCCAGCCGAGACCCGGATTGATGACGACTTCATCTCCAACCGAGACGCCTTCCACCCCGCTTCCGACTTCTGAAACGATACCTGCGCCATCTGATCCGATGACAAATGGAGGTTGATCCTCTTCGTGACGATGAAGTACGAACAGATCGCGGTGATTCAATCCAGCTGCCTTCAACTGAACCTTCACTTGTCCTTCTTTTACAATGGGAGATTCAAAGTCTTCCAGCTTCATACCTTCCATGCCTTTCGGACTTGTATGTACGATTGCTTTCATAACGATTCCTCCTTCTTTTCCACCATTATGGCATACTCTTACTTCATACTCATCTTACACGCATCTGAATATTCGAAACTTTTTAGTTTTATGGTAAGGTTATGGAAAAAGGAGTGATGGTTATGGTCCGTTTCACGAATATGACCGAAAAGCAGTTTCACGAGTACCGAGCACGGTCTCTAGCCGAATACGCAGAAAATATCCGTAAAAATTATGACGTGTCCGAAGAGGTTGCCACTGAACAAGCAACAGACCAGTTCGATGAGTTATTGAAAAATGGCTTACATACGGAAAACCACAGCATTTACCATGTGACAGATGAAGAAACGGAAGAAAACGTCGGGATCATCTGGTATTCCCTACGACAGGAAACAGAAGAAGTCTTCCTTTATGAAATCTGGATGGACCCAGAATTCAGAGGGAAAGGATATGGGACACAATCGATGAAAGAGTTGCACCGGCGGGCGAAGGAGCTCGGTGCCAAGAAGGTCGGTCTACACGTATTCGGACAGAATACAGGTGCGATCACTTTATATAAACGGCTCGGGTATGTCGAGAACAGCATCGTCATGCAGTATCAATTATAAGAATATTATGGAACTGACACCCCTTCCGTCTCTTTCTGTTATAGTAAGGAGTGGAACATTGTACGTGTAAAGGAGTTTCATATGTTAAAAGAAACAAAACCAGCTAGAATCACCCCGGATTTCGATCCATGGGAAGCTTATATGGACGTGGAAGATCATGGCCGGATGGTCCTCAGCAATGTCGAGTTCACGACGACGACGATCTGCAACATGCGATGCGAGCATTGTGCGGTCGGTTATACGTTGCAGCCGAAGGACCCGGATGCGCTACCGGTGGAGTTGATGATCAAGCGCTTGGAGGAAATTCCGCATTTGAGATCGATCAGCATTACGGGTGGAGAACCGATGCTTTCCATGAAATCTGTGAAACAGCATGTGGTCCCTCTTCTTCGTTATGCACATGAACGTGGCGTACGGACGCAGATCAACTCCAACCTGACATTGGACTTGAAACGGTATGAATTGATCACGCCTTATTTGGACGTGTTACATATATCCCATAACTACGGGTCAGTGGAAGATTTCAATGAAATCGGTTTTGCAATGATGGAGAAGAAACCGAAGATAGCACAACGCGAAAAATACTTCGAACGGATGGTTGAGAATTCGAGAGCGCTCACTTCGGAAGGTGTCATCGTTTCAGCGGAAACGATGTTGAACAAGCGTACGCTTCCTCACCTGGAGGATATCCACCGTCAAATTGTCGAGATGGGTTGTCAACGACACGAAGTTCACCCAATGTATCCGAGCGACTTTGCAAGTGGATTGGAAGTCGCCACCTTGCCTGAAATACGCGAAGGAATTCATCGATTATTGGATTCGAAGGACCCAGACACTTGGATGCTCTTCGGCACGCTCCCTTTCTATCCGTGCAGTGACGATACGGAAGATCTCGAGTTGCTGAAACGTTTATATAAGGAAAACAATGTGACGGTACGAAACGATCCAGATGGTCGCTCACGTTTGAACGTGAATATTTTCGACGGCAATGTCATCGTTACCGATTTCGGAGAAGATGGACCGCTAGGCAATATCAAAACCGATTCACTCAATGACGTGTATGATCGTTGGATGGACAGCAAGTTGGCTCAATCTGTGAATTGTCACTGTCCGGCAGTCAAATGCCTCGGACCGAACCTGCTCGTCAAGAACGCATACTATCCTGACCAAGATTTCACTTTAAAAAAGTCCAATATATGAAGAAAAGGCTATCGAATTTGTCATTCGATAGCCTTCTTTATGAACGATTGATTATTGGATGCCGACTGCGTCAAAGGATAAGTTTACGGCATTGACTTCAGGAGAACCTGCTCCAAAAAGGTCTATAGCCGATTGGACAGCTGCTGATCGAGCTTGACTGAATGTGGAGGACGCTGTCAAATACACCGTATTCATACGGTAGTAGACGTCTCCCATCTTGTCCTTTCCAATCCCCGGTACCGTCACGCCGTAATGGGTGCCGCCTTCGCTCAACAAGTAGGCCGCTTTATTGATGATCCCGCTGTTCGTATGAACCCCTCCGTTATCACCTGTTCCTGTGTATCGGTTAGAGTAATGATCCGGATCACCGTATTTCGTCGGATCACTCATGGAACGTAGTGCGTCCCCTGGCGTTCCAGGTGTATAAATATCTTCTCCTACCTCAAAGTCAGGGTTTGTCCCATGGTAATACTCGACAAGCGTACCGAAGATATCGGATAATGCTTCGTTCAACGCTCCAGATTCATTTTCATAGACGAGGTCCGAACTATAATCGGTAACCGCATGTGTTAATTCGTGGGCGACTACATCAATTCCTCCGGATAGAGCTTGGAATGTAGTACCATCACCATCTCCGTAGACCATTTGAGAGCCGTTCCAAAATGCATTGTTGTAATTAGAGCTATAGTGAACGGAAGATTGGATCGTCGCACCGTTTCCATCATATGAATTACGCCCGAACTCCCCTAGATAGTAGTCGTATGTAACGCCTGCATAATGGTGTGCATCGACTGCTGCAGCATCGTACGCTTGATGGAACTGGTTGTCACTATCGGCCCACAGTTTACCTGGAAGGAAGAACTGAGGGAAGAACGTCCTGTTTTCCATATCGTATGTCATGATGCCGTTCCCTCTGGTGTTGTCCTGTAGATAATAGGTATTGTTCGAGAGTGTGGTGTTAAGAGATTTCGTATTTCCTAGCACACCAGTTCCTGAACCGACTTCATTCGTTCCACTCACATCATGCATATCATTGTACTTGTGGATGATGTTGCCCGTCGCCTTATCAATGAAATAGTTCCAGTTTCCAGGCTTCGGATCCAGGAAGTTCAAATTGACGAGATACGCGTTGTAGGTTTTGCCATCCTTTTGATAGACGATGGACTCTCCTTTCGCCTTATCTTCCAGGTCAGGATTGAAGTCCAAGTCTTTCAAGGCGATCTGTGTCGCTTTGTTTGCGTTGATTTTGCTTTTCTTTTTCAGAGATTTCTCTTTTGCAAGATCGGATACAACTGACCCGGAAACGACCTTCAACACGCCATCATCACCAACGTGTGCGACCTGTGTCGATCCCCATACTGGTGAACCTTTATACATTTGCTGTAGGCGGACGATTGTTCCACCTAAGTCATCCTTCTTCACTTCTACTATTTTGAAGGATTCTTTCGCTTGCGCTTTTCCAATCTTGAACTTGTCTTTATTACTATTAAAATACTTGTACACAATTTCTTCAGGTGCTGCCTTCATAGGTGCTGTCAAATTTCCAGCAACGAATTCCGGCGAATCTAGCTTCTCATTGAATATGTATTGAGAAAGTTCGACCTGCGGCAACTCTACAGGAGGTTTTGCCATGGCATTCGGGGCCATTGCTCCTGAAACGAGCCCCACCGATAAACCGACTGCTAATAGATTCTTTTTGTTCATGTAACGAAACATCTCCTTCACCCCATAGATTTGAATACGAGAAAAAGCTTAACATTATTTACAATTTTCTAATAATTCAGATATGTTTACTACTAACGTACTACTTGTTGTCAATCACTAACGTTAATTCAGTCGTTTTGCTTATATAGATGTGTGCAGGTTTAGGTTAAATGGAGGGGTTTTTGGAGGTTAAGAACTGAAAAGGTGTCCTGGATCTCGGTGAAAAAGCTATTTAGGCATTTGGGAGGGACTTTTACCGCTTGTTTTTGTGGGCTTATTGGAGAGGTTTCGCGGATTTTGGGGTGGGTTTTAGAAATTTCGTAGTTGGTTTTAGAAATTCGTTGGGCTGTTTTGTAAATTTCAAGACTCGTTTTGTAAAAATGCACGCTTGTTTTGTAAAAACAGCCACCGGTTTTTGAATTCGGATCTTTTTTACTATGAAAAAAGACTTCATCCTCACAGAATGAAGTCTTCCTTATTTAATTCATCCAGGCGGATGATTTCCCGTCGATTCTCAAGGGACTTACTTCATAGCATCAACAAGCGCATCATTGATTGTTTCATACTTGAATTTGAATCCCTCTTTTTCCAATCTTTCTGGCAGTACCCATCGACTTTTCAGCACAAGTTCTGCCTCTGTGCGAAGGAAGAATGAGCCGATTTCGAGCATCCACCTTGGTGAGGACATCCCCACTTTGCGTCCTAATGTATCTCGGAGTTGTTGCATCAGTTCACGATTTGTAATCGGATCAGGTGAAGAACAATTGAATACTCCAGACAATTCATCATGCTCTTTTAAGAAAAGAACGATTCGCCAGAGATCTTCAACATGGATCCAACTGAACATTTGATTCCCCGAACCTTGTACGCCTCCAAGTCCAAATTTGACCATATATTTATATGGTGTCATTACACCGCCTCCTGGACCTAACACGATTGCTGTCCGTAACGCGACTTGTCTTGTTTGAGGAAGTTTAAAGTTGAAGAATGTCTTTTCCCATTCCTGAGCGACATTTACGGAAAAACCAGTGCCTAGCTCCCCATCGTCCTCTGTCATCGGGCGGTCCTCTGCGTGTCGGTAGATGGTTGCCGTACTTGAATTGATCCATAAGGATGGTGGATTCGAGCATTGTTCCACCGCTTGCCCGAGCATTTGTGTCGTCTCGATTCTCGAGTCCATAATCGTTTTTCGATTTTGTTCATGATACCTGCAATTGACCGACTTTCCGGCCAAGTTGATGAGCATGTCTGCACCTTCTAATGCATCGATGATTTCGTGTTGGTTCTCCCAGGTTATGTGAGGGCGTTTCCTTGATATAATCAACACCTCATAACCGGCACGAATCAATTGTTTTTCAAAATACTGTCCGATGAACCCTGTTCCTCCAGCTAATACAACCTTCTTTTTCATAGAATCATCCCAATCTTATTAAACTGGAAAACTAATATGTGAAGTATTTCACATATTAGTATAACAAACATAGTCCAGAAAAAGGAAGTAAAAAAAGACTTCATTTAAATTAAACGAAGTCTTTTTTTACTTACACATTCAATTCATCCAGGCGGATGATGCGTGAAAAGTAAGGTAAGATCTTATGATTATGGGTCACGACGACGATTGTTTTCCCGAGCCCGTTCAATTTTTTCAAGTAATCCATGATGATCCTCTCATTATCTGCATCCAGGCTGGCCGTCGGTTCATCAGCTAGAATTAAATCACTTTCCTGTAATATCAATCGCATGATGGCGATCCGTTGCTGTTCCCCACCGCTCAGTTGATAGACCATTTTATCTTTCAAATGGTAGAGTCCGAACTCTTTCAAGAGACTCTCGACCTTTTCCAGCCTCTTTTTCTTATTCAACTTCTTATATTCAAGAGCGAGGTTCAAGTTCCACTTTACGGTTTCGTCATCGACGAGCCCGTAATTTTGAAACAAGTATCCGATTTTGTTCCGTCGTAACATCATCGCTGATTTGGAATGGATGGCAGGATTGTCTTCCCCAAATAGCTTCAACTGGCCGGCATCCTTTTTCGTAATCAAGCCCATAATATTCAATAAGGTCGTTTTCCCTTTTCCACTTTCTCCAGTGATGGCGACCATTTCCCCTTGTTTAATCGATAGATTGACATCCGAAAAGATCTCTTCCTTCTCATACGCTTTGTTTATATTCTTTAGTTCAATGATTGACATCGCTTATCCACCTTTAACGATTTTGTGCAGATCGCTGCTGACCAATTTTTTATACAAGTAGAATAGAATCAATAAATCCACCGCCAATATCCCGATGTAGAGGACGGCATTAAAATCTACAAAGAAATGAAGACCGATCATACCAAGCAACATGATGTAGATGATGAAATGAACCTTGAACGTCCTTGCACCATCGTATCCGTAAATGAACTGCATGATGTATCTTTTGTTGTTCGAGGTCACATCGACAAAATTGGAAATATAGATGACGAAGATCAGTGTGAATAAAAACAGGACCGTAAACACTAAAGAGTTGTACATGACGAACTCAGTGTAATGGACCCTATCCATATAAGGAGTCAAAAGTGTCCCTACATTCACGAGCTTCTGAAGGTCGAATTTGGCAATCGCCTGGCTGAATTCATCTCTTTCATCCAATTGGAAGTAAACGTCCCCTGCATTCAATAAATCATAATAGTACAGGCTATCAAAATTTCCTGTGTCCAGCATGACGATCGTATCCCTCAACTTGATGTCCGTTCCCGAGACGTTCTGACCGAGTAACGCATATTCCTGACCATTTTGCATGTATAGGATATTCAAATCCTCTACCCGCTTCGGATTCTCATTTTCAATCCCAAAGAACTCATTATAATTCATCAAGTGCTCGAATTTTTCTTGGTAGATGTTCCGGACCACATCCTCTTGTTCCATATATTTGACCGGAACCAAAAGGGTTGGTTTATCGGCCTCCAGGTTGTCGATCGGCACGCCATTCTCATCATGAAGATTCATGAACGCTTTGAAATATCGCTCATTAACGACGATATGATTTTCCTCAAGTGAATTGAATATATCTTCTTTCTTCAAGCCCTGAATCTCCAAATAACTAGGAGACAGTAATTCGAGTAGGTAGGCGTCATTCACATACAACTGACCACGTGCTTCGAAATGCTCATATAGGTTTTGAATCGACTGACCATATTCTGCGATTCTTTCCGGCTGTTTTCTAGCAATCGTATCTTCCTCATAATTGTAGCCATTGGATGTAAAATAACCATTCAACTGTTTATATTGCTCCAGGTCCCTCATTTTCTCCTTATAGTCGGTGTAATTGGACATGAAAGAAGAAATGGAAACGGTTATGGAAAGGATCAATACGATTTTCAGTCCGTATAAAGCGTAGTTCAACTTGTTCGAGTAGACTTTATTCTTGATCATCAGATTGATATCGATGAATCTTAAGCTCGTTTGAGTAATCAACAAAAGGATGATGTTACATAATGCCACAACGAGCATGAATGCAGCTAGTAGGTAAAAATAACGCAACACGATCTGATCGACGAACAAGTAATAGAAGAAATGGGTACAAAGTACACCGAGTAAGATTGCACCCTCCATGTAGACGAAGTCTTTCAGCGAGCCGAGGATCATTTTCATATTAGAAAAACCAAGCATTTTCTTTACAGCATTCACTTTGATCCTTGTAAATGTATATATGAAGAGGACCAACTGGGATAAGACCAGCAATAAGGTGAAGTTCAAGAGATTGTACTTCAACACTTGTCCATAAGCGATCGTATTTTCATAAGGTTCAATTGTAACGCCGAGTGTAGATGCTATACTGTCTATTTCATCCCGTTGTAGATCTGTATAGAATACCCCGTTGTTATCAATGAAATCTTCCTTCTGCAAAGGATAGTAATTGAAGATTGTATCTGATGATATGGATGCAGGCTTTGCGATTTCATCCAGTTCACTATGATAGATTTCGTAAACGAATTGATTGTTCTCAGATACAGGTGTTTTGATGAGTTGAACTCTGCAGGATTGATCAGATAAACACAATGCGTCAATCTCTTCATAAAGCGCATTCAATCTGTCACCTGAAAGGTCCTCTACGATATAGGCATCTAGTGTCGAATCACCTAGATGATTCAATTCATATATATCGAATAAAGATTTATTGAAGATATAGGATAATAACAAGAATTGACCAATCAAGAAAATGAATAATAGTTTTTTCATCGTTCCTCCATGTCTTGTGTATCTTGTTGGTAAGGAAAAAGGACAAAAGATTTGTTTAAACCTTACCTTTGATAATAGTCGTAATGCGATGTTTCGTTACAATACCATTTGCGGTCCGCTTGCTTATAAGCTTTGTCCTGCTTCCAGCCAGAAGAATATGTACTACTACATACCTTGACAGCCGCCCAAACATTGTAATACTTGCTATTGCTTGGCTTCGCATCTCTAATATCCGAGTATACGTACGAATCCGTCTGACCGCCTTTATAGATCAATTCACCACCAGCGACAGATGCTGCGTATGCAGCGCCGAATGGGACCAAGAACATAGCAGCAGCAATAAAAGTAATGATTCCTCGATTAAGCTTCTTCATTAATTCCCCACCTCATATGGTTTGTCCTTTTTCCTTGATGAAAAATATACCATTCGTTTGATTATTTGTAATTTTTTGTAATATTTTTCAGTAAATGATTCAAAACGCCTATTTAACAGGGTCTGAAGCAAGTAAGACCCTTTCGTAAAGCGATATTTTCAAGTTTACCTTTTTTAATGAATAAAACTTAATTGAAATTTGTTAATATATTTAATTCCACTAACTACGCGAGATTCCTCATCTTAGATGAAAGAGAGGGTGTTTCGACTTAGGTCTTTGTTCTTATTTATGTATTGGTGGTCAAAATTCCCTTTCTGAACACGTTCGTTTATAATATGTGTTTTTAAAAAAAGACTGCCTCCATATCACATGAGGCAGCCTTCATTTGAAGATTAATCTTCGCTCTTATATTCGATTTTCAACCCATCAACATGCCTCTTCTCCATAATCCGTTTCTTTTTCCGGTTTTCAACCGTTTCGAAGAGTATATCGTAATCATAACCCTCTGGATAAAGTTCTTCTGCTGGCAATTCGAGCTTTACACGCTTATGGTTCATTTTCTTGAACGCACCATCTATGAAAAGAGTCAGATTCCCATTGGCATCTACACTTTCGTATACGATCGCTTTCCTTTCTTCTGACGGGATAAAAACGCTGTCCCCTTTTTTAAGAGTAGAGTCCGGTTTCTTACTCTTTTCCATTTTTCTCACTGGACCAGATGTAATTTGCAAGTCATGATGCGCTTCACTTTCATAATGGACTTCTTCTCCATAAGTGCGTCCATGTGCGTTTTCAAGAATTTTCGGATGCAATCCAAGCTTACGAGCGATATGGAAGGCCTGACTTTGCCCAGGTTTTCCAATCGTTAACTGATAGAGCGGTTGTAACGTTTCTAGGTCGAACTCCATTCGGGCATTTTCAAAGTCGGGATGTTCGGAAGCAAACGTTTTGATATCGTTGTAGTGGGTTGTGGCAATGGTCTTCGCCCCCATGTCATTCAACTGTTCAAGAATGGCGATGGCAAGCCCCATTCCCTCTGCCGGATCCGTTCCTGCCCCCAATTCATCCAACAAAACGAGACTTCGGGGGTTGGACAGTTTCAAGATTTCAATGACGTTCGTCAATCTTGACGAGAACGTACTTAACGATTGTTGGATACTCTGCCCGTCACCAATATCGGTCAATACGGTCTCAAAAATCCCCACTTCGCTCTCCGGAGAAGCCGGAACGAGCATTCCAGACAAGGTCATTACCGTCAATAGTCCCGCTGTTTTCAGGCTGACTGTCTTACCTCCAGTGTTCGGGCCTGTAATGACCAACGTTTGATATCGGTGTCCAAGATCAAGCGTCAAAGGCTTCGCTTCAGACCCAAGCAATGGATGCCGCGCTTCAACCAACTTCAATGCCGGCTCTGATACGATTTTCACCTGGTTACCTGAGATCTCTTCGCTGTACTTCGCTTTTGCAAAAATAAAATCGTAATGTGCCATCGTCTCGATGTTGATTCTGAGTTCATGTTCACAGCCTTCTACATGCCCTGTGAGCATTGAAAGAATTCGCTGTTCTTCCAAATATTCATCTGATCGGAGCTCTGCGATCTTCACCTGATCCTTTTGAACGACCTTCGGCTCCATGTAAACGGTGGACCCGCTTGCAGAGGCATCGACCACCTGACCGCCAAATTGTTTTCGGTATTCTTTTTTAACCGGGATGACATATCGACCATCTCTCTGACTTACAATAGGTTCTTGTAAGTATTTGCTTTTGGAAGGTGAGCGGACGATCTGATACACACTTTCTTTGATACGGCTCTCAAGAATCGCAATCTGCTTCCGGACTTTGGCTAGCTCTTTTGAGGCGTGGTCTTGAATTTGACCACTCCGAATGGATTCTCTGAGCGTTTCCGCCAACTCCTCCAGGTCGTAGATGGAATCGGCATAGCTTGATACGGTTGGACCCAGTGAGGCCTGGTTTTTCATAAAACGCTTGATTCTTCCACAACCCTCAATCAAATCGAGAACAGCCTCCAATTGATGTGGTGTGAGTACGATACCTTTATTGAATTGATTCAACAACGTTTCTGTTCCACTTAATCCATGGACAGGCACGCTTCCTTTTCGAATGATTGCTTGTGCTTCAGCCGTTTCTTGTAGTCGTAATTCAACCGCACGTTTTTGTGTAAATGGTTCTATCCGTTCAATCAATTCTTTCCCTTGCACGGAAAGAGCATATTCCTTCATTTGTTGTTTGATTGTATGAAATTCTAACATCATTTCAGTTGTATGATTCAATGTATTTTCCTCCTGATTGATTTGAAATATAAAAAAGCCACAGGTGAACACATCGTCACCTGCGGCTTCGCAGTAAAGTCGATCGAGATACAAATAACCCAATCCCAGAATATTCGTATTCTTGGAGTCAGCTTATGTGTACGAGTGTGTTCTTAACATGCAAACCAGAGAATGGCAAAATGGGCATACGTATCCCGTTGCAATGAAAGGCGATTTTTAAGAAAACCCCTTTCCACCATTACTCTGTATCTAATTTGCGTTAGTTAAGAACCCTCAGTAACATAAATTACATCTACCTTTTTATTAGAATGTACTATTACTATACTGAATCCTTGTGCATTTGACAAGTCAGCTTACGCCCAATTTCTTATAAATCCGTTTCACCCTTTTCAATTGAGGGGCAGTGAGATACTCTTCTCTTTCTTGTAACACTTCAATGAACGCTTCTTTATTCTGTTCGTTCACCGCGACCATTGTGCTTTCGGCATGCTGCGGAATTTCTTTCACCCGGCAATTCTTCAAATGTTCAATTAGGCTCGGAAACACTTTTTCGTTATTTGATTCATGAACAGAAGCAAGCTTCGCCAACGTAAGCACACCTTTATCCACCGTAATGACAGAGCCCGTTTTCATTGCTGAAAGGATGGGTGACAGGTGTTGCACCAGTGTATCTGGGACTTGGTCTGCGATTGTGGACAATGCAGACATCGCTCCCCACACCATACGGTTTTGCCCGCTCTTCAGTAGTTCAATGAAACTCAATACGTAATTGCTGATCAGGCCAGGGTCCCTCTCACCAATTTCATACGCAACTTTTATGCAATCACTTTGGATTTTTTTATCCTTATTATGCAAGTTTTCCATTACCTCTTTTATTCCAGAATGATCTCTTTCTTGAACCAATCTTTCCGCCAGCTCAATATTCGGTTGTTCATCGTTTCGACCTTGCTGGGAAGCTAAAGAATGAACAATCGACATACTATCACCCCTTTTATGGATGGTTTTTTGACAAAGTAGAACAGGGTGTTCATGATACAAATGAATCGTATGTAACCAATTTCCTCCCAAGTGCTGGATTGCAGAAGTCAGCTTATCAACTTTTTCTCGAGTATGATTTTCGGTTCTCCTTTTTGATCGGTGAACGTTCCGATTACATCAAATCCATTTTTCAGATTCAGGACAAGCATATTTTTGAATTGGTTTTTCGTATGCGTTCGGATCGTATGATAGCCCTCTCTTATACACCAGTCCTTTTGTTCCAACAGTAAAGCTTGACCGATTCCTTTTTTTCGGTGATGAGGGTCCACTCCACCCAACCAACTATAAAAGTGCTTGTCCTTCCGTTCATACCCGATCTTATAACCGACTAATTCATCGTCCAGAAAAGCCGCAGCGATGTGTACGTTGTGCTTCTTCTCCAACTCGTCTTCCAGTTCGTTAGAACCGGACCTGAACACGCGGTCATGTAAAACCATCAACTTTTCAAGAGTTGTCACGTCCAGCCTACCTGTTATGCTCCGTATCTCCATAATCCCACCTCAATGCTTGATGATTTTTATAGTCGCTTTGTTTTCATTTGCTGTTAGTTGTACTCGTCCACCTATCGGGAAAGTCGTGATTGGTTGTGTATGACCGAAATTGACGTTCGTAATGATCGGAATGTTCTTCAATTCGTTTTTGGTTTCAAGTACTTTTTTCAAAATCTCTTCTGCCATCTCTGACTTCTTCTGAAAACGACCGATGACCAATCCTCTGATTTGATCGGCATCAGGTAGATGAAGCAATGACTGCAAGTCCCGGTCGAATAAAGCCGGTTCTGTCATGTAGTCATCTTCTAGAAACAGGATGGCCTCTTTCAAGCTTGGCATATATTCCGTGCCTTGGAGGAGGTTCAACGTACATAAGTTGCCACCGATCAGTTGCCCTTCGGCAGTACCGTTCCGTATGACATCAAAGTCATCTTGTTGTAAAAAGTTTCGATTCTCCTGGTCCATGTACCACGCGTCATCGCTCCAATAATCTGCCGGTTCGATTTCATACGGCTCCTCAGACATCAAGCATTTCTTGAGATTGTCCCTCGTATATTCAATGCCTTTCAGCATACTGAATGTTGAAAAATGAGGACCAGAATATGTAACTAATCCCGTTTTTGCATAAATGGCAGTAGATAAAGCTGTGATGTCGGAAAATCCACAAAGAATTTTCGGGTTGTTCTTGATCAATTCGTAATCCAGATACTGCAACAGCTGGTTGGAATTGAAACCGCCGATGACCGTCAGAATCCCTTTCACATTCGGATCACGGAAAGCGTCATGCAGGTCTTCCACTCTTGACGCAATATTCGATGAGTGAAAATCATTCGCTTCCTCAACGTGCTTACCGAACGTCACCTTCAATCCAAGCTCTTCTAACCTTTGAATCGCAGTCTTTCTTTGGTTCTCATCTAAGATGACCATGCTTGTTGCTGGAGCAACTACCCTGATTTCATCACCCGGTTGTAATTTTTTGGGTATGTGCATATGTATCTTCTCCTTTTCGTATGTATGTAGCTCATAAGTTTACCAGATTACAGGAAAAAGAGAATAGAAAAGAAGAAAAACCAACCTCGAATATTCGAGGTTGGTTTCCAACTCAATGATTATTTGAATAATAATACTTTACCGACAGTTCCATCATCACTTTGTCCGATAACGCGGAACTTCAAGCCATAGTTTGGAACGTTTCTTCCAGCATCAACAAGTCCTGGGTTCAGGTAGTTGTTGCTGTCATCGAATAATGGATTACGTTTTGTATGATTGTCTTTCATAGTGATACCGAGCAAGTCTGTGTAATCCAAGAACATCTTCTCGCTCTTATCTAGGCTGAATGCAGCATCATGCACTTGGTAACGAGTAGAACCTACTGAACCATCACTCCAATAGTTTGTGTGTTGATCAGCATCAACTACACCAACAAATCCTTCACCAGGATGTGCACCAGTCCAGTTATCGCCATACTTCTTGTCTACATACCACACGACTAAGCCATCATCGAATGTCATCAAGCTATCACCACGGCGGATATTGTCAAGTCCTCTATCCACACCATTGTGACTGCGCCATTCTAATAGATAATAATGATCGGAACGCTTAATTCCATCGTTTGTTGTAAACCCATCCAGGTTGAATTTCGGTTCACCTTCAACGTCATCGAACAACACTTCTTCTCCATCAACAACGATTGAAAGATCGTCCGCATATAGACCAGGATTTGTAACTGCTGCATCTGTTACATATTCAATTGCCACTTCAACTTCTTCTCCAACATAGTCAGATAGGTCAAATGAAGCATCGATCCATCCATTTGAAGAACCAGTAATTCCATTTCCTAGGTTACTACCATATGGATTAGTATCCGTTGTAATATCACTTGGAATTGTCTCACCATTCACCGTTACGTATGCATAATCCCAATCAACTTCAATGTCGTACCAAGCTTTGAAATTGAACTGAGCAGACGTGGCATTGGTCAAATCAACCGTTTTTGTCAAATACGTATGCAAATCATCTGCACTTCCAGAGAAATACTCTTTTTCTCCACTTGCAGGTTCATTGATTACCGTTTCTTTTTGAGGAAGTGTCACTTTAACAACGTCATTGTTTGTACCTTTCGTTACACCCTCGTCAAGTAAAACCTCTACACCATTTGCATCGATTTCGCTTTGATCGATTTCAGTACCTGTCAACCAGTTTCCTTTTGTTCCCTGGTTATCGACAACGGCAGTTTCTTGAAGCATTTCTTTCATATAAGGACTGAATCCTGTAGGCATTGTACCTGGGATTTGTCCAGCCCAGCTTCCACTAGACATGATCGACCAGTAACTTACCGGTTCGCCTGCACCAGTGTACTGCGTGTCATACTCATCCGGGAGTCCAAGGTCGTGTCCAAATTCGTGGGCCATAACACCAACCGCACCATCTTCAGGCTCGATTGTGTAGTCGTAGGCAGCCATTTGACCTCCCCAATAAGGGACCTCAGCTTCGGTTCCACCTAAAGTATACACGCCACCTAAATTCCAACGGTGAGACCAGATCGCATCCGAACCAAGGGAACCTCCACCTGCTTCTTCACCTACACCAGAGTGGATAATCATCAAATGATCGACAAGTCCGTCTGGCTCAAGGTAATTTCCGTCACCATCAAGGTCATAACGATCCCATTGGTCGTAGTCTGCTAGGTTTACATCAGGGTCTGCTGCTGCAGCTTCTAATGCTTCTTTTACCAAGCCACGCGCATTTACGTCATTACCGTTTTCATCCGGATAGTTTCCGCCATATGCTGCCGCCGGTTGACTTGCTGTATACCATCCAGCTACTTCCCCTTCTACGGAGTAGCTTCCACCGGATTGTTGCTCATAATATTGTTTCATTGATACGTAGTTTTTGCCGTCTGGACCTGTCCAACCACCGGTACCGAACAACATATCTTGATAGTGTTCACGTGAGTATGCATTCTCACCTTCGTAATACATATCTGTTTCATCAGCGGTCATTGAGTTGGTAGGCTTGTCCGGATAGTCTATGAGGATTGCTAGAACTTTATCGGTACGCATTTGTCCATCGTACGCTTCCTCTACAACTCCGTCAGGCTTGTTTTTCTTAGCTTGTCCTAATTTATTTCCTTTTCCGGAAGTTAATCCGTTCTTCTTCATATCCTTTTGCAACTTGGCTTTTGACTCTTGAGCCTCATCATGAAGCTCTCCTTCTTCATGCGAATGCTCAGAGTTAGCTGATCTTTTCTTCAGATATATCTTTAACGCTTTTTCTGCTTCTGCTGCAGTTGCATTCTTATCGATTGTTCCTTCTTTCTTGAGCATTTCTATCAATCTTTCATCGTTGGCGATGCCCAGATCAATCGGTGCTCCACCATATTGCTGAGTTACACTCTCTCGTGCCTTTTCTGCTTCTGCCATTTGCGGTGAAGCGACTGCACCGTATGTAAGCGTACTCAACCCCATCATGACTGCTAAGGCTGTTGATGTGATTTTACTTTTCTTCACGTATTGATGCCCTCCCCTAAATTAGTAAAATCTTGCAATCTAATACTTTTGTAGTAATAGTAGCAATTTGACGAAAAATTGTAAATATTATGTTTAATATTTCAGAAAAAGGGGAATAAAGGTATATTTTTGTAGGTATTTGAGATAAATTGGTAAAATTCGTAGTACAATGAACCTTATTATCTTGAAATATTTTGAAGAATAAAGAAGTTTTCCAACCAATTTACTTGTCTTCATAAATTTTACAACAGTAAAAAGACCCATTTAACGAACATGGGTCGTTGGTTACCAATTATGAAATTTGCTCAATAATGACGTCACCTATGCCGATATCAATATCTATATCAATTTTTACATCTGCGGTTTCATAGGCTTGGTTTTGATAACTGCTTCCTACCTTCATGAAATAGTCAGCATCGATTTTTCCGACCCCTTTATCGACATCCAGACTTACACCGATTCGCTTCGGGACCATTACTCTCGTTTTTCCGACACCGCTATCGATTTTGACCTTGAAGCTTTCTTTCCAGTCACCAGAAAGGTCAATTTTTGTTTCTCCTACACCTGCTTCAATGACCAGGTCTTTCAACTTCAAATTCGTTAAGTTCAAATCCGATTTTCCAGCTCCTAACGCCAGATTCAAGGACAGAGGTAGTGTGTCGTTCAGTGCGACTTCCCAATCTTGTTTTACAGAAAAGAAATCCCATCCCTTTGTACTTTTCTGACTGACGGTCAAATCTCCCTTCTGATTCTCATGGATTTCGTAGTTCACATGAGGATCCATTTCTTCGCCTTTGTAGGAGAACGTCCCTTCCATAATTTGATTGGTTCCTCCCGTCACCTGAAGCTTTCCAGCTCCTAGTTGCAGGGATACTTCCAATTCCTTTTCTTCTTTTCGCTCGATCACTTTCTTCGTTTTCTCTTTCGTAAACATTACCTTCGCTCCTTTTTGTTCTTCTTATTTGTAGTGTAAGCCAGTTCGACAAGACAGATAACGTTCAGGAGGTTGGTTCTCTATCCGTCTCAGGGCTGATTTTTTCGTTCGGTTTGAGGACGAATTCGAGATGGTATACTAGTAACGAAAGGATGAATGGTATGGAGTTTCAATTTTTAGGAACTGGTGCAGGGATCCCATCGAAAGGTCGCAACGTTTCATCCATTGCGCTGCGATTCATGACGAATCGTCAAGGTGAAGTTTGGCTGTTTGATTGCGGGGAAGCGACCCAGCATCAGATTTTACATACGAATCTGAAATTATGGCAAATCACGAAAATCTTCATCACGCATATGCATGGAGACCATATTTATGGTTTGCCTGGCGTTCTCGGGAGCCGATCATTTCAGGGAGCTGATGATCCTCTCACGGTTTATGGTCCGAAAGGAATCAAGGACTTTATCACCGTCACGCTTGAAACGAGCCGGACCTATCTGAAGTACCCGTTAGAAATCGTCGAATTCGAGGATGATTTTGTAGAGCTTGATAACGGCTATGAAATCAAAATTGCCCAGCTTGAGCATGTCATTCCTTCGTATGGCTTCAGAATTACAGAGCCGGAACAGCCTGGCCGCCTTCAAGTGGAGAAATTGAAAGAAGCTGGTATTCCACCTGGTCCTTTGTATAGTGATTTGAAAACAGGGAAATCCGTAACGCTCGAGGACGGACGGGAAATCGATGGTGCAGATTTCACTAGTCCACGCCAACCTGGGAGAGTTGTAACGATATGCGGTGATACTCGGCCATCTGTCAAAACCGTTGAGCTTGCAAAGGACGCTGACTTGTTCATTCATGAGGCGACCTTTGCTGAAGGGATGGATGAAAGAGCGATCGAATACTTCCACTCGACAACGAATCAAGCCGCTGAATTAGCGAAACAAGCTGGTGCTAAGCGTTTGATCCTCACCCATATCAGCTCCCGTTACTATGATCAAGCTGACGAACTGCTTGAAAGCGCGGTGAATGTTTTTCCGGATACAGAATTGGCCCATGATTTCTCCGTCTATCAACTGAATAAGCGTAAAAACGAAGAATGACTCCACTAGAGGGAGTCATTTTTCTTGTACCCGATTATCGAATCCATTCCTCGACGTTCCATGTTTCCGTTATCCAATCTTCGTAAAAATCAGGCTCGTGGGAGACGAGCAGAATCGTTCCCTTATAAAGCTCGAGGGCTTCTTTCAGCGCTTGTTTGGCACGAATGTCTAGATGGTTTGTCGGTTCATCCAGTACGAGGAAATTGCTCTCTTTCATCATCAGAACACAAAGCCTCACTTTCGTCTGTTCTCCTCCACTCAACGTATCCATCGGTTGATAGATGTGCTCATTCCTCAAACCGCATCTGGCAAGCTGCTTCCGGACGTCTTTCTCCTTCATTTCAGGATATTGCGACCATACGTATTGTAAGGCGGAATCCTGAATGGGAATCTGTAGTTCCTGTTCCAGATAGACCGGGCGCACGTAGCTACCGATCTCAACCCGTCCGCCTAATGGTTCAATCAGCCCGAGCAATGACTTGATCGTCGTCGTTTTTCCGATTCCGTTATAGCCTGTTAATGCGATTTTGGCGTTCTTTTTGATCGACATATCGAGCCCTTCAAGCAGTGGTTCTTCATAACCGATTTTCAAGCCTTCGGCTACAAGCACTTCCTGATTCGGTTCTCGACAGACGCGAAAAGCAAACCTCGGAGTCGGTAAGTTGGTCGGTTTTTCAATCCGGTCGATTTTCTCGAGTTTCTTCTCCCGGCTCTTCGCTTGTTTCGCAGTGGATGCTCTCGCTTTATTCCGGGCGATGTAGTCTTCCAGCTTCTCGATCTCCTTCTGTTGCCTGAGATAGGTTTGGTACGCTTGCTTCTTCCGTAGTTCATACGCTTCTGTAAACGCTACATAATTCCCGACATATCGGGTGAGCTGTTTATGCTCGAGATGGTGGATGACCTTCGCCACTTCATTCATGAAATTCGTATCATGTGAAATCAGGATAAAAGCGTTCGGGTAGTTCACCAGGTATTTTTGCAGCCAGGTGATATGGATGTCATCCAGATAGTTGGTCGGTTCATCCATGAGCAGTACATCCGGCTTACTCAATAAAAGCTTCGCGAGCATCAACTTCGTCCTCTGTCCACCGCTTAAGTGACTCGTTTTCGTCTCCATTCCGAGCGCAGTGATCCCGAGGCCAGCTGCCACTTCTTCAATGGTGGCATCCAATGTGTAAAATTGGTTGGCTTCCAAAGTTTCCTGAATGAAGCCAAGTCGTTCCAAGTCCTTCTCTAGGTTTGTCGTATCTGGGCTTGAGAGACGTTCTGTGATGCGGAGCATCTCTTTTTCCATTGCATAAAGTCGCTCAAACGCGCCTCTCAAGTAATCCATGATCGTTTCATCTTGATTGAAATCTGGATGCTGAACGAGATAGCCGACTTCAACACCAGGATGCCATTCAATGCTTCCTCCGTCCGGAATCAACTCCTTGGTCAACAAATTCAGCAAAGTCGATTTACCGCTCCCGTTCGCTCCGACCAAACCGATGTGCTCGCCTTTCAACAGACGGAACTCGATTTGATTGAATAGATGACGGTCACCAAAACCGTGGGTCAGTTCTTTAACATGTAAAACACTCATGATTATTTCCTCGTTTCTCTTATGTGTTGGTTTTTTGGACACCATCACACAAAACGAATGGACCAACATCCTTATGAAAATGTCAGCATATAAAAAAGCAGCGTGTTTTCACACCCTGCTCTTGATTCTGCACATGATTGTACAGAAAATAGACCTTTTCCGGTCATGCCGATAAAGGGGGTGCGAGGATGTCGATCTGTCGTCTTTGTGATGGCTTGGTTTTATCAAAAATGGGCATACTTCTCCCGTCATCAAGCCACTACAATACAAAGAACAACAGATCGATTCATCATCTCGCTTCCTCCACCCTTTCATTGGTTATGCCTTCCATTTTAGCTGAAGTCATTTTTCTTGTAAAGCCCACTTCTGTTTCTGGACCATTGGCCGGGCTGATCGGATATAAACGAAGTATGACACGATCAAGAATAGGGAAGATGTAAGAAACATGTTCCCGTAACCGATTTGAACGACGACCCATCCCAATAGGAAGGATCCGATTCCGACACCGATATCGAAGAAAGTGAAAAACGTCGCAGTCGCCGCACCTCTCCTATGAGAAGGTGATAGTTGGATCGAGAGTGCTTGGTAGCTCGGTTGGAGAACGCCATAACCAATACCGATAATAAGCGCTGCGGCATAGACCATCCAACTGTTCATCGCCAATCCGAGGACAATCATACCGATCAAGTAAAAGAGTGTTCCGAATGCGATGAGCCGGTTCGGTCCTTTCTGATCAAACCATTTCCCTGCGAAAGGCCGGCAGATGACGATCGCAATTGCATATAAGGTAAAATAAGTCCCTGCGATCGAGGCATCACCGATCTCTTTTGCGTAAAGAGAGACGAAACTGATGACTCCCCCGAAGACGATGGCGATCATCATCATGGCTGCAGCAACCGGCACTGCTCTTTTCTCTATCAATTCGTTCGCCCAAAAACGAAAGTCCTCTTTCGTTTTCAAAGAAAACTTGCGGATGTTTTCATTCTTCTTACCAGGTTGTTTGTAGTTCGGCAACAGGCTTGCCATGATCAGTCCAATGACCGACAATGCAAAACAGAACCAGAACATGCCTTGATAGCTCGTTTTGGCGGCCACGTATACCCCGACAACAGGTCCGACACTCATCGCAACCATGATGAACGTACCATAATAGCCGAGACCTTCCCCTCTCCGCTCTTCAGGAATCCATTCGGCAGCCATCGTGCCACCAGCTGTCGTTGACATACCGAAACCGAATCCATATATGAAGCGGATAAGGAACACGAAGAGCACCGTCTGTGCGACTAAATAGCCGAAGGTTGCCACCACAAAGACGATGATGGCGATCAAGAACAGTGCTTTCTGGTTTTTCAAGTCCATCAGATAGCCTGTCAATGGCCGAGCAAATACAGCGGCAATCGTGAAGATTCCCATGATCAAGCCGACCTGATCCTCACTTGCCTGCAAGTTTTCCACCAAATATACCGGCAATGTCGGCAACAATAGGAAAAAGCTCATGAAGAATAAGAAATTGCTCGCACAGAGCAGTATGAATCGTTTCGTCCAAAGGGGTTTTCTTGTTGAGTCCATTTTTGACCGCTTCCTTTCTCACCCCATCTATTATAAGTTTGCTTCCGAAGATTTCCAAAGGAATCGTCTTATTCTACAGCACAAAAAAAAAGCACCCTACGGATGCTTTTTCTTTTTATTTATATTCAACGGCAATGGATGATAATGAATTCTGACATTCTGAGGTATAATCAAACTTTCCTGTGCGTCTTTCAAGTAGTGAAACATCTTTTTCCCCGCACCAGCGTTTGCAGAATGGACCGTAATGGTCTCTTCAGCAAAAAGTTTATGTCTCACCATATATTCAACGACCATAAAGCCATTCCTCAGCTTATTTTCCAAGTCGTGATCCAAGGATAGGTGCTGGATAGTGTTTTCACGCAGTAGCTTAATACATTCTTCCATATCAGACGCAAGTACATAATCATCGGGAGCTGAGCGGACATCGTCTAAAAAAACATTGATAGTTGACAATATATGTCTCCTTCCCGCTGGCTTGTATCAAGTATAACACGGATCGTATATAAACCCCACAACTATTATCGAATTATTCAGAAGATGTGTAGATCAGATCTTCAATCGTCACTTGGCCCCATGGTGCGACCCGGATTGCAACCCGATCGGGTCGTTCTTCTTCAATCTGTCGCCCTGTGCCTTCTTCCACATAATATCGTTCGATTCCATAATCCAGTCGGATCACCCCTACATGGTCCATCATCCCTCTGACGATGGCTTTAAGGACGACCTCCCCTTCGTCAGTGTCTGGTCGATTGTTGTGGATACTGCTCGCTTCATAGACTTCGCCTGATTCTTTTAGCACGACATACACGCTTTCATTATAATCAGGCTCTCCTTCATCAGCCCAGAGTGAAACTGGCAATCGGGATATCTTGTAATTCAAGATCACATAATCACCATGGAAAAGATCTTTCGGATCAATCGGTTCGGTTTCTAAAGTGACCCTTTCTCCGGTTTGAAGCGTCATAAAATGAGATCCTGCTATACCACCTAGGATGACCAACTGAAGGACAATCAACAGGTAAATCAATTTTTTACGATTCATGATTGACCTCCTTTCGCTTCATGCACCCATTTTCTACGTCTTCTTTCCAAATACCAGCTTAATAAGAACAAGAGAATCCCCCCTGCGAGGAAAAACATGGATTTAGGTAGGAAATCCCATGCCAGCTGGATGTATGCGACCAACGTACTGATCAAGAATAGGAAGGTCCCCCGGTTGATTTGGGTGGAATCCTCCAGCTTATACCCTTCGACCAGGATGTATAACGAATAGCCGAATACGAGTAATAAATAAAACACACCAGCTGTTTCCCCAATTAAGAAAAGGGGTGCGAATAAGATTAGATCAATCCAATGTGATTCTGATGGCCTTCTATACTTCGACCAACTGATGAGGCCGATAGTGATCAATAACAGTATGAAATACGGTAGAGACGCAGGTATTATATTTTCGTTGTAACGAATCATGTCTTCCAGCAAGAATACATGCACCAACGTGAGAATCACGACACCGAGCAGGCTGATGTTTTTATACGCAAACTGCGCTTTTTCAGCCGGTACCCATTCACTCATTGCATAAATGAAGAGAAATACAATCGTCATCCAAATATACGTCAGATCGTAACCGACAAGGAACGTAATGCCTGTGATCGTCAAAGCCCCTGCATACAAGTGATAGAATAAAGACTCGTTTTCTTTAAGGGTGATGATGCCGACACCTATGACAACAAGGAGAGCAAGAATGAAACTGAACGACTGGAATGACACTGCACTATAGATGAGACCCGCTGTACCGATCACGAGTGTAAGCAGATAAAAATACCGGTTCGGCAGGATGAAATACGTAAGCAGTGCAATCAGCGTCCATAAGACGAAGGCATTTGCACTATAACTGACGATGTGGAAAATTTGTGCCGTTAAGAAAATCCCCGCTCCGAATGTCAAAGTACCAATCCCGATCCAGGCAATCCCTAACGTACGTTTATCCTTTCCTAATAGATAAAGCCCCGTCAAGTTGAATCCGATTATGGCTGCACAAATTAGAGAGAACCGGAACAGATCGCTCATTTGCCCCCAATTCGAAGCAATAAAGGTCAAGACACCGAGTCCAATCAGCAGGCTTGCTAATATCGGTAACAAATTGCTGCTCTTCTTTTCGTACAGCGAAATGATTCCGTTCAATTGATCTTCCTCGATCAAACCTTTCTCGATCCATTTCGCACCTTCTTTTTTTAACCATTTCCGCTCGTTCATGTTGTACCCTCCCCTTCCCTTTAACATATGATAGCTGTTAGCGTGCTCATGTTCGTTTAGTGTAATTTTACACTATAAATGTTTATTTTCCAATATAAAAAAGTGGTGTTTCCACCACTTTCGTAAAAATTCCTTATATGAATAAAGTCGAATTCAAAAACTGTCTTGATACAGATTGAAAATAAGACGTCTGAACGGAGAGAGTTGCAATGACCAATGCATTTTTTACAATCGATTGTTCCCTTAATTCCAGATCGACGAGCCGCTCCATTTTTTCTTCAGCCTTCTGATAGATCATCATTTCAGCTTTATTTCCATCTTTCACACGGAAATCTACATCCACAACATGATCATCATTCAAGTCCAATTCCTCAAAAATCGTCGCATATGTATGGTAAAAATGAATCGGGTCAATCAAGTCGTCATGCCGATCTTCTATGTTATTGAAAATCAAAGTCAACAGATTCCGGATTGAAACGAAGTCGAGTGTACTTTTCAAATCCTCAACGATGAAGAGGATCGCGGCCTGTTCCAGGGAGTATTTCTTGCCTTGTTGAGGAGAACCAATCAAGCTTCTTACATCCCGTTTCACCCAGTTCTGAACTGCAGTAGTAGAAAAGCTGCTGTATTCAATCTGATTTCCGAGCGAAACGATTTCATTGATGGAGAAACCGATCTCCTTCTTGGAGCTTTTGATGATCTTTTCAAAAATACCTGGTAAAGAAGATTCCCCCATGCCTTTCATCGCGGCATCCTCTGACATACCATTTGTTTCTAACCACGCTTGCTTCAATACTTTGGTAGGGGTGCTGACCTCATTGTTTTGTAATGATACAAGCAGTTCAGCCATCTGTTTTCGGGTAAGGGTCAAGGAAGGCATCGTTTTTCACCTCTATTTATCCGTTCATTTGAACTTATCATACGCAACAAAAATGTGGACGTCAATTTATTGAAGATATTTAAATGATACAATTAACAGTATCATAAGGCTTCGTTTGTTGATTTCAATAGAAAATCACGACACTCCTGCGGGAATAGCGAGCCAGGCAAGACCCCACAGCGCTAACTTTAGTAGTAAACACATCCCCGCAAGCGAGGAGGCTTGCGGTTCGCCCGCGGAAAGGGAGTGAATTTCGAAGAAATCAACAATATAGCTATGACCTCATGTATCCTTTATAAAATCGTAATCTTCTATCTTGATTAATTTGAAGTGGTAATTTATACTCAACTTATATACAATATTAAGTTCAAATGAACTTGAAATGAGGTATGAAAATGTTTAAACGGATTTCATTATTCATCTTAACGAACATTCTAGTCCTTACGACCATCATGATTGTTCTATCGGTGTTAGGCGTAAACAACTACATCGGTGCTGATGGTAACATCATGTTCGGACAGTTGTTGGTGTTCAGTGCTGTCGTCGGTTTTACTGGCTCCTTCATGTCCCTTGCAATTTCCCGATGGATGGCTAAGAAACTCATGGGCGTTAAAGTCATCAACCCTGATAACCCTGGCTCAGCTTATGAGCGTGATCTCGTGGAACGCGTCCACCGCCTTTCACGTGCTGCAGGACTAACAGTCATGCCAGAAGTCGGATTGTATAACTCGCCTGAAGTTAACGCTTTTGCAACAGGTCCTTCAAAACGCCGATCACTCGTTGCTGTTTCAACTGGTCTACTTCAAAACATGGATGATGACGCAGTTGAAGGCGTACTTGCACATGAAGTTGCGCACGTTGCAAATGGTGATATGGTAACGATGACCTTATTGCAAGGTGTCATCAATACATTCGTAGTATTCCTATCCAGAATTGCAGCTTGGGCAGTCGCTCAGTTGGTGGATGAAGATAAAGCCATGATTGTTCATTTCATTGCCATCTTCGTTTTCCAAATCGCATTTTCCATTCTCGGAAGTATCGTCGTCATGGCGTACTCCCGATATCGTGAATTCCATGCGGACCGAGGCGGTGCAGATCTGGCCGGTAAGGACAAGATGCTACACGCACTTGAATCCCTTCGTGCCCATGTCAACCGCGTCGATACTCGTCAAGAATCTCTAGCGACTATGAAAATCAGTGGCGGTAAGAAAAAGAGACTTCTTTTCTCAACACACCCTGACCTTGATGAGCGAATCCGTCGTTTACAAGCGAAGTAATAATGGTATATAGAAACAGAGCAGACATCTCGTCTGTTCTGTTTTTTTCATTGCCAAGTCTTCTCTACATGTAACCAATTGCCAAACAGCCCGACCTGATATACTATGTACATATAGGTTTAAACTATTAAACGAATGGTGATCGATATGACAGATACAAACGAAAAAGAGCAATTCCTGGAGTCCTTCCGGAATGCCACCCCATTATTTCAGGCATTAGCAGATCCTGTACGTCAGGAACTGATTTTGTTGTTAGCGGAACATGAACGGTTGAACGTCAATGAGATTTCGGATTACTCTCCGATGTCCCGCCCGACGATCTCCCATCACCTAAAGATCCTAAAACAAGTCCATCTTGTCAGTTCCGAGAAAAAAGGTACTCAGAATTACTATAAACTAGAGGTGGAACGTCCTCTGGAACAACTGAAGGAACTGATCAAAGTTATTGAGGCGGAATGCATTTTTGAGTAAATTATAAAAAATGGTTGAAACATAAGCCCGCCCGGTTACGTCAATACTACGAACAATTAAAATCAAGGATTGTAAGGTCCTTTGATCAAAGGGAGGGTTACACCATGTTACGACTTCTTTCAATTGTGGGGTTGATGATCCTTTTAGCAGCTTGCGGAACGACGGAAACGAACGAGGAACCGGCTTCTGAACCGACTAACGGACAAGCTAGTGAAAAACCAGAAAAACCGGAAAAACCACCTGAAGGGAATGAGATTGTGGCAGGTGAACTTGAGCTGAACGTCGTTTCTTTCACGAACGACAAAGCAGTCATCGAATTAAAGAACCAAACTGAACGAGCGCAAAATCTAGAGTTTACAAGTGGACAACAGTATGACATGTGGATCATGGATGAGAACGGTAAACAGGTGTTCCATTGGGGAGAAGGCAAAATGTTCACTCAGGCACTTAAAACCGAGACGATTGAGCCTGGCGAAAGCAAAAGCTTCAGCGTAGCCTTACCGAAGTTGGACCCAGGAACATATCAGATCCGCTTCAAAGTCACTTCCAAGCCACCATTTGAAACGACATTCAAACAAACGATTGAATAATGTAAAAGCTGGTCCGATAGTTGAACGGACCAGCTTTTTGCTTGCGATCATTTATTTCGTTTCTTGTGCCTCGAGCGGTTTCCATAATTCCTGGATGCCTTGCGCACGTTTGATTCCATTGATGACACCGAGATGGAGACCTTCATGCCAAATCATGAAGTTGAGCACTTCTCCGTACGTTTCAAACGCAGTCCGTTCATTCAAGCGCAAAGGCTCTGGCAGCGTATCTTGCAATTTTTCCCCATATATAGATGCAATGCGCTCCGTTTGTTCTTCTAGTTGTGTCGCCAGCTCTTTTAACGTTGGTGGCTCTTTCGTCCAGGTGGATGGACTCGTACTATGGCCGAAGAATTCTTTGTAGCCATCCGGTATGTTCGCTTTACTTCCATCTACATGAGCCATGATGTTTTCTACCGCGATGAAGATGTGTCCAAGATTCCAAACGATCGAGTTGTTGAAACCTTCTGGTACGATTAGAGCTTGTTCCTCTGTTGTCGCCTTCAAGCTTGCCAATGTGTTGCTTCTTGAAAAGTTGAACATTTGCAAAATTGCTTTATTATCCATACGTCCTCATCTCCCCTGTTTTCCATTACTTTTAACAGTATCGTCAGAATATTCAGGTGTCAATAGAATCTGTCATCGATCATGAACACCGAATTTGACGAGGACACTGCCAGCCATCAAAATTACACCGGCAAAACCAAATACATATGCCGTGACAAAATTTCCTGAAATCCATCCACCGATCAAGGGACCGATCAAATTCCCTAGAAAACGGCAACTCGCTGTCACACCAAAGGCTCGCCCCTCGATATCTGCCGGTGTCTTCTTATAGATCAAGGTCTGGATTGCCGGCCAGACACCCCCAAGCAGCAATCCTTGGATGAAGCGCCATATATACAATTCATATATGTTATCAGTCCACAATTGAGGTAAAAACAAGACTCCGCTCGCGAACATCACGACCGGAAGCATTTTCAAATGACCGATCCGGTCTCCGAGCTTACCTAGATAAGGAGAGCCGATGATTGTCGCGATTCCAAGGATGGACGCCGCAAACCCAGCCAATAAGGCAAGGTTCTCTTTGTTGTCCACGAACGTTTTTACGAAGATCGTCATCATCGAGTTCGTACTGAGCATAGCCGCTTGCAAGATGAATGTCGCAATGAACAGCACCAGCAATTGCTTGTTCTTCAGGACATCCATGAAAGTCCCTGGCTTTCCTTTTTTAGATTGCATCGGCTGATCTTGAGGGATCGAGTAGATGACGAGCAGCAAGGTCAACAAAATGCTGATGCCCGTCACAGCAAAAACTGGTCGGAAACCGAACAAGTCTGACAAAGCACCTCCAAATAACGGTCCGACGATGCCTCCGGATATCCCGCCGGTTTGCAGAAATCCTAGCGCACTCCCGGTATGGTCTTTCGGAGTAATTCTAGAAAGATAAGAAAAGGATACGGTAATGAATCCTGAGAAAAAGCCCATGAAAAAACGGAGCCCCAGAAGCATCCATGGACCTGTCGCGAATGCCATCGAGAATGTAAGGATCCCCATTCCGATCCCCGCACGGATCAGATTTGCTTTCTGACCGAATTTATCTGCGAAGATGCCCCAAATCGGTGACATGATCGCGCCAGATAAAAACGCAGCAGAAAAGATGGCACCTGTCCAAACACTCAGTTCCTTTTCACCCGTTACCCCGAGTTCTTCCAAGTATAGTGGCAGGAATGGCAGGATCATCGTCATCGCCGCAACGATTATGAAATTACATAGCCATAAAAATCGTGCACTTTTCTTCCAATTTTCCATTGTTGTTCATCCTAACTCACTCGTACAAAGTCCGTCTTCAATACTATTCCTCATTGTAACACTAGACATGAGTGACTTAGGACTATCTTGCCTAAGCAACAATCTTGTAGAAAGGACCAGAAACAAAAAAAGCCCCCTGCAAATAAGGAGCTTTCCTACTATTGAAGTTGCTGTTTCGTTTTTTCCAGATCATCAATCAACTTATTGGCTGCATCGATTTCAGCGTTGACCATCTTTTCATAGATCGTCAGGATCTGTTGACCATAGGTCGTACCTGGTACGGCCCATTTTCCATTCAGCTTGATCCAAGTCGGTGCCGAGCCACGGGCAACGAGATTGAATCGCGGATCCACGAGTACTTGTCCCTCAGGTAACTTTTCTTTTGTCGCATACGCATACAAATGCTGGATGTGAGCGAGCACGCCTTCTCTTGGTGTTGCAAAGCTTGCGCCTGGCGTATTTGCATCTGTCGTTCCGATTCCCGCATAGTTGTTCTGTTCAGGCTTCACCGTTCCAGTGAATCGGAAGTAATTGGTTTCATGAATCGCTTGAGCGAGAGCCGTATCGCCTCGAATTCCATATAAATTACCGATATTCAAATACAACTGGGCCAATGCAGGAGCTTGAGGGTTCACCCGCTTGACGAAATCGTTCATCGTTTCAGCCGTAAGCACACTTGATCCTGTAATGGTAAAACCGACAACAGGCTCTGGCTTAGGAGGCTCTGATGGTTCACCTTCCGTTACGATGAATGCATCACCGATTCCGATGGTTCTCAACCGAGCAACCAACTCTTCTGCATTCTCTTTCTGAGAAAAAGCGCCGGCTTGTACACGGTAAAACCTCGTCCCATTGATGACAATCGGGTAGATATACGCTTCAATCTTATTGGACTGGAGCGTTTTTGCTCGTTGTTCTGCATTCTCTTCTTCTTTAAAAGAACCAGCGATCACCTTATAAAGGGTTCCCGTACCTGGTTGAGGTTGAGGCTGCGGCTTTGGCTTCTGTGGTAAGTTCAGTGCCTTCGCAACTCCTGTAGCCGCTGCTTTCGCTACATCTCTTAAGAATTTGTCATTCAACATCAACTGCAAGTCACGTTCATTATCAATGAAAAGCACTTCAATTAATAATGCGTTCATTCTTGTATTTCGGAGCACATAGAAATTCGCTCTCTTTTGTCCACGGTTGAAAACCTTGTATTGATCCGTCGTGAAGACGATCTCTTTGTGGATGATGCCCTGGATCTCTTTCGTTGCACTCGGTATCGTTCCGTTGTAGATATAACTCTCAAAGCCCGTCCCACCTGCTGCATTGTGGTGGATCGAAAAGAAAAAGTCAGCGTTCTTTTCATTCGCAAAATCGGTACGTGCTTTCAGACTTACGGTTTGGTCTTTCGTTCGGGTCATCAACACATTGACGACATATGATTCGAGCAAAAACTCTCGGACCATCAATGCTACTTTCAGGTTAAAATCCTTTTCCTTATATTGTTTGTAGACAGCCCCGCTATCAGAGCCACCATGTCCTGGATCTAAAACGACTGTTACCATCTATTCACCACTTTCATAGAATTTTCCCTTTATACACTCTATGCAATTTTCGGTCGATTGCTTGTACAAATATAAAAGGTTGACTGAATTGTACAGCCAACCTTATCAATCGGGAAAACTATGAAATCGAGCATTTATCGGTCTGTTTTGTCTTCTTCTTCATCGTTTCCATCCAGGTACGGGTTGTTTTCCAATGGATCGATTGTATGTTTATAAGAATATCCCTTCGTTATTGCTGCCACGAAAAGAATGAGGACAACGATGATGATGAGTACGGAAGCTATTAATACTTTGAACATGATAGAATCCCATCCTTCCATCTATCAATTTAACATAGTTGCTAGAATAGGTGCGATGGAAAAATGACAGATTCAAGACACCTACTTGCCGTAGGTCGCAGTTACGCCCCAATACACATCCACCACAATATCATTCATGACGACATCCAGATCATGAAAGATCCTGTGGGCCATCTTCAGGTGTGTAGAATCATTCTCTTCCAGCGCTTTCTCAATACTATTCGCTGCTCTTTCCATATCCTTTTTTAACGGTCCTCGAGTTTCTGGAGCAATGATCTTTTCAATGTGCATCAGTTGAGTACGCAGCTCTTCTTCTTTGTTCGTAGGATCAAAGCTTTGCCATGCTCCCCAACCGAGGAGTTGATTCAAATACGTATGCATCTGACTGATCTCTTTGAGTACGGCCTCTTCATTGCTTTCATTGACAAATAGAGCATCATTGGAGACGACACGGACGTCCCCGCTGCTCTTTGCCTCTTTTAACGTCGTTGCTCCACCATCTGCTTTTTGAAACAGGTAAAAGCTTGTCCATCCTCCGATCCCGATCACGATGAGAGAAACCAATACGATTGTCAAAATCATCTTCGATGGCCGTTTTGATTTTTCCAGAACAACCCCTCCAATAATATGGCGTTGGATGTATATGGTAATAATTTTATTTTAACTGATATGTTTATGAATAACAAAAACAAGACGTTCTTTATATAAAACGAATTAATACGCAGATAAACTTCTAAATTCCATTAAAAACCCTTAATAACGAACATAAATCGCTTAATTTCGTAAAAAAGAACAAATAAACCATTTTACTATTATGTTTGTTCGTTATATAATACATTTAATCAGTTGTTCTTAATCAAGAACTTTTTGAATATGCTATTTAAAGGAACGGGGGCGTGTCCAAATGAAAAAAGCATTTCAAATATTACTCATATTGTTATTAATCGTTTTTAGTTTAGCTATTTATGTGAACGTGCCCGCACTAAAATGGCTTGGTGATAATTATCTCGATATTACAAGTAATAATGAAACTGTCTTTGCTACAGACCTTGTTTCTAAAAGCTCTGTTTCTCAAAACCTGACTCCACAACACAGTAGAATACAAGATCCAATTTATTATGATGAAGCTAATAAGGATTGGGAACTTGTTTGGCATGATGAGTTTGACCAAGCTCAACTACACCGAGGTAAATGGGTGAAAGAAGATTGGGTTGCAGAAAAAAATAATGAGTTACAATATTATTCACCCGAAAATGTGCAACTGAAGAATGGCTTTTTACAGCTCGTGAGCAGAGAAGAGAATGAAAAGGGTCGCCATTTTACTTCTGGTGCAATTCATACAAGAGATAGATTCAGTTTTCTATATGGGAAAGTTGAAATGAGAGCTAAGCTTCCTTATGGAAAAGGGATATTCCCAGCTTTTTGGATGTTACCTAATCGGCATGACGTCTGGCTCCCAGAAATAGACATTATGGAGATGCTGGGAGATAAACCAGATGAAACTTGGATGGTTCTCCATTGGACTGATAAAGAAGGAAAATTGGCTACCGAATACAAATCACACCTTGGCCCAGATTATTCAAAGGGTTTCCACACCTTTGGAATTGAGTGGACACCTAGTAAAATCGTATGGTTCATTGATGGCGTAGAACGGTTTCAAACCGACAAATATGTTCCACAGGAAGAAATGTATCTGTATGTCAATACTGCTGTTGGAGGTGATTGGCCTGGTAGTCCTGATGATACGACAGTCTTCCCTCAATATTTTGAAGTTGACTATATTCGAGTTTATCAACAGACGGGAGAGGGTTTATAATGTTAGAAATTACAATGATAATGTTCATATTTTACCTCTTCTTCCAAATGCTATATATTTTTTATCCATTATTAACTGCAAGAAACAATTTGATTTCAAATTTAGAAAAGGAAAAAGGCATTTCAATTTTAGTTCCAGCATTTAATGAAGAAAAAGTGATACGGCAATGCCTGAAAGGTATATTACATCTGAACTATACGAATTTTGAAGCCATATTTATTAATGATGGATCCACTGATAGGACTTTAGAAGTTTTGTCCCAACAATTACATCTAGTGCCCACGTCTAAAAAGCTTCCCGCAGTCAGAATTTCTCATCAAGAAATTAATGAAGTTTACCAATCCAAACAATTTCCCAACATCTACTGTATTGATAAAAAGAATGGTGGAAAAGCAGATGCACTAAATGCAGGAATTGAGTACAGTGCAAAAAAAATCATTATTACGCTGGATGCTGATAGCGTTCTTGACACTGATTCAATGCAAGCCATTAATTATGCGTTTGAAGATGATAAAGTAATTGCAGCAGGTGGTATGGTACAAATTGGGCAAGGTTACAAAGGAATTGATACAGAGCCCGAGCCTACTTTTAAACAAAAGGGTGTCATTCGTTTCCAAATCCTTCAATACTTTACATCGTTTTACCTTCATAAGCTTACACAAGCTAGATTGAAATCGATCGTTGTAATTGCTGGAGCATTTGGTGCTTTCCGAAGAGGTGCTCTATATGACATAGGTGGATTTCGTCAAACTGTTGGGGAAGACATGGATATCACCCTAAGACTCCATCAATTAATCAAAACCAATATAGAGTACGTTCAACATACGCTTCTATTTATACCACAAGCTATTTGTTACACAGAATGCCCCGAAACCATTAAGGATTTATACAATCAAAGAATTAGATGGCAAAAAGCATTTGTAGACTGTGTATTTTACTTCAAAAAATCCTTCTTCAGAAAACTTGGCATACGATTATCCATATTTTTTCTTATTGATTCTCTATTACTCGGTACGCTGAATTCTTTTGCACTACTACTAATCCCCATAATGATTTTTCTCAATCCAGATCACTACATGGTAGCTGTAGCTTTATTTACAATTACTGTGATGATGTCAAACTACCAGAATATCGCAACTATTATTGTCAGTAGAAGGTTCGGGGTAAAATATTCAGGTATGAATTATCTCAGAATATTTCTGTTCATTCCTTTTGAAGTTCTTACTTATCGAATGTTAAGTGTTGTGTTTGTTGTCGCTGGCACGATTTTCTATTTTAAAAATAAAGAGGCTTGGTATGTGTCTAAACGTATTGGCTCGAATGTAGATTTTAACTAAAACATTTATGAGATAGATACGCTACTTAAGGAGAGATGATTCATGAAAAAGATTATCGTGAATATGGCTTTCATTCTTTCATTCATCTGCTTTGTATGTCTCATTAGCCTTCTTTTTTACGATGATTTTGTCCAAGCTTTTTCGGATGACAACTTATTCCCGAAGAATAAAAGCTTAGGCTTGTCAGAGTGCCAAGAATGGACAGAAGAAGTCCGACAATTTGATGTGCAAAAGGGTAATGAAGCAATTGAGGTACCTGTATTGATGTATCATAGAATCATTGAGGAAAAAAAGATAGTATCGGAACATCTTACTGACGATCTACATCTAAAGAAAACAATCATACCGAAATCAAATTTCCTTGAACAGATGCAGTTTTTACATGAAGAAAATTATACAACCTTGACCGCAAAAGAATTTCTAATGTTTATGGAGGGACGGTTAAAGGTCCCTAAGAAAAGCGTGCTCTTAACCTTTGATGATGGATATAAAGATAATTACACAGAAGTTTATCCCATTTTAAAGAAGTATGACTTTAAGGCGTTAAACTTCATAATAACTGGAGCAATAACTACACATAGGAAAACGTATAAGAGTGAAAAGCATCAATATTTCAGTTTGGATGAACTAAATAAGAGTTGTGATGTTTTCGATTTCCAAAGTCATACCTATAACTTCCATAAACGCACAACAGAAGGAACACCCTATTTAATCCATAAAAATAGGAAAGAAATTTCAAATGATCTTGCCTACAGTTTGAAAAATTTAGAGGGGCGTAACCACGCTTTCGCTTATCCATTTGGAGCATATGACAAAAAAACAATTAAAGCTCTAAAGAAGTTAGGGTTTAAGATGGCATTTACTACAAATTATAAGAATGCTAAACCTGGGATGGCTATGTATGAAATCCCCAGAAAAGAAGTGTTTCCTGAAGATAGTCTGATTGATTTTAAAAATAAGATAAACGATTAAGAGGCTGATTCTGTTCGGCCTCTTTTTTAATTGTGTGAAAAATGACAGACCCTCCTCCCCTCTGTAGTCTAATCGTAATCTCAATGTAACTGCACTATTATTGTCATGTCATATTGAGCTAGTAGAATGTGCAATTGGGACGTCATAAACAGGCGTTCATACTTCAAAGGAGGGAACCTTCTATATGTTTAAGAAACTTGCACTTACTGTAGCGCTAGCAGGAACTGCTGTCCTTGCACCTACAGCTACTCAAGCGGCTGAACTGGACAAGCCCCTTAAAAAGAACATGTGGCATGAAGATGTCCACACCATTCAACAGGACCTGAAAGAACTAGGATTCTTCGATTACCATAAAACTACCGGATATTTCGGTGACATCACTCATAAAGGCGTCAAAGCCTTCCAAAAAGACTACAACATGACACCGACAGGTACGGTAGACCAAAAAACAGCAGATGTTCTAGAAGAAGCAACAGCATTGATCCAACGTGGTGATGAAGGTAAAGCAGTCGAGCACTTGCAAAAGCACTTGGCTGAATTGAAGCTCTATAACTACCATGTAGATGGAATCTATGGCCCGTTGACTCAACAAGCTGTTGAGAAATTCCAGCAGAATAATAGTTTAGTAGTGGATGGAATTGTAGGTCCTGAAACGAAAGCCGCTTTATTCGACTTAAAAGAAACAGCAAAAGCTGAACCAGCTAAAGAAGAAACAACACAAGAATCTTCTGAACCAGAAGAAGCAGAAACAGCAAAAGCAGATGAAGAAAAAGCAACAATGACGATGGAAGCGACAGCTTATACAGCAAATTGTGATGGTTGCTCAGGTGTAACCGCTACAGGTATCGACTTGAATGCAAACCCTGATCAAAAAGTGATTGCAGTCGACCCGAATGTCATCCCTCTAGGAACTGAGGTATATGTTGAAGGTTATGGTCGCGCAATTGCTGGCGATACAGGTGGTGCAATCAAAGGAAACCGCATCGATCTTTACATGCAATCTAAAGATGCTGCAGTAAACTTTGGTCGCCAAAATGTTGAGGTAACAATTTTAAATTAATAGTTTAAGGTGAAAGAAAGGCTGCTCCGATCGTGGAGCAGCCTTTTTATGTGGAGTTGGCTTAGGTAGTTCTTACTATTTTCAAAAACGATGCTGCGTTTTTACAAAACCATGCCCTATTTTTCTAAAATGAAGCTCCGTTTTTCTAAAACGGAGCACCCTTTTTCCAAAACAAACCCGAATTTTTACAAAACCCACCACTCCGGCTCATTTCCCCATCGTATTCAAGTACTGCCAGAGATAGAAAGTGATGTAACTTTCCCATGGGTTCCAATCTTCTTTTTCCGCTAACAGACGGATTTCCTCCGTTTTCGGTTGTTTTTCTGTCCCATAAAGCATTTTCACCGCATTTCTCAGACCGATATCTGCAGCTGGCAAAACATCCGCCCGGTTAAGCCCGAACAACATCAAGCATTCGATCGTCCAAACGCCGATTCCCCTTAATGGAAGCAAACGGTCAATGATTTCTTGATTGGACATCGCCCACAAAGCATCCAGATCAATCTCTCCATTCGCAACAAGTCTCGCGAAATCAATGATATATTCCGATTTTCGCTGACTGAAAGATAACGCACGCAGGTCTTCGTAATCGAGCATAGCCACTTTTTCGGCAGTAGGAAACAGATAAAGGTCATCCCCTTCGTATTCCTTCACCTCTCCCGCCAATCTGACAAGCCTTTCTTTTAACGTAGCGGCGAACTTTAAATTCACTTGCTGACCGATGATCGTATCCACTGTCGTTTCAAACAGGTCCGGATTCGTAATCACCCGCATGCCATGGAACTGCTTAATCAGCCCATTCAGTCTATCATTCGTCTTCAAATGCTCATAAAACGCATTCAGAGAATTTCCTACACCAAACATGCGATGGAGATGGTGATGAAGAGCCTCCATCTGCGTTTCCGAAACATTTCTGTTCAATTGAATGGAAATTCCGTCTTCTTCATTTTGAATGGATGCATCCAAAAGAAATGCTTCATCACCAAGGTGGATCCATTTAATGAAACGGTTTTCTTCCCGTTTCACGACCATCGTTTTCAATGTATCGGTCGTCCGATGATGGCGTTGGAACGTGTGATCGAACGAAAATGGTCCTGGAATGTATAGAAGATTGCGCGTTTTTTCCATATTGACCCCTCTTTCTTTGTTTACATTTATTACAAAATGAGCATAGATGTTAAAACTCATTTACAGACGTCCAAAAACAGATGACAATTTCGAATAAATTAGGTGACAAACGATTGATTCATAATCTGACGGGGTATGTTAAATCACAGCATACTTCGTTTTTAATGATTGCACAAATTTTTTCAGACAACTTGGAGGCTAAGATTATGAATAAACAAAAGCGTGAGTATTACTTTGACAATGCAAAATTCATATTGATTTTTCTTGTGGTGTTCGGACACTTCATCAGTCCGCATAAGTCAAACAGCGATGTGTTATATACAGTATACAACTTCATCTACACGTTCCATATGCCTGCTTTCATATTGATCGCCGGCTTCTTCTCGAAAAGCATTTTGAAGGAAGGCTATCTGAAGAAGATTTTCAAGAAAATCCTGATTCCGTATTTCATTTTCCAAATGATCTACTTCGCCTTTTATACGGTGAAAAATGGTAGTGAAACATTCACATTGTTCGATCCGTACTGGACATTGTGGTTCTTACTCAGTATGGTGCTTTGGAATGTATTGCTCTTCGTGTTCGCACGCATGAAGTATCCATTGGTCATTGCACTCGCGATCGGACTTGTCGCAGGTTATATTCAAGATATCGGAACGTTTCTCAGCCTATCTAGAACATTCGTGTTCTTCCCGGTATTCTTATTGGGCTATTACTTGAAAAAGGAACACTTCTACGCGCTGCTTCGTACAGATGTGCGAATCGCGTCAGGTGCCATTTTCGCAAGTATGCTGATCAGCTATTACTTCTTCTTTCCAGATGCGGCAAAAGAGTGGCTCCTCGCTTCGTCCTCTTATGAGGAGTTGGGCGTAGGCGCAGAACAAGCGATTCTCATCAGACTGCTCATGTATGGATTGATGTTCATCGCGACATTCAGCTTCATGGCACTTGTACCAAGACGTCAACTATTCTTTACCCATATGGGCGGAAGAACACTTTATGTATATCTTTTACATGGATTCGTCGTCAAGCTGTTCTCGATCACTCCGTTCTATGATGCGATTCAGGACACAGGAAGCTATGTGTTATTCCTCGCTCTTGCAGCGGCGGTCACATTGCTCTTAGCTTCCAAACCGATTATCACGGTTGCACAACCACTGATTGAACTGAGAACGAATCTGCTGCAGAAATATATGAACCGTACTAGAAACACAGCAGATGCATCTTAAGATACGACGGAAGCCATCTTTTTCCTGGGAAATAATACGTTTTTCGACATGATAAAAGAGATGATCCCTCTTGGGACCATCTCTTTTTTTCGTCAAAATTATTGGTTGGAAGTCTGTGTCAAACCGTTCGTACCAGCGCTCAAGTCAACATAGTAGGAGCCGCTGCCGCTGTAAGAAGAAACCTTCAGTGTGTAAGTTCCTGTCTGTGTCGGTGTGAACGTAAGTGTTTCTTGACGCTTCGTTCCTTCCGCCTTCGCTACTTGTACACCGGATGGGTCGTACAAGTAAACGTCGAAGTCAGGAGATCCGCCGAACCACCAGCTTGCTGTCCAGTTCGGGATGATCATCGTAACGGCTGTCGGATAGTTCGTGTTGTTCACTGTGAACTGGTACGTGTCTTCACTACCCGTACCACCTAGAGAGTCTTGCTCCGCGAAGTGATTCGGAGTCGCGATGTTCGTGCCGCTCAAGCCTCCAGCATCCTTGATCGCTTCATATCCGTCCAGGCGTCCATGACCATAGTCGATGTCCTTACCTGCTGGACCCCAATCTTCAGCCGTGTTGGATAGGATGTTTTTCACATCAGTCGGCGTCAATCCTGGGTTTGCATCGAGCATCAATGCAATCGTACCAGCCGTGAACGGTGTAGCCATACTCGTTCCACTATACGTTACATAGCCACTTGAAGTGTTCGTTTGAGCAGCTGTAATGTTGTAGCCAGGTGCAAAGATATCCGGCTTGATACGGCCATCCGCTGTTGTACCACGACTTGAGAAGTCTGCAAGGAAGAAACCGCCTTCTCCAAGGTCAGCACCTGCCCCGACTGTAATCGCCTTTTCTGCTGCTCCAGGAGATCCGATCGTCTTCTTGCCTGGTCCATCGTTTCCAGCTGCAACTGTGACGACGAGTCCTGCGTCAACTGCATTGTTGACCGCTACAGAGGTAGAGTCTGTCCCATCTGAGCTTCCAGAAGTCCCAAGGCTCAAGCTCAACACTTCAATTCCATATACATCTTTGTTCGCTACTGCCCAATCGATCCCGGCTGTAACGGTACTCATGCTTCCGCTTCCCTGTGCATTCAATACTTTTATCCCGACAAGAGCCGCTCCAGGTGCAACACCTTTATGAGTCGGATTCCCATCTCCATCACCTGCTACCGTACTGGCAACGTGTGTACCATGTCCGTTGTCATCATAAGGAGTTGTCCGATTATTGACCAGGTCCTTCCAACCGATGACTTTTCCTTCATCCAAGTCAACGTGGTTTCCGTCGATTCCGGTATCAATGACCGCTACGACTTGGTCATCTTTTGAATACGTGTTTTCGTTTCCATCGCTGTTTCCTGTAAGACCGAAGTCACCACGTGCTTTTTCTGTTCCAAACCATTTGTTTGCTGTACCGTTCAAGGTTTGGATTTGAGCATCATGCTCGATGGATTTGACGAAAGGCAGTTTCTCAAGCTTTTCAATTTGTTTCTTGGTCAGAGTGACAGCTACCCCGTTCAAAGCGTTTGAAAAGACATGCTTTGTCTTGAATTTACCGAGGCGTTTCATCACCGCTTTGTGGGCCTTCTCACTCGCCATCGATTTATCGAACTGGACGATCACGTCGATCGTCTCAGATTCTGATTTCTGCTTCAGCATGGATTCAAGGTTGTCGAACACCTTGTTGTTGTTCATGTTCACCATTGCTGCAGGCAATTCCGGGTTTTTTGACACTTTCTTTTCAAAATCGGCACCACTCGCTCCACCCATTGCAGATAGGAGCATACTCGTCGCTAACACTGCGGAAGCGACAACATGTTTCTTCTTCATTCTTTTTCCTCCCTCAATTTTCTTTACTTTTCGAATGTTTAAAATATTCTGTAGTCATATCGTAATACAAATGACCTATGATGAAATGAGCAGATAGATGGAAGTAACTGTTTTTCATATCTGTGTGAAACGTCACGATTATTTGAATTTAAAAGTATTTAAAAGTCGGCTCGTCTACCATCTTTTCGACAAAATGGAAGAATTGTCGGATGATTCAGACCGTATCTTTTTAAATGAAAAGCATTTCTTGGTTATAATGTAATTAGTAGATGAAGGGGAGGTCGTTAAGGTATGGCAAGTTATTTTGGTTCGATCGTCCAGCATTCATTGGACGCATTACTTGAGGACGAGTCATTTTTACCAGATCTAAAGGAGCAAGACCGTGAACAGGCATTTACATCTCTGACAGCGATTCTATCAACGCCAAATCACATACATAAGTCGTTTTTACGAATCGCTCTAGAGAACGGAAAAGTCGTCAGAATCCCGGCATTCCGCGTACAACACAACAACACGCTTGGTCCTTATAAGGGCGGTATTCGTTTTCATGAATCGGTCAATGAAGAAGAGGTCATGAATCTCGCATCTCTCATGACATTGAAAAATGCACTGCATGAAGTGCCGTTCGGGGGCGGTAAAGGCGGAGTAGTCCTCAATCCACGAGATTATGAGGTGAAAGAACTCCACCAGATTTGTAAAAAGTACGTCCACTACTTCAGTGATATCCTTGGTCCGGACAAGGACATTCCAGCTCCGGACATGGGGACTGGTGATCGTGAAATGGACTGGATGATGGCAGAATATAAGAGCATCCGTCCGGGAACGACGTATCGTGGAAGTTTTACCGGCAAGAGCATCATCAACGGAGGTTCACTAGGCCGAAGAGAAGCGACAGGAAAAGGCGTCTACTTCACCTATCGTTACATGATGCATGACTTTATGAATGAAAACCGGGAATGGCTCGATGCACAAGAGAATCCGTTCGCTAGAACAGCATTGAATCATGATCGGAAAGATTTGAAGATGGCGATTCAAGGCTTCGGTAATGTCGGGTCTGTCGCTGCATTGGAAGCCTATCGTTGCTCACACCTGAACAATAAAATCGTTGCGGTGAGTGATCGTAATGTTACGATATACAACGAAGAAGGCTTGGATATTCCAGCGCTTGTCGATTACACCGCGAACAATGAAGGTGATCTACCGACAACGGAAAAGGAACTCGCTGGACTTGAAATGAAGGCAGAGATCCTCGATCGTGAAAAAGTGCTCTACATGGACGTCGATGTATTGGTGTTGGCAGCCTTAGAAGGACAAATCCATAAGGATAATGTCGATCAGATAAAAGCGAAAATCATCGTTGAAGGTGCGAATGCTCCTGTAACGGGTGATGCCGATAAATATCTGGCGGACAATGGCGTCATCATTGTCCCGGATATTCTCGCCAACGCTGGTGGTGTAATCGTCTCCTATTTCGAATGGGTACAAGGACGTGAAACTCAATTTTACAGTGAAGAGCAAATCTTCGAAAAGCTGGTCGAAAAGATGGAAGAAACGATGGTGACGATCCTGCCGCAATTCTTCGGGGATCCGTTCCCACTCCGTCAAAACTGTTACATCCACGCGGTTATGAAGCTATCCACAGTTCTATACAGACAAGGGAAATTGTACTGATTTGATTTGAAGAAGACCTGAGAGAGGATGATGCCTCTGCTCAGGTCTTTTTTATGTGGAGATAGATCTAGGTTTGGGCATAATAATTTTGGTTTTGGGCACATAAATTTGGATTCTGGACAGATAATATTCGATTCTGGTCTATATTTTCACCGCTCAATTGGTCTTTTTACTCATTGGGAGTAGTACCCTGAATGTACTTCCTTCCCCAAGTTCACTTTCTAATGAAATTTCTCCACCATGTAGTTCCACGAGTTCTTTGGCAATGGCGAGTCCTAGCCCTGTGCCCCCCATTTCTCGAGAGCGACCTTTATCGACACGGTAAAATCGCTCAAAAACGCGCTCTTGATCTTCTAGAGGTATGCCAGGTCCAGAGTCTGCGATACTCATTTTTACGTGACCATCCGAGTGACGAAGTTGGATTTTGACAGTATCTCCCTCACTAGAATACCGTTGAGCATTGTCTAATAGAATGATGACGACCTGAGAAAGAAACCCTTCATCCCCTTTGACAAAAACGTGATTCTCATAATTTTCCACCAGCTCAATACCGGACTCCGAATTCCAAACATGTTGAATGGCTGCTTTACATATATCGACTAGATCGACCGTTTTGAATTGAGTTTCGATTTGCTCGGATTTCGCCAGTGTCATCAACTGATCTAGCAACCGCTTCATCCTATTATTCTCAGAATCTAGTGCAGCTATGGATGTCTCCAACACATCAGGTTGGTCCTTACCCCACCGTTTGATCAAGTTGATATACCCGTTGAATGAGGTGAGGGGTGTTCTCAGCTCATGCGATGCATTTGCTATGAAACTCTTCTCTCGTTCTAGCTGTTTTCCTAATCGGTGCAGGAGTATATTGATTGATTCCGCTAAATCGTTCAACTCCTTAGGTGTATCTGGAACAGCAATCGGTTCTTTCAAGTCCGCATATGATTTCACTTTTTTAACCGAATGAATGATTGAAAGGAGTGGTTGCAGCTTTCTTTTTGTCATCCGATAGATGATGAAGGGTGTTGTGAACACACTGATCAGGAATGTCACTAAGAAAATGTTAAAGAGCAAGATCAGAAATTCGTTTATATGATTCAGCTCGACTTCATATAGAATCGTGCCGTTCACTCCGTCCGAATTCCAAGTGAGGCGGTCTCTGTAAAACAAACCCCGGTCATCGTTCCACATATAGTGAGGGAATCCGAGGATTGAGATATCCTCCTCCACTTCCTCTTCAAACTCCTTACTCCAACCACGAGTTTTGGCCAATAAATCTCCTTCATCCGTGAGGACTTTGACGAAGTAGTTCGGGTAATCAGGGTAAAGGGTATCATCTATCGCTTGTTGGAAGGATTCTGGGTTGTTTCCGATTTGAGTCACGATCTTTTTTTCCACATTCGTGATTTCTTGCTTTGAATCTTCCATTAAAAAGTAACCGGCAAAAAGAAGGATGGTGACGGCAAGGATTAAAATCATCCCTACGACAGTAATGGCATGCCAAATCGTAAATTGGAATACGATCGAAGAGGTTTTATCCCCTTTCCTAAAAAGGTTCATCATTTGTGTCAGCCTTTATCCTTTCTTCCGAAGAACGGATCACATAGCCGATGCCTCGGACCGTATGGATGAGGGTCCTTTCATAATCGCGATCTAACTTGTTTCTTAAATATCGAATGTAAACGTCAACCACATTCGTTTCACCGATAAAGTCGTAACCCCAAGCAGCCGTGAGAATCTGTTCCCTGTTAAGCACTTCTCCTTCATGTCGAAGCAAATGGACAAGCAGGTCAAATTCTCTTTGCGTCAAATCGATGAGATTCCCTCCACGTTTAACCATTCTTTTTTTTAGATCTACAGTCAAATCCTCAATGGATAGGAGTTCCTCATCTTTATCTTGATTTCGATGGAAGGCGTTTCTCCTTAAAATGGCACGGATTCTTGCGAGCAGCTCCTCAATTTCGAACGGTTTCGTCAGGTAGTCGTCCGCTCCCGTATCCAAGCCTGCAATCTTATCACCGATGTCCTCCTTAGCAGTCAGTAAGATGATGGGCACTTGACTGGTCTTGCGGATTCTTCGGCATACTTCCAGTCCGCTAAGATGAGGGAGCATCCAGTCCAAAATGATCAGGTCGAATTTCTGTTTTTGGAAAACTTCCAAGGCATTTGCCCCATCGCCTGATACTTCTACCTCGTATCCTTCATGGTTCATCTCCAGCTGGATGAATTGTGCAACGTGGAAATCATCTTCTACAATCAGAATCTTTTCAGCAGCGCTCAAGACTCTCGCCTCCTATCACCATTCTCTACCTTCTAGTGTAACGTTTTATCCAGGTGGATGTTTGGAATTTACTCATGAGAAATGGATGAAATTTTTCTCATCAAAATCTCATTTTCTTATTCTTATTTTTTCATTTCAAATTGATAGACTTAGAAATATAACATCAACCATTCTTCAAGGAGGTATTTTGTAATGAAACGATTCAGTAAGAAAACGATGTGGATCAGCGGATTAGCTGTTCTCCTAATTGGAGGAGGAATCCTGTTCGGTACAAAAGGGATGGATGCACTCGCCAATTCCAACCAAAGCGAGTTAATGAAACAAGCGGATCTGACGGTGGAAGAAGCGGAAGAGGCAGCACTGAAAGAAGTTCCAGGTAAAGTGACAGGAAAAACGGAGATTGAAAAAGAAGACGGCAAGCTGGTCTATGAAGTAACAATCGAATCCGCAGAGGATCAAAGTGTAAAAGAAGTCGAACTGGATGCAAATTCTGGAGAAATTCTTGAAGTAGAAGCGGAAGACGATGACGATGATGATGACGAAGACGAAGATGAGTCTGAAGAGGACGATGAACAGAAATAAAGGATAGAGGAAAGAGCCTGATTGCAATCATCAGGTTCTTTTTTCAGTTTGAGCTATATTTTCTGAATCTGATCTATAATTTCTGAATCTGAGCTATAATTTTTGATTCTGGTCTATATTTTTCAATTTTTATTGGAAATACACTCATTTTTATGGGAAATACGAGCAAATTAGCTTTCACCCCATGAAAAAAGACCTGAAAGAAGGCTTCCACCCCTCACTTTCAGGTCTTTTTCTATCATTTTCGGTGCAGCATGAACGTCAGGATGACATAAGCTGCTAGTTTGGTAGTCATATTGCGGAAATCAACGGTCGGGTCGATTTCTACGATATCCATTCCTTGCACCATCGGTTCAGCAGCGAGCATTCGGATGCCTTCCAGGAGGTCATCACTCGTCATGCCCCCTGGGCCAATTGCTGGACATCCGGGCGCGAATGCCTGATCCAGCACATCCATATCGAGCGAGACATAAATGACATCGACATGCTCTTTCAGCTGAGCAACCGACTTCTGAATCAGCTCTTCAATCCCCTTTTTCCGAACATCCTTCATCGTGTAGACGGTCACACCGTGTTTTTTCCCGTATTCATGATAAGGGCGGCTGTTCGAGAAGTTTCGGATTCCAATCTGGATGAGCTGATCGCCTTGGATGATCCCTTCCTCAATCAACGCCCGGAAAGGTGTTCCATTACCGGTTCCACCGTCTTCTCGATTTCGCAAGTCATGATGGGCGTCGAACTGGATGATGCCTACCTTTTTCCTAGTCTCAGAAAAAGCCTTGATACTCGGGTAGCTGATCGAATGATCGCCCCCAAGCACAACCGGCACCAGGTCCGGCTGATCGTTCAAAACACCAGAGAATGTTTCATAGATTCGCTTGTGGCTTTCCGGAATGTCAGTCAAATGCATTTCCACATCACCGAAATCCGTGATCACCTCGTCTTGAAGATCGCATTCCTCTTCTATCGCATATGTGGAAAGCGCGGAGAACATCGACCGGATTACGCCAGGTGATTGGGACGCACCAGACAAACTGATTGACGGCTTTGATAATGGTGCACCTAACAATCCGATGCCCTTCACCTTCGTTTCTCCGTCCCACTTTTTCACGATTTCATGCGCTTTGACGACTTCTGAATCCTTGAATCCTGCTTCGCCTGCTGGTTTAAGATACGGTAACGTTGCCAACCCGCTCTCCCCTTTCAAAAAGGGTTTTTCCATTCTTGATGACAGTCCGGACATGGTTCACACCGTAATGATACGGAATGTACAAGTAGTTCGGCGCGTCCCATACGAGAAGATCTGCCTGGCGACCTTCGCTGATTTTTCCAGCCCGCTCTCCACATCCAATCGCATAGGCTGAATTGACCGTAACCGCGTTCCAGATTTCTTCCGGTGTCATCCGCAATTTAAGCGCCGCGAGGTTCATGATCAACTGCAAGTTTTCCGTCGGACAGCTGCCCGGATTGAAGTCGGTAGCCAGTGCAACGGCCGCATTGCCCTCAATCATCTCTCGCGCCTTCGCAAATTCGTTTTTATTCAGGTAAAACGTCGTTCCTGGTAAAAGCACAGCGATCGTGTTCGTTTCACCGAGCTGACGGATGCCTTCTTCAGATGCTCCGACCAGGTGATCGGCGGAGATCGCTCCGACCTCACACGCCATTTCCGTTCCTCCGAGTGGGTCGATTTCATCCGCATGAATCTTGACGTCGAAGCCCATCTCTTTCGCTTTTTTCAAATAGGCTCGAGATTCTTCAACCGTAAACACACCGGTCTCGCAGAAAATATCGACGAATTCCGCCAAGTCTTCTTCTTTAACGGTTTCCATCAGCTTCACCATCTCATCTAAAAATGCCTGGGATCGGCCTTTGTATTCGTTCGGTATCGCATGCGCACCAAGGTAAGTCGATACGATATCTGCGTTCTTCGTTTCACGTAAGCGTTTGATGACGCGCAGCTGCTTCAGCTCTGTATCGGCGTCCAACCCATATCCGCTCTTCGCTTCCATCGTCGTGATGCCATAGCTCAGCATGCGCTCGAGGTGGAAGGACGCTTTTTCATACAGCGCCTCTTCATCCGCTTCACGCGTCGCCTGGACCGTCGACAAGATTCCGCCGCCTTGTTTTAAAATTTCAAGATACGGAACGCCTTGTTGTTTCAAAGCGAGCTCATGTTCACGCGATCCGCCAAAAACGAGATGCGTGTGCGGATCGACGAGTCCCGGTGTGACGAGTTTCCCTTCACAGTCGATGACTTCATGAGCATCAATGGAATGCGCATCGTCTTTCGGTCCTACATAGACGACTTTTCCGTCCGCTACAGCGACCACAGCATCTTCTACCAAGCCGATTTCTTTCATCGCTTCGCCTTTTCGAATGCCTTCTGAACCGTCCATCGTCAGTAATTGTCCGATATTTTTCAGTAGTAGATCTGCTTTCATATTACTTGCCACTCCTTTCGCTGACACTTTCCATTTCAAGCATCGGAATGCGGACTCCTTTTTCTTTAGCTGTGTCGATTGCCAGTTCATACCCCGCATCCGCATGTCGTGCTACGCCCATTCCCGGGTCAGATGCCAGAACACGCTCCAAACGTGCTGCCGCTTTCTTCGTACCATCCGCGACAATGACCATACCCGCATGCTGCGAGTAACCCATGCCGACACCGCCACCGTGATGGACGGATACCCAGCTTGCACCGTTGACCCCATTGATCATCGCGTTCAAGATTGGCCAGTCACTAATCGCGTCACTGCCATCCTTCATCGCTTCCGTCTCGCGATTCGGTGACGCGACGGAACCACAATCGAGATGATCACGCCCGATGACGATCGGTGCACTCACTTTTCCACTCTCAACCATGTCATTGATGATTTTTCCAAGTTTCGCGCGATCTCCGTAACCGAGCCAGCAAATACGTGACGGCAGCCCTTGGAAGGCAACTTTCTCCTGAGCCATCTTGATCCACTTGCACAAGTGCTCATCATGAGCGAACTCCTTCAGGATGACTTCATCAATCGCGTAAATGTCTTCTGGGTTTCCTGATAACGCCGCCCAGCGAAATGGTCCTTTTCCTTCACAGAACATCGGTCGGATGAACGCTGGAACGAACCCAGGGAAGGCGAACGCATCCTCGAAGCCTTCATCTTTCGCGACCTGTCGGATGTTGTTTCCGTAGTCGAACACGACCGCTCCTGCTTTCTGTAAGTCGACCATCGCTTCCACGTGCTGCTTGATGCTCGCTTTTGATTTCGCGATATAAGTATCCGCATCCCGCTTTCTCAGTTCTGCACCCTCTTCTAATGTAAAACCGATCGGCAAGTAGCCGTTCAACACATCATGAGAGGATGTCTGATCCGTGACGAGATGAGGGATTTCTTGACGTTTCACGAGTTCCGGTAAAATTTCAGCCGCGTTCCCGAGTAGGGCGATCGACAACGGTTCCTTCTTCTCCATCGCCTCTTTTGCAAGTTTCAAAGCCTCGTCGAGAGAATCCGCTTTCGTATCACAATAACGCGTTTCAATCCGGCGCTGGATGCGGTGCGGGTCACACTCGATTGCAATGACGACACCGCCGTTCATCGTGACAGCCAGTGGTTGCGCGCCTCCCATTCCGCCTAGACCAGCTGTGACCGTCAATGTACCGGCGAGTGTTCCACCGAAATGTTTACGCGCCGCCTCTGCGAACGTTTCGTACGTTCCCTGAAGGATGCCCTGCGTTCCAATGTAAATCCAGCTTCCTGCCGTCATCTGACCGTACATCATCAAGCCTTTTTTCTCGAGTTCACGGAACGTCTCCCAGTTCGACCATGCCGGTACGAGGTTCGAGTTGGCAATCAATACCCGTGGTGCATTTTCGTGTGACTTGAAGATCGCGACTGGCTTTCCGGATTGGACCATCAACGTTTCATCGTTTTCGAGCGTTTTTAATGATTCAACGATTGCATCAAAGCTTTCCCAGTTACGGGCTGCTTTTCCGATTCCGCCGTAAACGACCAGTTCATCCGGGTTTTCTGCAACCTCCGGATCGAGATTGTTCATTAGCATCCGTAAGGCCGCTTCCTGGACCCAGCCTTTCGTATTCAATTCCGTTCCTCTAGGCGCTTGAATTTTCTTCATGTTCATTCCTCCACTTCTCGTTTCATATTTTTTTATTGGGTGATGAGTATGCCATTCCAATGGTCCTCTTTTAGTGCGTTGGACAATCGTTCGATATCTTTGGAGAAGACGCGGTCACCAGTGATGCTCGGGGCGACTTTTCTGCCATGGTCGTAAGCTTTTCGCGTCCGTGGTGCCATCTTCTCTACGTCACGGAACTCGACTGCCTGCATCGCACAGAACAACTCGATCGCCAGCACATTCCTCGTGTTTTGGATGATCTGATAGGCGTGTCTTGATCCGATCGTCCCCATGCTCACATGATCTTCCTGGTTCGCAGACGATGGAATCGAGTCGACCGAAGCCGGATGAGCAAGTGTTTTGTTCTCGGAAACGAGTGATGCTGCAGAATATTGTAAAATCATCGCTCCGGATTCGACACCAGGATTTGCCGATAAAAACGCAGGCAAATCACTCAGCTGCGGATTGACCATCCGCTCGATTCTTCTTTCCGAAATGTTCGCAAGCTCCGCCATCGCAATTCCAAGAAAGTCCATCGCTAGCGCAATCGGCTGACCGTGGAAGTTCCCTCCTGAGATGACCTTCCTTCCATAATCGAAAATGAGCGGATTGTCGGTCGCTGCATTGATTTCGATCTCAAGTTTTTCTTTTACATAATTGAGGGTTTGCCAGCTAGCACCGTGTACTTGCGGGATACAGCGCAAGGAGTAAGCATCCTGTACGCGGACCTCTCCTTGTTCAGTGATGAGACCGCTTTGTTTGATGTACATGCGAATCCGTTGTGCTACACCGACTTGTTCCGGATACCCCCGTGCAAAATGGATGTCTTCATCAAACGCATCCGAGATGCCTCGCAACCCTTCGAGCGTCAAAGCAGAAATGAGCTCACTCTGATAAGCGAGTTTTTCCGCCTCCAAATAAGAGATAACGCCCATTGCTGTCATCGCCTGGGTGCCGTTGATGAGCGCGAGCCCTTCCTTCGCACTCAGTACGATCGGCTTCAGATCTTCCTTTTGTAAGGCTTCGCCACCAGCCATCTGCTCTCCTTGATAGTAAGCTTCTCCTTCTCCGATCAAGACAAGTGCGAGATGGGACAACGGGGCAAGATCACCGCTTGCACCTAGTGAACCTTGCTTCGGTACGATCGGATGGATCCTTTTATTGAGGCAATCGATCAACAGTTGGATGACCTCGACCCGGACGCCTGAGAAACCTTTCAACAATGCGTTCACCCGTAAAAGCAGCATCGCCCGGCTGACGATTTCAGGGAAAGGCTCCCCGACACCGCAAGCGTGGCTCCGTATCAAGTTGAGCTGGAGTTCTTCCACTTCTGTCGGCGCAATCCATACATCGCTCATTTTTCCAAAACCAGTCGTAATGCCATAGACCACCTGATGATCATCTACGATCTTTTCAACAGATTTCCGACTCACCTTCACGTTTTCCAGACTCTCTGCGGATGCCTGGACTTCTTCCCCTTCATAAAGGACATGATAGAGATCTTTCAAAGTGAGCGTATTCCCTGTAAGTGTAATCATTTATGATGTTCCCCCTTCCTAATGCACTACCAATTTAGCGAGATAAAATCGCATTAAAAAAGCCGCTGTCCCGATTGATTCAACCGGACAACGGCTCGCTTTCGATTCTATGCAATTGATGAAAATGCAAAAATAAATCTCGCATTTTGGTCAACTTCTTTCATAATTTTCTTAATTCTCTAATAGTATTTTTAGTGTAAACCTTCTTTTGAACTTTTGTCAATGACGATTCAAAAAAGGACAAGCTGTCACTGAACTCTATTAATCTTTCATTTGCATGTATAAAAGGCCGTTGATGTGGACATTCTGTTGATACTTATCATTCGAAATTGAGGGGGAAACGGAAATGATTGAAACTCAACGATTACTGGTTCAATGTACGATGTTACGCCAGCCTACCATTCATGAATCTGCTGCTGACTTTTTTGTCGGATTTGATATCGACCATACACCTTACTTGTTTTTACCGACGGCACACGGTGTGCTGGAGGATCATGAGCTGTACGCAGTACCGATCTTGATGAGGAAAAAAGATGCCCGCATGTACTTGTTGGACGATACGATTTTAGCAGTGGATCTCAAGGATTTCGATGAGTTTCATTGTGACTTATCCTACTACTTCGGACCGGAATACAACATGCTGAAGAAATACTTGAAAAGCACTGAATATCGCTCCTATGTGATGTGGAGTAACGGCATCCGCCAGGATCAGATCAATGAACTGTTGGATTCGTACGCATCGGCTGATACGGAAGAAGCGAAGCAGACCATCCGCCAACAACTGTCCCGTTTTAGTGGACGAGTTACAGGTTGAGGTTATAACCCTGACTTGAATAGAGATAAAACAAACAGGCCAAGATTGCATCTTGGCCTGTTTTCTTATTGATAAGTGATCGCTTGGCGACCCATTTGTTCCCATCCTTTTTGGAACTGCGTTTTAGGGATTTTGTGGTTTTTGATGCCGAGTAGTGGATCATTGAAATAGACGTACGTTTCATCATAACCGGTGACGAGGACCGAATGCTCTTTATAGGTGATCTTCACTTTTCCTTGTGGCGTGTTCCACTCTTGCCAGTACTTCGGCGGCAATTGGTTGAAAGCGGTATTGTTGATCACCCAGACAGGTTTTTCGTTTTGAACATGTGTGAGCACATCTTCAAATTCAGCACCTGTCATATCGACGATTCTTCCCGGAAGGTATTTTTCTCCGAGGTCCGCGATCGGCTTATGATACACCCCAAAGCCGGGTTTGCTTTTATCGTACATATTTCCAACGAAACCGACATTCGGATTCCCGAAGTGAACCACTCCATTTTTCCTTTGAAAAGGTGTGGGATCTTTCTTCACTTCTTTCGCCAACGTCATTTTACTCACTTTGACACCAGCGTGTTGAAGCAACATGGAAAGACTGGTCACTTCACAACCTCTTGGCAGTTCGGGCAATTGATTGATCAATGGAACATCGAGTTTGATTTCCTTTTTGATCTCCGGATTCACCCGCTGCGCTTGACTGACAACTGAAGAAGATTGCAACGACTTTTGTGAAATCGTGACTGCATTGTTACATCCTGCTACAAGAACTGCACATACCAACACAGAAGAAATTTTCTTCATTATCATACCCCGTTTTTGTGGGATGTATGTTTAGCGTCTCCGTTAACGACTGAGTGAAGTCGTATGAGTATTTGGCAATCATCCCAACAATCCCTATTTACCGTAAATATCGGCATTTTCCATCATATTTCAAGGTATGATAATAAGAAAAGTGCAAGCGCCCTGGGCAGACTCGAAGGGCACTGGAGGTCCGACGAGGAGGCTGCAGGAGGACTGAAGTGACCGAGAGTCTGGGCGCTGAGCTAGACATCACTTCTGTGAATTTAAACTTTTCACACTCTAACTCCAATAAAAAAAACAGCCTTTTTTAGGCTGTTTCTTCATAATTGGAATTGTTCCCTCTCACTTCATTGATTCCGCTTAATGTTGTAGTCAAGCCGATTCCACCGAATACGAAGGAAAGAACATAAGGCAATATGTATACGAAAAGGGATGATTGTGTTTCAACAATGCTTGCTGATCCTACAACTGCGTCCCACCAATTAAAGCTGACAAAACTCAATGCAATCAAGATAATTCCAGTGATGATGTTCTTCATGTCGTAAAACTCCCCCTGTAAAAGTTGTATTACTTAACTATTCACATATAGGTGGAGAACAAAACATTTTTTCGGTAAAAAGGGAATTAAGTCCTAATATTGATTTCTTACTATAGTACTTTGTGGCGAGAACAACGCTGTCGGCCACATGATTTCCGTCAGTTCATCCAGTGTGCTCACAGAAGTAATATTTTGTCTTTTGAATGTCTCACGTATCATGTCGGCACCGAATTGATGGATAAACGTCATATAAATGAGTGTATTGCGCATCTCCTTCATTCGAAAGGTTCGATCATCGTAAGCGATCATGAATGCTTGCATTGCATCAATACCGCCTTTGAACAGCTCAAACCAGATCGCAGGCAGTTCCAATAGAACGCTCGAATATTTGCTATCCGCCACATCAATCAATCCACTCAACTTCCAGCTTCCATCTTCTTTGTTCAAAAAGACGTGATCTTCTGTCAGGTCTGCATGGACGACAGTTTGAGGGAACTTGGCATTCGGCTTGAACGTCTGTAAAAAGTGGGCGATTTCGCTTATAACCTCCTCGTTCAGTGCATCAAGCTTTTTTAGGTTCTTTTTTAACGTTGAAAGATGATCTTCTGAACGTAAAGACCACTCAGGGATGTCATTGTACACCCATTGAATACCATGGTATTCCTTCAATTGTGTTGCGAGTGATTTCGCGAGCTGTGTTTTCTCTTCAACCGTCAAGAGGCTTTCGACATCCCGATATGCCACACCTTCCACGACTGAGACGATTGTATACTGCCACAACTCTGGACAGCGGACTTCCCCGGCAGCGACGAGCTCTGGAAAGTATGTATGGCCAGCTTTGGCAATGTTCTTGTAAACCGAAACCTCGACTGAAAAATCATCAGGTGATAACGGGGTGTAAATTTTTAAAATGTATCGACCATCCACTTCAAAAACCGCGTGTGTTCCTGGGTGCTTCGTCAACGTGACTTCGTTGTATGGGAGCTTTTCCGTTTCCAGCACTTGTTCAATGATCGGACTCCATAAATCCAGATTGACGTACATTTTACCCCATTCAGACCATGTCTTAGGATAGATCAAGGCTTTTCCCCCTTCAAAATTCCATTAATGTCCTAATTCACTTGTCCATACATCGGCTTCTTCTCCGCATATTGTATTAGTGTGAGGCAACTCTCACTGGAGGCAAGTTTTGATGGGGGTGTTAGCATGGGTTACTCTTACGGTGCCGGATTTTGCGTTAATCGTAGTATTGTTTATCTTGCTAATAAATGTAGGTACAGCGTTTGTAAATTAAACCTATTGTACTTCCCCTATTTCATAATAGTTAATTACGAACGCTAAAATGTAATTCACTATTACCCTTCCAATCCTGTACGGACGAAAAGCCACGACTCCCCCCCAGTTGTGGCTTTTCACTTTTGAGCTATAATCAGGCATTGGTGAGAATTAAATTGAGTTTGGTCACAATTAATTCAACTTTGGTCAGAATTCCATTAAGTTTGGTCATAATTAATGCACGTTCGGTGAGAATTCCATACCACCATCACAGCCCTTCTCAGCCGTTCATCTTCCGACTGAACCATTCCGGCATTTTACCATGCTTCGATACATAATCGAGATCCTGTTGGAGCTCTGCAAGCATCAGTTTCGCATCTCGCCTCACATGGATCGCCTGGAGCTGCAATGTTTCCCGCTCTTCTTTTGTCATGAAATCATTACAAGCCCGTGTATACGCGAGATGGATCTCATGTATGTACTCTTCTATTTCGAAAACTTGCTGGACAAGCAGCAGCATTTCCATTCGGTAGCGCTGGAACTCTTCCTTTTTCAATTTCAAATGCTGTTTTGCAGCCATTACTTCGCGGTCAAGCCCTCGCTGCAATGGCTTCATCCATTCATCAAGGCGTTCTTTTTGCGCTCGAGAAAGGTGAGAACTTTCTTCCATCACATCGCCCAGCTCTTCAGTCAACTTTTGCAAATCGGTACGAAGACTCGTCAGGCTTTCACGGTCTGGCGAGTTTGCCTTTTGTTGAGCACTGACTTTCGAGAGCAGATCCTCATATTCATTCAACATCTTCTCTTTTTCTTCCTCTAAATCGCCCTGTTCCAATTTCAACTTATTCAGCTGCTCTTCATATTGTTGTTTGATCTCTTTATATTTTACCAATTCAGGATACAAAACCTTCTCCTCCTCTGACCCACTCATTATATATAGTCTTCGTAAACCGATCGCTCTTTTCGTTGCCCAGAACCATATTTATCATACACGATTTCATTTTCCAATTGTTTCCTAACCCCCACCCGATATGGCGTATAGGCGAAACGTGTTTATGTAACCAAAATTGAGGAGGTAGAAAACATTGTTTAAAAAAGTTCTCGTTACTTCTTTACTATCTGCATCCATCATTGGAGCTAGCGCTGGTGTCAGTGAAGCTTCAACTACACAAGCAGATGCACAAGTTCATGTTTACAAGCAATCTGGTCAAGTTCAAATTGACCAAGCTCAAGTCAATACATTCGTACAAAATTTCATGAAGCAAAACAATATACAGCTTGATCCTGCATTACAAGACAAGATTCAAGCGGCACTAGATCAAGCTTACGGTCAAAAAGCTGAAGAACCAAAGGCTGAAGAACCTAAAGCTGAGGAGCCGAAAGCTGAAAAGCCAGCTCCAAAGCAGGAAGAACCAAAGGCAGAACAACCTGCTCCACAGCCTGAAAAAAAACAGCCTAAAGCTCAGGAGCCAACACCAGCTCCTCAACCACAACCAAAGCAAGAACAGCAACAACCAAAAGAAACATCTTCTAATGCAGAATTCCAACTAACAGCTGATGAACAGCAAATGTTGGACCTTGTGAACCAGGAGCGTCAAAAAGCTGGTCTAGCACCATTGAAAGCAGACCCTGAGCTTACGAAGATGGCGCGTGTGAAATCACAAGATATGATCGACAACAACTATTTCAGCCATAACTCACCAACTTACGGATCTCCATTCGATATGATGGATCAGTTCGGTATTGAATACAATACTGCAGGTGAGAACATTGCAGGAAACGGCTCTGTCCAAGGTGCTCATACATCTCTTATGAACTCTGATGGTCACCGTGCGAACATCCTCGGAAGCCAATATACGAAGATTGGTATCGGTATCGTGGATGGCGGACCATACGGTAAAATGTTCACTCAAGCATTCACTGGATAATTTGAATAAATGCTATGAAAGAAGCATCGCCCATTTGGGTTGATGCTTCTTCTTTTTGGGAATAAGTAAGACTATACAAAATGAAGGATGAGTCCCATGAAAATCAATGAACTATGGATCAAATTCAGACACAGCTTCTGGTTCCTGCCATCTTTTTACGGCACGCTTGCCCTTTTGCTAGCCATTTTAAGTGTATATTTAGAGAAAAACGTACCGGTCGAACAGATTCGGGCTTATGTGCCGAACGCGCTTTTGACCGATGCGAAACTTGGTCAGACGATCTTGAACGCTATTGCCGTATCCGTTTTAACGATGACGACGATCACGTTCTCTTCCATCATGGTCGTACTGACAACGTATTCCTCTCAATTCTCCCCACGTACCCTGCAAGACTTCATCAGTGATGTTGTCACACAAAGGGTCCTTGGCGTTTTTACAGGAGCATTCATCTACTCCTTATTGATTTTATTGTTTTTGAAAGATGTCAGTGATAAGAAGCTGTTCATCGCACCGGGAATAGCAGTCGTTTGGGCGATTATCTCGCTCGGTTTTTTCGTGTTCTTCATCCACCATGTGGCCACTTGGACTCAAGTGAACAACCTCATTGATAAGATTTCGACCCGAACGCTAAAAACGATCAATGAAAGCTTTCACCTAGTGGATGATCGATCCAAATCCAAATACTTATCCGCTCATGAAGACGTTTCGCATATCGATTCAAAGGATAAAGTGCAGGTTAATGCGCCGAATGCGGGTTATTTACAGATGGTCAAACTGCCAAAAATTTTGGAAAAAGCGAAAGAGCATGATCATGTCCTCCAGGTAGAGCGCAGAATCGGTGACTACATTTTGAAAGACACTCCGCTTTTCTCGATTATAGGCGGTCGTTCTGGTGAGGAGGAAAATTATCAGGAAATCTATAAAGAAGAGTTCGTGATCGGCACCGAGCGGAATACGGTGCAGGACGTCGAGTTTGGTATACAGAAGCTGGTGGAGATCGCCCTACGTGCCATTTCACCTGGAATCAACGATCCGCATACAGCCATCAACAGCATCAACCGGATCGGGTCCATACTCGCTGAACTTGGGTCGATCCCCTTCCCTCGCCCGTACTATTATGATGAGGATGATGAGCTCCGGGTGATCATCGACATCCAGACCTACCGGGAGCTTTTATATAAAGCGTTCTATCAACTGAGACATTATGCGCGAGAGGATGTTTCCGTGTGTGCATCCACACTGTCTGTACTGCACGGCATCACCGAACGGAATGACGACCGCGCGATTCAAAAAGCGATATGGGATTTTTCGTTGTATTTCATTGACGGCATCGAGACGGATGTCCTGCTGGATTGGGACAAAGACTTCATCAACGAGAAAATCAAGCGAATTGCTGAATCCACCGGTTGTGCTGACGATTATGATAAAGTGAAATTGTGAGCGTGAGTGAGGGCTGTCCTTTAGAGAGGGCAGTCTTTTTTAATGGTAAAAAAGACCTCATTTCTAAAACCTGCTCCTGATTTTACAAGACTGGGCGAAGAATTTCTAAAACGAAGCGTTGTTTTTACAAAACAACGGCCGATTTTTACAAAACTACCCTCTATTTTTACAAAACCATCCGGTGTGCACCAGTTGAATCTCATAGAATTCGCTCTCCTGTGGAAGAATATCGCCTAAATACACCGGGGTGGCGAGTCGGCGATGTTCATGAATGCATTTTCCCGCACAATTCGAAAGAGTTTCTGGTATTTACCCGCATTTTATAGTGTTTTTTCTGTCGTTTTGGCCTACTTTTCGGTTGTAATCGATGAACGGCTCTACCGGACAAATACGCAAACTGTTTTCCCAGCCTTCATGGTGACGGATCGCGAAACGACCCAAATCATACTGAGCGCTTTGGCAACTTCAATCCTGACGATGACGGCAATCACCTTTTCATCGATCATGGTGCTGTTATCGACTTATCTATCTCAATATTCACCGCGTACCTTGAACAACTTCATCAGCGACATGGTCACGAGGCGGGTATTGGGCGTTTTCATCGGATCCTTCCTCTTCTTCGTGCTCGTGATGCTTTGGATGAACATCACCGATCAAGCCTTGTTCTTGATCGTCCCGACTTTATCCGTGTTCCTTTCCGCTGTCTGTCTCGCCTTCTTCGTTTACTTTATCCATCATGTCGGCACTTGGATCCAGGTGAGCAACCTCATTCAGGACATCACCGACAACTGCTTATCGATTTTACAAAATCAGAAAAAGGGCCGTAAACAATTGCAAACATCCATCGAATCACCATGGTCCAGCTGGGAAAATGAGGAGTACAAATTGAACGTCCATAAGACGGCTACCTCTGTTCTTCCAGGGTTCATCCAACTCCTCGACTTGGAAGCCATCGTCAAACAAGCGCACAAGGATGATCTGCTCATCCACATGGAAAAGAAGATTGGTGATTACGTAGATGAAGGGACGCCTCTATTCCAATACTGGTCGCTAGGTGATCGTCCGCATGATGAAAAAGACTACCTCAAGCACATACGGATCGGGGAACAAAGGTCGTCGGAGCAAGATATTGAATTCGGCATCCAAAAGCTGACCGAGATTGCAGTCCGTGCCGTTTCTCCTGGCATCAACGACCCTCAGACGGCGATCAACTGTATCCAACGACTCGGAAAAGTGCTCTCCCGTCTAGCGGAGGAATCGGTAGATGAACCGTACATTTATGACCAGGATCAGAATTTGCGGATCGTGCTGCAAACTTCTACTTTCTCTCATATCCTGTACAAAACCTTCTATCAGATCCGGTTCTATGCCCGTCAGGATGTCTCGGTTTTGGCTGCAGTCTTTGAAGCGCTCACGTTAATTGCAGAAAAAAGCCAAACCTCTCTGCAGGAAAAGGTTTGGCAGTTCGCAAAATCCGTCGTAGAAGGCATCGATCGGTCCGCTATGATTGATATGGACTACCTGTACCTGAATGAAAAACTTGATGAGATCGCCAAGAACACAGGACATTTGAAAGAGAAGTACCACCTCTGACGATCACTGTTTCTTCAAATGCTGTTCCAGCTGATCGAGTTGGACCGGCCCCATGATTTTGTTTTGGATCCTGCCGTCTGGTCCGATGATGAACGTGGTCGGAATCATCACGATCTGGTACGTTTCCCCCACGATACCTTCTTTATCCAGCGGGATGGTGAAAGGAATCTCAAACTCCTTCGCAAACAACGCGACCTGCTCGAGGTTTTCTTCTTCTGAACTTAAGTTTACGGCGAGCACGACAATGCCCTCTTTTTCATATAGATGATGCAAGTTGATCAGCTCCGGAATCTCTTTTTTACAATAAGAGCACCAGGTTGTCCAGAAGTTGAGGACGACGGTTTTCCCTTTCAAATCTGAGAGTTGGACATCTTCACCGGATAACGCCTGCAGCTTGAAGTCAGGTGCTGGCTTTCCAATCTGGGCGATAGCCGGGACGGCTTGGGAGGATGCTTTCAACGCTTCGACTTGCAGTTGAGATTGCTCCGTGATACTTGGCACTCTCCATGCCAGGATTCCAAGGCTTATGAATAATCCAATCAGAATGGCGAATTTCACTCGTCTTTTCACTTTTTCACCTCAAATCAAATCCATTACTATACTATAAGTAGGAATGGGCGAAAAAATGAACAAGCTCACAAAGTTTTTTGGAAAAGTTCCTGAACGTGTAAAAATAGCCATTCATGGTTATGCTGTAGATATTCTCTTGACATTTTACAAGAACAGGCTTATATTACTATCAAAACTGAAGCGATGAAGAGGACTAGTAAGATGTTCCGGTCATTTTTAGAGAGGAATCCAGTTGCTGAAAGGCTTCCATTGATCCGCATTTGAACCTGCCTCCGAGTTCTGTATCGACTGAAGATACAGCGGTGTGAAAACCGTTATCCTGTTGAGTGTTTAAGGCATGTTTGATGTGCTTTACGAATGTAGGGTGGTACCGCCAAGTCTTGGTCCCTTTTGGGGCTAAGGCTTTTTTTGTTTTTATCAATTTTTTTACTATAAAAATGAGGTGATGAAAATGGGTAAGGGATTTGTCCAAGATGTAACCGCTATGGAGGAAGATTTCGCCCAGTGGTATACGGATGTCGTCAAGAAAGCAGACTTGATCGACTATTCGAGTGTCCGAGGGTCGATGATCATCCGCCCATACGGATACGCGATTTGGGAAAACATCAAAAACGAGCTCGACTCCATGATCAAAGAAACCGGTCATGAAAACGTGTATATGCCGCTCTTCATCCCTGAAAGTCTCTTACAACGGGAAAAAGACCATATCGAAGGCTTTGCGCCAGAAGTTGCCTGGGTCACGCATGGCGGTGAAGAAGAATTGACGGAACGCCTTTGTGTTCGCCCTACGTCGGAAATTCTCTTCTGTGAACATTATAAAAACATCATCCACTCGTACCGCGATCTGCCGAAGCTCTATAACCAATGGGCAAATGTCGTGCGTTGGGAAAAAACGACTCGTCCGTTCCTTCGTACCCTGGAGTTTCTCTGGCAGGAGGGGCATACGTGCCATGTAGATGCGGAAGACGCTCAAGAAGAGACGACGAGAATGTTGAATGTGTACGCATCTTTATGTGAAGACATCCTCGCGATTCCGGTCATCAAAGGGAAAAAGACGGAAAAGGAAAAGTTCGCTGGAGCTGATTTTACCTACACGATTGAAAGTCTCATGCATGACGGTAAAGCGCTACAATCCGGGACTTCCCACTACCTAGGTGACGGATTCGCAAAAGCGTTCGGTATCCAATATTCCGATCAGAATGGGGACCTTCAATATGTCCATCAGACGTCTTGGGGTCTGACAACACGGATTATTGGAGCGATGATCATGGTTCATGGAGACAACCGAGGTTTGGTCGTTCCACCAAAGGTTGCCCCGACTCAAGTGATGATTGTGCCGATTGCACAGCATAAAGAAGGTGTCCTGGACTTCGCATATGACCTGAAGGATCAGTTGTCAGCTTCCATTCGTGTCGGCATTGATGCGAGTGATAAGAAGCCGGGCTGGAAGTTCAATGAATATGAAATGAAGGGCATCCCATTGCGCCTTGAAGTCGGACCGAAAGACATCGAGAAGGAACAAGTGGTACTTGTCCGACGGGATACTGGAGAAAAGCTTTTCACACCTTTAAAAGATCTTGAAGGAACCATTGCACAGCTGCTGGACGAGATTCAAGACAATCTGTTGCGAAAAGCACAACAGTTGCGAGAGGATCGCACGTCCGTCGCGCTTACATTCAGCGAATTTGAAGGTCAGCTCGAGAATCAGCCTGGATTCATCAAGGCAATGTGGTGCGGCAAGACGTCTTGTGAGGAACAGATTAAAGAGAAGACGTCCGCAACGTCTCGCTGCATCCCATTCGAGCAGGAATCAATATCTGAAGAATGCATCTGTTGTGGTGAAAAAGCTGAGCACATGGTGTACTGGGCAAAAGCGTATTGAGTAGAATAAATCTGAGTTTGGGTAGAAATATTCAGAATTTGGATAGAATAATTCCGAGTTGAGGCAGAATTATTCTTACTTTGGTCAGAATAAATTACAGATCCAGCAGAATGTTCATTTCCATTCAAAAAGGCACCCGCTCAGGGTGCCTTCCTTATTGATTATTTTAAAACATCGGCAATATATAGTTGATGAGGAAATACAAAATTCCGAAAAAGATGATTAAGTAAGCTGCGTACTTGATGAAGGTTGAAGCCACCATGCTGGAATCTTTTCGTTTCTCAACCTTTCTTTCTCTTACATCCATTTCATCATGACGATCCATAGGATCACCCCTCTCATCATGTTCTTGTAAATGGATATTCCCTTCTTTCCGAAGCGGAAAACATCGCTCATTTACACACACTTATGAGAGGTTTCGGTAGCTATTTTTCCTCCTCATCCACTTCCTGATCGTTTGTAATTGTCCGCTCCCACTGGTCCAAGAATGTGATTCGTTCGAGCATCGTCGGATGACCGTACAAGAATAATTTTACGAGGAAAGGTGGATGCACTTCACTCAAGCCAGAAACAGCTAACTGTTGGAACGATCCTACTGCCGCTTCAGGGTCCTGCGTCATTTCAATCGCATATTGATCAGCAGAGTGTTCCGCATTCCTCGAAATCGCGTTCTCGACTGGACTTGCCATGAAAGACAACACCGAAAACACGAGTAAAAGTGCCGGAAGAGAAGCAATATCCGTCGGTTTTTCCACGCCCCAATGGTGACCCCAACGCCTGATCATTGCGACGAAAAGCTTTGAACCGATCCATAATCCGAGGAACGTGGATACGATGGATCCGATCAGATTCCAATACAGATGGTTCTTAACAAAGTGTCCCATTTCGTGGGCCATGACGAACAGCACTTCTTGATCACTCAACTTCTGTAACGTCGTATCCCATAGGACGATTCTGAGGTTGGACCCGATCCCGTTCACATACGCATTCAACGCATTCGTTTTCTCTGACATGTTCACTTCGTAAACCCTGTCCGCTGAGATGTCAGCTCGATCAGCGAGCGATAGGATTTTATCTTCGAGCGCTTTGTCTTCTAATCGGTAAAAGTCGTTGTACAGTGGATCGATCCAGATCGGCTGGATAAAGTAGATGAATAATGTGAAAGGAACGGATAAGAGAAATCCGTACACCCACCATCTTTTTTCCGACTTGTTCATGAGCCAGTACAACGCCTGGACGATGATGAATAAGAACATCGTATTGATCCAGAACGAAATCACCTTATCCCTCATCCAATCGGAAAAAGGCTGAACCGAAATTTCATAATCGAGTGAAACGGTATAACTATAATAGTCGATCGGCAAGGTCAAAATGAAAGCCATCAAGGAAAGCAGCACGACATAAAGTGCGTTATGGACGATGGAGAATCGCGTGATTTCCGTAGCACGGTTCCGGAACCATTTCGATAAGCCGAATCCCAATACCGCAATATAGATCACCCATTCAAACGGGATCGACAAGAAGTACAGCCATTGCTTGATTCGTGAGAAATCGTGACTCAATTCCAACTGCCGTTCAGACATGAAAACCGCTGGATCCGCTTCTGTCCCCTGATACTGTGCAGGAATGGATGTGTCCGCACCTACAAACAAGTACCATGAAATCAAGACTCCGTACAATAAGAATGCCGTGCCGATCCAGATCGATTTTTTCTTCTTCATCTATTCACCCCTCTCGGATTTGTCCATTATTATTGTAGTGACCTTTGTCCACGTTTAGAACAAGCAGTGAATCTCTTGCTTGGAAAATTTCAGCTAATTGGAGCACAGTCTGACTGTTTTTCAGGAGAAGAGCACATTTTTGAGTATTTCCCATAAAAATCGGGTTGTTTCCAATAAAAATGAAAAAATATAGCTCAGTTTTTGGATTTTCCCATAAAAATGAGAAATTATAGACCAGATTCAGGATTTATAGACCAGATTTCAAAATTATAATCCAAACTCCTTTTCGATCACCATAGCGAAAAGGGGCTGAAATCAATAGGACGTTCTAACTGCCCTTTGATTCAGCCCCTGATGTTAACTGGCGTCGCGTTCTTTAATGGCCTCTTCTTCTACCCGGTCCATGAAGTCTGTAACGACTTTCTGGTTACTCTTCTTCCCGCCGAGCTTCAGTAACGTTTTGCCTAAGAAGTTGAGCCCCTCGTTTTGTCCTTGATAGATGAATCTTGTTTCGTTTTCACTTACTTTTTCCAATGTGAAGGAGGCTTCGATTTCAAATGCCTTCGCGAGTGTAAAACCGATTTTGTTATGTTTCTTTTCAGGCGTGTTCTCGTATTCAAGGTCCTCGACGATATACGTTTCGATACGTTTGCCTTCCTTGTACTTTTGTTGATACGTGGTACCGACCACACCATCTTTCTTTTCCAATACCTTCGTCTCTACGACGTTCGGCATGATCCGGCTCAAGTTATCGATTTCAAACAAGTGCCAAATCACCTCGATATTGACGGGTATCATTCGTTCTTCATACCATTGGATCATGTTCTTCATCTCCTATTCCCAATTCAAAAAACTCGTCCATTTCCTCAATGACGGTTTGTAAGCGCTGGACTTCCTGCACTAGATTCTCTCTTTTTTCACGGATGAGCGTCTCTAAGTTCTCGAATGATTCATCATTCACGACTTCCAGCATCTCCTGGATCGTGAAATTGAATTTCCGCAGATACACCAATAACCTCGCAACTAGATAGGATCCATTATCATAATAGCGGTATTTGTTGCGCGGATCGATGTACACCGGTTCAAGAAGCTGGATCTCCGCATAATATCGCAGTGTTTCCTTGCTTAACCCAGTCATTTTGGAAAATTCACTAACCTTATACATGATTGCCACCTCACAATTCATCTTAAACGATGTGGTGCACCACAAGGTCAATAACATTCTTTATCTTTGTCTAATTCTTTCTTCGGAATGCATGATTGGTATGAGGTAACACTGCTTTTAACTGTAAAAAAAGCAATTGTCTGATCAGACAATTGCTTTCGTATAGAGCTTACTGTCTTCCCCTTTTGACCAATAGCACAGCTTGCATGATGAAGAAAGCCGCCGCTATAAAATAACAAATAGGCGTCAGCCATGAATTGTCGTCACTTAAGTACCCGGTCACCATAAACAAGATTCCCAGGATTAAATACAAATAATTTTTCATCTACTACCTTATCTGTGCTGATCGACGAGAATAGGATTTCCATCTGGATCTTCTATCGTGAAGCTTGCTGGTCCTTCAGTCGTTTCATCTGCACCTGAAAGGATTTCAATCCCTTGCTCTTTCAACTGTTTTTGAAGATCTCGAACATCTGTGAAAGAATCCAGATTCTCTGCATTCTCATTCCATCCAGGGTTGAACGTTAAAATGTTCTTTTCAAACATACCCTGGAAAAGCCCAATTACACAGCTTTCATTTTTCATGATAAGCCAGTTCTGATCGAGATCTCCTCCAAACGCTTCAAAGCCAAGTTTCTCATAAAACGCTTTCGATTTGTGAATGTCCTTTACATTTAAACTTACAGAAAAAGCACCTAGTTTCATATCATTTCCTCCTTAAATTAATTAAACTAAAATAGTTGGCTCCCTATTTGGGAAGGAACAGTGTTTGTAATCCTTACCTCAATGACTGGACTTGCCAAGATAGTAATGGATTGAGCTCCGAGTTTTAACACAAGTGCGGTTAAATATTCGCTACCCTCATTCCTGAAGCCATGCCCGCTCACTTTTTCTACTTTATCTGGTTCACACCAATATGTAGAAGCTATTACATCATGTTTTTGGTAAGGACGGTTAATCTTTTCATAATTTAGAGGATGGGGTGTATATTGCTCCGTACATTTCAAAATGTGATCACCTAACGTGTCCTCTTCCCACTCAAGTTTCCAGTATTGAACTTCTGATGAATTCGGTTTTCTAAACTGTAAAAGAGGTTCGACGCAATACAAATGTGTCTCATTAGATTTTTGAAAAGTATCAAGCCTATTTCCATAAATACCTCCCAACAACCATCCTTCCACGGACCTCAATCTTATCCAAACGTCATCCACTCTCACTCTACCTCCCTCATCACCGGTCACTCATATTCCCCTACAAAAAAGATGATAAATGTGACCAGCATGACAAAGGATGCGAGCCAGTTATGATAATACCTCTTCTCATCACGCCTCGTTAGACGTTCTTCAATGCCTTGATTCAGATTCTGTAGAAAAAACAGTCCAAACATCGGACTCATCCGGATCACTGGAGAGATCAAGTGCGAGTTCGCCCCCGTATTAAGATGCCACATACTACCAATGAACAGAATGAGGATGAGACCATCAATCCATACAGCCAGTTTGTTTCTCTCATCCGAAAACATCCATCGACCTTCTAATTTGATCCCTAAATATCTTTTAAAATAATACTCGCTCATCAAAATATAGATTGCGAATACGAGCACTAATAGGACAATCGTTGAAGTTTCCACATCAATCTCCTAATCTCTCTGTTTTCTTGTATAAACACTTTGCTAGATTGAACCCGAATATAGCCGTAACAATAAGACCGAACTCAAAATGTTCTTTGATAAAAATATCTGTCAAAGGTCTTACAATGTCATACAACGTATAACTCAGGAAAAAGCCGTATGAACCTGCGATCAGAATGACCAAAGGTAAACATACAAAAAGGATCTTGTGTACATTCAAACTCCAACTGCCTTCTTTCTTGAACTGCTTCCAAATATGAGGTATCCCTAGATAGATCCCGATTACAAAAGCAGTCATCATCATATAAAAGAGTACAGGTCGGGTGTTGAAGTTGTTCGCCGCCTCATCCATTAAATGATTCAAGTATGTGTAGATTTCTATGGAACCAATTAATAGCAAAAGGTAGTAAAGTAACCAGAGGAACTCTTTCTTGGATTTAGACATGTAATCATCCTCTTCCTAGTAACCTAATTTCCATAGAAACCGGACATATCCCTTCCTTTTCAAAAAAGTATCGCGTAAAAAAAGCAAGTGACTCCGGGATGAGGTCACTTGCTTTCGTCTGATGGTTGGTCTGTAAATCCGGTAAGGCATTTCGGACACGTTTTACAGAAATTCCGTTCTTCATTCACTTCATAGTAGAAACAACATGTTTTCCGAACCCGAATCGGCGGATCGTTCTTCACCAGCTGTTGTTTGTCATAATGGAACTTTTTCAATGGATTATCGGTTTCCCCGAAACATTCACCCGGGGCGTCCAGGATCAGTTGGAAGTCTTCTTCAATTTTGTTCGCTGGAAGTCCAAGTTCGTGACTGTAGAAATTCGTCTCATACAACCAGTAAAAGTAGGTCGCGGTATTCTCCCATAAGACGGGCATAGGTACACATGTTACTTTATTCAATGTCTCCCATACAGGCTTCAGGTGATTTTTGAACATCATCTCAAGCGCTCTATGTACCGCTTCTTTCCGATCCAATCCTGCTTCAGTCGTCCCCTCGTCCTTCAGGGCTAACCGTGGCAAAAAGAACCCTTTTTCAGGATCAGGCTGTACACTTGTATTTTTTGGTCCGACATTCAAAATTTGATTGAACAACGTCAGACTTGCGAAAAAGGGTGCTGTCACGAGAAATGCATATCGTTTGGAAAATTGAGATGCGCTCACCATTCCGTTCGGTGCATTCAACAATGGTGTCAATTGACGATTGATGAAGTGCTCTACACCGCAAGCATGCATCAAATCTTCCGATGGAAGAACCGTTTGATCGGAAGATTTCAGCGTCGCCAAACGATAATTTTCCTGTAAAAATTGAATTTGATTAGGCATTAGCACGTCTGAGATCATGGTTCAACATCCTACCCTTCCCGCAAGGTATGCACAATGGAGTACCAAACATCGGGTCGTATGTGATTTGAGCCTGCAGCCCGAATACATCCTGCACCATTTGCGGTGTTACAATTTGTTCTGGCGCACCTTCCGCATAAATCCCTTTGTCATGGACAGCGACGATATTGTCTGCATAGCGGCATGCGAGATTCAAGTCATGAAGAACCATGACAATCGTACGTTGTTCATTTTGGTTCAAATCGTACAAAAGATCGAGCACTTCAATTTGATGCGCTAAATCCAAATACGTTGTCGGCTCATCCAAAAGAATCGTCTCCGTATTTTGTGCCAGAGACATGGCAATCCAAGCACGTTGACGCTGTCCTCCAGATAAGGAGTCTACAGGACGATCTTGCAGCTCAATAAGATGAGTCGCCTCTAAAGCAGAACGCACAGCTTCTTCATCTTTCTTGGACCACTGTTGCAACCAGCTTTGATAAGGATATCGTCCTTGTTTCACCAATTGGATGACCGTCAATCCTTCTGGTGTGACAGGTGACTGTGGAAGAATGGCGAGTTGTCTTGCCACTTTTTTCGTGGAAGATTGATGGATGTCCTTACCATTTATGATGATGTTGCCTGATTTCGGTTTCAACAGCCGGGCAAGCGCTTTCAACAATGTTGACTTACCAGAACCGTTGCTTCCGATCAGGACGGTGATTTTACCTTTAGGTATTTTAAAATTCAGATCCTCGATAATCGGTGTATCTTGATAAGCTAATGTGAGCTTTTTCGTTTCAAGAGAAAACATGTTTTTCTCCCCTTTATCGTACCGGGTACCGGCATTATTCGCTCCTTTAAGTTTATTTCAAATGAGAATCACTGTCAATGAATTTGAGAATCATTATCACCATTTTATCAATAATATTCACCCTTTTTACATAAAAAAAGCACTGACCCTTAATGGACCAGTACTTTCAGTTTCATAGATTTTCTTTGAATACTTCTTCTAGTCCGGTTACGACTTTCAGGTTGTCATGCTCGAGCTCGATGCCTGTTGGTTGGATGTACATGGTCCGCATTCCCAATAGGAGAGCAGGTGCAATTTCATTGATCAGATTATCTCCGATTGAGACGGTTTCTTCTGGCTTCACTCCATACTTCTCCATCAATTCAAGGAAGATTTTTTTCGTTTGCACCGGCTTTTGTGCAAGCGGAATGATTTCTGGGAAGATGTCTTTGAGGCCCAACTCCTCTAGAAGACGCTGCACATCGTCTTCTTCACTATTGGTGACGAGAACGACCTCTGCCTCTTCTTTTAACTTCAAAAGTCCTTCCTTCAAACCAGGAGTCTTCGTCAGTTGAAACGCATCGGTCACCATGAATTCCTTCGTTCGGGAATAACATTCATATGTTTCTTCAATGGAAACACCGTGATGTCTTGCAGAGGAATATGGAAGCCACCATCCATCTCCTATGGCAATGATTTTTTCAAAATCGAATGAGAGGTCACCGGAGTATGTATGTTCAATGCGCTCTTTATCCCATTCTGTTCCGTCCCAATCCTGTACATGTGTCACCTTCAAAGTCAGGGGATCGAGTGTTAGAACAGAGTCGTTGACAGCGTCATATGCCTTTCCGATGCTGACAGTATGTTCTCCTCTCTTCATTGCTACATAATCGTCCATGAAATCTTCTTGATGTTCAGGAGCGACTCTTTCTTGTAGAAGAGAAGCATAGTGATCGAAGTGATCGGTATCTTCATATAAAGTCCCGTCCAAGTCGAAAATGATCAATTTACAATCCGGGTAGTACCGTTTCATCATTACATCCCCCACTGATCTATTTTGATTAAATTATATTCTTAGTCATTATAAGGGTTCTTTTTTCGGAAGGCAAAGAAGAAACAGTATGACACAATTATTTAATAATATGTAAATATAATAAAGAATTTGTAAATGAGTATGGAAAAGTTTGTAGAATTATAGGATAATATAGTTGTTGTTTTTAAATTTTCTAAACTTTTTGGGGGGAAATAGGAATGAAAAAGGTTTTTGCACTTTTGTTTGCGGCTCTTCTCGTAGTCGGGTTGACTGCATGCGGTACAAGCAGTGACTCTGGTTCTGGTGATTCAAAAGACGGAGGCGATCCAGAAAAGCTCGTGATGGGATTCGTACCATCTCAAGACTCTGATGAAATTGCTGACACGGTCAAGCCACTTGCAGACAAGTTGAGCGAGGAGCTCGGCGTTGAAGTTGAAGGACAGGTCATGACGAGCTATTCAGCACTTGTTGAAGCAATGGGAAGCAATCAGGTACAAATCGGTTTCCTACCTGCTTTCGGTTACGTTCTTGCAAATGAAAAGCACGGTGTAGAAGTAATTTTGAAGTCTGAGCGTTATGGCAGCGGAACTTACAAAGCACAATATGTTGTCCGTGCAGACTCTGACATTGAAACGCTTGAAGACATGGAAGGAAAAGCTTGGGCGATTCCTGACCTGACATCTACTAGTGGGTTCTTGTTCCCAGCAGCTCAAATCATGGATAAGTTCAATGTAGAAGATGTTCAATCTGGTTTCTTCAGCAACACGATTGAAGCAGGTGGACATGACAACGCGTTGATCGCTGTTTACGAAGGGGATGCAGATGTTGCTACAACATTTGACGATGCACGCTCTACGATTGAAGAAGACTATCCAGACGTAATGGAAAAGCTGAAAGTAGTAGAATATACTGCTGAAATTCCAAACGACACCATTTCCGTATCAAAAGACCTTTCTGACGACATGCAAAAGAAAGTCAAAGAAACATTCCTATCATTCAATGAAGACGAAGAAATGATCAAAGTCATGAACGAAGTATACAGCTGGGATGCGATCATTGAAGCAGACGACAGCGAATACGACGTTGTTCGTGACACTTATGAGAAGTTCAAAGATTCAATTTCACTTGATTAATAGAATTAATAGAATTGAAGATTTATGATGATTGAAGACCTGGGGGAAGCTAGCCTTCTCCCTTTTTTTCTACAAAAATGCAATTTAAAACTATTTCAAAAGTAGAGAAATTGCACCTCTGTAACTACTAAATATTCATTTTTGTTAGGGGAGTAAGTATGATCGAATTCAAAGATTTATCACTCGTATATCCAAATGGCACCCAAGGTTTGAAAGATGTGAATGTCAAGATCAATGAAGGTGAATTTGTCGTCATCGTCGGCTTGTCCGGTGCAGGTAAATCCACGTTCATTCGTAGCATCAACCGTATGGTAACACCGACACATGGTGAATTGCTTGTTGAGGATGAAAACATACTGAAGTATAAAGGAAATGATCTACGGAAACTTCGTACAAAAGTCGGTATGATCTTCCAAAACTATAATCTCGTCAAACGTTCGACCGTCATGAAGAACGTCATTTCAGGTCGCTTAGGGCATACAGGTACGTTGAGAAGTATCCTGAACCTCTACAAGAAAGAAGATATGGCTTTGGCTTATGAAAGCTTGAAGCGTGTCAATATTGAAGAAAAGCTCTATTCTCGTGCAGATCAATTGAGTGGCGGACAACAGCAAAGGGTATCGATCGCACGCGTATTGACTCAGCAACCGTCTGTCGTATTGGCGGATGAGCCTGTAGCGAGTCTTGACCCTCCAACCTCTCACCAGGTCATGAAATACTTGAAGAAAATCAACCGTGAAGATAACATCACGACTATTGTCAACTTGCACTTCATTGATATGGCGATGGAATATGCGGATCGCATCATCGGTATGCGCTCTGGAGAAATCGTATTTGATGGTCCAGCGAGCGAAGTGAATGAGCAAACATTCGAAGAAATTTACGGCCGACCGATTAAAGAGGATGATATTCGAGGGGGGAAGGACGACAATGAGCAAACCCCTTAATACAAACGTTCCTTCCGGCCTTGTTTCCGGTAAAGCGAAACTTCGGATGAATCTGATCATGCTCGTCGTACTCGGACTTTATATCTTCAGTTCTGTCATGACCAATTCTTCAGTACTCCGTTTCAACGCTGAGTTCTTTGAAAATGTTTGGGTCATGGTCGTTCAGCTCTTCCCTCCTAACTGGGCCTATACAGGTGTCGTATGGGATAAGCTGATGGAAACTGTGAAAATGGCACTGATTGCAACGACAATCGCTGGTATTTTATGTATACCGTTCAGTCTTTTGGCTGCTAACAACATTGTCCATAATAAGTTTTTGTACAACTTTACGAAGATGTTCTTGAACATCATGCGTACGATTCCAGAACTCATTCTGGCGGTTGTGTTCGTTGGTTTGTTCGGAATCGGGGTATTTTCAGGGATTCTCGCATTGATCATCTTTTCACTCGGAATCCTTGCGAAGTTGATCAGTGAAACGATTGAATCAATCGATATGAATCCTTTGGAAGCGATTCGGGCATCTGGTGGTAACACCCTACAGGTGATTTGGTATGCTGTCGTACCTCAAGTGTTGCCTCAGTTCGTATCGTTCACGCTTTATGTGTTTGAAATCAACGTACGGGCTTCTGTCGTCCTCGGGTTCGTCGGTGCAGGTGGAATAGGTTTGATCCTCCGCCAGCAAATCAACTTCCTGAGCTATCAGAATGTCAGTACGATCATCGTCATAACGTTCGTAGTCGTTGTCATCATCGACTATATCAGTAACAAGTTAAGGGGGCGACTTGTCTAATGAACAACATCACAGTACCTCCTAAACCACAGAAAAGTCCTACTAAACTGGTTCGTAACATCGGGATTGGTATCGGTTTGCTCGCTTTGTATATCTGGGCATTCGCTACGATTGAAATCCCGTGGGGTCGTATTTTCAGTGAGCGGACAATCGCGAACTTTGACCGTGTCATACCGAAGCTGTTCAATCCAGACTTCACATTTGCGGAAAAAGTGCTGAACTACATGATGGAAACGTTGTTCATCGCTTTCACAGGCTCATTTATGGCAGCGATCCTAGCCGTTCCATTCGGATTTTTTGCAGCATCGAACATCAACCGTAATCCATTCCTGAATACGATGGGAAAATGGATTTTGAATGCTGACCGGACGTTCCCGGAAATCTTGCTTGCATTGATTTTCGTCGTTGCGATCGGACCAGGTGCTTTTGCCGGTGTCCTTGCGATTGCAATCCACTCGGTCGGAATGCTCGGGAAATTGTACTCTGAAGTCATCGAGTCGATTGATATGCATGTCGTTGAAGCGATGGAAGCCAACGGGGCAAACAAGATCCAGATTTTCTTCTACGGCATCATGCCGCAGGTCATTCCTGAATTCTTGTCTTATGCGATTTATCGATTCGAAATCGATGTCCGTGCTTCCTCCATTCTTGGAATCATCGGCGCCGGTGGTATCGGTACGCTTCTCGTCATTTCATCCCGTAACCGTAACTGGGATGAAGTCGGTATGATCTTGCTCGTCATCATCATATTCGTAAGCATCATCGACTATATTAGTACCGCAATCCGAAAAAGAATCGTATAAAGTCGAAAGGAGCCTGAACCAAAAGCATATGAAGCTTTGGTTCGGCTCTTTTTTGTTGTTTTCTGGTCACCCTTGTAGGTTTTCTGTTCATCCTTGTAGGTTTTCTGGTCATTTCGAAGCTTTTTCTGGTCATTCCAGAACATATTCTGTTCATTCTACTGCATTATTACATCAATTCTCTTCTTCTGTATCAAAAGAAAGACTGACCTCTACACGAAAAGGTCAGTCCCCTATATCATTTACTCACTTCAATTTTTCGCATGAACGTATGAATGGCATGAGCTACGCCGCTTTCATCATTCGTTTTCGTCGTAAAGGAACAAAGCCGCTTGATGTCTTCCTCCGCGTTCCCCATCGCCACACTGATACCAGCGAGCTCGAACATGGAAACATCGTTGTAATTATCACCTATCGCCATGACCTCTTTCATCGGAATGCCGAGTTCATCTGCATAGTTTTTCACTGCGATCCCTTTCTGTGCATCACGGTGTGTAATCTCAATATTCGCTTCTGCAGAACGGCTCACCGCTAAATCATTGAATGTAAGGAAATCATTCATCGCATCTGTTCGATTCTTCTCATTCCGTGAGAAGCTCAACAGTTTGTAGATTTCCACCTCAGGATCCTTCACGATATCATGGTAATCTTCAGTATAGTGAATGCGGCCATTTTTCACTCGGTAGTCCGCCAGTTTATGTGCATGAGAGTCCGTCACTTCTGGGTTCGCACTCTTAATGATGTCGACGATGATATCGATTGCCATTTCCAAATCGTTGCTGTACGTCCCTTTATTCGTATATAACTCATAGTACATGGAGTAATGGTTCAGCAACTCATCTACTTTATAGTACGTCTCTTTGGAGAGCGTGATGCTGTTTTTGATTTCGCCTTCTTTATTTCGAAATTGCGCTCCGTTGATCGCGATGATCGGGAGATTCAATCCGGCTTCTTCAACTGGATTGACCGCCTCTTCAAAAGAGCGTCCAGTAGCTACGACAACATGAATGCCCGCCGCCTGCGCTTTTTTGATCGCTTCAACATTCTCCTCATTGATCGTTGTATTATTATTGACAAGTGTTCCGTCCATATCGATTGCGATTAATTTCATAGTATCCTGTCCTTTTTTGAAGTTTTCTTAGCTATTTTTCCCATTTTATCAGTCTGGGAAACAAAAAGAAAAAAAGAGCCTCTAATCAGCTCTTTTGAAAACGCTTTATATTCCCTTTAGCTCCCATGAACGTGGTGATGGTTTCTTTTACATTAAAAAAAGCATTCATTGTTGTTGCCATCTCAGTCACCTCAAATATGGGAGTAAAATCAATATAACATTCTTCTCCAGTGTTTGGAAAGTTAAGTTATTGTTAAGTGAACAGCAAGCTGAGCGTACATAACACGCCTACTGAGCAGATGACGATAACGATCAGACTAGCCCCGAAATAAGCTGCAACAAACGCAGTCAGTGCTCCGACAATCCCCATCCAAAGATTTTCGTTGAAGACCAGGATTCCCGGGAAAATCAATGCCCCTAAAATCGCGTAAGGAACGTTCTTCAATACCCCTCTCAGGAATGGAGGAATTGAATCCGTCTGGAAAGCGACGAGCGGTAACATCCGTGGGATATAAGTGACGATCGCCATACCGAGAATGATCCATATATACGTGCTATTCATCGACCTTCTCCCCTTTCCAAACGAGTTCAATGACGACCGCAGCGACAGATGTCGATAAGATGATCGTCCAGCCCGTTGACATTTCTGTTGTGAACGTTAGAATACTATTCAACAAGGCTGCAATTGCAGCTAACAAGACGACTTTCATCGATTTCCGTGCGCTTGGTACGAGAAGCCCGATGAACAAGGCATATAATGCGATGCCCATACTATCTTGCAGGATGGATGGCAGTCCCGCACCAATCAGATAACCGATTGCAGAAAACGAAACCCAGCTGGTCCAGACGACCAACCCAAGCCCGATCATGAAGGCGGATTGAACCTTCCCTTTCTCCAGAGACGCGAGGGTAAAGGTTTCATCGGTTATGAAAAAGCTGTACAGTGCCTTTTTCCACTTTGGTTCATTGGCCGATTTTTCACCGATTGAAGCACTCATCAACAGGTGACGGATGTTGACGATGAACGTAGTCAGTATGATTTCAAAACCGCCGATACCAGCTGCAAAAAGGGTGAGCGAGATGTATTGAGCGGCCCCGGCAAAAACGAACACACTCATGCTGACCGTCTCGAACAGATTGAGCCCGGAACTTTTCGCCAATAGACCGAATGTAAAAGCAACCGGCATATACCCGATGGCGATACTGCTCCCCTTCTGGAATCCCTGCTTAAATAACGATGTTGTCAAACGCTGTGCCAAAGCGGTATTCATAGGTTTCCCTGCCTTCCAGAATTTTGTGTGAATGATGTTATGTATGATATATTGTATGTATTGTATGTTATAGCATATATCTAGTCAAGGAGAATTTAATAAATGTCACATGAAGTAAATCGAATGATCGGTGATAAAATTAAAGCGATCCGTGCTGAGCGCAAGTTAAGCCTGGATGAACTATCGAGAATAACACAGGTGAGCAAAGCGATGCTCGGACAAATCGAAAGAGGTACTTCCAGTCCAACCGTCAGCACACTCTGGAAAATTGCGACCGGACTCGGTGTTGCGTTTTCTTCATTCGTTGAGGAAGAACAGCCGAAGTTTTCGAAGGTCAACATTTCTGAGATTGAACCGTTACTTGAAGATGATGGACGCTATCTCGTCCACACGCTGTTTCCGACTGAACCGAAGCGGAATTTCGAGGTGTATTCCGTTTCTTTAAAACCAGGATGTGAATACACGAGTCCCGCTCATATCCATGGTGTGGAAGAATATCTGTTTTTACATAGCGGGGAAATGACCGTTATGGTCGCCGAGGCTGAACACCTGTTGAAAGCAGGAGATGCATTCCGGTTCTCTGCGGATTACGAGCATACGTATGTGAACCAATCGGAAGAGACATGCGAGCTCTTCCTGATTGTGCATTACACTTAAAAAGGAGGTCTGACCAAGTGTCAGACCTCCTTTTACTCATCCTACGGGTTGAGCGTCCTTTTTCTGTTGTTTATTCGGCGGTACGTGGATAGCTGTTCCGGTCATGCTTTCGAGCGCTTCCAACCAGCCTTCATTGAAACTTGGGTGTGGATAGAATGGATACAGCATATCTTCCTCTCTCGCTGCCATTTCTAATGCGGTCACACCGGACGAAATCATTTCAACGGCTCCTTGGCCAATCATATGCACTCCGAGCAAAAGATCCGTCTTGCTGTCTTTGACGATCTTGACGAGGCCTTCTTTTTTACCGGTGATGCTCGCAAATCCATTTCCAGACATCGAGAATTGACCTGTCGTTACTTCAAATCCTTCTGCCACTGCTTCCTCTTCAGTCAAACCTGCAAATGCGATCGGAGTCGACGTGTGCACGACTGTCGGAATGTAACGGAGATTGAGCTCAGTGGATTGACCAGCTGCGTGTTCAGCTGCCACTTTTCCTTGTTTGATCGCTTTAACAGCAAGGGCAGGTCCGATCGTCACGTCCCCAACTGCATACAGCCCTGTTTCATTCGTTTCGCTGTACTCGTTCACAACGAGGAATCCGTTGTCATCTGTTTCAACCTTCAGTGCATCTAGACCTAATTCCTTCGTGTTCGGTCTGAACCCTGTGGAAATCAGTAGGTGACTACCTTCCACCGTCACTTTTTCCTCCCCTTTTACGAGGTGCAGTGTGACGTGATCTCCATTTGATTCCACTGATTCCAGACTGCTGTCTTTGACGACCTTCACTTTGGACTTTTTCAATACTCGGTTCAACTCTTTGTTAAGATCTGCGTCAAAACCAAAGTCACTTTCCTCATCAAGTACGATCGTCACTTTCGCGCCTAATGCATTGAAGCTTGTTGCAGCTTCCAATGCAATGTAATCAGAACCATAAATGACGAGATGTTCAGGTACCTCTTCAAGAGAGTAGATGTTCTGAGCGGAGTATACACGTTCCGCACTCAGATCGATTCCTTCTGGCACATAGACGGAAGCTCCTGTCGCAACGATTGCTTTCTCGTACTTGTATATTTCGAACGTGTCGCCCGACTCTACACCGATTCGATTTCCTGTCATGAAGGAACCTGAACCGTTGATGACCTCAATCTTATTCGCTTTGCAGAGTGCTTCTACACCTTTCTGCAATCCTGAAACAGTTTGTGCCATATACTTTTGGTGTTGCTCCATGTTAAAAGTAGGCTCACCTGCTTCGATTCCGATCTGCTCCATATGCTTCCAATCGGAAAGTTTGCCAGCAGTATGTGCGAAAAGCTTGGAAGGAATACAGCCTTTGCTTAAGCAGATTCCTCCGAGCTCTCCTTTTTCAACCAGCGTCACTTCGATTCCGAGCTGAGCGGCACGGATGGCAGCATTGTAACCACCAGGTCCGCCACCGACGATGATCAGCTCACGCTCTTGGATTACTTCGCCAACTACCATCTATATCAGCTCCAATGTCATTGCTGCAGGGTTTTCAATATAGTGCATAAAACGATTCGTGAACGCAACAGCTGTTGCACCATCCGCTACACGATGGTCGAATGTCATCGACACGTTCATGATTGAACGAATGACGATTTCATCATTGATGACGACCGGCATCTTCTTCGTCTTATGGAACGCCATCAAGCCGACTTCAGGATGGTTGATGATCGGTGTCGCACCCGTACTGCCGAGTGGGCCGACGTTACTGATCGTGAACGTTCCACCTTTCATGTCAGATGGCTTCAGCTTGTTCGTCTTCGCCTTTTGAATCAACTCTTTCATTTCACGGTTGATTGTCGCGATCGACTTTTGTTCCACGTTTTTCACGACAGGAACGATCAAGCCATCATCGGCATCCGTTGCGAGCCCCATGTTCACTTCGCCTTCTAAGCGGATGACTTCGTTCTCTTCATCGAGCTTTGCATTGAAGATCGGATAGTCGCGCATCGCGAGCTGGATCGCTTTGACGAAAAAGGCTGCAAGGGATACGTTCATACCTTTTGAACCGTCTGGATCTGCTGCTTTCAGAGATTTTTTCAATTCTAATAGATTCGTAAGGTCTACTTCGTCAAAATGAGAGACGTGCGGAATCGTATACAACGATTGCGTCATCTTCTGAGCGATCTGTTTACGACGGCCTTTGAACGGAATCTCTTTCGCTTCCATCGACTTGTAGACCGGTTGAGCATCAGGCGTGGTACTCGTTTCTTCGGCTACAGGCTCAGCTTGCGTTTGCGGCTCGCTGCCTCCGTCGATAAAGTTGTAGACATCCTCTTCGGTCACACGACCACCAGGTCCTGTACCTTCAACCTGTTCGATATCGACGCTGTTGTCTCGTGCAATTTTTCGCGTATAAGGAGCTGCCAACACGCGGCGTGTCAGTCGTGCCATCGTCTGTACTGCCGTATTGGTGCGCTTTTGTTTCATTTCCTCGGAATGCGTACTCTTCGGTTTTTCTTCTGCTTTTGGTTCGTTTGATGGTGCATCGTCAGAAGGGACACTGCCTTCTTTTTCAATGAGGATGATCGTCGTGCCGACCGTGACGACATCCCCTTCGGATGCTTTGATTTCTTTTACCGTACCAGCGACAGGAGACGGAAGTTCTGCTGTGACCTTGTCCGTCTGTACTTCGACAAGCGGTTGGTCGATTTTCACAGCATCGCCAGGAGAAACGTGAAAATGCGTAATCTCCCCTTCTGTAATTCCTTCGCCAATGTCATGGAGCTTTACTTCAATCATTTTCTTCCTCCTTTTTAAAAACGAGCGGTTTCGATGATCGCTTGCTTGACGCGGTCTGCGTTCGGTAGATATTCGTCTTCGATGGCGCACATTGGTACTGGCGTATCATGGCCTGTCACACGCTTGATCGGTGAACGCATGTATAAGAAAGATGTATCGTTGATAAGGGAAACAACGTCGTTCCCGACTCCGCCTGTTCCAGGTGCTTCATGTACGATGACTGCGCGTCCTGTTTTTTGTACCGATTCGGCAATAAGATCACGGTCCATCGGATAAAGTGTACGAAGGTCGAGCACGTCACACTTGATGCCTTCTTCCTCTTCAATTTCCTTGGCAGCTTTTTTGATCACGTCGACCATTGCGCCCCAGGCGATCAAAGTAATGTCGTCGCCTTCTTGAAGACGAGCACCTTTTCCGATTTCGACTGTGTACTTCTCTTCTGGTACTTCTAGTTTGTGAGAACGATAGTTACGCATCGGCTCAAGGAATAGAACCGGATCCGGGTCCTCGATACTCGCAATCAGTAGACCTTTCGCGTCATATGCGTTGGACGGAATGACGACCTTAATCCCTGGCATATGCGTGAAGAGTGCCTCTACACTGTCCGAGTGGATTTCCGGTGCTCTTACACCTGCTCCGAACGGCGCACGAATGACCATTGGCACGGTAAAATGTCCAAGCGTCCGTGAACGGATACGGGAAGCGTGCGTCATGATCTGGTTGAACGCCGGGTAGATGAATCCGAGGAATTGCATTTCAGCAATCGGACGGAAGCCGTTCATCGCAAGTCCGATTGACGTGCCGATGATGCCGGATTCTGCAAGAGGTGTATCGATGACACGCTTATCACCGAATTCAGCTTCAAGCCCGTCTGTCGCACGGAATACGCCTCCGTTTTTCCCAACATCTTCACCGAGGACGAGGATGTCGTCGTGCTCACGCATCATTGTCGCCATCGCATCTGTGATCGCTTGTACCATCGTAAGTTTCTGAGTTTTTACCGCTGTACTCATCTATACTTCCTCCTTTACGCGAGCCTTGAATGCATCAAACTGATCCTGGACAGACCAAGTCGGAGTCTTGAAAACATGGGTGAACATGTCGTTCGGCTCTGCTGGACCGAACGCTTCCATATCCTCAACCGCTTTTTCGATTTCCTTCGTGATGTCTTCTTCCACTTGTGCTTTCCATGATTCTTCAAAATAGCCTTTGTTTTGTAGATAACGCTCAAGGCGTAGAAGTGGATCCGTCGTTTCACGTCTGCGCTTGCTTTCTTCCTGATCACGGTATTTGCTCGGATCATCTGCTGTCGTGTGAGCGCCATAACGGTAGGTCACCGCTTCAATCAATGTAGGACCTTCGCCATGACGAGCGCGTTCCATCGCTGCTTTCGTTTCAAAATAGACGACGAAGATATCGTTTCCGTCAAGACGTACACCAGGAATATCATACGCGACCGCTTTTTGCGCAATCGTCTTCGATTTCATTTGTTTTTCCGTCGGTACGGAAATCGCGAATCCGTTGTTCTGGTTGAAGAAGACGACCGGTGCATTGAATACGCTTGCAAAATTGAGCCCTTCATGGAAGTCCCCTTCAGAAGTCGCTCCATCACCGAAGTAGACAATCGAGCCGCGGTCTGTTCCTTTCAACTGTTCCGCCCAAGCTGTACCTGTCGCATGTAGCAGCTGGGAAGCAATCGGTACCGCTGGTGGAAAGATGTTCTTTCCTTCCGGTGGCACACAGCCCATCGGATACCCTTTCCAATATAAGAACAGGTTTCGCGCAGAGTGACCATACGTTAGTGTTGCACCGTGATCACGGTACGTCGGGAACATCCAGTCACCTTCTTCAAGGACGAGTGCACTACCGACTTGTGCCGCCTCTTGTCCTTCAAATGGCACATAAGTCCCGATACGCCCCTGACGTTGCAGATTGACGCTTTTACGGTCGAACATGCGCGCTCTCAGCATCATGACATAAAGCTCTTTCGTCAGTTCCTCTGTCATTTGGCTTTCATATTCCGCGTTCACAACGATTCCATCTTCATTTAAGATCTGTTTCATCGGAAATTGCGTTTCCATAAGACCCCTCCTTAGTTACGTACGTTCCATTTTGGTCGCTTATCATGACTGAAGAAGCTGTTACGCTTTCGTCTGCTTTCGATTCGGTTGTTACAGAATTGATTCGCTGCTTCTGCAGTTGAAATCGAGTCTGCCTTCGATTGTTGATAGATTTCCATGAGCGTGTCATAGATCGCTCTCGTTTTCGCCAACACACGCGCTTTGTTCGGTGTGTACAGCTCATCTGCTACTTGGATGAGTCCACCGGCATTAACGATGTAGTCCGGTGCATACAGAATGCCTCTTTCCTGTAAGAAAGAACCATGCTCATCTCTTAAAAGCTGGTTGTTCGCTGAACCGACAACCGCTTTCACTTTCAGGTGCTCGATTGTTTCGTCGTTGATGATGCCGCCTAAAGCACACGGGACGAACACATCCGCAGGGACACTGTAAATCTCATCTCCTTCGACGACTTTAACATTCCCTTTCAGGACTTCCGCCTGGTCGACGATTTGACGGATCGCTTTTTCATTGATATCGGTCACATAGATATCTGCGCCTGCTTCAAGAAGTTGTTCAGCGACTTTATAACCGACTTTGCCTAATCCTTGGATGGAGTAGGTTTTACCAGATAAGTCTTCAGAACCGAAGAGCACGTTGTTCGTCGCTTTCAGTCCATAAAGCACACCCTCTGCCGTCGGTACGGAAGAATCGCCGTTTCCGCCATACTCTTCCGGTACTCCGACGATGCAATTCGTCTCTTTCAATGCGTGGACGAAATCGTTCGGCGTCGTCCCCATGTCCGTTCCTGTGTAGAATCGGCCGTTGAGAGAGTCGACAAACTGTCCGAACGCACGGAACATTTCCGGTGTGCGGTCTTTCAACGGATCGCCGATGATGACGGCTTTACCGCCGCCGAAGTCCACATCAGCAGCCGCACATTTGTACGTCATCCCTTTTGATAGACGGAGGACGTCTTCAATCGCCTCATCCGTCGTCTTATATGGACGCATCCGGCAGCCACCGAGTGCTGGCCCTAGCGTCGTATTATGTATGGCGATGATCGCCTTCAACCCCGTGTGTTCATCATTACAAAATAGCAATTGTTCATGTTCACTTATGCGTTCAAACATGTTGTCTTCCCCCAATACTAGTAATCTTTCAAACTTTCAAACGAGTAAACGCTTTCATAAAATCTTTTTTAAAAAGGCTTATGCCTTCATGGCCTCTATTTTTTCGCGGATCATTTCTCTTGGCAGGATATATTGTGTAACTTCCCCTTCACCGATGACTTCTTTCTGATTGCGGACCTCCAAGTCACAAATGACCGCTTTTCCCTTGATAGCGCGTAATGTTGCAGTCACCGAGATCTCGCTTCCTTCCGGTGTCGGATTCAGGTGTTTGGCAGCTACTCCCCCACCGATTCCTTCTTCATGATCCTCTAGATACGGAAGGATGATCTGACGCGCCGCCCATTCCATATGGTACACCATCGAAACCGTCGAGTACGCTGGATGTACGACGTTTCCTTCGAATTGAGCGAACATTTCTGGTGTGACCGTTGCTGTAATCGTAGCCTGTTGGCCAACTTCCATGCCTGGTTTCACTCGTTCTCCGCCTCCTTTTATGTGTAAAAAATGCGTTCTCATTTTGTAGCGTATTATCCGTAAAATATATGACGTTTATTTAACGATATAATATCATTTTGTTAAATAAAAAGCAATGTAATGTCAGGTTGTGTCGAGGGCTGAAGGACTGGTACGAATGGGTTTTTACGTAAAAAAAGATGACCCATCCTTTCGTTCTGGGTCATCTCCTGGTGTATGGTTTTTATTATGCGCGTGGGTATTCTTGTGAGAGTGGATGGAGCAGAATCTCATCGACGACCATATGTTTTGCGGCAGATGCCATGTAGCATACCGCTTCAGCGATGTCATCGACCTTCAGCCAATCCTCTTTGTGCGTTTCACCTTGATTCGAACCTGCAAAGTACGTGTCGATTGCGCCCGGGTTCACCGTTCCCATGCGGATACCGTATTCCTGGACTTCTTGCGCGACCGAGTTGATGAAGCCTTGGACCGCATATTTTGTCGCCGTGTAAGCCGATCCATTTGCGATCGCTCTTCGTCCAACGTCAGATGAGATCGTGATGATGGTTCCCGACCGGTTTTCCTTCATGGAAGGCAGGACTTCACGCGTTGTAAGGAAGACGCCTTTCGTGTTCACATTGAACACCTTGTCCCACTCTTCGACCGTTGTTTCTTCTGCCGTTTTGAAAAATCCGATTCCTGCATTGTTGACGAGAATGTCGATTTTGCCATATTGATCAATCGCTTGCTGGAATGCTTCTTTCACTTGTTGTTCGTTTGCTACGTCCGCTTGAAGGCTGAGGACTTCCCCTCCGCTTTCTTTCAGCTCTGTGGCTGTTTCGTGGATTTGTTCAGAAGAACCGATGATTGCAAGCTTGACGCCTTCTGACATGAGGCGCGTCGCAATTGCTTTCCCTGCTCCTCTTGAAGCTCCTGTAACGACTGCTACTTTTCCATTCAGCATGATTTTGGTCTCCTTTCCACTGTCTGATCTAAGTTGTCCATCCATATTGTACTACAAACCTACCAAAACATTCGAATCCGGGGGCGATTTTGGTGTCGGTTTGGGGTGGTTTTAGAAAAAGTGGGCTTGGTTTTAGAAAAAAGAGGGTTCATTTTAGAAAAATGAACCTACGTTTTAGAAATTTGAGGGTTGGTTTTCGAAAAATGAAGGTCGGTTTTAGAATTCGGGTCAAAAGTCCTGCTCCATATAGAAAAAGGACTGCCCCTATCAAGGGACAGTCCTCTCAGATTAACCAAATAATAAGTCGAACACGCCGAGCGCATCCAGGAATACGATGATGATCAGAACCGGTACGAAGTACTTCAGCATGAGGAGCCAGAGCGCCAACAGCTGTTTGCCGCGACTGCTGCCATCCGTCAGTTCTTCGACCAACACTTCGCGCTTCATTTTCCATGGTACGAAGATGGAGATCAACAATGCACCAATCGGAAGCATGATGTTACTCACAAGGTAGTCCATTAAATCAAAGATCGTTTTGTCGAACAGCTTCACATCGGCCAGTAAGCCGTAAGAAAGTGCTGATGGAATTCCAACACCGAAAATGATCAATCCGACAACCCAAGCCGCTTTTGAACGACGTTGGCTGGAATTCTTCGAAACCGAAGCGACGATGATCTCAAGCATCGAGAACGCAGATGTTAAGGTTGCGAACAAGAACAATGCCAAGAACACGATGAAGAAAATGGTTCCGCCCGGCATTTCCGCAAACACAGACGGCAAGACGATGAACAGCAGTCCTGGTCCTTCGGTCGGCTCGAAATTGAACGAGAAGACTGCTGGGAAAATTGCCAGTCCAGACAGGATCGTAATGAAGATGTTCATGAAAACGATAGACGTTGCAGATCTTCCAAGGCTTTCTGTTTTAGATAGGTAAGAACTGTATGTGACCATGACCGACACACCGAGACTGAGTGAGAAGAACGACTGGCCGAGTGCGAACAGGACGCCTTCAGACGTTAACTTCGAGAAGTCCGGTTGCAGGAAGAAACGGACCCCTTCCATTGCCCCATCGAGTGTCAAAGAACGTGCGATCAAGATGATGAAGAGCACGAACAAGGCCGGCATCATCCATTTACTCGCTTTTTCAATCCCTTCTTTAATCCCTTTCGCAACGACGAGGATCGTCAAGAGAATGAACGCAAGCTGTGAACCGACTGCGGTCCAAGGGTTGGAAATAATCGTTCCGAATAACTGTTCATAGTTGTCGACACCCGATACATAACCGGTAATACTAGCACCAAAGTATAATAGAATCCAACCACCGATCACACTGTAGAAGGATAATAGGATGAATGCTGTGAAAACACCAATCCGACCGATGAATTCCCAACCTGGTGCAATTGAGCGGTAGGCAGAGATCGCTTCTTTCTGAGTGCTACGTCCAATAACGAATTCAGCTAGTAAAAGTGGAAAACCTACTAAAAACGTGAAGAGTAGGAATACGAGGAAGAATGCTCCTCCACCACTCGTACCTGCGACATAAGGAAACTTCCAAATCGCACCGAGCCCGATTGCAGAGCCGGCAGCTGCTAGAATGAATGTGAGTTTCGAAGTCCATTGCTCTTGTTGTGCCATAAGTACCTCCAGTGGTTAAAAAGAATTAGTTCAATTAATGTATATTTGTAACAAATCTCACCGATATAGGCAAGAGGAAATTTTTCCGCACCAAAGCTTTTAAGTGTTAAAGCGACTTCATAGCCTGGTAAAAATTCCGCGTCTACAGCAAATTTTCCGTTTTACGAAGCGTCTCTTTTGCTTCTTTTACCATACGCTGAAGCAATTCTTCGGCGGTAGGGATGTCTTTGATCAGCCCTGCAATCTGTCCGGAGTTGATGAATCCTTTATCGAAGTCACCCTCAACTGCGCCTTTGCGATGATAATCTTCTGTTGTCTTCTGCACGAACTTCTCAACATCAGCACCAGAAGCTTCGTCTTTCAACAGTTCGAGTGCGTATGGCGTTTTCATGAGTCTGCGGATTTTACCATATGATCGCCCGACAATCGTCGTTTCCGTATCTGTCGCTTCCATCAACTTCTGTTTGTAGTTCTCATGGAAAGCACCTTCCTGGGTGGCGATGAACCTTGTGCCCATTTGTACACCCGCTGCACCGAGAGAGAGTGCTGCGGCTAGTCCTCTGCCATCGCCAATCCCACCAGCTGCGATGACCGGAATGTCCACCGCATCCACGACCTGAGGAATCAACGTCATCGTAGTCGATTCTTCCGTCGCATTGATACCAGCCGCTTCGTATCCTTCAGCCACGATGATGTCAGCTCCAGCCTGTTCCGCTTTTTTCGCATGCTTGACGGAGGCGACCACGCATATGACCGTCAGTCCCTTTTCTTTGAACTTCGGAATGAACGGTGCCGGGTTACCAGCTGAAAGCACGACGACTGGAACCTCATATTGAAAAAGCAGCATCGCTGTTTCTTTGACCGCAGGTGAGACGCTAAGCGGGATGTTCACGGCGAACGGCTTGTCCGTTCGTTCCTTTGTATCCTTTATGAGCGCTTCAATTTCATCAGGTTGCATCGTACCAATTCCGAGTGTTCCGAGGCCGCCCGCTTCGGAAATTGCTGCAGTCAACGGGGCATTCGAAACGTTCCCCATGCCTCCCTGGATGATCGGATATTGGATGTTGAGCAGTTCATATAACCGGTTCATTTTGAAAGATCCTTTCTATAGAAAATTACAATTTATCGGGAGAAGTGGTTCGATCTCCTCGACAAGTGGTTCGTATTGATCGTGAAGTGGAGCGATTTCCTCTAGAAGTGGTTCGCAAACCTCCAGAAACGGGTCGATCGCTTCGAGAAGTGGTTCGTAAACCTCCTGAAACGGGTCGTAACCTCTCAAAAGTGGTTCGTAAACCCCAGATACGGGTCAATCACCTCTCGTTCAACTCCCGACTTCTGATATGTTATACTTTAGAAAACGTTTTCAAGGAGGTCTATTATGCTTTATCCATATAACGGGAAGAATCCGAAAGTCGATGAATCCGTCTTCATCGCGCCAGGAGTACATATCATAGGTGACGTTTCCATCGGCAAAAATTCAAGTGTTTGGTTCAACACGGTCGTCCGTGGAGACGAAGCGCCGATCGTCATCGGTGAGCGCTGCAATATTCAAGACAATTGCACGTGTCATTTGTATGAAGAGTACCCGCTCATCCTGGAAGACGAGGTTTCTGTCGGGCATAACGTCATCCTTCATGGATGTACGATTCGTAAAGGTGCCTTGATCGGCATGGGCGCAACCATCCTCGATGGTGCTGAAATCGGGGAATCGGCATTCATCGGTGCAAATACGTTGATTCCTCCAGGTAAAAAGATCCCCCCTCGTACTATGGTCATGGGTTCTCCAGGAAAAGTCATCCGCGAACTCACGGACAAAGACCTGGAGCTCATCCAATTGACAATCGACACTTACGAGCAAAAGGGCAAAGAGTTTAAAGAAAACTTAGGTGAAATCAAGCTGTAAGCGCAGATTGAACCTTAGTTGCGCTTATACTGGTTTCCCAACTTTTCCACCACGTCGAAACAACACCTTGCTGAAAAGTAATTCAAATCAGTGTAAAGAAAACTTAGGTGAAATTAAGCTATAAACGAAATAGTTTCATAGATAAGGGGCTGACCTTCGTCAGTCCCTTATTTGTTATTCTCTATGATCAGCGGATGATTCAACGCGTCATACTTCTTGTCCTTGTTCTTCACTTCGTTTCCTTCACTGAATACGTCCTCGAAGAATCGGCTCGCGGGCTGAGCGAGCGCCTTGTAATAATCACTGAACAGACTCGCAGCATAATCCCCCAGCCATTTTTTCGGTAAAAGCTCTTCAGGCAAACCTGGGTCGACGAACAAGAATTTACGGTATTCATGGACGAGCTTCGTACGCTCGACGAAACACTCTCCATCCGTCATCTCGCCTTTTTCAATCTTGTTTTTGTCCATAACGTACTTCTGACTGTACGTCTTGATGAACTCATCATACTTCTCGTTGATGTCGTTCAAGTCCCAGCATTCTTCCACAAGCTTCTCGCTTTTATGAGGACCTTTGTATTCCGAAACGAAGAAATGGACGTAATCTTCGATGTCATACTTATCGATCATCTGTTTCAATTGTTTCTCCTGCTTGTTCGGAGAAATCCAAAAGCTGTTGGACAGAAGTCCGAACCCGCTCCACACAAGTTCCTTCCGCAACTCATCCCGGATGTTTCGTTTCTCCTCCGGTATCGTGTAAGTGAACATGCGCCACTGACCGTCCCAGTTTTCCGGTTGCAACTTGAAGATCCTCTTCGCCGCTTCTTCAATTCTTTGCACACCAGGTTCCGTCAAACGGTAATAACTTTTGTTCCCTTTCCGTTCCGCTATGACCCAGCCTTGTTTGTTCATTCTCGAGATCGCTGCGCGTACGGATTGCTCGTTATGTCCGAATTCCTTCAACAGTCTGATCAGACTTCCAATCCATATGTCGTTGCCGTAATGGCGAATGTAATCTCCGTATAACGTGAAAATCATTGAACGAGTGTTCAAACTGTTCTGCATGGTGCTCATCCTTTTCCGGTTCATTTCTAAATGATTTCTTTATGATACTAAATATCGTGTACCCTCTCAATCTTTCTCTTTATAACGGCGAAAAGGATGGCCACTTTGTTCCTGTTATTCTCCCTTGAATTCAGGCGGACGCTTTTCACCGAATGCGACTAACGCTTCGACACGGTCCTTCGTCGGAATCGTCACTTCGTAGGCTTTCGCTTCGAGATTCAATCCTGTTTCGAGGTCGACGTTCATTCCTTGCTTGATCGCATATTTCGCTTGCTTCAATGCGATTGGACCGTTGCTTAGCATTCTTTCTGCCCATTGCTCGGCCGTTTCAATCAATCTGTCGAAAGAAACGACTTCATTGACGATACCATATTGGAGTGCTTCTTCGGATGATACTTTTTTCGCTGTTAAAATCAGTTCCATCGCTTTCGCCTGGCCGATCAAGCGTGGCAAGCGTTGCGTACCGCCAGCTCCAGGGATAATCGCCCATCCAAGCTCGGTCAAGCCCATCTTCGTATCTTCGACTGCAATTCGGAAGTCACACGCCAACGCCAGCTCGAATCCTCCACCAAATGCATAGCCGTTCATGACGGCAATCGTCGGCTGAGGCAACTTATCGACTGCCGTAAAGACGTCTCTGATTTTCGTGACGTTACGACGGACTTCGTTTTCCGTCAACGTCTTACGTTCTTTCAGGTCAGCACCTGCACTGAACGCTTTCTCCCCTGCACCTGTGAAGATGACGACTCTCGCTTCAGGGTTATGATGGATCTCCTCGACGACTTCGCCCAACTGTTTCAACGTATCGTAATTGAAGCAGTTCAACACGTCCGGACGATTCAATGTGACGTATGCGATATGGTTCTTCACTTCATATAAAATGGATGACATGCCGATTCCTCCTAATAAAATTTAGTCGTTATATCCTTCTACGATTGCTGCGATTCCCTGGCCGACACCGATGCACATCGTTGCAAGGCCGTATTGGGTCTTCTGTTTCCGCATCTCATGTAAAAGCGTTGTGAGAATACGCGCGCCGCTTGCTCCGAGCGGATGACCGTAAGCGATCGCTCCTCCGTTCATGTTGACGCGAGATGGATCGAGCTCCAGTTGACGGATACACTCAAGCGACTGGGAAGCAAAAGCTTCGTTCAGCTCAATCAATCCGAGGTCGCTCGATGAAAGTCCTGCACGTTTCAACGCTTTACGTGAAGCGTGGATGGGTCCGAGTCCCATGACACGTGGCTCGAGTCCTGCTGTTGCGGACGTCACGTATTTCGCCATCGGCTTCAAACCGAGCGCTTCCGCTTTTTCCTTGCTCATGATCAGGAGGGCTGATGCACCATCGTTGATTCCCGATGCGTTTCCTGCAGTAATCGTCCCGTCTTTGAACAGCGGTTTTAGCGTGGAAAGCTTTTCAAGAGAACTTGTCGGACGAGGGTGCTCATCCGTATCGACGACGATTTCATTCCCTTTGCGATCCTTGTAAACGACGGGAACGATTTCGTCCTTAAGGCGACCTTCATCCATTGCGCGTTTCGCCTTCATCTGGCTTTCATAAGCGAATTGGTCCTGCTCTTCACGGGAAATTCCGTAGTCTTGTGCTACGTTTTCCGCCGTCTCCGGCATGCTGTCTGTCCCGAATTTTTCCTCAAGCGCCGGGTTTACGAAGCGCCAGCCAATCGTCGTATCGAACATTTCCATGTTGCCACGTGGGAATTCCTTGTCCGGTTTCCCCATAACAAACGGTGCACGGGTCATACTCTCCGTACCACCTGCAATGAAAATGTCCCCTTCATCCGCCATGATGGCACGTGCCGCATAAGAGACAGCATCAAGACCGGATCCACAAAGACGGTTGATGGTCGTACCGCCGACCTCGACTGGTAGATCTGCAAGGAGTGCTGACATACGCGCTACGTTCCGGTTTTCTTCACCGGCACCGTTCGCGTTTCCGAAAACGACTTCCTCGATTTGTTCCTTCGGTAGATCAGGATTCCGTTCTAGAAGCGCTTTGATGACAAGGCTTCCGAGGTCATCCGGGCGAATGTTCTTCAGTGCGCCTTTATAGCGTCCAATCGGTGTGCGGACTGCATCTACGATGACAACTTCACGCATGTTAGTTGCCTCCTTTTTCACTATAATCGTAAACACCCATGCCTGACTTGCGGCCAAGGCGTCCTGCTTTGACATATTTCACAAGCAGCGGACATGGGCGATATTTTTCACCAAGTGTTTCATGTAAATACTTCAAATTGTTCAAGCGTGTATCAAGTCCGACGAGGTCACCGAGTTCAAAAGGTCCCATCGGATAATTCAAACCAAGCTTGATCGCTTTGTCGATTTCCTCCGGTGCGCCAACGCCTTCTTGCAGCATATAGAACGCTTCGTTTCCGACGAGTGCACTGATCCGGCTCGTCACAAATCCAGGAAATTCATTCACTGTGACGGTTTCTTTCCCCATCTTAGTCGCGACTTCATTGGCGACTTTCACCGTATCTTCAGCTGTATCCAGTCCTTTGATGATTTCGATCAACGGCATCTTATGTACCGGATTGAAAAAGTGCATTGCGATCACTTTCCCAGGACGGTTCGTGAATGAAGCGATTTCCGTCGGGCTCATTGTGGATGTATTCGTTGCAAAATAGCAATGCTCCGGTGCATGCTTGTCGATCGTTTCGAAGACGTTCTTCTTGATGTTGAGGTTTTCCGGTACCGCTTCGATGACCATGTCCGTGTTGGCGACGGTCTCTTCCAAGCTTGACGAATAGCTCATGCGCTCCATGCTTTCGTTCGCTGCATCTTCAGAAATCTTGTTGCGTTGAACCCCTTTGTCGAAGATGGCATTGATTTCCGTTTTAGCACTAGCGAGCGCTTGTTCAGATATGTCCACGAGCGTCGTGTTGTAACCACCGACCGCTGAAACGTAGGCGATTCCACGACCCATGACACCAGAACCGATGACTGTAATGTGCTTGATCATGCTCTTCCACTCCCTTATTGGAACTTTTGTCCGATAGTATTCAAACGTTGAAGCAATTTTTCTATGCTCTTTTCGCATACATTGTTGCTCTTGTATGTTTTGATCTCCGCTCCAGGTTGCTCGCTTTCCACGGGGCGACGGTGAGCCTCCTGGCGCTTTGCGCCATTAGGAGTCTCCACCTGACCGCTTGTCCCGTAGGACAAGGAAAGCTTCAGCAGCGATACATCGCACGAAGAAAATACGATTTCCATTTTCGAGGAGTATCGCACCTTACGCTTCAATCAACTCAAATAAAGAAGAGTGCCAAAAGCAACAATCTTTTAGAAAACTGCCTTTTTCTAAAATGGAAGGCGAGCTACCTGAAAAGGTGCTCGCCTATTGGTTGATTATGGTTACACTCCGAACGGATTCAGCGGCTTGCCTCCAACATAGGAGATGACACTTTTTGTTTCTGTATATAGGTCGAGTGTTTCAATACAAAGCTCTCTTCCGAATCCAGATTGCTTGTAACCACCGAACGGCGTTCCAGGGAATGCGGAGAACGGTGAGTTGACCATCACAGTACCAGCTTTCAGCTTAGTAGCGACGCGGTTTGCACGTGCGTGGTCCGTTGTCCAGATTGCTGCTGCAAGTCCGAATACTGTATCGTTCGCAAGCTTCAGAACTTCCTTCTCGTCACTGTACTTCATAACAACGACAACTGGTCCGAAGATTTCTTCTTGAGCAATCTTCATGTCGTTCGTAACATCCGTGATGACTGTTGGCAGGTACCAGTGCCCGTTTTCGTAGCCGTCGACCTTCGCGCGACCACCACCGACAAGTACTTTCGCACCTTGTTTTTCTGCTTCTTTTACATAACCGTCGATCACTTCTACCTGGCTTTCGCTGATGATTGAGCCGATGTGTGTACCTTGATCAAGCGGGTTACCAAGAACTAGCTTTTTCGTCTTCTCAACGAACTTCTCCATGAACTCGTCATAAATGTTTTCGTGTACGAAGAGACGGGAACGAGCTTCACAAGATTGACCTGTGTTGTAGAAGATTCCGAATAGAGACCCGTCAACAGCAGCGTCCATGTTCGCATCTTCGAATACGATGTTCGGAGACTTTCCTCCAAGCTCAAGCGTTACGCGCTTCAATGTTTCAGAAGCTTTTGCCATGATGTCTTTCCCTGTTCCTGTTTCACCAGTGAACGCAACTTTATCAACACCAGGGTGCTCGACCAAGTGGTTTCCGACTGTTGAACCAGGTCCTGTTACGATGTTTACAACACCTTCTGGTACGCCTGCTTCGTGGCAGATTTCCGTCAAGATGATTGCTGTTAGTGGCGTCAAGCTTGCTGGCTTCAATACGATCGAGTTACCAGCAGCGATTGCCGGCGCTACTTTCCAAGAAGCCATCATCATCGGATAGTTCCATGGGATGATTTGCGCACATACGCCAAGTGGCTCTTTCGTTTCTGTATTTGTAAAAGGTCCAGGCATGTTGTTTACATGTCCGCGGTGACCAACGATTGCACCTGCGTAGAATTCGAAGTTTTCAACTGCTTGCATCACTTGCCCTTGAGCAGCTGACAATGACTTACCGCTGTTCAAGACTTCTAGTTCAACCAATTCGTTGAAACGGCTGCGCATGATTGAAGCGATTTTGTTCAATACGCGAGCACGCTTTCCGACTGGATACTTCGGCCATTTCCCTTTTTCAAAAGCGTTACGAGCTGCTTCGACCGCTTTGTCGACGTCTTCTGTACCCGCTTTAGCTACTTGAGCAAGTACTTCACCAGTTGCTGGGTTATATGTTGTGAATGTTTCACCAGATACGCTGTCGACTTGCTCTCCGTTGATGACCATTTTGTAAGCGTCACGTTTCATCTCTACTGCAGTTTGTTGTTGTTCTTTCGTTGTACTCATTGATCAGTCACTCCTTCTAAGTAATTTAGTTCTAACGTTGATACATCTTCTGCTTCTTCTAATCTAACGCCCTTTGAATTCAGGCATTCTTTTTTCGATAAAAGCTTTGACTCCTTCGGCGTGGTCTTCCGTCATCCCCGCTGTTCGTTGAGCGTATGCCTCGTTCTCGAGCATTTCGCTCAAGTCCGCGTCCCAACTTTTACGTAGATAGCGCTTGATGAGACCGATCGCTTTCGTCGGTTTGTTCGCAAGATTTTCCGCAAAAGCGGTCACTTCTTCTTCCCAGCTGTCCAATGGAATCACCTTGTTCGCAAGTCCAAGGTCTTTCGCTTCTTCTGCCGACACCTTGTCTCCCATGACCGCAAGCTCTAGTGCTTTTGCATGTCCAACAAGTCTTGGAAGATAGAACAAGTTCCCTGAGTCAGGTACGAGTCCGACATTGATGAACGCCTCTATGAAACTCGCTTTCTCTGACATCAGTCGGAAATCACAAGCAAGTGCGAGACTCATGCCTGCTCCAGCTGCAACCCCATTGACTGCCGCCACGACTGGTTTTTCGAAGCTCGCCAGCTTCTCCACCATCGGGTTATATCTTTTTCGTAAAATTTCCGCGTGATCCGTATCCTCTTTGACCCCCGCCAGGTCTTCGCCTGAACAAAATGCTTTTCCATTACCGGTGATGACCAGGCAACGAACTTCCTTGTCTCTCTCTGCCTCTTTTAATGCTTTCGTGATCTCGAAGTTCATTTGTTCGGTGAAGGCATTAAATTTGTCCGGTCGGTTCAGTCGAAGCCAAGCAACATTGTTTTCCGTACGGTATTCAATCGTTTCAAACATCCTTCAACCGCTCCTTATTTCCCTTTGAATTGTGGTTTCCGTTTTTCGACGAATGCGCGCATGCCTTCCTTCTGATCTTCTGAAGAGAACAGCATATAGAAGTTTTTACGCTCGAACTGCATCGCTTCATAAATGGAATGATCGACAGATTTGTTGACCGCTTCCTTGATCATACGGACAGACAACGGTGCTTGCTTCGCAATTTTCCGAGCGAGTTTCATCGCTTCTTCAAATACGAGCTCAGGTGCGACCGTTCGGTTCACGACGCCATTTGCTTTCGCAAATTCTGCTGTCATATAGTCTCCCGTCCAGAGCCATTCAAGTGCTTTTGCACGGCCCATCAATTTCGTCAGTCGAACCGTTCCTCCAGCACCAGGCATGACACCGAGGTTGATTTCAGGGAATCCGAACTGGGCATTTTCCGCTGCAACGATCAAGTCACAGCTGAGTGCCAATTCGAAAGCTCCTCCAAGACAATAGCCGTTAACAGCACCGATGATCGGCTTCTTCACCCAGGCAAGACGGTCCCACTCAGCGAACTGGTTCAACAGCTCGAGAGAAATCGAGTCGTCTTCTGCCATTTCGTCGATATCAGCACCTGCCGCGAAGACTTTCGGTCCGCCTGTCACGATCATGACCGCGACGTCATCATCACGATCCCACGCTTCCATCGTTTCAAGGATTTCAGTAACCATTTTACGGTTGAGTGCGTTCAAAACCTTCGGACGATCTAGTTGGATGACACCGACACCAGCTTCAGTCCATGTTTTGATGGTTTCTTTACTCACCATCGACTTCCTCACCGATCATCAGTGTTACCAAGTCACCTGCAAATCCCATGAGGTCCTTCCCAGAAGCTTTTGCTTCATCTGTTTTCATTGCTGCTTTCAAAGCATCGTGATCGTCATAGTACATTTCACATAGAAGGTGATAGTCGCTTCCTCCCATTGGTGAACCTACGATTTTCGTCACTTCCATTTTGCGAAGTCCGGGTATCTTAGCTGTGATTGGTGAATGTGTGTTGAAATAGTGCTCGTCGAATTCTTCTTTGTTTTCAGGATTTCTGTAAAGTGCGATCAATTTTACCATTAAATAAACACCCTTTCTTATTCGTCACCGATGTTGGCGACGGGTTTCATAGCTTCAAATGGATTTTTACAGCTTCTGCAATAGAGAATGCATCGGCACGCTGTCGGGCCGAACAGATTCTCCATCGTGGTATAGACCGACCCGCAATACGGGCATGGGATCTCCCACGGTTCTCCAGGTGTATGATTTGCAGGAGGAGGCGATATTCCGAATTGCTTCAGTTGTTCTTTCCCTTGATCAGTGATTCGGTCTGTCGTCCAGATCGGTTTGGATGGAAAAATGACTTCCACTTCTTCGATGCCGTCTACTTCAATGACAGCATTGACAATGTCCCGTTGGATGATGTCGAGTGCTGGACAACCTGTGAATGTCGGTAAAATTGAGACCGTTGCTTTCGATTCATCCACGTCAACCTTCTCCACCATTCCAAGATCACGGATGCTGACAGAATCAATTTCAGGGTCAGTGACATTTTGAAGCACTTGATAAACCGTCTCTACCAATTGTTTCGATTCGATTCCGGTCATCGTAATCCTCCTCTCAAACTCATAATCTTAAAAATTAGGTCAAAACTCGTCGTTTTCTACCAGGCTACCTTTGGATTTGTTTCGTACACTTCCGAAAGTGTTTCTAGTGCTTGCGTCAGGTCTTCTGTATGTTCTCCCTGACGGCCGTTTCCTTTTGTCATACCGAGCTCGCCTGGGAAGTCCGCGCCGATTTGTTCGAATGTCTTTTCCATATGATCGAGCCATTTCGTACGCATCGTTTCTTCGCTTGCGATATAGCCCTTCTCAGCCATTTCGTCTGCCATCGGTCCGAGTGAAAGCACTCCGCCCATTTCATTCCAGCAACGATCGATCGCTGCTGTCATACGGCGCTTCGCTTCATCGGTACTCGTCATCAATTGCTTGAACCAAGTCTCCCAGTGCATCAGGTGGTACTGAAGCTCGATGCTTACTTTTTTCGCGGTATCGCTGAGAGGTTCATAGCTTGATTTTCTCAGAGAGTCCATTCGGTACTTTTTATGGATCGAATAGAAGTAGTTTCGAACAACAGCGAACGCCCAATCGTATTGAGGTTGTTCAAGGTACGTCCCTTCTCCGTTCTTCTCCTCTAAAAGGACTGCGTTCCGGAACTTCTCAGGTGCTCTCAAGTGAGAAAGCTCGTCTGCGTCGCCTTCTCCCAACTCTTCCAATAGGTGATAATACTTCGCTGCGTGTCCCATCATGTCCTGATTGATCGATGAGTACGCAACATCTTCCTCGATGTGTGGTGCAAGACCGAGCCACTCAGACCCTCGATACGCCAAAATGAAATCATCATCAGCAAGTGTGTAGAGAAGCTCAACCAATGCTTTGTCTTGTGCCATTACTTGGATCCTCCCTTGCTGTTGCTATTACTAAGCAGGTTCTTTTCTGTAAATTGCTCCTGCTGGTATTTACGCCACTTTTTCTTCAGATAACCGTAACCTTTTGTTTCACGGTAATCCTTATCGTCCAAACGCTTGAGCATTTCCTTCTCTTCCTGGTTCATCACGCGGATATCTTCACGCTTGACGACCCAGATGTCGGCTACAGGCTCACGGCGGAAGAAGTTTTCACGAGCCATGATGAGTGCCATTTCTTCGTTCGGTGCCAATAGACTGAATTGATGTTGTAGTGGACTTTTATCTGTTTTTTTACTGAATACTTCATAGACGCTGTAGAAGCCGTCTTTTCCTTTTTCACTCAATGGATTCCCTCCTCCTCCGGTTAAATCGCTTGTGCTGCAGAGTTCAATGCTTCGCGTACCCAGCGGTTGTTTTCGTATGATGTTTCACGAAGCTCAAGGCGTTCTTTCGATTGAGGTCCGTTACCAGTAACGATTTCTTTGAATTCGTTCCAGTCAGGATCTTGATAGACCCATAGACCTTGTTCTTCGTCAAAGTGGATCGTTTCATCCGGAATCGTCAGGCCGAGAGACCAGATTCGCGGTACATATTTGTTGAAGAATTCTTGACGAAGTTCTTCGTTCGTTTTTTCACGGATTTTATAGCGCATGTTCTTATCAACGTGAGAAGTCGATGCATTCTCTTTGCTCTTTGGTCCGAAGAACATGAGAAGTGCAGTCCACCAGCGGTTCAATGCATCTTGTAAAAGTTCGCGCTGCTCTGGCGTTCCTTCTGCTAAAGCCATGATGATACTTTCTCCGTGTTGTGCATGGAAGACTTCCTCTGCACAAATTCGCTTCAATGCTCTTGCATACGGGCCGTATGAAGAATTCAGCATCATACTCTGTGAAATGATCGCCGCGCCGTCAACGAGCCATGCGATGATTCCAGCGTCGCCCCATGTAGGCGCTTTCATATGAAACACATTGTGGAACTTCAGTTTTCCCGAGAATAAGTTCTGCATAATGTCTTCACGGTTCATTCCAAGTGGTTCCATCAGGTCTTCAGCTACACGAAGAAGGAGCTGGCCGTGGCCCATCTCATCTTGAACCTTTGCCATGATGGCAAGTTTACGGTGTAACGTCGGTGCTTTCGGAACCCATTCCTTTTCTGGAAGCGCTCCCATTATTTCGCTGATTCCATGCATGGAGATCAGACGAATCAACGATTGACGGTAATCATCCGGCATCCAGTCGTTTGGCTCGATCTTCTCACCAGCGTCGATACGCGCAAGGAAATGCTCGTATTTTTCATCTTCTGTCAACTGATCGAACGATGTTTCGATAGTCATCTATTATCACCTTCCGAGTATTACGTTTATTTAACGTCATTATAGAATATCGTTATAATTAATTCAATGCTTTTTACCCCATATTCTGAAAAGTACTACTTCTGTAGGGCTTCTTCTTTTCGTAAATCCACAACCCGCACGGCTTTTCCTTCTGATCGGGGAACAGAATTCGGCTTCTGGATATCAACATCGATGGAAACGAGGCAATTCGTTTTGATCGTGTGCTGAATTTTGCTCTTCAAGCCTTCCATCATGAGGTGAGACAAGTCTTGAGAGCATTCATCGAACACCTTTTCACTGACTTCAACTTGTAAAACGACCTGGTCCATCGTACCGTCCCTCTTCAATTGAATTTGATAATGTGGAACGATTTCTTCTAGCTGTAAAAGGCAGTTTTCAATTTCAGAAGGGAAAACATTCACACCGCGGATGATGAGCATGTCATCGATTCGGCCTTTCACTCGCGACATCCGGACCGATGTACGTCCGCATTTACACGGCTCACTATTGATGGCAGCGATATCACCTGTACGATAACGGATGATCGGGAATGCTTCTTTCGTCAAGCTTGTGAAAACGAGTTCACCGTATTCTCCATCCGGCAGCGGTTGAAGTGTTTCGGGATCGATAACTTCAGCGTAAAAATGATCGTCTGCGATATGTAGTCCATCTTGTGCTTCATGGCATTCAATGGAGACCCCTGGTCCGATAATTTCGCTCAGTCCGTAGATATCGACTGCCTTGATGTTGAGCTTCTCTTCAAGCGTTTGCCGCATTTCCTCTGACCATGGTTCGGCACCGAAGATCCCGTATTTGAGACTCGTATTTCTCGGGTCTTTCCCCATCTTTTCCATCGTTTCAGCAATGTTGAGAATGTAGGAAGGTGTCCCACAGATGACCTGAGGTTTGAAATCTTCAATCAATAGGATTTGTCGTTGCGTGTTCCCGCCTGATACCGGAACAGTCGCCATTCCAAGCTGTTCAGACCCATAATGCAGACCAAGTCCACCCGTGAAGAGGCCGTACCCGTAGGCGTTATGAAGCACATTGCCCGGTTCGCCACCAGAAGCTGCAATCGCTCGTGCAACGACTTCGCTGAATAATTCAATATCACTTTTCGTATACCCGACGACAGTCGGTTTTCCACTTGTACCTGATGACGCATGGAGACGAACGATGTCCTTTTGATCCACCGCAAAAAGACCGAATGGATAGTGGTCACGCAAGTCCTGTTTCTTCGTAAACGGAAGCTTCTTCAAATCTTCTAAACTATTGATTTGATCAGGAGTAATGTTTGAATCTTCAAACTTCTTTTTGTAAAAAGGGACCTTCTCATACACAGTCTGTGCCGTTTTCTTCAAGCGTTCGAGTTGCAACCGCTCCTTTTCCTCGACACCCATCGTTTCCTTCTCGACATTGTAAATCACTGCTTCCCCTCCTCTGAAATATAACGAAAATAAATCGAACTCCAATAAATATGATATATAAAAAGCTTATAAGGAAAGCGCTTTCTTGTCAACGAAGTGCTCATCAGTACTCCATCATTACCTCTTCAGTACCTGGTACGCTCAAAGAATCCTTGCCAGCAGCGGAATCGTAATCGGTGCCAGGTACCGATAGTGTCAGGCACCTACTACTGGAATGATCAATGTTGTTGGAGCCTGACACATCGAGAAGCATAAAAAAACTCCCTGAAGTGAGGGAGTTTTAGTAGTACGGGTATGGATAGTATGGATAGGGTTGGTAGTAGGGGACGAGTGACAGGGCTGCAAGACCCGCAAGCGGTAAAATCAATCCCCCGAAACGGCGGAACCTCGGCTGTCGATACCCTTGTTCTCTCATTTGTCCATAGGATTCCGGCTCCATCATTTCCGGTACGAGCAGTTCCACCTTATCCTTCTTCACGTCCATGATGATTGCATCGAATTTCTTACCGTCTTTCGTTTCGACAAGGACGTGGTACTTCGTATATTCCTTACATTTTTCATACATGTGTTTGTGTTTCGCTCGATCTTCTTCTCTCGGTTGGTTGCCCTGTCTCGTCGAATTTGTCGGTCGTTTTTGTTCAGACATCATCATCACTCCTTTCTTACATAACCATGATATTCACCTATAGGAGGGATGTGCCTATTTTTTGTTCACACGAGCTTGTCACCTGTGAAAAGTAAAAAACGGATGCATTGAAAAAGACGACCTGTCCAAAGGTCGCCTCTCCTTAATTCCTTAGTGCACCAAATCCAAGAATTGCTCTCTTGTAATTTTTCCAAGGTAATGTCCGATATCCAAATCACTGATTGCTTTCTCGATTTCCTCTCGATCATATTTCACTCCGATTAAACGGGACTCGATCTCTTCTACATCCCCTACACCGAAGAAGTCACCATAAATTTTACAATGCTGGATCGTATTCTTCTCCACATCCAATCGGAGATCAAGCTGCCCAGCTCCCTCAAAACGGTGAGAATGCTTCACGTTGAACTTAGGTGATTTACCATAATTCCAATCCCAGTTTTGATAGCGTTCCTCGGAAATCTTGTGGATGTTCTTCCAATCTTCCTCGGTCAACGTGTAATACGGGATTTCCTCTTGCTCCTCGAAAAGGTACTTCAGAAGGGTTTCTCTGAACTCCTCAGCTGTCATGTCCTCATCCAGGTGCTCACGGATATTCGTGACTCGACTTCGGATCGATTTGATTCCCTTTGACTTGATCTTGTCCATGTTCACATTCAATGCAGAAACGACGTTCTCAATTTCAGAGTCAAACATGAGCGTCCCATGACTGAACATGCGCCCTTTCGTTGAGAACTGTGCATTCCCAGAGATCTTTTTCCCATCTACTAAAATGTCGTTCCGACCACTGAGTTCAGCCGGTACACCCAGGCGATGCAGTGCTTTGACGACTGGATCGGTGAACTTTTTGAAATCGTGGAAGCTGTTGCCATCATCCTTCGTTATGAAACTGAAGTTCAAGTTCCCAAGGTCATGATACACAGCTCCACCACCTGATAGACGACGGACGACATGAATGCCATGTTCCCTCACATAATCGGAATTGATTTCTTCTACCGTATTCTGGTTCTTTCCAATGATAATGGACGGTTCGTTGATGTAGAACAGCAAGTAAGTATCATTGATATCAAGGTGTTTCAAGGCATATTCTTCAATCGCCAAATTGATTCTTGGATCTGTGATGTTGTTGTTATCGATAAATAAGAGCATATTTATGTCCTCCTCTATATTTTTTCTCCGTCCCAGACGTAACCACTTTTCGCAAGGGTCACGGGACCGTCAAACTTTTCTTCCGCTTCTTTCACGAGCTGGTCGAGATCACCAAAGTGAGGCAGATGGGTCAGGACGAGTTGACGAACATTCGACTCCTTCGCAAGAATTCCCGCTTCTTCACTCGTCGTATGGCCGATGCTGGCACCGTCCATTCCTTTATACAGGTTAGATTCCATCAACAAGAGATCCGCTCCACGGAAAAAGTCGAAAAACTCCTCCTGGTAACTCGTATCCGCCGAATAGACGACCGTATGATTCTGACCTTCAATCCGCATCGCATAACATGGGACTGGATGCCTCGTTTGTAAAAACGAAATTTTAAACGGACCAATTGTAATCGGAACCGCCGGATTATACTCTTCACCAACCGTAAAACCTTTATAGGAAAGCCGCTGGAATTCCCCTTCGTTGAAACGATGGCCGTAAATCGGAAGCTCAGGTAACTTAGAGCCAGTGTGTGATTTGACGAGCCGTGCGAATTGCAAAGGACCGATATCGGCAATATGGTCATGATGATAGTGGGACAAAATGACGGCGTCCAAATCCTCAACATCTATGTACGCTTGCAGCTGGGAAAGCACACCACTTCCGCAATCGACGAGCAGGTTGAATCCATCTTCCTGTAGCAAGTAACCAGATGTCGCTTCCAGCTTCCTAGGAAAGCCGCCCCAGCAACCGACTATTGTGACTTTCATTTAGTTCACCTCTCACTTTTCTTCTATTGTATAAAAACACCGACTAATGTTCTAGTATGGCGCTGCTTCTCATTCGAAATCGTTTATATTCTTTGCTAATGTGGAACATAATAACTATGTTTTCAGAAGGGAGCTGGAATAGACAATGAAAGTACTCGTTGCAGGAGCAAACGGAGGTACAGGTCGAAGTATCATTCAACATTTAGCTGAAAATGGACATGAGCCAGTGGCCATGATCCGTGACATTACACAATCTGCTGAACTAGAGCAGTTAGGAGCGAAAGAGACAGCGCTCGCGAACCTGGAAGATGAGGTGGACCATGCCGTAGAAGGCTGCGATGCGATCATCTTCGCTGCGGGATCCGGATCCAAGACCGGACCTGAAAAAACGATTACGGTCGACCAAGAAGGTGCCATCAAACTGATTGAAAGCGCTGAAAAATTGGGTGTGAAACGCTTCGTTATGCTCAGTACAGTCGGAGCCGACAACCCTGAATATGGTTCTGACGAAATGAAGCACTATTTTGAGGCAAAAGGAAAAGCAGATGATGCACTCCGAAACAGTTCTCTCGAATACACGATCGTAAGACCAGGAAGGCTTTCTTATGGTGCTGGCAACGGTCAGATCCGTGCAGCAGAGAAACTGGACAATTATGAAGGAGAGATTTCGCGTGAAGACGTTGCTAATGTGATGGTTAAAACGCTGGATCTTAAGAACACATATGGAAAAACGTTCGAAATCCTTTCAGGCGATAAAAGCATTACGGATGCTTTGAAAGCTATATAAAATAATGAAAGCGGCCATTTGCGGCCGCTTTTTTCATTCATTTTCTCTATATTTACGTTCACTGGAGGAGTCGTCTTTCGATTTCTCCTTCTTCTTTTCCTCTTTTATTTCTTGCCTATGGTCCTCTGTTGGTATCGGATCGACGGTCTCGTCTTCATGAAGTGTATGGTCAGGTTCTTTCTGCTTCTTTTTATCAGTTGGCATGGTTAATACCTCCTTTTAACCCCTCATTACCGTTCTGCGGAGTTTTAAAACTTGGGAAACTAAAGGATCAGCCCAAATTTTTGGGGTTGCTTCAGGAAGTTTGATACTGACTTGTGGAAGATTCGCTTTTACTTGGGGAACTTTTGCTCTCACTTGTGGAACTTTCATCTTCACTTGTGGAACTTTCCCTCTCGCTTGGGGAACTCAATACTTTTTTACTACGAAAAAAGAGCCCCACTAATCAGTGGGACTCTTCCTCATTTATGCCAACTTATAAACGCGTGCTTCATACGGTTTCAACGTCAACCCTTCGAGTGAATGATCGCGTACATCATAGTTGGAGATCAACAGCTCAGGACGACTGCCGTCAAGACCAGCTGGAAGCTTGAAGACAGGCTTCTCTCCACTGAAGTTCGTAATGACGAGCAGCTTCTCATCACCTAACGTTCTTGTATACGCGTAAATTTGCTCATCGTCTTCGAGAATCAAGTCGTAATCGCCATGAACGACGATTTCGTGCTGTTTTCTCAACTGGATAAGACGCTTGTAGTACGAGTAAACGGAGTTTGGATCGTTCACTTGCTGTTCCGCATTGATGTCTTTGTAATTCGGATTCACCTTGATCCACGGTTCAGCATCACTGAAGCCAGCGTTCGTGCCACTGTTCCAATGCATCGGCGTACGCGCATTGTCTCGACCTTTCGCACGGATTGCATCCATGATCATTTCCGGATCCTCGCTTCCGTTCTCGACGACATCACGGTAGAAGTTATGGATCTCAACATCCTTATAATCTTCTAAACGCTCGAATGCGACGTTCGTCATGCCAAGCTCTTGCCCTTGATAAACATAAGGCGTTCCTTGCATCATATGAAGCCAGGTCGCAAGCATCTTCGCAGACACCTCATGGTATTTTCCGTCATCGGCAAAACGGGAAACCGACCGTGGTTGATCGTGATTTTCCAAGTAAAGGCTGTTCCAACCTTTCCCTTCCTGCATAGAGACCTGCCACTTCGTCATGATCTTCTTCAGATCCGTCAGTTTCCAGTCCGGATTGATTTTCCACTTTCCGAGGTGGCTTCCAGGCGTACTGTCGACGTCCATGTGTTCGAATTGGAACAGCATGCTGCAGATCCCATCTTCTTCATTTGTAAAACGAACGCCGTCCTCTGGCGTGACCATCGGTGTTTCGCCGACCGTCATCACATCGTAGTGATCCAGCACTTTCTCGTTCATCTCTTTCATGAACTCCATGAAGCGTGGACCGTTCACAAAGTGCTCTCCACCCCACTGGTACTTGCTGTCTGTTGTCACTTCTGCATCCGGGAGACCTGGCGTTTTCGAAATGACGTTGATGACGTCCATGCGGAAGCCGTCAATTCCTTTATCGAGCCAGAATTTCATCAGATCATACACTTCTTCACGGAGCTTCGGGTTCTCCCAGTTGAGATCCGGCTGCTTTTTCGTGAAAAGGTGCAAGTAATATTCTTCCGTTGCCTCATCATACTGCCATGCGGAACCACTGAAGAACGACACCCAGTTGTTCGGTTCAGCCCCATCTTTTCCAGGATCCCAAATATAGTAATCACGATATGGATTATCCTTCGATTTTCTCGATTCTGCGAACCAGGCGTGCTCATCAGACGAGTGGTTGACCACCAAGTCCATCACGAGCTTCAAGCCGCGATTGTGCATCTCTTCCAACAAGCGATCCCAATCTTCCATTGTCCCGAATTCGTCCATGATCGCCCGGTAATTGGAAATGTCATAGCCATTATCGTCATTTGGAGATTCATAGACTGGAGATAACCAGACGACGTCGACACCCAGGTCCTTCAGGTAATCCAATTTTTCAATGATGCCATTCAAGTCTCCGATTCCGTCATTGTTGCTGTCGTTGAAGCTACGAGGATAGATTTGATAAACGACACTTTCTTTCCACCATTGTTTCGCCATAATTGCCTCCTAAGTTGTAAACTGATCCCTATTCTTTCACTGCTCCTGATGTTAGTCCGGATACGATTCGTCGTTGGAACAAGAGTACCATGATGACAAGTGGTACCGTCACGACGACGGTTGCAGCTGAAATTTCGCCCCAAGGAATCGTGAACTGTCCCTGGAACATCGCGATTCCGACTGGTACCGTCTTATACGCTTCCTCCGTATTCAACACGAGCGCGAACAGGAACTCGTTCCATGCTGCAATGAATACAAGAATTGCTGTTGTAAAAATACCAGGCACCGCAAGTGGAAGGATGACCCTCCAATACGTCTGCATGATGCTTGCCCCATCGATTTTCGCGGCTTCCTCCAAATCGAATGGGATCTTCCGGAAGAACGTCACCAAAATCCAGATCGATAGCGGCAAGGTGATTGTTGTATAAGGAATGATCAGCCCAATATAACTATTGGTCAGACCGAGATTTTTCAAAATGATATAGATCGGTGAAATCGTCGCCACTTGCGGGAACATCGACACGGACAGAACAAGTCCGAGGATGATCGTTTTCCCTTTGAATTGCATACGCGCAATGGCGTAAGCTGCGAACGATGCGATGAACACCGTGTAGATCGTCGTCACACCCGAGACGATCAAACTGTTTTTCAAATAAACCAAGAACGGATGGTTCACGAATACCGATTCATAGTTTTTGAACGTCGGATCTGAAGTATAGGGAATGAATGCTTTCTCACCGAATAATTCAGATACCGGCTTGAACGAACTGATCAAAATCCATAAGAATGGAAACATGACAAGGAAAATAAACACGAATAAACCTATATAGAATAATGGTCCAGCTTTCTTCTGCATTCAACTCACCCTTTCCCTTCCATTATTTCTTATCATCCAACAGGTCTCTGCCGAGTAATGAAATGTAGATGATCGAGATGATCGCCACACAAATGAACACGACTACAGATAATGCGGAACCTTCACCGAAGTTCGATTGCGCAATCATGACCTTGTAGGCGAGGAGGGATATGGTTTCCGTTGAATTCGCTGGTCCTCCACCCGTCAATACGAAAATCAGGTCGAATACACGGAATGCATCCAACGTACGGAATAGCAATGCGACGAGAATGCTCGTTTTCAACAATGGCAGTGTGATGGTGAAAAATTGCTTCAACTTGCCAGCTCCATCGATGGCTGCAGCTTCATACAAGCTGCGCGGGATCGTCTGAAGACCTGCCAAAAGCAACAACGCCATGTACGGAGTCGTTTTCCATACGTCTGCAAAAATGACCGAGAACATCGCACCGGTATCGTTTGTGAGCAAGGTCGCCATCCGATTGATAAGCCCAACCTCTTCAAATACTTTTGCAACGATTCCGTTCTGACCATCATATAGGAACTTCCACATCAACGCGGCTACAACGGTCGGAATTGCCCAAGGTATTAGGATCGAGGCACGGACCAATCCTCTTCCGAAGAAAGCTTTGTTGATCAACAATGCAATCAAGAGACCGAGGACTAATTCAAAAGCGACCGAAACGACTGTAAAAACAACGGTGTTCCAGATCGACATCCACATCCGTTTGTCGGTCAGGTTTTTCGCGTAATGGTCAAAGCCGATGAAGTTCGGCTTGATGACGGTCTCTGCAAGTGCGGAACTCAGTCCTTTTACACCGTTTGCGTCTTCCAAGTTTTCAAGTGCCTTCAGTTCCTTTTCAACAGAACTTAATTTCCCCTGGATTTTTTGAGCTCGTTCTTGATCAACTTCAATCATCCGTTCTTTCGCACCGATTTTTTCGAAGTTCATGAGCTTCTCATCAATGACTTCATATCGTTCAGCAATTTTCTCATCTTCTAAAAGGGTACTGTTCAGTTGATTAAGATCTTCTTTTACCGAAGTCAATGTTTCTTCATTCGGTCCTTCAGCATTTCTCAATTCTTTATCGATTGCACCTTGCAAGAAAGGATAGTTATCCAAATACCGCTTCAAATCCAGCTGATAATCAGTATGTACCTCTGATTTCGTCGGATTGTTGAGCCTGAGGTCGAACATTGAAAAATAAAACGATTGAATGACCGGCCAAATGGCAATGACAAGTATCAAAAGTAAAGAAGGTGCAATGAGTAAATAGGCGATGGATTTTTCCGAAAGTTTTCTTTTTTTCTTAGGCTTTGATGTGTTTTCGCTCAACCGTTCTTCACACCTTTCAAAGATAGAGGCTGACCTGAAAAGCATTCAGTCAGCCTCATATGATTTTCGTTATTGCATTGCTTCTTCGATTTTGGTCTGCATGTTCTTGGCTGCTTCTTCAGCTGTCACCTTACCTGTGATCGCTTTAGAGATTTCAATCTGGATGATCTCAGAGATTTCAGGATAGTTCGGTACGACTGGTCTAGATACAGCACTGTCGAGCGCATTGACGAAACCTTCTTCTTTAAAGAACGGGTTCGCTTCTAAGATTTCCTCATCTTCAAAAAGGGATGGAAGGGTTGGTGCAAGTCCACCATGAATCGCAGAAATCTTCTGCCCTTCAGGTCCAGTCATGAACTTCAAGAACTCCCAAGCTTCCTTCGGATGCTCAGAGTATGCATTGATTGCACTCATCCAACCGCCTAAGGCTGCAGCAGAACCTGCATTACCTTCTGGTAGTGGTGCTACGCCTACATTACCAACGATTTCAGATTGCTCTTTGTCATTTGCCAACGCATATTGATATGGCCAGTTACGGATGAACGGGGATTCTCCTTCAATGAAAGAAGTATGAGATTCAGGCTCAGTGAATGTTGTGATGTTTTCTGGAACAAAGTCAGCATTCGCTACCTCAACCATTTTCTTGATACCTTGGATTGCATCTTCACTATTGACTACGACTTCTCCATTTTCGTCAACGATCTGTCCACCGTAGGAAGCGATATACTCAACAGCGTTCGTTACAAGACCTTCATATTGCTTCGCTTGCATCAAGTAGCCGAACTTCGTGTCTTTCTCACCTTGAAGTTCTCCTGCTTTCGTCAGCAACTCGTCCCACGTTTTCGGTACACTTCCTTCTTCCACGATATCAGTACGGTAAAACAACATTCCAGCATCGATGAATTTCGGCATAGCCCATTGCTTACCGTTGAAGTTAGCTGCGCTTAAAGCACCTTCGTTGTATTCACTCAATTCGATGCCATCTTTTTGGATGAAACGATCGAGCGCCATGACGTAACCCGCTTGTGCGAATTCTGCCGGCCAAACAACATCAAGGTCCATCACGTCAATTTCACTTGATTTTCCGTTTAGAGAAGTTACATATGCATCATGCTGTGCACCGGAATCAGAAGGCATTTCACGGTATTCAACGTTGATGTTCGGGTGTTTTTCCTCAAAAGCTTCAATAATCTTGTCTGTCGCTTTTGTCGCATCCATTCCTCTTGCATAGACGATTGTCACTTGTTCTTCAGAGTCGTTGTTTTCATCTTCGTTTCCACCTTCGCCACTTTCACTATCAGAACTACAAGCTGCTAGCACAAGGACGAAAACGAGCATTAATGAAAATAGGCTTGTCCATTTTACTTTACGCATCAATAAATCCTCCCTGAATTCTTGTTTTTGGAATCGATTCCATAATCGTGTAAAAAGAAACTTGGTTATACCAAGGTTCTACTAAACTGTTCAACTGGTTTTCTATCAAGTCGTTTCTCGGATGATCAGTTCGAAAGGTAATTCCACACGTCGTGCATCACCCATCTTCTTGGATTTGATTTGTTGGATCATGAGTTCCATCGCGGTCTTTCCGAGCCTGTCGATCGGTTGCTTCACCGTCGTCAGTCCCATCAGCTCCGCAATCGGTTGATCATCAAATCCGATGACGGCCAAATCTTCTGGGACCCGGTAACCGTTCTTCCTCGCCTCATGAATGAGTCCTGCTGCGACTTCATCACTTCCGGTGAAGATGGCGGTTGGTCGGTCCTTCTGGTGATGGATGCGATAAAAGAGCCTTTTACCGCCTTCAACTGTAAACTGGTCTGAAAACATCCACTCCGGTCTGATCTTCAAATCAGCCTGTTGCATCGCCTTTATGTATCCTTCTTGGCGGTCTTTGGAAACCCTGCTGATGCCAGGCTCCGAACTGCAATAGACGATTGCTTCATGTCCTCGATCGATCAAGTGCTTCGTCCCGATGTACCCGCCCATGACTTGGTCAAGATGAGCAATAGGAACTCTAGCGGAGTAATCGTAATCATTGCAAAGGACGATGGGACCATATAATAAGTAAGGCTCGATCTCAGACCATGGGTTTTCCATTGAAGTAAGAATCAAACCATCAATCTGTTTACCTTTTAAAATTTGCAGGTAATTCAATTCTTGTTGCTTGTTGTATCTGGTTTGACAAAGTAATAATTGAAAGCCTTCTTCCACTGCAACCTCTTCCATCGTTTCAACCAATTGGCTGAAAAATGGATTGGTCAGTCGCGGTACATAAACTGCAATCGTTTCCGTACTCTGTTTCCTCAATTTCTGAGCGTTCGAGTTCGGAACATACTTCAACTCAAGCATCGCCTGTTCGACGAGTTTTTTCTTATCCTCGCTCACATAGGGATGTTGGTTGATGACTCTCGATACAGTCGTACGTGAAAGCCCAGCGCGCTTCGCTACATCTGATATCGTTGCCATTTGGATATCCTACGTATAGGATGCGCCTCCCTTCAAATGGAATCGATTTCATAGAAACTATGAAATCGTTTTCATAGTCCGATTATAGTGAATCTAGTAAGCGATGACAACCCAAATCTACAAATTTCTTATAAAGTTTTCTGATAATTCGAAAGGAGTCGTACCAGGTACCAATCCGTAACCGTTGATACATAAGAGGTTATGATCGGTACCTGGCACCGTTCTCAAACCGTTGATACATTTGGATTCAAAAAAAGTGCCAGGCACCAGGACCTGACACTTGATCTACTATTCTACTTTCTTTCCGACGAGTGGTGAGATCTCCCCTTCATGGAGGATCCAGAGCTGGTGCAGTGCGCGGGTACATCCGACATACATCAGCTTCGCATCAAAATCATTCAGCGGATAATGCTGAGCGTCCGCATCCATCATTATGACTGCATCGAATTCGAGTCCCTTCGTCATGTACACGGGCATGATTGATATCCCGCCTCGGTACTCGGTTTGATCCGCAGTGATGAGCGTAGCTTCCACGCCTGCATCAGTCAGACTTTCATACAAGTCTGCGCAGGATTTTGCCGTCCTTCCTACTAATGCGATGCTTTGGAAATCGGCTTTTTCAATCTCCTTCAACAGACGGATCACTTCTGACGTCCGTTCTCCACTCTTGATCCGGACTTCTTTCACCGGCTCTCCACTTCGGAAAACCGGTTTTGCCAATCCGGCTGTATGTTTCATATTTTCTAACATTCGGTTTGCATATTCGATGATTTCATAGGTGGAGCGATAACTTCTTTCCAGTTGAACGTATTTGCTCGGTCTTTCGTCAAACACATCCATGAATTCCTCCCACCGGTCAATTCCTTTATACGCATGAATGCCTTGCGAGATATCTCCTAGAATGGTGAATGAATCTTCCATCGCAATAGACTTCAACACTTCTATATGGAAAGGTGACACATCTTGCGCTTCATCAATCACCACGTGCTGATACGTAAACTGTTTCTCTTTACCGACAAGCTTCTGGTGGATCCACAGTATTGCAGGAAGATCTTCCGCAGTGACTTCTTTCTTTCCTAACCGCTTTCTCGTCTCTGCCACCACTTCATCCGGCAGGTATGTTTGAACCGGCTGTGCATACTCAGGCGCGTTCGTCTTTTTGAATAATTCCTTGTAAAAAGAGAACGCATCATAGTCCGGCCATGCCTTCATATATGTTCTTAATTTCTGATTGGCTGTTTTCTTCCGTTCTTTCCGCTCATGCGGCATTTGGTTTTCGACCTGTTGCTCGATCCAGGATTTCATCCGTTTCATGATTCGGTTACGTCGCACGCTCACCGCAAACAGCTGCTGCTCTTCATACCATTTCCTAATGATCTCACCTGTCAGCCTACAACCTTCCCATAAAACGAGATCGCCGTCTGGCACGAGGTTCTTCTCATACTTCAAAAAGACGTCTTCTGTCGCCTGTAGATACTTAAGAGAACCTTTCAACTTGCCGGGCTCCATCCCATTCTCTACAATGGTTCCTTTTTCAAAATAAGATTCCAAATGACTACTGTCGTCTATGACCTTGAACGTTCCACCGAGAATCTCTTTCGCCCATTCAGCGAATGTTGTTTGCTGGATGCCACCTACCCCTAGCTCCGGTAATACATTTGAAATGTAATCCAAGAACATCCGGTTTGGTGCAAAAATGATCATCTGACCTGCGCTGAGCGTATCCCTGTAATGGTATAGAAGATACGCAAGCCGATGCAACGCAACCGTCGTCTTTCCAGAACCTGCGACTCCTTGGATGATCAACGGCTGATTTTTTTCCGCTCGGATAATGTGGTTCTGCTCTGACTGAATCGTTGAAACGATATCGCGGAGCCGATTATCTTTCCGGTCCCCTAACCGGTATAGCAGGAATTCATCCGTACCACCCGTTTCATGGCTACCTTTCACATATGTATCGACCACTCGCTGCAATTTCCGGTTGCGTATGACGACATTCCGTTTCAGATGGATGTCCCCTTCAACCGTTCCCTCAGGCGAAGTGTAATAGATGTCTTCTTCTCCGCCGCTGAACGAGTAGAAAAGACTTGCAACTGGTGCCCTCCAATCAATGACAAGCAAGTCGTTCGTCGCTTCTCTAGAGACCCCGACTTTTCCGATACACAGCTCATCAGGGACCGATTTTCCTTCTTCGTGAAAATCGAGCCGACCGAAATACGGCTCTTCCTTCGCAATCCTCAGGTTTTGCCTCGTTTGCTCGCGGCTGTCATCAATCGCCTGTTCCGTAATATCCTCACCGTAATAGCGTCCGATTTTTTCCAACCGTGATAATTGATCTTCAATCTCTGCAGCGATTTGATCGAGTTGCTGCTTCTCCACTTCAAAGGCACTTTGAATCTTCTTACTCATATTCAGTTACCTCCTCTTTTAGATTTGTCCTGTAAAAAAGAGACAGAGTACAGATTTTACCAGATTTCTGAATCTAGAACAATCGCTTTTTGTCGGTCTTTAATAAAAAACAAAGGACACCTATGTGCCCTTTGTTTACGGTTGGACGTAAAGCTCTGCTTCCATTCTCTCGCTCACTTGATGTAGCGCTTCGAGCGATGAAACATCTCCGTCCAGCAACGGAATATAGATTTTTTCTTGTGCAAACGTTCGATTGATCCACTCGAGGTACTCTTTTTCCTGCTCCATCCGCTTTTGGAAAAACGAGCTCGTTTCCTCTTTTGGCAAAAGCTTGTTCACGACTAGCGTCCGAACATCGATCTCATGCTTCTTCAAAGTTTGGACGGCTTTTTCAGTCTCGACAATCGGAAGGCGCTCCGGATTCAGTACGAAGACATATTCCGTCTGCCGCTCATCCAGCAACACCTCACGGACTGCAGAGAACCGCTCCTTCCTTTTATGGAGGATGTCGTAAATCGGGTCCTCAATAGGTTCGCCGTCCTCCATCCAGGCAGAGTAGTTTTCGTTCATGCTCTGTCTTCGCTTCAACATGCCGTCGATCCAAGCGCCCATCAATTCCGGTAACGTCAGTAAACGAATGGTATGACCTGTCGGCGCTGTATCAAACACAATCGTATCGAACGCCGCTTTTTCATCAAGGATGATAGAGACAAGACGGTCGAATAACGCCGCTTCATCTGCACCAGGCGAGCCAGCCGCCAGGTCGATCTGTCTATGGACCTCTTCCACCATTTTCGATTTGACAAGCCCTTTCAAATTTTTCTTTACTCCATCTAAATATCGCTTCGTTTCTTCATCCGGATCGATTTCAATCGCCCATAGATTATCCGTCAAGGATTGCGGCTTCCCGGATAATGGCTTTTGAAAAATATCCCCGACATTATGCGCCGGATCCGTGGAGACCAGCAATGTCCGGTTTCCCTGTTTCGCAAGAGTCAGAGCGAATGCTGAAGCAGAGGTCGATTTACCGACGCCACCTTTTCCTCCGAAGAACACGATCTTTTTATTCAGTATCTTTTTCAATGGACCACACTACCCTTCTGTTCAGCAACAACGTATGCCTTCTAATGGTGATTTTTCCATCCCCATCCGCAAGTGCCACTCATGAAATCTTTCAATGATGACAGGATAGATTTCAAGCGTGTAATAGGAAACGGGATTCGGTATCCCTAACAGCTCTGATACGCATAACAGCAGGAATAGATCATCCTCGTCCCTCAGTTCTCTTTTGATTTCGGTTTTATGTGGATGGCTTAAGATCTCATCGTACATTTCAATCAACTTTTTGATCGACCACTTCATATCTGTCATTTTCCAACACCCAATTCTTGATGTATATTCTCCACAAGCGTTTCAATTGATTGAGAAGCCTGATTCATCCAATGTCCATTCAGAAACACAGCACCTCTCCGTGAACCCCAGAACGTATTCTTGATCATTGCGGTGAATCCGATCTGTCTTCTCTTCAACTGCCGGAACATATAATCCATGATGGAAATTGTATTGCGGGGGTCTACATAAATGACGTCGAGACGGTCCCCGAACCGCTCTACGATTTCCTGATACACCTTGCCGGTTTCTCTCATTTCATGAATGTCTTCTTCGAACTGATCGCTCATACTGATGAACCCGTCACCAGAAACACCGCCGCATCAGCCTCCACCGACCTCCGGCCAAACACGGATAATCAACAGCTCGTCCTTCATGAATCGTCCCTCCTTTATTGGTAAAAAAAGAAGGTCGGTATCCCGACCTTCTTTAATTGTTATGCGGACTTATCAATGTCAGAAGGTGTCCCTTTCTTGGAGAGGATGGTCATAGCCTCAAGTATGATCCAGAGCGCAAAGCCAAGGATGGCTGCTCCGAAAACGAACAACAACATGTTGGCATCTGAATCCCCAAGACCTGACCATTCGAATACGACCTGCTTCAACATCGCCCATACCGTCATGATGATGAGGAAGAGCATCGGAATGAACGTCGGCATAAAGTTTCTTCCTTGTTGCTTCAACCAGATCGAAATGAGTAATAAGCTGATTCCGGCTAATAGTTGGTTGGACGTACCAAACAACGGCCAGAGCAAATATCCACCGGAGCCGAAGCCATTCGGTCCTTCTGGAATAAGAACCAATGCAGCACTTGTACCAACAGCAATCGTCGTTGCGACGTGCGCTTTCGTAAGGGCAGGCACATTGTATTCCGTACCAAGTTCCGAAATGATGTAACGCATCAAACGAACGGATGTATCAAGTGAAGTCGCTGCAAAACTGATGACGATGACCGCTACGATCGTCGCACCGATATCCACCGGTATTCCGATTCCTGCCGCAAGCTGTCCAGCACCGTTGATGAAGTTCCCTAATCCGCCACTGCTTGCTGCAGCAAAACTGCTGTAAGCAGCGGTGAAATCTGCACCTGTTGCAAATAAGGTCGTTACTGCAATGATGGCAAGTAGTGCAAGCATCCCTTCACCGACTGCACCAGCATAACCGACAAAGCGGGCGTCCGTTTCCTTGTCCAATTGCTTCGAAGACGTACCCGAGGATACGAGTCCGTGGAAGCCTGAAATCGCACCACAAGCAATCGTAATGAACAACAGCGGGAAGATAGACATTTCAGCATTCGGATTCGTCGCAGGTGCTGTAATGGTCGGATGTGCAATCAAAACACCAGAGTATAGCATCAACAGTCCGATGACCAATTGGTGTGAGTTGATATAATCACGCGGCTGTAGCAGCTTCCAGACTGGTAAAGTCGAAGCGATATACACGTATACCATCAAGACGATGATCCAGACGAAGAACGCCATAGACACGCCATTCAATCCGAACATGACGGTCGTCTCTTCTCCACCGAACCATTTGACCAGGTCTACCTGGAGGGCAGGCACTTTAGAAGCAAGAACGGCAGCTCCATACATGAATGCCAGTGCAATGATTGAAGGCAACAGCATGCTGCCTTTCTTTTTGTATACAGAATACCCGATCCAGATCGCTAATGGGATTTGGATGAAGATCGATAATACCGAAGCCGGGAATTTAACAAATAGGTTTGCAATTGCCCAAGCAAAGACTGCGTTTACCATCAATACAAGAATAAGAATGATGAATAAGAACAATACTTTCGCACGTTTACCAATGAGCTTGCTCGCAATCGTTCCAACAGATTGTCCTTTGTTACGGACGGATAATACAAGTGTTCCAAAGTCATGGACACCAGCTGCAAAAACCGTTCCGAGGATGACCCAAAGGACCGCAGGCAGCCAACCCCAATAGACTGCAATTGCCGGACCGATGATTGGTGCAGCACCCGCTACAGAACTATAGTGATGTCCCCAAAGGACGAACCGGTTCGTCGGAACAAAATCGACACCGTCCTTATATTTGTGAGCCGGTGTCACATAATTCGGATCCAGTTTAAAGATTCGATCTGCAATATACTTCGAATAAAACCGATAACCTAACAAAAAGATTGATATTCCAACTAAAGCCAACACTAAACTATTCATTTCGCCTACCCCTCTCTTTCACTATTCAACATCCATAGTACGGAATCCGAAATATACTGTCAAGAAAATTCAGAATGTTAAAATGTTTGAAAATAATGTTAAACAAACAATTGATAAAAGGCGTACACTATAAGTAGGAAAAAAACTGATGGAGGTAATCATGATTTCACGAGCCATTATCATGAAGGATCGGAAAATACTTATGGTTAAGCAGCATGTAAAGCGAGGCGCAATCGTTTGGAATTTCCCCGGAGGCGGGGTTGAACAAGATGAAACCCCGGAAGAAGCATGTATTCGGGAAGTGAAGGAAGAGACGGGATACGACATCCGGATCACTTCCCTGTTTTCAAAATTCAAAGGTAAATTCACGTATTTAGCCGAGGTGATCGGCGGCGAGATGCATTTGGATCAAACCAATCCTGACAATGAAGATCTCCTCGATCTACGATGGATTTCACTAGATGATCTGGAAAAGTTCGATACGTATACACTGCCATTCGTCAAGAAATTATTAGATCAGGGTTCTAATGGAGAGGGTTAGGGTTCTGGATCATTTGAAATCTCCCGAATCACTATGTGGGCGTATCTGATAGGATGATATCGCTAAAATCTCAATGTCACCTATCCAGATGACGCATACAAATTTTCAAAGTAGAAAAAGGCTGGCCTGAAATGGCCAGCCTTCATCACTTATTATGGTAGTGCAACTGTTTTTGTTTCAGTAGTCGCTTCTTCCTCTACTTTAACTTCAGTTGTTTCTTCTACATCTGTTTCAACTTCTGTAGATTCTTCTTCATTGACTGTTTCTTCTGTCTCAGTGCTTTCTTCCGTTTCAGGAGCCACAGACAATTGGACAGCAGAGTTTTCTGCTGCATTAGCTTTTGCAATGTCGTTTGCGTTATATGCTTCAGAGTTCATCTTGTTTTCTTCAGAAGACTCGACTGTTGTTTCTTCTTCTGTGTCTTCATCAGTTTCTACGTCTTCTTCAGCATCTTCTTTTGTGTCTTCTTCAGTATCTGTGTCTTCTTCAGCATCTTCGTCTGTTTCTTCGTCTTCATCTTCTGTCTTAGCTTCTACGTCTGTTTCAACAGCTGGTTCTTCTGATTCAGCTGGTTCTTCAGCATCTGTTTCAGGTTCTACAGAAAGTTGAACTGCAGAGTTTTCTGCTGCATGTGCTTTTGCATTTTCACTTGCATGATAAGCTGCAGAATTTTTCTTGTTTTCTTCAGAAGGGTTTACTTTTTCCTCAGTAGCCTCATCTTTTTCAGTAGTATCTTCTTCTGCAACGTCAGTATCTTGCTCTTCTTCTACTGCATCTTCTGTAGCTTCAGTTGTCTCTTCATTTGATTCATCGGTTGCTTCTTCTTTAGTAGCACCTGTTTCTACGTTTTCTTCCGGAGTCACTGTTTCTTTCGGCTCTTCTTCCATTTCAGCTTTTGCTTTTACTGCAGAATTCTCTGACGCATGTTCCTTAGCCGTCTCACTCGCATTTACATGTCCTTGCGATTGTGCTTTATTCTCAGCAGATGGATGATCTTTCTTCTTCTTCATTTCTTTTTTCGTATCATCTTTTGCTTGGACTTCATCATGAGCTTGAACTTCTGCTTTCCCTTTACCTGCTGCTTCAGCTGAATCCATACCAAAGAATGCTCCTACTGAAAGTGCACCTGCTAATACAAAAGATTTCACTACCATTTTTCCGTTTACTCGTACCATCTAAATCTCTCCTTCTTCTCATTGATAATTATTTGTTGTTTACACAGCTTGAGAAAGAAGGTTTGATTTTGGTGGCGGTGAAGGAGGTGCATTGGTCCACTGATTGTGTGCCCTTCGATATTCCATTAAGAAGTCACCCTTAAGTGTGACCAACGGACCTTCCCTTTGTAAAAGTAAACCATATAAGGTAAAGCCACTTCCGGAACTTGTAGAATGACCATCTCCATTTCCTGTTGTTTTAGATAAATGTGTCATTGGATTCGACGGCATTACAACAGGTGCTTCTTTCCTTGGTTGATCCATTGGGAGAGGCGGTTCGTTTCCAGGTTCAGGTTGGTGGTTGCTGTTAACCTTTTGATCTAGTTGCCCTTCATTGCTTTTAGTCTCTACCTCACCTGAATCCTTGTTCTTTTTCTGAAGATGATTAGATGTTGAAGGTTTACTTTTCATTGGATCGTCATTACGCGCTTTATGTATTTTCGTGTCTTTATGGTCGGTCCCAACTTTTTCTTTTCTCTGATCTATACCTTTGTTTACCTTAGAAGAATCCTTTATTGCTCCAGGCTTTTTCGAAGGTCCAGTTGCTGGCTTTCCAGCAGATCTGTCCTTTTTATCAGATGGTTGACTTTGTTGGACATGATCAGGTCGCTTTTCACCTGCAACAGGATTTGCATTTTCATTAGTTCCCTTTGTATCAGTCTTTTTGGAAGGAGTATGATCTTTGGTTTTTGCCTCTGTAGATACCTTTTCTCCTTTTCCATTAGCAGCCTGTTCTTCTGCAGGTGGATGTTCAGGTTTTCCTTGATCAGCATGATCGTTCGCTAAAACTTCCGCCGGAACGAAAAGACATGCAGCCGTAACAACCCCTTTGACAAGCAGGGTTTTCATACGCACATACTTCACCCCCTTTCGTGTCTATTATAAAGTTCTACCTTTTCAGACAAATTCTGTCCGTTTAATCACTAAAAGTGCCAGGCACCTTTTAGAAAGTTGATGAATCAACGTTTCTGTGTGGTACCTGGCACTAACGTGAAGGTCTATTTATTTTACAGTATTGACCGCTTCATAAGCATTTACATAACCTGCGCCTACTTCGTGGAGCTCATAACCTGGCATTGCATCAGCAGTGTTGATCATCGTGTTCAAGATGTCATCTGGTGTCAATGCAGGGTTAGCTTCAAGCATCAATGCTGCTACACCGGAAATATGAGGTGTCGCCATGCTTGTACCACTTGCCGTCGTATAGAATGGCAGATGTTCAGGTGCAATGTAGTTGATGTCTTTCGTAGACCCTAGCGTGTTCATGACAAGACCTGTCGTAGACTTCGTTGCAACGATATCAACACCAGGTGCCGTGATGTCAGGGTGTACGAGATCATCCCCAGGAATACCTCGAGAAGAGAAGTCTGCGAGTTTCTTATCCTTCGTACCGGCTGCTACAGAAATAACCCATGGAGCAGCAGAATAAGGGTTCAATGTATCATTGTCTGGACCTTCATTCCCTGCTGCAAAGGAAACGAACATACCAGCGTCATGTGCTTTCTTACTTGCTACGTTGATTGGATCATTCGGTGAATATTCACCCGTTGTACCCCAGCTATTGCTGATGACATCGATTCCGTATTCTTCTTGATGTTCTAGTACATAATCAAAAGCCTCCAAAGCCCAAAGTACGCTGATTGCCTCACCAGTACCAAGTCCGACTAGCTTTGCATCAGGTGCTACACCTTTATACAAGCCGTCACTTGCCGTACCGAGTCCAGCAATCGTACCTGCTACGTGAGTACCATGACCAGAAGAAGTATCTGTGTTCAAGACGTTTTCTTGATAAAGTGCAGATCCACCAGAGAAGATGCTACCTGCGATGAATTTTACATTTTGTACGACCTTATCACCGAATGGAAGGTCTTGATGAGTCGCATCAATACCACTGTCGATTACCGCGACTGTCGTACCTTTCCCAGTGTATCCAAGATCGTTCCAAACTTTCTCAACACCGATCAATTGTCTTGAGTCACGAAGTTTATATTCCAATTGCTTATTGTAGAAAAGAGATGTTGCGTTGATCCCATTGGAAATAATGGACTCAACTTCCACTGCTGTCCCTTGAACAGCTACCATCGGAAGATTTTTGTAAGTCTTCGTCACTAACCCCAAGTCTTTTAAATCCTGCACTTGAGAGCTGGTCGGCATGGTCGGATACGTTACAACTGCCTCAACCGTAAACATGCTTCCTGCAGAATTCAGTACATTGGATAACGTTTCACCCACTTCGATGGATGAAGCTTTTGCTTGATTGTTGGATTGAGCTGCAAAAAACAACCCGACAACCATTGCCAAACTTAGGATAATTGAACTGAGTTTCTTCATTTTCTTCCTCCCCAAAATGTCTAAATTATCTTACATCTTAATTGTCTTGGAAAAGGAAGCTCTCTACAATCGAGCATTCGACATATATTTTAAGTAGGTACAAAACGCAGAATCATAGTACCTTTGATGTACCGGGTACTGTAAAAACCCTATATATTTAAGGTTTTTTTGAGTTCTTATACGAAAAAGCTCTGTTCTTAAGAATTATTGCCGAGACTTTCCTTGTCCTGCGGGTCACCGCACGCCCTGCGGAAAGCGAGCACATGAGGCGGAAATTGACGCCATCGAAAACAGCTTAAACAAAAAAATCCCCTCCACTAGGAGGGGAATTCTACATTAATCGATCAATCCTTTTTCCTTAAGGAAGTCGATTGCGACTTGTTTTGGATCTTCATTATCAATGTCGACTTTGGCATTCATTTGTGCCATCTCTTCGGATGAAATCTTTCCTTCCAATTCCTTCATCACCTTTTCCACATCCGGGAACTTGTCCAATGCTTCTTGGCGAATTACAGGTGCTGCAAAATATGGAGGGAAAAAGTTTTTGTCATCCTCCAACGTCTTCAGGTTGAACCGTGGGATACGCCCATCTGTTGAAAAGGCTGTGATAATATCCACTTCTCCGTCTTTTACCGCCTTATACATCAGGTTCGGATCGAGACTTTCCTTGCTTTTGAAATTAAAGTCATAAACTTTAGCGAACGGGTCATAACCATCTGCGCGTTCGTAAAATTCAGGAGGCGCACCGAAAATAAGCTGATCCGACTTCGGTGCCATTTCAGAAATCGTTTTGACCCCAAGTTCATTGTATGTTTCTTCTGTCATTGCAATTGCATAGTTATTTTCGAATCCAAGCGGTGGTAACCATACAATATCCTTTTCCTCTTTATAACCTTTTTTCGTTGCCTCATAGACCTCTTCAGGTGATTGATCCGGATTGTATTCTTTCTTCAATACAGCTAAGTATCCCGTACCGGAATACTCGACATACATATCGATGTCTCCGCCTTCCATCGCCTTCGTCAATACATCAACTTCACCAAGTGCTTCTTTCACTTGTACATCATAATCGGTATTACCTTTGATATATTCAGCGAGAATGTGAGGCAGGATGTATTGCTCGGTCCACTTTTTACCTGAGATGACGAGCGTGTCTCCACCAGCTCCTCCATTTCCACCGCATCCTGCAATGATTAGAATCAACATAAAAAACGGAATTAAAGTTTTCTTCAACATGAGATCCTCCTAGTCAGATTTTTTCAGTCCTTTTGGTGTGACGACTTTTTCGATACCTTTCAAGATCGCATCAAAGAAAATGGCCAATGCGGCTGCAGGCACTGCCCCTGCTAAAACCAGTTCGTTATTCAACGTACTCAAGCCACGATAAATGATATCTCCCAAACCACCTGCACCGATGAATGTCGCTAGTGTCGCGACACCGATCGTCAATACGGTTGCTGTTCGGATTCCAGCCATGATAACAGGCAGCGCGAGCGGTAGTTCAATTTTCCATAGTATTTGCGAGGAAGTCATCCCCATACCTTTCCCTGCTTGAATCAATGCATCATCAACACCGACGATTCCTGTATATGTATTCCGCAAAATCGGCAACAACGCATAGACCATCAACGCGATGATTGCAGGAGTGCTTCCAATCCCAAAGACTGGCAATAAGAATCCGAATAACGCTAAGCTCGGAATCGTTTGAAAAACGGCTGTAATACCGATGACGAATTCAGCGATTTTCTTCAATCTTGAAATGAAGATTCCAAGTGGAACAGAGATCAGGATCCCGATCAGTATCGAGACAAAAGATAAATAGAGATGTTCTTGCATGGCCGTGAAAATCGTTGGCCATCTTGAAATGAATGTATCAATGAATGTTGTCCATTCCAAAGGAGTCCCCCCTTCCTAAACGAGTTGTTTCATGCCAGCCAGCCCGCGCATCATACTTGAGCGGGTAATCAAGCCGACTAGACGCCCGTCTTCTACGACTGGGATCGTCTTTACTTCATGTTTTGCGAACATTTCTGCGATATCTGTATAGGACGTCTCCGTGGTCGCAAATTGCTTTACTTCATCCATGATGTCCTGAACTTTTTTCGACTCATCGCCATAATGATCTTCCAATACATCAAGCTCCACTACACCTTCCAGCTCACCTTTTTGATTCGTGACCATCAAGCTGTCGACTGTGTAGCTTTTCATGACTTTCAAAGCTTCAGCCAATCCACGGTTCCCTTTGACGGTTGCAACCTTTGAAAGCATCAATGAACGCGCTGTCTTGCCACCCATCTCCTTGTTCATCCGCTCTTCACCGATGAACTCTTCGACAAACTGATTCGCTGGGTGACGTAAAATTTGATCAGGTGTATCTAACTGGATGATCTGACCTTCGTGCATGATGGCGATCCGGTCGGCGATTTTCAACGCTTCATCCATATCATGCGTGACGAATACGATCGTCTTTTGGATGCTGTCCTGTAATGCCACGAGCTCATCCTGTAACTGCTCGCGGCTGATCGGGTCCAATGCACTGAACGGTTCATCCATCAGGACGACTGGCGGCTCTGCTGCTAATGCCCGGATGACCCCGATCCTTTGTTGTTGTCCACCACTCAATTCAGATGGATATCGTTTCTTGAATACATCTGGCTCAAGTCCGACCAGCTCCAACAGCTCGTCCACTCTTCGTATGTACTTGTCTTTTGACCATCCTTTCAATTTCGGTACGAGGGCGACGTTCTCTTCAATGGTCATATGCGGAAATAGACCGATCTGTTGTATGACATAACCGATGTTTCTTCTCAGTTCTACCGGATTTTGATCCTTTATATCTTTCCCATCAACTAAAATTTCTCCACTGCTTGGCTCCAATAATCGATTGATCATTTTCATCGTCGTCGTCTTCCCACAACCACTCGGACCGATCAACGTGACCAATTCTCCTTTATGTATGTGAAGGTTGATGTTCTTCAACGCTTGGAATCCATCAGGAAAGGTTTTGTTCACTTCCTTGAATTCAATCATTCTTCTAACCCCCTTTATCTGCTCCTTTTTTACCATCATTATAGAATACCCTCTGTACTATTTAATAAACACCCTCTTAGGAAATTCAAGCAACCTGCTCATCACATGTTTATTTATGGAAGCAACAGGGTAATTTTGTGTACAGATTAAATTGCCGAAAAGAAAGGTTGAGTCGTATGTTATCACGGTTTAAATGGAAGAAGACATCAAGAAAGCACAACAATCAGAAGGGATATATCAAAATCCTGCTTGCGACTTTCCTCGTCTTTTTCTTGATACTCCTCACAGGTGGGGTCACTGGTCTCGCGTTCATCCAAAGTGCTCCGAACCTGACGGAGGAACAATTGAAGAATGCACAGTCTTCAGCGATTTATGACATGAACGGAAATAAAGTAGCTGACCTGGCAGGTAGCGAACATCGGATTCTAGTAGACATCGATAACGTTCCAGAGCACGTTAAACAAGCTTTCCTAGCTGTTGAAGACGTTCGATTCAAGGAACACTTCGGGATTGATGTCAAACGGATTGCCGGCGCTGCACTTTCAAACATTAAAGAAGGATGGGGAGCTGAAGGTGGAAGCACCATTACACAACAAGTCGTAAAGAATACATATTTATCCCCGGAAAAAACGATTAAACGTAAGATCCAAGAAGCTTATCTTTCTATTAAAATGGAACGCAAGTATTCGAAGGACGAAATCCTCGAAATGTACTTGAACAAAATCTATTTTGGACATGGTGCTTATGGCATCGGTGCAGCAGCTGATGTTTATTTTGACAAGCATGTCGACGAGCTGACAGTTGCTGAAGCCGCTTTGCTGGCTGGTCTTCCACAAAGACCGAGTGGTTATGACCCTATGAAAAATCCTGATCAAGCTCTTGAGAGAAGAAACCTTGTCCTCTCTCTCATGGAGAAGCATGATTTTATAACGAAAGCAGAAGAGAAAGAAGCTACAGACACCAAGCTGGAAAAGATTTTGCACAAAAAATCTGATGAATCCATTTATCAGTCTTACATCGACTATGTGTTGGACGAATTGAAAGAAAAAGGAATCAAGGAAAGTGAACTTTACACTGGTGGCTTGAAAATTTACACAACCTTGGATCCTAAAGCGCAAACACATACGGAAAACATGCTTCGTAAAAATGATGTCATTCCGTATCCGAATGATCAGTTCAAAGCTGGTGTTGTCCTCTTGGATACGAAAACGGGGGCAATCCGAGCAATCGGTGGTAATCGGAAAAGTGCCGAGGAACAAATCAAACGTGGTTTCAACTTCGCTACGGACATTAAAAGGCAACCCGGATCGACGATCAAGCCGATTTTAGATTATGGACCGGCAATTGAATTTGAAAAATGGTCGACTTATCACCAGATTGAAGATGAAGAACTTGAAATTGACGGGAAAGAATTCCAGAACTGGGACGAGGAGTATCACGGAATGGTTTCCATGAGAGAAGCCCTTATCCAGTCTTATAACATTCCTGCAATCAAGACCTTCATGGAAATCGGTGGCGAACGGTCCGTCAAATTTGCAAACCAGCTTGGCATTCCGTTGAAACATGCTTTTCCAGCTTATGCAATCGGTGGTTTCGGAGATGGCGTTTCCCCGCTTCAAATGGCCGGTGCGTATGCTGCATTCGGAAATCAAGGAAACTATACCAAGCCATATGCATTGACGAAAATCGAATATCCGAGTGGAGAAACGAAGTCGTTTGAGACAAAACCGAAAAAAGTCATGAACCAATATACCGCCTACATGATCACGGATATGCTAAGAGATGTGGTCAAGCGTGGAACGGGTACACTTGCGCAAATCGATGGTCTCGATGTGGCAGGAAAAACAGGGACGACCAACCCGCCTGAAGGCATCGAAGACGGTTCGACAGATGCATGGTTTGTTGGATATACGACTCAATATACAGCTGCTGTTTGGACAGGTTATGAGCAAACTAGTGCTGAACAATTTGTAACCAATGAAGATTCCAAAATTTCAAAGCTTCTTTTCAAAGAAATCGTGGGACACGTATCCAAGGATGTCGAAACACCAGGATTTGAACAACCTTCTACTGTAAAAGAAGTGAAGATTGATAAGCGGAATGGACAAAAGGCATCCAGCTATACCCCATCGTCCAGTATCATTACTGAACTATTTGTAACAGGGACAGATATCCCGGATGCCTACAAACCTGTAATCAAGAAAAAACCTGAAAAGAACGACACGAAAGATAACGAAAAGCGTAAGAAAGAAGAGGAAGAAAAGAAAAAACGTGAAGAAGAGAAAAAGAGAAAGGAAGATGAAGAGAATTCCGGAGACGACGGCTCTGGTGACGATTCCAGCGGAGGCGACTCCGGTGGCGACGGTTCTGGAGATGGATCTGGCGGCGGTGACTCTGGTGGCGACGGTTCCGGTGGCGGTGACTCCGGTGGTGACGGATCTGGTGACGGTTCCGGTGGCGGTGACTCCGGCGGCGATGGCTCTGGAGATGGATCCGGCGGCGGTGACTCCGGTGGAGATGGCTCTGGAGATGGATCCGGTGGCGGTGACTCCGGTGGAGATGGCTCTGGAGATGGATCCGGTGGTGGTGACTCTGGCGGCGATGGCTCTGGAGACAGTTCCGGCGGCGGTGACTCCAGCGGCGACGGCTCTGGTGACAGCACTGAATCTGGAGATTCATCTAATTCAGACTCCAATAAGAAAAAGAAAGACAACTCATAAATCAGGCCTAAGTCTTGCCAATTCGGGCTTTCTTACAAATAAAAAGGACCAACGACTCTCATAAATAAAAGCGCCTCAAGGGGCGCTTTTTTCTATATTAAAGGAATTCTCACTGTAACAGTCGTCCCTTTGTTCGGCAAACTTTTATAATAGATGGACCCCTTCATATTTTTGATCAACTTATACGTAATCATCGTACCAAGTCCAGTTCCCTTCGTCTTGGTCGTATAGAAAGGGAGTCCGATTTTTTCGAGCTCTTCATTTGTCATACCTTTCCCATTGTCTTCAATGAGGAGGTCTATATGACCTGGGGTCGTGACTTTCTCTTTGATGACGATTTGACCACCGCCTTCAATTGCTTCAATCGCATTCTTTATCAAATTGATGAGACACTGCTTCAAGTGTTGTTCATCCGCTTTGACAAAATGATGTGCCTTCAATTTCGATTGGATGACGACATTATGATAAACCCCTAAAGGGGCAAGCAATGAAATCGTGTCTTCCACCACTCGTTTCAGATTGATTTCATTAAGAGTCAATTCATTCGGTTTTACCAAAGCCAGATAATCAGAAATGATCTTATTGCTCCGGTCCAGCTCATCTACCAAAAGAGGCGCATACTGCTTCAATTGCTTGTCTTTCGTATCGGTAGAAAGAAACTGGATCATCCCTCTGACTGTGGTCAGTGGATTCCTGATTTCATGTGCGATGGACGCAGCCATTTCCCCTAGTATGGACAGCTTTCCTAAATAAATGGTCTCTTCTAATTGCATGTTGATGCGAAGCAGACGATCAATCAAAGTGAGCATCAAGAAGAAAGTGATGACGAGTGGAACGAAATAAGCCACATAAAATTGCATACTCAGAAAGTCAATATAGATATTCAGAATCAAAATGTAAAATAGAAAGTACAGGAAAATCGCCAGGAAGCCTGGTTTCCACTTCTTATGTGCATCCTTGAACATTTTCGAATAACCGAGGCTGGTCAATAAAGCGACGATCGTAATCAAAACACCTACCCACGCAAATTCCCCACCTATACTCAATCTCGCCATGATGATGAAAAATGCACAGATTCCACCTGGAATGATGCCAGCGTACAAAGTGACGATCAGCAAGGGTACTGTCCTCAGGTCGAAAACCGTTGACCTCAACACCTCGATAGGATAAGCCATACATAATAAGGCAGCAATCGAGCTTAACACACCAAAGTATACTTTTTCCTTTAAAGTGATGGATCCCCTGTATGTAAAAGGGAACAGCATATTTGCGATAAAAGTGATTGAAACGATAATTGAAATGTTAACGAAAATCGGTTTGATGAGTTCTGCCATCTGTATCCCTCTGAATCTCTGACTTCCAATGTAAATGTAATATGTACCATTTGTCATTATAGCAGAACATGTTTAAACCTAATAGCTCAATAATGATGCATATTACAGCTTATATCCAAAGAAAAGCTGACACATAAGTGAAAACCCGCTCCAAAGATAATCTTTGACAAGAGGTTGTTCCATGTGCCAGCTCGGCTCTTATTTCAACGACTGTATAACGTTCTCTGCTGCTTTTTCTCCAGATACGATACAATCCGGCAAACCGATGCCGTCAAATGAGGCACCCGCCAAACGCACACCTGGATAATCACGATCAAGCAATGCTTTAACCTTTTCTTTATTCTCTTGGTGACCGACGAGATACTGAGGCATCGCCTTTTTCCATCGCGTCACATAGTAGAACTCAGGTGTGGCTTGTACATCCATGATGTCGGATAAGTCATCCAACACTTTTGATAAAATCGTGTCATCTGATTCATCCACGATGCTTTGATCATGCTCCCTACCGACATAACAGCGGAGCAATACATAACCCTCAGGCGTCGTGTGCGGCCACTTCTGATTGGTCCACGTACATGCTGTGATGGTATATGGTGACTTTTTCGAAACGACAAAACCTGTCCCATCTAATTCATTCGTAATGGCGGATTTCGGAAATGCCATCGCGATCGTGGCGACAGATGTCGCCGGAACCTCACCAATCAGCTCGCGTATTTCATCACTGAAGTATTGAGCTGCTCTACGACCTGGTGTCGTGACGATGATATGATCCCCTTCAATTGAAGCGTTGTCCTCGAGCTTGATCGAATAGCCTTCCCCTTCCTTTATAATGGAAGTGACGGAACTATTTTTGCGAATCTCAATTCGTTCATCGAGCTGCTGTTCAAGTTCAGACACGAGAGAAGACAGTCCCTGTTTCAATGTAAGGAAAACTCCTTTTGACGAGCCAGACTTCTTACTCGGTTTCCGAGTCCGCTTCATCCCAAGAATCAAACTGCGGTGTTTGCTTTCAATGGTCTCAAATTGAGGAAACGTCGATTGCAAGCTGATTCGGTCGATGTTGCCGGCATAGATTCCAGATAACAGTGGCTCGATCATGTTCTCGACGACTTCAGTGCCGAGTCTTCTCTTAAAGAATGCACCGACTGACTGATCGCCTTGCACATTGCTTTTTGGCAACACAAGATCCAAACTCGCCCTTGCCTTCCCTTTTAAAGAGAAAAGACTGCTTGATACAAAAGGACTCATCTTCGTCGGAATCCCCATCACAGCCCCTTCAGGCATCGGATGAAGCTTTTTACCATAAAGGATATAAGCTTGTCCCGTGTGATTGTTGACGAGATCGTGATCCAGTCCGACCCGCTTGATCAGATCCGTCATCGCATGTTTCCTCTCCAAGTAGGAATCCGGTCCCCGTTCGATGACGAACCCATCTCTATGGATCGTCTCGATCTTCCCGCCTAGACGTTCCGTTGCCTCCAGGAGGGTAACTTTCGCAGAGATGTTCTGTTTCTCGATTTCATTTTGTAAAGAAAAAGCGGCAGAAAGACCTGTGATCCCTCCGCCTATGACGACTATTTGTTTCATGTTTAATCCCGGCTTTCCAGCTTTTTCGAAACGACACGAGCCAGCGTTTCGATGAATTCAGGCTTGGCATTCGGCATTTCTGGTCGATAATAGTTGGCACCAAGCTGATCAGTGACCACTTTACATTCATAGTCATTGTCGTATAGAACTTCCAAGTGTTCTGTAACAAAGCCGACTGGACAATAGATGAAATTCTTGAAGCCTTCTTGCTCAAACAAGTCTTGCGTCAAGTCCTGAACATCTGGTCCGATCCAAGGTTCTGGAGTGTTCCCCGCACTTTGCCAACCAGTTGTGTAGTTGGAAGCTCCTGCTTCTTCTGCTATCAATTTCGCTGTCTCTTCTAGTTGATCCGGATATGGGTCTCCCATCGAGATGATTCGTTGCGGAAGACTATGTGCTGAGAAGATCACGACTGTACATTTATGGTCCTTTTCTGGTATTTCAGTATAGATCTGCTTGATTCTCTCTGCCCAGTAAGAAATGTAACCAGGCTCATCGTACCAGGAATCCACCGGTGTGATTTTTGGACCCCCTAGCTTTTCAGCTTCTTCCAATGCACGCCCGTTATACGACTTGACGGAGAAAGTTGAATAGTGAGGAGCCAGTACGATGCTGATCGCCTCTTCAATACCATCCTTATGCATTTCTTGGACTGCATCTTCGACATACGGGTCGATATGCTTTAATCCTAGATACGCTTTGAATTCGATATCATCATACATCTCGTTAAGCTTTTCTTCGAGTTTGTCTTTTTGATCGTTTGTGATTTTCGCAAGAGGAGAAACCCCTCCAATTGCTTCATACCTTTCAACTAGATCCCTTAAATCTTCTTGGGGTGGTTTTTTCCCTCTGCGGATATGAGTGTAATATGATTCGATTTCGTCTGGGTGTCTTGGCGTTCCGTATGCCATGACCAGCACCCCGATTTTCTTCTTTTTCAATTCATTCACCCCATCTCAATTGATTAAAAAATGTTACTTAGCTGTATATTCATGTACGAAAGCCGTTAAACGCTTCAACGTATCTGGATCCACTTCAGGGAATACACCATGACCGAGGTTGAATATGAACTTGGATGATTCTGTCCCTTGGTCTAGGATTTCCTTCGTACGTTCCTTTATTACATCCCATGGTGCGAGCAACAATGCGGGCTCAAGATTCCCCTGGACCGTTTTGTCGATGCCCCGAGCTCTCGCCTCACGGATCGGTAAGCGCCAGTCAAGTCCGACAACATCGAGCGGTAGGTCGTTCCAATCATTTGCAAGATGGCTTGCACCGACCCCATGCATGATCAGTGGAACATTCTCTTCTCTCAGCTCTGTAAAGATTCTCTCCATGACCGGTTTGATATATTTCTGGTAATCCGCCACATTCAAAGCGCCGACCCACGAGTCGAAAATCTGGAACGCCTGTGCACCCGCGTTAATTTGGGCTTTTGCATAACGGATGACCGTATCAGCCAACTTATCCATCAATTGGAACCATGCTTCAGGCTCAGAATACATGAACGCCTTCGTCTTGTAATAGTTCTTGGAAGGTCCACCTTCAATCATGTAGCTCGCAAGTGTAAATGGAGCCCCACTGAAGCTGATTAAAGGTACAGATAGCTGTTCGCGCAATAGTTTAATCGTATCGAGCACATAAGGAACATCCTGAACCGGATCGATCTCTCCAAGTCGATCCACATCCGCTCTTGATCGAATCGGATTGTCAATGACAGGTCCGATTCCTGATTTGATTTCCACATCCACTCCAATTGCCGGTAGCGGGGTCATGATATCTTTATAAAGGATGGCTGCATCTACATCGTATTGTTCGACAGGAAGTCGAGTTACATATGCACACAGCTCTGGTTGATGCGTAATTTCAAACAAAGAATTTTTTTCTTTGATTTTTCGATATTCCGGTTGAGAGCGCCCTGCTTGTCTCATGTACCAAGTCGGGACATGTGTGACTTCTTCTCCTCTACACGCTCTTAAAAATTGATCATTGAATTGTTTCGTCATGACTACTCACCTTTCATGTTAATACCTTGACGTCGTTTCGTCCGTTGCATAGTCGAATTATCATCATTGTAAAAGAAAATAAAAACATTGTCATTTTATAACCATTATAACTATACTTGTAATGCTGAAATATGTATACAGCCACAAGGAATCTGTCATAATTTAGTCGTAAATTTGGCCTACGGTTTCAACAGGACCTATGTAGGGTATTTTGTTAAAACGATTACCATCTATAGGGAATTTTGACATCTACATAGAAGTAAATTCGTAGTTCCCGATTTTTCGTCTATACTATTACAGAACTGTATCAACAACTAAATCATACAAAAACCCTTTCCTATGTTCGAAAGGTTGAAGGTGGGGATTCCGACAATGAGTTCATTACGCAAGGAGAGAAGAAATATGCATAAGAAAGAGAAAGGCGGACCTAAATGGTATAAATTCGCCTCGATCTTCTTCATCGGATACGGCATCATGTATCTAGTGATTTTCATCAAAAAACTCTTCTTTTCTTCATTGACCATTGAAGATATTTCGAGACTTTATCTATATGACCTGGAAGCTTCTTTCATATTCAGTATTATTGCCGGTACGATCATTTTCATGTTCGTCTATACAAAATTACAGTTACGTCATAAGCAGAGGATCTTGTTCGACCAGCTGCCGAATCTTTTCATGCTCAGGATGATTCTTTATATCTGCCTTTATTTCTTGATCATATTGATATTATTGGGTCTATACATGATTTTCACGACCCTCTTCATCCAACGGACTGGCGGCTCACTGAACCTATCGTATTCCGTCTATTATTGGGCAGTGGTCTTCTTATTCGTCGACCGGCTTGCGAGTTTCTTCCTGATCGATAAGGTAAGAACGAAGCAATTGATTCTCTTGCCGTTCCTTATTTTTTATTTAGGGGTTCTCATCGGCTTCAAATTCCAAACGACCTACCAATTGGTGTTTCAATTCATGGGCAACGGTTTGGTGATGCTGATGTTCGGACTCTTACTCGTCGAACGGTACCGGATCTATCGCAATCAAAATAATGCTCCATCGGCTCCAATGGAAGAAAACATTCCAGAAGATAACGATCGAAGAGAAGATGAAAGAACATTTGAAGATTAGAAAAAGAGGGTGCCCATTGTGATTGGGCACCCTCTTCTATGCTTATACTTCCTTATTCATTTCCTTTTGTTCTTCTACTGCTTCTTTTTCAACCTTGAATTGCTGGACCAATTCGATCAATGCATTACTTGCTGTATTCAAGGCTTCTGCTGAGTCACCGACCGTTTCCAGTGCCCTTTGTTGCTCATCTGTCGAAGCACTCACTTCTTCAGAAGAAGCTGCTGCTTGCTGAGCGACCGCTGAAATGTTCTGGATCGATTCCATGACCGCTTCTTTATGCGAATTGAGGTTTGTAACGTCGTCTCCGATAGACGAAATCGACGTAATCATCGTATTCAAGGATTCAGCTAACAGCTTGAACGCTTCCTCTGTACCTTGGACGACTTCGCTTTGTTCAGCTGAAATGACTTTTGTATGATTCATTTCTATGCCGACACGCTTCGATTCGTCTTCAATCCCTTTCAGGATGGTTTTGACACGTTCAGTCGCCACTGCAGATTGTTCTGCCAATTTACGTACCTCAGTCGCAACGACAGCGAATCCTTTTCCACTTTCACCTGCACGTGCAGCTTCAATGCCTGCATTCAAGGCTAACAAATTCGTTTTCTCTGAAATCTCCGTAATCGTTGTAATGACTTCTTCTACTTCTTTAATCTTGTCATTCAAGCCCTGGATGACAAACTCTACGGACTCGAGCACCTGGTTGGATTCCTGGTTTTTCGTACGTAGTGTTGTAATTTGATCCATTCCTCGTTGGTTCGCGTCGTTCGCACCATCTGAAAGTGCCAACATGGATTTCGTCTGTTCACTGATTCGCTCAATGTCCTCAGACAAATTGATCGCACGTACATGTGTCGTCTCAACGTCGGATGCTTGCTGGGATGACCCTTTTGCGATATCTGTTACCGCCCGGGAAACTTCTTCACTAGAAGCAATCGTCTCCTCTGCAACCGCGCTCAGGTTTTCAGCCGATTCCGTTACCTGGTATGAAGAGTTTTTAACACTATGCAGTAAGGAACGCATCTTATCGACCATTGAATTGAAGTGGATCGTCAAGTCTCCGATTTCGTCCTTACTGTTTGTCACAGCATTCACAGTCAGATCACCTGATGCGACCTGGTTCAATTGATCACGTAGCTCTTTGACAGGTCTTGTGATGCTTCGTGCGAAGAAATAGCTGATTCCGATTGAAACCAATACGATGATCAACGCAATGATGAGAATGACATCTCGGATGTTTCCAGCTTCTTGCGTAAGAGCAGTGTTCGGTGTTGATGTCCCAACTTTCCAACCTGTAAGATCGATCGTATCGAAATTGACGAATCTATCATCCTTTTGATCCTCAACTGCATTGACTTTGGATGCGTACATTTCTTCTACATACGCATTCTTTTCGATCGCTTTTTCCCCTTTTAATGTCGGGTGGACCATCGCTAATCCGGATTTATCGAATAAGAACGGATAGCCGTCATATTTGACTTCTGTATTGGTAACGACATTTGCCAGGTTTTGAAGACTCATATCCATCGCAACGACACCAAGCACTTTGTCGGTACCAGGATCCACGACAGTCTTTGCGGTCGTCAAAACATATTCTCCTGTAGCCGCATCTTCATATGGATCCGTCCATATCACAGCCGATGGGTCTTCAGTAGCTGACTGATACCACGGTCTGGATGTTGGATCGTAATCTCCCGGCAACTCCAAGAATGGCGTAATCTTCATTTTCTTGTTCGGACTAGCTAAGTAAAGGTACGCAACGTTTTCGTTCAGATCTAAATATTGCGCGAAATCCCGATCGACGATTTTCCAGTCGCCGTCTTCCGTATCGGCACCGCTTTGGGAGGATTTCAAGGATTCAATGATCCTTTCATCCTGACTGTAACGCACCATTGTTTGTTCAATACCTTCAAGGTACATGCTGATCTGGCTCGACATCTGGTCGACTTTCGCCTCTGTCTGGGCTTTCACATTCGATTCCATCGTATCTTTAACCCGGTCGTATGTAAGGAAAGCAACCGAGAATAGGGAAACGAACAGAATGAGTCCCATGACAAGCATCAGCTTGGTTTGTAGCTTTTTAAACATATCCCTAACCCCCTGTGTAAATAAAAAACCCTCTGTCCATTTTCATATCGACTTCCCTATGAAAATGTTTACATTGCAACCTTAGGTCGAAAATCCTATTTATTGAAAATTTCTGAATGCTTGAACGGTACCAGGTACCATTTCGGATCCCTTGCCTATCAAGAGGTTTGAAATGGTACCTGGTACGCATAAAATATTCCACAAAAAAAAGACCCGAATCACTTTAAAGGGTTCTGATACCTGTCACAAAACCGTAATTTACTTTAGAAATTGCATATGGAAATGCATAGATAATTTCACTGTATTTCATATCGTATAAGATAAAAAATAAGCCGAACTTTCAATCCATTACGGATCGATGTGCGGCTATTATTCTATTCCAGTTCTTTAAACTAAAGCGCTCGATAATTAATGAAGAATGACTAATTCATAAATCTAACGGACATTGAGGACCTTATTTCTATAAATTATTCATTTTCACTAAACTTAACGGACATATGATACCTTATTTGGTTCAAAATCATCCAATACAATATACTTTTTAAAAAATAGCGCATCTGATGTCCGTTTGCACACCGAAATTAGCGTTTTTGTCACAAATAACGGATCTGATGTCCGTTAAACCCTATCTCCCACCTTCAACAATCCTGCTTCCGCATTCTAACAAAAACAACTAATAGTAAAATGCAGGTCAATTTGCAAACATACAGGGGATTCTGTAAGCTTACAAATTCGTATGCAAATGTTCAAACAATTTAACGTTCTATTTGAGCAATAATCCTTACAAAAATAGTGCCTCAAATTGCTATGCAATTAGGGCACATTTTAGTCAACATATTTATTGTTTGTGATAGATAACCGAACCGGTTAGAATCACTTCGGATCTTTTTTAGAACAAGGAGGAAGAGATAACATTCGATGGCTCTCCATCCTGTTCTGTCAGCGGATTGAAAGGGACGACATAGAAATCCGGGAATGTGAACAGCTTCGGTGAAACGACCGTGTAGCTCCCTTTCCCTACGACTGTATCGATCTTTTCAGCTCCATCATCAGTACGAATATAAATCTTGTACATGAGACGATCATCGTCAGAAGGTGTCCAGGAGAGACGAATGCCAGGTACTCCGAACCGATTGAACGCATATTGTGCGCTCAAATCATCGATTTCGATCAGTTCAATCGGAGGCTCAAGATCTTTGACCCCTTTTGGCTTGGTAAACGATAAATTCTCCTGCCCTGGTATTTGATTGATGATGTCTTTGAACATGAGCGTCGCATCTGAGCTGGTGCCTGCCATGTACTGCCCTTTCGTCGTTCGATCATAACCGATCCAGACAGCACCGACAGCTTTAGGTGTATAACCTGCGAACCATAAGTCTTTGTTTCCTTCTACATCATCCATCGTGGTGGTCCCCGTTTTACCGGCAAGTGCTGTGTTGACAGAACCTCTGCGGCCAGTCCCATCATTTACAACCGACTCGAGCATTCGTGTCATGAACCACGCATTTTGCTTAGAGAACACTTTCTTCTCCTCTACCTTCGCTTTACCGACCAACTTACCATCCCGGTCATACACTTCTTGTACGAAGTAAGGCGTCACCATTTCACCCTCGTTGGCAAAAGCGGAAAACGCACGTGTAATTTCCAATGGGGAGACGCCGTTATCCAATCCACCTAATGCGATTCCCAATTGCCTCTCTTCTACATCCATTCCAAGCTCTTGAACGTAAGACAATGACTTGGACAACCCGATTTCGTTCAACAGCCAAACAGCAGGTGCATTGAGAGAATCCTCGATCGCTTCATACATGGAAACGGTCCCTTTGTACTGACCATCATAGTTTTCAGGTGTGTATCCGTTATATTTCAACCGCTCATCCTTAAGAATCGAGTAAGGCTCCCATTTGCCGGCTTCCATAGCTGGCCCATAAACCGCAATCGGCTTGAAGGTCGATCCTGGCTGACGCTTCGCGTTCACCCGGTTGAAACCTTGACGCACATAATCACGGCCCCCTTGGACGGCCATGACACCACCTGTATCTGAATCCATCAATACGAACGCGCCTTGCGGAGACGTTTCAGGATTCGATCCTCTGAAATACTTATCGTTTTGTATCGCTTGAAAGGAGGCTTCTTGGGCTTCCGGACTCATCGGCACAACGATCTTGTATCCCCCTTGGAGAACCTCCATCGTCGACAGTGCATATTTTCCCTTCATCTCTTCTAACACCATGTCAATGTAAGTCAGGTAGGACGGATCTTTTTCCAATCGCTTGATATCCAGCGCAACAGTCTTCCCTTGTGCACGGACCGCTTCTTCCGGAGAGATGTAATCGAGCCGCTCCATCAATGAAAGAACTGTATTTCGTCGTTTCTTGCTCTCTTCAATGTTCTGAATCGGTGAATAACGTCCCGGTGCTTTCGGCAACCCGGCGAGTAACGCACCTTCTTCAACGGTCAGCTCACTTACATCCTTATTAAAATAGAGCTTAGACGCAGCCTGAATGCCATATGCACCGTGGCCGAAATAGATTTGGTTCAGGTACATTTCGATGATTTCTTTTTTCGTATACTTCCGCTCCAGATTGATGGCGATGGTCGCTTCCTTCGTCTTTCTCAACAAGGTTTTTTCATTCGTCAAGAAGATGTTCTTAGCAAGCTGCTGGGTGATGGTGCTCCCACCTTCCACTTTACTTCCTGAGCGAATATCCTTGTACAAAGCACGGATGATCGCTTGAAGATCGATCCCAGGGTGACTGTAGAATCGGCGGTCTTCAACGGCTACGAAGGCTTGTTGGACATGTTTTGGAATTTCCTCAATGTCGACCAGTTCCCGATTTTGAGCATAGAGCTTCGTTATTGTATTCCCATCTTCGTCTACGAGCGTTGAGGCCGAGCTCATGACGAGATCTTTTTCATCAATGACATAATTTCCTGCGAACACAATCGCTATGAATACGAGCAATGAACAGAGAATGACCCCTACTGCCCAAAGCGATATGCGCGTTGCTTTTTTCCACACAACGCATCAACTCCTTCTAGAAGTACAAATGCTTTTTCCACTTTACCCAATATTTACGTCCATTACCACCTTTTCGTTTCGTTTAGTATGACACTTTGAAGGGTAAATCATGAATAAATCTCTTTTTGTCCATATTAGTGAAAAGGTAAAGTAAAAAGTCTGGTGATTTGTAATAGGATTCATAAGCGAAAATTCACGACACTCCTGCGGGAACTGTGAACCTACAAGGAGTAATCCCAGCTAAAATGAAGAAAGGACGATGTCAAATGAACTATCATATCGCCTATGGAACGGAAGATTTTTTAGAATCACTATTGGAAAAATACCAAAATGAAGAGGGCAACTTCTATTTGCTTGACGGGCCGGAAGAATCCATCTTGATACATAGAACAACAGGTGAAAGTCTATTTGAATCCGGTCATTCCTATGAAGCAATTGAAGAGTCTGGAGGGTTTGACGGAGCGAACTTCGTCGTCTTCAACAACATCCCCGTCTCATCCGAAGGTCGTCCAGTCTTCGAGGATCGATTCAAGCAACGCGCAGGGCTCGTGGAGAATGAACCAGGTTGCGCAGGAATCATCATCTTGAGACCGAAAGACACCGACACGTACATCGTTTCGAGCATGTGGCACGAGGAAAAAGACTTTGAAGCGTGGAAAGAATCCTCATCGTATGAAAAAGCCCACAAAGGCAGAGGGACAAGCGAAGGTCTGCCTCAAACCATTTTTACCGGAAAGCCATATATCAAGTCCTTCCATGTCCAACAAAAAGTTGAAAAATAAACGGAAGAAACTTGGCATGATACGGCCAGGTTTTTTCGTGTGCTTCCAGAGGCCAGTATGAAAGGAGAATCTACCTTGAACATCAATCGCGTTGATCTTATTATCAATCCAAATGCGGGAAATGGGCGACTTCATCAACAATTGGATAACATCGTGGCAGAGCTTGAGGAGCATTTTCCTGAGGTGAACGTAAACGAGACACATGAACCCGGTGACGCATCGGAATATGTGAATGAACTGGGAGGAAAATCAGATTTCATCATCGGCGCTGGAGGCGATGGGACGATTTATGAACTCATCAATGCACTTGCCCCCCTTTCTGATCGACCTGCATTCGGCATCATCCCTGGGGGCACATGCAACGATTTCTCAAGAGCGTTGGGCATCTCTCAAAATCCGTTAGAAGCAACGAAACAAATTTGTGAAAAGAACTTTAGAGCGATTGATGTCGGTAAATGCAGCAATCAATACTTCCTGAACTTTTGGGGCATCGGGTTGATTACCGAAGCTTCAACAAATATCAATCCGAAAATGAAGGAGAGTTTCGGCCGGTTATCGTACTATTTAAGCGCAATCCAATCGATCAGTGAAGATCGTTCATTCACATTGAAATTGGAGTCCGATGAATGCGCTTACGAAGGGGATGCCGCGATGGTCCTCATAGGTAATGGTCCATTCACCGGTGGCGTCCGAGCGTTTTTCCCTCAATCCAATATTGAGGATGGCAAGCTTGAAGTGCTCATTATCGAGTCCAACCGGTTTCAAACGTTCTGGGATATGCTCAGGTCCAAGGTGATGAATGATGTTCCGAACAGTGAAGACATCTTATATTTCCAATCGAAAGAGATCAAGATTGAAGCAAGTCCGAAACAAACGATTGATTGCGATGGCGAGCGCGATTACGAGACACCTTCGACAATCACCGTCCTCCCTGGCCATATCCAAATGGCGGTCGGGAACTATCCAAACAATCCGTAAAGAGTAGATTGAAGGGGGTTCGAATGAATCAACAGACCCAAGTTCGTAAATTCGATAAACAGGCGAAAAAATATGAACGTCTTCAAACGAAGGATCCGACTTCACGATACCGAAAGAGGATCATTCCAGAGGCTTCAGGAAAGGTTTTGGAAGTCGCTGTCGGAACAGGGTTGAACTTCCCTTACTACAATGAGGTAGAGGAAGTCATCGGCATTGACTTCAGTTCTAAAATGTTGGACTCTGCCCGAAAGGTGACACACCTACACTCTTTTCCAATCCAACTCCAGCAAGCAGATGTGGAAGAAGTGAATTTTGAAGAGAACCAGTTCGATACGATTGTTTCCACTTTGTCATTTTGTTCCTATGAAAATCCTGTTACGCTTTTGAACCGTTTCAACCGTTGGTGCAAACCGGGTGGTCAAATACTGATGATGGAGCATGGCAAGTGCACCAACCGGGTACTGGCCTGGGGACAGAAACAACTGGATCCACTCGCCTACAAAATGATCGGCTGTCATCAGGACCGTGAAATCTCCCGGTTCGTAGTAGAATCGGACCTAGAAGTCCATAAATTTGAACGGGCGTTGGCAGGCTTCCTCTACTTCATATGGGCAAAACCGAACAAATAAAAAAGACAGCCATCAATCGGCTGTCTTTCTTCATGTGATTAGTCCACCATGCGGACGAGCATGTGGGCTAACATATGTTGTTGTTCATCGTTCCCCGCACTCCATAGTTCCTTAAGAAGCTTTTCCTCTCGGTTTCGCGGTTCTTCATTCTCCGCCAGATAATCGGCCACTTTTTCAGCCGCTTTCGCCAATTGTTCTTCCGACATGCCCATCTTTTCACCTAAACGAACACGCTTTCCGAGATACTCTTTGAACACATCAAAGTTTTGTAAAATCTGATCACGTTCTTCTTCTGGAATTCGGTCTACAGTGGATTTCACTTCTTCTTCATGTAGTCTGTCGTTCTTATCTACCATGTGATTCCGTTCAGACATTTGAGGTCACTCCCTGTTTCAATAATTTTTTGGATTCTTCGATAAATACTGGGATATCATCCGGCTGTCGGCTTGTGACAAGGTTGCCGCCACATACGACGACAGGCTCATCAAATACGTTCGCACCCGCTAGCTTCAGATCCATTTGAATAGATTTGAATCCAGTGATATTTCGACCTTTCAGTACATCTGCTGTGATGAGGATCTGCGGTCCGTGACAGATGGCGAACACCGGCTTCTCTCGATAAACAATCTTTTTCGCAAATTCAACGATTCGGTCATCCGCTCTTAAAATGTCAGGAGAAAATCCTCCAGGTATGAAGAGTGCATCAAAATCGTCGGGGTCTACTTGATTGATCGTCTGATCGACTTGAACCGAAGCATCCCCTTGTTTACCTGTGATTTCTTTTTTATCTGTGCTGATGATGGTGAGTTCATGTCCATCTTCTTTAAATGCTTTTGCTGAATCCGTGTACTCTACATCCTCAAACATATCGGTCATTAATACTGCAATTTTCATTACTTAGCATTCACAACCTTTCTATAAATTCTTTGACTAGACTGCTTTTTCTATTCCCGATATGGCTTTGTTTAAACCTAGGCATGATGAAACCTTCGTGTCAGAAGTCTCGTGAAATTCATGAACAGGAAGTTTAATTATGGATGCCAGAGGGTACATTAAACACGTGAATGAAGTATGAAATTTCATTGGAAAGGATGATTGACTAATGGATAAAGATCTCCAAGAACTAATTGATGGACTAAATGAAGACCTTGCTAACGAATATGCTGCAGTCATCATGTACACATACAATGCTGCAGTCGTTTCGGGGATGTATCGCTCGGTCTTGAAGCCTTTCTTTGAAGGTGAAATTACAGATGAATCAGGTCACGCGATGTACTTATCTGAAAAAATCAGTACACTCGGAGGTACGCCTACGACGACACCTGCAGAAGTCAAACAATTGACGGATGTCCGCGCAATGCTAGAAGAGGCGAAGAAAGCAGAAGAAGATACAATTGAGCGCTACGAAACGCGTAAGAAACAAGCAGCTGCTCTGAATATGACTGAACTTGTTGTCAAACTGGAAGACTTCATCGCAGATGAAACACACCATATGGAAGAAATGAGCCGATTATTGAAGGACCCACGCCTTTCATAAACTCCATAAAAGACTGAAGGACATTGCCCCGTGCAATGTCTTTTTTCATGTTGTAAGAGAACTGTAGTTACTTGAAACATTTCATTCATGCATAACGGAGGTGAACATGCTATACTGTCAAAAAGACTGACTTTTCAAACTTTTAATCCACGTGAGGAGGAGCAATATGAAAGACTTTTATGAGCTCATAGACCAGCATTATGATGAAATGGTTGAAATCCGTCGTTATCTCCACCAATATCCTGAATTGTCGTTTGAAGAAGTGAAAACATCCGTATACATAGCAGAATATTACGAGAAGTTGGGAATTCCTTATCGTGCCAATGTCGGCGGTAACGGTGTCGTTGCCACAATCAAAGGAAAAAAACCCGGTAAAACGATTGCGCTCAGAGCCGACTTTGATGCTTTGCCAATCCATGAACAAGCGGATGTCCCCTTCCGATCCAAAAATGACGGAGTGATGCATGCATGTGGTCATGATGGTCATACCGCTACTCTACTCGTCCTCGGAAAAGTTCTGAATCAGCTGAAAGATGAGCTGGAAGGAAACGTGGTTCTCATCCATCAGCATGCTGAAGAACTCGTGCCTGGCGGAGCGATTTCCATGATCGAAGATGGTTGCCTGGACGGAGTCGATTATATTTATGGCGTCCATTTATGGGCAACTGATGATGTCGGGCATGTCTACTATAGAGAAGGTCCCTTCATGGCAGCGGCTGACCAATTCAATATCAAGATCGTTGGACGAGGTGGACACGGTGCGCAACCTCACTTGACGAAGGACTCTATCATGACGGCTTCCCAGCTCGTGGTCGCCTTGCAACAGATTGTGAGCCGTAACGTCGATCCATTGGAATCTGCAGTCGTCTCAGTCGGATCATTTGTAGCGAACAATGCTTTCAATGTCATCGCTGACACAGCTGAGCTGAAGGGAACCGTTCGTACGTTCAAGGAGGCTGTACGCGGAAAAGTCGAGTCTCGAATAGAGGAAGTCATCAAAGGGATTTGTGACGCTTGTGGAACAGATTATGAATTTACGTATACAAGAGGCTATCCGCCACTCGTCAATCACAAAGAAGAAACAGAGCATTTGAAGAATGTCGCTTCACAGCTGCCGGGCGTCCTATCCGTCAGTGAAAAAGCTGCACAGATGGGCGGAGAGGATTTCGGCTACTATCTCCAGCACGTACCTGGAAGCTTCGCATTCGTAGGAGCCAAAGATCCGAATGCCGATGACGTGGCACCTCACCATCATCCTAAGTTCATGATTGATGAACGTTCACTTCCGATTGCTGCTAAATTGCTCGGAGAGGCAACGTTGTCTCACTTGAACTACAAGGCAGAAAAGAAAGTCGAAACCAAATAAAAGAAAAAAAGAGGTTGATCCGCTCAAAAGGCAGATCAGCCTCTTCTTTCTTGTAACGTTCTTAATCGATAACAGTTCATGGCGGTTTCACCCAGTTGATCGAGGAAATTGTAATTCGCATACGCTCCGACGATCGCCCCGAATCCGGGGATCATTTGAAGCATTTTCGCCAAATCGATATGGTCCCGATACGTGATTTGGAACTTCTTCCAATCATAGTCCTCCTGGATCGAGGATTTCGAATGCCATTTCTGTTTCGTCTCCTCCCAGTTTTTGATCGCATCGTAAGTCTCTCTGCGAACGTCATCACTGGAAAAAGCGAGCAAGAACACGTGAAGTAGGAAGACCCTTTCCTGGACATCTTTCGTATCGTATCCATAGATCCTCGCTGCTTCGAAAAGGAACCTCATCTTGATGCCGAGCAACAATGGGAAATCGGCCAGCCCCCAAAGGATACCACCCGCACCCGTTCCTGCCCCTTCTGCCATGGCTGTCTTTTTATATGCTGCTTTCCTTTCAATTAATAACGCATCACGTTCTTCTAATGACACACCAAGTACCGGAGGTTTTTTCGTCGTAAACTCCGTTCCGGTCAAAGTCGCTTTCACCATATTCCGGATACTGTTGGTCACAACGTTATGCACCTTCTCTGGGATCCGATCATTAATCTGTTGCTGGATCCGTTTTGCGGCTCTTTTATAAAGGGGAGAGCGCTTCAGGATTCGCCTCTCCCATTCTTGGAGCTCATTTTGTATTCGACTTTCCAAGTGAGTCCAACTCCTTTGTTTATGACGAACGACCTGCAATGATAAATCGTTTACTCAACTGCTTGAACAATACAATCCTTACGAACGCCAAGACAAGGAACAGTCCAGTTATAAGTACGATGCCTGTATGGAAAAAGGACATATGCTTCAAATAGCTCGCTATCGTAAATAAAGCGACCTGAATCAGCATGATCTTCATCAACAGATTCTGGAATGTCTCAAACCGGATTTCCCTTGAGACAGGATACAGGTCTACCCAGACTTTCAGATCGTAATGTGGCCACATCGTCGTAAGTTGGATCGCTGTCATGTACAGGATCAGCACATTCGCCGTCCATAACAACATACCGGATGGCAAAATAATCATCAATACGATTCCGATGACCGTCAATCGCAAGAAAATGCCAAAGTAATCGTTTGAACGGATGAACGCTCTGGAATACATATAGCTATATATATTACGCGATGGACCGGACAACAAATTGAGGATCGGAGTCGCCCATGCCCTGTTCTTCACTTTCCGATTCAGTTGAGGAACCTCGACGAACATATTCGCAATCCGATAGAAAAGCATCAATGCGTCATTTTCGAGTCCGATCAACCGCTCCCACTTTAACGTATGGTTGTTGGCCAACGGACGATAAACCACTATATAGAGAATGGCCAATCCGACGACCAGGACCCCTGTAACGATCCAGAAACCTTGAAGGATGGAATAAAGCGTCAAGAGGACGGCCGCAAGGCGGATGATCGGTAACGTCTTCCGCTTCGTTCCATCAGGCACTCGTAATTCTTCCCATCTGGCGAAAAGATTCCAGCCTGTCAGGAGTAAAATCAACAGGATACTCGCGAAGTAAGAAGCCCGTTCCGAGGTTACCTGGGAGAAATACAACGGTCCAAGGACAAGTAGGACGAGCAGTACATTAAAGGCTTGCATCGTATAGCTGTATAATAAGGATCGCTGTATATAAGGTCGGAACCTCTGTTCCAAAGGCAGGAGGAAGTTCGCATCCGGGTACTTCAGAAAGGTACGGATCTTTCCTCTTCCAACCATGAAGAATAGAATGATCGTCATCAATTCCACCGCAGGAAAGTTCTCTGGCAGGACCTTCAACAGCTGTCCATAATAAAAACTACCGACCAGAATCGCCACATAGATTGAAAATAAGAATCCGCTGTTTCCGATGTAACGTAAATATTTGATGGCCATGCTCCAAAATTCGTTCGCACGTTCTTTCCATAGTGTCTTTACACCCATAGGTTAAGCTCCTTTAGTGATTTGGACATAGATCTCATCCAATGTCGCATTCGGCATGTTCATTTTCTGTTGGATTTCGGTGAGGGTTCCACTTTCCATCACCTGTCCTTCATGTAAAATGACGAAGCGATCACAGTAGCGTTCTGCAGTGGAAAGGATGTGCGTAGATAAAAGGACCCCGGTACCCCGCTCCTTCACCTGGATGATCAGATCGAGGAACGATTGGATTCCGAGTGGATCCAGCCCGACGAAAGGTTCATCGACGACGAATAAAGAAGGTCGGACCAAAAACGCACACATGATCATGACTTTCTGTTTCATCCCTTTGGAAAATTGACTCGGATACCATTTCAGCTTATTTTCCATCCGGAACTCTTTCAGCAATGGATCGACCCGTTTTTTCAAATCCTCTGCGTTGATATCATAGGCCATGGCGGTCAGTTCAAGATGTTCCCAAAGCGTCAATTCATCGTACAGTACCGGTGTTTCTGGGATGTAGGCGATTTGTGAACGATAATGATCGGGACCTTTGGCGATTTGTTTTCCGTTCACTCGAATCGCACCCGAAATCGGCTCCATCAATCCTAGAATATGCTTGATGGATGTACTTTTGCCGGCTCCATTCAGGCCGATGAGTCCTATGATTTCTTTTTGATTCACTTGGAAATTCACGTTATGTAAAACAGGCTGCTGTTGGCTATAGCCTCCTGTCAGATCTTCTACCTCAAGTACACGTTCCATACTGAACCCCTTTCCGGCTTTCATCTGTTTTTTCTATCATACCAAATTCATCGTCGGTACGCTCAAACTCTAGCAATCGGGTATGTAACGAAGATTTTTTGGAAAGGATGATAGGTGAAGAAGGTATCCCCTCTTCTTCAAAAGAAAAGAGAAAGAGATTGCTGTTGTGTAATCCAACTTCTTGGAGAGAAGCTGATGGCGAGATGCTATCGTGACTCTTCTGACAATGACCACTTTCCCAAGCCATTGTTCATGATCTCTTGTTTCTCTTTTCTTCTCTGACCTCTCCGGAGAGCTCTATCATTGGATAGGGCTCTTCAATTTTTTCTAAAGAGAATGAGAGATACTATACATGAAAAGGGACTCCTGAGGTCGCAACACGACGAATGGGCTCACCGCACGCCCCGCGGAAAGCGAGCATCCTGGAGCGGAAATCAACGACTTACAAGAGCAACAAAGTTTGCGAATAAAGCCTTATATTTTATCCATCCCCCTTGTATTGGGACGACTTCTTCCCTCTATGATACAATGACAACAACAAACCATCATTCTCAGAAAGGTGTGAGCTTCATGCAAGATTGTATCTTTTGTAAGATTGTAAATGGTGACATCCCTGCAGCAAAAGTATATGAAGATGAGCACGTTTTTGCATTTCTAGACATCAGTCAAGTGACGAAAGGGCACACGCTCGTCATCCCGAAAGAGCATCACAAAAACCTATACGAATTGCCAGCAGAGGCAGCTGAAAAAGTGTTTTCCGTCGTACCGAAAATTGCAAATTCCATCAAGGATGCATACGATCCAATCGGGCTGAACCTCCTGAACAATAATGAGGAACCGGCTGGACAGTCCGTCTTCCATTATCATGTACATATCATCCCCCGCTACGGACATGGAGATGGATTCGGCGCCGTTTGGAAAACGAATGAAAGCGAATATTCCTCTGAGCAATTGCAAGAAATCGCGAACAAAATTTCAGAACCGCTCCTGTAATACGAGTAAAAGGCGACTTATTGAAAAGTCGCCTTTTTTTCATTTCCTTATTCGCTCTTATTTATAGATGGCCAATAGCTTCCGAACGTCTTCCGCATCCTTTTTCAAAAGTGACCGCTTCATTTCACCGACTTTATGGATGTAATCCGGTTCACTCCAGTCGGGATGATCGAACCTGGCATCGAATTGTTGGAGCCATTGTTGCATTTCTTTATAAAAAGTCGTATTCCATCTGAGTTGATGGATGAACTCCTCTCGCGTTCCATGGAACTGAAAACGATCTTTCACCAAATCGAGCATATCCGCTTGCCACTTCGCGGGAATTTTAGATTCGCCTCTGATGTCCTTGAACCGGAACCACTGGTCATCTATCTGCAAGGCATGTGGATAATAGTACGCATATACCGAATCAAATCGCTCCCCATTCGCCGTGATCAGCTTTTGCCCCCGATGTTCACGAAGAACATAGCCTCCTTCTGTACGGTTCATATGTTCCAATTGTTCTGGATCGACGAAAGTCAGCCAGATTTCCGTCACAGCATCTTTTACAGGTGCAACGATTGCAGGCAGTGAACCATATGGCGCTAGGAATGATCCATACACAATGTCAGAATCGACCATGGACGCTCTCAGATTCAGGACGAAATCGTTCAAGTTCTTATTCAAATTGAACTTATACCTGAGCTGGGCGAGACATATGTTGGAACCATATGCCACTAAAGGAACTCTCTCTTCTAAAGGCAATAATTCATTTTCATGAAGAAAATCTCCGATGGATAACGTATAGTCGGAGGGGTCCTGAAAAGAGCCCGCCAGTGAGGAAGAATCAGAAACTTCAACCTTCAGATCTTCAATGGACACGCCTTTCTTCTCAATGATCCGATGTGCTTTCCCTTCGAAATAAATGAACGAAGAGGCCGGTCTTGGTCCTGGATAAATATCCGGGTGATCATAAGGGCTGACATCGATCGGTTTATTTTCTTTATACATGTTTTCATCCCCTTACATCTCTGGTGCAATTCAAGTATAATGAATTTTCAGACTCATTACTATAACGAAAAAACGCGATGATCAATCCTCGAAAATGGAGCAAGGAGTGTCGTTTAATGGAGAAAATGGTTTTCAACCCTGGTCCAACCGCCCTGCCCGATGAAGTCCTTTCAAAAGCCAAAGCAGGCTTAGGAAAAGAAACGTATGAAGGCTTGTCCCTTCTTGAATTAAGTCATCGTAGTACAGAATATCAAGCGATCCATGACAATGCAAAGCAAGCTCTCCGTCGTTTCTTGAACATTCCGGCTACACATGAGGTCCTTCTTTTACAAGGAGGTGCCAGCCTGCAGTTTACGATGGCTCCGATGAATTTGTTGCGGACTTTTACATGTGGGTATCATATCGTAACTGGCTCCTGGAGTAAAAAAGCGTACTCTGAATCCAAAAAGATCGGTACGACACACATGCTGACAAGCAGTGAAGACGCCAAATTCTCCTACATCCCCAAGGCAACCGATTGGCACTCCACTCAATTGGATCCTGATGGTTATGTACATATCACAAGCAACAATACGATCTACGGCACCCAGTGGCAAAATTTCGAACAACTACCTTCTCTTCCACTCGTGGTGGATATGTCCAGCGACATCGGTACAAGACCGATTCCATGGGAAAAAGTTGCGCTAGCCTATGCAGGTGCTCAGAAAAACCTTGGTGCATCTGGTGTTACAGCTGTATTCATCCGGAAGGATCTGCTATCTCGTGATTCTTCAGATTTGCCCGCCATGCTTGATTACAAAACGCATGCGGAAAAAGGCTCCCTTTTCAATACCCCGCCGACGTTCAATATCTATGTATTGGGTTTGATGGTCGACTGGATGATCGAACAAGGTGGAATGGACGAATTCCAGAAAAGGAGCGAGCAAAAATCTCAGTTGCTTTACGAGCTCATCGATGACAGTGATGGTTTCTATACCGGTCATGCAAAATCATCCAGCCGTTCTCAAATGAATGTCACCTTCCAGCTGCCGGACGAACAACTGAACAAACGTTTCTTAGAAAGTGCGAAGCAATCAGGCTTTGTCGGCTTATCCGGGCACCGGTCCATCGGCGGATGCCGCGCATCTTTATATAACGGAATCACATTAGAGGCTTGCGAGAAACTGGTTGAATTCTTGGCGTCTTTTCGTCGCACACATACGAAATGATGGAAGAAAGTGTATAGGACAAATTCCTTCCCATCTACTGGCATCCTTGATAAAATAGTCACATCCGTTTAACTCGCAATAGGCACGAGCGCACTATTGGGGTAGACGAGACGAGTTGAGAAGAGGAGAGGATTCACAATGAAATCCATTCAATTAGCTTTAATTGGAGTATTACTTGCAGTAGGTCTTGTATTGCACGCTATCATTCCAGGGATTTTAGGAGCGATGAAGATCGATATGCTCCTGACGATGATGTTCCTGGCGATCATCCTATTCCCGAATAAAAAAAGCGTCGCAGTCACAGCCTTGGCGACAGGCGTCATTTCTGCGTTGACGACGACTTTCCCAGGTGGTCAGCTTGCTAATCTGATCGACAAACCAATTACCGCTTTCGTCGTATTCGGTTTATATCTTACATTAAAAAAATACCACGGGAATGTGGTATTAGTGTCATTCCTGACCGCTGTCGGCACAGTCATCAGCGGTGCGATCTTCTTAGGAGCCGCAGCAATCATCACCGGGTTACCGGCACCTTTTGCCGCACTGTTCCTAACAGTCGTCATCCCGACTACCATCGTCAACACGATCGTCATGACCGTACTGTATCCGATTTTACAAATGGTAACAAAAAGATCCAACTTCGCATATAACGCATAAATAGAAAAGCGCAAAAAAACCGATGCCTATCCAATGGTATCGGTTTTCTTCTTTTCATCTTCTTCCCATGATAAAAATTGCTGCAGTTCATTGTTGACTGTTTTCCAGATGTATCCGATTACGGCGATGTCATCCACTAAGCCTAAACCAGCGATAAAATCCGGTATAGCATCCACTGGACTCAAGAAATACAATAATCCGGCTGTGACCATAACGATGGATTTTTTAGAGATATCTCTATAGTTTCCGAGACGATATTGATCCACAAGGCGAATCAACGCTTGTATCTTGTCCAAAAATCCTCTTAAGGCCTCCTGGATGTCATCTTTTTGGAGCTTTGCACGTACATTCTGGACCATGTTCCCGCTTTCCGACTCATCGGCAATCAGGACACGTGCCCTTTTCAACATTTTCCTGAAGTACATGAATACCTTGATCTTCTTCAACATCTCAACCGCCTCCTTCTTATCTTATTTTCCACATCTTTCTTCATCTTAATCCGATAAGGGAAGTTTGCCAAGATGCTAATTGAAAGTATTCTGGTATCATTCGAGAGGTTTGGATACACTACATTGGGACGAATCCGTTGTCATCAAAATTTGATCACGAAAAAAAGAACGACAAGCAAGAGACAGACACTTCCGATCACACCGAAGAGCTTTCCGATACTTTGTTTCTTATAGACACTCACATTTCGGAATGAGTACCTTTTCGTATCGAGAAACATCCTTGTCATTAGAAATAAAAGAAGTAAGCCGAGTATGGCCAGTACGATTATTCCGTAGATCATCTCACATCACCCCATATCATCCTATGATAGAGACAACCGGTTTATTCCCCGAGTATTGTTTTATCATGTCGATTTCATGGGAATGTTTTGTAGAAATGGTCGAACGATTTATAGAGGTTTATCGAAAGGTCTCGCGAATTATGTATTAAGAGACTTGTCTTGTTTGCCCTGAACATGTCACATGATCTGGTCAGATGAGAAAAGATCACGAAAGGAGAAGGTATCTAGGATGAAGAAAACTCAAAAATCAGTATTAATCGGCTTTGCGGTAGGAAGTATCGTCACGGCGGCAGCAACTCTATTATCGACACCGAAGTCAGGTCGGGAGCTCCGTAAAGACATTAAGGATTCGACTAATAAATTGAAGCTCACGATCATGGATGTGAAGAAGGAAGGCATCAGCCTGAAGGAACAGATCGTACAAGTTTCTAAAGAAGGTGTCGATGCGTTCAAGGAAGTCGCTACCGATTTGAAGGAAGATATCAAATCGTGGAGAAAAGACATCGAGCCGAACGTTGAAAACATCAAGGAAGACATGGATACGATCCAAGAATCGGTTTCTGAACTTCAAGAAGAATCAAAGAAACCAGTTAAGAAATAATCCATAAGCTACAAAGCTGTCCCACAGGGGCAGCTTTTTTATGTTGGTGGTGTTAAAATCTTCATAATCATTACTATCACTACGAGTGTATGCCTCTCTTAGGGAAGAATAGCTCCTATTCATTACCATCACTAAGGTTTTTGCCTCCCATAGGGATGAATAGCCCTTATTCATTACCATCACCTTGGGTTTGACCCTCTCATAGGGATGATTAGCCCTTATTCATTACCATCACCGCGGGTTTGACCCTCTCATAGGGAGGATTAGTACTAAAATGCATTTTGTGGCAAAATGAGAAACAATCTAAACCTTTTTTACAAGTTGCCGATAATAGATGAGTAATACAAACTATTGTACAATAATAGAAATTCCATTAATTTTAAATTTTTCTTATCGATAAAAAAAGGTTTTGTCCTTTTTTGTCGAAATTAGACTAATATACACTACAATTTACATAGATTTAGACAGTTCTTACTGTTAAGAAGTTATGAATAGTTGGATATTTCGCTTTATAAATCTAACAATTCCTGTCATAATTAAGTTAAGAATGGAGGCTCATTATGGAAAACAAGAAAGATTTTTCAATGAAGGAAGCAATGATGTTCAGTCACAAAGTTGCTCAAATCAGCAAAGCGATGTGGAAATGCGTAGAAAAAGACTGGCAAGGATGGATCAAACCATTTGGCCTGAATATTAACGAGCATCATATCCTCTGGATCGCCTACCACTTGGAAGGAGCTTCGATCTCTGACATCTCCAAGTATGGTGTCATGCACGTTTCTACTGCCTTCAACTTTTCCAAAAAGCTTGAAGAACAAGGATATCTGACATTCTCTAAAAAAGAAAACGACAAACGGAACACGTATGTAAAATTAACGGAGTCAGGACGAGATCTTCTGTTAAGGACCATTGAAGCGTATGAGCCTGAAGAATATGGCATTTTCGGTGCCTCACTCAAAATCCGTGAATTATATGGGAAATTCCCTGAGTTCGATGAATTGATGGCTGTCATCAGAAGTGTGTACGGCAATGAATTCATGTCCATTCTCGATACAACGGTTACAAAAATTGACCAGGAATTTGACGAAGTAAACGGTCAATTGCTTCCGAACAAAAATAATCCAGATGCAAAACACCTTGACGAACAGGAAGACGAAGAAACTGAAAAATTAGCCACTACTTAATTTGACTTTCTTTCTCTTTCATCATCTCAATTAACTCTGCAGTCAAGATTTTGAAATACCCTTGTCTGTTCAGAGCATTTGCAGTCATGAAAGGATGCAAAGTCAAATTAAGCATGCCTACATAATGAAGAAGAAGAGGAGTCTGATCGAGCATACCGGCTTCTCTTAAATCTTCCTTTTTGCGTTCCAACTCTTCGAACAACCGATAAATGTCTTCAACCTCTCCTTCACTCAAGTTTTTCTCCACAATCATCCGATACCATGGATATTCTTTCTCATCCATCGTTCTGATCAGCAACTGTTGATAGAAAGAAAGACGATCAATCTTCTCACGATCTTGATCATTCATTTTAAAACACTTCCTATACTGGTTAAATCCATCGTTTTCTTACTCTTTATTGTACCCCCACTTTCCCTGCGTGAAAATACTTCCAAATGCTTTATAATTTTTTTGTAAAACCTATTGATTTTTTAAATAAAACATCGTAATGTATGTACGTGGTTTTTGAAAAGTAAGGTTTTCACCTTTTTCCACACTTAATGAACAATCCTAATAAAAGAAGGTGATTCAGCATGAATTGCTTCAAGTCAATCAACTTAATCAGAGAATACGGTAAATTGCGATTAGGGCTCCTTTCGACGATGTTCAGTCTGACGTATTTTATCGTTTATTTTATGTTGTTTAGAATGTTTCACCCGGAAACAATCTACACTCAAACCGGCTTGTTGTCGATTTTGGTACTGGCTGTTTTGATTATTCCATTGCATACATTGTTGCATTGTATACCGATTTGGATGACGGGAAAAAAAGCTTGGATGGAGTTGGCAGATAACCGTTTCTCGTTCTTCTGCCGTATTCCGGACGTATTGCCAAAGAGAACAGCATTAATTGCGGTCTCATTCCCGCTTGTTGTCATTACCTCAGTTTCATTAGTAGGTCCTTTGTTCTTCCCGGAATACTTGCATGTATTTGCGATTGTCTCCACATTGAACATGTTCTATTGTCTTAAAGACTTGATCTATGTGATGCACTTGTGGAATGCACCGAGTGATTCTTTCTTAGAAGACAGTCCGACAGGATTCCAAATCATCGTACGTCGTACTTTTTAAAATTAAAAGTCGCAACATCCACAAACAAAAAAGGCTGCCGAGGCAGCCTTTTTTTATTCTTCTGTAATGTAATACACCTTGAAACGGATATTATCTTCTTCAAGATCGAATGAATCTGCTTTCAAGAACAACTGATCCTGAAATTTGTATTCGGTCAACTTCACGAGTATCGTTTCTTCATTATCATTGATTTCCACCCACGGAGGCAATTTCGTACTGCCTTTGATGAACTCCAAAATTTTCTCACCCGGAAGTTTCAGTGCTCCAAGCTTGATTGATTCCTCTTTTAAAATCAGATTCCCGTTATCAAGCACTTGTGGTTCGAAGTCCATCGTAAAGTCCACTTGATTAGAAAAGAATGTAAAATAGCCGGTTACCTGGACATTATCTTTCAGACGGACATCATAATCGAATTTAGGATTTCGTCCTGATTTCAATTCGGTCAACTGTTCTTTAATGAGGAAATTCAATTGTTCTTTTGAAGATTCGATATTGAATATCGCTTTCCCCTGTTTCGCTTCCTGCCTTCTCATCTCTTCTTGATTCTGATCGCTGACGAAAATCAAGGATACGACGATGATCGGTACGATGATCATGATGGTAAGCAGTATGAAAAAGGCTGATTTCCACCTGAGTTTCAACGGTTTTCTCCTCCTATCTCTCTTGTCTCATGATAGTTGTCACTGTTCAATTGGTTGATCTTTTGGTATGTTTAATATACAATCTCTAAACGTTGGAGGTTCAATTATGACACTAATCGCAATCTACTATATAGCATTCGCAAGCGTTGTACTATTCTTGTTCAATTCTTTGACGAATCGTCTATGTATCCAAAAAAACATCCCTGCCGAAAAACAGGTGAATGTATTCCGATGGATCAACATCATGATTACGATATTACTGGTAAGCTCCTATATTGAAGTCATTTATGTCTCATAATAACTCATTATTCCCCAGAACGGTTATGGAGCAAACATGGTAACAAGATGATTATATAGGACAGCTTAGCCGAAAGATAGTATGTATTTTTTCGGATAAGTAAACAAGAGGCTGACAAGCAAGTCAGCCTCTTTCTTATTCCCCATTATTATCCTATTAACCTAGACAAGCGCATCCTACGATAATCAAAAGGATGAACAATACGACGATAATCGCGAATCCTTTTCCATATCCGTATCCACCCATGATCTCACCCCCTGTTCTGGTGTTGCTTTATCCTATGCATCCATATAACCCAAAGCATAGGCGGCTATCCTTCGTTTGTTAAAAATTCCTTTCTAACAGAGGCAGCAAGCTCCTATGATGATTAACAAAAGGAACAATACTACGATCAAAGCAAAGCCGCTTCCATATCCGTAACCCATTGCAATCCCTCCTTTTGGTGTACAGTATAGTGTATAAGTCTAGAGCAATTTTGATTAGACCAATGCCCTTATTTTGAAAAACGGGCTCCTGCACAAGCAATTCCAATAAATGTGTATTTTTTCTCATATTTGCGGTCCAGAGTGTATTTTTAATAGAGGGATATGCTATAGTAGAACATGTGAAAAAATTTCTACTTCATAGGAGTGTATGTCGATGAAAAAGTGGATCCTATCCATTGCAGCCGCAACGACGATCTTTGGGGTCGCAGCATGCAGCAATGACGGCGCATCAGGAGACAGTAAGGTCCTGGTGGAAACAAAAGCAGGAGAAGTGACACAAGAGGATTTCTACAATGAGTTGAAGAAACAACCTCAATCCGAACAAATACTTAAAGAGCTCGTACAATATAAAGTTCTTTCTGAGAAATACGAAGTAACGGATAAAGAATTGGATAAAGAAATCGAATACTTGAAGAGTCAATTCGGTGGAGAAGAAGGATTCAAGAACGCTCTTGAACAAAGCGGAATTAAAGGTGAAGATGAACTTCGCGATGTCGTGAAACGTAACCTTGTATTCTTCAAAGCTCAAACCGAAGGAATCGAAGCTTCTGAGGAAGAAATGAAGAAAATGTACGAAGAGCAATATAAAGTAGAAGAAGTAGAAGCTCGTCATATCCTTGTAAAAGACGAGAAAACGGCGAAAGAAGTGAAGCAGAAGCTTGAAGACGGCGGAGACTTCGCTAAATTGGCGAAAGAATATTCTACAGACCCTGGTTCTAAAGAAAAAGGTGGAGAGTTAGGCACATTCGGTCGCGGACAAATGGTCCCTGAATTCGAACAAGCAGCATTCACCCTTGAACCTGGTAAGATTTCTGAGCCAGTGAAATCCCAACACGGCTTCCACATCATTGAAGTGTTGGATCAAAAAACACAATCATTTGAAGATGCAGAATACCAAATCAAGAAAACACTACTTCAGCAAAAAGCTCAAGAGCAAGCACAGAAAAACCCTGAATCCAATCCAATCGACAAAGCTCTAGAAGATGCTGATATCGATGTAAAAGTGGACGAGTACAAAGACTTGTTCAAAAAGGGCGGCTCTGAAAACCCTGAAGAAGCGAAATAAAACGTTCAATAAGGAAGAAGCTGACCTCGCGTCAGCTTCTTTTTTCATATGTGTGGGTTTGTGGAATCGCCAGGAGTTGTGGCGTTTGGGCTATATTTTCTGATTTTGGTCTATAATTCTGGAATCTGATCTATAATTTCTGAATCTGGTCTATAATTCCGAAATCTGGTCTATAATTCTGAAATCTGATCTATAATTCTCATCATCAGGCCCTTTTTGCAGATTTTTTCTTCCTCAAAAATAAAAAAGCTGATTCGACACCCCATTAAGGTTGTGCTGAATCAGCTTTTTCACCTATATATGCTCATTCTCCTGATGCATGGTCTCTTCGCTTCTTTTCTTCTTCAATCCGTTCCATATACACTTTACCTTCTTCTTCGATGTGGACACGATCAAGCTTCTTGTCCTCCATCGCATGGTGCCATGCCCGGTATCCCGAGTAGGCGATTCCGGCCATCACGAAATACATCCACCACGGTACACCTGACAAAACGGGCGTGAGGCTTGCGTATATACCTGTCCATTGCAATAAGACAAAAAATAAAACAACCGTTGCGACTACGTAAAGGCGACGCATCACAATTCCTCCCTTTGTAGACAAGCATTGATATTACAAAGGTATGTAGGAAAACGGTTGTTTATGACAGATTACATATTGGTCGGTACAGTCTTTTTATGATCCATCAGAGGTTTATAGAAGGAACGGTTATCGAGGGCAAAGACACGCTCCGTATATTCACCTGGTTCGACTTTACTCAAGGCACGGTCCATCATGTTCATCTTCGCATCGATGTTATCGATATAATGGAGAATTTCCGCCTCACGGACTAATGGCGGTTTAGGACTTCCCCACTCTGCTTTATGATGGTGGCTCAAGACCATGTGCTGGAGGATGACGACCTCTTCCCCATCAATGTCCAGTTCTTGTGCCGCTTCCTTGATTTCTTCGACCATCATCGTGATGTGTCCAAGCAGATTCCCTTCAAGTGTGTAGCTTGGTGCAACCGGACCGGAGAGTTCCCTCGTTTTTCCAAGGTCATGTAAAATGACACCGGCATAAAGAAGGTCGGTATCCAATGATGGATACAACTGTGCGATCGACTTCGCGAGACGAAGCATCGAGACCACATGGAACGCAAGCCCGGACACAAAGTCATGATGGTTCTTCGTCGCAGCAGGGAAATCCAAGAATGCTTTCTGATGCTTCTTCACGAGGTGACGCGTAATGCGTTGGATGTTCGGGTTTTTCATTTCAAAAATCGCCTGGGTGATCACTTCGATCATTTCATCTTGTGCAATCGGTGCAGTCTCGACGAAATCATGAACACTGACGCCATCCGCTTCATTCGATAATCGGATCTGTTTCACTTTCAACTGATTTTTCCCGCGGTAGCTTGTAATGTCACCCATCACACGCACGATGTACTCAGGCAAATATTGCTTCTCATCTTCAGGTGATGAATCCCAAAGTTTCGCCTCGATATCCCCTGTATGATCCTGGAGAATGAGGGTCATGAACGGCTTGCCTGTACTCGTCACCCCTTTGGATGCTGATTTGATCAGCAGAAAATCATCAAATACATCGCCTACATCATATTGCTGGATACCTCGTTTCATTCCGTTACCTCCTTAATTAATTACTGTTTTCAATTGTACTGTTCTCGACCTTTGATGCTGTCCATACTTTCACTGCGGCCAGTGCAACCAACAATACAGCTGCTCCGAGCAAGTATGGAATATGTATGTTGACCTCGAATAAGAAGCCTGCAACGACAGGTCCGACTGCATTCCCCAGACTCAAAAACGAGTTGTTCAATCCCATGATCGTCCCTTGCTGTTTTCCGGCAAGTTTTGAAATGAAGGAATTGAGTGATGGTCTCAGAATTGAGTTTCCTAAAAAGAAGATGGATACGGTCAAAAGAACCGTCACATAATCAAACGCAAATACCATGAGGACGAACCCGATGGCACTCAACAGTAATGATCCGGATACGACTCTATTGTCTCCGAACCGCTTTGTGAGCCTTCCGACGAGCGTTCCTTGAGCAATGGCACCGATCACGCCCGTCACTGCTACGATCACGCCGACTTCAGCTGGGTCATAACCATACCTCTTCAACGCGTAAAATCCGAAAATGGAAGTGAAGTTCGCTAAGGCGAAGCTCATCACGAAGACAAGCACGAGCAAGAAGCCGACCGGGCTTTTCAGCGCGGTCATCATCCGGACGAGATGATTGACTTTCTCTTCATTCTTCGCTGCTTCCTTGTCTGCATCGGACAACGTTTCTTTCAACATGAATACCGATACGATGGCTGCCAACGTACCTGCGCAACCGGCAATCAAAAATGGTAATGAGAGCTCGATTTCAGCGAGCCAACCACCGATTCCCGGTCCGATGACAATTCCTAACGCCATGGCTGCCCCTAAAAGGCCCATGCCTTTCCCTCGATCTTCTTCTGAGGTGACATCTGCAACATACGCCATTGCTGTCGGCATGATTGCAGAGCCGAAAGTCCCTGCGAGAATTCTGGAAGCGTACAGCATCCATAGATCCGTTGCAAAAGCAAAAATGAATTCCGCTGCAGCAAATCCGAACATCCCTAGGGTGATGAGCGGCTTACGACCGATTCGATCCGATAACCTACCCCAGAACGGGGCAAGCAAAAACTGCATGAATGCGAAGGAAGCGACCAGCAAACCGAGATCCCTTCCTGTTGCGTTGAATGCTTCTACATAGTAAGGGAGAATCGGAATGACCAGTCCGATTCCGACCATGATGATAAATAGGTTCAACATTAATAAAAGCAATGGTGCCGTTTTCTTCTGTTTAGCTTCTACCATGAAATCATCCTTCTAACGACATACGGTCCATATTCAAATGACCATCCGAATCCATACGCCATCCTGATGGTTTTGGACCTCTACAGTACCATTATGAAGTTCTACGATCCGTTTTACAATAGCTAAGCCAAGACCAAACTGCCCCTTATTGCTTTTCTGGAACGGTTCGAACAATCCATCCAGGTCCTCTTCCGGTATGCGCTCCCCATCATTCTTTACAAGCATGTAGGTTCTCCCATCCTTTTGATCGGCCGTAATCTCGATATAAGAGGATGCATAACGGAAAGCATTTTGTATCAGGTTTTCAAATACAACCTCCCACTGCTTGCGGTCACCATGGAAGACCACCTCTTCACCCTCAAGAACGACAGAAAGGTCTTCACGTTGATAACGGAACCGATCCAACACCTCATCGAGCAAGGTACCGAAACGGATTTTCACAGCATCCGGTTCTGTATCTTGCAACATATCCAGCTTTGAAAAGTAGATCATATCCTTGACCCGTTCTTCCATCCGCCCGGATTGCTGAAGGATGACATCCATCATCCCCTCGAGATCCTTTTCAGGCATCACGCCGTCTTTCACGGATTGCGCATAGCTTTTGATCGTCATGATCGGTGTCTTCAATTCATGGGAAGCGTGTTGGATGAACATTTTCTGAGACTCGTCATTCCGGATGAGATTCTGCCTCATCCGCTCGAATTGGTTCGATAAAAGCTCGAAATCCTGATCCCCTTTCAGCTGTAACGGCTCTTTCCAATCCCGGTTCCCGATCTGCTCGAACCGCTCTCCGAGAACCACTAAAGGCTTCCGCAAATAATTGGACAACCAGATAGCAGGGATGATGCTGATCAGGATACCGATTAGGAAAATCCATATCAAACGTTCCCAAAGCCGTTGGACGAGCTGATCCCGATAGGTGTCCCACATGTAAGAGACCAGATACGTCGGATTCCCGTTCACTTCTATGGGACGGATGATGTAAAAGAGCGAAGCTTCACGATAGGTCAGTTGGAATTCTCCGACTTGGCCATCCAGCGTTGAAACGTTCTCCCAGATTTTACTCAGTACGACATCCGGTACGACATCCCCTTTCAACAGGAACGATTGATTCCCTAATAGAAGATGTCCGACAGACCGGGTCGCTTCCCTCCGCTCGATGAAATTCATGCTAGAGTCGGGTAGCTGCTGCTCTGGACTCGTCCCTTGCAAAATCAACTCCTGCTGCTCTTCAATTAATCGATACGTTTCGTCTGTGAGGGCTTCCCTCATGGAAAGCGGGTAGATGACCACGACAGAAAGCCCGACCACAAAGACCAGTAGGAAAAATGATAGCCAGATTCTCTGAGCGATACTCAACTGTTTCATGGATGCTCGATCCTATAACCGCCACCGTACAACGTCTCCAAATTCAAGCGGGGCATCTTCTTTCGTACCCGGCGGATGACGTCATCGACTGCTCTTTCTGATCCGACATAATCCTTACCCCAAACGGCCTCAAGGATTTCCGATCGTTTTTTCGTTTCATTCACATGCTCGGATAAAAAGAGGACTACATCGAATTCCTTGGAAGTCAGGTCGATTTCCTCTTCTTTATGGAAAACTTTCCGCTCTATAGGTTGGATGCTGTATTGATTGACCCACCGGGTTTGCAGCCTTCCACCTGGTCCTTCATAGATGCGCTGCAACAGTTTCTTCGCACGGATGACGAGTTCTTTTGGCAGAAACGGCTTGGAAAGATAGTCGTCACTGCCCAATTCCAAACCTTTTACACGGTCGAGATCTTCGTCTCTGGCAGAAGCGAAGATGACAGGGGTTTCCATCTTTTCTTTGATTCGGCGTAAAAGCTCGTATCCATCGATGTCCGGCAGCATGATATCCAACACCCATAGATGAGGAGGGTCTTCCATCGCTTCCAATGCACTGTTGCCATCCGGAAAAACCTTGACCGTCCAGCCTTCCTTTTCCATATACGCTTTCATCAGTAAAGAGAGGTCTGTCTCATCTTCTACCAAATAAATCAAGTAAGCTCCCAAATCTATTCAACTCCTAAATCCATTGTTAGAACGTTTGCGGCTGCATCGTGTTCGGTGAGGGTAATCGGATCGATTCTGTAGATAACGGCTCAGCAGTCGTCTCATGACATGTAAAATAGAGAACCTGTCGCTCCTTCGCGATCGTTTGTATCAATTCAGATGCAAGAATTCTTCGCTTCTGATCAAAGTTAACGAGGATATCGTCCATGATCAGTGGGAACGCTCCGCTATTCTCATATTCCCCTGCCAATGCAAACCGTAGTGCGAGATACAGTTGTTCCATCGTTGCGCGACTCAATTCTTCTGGTCTGAAAAGGATTGAATCGTTCCGTTCAATGAGGAAACTTTCTTCCCCTTTCGGAGCAATCAATCTGGTATATCTTCCTTCAGTCAGTTTATCGAGATAGTTTTCAGCCCGACGCATGACTCTTGGTTGTCTTTCAGCTTGATAGTTTTGTTTCGCCACATTCAATGCGTGCTGGGCTGTCCTGTAAATCGCCCATTGCTTTGCTTGCTCGTTGAATTCACTTTTCGCCATTTCAAGGGCATGCAGTTGATTGGAGTAGGATCCGTCTTCTTCCAGGTGTGTGATATTCGCCTGAAGTGTGGCACATTCATCTCTTAAACCATCGATTCTTCCATCAGCCTGTTCAATTTGATGATTCAACTCATTCAACCGTTCCTTCGTCTGTTCAAAGGTCTGCTTTATATCCATCAGTTCATCCACAGTCTCTTCGGTAATCGAATGTTCCAGCTGAGCATTGACCAACTGCAATTGCTCCATAAGATTGTTGAACTTTTCGTTGGCTTTCCCTTTCGACCAGAAGGTCTCTTCATCATTGACTTCCGCTGTGGCGAAAAGCTTCTTCATTTCATTCTCATACTGTGATGCTTTCTTTTGGAAGCCTTCCATCCGTTTCAGAAGATCCTCCTGCTCTTTTTCCAAGTGCTTCAATTGCTCTTGTTTTTCAAGCTCTTGTTTCAATTCTGATACTAATCGATTCATTTCTCGGTCAAGATCATGGCGATCGGAAATGGTATTTTGAGAGAGCCGTTGAAGTTTAGACATGAGTCGATCCATTTCATTTTGAAATTGTACACGTCTTGATTTAAGTTTCTCCAATTCCATTACCCGGCGCTTCAACCTATCAATCCGATCGAACAGCTCAAGCATCATATCATTCGGTACATGATCAGGCATATTGAAGGTTTGCCGCCAAGAGTGCAGCTCCTCCTTTACTTGAATGTCGTCAAGTTCCCATTGATCATATAACCTTGCAACCCGTTGATATTGTTTTTCCAAGTCAATCGTCTGCTCTTCCAGGTGCGCTTTCTGAATAGTGAATTGTTGCTGTTCCATCAGGATCTTTTCCAGTTTTTCCTTTTCATTTTCATCATAGTCCTGGTTGGATAACTGGCGCTCCAATTGCTTAATCTCTTCTTCGATGAACTTCCTGTCTGTTCCATTCCCTCTACTATTCAGGATCACACCTGTCCCAGATAAAGCGATACCGATAATCAATCCGGTGATGAGATCTCCGTTCATGATCCAGAATGCGGCGAGGATGATTCCTAATCCGATCAACATCCAAATCATCATCTTTGGGATCGGATACGGATTGTCGGACTTCTGCATTTGCTGTAGGCGGGATAATTGCTCTTTGATTTGAGATGGAGAATGACTCGTAAGGCGTTTCAGTCGTTCCTTATACGCCTCCACCTTCTCCTTTTCTACTAGACGGCTCTTCAGTCTGGCCAGCTTATCTTCGTTTTCTTCCAACTGGACACGTGAATGCTCTAAATCGTGATCTAAACGTTTTTGTTCACTTTCCAGTCGATCCAGTTTTTTCAGTATCGTCGTCAACTGTTGTTTAGAGACTAAATCTGTATTCGCTGAACGTACCTGCTCTTCTGTCCATCCTGTACCGACGGCATCTTTCTCTTCAACAATCTCTGATTCCAAGTGAGAGATTTGCTCGTTCAATTTATCATAGTCGGATTGTCGACCCTGGAACAGATGATAGGAACGTTCCAGCTCGTTAAGTTCAGAGGCTTGCGCCAACCTTTCTGTGTCCAAGTCAAGTTGATCTTTTGTTTGTTCGGTTTGCAGGATTAAATCTTCTAAATGTTGGACTTCACCTTCAAGTTCGAGCATCCGCTCTTTTGCCATCTTCAAACGTTTCAGACCTTCTTCAGGAAAAGGCGTCGCGTTCGGGAGCTCATCCAGTTGTGTCTCGATCGTCCTCTTCTTTTCCAATAAAGGATGTATGGAAAGGAAATGCTGTTGCTTCGATGCTGCCGTTTGCCATCTGGATCTTTCCTGTTCAAGCTCGGACAACTCTTCTTTCTTCACATCGAGCGTTTCCTTCTGTGCTGAGTACTCGTCAAGCTTGCTTGACCACTGTTTCACTTGTTGATCCAGTTCTACCAATTTCTCAAGCTTCTGATTCAAAAGCGGATTCTTGCCGTTCGGCTTGAACAATTTGTTTTGCTCATCTTCAAGGCGATCGGATATCGTGTTCAATTGCTGTGCGCCGGTCAGTCCAGCATTGAACAAGTACTCTCCTAGCTGATCGGCTTTGATTTCATTCACCTTCTGTAGTCCATCCAGGTTGAAGCAGAAAATATTCCGGAATATCATATGGTTCACTTCGGCTAAGACTTGATTGAGCAACTGTTCATCAGCTGTACTTCCGTCTTCGTTAAAAAGCTGGACTGTCCCTGAAGCACCTCCAGTCCGTTCAATGGTCAACATCCCATAACGCTCCGTTTCAATCTTCAACCTTCCGCCATAAGCTTGAGTCGTTTTCGGTTCATACCGGAGTCTCTTTTCGCTTTTCTTCGGAAAACCGAACAGCATGTACTCTACGAAAGCCATCAAGGTCGATTTACCCGACTCATTCTCCCCGAGTATGACCTGGATGTCCTCTGACTCAAAGTCGATCAGACGGTTTTCAAAGCGACCGAAGCCAAAAATATGTAAGCTTTTCAGTTTCATATGTCCCGCCTACCTTCCTGACTCTCTCGTCATCGTTTCAATCAATAGATTCTGTGCTTCACGTTTGATTTCTTCAGCATCAAACGCTTCCCTGGAAACAAACCGTTTCGCTTTTCTATGTTTTGAGAGTGGTTGCAACACTTCGTCCAATTGATCCAGTCCATCGAAAACTTCCATCATTTCTTTCAGAAAATGAGAGTCTTTCAATTCTCGCAACAGGTCTTCGTTTCGATGCTCCACTACCAGTCGATTGATCCAAACGAAAGAGGCTTCATCCTCTTCCCCTTCCTGCAGATGGTCGAGCATTTCCTCTATGACGGATGGGTCCTGGAACTCTGATTCAAACGGGTGATCCGGAGCGATGGATACAGACAATATCGTACCGGTCAGATTAGAACGAAACGTTTCCTTGAGTTTCTGCAACCCGTTTAATAGATCGTCCATCCCTCCTATTCCTTCAGCTGATAAAGTCGTCGTTTGCCATTGGATCGGTGCGGTCTGGATGAATTGAAGGTGGTTCCCCGCTTCTGAAAGTTCTACGAGATAACACCCTTTCGACCCTTCCTCTTTCCGATTCAACCCTTGGATGTTTCCTGGATACACGATAGGTGGCTCTTGATTCAGTTCTGACCGTATGTGAATGTGGCCAAGCGCCCAATAATCAAAAGGTTTTTCAATAAGTTCTTGTATGGTGAAAGGGGCATAAGGGTCATGGTCCGTATTACCTCCGACAGTTCCGTGCAGCAACGCGATGTGGAACGGTGCACCATCAATGACCTCATAACGAGCTGCGATATTCTCTGTGACAGCTCTTTGCGGATAGCTGTACCCATACAGATGAGCGACAACATCATTGTTTTTATGAAAAGAATGCATATCTGGCTCTTCACTTCCAAAGAAATGGACATTCTCCGGCCAGGTAAGCTGGACGAACTTCCCTTGAAGATGATCATGGTTGCCGTGGATGGCGAACACTTCAATGCTGGCTTCTTCCAATCTGATAAATTGCTTTTTCAAAAACAGCTGCGCTCTTAAACTCCGATTCGCCCCATCATATAAATCTCCGGAGATGACGACAAAATCGACTTTCTGCCGAATCGCTTCCGTTATGATTCTCTCAAAGGAGTCGAAGGTACTTTGTTTGATACGCTCGAAAATCGCTTCTGGTAAATGTCCGAGTCCTTTGAAGGGTGTGTCTAAGTGTAGATCTGCTGTATGTATAAAACGGACTTTTTGCATGAATTCATCCTCCTTTCTTAACTTTAGTTTCCTTATACGCATTTTACCATATTATACGAGCGTTTGTTCGTTATCTTGTCATGAGAAAACCCTGCAAACAGGTCCGTTGCAGGGTTTGTATCGAGCTTATCGTTTTGCAAAAATCAGTGCTTTCTTCAAACTCTTCAAGCTGGTTGCATTTCCGTACATGAGGACGCCTCCTCGGTATACTTTCGCAGCAATCATTGCGAAAATTCCGATGGTCGCAACCAAAATCAAGATCCCAATCATGACTTCCCAAATCGGGATGTTCAGCATACCCGCTCTCAAGAACATGATCATCGGTGTGAAAAATGGAATGTAAGAAGTGATCGTCACAAATGTGGCATCCGGGTTACCTAACCCAGACATGGCGATCATGAAGGCCACCACAATGATCAAAATGACAGGTGTGATGACTTGATTCGCTTCTTCCACTTTGTTGACGAGAGATCCCAGCATCGCAAGCAATGTCGCATACAGAAGGAATCCTAATAAGAAGAAGACGACCGCATAAATCATCGTAGAAACCGGTAATTGATCGATCGCAATGAAATCTGTGAAACTATCGATGGATGATGGTGTATCTGACTTCGGCGCAAATTTCATCGAAATGAAACCAGCTCCGAACAATAGTGCAAATTGTGTCAGCCCCAACAATGCGATCCCGAAAATCTTGCCGAACATCTGCTTAACGGGAGAAACGCTTGAAATGAGGATTTCCATGACTCTTGACGATTTCTCTGTCGCAACTTCTGTCGCAATCATGGAACCATAAAAGATAACCGCAAAATAAATGATGAACAATAAGACATAAACGATGGAACGTGCCTGATTCAACTCTTCTTCCGTTTTCGCATTTTCTTTCAGTGCTTCCGTTTCAAAAGAAACAGGCGAATATAAATTAGATAGCTCTGCCGGGTCCACGCCCAGGTTCTGAGTCGCAATCATGACTTTCGTTTGCTGCAGGCTGCTTTCAATCTTGTTCATCCATCCAGCATCCGATACACTCTCGGCCTTGAATAGACCTGTTGGCAAGCCTTCACTGTTCTCTTCTAACACGAGGAGAGCATCATACTCGCCTTCCCGGACTTTTTCTTCCGTTACGCTTTCGGATTCCGTCACTTTGACCATCTCGATATCATCCGATTCTGCTTCCACTTGCTGTTTCAAAGGTTCGTAAAAACGGTCCGAAGAATCGATGACGGCTACTTTTTGTACTTCTTCTTCATCAAAAAGTCCGACAATCGTCTGCATATTGGTCAATCCGACAACCAGCAGCAAAGAAGCGATCGTCGTTATGATGAAAGCCTTGGTACGAAGACGGGATTTGAATGTATGGGCCATGACGATCCATAATTTATACATAAGATGCACCTACTTTCTCAATGAAAATATCGTTCAAGGATGGCTCTTCCAGGTCGAATTTACGAACAAATCCCTTTCCCTGGAGCATGTCGAAGATTTTACCCGCGATATCTTCACTTTCCACTTGAAGCCTAACCCCTTCTGTCACTTCCTTGTAGCCAACAACACCCGGAACCTCCTTCAAGAAAGCCAGATCAAAATCCGCATATACGGTGACATTCTTTTTGCCGAATGATCGTTTGACATCTTTCAACGAACCATGCACGACTAGATTACCTTTATGAAGGATGCACAAATGTTCACACAGTTCTTCTACATGCTCCATTCTGTGGCTAGAAAACACGATTGTCGTACCATTCTTCTTCAGCTCGATGACCGCTTCTTTCAACATTTCGACATTGACAGGATCGAGTCCACTGAATGGTTCATCAAGGATCAGGATCTTCGGTTTATGTAAAACCGCAGCGATGAATTGAATCTTCTGCTGATTTCCTTTTGATAACTCTTCTACTTTTTTATTTTCATATTCCGGAACCTTGAACCGCTCCAACCATTTTTTGATTTCAGGAATGATTTCAGATTTCTTCATCCCTTTCAAGCGTCCAAGATAGAGCAATTGATCCGATACTTTCAAGCTTGGATAGAGCCCTCTTTCTTCTGGCAAATAGCCGATCAATTCTGAATCACTCGTCGTAAGAGGGTTGTTGTTCCAGGTAATCCGTCCGCTCGTCGGGTTCAAAAGTCCAATCATCATTCGGAATGTCGTCGTTTTTCCAGCCCCGTTCGCCCCTAATAAACCGAATATCTGATGCTCGGGAATTTCGAATGAAACATGGTCCACAGCTGTGAAGTTCCCGAATTTCTTCGTCACATTTTCAATATGTAAAGTCATCGTATCGCTCCTCTCTCCCTTAATAACGTATGGTGGAGGAAAAAGTTTCATGTTTTTGTTAATTTGAATTGAAAGAAGGAGATTCGACATAAGACTAGAATATATGCAGGAAAAGGAGGCTTATACACCATTATGAAAATGTACATTGTAACCGTATTCGATAAAAAAGGCTCCAAGATCTACGAGGAATCCTTCGAAGCCCCGAATAATGATGAAGCGAAGAAAATCGGACAAAGCATTTTGGAGGATAACAGCTACGAAAACCACACGAGCCGAGTGACTTCACCCGCGGGAGAATTAGTCTTATTCCACAGATAGACGGCATCTTTATTCGATGCCGTTTTCTTTATTAAGGAATATGATTTCTAGAGGGTTGTCAAAGAGATTATATAGAAATATGGGAGGCGTCCTATGGGATTCAAGCCATTATTGAGGCATAGAGATACGACCGTTAACGAAACGAAAACGGGCTCTTTGTTTATCGAAGAGTCGGAGTCTGCTTCCGTAGCAGTAGTAGCCATGCGCGGTACAAACTTGGTCGTCGTTGAACAGTACCGACACCAGTTGGGTAAAAACACGTTCGAGTTACCCGGTGGAGGCCTGGATTCAGGAGAAGAACCGATCGCCGGTGCTAGACGAGAATTGGAAGAAGAAACGGGAATTCAAGCGGGTAAGCTGATTCCTCTAGGCACCTTCTTTCCACAACCGTACTTTACAAACCGCCACTCGCATTTGTTTTTCACTGAGGAAACCCACCAGACGGGAATGCAAAACTTAGATGAAGACGAAGACATCTCTGTCCATCAAATTCCAGTCAGTGAAGTTCTGGAATCAATTGAACAGGGGCATTATGCAGACGGAGAGTTGGGCTATGCACTCTTTCTGTGTATGTTGAAGGGATATATTAGAAAGGGCTGATCACAACGGATCAGCCCTCTTCTCACTTTATTTCATTGTCGCAAGCCATGCAGCAACGTTCTCAGCTTCTTCCCCTTCAAGCAGGTTTGGAGGCATTCCACTACCGCCGTTTTTGATTTGCGCTAAAATTTCTTCCTTGTTCATATCTTGACCGACTTTTTTAAGACCTGGAGCGGTTCGACCATCCAGATTTTCTCCGTGACAGGAAGCACAACTCTGGTTGAAAGACTCTTGAGCTGCAGCAGCATCTACCGTGCTAGATCCGCTTTCAGCTCCACCGTTTTCCTCTGTTGAAGCACCTCCATCGGAGGATTCTTCACTTCCACCGCCGCAAGCAGCTAATCCGACCACGAGCAATAAGGCAATTCCGAGTATAAATAGGTTACGTAACATGCAAACACCTCTTTTAGGACTTTTCTTCATGATAACATTCTTCTACCCTACGGAAGATGCGAGAAAACATCAACATAAAAAAAGCTGGTCCTCATCGACGGACGCCGATGGTTGGACCAGCTTTTTATATTTAAGAGAAATCAGCTCATGTTGATCCAGACGCTCTTCACTTCAGTGTAGTTATCAAGCGCATAGGATCCCATTTCGCGTCCGATACCGGATTGTTTGTAGCCTCCGAACGGAGAAGCAGCATCGAATGCGTTGTAGCAGTTCACCCAAACCGTTCCTGCTTTGATACGGTTCGCTACATAGTGTGCACTCTTCAGGTTCTCAGTCCAAAGACCCGCAGCCAACCCATAATCAGAATCGTTCGCACGGTTGATGACTTCATCAAGATCATCGAACGGCATCGCAGCAACGACAGGTCCGAAGATTTCTTCCTTCGCAATCGACATGCTGTCATTCACGTCAGCAAAGATTGTGGGAGATACAAAGTAACCTTGGTCGTAAGGCTTTGTTCCGCCTGTTAAGAGCTCAGCACCTTCGCTCTTACCTTTTTCAATGTAATTCAATACACGATTATGTTGCTCTTCTGATACGAGTGGTCCCATTTCAGAGTTCGGATCGAGTCCAGGACCTTGCTTCAATTTTTCAGAGTGGGAGACAAGATCAGCCATGACATTGTCGAACGCCTTCTTCTGGATGTAAAGGCGAGATCCCGCACAGCAAACCTGTCCCTGGTTGAACATGATTCCAGAGAATGCACCTGGGATCGCTTTCGACATATCCGCGTCTGGGAGGATGATGTTCGGTGACTTACCACCAAGCTCTAACGTTACACGCTTAAGATCCTTAGAAGCTGTGCTCATGATATGCTTACCAACTTCAGTAGATCCTGTGAACGCGATCTTGTCGACAAGCTTATGCTCGATAAGCGGACCGCCTGTTGTCTCACCATAACCCGTTACGATGTTGACAACACCTTCAGGGAATCCAGCTTCTTCAATCAATTCAGCTAAGTATAGTGCAGAAAGTGGTGTTTGCTCTGCAGGCTTCAATACGATTGTACATCCGCTTGCCAGTGCAGCTCCCATTTTCCATGCAGCCATCAAGAGTGGGAAGTTCCAAGGGATGATCTGTCCAACTACCCCAAGTGCTTCATGGCGCGTATAGTTGAAGAACTTTCCGGATACAGGAATCGTTTGTCCTGTGATCTTTGTCGCCCAACCTGCATAATAGCGGAAATGCTCGATTGCAAGCGGAACGTCCGCATTTGTCGTTTCACGGATCGGCTTACCGTTATCCAACGTGTCCAATTGTGCTAATTCTTCTTTATGCTCTTCCATCAAATCAGCAAGCTTATAAATGAGGCGGCTTCTGGAAGCAGCACTCATCTTCGACCAAGGGCCTTCGTCGAATGCTTTACGAGCAGCCTTAACAGCTCTGTCTACATCTTCATGTTCTGCCTCACTCACGACAGCAAGGACTTCACCATTGGAAGGATTCAATGTTTTGAACGTCTTTCCAGATACAGAAGGTTGCCACTGTCCATTAATGTACAGTTTCTTCGTTCCGTTCAAAAACTCCGCGACTTTCGGCTTTAACTGAGCGTCTAATACTTTTTCCATCATAATCCTCCTTCAAATTTTAAGATGCATGACATAATTTCTCGAAGAAGGAGGGGTATCCCTACCGCTTAACATTCTTTTAACATTCTTTCCATCGTGCTTTCTCAACAAAAAACGAGGTGGTATATTTTAACATATGAAATTTTGCTGTAATAACAGGAATTTTAGCGATTGCATGTTGTGCGATTCGTAGCAGATTTTGTCAGAGGGTTCCATAAGAAAATCAGAGAAATTGAAAGGGTTTTCATTTTCTGTAACATTTGTAACATTAGCAGGGGCTAGATATGATGAATGAGAATCAACTTGTGGAACTTTTATGCCTACTTAGGGAACTTTGCTACTCACTTGTGGAACTTTCCCGCTCACTTGTGGAATTCCATACTTTTTTACCATGAAAAGAACCGCCCCCCAATGCGGAGCGGTTCCTCAAACCTCTTCTTTAGTGTTCCATCGGTTGTTCGATCTGCATTTTCATCTGTCTTCGGAAAACTTCGCGGACCATGTAGCCGACCCCATGTTGGTCGTTGGATCTCGTCACCCAATCCGCCGCATTCTGAACGGACTCTGGCGCATTGCCCATCGCTACACCTAATCCTACCTGACGGATCATTTCAATATCGTTCGTGAAATCTCCTACTGCTACCATCTCTTTCAAGGAAATACCTAAATGATTGCCAAGGAATTGAAGACCTGACGCTTTACTCACACCTTTTGGGCCGATCTCGAATCCGCAACGTGTCGAGGCTGTAACATCGATCTCCTCAAACTCTTCCATGAGCCTTTCGTATGCTTCTTCTTTTTCCTCTTCGTTGAAAAATTGAATGTCGATCTTCGGAACGGACATCGGTTTCTCTTCGAGATGATTGCTCAGCCTTTCCGTAAAGGTGACCGGATAGAACAGCGGATCGCCGATGCCCATCGTCATTTTCGCAACCAGCTGTGACTTTTGCTGCACTTGATTACCTAAAGCATAGCGTTCATGCAATAGACGCACATGCGCGTCATAATCCTCTACCACTTTTACAATGTTTCTCACTTTTTCCGCTGAAATCCTGTTTTCGTAGAGTGGTTCATCAATGGAAGAAGCAATTAATGCTCCGTTATGCGTAATCAGTATGCAGTCGAGCTTCAGGTCCTTTGCAATCTTCTTAGCAGAAGGAAAGTTCCGCCCTGTCGCAAGCGTGACATACACACCTTTTTTACGGACATAATCAATCGCATCCTTTGTCGAACGGTCAATCTTGAAATTACTTTTCAGCAGGGTACCATCGATGTCTAGAGCCAGCAGTCGATAAACCAGGATAATCCCCCCAATCTAGAGTTCTCCTCTTCTCAACTCTATGTACGAGTGAAAGAAAGTAGAACTGTAAAGGAAACAGGAATTTCCTCTTCCCTTCACGAATAGATTGTGTGGGTCAGAAGGAGGATTCGTCATGGAAAAACAACTAGTAGAACAGACAGACCAACCAAGAACAAGATTCACCATAGCAGAAGACTTACGCAATTTAGGGGTTCAGCCGGGTGATACCATCCTCGTGCATGCTTCGTTAAAATCATTAGGCTGGGTATGCGGCGGGAGTCAGACGGTCATCCAGGCTTTGATGGATGTGTTGACTGAGAAAGGAACGCTCGTCATGCCTGCACACTCAGGAGGACTATCAGATCCAGCCAATTGGGAGAACCCTCCTGTACCGGAAGATTGGTGGGAAACGATCCGTGAGACGATGCCGCCATTCGAAGTCGATAAAACCCCGACCAGGGCAATCGGGACGATACCTGAACTATTCCGCACGTATTCAGGGGTATTACGAAGCTATCATCCGAATATGTCGTTCGCAGCGTGGGGGCAGGATGCGCCATATGTAACGAGCGATCATTCCTTGGACGATGGGCTCGGTGAACAATCACCACTCGCTAAGCTTTATAAGATGGGTGCACAAGTCCTCTTCCTCGGATCAGATTTTGACACCCACACGTCATTCCATCTTTCAGAGCATCGAGCAGGCGCACGTAAAGCTATGTCGAAGGGTGCCCCTATTCTCGAGAACGGCAAAAGGGTATGGAAAAATTATTTGGAGATCGATTATGATGATGAACCATTCGGAGCGATCGGCAAGGCTTTTGAACAAGAGCACGATGTCACGATCGGGAAAGTCGGCTCAGCAACCTGCAAGCTCTTCAGCATACGGGAGTCGGTCGACTTCGGTGTAAAGTGGTTCAAAGAGAACCCACAGGATTAAGCGACCGGTTGGACATAAAAAAATGGCTGACACTCGAGGGTGTCAGCCATTTTCACTTCTTGCGATTATTGTTGTGGATCCTCTGGATTACCGTACAATTCTTCCAAAGGCTTCGTCACAATCTTGTTAATGTCCTGAATCAATTGGCTTACGCGTTGCTCAGCGTTCATCAACTTAGAGATCACTTCGTTCTGTTGAACGAGTTCAAACGTTTGTTGTGCTTTCTGAGCTTCTTCTTCTGTGATTTGTTGACCTTGCATCTGCTTTTGTTGAAGCTCTACTTGCAAGTTACGGAAGTTATCGAACATGTTCTTCACGCTCTCATCCGCGTTCACTTGATCATACAGATTGCGAAGCTCTTGGAAATCATCACTTTCACGCAACGCTGTTTCTAGATTGTATGCCGCATCATGGACATTTTTACTCATATTTAGCCTCCTAATATTTGCATTTCATGCCGTTACTATTAAGCACCTCTTCCACTATAACAAGAATTACGTAAGGAAGTAAACCATCAGCCCTTGTATGAAGCCGATTGCACCACCGAGTAACGCTCCCAGGTACGTAATCATCTTCAATTCACTCCTTGAAATGGAAAGGACCATCTCCTCAAGCCGCTGTACAGAGAACGTTTGAACTTGATGGCGGACGAGCTCTGATAGCTGTAGCTTCTCCATGATCTCTTCCATATGGCCCGCGATTCCATCCAACCCAAGATTGATTGCGTGTGGAATGAGTTCATCTTCAATATAAGGTAAGTAAGGGCTTAACAATTCATGAAGAGGTTTGTTGAATATCCCTTCCAGGTCCACTTGCCGAACAACATAATCAATGACATGTTCCTGTCCTTCCTTGAGCTTCAACAAGTCGATCAGTTCTGAAGCCGGTCTCTCTTTCAGTGCGTTCCATTCTTTCATCAACACTTCTTCCATCATAGAAGAGACTGTATGCCTTTGAAGGAGTTTAATCAACTCCGATTGAACCTTATCAATCAGACTTTCATTCCCGAGGAACATGTTGATCATATTGCCTAGCATGCCCCTCCCTGCAAGGAAATCATCCACTAATCGCTTCAGCTGCATCTTACCTTCCGGACTTTTGATAAAATCAATCAGCCGTGACTGGATGAAATCCGTCGTCTCAGGTATGTAGGCGTCTATATTTTTAAGTAAAGACTCGGGCACAACCTCTTTAATCGGCTTTCCTTCGATCTCTGAAATCTTTTCAGATACCTTGGCGTTCATATAGCTTTTCAACTGATCTTCCAGTGACTTGGTTACGTCCTCTTTATTGAATAAACCGACTACGCATTCGTTCAGTGTCCGCTCTTTCCCGATCTGCTTCTTCATCTCACGGCGTGCCCACGCCACGAGCTCTTCTTTGAATTGAGACTGCTGTAGCTTCTTTTCCAATCCCTCTTTTGTAATGAGATGGTTCACGGTCATTTGTCCGAGCTGGACCGCAAGCTCTTCCCTTCTTTTCGGGATCAACCCCGGCGTAAACGGGAGTTTGAAACGTCCTATATAGATTGCCTGATAAGGTCTGAATAACATTTTGATGGCAAGAGAGTTCGTGAACCCGCCAATCGCCGCTCCGATCACTACCATCATAAGTATGATCCATAAAAACTCCATCTATCTCAACCTTCCCGAACTGATGTCACCATTTTTCATATCTTACCATAGTATACGATATCCGCAGATGCCTATAAATGCAATAAAAATGAGGGAGTCCAATGAAGGGAAAAGAAACGATCCAAATCGCCTATACGCCACATACTTCCTCAACCCCCTATGTCATATGGCTCAGCAACCATTTATGTACCTCATTCCAAATCGAGCCGGGTAGTAAAACCTGGTTCCGATTCGGTAGTGAACGTTTTTTGGTGACGTGTGAACCGAAATTGGACGACACTTTCAGTCTGATGCTCTTTCCGGAGGAACTCGCCCTGAACCACATTTTACCTTCTCCACATCGCACCTATACGCTTTCTTATCATGTGGAAAAAAACGAACTCCAAGTCGGGCCGATCTTATCGATGCTCGTGGAAAAACAGGAAGACCAAAAGGACGATTTCGGAAAGCTTACCGATTTCGCTTCGGAACTGAATGAATACTGTCAACAACATCATGCGCTCTTCTATATGTTTTCAATCGACGATGTGGATGAGGACCGAATCTGGGGTTATCGGTTCAATGGAACGGAACTTCTAAAAGACGTATACCCTTTTCCGGATGTGATCTATAATCGCATTTCCAACAGGAAATTCGAACGTTCAGTTCCTTGCGTGCAATTTTTCAACCGTTGTCAGGATTGGGGCATCCCTTATTTCAATGACCGTTTCTTATCCAAATGGGATGTGTTCAACCTCCTTGTGGATCGCAATGCGTTGGCCGCACACTTGCCGAAAACCATTCAGCTTAAGGAGGAAGAATCCATCCTTGAGCTCTTGAACACGTTTCCGAGTCTGTTTTTAAAACCGATCGATGGCAGTGAAGGCAGAGGAATCTTACGAATCACCCGCCTATCCGATGGGCAGTTCCGATTGGATGCATCGAAAGCATTGGATCCACCTCTCCCATTATTGAATGAACAAGGTGTAATCACATTCATTGAACAGTATGTTCCTGAGGAACACTATATCCTTCAACAGGGTATCCCACTCATTCAGCAAAACGACAGCTATGTAGATTTTCGTATACTTTGCAACCGGAACGAATACGGTATATGGTGTATCACCTCAAGTACGGCAAGGGTCGGGACTAGAAACCGTATTATCACGAACGTCTCAAGCGGGGCTGCAATCGAGCCATTGATGGATGTGTTGGAAAAACGCTTTCCGATACAAAAAGCGAAATACATCCGCTCGGTCCTTTTCGATCTCGCTATTGAAACGGCGCAATGTATTCATGAAAAAGCAAACGGAATCTACGGAGAGTTCGGTATTGATTTCGGTGTGGATACGGAAGGACACGTATGGATCCTCGAAGTCAATACGAAGCCTTCAAAGCATGCGTCGATTCAGCGTGAATCTGGTGAAATCCGTCCTTCCGCCAAGGGCGTTTTCCTGTTTGCAAACTACCTTTACACAACATCTTCTCATGAATGGAATCACCATAAAAGCAAACGATGAAAGGAGCTTTCGTATGCACGACCCTCAAATCATCCCTGTCATGGAAGGCAATACCGACATCCTGTATGCGCCTAACAGCCAGTTCAGGGAATGGATGAATCTAAAGTCGTTTCCGAATACAGTTTGTTATGGACAGAAACAGATTCCGATTCAAGTTCAACCCCATCCGGATCAGATTGAACAATACGCAATGACTTGCTCTCTACAAAAAAAGTTGAACTGGCCGGCCGATGATCCCGTCCATCTGTTTGATAAGGACTCCATCTTATACGCTGGTCCGATTGTCGGAATCTTTACCGCCGGTTTTACGAGTAATCTCCATCTCCCTTTCGGTGAAAGGACGAAAATGTTCGCGAAGCTCCTATCAGCTGCACGCAGAAACGGTGTGATCTGTTTTGTCTTCGGCTCCCATCATATCGATTGGGAAAAAAGTGAAATCACTGGATACCAATATGATGCCTCTGGCTGGTCACGAAAGGATTTTCCTTTTCCAAATATCATTTATGACCGCCTTCCCAATCGTAGAATCGAGCAGATGCAAGTCTCAGTTGAAACGAAAGGAAAGCTGCAGGAGCAAGGCGCCCTCTGGTTCAACCCGGGCTTTTTCGATAAATGGCAGGTGTATGAAAAACTGAAGACGGATAAGACAGTGAGAAACTTCCTGCCGAACACAGTACTGTCACCGAATCAGAATCAGATTGAGCAACTATTATCCCGCTATCGAAACATCTATTTGAAACCGACGAACGGAAGCCTTGGCAATGGGATTCAACAAATCATCAAGCGAAAGAATGACCCATTTTACTATATTCGTTTCCGGAGCAGTGATTCGAACCGGCTGAGACGTTACACGAGCTTGAAACGCCTACTCCGAAAACAGTTCGCGAATGGAACCGATGGATTCATGGCACAACAAGGTATTCATCTCGTCCAGTCAAACGGCAACGCCATCGACTTCAGGGTCCATACGAATCGTGGGAGGAGAGGACAATGGGAGGTCAGTGCGATTGCGGCGAAACTTGCGGGTTCAGACAGCATCACGACACATATTACAAGTGGCGGCAAGACTTTAAGTCTTTCGGAAATCATCAATGACCTTGGATTGTCGAAAACGATTGTGCAAGACATTAAAGAGGCAGCGCTAAGTTTAAGTGATGCTTTGAGCGAGCATGAAAATGGGGAAATCGGGGAAATCGGATTCGATTTAGGTGTCGATGAAAAAGGATCGATCTGGATGTTCGAGGCAAACTCGAAGCCCGGTAGAAGCATTTTCGACCATCCGAATTTGAATGCCTATGATCGAAAAACGCTCGAACTTCCTTTCCAATATGCCCTTTACTTGTTTGAACAATCAATTGGACAACAGGCAGCTGTCAAACAATGATCCCGCTTTTCTACAATGTAAAAAAGAAGCAATGGTTTCATCGGGAAAAAGGTAAAGCCTACACATGGGGTGTGCTTGACACACCTATCTCCTATCTTGAAACAGATACAGATGACGAAACGTTTAAAACGGTGCTGCACGAAAAGCAGACGAAACTCGGTCCCGTCGTCGGGATTTTGGCTTCATCGAGTAAAGACGCTCCTTTTACAGGGAATACCAAGACGTTTCAAAGGTTCATCAACCATGTGCATAGCCATCATGGCTTCGCATTCGTTTTTACAAGGTCGGGGATCAAGGTGGACGCAGTAGACGGCTACACCCTCCATCCTGTTACACATCAATGGATTAAAATCCGCCTGCCTTATCCCGACTTCGTTTATAACCGGATTCCATCGCCTGACGACGAAGATTCTCTCGAGTATGAAGAGAATATGAGCTGGTTGAATGAATATGGGATCCCTTTTTTCAACCGCTCTTTTTTATCTAAATGGGAGACGTATCTATTATTGAACCACCATGTCCACTTACAACCGTTCTTGCCAGAAACGAAGCGCGTCACCTCTCCACAGGTTTTGAGACAGATGCTAAAGGATCATGGAGCCATTATCCTGAAACCTACATCACGATCAAAAGGAAGCGGTGTCTTGAAGCTTGAGAGGTCGTCTAATGGTAAGCTCCAGGCTTTCTCTAATGCAGGATTGGATTCATTTGAAGATGTTACGGAGTTTTGGAAAAAGCGTTTTGACCACACAGTGAGGTTTATCGCCCAGCCTTTCATTGTGCGGAAGAAAATAGAGGGTCTCCCATACGATTATCGGGTCCTCGTCCAAAAGGGACCGGATGGCTGGCGAGTTTCAGGGTATGGAATTCGTTGTGCAGGAAAAGGTAAGCTGACCACCCACGTTCCGAGCGGCGGTACTCTGTTACCTGTGAACATGGCGCCACTCCACGGGGAACGATTGAACCGTTTAGCCATCATGATTGGAAAAACACTCGACAATGCATTAGGACCGATCTGCGAATTTTCCATCGACCTTGGAATTGATCAAGGGAACCACTGTTGGATATTCGAAGTCAATTCGAAGCCGATGGTCTTTGACGAAGCACCGATTCAACGGGAATGGGAAAAACGGTGGTTCGAGCAGGTTTTAGCAATTACTGGGTTTTCTCAACATGACATAAATCCCCTCCCCGGCACTCATACTATCGGATAAGGAGGGTCAAAACATGGCTGATAATGGTTCACAGTATGAAGGACGCGACAAATCCTATATGGACATCGACCGGATGATCAATGAAGGGATGGCTGGAGGTACGGTAACAGGCCGTTACAATCATGAACAAATCGACGAAAGCCGTCCACTTTATGATGAAGAGCCTCCTGTTGAGTACAAAAACTCATCTAAAGACCGGTTGAAATAAAGGATTACGACGGACTGTACCATCCCCTTTATTGGAGATGGCAGTCCTTTCTATTTTTAATAGCGATGATTATACGTTCTGATCTAGCTATTGTTATACTAGAGTCAATACGTTGATGAAGGGATTATGGGCAATGACAGATCTACATAAACTGAAAAATATTCTAGGCCGTGACAACGTCATCCAACACAACCATGAGAAAGGAACGGACGAGGAGTTCTTATGGTACCGGACGCAAGAAGGTGAAGAGCTCGGGATCCGAAAAACAGCTGTGACCTCAGACAATGAACAGCTGCTTGGCGTGTTCCTTACACCTTTGGCAAGCCGTCCGATGGATGAGGACCAGACACAGTCCGCCTGGTTTGAGCTGTTGTACAATGACCGGACATCAGACAAGAATTATCGTATTGAAAAAGGCCGCCTTTTGCACTTTCAAATCAACAGCGAGGATGTCGAGCATGAGCTATTCGTAGAAGCTTTTCAGAACATGCTTTCTCCAGACATCATCCCTGTGTGGAGAGATCGGTATTCAGGCGTCTTCATTGAACCGTCGGACCTCCCTCCCACTACTGTCCAGCAATTAGACGAGCTGATCCATACAATTGAGAGCGACTTTTACATGAAAACGACGATGTTCATCGGCTCTCCCTTTTCTTCTATCCAGGAAGCGAAGAAATGTTTCGATAAGGAAGAGGATTTTTACGAAGTGGTGGCTGAATATCCGCAACGGTCGCAGATCTACACGCTCACTTCTGCCTTACCTGCCATACTGTTACATCAAGCAAAGCGCGATGATCTGACGTATGTACAAAATCAAATATTGAAAGAAGTCGATACCGAACTGTTGAATACGGTAAAAGTGTTGCTGGAGTGTGATTTGAACTATTCGTTAGCAGCGAAGAAATTGTTCATCCACCGCAACAGCCTGCAGTACCGGATTGAGAAGTTCTCTGATCTGACCGGTCTCGATCCGAAGACATTCATGGATGCCGTCACATGTCATCTGCTCTTCTTATCACTCGATTAATCAAACGTTTGTACAAAGTGCATAACAATAGGTGCATTTTTTGTGCATCCTTCCAATTTACGTGAAAACGTTTTCCCTCTAAACTTATGTATTAAGAGAAAACGTTTACATATTGGAGAGGGGAAATTGACATGGCAGATATCACTATGAGCAAAATCGTTAAACGATATGACAACTCCGTCACTGCAGTACAAGATTTCAACCTGGACATCAAAGATAAAGAATTCATCGTATTCGTCGGACCATCCGGTTGTGGTAAATCGACTACCCTTCGTATGATCGCCGGTCTTGAAGAAATTTCTGAAGGAGACCTAGTAATTGGGGACAAGCGTGTAAATGATGTTGCGCCTAAAGACCGTGACATCGCAATGGTTTTCCAAAACTACGCACTTTATCCGCATATGAATGTGTATGACAATATGGCTTTCGGACTGAAGCTCCGTAAGTTTGATAAAGGTGAGATTGAAAAGCGTGTAAAAGACGCCGCTCGTATTCTCGGACTTGAAGAATATTTGGATCGTAAACCAAAAGCATTGTCCGGTGGTCAGCGTCAGCGTGTGGCACTTGGTCGTGCCATCGTACGTGACCCACAAGTGTTCTTGATGGACGAGCCGCTTTCCAACCTTGATGCTAAGCTGCGTGTACAAATGCGCGCTGAGATTTCGAAGCTTCACCAACGTCTGCAAACGACTACGATTTACGTAACGCATGACCAGACGGAAGCAATGACGATGGCAACTCGGATCGTCGTCATGAAGGACGGCGTCATCCAACAAGTCGGAACTCCGAAACAAGTATACGACACACCTGAAAACGTATTTGTCGGCGGATTCATCGGGTCCCCTGCCATGAACTTCTTACATGGGCAATTGGAAGATAACCACTTTACCATGGGGAACATTAAATTGAACGTTCCTGAAGGAAAGATGAAAGTCCTTCGTGAGCAAGGTTATGGTGGTAAAGAAATCATCCTTGGCATCCGACCAGAAGACATTCATGATGAGCCTGTATTTACAGAGGCTTCTGAAGGAACGAAAATCTCTGCTGTCATCGATGTAGCAGAATTGATGGGTGCAGAAACGTACCTCTATTCAACTGTAGCGGATCAAAACTTTATCGCACGTGTCGACTCCCGTACTGACATCCAGAATGGACAAAAGCTCGAACTCGCATTCGACATGAACAAATGTCACTTCTTCGACGCAGAAACTGAAAAAAGAATCCACAGCTAATTGAAACTTAAGGAAGCTGACTCGAACATTCGAGTCAGCTTTTTTCATTACCTTTCTCCTATTTTTCTCCGATCATAAAATGAATAACCCCGATGCGTTATCCTCCTTCCATTTTCCCGAAGCATAGAGATTATGAAGAAGAGATTCAATCGTGCCTGGAACGGGAAATGCAGTTCACAAGATGTTTGTTTTAGCTGAAAATGAACATAATACTTTATGATTGACTTCACACGTTTACCTCACTACAATGTAAAAGGTACTTAGTTATCCTATGTATTTTGTCAGAATTAAAACATAAACCATCAGGAGGGTATATACATGAAACGTACTTGGCTTTATTCCTTTATTGCTGTCCTTCTCATTGGAATCCTCGCAGCTTGCGGAGGCAACAATGAAAACGGACAAGGTGAAGCGGGAGGAGATGGAGACGAGCGTGAAGTTCTGAAAATCGGAACGGAAGCGACCTATCCACCATTCAGCTTCAGAGATTCTGAATCCAATGAAATTACGGGTTATGACGTGGAAATTGCTCGTGAAGTCGCAAAACGCATCGGTATGAAAGCAGAATTCGTACCGACCGAATGGAAAGGTATGTTCGGAGCGCTTGATACAGAACGCATCGATATGGTTGCGAACCAGGTGACCATCACAGATGAACGTAAGGAAAAATACGCTTTCTCTGAGCCGTACACGGTTTCAGGTGGTCAAGTCATCGTTCATGAAGATAACGACGACATCAAAAGCATTGAAGACTTGAAAGGTAAAACCGTCGGTACGACCCAAGGAAGTAACTATGCGGAAGCTGCTGAAAAAGCGGGCGCAAACTTGAAGTATTACAAAGGGATCGCTCAAGTTCTTACTGATCTGAACGTCAAACGAATTGATGCAGCCTTGAACGACCGTCTCTTCATCCAGCAAGAATTGAAAGAGGACAGCTACAAGGTAAAACCTGTCGGAGATCCATTCAACCAAACGAAGATGGCATTCGCTTTCCGTAAAGGTCAAGATGAGCTTATTGAAAAAGTGAACAATGCGATGAAGGAAATGAAAGAAGACGGAACACTTGAAGAAATTTCTCAAAAGTATTTTGGAGAAGATGTAAGTGAATAACGACATCATCAACCTCATGACAAACTCCCTCCCGTTCTTACTGGAGGGAGTTCAAATTACAGTCTTCCTAAGTGTCGTTTCCATTATCGGCGCTTTGTTCCTTGGGCTGATCATTGCGGTTATGCGGATCTCGAATGTGAAGGTCTTATCGGGCTTGGCTCGATTCTATGTATCCTTTTTCAGAGGAACACCTTTGTTGACCCAGCTGTTGCTCATCTATTTCGGGTTGACCTGGTTATATGCATTCTCTGGCGTTCAAGCTGCGCTTTTAGGACTCATTCTCCATTTTAGTGCTTATATTTCAGAATCGTACCGGGCATCGATCCTTTCCATTTCAAAAGGACAATGGGAAGCAGGATATTCACTCGGTATGAACACAGCGCAAGTGTTTAAGGAGGTCATTCTTCCTCAAGCGTGGAGAAGATCGATTCCTCCTGTCTGGAACTCTTTAATTGATATTGTAAAAGCATCCTCTCTTGCGTCCGTATTGGCTGTCCAAGAACTGACTGCAAGAGCAGATATCATAGCGGCTTCGAACCTGGATGTCTTTTGGATCTACGTAGAAGTCCTCTTTATGTATTGGGGATTGACGACGTTGTTGAGCTTCCTTCAAACGTATCTGGAACGAAAACTGGATGTCAGTTTACAAGCCTAAGCAATAGCTCGAATGGAGCTGTTGCTTTTTAATTGGATTCAGATCGCCATTCGTGGATCAGCAATACATTTTCAGCCGCACATTGTGAACAATAAAATACATGAGGGCATTGGTTGTCCTTCTCATCATCCGGAATACCGTCTTCCATTTTCAATGAGTCGATTTCCGCATAGGGGCTATAATCATCATAGTAATCCATCACTCGACCGCTGTCTTCCATCATTCCAAGACAAGAGGGGCAACGATATTGGGTTGAACTTAATTGATTACAGACTGGACAAATGGACATAGTTGTCGATCTCCTTTTCAATAAAGTTGAAAGAAGGAGTGGAACTTGTCCACCCCCTCAAAGCCATCTTTATGAATGTTATCTTCCACCAAGTTGTGATTGAGCTTGTTGAACAAGACGCTTAGTGATTTCTCCTCCAACAGATCCGTTAGCACGAGAAGTTGTGTCTGGTCCTAGTTGTACTCCAAATTCAGAAGCGATTTCAGTCTTCATTTGGTCTAAAGCAGCTTGAGCACCTGGTACTACTAATTGATTAGAATTGTTTTGAGCCATGTATCTCACCTCCTCCTTGGTAACCATAGTTTGCGTTATTGAGAATGCGTTATTCATATTTATCGCATGGAATTTTATAGCACATGAATATGACTGCTTTTTCTCGAAAAACGAACCGTTCCTTTCGAGATACGAACCACTTCTCCCGAATTACGAACCACTTCTCCCGAATTACGAACCACTTCCCTCGAAATACGAACCGCTTCTCTCGAATTACGAACCACTTCTCTCGAATTACGAACCACTTCTCTCGAATTACGAACCACTTCTCCCGAAATACGAACCAAAATCTGTTCACTCCCAGAATTAACCCACTTTTACACAAAAAAACGACTGAGCTTTTCCGCTCAGTCGTAACATTTCTAGCCAATGATGACTTGTTCTTTTGGATAGTGATAGGTTTCTTTGACGATTTTCCCTCGAATGATGAACAGGAACGACAGGATGCCGACACGTCCTATGAACATCAGGAAAATGACGAGCACTTTTCCAGGTGTACTCAACACTGGGGTCAGTCCCATTGATAAGCCACACGTTCCGAAGGCTGATGCCACTTCAAAAATGATCGCCATCAGAGGAGCTGATTCCGTGTACATCAAAATAAGTACAGAGGTCCCGAACATGAGCACAGCGACACTTAGGACGACGAATGCTTTTTGCACATCCTCTGAAAGCAGTTCACGCTTGAACACCTTGATGGTCGGTTTTCCTTTCGCAAAGGACAGAATCGCCAGGATGACGATTGCGAAGGTAGTCGTCCGGATTCCGCCACCGACGGAACTTGGTGAGGCACCAATGAACATGAGACCGGACATCAGCAGCTGTGTCGGTTCCGAAAACGCATTGATGTCCATCGTCGATAATCCCCCACTCCGTGTCGTTACGGATTGGAACAAGGAATAGAACAAGATTTGATGCCACTTTTTATCTTCATAAAATAAATTGAACTCCAGTACAATAATGAGAAGTGTACCTATAACGACTAGGAAAAAGAAGGTCACTGTCGTCAATTTCGTAAACAATGAGAACTGGTACTTCCCTTTCTTAGAAGTTATGTATTCTTTTACTTCCAACAAGACCGGGAACCCGATTGCTCCAAGAATCATCAACAAAATATTGATGAATTGGACAAAATAATCGGCGGCAAATGGCTGCAGCGATTTCCCTGTTATGTCGAATCCTCCGTTCGTCGTCGCACTGACGGATGCGAAGAACCCTTGCATGAACGCCTCTTGCCACGTTTCGAAGTAATTCAGGAAATACACGCCAAGGATCATCGTTCCGATTGCTTCAATGATCAAGATGAGATAAAGGATCTGGATCATCAGGCGGACTAGCCCCTGGAGAGTCGATAGGTTCTGGTCGGTCATGATGAGCTGCCGTTCCCTTAACCCGATCCGCTTACCGACTAAGAGCCAGATGAACGTTCCGAGTGTCATGATTCCGATACCACCGAATTGTAAAACGAACGCCAACAAGAAATAACCCAGCTCGTTGAACGTCTCAGCCGTATTCACGACTGTCAGACCTGTTACACTGATCGCACTGACCGCCGTAAACAATGCGTCGATGAACGACCAGTCCATCCCGCCTCTATGCGCATATGGAATGCTTAATAAAGAGGTCGACATGACGACGGCCCCTAGGTAAAACAACACAATCAATTGTACGGAAGTTAAACGTATTCTGCGATAACGTCGAATTTTTTTCATCATTATACAACCTTCTACGATTTTCTATGTCGAATGAATCTATCGTACCTAATTTAGATAAAACTGAAAACCCTTTTCTTGAATTAGTTTTCCCATCTTTTCCCGACACAAATGCGTTTTATTGTTATTTAGTATTAACACCCAATGTAAATCAAAGTATAATATTGGTATTGTTTTGAAAAATAATAATCACCATCGCTTTATATCTGCATGGATTGGAATGAAGGAAATGAATGTTGTTTTGAAATATGTGTTGAAATCCCTGCCTCATCACGCGATTACGAATCTGGTGGGGACATTTATGAAATCCCGTCTCAGTAAATTTGCGATTCCTCTTTATATACGTTCATATCAGATCGATGTTTCAACAGTTGAGAAGCCTCTTTCTGAATTCGATAGCTTGAATGACTTTTTCAAAAGGAAATTGAAGTCGGATGCACGTCCGATTCATTCACATAAAGATGTATTCGTCAGTCCGGTCGATGGCGTCATCAGCCAGGTCGGTCGAATTGAAGACGGTGAATTGATCCAGGCGAAAGGCGTCTCTTATACGGTCGAGCAGCTGCTTGCTGATCCGTCCAAGGCAGAGATGTTCGAGAACGGTTCTTTCATGACGATCTATTTGAGCCCGAAGGATTATCACCGTATCCACGCACCTGTAGAAGGAACGATAACCGATTACAGCTATATTCCTGGACGGCTTTACCCGGTCAATAAAATCGGTGTCACCTCGATCGAAGGACTTTTCACAAAAAATGAACGCTTGTCCACCTACATGGATACTACTACTGGAAAAGTGGCGATTGTCAAAGTTGGAGCATTGATTGTAGGCAGTGTCCAGGTCGCTTACCAGGAGCAAGTTGAAAGGCTTCATCAAGGAAAACCGTATTCCGCGGTCCTTGAAACGATCCAGTCCGTCCACAAAGGGGATGAGATCGGGCACTTCGAATTCGGTTCCACCGTCATTCTATTATTTGAAGAAAATCAGATTGAAATGGCGGGGAGTGTCGCGGAGGGCTCATCCATCAAAATGGGTGAACCACTCGGCTATACAATGAAAAAGCTTGAACGGAAAGTCGATTAAAGGGTGATGAGATCACCCTTTTTTCATTTTACAAGAACAGCCTTCTCCTTATCATGTCTTGAAGCTTTATAGTATTTCACGATCGCTTCCCCGTATTCTTCAAAAGAAGGACAACGTATTCCTGAGCCATCCAAATCTTCGATCGTATTCGTCGCATCATAAATCGTTTCACAAAGGAAATAATCAAGCGTCTCCCTCTCTACCTGTACCCATCTTCTGAACTGAGGAATCCTCAGCATCCCGCTTACAACGGATGTCGGAAGGACCCAGGAAGGTTTCTTATGAAGGAGATGGCCGACAATCTGTTCATACAGATCTCTTGCGTCACTCGGGCGCGGATCGGTGAGATGATAGACCTTTCCTTCACTCTTATCATAATGCGCAAAATAATAGACGGCTTCCAAAATGTAATCGACGGGAACCAAATAGACCGGCACCTCTCCTCGTCCGATGTACGGAATCGGAAGACGTGCAAACTTATCGAGGAATCGCATGATGAAATAAGGACCGTCAAATTTCACGGTTTCACCTGTCTGAGAATGTCCGACAACGATGCCAGGACGAATGATTGTTGTCGGGACCTTGTCCATTCTTTCCTGAACGAGAACCTCCGCTTGATACTTTGTCGCTTCATAATGATTTTTGAAGCGTTGCCCCTTCACTAGCTCCTCTTCATAAACGATTCCAGTCCTGTCTCCAGATACATAGGCGGTGCTGAAGTAAATGAACCTCTTCAAATTAGGAAGTTGTTCTACGCAATCGATCACCATCCGAGTGCCTGTGACATTCACATTCTGTGCGAGCGTTTTCGGAACTGCGAGATCGTATATGGCAGCAAGGTGGAACACATGCGATACAGAATCCAGCTGCTGCTCCTCCTCCAAACCAAGTCCTTTTTGCGTGATATCTCCTTGTAAAAGAGTGTAGCGCTCCTGTGTCCCCAACATCCGAACGGTTGATTCCGCCTTTTCTATTTGGCTTGGATGGACCAACAGCTTGAACATCGCATCTGGTTCTTTTTCTGAAATGAATTCAACCAGCTTGGTAGCCAGAAAACCAGGGAAGCCTGTCATCAAATAAGTGTTGCGCATCGTCTTCACTCCAATCGTTTTCATTAAACTGGAAATCCTATATAATTTGAACTAACAGACCAAGTCGTGAGAGGTGACTAAGCAATGCCGAATGTATGGACACATATGTTTTTTGGGGAACGATTATTAGAAAAAACCAACATCATAAAGCTGGATGCGGACACGAAACCGTATTTCAATTTTGGTACCCAAGGTCCGGATCCCTTTTTCTATCACAATTTCTGGCCGTGGAAATCGAGTGCTGTTACGGAAGTCGGCGACCGGATCCACCATGAAATGTGCGGGGACTTCCTATTGAAACTGATCGACTTTACGAAAGACCGTTTGGATGATGAGAAACTCGTCGCCTTTACGACCGGCTTCATCACGCATCACATCCTGGACCGGAATGCACATCCGTACATCAATTACCGGTCAGGAACCGAAGGGAATCGACACCAAAAGCTTGAAATCATTATCGATACACTACTTATGAAAAAGTTCAAAAATATCGAAACGTGGAAAACGCCTGTATACAAAGAGTTGTCCATCGGAAAATCATTGCACGAGCCTGTTGAAAGGATGCTTAGAGAAACTGTCGATGCCACCTTCCCGGATCTTCACGCCAAAATGCCTGATGGCTATGTTCAGCAATCGTACCAACATATGCAGACGGCACTTCGGGTTCTATACGATCCGTTCGGTTGGAAAAACAAGCTGTTGAAAGAGCGTGTTCATCCTTTTTCCTATCAGAAAAACATTGCTCCGGCTGATTATTTGAATGAAGAAAGAACGCCATGGTTCCACCCTGCTCAACCCGATGAAAGACACGAAGAAACGTTCTTGGAATTGGTGGAGCAAGCAGAGCGTGAAGGGATCGATATTTTTACAGAGCTGAAATCCTATTGGTTTGAAGATGACATGAACGCTTATGAGTCTCTGAAACAAAAGCTCGGCAATATTTGCTATGACACAGGAAAAGATCTCTCACTGCAACTGGAAAACAGACACTTTGAACCGATTTTATAAGAAAGCCTGAGCGGAGCAACTCCTCCACTCAGGTTTTTTTACATTGTCACCTCATTGTTCAGCTGCGCTTCTTTTTTACCTTTTTCAATATCGACGCGGGAAAGTAGGAAGATTCCGAGCAGGAAGAAAATGATTAACGAGAAGATTCCCATGCGCGTAGATCCTGTCAGTTGACCGACGATCCCGAACACAAATGGTCCAAAAATCGCTGAGAACTTTGCTGATATCCCATAGAATCCGAAAAACTCTGCGTGCTTGTTCTCGGGCACCATGCTTCCGAATATCGAGCGGCTCAACGCCTGTGCCCCGCCTTGAACGAAACCGACCATGATGGCGAGCGCGTAAAAGTGTACGGCCGATGTCATGAAGTATCCGAGCATGACGATGACGACATATGTCCATAGCGCGATGTACAAGGCACGCTTCGCCTGGATCTTTTTCGCTAAAAAACCGAATAGGAAGGCAAACGGGATACCGACGAACTGGGTGATAAGGAGTGCAGCAATCAGATCTGTTGAACCGATTCCGATATCTCTCCCGTAAATGGTCGCCATTTTGATGATGGTCGAAATGCCGTCGTTGAACAACCAGAACGCGACTAAGAAGATCAGCAATTGCTTGAACTGGTTGATCTCCTTGAATGTCGTCTTCAAGCGTTTGAAGCCGATCGTGACATATGATCCTTTCAGGTCAGGTTGCTCGTGCTTGCGTTCCTGGATGTTGCGGAACAGCGGCAGTGAAAAGACGAACCACCAGACACCGACACTGGCGAATGAGAGTTGTGTTGCAATCAGTGAGTTCGGTAGGAAGAACCATGCCGGCTTCATGATCATCGTCAAGTTGAGGAGCAGGAGCAAACCTCCGCCAATGTATCCGAACGCATATCCTCTCGCAGAAATCCGGTCGATCTCCCCTTTTGGCGCAATTTCAGGTAAGAATGCATCGTAAAAGGCATTTCCCCCTGAAAAACCGATCGTACCGAATATGAGGAGAATCGAAGCGAGGATGTAGTCCCCTTCCCCGACAAAAGCGAGCAGGATACTCGCAAGGATCCCCATGTATGCGAAGAATCGTAGAAACTTTTTCTTAGAGTTCGAATGATCCGCGATCGCTCCGAGTATCGGGGCGAGTAGTGCGACAATCAAAACAGCGATGGATTGCGAATATCCCCAGTAAGCTGTTGCCGTCGTCTTATCGATGTTCTTTGCTGCAACATCGTAATAGAACACAGGTAAAACAGCTGCCATGATGGTCGTGGCAAAGGCGGAATTCGCCCAGTCGTACATCGTCCACGAATAGATTTCTTTCTTCTTCATATCGATCCCCCTCTTATCTGCACCAGATTATCGCTTTATATCATTGTATGTCCGATATTTTCCTTACAGTTCTATATTCGCTTCCATTAGGAGGTTCACCTTTTTGATTTTTGTAAAGCTTGGGAACGGTTAAGATGGACTTGAAGCCCATAAAGAAAGGACTGATCCACTAGGATCAGTCCTCCTCTCTCTTTCATACAGCCTGGGATTGTTTCGTTCCTTGCTGCATTTGATACATTTGATAGTATTTGCCTTGTACTTCCATCAGCTCATCGTGCGAGCCTCGCTCAACGATTCGCCCGCGATCGAGCACGAGAATCTGGTCTGCGCTCTTAATTGTAGAAAGTCGATGCGCGATGATGAACGTCGTTCGTCCTTTCTTCAATACATCCAGTGCCTCTTGGATGATCGCTTCCGTCTCAGTGTCGATGTTCGCTGTCGCTTCATCCAGAATCAAGATCGAAGGATTATAAGCCAACGCACGAGCGAATGAAATCAACTGACGCTGTCCAGCTGACAACGTACTTCCTTTTTCAATGACCGGCTCATCATAACCGTTCGGAAGATGCTGGATGAACGGCTCTGCACCGACATCGCGCAACGCTTTTTCAACCGTTTCACGAGAGATGTTCGGATCATCCAGGCTGACGTTCGAAGCAATCGTCCCTGTAAAAAGGAACGGATCCTGCAGCACGATTCCCATGTGCTTACGCAAGTCCTGCCTCGTCATCTTCTGGATGTCCTGCCCGTCAATCATGATTTTACCGTGTTCAATGTCATAGAAACGGAACAGCAGGTTCATGATGGAACTTTTACCTGAACCAGTGTGACCGACAAGCGCGACAGTCTCGCCTTGTTTCGCTTCAAAGGAAATGTTTTTCAACACGTAATCGTCCTCTTTATAGGCGAACGTCACGTCATCAAAGACGACATTTCCGTCATAACGAGGAAGTGTCGTATTGGACACGTCCTCCCCTTCACGATCCAACAAGCGGAACACTCGCTCACCAGAAACAAGTGCTTGCTCTAAGTTTGCGAGCTGCGTCACGATTCCCATGATTGGCTGGAACAAACGGTTCAAGTAATCGACGAATGCATACAGCACACCGACGGAAACAGCAGTTGTCGCCGTGAGGGATGCCCCACCGAAATACCAAATCAAGGTTACGAATGCGATGTTCCGCAGCAACCCGACTAGGTTGTGTGACATCAAGGCATCGAGACTGAGCAATTTGTTCCGATATTGGAAATACTCCTCGTTGATCGTTTCGAACTCTTTCGTCGTCTGCTTCTCTCTTCGGAATGCTTGGATGATCGTCATCCCTTGGATCGATTCGTTGATCATCGCATTCAAATCACTCAGCCGTTGACGGATCAAGTGGTTGTACTTGGACGCATACTTTCGATACATGATGATCCAGACGAACATGATCGGGATGATGACAGAACAGATCATCGCTAGTCGGACGTCCAGGAAGAAGAGCGCCGTCAGGATCCCGAGGATATAGATGATCCCTGTGAAAAATTGCGCCAACACCGTGACGTACAGTTCACGGATCGCTTCAGTATCGTTCGTGATTCTTGAAACGACTTTCCCGGCTGGCAAGTTATCAAAATAATTCACTGGCAATCGTTGAATCTGTCCGAATACATCCGTCCGCATATTTTGGATGATCCGATTGGCAGACTTCTGTAGCAAGTACTTTTGCCAGTAGGTGAAAAATGCAGAAATCACGAGCAACCCTAGGTAAAAGGCACTCAAATAGATGAGCCACTTCACTTCCGGTTGATAGAACGCGAGTAACTGATCGGTCGTCAGTTCGACCGCATCATACTCCGCTTGGTTTTCACCTTTTTCAATGACGATGCTGTCGCCTTCAATCGAGCGGTTCCCATCAAACTCAATCGGTTCGTCAATGAAATAGTAATCTCTTTTTACTTGTAGGATCCGGACTTCCGGGTACTCAGAGGCATCTCCGTCAAAATAAGCTGTACGGATGTAATGGTTCCCTTTGTATTCGACTGTCTCTTCACCTGGACCGTCTACTTGAATCCAAGGTTTTTCGATTCCTAGAATATGATTGTCGATCATTTTCTTTGCGATGAACGGACCGGTCAGCTCAGCTGAAACCGCAATCGTCAACATCGCCAATGCGAAAAAGATCATCTTCTTATATCGTAATGCGTATCGGTATAATCGTTGACCTACGCTCATAATTACACCACACCTTCTGAGAGGCCGTCTTCAAGCTGCTGTCTTTCGTATTGCTCCTTGTACCAGCCTCCGTTTTCCAATAGTTGTTCATGTGTTCCTTCTTCAATCACCTTGCCCTCATCCATGACGAGGATCCAGTCTGCATGCTGGACCGCGGAAAGACGGTGCGTCGTGATGAAGGTCGTTTTACCTGATCGTTCATTCCGGATGCTTTCGATGATTTTCGCTTCCGTTTTCCCATCGACAGCTGACATCGCATCATCCAATAGTAAAATCTCTGGATTGACGAGTAGCGCGCGGGCAATCGAAATCCGTTGCTTCTGACCACCTGACAACGCAACACCCTTCTCACCGACAAGCGTCTTCATGCCTTGCGGTAAGTTTTCAATATCATTTGTGAGTGATGACAGTTCGACCACATCGTTCAGTCGTTTTTGTGACGTATCATTCACGCCGAACGTGATGTTTTCCTTCACTGAACGTGAGAACAGGATTTGTTGTTGAGGAACATATCCCATCCATCCGTGCAATTGCGTCAATGGAATGTCATCGATCGGTGTGCCAGAAACGGTGATCGCACCTTTTCCGAGTGGATATTCACGCAGCAACTGCTTGATGAGCGTCGTCTTCCCGCTTCCCGTCTTTCCGACGATTCCTAGGGTTTGACCCTGTTTTAACGTAAAAGAAACATTCTTCAAGTTGTCGACTTGGGACGTTGGATAACGGAACGTCACGTTGTCGAACTTGACTTCAGTTGCCTTCGCTACCGGCTGAACGTTCTCTTTATCCTTCACATCCGCTTCATAATCAAGCGTATCGTTCACTCGGTCGAGGGACGCATTTCCACGTTGCATGATGTTGATCAATTCTCCGATCGCGAACATCGGCCAGATCAACATCCCAAGATAAACGTTGAAGGAAATCAACTCACCGAGCGTAATCGTCTTATGGAAAACGAGATACGCTCCGTAACCTAATCCAATCATATAGCTGATTCCGACGAGTATTTTGATCGTTGGTTCGAACAATGAATCAATCCGTGCAACAGAAATGTTCTTCTGGTAAACATCATCTGCCAGGTTTTCAAAACGTTTATGGTCTGCTTTCTCCTGAACGTAAGCACGTAGGACGCGGACACCGGAAACCGACTCCAACACCTGGTCATTCAAATCACCGAACGAATCCTGGGCGGTCGTAAAACGTTTATGCATCAGCTTTCCGTAGCGGTTCATGAGGATCGCCATGATTGGCAATGGCAACAATGCCGCTAACGTCAGCTTCCAACTGATCATGAATCCCATGACGAACAGGATCGTGATCAGGAAAAAAGTCGAGTCGATCAATGTCAGAATTCCAAAGCCTGCGGTCATCGAGATGGCCTTAAGATCATTCGTCGCTCTTGCCATCAAGTCACCGGTACGATGCTTTTCATAAAACGTCGGGGTCATTTTCAACAGATGTCCCATGAATTTTGAACGCATCGTCTTTTCAACCAAGAATGCACCCCCAAAGAGCTGATACATCCAGATGTAGTTGATACCGTAATTCGAAACGAGTAGCGCTCCGTATATCCCGACGAATTGCATCAATCTTTCAAAAGTAAGGCTGCCGATCGTCATTTCGTCGATTGCCATTCCGATCAGTTTCGGTGGAATGACCTCCATGACGTTGACGATCTGTAATAAGATGATTGCGATTGTGTATCTTTTCCAATGTTTTTTAAAAAACCAACCTAGTTTGACTAATACTGAAAACATGCTAGATCTCCTCTCCTGCTGTTCGCTTTTGTTTTGGTTTGTCAGCCGCCTTCGATCCGATCGATATGGCGTGCTTTTCTTTGGATTTTTGCATTCATGAGAATGGCTCCTTTCAATTACATGGGTTTTATTTATATGAAGCATTCCGTTTCGTTTCGGATGCTTATATACAAGTGGCACATCATGCTCCCCTTTTTTGTTTCCATAGAAGTTTAATCATTGAGGTTTCACTTTCAGCAACTTCTTTTAGTTTTATTTATTGACTATTTTCTTCATTTGGAAGTAGATTGAAGCGCAAGGTGCGAGACTCCTACGGGACGAGCGGTCAGGTGGAGACTCCTAATGACGCGAAGCGTCAGGAGGCTCACCGCCCGCCCCGTGGAAAGCGAGCAACCTGGAGCGGAAATCAATTCATACAAGAGCAACAATGCATAGGAAAACAGCTTTATTATAAAAAACAAAAAAAGCATGCCACACGTAAGCGGCATACTTCTTCCTTGGATTGAAATTTCTAAAAGAAATATAAAAAGCTCACGCATATAGGTGGCGTGAGCTGAATGTACAAATATCTAAAAATGCAGATAGAGGTGCCTTTATCGGTCCACGCCATGCTTTATGAAGTTGTTTGCAATTGAAACAATGCAATCTTGTTTCACTGAACGTACGATGTAGTTTTGCATGACGCTACCTCCTTTTCATCCTATTTTTATGAATTCCTATTAAAGTTTATACCAACCCTTTCCAAATGGCAATAGACTTTTGTCTATTTTTAAAATTTTTTTACAATTCCATTCAGGTTGGTATTCGCCTTACTTTTTCACCCAATATTCACTACAGTCTTTGCTGCGGTCAAGAAATCCATATTCAATGAGGTATCTTCTAACTGTAACAAAATCATCGATGATCGGTTTGAGCACTTCATTGACTTCCATTTCATTATATTTCCGTTCTGGCTCAAAACGACGAATAATTTGTTGAAGAACGATGATTTTCCGTTTCTCTTTACTCGGAAACTGGGTCAGTGGTCCATCTACGCCCTTGTTAAAATACGTATTCAAAACTTTTTCCCGTTCTTTGGTCGTTATTGCATATCGTTCATCCACTTGAGTTGCCCCCTTATGAATTTGTACGAGATCATCCTTTTGATCGGTATTTGTCTGCTTCAATAACTCCATGATGGCCAGGAACACCTTGGCTTGCTTTTCTTTTTCCTTCAACTTAAATCGGTGGGTCCGGATCGTAGAAGTACTACCTAAATCAAGGTGCTGAGCAATTTCCTTATCGGACTGCCCGTCTTTGAAGCAGGACAGGATTGTACGTTGGACATCCGTCAGCCCCGTGTATTTCTTGTTCATGCTTAATAGGTAGTCGAGCATCGTACCATGTTCATCCGTGATGTGTTGTTCGATCGCCCTTTCCGCTTCCATCAATAGATCATCAGTCCATTTATAGATGAAGCCTTTCTGAAAGCTTTTGCCGCAAACCAGGCATGAGTACTGCTCTCCATTAAATGTGTAGCCTTTTTTCAATTCTTCCGTATTCGCGTCCCAAAATCGGTCTTGGTGTTCCAATCGTAAACCCTCCATTATTCCGTTTGCTCTCTAACAAACACTTTACACTAATGTTTGCATTTTTACAATCGTTTTCTGGTTTTGTTTATAAAAGAACAAACAAAAAGGCTGACCGTTTGTAAAAAAACGGTCAACCTTTGACATTTATCCGGTTCAGTCTGATCACTTCTCCAATTATTCTGTTCAAATGTCGATTTATTCTATCCAAATCCGCAATAATTCTGCCCAATCTTCACATTTATCTGCCCAATTCTCAATTTATTCTACCCAATCTATTATTCCTTCTTCAATGAAACAAAAGAACCGTCCCCAATACTCACAGGTTCCTCTTATGCATACCCTTCCCATCGTAAGTGAAGGCGACTGGTTTGTTCTCTACCATCGTTTCCATGTGGACTGCTCTTCCCCACAGGTCGTATATATAAGGAAGGACTTTCTCAAGATATTTCAAATCCAGCTCGATGTCTTCGAAATGGTGCAGCAAATAAAGTTCCCCATTTTTCAAGTAATCCCCATCGTTTACAGTTATATAAGGAAAGCCTCCGTTCACCCGGCTGCTCACCAGCTGATCGCGCACTTCCTCCCATTGCTTGGTCGTGATTCGATAATCCTTCCCTTGCTTTTGGAATAAGTACAGATCCTCTTTATCGCAAAGATCCTTCGTCAAATAATTACGGATGAAAGAAATATCCGATTCAATTTCCCTTACTTCAAAAATCTTGTCTCTTCCGCTTCCCTTCGTGACCCCTTGCCTTATCAATTCTTCGGATGGATTATCATAACATTCTTCAATATCCTCGAAGATCTTCAATCCTAAGTAATAAGGATTCACTGAAGTTCTGGAAGGTTGCACAACACCCGCGTTCAACTTCGCAAATTCAATGACCTCGTCACTCGTCAGATCCATTTCACGTAAAATGCGCGCATGCCAGTAAGACGCCCAGCCTTCATTCATGATTTTCGTTTCGAGCTGTGGCCAGAAGTACAGCATTTCTTCACGCATCATTGATAGGATATCGCGCTGCCAATCTTCCAGTTCACGGCTGTACTCCTCAATGAACAAAAGGATATCTTTTTCCGGTTGTGGAGGAATCTTACGCCTTGTCGTCGGTTTCGCCTTTTCCCGCTTCTCATCCGTTTGGTCGATCTGCCATAGATCATCATACGGAGTAGCTTTTCTCTCCAGTTCCACTTCTTCATCGTCCCATTTATAGTTCAGCTTTGGCCTCATGATGGAAGGATCGATATGTTCTTGGATTGAAAGAATCGCATCGAGGAAGTGTTCAACTTCTTTCTTCCCATATAACTGTTCATATTGAGCGACCCGTTCTGCAGTCGAAGTCATGCTTTCGACCATATCCCGCCTCGTGTTCGAGAACCGGACATTGTTTTTGAAAAAGTCGCAATGCGCAAGTACGTGCGCGATGATCAATTTGTTCTGGATCAACGTATTGCTGTCCAACAAAAAGGCATAACAAGGATCTGAATTGATGACCAACTCGTAAATCTTGCTCAACCCAAGATCATATTGAAGCTTCATCTTATGAAATTGCTTACCGAAACTCCAATGAGAAAAACGAGTCGGCATCCCATACGCACCGAATGTATAAATGATATCAGCAGGACAGATTTCATATCTCATCTCATAGAAGTCAAGACCGAACCCCTCAGCAATTTCCGTAATTTCATGAATGGCGTTGATCAACTCTTTGTGTTCATCGATGCTCATTCCGGTCCCTCCTTAATCAATCTTCAAAACCCCTTTATTACATCAATGTATGATGGGAATCCCTTTTCATGAGTGGAAAGCCGAAAAGTGCGAGCGTCATTCCCCATACTTGTCTTTGCCTGTCCTTCGCTACCGTTGATATAACGGAATTTTCCGATAACTTAGATAAATAAAAAATCTGTGTTTTTCAGCAAGCGTATACATCCCTGTGCATAGATGAGACTTCCTAAGAAAGGATTTGAGACATATAAAAGTCGATGTAAACGCTTACTTGGGGTTTTTCGTCCTTATTCAACCTATTTGGTATATACTGTTGAATTAATTTGCCTGAATGTTACGATTAAAAACGTTGAAAAAAGGACGGTATATAGGAGTGGTTACTTTGTTAAAACAACGCGTTGCCTTTCTAGGCGCAGGTAATATGGCTGAAGCGATGATCTCTGGAATTGTTGAATCAGGAAAATTAGCTCCAGAACAACTCGTCGTGACCAACCGTAGTAACCAAGAACGTTTAAATGAAATGAAAGTAAAGTATGGAATTGAAGCAATAAAGAAAAGTGAATTAGACTTTAGCGAAATCGATGTATTCATTCTAGCAATGAAACCGAAAGACATTGATGCAGTATTAGAAGACTTGAAAGATCGTCTTCGACCTGAACAAGTGCTCATCTCGGTATTGGCTGGTATTTCAACCTCTTATATGGAAGAAAACCTGAATGAGAGCCAGCAAGTCATCCGAGTGATGCCGAACACATCCAGCATGCTGCGTGAATCCGCAACAGCAATTTCACCTGGTAAGCATGTTTCAATGGATCAAGTCGTCTTTACGAAAGAACTTATGCAATGCATCGGAGAAGCTTACATCATTGAAGAAGAGCAAATGGATATCTTCACAGGAATTGCAGGCAGTGGCCCAGCTTACTTCTACAACTTGATGGAACACATCGAGCAAGCTGGTGTCGAAGGCGGAATGGATCGTGAAATGGCTCGTAAAATCGGTGCCCAAACGATTCTAGGCGCGGCGACAATGATGCTTGAACGGGAAGAAACGCCAACACAGCTTCGTAAGAACGTCACCTCCCCGAACGGAACAACTGCAGCAGGACTAGATGCGCTTGACGAACATGGTGGCGGTGAAGCGATTGCAGAAGCCGTGAAAGGTGCAGCTTCACGTTCAAAAGAACTACGTGAAGAACTTGAAAAAGTATTTGCCGTACGATAGAAAAGCGTAAGCGCTCTGCTTAACTACGAAGGTCACTGGAAGACTGATGAGGAGGCTTTGCCGCCGCAAGAAGTCTGAAGTGAGCCAAGTAGTTGGGCGCTGAGCTAGACATTTCATCTTAGAAAATTAGGAAATCTTTATTTTTAAAAAAACGCTAGATTATAGGAGTGAATGTGACACCTGATATGGATAAAAAACGAATTGTAATCAAAATAGGAAGCAGTTCATTAACAAGCTTACACGGAGAATTGAGTCGTAGAAAAATTGAAAAGCTGGTCGATGAAGTCGTCCGACTGAAAGACGATGGGCATGAAGTATTGCTCGTATCATCCGGAGCCGTTGCAGCGGGCTACCGAAAACTCGGGTTCATTTCCCGACCAGATACGTTGCCAGAAAAACAAGCGGCCGCGTCAATCGGCCAAGGACTTCTGATTGAAACGTACTCGGATCTCTTCATCTCCCACGGATATGTCGGATCTCAAATCTTGATCACCCGTGATGATTTTTCAGATGAAAACCGGTACAACAATGCAAGAAGTACATTGACCGTACTATTAGAACGCGGAATCATCCCGATTGTGAACGAAAATGACACGATCACGATGGATTTCTTGAAGTTCGGAGACAACGATACACTATCTGCAAAAGTTGCAGGACTCGTCAACGCAGATCAGCTCATCATTTTATCCGATATTGACGGATTGTACGACGATGACCCTCGAAAGAATGAAGATGCACAGCTTCTCAATCAGGTTCACGAAATTACTCCTGAAATCGAAGCGGTAGCCGGAGATCCTGGTAGCGCAGTCGGTACAGGTGGTATGAAATCGAAGATTGATGCATTCAAGATTTCACTTGCATCCGGCATTTCATCTTTCTTAGGGAAAGCAAGTACGCCGAATATCGTTTATGATGCTGTCAATCATGAAGCGACTGGAACGTACTTCGAACCGAAGAGTGAAAATGAAAACTTGAACCAGAAGAAGCAATGGATTGCGTTCAATTCTGGACCTGAAGGTGAAGTGACGATCAACGATAAGATCGGTGCATCTATCCAAGAAAACAACAAGAGCCTTTCACCATTAGATGTGCACAGTGTCAGTGGACGCTTCGACAAAGGTGCGGTCATCCGTATCAAAAACATCAGCGGCGAAGACATCGGCCTTGGTGTAATGAATTATTCAGCAAACGAATTGAAACGTCTGATCAATCAAAAAGAAATCAAGCTGCAAGATTTCCAAACAGCGGCTGTCGAAAGTGAAGACCTCGTCTGTCACCTCGATGTAGCCGTACCGGTTGGCGTTTAACAAGATTTTTCATTTAGAGTATAGGCTGTTTTGCAAACTTTGTTGCTCTTGAAAGTCGTTGATTTCCGCTCCAGGATGCTCGCTTTCCGCGGGGCGTGCGGTGAGCCCACTCACTTGCACAGGATGTGCTGGCTTCGACGTTCACCACAGGACGTGGTGGGTCTTAGTCGAAGATCCTTTTAAAAAGTGAATGGTCTCACCTGTCCCGCTGATCCCGCTGGAGTCTCGCACCTTGCTCTCCAAACAACTTGAACAAGGTGATTTTTAAAAATGCCATAAGAGCAACAATCTTATAGAAAAGAGCCAAATTATAAAGTCTCACAACAATCAATGAACGACACTCAATTATATTACTGGAGGGATAGAATGACGTTAACAGTTGAAAAAACGAACGTCGAAGAACAAGCTATTAAAGCAAAGAAAGCTGCAAAAACGTTGTCCATGCTGACAACAGAAGAGAAGAATGAAGCACTGCATACGGTAGCAGATATGCTTGAAAAAGATTACGAAACGATTTTACAAGCGAATGAAAAGGACCTTGAAAAAGGAAAGGAAAAAGGCTATGACGATGCCTTCATGGATCGTTTGGCTCTTTCCAAAGAACGAATCTATGATTTTGCAAAAGGGCTTCGCGAAGTCGCTGACCTTGAAGATCCGACAGGAATCGTTAAATCCGACTGGGATCTTGAAAATGGATTGAACGTACAGCAAGTGACAGTACCACTTGGTGTCATCGGCATGATTTATGAAGCTCGCCCGAACGTAACCGTTGACGCAACAGGACTTGCATTGAAATCCGGTAACGCAATCGTTCTGAAAGGTGGATCTTCTGCCCTTGTTTCAAACCAGACGATTGTCGAGGTCATGCACCGCGGTCTTGAAAAGACGAAGATTCCGAAAGAAGCGGTACAATTCATTGCAAGTACTGATCGTTCTGCAACACAAGAACTGTTCACGATGAAAGAGCACATCGATGTGTTGATTCCACGAGGAGGCGGCTCCCTGATTGCAGCGGTCGTTAACAATGCGACAGTGCCGGTCCTTGAAACCGGTGTCGGAAACTGTCACATCTATATCGACAAAGCGGCAGATGTTGAGAAAGCCATCAACATTGTTATGAACGCGAAAACGGATCGTCCAGCGGTTTGTAACGCCGTAGAGACAGTAATCATTCACAAAGAATGGTTCGAAACGAATAAAGACCAATTGATTGCTGCATTCAAAGAGCACGGAATTACACCTCATGGTGACGAATATGCATTATCTGTCCTACCTGGAGCGATCGAAGCTGGTGAGGAAGATTGGGCGAACGAATATCTTTCCAAGCATATCGCTGTCAAAACAGTAGGCGATGTATCTGAAGCAGTCGAGCACATCGAAACGTATGGTACAAAACACTCTGAAGCGATTGTTACAGAAGACGATACTGCTGCTAAAACATTCTTAGGACTAGTAGATGCAGCTGCTGTATATCACAACGCTTCAACACGTTTCACAGACGGTAGTGCACTCGGTTTCGGTGCTGAAATCGGTATTTCCACTCAGAAGTTACATGCACGTGGACCAATGGGTCTACCAGCACTAACAACAGTGAAATATCAAATGACTGGAACAGGACAAATTCGATAAAAGTTCATTAGAAAGGATCAGCCGAATATGGCTGATCCTTTCTTGTTATGATTTGTTGGTAAATTTTAATTAGTGAATAACTCAATTCTAAATATACTAAAATAATGTACTAATACTCCTTAAAAGCTTTAGTAGTGTAAAGTTCAACTATTAGTATAAGTCACTCGTACAAGCACCCTCCTTTTTAATGAATAAACTATTATAAAAGGAGGTGTTTTTCTTGGATTGTGGATGTTACGGTGTAAGAAAACAAAGTTCTTGTCCTAATCCAGTTCCACCTAATGAGTCACTTGAATGTGCTGCTAAAAGAGAAGAAATTAACACAGCTATATTCTTCACCGATATGGGTGAGCGTATATTCTTTGTCAATCAGTTAGTAAGTTCTGAAGAAGCACAATCATTATGTCCAAGTTTAGATGCTGGTTCACATTTAATTAATCAAGAAGACCTTAATAATCAGGGTATAATAAAAACTCTAAAAAGAGCATTAACAGTAGATGGTACTCCATGTTCAGTAGTGATCTGGGCTTCAATAAATGGTAACCCAAAACTAGTATCCTTATTTGGTAAGAAGTGCATCCGTATAAATGAATGCCTTTCAGTATGTAACGATGTGGACGTTGAAATCTTACGTACACCTTCTGTCAATTGTCCAGCATTTGTCGTATGTGTTGCTCCATTTTAAATAACAAAATGGACTTTTTTTTTGCTTTGATAAAGTGCGCTAGTGAAAGAATCTCACTTTTACTCAACAATTCTATCTATATTTCTCCATGTTATTCCATTTGGTAGTTATCCCAAAACCGACTCCATTTGATTAGTACACGCATGATTTACCAATGAAAGCTACATTCGTCTACTCTAGCTTCAACTGATAGAAATGAATGTCGTGCCATCTTCCGAACTTGTACCCGGCTTCCTTGATGTATCCTGTTTTTACGAAGCCGAACTTCTCATGCAGTTTCACACTGGAAGATTCATCGTTCGCTATGACAGCAATGATGGAATGATGACCTTGTTGACGCGCCTCACGGATCAACTTCGTGAGCAGCATCGAACCTACTCCATTCCCTCGGGCTTTCTTTTTAATATAGACAGAGTCTTCTACTGTATCGGTATAGGCAGGCTTTGGACGGAACTTCGTCAGACAAGCATATCCAAGAATCTCACCGTCATGTTCCGCGACAAAAATCGGATACTTCTCATTAAACTGCCGGAACCACTCTTCTCTTTCTTCCAATGTTTGTTCGTTTAAATCAAAGGTTACTGGAGAGGTACGGACAACCTCATTATAGATGGTTAACATTTCGCCTAAATCACTGATTTTCGCGTTACGTATTCGAACTTTCATCATGATTTCCTTTCTCATATCACAATAGACTTGTACATATGTTGTTATAAAGGTTGCGGTTCACAGGGAGAGGTTTTAATGAAAAAGTGGTTTGCGATTCTGATTGGGAGTATTTTCATAGGCGTCGGGATTAACGGTCTGCTAGCCCCTCATCATCTCCTCGATGGAGGGATGATCGGCATCAGCTTGATTGCGAATTATACGTGGGGATTCCAGCCGGGTCTCGTGATCATTCTGTTGAGTCTCCCGTTATACGGACTAGCCTGGTTCTATCACCGTTCCTATTTTTATAACAGCTTGCATGGGATGCTGATTTCATCCTTTTTCATTGATGCGTTCTCCCCGATCCGGCATTGGTCACATCCGCCGTTATTTCTATGTGCTTTGATTGGTGGTTTTCTAGTCGGTATAGGGATCGGAATCATGCTTCAACAAGAGACAAGTACGGGTGGCACCGATCTACTCGCTCAAATGATTTCGAAGCTGACCAATCTGAATGTCGGGATCATCATCTTCCTTATCGATGGAATCGTCATCATTTGCGGTGGCCTTTTACTAGGGGGCGAATCCTTTCTCTACTCGCTCATCACGATTATTGCGGTCGGTATCACGACCACATTCATCACCTTGACCAAACGGTCTCACCCAGCACTTTAGGGCATTCTTGGTGCCCATAATATGATAGAGACTCCGATCAGACAGACGATTGCACCAATGATGTCATACTGATCCGGGGTCTTTTTATCGACCAACCAACCCCATAACAAGGCTAAAACGATGAAAATTCCTCCATAGGCCGCATATACCCTACCAAACGATGGGAACGATTGAAAGGTCGGAACAATGCCATAAATCATGAGTATGATTGCTCCGATCCCTCCAAACCAGACAGGTCCTCCTTCTCTCAACCATAACCAGAACAAATAGCCGCCTCCAATTTCGGCAAGACCAGCAAGTACGAATAAGATGATGGCTTGTAACATTGAGTGATTCACCTGCTTCCACGTTTAAGTTTATTCATCTAGACATAGAATGGTAATAGAGTTCGTTCATCGACAGAAATTCATTCGTTCAGAGAAAGGAGACAAGGATGGCGATTTTCATACTTTGTCCGCAATGCAAAGGTTCAGGAAAAGTCTCTTCCTTCCTCCCTTTTATCAAAATCAAAAAATGCCCGGCTTGCAAAGGGCACGGAAAAATCAAGTCAAAACGCGATTTGTTTAGGACGACGTGATAGGTAGGTGTTTACCTGGTAGTCAACTTAAGTTTTTTCGTTATCAGTACCAGCTAGACCTTCTATGTGGTACTCAAAACAGCCGTTTCTCGGTTTTCAGTACCAGCTAGCCTTCCATAACATTTTGAAAAAAGGATTGACGCTATGGTCAATCCTTCCTTATTTTATCCTCTGATGTGGTTCACTTTTTCCATTACGTCTTCTTTCAACTTCGCTAGAAGATCCTGGCTCTTTTTCAGTGAATCCGATTGGGTACCGAAATAGAACTTGATCTTCGGCTCGGTTCCGGATGGACGAAGACATACCCATGAACCATCCTCTAGGATATATTTAATGACGTTCGATGGTGGTAGTGTCATTTCCTCAACATCTGTCGACTGGACGTAAAAACGTTCCTTGCTTTGATAATCTTCAATGATGGATACCGGAATGCCTCCGAATTCGGAAGGTGCCTGGGTTCTGAAGGATGACAAAATCTCCTGGATTTCCTCTGCTCCTTTTTTCCCTTTCAAAGTGAGTGATTCAAGACCCTCTTGATAGTATCCGTACTCTTCAAAGATTTCCAGCAATCCTTGATAAAGCGTCTTTCCTTTTGATTTATAATAAGCCGCAACTTCTGCTGCCATCAGACAAGCCTGGACCGCATCCTTATCCCGCACGAAATCTCCGATGAGGTATCCGTAACTTTCCTCATATCCGAACAAGAAAGTGTGCTCGCCCGTTTCTTCGTATTCTTTCATCTTTTCACCGATGAACTTGAATCCAGTCAGCGTATCGACCGTTTTAAGTCCATACTTCGAAGCAATCGTACGACCGATTTCCGAGGTTACGATCGTTTTCAAAACAACACCGTTTTCCGGGAGCTCACCTTGGTTTTGTTTTTCGTTCAACAAATAGTTCAAGATGAGAGCGCCGGTTTGGTTCCCCGTCAGTACGACGTACTCCCCTTCCTCATTCTTCACAGCGATTCCGACTCGGTCCGCATCTGGATCGGTTGCCATCAAAAGATCGGCATTTTCTTTCTCTCCATATTGCATCGCAAGCTCAAATGCAGCATGTTCCTCAGGGTTTGGAGATTTTACAGTTGAAAACTCAGGGTCAGGTAGCTCCTGTTCACTGACAACCGTCACATGCTTGAACCCTAACGCTTCCAAGCCTCGTCTTACAGGTTTGTTCGCCGTTCCATGTAAAGGTGTGAATACGATCTTCAGATCACTCTGCTCCTGAATCAGTTCAGAGTTGACGGAAATGCCGACAAGCTGTTCGACATACGCTCGATCGATTTGCTCTCCGATCATTTTCAATAAGCCCGAAGCCTTCAATTCTTCTTCATCAGCAATCTCAATCTCCAGTTCATTTTCAACCTGATTGACACATTCGATCACTTCATTCGCCGTTTTCGGAGGAAGCTGTCCCCCGTCATCTCCGTATACCTTATAACCATTGTATTCCGGAGGATTATGGCTCGCGGTAATGACGATTCCTGAGAACGCATGTAAATAACGTACTGCGAAGGACAATTCAGGTGTCGGACGCAACTCGTTAAAAACATACGTTTGAATGCCATGACGACCGAGCGTTCTAGCCGCTTCCATCGCAAATTCCGGTGACTTATGACGAGAATCGTAAGCGATGACGACACCGCGGTGTTTCGCTTCCTCACCAAATTGATCTATGTATCGGGCAAGCCCTTCTGAAGCCTTACGGATGGTGTATTTGTTCATCCGGTTCGTTCCAGGTCCGATTTCTCCGCGCATACCACCTGTTCCGAACTCCAAGTTTTTATAGAAGCTGTCTTCCAACTTCTCTTCTTGTTCACGAATGGAATGAAGCTGCTTGCGTAGTTCCTTATCCAGTTGTTCAAATGCATTCCAACGATCATAACTTGTTTTCCAGCTCATGTTTGCCTCCTGTTAATATAGACTCTTCCACACCCTATTGTATAAGAATTCCGGGTAATCCTCCACTATTTCTCATACATTGCCATCAGCAGGTCTTTCGGTACTGAATTCTACAGCATCTTCCCTACTCCTCCATACCTTTCGTAGTTCATGCCTGATCTGCTACCATGCTGTCGAAACCATCTTTTTACAAAATAAGCAACCATAAAATGTCAGTATTCCCCGGAAAATAAAGAAAAGCGGAAGAGCCCGTTCAGCCTTGAAAGTCACTGGAAGTATGACGAGGAGGCTCGAACCAAACATTGTTTGGTCCTGCGTGGGTTGAATCCTGTAAGTAATTCAGTGTGTTGCCGCCACAGGAGGACTGAAGTGGACTGAAAGGATGGGCTCTGTAGCTAGACAATACTTCATCGAATAATGAAAAAAGGCAGGTCGAATGCCTGCCTTTTCCCGTGTAGAATTACTGTTCATCTTGCTTTTTCATGTTCACTTCATAAAGGTCACGTCTTCTGTCACGGAGTTGCATGACACTTCCTGACCTTCTATGTCTTCTTAAAATCTCTAAATCGACATCTCCGACAACCAGCGTTTCTATGTTCGGATTACACTCTCCGACAATTCCGTCGCGCGGGAAAGTGAAATCAGATGGTGTGAAAATACCGGACTGTGCGTATTGGACGTCCATGTTTTCCGTTTGAGGAAGATTTCCGACAGTTCCGGAAAGCACCGTATAAACTTGGTTTTCGATCGCACGAGCTTGAGAACAATATCTCACACGGAGGTATCCTTGACGGTCATCTGTACAGAAAGGTGTGAAGATGATCCGTGCACCTTTATCGGTTACGTAACGCGCAAGCTCAGGGAATTCGATGTCATAACAGATCAGGATCGCAATTTTCCCGCAATCCGTATCGAACACATTCACTTTATCTCCAGGACTGACGCCCCACCACTTCCGCTCGTTTGGTGTGATGTGTAGCTTGTATTGCTTCTCGATCGTCCCATCTCTTCGGAAAAGGTAAGCGATGTTATAGATTTTCCCTTCTTCTTCAACGAAATGGGATCCGCCGATGATATTCACGTTGTATCGGACAGCGAATTCGGTAAACAACTCGATATAGTCTTCCGTATATTGAGTCAGACGGCGAACAGCCTGGCTCGGACTCTTCTCATCAAGATAGCTCATCAATTGCGTCGTGAAAATTTCTGGGAACACGACGAAATCCGATCCATAGTCTGAAGCTACATCCGTATAATATTCGACCTGGTTGGCAAACTCATCAAACGAATGAATCTGTCTCATCATGTACTGGATTGTCGTAATGCGAACCGGGAAAGACGTTTTGAAATGACGTTTGGACGTCGCCCTGTAATCGATGTTGTTCCATTCCATAAGTGTCGCATGAGCATTGGAAGCTTTGTCATCCGGAAGATAATCCGGATTGATCCGCATGAGTGCAAAGCCGTTCATCAACTGGAAGGTCAGCACAGGGTCATAAATATTGTGATGCACCACTTCTTTCACGTATTCACGCGGTGTCATCTGATCGGCATATTTATGGTAGTTTGGAATCCGGCCTCCGATGATGATGCTTTTCAAATTCAGCTTTTCCGCCAACTCTTTTCGAGCTTCGTATAGTCGTCGACCGATTTTCATCCTGCGGAAATCCGGATGGACCATCACTTCAATTCCATAAAGGTTGTACCCTTCTGGATCATGATTCGTAATATAGCCTTCATCCGTAATTTCATCCCATGTATGCTTCTCATCGTATTCGTCGAAGTTGACGATCAGACTGGAGCAAGTCCCAATGATTTTCCCATCGAATTCCACGCAAAATTGGCCTTCCGGAAAAATATCCAGATGGCTCTCCAAATGCGCTCTTTTCCACGGGTCCATATTCGGGAAACAGATTTTCTGCAATTCAAGGATTTCATCAATATCTTTATGTTCTATGTTTCTTAGGAAAATTTTCTTCTCAAATTTTGATTCATCCACTGATGACATGCACTACCATCCTTCCTATTTATCGCCAGTCTTTCATTCTCGTCTGCAAATTTGATGTGTTCAGTTCGAGTTGAATGCCATTCGGATCAAGAAAGTTCACGACAAGACCTCCACCGCGTTCAATCGGTCCCCTGACAATCGGTACCTGGTTTGAATGGAGAGCTTGTACCATGTCGTGGAAACCACTCTCACTGATTGAAAAAGCAAAGTGATCGACTCCGATGGATTCATTGTTGGATTCACTTTCATGATGCCCTTTTTCCAAAAGACAAATCCACGCCGCTCCACTCTCCAAATAGGCATCCGTTTTTCCTAGGTGCACTCTCTTCATATTCAAAATGCCCTCATAAAAATGAAGGGACTCTTTCAAGTCCCGGACATTCAGTGTGATGTGATTGATTCCTGTAATCTGCCTATTCCCGTTCATCACTGTTTTGAAAACTGATCGATCATCTGTTGAAGTTCCATCTCCGCTAATGACTCCAGCTTCAGGTCATACTCCTCAAACGTCAAATGGCGAGTGACCAAGTTCGGGATAACGACTGTGTGAAGGCCTGCACGTTTTGCTGATTTGGCGCCGTTCACAGAGTCCTCGAATGCAATCGCCTCTTCTGGTTTAACTCCTAGCGCTTCTACCGCTAAACGGAACAATGTCGGGTCTGGTTTGACGGTCTCTACATCATCTGAAGTTTTAATCGTCTCGAAATAATGATCAATTCCAAGGTTTTTGATATGCTTCGACACCCACTTGTAGGATGAGCTGGACGCAAGCCCGATTTTCAGACCGAGCTGTTTGGCAGCTTCAAGGTATTCCGTTACGCCAGGAAGAGCTTCACGGTCTTTGATGAGCTCCTGGAAAATGTCCAGCCTTTGCTGCTTGATATGTTCTCGATCGAGTTTCTTCCCGATCTGTTCCTCTAAATACTCATGCGCATCAAAATATGTAGCGTGTGTGCCAATACATTCTCCCCATACTTCAATCGGAAGCTCAGCACCATGTTCCTTATAAATTCGTTGTAAAACGTTGTACTCACACGACTCTGTATCAAGAATCGTCCCATCAAAATCGAACACAACCGCTTTAATCATACCCTCACACCCTTTGCACAGATTCTAATCCCACTATATAAAGAAATCTAGTCGACTGGCAAGTGGAACGAAGCCAGAGACGTAGATGCACTTATACTTGAACTTACACTTTTCCACCACGTCGAGTGAACTTCCTGCTGAAAAGTGATTGTAACCAAGTGAAAAGTAGACTGGCTGATTGGCAAGTGATAGCGTAGCCAGAAGCCTAGTCGCACTTATACTTGTTCCTATACTTTTCAACGACGTCGAATGTTCATCCTGCTGAAAAGTAATCTTTAACAAGTGAAAAGAAAACTTAGTAATTGGCAACTGTAAAGGCAGCCAATTACTTTAGTTGCACTTATACTTGAACTTACACTTTTCCACCACATCGAGTGAACTTCCTGCTGAAAAGTAATTAGAACCAAGTGAAAAGAAATCTAGTCGACTGGCAAGTGGAACGAAGCCAGAGACGTAGATGCACTTATACTTGAACTTACACTTTTCCACCACGTCGAGTGAACTTCCTGCTGAAAAGTGATTGTAACCAAGTGAAAAGTAGACTGGCTGATTGGCAAGTGATAGCGTAGCCAGAAGCCTAGTCGCACTTATCTTGTACCTATACTTTTCAACGACTTCCAGTGTCTTTCCTGCCAAAAAGTCATTAAGCTAAAGCGATTCAGTCTCAGCTCTCCATCCAATCTGAACTTTTCCAATGGAAAAGTTTCATTTTAAGGTAAAATTCTGGCCAATGTATAAGCGGCGGATTATTTCCCATAAAAATATGAGTATTTCCAATAAAAATAAAAAATTATAGATCAGTTTTGCGAATTTCCCATAAAAACCGCCTTATTTCCCATAAAAACAAAAAATTATAGACCAAAACACGAAACACCACACCACCACAACCGCTAAACACCACCATAAAAAAAGCACCTGAGGTCAGGTGCTTTTACTCCGGTTATTGTATTGCGTTTGGATTGGAAGGAGTAGAAATGCTTGAAAGTGCTTGACCAGCGTTGTTCGGGTCGCCGTCCTTTGTTGCAAGGTCACCAAGTGAAACCATTCCGACCATCTGATTGTTTTCTACAACCGGTAAACGGCGGATTTGGTTTTGGGACATCAACTGAGCAGCTTCTTGAGCACTCATATTCGGGTTTCCAGCAACGATGTTGGATGACATACATTGGGATACTTGTGTATTCCCATCCAACCCTTGGGCAGTTGAACGTAACGTAATGTCACGGTCAGTGATGATCCCTCGGACTTGTCCGTTTTCTACTACTGGGATGGCACCTACATTATATTGGCTCATTAACGCAGCCGCTTCCTTCAACGATTGTTGAGGAGAAACTGAAGCCACATTATTGGACATGATGGCACGTAATTGTTGGTTCGTTAAGTTGTTCATTTAAGCACATCCTCCTTTCACCCATAGTGTAGCCTCTACGTAAAAAGATTATTTTTCCTTTATTTTCAACGTTCGACCTATTCCAATTTCTATCAAAATCCTCTACACTTGGAGGTGGCATTTGTACATAAAACTTTTAACACCTAGAGGTGGAAGAATTGGCTAAAGAGTATTTCAACGTCTTGGAAGAAATCATCCCCACGCTCGTTACCGTCATGTTGAACAGCCCCGATTACCAAACGGTATGCCGCTGTCAGAAATGTTCCGTCGACATTATCGCCTTGACGCTCAACAGTGTACCGCCACGATACGTGACTTCAGATGAAAAAAGGGAAATCATCTTCCGTTTATATAATCAGAGCTTCATGCGTACGACCTTGAACAAGCACATCATCAGTGCCATCCATGTCGTTCGTAAAAATCCAAATCACGATTGAGGGAATTCTGTAAAGAACTTTACAGATTTCCCATCGCTTTTGGTGATGATCGTTCCTAGCTTATCGGTTCGGTACACTTGGATTTTATGGGCATTCAATCTCTTCAACACATCTTTGGAAGGATATCCGTACTTGTTCTTCCGACCTACCGAAATGATGGCGTAATCGGGATTCGCTTTTTTGAGCAATGCATGACCCGTGCCAGTATTCGCACCATGATGCGCCACTTTCAGTACATCTACTTTTTCCCCGTCAATTCGAGAAAGCAGTTCATTCTCTGACTTCACCCCTGCATCCGCCATGAGTAAAAAGTTCTTTTTTCCATGATGAAGTTGTAAGACAGCCGAATAGTCGTTCAAGGATTTATAGCGCTTTTTTTCTGGAGGAGCGATGAACTCCATTGTAATATTTCGGGCGAGCTTCACTTTCACGCCTGCTTTCGCAACATACTGATCCACTCCAGAATTGGCGATCGACTGAACGAGGCGTTTGTAGTACGTTGTGTGATACATGATATCCGGCAAATAGACCTTTCCGACATCGAAGGATTGGAAAATATCATCCATGCTGCCGATGTGATCGTGGTGAGGATGTGTCGCGATCAAATAATCAATCCGCTCGATTCCTCGCTTCTGCAGGTACGAGACGACTTTCTTTCCATCGTGCTCATCCCCAGAATCGATGAGCACATGTTTTCCGTTTGAGGTCTCGATATAAATACAGTCTGCCTGACCGACATCGATGACGTGCATTTCGAGGTTCGTTTTCCAAAGCGCTTCTGCAGGCTGTGGAAACAGGACAAGAATACTGATAATAAGGATGAATTGTCGCATTCTGCTTTATGAACCTCCCCTTTCGAATTTTTCTTAGTTTATGTAAGCGCGGGGAGATTATTTTTCCATAAAAATCCCTTCATCCATTGATGATGATGAAGGGTAAATCAGGCTTATGCCAGATCCTTTTCGCCTTTCTTAAAAAAGCTTCTCATCGAATGATACACATCGCGTTTTTCTTTTAAAATGTAGTGATAGAACTTCTCATTTTTGATGTTCTTGTATACACTCATCAGTGTTGAATGTCTGTTGTATGGATTCACTTCACCGTAGCCGAACATGTTCGATACTTCCATGATTTTGTTGACGAGCTTGATACAGCGTGCATTATCACTCGTAAGATTGTCGCCATCAGAAAAGTGGAATGGATAGATATTGTATCGACTTGGTGGATATTTATGGTCGATTAACTCAAGTGCTTTCTTATATGCTGATGAACAGATGGTTCCGCCGCTTTCACCTTTGGAGAAAAAGTCCTCTTCCGATACAACTTTCGCTTCAGTATGATGCGCAATAAATTCAATTTCAACGGTTTCATATTTAGAGCGGAGGAAACGTGTCATCCAGAAGAAAAAGCTTCTTGCCATATACTTTTCCCAGATGCCCATTGATCCTGACGTATCCATCATCGCAAGTACGACGGCTTTCGATTCCGGCTTTTCGATTTGGTTCCACGTCTTGAAACGAAGATCCTCAGGAAAGATTGGGGTTATGCAAGGATCACCTTTCAGAGCATTACGTTTGTAAGCCGTCAAGATGGTCTTCTTCTTGTCGATATTCCCCATCAGACCGGTTTTTCGAATGTCGTTGAACTCGACTTTCTCACGGATGATATTCTCTTGTTCCTTCTGCTGCAGATTCGGCAATTCCAACTCTTTGAAAAGCAATTCCTCAAGCTCTAGCAAGGACACTTCTGCTTCATAATAATCGTCACCCGCTTGATCGCCTGCTTTTTTGCCTTTACCGGCACCTTTCTTACCGCTTGAATTCCCATCGCGTGCAATGACATCACCGACTTGGCTGTCTCCGTCTCCCTGCCCGACGTGTTTTGATTTATCGTAGTTATAACGGATTTTATATTCATCCAGGGAACGAATCGGAATTTTAATTACATCATGACCATTGGATAAAATGATACTTTCCTCACTAATCAGATCAGGTAGATTGTTCTTAAGAGCTTCCTGTACTTTTTCCATGTGGCGCTGTTGGTCTTGATAACCTTTGCGGTGGAGGGACCAGTTCTCCTGTGACACGACGAAGTTTTCTTTTTTGTTGACGGTCATAAATGATTCCCCTCCTTATTTATTTTCCCTGAAAGTGGAAAGCACGTTCACTTTCGGGGATTACTCTATCCTATGCAGTAAATGTTCAGAATTGCTAATAAATTCGAACAAAAACCTGCTTGTCTACAAAGTTCCGCGCTATGCAAGGTTCTTGAATTTAAAAGTGATTTTGAAATGTCCATGAAGTGGGATGATGTAGGACAAAACTGCCTCCGAAAGTAAAAAAACGACCTGTTCGTACAGGTCGTCTCATAATCAGTCCACTCTTATGATGATTTCATTCAGTTTATTCCCATCCGCTATGATGCTGATTTTCCACGTTCCCTCTTTTGGGAATTGAAAGGTGACAGGATAGGCATACGGCACATTCTCACTCGCTTGCTCAGTGAGGATCTTATTTAACGGATCTGCTCCGCCCCATTTACGTGTCGCTTCCAGCTTAAGCTCTTCGTACGGAGCCCAGGTGAGAATTTCTGTTTCGTACTGTTCATCCGCTTGCGGTCTTTCATTCATGACAATACCTACATTTGTTTTACTGCCCGCATATGTAACGGGTTCCGAACCGATGGTAACTGGATACGTCCAGCTTTCTCTCCACTCCGCTTCGTGCAGTCCATTGAAATGGGCTCCGAAGAAATAGGCGGCAACTCCCAATATGACGGCCTGTGCTAATACAAAGCTTTTCTTCGTTTCGAACGCGTGCATCATCTCGGAATGAGGTGCGACAAAATACAGGATGATGAAAATCGCAAACGTGATCAGCATCACAATTCCAAGTACAAGAAACATCGTCTCTCTCCCCTTTCTCTACTAATATGTACGATGGAAGAGAGCAGAAGTTTCGTATTTCAAGGAAAAAGAGGATGACCCATCGGGATCATCCTCTTCATATATGCCTATTCCTTATCGTCTTCTTCTTGCTCATGTTGGACTGGGTCAGGCGTTTTACCGCTTTTCCTGACATCCTCATTCGTCGAGACGTTTTCCATTACTTTGCTGTGTTCTTTCATTTCTTTCTCGTTTCGTACCATCGAACTGTTTTTAGGCTCTTCGCCTTTGTTTTTAGTCATGGTTACCACCTCTTGAAACTATCGTTACCCAAAATCAAGATTTCATAAACCTCTACTGGATGAGTTTGAATTCAGAGACTGGCCAATAACGTAAATTCACTTCTCCGACGATGTTCTCCACTGGCACAAAGCCGATGTGACGGCTGTCGATGCTGTGTAGGCGATTGTCCCCAAGGACGAAAACCGTCCCTTCAGGAACCCGCTCTTTCTTTGTGATATCTTTTAACGTAAAGTCTCCAGTCAATTGCGAGCCTTGCTGCAAGTCTTCACGGAAACGCTCTAAATATGGCTCCTCTACCGGTTTATCATTGATGAATAGTTTATCATTGCGATACTCAATCTTATCACCGGGCAGACCGATGACACGTTTGATGTAGTCTTCTTGTTCATTCGCTCGAAAGACGATTAAATCAAATCGGTTAGGATCAGAAATGTCATAGTTGATTTTATTGACGATTAAACGGTTGCCTTCTTGGATCGTCGGCATCATGGACTCTCCGAATACGACATAATTCGTAAACAGGAAATGACGGACGACAAACGCAATCAGAAGGGCAATGCCGATTGCTTTAATCCATTCCCAAAAACTGTTCTTTGTTTTGGTCATGTATGTTTACACACCCTTTTTTACCTTTGATATCTTTAATCTACCATTTTATACAATTTAATAGCAAGTGCACCAAAGGTTAAACTTGTGTAAAGTTTTTGACAAACCTTACGGCGGTGCCAGGTACGATAATACAAAGCAGGTGTATCAACGGTTTTGATTCGGTACCAGGTACCATTTTTCAATCCTACTCCCCCAACGGCTTACAAATGGTACCTGGTACTGCCGTTCGTCATTCAACCCAAAAAAGGCGCACTGCTGTACGCCTTTTCTCTTTCATCCATTCCTATACTCTTGTCACCATCTAGCGGTTCAGCAAGCTTCCGACATAGCGGAGCAGCTCATTCGCCGAAATGGAATTGTATCCGTGCTCATCAATCAAGCGAGCGATAACTTCGTTTACCTTCTTCAACTGCGACTCATCCGGTGTCTTCGTGGACGTGGTAATCTTTACGACATCCTTCAAATCAGCGAACAGCTTCTTCTGGATCGCTTCACGTAAACGCTCATGAGAGTTGTAATCGAATTTCTTGCCTTTACGAGCATACGCCGAAATACGGATCAAAATCTCTTCACGGAATGCTTTCTTCGCATTCTCTGAAATACCGATCTGTTCTTCAATGGAACGCATGAGCTTTTCGTCTGGATTCATCTCATCACCTGTCAATGGATCGCGTAACTTATTCTTGTTACAATACGCTTCTACGTTGTCGAGATAATTGTCCATAAGTGTTTTGGCAGACTCTTCATAGGAATAGACGAATGCCTTTTGTACTTCTTTCTTCGCAATATCGTCGTACTCTTTACGTGCGACCGATATGAAATTGATATACTTCTCGCGGTCTTCCTTCGAGATCGAAGCATGTTGATCGAGTCCATCCTTCAACGAGCGTAACACATCAAGCGGACTGATGGCTGGTACTTCTTTACGTATGATTGCAGATGATATCCGGTTGATGACATAACGCGGATCGATTCCGCTCATTCCTTCATCATTGAACTCCTTCTTCATTTCCTCGACATCCGCCGTGTTAAAGCCCTCTACATTCTCACCATCATAGAGTCGCATCTTTTTCACAACATCGACACCTTGCTTCGATGACTCCTTCAACCTCGTCAATACAGAGAATATCGCAGCAACACGTAAGGCATGAGGAGCAATATGAATGTCACCGATGTCACTGTCACTGATCATCTTTTCATAAATCTTCTCTTCTTCTGTCACCTTCAGGTTATAAGGAATCGGCATGACGATGATCCGTGAATGCAACGCCTCATTTTTCTTATTCGAAATGAACGACTTGTACTCTGCTTCGTTCGTATGCGCTACAATCAGCTCATCCGCCGAAATCAGTGCAAAGCGGCCCGCCTTGAAATTCCCCTCTTGCGTCAACGACAATAAGTGCCATAAGAACTTCTCATCACACTTCAACATTTCCTGGAACTCCATCATCCCTCGGTTCGCTTTGTTCAACTCACCGTCAAAACGATAGGCACGTGGGTCTGATTCGGAACCGAATTCAGCGATCGTAGAAAAGTCGATGCTACCTGTCAAATCGGCAATATCTTGAGACTTCGGATCGGACGGACTGAACGTCCCGATCCCTGTCCGCTTATCTTCACTGAAGAAGATTCGCTCGACCATCATGTCCTCGATACGGCCATCGAACTCCTGCTCCAAACGCATCATGTTCAGCGGAGACAACGAACCTTCAATACGGATGCCATACTCCTTGTGGAAATCATCGCGCATGTTGTGAGGAATCAAGTGCAATGGATCCTCATGCATCGGACATCCTTTGATGGCATATACTGCGCCTTCGTCTGTCTTGGAGTAAGCTTCCAGTCCCCGCTTCAACATCGTAACGATTGTCGATTTACCTCCACTGACTGGACCCATCAACAGCAAAATACGCTTACGGACATCAAGCCTTTTTGCAGATGGATGGAAATACTCCTCAACAAGCCGCTCTACCGAATCTTCCAGCCCAAAGATCTGATTGGAGAAGAAATTGAACTTCTTCTTTCCATTCATATCTTCAATGCCATGACTTTTAATCATATTATAAACACGAGAATGGGCAGATTGAGCAACTTCAGGACGCTCTCGTAAAATCTCCAAATATTCAGCGAAGGTACCTTCCCAAACCAGTCTTTTTTCTTCTTCACGATGCTGTTGCAATTTACCTAAAATATCCATGAGTACCCCCTCCAAGGAATAATCGTACATGTAATACATCGTATGCCCGGACACCCGGTAACATTCGATTTCTTTTGAACCAGATGGTTTCCAGACATGGTAAACTATAGAAAGACACTCTACTTAAGGACAGGATGTACGTGAGACTTTTCGCAGGATATATCATAACAGCAAGCCTTTTGATGGTGATGTACGCCTTCTCAGATGATGTTTGGGCCGACCTCCAGCAAGTTGAATCACCGACCGATATGATTGAAAATCAGGTCCCGATTGAAACGATCGACCTGACCGAAAGTTCGACCGTCCATGCGCAAGATGGTACGAAAATCGCCACCTTACACGGAACCGAACATCGAAATTACATACCTTTTGAACAACTGCCGATCTCGGTCATTCATGCGTTCGTTGCGGCTGAAGACAATCATTTTTTCGAGCACACCGGAATCGACGGGTCCGCCATCATCCGGGCGATGATTGTGAATGCCCGCTCCCAAACGCCTCAGCAAGGCGGAAGCACGATCACCCAGCAGCTTGCAAGGAACTTATTTTTATCACACGCCAAAACATATAAACGAAAGCTGAATGAAGCCTTCTTCTCTTATCAACTGGAAAATCAGCTGTCAAAAGAGGAAATTTTCGAGCTGTACAGTAACGCCATCTACTTCGGAAACGGCGTGTACGGTATCGAAACCGCCAGCCAGTATTATTTCGGTAAAACCGTACGGGAGTTGTCCCTCGGAGAGATCGCTCTGCTCTGCGGTATTCCGAACAGCCCGAATCACTATGATCCGACGCGGCACCTGGAACCAGCCATGAGCCGTCAGCACTACGTCCTTCAGAAAATGAAGGAAAACCAATTCATCACAGAGGAAGAATGGCAACAAGCGAAAAAGGAAAAAATCACCCTTCAGGTGACAAAGTCTGAGTATCTATACCCAGATTACACGTCCTATGTCCTTCATGAGTTGAAGCAACTCATCCGACACTCTGAGGGTTTTGAGGAAAAATGGCAGCAAGCTAACTTAGACGAGGAAAAGGAGAAAATCGACCGTGAACTTGATCAGTTCGTGTATGATCTCGTGTACAAGCAAGGCGTCAAAATCGAAACGCACCTGAACACGACGCTACAGAAGGAGGCACAAAAGGGGCTGAAGACATTGCCAGCACAAGTGGAAGGCGCTTTCGTCATCCTTGATCATCAGACCCGACAAGTTGCCGCCATGGTGGGCGGAAAAAACATGAAAGCGAATGAATTCAACCGAGCCTATCAAGCCTATCGACAGCCTGGCTCAACGATCAAACCATTGCTCGCTTTTGCCCCCTTTTTGGATGTAACTTCGACACCACTGAATGTACCGATCAACGCCTCGCCCATTTGTAAAGGAGACTACTGTCCTCAAAACTACGGAAACGCAGTTTACGGAAAAGTTTCCATCCGAGAGGCAATCGGAAAATCGATCAACACAGCAGCGGTACGACTGACGGACAGAATCGGTGTGAAGAAAGCATTCAACTACCTGGAGCCTTTTGATTTTCAGGAGGTCTATGAAACCGATCAGAAATTGTCTTCAGTACTCGGTGGTTTTACAAAGGGGGTGAGCCCGCTCGAGATGACGAATGCCTATACGACGTTCAGCAACGGAGGCAACTACCAGCCTTCCCGAGCCATCAAGCGTGTATTGAAGCCAAATGGAGAGTTGCTCTATACATGGGGTGACAAACCGAAGGAAGTGTGGTCCAAAAACACGAACGACAAGATGCGTACGCTATTGAATCATGTGATGACGAGCGGGACTGGAAGACAAGCGTCTATTCCTGCTCCTTATATCGGTGGCAAAACAGGAACGACGAACAACACCAAAGATCTCTGGTTCATCGGAATGACTGACCGTTATACAGCAGGCATCTGGGTCGGAAAAGACAAACCCGCTCCGATCCCTTACGTGCAAAGCCAGGCTCAACACATGAAAGTCTGGAAGCAGATCATGAGAACGACACTACGTCAAAAGGGATGACATCACTGTCATCCCTTTTTTTATCCAGGTAAGATACTAGACATGAACGCTTTATAAACTTGTAGGACCGCATATAAGACGCCTAATGTAAAACAAGCCCAAAACAGCATGTGCATGAAGATCAATCCGAACATCCCTGCCGTCGTCAGAGCAGAGCCCGCCTTATAAACAAAGTAAAAGAAGTAGATGAAAGCTGTCAGCACGAATAGTATCGGTAAGAGAATGGTTGATTTGACCAGTAGAATCGAACAAAGACTGCCGACGAGAAAGATGGAACTGCCTCCTCTGATCTGATTCAACGTCGCCCCTTCCCCTTCTTTTGAAAAGAAAAATAGGGATAACTCAATCAACGTGTCTGAGATCAACTTCAAGGCGGCGAACAACATGAAAAAGAGCAACGTACAGATGAACCAGAGCGCTAATTCGATTTGAACGTTGGAGAACAGCTCTGTCATCCCGCGATAAATCCCTAACCGCTTCAATTGTCCGATGAGATACGCTTCCGTATAATAACCGAAAGACGAACTGAATAAAATGATGGCAAACAACGGGAAATACCCCGTCAAATATGTGTTTTTCCCCAGCATGTAAAACTCCCAGTATGTATTTTATCTAATGTAATCGGTTCCTAGATTGCCATTTGGAAACAAGAAACCATATGATCCCTTTTCATTATTACATTTTTGTCACAGTTTTTCATATACAATTCTGTGTGATTTGCTATAATGGTATGTATGAATGGATATACTATGCTCTAAAGGAGGATGTTATATGAGCTTTGTCCTCATTTTAGGTGTTATTCTTGCCTTTTTAGTAGCTATTTTCACTGCTGGATATAATGATCGTCCAGGTACAAGAAAATAACTGTGGTCTACATACCACAAGAAAACGACTGAAATCCGCAAAGGATTCAGTCGTTTTTTTGTGCCTATTTTAAATGCAGATAGTCCAGCTGTCTCAAAGCCTCGTACACGAGAATCGCAGCTGTGTTGGATAGGTTCAAAGACCGCACATTGTTTGTCATCGGGATACGCAGGCAACGATCTGCATACGCCTCCTTGACTTCGTCCGGAAGACCAGTGGTTTCCTTACCGAAGACGAAGTAGTAATCTTCTTCAGGATTGCTGTAATCAAAGGATGTATGCGGCTTCTTGCCAAACTTGGTCAATAAGAAATACTCGCCTTCCGTCTGTTCGAAAAACTCATCGATCGAGTCATAATAAGTAATGTTCACATGCTCCCAATAATCCAGCCCCGCTCTCTTCAACATCTTGTCATCCGTGGAAAAACCAAGCGGACGAATCAAGTGCAAATGCGTATCGGTCGCTGCACAAGTACGAGCGATATTCCCTGTATTCGCAGGAATTTCAGGCTGATACAAAACGATATGGACTGCCAACTTCATTCACCTCTTTTAAAAACTAAAACCTCATCCATTATAGCATGTCCAAATTGACTTCGCAGTTTCAATAGCAGTACTCATAGCAGTGCCATGCACCGAAATGAACCCGTTGTCTCCCAACGGTTCAAGATCGGTGCCTGGCACCATCTGAACGTCCTTCTCCCCCAACGACTCTTTGAGCGTACCTGGTATGACACAGTTGTTTTTTACCCGTCTACGATGTGAAAGAATTTATATTTGATCTTCGGTGTATAGGCTGTCGAGTCGGTGTAATCCCAATAACGCATGCGGCTGTTATGGGTGTGCGCATTAACGAGTGGCATCCCCATTTCATCCTTCGCAACGACGATCGTATTATGCTGCCAGCGCCCGTCACCATCAAAGTCATAGCAGATGACATCTCCCGGAATAAGCTGTTCCGCTGATCGTACCTCTTGCCCTCTCAAGCCTTGCTTGGACCCGCTCAAATACCATCGTAACGTGTTGGCGACAGCCCAGCTAAAGCTCCAGTTATTACTACGATACCACCAGCCCTTGGACCGGTTCGGGTACCCTCGCATCGGCGCACCACCCGCATGCAAGCACTGAGAAATGAAATTAGTACAATCATTTTCAAATAGCTTGTAAGCCGTATTGTGAGAGTTCCACCACCTCTCCGCATATCTTACTGCTTCCAACCGGTTGTAGCGGTATCGGGGCATCGGAACGATTTCCTCATCCCGCTCGATTGTCGGTAGGTCAGACCGTTCCATACCTTCTTCAATGAGCGATTCATCACGGATGATTTCATCGTCTTTGATCGTCGCTTTTCTTTTTTCCAGACACTCTTCTATATAGAATTTCACGGTTTGCTTAATCAAATAGGAACGCAGAACTAAATAGACGACCTCTTCCCTGTCCCCTTGCTGTGTGCGCTCGATGATCTTCGCTTTAACTTGAGCGTTGACGATGACCGCATTCCGCTCTTTCATGCTTTTCGCCCTTCGAACCAACGCCTCTCCTTCAAGCGTACTGATCCGCTCATCCTTCATGTAGTCCATCGTATAGGAGGCATTATGTTCTTCAATATAGTTCTGCAATGTCGTCAGCCAATCCATCCCCCAACCCCCTCAGTCATTCTCCATTCATGTCTATGGTTGATAAGTGGAAAAAAGAACCCTGTTGTACAGGGTTCTACCGAATTGAGCGGATTAGGTTGTCTTTCTATCCTCAATAATGCTGAAAACTTAAAATGAAGGACAGAAAGAGGTCCTTTCTATGCGTGATATCGCTCAAAAACCAAAATGACGGTACGAAACCAAAAAAGGACCGACCACGCAGGTCAGCCCTCTAAATCAACTAAGAACAAATTCGAGACGGTTGCTGTTCTAAGTTTAACAAGATTTCTTTCTTATCGAGTCCGCCGCCGTACCCGACTAATGATCCGTTGCTTCCAATGACACGATGGCATGGAATGACGATCGGGAGCGGATTCTTGTTATTCGCGTTTCCGATCGCTCTTACCGCTTTCGGTGAGCCGATCATCGTCGCGACATCTTTATAGGAATAGGTTTCACCATATGGTATTTCCCTCAAACCTTCCCACACTTGCTTTTGGAATTCAGATCCATGCAAATCAATCGGAAGATCGAACGACTTGCGCTGCTGAGCGAAATACTCATTGATTTGGGTGATGAAAGACTGAAATGAACTTAAATCATACGTCAGCTCTGCTTTCAGTGCTTGTTTCTTCAACCAAGCATTGATAAGAGGAAGATTTTCCTCTGCCGTCCCAAAATCAATACGGCATAAACCTTTTTCAGTTTTGAGTAACGTAAGGGGACCGACTGGACTGTCCATCTCCCCATATTGCACATATAGTGTCGTCTCCATCTTATCCCTTCTTTAACCCTTTTGCATTATCATACTTAACGTTTTTAGATAAAACCATTACGATTTTACGTGATTATCAAGCATATTCAGGCCTCTATCGATTTCACCTATGACATCTGCGTCTTTTTCTCTCTCTTTCGCCTGTTTAAGCGCTTTTTCAGCTTGACTTCCCTGGATTTTACCTAGTGCCCAGGCTGCCGTCCCACGGATGACTGGACGAGGATCTTCCATCAAGACATGCGTCAATTCCGGCAATGCCGTTTCATCTTTAAAATTGCCCAATGCAATGATTGCATTTCGCTGAATCGGCTTCTTTCCTCTCCATGAACCAGAGACTGGACCGAACTGTTCCTTGAACTCACGATTACTGATCGTCAATAAAGGCTTCAACTTCGGCTTCGCGATTTCAGGATCGGGCTCCATTTCAGGATGATGATGAAAGTCCTTCCCCTTATTTTCAGGGCAGACTTGCTGGCATGTATCGCAGCCGTATAAACGGTTGCCAAGCTTCTCTCGATAACGTTCAGGTAAGAACCCTTTCGTCTGAGTCAAAAACGCAATGCATTTATTGGAGTCCAATTGCCCGCCTGTCACGAGCGCACCTGTCGGACATGCATCCACACATTTGTTGCACGTGCCGCATTGGTCCGTCATTGGCGTATCGGGCGGAAACGGTATCGTGGTGATCAATTCTCCAAGATACACGTAGGAGCCAAACTCAGGTGTAATGGTTGCGCAGTTTTTACCGCTCCAACCAATTCCAGCGCGTTCAGCTACCGCACGGTCGGACAGTTCTCCTGTATCGACCATCGAAACGACCTTCGCATCTGGATCGAGTTCAGCGATGTATTGTTCGAGCTTCTTCATCCGATCTCGCAATACATCATGGTAATCTTTCCCCCAGGAGGCACGGCAGAAGATTCCTCGACGGTCTTCCTTCGTACTTCTTGGTGCGTCCTTCATTTTGGAAGGATAGGCAAGCGCGATAGAGATGATGGAACGCGCTTTAGGTAAAAGCCGCTCCGGTTCCGTCCGCTTTTCAATATCCGACTCCTCAAAACCGGATTGATAGCCGAGGTCTTGCTGCGTCTTCAACCGTTCTTTCAGCTCCACGAACGGATCCGCAGTCGTAAACCCAATTTTATCAATGCCGATTGATTTACTATATGCAACGACTTTTTCTTTTAACTGGGCACCTGTCATCGTTTGACCCCCTTTCTTTAAAAAAGTATTTATTGAACTGGTTTTAAACCGCTATTGTTCAACCTTCAGCGTACGTAAACGGTTCAATGCTGAAGCTAATTCTAACATACGGGGCCGCGCCAAGTCACCAGGGTGCTGGTTAGGAAATTCTGTAAATGATGCTAGTCCGCTTTCATCGAGCTGCCTTTCCACTCGCTCCAGCATATCGGAAACGGTCAGACTACCTAGCCATTTCTTTTTCTCGATAAAATGTAGGATTTCAGCGATCGCTCTCGTCTGACTTGCATCTGTCAGCTGTTCTACATAGTCGATCTTAATATCCGTAGTTCCATACTGGATCGTATGAAGACCTCTCGCTGCAACCTTGGACCGCTTCCCTTTCTGACTATCTAGACTGGATGCTTGAGGCTTCCTCGACTGGATCTCACCGAACCGCTCTCCGCCTTCTCTTTTACGATTCGAGACGGACGTCCTCGCAATTTCCTTCGCTTCATTCGTCACATCGAACGGGCGGTATTGATCCATAAGAATGACCGTATCTGCCACATCGAAATAATCTCCCGAACCACCCATCACAAGCAAAGTGGACACATCATGCTCTTCATATAACTGCCTCACTTTATCAATGAAAGGGGTGATTGGTTCTTTCTCCTTCGATACGAGGTGCTGCATCCTTTCATCACGGATCATGAAGTTGGTCGCGCTCGTATCTTCATCAATTAACAGGGCACGAGCATCTGCTTCGAGCGATTCAACGATGGTTGCCGCCTGGGATGTACTCCCACTCGCATCTTCGGATGTAAAATGGGTCGTCGTTTTACCGAATGGAAGGTTCTGAATGAACGGTGAAATATCGACATTCGTAATCTTTCGGCCGTCTTCTGCACGCACTTTCATCGCCTTCGTATCCGTCAGTACGAACTCGCGCCCATCCCCACTGATATGGTCATAAACGCCACGTTCAATCGCTTCTAACATCGTACTCTTTCCGTGGTAGCCGCCACCGACAATCAATGTGATGCCGTTCTGGATGCCCATCCCTTGAACCGGCTCCTTCCGATGGGGAACTGGAATCGATACTGTCATAGACTCAGGAGCTTCAAACGCCACCACTTCATTCGTTCGGAGCGGACGATCACTAATTCTACTCTCTCGCGGTAAAACCGATCCGTTCGCGATGAACGCAACGAGATTGTTCCCAGCCATGAACTCACGGATGGCATCCTGCTGATCACATAACTCAACAGCATCGACGACTGTTTCTTCTTTTAATGAAAAAATCGAGTCTTTCAAAATTTGAGGAAGAAGAGTCACCAGCATTTTTTCTGCCTGTTTACCCAGTACCTTCCGACCTCTTGCCGGAAGTCCAACAGATAGACAGACGATGACAGAACGGTCTGTCAGCTGGACAGCTGTCCGATCCAGCAATTCTTGAGCGGGACGATCAATCACGATGACGCCACTCTTACCAGATCCGCCGGCCCGATCATCCATCTGACGAATCGCTTTTGCTACACTTCTCGCGATCGTATCTTCCACTCTGATTTTACGTGAAGTCGTCGATTCCCAATCTTCTTGTAAAATCGTCCGCTCTTTCGGAATCTCTAAACGGATCTTAGATGGCGCTGCGAATGGATCACCTTGGACATGATCGATATGAAGAGTGAAACCATCAAAACGATACTTTCCCCGGATGTCTTTATACGCTTTATAACCTTTCCCATCAATTCTTTTCAGAATGGATTGCAATTTGTCCATGATTGTAAGCACTCCTTTTTCAGTTGCAAAATCTATTATGGTACACTTAGTGAAAATACATAATCAGTGAGGTGACATAATGAATTTCACCATTTCAAATCAGCTCAAACAAGCAGTACCAAACTTCAAAGTCGGTATCATCCAATATCATGGTATCACGGTTGCTGAGCCTCCTAAAATGTTAGCTGGCCGCTTGCAGCTTTTCCAGGAATCATTAATGCTCGATGCTGAAGATCAGCCCGTTTCAGAAATCGGTCCGATTCAAGAGTGGCGTCAAATTTTCAAAGCGTTAGGCACGGATCCTTCCAGATACCGCCCATCATCAGAAGCGCTGCTCCGCCGCGTTTATAAAGGCTCACAGCTTGGCTCAGTCCACTCTGCAGTCGATACGAACAATTTCTTTTCCTTACAATATCAAATCCCACTCGGAATTTATGACGCTACCAACATTAAAGGTGATGTCATGGTGGACATAGGCGCAAATGAAGACGCTTATGAGGGCATCAATGGACGGGTGATGGATATGAGTAACAAGATCATCACACGAGATGATGAAGGGGCATTCGGAAGCCCGATCGTCGATTCGAAACGCACAATGGTCACAGAAGATACGACAGATGCCCTGCATGTCGTCTATTTCCAACCTTCACTGTCAGATGAACATGCCAATGATATGCTGCAAGCTATAGAGAAAATGTTCATCCAAGTCCACGGAGGAACAGCCAAGTCCTATATATTCAAGTAGGCCTTGCAAAAATAAAAACGCAACACCCCGTTACCTGTGAACGAAGCACTGCGTTAAACAAGTTTCTATCATTATAAGTCAGAACTGAATGATTTATGTACAAAACCTCCAAGTGGAGGTTTTTTCATTTACGCCATGCTTCCTTTACCAACGGAACGCTTTTGATGGATGACGAAAAACGCGTGGATCACACCCGGTAACCAACCAATCAAAGTCAAAACCAAGTTAATCAATGTTTGTGTTTTACTTCCGGAAAGAAGTACAGCAAGAGGCGGAAGTAAAAGTGCTAATATATACATCATGTCTGAGCTTCCTCCTTTATTTCGTGTAGTATAGTCATACCCCGGTAAAATTAAGCTTAAACGTTCGATGATCAATGGTAGATAGGAGGAGCACTTTTTGCGTCCAATGATTTCTCAGACACATGTAAATTCTTCTTTTCATCAATAGAGGCAAAGAAAACATCCTCATAGTCAGTAATCCCTAGATGACCCAGTTTTGTTTTCAACCATTTTTCATTGACTTGAACGACATTCAGAACCTCACGATACAGCGTACCTTCAACAATCAAAGGATACGCTAGATCGACATGTGGCTTATAAATCTGTAAATCCTCTACGGTTACCGGGGATTTTTCCGGCTTTTTCAACACGGTCAATTGCCCATTCGCTTCTATGATCCCAAGTTTTACACTCGTAATGTCAAAAATGTCTTTCTCCCTTAACATGAGAAGAACATTATCAATCGAGTATTGCATGTTTTTGAGATTTTCAATGATAAATGAACCGTCCTGGATCACCACCGTCGGTTCAAAAGTAACCAGCTTTCCAAACTTCCGATTCATGATCTTCAATTTTGCAACGAGTTTTTGAAGGATTCCAATCAGAATAATAGCGACAATGGTATGAATATGTACGACATCCGGTTCCGCAATATCCGCACCGACTACAGACCCTAATGTAAGTAAAATCAATAAATCGAATACAGGAAGTTCTCCAATGGACCTCTTTCCCATAAACAAGGTCACGACTAAAAGTAAAGGAAGAATGGTTACGACCCTTCCGAATAAGATGAGTAATTCTTTTGCCATCTCCACTATGAATCCCTCCGAACAAGCAAAATCAAAAACCACATATTCCTATGGTCTACAATTCGAAAAGATGTATGTAAAAAAACACACTGTGTGCTTTATGAGACAACAAAAAAAGCCAATACTTTGAGTTAATCAAAGCATTGACTTTAGATTATGTAATGGTACCGGTGGTCGGGGTCGAACCGACACTCCGTGAGGAACACGATTTTGAGTCGTGCGCGTCTGCCAATTCCGCCACACCGGCATGTGTCAATAAAAGAAAGATATTAAATTCATATGGTGCCGAGGGCCGGACTTGAACCGGCACGGTAGTCACCTACCGCAGGATTTTAAGTCCTGTGTGTCTGCCAATTCCACCACCCCGGCTGGGTAGTTATGGAGGCGGCACCCGGATTCGAACCGGGGGATAAGGGTTTTGCAGACCCGTGCCTTACCACTTGGCTATGCCGCCGTACTCTATCTTATGTTTTATATAAAAAATCGAGTACCACTTTCGGCAGTTCATTTAAGAATTTAATGGAGCGGAAGACGGGATTCGAACCCGCGACCCCCACCTTGGCAAGGTGGTGTTCTACCACTGAACTACTTCCGCGAAATTTGGCTGGGCTAGCTGGATTCGAACCAACGCATGACGGAGTCAAAGTCCGTTGCCTTACCGCTTGGCTATAGCCCAACGTAATGGGGCGACTGATGGGAATCGAACCCACGAATGCCGGAACCACAATCCGGTGCGTTAACCACTTCGCCACAATCGCCATTATTATTTTAGTTGTAAAATTGGCAGGGGTAGTAGGAATCGAACCCACACTGGAGGTTTTGGAGACCTCTGTTCTACCGTTAAACTATACCCCTAAATGGTGGAGGGGGACGGATTCGAACCGCCGAACCCTGAGGGAGCGGATTTACAGTCCGCCGCGTTTAGCCACTTCGCTACCCCTCCAAAGAGACAATTAATATTGTAGTACAGATTTCACTCTGTTTCAAGTGTAAAATCAGGAATCATAACCAATCTATTCCTGAAAGAGAAAATGGTGCTGGCCAGAGGACTTGAACCCCCAACCTACTGATTACAAGTCAGTTGCTCTACCAATTGAGCTAGGCCAGCAAACCAATGGTGGCTCGAGACGGAATCGAACCGCCGACACGAGGATTTTCAGTCCTCTGCTCTACCGACTGAGCTATCGAGCCAAGATGGCGGACCCGACCGGATTCGAACCGGCGATCTCCTGCGTGACAGGCAGGCATGTTAACCCCTACACCACGGGTCCATCTTGTAAGAATTTAATTTGGTTGCACCCTTACGGGTACCACGATCTAAAACTAACTATGAAGTAAAATCGACGTAGTAAGTTTTAATTTGGTTGCACCCTTACGGGTACTTCAGATATTCATTGAAAGAATGTCGATTCGACGTTGTTCAATGAATTATTTTGGTTGCGGGGATAGGATTTGAACCTACGACCTTCGGGTTATGAGCCCGACGAGCTACCAGACTGCTCCACCCCGCGACGATATGAATTAAATGGTGGAGGATGACGGGATCGAACCGCCGACCCCCTGCTTGTAAGGCAGGTGCTCTCCCAGCTGAGCTAATCCTCCAATATGAATGGTGACCCCTACGGGATTCGAACCCGTGTTACCGCCGTGAAAGGGCGGTGTCTTAACCACTTGACCAAGGGGCCGATATATAGTTATGTAGTATGAATTTCTTAATGGCGGAGAGCGAGGGATTCGAACCCTCGGTACGGGTTAAAACCGTACACACGATTTCCAATCGTGCTCCTTCGACCTCTCGGACAGCTCTCCGTGGCTCCGCAGGCAGGACTCGAACCTGCGACCGATCGGTTAACAGCCGATAGCTCTACCACTGAGCTACTGCGGATCGATATAGTATAGCCCGGCGACGTTCTACTCTCACAGGGGGAAGCCCCCAATTACCATTGACGCTGAAGAGCTTAACTTCCGTGTTCGGCATGGGAACGGGTGTGACCTCTTCGCTATCGTCACCAGACTATGAAGTTGAAGGAACCATTCCTTCAAAACTAGATAACGGTTCTTGAAAACGTAAGTATTGTGGTTAAGTCCTCGATCGATTAGTATCTGTCAGCTTCACGTGTCACCACGCTTCCACACCAGACCTATCAACCTCATCATCTCTGAGGGATCTTACTCGCTTGACGCGATGGGAAATCT